>NZ_JBNAMV010000002.1:0-94820 GCF_049705945.1 Salarchaeum japonicum
GCCCGCGCACTCAGAATGTCGAACAGCTGCTCGTCGTGGTACTTGTCCATCCGGACGTGTTCGCTGGAGCGCAGCCGGCTCACGAGCCGGTCGTCGACGCGACTGAACAGCTCCTCTTCCTTGTTCGCGATGCAGATGATCGCGAACTGCGGGAGGCTGTGGAGGTCGTAGATGACGCTGGGGTCCTCCAGCTGGTCGACCTCGTCGAGAATGACGACCGTTCGCGGGCCGTCGTGCTGCTGGAGGCGGTCGACGAGTTCGTCGTGCGGCGTCGACTGTCGGTGGATGTCGATGGTCGCGCCGAGGTCGTCGAGGATCTGGTAGAGGGTCCGAAATCGGGTGTAGTTACGCCAGCAGTTGACGTAGGTGGCCTCGACGTCGAGGACCTCTTCGCGGAGCCGTTCGGTGACGAACTTCGAGATGCAGGTCTTGCCAGCGCCGCTGGGTCCGGTGACAATAGCGGTGTCGGCGGGTTCGCCGTTCGTGATGGGCTCAAGGACGCTAGAGAGGTGGTTGACTTCGGCGTCGCGATGCTCAACTTCTCGAGGAACGAACCCGGCGCGGAGAACGCGAGCATCGCGGATCATCTCTATCTGGTAAACAGATTTCTGTCGAGTCATAAAAGCATGACCGGGTTGTTTCCGGAATCATTCCATATAGCCCTTTGCTGATCCTCTAAAAGCCCTTGCAGTAGCGCGATTCTGATTTGTGGAAAGCAGGGATTTCCGAGAGTTTCCGGAATCAACTGCTGGCTGGGAATTCATTATATCGGAACCGCCAATTCGTCACTACCGATCCCGGTTGGCTTCTTGCTCCCAAAGCGACTCACAGCACGCATATGGCTTGAACCTGGGATGGGGTCCTCTTTGGGCTAGATTCGGATTTCTGCTTTCTAGAAGATGTTCCGAACATACCGACCGCGGAACCGTCCGCAGGGATTTAGGTGACTGGTTTTATTTAGCCAATAGGCAATCTATTGGTATCATCGATGACTGACACCTACTTCGTTCATACTAATCGGCAACATCACAATCCAATCGATTTTGAACGACTATTCGAGGACGTCAGCGTAGCAGCGACGTTTGCCGACAAGTCGGAGTACGGAGAACAGCTTCAACCCCTAAATGAGGGCGACAGGGTGTTGATGTATGATCAACCCTCTGGCACCTATGTTGGAGTTGGGACTGTGTCGGAGCCGTGGAGTGGTGAAGGTATTACCGACCCTGAAAAGAAGGTAGCCCCAGACGATGATGTCGAAGAGTTTCACGTCGGCATCGATTGGGAACACTGGCGGCGCCCGACGAATGGCTACAATCGGGCGAAGGTCAACCAGGTCTTAGATTACGACGAGGCGTATGCGCCGCGCCAGTCAGTCATGCCGATTAAGAACAGGTCGGAGGCGTTTAGCCGAGTTTATGACGTAATGAGCGATGGGGGGGAGATGTCCACGATATTGACTTCCGCCCAGCGGGAGGTGCTTGAAGAGTGGCGAGAAGTCGCGGAAAACCACACCGCTGGCGAGGAATTTGATTTCGAAAAACACGACAGGACGAAAGATATCCGGGATCGAGCGGATGCGTTCATCGACGATCCCACCTCGGAACGGTTCAAGTCGATGTGGGACCGGATGCATGCTGCTATCCAACGTGGTAACGCCGAGAACATACTGTCTAAGTGGAATAATTCGATTGATGAACTTGCGGATCTTATAAAAGAAATTCGTGATGCTGATCAATACGACGACCAGTGGGAAGCTGAACTAGGTGGTAAAACGACGGTCCGGGAACTCTTTGGTAACCTCCATATTGAGGAGTATCCGATCATCAACGCCGCTACTGAGAGCGGTCTGGCCTTCTTCGACTACGATCAACCAGGCTCCTACGCAGAGGGCGTCGAGGAGTTCGAAGATTTCCTTGAAACATATGAGCAAGTTGTTGGCCACGCGACAGCGGAAGCTGATCACGGACTCGAGGTCCCGATACGGCTTGAGGTGGATCAGCTATTCAATGTGATCGACAAGGTCGACGAGTCGAGTATCGAGAACGAATCTTCTGACGCGGCAATCCGACTCTATCGGACGGTGCTCGACGCTAAGACTGACTCTGGTACTGAGGGCGGCGATGGATCGACGACAACAATTCAGGACCTCATAGGGACGGACGCCAACCCGTTCTGGGTCAATCAAGGTAATCAAGCTGAAATCCGAGACGAATATCTGAGAGCTAAAGTAGATAATGAGTGGCACCACGACCTTGAACGAGTAGCGGAAGGCGATGTAATCTTCCATAATTTCGACGACGAGCTTATCGGCTACTCAATCGCCACGGGTCATCACGAAACATACTCCTTCCGCGACCAGGAGTACCAGCGAATCGCTGTCGACTTTCACTGGTTCAACGAACCATTCCCTGTCGATAGCGAGCTTAAGGAAATTCTCGGTCAAGACAAGTACCGAACAGAGAAATACTACCCCATAAACTCAAACGATCACCTCCAAGAAGCATATCTCGCGGATCTCTCGGACGCAGCTGCAAACTTTCTCCTCAGCCAAGTTGATATCGACGTCGAGCAGGCGACCTCAACCGACGCCACTGAACTCCCGTCAAAACCGAACAGTGCTGAAGAAATCGAACGCCAGCTCGTCCAGAACAAGCAGGTTATCTTGTATGGTCCTCCTGGAACGGGGAAAACCTTCGACGCGAAGCGTTTTGCGAGACGATGGATCCACGAGCAAACCGAGAGGGAGCCCACAGGGAAACAAATTCGCTCAGTGACGTTCCATCCCTCGTTTTCTTACGAGGATTTCATCGAGGGGTTGACTGCCGACTCAACAGAGTCTGGAAGTGTTACCTACGATGTCGAGGATGGGGTGTTGAAACACGTTGCTGAGGATGCGAACGACGCGCTGGAGGCAACGCCGGCGGGTGAGCGGGCACCGCCGTTTGTCCTGATTATCGACGAGATCAACCGCGGAAATCTTGCTCAGATCTTCGGCGAAGTCATCACCCTTCTGGAGGCCGATAAACGAGGCAGTTTCGAGGTCGAACTAGCACACTCCGGCGATTCGTTCACGCTACCCCCGAATCTCTACATCATCGGGACGATGAACACTGCCGACCAGTCGATATCGCTGGTCGATACAGCACTCCGTCGACGGTTCCGATTTATCGATTTCCCACCAAATCTCGATGTCGTCTTCGGGCAGTACGACACCATCGACGCCGGGATGGAACCCGAAGAACTGCTCACAGCACCTACTGGTGTCGTCTCAGACAGGGACCGGCTCTTAGCAGCGAGTATCCTCGCTATTGATGAACTCAACGAGCGTATTTTGGACGCGGCACAGCTTGGGAAAGGTAAACAGCTCGGCCACACCTACCTCCTTGAACACGATTCGAAGGCAGCAGTCGTCGACGCGTGGCGCTTCGATATATTGCCTCAACTGGAAGAATACTACTTTGGCCAGCTCGACCGGCTTCGAGAAGATCTTCTCGATGGGACTGGCGAGACGCTATTTGACTGGAATACTGAGCGTATTCAGTCATTCTATGCCAACGACCTCTATACGGCGCTCTGTACGCTCGGCGGAATCGAGAATCCAGTCGATCTGTCCGGCCAAGAACGTGATTCATCAGTAGAAGCAGATTCTGGCTCCGCTGACGACACATGGGGGGAGGGAGAACGAACAACTGAAGCGTTCCGTGACCGAGTTTCGTCAACGCTTGATCCGGCAAACGCCGAAAAAATATCCCAGTTGATTGATGATGCCGACGATATCGCCAATCTTGACCCTGGGGACGGCGACTATGCGAGTCTGATGGTAAAAGCGGATTCGGTCAACCCATCTGTCGGGGTTATCCAGATTGAGGAAGATGGTACGATCGAGTTCCGGTGGAACTGGGTAGTCTCGAACGACAACAGTGAGGTTTCACCGGCGTTCATCGATGATGCCGCCACGGTCTTCGAATCGGTTACGGGCTATCAACACGAGTGGGACCCGGAAGACGGGGAGAACGGGGATTTCGAGAGCCCTGAGCTCAACGTACAAGATCTCGCACAGTCAGATATCGACGATCTCATCGAAAGCCTTCGCGAGTTCGTCAATCGGGCGAACGAACAATAGCATGACTGAGTTTCTCCCGATTGGCGGGATCGGTCCACAGATCGACGAAGCTGGCGGCACCGAAACTGAGCCTCCGTCGGAGCCAATCTCTCTCGGGGAACATGAGGAGACGGACCCTTTCCCCGTTTCGCAAGCGGATGCCGAGTTTTTAGAGAGTATGGAGGAGCGTTTTGGGACTGCACCACTCGATGTTTCCTTCGGGAGCGATGGGCAGGTAACCCTCTCTAGTGGGTCGTACGTAGGGGTACTTACGCTGCCCAGCGGTGTTCGCGTCGAGGTCACCCCAAAGCGGACTGTGACCCGGCTACTGTGGGCGCTTCGGTACGCGTTTGATACACCAGTCGACACTCTCGATTTGGAGACGGACTTCACAAGTGCCTCGTCATTTTTTGATGCGATTGGAATCTTATTTCGGGCTGAACTCCACTCGGTGCTCTCTCAAGGTCTTCATCGGGATTACGTCTCCACGAGTAGTATCGAAAAACGTGTGAAAGGCCGAATCGACGTACAACGACAGCTTCAGCGCCCCTCTCCTGTCACGACCGACTTCGCCGTCGACTACGAGGAATTTACCACGGACAATACACTGAATAGGGCGGTATTGGCGTCAATTCGGGTACTCATCACTCTCGTAAGTGATGACGACCTTAGGAGCCAGCTCAGAGTACAGGAGCGACAGCTCAGGGAGTTCGTTAGCGTGGAACCGGTACAGCCAGCAACCGTTCGACGTATCGAACTCTCTCGACTGAATGACCACTACACGACATTACTCGAACTGGCGACGCTGGTGTTAGAGCGAGAATTTTTCGAGGATATCCGTGCCGGAACCCAGCGCTCGCTGGCGTTGTTCGTGAATATGAATACTGTCTTCGAGCGGATCGTCGAACGGGGGTTTCGTGCTATCGCACAAGAACAAGAGGGTCTTCGCGTTGACGGCCAATCCTCGATCCCGAACCTCGTCGACGGTCCCCACTCGGTTTCAATGCGGCCGGACGTCCTCGTCCGGACAGCCGGTGGGGAACCGATACTCGTTGCCGACGCGAAGTGGAAAACCAACCACGAATCGCCGTCTTCTAGCGACGTGTATCAGCTAACCTCTTACATCCTCTCGCTCGAAGTTCCGGGCGTCCTAGTCTATCCCGGTGGGAGTGTGAAGATACCTCCTTCAACAGTGGAAGGTTACTCGTTACACTCCTTCGCAGTGTCGACTGACGCCGACACAGGTTCCTACGATGACTACGTGCAGGATCTTGAAGCAAGTGTGGAGCGATTATTCGATCAAGTCGTTACCGAGGCCTCCGAATCTTCTCGATGAATACTCGATTAGGTGGTTCGAAGTCATTCACTGAATCGGAGGACGGATATCTCGCCATCGAACATCAATCGTTTCTCCCGATTCGAGCTGGATTCGATAGAGCCGTGAGTCCCGTGAATCTCCTGTTTCTACGCCGGCGTCGTCCGAGAGAATATTCACAATTACACCGTGGTCTCCGTGATATTGGTGGTCTGGATCGGTCTTGTCGGGGATGTCTATTCGGACCAGATCTCCTTTGTCTGTGTTTTCCATAGTGTACAGGTGGTGTCTTGGACTCATCCCCGCTCGGCGATAGATAGGTAGAGAGCGTAATTATCAGTTAGTTCTCCAGTATCCCGATCCTCAGTACGTTGAAGATTGACTTCGACACGGGTAGTATCGTCTTCAAAATCGAGCAAGGGCTTGAGGAGGGCTCCTGCTGCCTCAATAAATTCAGGAGTTCCGGTAATTCGAACCGTGGAGATCTCTGTTGGATACTTACTACCTGAGAAGTCGGAAGGCTTCGGAATCACGGCGTCTTTGAGCTCTCCCTCACTTGGTTCGTCCAAACCTTCCATCCACTCCATCGCTTGTTGTTTTACGACGTGTCCAGAGTCAGTGGTGGGCAGTTGGTCTAATTCGGCCATGGTTAGAGTTGGCTCCTACAGCTATTTGAACTTCAGCGCGGTGGGAAGTGATTTAATCTCCTCCTTTCAAATACATCCCCGCGACGACATGGGGCGGTTCTTCCTGTTCTTCCGCCCATTCCTGACGTTCCTCGTATTTCTCTTGTAAATTGTATCGTGAGATGATCTCTCGAACAGCAGCTACCAGTTCTTCCCCCGTGACTTCCTCGTTACGCAAGTCTCGGAATTCGTCGAGGATCTGGTCTGCTGATACAGTCTCAACGATATCCTGGAATTGTGCTAGTGTCTGTTGTTGGTCGGTATTTTCTACAGACGACGCGACTTCTCCGAGTTCGTCAATTACGTAGTCCCGATCAATGCTCGCACCTTGACGGGCTTCTCGCTGGAATTGCTGCCGTTTCCCCATGTCCTCGCCGAACTCCGTCCGTGCCACCTGTACCGCCCGTTCGTAGCGACTGTCGAACGTCTCTGCCTCGACGGATGCGACTGGTTCATCGACGGGACATGTGATTGTTTCAACGATGGTGTCCTTCTCCTGTGTGGCAAGATCCTGACCTCCTTCGCTTGGGAACGTAACGAGGTACGGGGTCGTGTAGTCTCCTTGCCGATAGACAATGACGACGCCGTCGTATTCTCGATCCCACTCCATCGCACTTCGAATACCGTCACGGTCATCCAACCAACTGAGGAGATCCGGATGTTCCTGTTTGAGATCCTGAAGGCTGCTTGCCGGACCGATAAGATCGTCACTCCCGATGATCTCGTTAACGTCGTCTTCGACCTTCTCGATGTCCTCCTCGGCGTAGATGTCCTCCATGTATGACTTGTTCACGTTATCTTCCGGGCTCAGGATCTCCCCGTCTTCGCCGAGAACACTACTGATCTCTTGCACCCGAGACTCAACCCGGTCGACGATACCGAGTTCCTCTTCAAGTTCCGTTTCCGGCAGGAAGTTGAGCGCGTAGATGTCGTCGTGGCCACTCCCGAGGCGGTCAACACGACCGATTCGCTGAATTAGACGCAGGGGGTTCCAGTGTAGGTCGTAGTTGATGACTAAATTTGCATCCTGAAGATTGACCCCCTCCCCCGCCACGTCGGTCGCAAAGAGGACGTCAATCTCTTCACTCGGGTCGATTTCATCCCGTGCATCGTTCGCCTCTGGAGCGAAACGCTGGATGATGCTCTCCACGTTCGACGTGTCACTCGTGGCACTGGCAAACCGAACATCATCAGAGATTAGCCCGCGGTCTTGGAACTGCTCAAACGCAGCTTCCAGATATTCAACCGTGTCTGTAAACTGCGTGAACACGATAAGCTTCTCAGCACGGTCACCGCGTTGGAGGATCTCATGTGACCCAATACGGAGGTTTCCGAGAAGCTGGCGGAGCTGTTCGACCTTGTCATCCATCGCGTAGTCGTTCTGGATGTCCTGATGGAACGGTTCCAGTGTGTCTTGCAGATCAGCTAACAGCTGGATATCGGTCTCCAGATCACGCTTCAGCTGTTCAAGATGGAAGGCCTCTGTTTGGTACGCCGCGTACTCTCCCTCCTCGACCATTTCGTCGATCTCATCAAGAATTGTGTCGATCTGCTCTCCACTGTTAATGAGTTCGGAGACGTCGCTTCCGACAGCGACCGTACCCTCGTCGAGGAGATCCCGGAACATCCGGTAACTCCGAAGCATCCGATTGAGAGACGTGTAGAAGGCATGGACACTGCTTTCCAACCGCTTCAGCAGGTTGGACTTCATCAACCCACGAATGCTCCTCCCCATCGAAGAGAGGTTTTGATACGGGTCCTGATTCGCGTACCCTGTCTTCAGGTATTCCTCTTGACCCAGTGAGTACCGAGCGAACGTGAGGTCTTCCAGCGTCTCCACAATCGCATCGTAGAGTGAATCATTCACACCATCTGCCGTCGAGTACGTCTCATGCAGATTGTAATCGACCGTCTGTAAGTGCCGATCTGGGAGGTACCGTCGTTCGCCACCCATCTGGAGATACAGATTGCCCTCCTCATCTTCCTCACCGTATTGGTCGATGATGTCCTGGCGAGTCCGCCGCACCATCACGTGGCTGAGAAGATTCGAGAGGTCAGTCTCATCGTTCTCCGCCATCTGTGTGAAGTCGTAGAGGTTGGGAGGCGTAATCGGAATCTGCGTGAGGTCTTCGATGTGGAACAGCTTAATCTGATTGTAGACGTCCCACGCGCTTTTCGTATACGGTGTCGCAGTAAGGAGAATTGTCTGATTGACCGTCGGCAGGAACGACTGTAGATTGTCATACCGGTGTGTATCGTCGTTCCGGAAGTGATGCGCTTCATCAACGAGACATACCGTCGTGTCGTCATGCTCTTCCAAGAGCGTCTCGTGGTAGTCCTCCTTCGAGACCATCCCCAGACTGATTACTTCCGCGTTGAAGTTGTACCGCTTGTTGACCATCCGCTCCCACATCGGCTGAAGATGTTTCGGTGAGATGATCAACATCTTCCCCTTGTTACCACGGAGACGATTCCGAGCGTGGAAGTGTTCGAGGAGGCCAAGGCCGACGAACGTCTTCCCCATCCCGACCACGTCGGAGACGAGGACCCCGTCGTATTTGTTGGCGATTCGGATGCCCCGATTCACCGCCCACTGCTGGAACTCATAGAGATCCTCGTATACGTCGAATGACTGGAGATAGTCTTCAGCAGTCTCTAATGTCTCCTTGTAAAGCTCGTAGAGAATCTTCGTGTACACCAGATACGGCGCCGGGAGACCAGTACCACTACTGACCTCACGGAGTGTCTCCGTCGTGTCATCTGGGAGTGAATCATCCGGCAGTGCCGGTGGCTCGTCTTCCGCCGAAACGTGACCCGGATTGTTCGAAACCCAAGAATCTTCGAATGCGTCTAGGAGGTCGGCGTCGAATTCTACGGCGTCGTCCCACAAGTCATCGAACCAGTCCTTCAGTTGCGTAACTCTCTCGTTGTAGACGGGTGCGTTTAGTTCCGTATTGCTGTGGAGCCCACTGAGACTGAGATTCGACGAACCGACGACGCCGACGTCTTTGGGTGTAAAGATGTCTCCTTCGTCTTTTTCGAAGAGATATGCCTTTGCGTGGAACCGTTCCTGAAGGTACAGCTTTGGCTGGATACGTCCCTGTTCTAGCCAGTCGATTAGCTTCGTGAAGAACGCTTGATTCTCTGCAGTCGGGTTTTCGTAAAGCAGCTGGTTCGAGTAGTTGTTCGCGGTTTCGGCACGAATCTCTGTGCGCTCACTCCACTTGACGTTCTGTGACTGTTTGAATTTCGTACCAGTGAGACGGAGGTTCTGATGAGCCTCTATGAGCTCGTCCAACCCCTGCTGATCTGGATTCCCTATTAGGACTTGGAGTGTACCACCGTTGTCGAGGAATTCATCCAGCTCTGGACGAAGTCGCTTCAGGCCGCTCATATAGAGGTACCCGACAGCGATCCGAATCCGATCCACACCGTCGCTTTCGAGTCCTGATTTTAATACCTCGTCAAGGTGGGAGTAGCGCCGATTGTCGATAATACCGATAGAATTCTCCTCACTCATTATCTGTTCTCGATAATTGATGTTCCCAGTCGTTAGTCGAGACGATCATGTAGTCTATCCATTTCACCGGTCACTACTAAAGTCCCCATCTCGGAATTCCAGTTTCATATCTCGGTTTCATATATAAACTCTCCAACTAACTGTTCAGCCGCCCTATCGTTCGTAATTCCTGTGACCGTGTACTTGCCCGTTCGAAATAAGATCAGCAAGCCCCCATGCATATCTGATCTGAAATAAAGGGCTGGATGGTTCTCAGGATGGTGCTCTGTTTTCCCCGGGAGATCAGAATGTAACTCTTCGAGATCCAATTCGATTCTGAACTCTCCTTTGTAGAGTAGATTCCTAATCTCGAAGTGCTCCTGCTGAACCTCCTCTCCAAGCACCTTTTCCAATACTTCCGTTACCTTTCTTGCAGCTTCCCGAGCATTCTCAAAGCTGTCTGCCCCAGTGAGGTGATATTCCCCACTATGGAACAACATAATAGTTGCTCCCTTCAACTGCAACTGTAGTCCTGGAGCGATTTCTGGTTCGTACTTAGCTTTAGAAGCACCAATCTGTTCGAAAGCGCTGTGGAGATCTATCTCGATGTCAAGAGTACCGCCAGCGACGACATTTACCAGTTCAAGATCCATTCGAATTTGCTCAGTTGCCGGGTGATTAGCGCTGGCGATCCCGGTTCCTGATTTGCTTGATTAACCGCTCGACGCTTTGATATACTTCTTCCCGCTCCTCCTCATTCGCATCCAAGATATCAAACACTACTTCATCCAGTTTACTACGGGCTTCTAGATCGAATTCATCATACACTGCTTCAGGTTCGTGCTGATCTAGTTCTTCGAAGGCCTCAATGAGTGCTTCTTCCTCGTCGTTCGAGATGACTTCCGGTTCAGGAATCGGGAAAGATTCTAATTCATACACGGCTGTGTCAATCGAACGACCAGACATTTCGCTACTATACAAGACCTTTACCAGTGCATACAAAGTCGAATTCAGAAGGGCAGCAAAGACTTTTGGATGATACTTTTCCTGATCTATGTCGATGCCGTAGAATCTATCCGTGGCATACACAGGTTCATCTGAATAGTATACTGCGTGTTTTGTATAATGAGTCCGTTGCCAGACGATCTGTGATTTCTTAATATCGGAACCGATGTCGTACCATGGATTCCGGCCCTTAATCGTTCGACGAGAGGGATATTCCTGATCTTCACCCCACTCTATGAACTTTTGGAGTCCTTTTGGAAGAGCAGACTTGTCAGTATCATTTATTTTTAGGAGTTTCCGTTCCAGCCGGTCAGGAGCGATAATCCGTTCGTTGAGATTTCGAGGGCTTTTGACCAAGGGGTGGAGGTATTCATCCCCAATACTATACTCTTCTATTTTCTGACCATCCGGGAAGTAGAAATCATTAGCACCAGACTTGATTCCGAAGAAGACATCATTAGCCACCTCTACAAGGGGGGTGAATCTATCATGGTTCCGGCTCATGAGCCGGAAGTACACGTCTGGGGCTTGTAGATAGATCCCCCACTTTGAGTCTTCGGAGTACGAGCCAGAGGAGTAGATTCCCTGTGTTTCTTCGTCGAAGCTTTCTATACTGGCCTGAGAGCCAGTCACACCAGTATTTTCGCTGTAAACCCTCTCTTCATCGTCCTGAACTTCCAAGCTCCCGCCGCCGAGCCTCCACAAACTTGACTCTGGCACGGAAACCCGACGTCCATATTGAATTGGCGAATAGTAGAGGGTTTCTTCACCATATTCAATTACTTCAGCTTCTTCTTGCTCACTGATTAGTGCACTACTGATAGTTTCTGACTGGACGATATTTTCGTAATGTTCCTCAAAGGTTAGGAACTCCGCATCGCCGCTCAGGGACTGCGTCGATTCCCGATTAGCTAAAGAGATAACCGTATTGACGTCCGCATCCTCAAAGATCGGACCTGCCCGGTTATCAAGCAAGTATTTCAGACTTGAATGCCGTAGCAGCCCTTCCTGAAGTCGCTTCCCGTAATTCACATCAAGCCATGAATTCGAGGTGATGTACGTGAGAGTCCCCCCTTCTCGGAGGAGATCCAGCCCCTTGAAGAAGAAATACACGTAAATGTCACTTCGCTTGTAAGGGCTGATGTCGAATGTTTTCTCTACATACTCCACCAGGTCGTTCTTGTACTGTTTCTTCAACGACGAGACCTCGCTGCTGTCCATCTCATCAAGCCGCTCAGGATGGATTCCCTGATCGATGATGTCCTCTTGACGGACATATGGTGGATTACCGATGACGATGTCGAATCCACCCTCGACCATCACGTCGGAGAAATCGATGTCCCACATGAAGAACCCAGCAGCACCGGCTTCGTCAATCGCATTACGAGTATCTTTGAGCTCTTCAATCCGTTCTTCGACGTCGTCATCGATCTGTTTGTCCTTTGTGTCTCCGAAGAGAGTTTGCTGAGAACCTCCCTTAGAGAGATTGTCGATGAGGCCGTTGATGTGGTTTTTGAGAAGCTCCACTTGCTTCTCTTCGATCTCCCGTGTTCGGTCGCCCTCACCTTCGAAATGTTCGCGCTTCAGCTCTTTCAGCTCCGTGAGGAGGTCACCAGTATCCCCATCAAGTGTTCGCGTGAGTGTGTCCAGGGAGACGAACTCTCCATCGAGCTTCTGAATCAGGCTGTCACCAACCTTGAGCTTGAAGGAGAAGTTCGGTAGCACCGGGCGTTGGTCGGGAAGCTGCTCCTCTCCCTCAACAAGCGAAAGCCAGAGTCGGAACTCAGCAACCCGGACGGCCCAGTCCTTAATATCAACGCCGTACAGGTTCTCGTTGATGATCTGCTCTTTGAGGTGGTAGTCCGGTGTCGTGCCGAGCTTTCGGTAAAGTTCGGTGACCACTTGCTTCATCCCCACCAGGAACGCACCACTACCACAGGCGGGGTCAACGATACGCAGTTCGTGGAGGATACTCTCCAGTTGCTCTGTTTTCCCGCTGCTCTCCGCATCCCAGTCCTGTGGCTCACTGAAGATAAACTCGACAATCTGCTGTTTTCCTTCGGCATCGAGATCGTTTGCATGGTCACAGAACTGCTCGTACAGTGCCATCCGGCACATCAGATCCACCTCAACACGAGGCGTGTAGAAGATCCCAGCTTCGCCGCGTTCCTGCTCAGCAATCAGAGACTCGTAGATCTTCCCGAGCATCGCGGGATCGACGGCGACGTCGATATCGTAGGGGCTCTCTTCAGTGACGGTGAAGTTGTACTGTTCGAGGAACTCCTTGATCACCGACTTTAGCGCAGAATCTGATAGGAACGTGTCGCGTCCGTCCTCCTCAGTCGGCTGGAAGAGTCCACCGTTCATGTACGGGAGCTCAGCAATAGCCGTCTCGACTTCGGAGGGGAGGTCAGCATCGATCTCTCCGCCTTCCGGGCTGTTCATACCCTCAAAGAACAGCGCCGAGAGCCACTTCTCGTGGAACACGTCTTCCTCGTTGGACTCCTCGTACTGCTGGTGGAACCATCGGACGAAGTCCTTCCGGTCACCAATCCAGCCCTTCTTCTGGAGATAGTAGAAGAACATCAACCGGTTTAGCATCGTGTGTGCGTACCGGTCGGCGTCCTCAATCTCCAGTCCCTTACGGCGAAGTTCCTTACTGAGCGTGTCGAAGGCGCTCTTGTAGTTCTCGTAGAAATCCTCAGTGACGGGCTTAACTCGGAACGCCTCATCGATGCGTTCTGCCAGCCGCCCTTTGCTGGCGTCCATATTCGACAGCGCATTTGCAACGGTGCGGTGGGTCTCGCCTTCCCCGAGGGTGTACCGGCGCAGAACAGGACGGCCAGTCGTGATGTCGTCCGTGCCTTCCTCGTAGGGTGTGACGAGGTGCCAGATGTCCTCGTCAGGGGCGTGGAATACAGTCAGGAAGGAGCCGTCGATGGCCCACCCACTCGTTCGGTCTGAACGAGTGAGGCTCTGGATGGCGTTTCGTTCGGCTGTCCGGGTCAGCTTCTCCAGTTCGACGTAGATGACACGGAAGTTTCCTGCTTCGGCGAATAGTCGAGCGGCGTTCGCCCGAGCTGTGTTCGGCCACTCGTGAACGGGAATATCCTGCCAAGTTGCGTCGCCCAAGGCAGACATTGTCTCTTCGAAGTTGAGAACTTGAACGAAGAGGTCTTGGAAGAACTGGGTAGCCGCCTCTCCGGTTGAGCGGTAATCTCGTTCAAAATCGTCTAAGGAGAGGTCCTCGTCTAAACGGCGACGAATTTCCTTGGTTTGCTCCTCAGTCATGGATATCGAGTTTAGAGGAGGTGGTTTCTTCGAAGTAAATGGACATACAGCACTATCCTCGGTCACGTGTCTTAAAAGTTGATCAGACTTTCTCGCACGGTCCACGGAACGACGCTTCTGAACACCTGCTTGCCGAACTGGAAATTGGAGGTGGTAGGAGTCGATAGGATTCTCTCCAAGTCCGTCAGGTGTGATCGTTTTCAAATTGCCCGTCATCCAAATATGACCTCAGACCCAGTAGATATTCTCGATGACCTGGCTGACCAGGTCGCCGAGGAATTCGAGGCGTACAGACAGCCGGACGAATTCAAAGACGTATCGCTTGTCATCGACAACAACGATCCAGACCGGCCAACGCTGATCGTACACGTCGATAGAGAGGACGCCGATACGCTGGCCGATGAGATAGAGGACTTCCTGCAAGAACGGGGTGCTCGAACTCAGCGTGAACGACACTCGGACAAAGATGTCCGGGTGCTAGCGACCGTCGGCTGAGTTCTCAGTCCTCTCTGTTTTATTTTGGCCCCTCTCGGTAAGCCACTCCTAAGCTGTCAGTCTC
Organism: Salarchaeum japonicum; assembly: GCF_049705945.1. Taxonomy (GTDB): domain Archaea; phylum Halobacteriota; class Halobacteria; order Halobacteriales; family Halobacteriaceae; genus Salarchaeum; species Salarchaeum japonicum_A. The sequence goes on from NZ_JBNAMV010000002.1 coordinate 14,458, forward strand.
GCCAAGAGTGAAGTGAGACCGATATCTTGGTAGGGAGTGTTCGATGGATTCAACGCTTCTCACCGGTCCGAAACACGCCCGATTGGAACGACGGGCATTTCAGCGGGCTGATGACATCGCCACCGATTCGCTGGGGAGTATTCTCTATATAACGCGGAACGACGCTCGCCGGAGCATGGTCGAGGATCGCTGGGCCGCGTCCCACGAACCCCTCCGTCTTCGTGCCGAGACGCTCGATGCGGTCGTTCGGGAGTGGTATGAGGACCTCCACGGTCCGGTTCACCCCCTCTCGGGGCAACTGAACCGCCGGTTGGCGGAGTACGCGCTTGACAGAACGACAGCTCAAACAGATGGCGCTCTCGCCGGCGAACCGGCCTCGGCCGCTCTCGCGGATTCGTTCAGTAGTCGTTTCTCACTCTTCGATGACGCCGGTGTCGGGACCGCCGACGCACTGGCGGCGGAGTTCGAGGGCTCAGCCCTCGATGACCGTATCGCGGCAGCTACTGTCGACGCGTACCGCCACTACCAGGACCTCCATGCTGACTACGTTGATGAGTGGGTCTGTACCCGAGGAGAGATGTTCGACGCCGTCGCGACGGCGGACCAGTCATTATCGACGCTCTCCCCGGAACTGGATGTCGTCGTCCTCTCCGGGTATCACGAGTTCCGTCCTGTCGAACGACGCCTCATCGAACGCCTCGTCGACGAACTTCCAATGATCGCGCTGCTGCCGCTCCACCAAGATGGCCGAAGCGGAGTCGACGCCGTTGCGGAGGACGCCTTAGAGGTCTACGAAGCACTTGACTTTGAGACAGTAGAACTCGAGCCCGTCGACGAGTCAGGGCGGGCCTTCGGAACGATCACGGAAGCGCTCTATCGCCCGGACCCCGACACCGTCCCTTCTCCAGACGCTCTGCGATGGCGTGAACTCCCGACGCCCGAGCGCGAGATTCGCTTCGTCGCTCGCGAGCTCCGGACTGAGTTGGCCAATGGTCGCGACCCCGACGACTTGGCCGTCGTCGTCCCCGGGACCGAGGCCTATTCGGGGAACGTCGAGGACACGTTCGATACGTTCGACATCCCGCACGTCACGACCGCCGCCTCACAGCTGAACCGGACGTTCACCGGGAGTGTCGTCCACGATCTCCTGAACCTCGCCGAACCGGATCCGCGGGCCGAGGACCTCACGTCCCTGTTAGCAAATCCACTGGTTGACGTCGTCGACACCGACCAAGCCAACGCCGTCACGGCAGCTGCTCGCCGGCGTGACACGGTTTCTGTGTCACCCCTGCTCGATGACGTCGACGGCGAGTCGGCGGCCCTAATCGAGGAGCTGCTGGCCACGCTAGAGACGCTCCGAACGGAGGACATCGAGGGCGCAACCGAGACGCTCCGACGACTGTTGGACGACCGGTTCGACCTGGAGGCGGCGACAGAGGACTACGCCAGCGGCGCCGAGCAAGCCGTCGAACAGCGAGCCTACGACCTCGTAGACGAGGTCCTCTCCTCGTTCGAGTCGCTGGCGGCGGTCAATAGCGATCTCTCCCCGTTGGCACTGTTCACCCGTGCCTTCGATGGTGTTCCGATCCGGGTTCCGCAGCGCGCTGCTGGCGGTCACGTCGAAGTGATGGGGTTGCTCGACGCCCGGATGCGCTCGTTCGAGAAGGTGTTTCTCGTGGGACTGACGAGCGAGCACTTCCCAGTGACACCGGAACGCCCGGCCTTCTTCGAGGAGATGACCGACGCCCATCCGCGGTTCGACACCGGCGACGAGCGACTCCGTGGCCGCTATCTCTTCGCGACGCTGCTCGCGAACGTCGATGAACTCACGATCACCACACCAGAGACGGGCGACGACGAGTCCGCCGTCGTCCGGTCGCCGGTCCTCGACGAACTCCAGCGCGTGACCGGCATCGAACCCGAAGATGGCGTCGACGACCGCGTAGGCTCCCGCGAAGATCTCCAGCGCCACGTCGCTGCAACGGCCGACCGGCGTGCGGCAGTCAGCCGCGCCGGCGACCGAGGTGACCTCTCACCCGAGCAGACCAAGCGAACGGATCGGGGACTCCACTGTGCGGACAACAGGGGAACGGCTGGCCTCTCCGAACACGACGGCGTGTTAGAACCCGAGACCGTCGCTGAGGTCTATCCTCCGTCGGAACGAGAACCCTACAGCGCGAGTCGGATCGAGCGATACGTCGAGTGTGGGTTCAAGTTCTACGCCGAGAAAGTGCTCGGAATCGAGGATCCCGACGACGTTGAGGTCGTCCCTACGCCCCTCGAAACCGGGTCGTACGTTCACGACGTTCTCGAACGATTTTTCGCGGATCTGCAGGACGAGACCGGGGATGGTGTCGATCTCACGGACTTTAACCGGGACGACCTGGCGACGCACCTTCGCGAGATCGCCGTTGAGGAACTCCGGGATGCTGACTTCGAGTACGACGGCCTGTTCTACGAACGGTGGAAGGCGGAGCTGTTCGCGGGTCTGGGTGACGGCGTGAGCGCTCCGTACGAGGCTGGGAGCAAACCCCACGACGCACCGGAACAGGGGTTGTTCGCTACCTTCCTCGACAACGAACTCTCGCGGGACGGCGCTGACCGCCCACACTTGTTCGAGGCCCCGTTCGGCGAGGGACTTCCCGACTCGGATGCTGGGCCGTTCACAGTTGAGCGACCGGACGGCTCGACTGTCTCGATTCGGGGATACATCGACCGCGTTGACGTGAGCCAGGGTGGCGAACAACCGACGCTCACGCTCTACGACTACAAGACTGGTCGAGCACCGTATATGACGAAGACAACCGGCGGCACGAAGTTTCAACTCCCCATTTATCTGCTTGCTGCGGCCAACGTCGTCGACGGTGATCTGTTCGAGCAGGGATCGCTTTCAGCGACGTACTATCAGGTGCGACCCCCCAACGACCTCAAGGTTCCACGCGGCGTCGAATCGAAGTTCGATTCAGAGGCCGAACTCCGCCGGTTCCTGAACGATGTTGTTCCGGAGTGGCTGGCCCAAATCGACGAGGCGATCGGCAACGGTCGGTTCCACACGACCCTCCTGTCGGCCCGCGGAGCGAACTGCCGTTACTGTGACTACCGTCGGGCGTGCGATGTCCGCCATCACCGCAAGCGGGAGTTCGTCGACGAGGTTAACGAGGACGACGCTGCGTACGTTCCGCTCCGTGTTCGCGACGACGAGGACATCGAGACGGTGATGAGCGATGACTGAGGACCCCGAGGAGATTCAGCTCACAGAGGAACAGGAGGACGCGCTCGTCCAGGGCCGGAACGTCGCGATCACTGCCGGCGCCGGGACGGGGAAGACGACAACGCTCACCGAGCGGTACGTGACGATACTGGCCGAAAACCCATCGCTCACGCCGGAGAACATCGTTACGATCACCTTCACACGAAAGGCCGCTGCCGAACTGACCGAGCGCGTTCGGGAGGAGGTGTACGACCGGCTCGAGGCTGTCGACTCACCAGAGGCCTATCACCGCTGGCGAAACGTCCTCGACGACCTGGAGGATGGCTACGTCCACACCATTCACGCGTTCTGTACGCGGCTCTTGCGAGAACGGGCCGTCGAGGCTCCGGTCCCGCTCGGCTTCGACGTGCTCGATGAAGACGGCGCCGCGACACTCCAACGCGAAGTCGTAACGGAGTTCCTCGAACGCAACCAGGACGATGATGACGTCGCGCTCCTCGCGCAGCTCTGGGGTCGCGACCAGCTGGTCGATGTACTCGCTGGATTACTCGATGAGCGCCCGCAGAGCGAGGCCGTCCTCGATGAGTGGCGTGATGCCGAGGTCGCCGACTACGTCGATATCTGCTGGGAGGTCGTTTGTGATCTCGACGTCGCCGACGCCCGACAGACGCTGTATGCGGACGGACTCCTTGGCCAGCTACGCACGGTTGCGGGCCGTGTCGACCGCGAGGGCGCTATCGCCGACGAAGACGGTCTTCGGGCCTACCGGACCTTCTCTGAGGTCGCGACGACACTCCCTGACGACCCAGAGGAAAGCGATCCTCGCGACTGTCAGCGGGCAATCCTCGAGCTCTACGAGGCCTGTGAGAAGAAGAACGGCGGCCTGTACAGCAGTTCGGGGTACGTCGTCGGTGACCGGGACGATTGGGGTGAGTACGGTGACGTCTACGACGACCTGAAAGATGCCATCGACGCGGTCATCGCGGCCGTCGAACCGCACGCGGATGCAGTCGAGACGACACCCGGTGAGCTCGAAGCAAACAGCGCCCATTACGCGCTGGCTCTGATGCGGGTCTTCGATGACGTCCTCGCCGCCTACGCCGACGAGAAGGAGCGCCGCGATACGCTCGACTTCCCCGACGTGATCGAGACAACGCTTGAGTTCCTGCGAACGAACGATGCCGTCACGGAGCGGCTTCAAGACCAGTTTGCAGCCGTGATGGTCGACGAGTTCCAGGACACGGACTCGCGCCAGTGGGGGTTAGTCAAGCACCTCACGGGCGTCGACGAGCAGACTGCGTCGAACGTCTTTCTGGTCGGCGACGAGAAACAGAGCATCTACGGATTCCGTGGGGCCGACGTGACGACGTTCGGGGATGCGCGCAGAGAACTCCAGACCGTCAACGAGGCTCGTGGGGTTGACGACGTTCCTGACAGCGATGCCGAGAGTCCGACCGCCCTCGAACTCTCTGGGAATTTCCGGACGCTGGACGAGCCGTTGTCGTTCCTGAACGAGCTCTTCGAGTACCTGTTCCAAGCAGAAGGTGAAACCCACGAACCCTACGAAGCGCCACCACAGGAGTTGACCACGCAACGCGACCGTGTCGAGGACATCGAGGGACTGACCGGGAGTGTCGAGTATCTCGCTGTGCCCGACGATGCCGATACTGCAGCGGAACTCTTCGGCGACGACCATCCGGTCGCCGAAGGTGCGCTGGACCACACCATCGAGGCCGAGGCGCAAGCGCTTGCTGCTCGACTGACCCACCTGTTCGACGATCCGCCGCAAGTCCAAGACCCCGACACAGGTGCTCATCGTGACGCTACGCCGGACGACACGGCAATCCTCCTCCGCCGGCGAACTCATCTGGATCGGTATCAGCGCGCTCTCGAGGAGTACGACATCCCCTACACTGTCGTCGGTGGCGTCGGGTTCTACGATACGCCTGAAGTCCAGGCGCTCACGAACCTGCTTCGAGTACTCGGTGATCCACAGGACGACGTCTCCCTCTACGGGGTGCTTCGGTCGCCGCTGTTCGGATTCGCGGATGATCGCCTCGCACCGGCGGTCGCAGAGGCTGATTCAGTGTGGGACGCACTCGCCGAGACGGACGATCCACAGCTCGCGGACGCGTTCGACCTCCTCACAACGTGGCGGACTCTCAGCGGCTGTGCGACGCCGTCCGAAGATGGCGTCCTCCCGTGGAACCGCTTGCTGTCCCGGGTGATCGACGACACCGGGTATCTGGCAAGTGTGAGTGCAGATGAACGCGGTCGACAGGCCGTCGCGAACGTCGAGAAGTTCCGCGACCAGGTCCGTACTTGGAGCGAGAATGGTGTTCACACAGCTGCCGGGTTGCTCCACCGGATCGACCGCCAAGCAGAGATCGACCCCCGAGAAGGGGAGGCTGACATCCCCGGCGATGTGGAGGGCGTCCGGATAATGACGATTCACGCCGCGAAGGGACTCGAGTTCCCAATCGTCACTGTCCCCGATCTCGGAAGTGACCTCAATTTCGGGCGATCCGTCGATGACCACGGCTATGTCCGCCTCGTCGAGGGGACAACTGATGCCCCACCAATTCCAGCAGTGGGTGGTCCCCACCCCAACGATGCGTTCTCAATCGAGAAGACTGCAGTCCACGAATATGCCGATCGCCGCTTGCTCCCGCAAGAGCGTGCGGAATCCAAACGACTGCTCTACGTGGCCTGTACCCGAACCCGGGACCACCTGCTGCTGTGTGGAACACACGACATCGATATCGATGAGTCTGGCCACATCGAACTCGGTGAGCCAGATGATTTCGACGACGCCAGTCGATGGCGGGATTGGCTCCAGCCCATTCTGTTTGACGACCATGAGCTAGTCGCTGAGGCTTTCCACGATGGAGCTACAGACGCTCGAATTGGTGATGCCCCATACACCTTTCAGGCGCCACCTCGGCCGGTTGAATGGCAATCTGAGGCTCCGACTGAAGAGTTAGACCCTGCGATTACTGTCCCTTCCCCGCCGGAACGTCAGGCTGCCGTTCGCGTTGCCGCGACGACCCTCGTCAGTGCTGTTGCGGATGCCTCCGAAGACAGACACAGCTACACGTCGGGGGATGGGACAGTCGGATTGAGTCCCACCACCTTTGGAACTGTTGTCCATCGGCTCAATGAGCTCCGTCCCCCACGAGAAGAGTGGCCCTCGTTTATTCGTCAATTGAGTCGTATGGGGAGCGAGGAACCGACGGATGACGATCTCCAAGCGGCCGTGAGCCATGCCCAGGATGCGATCCGGTTCGTCGATGAAACTGAGGCGGACCTCCCACTCGAAGCGACCTATGACGAGTACTCAGTTGTCGCTCGTCTTGATGATTCCCGCATAGTGGGTGATATTGACCGTCTTCTGGTCACTCCTGATGCGTATCATATCATCGACTACAAGACGAACGATCTTTCGTCGACGACGACTGATACCCTCGCTGACCACTATCGGCCGCAAATGCTTGCCTACGCTCTCGCGCTCTTCCAGCACGATCCCGCCCGGCAGGTTCGTGCTTCACTCCGGTTTACCGATGTTGGGGTGGAAGAACGGTTTGAGTGGCAACGGAGTGAACTGACTGATATCGAATCTGAACTTCGCTCTATGTTGGAGCTCGTCTCCTGAGCCACATTTACTGATTCTATCCTAACTATTCTAGAGTAGTGAACTATTCTGGAATAGCGTGTAGCTTTGGAATAGAATACTATTCGGACTATTCACCACAGAGTTAAGTTGAGAGGGGTTGATACTGCTGAATAGTATGAGTGGCTCAGATAGCAAGAATAGCATAGATAGAACGAATAGCCCAAATAGCCCATATGATTCGGTACAGACCGATGGGAACTCTCGGGCTGTTTCGGTGTGTATGCTGAAGGGAGGCGTCGGCAAATCGACGATTGCGGTCAACCTCGCCCGACAACTGGCCGCACACGAACACGATGTCCTCCTCATCGATCTTGACCCGAACGGCCACGCGTCCGTGGGGCTGGGGTTTGACGACCAGTACCACAACACCGAGGAAACCATCGGCGACGTCTTCTTCAACGATGCTGACCCGACTTCAGTTGTCTACGATACCAGCTATGAGTTCGATATCCTCCCGTCCAGCGAGGACTTAGAACAGGTCGAGCGGGAGATCGTCGTCGGCGACGTATTCCAACCCTCTGCGCTGCTCAAACGGGAAGTCGTCGACCCACTCCTTGGGGACACGTACGATTATATCGTCACAGATTCGCCGGCGTACCGATCCCGACTCACGGACAACGCGCTCGTCGCGACGGCGAACTTGGTGCTTCCGCTCGCCCCGGGGAACGAGGCGATGGCCGGCTTGGAGCGAACCATCGAGCGACAGATCTCACCGCTTCGGCAGCATATGGACGTCGACGTTCTGTCACTGGTTCCGAACATGTTGAGCGGCCGTATCGACCAGCAGACTCAAGATCGACAGCTCCTCGAACGTCTCAACTCGCACGATAACCTTCAGGACCGCATCCCGAATTTCGCGAGAATCACGGACTGGGAGGCTGTCGACGCCGGCGATCTCAAACCCTCACCGGGCATCCGGGACCGAACCAGCATCACGAAGGCCTATGGCGAGCGCAAACCCCTGCTGGACTACGACCCTGACTGTGACCAGTTGCAGTGTTTCGACGAGTTGGCGCACATCGTCGAGGCAGGTGAGGTGGTCCGCCATGTCTGACGACGATCCGTTTGCCGACCTCGGGGAGACACTCGAAGATGAACCGGACGACGAACCCCAGGATACGGATGACGCGTCTGAATCGGGAGGCGACGAGGAGACGCCCTCTCAGGAACCCGTCGAACGACAAAACCCGATGACCGATTCAGCGTTCAGCTATGAGGCCGCTAAACAGCGGCCTTTCTACGCCCGGGAGGCTACGATCGAGGACTTCGATTCCTGGCTGAAGTATGAACTGGAACGCGAGCTCAACCAGCAGGGCTACCAGAACATCGTCGTTCGGGAAATGACTGATGCTCTTCTCCGAACCGTCGTGGAGGAAGATCTCGTAGACGAAGTGGCCGAACGATTCGAACAAGCTCGCGAATCTGCTTCTTCAGAATCGACTGAATAGCGTACTATTCCAAAATAGAAAGCTATTCTACAATACCCCAACAGCAACCTCAGAATAGTCTGATTCCGCCTCTATACGGTGAACTCAGTTGAGACCGCCGGCTCACAATAGTTGAGACTGGTTCTCTCAATGCATAGACCGCAGGCACGGTTTGCTCACTGACAACGGGTACTATTTCGACCGCTTGAACTCGAACCGTGCCCCGCCATTGCTTCCGTCTGTCACCGAAACTGTCCAACCGTGCGCCTTCGCGATGTCGGCCACAATCGAGAGCCCGAACCCGGTTCCCCCCTCGCTGGACGTGACGCCGTGTTTGAACACGTCGTCTTGCTTCTCTTGGGGAATCCCGCTGCCGGTATCCTCAACGTAGAATCCATCGTCTCCGTCTAGTCCACCCACGGTCACCGTGACGTCGGCACCACCGTGCTCGATTGCATTTCGGAAGAGATTCTCGAAGAGTTGGGTCAGCCGCCCTGCATCCCCGGTGACTGTCGGAATTCCATCTGCGACTGTAAGCGTTGCCTCCTCAGTATCGACGTATCCCCACGCCTCCGTCGTAATACTCTCGAGGTCGATCTCTTCTGCATCCTCGATCGTCGTCTCCCCACGTGCCAGCGTCAGGAGGTCCTCGATGAGTCGTTCAATTCGGTCGTGTGCGGATTCTACTTTCTCAAAGTGCTCCGCCTTCCCGGTCTCCTCCGCGATTTCGAGGAACCCCATTGCGACAGAGAGCGGGTTTCGAAGGTCGTGGGCAACGACGCTCGCGAACTGGTCGAGTCGTTCGTTCTGTCGGTGTAGTTCTTCCTCCCTGCTCGCTCGTGCGAGTGCTGCCTCGACAGTCGCACCGAGAATCCGGAACAGGTCGACGTCCGTCTCAGAAAAGACCTGCGTGGAAACTGACCCCGTCGACATGAGTCCATACTCACCTAGTGGGACGAGAATCTCACTCCGTATCTCTGTGTTCGGGTTGTGGGGTTGACCCTCAGCTTGGATATCATCATATACCTGGGTTTCTCCGGACTCAAACACGTCCCAAGCGAGACTGTCTTCAGGAGTGAACCGGGGAGACTCGCCAAACAGGTCTCGTGCTTCGGACGTTTCCGTAATTGGGACGAGCACGTTCTCTCGGTCGTCGTACTCCCAAATTCCGGTGATATCGAGGTCCAGTATCTCGGCCGCGGCATCGACGGCGATCGCTCCGATCTCGTCGCTTGATTCAGCGCCGCTGAGCGATTGTGCGGTGTCCTGAAGCGAGCGGAGGCGAGCTTCCAACCGTTTCTGTTCGGTTATGTCCACCAAGACGGCGAGGATGCTCGTAGTCTCTCCGTCGGGGCCTGTAACCGGCGCGACCGACAAGAGCAGGTCCAGTTCGTCTCCGTCTTTCGTCTCTCGCCGTATCTCCTTTGCTCGGATTCGCTCGCCGTTCAGGACGCGCTGCCGGTGTGAGGCAAACTCTTCCTGCTGCTCGTCCGGGACCATCGGATTGAACTCGCCAAGCACTTCGTCCTGCGACCAGCCGAACATGGTTTCAGCCTCGTCGTTCCAGCGGATGACGGTCCCATCCGTGTCGATCTCCATAACTGTGAGTGGCGTGGCCTCGATGAGCGATTCCAGTCGCTGGTTCGTCGCTTCGAGTTCACGCTCTCGTTCGACTTGCTCGGTAACGTTTCGAGCGATACCCACAATTCGAACAGTCTCGCCATCGACGACGACCGGTGCGAGGCTGGTCTCCCAGAACTGAGCACCGTCACCGATGTCGAGTTCTTCGCGATACGAGATTGGGGCACCCTGATCGACGCAACGAGTGTAATTAGCCTCGAGTTCAGCACCTTCCTGGTCGCCAAACACGTCTCGTGGGGTCTTGCCACGAACTTCCTCGGTCGTAATTCCGGTCTGTGACTCGTATCCGGGACTGAGTCTGGCGAACTCGAATGATGGGTCCTCACCAGCGGTATCGACGTCAAGCAAGAATATCGCGTCCCCGGACGTTTCGAGCAACGCCTCGTATTCCTCCGCGAGCTCTCGATGCTCACGGCGTTCCGCTTCTCGCTCCGTGATGTCCTGAAAAACACCCCGAAGTACTGCGTCGCCGCGCTGTGTGTCGTCGACGTATTCTCCCCACGCCCGAACGTCACGCACCTCGCCGTCGGGTCGAACGATTCGGAGGTCGAGGTCGTACGGTTCCCCGTCTTCGATTGCTCGGTCGACTGCTGCGGTAATCGTCTCTCTGTCGTCGGGGTGGTAGAACTCGATCGCGTCGTCGAGGGAGGGCTCGTAGTCCTCGTCGACACCGTGGATCTGGCGGACCCCGTCAGACCAGGCGAGTTCACCGCTCGATGGGATGAATTCCCATATACCGATATCTGCGATGTCCTGAACGCGGTCGAAGAGGAACTCCTGACGTTCGAGTTCGGCACGGTCACGACGACGCGAGATTTCGGTACTCACGAGTTGTGCGACCAGCTCGACGAACGTTCGTTCGAGCGCTCCGAACGGCGCGAGTCGCGTTGTCGGATTCGAGAAATTGACGGTTCCGTAACGCGTGTCGTCGACGACGAGTGGCACGCCGATGTACGATTCTAACTCGAACTCACGGTAGGCAGGATGCGTCTCTTTCCCGTCGCTAACGGCGTCGACGAACGAACAGACCGAATCCGTGCCGACGACTTCCGCACAGTACGTCGATTCGAGATCGAACTGATCGCCAACTTCGATATCGGCTTCCGGTGCGTGAACTGCTTCGACCGTGTAGTCGCTGTCCTGAATCCGCGAGACGATGCCGATTTCGAGCCCGAGCGTCTGGCAACCGACTTCCAAGAGATTCTGGAGGCGTGACTCGGCCGAGACATCGCTTTCTCCCATGACCGCCTGGAGGTCTTGGAGTGCGTCCCGCTCTCGTTCCAATTGACGCTTTACCTCGCTTTGTTCGGTCACGTCTCGAGCGACAACGAGCACCTGCTTGCTTTTGCGACTCTGGAACGGGGTTACCCGGACGTCGAATGTCCGCTCGCTGGTCCCGACCACGACGTCGAGTTGGAGGTCTGCATCGTACAACCCGGTGGACCCACCATCGCTCTCGATCTCGTCGAGCGTCGATTCGACTGCCTGGGAGAATCGCGTTATATCGGAATTGCTAACGCGGTCACCGACGACCGTTTCGAGCTGTTGTCCTGTGAGCTGGGCCGACTGATCCCCTGCGAGCAACCGCTTTGCAGCCGTATTCGCGAACTCGATATCACCTTGCTCGTCGAGGACGAACACGACGTCGTGGATGTTCTCCAGAATCGCATCACTGCGCTCTAGCTTCAGTTCCCGCTCTCGCTCGGTAGTAATTTCACGTGAAAAGACGGTCAGCCCGTCGTCATCTGGAAACGCTCGCACTTCGACCCAGTAGTTGAATGGCTCTTCCAGATGCTGTTCGAACGATACTGGTTCACCAGTCTCCATCGCCGTTCGATACTTGTCTTCGAGTTCCGTCCCGACGATCGACGGGAACTCTTCCCAGATGGCTTCTCCGACGAGCGCGTCCGAGTCACGGCCGATTCGTTCGGCCATTTTCTCGTTCATATACTCGATGCGCCAGTCGCTATCGACGGCGTAAATCGCGTCAGTTGCGCGCTCGAGCGTTCGTCGGAAGCGCCGTTTGGTCTGCTCGGCCTCCGTTTGTTTACGAGCAGCCTTCGTGAGCGTTCGAATGCGGGCCGCGAGTAGTGTGAAGTTATCACGCTCCGATCGGACTGGGATGTAGTCCGAGACGCCGGCACGAGTCGCTTTGCTCGCGATTTCTTCACTCCCTTGTCCAGTAAAGAGGAGTATCGGGATATCGTCGTTCTGCTGGCGAATCGACTCCGTAAGCCCGATACCGTCGGAATCTTCGAGCGAGTACGCCGTTACGATACAGTCGATTCGTTCCGTAGCAAGATGGTGCAGTGCTTCGTCGATACCGTCGGCAGGTATACAGTCGATCTCGGTACTCGTCTGTTGGAGTTTGGTTTGAACCAACTCCGCGAATGCGGGATCGGAGTTCACGTAGAGGACGCGGATTGGATCGTCCAGTTCGTCAGTAGTACCGAGCACAGTTACAGAGATTTGACTGTCTAACTGGTTAAATATTTCTTGCGAGACACTCTCGTGGGCTATCGAGGTCGCTGATACTGAAAAGCGCAATAATCGAGGGAGTTGTGGTATGTCGGTCAATATAAGGAAACGGGACGGATACGCTGCTAGTATGCCTGCAGAAATTCTGGCTGCCGACGACGACGAAGACATCAGAGAGATGATCGATGTTAGTCTCAGTGAGGAGTTCGATGTGGAGACTGTAAAAGATGGTCTGGAGGCATGGGAGTACTTAGAAGAGTCCCCGGATTCATTACCGAAAGCGGTCATTCTCGACGTCATGATGCCAGAGATGGACGGGTTTTCGGTTCTGGACCATATCCGAGAGAACGACGGGATGCAGGACATTCAGGTTATTATGCTGACATCTCGGAGCCGGGAGGAGGACATCGTTCGAGCGCTCGAGGCAGGCGCGGACGATTTCCTGGCGAAGCCCTTCAATAAATCCGAACTGTACGGACGTGTACAGCAAACTCTCCAGTAAGCGACCGTACAGAATTGAAACAGTAAAGGTGCATTAGCTGGTAGATAGTCACAATGTGGGTGGCCACACTAGTCGCCGTTATCGGTCTCTTGAGCGTCGGGGCCATCACTCAGTTCACCGGGTATCGTATGGGAGGGTCAATCACCATTCCCGTTCTTGCCGTGTACTCTTTGAAGAACTTCGTCATGCTCCCCGTTTTTGTGTTGAGCGCGGCAGCCGCGTACGTCGGCCTGTGGGTCCTCCGTCGTCGAACATTGATATTTGGTCGTGACGAGCTCATCGCAGCGATGGTCATCGGCACAGCCGTTCCAGTAGTCACGCTCTTTTTCATCCTGCAATTAGGACTTGAGGTGGGAGTGGTTGCGTTTCTGGGAAGTATTCTCCCTGGACTCGCAGCGTACAATTACCATCGAATCAAGCCGGAGTATCGCCGAAACGACCTCTTGGCGAGTATCGGGTTGTTCGTTACCCTCACTGCGCTCGGTTGGGTACTGGTTTCCAATGGATATGCGCGTGAATTTGGTGCGCTGACGCCCCCAGTCCTCTTCTCTTCGACGGCAGACGTCGCTATCTACAAAGGTGTTGCAGTGCCCATCGACCCCGAATCTGTCATCCTCCCTCGAAAGATTGTGGCCGGACTGTTCGCTGGTGGGCTGGTTCTATCTGAACGGCTCCGGGGCCGGTTCGGTGTTCGGGTCGGAATCATTGGTGCGGTCCTCCTCGCGATTTACGCGCTAGCGAGCTATTGGCTCGTAATCCTGTACGTCCTTTTGCTTGCGCTATCGTTCGGTTTCATCCAGTTGTCGAACTACCTCACACTCCGGTACGGACGAGTGCTTCTCGGAGTGACTGTCGCAGTCGCGATCTTCGCCGCAGTATCGCTGACGTTTGTCGTACCAATTGAGCGAGGGCTGTCGGCGTTCTTTACTGCGATTTTGGCAGGTGTTGGGGCGTACAACGCGCATGCGTCGGCACCATTCGAGCGCCGCCTCGTCGTCCCGCTTCAGATCGTGGTCTTTGTCCCCGCTTTGATCGTCGCTCGACTGTTCAGTGCTCCCCAACCTCGTGGGTTTCCACAAGAGCTGACGTTGCCTGTCCTGGGGATTGCAGCGGTTCTCTGGGTGGCTGCCCTGGGTGTCGCGTACTGGTATACTGTGTCACCCCCGGGTGAAGATGAGGTTCTCTCTGCGTCGGTTCTCTCTGAAGGGGGTGAAACATGAGTCGGACTGCCTTCGAGATCTACGGCCGTGGGTTCGGCTGGTCGTGGCGTCTTAGGGGCCCAGCGGAGGTACTAGCAACCGGCAGCCGCCACTACGACACATCCCGAGCAGCACGCGATGCAATTGACATTGTTCGCGCCGCTGTTGCAGAACTATCGGGGAACGAAGAGTCCTTCCCAGACACCGATGTCGACGCGCCCGACATAATCGTCGAACAAGAGGCCACACCGTCAGGAGAGCTTCCGGAGGAACGAAACAACTGGGTCTGGCGGCTCCAAACTGCAAACGGGGTACTGGGACATAGTGCCGATCGCTTCCCGACGGAAATGGCAGCACAGTCCGCGGCGGACCAGTTCCTCGACTATGCGGCGGGGGCGCTGCCGATGTTCTTGGTTGGGGCAGAGTACGAGTGGAAGACTGGCCCGAAGCCAATCGAAGTCGGCTCGTCGAGTTTAACAGGGCTGGTTAGTGAAGCAACGAGGGGTATTCGACATCGTAAGGTCCTCGATCAGATCGATACCCAGATTGTCGTCTCGGGGACTCGCGGTAAATCCTCAACCACCCAACGGCTCGACGACGTCTTCAACCGCCGAGGGTACGACACGCTCACGAAGATCACCGGCAACCATCCACTACTGATCCACAACGGCGAGGTCCATCCTATCGAACGACGGGGGCCTCGAACGACGCTCTACGAGAATATCAGTCTCATCGCTGAGTTCGTCCCCGAACTCGATGCGTACGAGCCGGACGACGTCGCTATCTTCGAGAATCAAGGTATCACAGAATACACGACCCGGCTGTTCAACCAGCGTCTGACCGATCCGGACATCATCGTGTTAACAAACGTCCGTCAGGACCACACAGATACCCTTGGAAAGACCAGGACAGACCTTGCACGTTCGTTTGCGCGGTCGGTCCCAGCGGGAACACACGTTGTGAGCGGCGAGCAACACCCGGTGTTGCACGAATATATGCAAAAAGAGATCGAACGCCGCGGAGGGACTATCGAGCAGGTTGATATTCCCGACGAACACGAAGGGCTAATCGGTTCTGAAACGATCCACGCAGTTAATGCGGTGTTAGATGTTGTTGGCGAACCGCCACTTCCAGCCGAGGAGATCGAATCGTTCCTCAGTGCGATCCAACCAACGTGGATAGAACTTGAAGACGGACTCATCTTCAACGCTGCCGAGGTGAACGATGTCGAAAGTACTGAGATGGTTCGACGGGTGCTCGTCGATGACGAATGTATCACCCCGTTCGTGTACCTCCGAAGAGACCGGCGGGGGCGTACAGCGTCATTTGCTCAATATATCGAGTTGCTATTCGAGCGAGAGTTAATCGATGAAGCTCACATCGGTGGGGCTAACACACGCGCATTCGCCGAAAACGTCGATGTTCCAACCAAGTGCCACAGTCAAAATGCGGACCCGGAGCAGGTTCTAACTGAACTGTTCACCGATGGCCGACCGGTCATCCTCATGGGTAACACGGTGGACGAGTTTATGCGTGAGATGCAGGCGTCGATTGAACAACGAGTGAAAGAGAAAAGACAGGCTGCCTCGGCAAGCGAAGCTGTTGACATTTCTGAACAGGGGAGCGCGGAAGCGACTAAACCAAAAGATTACGAATAAAACGTCAGCTTCTGTAAGAAGCGGGCCTTTTCGTTAGATGTAGACGTGTTCTTGAGGGGGCCAGAACGATTGTCCGGTAGTGCCCATTACTACTGAATCTCGGAGAACCGTCTTTCGACAAATTGCACGACTGTCGTACGTTGAGTGGCCAGCGTACGATTCGACACCGTTGTACGACCGCACCTCACTTACCGGATTAGAGTCGGATGTCCAGATCGTCTCAGGAGCTTGGTTCACGCACCATGAGCACATCTCTGTTGAGCAGTTCGTCTCCGAACTTCCGCTGGCCTACTTCCAATTCGAGGCCCATGACTGCTACGAGGATCCGACACACTACGAGATGGACACCCTGTTTCGCGTGTTCGTTCTGAAAGAACTTCACGGATGGGAGCACGAAACAGCACTCTACGAGTACCTCGAAAGTCATCCGGAACTTTGCGAGCGGCTTGGGCTGGAGGCAGTGCCTGACCAATCGACACTCTGGCGCAGTTGGCACACGCGCTTCAACGATGAGCTTCGCGAGACGGTCCAGAAAGCGGCTCGAACGATCCTCATCAAAGCGCAGAACGCCGATGTCACCGTCCCCCGCGAACCGGAGCAGATCCTCCCGGCTCGTTGCGATGACGTGGACGAATCGGTTCCAGACGATCGAGCCATTCTAGACAACGCCGATAGAGTCACCAAGCACGTCAGCCGTGTCGTCTTTCCCGCGTTCTCTCTGGACCGTGGCGAGGGCTGTGAGATCCACGAGAACGCCTACTGGGGCCTGCAGACGTATCTCGGACTGCGCGAGCGGCTGGCTGCAAACGAGGGTGCTCGCAGTTTCGTCCACGAGTCAACGCGGGAGCGGACACCACTCGGACACGCCCACCGCGACCACATTCGTGATCTCTCTATCGAGCAGATTCGAGCGATGTACCGGCAGGCGATTCGACGACTCATTGATGAGGTCGCAGAGACGGAGAAGTTCTTCCGGGCAGGGATCGTCGCTATCGACATCACCGAGGCTGCTCCCTTCACCGGCGACCGGACCGGCCACGAGGACGAGATCATTGGGACGAAAGAACAGACCGACGAGTACGCCTATCAGTGGGCGACCGTCCAGCTGGTCGGCAACGCTGTTCCACTTGTCCTTGATGCCCGCCCAGTACGGAAAGGCGAGACACGAAAGGAGATCGTCGAAGACCTGCTCGACTCTGCCCAAGACCTCGTTCACGTGGATAACGTGCTGATGGATCGGGAGTTCGATAGCCAGCACGTCCTGGAGATGATCAGCCAGCGTGGGCTCTCCTACGTCGTTCCGAAGCGGATGCAGACTAGCGAGAAAGCCCAGGCCAAGCGATTGCTCCAGCGTGACCGGGACCGATACGAGACCGACCGGAAGCTCCACCTCGGGAAGAACGAGTGGCACGAGACGACGCTCATCTATCGTCGAAAAGAAGACTCAGAGCACGACGACCATCGACAATATTCGGTGTTCATGACGAATTGCGGGAGTGGTCACCTCACGGAGTACGGGTATCGGTGGGAGATCGAGAGCGGCTATAGATCTATAAAGCGGTTCATGGCGGCGACGACGTCGAAGGATTTCGGGCTACGGTTCTTCTACTTCGCATTCGCCTGCCTGTTGTACTCGATCTGGCGGGCTGTCGATCTGCTCGTGCAGGTTGAGTTGACTGGTGAGTACGAACATTCACCGATCGTAACAGCCGACAACACGCTGACGCTGTTGAAGAAGGAGACTGGAATCGGATAGAGAGACACTCAGTCTAGGTTAGCGCGCCGTCTGAGTGGCTACACTGTTGGAAGTCGCGAAAATTCGCCCATACAATTGGAAGTGTGATAGGAATGACCGCTTGGGGAGTGATTTGAGGTGGTCTGCGTTGACAGAACCGGCCAAATTCACGCATCACAGCCCCGCTAAACCAGGTATAGTCTCAACTTCCCCCCGGCTCAGTTTTGATATAGCGATATATAATTTATAAATCCGGTTTCTTGGCTATTAACACTACTACCGCCAGAATTCGGAACTTTAGGCAAATAAGCGTCTGGACGTGATTATGTCGGTAATCACGACCACTTTGAAGTACCCCGCCGCCGTCGGTGAAGCACGGATGCTGCAACCCCCTCACGACGGCGCTTCCCCCAGGGTAGAGGACCCGAGACCGGGCCCGCAGGACGGTGGAGGGCCGGTGAATGCCTGACCGAGCGCTTTCGACGCCGCTCGACGACAGCTTCGAGCGCTACCTCCAAGACAAGGGGAAAGGCCGCGGCGGCGACGGTGGGAACTATCGACGTAACGCTGCACGCGAGCTCGAACGATTCGCCGAGTGGGCCGCCGGCGACCGCGGCGCCGACGACTGGACCGGGATCGTCCCCGACGACGTCGACCGCGAGCCGACCTTTGACGATCTCGACGAACGCGTGTTCCGGGAGTACGCCCGACATCTCGGTGGTGACCGTGGCCTCAAGCAGAACACCGTCCAAACCTATTACCGCTATATCTCTGCGTGGTGTGGCTGGTGCGTCAACGAGGGATATCTCGAGGCGCATTACGCACAGCGGGCCAGTGCGATGGCGCCGCTGCCGGAGGACGACGGCCGCAAGCCCGGCGACCAGCAGGCCTGGACGTCCGAACAGCGCCACGCCCTCACCCGCCACGTCGACGAACGGGCCCGCGACGCCGTCGAGGCGTACACGACACTTCCAGAGGATACTGACCTCCTCGACAAGCAGCGAGGACGCTACGCGGCGCTGAAGGCGGCTCGTGACCGGGCTCTGGTGTTCGTACTCGCGTACACCGCCGTCCGCGTCGGCGAACTCCTCCGCGATCCGAACGACCCACGCCGGCGGGGCGTCCGCTGGGAGGACCTCTCCCTTGACGACGGGAGTATGGACGTCTATCGGAAGAAACAGCAGTGGGACGCCGCGAGTCTCCCCGACCCGGTGATCTCGCCGCTGCGGAGCTACCGCAAGCTGATGGACCCGCCGACGGAGCGCTGGCCGGTGTTTCCGACGTTCGACCAACGGACGCTTGCGGGGCTCGTTCAGGATGAGCTTGAAGACCGGGGAGAACGCCCAGAAGCAATTACTGAGCGCCGTGAAGAATACGCTCGAGACCTCCTGCTGGCGCTCGATGAGGATATCCGGCCGCCGTCAATCACGACGGACGGCGCACGGTCGATTCTCCAACGGCTCTCAGAGGCTGCAGAGATCGACATCGACCATCCGAAACACGATTATCTTGCTCCGCACGGGGGTCGACGTGGGATGGGTGAGGTACTTGTCCGTGCGTTTGGGTACACGGTCGCTGCCCGTTACTTAGATAACTCCGAGGAGATGGTGCGTGAGAGGTACTCGCATATCGAAGCGGGAGAACTCGGAGATGTGGCGACGGAAGCTCTCAATGAAATCGATTCTTAGGTTGGTATTCCGTCTCTCTCAATAACCAATATTTCTATTCAGCACCCTGCTCGAATAAGAACAGATGGATTGTCCTCAGTGCTCAAAATCCTTCTCGGATTCAGATGGGCTGGTAACTCATCTGACGAACGCCCACAATATTTCAAGAATTGAGGCAAGAAAGAGGGTTATAGAACTTTCTGATTCTAGAGATTCTGACCAGGAGGAAACTCCAGCAAATTCGCCTGGAAAGGATGGTGCGTCCAACTCGAACCGCCAGGTGATGCTCAATCGTTTCCGCCGACAATATGACGCACTCGGACGAATGCCGACGCCTCACGAATTAGATGAGATAGATGGATACAGTCGCGAAGACTATATTAATGAGTTCGGCTCCGTGTACGGTACAGCTGTCTTCGCTGGGCTGACTGATGTTGAACCCGGAAGGTACGATCACGATGCGGATGGATCGAAACAATACAGCGAGTGGGATCTCATTAGTGAGCTCTGGCGAGTCTTTGAGTTGACAGGCAGAGCGTCGGTTCGAATGATGGATCACGCCGGCGAGTACAGTAGTCAAACCTACCAGTACCGATTTGGGAGCTGGTCGGAAGCCCTGAATAGAGCGAATATTGACGGCCCAGACCCGTCCATTCCGGCAAGTCGTGACTCTCGGCAGAAGCACTACGCAAGCGCAGAGTGGAAAGAACTCCGTACACAGGCACTAAAACGAGATGACTATGAGTGCCAATCGTGTGGAATTTCTGAAGAAAAGCATCAAGAGAAATTTGGTGTCGGATTGAACGTGCATCATTTGACTGATATTGCAGAATTCGAAGACCCGGCCGATGCCGATGTTGTAGAGAACTTAGAGACACTTTGTGCAGAATGCCACGGAGAACACCATCCGTTCTCTGAAAAATAGAATCCTCATTCCCATTTTATCTCGGCATATTCTCTTGTCATCTGTAATCCGGAACAGCGGAACGTTCAAGCAGACCACGTATTTTGTTTCAGTTGACCGTGCCGTTCAGAGCGCTCGACGACGGGAAGATTGTCACCCCCATACAGGTCAATGACCAGCAACCCGTCGAATGTCCTGAGTGCCGAAGTATCCTTTATCCTCGCGACGGGGACCACCGTGCCCGCCACTTCTTTCACGCTGCCGACGACGCAGCTGAGTCCTGTTCAAAGGCGGGCCAGGGGGAATCAGATACCCACGCTCGCTGTACGGCATTGGCAGTCGCTACGCTTGCTGACCATTATCCGAATGCAGCACGCGTCGGGGCTGAAATCACAATCGACGCGACAGGGACGCCAACAACTCCCGAGACCCGACGGGCCGACGCCCTCGTTGAGTTCGATGAGGAAAACCCCTTCTTCGGAGGCGGCCTTATCATCGAGGTTCAACACAAGCACCACAGCAAGGATATCGAAGGAACCTCCCACGATTACCTTTCAGCGGGGTACTCAGTCGCGTGGTTAGAGTCTGAGGATTTTGGTGACGAGCAGCTGGACTATCAGGTCGTCGACGACGCGTTCCGAGCCGACGACGGTCGTGCTTTCAGCATCCGTGAGTACGACCCGTGGGAGTTCGACACTCGTGTCGAAGCGAATCTCGACTGGGAGGAAAAATCTCGAGGCTGCCATTTCGTCGAAGAATACGGGAGCCACAATTGGAGCCAAGTCCCAGGATATGCGCATCCGGACGGATACGAATACGAATACTGCTGGTGGTGCGGATCACGCCGGCGCTACGATCACGAACTAACCAGGTTCGTGTACGACTACGAGGGGGTGCTCGCACCAGAGGTCGACATCGAAGTTCTTCGTGACGCTGTTATCCCCTATCCAGATGTTGCGAACGATTTTGACGACTGGAAGAACGGCGACTCGTTTGGTCGTGAACGGTCGGTTGAGGGAGCATTAGCAAACCGTACTGATGTCGCACCGTGTCGCGGACCACACGGCATTCACGAATGGACGAGAAAGGAGGTCATCAAACGAAGGTACGATGATCGCGTCGACGTCGCGCTCTGGGAATGCCAGCACTGCCCTGTTCACCTTCTCACGAACCATACCGGGCATGGGGAGACGGAGGCGGCAATTCTGTTCGGAAAAGCTCCAAACCCGGATTGGGGATTGGACAACCTAAACGGAAATCCGCGAAAGTGTAACAACTGCTCTCACCACGAACAGGCGGACTGGGACTATTGCCCGGACTGCTTTCAGATAGATCCATAGAGGCGGGATATCGAGAACCCCAAAATAGAACTCACGTAGGCTTCTCTACCTGGAGACTCATCGTAATTAGATGCTCTAAGGTCTGAATTGAGTAGACATCTGTAGAACTGGACTGCTCTATTGCCTCTGACATTGGTTCTGCTATAGTTTGTCCGCCTTCTCGTCCCATAATCAGGTTGTAGATAAGATTCAAAATCACCTTCGACATCTGCTTGCACACCTCACTGTTCACATGGTAGAGGTTCAACTCAGCGTCGTAATGTCGGTTCCCCAGCGACTCCGTTTGGAGTCTAAGGAAAAAGAAGCCCCATTGGTCCTGCTGTACAGCTTCCATGTCGTCTATTAGGTCTTCAACCTCGGTATCCAGCTGTCCGAAAAGCCCCTCTTCCCAAAGCCACTCGATATCCGCGATCGTGACTGGTAGAACGCGAAACCCGTGCTTCAAATCATTCAGTAGCGGTCGGAATCCTCGCCAAAAATTGAGGGCGGCATTCGCAGCTGCGATATGTAGGTTGGGATCTTCAACGAAGTCTAATTCATTTGTTTCCTCGTCGTAGACTGCAGAACATCCCAAGAACTCTCGTGCGATCATCTCCCGGTCTGTTGCATCTATTTCGTCGATGACCTGCTCAAACTCAATTAGATCCTCCGGCTCCTCCGCTAAGCGGCTAACTGAAACCATCTCGCTGTCATCAAATTCGACTGTAAGCTCATCAAGGACACTGGCGATATCCCGTGTATAGGTATCCTCTTTCACCATCATCCAGGGCTGCTCTGGATTCCGAGCATTCACCGCGAACAGGTGGGCATATAGATCGGATAACTGAGCTAGAATATAGAGCGAGTCTATTCCGTCGTAGCGATTGTAGGGGTTGAGTTTCTTGATTCGATTATCCCAGTAGCCAAATGCGAAATTACGACGCCATAAGTCTGCCAAAGGGTTCTCCAAATCGAGTTCTTCCATACTATGTCTCCAAGATGTGTGGTTGACACAAAGAATGACCGTTTATATAGTAGCTGGTGAATCCTATTACGCAATGTCTGACCTAATCGTCAAAGCAGCCGTGAAGGACGCACTCTCGGACAATAACGTCTCGGCAGATTTCTACGACGCCCTCAACGAAGAGGTCGCCGAACTGCTCGACGACGCCGCAGAGCGTGCCGAGGCCAACGACCGGAAGACGGTCCAGCCCCGCGACCTGTAGGCCTGCGTAACGCAGCTAACCCCGCCCCTCGAACGTAGCTTTTTGAGGTTCCTGTTCAGAAGTTAGGAAACGGAGATGGCGGACGCACCGGATACCGAACGGCAGGCGGTCGAACCCGATGCGAGAGAGGTCCTTAGCGTGTCCCAGCTGAACGACCGGATCGCGTCGGTCGTCCAGGACACGCCTGCCCTCAACGGCGTCCGCTGTATCGGGGAGGTCACTGACCTCCACAAGAACAGCACGGCGCTCTACTTCACGCTCACCGACGGCGACGCCGAGCTCCCCTGTATGATCTGGGCGAACCGTTACCGGGAGATGGACGCCGACCTCGAGGACGGGACCGAAGTCATCCTCGAGGGCGATATCGACTACTGGGTCGAAGGTGGGAAAATCGACCTCAAACCGTGGGAGGTGATTGTCGTCGGCGACGGCGACCAGGCAGCTGCCGTCGAGCGACTACGAAGCGAACTCGAGGAGCGTGGCTGGTTCGACGACGAGCAGAAACAGCGCCCGCCGGCGTTCCCGGAGCGGGTCGGCGTCGTCACGTCCCTTCGAGGAGACGCCCGGTACGACATCCAGAACGCGATCCACGGACAGGACCCCACCGTCGACATCCTGGTGAAGGACGCAACCGTCCAGGGGTCGAACGCGCCGACGTCCATCGCGAACGGCATTCATCATCTCGACCGCTCGGAGGACGTCGACGCCATCATTGTCGGTCGGGGCGGTGGGAGCGATTCGAACCTCCAGGCCTTCAACACCGAGCGGGTTGCGGAGGCGATTTTCACCGCGAATACCCCGGTGGTCACCGCGATTGGACACACTGATGACCGACTCATCGCGGATCAGGTGGCGGACGTCGCGACGATCACGCCGACTGCCGCCGGCGAGTATATCGTGAACTCCCGCCAAGAGTTCCTTGCGAGTGAGATCGAGCCGCTGGAGCAACAGCTCGACGCCGCGTACGAGACCTTCCAGCAGGACCACGAACACGAACAGGAGCTCGCCGAAGCAGTCGATGAAGCGATCGCACCCGAGGGCCTCCCACCGATTTACTACAAGGTCGCCATCGCTGTACTGCTGATGTTGTTACTGGTCATCACCGGGCTTTGGCTGGGGGTGATCTAACCGTGGCAAAAGACGCCGAAATCCACGATCGGGTGAGTCGCGTCGAGGAGATCATTGAGCAGCTCGACGCGGACGAATGCGACCTCAATGAAGGGACTGCACTGCACGAGGAAGGTGAGGAGCTCCTGGCCGAAGTGCGAGAGATCCTCGACGAGGGGAACGGCGAAGTTGTGGAGCTCGAGTAAGCGAGCTGATTCTCGGTCTTAACCAACAGACTCCCCACCGCACTCGGCAGGTGTTGGTTAAGTCTTTTCTATGAGGTCAACAAGTGATTTGGTTATAATTTACTCGACAAATTTGCAGCAGTTGATAGCCAGAAAGCATTTAGGTATCATCCAACTACCGCGCCAATATGTACCGTGACTCAACCGGTGCATACCCATACCCGCATGTATGATTACGAGGTCAGTCACCATCGAGGAGATCGATGACCTGTACCTGATGTGGAACGACCACATCAACGCTTCCGCCCTCTATCGCCGCGCCCTCCGCGAGGAAATGGAAGTCCGCGGTGTTGACCCCGATGAACTCCGCGACCTCCTCGAACGGGCCCGCGAGCAGGGCTACACGCTCGACGAGATCGCAGAGGACACCAACCGATTCGACGACCTCCAGTCGCTCGTCGAAGAGCAACAGAACCAGCCACCAGCTGGAGACGCCACAGATGATTGACTCGCTATGTCACAGGACCAGACTCCCTCCGACCCTGAGCCTAGCGTCGAAAACCAATCACCGCTGACCGGGAAGATCCACCGGCAGGCAGCGCTCACCGTCGTCCTCCTGAGCCTGTTCGCTGTCCAGCCGGTCGCCGCCCAGAGTAACGCGGTCTGTAGCGCAGACAACCTCCCGAGCATGATTGAGGGGTTCTTCCAGCTGACCACCGGGCTGGGGATCGTCGGCCTCGCCATCGTCTGGCAGGCGGACTCCCTCATCGAGATGTTCACCCTCAATCCCGAGCAGAAGAAGGGCCTCAAGCGCCACAAACGGTCGGCGATGAAGTCCGCGGTCGTCCTCGTCGTCCTCGGCCCGCTGTACACCGTCGCCGGGTCGATGATGGGCCTCCCGCTGGCGCAGTGTGTCGACCTCGTCCCCTGGTAACCACTCCGCAGTCCCCGTGCGAGCCCTATGAACCATCGAGAGCTCTCCGTGCTCATGGCCGGCTTGCTCGCGACGAGCCTAGTCACGGGTATCGTCGCCGCTGACCCGCCACGACCAGGTACGGAGGGGAACGGGCTCACGGAAAACGAGTCGGCAACGCTGTGGTCACGTGATGCGGACAACTACATCAGCCAGGAGGAGTACCGCCAGCGGTACGGCGAGGACCGCTCCGCCGTCCACCAAGTCGCGAACGGGACCGACGTCACGTTCAAACGCCCGCCCGCGACCGCGGCGACGTGGACACGGAACGACTTCGAGGACCTCGATGCCGGCGGCCCAGATACGTCCGTGCATCCGCCGCACGCGGACCTCGAGGACGGCGTCTTCATCGAAGATGCTCACGCAACGATCTTCGCGGTCCAGCCCTCCACTCGTGGACACCTCGAGTCCGGTGAAACCCCACTGTACATCGCACCGAATGGGACGATGCGCGGGTTCGTTGATTACCGCGTTCGCGTCCCCAACGGGAGTTCCTCCGGCAACACGACTATCTCGTGGTCGCTCACGGAGCACGAGATCGAAGAAGTCCGGTTGAAGAAGAACGGCGAGACCATCGCCGAGCGTGACGGGGCCCATACGCCTGCCCTCGACTACCAGATCGAGGACGACTGGAGTGCGAATCTCACGCTGGAAGCGGAGATTAGCGTCAGGCTGAAGAAAACCGTCAGAACCGACCTGGGTGACCGGACGGACGTCGACGTCACCTATCGGACGGAAACACGGAACGTCTCCGATTCGATCGCCGTCGAGATATACGACCTCTCGGCGTACCCCTACTACGCCGAGTATCCGAACGGCGACGCCGGCGTGGCCATCTTCCAGTCGCGGCCATGGCAGGGGTACACGCTCACGGAGGACGGTGAGGCACGGGTCCGTGGCATCTGGCGGTTCTACACCGCTCGGAACACCAACTGGGACACGCTCGTCCGGTCGAATCGCACGGATAGCGCCACCGTCGAGTCAGACGCGATTCCGGTGTACGTCCATGCCTATCCCTCGCGGATCGGGCCGCGTGCCGAGCCGGTTCGAGACGGGCCGGAACTCATCGAGACCTGGGGGACTGACCGCCCGTCACCAGTCGGCACCATCGGTGAGAACATCAATATAGACATCATCAACGAGTCGTACACGACGACGTACGGCGTCGCCGTTCGAGCTGAGAACGTCGATCGAGAGGCGCTCCATGTTGCGGGAATCGTCCGGGGCGTGAATGCGTCAATCGTCGAGCCGGATGCCGGCTCCGAGCGGCAGCTCCGCCGCAGCAATCTCACTGTCGAGGTCATCCAACAGAATCAGTCGCAAGCGACGCTCAGGGTCGAACTCCGGGACAATCAAACTGGTGCGCCGATTGCGCTCGACGATAGCCGTCAGTATCCAATCGGCGGCACCAGCCGAAACGGGTACATCACGGTCGCGGATCAGCGCGTCGAGACCAACGCCTCCGGGGTGGCGATCGTGACCATCAACGAACCGGGCATCTACACGGCTCGGTACCATCCGGGCTCGTGGCTCGGTCACGACCCGGCGTACGTGAGTGATACCGCGACGGCCCGGTGGCACCCACTTGGGACGATCGACGGCTGGTTTGCGCTGGTGTTCGAGGTCGGCTGGCAGCTCCTGCCCTTCTTCGTGATGTTCTACGCTGGCAAGCGCCTCTTGCGGATGCTCGGCCCAGAAGACATCTTCGGACAAAACCCATGACTCAGGACAATCCCCACCTCAGTAGACGGACCGCCCTCCGAACAGTTGCCGGCGCCGCTCTCGCGAGCGTGGCCGGCTGTCTGGATGGCAACGGAAGCACCGGTCCTAACGGTAGTTCAAGTCCAGGAGACGGATCTGGTGTGTTCCAGCAGGTGACTGTCGAAGGAACAGAACTCATCGTCCAGTTCGATTCGGACTCGGGGTTCGACCAGATCAACCTCATCCAACCGGACGGCGAACTGTTCGGACAGCGGGAGGTCGCTGCAGGTTCCCAGCAAGTCTCATTTGACCTCGGCACAGCGTACGCTCCTGGCGAGTACGAAATAGTAGCCCTCAGCGATGAGGAAACAGTCGGTGAAAGCTCGCATTCTGTCCAGCCAAACCTCGGGATCATCGAGATGGGCATCGGTAGAAACCAGCCTGAAGAGATGTGGGATGGACCAGAAAGCGAAATCGAAGAGGAGGCCTTCGTCACCCTCGAAAACCAGGGGACTGGCCCTGATGCGGTTACAAAATTGCTCTTCATTGGTGATGTCCCCTATCCGTCCGACGAAGAGGGGACGAACTATGTCGATGATGAAGACGTAAGCGGGATTTACGACCCGGAGTCCGACTCCGAGATTGAGCAGGTCATTATCGGCCCGGGGGAACAAATTACGCTCTATAGTTCACGCTCGCCCTTCGCTTTCGTTCCTGGAGCAGGCACGTCTTGTTCGAAGGAGTCGAAGACTGGCGAGTTTGAACTAATACTTGAGACGCGAGTTGGCGGGGACCGAGTCACCAAAATGTACAGTATCCAGTATTCAGGCTCCCAAGAAACCGATAACTGCGATATTTCCATCAGTGAGGCTTAACCATGGTTGATCTAATCGACGTCGTCCTTGAGGGATTCAAAGAGGTCGTCGATTGGATTGTCGGCCTCTTCATGGACGGCCTGCGTTCCGGCTATGAGACCCTCACCGAGGAGATGTTCGGGACACCAACGCCGGAGACGGATGGTGCATTCGTCTTCGGAGAGCCCAGTAATGCTCCTTGGCCGTCAATTCAGGACGCGCTTGTAGGGGGAGAGATCATGTTGATCTCGCTGCTGCTCCTCGTGATGTGCGTTCAGGGCCGTCACACAATCCGTATATTCAATATTGGAAGTGCATACGAGGCCAGGCGCACCAAGAAAACAGCTTGGGTCGGCGCGTTTCTGATTATCAGCTGGTACTGGGTCAGTATTCTTGGACTCTACATCGTGGACGGGTTCACTATCGCCCTGATGCCGAGTCTGGGTTCGCTGGGCGATGCGATGCTCAACTTGCTCGAAGTCTCAATCACAAACCCTGGGCTTTCACTCGTATTCGCATTGATTGGAGGACTCTCAATGTGGGCTTTGGAGGCACTCTACTACATTCGCGAAGTCTTGCTCTACGTCTACGTGTATGGGATGCCAATTGCGTTCGCGTTGGCCTACGGAAACGTCCCCGTGCTCTCGGATATCGCGATGGGGTTCAGTAAGAAATTCGTCCCGTTAGCGGTCCTGCCTCTACCTGCAGCGGTGGTGTTCAAAGGATACGACTTGCTGTACTCTCAGAACGCCATCGCTCCGAGTAGTCCGTTTTTGCGGTATCTAGTCGCGGCATCGCTCCCGCTGATCGCACTCTACCTAACCTGGAAGACGTTCAAATACGCAACCCCACTGACGGCGAAGGTTCTCGGTGGTGCGACGAAAGGAGCGGCCCTCGTCGGCGGTGTCGCCGCTGGGGCCTACATCGGCGGCGCCGGCGTCGCGACGACCGCGGCCCGATGGGGACCGAAGGCCGCAGCAGGACACGCTGTGGCGCAGAAAGCTGCAGCCCGGGGCGCGAACAGCGACGAAGACGGCGGGACGCCGTCCTACCGGCGGACCGAGAACGACCCTGGAGGTTACTAACAATCCATGTCCATCGACGAAGACGCAGCCGCACGGCGCATCATGGACCAGTTCGGTGAGGAGAGCCGCATCCCCTACCTCAACATCGAGGAAGGCGACGTCGGCGTCCTGATCGCCTTCCCGATCGTCGGCCTGTTCATCGCTGGCCTCACCGGCATCGAATCACTCGCCCTCCCGTTCGTCGCAGGTGGGTTCGGGTTCGGCGTCGCGATCGTCTACGTCTCGCCCGACCACCTCAACGCGTGGACGTGGACGAAAGACGTCTATCGCTACGTCAAGCGCCCCCAGATCACGTTCAGCGCCCCGGAGGAAGCCGACAGTAGTACCAACGAAACAGAGCGCAACGAGGGCGGGCTCGCGAACTACACACCGTTCAAGCCCGACGAGCGGACGCAGGACCTCACGAATATCGAGCGGGCGTGGCCGGGGGCTGGCGCGATCCAGCGCGCGGACGGCACGATGGAGGCGTTCATCGAGATCGATCCCGGAAACATGGACTTCGCGATGTCCGACGACTGGGCACAGCTCCAAGACGCCGGCGAGGAGTTCGCCAACAAGGAACTGGACTCGAAGCTCAAACTCCACGCCACGACCCGCTCGTTCCCGGTCGAACAGATCACCGAGAACATCGAAGACCGCCTGAACGACGAGGACGTCAAAGAAAATCCGATCTTCCGGGAACTCCTCGAAGAGTATCGAGAGACGCGGCCGAAAGAGATGCGCGACCGTGGAATCCAGCAGATGCGGTACTACATCGGCGTCCAAGTCACCCCGCTGGAGGTCTATGACCGCTTCCGAGACGAGGGGACACCGGCCGAGAAGCTGACGCAGTTCCCCGTCATCGGGTTCCTGTTCAACCCGTTCGTAACCCGCCGCGAGGACCTCACCGACGTCGAGCGCCGCGCACAGATGTTCGAGAAGCTGGATAGCCGGGTCAACGATGTGCGGTCGGAGTTCATCCAGCAGGCGTCGGGCTGGTCCGCACGCCGGCTCAGCACGGTCGAACTCTTCGTGTTGAATATGGACTTCTGGAACGGCCGCGAACACGACTACGACGACGCAGAGAGCGTCGTTCGCGAACAACCCATCATCGGCCATTCGCGCCGGGAGGATGCCCACGATGCGTAACCTCGTCCTCCAGACGGGCAGCGGAGCCGTTGGCCAGCTCACGGAGTGGCTCACGAGTCCGACCTCAGCTGAAGGTGCGGCTCTCTACATCCTGCTCGCGGTACTAGTCGGGATCGGCGGGAAATTCCTCTGGGACTGGTACACCGAAGACGACGAGGAAGAAGTCGAGTTCTCGGATCTGCTCGACGAGGAGACCATCGAACAGGGCGCCGCCGAACGCCAGCTCCTCGACGACATCGCTGAGTCGCACAAGACGGTGACGGCGCCAGCGGCAATCGAGTGGGAGACGCGTGCGGCACGGGTCGGCGAGCAGTGGACGACGACGCTGTACATCGCTGACTACCCGGACTACCCCAACGACGGCTACCTCTCCGAGCTCTTCGAGATGACGGACGTGCAGTTCGATCTGACGGCCCACATCACGCCGAAGAACCAGGAGCGGGCGCGGAACGAACTGCAGGATATCGCTGACGACCTTCAGGTGGACGCTGACCTTGAACAGAGCGTGCGGAGTGCCTACCTACAGGAACGCGCCAACGAGGCCGCAGCGACGTACAAGGCCGTCGAGAACGGCGCGAATGTCTTCGACCAGGGGATGTTCATCACGGTCCGGGCCGACGAGAAGGAGGACCTCCGGGACGCCGTCCAGAAGGTCAAGAGCGCGCTCCGTGACGATCCGGCGAACCTCACGCCGAAGACGGCCATCTGTCGCCAGGATCTCGCCCTCCAGTCCGCCGCGCCCATCGGCGACAACGAGTTCGGGCGGACGTCGATTGCGCTCGGCGGCGCCGTCGGTGCGTTACTGTCCTCGCCGCACAACGCGACGATTCTCGAAGAGGGCGGCGTCGAATTCGGGATTCACAAGGACAACCAGAGCCCCGTGGTTATCGATCCGTTCGCGCGGGACAACGGCTACGCGATGTTCACCGTCGGCGACACCGGCTCGGGGAAGTCGTTCAGTTCGAAGCAGAACTTCATCCGCTCCATCGAGCAGAGCAAGGACCGTATCGGCATCATCCTTGAGCCGTTGAACAATTGGGCCGGCGTCGCCGAAGCACTCGACGCCAAACGCATCACGGTCGGCGGGACGCTCGGGCTGAATCCCTTGGAGATTCGGGAGACGCCCGAGCACGTCCAGCGGGCGATGGGCGAGGACGCCAGCCCGTTCAACGAGAAGCTCGACGACGCGATGAGCTTCCTCACGAACTTCTTCGCGCTGCGGGGCATCTCGCTGGGTGACCGCCGAACGACGCTCGAACTCGGGCTCAAGCGAGCGTACAAGCGCAACGGCATCACTGACGACATCTCGACGCACGACAACCCGAGCCCGACGATTCAGGATATGATGGACGTCTTCGAGGACATGGTTGACGACCCCGAGGAATTCGTCGTCCGGTCCGACGAGGAAGCCGGGAAAATCAAGGAGGACGCGACGTGGCTCCTCGACCAGCTCCGCCCCTTCGAGGACGACGGTCGGCACGCCAATCTCGGCCAAGAGTCCGACTTCGACATTCGCGACGAGAAGGTCATCTACCTCGACCTCGCCCAGCAGGAGGGCAGCGTCGACAGTAGTACGGCGCTGACGATGCAGCTACTCATCTCGCTGGTGTACGAGCGGGCGAAAGTCTCGGAGAAGGAGGTCGTGTTCTACATCGACGAGGCGCGCTACATTATGCAGGACGCCGCGAGTCTGGCGTTCCTTGAGACGGTGTTCCGCCACCACCGGCACCACGACCTCTCGATTCGGCTGGTCACGCAGACCGTCGACGAGTTCTTCGAGCACGCCGAGAGCGAGGCCATTCTGGACCAGTGTGCGGTCAAGCAGTTCCACCGCCTCGACGGGATGGACGAGGAGTGGGCAGACGAGTTCGGCTTGAACTACGCGCAGATGCGGTTCGTCCAGGACGCCGTGCCGGGCAACGAGGACGCCGGCTTCTCCGAGGCCCTAGTGGGCGTCGACGGCGAGTGGCGCGGTATCCAGGTCAAAGCGATGCCCAAGGAGAAGCAGGTCATCGACTTCGACCCGACCTCACAGATCCGGTCCTCGCTGCCCGGCGCCGGCGACGACGCCGTCGATACCGAGATGGAGGAGTTCCAGGAAGAGCTCGAACACCGAGCAACGAACGGAACGAACGAAACGAGCGAACTGAACGAGGAATCAGACGCCGTCGAAGCTGAGCCAGACGGCGGGTCAACGGAGGACACCAATGATGGCTGAGTACCTGCGCGTCACGCCGACATCCGAGCGGCTTGACCCGGAGAGCATCCCCCGAGTCCTCGACAGCCTCCACAAACTGACCACGCCCGGCTCGTCGGGCCTCGGGGCGAAGCTGAACCCACTCCACAGTGAGACACCACCCCGATTCGAGTTTCTCGCGATCAGTGATGGCCCGGACGACCCGGTAGAGTTCTTCTACGGGGCCGATGCCCATCTCGATACGCTCGAGAAGCGCCTCCGCTCCATCTATCCGGCCACGTTCGACATCGAACGCGTCGACGTCGACGTCGCCGCTCGGCTCATTCAGCCAGTCGAGCTCACACCGCAGGAATTCGTCGACCACTACGAGGCCGGGCGGCTGCAGTACGAGTTTGGCCCGGCAGAACAGTACGACATCGTCGACGAGGAATCAGGGGACTCCGAGCCGGCCGAAGCGGACCCCGTTGTCGACGGCGGTACGGCAGCCACGAGCGTCCCCGATCATCACGTGACTGTCGGGGACTCAGCCCTGGAACTAGCGCCGCCCGATGCACTTCCAGACGACGAGGAAGAGCGACGGGCCATCGAGAAGCCGACGATGACACCGGCGGGAACGATTCTGGCTCGCCCGGCCCAAGACGCCGTCTCACCGCTCGGGGTCCGGTGGTGTGGCGCCGCGTCGCGGAAGCAGGACTGGATGACCTCGCTGACGCCGTTCACGGCAGAGGAAACGAACGGCGATCTCTCGTCCGTCGACGAGCCCGGCGCGGCGCTGGCGTCGCTAATCGACCACCTGATGGAGGCGACAGCGCCGACCGCGTTCCAGGTCGTCTTCCAACGGCGTGCCAGCTGGCAGTCCGACGCGGAGGTGCGGAAAGAGGACCTCGTCGACGGCCGGGATACGTTCTTCCAGGAGGTCGTCGGGTCGTTACTCGAGGTCGAGGAACAGCGGAGCGACCAGGACGACCGACAGCTCAGCGAGGCCGTCGAGAAGCGGATCGAGTACATCGACGCGAAGAACGCCAAACGGGCGTTCACGGTCAACATCCGGGCCGTCGGCGTCCCCACCGACACCACCCGCGACGACCTCGATGGTCGGATGGACTCGCTCCTCCCCGTGTTCGATCCGCTTGATGGGCCGTTCTACGAGGTCGAGGGGCAACGCCTCCGGGACAGCGGCTTCCGTGAGAAGACGAAGGAGAAGAAGGCACGGGCCGCTCTCCAGCGCCTCCTCAATCGCGAGTTGACGACGGGACGAGGGAAGACCCGTCCCGAGCTGGTCCTCAGCGGGAGGGAGCTCGCGAACTTCGTCCTCGTCCCCTCCTCCGAACAGTTGACCGTCGAGGGGACGCGGGGAACCAGAGCCGAACAGCAGAGTCGAAATCCGCTCCCGTGGCCCAATCCGGATCTGATCCAGCAGTTCCAAGACGGGATGGCCATCGGCTACGCGCTCGACGAGAACGGTGAGCCACGACCGGACCCCATCCGGATCCCGCCGGACCTGTTGCCGACGCATTACGGGCGGTTCGCGTCGACGGGTGGCGGGAAGTCGAAGGCCATCATCAACGACGCCCTCTCGCTCCGCGAGACGACGGGTGGCCCCGTCGTCCTCGTCGACCCGAAGGGGGACGGAATGTGTGAGAACTACCTGCGCTGCCACTACGAGCGGTTCGGTGGTCTCGACGACGCCTACCACTTCCGCGTCCCGGAGACCATCCCCGCGTTCTCCTTCTTCGACATCCGGCCCGCGCTCGAAGCTGGTCGCAACCGGGAGGACGCGATTCAGGACAAGGTCGACCACTTCCACGACATCCTCCGGATGATTATGGGCCGCGAGCAGTACGGCCAGGCGTTCGTCGCGAACGGGATTCTGAGCTACCTGATCAAGGCGCTGTTCGACGAGGAGTACGGGAGCGACGTGTTCGGGCTGGACGACCTCTTCGCCGCCGCGCTCCGGATGCAGCGCGACCAGACGATTCCCCCGGTCTCTGCGGATAACCAGAACATCGAGGAATCGCTGACGCGCCACTTTGCGAAGGACAACCACCAGTTCCAGGTGTCGATGGACGCCGTCGGAAACCGCCTCGACAAGCTCAAAGAGGACGCGCATCTCCGGCGGATCTTCAGCCACGTCCCCGAGCAGAATGACGCCGGCGAGTACGTCGACAACCGATTCGACTTCCGCGAGTTCCTCGATGAAGACGCCACCATCATCTTCGACCTCGGCGACCTGCGGCCGGAGGCCCAGCGAGCGATCACCCTACTACTGTTGAGCAATCTCTGGGACGCCGTCCAGGTGCGCCGGCGCGACGGCCAGACCGACTACGAGAAGCTCACGAACCTCATCATCGAGGAGGCGGCGCCGGTCGCGTCAACGAAGCTCGTCTCCGAACAGCTCCTGCCGCAGGGCCGGTCGTTCGGGCTGAGTATGGGGCTCGTGATGCAGTTCCCTGAACAGGTGCGGAACCGGAACGAGCGAGCCTATGACGAGGTGCTAAACAACATCAAGACGAAGCTTATCGGGAACATCTCGATCGAGCGCGACCTAGCAGAGTCGCTTGCCCACGAGGACCTCAGCCCGACCGAACTCCGCAACCGGATCAACACGCTCCCAAGTGGCGAGTGGATCGCCCAACTCCCGAGTCCGTCGTTCGGGGAGACTGGGCCGCCGCCGTTTTCGCTGAAACCGCTCCCGATTGCGCCGGGGCATCCAGAAAGCGACCAGCCGCTCACAGAACCCCAGGAAGACCATTTCGAGTCCGTGTCCCGGCCACGGATGGTCGAGCGGACACAGGCCCAGTACGGGCTAACAGAGCCGACTGAGTCGAACACTGCTCCGGAAGAGTCTAGCTGGGGGAGTTCGGGTGCCGAAACGACAGGCTCGGCTGCCGACGCCGACTCAGGAACGGACCCGACGCAATCCGCGTTCATCAGCGAATCGACGACCGAGGACACATCGACATCGACCACCCAGTCCGAGACGGACAGCGACCCAGATGCAGACAAGGCAGCAATGAGCCCCCTGTTCGGGCAGGCCACCGAGACGGACGAGGAACCAGCTGGTGACCAAGCACCGCAGCCGGAGAACGGGGCAACGCCCATCCAGGAAAGCAGCGTACCCGTCCCCGATGACGAACTCCGACAACGCGGACTCAGCCGTGACGACGTTCGGTTCCTGAATCGGGTCCTCGACGTGATGAACCGAGAGGACGACGAGTACACGCTACTGGACAGGATGAGCCAGCTTCGGGACGAATACGACGACCTCCATGTGGAGCGGCTCACGGAGCAGGACCTCCTGGAAGCGGACTCCGCGGCGGGGCGCAAGTACTACACCGTCCTCCCGGACGGTCGAGACCTCCTCGGGAGAGAATTGAAGGCGGGACCAGGAGCGGGCGATCTCGGTGAGAAAACGCCACACAAGGTTGGCGTCCGGCTCCTCGAGCTCTGGCTCCAGCAGCGGGACGACGTCGGTCGCGTGGAACCGTACTACGAAACTGACGACGGCACGGTACTGGACGTGGCCGGCTTCGACGAGGGCGGCGATCTCGTCTGGGCCGGCGAAGCAGAGCTTGCGAGTAACAACCGGCACGCCCCGGTCGAGGATTACGACAAACTCAGCGCGGTGGACGCCGACGCGATCTGGGCCTTCAACAATCGCGAGACGGCGCTCGACGTCCTGGAGAGCCTTGCCGACGCGGATCGGATCGACGAGCGGGTCAGCGGGCGGGCGGCACGGTCGTTCGCGACCATCAGAGACGCCGTCGACGACCTCGATGCTGCGGGCCTGACCACCGTTCGGGGCTTCAAAAATCTCGATCAAGAACTCAACCAGTGACACCCTCACTCGCCCTAACGGACGGAGCTTCCTACAAGGGAAAATTCGGTCTCAGAGGTTTCGGAACTGTACTCCGAGAGAGTCATCTGTCGGGGTTCCCGACTCGCCTCTCGGCGTTCCGCGGCCCTGTCACAGGGGCTCCCATTCCGTGGCATGTCATCGCGCTCCGATTTCCAAGGAACGCTCTCACCCCACGGATCAACGCGGCGAGCGATGTTCGCCGCGGCGTTGATATCGGCTTGGAACGTGGTGATGTGGCATTCATCGTTCGTACAACGGAACTCTGCCTGTTCGTCACGGCGGCCGACGTGACGGCACGCATGGCAAATCTTCGAGGTATAGTGTGGTTGGACGTGCTCTACCGGAATTCCTGCCTCGAGTGCCTTGTCCTCGATTCGACCTTGCAGCTGAGCGAACGCCCACGTGTGCAGCCGCCGGTTCATGTACGCGCCGTAATCCAAGTTCTCACGGATGTACGACAGATCCTCGAGCACGATTACTGGGTCGTCGAACTGGCGGGCGTATTCGACGGCCTCACGCGAGGCCTTCTCGACGATATCCGTGAGCGCATTCTGGTGGTAGTCGAATCGTTCCTCGATTCGCCAGTCAGCGGCACCACGTTCTTGGAGGCGTTGCAGCGTAGTATACATCTCCTTGCGGAGGTGTCGAGCCCGGCCACCGTCGATCAACAGTGGCTTCGTCGGCGTGTCGCGTTGCAGGGCACAGCCCGTGATCAACGCACTTTCGCCGATATCGAACCCGACGAAGGTCGGATCTTCGTCTGGGTCGGGATCGTCGACGGTGTACTCGACGGAGACATGCAGGGTCCACGTTCTCCGGTTTTGGACCAACCGGAATTCGCCGACCGAGACCTCACCATCGAGCACGTCAAACCAGAGCGATTCCTGTGCGGGATTGATCCGCAACGGGATCCAAAAGGCGTTGCCTCGGCCAGCTTGCGGGACCCGCCAGCAGAACTCGTACTCGCGGTTTGGCGAATGATCGAGACGGAAGCCACGGTTGGTGAATCGAACTGGATGATCGTCAGCCAGTTCGTCAGCGTCGAACGTCTCCCGCAGCTGTGGGACGTACTGTTTGAGCGCGTCTTTGGCGTAGGAGGTGAGGTCGTAGTCGGTGACAATGTCATTGACCGCCGATTGCGTATCCGCCCCGCTCTCGAAGGCAGTGTGGAGTGCGTGGCGGTACGTCGCTACAGTGTCCTCAAGCCGACGCTGCTTGTGTGCCGTCGGCGGGACTGTCGTCGCCTCAAGCGTCTTCGAGACAGTTCGTTCGGCGGCCATCCGACGGTGAACAGTAGTACCGTAACACACAAAAAGAACACGGTAAACTCACGTATGTATGGGAAAAGAGGTCCGGTTCACAGTAAGCGACGACCAGCACGAGCGTCTCAGCGAACTCAAGGACGAACGCGGTTACACTTGGAAGGGACTGATGCTCGAGGGCGCGAAGTGCTTGGAACGCGAGGACTCGTAGAGGGCCGACAATCAGCCAACTGGGGGCGTCATCTGCGCCATGAACGGCGCTGTCTCCCACTGGAGGAACGATGACTTGGCGACAGGCGACCCGCGAGGAGATTTACGCCTACTACGCCGAAGAATTCCCCCGCTATCTGGATGACCTGCCGGAATTCATCACGGCGACCGGCCCGAAACAGTACGCCGTCGCCTTCCGCGAGTCCCACCCGGTGCGCAAAGACGAGGTGCCGGACAAGGACTTCATCCGGCGGGATACGTGGCAAACAGATGCGTCGGGCGACCGAACAACGCCCGAGTTCAACGACTTCGAGGACGTCGTCGAGTTCATTCGACACCCCGCTCGCAACGACCCGCTGGGGCGGAGCAAGTTCGCGCTTGCTGACCCGGAAGTGCTGGAGCAACCGGAACCACGGCCCGGCGCCGTTTACTACGCGCTGGATCACTGGGAACGACCCTGGGTTCTCCTCGTCGACATCGACGCGAAAGAGATCGCCAGGAACCGAGCAGACGAGATGGTCTCAGCGGACGTCGATGGTGAGGACGACGATGCGCTCCTCGACGCTGCGGGTATCCTCGACGCCGCTCCCGAGGGGTATCCGTACGCCTTCGAAGACGTCGACCGCGCCATCGAGTACGGGTTCGAGGTGCGCGACATCTTTGAAGACGATTTCGACGCCGAGGAGACGATGGTGGTGTACAGCGGGCAGGGG
Organism: Salarchaeum japonicum; assembly: GCF_049705945.1. GTDB lineage: Archaea > Halobacteriota > Halobacteria > Halobacteriales > Halobacteriaceae > Salarchaeum > Salarchaeum japonicum_A. Next base: position 52,372 of record NZ_JBNAMV010000002.1, read on the forward strand.
GTCCACGTCTACCTGCTGGATACCGACCCGGCGCACCGATACGACGAGCAGAGTCGCGAGGTGTTGAACGACCTCCTTCTCGAGACGTACGACATCCCGATCGACCCCGTCGTGACGGCCGACCGCCGGCGGGTCGCCCGCCTGCCCTATTCACTTCACCCCGATGTCTGTAGCATCGTTCAACCCATCGAGAGCCCGGCATTCGACGTTCGGTCGGCGACACCCGAGGTGATCGACGAATGAGTCCGAGTACGCCCACCGACGACGAGAAGATGGCGTATCGGGTTGCGGCACTCCCGCTGGAGTACGGTGAGACCCGCATCAACCAGCTGTTTACGCGTGGCTACAATCGATACGTCGTCGACGGCGAGGACCAACCCGAGGACCTCGTGAACGACGTCGAGCGGTTCGGGACGGCGGCGTTCAAAGAGCAGGTTCGTGCCGACGCCGCTGAGGAGCCGTTCGTCGACGAGCCGGGGACGCTTGCCGTGCTCGCGACGTTGAGTGCGATCTGTGTGAAAGAGCACCCGAAGTTCGAGCACGCGTCGCCCCGAAACATCCAGGTGCTCTACGATATCCGGGAGCTGTACGTCAACAATCTCGCCTCCCTCATCCGCGCCCACGGCGATGGGTCACTTCAGCAGGACATCGCCGACGTGCTGTACAGCAAGGAACCCGGTGAGGATGGCCCACACCCTGGTCGGGTCTGTACGGGCATCACAGAGATGCCGGAGTTCGGAGAGGGCCTCTACCTCGAAATCCCGATGGCGGCGGCGTCGCGCAAATGTCTCGTTCGAGCGGAGGGCGAGTCATCGACGGGGAGTGACGATGGCGGGGAGATACTGACGCGAGTGAAGGACAACAACCTGTACGTCCCGGTCGGTGATTTCGACAGCAAGTATCTTGACTACGCTGAGCGGGCGTTCAAGAAGCTCCTGCGGGTGCAAGAAGACGGGCTCTCTGACGACCAGCTGACGTGGTTGACCACGAACGAGTCGGCGATTACGGAGCGGATCGACCGCTTCCTCGAGACCGGCCATCACGAGCGCATCTGGCGGAACTGGGACCGTGGGGAACGGACGATTCGCGTCCTCCGGCGGGCCCTGAATGACGCCCCCGACGATGTCGCACAAACGGGCGAGTTCCACACGGCGAAAGAGCTGTATCGAGCGGTCGAGGCGTACGAGGCCGAGGACGAGTGGGAATCCTCGGTAACAGACTGGATCTCAAGTCCGAGCAGTCTCGCGAAGACGCTGGCTGACCACGAGTCTCACTCGGCAGTCACGATCGACCGCGACGGACGCGTCAATACGTACCGAATCGGGCGAGCTGGAACCGGCGCCGAACAGATCGAGGTGCGAGAGATCGAAGACCTCTTCGAACTCCCCTGTATGGCGAATATGGAGGAACGGCTCCACGAGAAGAAGCCGGTGCGGAAGGACCTCTACAACTTCGCGCGGATGGTGATGTGGCTGCCGCAGTACCAAGACAGCAGCCTCGACGAAATCGTCACGGATCTCAAGGACGTCTTCTCTCGGTGGCCGTGGTACGACGAGCAGGAAACCGAGTACCAGGTCCGTTACGAGTTCTCGAACACGATCGACGGCGACACCCCGTTGCCGATGAACTGCGATAACGACGATCTACAGCGCTACTGTATCGGCCAGGACCAATGTCCCTACTCTATCTGGGGCAGCCTCCCGTTCCCGGATGAGATGTACGAGCAGGTCGAGGAGGAATCCGCCGGTCCTGCTGAGCAATTCTGAGTGACCGATTTTCCTCAGTTTTCGAGGAGAGTTGAAGAGGTTTCGTTGCCCTTCCACCATCTACAAAATTTCAATCACTGCTAGCAGCGCTAACACCCACAGGTTCCGAGATCCGTAGTAATCCCGAGACACCGAGTACATCCTCGATGATTTCATACACGACTTCGATATGCTCTCTGTTGGTAAGGTGCGAATCCACAGCAACAAGTGTCGATACCGAATGCTGGCGAGAGATCTCGACTGCATCGACGAGAATCTCACAATCGTGGCCAATATCGAGATCACTTCTGAACCGGCGTAACAATTGATCGTTGCTCTGCTGCGGGAAACACCGGTCAATCAATTCATCCGGAAGCTGCACCTGATACAGTTCTATATCCTGAAGACAGCGACGTAGCGTCGACAGCTGCTCTCGCTTATCCATATCGTACCAGCTCATCTGGATATCGTCCCGAAAGTGACTCCGGTCGTTCGGACTGACGTGGATATCCCGAGCACGCGGCTCGTAGTCGAAAATCTCGTTGTCAGTATCGCGGAGGTAGGCAATTACGTCATCGTAGAGGTTGTACCGGCGTTCACAGAGCGCATCGAACTCGTCGTTGGCCTTTCCACCGATCACGATATAGAACGACTCACCATCAATGAGTCGCTGACAGCCGCGGTCCTCCTCGAGGTCGCCCGGAAGCTGTGAATAGACGTAATTCACCATCACCGATGTATCCAAGTTGAGTCGGGCGGCTTCGCTCATTCAGTACCCTCCAGAACCTCTCTTGCCATCTCGTGCAGATGCGCCATCTGTTCTTCGTCAACTCTCTGGGAGTGATGGCCAGCGCGCGGGTACAAATCCGCATCAGCACATCGCTCACTCAGCCGATTCCGTCGCGATAGAAGGTCTTCGTGGAAGCTCGTAAACCGGTCTGCGTGCTCCTCGATCAAGTGGTGTCGATTCGGACCCTCCGCAGTTTGCGTAGAAATGTACAATGCCGGGTACCGCCAGACATCATAGTAGAAGTACGGCGCGAGATCCTGTAACACAGTTTCTTGCTCGTTCGATATTGACTCGAGAGTCGTGAGTTGCGCAAACACCTGCTCAATAATATCTGTTCCACGAGTGACTAAGTCCACTATCTCGGACAGCTCGTCGATTTCCGCAAGCTCGAGATGGAGGTCAGAAATGAGCAATCGGAACTCTTGCTCGTCCGATTCAGACAGCATCCCCTCTTGTGAGCCTCCGCCGAAATCCGACAGCGAATGGTTCGTTGTTTCCTGTTCAATCGTCTCATCTAGGGTTTCGAGGTGCTCCCGAATATCCGTCGACGTGAGATACAGATCGGTGTACTCGTCGGGAGCGCATTCCTGGTAGAAGTCGCGGAGGAAGTCGAATTTCCCGGTATACCAAACTTTCCGCAGGTCATAATCGTCGAAGAAAACCTCGGACCCGAAGTAGTCCCGATACTGTTGCACTTCCTCAGTTTCACCGTGATCGCGTCGAATCCCACCCGTGTTGGTGGTCATCCGTCCCGGGGCATTGTCGGGCTCGCCGGCAACCTTCGTGTATGCACCGGCAAGGTACCAGCTATAGGTGACCGGGAGGTCGAACTCTTTAATTGCGAAGTAGCACAGCTTCTCTTGCTCCGTACGCGTGATGTTTCGACCAGGGTCGTCGAACACGTCCTCTACCGCAAGTTCAATACCGCGTAGAAGCGCGTCTGCATAGGGTTCCTCCTCACTATATGGGTCGTTTGAGCCCGGCGTGGGAGGAGTCATGATTAGAGTGTTCCCGCTATGGTGCGGATAGGTTTTGTGATACTACTTCGGAAGTTCGATACCTGCTGGTGAGAGCTGTTGTTAGTATAGTATTCAACAGGGATAGTCAAAGATGGTGGCCTCGGACTGAAAGTGAAGTTCGACAAGCATCTTCAGTCTCTACAGATTTGAGCGGCCCCAATCATGATTTTCGTCGGGAACCGATTCTTCTCCCTATTCATCATGGCTGTTGGAACATATCAGATGAAGGAGGATTAAACAGAGCCAGATCTATCTGAATCCTCGTCGAACTATTTCAGAGGTTAATACGACCAAAATCGAGGGTATCGGGTTTCCAATGATTCGAAGTGACGAGATGGAGGAACTCGAGGGACGCAGAATAGGTGAATCAGCGACCCAAAGGAATCCAGATACGACCGAAATCACGTTCCTTGCCCCGCCGTCGAGCAATTTCTGAAATCACAGCATTATCTCGGGACTCGTCGAGGTACTTTCTACGCTCTCAAATCGGCCCGACGAGGTTCTACTGCAATTTAAGTCCGTTATTTCGGCTTGCATATCGCGGTTTTCGTCCAAAGAAAGAGGCGATATGCAATGTGCGAAGGCCGCCGGCTCTCTCAGGCCGAGGGGCCGTCACAGGGGTAGCGGAACTACGGAAGTATCAGAATTAACGCATAGGTTGACGGGGGGCGTTTCGGTGGTGTCTGTCGTCCCCGCGAGGGGTGGCGGGGCGCATCACGTGCCCCCGATAGACGATGGCTTCGGAACAACGCAGGAAGACACGAGCAGCGGATCACGCAGGAACTACCCCCGACGATGAGGCGCCGTGGGCGGACCTCGAGATGGCGGTTCCGACCGAACGGGATCACGCGTCGGTCGTCGCCCTTGTGGAGTGTGCCCTCGTCGAACTCACGCACGAGGCCGTGGGCGCCGTCTTCATCTCCCGGCAGGTCGGGCGGTCGACGCGGACGCAGTACGTCGCCGCCGACGACGTCGGCGAGCAGTTCCAGAAACGGCACTTCGACGACCGACTGGGCTGGCACGAGACCACCGTCCCTCGACGAACCGTTCGCGACGAGCTCATCACTCAGCTCACGCAGTTGCCCTCGACGTCGGCGGAGCGATTAGGTGAAGGAGCAACCAGCGAGCCAGACACCTTCGTCGTGAAGCCAGTTCGAGAGCTCCGAACGCCGTAGCGGTTAGGCTTAACCAACATCTTCGGCCGATATCGACACGATGTTGGTTAACGCAGGGGTTAGATCCACTCCCTTGCCCCCACCCACCGCCCGACTCCTCGAGTGAGTGTATCCTGGCGGCCGGGCGATCCGAGGAGGTCCCGAATCTGTACGCCATGAACTGTTTGTCGGCGCCAGGAGGCGTGCAGCGCGCAACAGCGTGCGCTGCGTGACTCACCATGCCTGGTCCCGATCCGCACGACGACACGAGTCGCGACTACGAACGGTTCGAGAAAGAACAGCTCGCCCAGGACCGCGACGCCACCAGCGTCGACACGGCGGACATCGACGACACGACGGCCCAGCGCCTGGTCAGCGACCTCGTCGACGCGGACGTCGTCACTCCGGTTCCCGAGGACCAAGTTCTGGCTCACGAACCAAGCGGCACCACGTTCCACTCGACGACACAACTGGCCGTCTTCCACCGTGGCTGGACGGCCGGCCGCGACGCAGACGCGGAGGCCGAGTGATGCAGCAGACCCTCGTCGGCTGTGCGTTCTGCGACGCCCCGCCCGGTACCGAGACTGGCGAGGCCCACACCTGGGGTCAAGACGAGCGGGTCACTCACCCGATCTGTGTCGACTGCGCGATTCAGACGGAGCCGGATCCCGACGAGCGCGATCACGTTGCCTGTGACGGCTGTGGGCTGGTCGTCGACACGCTCGCAGCACTGACCCGGTTCCGGGTCGAACTGGGGCATCTGGAAGGCCCGTTGCAGCTGTGCGCCCGTTGTAGTCCGGGCGGGCTCGCGACGTACTGGACGCGCGATCTCGAGGAGCATCTCGTCGCGACGCCGGCGGAGTGACCCAAACACTCTTTACTGTTTCGCTGTAAACTGTAATCAAGAACGAATCGTGTCACGCACCTCAAACCGCGCGGACGGCGACATCGTCCAGGACTTCCTCTCGGTCGCGGACCTCCTCGAGGAGCCACAGCTGGCCCAGTTGTACGCGTACCTCGCTCGGGAGGGCGAGGCAACCGTCCAGAACGTGATGGATGACCTCGAACTCGCCCAGGGGACGGCCTACAGCTACGTCAACCGGCTCGTCGACGCCGGCGTCGTCGACGTCACCGACGACGAGCAGCCACGCCGGTACGCTGCTCGGGAGATCGACCTGACTGTAACGACGGCCGCCGGCGACCGCGAGTACACGATCACACCGGCGCTGATTGACGCCGTCGGCCGTCGCGAGACGGACGCCGACATTGACACCTACATCGACCGCCACGGCGTCGCCGGCCTCGCGACCGCGCTCACCTACGCCGTCGCTCGCGAACGCGGCGAGGTGACCCACCGCCTGATGGCGGAGGATCTCGACATCTCGCCGCTGGCTGCGGAGATGATCTTGCAGGCGCTCCGGCCCGTCGTCCACGAGCACTACGACATCGAGGAGTCAGGGGCGGGACTCGACGAGTTGGACATCGACGGCGACGGCGCTGACGACGCGTGAGCGCACTCCACATCGCCGACACCGGCCTGTTCGTCGCGATGGGACAGCCGTCGAACAGTCGCTATCAGGCTGTTCGGCGGTTCGCTCGCCTGAACGACGTCACCTTCGTCCTGCCCGATCGGGTGTACGAGGAGCTGACCGTCAACGACCCCGACATCGAGGAGCCACCTATCGACACCGCGATCGACGAGGACCTGGCGACGGTTGCGGCGTCGCTCGAGTTCTCCGATCCGGTCGTCTCGCGGGTGATGGACGGGGTCCAGCGGTACATCGCGAACGCCGATGACCGACCCGCCGACGAGGTCGAACGCGCGGACGCTGCCCTCGCTGCGCTAGCTGCCCAGCACCTCAGCGCGGGGACGGCGACCGAGGTCTACATCTACACAACAGATATCGCGGCCGGCGAAGGGGCCGAAACCGTGCTCGCGAGTGAGGGGTACGGTGACTCGGTGACGTTCGTGAATGGTTTCCGGTTTATCGAAAATCTTCGCTCTGACGACAGCTGACGTTACTTCGCCTCAAGGTTTCGCGCGTCGAGTTCACCGGCGAGATACTGTTCTCCCTCTCGTGTGATGTCGTAGACACCGTTGCCGAGGTGGACGAGGAGTCCATATTCGACGAGTGTCTTGCAGCGGGCGTTGATGTGTTGCCGGGAGAACCGGACGCGGTCGCTATCAGCCATTTCCTTGGGGGTATCAGGGCTATCGTCAGAGAGATGCTCCAGAATGCGGTCATCGGCGCGAGACATCCAGTCGGCGTCAAAGCGCATAATCACTTCTGGTTGCGCCGACGCTATCCCGAACGCGCTAAGTCAATTGGCAAAGCGAAGAGCTTCTGTGGTTGACTCCTAACGTTTTAAAAGCCTGCCACTCTTAGCCCCGAGCGTTCAGATGCATTCTCCTCCATCGGACTGTCCGGATGGTTCGAGGGACCTCCTCGTGGAGATCATCGAGACACTAGAGACGTGTGGACTCGAGGACGATTCCTACCAGCTCCACGATTACGTCGACCCCGATGCGCTCGAACAGTTGATCGCCTCCGCCGATGAGAACATCGCCGTTCAGTTCACTGTCGAGGGGATCCTACTCGATGTATCACCGGACAGCGTGGACGTCATCGTCGAGGACGAGTCCCAGTCCGTCGGCGAATAACGACGTGCGGGTACGAGATAGGGATCGTTCCTGAAAGCCCTCGGCCGCTCGACGTCCCGCGACCACCGCTGCGCGCCTCGTGCCTGCGGTGCTTGCGGGGTCGGGGGACGACCGAGGCGGCCTCGCCCTTTCTGAGTCCGCCAGGACGTTAGATGCCTCACCGAGCGACGTAACCAGCTGAACAGGTGTGTACGTAGCGGCCCGCCCCGCTCGCCGCTGCCGCCCTCCGCGTCGCTCGCGACCGACCATTCCGGGCGTGCGGGCGCTCTCCGCACCGCCCGCGCCCGTTCCGGGCTAAAGTGCATGTGCCCTCGGCGCCAGCGGGTAAGCGCGAGGGGTTGCGCGGCGTGGCTGCTCACCCCCCACGCTTACTCCGCTGGCCGCTCGCTCCGGGCGGGTCGGCGCGCGGTGCTGGTTGGGGCCACCTCATGCAGGCGCGCTCTCGCTCGCGCCCGGTAGGGCGCTCGCGAAGGCGCGAGCGAGAGCGCGCAGATGGTTCTGTCGGTCGTTGTCGTCGGAAAACCGCGATGTTGGAGCATCGCGGAGTCGGCGCGTGAGCGCCTTCGGTCTTTGGTGAGACCAATGTCAAGTAACAGCTCTAGTAGCAAGGTCGTTACGGTGGATGAACAGGCATTCGAGAAAGCGGGCGGTCAGGCGGTCGATGAAGACGGCTTCCCAGTCGTCGACGAGACGCCGGAGTTCGAGGCCGCGGTCGAGCAGGAGACGCAGGCGAAGGTCGATGCGAACCACCCGGATGGGATCGCGGACACGAGCGAGGACCGGATTCACGGTGTCACCCTCGAACAGGAGGAGCGCATTCGGGCGCGGGAAGCCGAGCTGGAGCGCATCAGTGCCCAGGCCGAGCTGGGAACCCAGGAAGGTCGTGAGCAGCGTACGCGAGAGGTCGTCAGCGAGCAGTGTGGTCGTGACGAGCCGGCGCTGGCGGAGCGCACGGATCCCCGGGAGAAGCTGACGCAAGAGGAGCTCGCGGAAGTCAACGAGCAGGCAATGCGGATCAGCGACGAAGTGCAGGGCGGCTGGTCGAGAGCAGTCGTCGCGAAGCAGCTGGCCGAGAAGGTGCAGCGCGGGCGGGACGTCACGAAGGCGGTGCTGGAAACCCTCGAAGAACTGAAGGCGGCGCCGGGGGCGATCGTGCCCATCGCGGACGTGCCGGACGTCCCGGTCGGTGAGGTGACGGTCGAAGGTGAAATCACGCAACTCTGGGATCCGAGTGATACCTCGATTTCTCAGGTCGGGTTGATCGAGGACGACAGTGGGAAGATCAAGTTCACCATCTGGGAGGCCTCTCGGAAGACGGTCGTGAGCGAAGGTGAGACGGTCCGGTTCCGGGCCGTCAAGAAGAACTGGTACCAAGGGCGGTGCAGCATCGCCATCACGGGCTGGAGCAGGATCGAATTCCCAGAGCGCGGTCGGTGGTGGGAAGAGTAGGCGAGCGCGACGCCCTCCTTTTTTGGTGTGTGCCGGACCGACCCTGACCCCGCCGCCCCACCCTCCGCTCCGTGCTCGCTTCGCTGCGCGCGCAGCCACGACCTAGAGAACTCGATGTTAAATTGACATCATGGGATTCGATTTATGTACAACTCTAATTGCCCAAGTCTATTGAGGCGGTCGGTGTTTCCTCACCCGCGAACGTCTCCAGCAAGTACAGCACGCTGAACCCGAGGTTCTCATGGATCCAGTCCTGATTCGAGTAGATGTCCGTGAAGTCGCCGGTCACGAAGTGGCTGATACCGATTTCCTCCTTCAGGAACACGGCGTCACAGATCAGCGCGATATCCGCATTGTTCTTCATATGGACCGGCCATTCCTTCAACCGCTTCTCAACGTCGGGATACTCGCGGTCTCGCATCGGTTCCAGATAGACACGGGCCTCGATCTGGTCCTTGTGCTTGATCGACCGCTCCATCAAGACGTCCTTCAGCTTCCGAGCAGCTTCCCGAGCTGTCCGCCGAGTGAGCTCGCCCTCCTTCTCGAAGTACCACTCAAAGTACTTCTGGAGCCGAGGCCGCACCTCCTTCTCCTCGGACTCCTTCATGTCGAACCGCTCGACGTACTCGTCCATCACGGTCTCAATATCGAGCTCGTCGTCACTGTAGGTTTGCAGCATCTTCCCGAACTGCCTCAGTTTCAACCGGAGCTTCGCCCGTTTCTCCCCGTACAGGCCTTCGTCCCGGTCTAACCGGATGTCGGCGGAACGCCGACTGTTGTCCTCGGTGCTGGAGCAGTACTCGTAGACGGCGTTCTTCCCGGTGTAGATCGTGTTGTCGGTGTCGAACAATCGTTTGGCGTCAGGGTACCACCGGTCATTGATGAAGGTGAGTCCGAGCAGGCAGTTGGTGTCTACGAAGTACCGGGTCATGGAGGGGTTTGGTTAGGGGGCGGGTGAGAGACCAAGGAGTGCGATCGCAACTCCGTCAGCGGCTTCGGACACTACTTGGTTCTCTTCCAGGTCTGTGTGTAGCCGGGAGCGTTCTCGCTCTATCAGTTCGAGTTCCTTCCGGATATCCTCTTGTCGGCCTTCGAGGTCCTGCGTGTCTAGTTCCTCGGCGATCTCTTCGGGGGTCAACCCGGTGTTTTCGCGTTGGGCGAGGTCGATGCAGAAGATGGTCCAGAACAATTCAGAGACCTTCAGGGCCTTCTGCGGCCGGTACTCTTCGGCATCAAGTTCAGCACTTACAACCGAGTACCAGAGATCCAGGTCCTGCTCCAGCCACGGGTAGTCGTCGACTGGGAAGGTATCGATGATATCGAAGACCGTGTTGATGACTGCTTCCCTGCTGGAGTCTACTTCGGGGTAATCTGGTTTGTCGTCGATAGCGTCACTGAGCTGTTTGTCGAGTCGTCGGTAGTGGCGTTGGACATCGTAAGGCGCGTCCTCGTACATGTCATCGGTCAGCCCCTCCGTATTTTGTTCGTACAGACGGTTGAGTGCTCGAGAGAGTGCGAGTCGAGCCTTTGTCTCTTCCTCCCTGGGGAGGCTGAGCTGAGAAGCTGAAAGGCTACAACGGACTTCTCGGCTATCGTCACTCCAGTCTACCGTGACTGGGGATCCACCGGTCTTCGCCATGGTTCCGAACTTGTACCAGAAGTGCTGGATATCCGTGTCCAATCCGACGTCGTTGAGTTCCTTGTCTGCGAAATAGAGTAGTTTATAGAAGGTTTTGGGGCGTAACGGGTTCGAGTAGAATCTCTCGTCCAAGAGAAGGGCCGTTACCTCCCCTACGCTCAGTGTAGAGGTCATGCTTATTCGAGGCTAACAGCACCACCTCTAATTACTGTATTGAAAACAGTGAATCTGAATCAGGAACTCCCAAAACCGTGGCCAGGCATCCAATTCTCGGCCTGAATCCGGACCGTTCACTGCGACGAAATGATTTAGGTACTCCATTGTGAGGTTCGGTATAACGTGGCCCTCACCAACCTCCTAGGCGAACGCGAGGCCCTCGCTAAAAACTCGGAGATCTACGGTGACAAGGTCCAAGAGTACATGGAGGCGATGGGATACTACATCACGGAAACATCGCCCACCCATGGCGGGCTTGTCGACCAGAAATACGAACTCCCAGAGATCAGGGGGGACCGAGAGGTCTGGGTCGAGCTCAAGTGGACAGACCAGCGCCGTCACGGGAAGAAATTCCTCGAGGAGATGGGGAAGTACTTCCTCCACTACATGGACCGGTCTCCTGAGAAACGGTTCGACGTGGCCATCTTCGGGCGGAACCTCGAGAACTTCAAAGAGTGGCAGAAGATCTTCGACGTCACCAAGCAGACCGACGAGGCAATCCAGGAGTTCTACGACCGAGTCTGCGAGAACGACAAACTCTCGGACGAGCATCGAAGGAAGATTAAGAGCTATTCGATGGACGATTTCGAGGAGTTCCTGAGTGACACCCACGTCTACCAGGCCGACTACGACTCGCTCTTGATGAAGATCGAGGAGTTCGAGAAAGACGACCGGTTCAAACCCGACTTCTTCCAGCGTGAAGCCGAACCCATCACCGACAGGTCAGAGCTGACCACCAACCTCGTCGAGATAACAGAGTACCCTGAAACTCTGTACATCGGAGACCAGGTGGAGGGCGCGACACAAGAGGTAGCATTCAAGCTACGCCCATTCACGGTACCGACGTGGTTCAAGTCGAACAAGGTGTATAGCCTATTGCCGCCGGAGGAAATGCCGAGAGCGGTCAAACAGTTCATTGACCCGGACACGGTCGAGGAGACCGGGTTCCGGTCGTGGGTAGAAGCCGACCAAGGGAACGCCGATATTGGGAAACGGCTGATTCGGGCCGTTGTCCTCTCCAAGGGTGAAGACCGTGGCTGCATCGCGATTAACTACCGTAGCGACTACCACCTGTACTTCCCACACGAAGACCCCGAAGCGGAGGTCCGGAAAGAAGAGGGGCGACAGGTCACAAAACACTACGATGAGGCCGAATCACCCTTCTTCCGCCACCACTCACTCCGTATCGGCATCCTCGAATACTCGGGACAGTACTTCCTCACCCTGAAACCAGCTATCCTGTTCACCACCAACGGGAAAGAAAACCGGATCACCGGGGAACAAGCCAAACCGTTACACGACAGGTTCAGCCCCAGCCGACACGGGAACAACCGGAAAACACGGAGTCGGATCAACCACTGGTGGAAAATCCTGGACTACGGCGACCCCAAACAGGACGATCTGGACATCGGGACAGAACCCGTGATGCTCGAAGTCAACAAAAGGCCGCCCAAAGACACCGACGAACGGGACGGCACCATGCAGAACAAGTGGTTAGGAGATTTCCAATGAACGAGTTCACCGCCGAAGTCCTCGACGAACCCGGCTTGATGTTCGCTGACGGCGAGGACTCCATCGACCCCCGAGTCGGATTGATGAAATACGGACCAAGAACTCCATCCGGGAAATCCGAACATCAGGTAATCAACGTCGGATACATCGGGTCTGGCCGGTCTCTCGGCGGCCTCGAGAAACTGTTCAAGGACATGGAGCTGGCGATCACCGCCGACGAGGACAAGTCGAAGCGGTGGAAACCACCGTTCCCCGGCCTCGGCGAACGGTCGCCGCTGAACTTCACGTTCAACACGCAGAAGCGGTGGCGGCAGACGATTACTCGAGGCGAGATCCGGGACCTGAAACAAATCCGCAGCCGGAAAGACCGGTTGGAAGAAGCGGTCGAGATCATCAAGATCAACCTTGAAGTCCTGTACGCCAAGGAAACGCCGCCTGACGTCGTGTTCATCGCGATTCCAGAAGCGATGTGGGACGCATGCACTCCATCCCACCAGGACCATGCCCGGATGCAGTCAGAGACCAGCGACTTCCACAACCGGATCAAGCTGCTAGGGATGGAAGTCGGGTTGCCGACGCAGCTGATGCAGCCGAAGACCCTCCGCGGTGAGGGCGTCCAGGACAAGTCCGAGATCGCATGGAACATCGCGGTTGGAACACTGTACAAGGCGCAACGCGGCCATCCCTGGAAACTAACCGAGCTGGAGGACGGAACGTGCTTCGCCGGGATATCCTTCTACAAAGAGCGAGGCGGAGACCAATCCCGGACACGGACAGCTATGGCCCAAGTCTTCCTGGAGACAGGGGAGAACTTCATCCTTCGAGGCGACCCCGTCGAAGGAGAGAAGCACGGCCCAGGGAACAACCACCTCGCAGAAGACGACGCCAAGCAACTGGTAAAGAAGATTCTCAGGCACTACCGTAGCCACAAAAAGACTGAGCCGCGACGACTGGTGCTTCACAAGCGGTCGGAGTTCTGGGAAGAGGAGCGAGAGGGCTTCATCAAAGGTGCCGGGAACATCGAGTTGATGGACTTCGTCACGGTCCGAGAGCGGCACCCAGTCCGGGCCTTGAGTTCCGGGATTTATCCGGCGCTTCGAGGCACGATGGTCTCCGCACCGAACAACGAGGAGCACTACCTGTACACGAAGGGGTACATCCCGGCTTTGTCGACGTATCCGGCCTCGAACATCCCGGAGCCGATCGTGGTCAAGCCGGATCCAGAGGTCAGTGACTCATCGCCACAGAAGCTGTGCCGAGAAATGCTGGCGTTCACGAAACTGGACTGGAACACTTCGGATTTCTGTACGAAGCTTCCGGTTACAATCGGAATCTCAGATGCCGTTGGGAACATTCTGGCTGAAGCTGAAGCTCAAAACACCAGTCTGGACATCCATTACTACCATTATATGTAGAACATCAGCTGGATTGTGTTCTAGTTGACTGGAGTACCGATACCATCCGTTTCTATCGGCCCCTCAATGGGCGAGGGGCTCGCTGTACTGGCGGGTTCCCTGAACACGGTGAGAACGATGGCAACCAGAGATATCTACGAGAGCGGATTCGACGAAGACGTCCGAACGGAATCGAGTGCGAACCAGTGTCCCGAGTGCGACGGCCAGGTCACCACGAACGCGGCCGAAACGGTCTGCGAGGACTGTGGCCTGGTCATCGACGAACAGCGCATCGATCACGGACCGGAGTGGCGGACGTACGACGACGAGGAGTGCGAGCGAACGGGCGCCCCACTCACTGCGGCTCGCCACGATCGCGGCCTGTCGACGGAAATCGGTCGCGGCACCGACGCGAAGGGAAACGAGATCTCTGGGGAGAAGCGACGGCGACTCGCGCGGATGCGCCGTGAGCAGACCCGGGGTCGCTGGCGGTCGAAAGCGGAACGGAATCTCGCCCACGGGCTGGGCGAAGTGCGTCGGTTGGCGAGTGCCCTCGAACTCTCCAAATCGGTCCGCGACCAGGCGTGTCAGCTCTTCCGAAGCGCCCAGAACGAGGATCTGCTTCGAGGCAGGTCCATCGAGGCCATCGCCGCGGCCAGCATCTACGGAGCCTGCCGGTGCAACGGCCGCTCGCGGTTAGTGGACGACGTCAGCGAGATGGCCCGCGTCGCGGAGTCACGAGTCACGAACGCGTACAAAACGCTGAACGAAGAGCTGGGCCTCCCCGCTGAGCCCGTCTCCCCCAGCATGTTCGTGCCGCGACTCGCCTCGGATCTCGAGTGCCCGGACGAGATCCGACAGCGGGCCCGAACCCTAGCGGAGCAGGCCGAGGAACGCGGCGTCACGACGGGCGTCCATCCGGCCGGGTTCGCAGCGGCCTGCCTCTACAAGGCCGGTCGCGAAGAGGGACGATGGCTGACGCAATCCGAGGCCGCGGACGTGGCGAACGCCTCGAAGGCGACCGTCCGGGCACACCGGGATACGTTGGAGGAACAGGTCGCCTAAGGCTGATCACGGTCTCTCCGTCTGTACTGCACATCGGTCTATCCACGCTACGATTTAAACACGAAGACGAGCCATGTTCTCTGTAGACTGCTCTATGAACGGTCGTTACTCCGACTTTGAGGAACTGCGGCCGACCGGCGAGGCGTCCCACATTCCGGACACGAGGCTGGACGACGGGTGTGAAGGTGCCCCCCGACGGCAACGCGTCGCGACGAGCTCTGGTGGCTACCCTGATGCGCCGACGGCCGCCGATGGCGAGTGCCGGTCGTGTGGGGCGTCAGTCCCAGACGGCCAGACGAAATGCCGGTTCTGTCTCACCAACCATCTCGGAAGTGACGCGACTAGCACGAACGAGACAGCGTCGACGACGGTCCTCGGCATCGTCCACCTAGTCGTCGAGTCGACCACGTTCTACGGCGCCGTCGCGAAGGGCGGCGCCGCGGCGAACCTCCTCTCCGCCAACGAGGCGGAGCCGGCCGTCGACGACTACACGCTCATCTACGATCTCGACGAGGCGCCGGCGCGCCAGCTGGCCGAGCAATGGCCTTCACTCCCCGACGCGGTACAGGTGTCGTCAGAGGGAGGTGAGCGGCTTCTCAGTGCTACCCGTGACCGGAGTGGGTGGATCGGGCAGGGAACGTCGGAGCGCCAGGAGCAGGGCCCGACGCGGCTCTACGACCAACGTGGGGACGGCATCCGCGACGCGTCGCGTCTCGACGCGGTCCTCGACGACTCCGACGATGCGGTGTGGCTGGTTCCAGCGATGGCGCTGACCGAATCTACTGGCGAAGCTGCGGCTGACCGGCAGGAGTCGTCGGTACCGACGACTCAGGAACTCGGCTGTCAAACCTGTGAACGGGCGACCGACCATCGGTTCAAGACCCACGAATCGGTCCCAGATGCGGCGTGGACGGGGCAACCGATCTGGGAGTGCCGGGTGTGTGGCTCGGCTCGCTACGGACCCAGTCTCGAGTAGCGCGAGTGCTGGCGTCGATTAACCAACAGCCTGCGAGTGGCGTCGAGGTTCGTTGGTTAAGGCCTCGAATTCCTGCAAACCCGACGCCAGTCTCGATGGGGAGTCTTTCCGCGCCGGCGAGCGGTGAGGCGCTTCCGATGAAGCAAGAGTTCAAACAGGGCTACCGGATGCATCGTGTACTCAGCAATCTCAACCAACTCGACGTCGACCGATTAGACGATGCGGACCGAGAGCGAGTCGAGACCGCGAGAGACCTCCTGGAAGAGGTGAGCCTTCTCACGCGGCCGGGCGACGGAGCCGGGGCGGACGCCCACGCAGACTCCTAACTGAAGTCGCCGGCCACGCCTCGGGAGGCACCTCTCACGTCGGTTTATCGCCCCCGACAGGGGTGCGGGGGCGACCCCGTGAAGTCCAGACATGGCGACACTACAAGCTGCGACGACATCGACCGGCGCGATCGTATCGGATCCGCAGGCAGTCCGCGAGCTCTGTGAGAGCTACTGCTTCGGGACGCTCAACTGGGAGGTGACCGAAGACGGAGAGCTCACCATCTGGGGGTACGATGATTTCGAGGTGTACGAGGCGCGGGAGAACGGCCTCCCGGACTACGAAGGCGGGATCGTGACCCACGCATTCCTGCGAGAACTCGCCAACCACCTCGAAGCCGACGAAGAACTCGATATCCAGACAGCGGGGTTCACCAAGTGCCGCTTCCCCGTGCTGGCGAAGCGGTACGTCGTTCGTGACGGCGAAGTCCTCCACGCGGACCTCAGTTCCCCCGACCCGATCGACGAGTAGCGTTGATCGTCCCCCGGGAGGGGTGCGGGGCGATCCAGTCGCGGTCGCCCCGGTGAGGTGATTGCTCGATGGGACACCGCGCACTCGTTGCGTACGAACGCACGGACGGACAGTACACGCTCCACTACAGCCATTGGGGCGCAGCGAACCTGAAGCTCAAGCACCGAATTTCGGCTGAGTCGCCGTTCGGTGGCGACGACACCGACTCCAAGTGGGCGAAACAGCTGCTCGCAGATCTTGCCGATGGCCTCGAGGCAGAAGGCGTCGACGGCTACCTCGCTGGTGAGGATCGACCGTCGACGGTCGTCGAGCCGAAGCCCCGCGCCACCGGGCTCACCCTCGACGAGATCGTCGCTGACCATCTCGACTTCCTCCACCACGAGGCGTTCTTCGTGGTGTCGACGACGTTCGAGGTGACCGCCTATCGGACGTTGTGGTTCGGGCTACAGTACGACTCGGAGACGGTCGAACAGGGGGAGACGGTCGGGAACGGCGCGCTCGCGACGGTGCGTTGGTACGACGGCGAGCCGGTCGGCGACGGCCACCTGCAGGGACAGTTCGCGGCCCTCAAAGACGTCGTCGGCGACATGCTTGACAAAGGCGTCTTCACGCCGTCGACGGCGAGGCAATACCTGAAACGGAAGCTGGCCGAGCGAGTCGGAGACCGACAGGAGCTGCTCATCCCGACTGGTGAATCTCTCTTCGAGAAGGCGAGCCTGAACCACTCCTAGTTCGATCTGCTTCGTGGCAGGTCCTGTTTTTCAGGGGTCGGAATGGGTGAGCCCCGCCGTAGGCTCGTGATTCGATGACCTCAGACGACGACCCGTTTCACGACTGCGAGTTGGATCCCGAGACGATCCTCGGGACACACACCTTCGAAGACGTCCTGTTCACCGACGAGACGGAAACCCCGATGAACGTGCTCACCGGCGAAACACCGGCACATTCGCAAGCAACCGTCGAAGAAGCGAAAGAGTTCGCTGCGAGTATCGACACAGAGACGCCCAAGGTCGCGCTCTCCGCATCCGTCGAGTCGCAGGTCGAAACACAGAGCAAGCCCTACACGGCGGCCGCATTCTTCCACTTCAAGGCGACTGGCTCGCTCGCACACCACCGCGCCTACCACGCCGCCTACGAGGCGGACGCATTCGTCGTCGACTTCGAGGCCGACTACGAATCGGGCGACCTGACCATCACTGTCGAACGAGCGGACGAGGCCTGAGAATCCGCCGTCACGAGCAGGTTTTTCGAGCGCCGGCGATGGGTGCCGGCGCAGCTGGAGCGAGCAACGATTCCCGGTGCGTCGGCGTTTCGAGGTGTTCGAGATGCATATGGTGATTTACGCCCTCGTAGAGGCATCGACACACGACGACGCGCTGGCCACCGGAAAGACGGTGTTCGACCGCCTGGTCGGCGCGGACCCACACGCCGGCGCCGTCTTCGACTACTACGTCACGTTCGACGAGGAGGACACGTCCGTTGCGGGGAAGGCGCGATGGGGTGAGCTCCCAACTGTAGCCCCCGTCGACTCTGATGACGGCGAAGACCTCCTCGAGCGTGGCTGGGAGGCAACGAAGGAAGAGTTCGTGCGCAATCTCGACCGGGTGAAAGAGGCCATCGACGAGCTCTCCGACGAGGAGATCATGCGCGACGAGGACCTCGCCCGGCACGCCTTCCACAAGGTCGGTGCGTACGACGGCCCGACGATCTTCCTGTACACCGAACACGGAACCGGCATTCGCCACCGTGGACAGCTGGATCGACTCCTCGAGGAGAGTGAAGAGCTCTGGATCGTACCCGCTGACGTCCACTTCTGAATAATGCCTCCCATCACCAACTGGCGACGCGAGAGCCGCTCGCCGACACTCGCGTATCGGAACACCGAGACCGGTGCGCGAGCCGTCCTGCATCGAGCGCCGGATTCCTATCGGTACAAGTGGCGCGGGGTGATTCTCGTCGACGGCTACCCGGTCTGGTCGCGGGGATACGAGACGAAGGATGCGACGTCGTTCCGTGACGAACTCCGGGAGCGGCCCACCCCGGAACTCAGCTGTCCGGAGTGTCCGAACGACGACGTTCGCGTCGGCGAGAAGGTAGCAGACGGGGCGAAAGTCCAGCGGTGGTACGAATGCCCCGACTGTGGATACGAAGCCCCCTCACGCATCGTCTACGGCGCCGAACGGTGAGTGGGTGAGCGCTGGGCGCTGTTTTTCGCCGGGCACGAGGTGGTGGCCCGGGACGACCGGGTTAGTCAACCAATGACCCTCGAAGTACTTGACCGACACAGCGAGGCACTGTTCGAGTTCCTCTGGTGCCCCGTCTGCGGGCAGGAGGTCTTCACTCACATCCCCTTCGAGGGGGTGTTCTGCAAGAACTGCAACACCCAGGTCGAACTCCAAGAATCCCGAGAGTCACGGGGCTACGAGGAAGCCGTGCTCGCCTGCTTCGATTCTACCACGACCTGGAACCTACACGTCGACGAGAAACTGCGCCGCGACCTGCCTGATGGGTCGGCCCGCGTGAAGATCCTCGGCGCACCGGGCGCCTACAAGGTCGACTGGTGGAGTCCAGAGCCGGGTGAGGACTGGGAACCTGTGGAGCGTGGCGAGTTCGACGACGTCGAGGAACCATCAGAGGTGTCGCATCTCGCATAGTGACCTTGACGAAATCGGCAGTAGGTAATGATTCTCAGCAATCTTGCTGAATAGAGGGCAGGAACTTAGTAACCCCAATTTAGCCAACAAACCAAGGCCTGGTAACTTGAATGGGCACTTTCAAGCCCGATATGAGGCGGGATCTCCTCAGCTACCCTCAGTAAGCGAACGCTCAAGCTTCTGACAAAGTTCGAAATTACTCTCTCCGTCTTCATGTTCCGGATTCGGGACAACACCAAGATCCAGAGCAGGCATAACTCCATCTTCTTCTTCAACGAGGTCTGTCTCGTACCAGATGACCCCATTGAGATGCTTATCTAACAGATAATAGTCGCCTTCGAGACGTTCATCTGTGTTTCTAACGTAGTCCTCGCCAACGGTCTCTCCCGTCTCCTCGTCATAATAGATTCTCACCTGCATCGAGCCGAGGAGCGCTGCCACAACTTGCTCACGATCAATCTCGGACCGGTCGATATCGAGAGCGATGAAACACGGATTCTCGGCCATTTCCCGTGTCCCGAGGAATTTACTCTTGAACTTACCCAGGATTTTGCTCTCGGCGTTATTCGGAATGAACCTACCCCGGTTCGACAAGGCTAGGGGGGTCCATGCTTCAGGCCGGTAAATATCGATGAAGATGTCGTCGACCACCAAGTCGACGTTTCCCTTCGGCTCATCCGTCTGCCAATCATGTAACGGGACCTCCGGCTCGAACGCCACATTTTGGTTGTCCAAGTGGAGATAGAACATAATTTCGGAGAGAAAATCGTAGAAACCGGTGCTGGCTAGCAGATCGTCACGCTTGTCCTGGGGTATCCGGTCCCAGTTGTTCTCAAGGAAATCAAGTTCCTTCCTTTCGTCCCGGAGTAGATACAGGAAGGGATGTGGCCTGCCCGTTTCTATCCTGGTTCCCACGAGATCATGAAAGTGGCCTGACAGCGACTCATATTCATCGAGCGTTTCCAAGAGTTCATCGTCAAAATCCCGGATGGTGTGCAATTCGATGAGGAACTCCCGAAGCGTCCCAAGAGCTCTTTCCTCATCGTATACGTCCGGATCATCCAGATTTAGTCGGTCACGGTCGAGCGCGTGTACGAATTGTTCGCTAAAAAAATGTTCAACCAAGAACTCGTAAATGTCCTCGACGGTGGAAAGATGCGTGTCCTCGTGCTCAAATAATTCACCGAGCGCCTTTCGTAGCAGTTCGAGGTAGAACACTGATTTCTCTTCGTCATATTCTTCGAGGATGAGCTGTACGAGTTCGGCCGGTCTGGATCTGCCTGCATGAATAAACGAAAACTGTCCTTTGAGCGGGTGTTCGTAGTCGTCGAGCCGACTGAAGAGTTCTGGGAGATACTCGGGGTTTTCCCGGGAGACATCCTCCGCCAACCGATTTGAAGTCAGTGCATCTCGGTTGTCGAGCCAAATGGTGAACTCTGCCAAGGTTTCGGTTTCATTGGCGAAGTTGGATTGAAGGAACTGGTTTGCGTGCGCTAAGTCTACGTCTTGGCCGTTTTCAATTCCGTGTTTGAGAATCTGGATGTACTCCTCAAGATGTTCATTCTCGATTTTGCTCGCAAAGCGTCGGCTGATCTGGGGAATCGTTTCTGGGTTACGCTCCGCAATGTCCACCGTCATATCCCAAAGTTGGTTGTTTTCCTCGAAGAGGACGACATTTGCCCTGATCAATTCCTGTAACGTCGCGGATTCCGAATCTAATGCCAATCCACGAAATACTGAAATATACTCCTCAGGTAGTTCCTGCTCCTGATACTGCTCAAGTGTTGCTTGGAGTCCAGCCCGCACCTTTGTACCTTCGTCCGCATGGAGGAGATCGAGCGTGATTTCGCGCATTTGATCCTCTGGTAATTGAGCCAGTACTACTCCGGCCATCCACGTTAACCACTCATCGTCCGTTTCAATGAGGTGCTCGTAGATGTCCCACATCAAGTCTTCATGCCCTTCCACTCGGCTTCTGAATGCGTCGTAGAATTCTCGCCAAGCAAGGTCTCCATCGATATGAGGTGCTAGTCGTTGGAAATCGTCAACGAGTCTCGGTGGGTTCTCGAGATTATCTAGGGAGAGTTCTATTACTA
Source organism: Salarchaeum japonicum (assembly GCF_049705945.1). Lineage (GTDB taxonomy): Archaea > Halobacteriota > Halobacteria > Halobacteriales > Halobacteriaceae > Salarchaeum > Salarchaeum japonicum_A. The sequence goes on from NZ_JBNAMV010000002.1 coordinate 73,541, forward strand.
GCCAACGGTAATGGAAGGGTTGTTCGTCGAAGATCCAGTGGAACAGTTTGTCTTTCTGGCTTCTAGTTAGCTCTTGGCGATTGGCTTCCCACCACTCCCGTTGCTCTTCGTGTTCGAGTTCTAGATCGCGGAGTTCCCCGAAGTCGATGCTCATCCTATACTATTCTGCTTGTGGAACTGGATTATAAATGGACGCTCGAACGTTCGGACTATAGAGCTACTCGTTGTAGAACCTAATCTCCTCAGTCAATTTACAAACTTTCGGCCACTCACCATGAGTCTGTAGGGTTTGTTTCTGCGCCGGCGATGGGTGCCGGCGCACACACGCCGACGGTGATCGATGTCGACACGAAGTCAACTCCGATTTATCCAACGGAGCGAGCCCGCAGACGAACAGTCCGAAACCGACCGCATCGCACAAATCTACCGACACTCGGACGGCTATCCCGACAGCGTCCTCCGTGACCTGGTCCAGCTGAAGGAGTTGCTCGACGAGACACGAACAGAGCGCGGGCCTGCGTACGCCGCTGCCCAGTTCCTGTTCCTCGACACGCTCTCGACGATGACCCTCTACGTGGATGAAGGGCGTGATCGGAGCATCCACGCTGACCAACCCTCGGATCTCCTCGAGCCAGACAATATGGAGCATCTTGACCAGCCGATGTTCCTGCTCGGACACGGCGTCGAGAACCCAGCCGACGGCGTTCACGGCGACGAGGAGTATCTCTACGTCGTCGAGCTCCCGACCCGGAACCCGTTCGAGGAGCCGTCCGAGTGGACCGTCAAGGTGAGTGGTCACTCCGCCTTCCCGCGCTGGGATGGTCCGACCGAGGAAGCCTTCGAGCGGGCCAGCTGGCAGTTCCACGGCCCGCTTGAGCAGGCGCTCGAAGAGTTGGTCGCTGAGCCGGCGTGAACGCTTAGCCCGCTCAGATGATGCCGCCGATGACGAGTAGTCCGACGACGACCAGCAGCGTCGCGACAACGCTTCCCCCGGCCAGCCACTTGTTCTCCATCGCCTTCTCGTGAAGCGGCATCGCGGCGTACTCCTCGCGGAACGCTTCGAGGTTCTCCTCGTCGTAGAAGTACTTCGTCTTCAGCGCGAACCGTTCCGTCCTCGCACAGCCCGTACAGACCGGCTCGCCTTCCAGCCGCTCCGTTTTGATGTGACTGGAGCAGGCGATGGCCCCGCAGTTCGGACAGTAGGTGTACGTCTCGTCGCCGCCGCTCGTGTCACAATGGACGCAGCGGTGGATGCCATCCTCGGCTGTCACTCGTGACGGACCTGCCGCGTAGTACTCGTAGGGGTAGGTGTACTCCTGGAGGTCGGTCGTGTGCCGAACCTCGGGGAGGTATACGGGCTCGATCGACTGCACGGAGATGTCCGAACGATTCGGCTCGCAGGTCTTGTTGTAGGTGACGTTGTTGTCGCCGGTGTAGGTCACCGTCGTCGTGTGGTGCTGCTGGAGCCGCTCGACGGCCCACTCCTTGTACTCCGTCTGAGTCTGGCCGAACCGCCGCTCCTCGACGTCGTCGAACACCTCTCCGAACTGCTCGGTATCGAGGTCGACCGTCGCGTGAAGGTTCTCGGTGACCAGCGTTGCGACGTCCTCGTCCGCGACTTGTGGCTGCCCGCGTTCGGCGTGGGCGACGAATCGCGATCGGTCGTTGATCCGGTGGATGACGCCCACCGACGTTTCGAAGACGGCGTTCGTGTCCGCGGTGACCGCGACCACTGGGCGGAACGTCACCGCCGAATGCGGTTCTGGGAGGTCGGCGCCCTCGATGTTCTTTATGTCGCGGAACGCCTCCGTGACTGGCGCGTCGACGTCGGCGGCCGGGTCGTACGGGCGTAGGGTTTCGTCGCAGAGAATCTCGATGCGCCCGTTGTAGAGGTCGAGGCCGATCTCGTCGGAAATCTCTCGGATGTCATCGCCGTCGAGCAGTTCAATTGGATGGGGGTCGTCGTTCTGCTGGAGGCGGTCGGCGTACTCCTGGGCAGGGTTCGTGAACCGGCCGGTCGTGACGACCATTCCGCGTTTGGGACCGTCGAAGTCGAACGTCGCGATCGCCGAGTGGAGCTTCTGGACGACCGGCCGCCCGACCGTCCCCGTGTGTTTGCACTCGACGATGATCGCACGCCGCCTGCCGTCGACGACCTCCTCCATGATGACGTCGCGACCCTCGTCAGCCGTGCGGTCGGCCTGGCGGACGTTCTCATAGCCGAGGTTCCGGAACACGTCCTCCATCACGTCCTCGAACTCGAACCCCGAGAGATCGTCCAGTACAGCCATCCTCAATTATGTGGATAGTACGTTGCAACTGCCAAATACGTTGCCGAACGCTACGCCGTCCTGTTTGTTGAACCCCTGAGAGGGGTGCGGGGGTCACCGAACCGCCCGCGAGCAACGAATGAACGGGAATGTACCTGTAGCAAGTTCGGACTCGGTTCCAGAAGCATCGCCCGGTCAGTCTCACCGAGACACAGTCGAATACGTCGGCTTCCGCGTCGACGCCCAAGCCGTCGTTCTGAACCTCTCAGAGCATCGGCGACTCTCCCTCGAGCGCAGTCTGGACCTCGTCAACCACAGTCCAAGCGGGTTCGAGTGGGGGTACAGTGGTAGCGGGCCCGCCCAGCTCGCGTGCGCGCTCCTCCTCGACTACTACGACGATGAGCAGTTCGCCCGTGAGCACTACATCGCGTTCCGGAATCAGGTGGTCTCACAGCTGGAGTGCGACGGTGCCGCGGCGTGCTGGCACCTCACCGGCGAGGAGATCGACATCGCGATGGCGACCCTTACCGACGACGTCGTCGCCCTCGCCGACGGTGGACTGCCGTCACCGACGCTCCCCAAGAACTGGCGAGCCGTCTCCCGCCCTGATCGAAGAGTGTTCCAGCGCGCTGATCGCGACCACTACATCGTACTCGGGGATGGAAGCGACGAGTGGCTGGTCGTGCTCTGCAGCCAAGGTGACCGAGCATATCCAGCCCCGCTCGCACATCGGGTGGTTACCGAGGAGGCTGACGTAGAACGGGTGATCCAGGAACTCGCAGAAGAGAGCAACAACCTCATCGAGCCCCCAGAGGGGGAGCACTGATGGAGACGCTTCGACTGGCGCGAGCCACCCACCAGCTCCTCGAACGTGGTGTCGAGGCGCTCGAGAAAATCGGGCGTGAAATAGAGCGGTACAACGACCGACAGGAGCGCACCGACGGAGACAGCTGAGGATGTGAGGACACTCTCCAGGTCGAATGGGAGTTCGTGAGTGTTGTTTTTGCGCCCGGGAGAGGGGCGCAGGGCGCGAGACGATGCAGTCGCACGTCGACGAGGATTCCTGAAGTGAGGTGACTGAGATGAAAGCTCCAGAGTCCAGAACCATCTTCGCTGGCGTCGATGGACGTACCGACACCGAACTACCCGAGTGGTACCGAGAGCGGCATGGAGATGCAGAACCCGTGACCTTCGCCGAGGCGGTTCGTGATCTTCCGCAGACCGTCGAGACGACCGTGGCGTACCAGAATCCGTACACCGACGAGTGGGTCGAAACGGAGCGGTTCAACGCGCTTGTCGAGCCGAGTCGAGCTCGGGAGCAGGCCCGAAATGAGGATGCGGAGACGGACCCCTTGTTCCACGTTCCCACTGACAGCTACTCGATCATCAACCCTGTCGACGTGTACGGGCCACTGGAGGAGGTCCTCCGCGAGGAGACCATCGACGGGACGCCGCTGGGCGAGGTGATGTTCGGCGAGATTCGACGCTACCGGGGCGGTGGCGAGGTCCACATGGACATCATGTTCGATGGCCTCGAGGTGCGCCTGCCCGGCCGGTCGGACCCGATCACGATGGGCGTCACGTCGGGCTACGACTTCTTCGGCGAGCACGCCGTCTACGTGGAGGGGTTCGCCCAGGATGGCTACTGCTCGAACACGATGCGCTCGCTCACCGACAAGGAGGTCATCAAACACGTCGGCGACGTCCGGAACTTCCACACCTGGTGGGAGGAACTCCTCGCACAGGTCGAACTCGTCGCCGACGACCTCTTCGAGTTCATCCGGGACGCTCAGGATATCGACCTCGACTATTCGGAGCTCCCGTTCACCGTCACGGAGTTCTACACCCTGTTGGGGTTCCCGGACTACCTGGCCGAGCGTGCCGCCGGCGATGCAGAAGCCAATGCGGCGTCTCCCTTCGAGGTCGATATGTGGACGCTACATTCCGGCGCGACGTACGCGCTCACCCACTTCTTCCAGGGGAAAGAGGGGGCATCCCTCGATCAGTACGTTCGGATCGCCAACGACATTCTGTTCAACCCGGAAGGTACGATCGAGCGCGTCGAGCAGGCCTACGAGCAGCAGCTAGAGGCGGACGGTGAAGACGGGTCACAGGCGTCGCTGGCCGGCGAACGAGCGCTGGCGAGCATCGAGCGCGTCAGCGACGACCTGCAGGAGAAAGTCGAGCAGTTCGAAGAACGCGAGGACGCGCTGCGTGAGCGGTTCCAAGAGGCGATGGCCTGACGCCGCGTCGGTGATGTAGTCGTCTGTTCTGTTTTTCTCACCCTGGAGGGGTGGAGGGCTACCGAGATGGAACAGTCCACGATTAGCGACGGGAGTGACGACGAATTCCCACCTGAGAAGCGTCTTGAAGCACCGAATTACCGATTGATCAAGGCTGGTATCGCGACGATCCCGGATATGGAAACCCTCCAAGAGTGTGTTGCCTACGAGAACGCCCACCAGAATCGGACGCAGATCCTACGCCGGCTCAAGTGGAAGGCTGAAGAGCTACGTGAGGACGAAGAGTAAGCTCTGGTCTTAACCAACACACTCCGCGTAGGTTCCCCCTTTTGTTGGTTAACAGGCTGTGCCTCGGTTTTTCGGGCCCCTGAAAGGGTGCGGGGCAGCCAGCAGCGGCCTCGCGAGCCTAATCATGTCCCTCGAGCTGAGCTCCAGCGCCAGCACCGCCCGTGAAATCGCCGCCGCCAGACAAGCAGACTATGTGGCGTTTCTGCATCGAGCGCCGTTTGTCGTCGACGCTGTCGACCTCGGCTTCCTTCCCGGGTTTCGCGAGGACTGTGGGTACCAGGAGGCGCAGTATCAGAACCTTAGCCTCCCCGTCGGGATGCTCGACAACGATTTCCGGAATCCCGATCTGGAGCGGTTCGTCGACCGTTTCTTCGAGTACGAACCTCAGGTCGGGGTCATCGGGGACGTCGACGAAATCGACGACGTCGACGCCCACGTCGCTGCTGCTCGTGAGATCCAAGCGAGCTACCCCGAGGCCGAGCTCATCGTCGTTCCGAAGTCGCGACCGGTGCTCGACGCGATCCCCGAGACCCTCGTCCTCGGGTATTCACGCGGATACGCCGACCGCCTGGCCCACGAGTTCTCCGACCCTGCCGATTGGAGAGGGCGGCGCGTCCACATCCTCGGCGGGAGTCCGCCCAAGCAGCTCGACGCCATTCGACAGCTGACCAGGCCGACACTCACGGACGAGCCACCAGCCGACATCGTCGGCGTCGACTGGAACGGCCTGCATCGCGGCGCACAGTTCGGTGAGTTCTGGACGGCCGACGGCTGGGACGACAGCGGTCGCGACGCCGACCACGTCACCGTCCGAAAGACGGTGCGCCACAGCCTCGCTCGTGTCCGTGAGTTTTGGAGGGGCCACGGAATCTGGCCCGAAACGACACCGCAAGACGAGGGGCTCGACGTCGAGTACGAGGGACCGAGTCCTGCCGATCTCGAGGACGCCGCCTGTACCGAATGCGGGACGAACGTCTGGCGAACTCGCCGCGGCCCGTACGTGGCCGAATACGATACCGGCGCAATCTGTGGATACTGCAGCTACGAGTGCTACTTCAGCCACCGTCATCGGAATAACCTGGAGGAGATCGCCGGTGAGCAGAGCGTCTACCTCCCGCCGGCGTGACTTAGCGACCTGTTTTTCGTGCCCCCCGAAGAGGGCGAGGGCTCCTTCGAATGCTCTCAGAGGTGACATCCAGTGAGTCAACAACAGCGTCCTGACAACGTCTCGATCGACGAGATCCCGGTCGATATCGACAACACGCAATCATCGGAGGTCGATCCCGCCGACGTCCCCGACGAAATCGAATCCATCACCCGTGGGCTCGCCGGTGAGCAGCCGCCGACGAATCCCATAGTGGTTCTCAAGGCGGCCCGGTGGTGGTACATTCACGGCAAGGGCGGCACGGATCCCGCCTTCCAGTGGGCCATCGAGTGGGCACGTCACCTTGCGACCGACACCCCCAGTGACGTCGAGCGGTTCGACGAGTTCCTCGAGTACCTCGTCTCGGTTGGCTTTGCGGACGAACGCCACGAGCTCCGCTGACCGACAGAGCGGTTTTTTGAACGCCCCTGAGGGGTGCGGCGCGGTCTGAGCAGACGCAGTTGCCGTGAACTAGATTCGGTGAACACAATGGCTACGACCAGTGATTCGTCGGTCTCCTTCGACCAGACCGACACGCGATCCGACGAGATGAACAGTACGATCGAACAGTGGATCGACGACCTCGTCGCCGGCGTCGACGACGCGCAGGCCAGCGCGGAGTTCCAGGAGTGGCTTGACGTCCAGAGTCGCTTCCACGACTACTCGTATCGGAACACGCTCCTCATCAAGCGGCAGTGTCCCGAGGCAACCCGCGTGGCTGGCTACCGGACGTGGCAGGAGGAGTTCGACCGTCACGTCACGGAGGGTGAGTCGGCCATCTGGATCTGGGCGCCGATCATCACCAAGCAGTGCCCGGAGTGCGAGAATTCGCCGAGCTATCACGAGGACAGCGACTGTGACTACGATGAGACGTCGCCCGAGGAGTGGTCCGAGGGCCTGGTCGGGTTCAAGCCCGCGCCGGTGTTCGATGTCTCCCAGACCGAGGGCGAACCGCTTCCCGACCTAGACACTGAAGCGACTGGGGACGCCGGCGACCTCGTCGAACAGTTGACTGCCGCCGCTGATGACCTCGGCGTGACGGTGCGGATCGTTCCAACTGAGGAGTGGACCCACGGCGAGGCAAAGGGCATCTGCGAGCAACTGAGCCTCGTCGACGTTCAGCCGCTCGTCGAGGTGCGTGATCGGGAGAACGAGGCCGACCTCGCGCGAACGCTGATTCACGAGTACGCACACGCCCTGCTCCACTTCGATGTCGACGACGATACGGAGCGGTCGAAACGTGAAGTCGAGGCCGAAGCCGTCGCGTACGTCGTCGGGCGGTACTGCGGGCTCGACACCAGTGGGTCAGCGTTCTACCTCGCTGCGTGGGAGTCGGACGATCCCGAGGTCGTTCGCGAGCGCCTTGGCCGGATTAGTCGAACGTCAGAAGAACTTATTGAAGTTCTGGAGGACATTAGGAGTTAATCAACACCAATCAGTTCTCGCCTCGTTTGTTGGTCGTTTTCCCAATCTCATGTTCCGGTGAGGTGAATGGCTAGATCCTGAAGGTCGGTACGGATGGTTGTGTCGAACCGATCGGGGAGATTCTGTTGGTGAGCGACACCAGCGAAAAACTTCTCGGTGACTACGAAATCGGAGTAGGGAATAGCGACTGCAAGGGCCATAACGTCGTTAAGGTCGTTTCCCTCGATGTCGCGGTGGCGGTGGAAATCGCGGCCGAGGATGAGATCGAGATGGGTGAAGTAGGTGGGAAACTGCATAAAAAAGTCCTCGAACCCTTTGATGGCAGTGTCACGGACGATAATAGAGAGTAAATCCACGTCGAGTGGAATCTGCTCAGCAGTATGGAGGAGACCAGGGAGTACATCATTTCGAAAACTTTCGATTATTAGCTGTTCACGGCGTTCCTCGTCGGTGTCGGCGATATCGTCGTACTCTTTCCGAATGGATTCCAGTGTCTCAACGTACTGGGCACGCTCCTCCTCGTCCCAGGGCTCTGGGACGTCGTCGAAGAAATCGTCAGACTTGATCATTTGCCGGGTTACCTGCTCCGATCGAAGGATTTTGTGGACCTTCCATTCGCTATCGATTGGGTTGCCGTCACTAGTGATTCGAGGGTGCCCGTGGGGTTCGACGAGGCCGCGGCTGAATATCTGGCCACTTGGGTCGATCTCGGGCAGCAGGTCGGCATGTCTAAAGATATACGCCGTGATTTCAGCACCGATGGCGTCGAAGTAGTTCCGCATACAGAAGTTATTGGAGAGGTCGATCATCAGCTCATAAAGCTCTCTCTTGAACGTATCGTCGTGGTGCGCATCAGTTTCAAGGAAACGGGCGATAGAGTAGGGGCAGATTGCATCGCCGCGTTTGACGGCTTCTCGGACGGTTTCGTAGGCGTCGGTGTGCCTTGATTCGGAATCATGGCGGCCGGCGTGGAGCTGGCCCCAGATTTTCTGGTCGAAGTAGATGATCGTGATGTCGTCCCGGTCGAGCGTGGGTTCGGGTGCATCGAGTATCTCCTCAATCGTTTCCCTGTCCAAGTCCTCGAACATGCAGACGAGGAATAGTTGGGCGCGGGTGAGTTTGAGTTATGGGGTTTCGACGGCTTGTACCCGAGTCAGTTGGCGGAATCCGGGGAGTATATTCGGTAATAGGATTCCAGGTGTACACAGTTTTTTAGATAATCGGCAAAAACTGTTCTAACAGTGGCGAAGAAGAGAAGCAGCAACCAGCAACTCGAACAAGCTTCTCGAGGAGAACTGATCTCCCGGTTAGATGAGTTTGTCGTCAATTCCTTGGATAACGACTTCGGGCTTGACTTTCAAGTTACGGTGACCGAGCAGGGGGAGGACGGCCATCAGGAAGTCCGGTCGATTAATTTCTACATTCAGTTGAAGGCATCCGAGGAGTTCGAGGGAGACCGGGCGACATTCGATCTTACGACCGACGATCTTGAACTGTATGTAGAAACATCACAGCCGGTTGTACTGGCGCTGTACGACGACGCAGCAGACCAGTTCTACTGGACGGTGACGCAGGACTACATCTGGGATACATTGAACAACGAGACACCCGGTTGGCGGGAGCAGGATTATAACCGTATCCACGTCAACAAGCAGAACACGTTCGGGGATACGGACGCCCTGAAGGACGCTGTTGTTGCCAGCCAGAAGCGAATCATCCGACGTCAAAACATGGGGCTGGGACTGGGGGAGGGGGTCAACTTTTCGTCCGCGGATCTCGGTGAACTCGATCGGGAGATCAACAGCAGCCTGTTGAGCTTCAAAGGCCATTCCCTGATCAAGTCGCAGGAGCTCATGCAGCAGGGGAACATGGAAGAAGCGCGGGAAACGCTAATCGATGTCTACAACGCGCCGGAGAAGGACGAAGGCAAGCTGAAAGCCCTTGTCGGCCTCACCCACACATACAATTCACTGGAGCCAGAGGAGGCCGTGACCATCATTGAGCTCTCCGAGGAGGCCATCGACCTCGCCCAGAATCTGGACATAGACGGTCTCGAATACTATACCAAGATCCACAAACACCAGTCAGAGCTGTTTATCCTCCTTGAGAAGACCGAAGAGATACTGGTGTCGTTGAAGTTCCAAGGAGAGGATACGGATGCGTTCTTCGCGTATTATTTCAATAAGACCCTGATCGAGTTGCTTGAAGAAAAAATCCGTATCTTCGGCGAGATCAACGATGCGCTGAACCAACTGGTTGACCGTGACCACCTCTACGAGTTCATCGTCAGTCTGCCTATCGTGCTTGACTATATCTCCAACCAGATCATGCGTCTCACGCAGCTACAGATCATGGACAAGGCTGCGCTGGGCGAAGAGAAGCACGATCATCCGCTCGTGAAGCAATGCGAGCAGATATTGGATATCGTGGATGATCCGGAAATCCGGATGCTCCTCGGTAAGAGCCTCGGGCGGTACTACTATTTCACGCTAGAGCCGGAGAAGGCGATAACCTACTTCACCACCGGAATCTCGGGGGCGGAGGAACTCGGTGACGAGCACACTGTCGAGTTCCTAGAAGAGCTGCTGGACGATGTGGAGGACCGGCCGGATCCATACGAACGAGAGGAGGTGAGCGAGGAAGAGGTGGAGGAGATGAGTCTGTCGGAGTATCAAGAGATGGCAACGGATATGCTGGAAATGCAGGGGATCGACCTTGATGCGGATGATGAGGATCGCACGACGGAAGCGATTCGGATAGGAGTCAAGGATATTAACCAGACGGAATACTTTCGGCACTGCGAACACCTGCGAATCCGCCAGCTGTCGACGAGCCCGCTCGGCCAGTGGCTCAGCCTCTACACGCTCGGTACGAAGATGGTGTGGTGTAAACACGGGGGAGCAATGGAGAGTGTGAATCTGGAGCTGGCATTTAACGGGTTTAAAGATCGATATTGCGAAGGCTGTGAGCACCACTGTCCACGGCCAGACGATTGGGAGCCCAATCTGTCGTGGTGGGAGGAACAGGCACAAGATCCTGAGCTCGAGGAGTTCCTCGAGAAACGCGAGGACCCGTGGTCACAGGACTCTGGATAGACGATGTTGCCTACAGATTCCTGATTCGGAGAACGCCGGTCGTTGTCTTCGGTTTCAACCCATACTGCAGATCGTAACAGGTCTCGCCGTCTACTTCTTTTACCAGTATTCACAGAAGGTAGTTCTGGAGTGTCTCAGCCGGATCAATCGGACAGCAAAGGATCTTATCGACATACTCGAAGACTGACGCGCTCTCCAATTCTGTTAACCAACAAGTGGGTTGGTCGCCCCGATATGTTGGTTAAGTTTTTCAGCGCCCGCGGAGGGGCGGAGGCGCGTTCTGACCTCCGTCGAATGATGACTGAATCCTATCTCACGACGCTCCTCGAGGAAGCCGAATACGTTGTCGAGCAGCACGATCAGGTCGCCCGAACGACAGACAACCAAGCCCACGAATACCTCCGATACGCCGTCCTCCGGGTGCTCGAAGGCGAGTCGGAACACCTCCCAGCAGACTGGACGCCGATCGCCGGCGTGACCGTCGGCTACGGGAGCGACGACGCGATGTACGACAGTTGGGGCTCCAGCGAAGACTGGTGGGAGACCGTCCCGCCGCAAGAAAGGTGTACCCGATTCCGGGTGTTCTTCCCGGATGACTACCAGAGGGTTCCCCGTGACATCGTCGACGTGATGGCCGCGCTTGGGGCCTGGCGGGTCTGGACTGGGTGCGCAGCCGCGTGCGGCTCCTACGACCATCGCGAGCGCCGCGAAGTCCACTACCTGTGGCCGGAAGGCCATCCGGTGGAGGAAGTGCTCTACGAGCGGCTCAGTGGCCCTGCGGAAGCCGTCGCTCCGGACGGTGGCCGAACGGGCGACGTTCGCGACCGACTGGTCGTCGACGAGAACGCAGAGTCACAAGACGACCTCGAGCCCCGCACGAAGCGTGCCGTTGCCGAAGCGATGGACGTCTCGCTCCTCTCGAAAGGTGGCCGCTACGAGGTGCAGTCCGCGTCCGGCAACAGGTATGAAGTCGACGTTATCGACGAATCGTGTACCTGCCCCGACTGGCAGCAACGTTCACCCGAAGGCGGCTGCAAGCACCTGCGCCGCGTCGATCACGAGATAAAACGGGGCCGCGTGCCCCGACCAGACGGCCGCCTTCCTTCCACGTAGGGCGACGATTGAGCTACTCCACAGGATGGATCGTGTCGCCATCCCGACGGACCCGGTTGAACGTTGAGAGATACGCGATCCGGTCGTGAACCTTGTCAGTATCCAGCTCCAGTTCGGCGGCCAGTTCGTCGACGGTCATCGGCTCGTCGAGTGCTTGGAGGACTTCGAGCCCCCGGTAGTATCTATTCGTGAGCTCCTGGACGCGGCCCTCGATCGGCGTGGTCACCCCGTATCGCTCCTCGAGTTCGACCAGGGCCTCGTTCGCGAACGTGGCAAACTGATCGTCCCCCAGGCGTTCGATCTGGGCTTCGAGTTCATCCCGCACGACGTCGTAATCGAGGCCGGCCTGCACGAGCATATTCATGTCCTCGATGTCGTCATCGCGGCCTGCGATTGCCTTGAACAGGAAGATATCCTCGTTGCTGACCAGCCGGACCGTCAGTCGATCCGTGTCGAGGAACGGCTTGCTGCGCTCTTGCATCCCGTCGGTGAGCACGAGCTTGTTCGCGACCTGCTGGTTGAATATGTCGAGGCGACACCCGTCGTCGTTCTCGACGCAGCTCGTCGCGCCAAGCGCCCGGTAATCTGGATCCAGCGACTGGACCTCCGCATACCCGAGGTCCATCAGGACCGCCCACAGCTGACCGTACGCGTCGCCATCTGGAACGACCAGGTCGATGTCTTTCGTCGCCCCCTTAAGGTCGCGCAGCGACATCGCGCCACCACCGATCAGGTAGACCGTGAGCGGTTCAGATAGCCCGTCCCCGATGCGCTGGAATTCGTTCTCGATGTACTCGCGTCCGAATGTTGGTCTCATTGTGGGAGTTGCACCTCGTAGTCAGCCGCCAGCTCCTGGAACTCGTCCCACTCCGGGAGCTGCTCGTCATCAACCTCCCCGTACGTCTCGAGGTAGCGGAGCAAGGCGTCGATTTCGTCTTCGAGGCCATACTTCGCCGCCTGCTCTCGGAGGTCCGCCTCGTCGACGTCGACGTGGCTGAGCAGGAGGAGACAGTACGAGCGGTGGCGGCTGCCGTCGTCGATCAGCAGCGTGTGACAACACATCTCCGCCGGCGAGACTGCGTCGAATTCCTCGGAGTAGAGGTAGTAGCGGTGGCCGGTAAGCAGGAACTGGAGGTCGAAGGCCGCGAATCGAGCGAGGCCGGTTTCGTGGAACCCCTCGGCGTCGATCTCCTTCTCGGCCTGGGCGAGGAATTCGTCATAGTCCTCCCAGAGAATCGTGCCCTTCGGGGCGACGGCTTCGAGGCGTTGGCGATGTAGATGGTGTGCGAGTTCACGTGCGAACTCGTGGAGGCGGTCAAAGTCGGCGTTGAAGTCATAGTGGCCGTCGGCCGTGCCGACGAGACCACGGTCGCGAAACCTCTTGAGGATACGGTTGACCGTGTTGCGGTAGTTGTCGCTCCGGTCGGCGATCTCGGAGACGGTTCGCGGCTGATCGAGGTAGTACAGCACCTCGAGTGCCTTGCCGGTCAGTAGCTCGGGGAAGTCGATGTGGGAGTGTTGGCGGACGAGGTCCTGATAGAGTTCTACAGCGCGAGCATCCGACGGGACGACTCGTTTTCGCCGACCGTCGCGTTTCGTGTAGACGAGCCCCTTCTCGACGAGGTCGGCGACGGCACGGGAGAGGTAACTCTCGCTGTGGTCGAGTTTCGTCGCGAGCTCGGAGATCGTGTCGCCGCGGTCGACCGTGGCGAGGACCTCGAGTTCGATGCGCCGGAGCACGGTGTAACATAGTACGAAACTCGCATATAAAGAAGTTTCGAGTAATGTTACAGTCAGCAGGCACGAGAGCCGTCTCTATCGTCTTAACCAACAAAACTATGGATTCGCGGGTCGTGTTGGTTAACACGAGAGTAGCCGATGTCCTACGAACCCCCGACCCCACCGGCGAACCTCCCGACGGAGATCGTCAACACGCTCAACGAGTCGAGCCCGGAGCAGCTCCGAGACGTTGCAACGTACGCTGAGGCGCTCGCCGAGCACAAGGAACGAGAGGCCCGTCTCGAGGAGTCGGCAGATCAAGAAGAGGTCGAGGAGCGCCCCGATGACCTCCCAGACGACGTGCCGGCGAAGGCGACGATCACGATCAAGGAGATCAACGACAACCGCTACTACTACTGGCAGTGGCGGGAAGGCGATTCGGTGACGTCGAAGTACAAAGGGCCAGTGAATCCCGACGAGTAAACGAGATGGAACTGGAGCCTGATGTCGTTTCAACGTGATTCGTAGCGTAGCAGATGACACCCCCCAGAGTGTGAATGGAATCAGTTTACCCGACACCCCTCGGTGTGAATGGGCTACCAACCGGCACTCTCTAACGAGACTTCACGTCGAGAGAAGACAGAGCAACACGCGGATAGATTACGCCTCGTTTACCCCCACACCCCTCAGTGTGAATGGTCCACCACCCAGGGTACCGCGATTAAGAAGCCCTTAACAGCAGAAGTCCTCACGCCGTAGGGAGGGTTCTCGCCTCAGTGGCGAACCTTCGGCTTCGGCACAAGGCCTCGCCTTTCAGAATACATCTACTCGGAGGACTGTTTAGACTGCAGTATAATAAAGATAACTACAGCTGCGGTGCGGTGCAGTAGCGGGTCGGGCCAGCTGCCGGGAAAGAACGTGTAAGCCGCTCTCCGTGCCGTACTAGGTTCTTCAGACAAACGACCCTGCTTCCTCGACTCCCGCTCTATCTCTACAACCGTCGTATCCTATGGGGGACCATTCACACCGAGGGGTGGGGGTGTCACCATCCCATCAACGTCTGGAGTTCCGGCGTCGAGTTGATCAGTCCAGTTCGTGTACTCTCGACGTCTCCTTGGAGCGAATACGACCTGAACTTCCCCTGATCTCCGCCCTCCTTCTTTTTCGATTCGAGAACTCCTGTCGTCACGTGCTTGTTCAGAAGCTCAAGTGCACGATTGTACCCCTTGGGTTCTACTTCGACGTCCCGTGCTACTGTTTGGTAAACCTCGTGAATCTCTGACGTCCGGAACCATTCTTTCTCCGGGTTATTCCGGTCAAGACGTGTGAGAGCAAACAGGAGTAATTTCCCGGACAACGGAGTCCCTTTCACCATCTCCATAAAGAGCTCAACTTCGACGAGTTCGTCAGCTTCGAGAACGTGATTCGCGGTCACGATATTATCGCCTTCTTCGTCGGCGATCTCGCCCGCATTCCGGAACAATCGGACTGCCCGTCGAGCGTCACCGTGTTCTTCAGCTGCGAGTTCAGCTGTGGTTGGAATCACCTCCTCATCGAGGACACCGTCGTAAAACGCGTCCCGTCGATTTTCGAGGATTGCAATGAGCTGGTCTTCTTCGTACGGTGTGAACGTTCGGTGTTCTGGCTGGAGAGTCGATTGAACCCGTGACTCAATTTCGCCTTTGAATTCGATGTCGTTCGAAATCCCAATTGTAACGACTGGGAAGTCAACGTCGTCTTTTGATTGTGTTCGTGATAGCGTGTAGAGGACCTCGTTGACTTCTCCGTGCTTGTCGATTTCATCGATGATGACGACGAGGCCGCCAGAAAACTCCCGCTGAACAACGGGCCACAATTTCTGGTCGCGATAATGCTCGGCTGAGAGGCCCTGATAGGGGACATCAAGCGGGTTCTCTGCTTTCGCGTTCACCTGCTCTGCGATCTTCCGGAAGGTGGAGGTATACGTAGAGATGGGGTCCGGGTTAATGTAGGCGGTAACGATCGGGGAGTCCGTTCCCGCAGTTGCTGCTTCGAGCCGCTCGCAGACGTGTCTTGCAACTAGTGTCTTCCCCGTCCCGGTTTCACCCCACTCCAGGACGTTATCCGGGACGCTGTTTGTCCGCATCTTTCGGAGATTCTTGGCCAAGAACGTGATATGGTCGTCTCGTCCGACGATTCGATTGGCGTCAGGGACGTTATCGATCTCGAGCAACCACGGTTTCTCAAAGATATCCGATTCGTCTTCGCTATCCCCCTCGTCGACATTTAATATCTCGTCGACGGTGGTTTGTGTGGAATCGTTATTTGGCATGGGCGGACCAATTCGCCCCATTCACATATAGGTTGTCCACCCTCGGTGTGATTGATTTGCCTCCATTCACACTCCGGGGGGTGTTCCAGAGAGCAGGACCCCCCAGAGTGTGAATGGGATTGACCTCGTCGCCCACTTGTGGTTTTGCTCGCATCAAGTGACTCTGAGCCTACTCATCCGTTCCGGGCCGCTGTGAACTCCGTCAGCTCCATCTCTCGTGTCTCTGCGAGTCTCCGTCGAATGTCTGTACGATTCCACCCGAGCGGCAACAGCACGCTCTCGACAGCTCGGACCAACTGCGTCTCGTAGTACGAGGCGTCGTAGGTCTCGATCTCCTCGTGGGCGAGGGCGACCCGGTCTCGCGAGGATTTCTCGTCGTCGACGACCACGTACTCGATATCCTGGCCCGGGTGGACTGCCAGTTCCTGCTCGCGGGCTCGCTTCAAGGCGGCCACGTTCTGGGTATTCTGTGAGTAGCCTTCCAGGGGCTTCGAGACACGGTTCCGCTCGACGAGCCGCTCCACTGCTACGTTGCCCGCCTGCAGTTCGTCGATAGCTCGTTCGAGCCGTCCGAGCACTGCGTCCGGTGACCGCGTGGTATCGAGCCGGTCGAGACAATCCCGCTGGACGTCCTCGATGAACGGCGGGGTCGAACGCTGTCGGGCTTCGATACCTCTGATTTTGAAGTCGTCGCCGCCGGCGACCTTCCCGAAGTATTTCGTCAACGCACCAGCGTCGCTCTCGCGCTGCGGGACGAACGCCACCCAGTCGTAGTGGGCTTCGTGTTCGAGCCGAATCTCGACCTCTTCCGTGATTGCCGTCGCGAGCATCTCGAGGTCCTCGCGGTCCACGTCGTCGACGTCAGGGTCCGGCGTCACCCAGATGGAGTCAACGATGCCGTGGACGACGCGCCAGCCGCCGGCTTCCAGCCGCTGTTTCGCCGTCAGCAGAATTTCGCGAGCGAACGCGTTGATTGCCTCGTGGCACTCGATGCGGCCGAACTTCGCGTTGCTGAACCCCTGATAGCCGAAGCAGGCGACGAGGATCCACTTCAGCGCTCCCGACCGTCCCTCGAGTTCCGCCAGTCGGTCCTCGTCGGGGTCGTCCCGTTCCTTCTCGCGACGGATGGCCGCCTTGATCTCGTCGCGCGCGTCGATGATCGGCTGTAGCACGTCGACGAGGTAGCCCCGGTCGTCGCAGATCGAGTATCCGAGGCCGGGGACGTCGTCGCGGTCGCTGTGGCAGCTACACCGGATGACGTCCGGCGAGACGTTCCGGGTACAGATGATGTTCGGATACAACGAGGAGAAGTCGAGTTCGTGGACGTTCTCGTGGAGGCCGACCTCGGGTGCGAAGATGAAGCCGCCGCGGTCGGCATCGTGGAGCGTCCCCATCGACTTGTAGAACTCGTGGCGCCAGGAGTTCCACGGGACGAGGACGCCGCGGTCGTTGGCCTCACAGATTTGGATCGCCGTGAGGACGTTCCCGATTGACGCCCACGCGAGCTCCTGGACGGGCTTGTTCGAGCGCGACACGAGGTCGAGGACGCCCTCGAGGTTCGTCTCCCCGTAGAAGAACGTGTTCGATTCGTCGATGATCGCCCGGCCGGGCACGTTGTACCGTGCCGGCGAGTGGCCGACGCGACCGTAGCTCGAGTACGTCGACCGGCTCGCGAGCTGCTGGTAGTCGACGTCCGGCCACCGACTCAACGAGAAGTCGTCGACGCCGGCGTCCGTCGCCATCTCGTACAGCGTCGGGACGATCTCGCTCGTCGAACAGACCAAGACGTCCGGATCGTGTGCGTCGAGCGCCTCTTGGACGGCGGTCAGGATATCCGTCGGCGAGCCGGTGACGGTGTCGCCGGCGACGGACAGCTCCCCATAGACGTCGTTGCTCGTTTCGGTCACCGGGACGCTGAGCCGGAGCGTCGACAGCTCGCTCGCCGGCGTCGGATCGGCGCCGGTCTCCAGACAGTATCGGAACTCTCGCGAAAAGTCGACGTTGAAACAGGCGAGATCTCCGACTGGATAGTCCGACAGCTGACGCGCTTGCCGGGCGAGTGGAGTGACGCGGTTGATGTGGACGACGTCGACGGCGAGGACGGCCTCCTCGTCTCGTCGAAAGCCGGGGCGTCGCGTAACCATCTCGGTCGCGACGACGTCCGGGTGCTGGTCGTACACTGACTGGAGTATCGTGAGGTCGAGGTCGGCATCAGGGTCGCGAGCGGCGACGTAGAAGCGTGGGGTGTAGTCATCGCGCTCGGTCGCGACGGCGCCGTCGGCGGTTGCCTCCCACTCCAGGACGCGGCCGTCGTCCAGAAAGTCGATACTGAACGGCATCGTCACGGGTTCGCGTCCGGTGGGGCGCTCTCTTGGTCATCGCGTGCTGCGACCGCGGCTTCGAGCTCCTCGAGGCGCTCTTCGTGGTCGTCGAGGCGGGACTCCTGTTCGAGATCGATGCTGAGCAGCGCCGGCAGCAGCGGATTCTGGTGGTTCAACAGCCCGCTCGCGTCGGCGTGCTCGCGGGCGTACTCGAACAGCCGGTCGAAGTGCGGCTGGTCGCGACGCCGCAGTGCCCGGCGGAACTCACCCCACCGCTCTTCGATTGCCCGCAGCGCATCTCGGTAGGTTGGGTTCGTACGCCCCATCGCTATCGTCCTCCTGCCCCGGTTGCGGTCCACGCATCGAGCAAGGGGTCCGCAGTGGCCGCCACCGTCTCACCGTCAGCGGTGACGCCCGTCCCGACACCTTCCGGGGTCGGCGTCGACGGCGCCGGCGTCGTCGATTCCACGCCGACCTGCGTGGCGCGTGCCGCAAGCAGCTGTCGCCAGTACGCGAACGTCGTCTGGTAGTACGCGCCGTCGTCGACGGGATAGACGAGCGTCTCGAAGTCTTTGCCGACGACCCGTGGCCCCATCCGAGTCTGCTCGCACTCCAGGTGGTGGTCGGCGACCGTCGCGACTGACTCGGTGAATTCGTTTCGTTCGTTTCGCGTAACGAGCACCGGGATGTCGTACCCATCGGCGTAGGTCGCCAACCGGGCGAGAGTTCGGGCCTGGAGGGTTTTTGCGTGGGTCTCGCCAAGGGTATCGTCGGCGCGGTACTGGGCGTCGACGGCCGGCGCGACGATGAGGGCGGGGGTGTGGAGCGACGTGTTCTCGTCACGACTTGGCGCCCCTCGACCGGCCGCCCCGGCATCGGCGGTGGATGTCTGGATTACCTTATTCACCGCTGACGGGAGATCACAGACGGCGCCGTAGTGCTGGTAGGCGGTGAATCCGCGGGCGACGTGAATTCGGTTGAGCAACCGTTGACTGGGCGCGATCTGGGCGAGTGTCGTCGTCGTCGTCGCGTGACCATTTGCGTCGACCCAGAAGGCGGGCCCGTCGTGCAGGAGGAGATGGTCGAGTACGAGCGACTGCAGGATCGGGACGCCGCGGCCTCCCTCGACGTCGAGCAGCGTGATGCCGTCGCCGAGTGACGGCAACAACATCTCGTCCGTAGTCGGATCGGCCTGGTCAGCAAGGGACCGATTGCGGTCAGCGCCCCGTGTCGGCTGGTCCACCGCCAATCGGTTCGACATCGAGTGTTCTCCCATACTCGATTAGTTGTCTGCGTTCCGGATAAGCCGCGGCGTGTCGCTTCCGCGTTTCAGGAAACTCGATGTGATCCCCTCCAATCCCGGTACAGTCCCGAGTAGTCTCCGTTAGGATCCTGTTTCCGAGAATAGTTCCTGAATCGAGCGTACTTCGTGTTAACCAACACCCGGCCGTATTGACGGCGGTGTGTTGGTTAAACCTACCCAGCTGCAGTCTCGAGCCTGACTGCTCGGAATGTTAATGCTCAACGCCACGTTGGAAGAGGTGCTCTATGAGCTATCCACGAACCCACGTCGACCACCGAAACCCCGACCACCACGAGTCAATGCACCCAACCCGAAATATCGTGAACGCCCACGTTGTTGCCGGGGAATTCCTCACTTCGCGGTACCACGAGGCGCTTCAAACTGTTCTCCATCCCCTCGGCGAGTCTCTGGACACCAAAGACCAACATGCGCTCAACGACCTTGGCATTGTCCATGCTAATGGTTCCTTGAACGAGCTTTCCCCTATCGTTCGCACATACATCAAACTCGATGAGTATTGGACACGCACCCATCGTACTGCGCTCAACGAACTATTTGCTGATCGACGTGCTCACGTCCTGAGTTGCTGTACGCGGTTCCTTTCTGAGTTCCCTCGACACACTCTTGAAGCCGAATCTGGCCGTTCCGGAACTGCGCTGGATACTACCCTTGCTCCGCTTCTCGAGTGCGGATTTCTCTCGCACACAGATGATGAGAAAACCTCATACTCTGTTGATGAACACCACGCGCTATATCGACCGACTGAACGGCTCTTCGACGCACTTCTTGAACAAGCAGCTGTTCTCTGTGAGCTTCTGCCGCCGACCGAGCTCTAATCGACGATTCAGAGCCGTTCACATTTCCAGATACGTTGAAGACTCTCCCGGCCGGACCCGGATGTATGTGTGGCCGGAACTCGCTCTTCATCGACCAAGTAGACCTCGAGGCCCGCTTCGAAGCCGAGGTCGTCGCGGACGGCGGGTACACCCCCCGATACAACATCGCACCTGGCGACGACCTCCACATCATCACAAACGAGGCTTCCGACGAGATCGACGCCTACCACTGGGGGTTGATTCCGTTCTGGGCGGACGAACCCGAGGAGGGCATCATCAACGCTCGTTCCGAGACTGCCGACGAGAAACGCGTCTTCGAGCGGGCGTGGGAATCACGCCCCTGCCTCGTCCCCTCGTCAGGGTTCTACGAATGGAAATCACCGAACGGCGGGTCGAAGCAGCCCTTCCGGATTTACCGGGAGGACGACCCCGCATTCGCGATGGCCGGGCTCTGGGACGTCTGGGAAGGCGACGACGAGGAGATCTCGTGCGTCACGATTCTCACGACGGAGCCGAACGACCTGATGAACTCAATCCACGACCGGATGCCGGTCGTCCTCCCGAAGGACGCTGAGTCCGACTGGCTCGCCGCAGACCCGGACACCCGCAAGGAACTGTGCCAGCCGTACCCGAAGGACGATCTGGACGCCTACGAGATTTCGACGCGGGTCAACAACCCCGGCAACGACGATCCCCAGGTCATCGAGCCACTGGACCACGAGCAATCGGGCCTCGGCGAATTCAGTTCCTGATAGCTGACGGGGTCACGGTTACTGCATCGGCGACGCCGCCGCTGAATCGACGAGCGAGTACTCTCGGTCCCGACTCGTCCCTTCCGCCTCGAGGAGGTTGTACTGCTCCATCTTCGAGAGGTACGTACGGATAGTCCGCTTCGTCCGTGGGTCATCGACGTCCTCGGAGTAGCGTTCGTGGATCTCGCTCGGCCCGACCGGGCCGTGCTCCCGAACGATGTCGTAGACGACGCGCTGGTGCGGCGTGAGTGAATCGAGGCTCTTCTGCTTGATTTGGGCCCGAGCATCCTCGGCAGCGTCCAGGAGAATGTCGTCGGTGATGCGTTCGTGGTTCTCGCGATCAGCCTTGCCGGCGGCCGTTCGAAGGATGCCGATTGCGAGGCGGGCGTCGCCGGCGGCCGCGTCGGCGATGCGATAGAGTTGGTCGTCGGTGATGACGTCCTCATCGAGTCCCCACTTT
>NZ_JBNAMV010000003.1:0-114174 GCF_049705945.1 Salarchaeum japonicum
TTTTATCATATTTCTTCCCGAGCAGTAGACCCCAGAACCCGTCATCGTTCGAAAGGGGGTCATGTGATGTCATCTCGTTACTCATTCAACTATCTGATTAGTGTGAAACCAGGTATAAAGAGACTGTCGGACGAAACTATTGTTCAGAGCAGTTTCAGCGGTCCCTCTTTCTCCACTTCATCGGAACCATTCTGGAGGAAGTAGAGATCGATCCACTCCTGCCCGTGCTCGCGGCAGAACACCGGTACGCATGTCGTCGTATGCTCGTAGCGCTGTTCACAGCGCGTCTCGATCTGTTCTCGCGTCCAGTCACCGTCTTGCTCTAGGTCGTATCGATTGCGAACTTCCCACGAGTGTTCGTCGGCAGCGGCCTTGAGGACGCGAAGCGAGAAGTCCCGAGTATCCTTGAACGTAAACGGACCGCTCATCGATGCCGCTTCGCTCAGGGCAGTCTCTTCGACGCCGTCGAGACACAGGCGATTCTCTGCGACGGCGCGGAAGGCTTCGAGTTCAGCAGATTTCTCGACGAGGACGTCGTGTAGGTAGCTGTGGACGACGTCGCCGTATCCCTCCAGAGTGAACGACTGCTCGGGTGAGACGATCTGCAGTTCAGCTCCGGTCTGGGCGACTCGGCGACGTTTCGGTTCGAGTAGCGGACACAGGAATGCGAGCCGGTCAGCGTGCAGGAGGTAGGCGTAGCTGAACAACCGAGACCGAGACGGCGACTCCTTCACTGGGTCGTGGCCTTCTGCGTAGTATTTCGAGTCTAGCACAGCTAGTGTCTCGTCGCCCTCTTGTAGCGCGTGGTCCGGTTCGTGGTAGATCTGGCCCTCACCCTCGAACGGGTTCACGGACGGTGATCGGACAGGCGTCACGTCGTCGAGGCCGCCGAGGTGGTCGTAGGACTTGATATACGAGAGCTCCCGCTCAATGACGACCTGGGAGTACTGCTCGAACAGCGACTCCATATTCAAAACGTAGTCCACGACCAGTTCTCGCGGGCCGTCTCGGAGTTGCTGGCCGAGTGACGATGACATCACTGCCTTGGCGACGTCGAACGCCTTCTGGTAGTACCGTCGCTGCTTCGGAAGGTCGCTAAGCGAGAGACGTCGATACGCGTCCATCCGATCTAACCCGCTGTTAACACCCATACTCTCCAGGCGCTCCACCTCTCGGTGAACCTCTGAGAAGATACGGTCGTACGCAGGGTGGTCGTTCTCGTGAGAGTTCTGTCGAAAGAGCCGAAGCAGCGTCTTCCCCGCGTAGTGGAGCAGCGAGTTCGCGGCGTTGTCGTACTCGGTTTCGTTACGGATCCAGTGTGGTTCCAGCGTCCCCCGCGCGTGGTTCATAAGCGTCTGTTCGACGTCGATCTCTCCCCGACCGTCCAGACTGTCGAGCCGTCGGATAACCAAGTCGCGGATGTACCCCTGCCGGTGGATCGTCTCTAACCCATCGAGGTAGTTGATCGCCAGCACAACGAAGATATCGTCGAGATGGATGTCGTCGGAGAGGAAGTCCTGCAGCGGGATCCCGTGATATTCGATGGAGCGGTTCTGGTCGTAGACCGCCAGCAGCATATCGAAGATGTGCTCCCAGTTGATCTTCGGATCGACCTGGACCTTTGACGACGGCGTGAGGCTCACGACACCGATGATGTCCGTCGCCTCGACGTGGAGTACCTCGTTCTCGTCGCCGTCTACGGTAACCGTGACGACCTCGTACTCCTGCTCGCCGTCGAGCGCCGCCTGACTCTTCGTGAAGACGCCGGGACTCTCTTGTGTGAATGACGCGCGACGAAGCTGGTCCCCGATGGACGACGGACAGCCCTCTATCCGGATCTCCCCGCGTTCGGGGACGTTGAAGGTGTCCTGCCCGTACTCGTAGACTTCGTCAACGGTGCTCATTACTCGTAGGAGCCCATCTGGCGACGCTCCTGTTCGAGTTCCCGTTCGGCGAGCTCAGCAGCAGGGGCGAGATCGAACTCCTCGAACTCGCCGTTCATCGCGCGGTAGTGTTCCGCGATTCGCTCGATCTGCGGGAATGCGGCGGCGTTCAGGAGTCGCGGAACGATGTACGTCCGGAACGCCTGTCCGACCGCATCTTTCTGGTCATACTCGTACTCTCCGCCTTCTCGACAGCCGACGCCAAGGAAGACGGCGACGTCGCGATAGTGCATCGGACCGAAGCGCATGATCGACCCTTGCGACGTCGATTCGTGGCCGTGGTTGATTCCTTGGTAGTCCCGCTCGAATAGCCGGAGGATTTCGCTTTCTCCGAGGTCCGTGTGGTCGGTGACGTGCGTGGTGATCCAGTCTTTGAACAGCTGTCGGCGCTTGTCCTCCTCGTACTCGTCCAACTCGATCATGGCGAACCGGCGGGTGATCGCGTTGTCGAGTTCGTTCACCGTCCGGTCGGACATGTTCATCGTACAGATGATGTTCACCCGCTCGTCCAGTTCAATGGTCTCGCCCTCGTCGGTCTCGAAGATGGTCTGATGGGGATTCTCGATGGCAGTGTACAGCGGACCGAAAATCTTCGAGATGTCGGCTCGCGTGATCTCGTCGAGGATAACGCCGTACTCGACGTCGAATCGGCGGGCACGCTGAACGGCTTCGGACACGCAGCCGAGTTTCGTCCGGTAGCTTAGCGAGTCACCGGTGTAGTCCGGGCTGATGCCGCCGATGATGTCCGACGGCGTCCACGAGGGGGTCGCAGTGTTGAGAGCGTACCCGATACCGGTCTCACGGGCGAGCTGCTTGGCGAAGGTCGTCTTCCCTGTTCCGGTCGGTCCGTACAGGACGACAGGCTTCCCGGCTTCAAGCGCGACTTTGGCGTTGCGTTCGACATCCTTCGGAACGAGTATCTCTTCGGGTGTTTCGTCACCGCGGAGACTCACGACGCGCTTGAGGCGGTCTGAAGCCAGCGGTGACTCAAGCACAGCACGCCGAACCCGACCCAGACCCCGTTCACCGTCGTGGACCACATCGAGTTTTTCGTCCTCGATCAAAAACTCCAGTACGTCTTCGCTCTCTGCATTCCGGATTGCTTCGACGACGTCGTCGGTTACACGGCGAAGAATTCCGACTTCGTCTTTCGCATCTTCAAGTGTATAGTCGTCCGACGAGTCACTCATTATCGAATACAGGTAGTCCGCAGTATATAAAATCCCGTTCAAAATCCTGCTGGCGCTCGATGAGGACATTCGGCCGCCGTCGATTACGACGGACGGCACATGATAGATTCTCCAGCGGGTCTCGAAAGCCACAGAGATCGATATCGACCATCCGAAACACGATTATCTTGCTCCGCACGGTGGTCGACGTGGTCTGGGGGAGGTGCTTGTCCGCGCGTTCGGGTACACGGTGGCTGCTCGTTACTTGGATAACTCCGAGGAGATGGTGAGAGAGCGTTACGCACATATAGAAGCTGGTGAACTTGGCGATGTCGCAACTGAGGCACTTGGTGCGTCAGCACTAGGTTTATACCGCTCGGCAGACTTCTTTCCAGTATGAGCCTCGAAGAGACGGTTGACTACCTCGCCGAGGAACTCGACCTCGAGCGAAGTGAACACGTCCGTGAGGTTGGTCAGTCGGTCGCCGAGCTTCGCGACTGATCAAAACATCTCTCTGAAGTCCCGTTCGACGAGTCCGTCCTCCAGATACGTGATGAACTCTTGTTTCGTTGGTCCTTGACGGTCGAGCAGATCGTCCCGTTCTGCTCGTTCGAGAACTGCCTGCGCGAAGTCCGTACAGTGGGACTCATGCTGCTTAGCGTACTTCGAAAGGGCTTCTCGCCAGTGCATATCCAGCTCGAACTCGGCTAATCGGATTTGGATCCCGTCTTTCCGTTCGACGAGGTCGACCTCCAAGTTTTTGAGTTGCTTGAATCGGAGATTGTTCCGGCGAACCGTGATGAGCCGCTTGGAATCAACGATGTAGGGATCGACCCACTCTCGCCAGGTATCGTCGTCGACGTGTGTTGGTGGCATCGCAAAATCCGGGTTCACACTTTCAATACAGAACTGAAGCATCGCGATGCCAGTTCGATGATTCGCATTCGGGAGGGAATGTCGGAGAATCAAATTCGACATCACCTCTCCAGCGACGTTCGGGAGTGGGGCTCCCCAGGATACGTGATCAAGTGCCTGCTGGATCTTTTGTGGTTCGAACTCCTTGTAAAGCCGAAACTCATCCTCATCTCGAACATCGACAGCAGCTTCGAGCAATTCCACTAACCGGAAAGCGACAACTTGCCCAGGACGGGGGAGGTCACGAATACGGTCGCTCAGCCATTCCTGATCAAAGTCAATATCTTGGGCTGATTCAATCTCTGAATCGCCCTCGTAGAGCACATATACCGGTGTTTCGAAGGGGTACCCGATGAGTTTTGTCGACTCGTCGGATTGCTCTCGCTGAGATTGGATTTCTGTAACCGATGCCGAGCTATATTTGAGTGAGAAATTCTCGGCCTGTGGGTGGTGATAGAAGACGAGCCGAGCCATCTCACTATGTATTCGTGGGAAGTGGGTAAAGCAGTCCCGCTTTTATATTGAGTTCTATTTGCCAGGTACTACGACGTCGTGGGTGCGTTCACGCCCTCTAAATACTGGCTTTCCCACTCACGTCGTGCCTCGATTTCCCGCAATCCGCGTTGCGTGACCGTGTACACGTTCGTCCGTTTGTCGAGTTCACCTTTCTCCAGGAGGCCCTTCCCGACGAGGTCGTCGAGGTTTGGATAGAGCCGCCCATGATTGATCTCTTGTTCGTAGTAGTCGTCAAGTTCGGCCTTTACTGCGAGCCCGTGTGGTTCCTCGAGTCCGGCAATCACGTACAAGATGTCCCGCTGGAACCCAGTTAGATCGTGCATCCGTCTGTTCCCAAATTTTGTGGGTGGCATATGTTCTCTCTGGTACTCCGAGGCGGATACAGCATGACTGGGCAAGAACTCCGCGTGGGAACTTCGAACATTTATATGGTGGACAAGAGAAGTCCGCGATGGAATGTCTGACCTAATCGTCAAAGCAGCCGTGAAGGACGCACTCTCGGACCAGAACGTCTCGGCAGATTTCTACGACGCCCTCGACGAAGAGGTCGCCGACCTGCTCGACGACGCCGCAAAGCGTGCTGAGGCCAACGACCGGAAGACGGTCCAGCCCCGCGACCTCTAATTCGGAAGGTACCACACCGACGCTCGAAGTCACTCCCCGTTTTAAGGGGGTTGTGACTGGAAGGTACTCCTATGAGTGTCACAGCCGAATCAATTCAAGTCGAGAATGTGGTCGCGTCGTCCGATATCGGTCAAGAACTCGATCTGGAAACGCTTTCTGAGGATTTAGGAGCCACCGACTACGATCCCGATAACTTCCCTGGACTCGTATATCGGATGCACGATCCTAAAGCCGCAGCGCTCATTTTCCGCTCGGGGAAAGTCGTCTGTACGGGTGCAAAAAGCGTCGACAATGTGACGACTGCGTTGGAATACGTCTTCGACGAGCTCCGTGAATTGGGTGTCGATGTCGCTACCTCTCCAGATATCGAAATCCAGAATATTGTCTCAAGTGGGGACCTCGACCACACACTCAATTTGAATGCGATTGCGATCGGCCTAGGTCTCGAACACATCGAATACGAACCAGAGCAGTTCCCGGGGCTCGTCTACCGGCTTGACGACCCGGACGTCGTCGCACTCCTCTTCGGGAGTGGAAAGCTCGTCATCACGGGCGGAAAACAGCTTGACGATGCTGAACAAGCGCTTACAGTGATCGAAAACCAGCTCACTGACCTCGGGTTACTGGAGTAATTCGACGACACAGAACAGTTGGCAGGGTACACTGGCACTGGTGAGTACATTTTTGAATCTGCTCTCCCCGTGTTAAGTTAGTGCGATGGCTGATGCCGAACGGGAGGTAGATGATGTCCTGTCCGGGAATGTTCTTTCAGTCCAAGATCTGAACGACCGAATTGCATCGGTCGTCCAGGACACGCCTGCCCTCAACGGCGTCCGCTGTATTGGCGAGGTCACGGATCTCCATCAGAACAGTACCGCCCTCTATTTCACCCTGACTGACGGCGACGCCGAACTTCCCTGTATGCTCTGGGCGAACCGCTATCAGAAGATGGACGCTGACCTCGAGGACGGGACCGAGGTCATCCTCGAAGGCGATATCGACTACTGGACAGAGGGCGGGAAAATCGACCTCAAGCCGTGGGAGGTGATCGTCGTCGGCGACGGCGATCAAGCAGCTGCCGTCGAGCGACTACGAAGCGAACTCGAAGAGCGTGGCTGGTTCGACGACGAGCAGAAACAGCGCCCGCCGGCGTTCCCAGAGCGGGTTGGGGTCGTAACCTCCCTCCGTGGCGATGCCCGTTATGACATCCAGAACGCGATCCACGAACAGGACCCTACCGTCGACATCCTGGTGAAGGACGCCACCGTCCAAGGGTCGGAGTCGCCCACATCCATCGCGAACGGCATCCACCATCTGGACCGCTCCGAGGACGTCGACTCGATCATCGTCGGCCGTGGCGGCGGGAGTGATTCGAACCTCCAGGCGTTCAACACCGAGCGGGTCGCGGAAGCCATCTTCACCGCGAACACCCCGACCGTCACGGCGATCGGGCATACTGACGACCGGTTAATCGCAGATCAGGTCGCGGATGTGGCAACGATCACGCCGACGGCCGCTGGCGAGTATATCGTGAATTCCCGCGAGGAGTTCTTCGCGGGCGAGGTCAAGCCGCTGGCACAGCAACTCGACGCTGCGTACGAAACCTTCCAGCAGGAGCACGAACACGAACAAGAACTTGCCGAAGCAGTCGACGAGGCGGCCGCACCCGAGGGGCTGCCGCCGGTCTACTACAAGGCCGCAATCGCTGTGCTGTTGTTGCTGTTGTTGGCCATCACTGGGCTTTGGTTGGGGGTGATCTAAGCGTGGCAAACGACCAAGAGATCCACGACCGGCTGGCCCGTGTCGAAGAAATCATTGAGCAGCTCGATGCGGACGAGTGTGACCTCGATGAAGGGACAAGGCTCCACGAGGAAGGTCAGGAACTCTTGGCCGAGGTGCGAGAAATCCTCGACAACGGGCGTGGAGAGGTCGTGGAACTCGAGTAGAGCGCCATTCCAACCTTAACCAACAGACAACGGCATCTAACCCCGTTGTTGGTTAACGGTACCTTTGCAAGGTGAACGAACTCTCCGGTTATAATTTACTTTAGATTTTTGCGCCAGTTGGTGGCCAGAAAGCATATACCGATCTTCTAGCTATCGCACCACCATGGACCGGGGCTCAACCGGTGCATACCCACCCCGCACATATGATCACACGGGCAGTCACCATCGAAGACATCGATGATCTGTACCTGACGTGGAACAGCCATATCAACGGGTCCGCCCTCTACCGCCGCGCCCTCCGAGATGAGATGGAGCTTCGCGACGTTAACCCTGACGAGCTTCGAGATCTCTTCGAACGGGCTCGCGAACAGGGCTACACGAAAGACGAGATCGTCGACGAGACCAACCGCTACGCTGATCTGAAAGCACTCGTCGACGACGCAGAGGAGTAACCCGCTATGTCACAGGACAATACGCCCTCCGAGACGGCTTCGAATCGCCCCGACAGCCAGTCCACGGCATCGAGTAGGCTTCCCAGGCAAGCTGTGTTCATCGTCGTCGCCCTGAGCCTGTTCGCTGTGGAACCCGCCGCCGCACAGACGAATGCCGTCTGTAGTGCGGACAACCTCCCCAGCATGATCGAGGGCTTCTTCCAGCTTACCACGGCGCTAGGCATTGTCGGCCTCGCAGTCGTGTGGCAGGCTGACTCCCTTATCGAGATGTTCACGATCACGCCCGAGCAGAAGAAGGGCCTCAAGCGGCACAAACGGTCGGCGATGAAGTCCGCGGTCGTCCTCGTCGCCCTCGGCCCACTCTACACCGTCGCTGGGTCGATGATGAACCTCCCGCTGGCGCAGTGCGTCGACCTCGCCCCCTGGTAGGCGACTACCACCCCCGTCGCGAGCCCCCATGACACAACGAGAGCTCTCCGTGCTAATGGCCGCCCTGTTCGTGACGAGCCTAGTCACAGGTCTCGTCACTGCAAGCCCGCCACGGCCAGGCACGGAGGGGAATGGCCTCACAGAAAATGAATCAGCGACACTGTGGTCTCGCGACGCGGACAACTACATCACCCAAGAGGAGTACCAGCAGCGCTACGGCGAGAGCCGGACCGCGATGCACCAGCTCGCAAACGGGACGGACATCACGTTCACGCGTCCGCCGGCGACAGCTGCAACGTGGACGCGAAACGACTTCGCTGATCTCGAAGCCGGTGGGTCGGATACGTCCGTGCATCCGCGCCACGCGTCGCTCGAAGATGGCGTGTTTATCGAGGACGCCCACGCCACGGTGTTCGCAGTGCAGCCGTCGACGCGAGGTCACTTGGAGTCGGGTGATACGCCGCTCTATATCGCGCCGAACGGCACGATGCGGGGGCTCGTCGACTATCGCGTTCGCGTCCCGAACGGCAGCTCTTCGGGGAACACGACGATCGAGTGGTCGCTCGCGAGCAACGAGGTCGAGGAGGTTCGATTGCAGAAGGACGGCGAAACCATCGTCGAGCGTGACGGCTCGCACACGCCGGCCCTCGACTACCAGATCGAGGATGACTGGAGTGCAAACCTCACGCTTGAAGCCGAGATCAGCGTCCGGCTGAAGAAGACCACGCGAATCGACCTGGGCGACGAGACCGATGTCGAGGTCACGTACCGAACCGAATCGCTCAACGTCTCGGATTCGATCGCCGTCGAGATCTACGACCTCTCAGCGTACCCCTACTACGCCGAGTATCCCAATGGTGACGCCGGTGTGGCCATTTTCCAGTCTCGACCGTGGCAGGGGTACACGCTGACGGAGAATGGAAGCGCACGAGTGCGTGGCGTCTGGCGGTTCTACACCGCTCGGAACTCCAATTGGGATACCCTCGTCAGGTCGAACCGGACCGACAGCGCCACCGTCGAGTCTGACGCAATTCCCGTGTACGTCCATGCATATCCATCGCGGATCGGCCCGAGGGCTGAACCAGTTCGCGATGGCCCAGAGATCATCGACACCTGGGGCACTGACCGACCGTCTCCGGTCGGCACGCTCGGTGAGAACATCAACATCGACATCGTCAACCAGTCGTACACGACGACGTACGGTGTTGCGGTTCGCGCGGAGAACGTCGACCGCAACGCCCTCCAAGTAGCGGGGATCGTGCGGGGTGTGAACGCCTCGATTGTGGCACCTGACGCTGGCTCAGAGCGGCAGCTCCGGCGCAGTAATCTGACTGTTGAGGTGCTCCAGCAGAACGAAAGCCAGGCCACACTCCGCATCGAGCTCCGGGATAACGAGACCGGCGCACCAATCGTGCTCAGCGATCCCGACCGACGATATCCAATCGGCGGGAACACTCGCAACGGGTACATCACCATCGCGGAGCAACGTGTTGAGACCAACGCCTCCGGGGTAGCGATTGTGACGATCGACAAGCCGGGTATCTACACGGCTCGGTACCATCCGGGTTCGTGGCTCGGGCACGACCCCGCGTATGTGAGTGCGACGGCAACTGCTCGGTGGCACCCGCTTGGCACCATCGACGGTTGGTTCGCGTTCATTTTCGAGGTCGGCTGGCAGCTCATCCCGTTTGTTGTGATGTTCTACGCTGGCAAGCGACTTCTCCGAATGCTCGGTCCAGAAGACATCTTCCAACGGAACCCGTAGTCATGACTAGAAACCACCCACACATCAGTCGGCGAACCGCCCTCCGAACAGTCGCAGGTGCTGCCCTCATGAGCGTCGCTGGCTGTCTGAACGACAATGGCGGTTCTGGGACGCCTGGTGACGGAACGACCTCTCCAGATGGCAAAGGTCCACTCACGCGTATCACTATTGAGGGAACAGCACTCGTCGTCGAACTCTCCGAAGAGGCCGACGTCGACCAGGTCAACCTCATCCAACCGAACGGCGAGCTATTCGGGAAACGTGACGTAGCCGCGGGTGCTCAACAGGTCTCGTTCGAGATCGGCACCGCGTATGCGCCCGGTGAGTATCGCGTACTCGCGTTGAAGGGTGAGGAGACAGTAGTCGAGACCACGACTGAACTGCGTCCAGAGATCCAGATACAGGATGTCGGACTCTATCGGAATAATCCAGATAAGCCGTGGGACGAAGTCTATGGTGAGAGCGAGACAGACCGGATCAAGAATGGCGAGGCATTCGTTACGGTAGAGAACACAGGAAGCGGTCCGGAAGCGATAACTGAACTAATCTTCTCCGGGGACGTTCCCAATCCAATTGAGAACCCCAGAGGCAGTGGAATGCACGAAACCGACCGGGTAGTAGTCTCCCCTGGCGAGACGGCCGACCTGTTCAGTAGTTCGTTTCCGTTCGGCACAGAAACTGAGGACGGGATGGGATGTTCCCCAGACGGGAATAGTGGCCAGTTTACTGTTATCGTTGAGACCCGGGTCGGTGGAAATCAGGTCTCAAGCACCTACAACGTCCAATACACTAGTTCCGACGATATGACTGATTGTGAGGTCACGATCACTGAGGTATAACGATGGTCGATCTCATTGATGTCGTCCTTGAGGGTATCAAGGGCGTCGTTGAGTGGTTTATTGGGCTGTTCATGGACGGTCTCAGATCAGGGTATGAAACTCTGACTGAGGGAATGTTCGGGACACCCACTCCAGAGACGAACGGAGCTTTTGTCTTCGGTGAACCGACCAATGCACCCTGGCCAGCGATTCACGATGCTCTCATCGGCGGCGAAATCATGCTAGTTGCCCTCTTGCTCCTTGTGATGAGCGTTCAGGGCCGTCACACGGTTCGGATCTTCAATATTGGAAGTACCTACGAAGCCCGAAAAACGAAGAAAACGGCCTGGGTCGGTGCTTTTCTAATCATTACGTGGTACTGGATTGGGACTCTCGCGCTCTACCTCGTTGACGGATTCACTATCGCCCTGATGCCGGAGCTTTCCTCGGTTACGGAGGCGATGATTGGATTCTTGGAAGTATCTATCACAAACCCAGGGCTGGGATTATTGTTTGCCGTGATTGGTGGAATCTCGATGTGGGCGTTGGAGGCGCTGTTCTACATCCGGATGATTCTGCTGTATGTCTACCTGTACGGAATGCCGATTGCATTTGCACTGGCCTACGGAAATATTCCGGTCGTATCCGATATCGCGATGGGGTTTTGCAAACGGTTTGTCCCGTTGGCTGTCCTCCCGCTCCCGGCAGCGATGGTCCTCAAGGGGTACGACTTGATCTACGGCGGTGGGACGCTCACGCCAGGAACAGCGTTCCTCAAATATCTCGTCGCTGCGTCCCTCCCGCTGGTCGCCCTCTACATCACGTGGAAGACGTTCAAATACGCGACTCCGCTGACGGCCAAAGTCGTCGGCGGTGCGACGAAAGGCGCAGCACTCGTTGGCGGTGTCGCCGCTGGAGCCTACGTCGGTGGCGCCGGCGTCGCGACGACCGCCGCTCGGTGGGGGCCGAAAGCCGCCGCTGGCCACGCCGTCGCCCAAAAAGCGGCTGCCCGCGGTGGGCATGGAGGAGACGATGGCGGGACGCCATCGTACCGTCGAACAGAGAATGACCCTGGTGGAGCGACAGCGGAATCGGCGAGTGACGACCGTGGGATGGAGTTTGATCGAGGAATCCACTAACAATGTCAGCAGATCAAGACGCGGCCGCACGGCGCATCATGGATCAGTTCGGCGAGGAGAGCCGCATCCCGTATCTCAATATCGAGGAAGGGGACGTCGGCATGCTCATCGCCTTCCCCATTATTGGGCTGTTTATCGCGGGCCTCACCGGGATCGAATCACTGGCTCTCCCGTTCGTTGCTGGCGGGCTTGGCTTTGGCGTTGCCGTCATCTACGTCTCACCAACCCACCTGAACGCCTGGACGTGGACCAAAGACGTCTATCGGTACCTCAAACGGCCTCAGGTCACGTTCAGTGCGCCCGCCAACGCCGACACGGGTACCAACGAGTCAGAGCGCAACGAGGGCGGACTCGCGAACTACACGCCGTTCAAGCCGGACGAGCGAACGCAGGATCTCACCAACATCAAGCGAGCGTGGCCGGGCGCTGGTGCTATCCAGCGTGAAGACGGCTCGATGGAGGCATTCATCGAGATCGATCCGGCCAACATGGACTTCGCAATGTCCGACGACTGGGCACAGCTGCAAGACGCCGGAGAAGAGTTCGCCAACAAAGAGCTGGACTCGAAGCTCAAACTCCACGCCACAACCCGTTCCTTCCCGGTCGAGCAGATCACCGAGACCATCGAGGAGCGCCTCACTGACGAAGACGTTACGGAGAACCCGATCTTCCGGGAACTCCTCGAAGAATATCGGGAAACACGGCCGAAGGAGATGCGTGACCGGGGCATTCAGCAGGTCCGGTACTACATCGGCGTTGAAGTCAGCCCGATAGAAGTGTACGACCGCTTCCGCGACGAGGGCACCCCCGCCGAGAAGCTGACCCAGTTCCCCGTCATCGGGTTCCTGTTCAACCCGTTCGTCACCCGCCGCGAGGACCTCACCGACGTCGAACGTCGTGCGCAGATGTTCGAGAAGCTCGACAGTCGCGTGAACGACGTTCGCTCCGAGTTCATCCAGCAGGCGTCGGGGTGGTCCGCACGTCGACTCAGCACGGTCGAGCTGTTCGTTCTGAATATGGACTTTTGGAACGGCCGCGAACATGACTACGACGAGGCGGAACGTGTCGTTCGCGACCAATCGATCATCGGCCACTCGCGCCGGGAGGACCCACACGATGCGTAATGTGATCCTCCAGACTGATGGTGGCGCGCTTGGCTCCGTCACCGGGTGGCTCCAGAACCTGACACCAGCAGAGAGTGCAGTACTAGCCCTTGCAGTAGGTCTCGGCCTTGGCGTCGGCGGTAAGTACCTCTGGGACCGCTTCACTGCGGATGATGAACCAGACGTGGACTTCACCGATATCCTCGACGAGGAGACACTCGAAGAAGGCGAGGCCGAACGCAAGCTCCTCGACGACATCTCCGAGTCGCACAAGACCGTCACCGCGCCCGGAGCTGTCGAGTGGGAAACGCGAGCCGCACGGGTCGGCGAGCAGTGGACGACGACACTGTACATCGCTAACTATGCCGACTATCCCAACGACGGGTATCTGAGCGACCTATTCGAGATGACCGACGTGCAGTTCGATCTGACGGCCCACATCACGCCGAAGAACCAGGAGCGGGCCCGGAACGAACTGCAGGACATCGCGGACGACCTCCAGGTCGATGCTGACCTCGAACAGAGTATCCGGAGCGCGTATCTCCAAGAGCGCGCCAACGAGGCCGCAGCGACGTACAAGGCCGTCGAGAACGGCGCGAACGTCTTCGACCAGGGAATGTTCATCACGGTCAGAGCCGACGAGAAAGACGAGCTCAGAGACGCTGTCCAGACGGTCAAGAGTGCGCTCCGTGACGACCCGGCGAACCTCACGCCAAAGACCGCTATCTGCCGACAGGACCTCGCCCTCCAGTCCGCCGCACCCATCGGCGACAACGAGTTCGGCCGGACATCGATTGCGCTCGGCGGCGCCATCGGTGCGTTACTCTCCTCGCCGCACAACGCGACGATTCTCGAAGAGGGCGGCGTCGAATTCGGGATTCACAAGGACAACCAGAGCCCGGTCGTCATCGACCCGTTCGCGCGGGATAACGGGTACGCGATGTTCACCGTCGGCGACACGGGGTCGGGGAAGTCGTTCAGTTCGAAGCAGAACTTCATCCGTTCCATCGAGCAGAGCAAGGACCGCATCGGCATCATCCTCGAGCCGTTGAACAACTGGGCCGGCGTCTCAGAGGCTCTCGACGCCAAGCGGATTACCGTCGGCGGGACGCTCGGCCTCAACCCCCTAGAGATTCGAGAGACACCCGAACACGTCCAGCGGGCGATGGGCGAGGACGCGAGCCCGTTCAACGAGAAGCTCGACGACGCGATGAGCTTCCTCACGAACTTCTTCGCCCTCCGGGGTATCTCACTGGGAGATCGGCGCACCACGCTCGAACTCGCTCTCAAACGTGCCTACCAGCGCAAGGGCATCACCGACGACATCTCTACGCACAGCAATCCGAGTCCGACCATCCGCGAGATGATGGACGTCTTCGAGGATATGGTCGACGACCCCGAGGAGTTCGTCGTCCGGTCCGACGAGGAGGCAGGGAAGATCAAAGAGGACGCGACGTGGCTGCTCGATCAGCTCCGCCCCTTCGAGGACGACGGCCGCCACGCCAACCTCGGCCAGGAGTCCGACTTCGACATTCGGGACGAGAAGGTCATCTACCTCGACCTCGCTCAGCAGGAGGGCAGCGTCGACAGCAGCACGGCACTGACGATGCAGTTGCTGATCTCGCTGGTCTACGAGCGGGCGAAGGTCTCGGAGAAGGAGGTCGTGTTCTACATCGACGAGGCGCGCTACATCATGCAGGACGCCGCGAGTCTGGCGTTTCTCGAGACGGTGTTCCGCCACCACCGTCACCACGACCTCTCGATCCGGTTGGTCACCCAGACCGTCGACGAGTTCTTCGAGCACGCCGAATCCGAGGCGATTCTGGACCAGTGTGCTGTCAAGCAGTTCCACCGTCTCGACGGGATGGACAAGGAGTGGGCCGACGAGTTCGGTCTGAACTACGCACAGATGCGGTTCGTCCAGGACGCCGTTCCTGGTAACGAGGACGCCGGCTTCTCCGAGGCCCTAGTGGGCGTCGACGGCGAGTGGCGTGGGATCCAGGTCAAAGCGATGCCCAAGGAGAAGCAGGTCATCGACTTCGAGCCAACCGAGCAACGGCGAGACTCACTCCCCGGGACTGGTGAGAATGCTGTGGACGCGGAGGTGCAGGCGTTCCAAGACGATATTGAAAGCCGAGCGACCGACAACGGACAACGCCCACCTGAGCAGACGCCAGCAGAGGCTGATGGTGGCGCAGCGGGAGGTGACGACGATGCGTGAGTACCTTCGCGTGACGCCAACCTCCGAACGCCTCAATCCGGAACGT
Source organism: Salarchaeum japonicum (assembly GCF_049705945.1). Taxonomy (GTDB): domain Archaea; phylum Halobacteriota; class Halobacteria; order Halobacteriales; family Halobacteriaceae; genus Salarchaeum; species Salarchaeum japonicum_A. Next base: position 15,087 of record NZ_JBNAMV010000003.1, read on the forward strand.
CTGCCCCAAGCACTGGAGAGCCTCCACAAACTGACCTCCACGGACTCGACAGGGCTAGCTGACAAACTCAATCCGCTACATAGCGACACACCGCTACGCTTCGAATTCCTCGCGCTGAGCGAGGGGAAAGATGACCCCGTCGAATTCTACTACGGTGCAGACGACCATCTGGATACCCTTGAAAAACGGCTCCGGTCGGTCTATCCCGAGACGTTCGACATCGAGCGTACCGAGGTCGACATCGCATCCCGACTCGTACAGCCTGTCGAATTCGACCGTGAGACATTCGTCGAGCACTATGAATCAGGCGAGCTCACGTACGAGTTCGGCCCTGACGAGCAATACGAGAGTGGCACTGACGACAACAGTCAAGCGGGGTCAGGGGACGCCGAATCAGTCGCGGATGGAGGAACGGTCGGCGATCAGTCTGCCGACCACTTCATCGAAATCGAAGATACTGTCCTCGAACTCGCCCCCCCAGATGCGATTCCCGAGGATGAGCCACTCACGACGCTTGCCAAACCAACGGTAACAACGGAGGGGACGATACTCGCCCGGCCAGCGTCCGAATCCGTCTCCCCACTCGGCGTGCGGTGGCAAGGGTCGGCTACTCGGAAGCAGGACTGGATGACTTCACTCTCACCATATACTGCCGACGACGAAGCAGAACTCCCCGCGGTCGATCAGCCAGGGGGTGCGCTCGCGTCGCTCGTCGACCACCTGATGGAGGCGACAGCACCAGTAGCGTTCCAAGTCGTCTTCCAACGACGCGAGAGCTGGCAGTCCGATGCCGACCTTCGCAAGGAGGACGTCATCGACGGACGAGACACACTCGCTCAGGAAATTATTGGCTCCCTCTTCGAACTCGACGATCAGTCGGAGAGCCGGGACAGAAACCAGCTGAGCGACGCCGTTGCAAAACGTGTCGCGGCAATCGAGGCGAAAAACCCGAAGCGGTCGTTCACCGCGAACATCCGAGCCATCGGGATTCCATCCGGTGGTGACGGTCGCGATGATCTCAATGAGCGGATGCAGTCACTTGTCCCGGTGTTCGACCCGCTTGACGGGCCGTACTACCAGGTTGCGGCTGAACGGGTACGTGACAGCGGCTTGCGGGCAGCCACGAAAGAACGGAACGCACGAGCGGCGCTGCAGCGGCTCTTGGATCGTGAGATCACGACCGGTCGCGGGACGACCCGACCGGAGTTCGTCCTGAGCGGCCGAGAACTCGCGCACTTCGTCCTCGTCCCCTCCTCGGAACAGCTTACTGTCGAAGGGGCACGGGGGACGCGTGCGGAACAGCAGAGTCGGAATCCGTTGCCCCGTCCGCACCAGGACCTCATGAGTGAGTTCCGAGACGGGATGGCAATCGGGTATGCCCTCGACGACACTGGCGAGGCCGAAGACGTGCCGACACACATTCCACCCGGACTGTTGCCCACTCATTACGGCCGGTTCGGAACAACCGGCTCTGGGAAGTCGAAAGCCCTCATCAACGATATGCTGTCGCTGTACGACAACACGGAGGGGCCAACGATCCTCATCATCCCGAAGAACGACGATATGGCCCAGAATTACATGCGAGCTCACGCGCGTCGGTTCGGAATGACCGACCTCGAAGAGAACGTCGTCCACTTCCCAATTCCGGACGTCCTCCCCGGGTTCTCGTTTTTCGATCTCGAACCGTCGATGGAGAGTGGACGGCGCCGCGAAGACGCCGTCCAACGGAAGGCCGACCACTACGAAGAGATTTTGAAGCTCGTGATGGGAACCGACCGCTACGAGCGGGCGACTGTAGCCCCGACTCTCATCAAGACACTCATCAAGGCACTGTTCGACGAGGAATACGGCCGTGAGAACGGGCTATACCGAGCGTCGACGGACTACTTCGCCCACCGACAGCTCGAACACGTCGTCGACCAGCTCTGGGAGGCCGGGCCACCGAACGAGAACATCGCCGACGCCCCGCGGTCGAGCGACGAGGAGGTCACCCGGACGATTCGACGGCAGCTCCAGTTAGATTCGAACACCTTCGCGAACGTGATGGGCGGTGTCGGAAACCGCCTTGCGTACATTTCACAGGATACGCACCTGCGGCAGATCTTCAACAATACCGAGAACCAGTTCGACTTTCGGGATGTCCTCGACGAGGATACGGTCATCCTCTTCGACCTCGGCGACCTCCGCGACGACGCCGCCCGGATTATGACCGGTGTGATCCTGACGAATCTCGATGCAGCCCTCAAGGACCGCAAACAGGCGCTCTCCCAGCACCCGGACGACTACGTCGTGAACTTGCTCGTCGACGAGGCAGCATCAGTCGTGGTCTCCGACATCATGAACGATCTCCTTGAGAAAGGGCGGGGATTCCGGCTCTCCGTTGGCCTGTCGATGCAGTTCCCCGAACAAATGGAGGCTGAAGGTGGGCGGAAGATCTACCTGAACGCTCTGAACAACATCGGCAGTTCGCTCATCGGGAAAATCAACGTCGACCGAGAACTGGCGCGAGCGATGGCCCACGAAGAGATGGACCCCGCGGATTTCGCCAATCGGATTCGTTCGTTGCCGCGCGGAGAGTGGATCGCCAGCCTGCCAAGCCCGACGTTCGGTGAAACGGGGCCGTATCCGTTCAGTCTCGAACCACTCCCGATCCCACCGGGCCACCCCGAGAGCGAATCCCCGCTCACTGAGCGTGAAGAGGAGCAGTTCACTGAGACACTCTCCTCGATGCACGAGCACATCAGTGACGAACACGGCGTGCCGGCCGCAACAGACGCCTCAACAACGAGAACACCGACCGACGGACACGAGGTGCTCGATATCGGGAGCGACGACCTGGACGTCGCGATTGCGAAGGTGGTTCGGAGTCTGCAGCTTCGAGAGGGCTGCCGTGAAGAGAACGGCTGGGTGGCTGTCGAAGCAGTTGACGACGAACTCAGACGGCTCTTCGACGACGTCGACGCCGAGCCGCCATCGTATGATGCACTCGCGGACATCCGAGAACGATCACGATACCTCGATACGACCGTCGATATCGACGCCGACGAGCTCCGCATCCGGCTCACTGACGCCGGAGAGGATGTCTCGACACCCGATACTGGTGGCGTGCAGGCCGCTGGTGGAAGTACTCACGATGCAGCACTCCTCCAGATCGAGGAAGAACTCACCGCGCTCGGCTTCACTGTCTCGATCCTCGCACAGGATGGCAGCGAGAAACCTGACGCGAGGGCGAGTCACCCCGACGTTGACGACCGATTCGCCATCGAAGTCGAAACGACGACACCCGAGAATCCCGCAAAGGTGCTTACGAACCTACGAAAGGCCCAAGAAGCAGGGGATATCCCGCTGTTTGTCGTTCGCCCAGGAAACGACGAAACTGAGTGGGCCGAGCGTGTCGACGGCATTCTCACACCACCCGTCCGTACCCTCCAGAATGGTGAGACACGGTTCTACACGACTGACTCGAATCTCACGTTCAACGGTGGAGCGACCGAAGAAGGTGGAGTGACGGCCGTGCGACCGGCGACCGACGACGAGAACGGGACCCAGAACATCTGGCAGCGTGATGGCGACGAGATCGTCCTTCGTGATGCCAGCGGGACGGAACACATCCGTCTCCCATCGCTTGGAAAACTCTCGAAAGATCGTGTTCCAGCCATCTACAGCTACGACCACGCTGCCGACGAGTACGTCGTTTATGAGCATGGTGAGCAACACATCTACGAGACGAAATCGGCGTTCGAGGACGACTGGGTGCGTGTCAAGAAGCCATTCGTCCCCGAAGCTGAACTCCCCGTACCAGACTACACACGTTCGACGTACGGTATCGTTATCCTTCACGATGAGGCGGAATCGGTCGTGTATGAAGACGGTGAGAAGCAGCCACTCTCGGCAATCACTGACGGGGCGCTCCGTCCCGCATCGCCCGAATCATCGGCTGCTGAAGAACCACCTAGTCAGACCCACCAGGCAGATAGCACGGTCGAGAAAGAGCAGAAAGACCCATCGCCACCGTCGTTCGAATCGTTCGTCGACGAATATCTTGTCGAAGACGCGGATGAAGCCGTGCCGAAAGATGACGTATTCGACCTCTATAACGACTGGACAGAGGCACATGACATCGAGGATCCGCTGAACAAGAGCTGGTTCACACGGAAGCTCAATACCCACATCGAGGTAGACTCCACGAAGAAGCGAATCGACGGGGAACCCGTCCGGCATTACACTGGTGTCCGCCTCCGGTCTGAGGAGGATTCTCACCCATGAAATGGAAGTACACGGTCCAATTCCCAATATCATCGCAAATTCTCGGCAGCTGTTCCACCCAAACTGAATCATGACCCCATCCGATCAGACCCTCAAGTCGAGAATCACCCGACTGCGGCATGTTCCACCCAAATCCCCAATGGGTGGAACACCTACGGACCGAGCGAAATGGGTGGAACACGCTCACGTCCAGCGATTTGCAACCAGACATAGTGAGTGTTCCACCCAACAACCAACTAGAATAGAACGGGGGGTCCCCGTTGGGACCAAGGGATTGGATCGCGACGTAACGCAGAGAGAGTTCTGTGCTGGCTCAGAGACAGTGAGAGCCATGCGAGGTGCTGTGTGAGAATGAGTGAGCCTATGATCGACGAGCCGGAGGCAATTCCGGAGACGTTGCGCGAACGCGAGCAGTGGGTGTGCTGGCGGGAAGCAGAGCGAGACGGCAAACCGACAAAGATTCCGGTGACGCCGGGGGCTGGGGGGTTCGCGTCAGCAACAGCGTCGGAGACCTGGGCGAGTTTCGAGGCAGCACTCGACTACACCGAGACGGAGCACGCCGATGGCGTTGGGTTCGTGTTTACTGACGACGATCCCATCGTCGGCATCGACCTGGACGACTGCCGTGATCCTGAAACCGGCGACGTCGACAACGACGCACAGGACATCATCGCACGACTCGACTCCTATACGGAGGTATCGCCGTCCGGCACCGGCTATCACGTCCTGATCACCGGCACACTCCCCGACGGGCGGAACCGGCGCGGGAGCGTCGAACTGTACGACACGGCACGTTTTTTCACCGTTACTGGCGACCACGTCGGCCGGACACCCACTCGCGTTGCACGCCGGCAGGACGCGCTCACAGCGATTCACCGTGAGTACGTCCAGGACACCGAGCGTGACACGGCCCCCGAGTCCAAGCAGTATGAGGGCGCTGACGACGAGTCACCGACGACCGATGCTGTCGACGTCGACCTCGAAGACGAGGACCTCCTCGAGAAAGCACGCAACGCATCGAACGGCGAGAAGTTCGAGCGGCTCTGGAACGGGAATACGGTCGGCTACGATAGTCAGTCGGAAGCCGACATGGCGCTGTGTTGTTTGCTGGCGTTCTGGACCGGTGGTGACCGGACTCAAATGGAACAGCTGTTCCGCCAGTCGGGATTGATGCGGGAGAAGTGGGACGAGGTCCACTACGCTGACGGGTCGACGTACGGGGAGAAGACCATCGAGCGAGCGATTGCAACCACGTCGGAGTTCTACGACCCGGACGCCGGCGACGACGCCGCAGATTCCCACGACGCACCTGACAGGGTCACTGCTGGTAGTACGCCAGACGACGCAGACCGGAGTCGTGCGTACCTGGCGGAGAAAAACCGCTTGTTGAGCGAGCGCGTCGACGAACTCGAGGCAACACTCGAACAGAAGACGGAGCGGATCGAGACTCTTGAAGCAAAGGTCGAGCGGCTCACCGACGAACTCGCAACCCGTGACCGGGAGACTGCGCAGTCTCACGAGGAAGACTCCGGTACTGCGAGAGAGACCGATGACGATTCAGAATCACCCTCTATGTTGAGTCGATTCTTCGGTGGCCAGTCCGAGTAGTAGCGCCGCGTCACCTTCATCCGAGAAGTCCTCCCTCGAGCCTTCTGATTCTGCGAGCCGAGAAGATTAACCAACAAACTCGGTGTTACACGCTATTTGTTGGTTAACTGCGCTCAATCTCGCCACAAGACGGGGGCTACTGCAGGATACTACAGTCAGGAAACTATTCGTCGAAGTAAGAACTATATCCTCTGGCCTACAAGCCCACGTATGTCCGAGTCAGACGCCACCGATGGGCCGCCTCCCTTCGAGGATGCGTTCGCCGGCGACGATGTCGAACAACGCATCTACGGCACCATCCTGCAGACCCGCGAGCCGACGACGGCAAGCGCGATCGCCGACAGCGCCGACTGTGACCCCAAGACCGCCCGGAAGTATCTGGGGTGGTTCGACGACCTCGGCATCGTCACCCGGCACGACGGCCATCCAGCCACCTACGAGCGCAACGACGCGTATTTCGAGTGGCGACGAATCAATCAGCTCGCAGCCGACCACTCCGTTGAGGAGCTTCAGGAACGTGTTCGTGAACTCACGACGCGCATCACCGAGTTTGAAGAGGCGTACGACGCCGCGTCACCGGCTGCCGTCGACGCCGTCACCGCCGCGGAGGGCAGCGAAGAGCAAACCATCGACGACGTGTACAGCGACCTTGGTGACTGGGCGACCGTCCGCGAGGAGCGAGACCGCTACGAGCGCGCCCGCCAGCAACGCACGGGTGGCGAGCACGAACAGGCATCCGGGTAGCCCGCTCGATGGTGCCACCGACAGGCGATGGCGGGAGCCCTGCCCCCATCGATCGCCCCATCCTCGAGTTCCTCCAGACGCGGCTCCAAGCGACGAGGCAGGTCTCCCACGCGGCCATCACGGATGCAAGCGGCCATCTCGAGCTTCAGGTCGTCTTTCCATCGTCATACTACCCAGCGTCCGTCGACGACGCAACCCTGACGGTCCGCTGGTACACGAACGACGACTTCACAATCCACTATCGAGAGGTCCATTCGGAGCACACCTGGGAATGCCGATGGGATCGGCATCCGAACCCCCACAATACGCGCGACCACTTCCATCCCCCACCCACCGCCCCGACGCCCGGTGACGATGACTCCTGGCCGACCGACCATCGTGATGTCCTGCGACTCGTCCTCGACGAGATCGAAGACCGGATTGCAGTACTGTGGAACGAATAGGCGACTGCCCCCGCAGTGGCGTTTTTCGCGCCGACCAAGGGTGACGGCGCTCAGCATGATGGGCACCACCAGGAGTGCCGTCGTGGTGTCCAGCCAGGTGTCAGCTGAGTGCAGTCACAGGTGAATCTATGTCTACGTTCAGTAACTCCGAGACAGCGAGTGCATCGCCGTCAGAAAACCACACGAGCCCACCCCGAGAGACCGAGAACACAGAGCCACAGACATCCTGGCCAGACGATACGAGCAGCGAGGATGGAACACCAACGCTCAGGATGGACCAATGTCCGGAGTGTGGGAACCGTCGCTTCGTCTCAAAACTCCTCGTGTACGAGGTCACCGGCTACGACGAGGGCGGCGAGCAAGAATTCCGCCGCCAGCATGTCCGTGCAGAGTTCGAATACACCTGCAGTGAGTGCCAGACGACACTCCGCACGCTTCCAGCAGATCGCCGTGACTACTACGACGAAGTTGCGGTCCTCGAAACGGAACGGCGGGCAGCGCTCCGTGATCAACTCCGCCAGCTGGGGAGACGGTTCTGGCGGCGTCTCGCAGCGCGGACGACGTGGCTGGCACTCGGACTCGTAACACTCGTGACCGGGCTCGTGATCGCCCTCTAACAGACCGACGGGGACCGACAGCAAGGGGTGGCTCACAGTAGGTGTTGGGGTAGCGTCATGCTCCCTTCCGGCCAGGAACGAGGCTAGCTGGAGGCAGATCGCTGACGTAGGACATCGAGTCCGCACCGCAGGTGTGTCTATCGGCGCCAGGAGGCGTGAGGCGCGCTCGAAGCGCGTGCAGAACATGAGCTTCCATGACTGAACCAGATATCATCGACGACACGACAGGCGACTACGACCGGCTCGAAACCGAACTCGTTGCACAGGACCGGGATGCGGTCCGGGTCGCGACAGGAGACGTCGACGAGCGGAGTGCCCGCCGTCTCGTTGGCGAACTCGTCGAGGACGATGTGGTAACGCCGATCCCTGACCAGCGCGTGCTCGTCCACGAGCCCAGTGGCAAGCCCTTCGAGTCGATCACCCAGCTCGCCGTGTTCCATCGTGGCTGGCAGGCCGCCACCGACGTCGACGCGGAGAACAACTGATGCAACAGACGCTTTCTGGGTGTGCGTTCTGCGATTCACCGCCCGGTGCAGAGATGGGCGAGGCGCATACGTGGGGGAAAGACGAACGGGTGACGCACCCAATCTGTGTCGACTGCGCCACCCAGACGCGGTCGGATCCCGACGAGAGCGACCACCACGCCTGCGACGGGTGCGGACTGGTCGTCGACGCCCTCGCGGCACTTACCCGGTTCCGCGTCGAACTCGGCCATCTCGAGGGGCCGCTCCAACTGTGTGCTCGCTGTAGCCCTGGTGGGCTCGCGACGTACTGGACGCGTGACCTCGAAGAACACCTCGTGGCCGAGTGAGGCTTGGTCGAGTGAGGCTCACATCGTACACACGAAAACGGCTAAGTGCGTTGGCTCACAATGTACACATCATGAGCACCGATAAGAAGCGCGTGCAGTTTCGGGCCCCCGATCGGCTCATCGACCGGGCCGACGCCCTGGCCGCAGTCCTCGGGGAAGACCGAACAGACGTCCTCGTGACCGCGCTTCGGGAGTACCTCCAAGACGCCGCTCACGACGACGCACTCACCCAGGAGATCGCCGCCGCCTATTACGACGATGAGATCACCTTCGAGCAACTCAAAGCGCTCGTCGGCGCCGAGGAGGCGGCAAACCTCCGAGTGTTGAAACAGCAGTTGGACGAGGACTTCATCGACGAGGTCGCCGACGCATAGATGTCGCGGCTCATCGCAGATGCCTCCGCCCTCGTGAGTCTCGGGATCGTTACTGACGACGATCCCGATCCACTCGCACTTTGCCTATCCCAGTACGATGTCGTCGTCCCAACAGCGGTCATCGATGAACTCCAAGAGATCGCCTCGTACGATGACGTCCATGGACACGCTGCGTCCGCCGTCCTCGACCAAACGGAGTCATTCACGACACAGTCGGTCGACCTCGATGCCGAGTTTCCGCTCGATGACGGTGAGAACGCGGCGGTCACGCTCGCGAACGATCTCGATGCTGCGCTCTTCCTCTGTGACGAGTTCAACCAGCTTGGCTTGATCCACGCCTCACTCGCTGATACCCGGCTCGTCACAACACCGACACTGCTCTCGGTTCTCGTTCGAACTGAACACCTATCAGCTGCTGATGCGCGGTTGCTCCTCGATGCGATCAGTGACGCCCGTAGCTGGGGCGCGAACAGTTACGTGCAGCGAGCTCGCTCGTTGCTCGAGGAGACCTAACACCGTGGAGGATCCTTCGAAGTGATTTGGAATGTCCGATAACGACGCTCTCTACGACGTTTGTGAACGAACGAAGAATCCCGAGCACGCATCAGTTGACGATGTAGTCGAACTCGTCCTCGAACGCGCACAGCATCCCCGGACGGGGCACCGGGACGCCCATCTCGACGAGATGATGGCGACTGTCGTCGACAGATACGGGACCGGCCCCGTCCGAACCGTAATCCATCGCATCCTCGTCGACCACTACCCCTTTCGGACTGCCACGCACGACCTCGAGATGCGTAACGTCGACGGTGTTCGTATCGGGACAGCAGCCGGCCAGTTCCTTACAGAATTGAACGCGAAGCACGACGATTGAAATACAGTTTCTGAAAGCCCTCGGCCGCTCGGCATCCCGCGACCACCGCTGCGCGCCTCGTCCCTGTGGTGCTTGCGGGGTCGGGGGACGACCGAGACGGCCTCGCCCTTTCTGAGTCCGCCAGGACATTGGCTGGTTCTCCGAGCGACGAACCCGGTTGAACGATGTTTCTCCACGGGCCCGCCCCGCTCGCCGCTGCCGCCCTCCGCATCGCTCGCGACCGACCATTCCGGGCGTGCGGGCGCTCTCCGCACCGCCCGCGCCCGTTCCGGGCTAAAATGGATGTGCCCTCGGCGCCAGCGGGTATCCCCGTCGGTTGCGCCCCTTGCGGGCTTTCGCGTTCCAGCGCTTTGTGCCGCCTGCGCTGGCGCGCGCCACACCGCGGCGCGCGTTCTCGGCGACAGTCACCCTGGACACGAACCCGCACATCGGGCCGGACACGAGCGGGCATATCCCGCTGGCCGCTCGCTCCGGGCGGGTCGGCGCGCGGTGCTGGATGGGCGTCCGCCTCGGGCGCGCTCTCGCTCGCGCCCACAGGGCGCTCGCGAAGGCGCGAGCGAGAGCGCGCAGACGAGTCTGTCGGTCGTTGTCGTCGAGGAAATCCGCGATGTTGTAGCATCGCGGTGTCGGGCGCGTGAGCGCCTTCAGGAACCAGTGAGTTCCAATGTCAAGTAAGAACGTCTCCAGTGAAGTAGTTTCGGTCGATGAACAGGCTTTCGAGAAACACGATGAAGCTGAGGTCGACGAGGACGGATTCGAGGTCGTCGACGAGACCCCGGAGTTCCGGGCGACGGTCGACATGGAAGTGCAGGCGAAAGTCGATTCCAACCACCCAGATGCGCGGGTCGAAGAAGGCCCGGATCACATGTTCGGGAAGACCCTCGAACAGGAAGAGCGCATCGAGGCCCGGGAGGCCGAGCTGGAGCACATCAGTGCCCAGGCAGAACTCAGTCAACAAGAGGGACGCGCGAAGCGGACGCGAGAGGTCGTCGTCGAGCAGTGTGGCCGTGACGAGCCCGAACCGGTGGAGCGCACGGATCCCCGGGAGATGCTAACGCAAGAGGAACTCGCGACGGTCAACAAGCAGGCGATGCGGATCAGCGACGAAGTGCAGGGCGGCTGGTCGAGAGCAGTCGTCGCGAAGCAGTTGGCCGAGAAGGTGCAGCGCGGAGAGGACGTGACGAAGGCGGTGCTGGAGACGCTGGAGGAACTGAAGGCGGTGCCAGGTGCAATCGTACCCATCGCGGATGTGCCGGACGTGCCCGTCGGGGAAGTGACGGTCCAGGGTGAAATCACTGAGCTCTGGACTCCAAGTGACAACTCGATTCAACAAGTCGGACTCATCGAAGACGAGAGCGGGCGCACGAAATTCACGGTCTGGGAGAAAAGCGGGAAAACGATAGTTCGAGAGGGGCAGACGGTCAGGTTCAGAGCGGTCAAAAAGAACTGGTACCAAGGTCGGTGCAGTCTCGCCATCACGGGCTGGTCGAGGATCGAATTCCCAGAGCGCGGTCGGTGGTGGGAAGAATAGCCAGTTAGCGCAGCCTTCTTTTTTTGCTGTGTGCCGGACCGACCCAGACCCCGCCACCCCACCCTCCGCTCCCGGCCTCCCGCTGGTCGGCCGGCAGCCACGACCGGGCTCCCACGCTTGAGAGGAGCGCAGTGAGACGGCTGTCCAGGGTTGAGAGAGTGGTGTTTGTGTGTACCCAGAGGAGCAGTGGGGGCACAGACAACGTGCCCTGAGCAACGATGTCCAAGGAACATACTCTCACAGCCCGCGAACGGCTTCACATTCCACCTCCGCGAAGCTCACCGGACGACCGACTCACCGATCGTCGAATCACAGTTAGCTGCCGCACTGGACGCCTGGGAAGACCTACCGACGATGCACCTACAGGAGGGGATCTCGGTCATAGACTCTGCAGGACACCTAACACCACCAGACACTGAATGGGCTCGACGGGTCGTGACACAGGAGATGCACAACGTCTCCGAACGCGCCCATAACGGTCCCGAGCGTTCCGGTGAGGACCAAGAGGGCAAGCAAGACCAAAAACGGCCACAGTTCGTCAGCCATCTCAGTCTCGAAGGTGGGAGTCTTCGACCCGGACCAGTTGGAGGGACGGGAACGGTGCGAAGGGAATTTTCTCCTCAACGAGGTCTTCGAGTGGGATTGCAGCTTCCCGGTCGCCCCATCTCGGGATGTGCTGTTCGAGCACATCGAGTGGAGTAACTACGATGATCTCGTCGTCATCCGGGTACTTCGGAGTCTTGTCGGCCAGCGTGTCCCCGTCCTCAAACTCCCACTCGTCGAGTTCGAGTCCAGGAATGTTTACGACGACCAAGGCGATCGGTTCGTCGGCCTCAGTATCGTGGACAATATCGCCGTAGATGAACTCCGGGTCTTCCTCCTCATCGTCCAGTTCAAGTTCCAAGGCCATATCGAGTGACCGTTGGAGTGGTTCCTCGCGTCCCGGAGGCTGCCATTGTTCTTCGTCGGTACGTCCGTCAGGTGGTCCGCCGCCTTTGCGTGGCATTAGTTGATCACCATGAATTCGTCAAGTGCTGTTTGCGAGCTGTGCAGGGCCTCGATCCTCCAGTTGATAGTCTCGGTCAACCGTTCGGGGTCGTGTTCCCCGTTTGGTTGCCTGCACTCGTCCAGGATCGACGTCTTCCCGGAGAACGCAACGACCTCGTCTGGGGCGTGGAGGAGGTGTTCGTGTGAGACCCGACCGTTGAGGTAGATCCGATCCGGGCCGAGCGTCTCGACCAGGGCCTCCAGGTCATCCCAGAGGTTGAACTTCGAGTTGTACTCGGTCCCGTCGAAGGCACACGACTTCGTGCCGAAGACCTCGAACAGCTCCCGGCAGTGCTCGTAGTGCCACGGTTCCCACCCCACGATGATGGGATAGAGTTCGACGTCGAGTTCGGCATCCTCAACCATACGGTAGAGCGCCTTCTGCCCCTCGACCGATCGCTCAATCTCGCTCAGGAGTTCGCGACGGTCCATATCGTCGCTGTCCATGACCCAGCGGTCGCCTGGGAAGTAGACGTCGACGATCCCGTCCAGTTCCTGTAGCCGCTCGAACTCGTCCTCAGGAGTACGACCGACCAGGAACTCGTTCTGCTCCATCGAGTTGATGATGAGCATCTGGTCGGGATGCATGAACGCCTCTCGTGGTTGGTTTACGAACCAAGTCGACCGGCGGAACGGTGCTTGGAGGGCCGGAAACTCCTCGACGTTGTAGCCGAAGAGGCGTCTATCGGTGGAAGCTCCAGGTTTGGTCTTCGGTACGAACTCGTGCGGGAATCGGTCGCCGGGCATGTCGGATCTCTCAGGCGCGGTTGTGTCTCGGTGGCGCCTGTCGTGGCACTATTCACCGCACAGGCATAAGTCTTGTTTGCGTTTATTCGCACAAACACTATTTCTTAGGCTTGCCAAAATACATACTGCCTGTAGAGACCATAATTCGTCCCACATACGAAGCGTATAACGAAGGTCTTTAGCCTAAACCGCAGACAGAGGGAACTATGACCGAACGAGTCCATATCATCCCAGTTGGATTCGACTTCGAGCGTCTCATCTACCCAATTTCGCAGGGACAGATGGAGGCCGACCGAGTCGTGCTCATCACGCACGAAGGCGATCCAGACGATGAGGCAACGAGTAAGGCCGCGCAACTCGCATCGAATATGACTCGCCGATTGGAAGATTCGTTTAAACTGATTGATGTCGAGGTCCAGCGCGAATCCATCGAAATCGAGGGCATGTTTGACTATGAGACCCTCTATCCGATGGCGTACGACTACATCCTCGACGAACTGAAGGCTGATAACGAGGTTTTTGTCAACATCTCTTCGATGCCTCGCACGGTCGCCTTCGCGTTCGCTACTGCGGCCGACTCGATAATCGCCGAGTTCCAGGAGACTATGGATGAAATTCGAGACCGGCTCCACACCTACTACGTCTCTCCGGAGGAATATCTCGTGCACCGGATGATGGAGGTTCTGGAGAACGCCGCGGACACACTCGATGATCTGAAGCAGTACGAGGACCTGACCGTGCACAGCCAGTACGAAGAGATCGTGCAGCTTCTCGACCGAATCAACGAAAGCGGTGTGACGGAGGGTGCCCGAGACCTCGACGGGCAGATGTACGTCGAGTTCCCGTCGTCGCCTGGCAGTGACGTTGAGGATTTCGAGAAGACCATTCTGAACTTCCTCTTTGGGAAGGATCCGATTGCGTCGACGTCGGCGCTCGCCGAACAGCTGGCTGAAGAAGAGGGTGAGGAGTACGACGAGTCGTTCCGCAGCCGCGTCCAGTACAACGTCTCGAAACTCGACGAAAAGGGGTATGTAGACCGCGAGAAGGTCGGAAATAGTCTCGAAACGCAGCTCTCGACGATGGGGCGGATGTGGGTGGAAACTCACCGAGGATGAACTGGATCCTCGCATAATGGACACTCCGCGTAGACCGCTCGGTGGTCGTCCTTCTCGTACTCGATGAGGAGCATACCTGCGGGTATCTCGGTGTCGCAAGCCGGACAGGTTCCGAGGATCGATTGTTCCGACGACATGGGGGATGGAGCGCTGGAGCGTGTGACACTGTATTCCGGGGCTCCAAGTGTAGTAATGGAGTATACGTTCAAAAATTCGAGCCAAGCGAAGTGAAAGTGGAACGCGGAACAAGACCTATGCTGGAACAGTCTGATTATCCGACAGTGTTCGACGACCTCCATCAGACCATCAACAAGATCCGAGGTGACTTCTCCGGTAACAAGGACACCTCTATCGCGGTGGGTCGGGAGGCCGTTCTAGAGAACCTCGAATGGATCTACAGTGGCGTGTGCCTGCTACTCCTCTTTGGCGTGCTGAAGTTCAAGGACGCCGTCCTGCTCGCCGTCTACGGTGGTACACCATTCGTTCTCGACTCAGGCCTCTTCCTGCAATCCGTCCCGTTGCTCAGTCGTGTGCTGCCGCGTGTGACGATGTTGATAGAGCTCGGGATGGAGTTCGGGGCTGTAACCGTCGGTATCTCCCTTGGCGCCGTCTACGGCATCTACAGACTCATTGGCGCGGTGAGGATGGGCGTGCCGTACTACGCAGCACTGAAGCGGGACGATTAGTCCTGCCCCATCATATCCTATGAGAAAGGACTCGATCTGGAGTACAGGAGGTCTAGTGACATTTCGTCGTAGCCCCAGTCGCGGACCTTGTTCCACTTCTTGCCGTTCTTACGGCAGGCATCGAAGTTCCCCCGACTCCCTGTGTAGGCACTTCAGTCCAGCATAGAGTCTATTGTCCCCTCAATGGGTGAGGGGCTCGCCGTACTGGCGGGTTCCCTGAACACGGTGAGAACCATGGCAATCAGAGACATCTACGAAACTGACTTCGATGAGGACGCCCAGACGGAGTCGAGCGCTAACCTGTGTCCCGAGTGCGACGGGCGGGTCACCACCAACGCAGTCGAAACCATCTGCGAGGACTGTGGCCTGGTCATCAACGAGCAGCGGATCGACCACGGGCCAGAATGGCGAGCGTACGATGCAGACGAGCGCGAGCGAACAGGCGCACCGTTAACGGCGGCCCGCCACGATCGAGGCCTCTCGACGGAGATCGGTCACAGAACCGATGCTCACGGGAATGAACTCTCAGGACAGAAGCGACGGCGGCTCGCTCGGATGCGGCGTGAGCAGACCCGTGGTCGCTGGCGGTCCAAAGCGGAACGGAATCTCGCACACGGGTTGGGCGAGGTGCGCCGGCTGGCGAGTGCGCTCGAACTCTCCGAGTCGATTCGTGACCAGGCGTGCCAGCTCTTCCGGAGGGCTCAGAGCGAGGATCTGCTTCGTGGCAGATCCATCGAAGCCATCGGTGCAGCGAGCATCTACGGTACCGGCCGATGCAACGGCCGGTCGCAGCTCCTCGACGACATCGTGGCAGTCGCGACGGTCGGGGAATCACGGGTCACGAACGCCTACAAGACACTCAACGAGGAGCTAGGTCTCCCAGCCAAACCCGCGACACCGACGATGTACATTCCGCGGCTCGCATCTGACCTCGACTGTCCGGAGCGGATCCGACGTCGAGCGCGAACACTTGCCGAAGCGGCCGAGGATGCCGGCGTGACGACCGGCGTCCATCCCGCCGGCTTCGCTGCGGCCTGTCTCTACACGGCCGGCCAGGAAGCAGGGCGATGGGTAACACAGGGCGAGGCCGCGGCCGTGGCGAGCGTTACGGCAACGACGATACGGAACCACCGCGACGTGCTGCAGGAGCTCGACATCGGACAGCGCGGAGATCTTGCCACCGCGGTGGCCCGCGAGTGCGCTCCACAAAACAGTAGATAGATACGCGTTGTCGTAGAGGATATCGACAATGGGCGAGGACTCGGAGTCGATCAGCTACCTGTCGGCCGACGACATCCAGGCCATTCACGCGTTGATCGTGGAGGCAAATGCAGAGACTACCGCCGGGGTGGCCTCGCCAGGCGATATCGAATACGCCGTGGAACACGTTCAGGAAGGCCAGTTCGGTCAGGGCCCCGAGTCGCTCCACGAGAAGGCCTTCCAGCTGCTCCGGCTCATTGCGGCCAATCATCCGTTTGTCGATGGCAACAAGCGAACAGCACTCATGTCGACCCGGATTTTCTACGCGCTGAATGGGCTGCGCTTCGACTACGATCGGGAGATCAAAGAGATTCTGAAGGCACTCGCGACAGACGAGTCCAGTGTCGATGTGGACGATGTGCTCGCGTATCTGCGGGCGCACACAGAGCCGCTGGCACCGGAATACGAGGCGACCATCAATCTGTGGCTGGCCCGTATCGACGGGACGGAGCAGCTCCCAACGGACCGCGACACCGGCGAGCAGGAATCCCACGAACCGAACGATTATGACCACGACCCCCGTAATGAGGAGTAAGCATGGCCGCTGAAAGCGAGCCGCCCGAGATTCCCGATGAGCTGTCCGCCGAGGAGGCGCGGCAGTATCTCATCCGGTTCCTCGGTCGCCAAGACCTCGACGAGCACGCGGAGATCTACGAGGAACTCGCCACCGAATAGGACGGCAGCCGGCGGTATTACGGCGATCGCTCGTTCTTCAATCCCCCAGACTGAGTCCCGCTCGGCATCTGTCTCAGTAGCGTACCGCTCGGGGAGCTGTGTGGACAGCGTCCGGAGACTCAAGTACCAAACCGGGGGAAACGCGGAGCGAATCGATGACTGACCGCAACTCAGACCGAGACGCGTTCCAACCTGTCGGGGAAGGCGCTCTGGTGCCGGACCCAGCGCTGGATCAGCCCGCGGACGGCCAGCCAACCCGCCAGCGTGAAGCCGCGCATTCGGGTGGGTATCCGGATAGAACGGCCGACACAGACCGAGCCTGTGTCTCCTGTGGCGCATCCATACCGGCGTCGCAACGGAAAATGCCGGTTCTGTCTCGAACACGAACTCGACGCCGCCTCAGCGTCGGATGCTGCGAGTTCCGAGCAATCACTCCGTGGTGTGATCCACTTCCTCGTCGAATCCGGGACGTTCTATGGTGCTGTCGCGAAAGGGGCAGCTGCAGCGACACTTCTTACGTCAGGTCACGACGAACCGATCGACGACTGTACGCTCATCTACGCTCTCGACGACGAGCCCGCACCCCAGCTAACCGAACGCTGGCCTACGCTCCCCGCGGCCGCCGAGGTGACCTCAGCGGCCGGTGAGGCGTTGCTAACAGCGACCCGTGAGCGGACAGCGTGGAACGAGAGGAACAATCGCCCTCAGAAGGAGATTCCACGCGTCTATGACGAGCGAGGCCAGGGAATTCGTGATGAGTCGTCCCTCGAGCACACGCTCGACGACAGCGATCAGCTGTGGATCGTCCCAGCAATCGCTGTTGAAACAGTTCCCCGCAAAACCGAATCCACCAGTACCGGAGCTGAAATCCCGACCGTGACAGCCCTGGAGTGCCAGCACTGTACGAGAGAAACAGAACATCGGTTCAGGACACGTGAGTCGCTCTCTGACGAGACCTGGACAGGCCAACCAATCTGGGAGTGCCAGGTGTGTGGCACAGGTCGCTACGGACCTGCTCCCGAATAGGGCAGGAGGAATCTCGCCGATTAACCAACAGTCTCCGACAGAGATGGCTTCTGTTGGTTAATACGGTGAGTACCCTCAATTCCGACGGCAGTCACGGCGGGCGTTCATTTGGCAGGGTTCGCAGCGGCTTACCTCCACAAATCGGGGCGGGAACAGGGGTAGTGGGTAGCGCACCGTGACATCGCCGAGTCCGGAAACGTCACGCCGACCACGACACGGACGCATCACCAGACGCTCGATGAACTCGCTGTCTAGACGGGCCAGGTAGGGAGCGAGGGCGCTCCATTCTTCCAGTGGATCGCATCTAGCGCGGGCGGGAACTGCTGTAGTCGGTCATCGAGGACGGCGAGTGGGTGCGCATCGAGAAACGTCGCCTTGTGCCGATCAACCGGCGTGTCTTCGTAATTGAGTTGGATGTGACAGAGCCCAAGGTCCGGATGGTCGGCGTCCTGGTGGAATCCGAGCATCAGATTTCGGTCCGGTTCGACCCAGTTTATGCGGTAGTATTCGTGGTCGACGCCGGCGGGGTACCAGAAGCGAATCTCCAGTCGTGCTGTCGCCGCATCGTACGAGTCACTCAGGAACGTCGTCGGATCGACATCCGCGATGACGTACCGGGGTCGGCGTCGAGACGGGCGATAGCGGACCTCTTCACACCCTGGCTGGTTCGTCAATCGGTCGTGAACGTCGCGGAGGAGGGTCCGCTGTGTATAGCGGTCGCGACCGGCAAGAAAGATCATTCTGTGAGAGAGGAGGGTTAGCTCGTGGCGCGGTCAGCCACGTCGGTCATCTGCTCGCGGGCAGCTTCGACGTCGGAGTAGAGTTCCAGTGCGTGCTTGATGAGGCGGCGATCCTCCTCGTTCTCACGCCAGAACGCGATGACGTCGCGGCGGTCCCGGAGCTCCGCACTTGTGAGGTCGCCGTCGGCGAGCGACTGTTCGAGGTCTTCCCACGTCTCGACGTCGTAGGTCGCCTGCCACTCCTCGATCTCCTCGGTAATCGCGGCCAATTCACTCCGCAGCTCCTCGCGGGTGTTCTCCTCGATGAGCGTGCGGATCTCCTCGAAGAGCAGTCGCGTGTAGTCCGGCTGGTAGCGCGTCGTCTCGCCGGCCTCGACGCGACGCAATTGGCCCTGGTCGACGAGATCCTGAAGTTCCTCGTTGGTCGTACTCCAGGCAGCGTCGGCCTGCTCGCTGATCCAGTTGACCGACCGCGGTTCGCGAAGTGACTCGGCGACCGCTCGAATGCGTTCGCGGGCGCTCATCGACTCAGTCCACGATTGGACCTCATCTCGCGAGGATTCGGTCATGGTTGGCACCTCTTGGGACAGTGTTCGCGCCCTACTCCCATATATGTTTGTACCGTCTCGCATAATCAAGAGTGCCTTGCAGGCGAAGGCGTCCGGACGTTGAAATGCGATACCGACAGAAGGTATGAGCCAACCGATGCATAACCGATATTCTGACTTTGCAAAACTACGGCCGACTGGCGAGGCGTCCCACATTCCGGACACGAGGCTGGACGACGGCTGTGAGGGTGCCCCCCGACGGCAACGCGTCGCGACGAACGCTGGTGGCTACCCTGATGCGCCGACGGCCACCGACGGCGAGTGCCGGTCCTGTGGGGCCTCAGTCCCAGACGGCCAGACGAAATGCCGGTTCTGCCTCTCTAACCATCTCGGAGGTGACGCCACTAGCACGAACGAGGCAGCGTCGACGACGTTCCTCGGCATCGTCCACCTGGTCGTCGAGTCGACCACGTTCTATGGCGCCGTCGCGAAGGGCGGCGCCGCGGCGAACCTCCTCTCTGCCAACGAGGCGGAGCCGGCCGTCGACGACTACACGCTCATCTACGATCTCGACGAGGCGCCGGCGCGCCAGCTGGCCGAGCAGTGGCCCTCACTCCCCGACGCGGTACAGGTGGCGTCAGAGGAGGGAGAGCGGCTTCTCAGTGCCGCCCGTGACCGGACTGGGTGGCACGGGCAGGAAGCGTCGGAGCGGCAGGAACAGGCCCCGACGCGGCTCTACGACCAGCGTGGGGACGGCATCCGCGGCGCGTCGCGTCTCGACGCGGTCCTCGACGACGCCGCCGACGCGGTGTGGCTGGTTCCAGCGATGGCGCTGACCGAATCCACTGGCGAGGCTGCGGCTGATCGCCAGGTGTCGTCGGTGCCGACGACGCAGGAACTCGACTGTCAAACCTGTGAACGGGCGACCGGCCATCGGTTCAAGACCCACGAGTCGGTCCCGGATGAGGCGTGGACGGGGCAACCGATCTGGGAGTGTCGGGTGTGTGGCTCGGCTCGCTACGGACCCAGTCTCGAGTAGCGCCAGTGCTGGGCGTCGATTAACCAACACCCTGCGAGTAGCGTCGAGGTTCGTTGGTTACGTCCGCGAGCTCCTGCAAGCCCGACGCCAACCTCGATGGGGCGTCTTTCCGCGCCGGCGAGCGGTGAGGCGCTTCCGATGGAGCAAGAGTTCAAACAGGGCTACCGGATGCATCGTATACTCAGCAATCTCAACCGACTCGACATCGACCGATTGGACGACGCGGATCGAGAGCGAGTCGAGACCGCGAGAGACCTCCTGGAAGAGGTGAGTCTTTTCACGCGGCCGGGCGACGGAGCCGGGTCGGACGTCCACGCAGACTCCTAACTGGCGTCGCCGGCCACGCCTCGGGAGGCACCTCTCGCGTCGGTTTATCGCCCCGATAGGGGTGCGGGGGCGACCCCGTGAACTCCAGACATGGCTACACTGCAAGCTGCGACGACGTCGACCGACGCGATCGTATCGGATCCACAGGCAGTCCGCGAGCTCTGTGAGAGCTACTGCTTCGGGACGCTCGACTGGGAGGTGACCGACGAGGGCGAACTCACCATCTGGGGGTACGACGACTTCGAGGTGTACGAGGCGCGGGAGAACGGCCTGCCGGACTACGAGGGCGGGATCGTGACTCACGAATTCCTGCAAGAACTCGCCGACCACCTCGAAGCTGACGAGGAGTTCGATATCCAGACGGCGGGGTTCACCAAGTGCCGCTTCCCAGTCCTGGCGAAGCGGTACGTCGTTCGCGACGGCGAAGTCCTCCACGCGGACCTCAGTTCCCCCGACCCGATCGACGAGTAGCAGTAGTTTCCGATACTGTTTCTTTATTTAGAGTGAGAGCTGAAACAGCTGGTCAGTACAGAGCATAGATGCATCAGAGCGGTCACTACAGGAACGTGAGCAAACGGAGTGAAAACGATTTCCGGCAGTTATATTGGATTAATTAACATTTGCGGCGTCTTTCCACTGGTTCATAATGTCGTTGCTAAGACGGCCAGAGTCGTACTGGAAGCGTTTCCCCGTTTGGACGCCTTCGGCGACCTCTTTTACGTCATCGGCATAATCCGGGTCCCAGCCTTTTTCAGCGACTAACCAGGCTCTGATTGCTTCAGGATCGAAGCTGATACCGTTGCTATGGAGGGTTTTGAAGATCTCGATACAGGTAGCACGATCTGACGAATGCGTGATCCCAGTCGAGGTGTTGACCAATGCATCGAGCGTGTCGACAGCTTCCTTGGCGACCGGATTATCGATTTCTGGTGCATCGCCACTCGCATCTGATTGGAGTGCTGACGCGCCCCAGGTATCGATCCAGAACTGGACGGTGTCCTTCGACCAAGGCACGACGAGCACATCGGTCACACCATACATTCCGTCAATCTTGTCCAGCAGGTCTTTGTCTGGGTAGATAGCAAGGACAGGACCGCTTTGCCACCCCGATGGATCAATCCGTTTCGTCATCAGCTGGATCTCTGCTTCACCGACGCCGACCGGCTTCTTTTTATTCAACGCCTTTGCTGCCTGGTCACCGATCACAGTAGATACGACACCGTCCAGCTGCTTTTTCGTGTTTACTGCCAAGACAGCATCTCGTTTCTCTTCATGCTGCTCACCGAGCTGTTGCACCCACGCGAAGGCCAGTTCGACAGCCTCCTCATTTGGCCCCTCGTAATCGATGAACCAAGATGTTCTGTCGTTTTGACTCATAATTCGGTACTTCTCAGCAACTCTTGAAAAATCAGGTGGGTATGTCTGATTGAGGCTGCTCTCCTACGACTTATAATACTGGTCTGTGAATACTTGCAGTGATAGGATGTCGGTTGGGCAGTACGTGACTGAGCGGTTCATCGGGAAGCTCATCCTTGCCTGGCTTGCTGCCTCCATTCTCGCAGGGATCGGAACCGTCTATACACCTTTTTCGCTCGTGGAGATTGCTGGTGTGATCGGTATGTTAGGCACTCTGGGTATTCTAGCGATCCAAGTCCACAACACGTCGAACAATAGAGTCGAGCCGGAGGACGCTGGCGAGTACGTGGACGGGACTGATCGGTCCGATACCAGTGACGATGTGGTGAATGGGGATGGAGATGGGGCATCGACGGAGCATGACGTAGGTGCGACAGAGGGGTTATCGGCGACCGAGCGGCGGGTCCAGAATGAATTGATCCGTGAGTCATATCGTAGGTTTACAGAGCAGCCGTTTACGTTCTGGCCGAGTCCACAAGGTGAACGGCTACGCAGCTATCTCAACGATGAATTCGAGGACGTTGATGAGGACGTGATCGATAAGGTGTGGCGGTTCTCAAAGGATGATGGGTTCTTCAAGCGGCGGCCAGGGAAGCGGTCACTGACGATTACACCGACGACGCTGTGGCGAGCAAAAGAGTTGGGTGAGGAACTCTTGTTGGATGACGCGGTTCAGGATGAAATCCTGGACGTGTTACTCCAGTCATACCGATCGGATCCTACCTATCCACGGGTTGATCGTGACGAGTTGATTTAGGCAGTGGGCCGGTCGTCAGACGTCGTGGATCATAACCTCTGGTTGCTCCGAGAGAAAGGATACGTCGAGACACAAGCCTACATCAATTCGAGTGACGGCGGGTACAGTGAGGCGGAGATCACCAAGCTCGGGCGGCAGGTCAGTCAGTAACCCACTTCAGTTGAATTGACGTTCAAGGAACCGCTGAGCCGCAGTCTGAGACAAAACTTCCCACGATGGGAAATCCGTGTGCTCGTCGACATAGGTATCGAACTCATCCTCCGGGATGGCCTCGAAATCGTCCTCGTCCTCAACATCCCATTGACTTGCCTCAAGCAACGCTTCGAAAGAGTCGAATTCTGTGTACAGCTGCATGAACTCCTCTGTGAACAATTGCTCCAACGGGATCTCATTCTGCTCGTTCATCCGGAGCCCTGACTGCTCCTCTAACGCCTTCTCTATGTTCTTCTTGAACTCGCCGGCGTCAATATCCATACACGCATTTACACTGACTTCGTTCAAATAACTAAGCAATTCTACTTACCGATTTAGCCGCCCCGATTTCACTACTCATCCCGAATAAAGAAGCCTCGATAGCAACTACTGGTAGCGTTGTTCGTCCCCCGGGAGGGGTGCGGGGCGATCCAGTCGCGGTCGCCCCGTGAGGTGATTGCTCGATGGGACACCGCGCACTCGTTGCGTACGAACGCACGGACGGACAGTACACGCTCCACTACAGCCATTGGGGCGCAGCGAACCTGAAGCTCAAGCACCGAATCTCGGCTGAGTCGCCGTTCGGTGGTGACGACACCGACTCCAAGTGGGCGAAACAGCTCCTCGCAGAGCTTGCCGATGGCCTCGAGGCAGATGCGGTCGACGGCTACCTCGCCGACGAGAACCGACCGTCGACAGTCGTCGAGCCGAAGCCCCGCGCCACCGGGCTCACCCTCGACGAGATCGTCGCGGACCATCTCGACTACCTCCACCACGAGGCGTTTTACGTGGTGTCGCCGACCTTCGAGGTGACCGCCTACCGGACGCTGTGGCTCGGCCTGCAGTACGATTCGGAGACAATCGACCACGGCGAGACGGTCGGGAACGGGGCGCTCGCGACGGTGCGCTGGTACGACGGCGAGCCGGTCGGCGACGGCCATCTGAAGGGGCTGTTCCGGGCACTGAAAGACGTCGTCGGCGATATGGTCGACAAGGGTGTGTTTACCCAGTCGACGGCTCGCCAGTACCTCAAGCAGAAGCTCGGCAAGTGGGTCGGGAAGCGGCAGGAGTTGCGCATCCCGAGCGGTGAATCACCCTTCGAGAAGGCGAGCCTGAATCACTTCTAATTGGTTCTGTTGAAACCCTCAGCCGCTGATAGTATTCTGGGGGTGTGCTGAATACAGTCAGGATACTTCCCGTGGACTATTGCTACACTCAGCGGGAATCCGGAATCCCTCAGTTCGAGTAATTTCCACGGCTAGCTGTCGTGTTCCCTCGGCTTGATGCTATCCAGGAAGAGTGTTCGACCTTGGACGAGCGTGACTACGGTTGGACCTGATCCGTCGGCCGGATCAAGACTTCGTTGATGTCCACGTGCTCCGGCTGCGTCACGACGAACGTAATCGTCCGCGCGATATCGTCGGGTTGGAGCGCCTCCATCGATCCGACGTGTTCCTGTACTCCTGCCTTGATCTCCTCGTCAGGGATGTGTTCGAGGAGTTCTGTACTGACCGCCCCCGGTTCGATTGTCGCCACACGGATTCCCTCTTCGGCGACGTCCAGACGGAGCGAGTCACCGAACATCTTCACGCCTGCTTTTGCCGCATTGTAGTGAGAACTGTTCGCTTGCAGGAACCGTCCGACAACCGACGAGAGGTTGACCACGTGGCCGCTCCCTTGTTCCAGCATCGTGGGGATGACGGCGTGTGTGAGCGTGATGAGGCCAGTGAGGTTGACGTCGATGGTCGTTTGGAGTGTCTCCCTGTCCGCAGTCCCGATGTGTGCGAGCGGCATGAGCCCCGCATTGTTCACGAGGATGTCGATGCGACCGAATTCGTCGGTCGTCCGCTCGACTAAGTTGTCGATGTCCTCGTCATCGGTGATGTCGGTCGGCACAGCAAGCGCGTCGCCATGTTCGTCTTCGATCTGGGCCGCGAGCTCGTCGATTTCGTCCTTCCGCCGAGCAGCGAGGACGACACTCGAACCCCGCGACGCGAGGGACTTGGCCGTTGCTTCGCCGATTCCCGAGGATGCGCCGGTAACTATTGCGACCTGCCCGTCTAGCTCGGAGCCAAACTCTGCTGTCATCAAGTGAACGGAGGGGACGCGGCGGGGTAGATTCGGTGCTATCTGGAAAGGGTGTTTATGTATCAGTCCGGGGGACTCGGCCCAGGCTCGCCGAGGCCACCAGGTACCCGACCTCCGAGTCTCCAACACAGAGCGCTACCGCCGCCACCGGTTCTTCGAGGGGGTCGATGATCAGTCGCCAGTTCCGCGTGGGATGACCCTGACGGTGGCAGCGCGGGCTCGTTCACTGACCATCGGTTTGAGGTATTGACTATACTCGTACTTCTCGCGGTAGGCCTCGTCAATGCGGTCGAGAATCGGTCCATCGACCTGCTCGAAAACGACCTCCTTCGTCATGCCGGCAGCTTCGATTCGGCCCGCGTTCTCACGGACTGCTGCTTGGTACCAACTGGAGTCCTGGCCGTTGTAGGCACGCACGTAGAGGTCGTCCTCAACCCGGACGGACCAGATCCACGTCGGCGTGCCGTACGTCTCGCCGTCCTCCCGAACGGGAGCGATGTGGAAGTCGTCGGAGTCAGCGATTGCGTTCAGTTCGTCGTCTGTCCATGCAGACATTGGTGTTGTTCCTCGGCATCGAGGGAATACTCGGATGGTGGTCCGACTGTCGAGGTGATGGATTAGCTCTCCGAGTCTGTGGGGTACTCTTCGTCGGTGACGTGTTCCAGCCACCTGACGGCCTCCCCATTTTGCTCCTCTTGGATGGCGATGTGGGTCATCGCCTTCTCTGGCGTCGCGCCATGCCAGTGTTTTTCGCCCGGCGGGAACCAGACCACGTCACCCGCGCGAATCTGCTCGATATCTCCGCCGTCTCGTTGCACGAGCCCACAGCCGCTCGTTACGACCAGCCGCTGGCCGAGGGGATGGGTGTGCCACGCCGTGCGAGCGCCTGGTTCGAACGTCACGCTGGCCGCCGCCGCGCGAGCCTCGTCCTGCGGATCAAATAGAGGGTCGATTCGGGCGTTCCCTGTGAAGTACTCGTCAGGGCCTTCGACTGAGGGTTGCGAACAGCCGCTGGTGATATCCATGGATTGTACCCGCCCTTCAGTTGGGCGGGGTGTGACTTCGTTTCGGGGCTATCTGGAAAGGGTGTTTAATTCGCCTTGTATATCGAGCGAAGAGGTGAGGAGTTGGCGCTCGCCGCGTCGGAGGAGACTCGACAGCGAGGGCTGTGAGATGTCGAGTTCTTCGGCGAGTTCTTCGGCCGTCACCTGGCGTGGACTCTCGTAGTAGCCACGAGACACGGCGAGCTCTAGGGCCTCCCGTTGCCGGTCAGTGAGTCCATCTTCTCTGGAGTCGTTGGACGCGGATTGGTTCGACGTAATGGAGATGAGATCGACCGAGATTCCGTGGTTTTCGAACGTGGTGTGGAAGTCATGGAACGTCTCGTAGTCTTTGAACTCCTTCGTTTCGCGCCAGCCCTCGGACGTGATGATCGTTGATTTCATCTTCGCGCCATCGAAGCGTTCTGGGTCGAAGGCCGGGGCGATCGACTCATCCAATTCAACGGTGAGCTTAAAGACGGTTTTGTCACCCCGTTCTCCGAGCGGCTTTACTGAAACGACTTCGTCGAGCGCGGCGAGCTGGGCTTTGGAGAGCTCGTGTTCGGCGTCGATCTCCACGTGAAACACTCGCGCGTCAGGTTCGAGACAGAGTGCGTGAGAGCACACGAGTTCGTCTGGGGGGAGCGTCGCCGGGATGCTGACGAGCGGAAGGGCGGACGAACGGAGTCGAAATTCCGTCGTGATGGTCATGGAGTGATTCTACTCCTTTCTCACAGTTAAGCGTCCGGACGCCGTTGGTCGGCCAAACTCCAGTAACTGGGCAAACCTACCGAAGGGCTGTTTCGGCACTGACGGTTTGAAACAAACAATGCCTCGCCTGCCACCTACACCCTCAACATTCAGCACGCGACACCTATCAGGTCCTGGGAGTTCAACAAAGCTCCTAATTAAATCTGTTTCGTGGAAGATGCTGTTTTTCAGGGGCCGGAATGGGTGAGCCCCGTCATAGGCTCGTGATTCGATGACCTCAGACGACGATCCGTTTCACGACTGCGAGTTGGATCCCGAAGCGATCCTCGGAACACACACCTTCGAAGACGTCCTATTCACCGACGAGACAGAAACTCCGGTGAACGTGATCACCGGCGAGACACCGGCACATTCGCAAACAACCGTCGAGGAAGCGAAGGAGTTCGCTGCGAGTATCGATACGGAGACGCCCCAGATCGCGCTTCCCGCATCCGTCGAGTCGCAGGTCGAAACACAGAGCAAGCCCTACACGGCGGCCGCATTCTTCCACTTCAAGGCGACTGGCTCGCTCGAACTCCACCGCGCCTACCACGCAGCCCACAACTCGGACGCGTTCGCCGTCGATTTCGAGGCCGACTACGAATCGGGCGATCTGACCATCACTGTCGAACGAGCGGACGAGTCCTGAGAATCCGGCGTCACGGGGGAGAGTTTTTCGAGCGCCGGCGATGGGTGCCGGCGCATCTGGAGCGAGCAACGACACCCGGTGCGTCGGCGTTTCGAGGTGTTCGAGATGCACATGGTGATTTACGCCCTCGTAGAGGCATCGACGCACGACGACGCACTGGCCACCGGAAAGACGGTGTTCGACCGCTTGGTCGGCGCGGACCCACACGCCGGCGCCGTCTTCGACTACTACGTCTGTTTCGATGAGGAGGATACGTCCGTTGCGGGCAAAGCGCGGTGGGGAGAGCTCCCGACTGCAGCCCCCGTCGACTCCGACGACGGCCGGGATCTCCTCGAGCGTGGCTGGGAGGCGACGAAGGCGGAATTCGAGCGTAATCTCGAGCGGGTGAAGGAAGCCATCGACGAGTTCTCCGACGAGGAGATCATGCGCGACGAGGACCTCGCGCGGCACGCCTTCCACCAGGTCGGTGCGTACGACGGCCCAACGATCTTCCTGTACACCGAACACGGAACCGGCATTCGCCACCGTGGACAGTTGGATCGACTCCTCGAGGAGAGTGAAGAGCTCTGGATCGTGCCCGCTGACGTCCACTTCTGAACAATGCCCCGCATCACCAACTGGCGACGCGAGTGCCGCTCGCCGACGCTCGCGTATCGGAACACCGAGACCGGTGCGCGAGCCGTCCTGCATCGAGCGCCAGATTCGTATCGGTACAAATGGCGTGGAGCAATCCTCGTCGACGGCTACCCAGTGTGGTCGCGGGGGTACGAGACGAAAGACGCGACGGCGTTCCGTGACGAGCTCCGGGAGCGTCCCGCTCCGGACCTCAGCTGTCCGGAGTGTCCGAACGAGGACGTTCGTGTCGGCGAGAAAGCGGCAGACGGAGCGAAAGTCCAGCGGTGGTACGACTGCCCGGACTGTGGGTACGAAGCCCCCTCACGCATCATCTACGGGCGGAGTACGCCGTAACTCAGGGCTTGACTCCGAGAGTGAAGGCCGTACATTCCGCTAAGGAACGGGTGTGCGTGGTTTGTCTGCTTCTCACATATATGGAGGGTCAGCCACCGAGCCAATTAAGTATATCCAAAAGATATACATCGATATGGCGAATCGATTTCAAATCGACGGCGAGGAAGTTCTCGACGGCCAAGTCAAGGAGTTCGGGAACAGCGCCCACGTCACCGTCCCCAAACGCTGGCGTGGGGCTGACGTGAAAGTCGTCCGTACCTCAGAACCAACCAAACAAGACGAAGAATGACTGATTCACAGGCTCTCATCAAGACGCTGGACTTCCAGCTCGACATCCAGAGCGACAATGAGATCCTGCTGTACGACGCCACCCTCGAAGCGAGGTCGGTATACAACCAATCTATCCGACTCGCTAAGAAAGGTGTGGATTGGGGCGCCATCCCCGATCGCGTGGCCGAGGACGCCAGCCTCGTGAAAAACACGATACAGCGCGTCGTCGCCAAAGCACTCGGTGCGATGGAGAACTACTACGAGTATGACGACTACAACAAACCCAGCCACACCAAAGATGGAACGTACCCGCTCCGGGCGAACTACGAGGAGGGGTACAACTTGTTCCTTACCGACGACGGCGACGTGGCGTTCCGGATCAGCGCGAAGCCCTACAAGCACGTCAAGGGCGTCCTCGATGGTGACGACGCTCATCTCGACATTCTCAAGACCGCACTTGAAAGCGATGCATGGACGATTGGGACGGCGGAAGCCCTGTTCCGAAACGGCAACGCCGAGCTGCACGTCAACGTAACTATAGTAACCGTTAGAACTTTTTGCTCGGAGACTGTTGTAAGAGATAGTGGAACATCTCGACGAGATCTCTGTCGAGGAACTGCAAGACGCTCTTGACAATGTGGACGGAAAAAAGCCGACACAACGGCTCTTAGCCGCAATCGCGTACAAGAACGGTGTAACTCAGACCGAGCTATCCGAGTGGTACGATGTTCAGCGGCGGACGATCTACAGCTGGCTCACGCGACTCGACACTGACGAGTCGCTTGAGCGAGCCGTTTCTGACGATAAGCGAACTGGGAGAAAGAGAAAACTCTCAGAATCACAGCAAGAAAAATTCGAAGAAACCGTTCACGAACCACCTGAAGAGGTCGGGATCGACGCGCCGGCGTGGACGCCGGCGCTTGCCCAAGAGTATCTCGAAGAAACGTACGGTGTCGAGTATTCAATCCCGAGTTGTCGGCGGTTGCTGAAAGAAGCGGGATTGAGCTACCAGAAACCACGCCGTTCAGCCGCCGAAGCCGACGACAACGAGCAAGAAGCGTTTCACGAGAAGCTCAAAAAAAGCGGCGGGAAATGGACGCCACCGTAGTCTGTATCGACCAAACCAAGAAATCTGTGCAAGTTGAGCCGCGGGCCGCGTGGTTTCCGCAGGGCACGCGGCCCTCGGTCGAGCTTTCAGGCCAACGTGATTGGACGTGTCTGCTGGGCGCGATCACCGAGGACGGTGATCGCTTTTTCTCTCGGTTCACCGAGTACGTCACGGCCGAACACGCGAAACATTTCATTTTAGCGTTATGCCAAGAATTCGAAGATGACTTGCTCGTGGTGCTGGATTGTGCGCCATACTTCCAGGCGTCAGCCCGTCACGGACCTGGCGGCCCGTGACGATCTCGCCTTCGTGACGTTACCGTCGTATTCGCCGGAGCTGAATCTTGTCGAGGAGTGCTGGAGACAGCTTCAAGCGTCGCTTAGCAACCGCTTCTTTGACTCACTCGACGAGCTGACGACTGCGATTGATACAGCTCTTGACCAACTCTCCATTCCAAAAGTAAGCAACTATTTCTAATCGCTACTATAGTGAATTTCCTGTTGCGGAATCTGTGGCTGATTGCCCGCTGGAGCGGGCGAGCATTACCCGTCTGCTTTGAGGTATTCCGGAGGTGGATCAACCACGCTCTCGACGAGATGCTTCGTCGGAAGTGGGAAGTATCGACCAATGGTGTCGGGGTTCCTGTGATGTATAGCCTACTGGACGGGGGCTCGGTCACTCCGCACCCAGCTGTGGCTCTCTGGAGAGCGACCCCTTCGACTCTCGCATGTGAGGGCTGTGCTCTCACTACTGTGAGACCACCGTCTCCGCGTCCATCGTCCAAGTCTCTGGGAGGATCTCGCCTCTCTTCCTTGGGAGATCGTGTCAGCCATCAGGGACGATGTGAACTACTGATAATGGAGTTCGACTTCAATAACATTTGCGGCCTCTAACAAAGAGTCAATAATATCCTTCTGGTGTGAATTCTTAGCAGGGACATACATCGATATTGCGCCCGTAACTTCTCCACTCTCTGAGTCCGTGATTGCTGTTCCTATTCCTTGTAATCCGATACCAATCTCCTCGTGATCAACTGCATATTCTTGGTTTCTTATGTCTGTCAGTTCGCTTTGTAACTCATCTTCATCAGTAATAGTCTGGTCAGTCACCGCTACAAGCCCCCGCGATTCAATAATATTCTCTACTTTTTCTTCCGGGGAATGGGCGAGAATCGCTTTTCCAGGTGCAGCTGAATGAAGAAGAAAATGTGTTCCCTCGTGGGTTAGTGCATTCTGCATATTCTCTCCGCTTACCGTATAAAGGACAACACCGTATCCACGTTCTTCGATGGTCAATACTACTGGTGCACCTTTTGAGGTAGCGAGATCTCTAAGTACCGGCCTAGCCGTTCGAAACAACTCATTTCTTTTTCGCAGATTTCCTCCCAGATTCAAAAATTGGTGACTCAGACAATATTCCCCATTCGTGTTGATGACATAACCTTCCTCTGTGAGGGTCCGTAAGTAATCGTGGACAGTACTTCGGTTCATCTCTAACTCATCAGCAATCTTCGTAGCTGTTAGATTGCCGGACGCCGAGAGTAATTGGATTATATCGAATGCGGTTCGGACCGACTTTATCGAGTTTGAGGGAGTCATGTGTGAGTCTATCAATGGTGAGTATTTAATTGTTGGTAATGTCGACAAGATAGTGTTGAGATACTTGAGTTCAAACGTTAGATGGGGTATAAATATCTAGTAACAGCAGACGGCGGTGTTCAGATAAGGATGAAGGATGAGGCGTTCGTTTTCTGAGTGATCTATGCCCGAAAACGACCGCCTCAACGGGTGTTTAGACGAGATCGACTTAGAGTTTGTTGAACGAGAAGCGACACCGCGACTGCTGATGAAGCTCAGTATTCAGCTCCATCTTGCTGGTCTATCGCTTTCGAATACTGTATCTATTCTTGAAGTATTCGGTGTCGAACGCGCTCGGTCCACCATTCATAATTGGGTTCACAAGGCCGATCTACAGCCCGACTCCGGTCGGTGCCCGGATCACATTGCGGTTGACGAGACTGTGATCCGACTGAATGATGAGCAATATTGGCTGTATGCTGCCGTCGAGCCAGAAACAAACGAATTGCTACATACAAAGCTTGAACCGACGACAACGAAGGTTCTCGCGCATTCATTTCTGACGGACCTCTCCGAGAAACACGACGTCTCCGACGCCGTGTTTCTCGTCGATGGCTCGCACTCGTTACAAGACGCGTGCCAGCGTCACGGCTTCGATTTCAGATACGAGAAACATGGAAATCGGAATGCTGTCGAACGTGTCTTTAGAGAGATAAAACGTCGAACTCTCTGCTTCTCAAACTGTTTCAGCAGCGCCAAAGCAGAAACTGCCGACGACTGGCTCAGATCGTTCAGCTTCGCATGGAATCAGCTTATCTGAACACTACCCAGCAGACGGACTTATACTAGTCACATACACATATACGGCTCCGTTGAAACCCTCCGCAAGTGATATATCCTTACCTAGTCGGGGTCAGCACAGGATATTCTCGGAGCAAGTAGCAGTGTCTGGTGATATGACAGCTGTCGACCAATGCTCCGTCCCACCGGTCTTATGATGTACCCGCATCGGTGTTCGGTTAAGCACTGGATCGCCTCATGAAGGCTTCAGCCACTCGTTCGCCGAGTAAGAGGCGTGATTTCTCTGGCTGGCGAGCGTCACGGAACATCAACTCCGGCAGATTCGGCGGTGGATGTCCGAACGACTGGGCCAAATCTTCGAGAATGATCTGGGCGACAGACCGGAAGGTCTTCGCCCAGCGTTCGCGGGGAAACACCGTCTCCGGGAATAGCTCTTGAAACACGCCGAGTAAGGCTCTGCTGACCGTCAGCGTCAGCAGAGCCGCCACCACCAGCAGGTGAACGATTGCTGGATCACTCGTCTGGAACTTCTCCAGCCCATACAGCGACTTCAGTTCCCGGAACAGCAACTCCACTTCCCACCGCAACCCGTACAGCGCTGCGACCTGCCTTGGAGTGAACTCATCGGGTAGATTCGTCACGTACAGGTGGTAGTCGTCGGTGTCCTCGTTGCGGACACCGACGACGCGAAACTCCACCGAATCGGTTGACTGCTTCCCAGCGTATGCCCGCCGTTTGAACTCGATCTCCACGGTTACGTCGATAATCTCCCGACTGAGATCTCCTAGAACGTCCCGAAGACGACGCTCTGGCAAGGAAATGGCGCGCCCGCGCCATTTCCGCCGCTCTCCGACGATCAATGGGTTTGCGTTCGACTTCAGCCGAGTCAGGAAGAAGCCGCCGTTCTCTTCGATCAACGCGAACCGGCGGAAACTGTAGAAGCCCAGATCGAACAGTAACAGCCGCCCTCGCAGCCAACTCCCGGTGCGGAGTTGGCTGCTCTCGTGGGTGCGTTCATCGGTGAGCTGGAACTGCTCGATCGTCTGCTTGGTCGCGTTCTGCACGAGGTGGAGTTTCGCGCCGGATTGATCCGCGTGAGTCGCCGGAAACTCGTTGAGGAGCCGATGCAACCTGAAGACGGTTGCATCGGCGATCAGCACTTCTCGAAACAGCTCGAACTGTGGCGCGATCGTGTGAGGAACCGCGACCTCCTCGAGAGCGTGCTCGAGGAGGTCGCTCAACAGTGCTGCGAGTGCCGGCGTGAACCGGTCGTAGAAGCTGGAGCGGGCAACGGTCTGGTTGGTTGCTGCGGAGTACGCCCGTTGAAATCCGGCGATGGTACGGGCTTCGCCATCGACGGCGAAGCCCATGATGAGCGTCCAAACGAGCATCGTGATGTCGATTGTCCGGTGGCGTTGGACGACATCGCGCTCGCGCGCGATGTCTTCGATACGTTCGGCTGGAAACAGGGAAGTGAGCCGCCGTCGTATGAGGTCCGGGGAGAGTTCCTTCAGCACAACCTCTCCCCACGCGGTCTACGCCGATAACTTCGTCAGTAGAGCGCAGTCTCTTGGTTTCTCAGCTAAACCGAACACGGATGGCTTTCTCACTAATCCCAAATACGCTATCGACGACTTCTTCGACAGGCTCGTCGAGCAGGCCGGCATTCGGGGTCTGCCCGACTCGACGTACTCCACCAATTCGCCGCACATCGAGATGATCCAGTACAACGACGCTGTCTCATGAAACTACGATCCAACCGCCAAAGAGTACTACTACAGCTTCGGGTGTACAATCGTCTCAACCGGTGCAAGGATTCCGATAGCAGCGGAGTTCAAACAGGCTAAACAAGCAGACTAAGAGACGGCGATGCACATCACACGTGGCGCGCTCGCCATCAATACGCCAGTCAGGATGCTTGAGGCAGCAGCTACGACATCCTCGATTGGCACGACCACCTGCTGAACGCAGGGTCGTGCCGATTGCTCCCTACAATCCGCGAAACATTGACGACTTGAAAGACATCGAACACAGGGTCGAAGACCGAACCGAGGAACACAGCGAGGATGTTCAGCTGAAACAATCCATCTTGGACGAGACGTACGACAACCGGACAGGGGTCGAACGAACCAACGACATAGCCAAAGACTCTGGCCTCGGGCATGTGCGTGCTCGAGGCCGCGTCCACGCACGAACAGAGGTGTTCCTTGCGCTGTGTCTCCGACTCGTTGTTGCAATCACCACCTCCGAACAAGGAAACGAACCGGGCTGTGTGAAGCTATGAGATGAATTCTATGACACGTTCGTAGACGTTGATAATATCGACAATTGGAGGCTTTAGGAATCCCCCATCTAGGGCCATAGAATAACAAAGCTACTATTGTTAGTCTATAGGGCCATCATCCGACTATAGCCAGTGTTGACGATATCAACAATTTTGGATCCGGCCGTTGTTGTAGTGAGCCTATTCGCTGCCACTAGGCGATGCGTGATCAATCATTTAGTAAAACGAAGGGGATACGACCTGACGTGGTATCCAACCCAGCCTAGTGGTATAAGTTAAAATGGCTGTAGTGAATCGCCGGACGTAGCTTAATTTCACTATGCCACCGCCTGCCTGATGTGTGAACCGTACACATCAAGGTGAGTTCGCGGAACTTTCCAAACATTCTTTGTGAAGCAGGGATCTTTGACATAATCAGCGGCGGTTTCCCGCTTCATCTCCCTAGTTCTAACGGTAGAAGCAGACGCTATCCAACGATTTGCCGAAACCGAATTCGTTAGTATCCGCCAATCAATATTCGTACAGTTCCGTCGGGACCTTTCTATCGCTTCCAGTCCGCTTCGCGTTTTTCGAGAAACGCCGAGAGTCCCTTCTCAGCTTCTTCCGACTGCGTCCGTTTGACGAGCCGGTCCATCGCCTCGTCGAACCACGTTTCTAGCAGATCGTCTTCCATCTCTGTCCATAGGTCTTTCATTTCCCTAACAGACTTCGGTCCCGATGCAGTCGTCGAATGAGCGAGTTCACGAACGATATCTTCTACCTGCGTTTCATCAACTGCGTAATTGACGATTCCCATCGATTCCGCTTCAGTAGCGGTGAATTGATCGCCTGTCAGCGATATTTCCATGATCTCTTTCTTTCCGAGACTCATCCGACCGTATGTGAGTCCAATTGGTGGGAGCGCCCCGATCTGTCCTTCTGGAAGCGCGAAGCTACTGTTCGTAGAGGCGACTGCAAGATCGCAAAGTAGAACGAGCTCACACCCCCCGCCGTTAGCAGCTCCCTCAACAGCTGCAATTACCGGTTTCGGATGATCGCGAATCGTTTGTACCGTCGGGCCTACGACCTCTTCGAACATTTCTCTGGCATCCTCTGTCGACTCAAGGCTTTGGATCTCCGCGATGTCGTCGCCAGCACAGAATGCTCGTCCTGCTCCCTGGAGGACTGTCGCTCGAACTTTGTCGTCATTCGCTGCCTTCTCGAGAGCGGCCTTCAGACCGTTCCAGCTCGACTTGTCAAGCGCGTTGAGTCGATCTGGTCTGTTGAGCGTAATCCATGCAGTGTATTCACGTCGCTCATATCTAACCGTCTCGAACTCCGCCTGCTCGTATTCCCACTCGTAGAAGCCGATTCCTGTCTTCTGCCCGAGTTCCCCGTTCGCCACCGATTCATGAAGAGATGGGTTGGGTTCATACTCATCCCAACCCGACCGGGAATGCAACTCTTCCAACGTCTCGACAAGTCGGTCAATCCCGTACTCGTCAGCCATCTCGAGGAGGCCTCGCGGCCAGTTCATTCCGATTTGCATCGCCTTGTCGATCTCTGACTTCGTGGTCACGTTGTTCGCCAGCATCCAAGCCGCTTCGTTTACAGCAGGCGCGACTAGATGTTTCGGATCGAAGTCATGGCGACGCTCCTGTGGAATCTCAACACGTGAATACTCCCCTGGTTCAGGATATGTGTAGAAGCCCTCACCGGTCTTCATACCGTAATTCTCGGCCTCCTCTTTTTTTTCGAGCAGATCGGGGATGTGCAGGTCGACTCCTCGTTCTTGCATCGAGTGGGCAGCCATGGTAGCGACATCTATACCACTGAAGTCGAGAACCTCGAACGGTCCCATTGGAAGGCCGATCCGCCGGATCGCGGCGTCTATTGTTTTCCTGTCTCGCCCCTCTTGGTCAACCTGACGAACTGCCTCAAGCCAGAATCGGAGATTGATCCGATTGATAAGGAATCCGGGGATATCCTTCTCAACGAGAACTGGGGTCTTGCCAATCGCCTCGCTGATCGTTTCAGCCGCCTCAAATATATCGTCGGCCGTTTCCTCACCCCGGATAACCTCGACGATGTCCATAAGCTGAACTGGATTGGAAAAATGCAGGCCGACAACCTTGCTCGGCCGATCCGTCGCGGACGCAATTTCGGTGATCGGGAGAGTACTAGTATTGGTCGCTAGAATCGTTCTTTCCGGTGCGTGGTCATCGATCGTACTAAAAACATCCTGTTTCAAGTCGATGTTCTCAGGTACTGCTTCGACGACAAGATCGGCATCACCGTAGGCATCTTCCTCTGACGTCGTCGTCTTGATCCGTGCTAATACGGCATCCGGATCCTTAGTGAGTTTCTCGAGACTTCCTTCGATTTTTTCGAGAGCGGTTTTCAAGACGTCCTCGTTGATGTCGATAATCGTAACGTCGTATCCAGACATCGCAAAGGTTTGAGCGATACCATGACCCATTGTTCCGCCTCCGACGACTGTCACAGTCTCTACACTTTCGGTTAGTGGCGCACTCATTTTTTCACCGTGCTTAAGACGTCTCCATCGTCCTTGTTATAATTTTCCCCAGTCTTTGATGCTTCATCGGTCATTGGTGGTTCTATTGCTCTTCCGAGGCCACTCACAATACCATAGGAAAATCGCGTTCTGGTGATTTAATCTCGTTCGAAGTACTACCTGGTGCTGTCTGGTGAGGTAGTGGAAAGTGAGATCTCCGGTGGTTCCTAGAGAGCATAAAACAGAGGCAGAGAAGGGACTCGACGCGCTGGTGTCATTGCCGCTAACCATTCGATTTACGATGGGATACGAAGCTATGAAGGAATTGTTCCGCAATGGGCGTCCTCAGGTAATTTTCACCCAACAATTCGGGAACTTCACCTGCGAGGATGTGACGGGCCAGTCGGTGACACCGACTGGCCCGTCTCTTCAGCACGGTCTCTCGAAAAGAGCAGCATAGCGTCCCAAAACGAGCAGAAACAGGGCGACTGCGCGTTCCACCAATGGATACTACACCACCGGACTACCGGCCAAACACTTATATACACAGCATCAATTTGGGAGCGTATGCGACAGGTGCACCCCGACTATAATGAGTCGTCGGGACTCGTCGTTGACGGGTCGATTCGTATTGCCGCCGATGATAATCCAGTGCTGATAGGGACCGAATGTTCCGAGTGCGAGTACGTTGTCTTTCCATCTCGGCCGTTTTGCCGCAATTGTCTTTCGGACAACGTCTCTGATGTCGAACTTGCACGAACAGGACACCTCGAGACCTACACCGTTGCACATACTGGTCAAGATGGAATCGAACCACCGTACGCATTCGGCTTTGTGAACCTGGAAAACGTACAGGTTTACTCTCGCTTCACCGAGTGGAAAGAAAGATCACTCGAAGTTGGCGACCAAGTGGAACTGGTACTTGAAAAAATCAAGACAGATCCGGAGACCGGTGAACCGTTGTTTGGCCATATGTTCCGCCCCATGGAGGAAGAACAATGACTGAAAACGAAGTAGCTGTCATCAACGTCGGCCAGTCCGACTTCGGCGAACTGGAGGGACAGCGCGTAACTGAGTTTGGGAGCAGAGCCGTTCGTGAAGCGCTCTTGTCTTCGAGCGTTGAACCAGATGATATCGAGGAAGCGTATATCGGTAATGTCGCTACTACTGCCCAGGATCAAACCAGCGTTATTGGCCAAGCAATACTCCGAGAAGTAGGGGTAACAGGTATCCCGGTCATCCGAGTTGAGAACGCGTGTGCCAGCTCAACCTGTGCATTCCAAGAGGCCTATAAGAGAGTTCAATCAGGCGAATCCGATATCGTGCTCGCTATGGGTGTTGAGAAAATGACTGGTGTCCCGACGGAGGTTACTCTCAAAGATATGGCTGGTGCGGCGGACGCAGAAGTTGAGGGTGCAATGGGGATGACGTTCATGGGCCTCTACGGGATGCGCGCTAATGCCTACATGAATCAGTTCGGTAATGTACGCGAGGAATTGGCCGACATCGCGGTCAAAAACCATGACAATGGGCTTAAAAATCCACGGGCACATCTTCAGCTCAACGTTGACCGCGACGACATCCTTGAATCCCGCCCAATCTCCGATCCTATCCGGCTGCTTGATGCCTGTCCAATGTCAGATGGAGCAGCAGCAGCAGTCATCGCACGCGGCGAAATCGCCGAAGAGTTGGTTGAAGAACCAATCTACGTCGATGCTGCCGAAATGTTGAGCGGCAATTACCTTGAGGAGGTCGAATTCTGGCGTGAAGAACTTGACGAACGCGTGGCCCAAAAGGCCTACAGTGAGGCTGGTATCGGCCCGGATGATCTGGATGTTGTCGAAGTTCATGATGCGGCTACCATCGGCGAGCTAATGCATTACGAAGGACTAGGGTTAGCGGATCGAGGGGAAGGTGCTTCACTCGTCCGGAGTGGTGACGTTATGCTCGATGGTCGTACTCCGGTTAATCCAAGTGGTGGACTCAAGTCACGCGGTCATCCGGTGGGAGCAACGGGGGTGGCCCAGATTTGTGAACTCGTCTGGCAACTCCGTGGCGAGGCGGGAGCCCGGCAGGTTGAAAATCCGTCTATTGGATTAGCCCAGAACTCGGGTGGCGCACTTGTAGGTGAAGGCGGCGTATCGACAGTAACGATCCTCAGTAACCGCTGATTTTTTGTTTTTACTAGATATTCGGTTTCACATTCCTATCTAAAGATCTGTCGTTAGACACCTCTAAAAATTGTTTCCCAATCGGCAACAACAGAATAGGTTGTCACCCCGAACCTATATATATGAAAGCACATAACAAGAATCCATGGAGGTCATAGATGGATTCCCATCGACTAGTGGAGACGAGTATCCGCTCAACACGACAAGATTCATCGAGGCGGCAGCACGAAACGTTCCTGATCGGGAAATCGTCTCAGGAACAGGTGAAGACCAGTTCCGGTACACCTACGGAGAGGCGTACGAACGAATGCAGCGCTTGGCCAATGCCCTCGAAGAGTTGGGTGTTGAGGCCGGAGATCGCGTAGGTGTGCTTGCGTGGAATGACCACCGTCACTATGAATGCTATTTCGGCATTCCCGGAACCGGTGCCGTTTTCCTTCAGCTCAATCTCCGACTGCATTCAGATCAACTACAGTATGTGTTAAATCACTCGGAACCGCGGTTCTTAGTGGTCGACGAATCCCTTCTGGAAGTCGCTGAAGGTGTCGCCCACGAGGTCAGTTCCATAGAGGGATTCGTCGTCATGACTGATAACGAGCTCGACGAGGTCGAAACCGATCTCGAGCCGACGTACTCCTATGAAGACATATTAACTGAGGCGGAGCCGGAGTACGATTGGCCATACATCGACGAAACATCGGCATACAGTGCCTGCTACACGACTGGAACGACGGGGCGTCCCAAAGGGGTGTACTATTCCCACCGGAACATCTACCTACACACGATGCAGTTGGCGAATTCCATCGGTATCTCACATGAGGACTCAGTCGCTCAAATCACTCCGATGTTCCATGGACAAGGATGGGGACTGGCCTACGCTGCGACGTACGCTGGCGCAAAGCTTGCGTTCCCAGGCCGATATCGGGCGGAAAATCCCGAACCGCTGGTTGATCTCATCCGTGACGAGGATGCGACCGTAACAAACGGGGCACCAGCTATTTTTATGCCGATGCTTGATTACATTCGGGATCTCGACGATATCCCGAACTGGAACGATCTACAGATGATGTCTGGGGCCACAGAGCCGCCGCTGGACATGATACGGGGATACAAAGAACTCACGGGGGCAGAGATCGTCCATGCATATGGCGCAACTGAGACGACCCCGCTGGTAACGATGAACTACATCAAGCCGTCGCTTGAAGAAGACCTCTCTGAGGAAGAAAAGCTCGATATGCGGCGCAAGCAGGGACTGACTGTCCCGGGTATCGAGATGAAAATAGTCGATCCTACCACAGGGGAGGAACTATCACACGACGGTGAATCCGCCGGAGAAATTCTCATCCGTGGCCCATGGGTGGTAAGCAGTTACCATGACGACGACCGAACCGAACATTCGTTCACTGACGATGGGTTCTGGAAAAGCGGAGACGCTGGGGTTATCGATAAGGAAGGATATCTAAAGATCACTGACCGTATCAAGGATGTTATTAAAAGCGGTGGGGAATGGATTTCGTCTGTCGACATGGAAAACCTCCTCATCGAACATCCGGATGTCAGAGACGCGTGCGTTGTTGGCCTTGAACACCCGGAATGGGAAGAGCGCCCATTCGCACTTGTTGAGGTCGAAGACGAATTCGATCGTGAAGAACTCGATGAAATTCTTTCCCAGCGGTTCGCGGACTGGCAACTCCCCGATGAAATTGAGTTCACTAACGAGATTCCAAAAACAAGTGTGGGGAAAAACAACAAGAAAGTAATCCGTAATCAGTACGAAGGTCGGTACTTCGATTGAAAGCATCTTAGACTAGATTCAAACAGGGATATGACAGGCATTAATTTCGAAGTTGACGAAGAGACGCAGCTCGTATTGAACAGCCTTGATGAGTTTATTGAGCGGGAAGTAGCACCCTTAACAAGTGACCTTGAATCGAAACTTAACAATCCCACCCTAGGTCGACGAGCAAACGGTCAACCCACTGATGAGATACTCGAAGCAATCCAGAGTATTCGTCAAAAGAGTGGTGAGGCTGGGTTTTATGCTATGCATATGCCCGAAGAGGTGGGTGGCCAAGGGGTCTCAAAAATAACGTGGTACGCAGCGAAGCGCCACGTCGCTTCGAAGGGACGAGGGCTCTCTGAGTATGTCCTCAAGGGGCCGGAGGGGCCAAATGCGTTATTGGGTCTTGCTGAGGGTGAACAGGTCGAACGGTACTTCAAGCCAGTCGTGCGTGGTAAGAAATCGACTGCATTCGGTCAAACTGAACCCGATGTCGGCTCTGACTCACCCTCGATGTCAACCGAAGCTGAAAAGAACGGTGACGAATGGATAATCAACGGTCGAAAGCAGTGGATTACGAACGCGGCATTCTGCGATTTCGCCCTCGTGCTGGCACGGACAAAGCCGCTGGCGGAGGTCGATCGGCGATACGATGGTATCACGTGTTTCATCGTCGAACGAGACGAGTTCGAAGTCGGCTCGGTCAACAACGCTATTGGCTTAGAGGGTTGGCAAGCCGAAATCCTTCTGGACGACGTTGCCGTACCTGAATCACGCGTTCTTGGCCCCAAGCATGGCGCATTTCGAGATGCAATGGAACTATTGACGATGGGTCGACTCGAACTCGGAGCAGAAGCTGTTGGCTACTCCCAGTATCTGCTTGAAAAGAGCCGGGAGTATGCACGAGAACGTGAAGCGTTCGGAGAGTCCATCGGGTCGTTCCAGCAGGTGTCAAGCATGTATGCACGAGGACGTGCGAAAACGTATATGGCAGACGCTGGGGGGCTACGAACCGCATGGAATCTGGATCAGGGTAACGACATCGTTGAGGATGTCTCAATCTTCCATTGGTTCGCGACTAACGCTTTCTGGGAAATTGCGGATAACGCGGTCCAGATTCACGGTGCAAACGGCCTATCAGAGGACAATCCATTTGTTGATCATCTCCATCTCGCTAGAGTGCTTCGGATCGTAGAAGGAACTGACGAGATCCAACTCAACACGATCGCTAAGCAAAACGGTCTCCTCTAGACGAAAAATTGATATGTATAATAGATATTACGAAGATTTCGTCGTCGGCGAAACTCATAAAACCGATGATGTCGAAGTTACCAAGCAAGAAATCCTTGAGTTCGGGCAGAAATACGATCCGCTTCCGTTCCATATTGACGAAGAGACCGCAGCGGAAACGCCATTTAATGGCGTAATCGCAAGTGGACTGCAAACTTTTGCACTCTCCCAGAAACAAGTCGTCGATAGTTTCTTTCGAGAAAGCCACCTGCTAGGGAGCGTCGGTTTTGACGAAGCAGAGTTCCCGAATCCTGTTCGTCCCGGAGATACACTTTCCACGACGCTTGAAATCCTTGAGAAGCGCCCATCAAAATCCAATCCTTCCCGAGGACTCGTGACGATTATGCGTAAGGTCGTTAATCAACACGACTCCGTTGTTCTTCGGGTAACCAATAATGTTCTAGTAGAACGGCAATAGGAATAGCATGGTTGGTCCACCGTTCTCTTCTGAAGGACGGGCTTGATTAGACACTCATCAAAATACGGTTTAGCGGTTCTATACTCAGCTTTACACGTTAGTGTCGGCGGTTGAGTGAACGAAGAGGTGGTTGATCTCTTCCATAGAGTCCACAATCATCGGGCCTTGTTTAGACGCTCAAAGACGCGTAGCT
The DNA here is from genome assembly GCF_049705945.1 of Salarchaeum japonicum. Taxonomy (GTDB): domain Archaea; phylum Halobacteriota; class Halobacteria; order Halobacteriales; family Halobacteriaceae; genus Salarchaeum; species Salarchaeum japonicum_A. Next base: position 57,812 of record NZ_JBNAMV010000003.1, read on the forward strand.
CAGCGGCACCTCCATTAGTATCGTGTTCCTAGAAGGTTCCGCTACATGTCTAATTTACTAGGAAGTGAAGCGGGTTAGATTCGGTTGTGCCAACGAAGCTAGCCCGCTTCACTATGCACGTCGTAACGCTGGCCCAAAAAGCCGTCGTCGGGACTCCTAACCCGCCCGTTCAGAAGGGTACTGGCGGCTACGCCGACTGGGTGATCGTGTCGATTCACGGCCTCAAGACGTATCTCAATTTACCGTACCGACGGCTTCTCGAGGTCCTACACGAAATGCCGCGAGTCGCTCGAATCATGGAGTTAGAGATGGCTCAGCCACCTGATTTTACCACAGTGTGTGTCCGGATACAACAGCTCAAAATGCCGCTCTGGCGTGACTTCCTCCGGCTGTCGGCGGAGCTGCACGACACCGGCGAGATTCAGGCGATCGACGCAACCGGCATGGATCGCATCGCGGCGAGCCAGCACTATGCGAAACGCACGAATTACACGTTCAAGGCGGTGAAAACTACCGCGTTGATCGACTGTAAAACTGGTACGATTCTAGATATACATTGCTCGATGAAACAACCGCACGACTCACAGATCGCGTGGCAACTGCTCACGCGAAACCTAGAGAAACTGAGCATTCTCACCGCCGACAAAGGCTACGACTGGGAGCTGCTTCGCCACAAACTCCGGTCATAGGGCGTCAAACCGGTAGTCAAGTACCGCGAGTTCGGCTGGCACGGCGTCGCCAACAATGTCTTGCTTGATGATACGATCGACCACCAACGCTCGAACATCGAGGCGACGTTTTTCGCGCTTCGGCGCAAATACGGCGAGATCGTTCGAGCGAGAACGTGGTTCGGCCAGTTCCGAGAACTCGTTCTCAAGTGCGCAGTCAGAAACGTGGAACTCGCGCTCGACCGCTCAAACACATGAATTCAGGCGTCTAATCAGGGCCTAATTGAGTATATTCATCGAGTCTCGACGTACTGCGCGCTGTACATCGCCTCACCAGGTTCGGACCAGCGGCCGACGGCTTGAGGAGTAACTCTGAAACGCCAATTATTGACGAGTTGTCGGGCGTTTATTGGCGTGTACACAGAGCTCCACGTGGGCAGGGACAGACATCGCACCCATGTTCACGCCCTGTAGTGTTGGAGTCTGACATTCCACCCCTGCCCCTCGTCCGCTCTCATGTTGGAGAGCCATCTCTCGGTCGCTGGTGTGCCCCCGATCCGAATCGGCTATCCGAGACCACCTCCACCACCGATTGCTGATTGCCGCTTGTCCAAGTGGCGAACGAGGAGTTCGATGGTACAGAAATCTCTGAGGTATGCTTAGCGACGCAATGGAGACATCGTAGAACTCGAATACGTCGGAGCGGCCCCCGTGAAACGGATGGCGACGCCGAGCGCGTCGCACAGGTGTACCGGCATTCAGACGGTTACCCAGGTAGCGTTCTGCGGGATCTCTCCCAGCTAAAGGAACTTCTCGATGCGACTCGCGCCGAGCGCGGACCGGGGTACACAGCGGCGACATTCGTGTTCCTCGACAAGCTCTCGACGATCGACCTGTATCTGGATGGTGACCCAGACCGAACGATCCACGCTGACCAACCCTCGGATCTCCTCGAGCCGGACAATATGGAGCACCTCGACCAGCCGATGTTCCTGCTCGGACACGGCGTCGAGAGCCCAGCCGACGGCATTCACGGCGACGAAGAGTACCTCTACGTCGTCGAACTCCCGACCCGGAACCCGTTCGAGGGCCCCTCCGAGTGGACCGTCAAGGTGAGTGGTCACTCCGCCTTCCCCCGGTGGGATGGTCCGACCGAGGAAGCCTTCGAGCGGGCCAGCTGGCAGTTCCACGGCCCGCTTGAGCACGCGCTCGAAGAGCTGGTCGCTGAGCCGGCGTGAACGCGTAGCCCGCTCAGATGATGCCGCCGATGATGAGTAGTCCGACCACGAGCAGCAGCGTCGCGACAACGCTTCCCCCGGCCAGCCACTTGTTCTCCATCGCCTTCTCGTGGAGCGGCATGTCGGCGTACTCCTCGCGGAACGCCTCGAGATTCTCCTGGTCGTAGAAGTACTTCGTCTTCAGCGCGAACCGTTCCGTCACCGCACAGCCCGTACAGATCGGCTCACCTTCCAGCCGCTCCATTTTGATGTGACTGGAGCAGGCGATGGCCCCGCAGTTCGAACAATAGGTGTACGTCTCATCGATGCCGCTCGTGTCACAGTGGACGCACCGATGGATGCCGTCCTCGGCTGTTACTCTGGACGGGCCTGCCGCGTAGTACTCGTAGGGGTAGGTGTACGCTTGGATGTCGGTGGTGTGCCGAACCTCGGGGAGGTATACGGGCTCGATCGACTGCACGGAGATGTCCGAACGATTCGGCTCGCAAGTCTTGTGGTACGTGACGTTGTTGTCGCCGGTGTAGGTCACCGTCGTCATGTGGTGCTGCTGGAGGCGCTCGACGGCCCACTCCTTGTACTCCGTCTGAGTCTGTCCGAACCGGCGCTCCTCGACGTCGTCGAACACCTCTCCGAACTGCTCGGCGTCGAGGTCGACCGTCGCGTGGAGATTCTCGGTGACCAGCGTCCCGACGTCCTCGTCGACGACCTGCGGCTGCCCGCGTTCGGCGTGGGCAACGAATCGCGTCCGGTCGTTGATCCGGTGGATGACGCCCACCGACGTCTCGAAGACGGCGTTCGTGTCCGCGGTGACCGCGACCACTGGGCGGAACGTCACCGATGAGTGCGGTTCTGGAAGGTCGGCGGCTTCGATGTTCTCAATATCGCGAAACGCCTCTTCGACGGGTGCGTCGACGTCGGCGGCCGGGTCGTAGGGACGTAGCGTCTCGTCGCAGAGTATCTCGATGCGCCCGTTGTAGAGGTCGAGGCCGATCTCGTCGGCGATCTCCCGGAGGTCCTCGCCATCGAGCAGCTCGATTGGATGTGGGTCGTCGTTCTGCTGGAGGCGGTCGGCGTACTCCTGAGCAGGGTTCGTAAACCGGCCGGTCGTGGCGACCATTCCGCGTTTCGGGCCGTCGAAGTCGAACGTCGCGATCGCCGAGTGGAGCTTCTGGACGACCGGCCGCCCGACCGTCCCCGTGTGCTTGCACTCGACAATTATCGCACGCCGGGTCCCGTCGACGACCTCCTCCATGATGACGTCGCGACCCTCGTCAGCCGTCTTCTCGGCCTGACGGACGTTCTCGTAGCCGAGGTTGCGAAACACGTCTTCGATCACGTCCTCGAACTCGAACCCCGAGAGATCGTCCAGTACAGCCATCCCGATATACCTGGACAGTGCGTTGCAACTGTCAAATACGTTGTCGAACGCAGCCCGACCTGTTTTTTGAACCCCCGAGAGGGGTGCGGGGGTGATCGAACGAACCTCCCGCGAACCAACCTATGAGTGGAATCAGCGACCCACGCTCGCATGGACAGTCACGGGTCTCGGATGATGGCGACACCGTCTATGTCGGCTACCGTCGTCGAGGCTGCGCCATCGTCGAGAACCAATCGGATCAAGAACAGCTCACGCCGGAGCGGAGTCTCGCGCTGGTGAACCACAGTCCCTCGGGGTTCGAATGGGGGTATGGTGGCAGTGGTCCGGCACAGCTCGCGCTCGCACTCCTGCTCGATTACACGGGCGACGAGGCGTTCGCCCTCGATCACTACCAGGAGTTCAAAGACGAGGTCGTAAGCCAACTCGAATGTACAGGTCCCGACGGATGCTGGCGCCTCACCGGGAGTGACATCGACGCAGTCCTTCACGAAACATCCGGAGAGCCGGTCGTACCGTCCATCTAAGCACCAATCCCCGAGAGTAATCCATGTCAGAACACAACCAGACGTCTCGTTCGAATAGCGAATCGACCGAAGCCAGTGAACAGCGGACACGAACGGAATACGTCGAACGCAGTGATGTCGGCGTCTCCCTCACCGTGAAGCTCAAACGGGGAACCGGTACCAGAGATCAAGACGAAGTTATCGCGAAGGCGAAAGGCAAGACCCTCGAAGACGCCCGCAAGGACATGGAAATCCTCAGAGAGTACATCCACGATCTCGCTGAGGACACCCGTCAGATTCAGCCGGAAGAAGGCGGGTAGCGGAGAGCGCTGTTTTTTCGCGCCTCGACAGGACTGGAGGCGATCATCTGTGACCAATCCTGATGGACAATCGACTGACGCTAACGAGCTTTCACCAGAGCAACGGCTCGAAGCCCCGAATACGCGACTCATCAACGCCGGCATCGTGACGATCAACGATATGGAGACGCTACGAGCCTGCGTCGCCTACGAAAACGCGAATCAGCAGCGCGTCCAGATCCTGCGCCGGCTCGAACATCGGGCCAGCGAAATCCGCGCAGAAGACGGTTGACCCAACACCCGGAGGTTTCTGGTGGAGCCTCGGCGGGTGGGGCTCCAGTCAGATGAGCGATCGCTCCGAAATCGAGATTCAGCGACAGACCGCCTTCGGTGACGATGGCCAGCTCGAAGTGACCGAATCGAGCGTCGAGACCTCACTCGAGAACTTCGGTGCCGACGTTGATCACCGCGACCGGGATTCACGGCTTGGTCGCCCCAGGGCGAGTGAGTTCGGCGTCGACGACCGACCCGAAGTTGAGCAAACATCGGAGGGTGATCAGTCGACCCTCTTCCCGATACAGACGAAGACCAGCAGACCCTCGCTGGTAATGATGGGGTTGGCCGCTGTCTCTTCGAAGAATAAACTGCCCCTGTTGATTAGTTATCCGCCGAAATGTTATAGTCTGAACTATAATAGTCTGAGTTCTAACTTTGAAGCGACGCTGAGGGCCTAATAGCCGGTGGTGGTTTTTCGACCCCCAGCAGGGGTGCGGGGAATCCGAACGCCCGCATTCAACCGATGGAGACGGATCCGACCACCGACCCACGAATGGTAGTACAGGATACGAGTGAGTGGTGCCAAGCGAACGCAGACCGCGTTGAGTACGTCGGGATGCGCGTCGACGGGACGCCAGTAGTGCTGAACCTCACCGACCACGAGCGCCTCACTCCGGATCGAAGTCTCGATCTCGTGCGCCATAGCCCGGCGGGATTCGACTGGGGCTATACGGGGAGCGGCCCGGCGCAACTCGCCTGTGCGCTCCTCCTCGATTACACCGACAACGAAACCGTCGTCCAGCAACACTACATCCAGTTCCGAAACGAGGTGGTCAGTCAGTTGGCGTGCGACGGCCCAGCCGACTGCTGGCACCTCACTGGAAGCGATATCGAAGCAGCACTCGCCGAATTCGAAGCGCACCACGCACTCACACCGGATGGCGGGGGATCGTCGCCATCGCTACCGGCGAACTGGAGCGTCGTGAGTCGAGCAGATCGGACGGTCTTCCAGCGCCGAGACATCGACCACTACGTCGTCCTCGGCGACGGGAGCGAGGAGTGGTTGATCATCCTCTGCGCGCAGGGTGACCGAGCGTATCCCGCCCCGCTTGACCATCGAACGCTTCCGGTCGAAAACGACCCTGCCTCTGCCGTTCAGGAACTCGTCACTGAGAGTAACGACCTCGTCGAGCCGGAGGGAGACACTTGATGGAGAAATTCCGACTTTCGCGAGCCACGCACCGACTCATCGAACGCGCCGCCAAGGCGTTGGAGTGCATCGGCCGAGAACGCGAGCGATACAATGACCGGCACGAGCGAACAGCGGGAGAAGACACAGACGAGATGAGTCCCCGTGAATTATGACCGGCGAAGCGACGCTCGACGATTTTGAGGCCGAGACACCATGCGGAGAATCCAGCTCGCTCACGCTGGAAGAGCGACTCCTCGCCCCGATCTCCCCGTCCATCGGTCTGCGGGTGATTCCGGGTCGAGGCGATCCGGTCTATCTCCAAAATCGGGGAAGAGAGCGGTATCTCTTCCGCGACGACCACGATCGGTGGTTCATTCTCCAACCGTCGGCGAAAGACTCTGAAGAGGGGTTCGTCCGCTGGGTGTATCTCCCAGCAGACCAGCCCGAGCGGCTGGCGCGGTCGGCGCTTCGTCAACAGACGGTGAGCGGCTATGACTACGTCCGGCGGTCGGTTGCACCAGACCCAATCAGATCAACGGTGACGGCGATGTTCGTCACAGAACGCTGGCCCGAGACGATCTACGAATGTGGGTCATGTGAGGCGCTGTTCGATACGGCACGAGAGCACGCCCTCCATTGCTGGGATGTTCATCCCTGGGTGCCGAATCCAGAGCAGGTACGCCGGCGGCGTCAGCCCAACGAGTGAGTTGGATAATCCTTGGCAGGTATCGGAGCCGTCCAGATAATTAACCAACAAAGTGCGGTCTGGGGTTTAATGTGGGTTAATGGTGGACTGCGACTCCGTTTATTGCCCCTCTGAGAGGGTGCAGGGCGGCCGGATTCGCCCTCGCAGGCCACATTCATGTCGCTCGATATCAGCCCCAGCAGCAGCACTGAACGTGAGATTTCCGCTGCCAGACAAGCCGACAGCGTGGCGTTCCTTCATCGAGCGCCGTTCGCTCTGGATGCCTACAGGCTCGGCTACCTACCTGGGTTCCGAGAGGACTGCGGATATCAGCAGGCCCAGTTCAAGCATCTGAACATTCCCGTCGGGATGTTGGATAACGACTTTCGGAATCCCGATCTGGATCGATACGTCGCCCGGTTTTTCGAACACGAAGCCAAGGTCGGCGTAATTGGAGACGTGTACGACCCCGACGACGTCGATAGGTACGTGGCCGCTGCGCGTGAGATCCAGGCGAGCTATCCCGATACAGACCTCGTCATCGTCCCCAAGTGCCGCAAGGTGATCGGCATGATTCCCGACGACCTTGTGCTCGGCTACTCACGGGGGTATGCCGACCGATTGGCCCACGAGTTCTCCGAGCCGACCGACTGGCGGGGCCGTCGTGTTCATATCCTCGGTGGAAGCCCGCCGAAACAACTCGACGTCATCGAGCAGCTGACCCGACCGACGCTCACAGACGACCCACCGGCCGACATTGTTGGTCTCGACTGGAACGGTCTACATCGCGGGGCACAGTTCGGGGAATTCTGGACGGCAGATGGTTGGGACGACAGCGGTCGCGACACCGACCACGTTACGGTTCGCAAGACGGTCCGCCACAGTCTCGCCCGTCTCAAGGAATTCTGGCAGGCTCAAGATGTTTGGCCCGAATCGACACCACAGGACGACTCCTTAGAGATCGAGTATGAGGGACCATCGCCGGGGGATCTCGATGGTGCTGCGTGTACCGAATGCGAAGCGAACGTCTGGACGACTCAGCGCGGTCCATTCGTCGCCGAGTATGATACCGGCGCAGTCTGTGGATACTGCAGTTACGACTGCTACTTTGCCCACCGCCATCGAAATAACCTTGAGGAAGTCGCCAGCGAGCAGAGCGTCTACCTCCCGCCGGCGTGACGCAGTGAGCTGTTTTTCGCGCCCTCCAGAGAGGGCGAGGGCTCGATCCAGAGGGTCCTCAGAGATGGTGATTTTCCGTGAGTCAACAACAGCGTCCGAACGATGTCTCGATTGACGACATTCCAGTCGACGTATCGAACACCCAATCAGGCGAGGTCGATCCCGCTGAGGTACCCGAGGAGATCCGGTCGATCACTCGTGGACTCGCGAGCGAGCAGCCGCCGACGAATCCGCTCGTCGTCCTGAAGGCCGCCCGCTGGTGGTATATACATGGCAAGGGCGGAACCGATCCTGCGTTCCAGTGGGCCATCGAGTGGGCACGACACCTCGCGGCGGACACGCCGAGCGATGTCGACCAGTTCAACGCGTTCCTCGAGTATCTCGTCACGGTCGGCTTCGCTGACGAGAAGACAGCGCTTCGATAACCGATCCCCCATTCACACTGCGGGGTGTTTGACCGGAGACTATCTCGAACAGAAACGAGTCTGACCGCAACCTGTTCAGATAGAAGAACATTCACTTAGAATTGGTAGCACACAACGTCATCTCCACCACAGGTCGGACACGTTTCGGCGTCCTCGGAAAGGGTCGTTCCGCAGTGTCGGCACTCATACAGGGTAGACGGGCTGGACGTGCGAGTACCAACGACCCCGCGGAACGTTTCGACGAGACCCATTCTCTCGGTGATTGTGTCGCACTGGTTGTTAATCCCAGCGTCCGATAGCAACCCCGGCATAAACCCCGCAGTCGCGCCGTCGTTTATTGTGCGCCCCCGAGGGGTGCGGCGCGTCCTGACTTCTCGGAGACGTCGTCGTACTCGATGTGATGCAATCCATGCTGACAACCAGTGAGTCGGAGGTCTCGTTCGAGGAGACCGACACCCGACACGACGAGATGCACAGTACCATCGAAGACTGGATCGACGAGCTCATTGCAGACGTCGATGAGGCAAAAGCCAGCCAACAGTTCCAGGAGTGGCTCGATGTCCAGTCCCGATTCCACGACTACTCCCATCGCAACACCCTCCTAATCAAGCTCCAGTGCCCCGAGGCAACGAAGGTCGCCGGCTACAACACCTGGCGAAATGGGTTCGACCGGCACGTCCAGGAAGGCGAACAGGCGATCTGGATCTGGGCACCCATTATTACGAAGCAGTGCCCTGAGTGCGAGAACTCACCGAGCTACCACGAGCAAAGCGACTGTGACTATGACGAGACACCGCCAGAGGAATGGTCGAAAGGACTGGTTGGATTCAAACCAACGGCAGTCTTCGATGTGTCTCAGACCGAGGGCGAACCGCTCCCCGAGCTGGAAACCGAGGCAGCTGGTGACGCCGACGACCTGGTGCCAGCGCTCCTTGATGCGGCACCTACTCTCGATATCGACGTCCGTGTCGTCGACGCTGCCGAGTGGGAGCATGGCGACGCGGAAGGCGTCTGCAAACACCGGACTCTCCACGAGGGCCAGCCAGTCGTCGAAGCGAAAGCCCGCTCAAATCAGGCCGATCTCGCGGTGACATTGGTTCACGAGTACGCCCACGCGCTGCTTCATTTCGATGGCGACGACGAGCCCGAGCGCGCAAAACGCGAGGTCGAAGCGGAAGCCGTTGCGTACATCGTCGGGCGGTATTTCAACCTGGATACGAGCGGGTCAGCGTTCTATCTTGCCGCGTGGCAGGACGACGATGCGGAGAGCATTCAGGAGCGTCTCGGTCGGATCAGTTCGACCGCTCAAGAGATCATCGGGACGATCTCCGAAGGCTGAACACGCCTTCTCCGGCTGTTAACCAACGCCGGGGATGCTTTGTCCACACTGTTGGTTAATTCGGCCGGCGTCCGACCCCGTGTGTTTCGATCGGTCCCGAGACATACCACTGACGGTCGATATTATCGTTCAGAATCGATTCGGCGCTGCTGGTCACGAAGGAACTCAACGACGGCATCGATATCCTGTTCGGGAACCGTTTGCTGTTCGAAGACTCCTTTGAATGCATCTTCGAAATCCTCCGACGTGAGGCGGTTAAGGACAGTCTCGATGCGACCAGCGAGCTTCTCGGACTCCCCGCGATGCAGATGAGTCGCGATCCGGTCGAAATCCGCGCCAGCAGCCAGCACTACCAGATCCCGGGAGTCTGCCTTGCGGCCACTATGAAGTTTCACGGCAAACAGCAACTCCCGTTCCGGGATCCTGGCTGTTACCGGGCGCCCGGTTCGCAGTTCCTCGGTGACAGAGTGTTGGGCCAGATAGCGATACGACCACTCAGCTTCCGTCTGGCGACAGCCCAGCGCGTCCACCATCGCGTCGAACCGAACCGGATTCCCGATATCTTTCGTAAACCGGATAGTCCGGCCCTCGTAGAGCTCGTTTCGCTCGACATCGGCCGTTTTCTCGTAGCCGCGGTCGGTGAGAAGGTCCGTGTAGTCGTCGACCGCTTGGGCCGGAATGACGACGTCGACGTCCGTGGTGAAGCGTTGATTGAACGCCGCGATCGCCCACCCACCGACGAGCACGTACGGCAGGTCAGCGTCAATGACGGCCTCCAGGGTGTCCAGCAATTCATCTTCGCGTTCACCGAGACTCATGCATTGAGACGCGGGTCCTCGTGGGACGCGTCGATATCGCGGTCATATTCATCGGCGATCATCTCCAACGCCGGCTCGTAGTTCACCCGGTACTCCAACATGTGCTCGATTGCCTCGTCCAACGGAATAACCGGATTGCCGTCAACCCACTCGCGAGTGATCTCCCCACTCGTCGGGAACAACACGTACGAGACGGTCGCGTCGTAGTCGGCCGCATCCGGCCGCTCTTCGATCCGGCTCGGAATCCCGAACTCATCAAAGAACGCCGTCCACTGCTCGACATCCCGGTCGGCGACCTGGATGAAGATCGGATAGTCGTCGTGGCCGCGGGCGATCTGATAGCCGCCGTGGGTCCAGACGTAGACGCCGTCGATTTTCGTGTACGCAAAGGGCATCCCGGCGAAGTGCGGAATGACGTAGCCGTCGTCGATCGAGGGAGGAACCGAGCGGGAAATAGCGGCGACGAGATCGTAGTAGCGATCCCTGACAGCGTGATTCTCGATGTAGACGCCGTCCTCGCGCCGGATGAAGCCTGCGTCCTCCAACCGCTCGATCCAGTCGTAGACCCAGGAGTAGGAGCCGTCGATCTTCTGGGCGATTCGACGGATCGAGTCGCCCGGCTGGGCCGCAACCATGATCTTCGCCGCGGTCTCGTCGACGTACTCCATCATCGATAGTTATCGGTATCGCATCTAACGGTATTAGTCTTGTCCCCTGTATTCCCTATGAAGTTATCGCTATACAGATACACTATTCTTGGCTCTGGTAGTCCGATCCGGCTCAGCATTCGAGCAGAGATGAATTAACCAACAGAGGAGACGGTTGATCGCTATTCGTTGGTTAAGTTTTTCAGCGCCCGCCGAGGGGCGGAGGCGCACTCCCGTCTCCACCGACCCATGACCGACCGATATCTAATGACCGTTCTCGACGAGGCAGAGCGAGTCGCAGAGCACCACGAGCAGGTCGCCCAATCTTCAGACAATCCGAATCACGAGTATCTCCGGTACGCCGTCCTTCGGCTGCTCGAAGACGAGGGTGACGAGACATCGGTGGAGATACCGCAGATCGACGGCGTGACCGTCGGATACGGGGAAGATAAAGCGATGTACGAGAGTTGGGATGACGACGTCGAGTGGTGGGAGTTGGTTCCGCCGCAGGCGGATTGTACTCGCTTCCGGATGTTCTACCCCGACGAGCACGAGGCTGTTCCGCGAGTCATCGTCGACGTGATGGCAGCACTCGGGGCGTGGCGTGTCTGGACTGGGAGCGCTGCCGCCTGTGGCTCCTACGATCATCGCGAGCGGCGGGAAGTCCACTATCTGTGGCCGGAGGGGCATCCGGTCGAAACCCTACTTGTGGATCGTCTCCAGGACCCCGAGGCTGCGGTTGCCCCAGACGGCGGCCGCTCCGGCGACGTGCGCGATCGGATGGTCGTCACGGAGCACTCTCCCCAGTCCGACGACCTCGAGCCGCGAACCAGCCGTGCCGTCGACGAATCGATGTCCGTCTCGCTGCTCGAAAAGGGTGGCCGCTATGAGGTCCGATCGGCGTCCGGAAACTGGTACGAAGTCGACGTGATCAGCGAGTCGTGTACGTGTCCAGACTGGCGGAAGCGTACGCCCGAGGGCGGGTGTAAACACCTCCGGCGAGTCGATTATGAGATCAAGCAGGGACGGGTCCCCCGGCCTGATGGGCGCCTCCCCTCAAAGTCGTAGCGTCACTGGTCCACATGTAGTCTCACTACTGCAAGAGTCACACAGGGCGAGACGAAGGAAACAACTGACTGAGATACTTGCCGAGGAAAACCGAGCCGATCACGATGACAGCCCCACCGACGAGCATGGCGATCCAGACCACCCCCAGTCGATGTGATTCGGCTGGTGCCAGATCAAACGTCGAACTGACGCCAATCGTGAGGCCGAACGTGACGCCCACACCGATTACGAACGGGAAACTCCACGCCAAGCTGGTGGTCACAAGAGCATCCACCCGGGTTAGCTCGGTCGTCTGGTGGAGGTAGATGCCGACTGCGGCGAGCGGCACGAAGACGATCGCCAAGAATAGGGCAGCGAGGAGGACTGCTTCATCGTACATCGCCAGCACGCCAAACCCAGCAACCAGAAGGACGCCGCCGAGCACGGCAATCGAGACGTATTTGAGCAGTTGGGGGACAGTCCCTGTCCGTCGTCGAAACCCGACCACTCCGACCAATACTAGGGTGAGGACCGCAGCCAGTCCTAGGAGGATCGCCAAGAGCGCCAACCCGAAGAAGCCGGCTCCCAACCCATTCGACATTAGCTATCGGTTTTAGCCCCCGAACTGTAAATCATCGGCCGCGTTGACAGCGAGCGGGAGAAGTCGAATCTGAACAGATTTAACCAACAAAACTATGATTCTACCACCAGTGTTGGTTAACACAGATCGGCCCATGTCCTACGAACCCCCGACGCCGCCAGCGGAACTCCCCACCGACGTCATCGACACGCTCAACGACTATTCGCCAGAATTACTCCGAGACGTTGCCCACTATGCCGAGGACCTCTCAGAGTATCGCGAGCGCGAGGCCCGTCTTTCCGAAGCAGAGGAGGAAGACGAGAACGACGAGCGTCCCGATGACCTCCCGGATGATGTCCCGACGAAGGCGACAATCACGATCAAGAAGATCAACGACAACCGCTACTACTACTGGCAGTGGCGGGAAGGAGACCGCGTCACGTCAAAGTACAAATCCCCAGTGAATCCGGACGAGTAGACGAGATAGTACTTCAGTCGGATGGCCAGTTGTTCGGAATGACACCGCGTCTGCGAAGTGAAAGACGCGAAGCGTTTCGCTCAAATGAGCATCGGTTTGCTGCGAATTGATAGAACCGACTGTCTGTATCGGTAGCATCGTTAATACAGGAGGCCAGATATCGAGATTTCTGAACTCGATTGAAAGGTTAAGGAGACGCACCCCTATCGACTTGTTCAACAAAACCACCTGCATGCGGAGAGTCACCTCTATCGATTTGTTCAGTGGGAAGTCGTCCACGGAAGACCAGTATTGAACCACTGGAGCGGAAATGCCGAAATTGAGTATAGAGCCGCCCCTATATGTGATCGGATGCATCTATCGTGAACGTGTCGGTAGGACCACACACCCACCCCTATCGATTTGTTCTGGCGAGAAAGGGTGGGGAGGGGAGAGTTGATCACGAGGAACCGGCAAGGAAATGACACTTCAGGGTGAGGTCCTTCGGCTGTATCGGTCTTTATTAACTTGATTACTACTGGATTCGATAGAAGGGAGTGGAGTCAAACAAATCGATAGGGGAGAGGGTAGAGTAGTTTATTTGGTAAACAGAGGGGATACAAGACGTCCGGCTATGGTGCCTACAAAATACCCGAAACCGCTCTTGTTCTTCTGATTTCTCGATCATTGTTTATATACTCAATTAGGAGAGAAATAGAGGAGAGGATGTAATTAGAACAAGTCGATAGAGGTGCGTTCTACTAGCTAGCTAGTAGCTAGAACTAGAAAGAAGAGAAGAAGAAGATGAAAGCAGCTCTCAATCCCATGCTAATCGTGACGTAGATGGGGCGATAGTCCGTTCGGGAATTCTCTCACCCCACCCCTCCTTTGTGGTTAGAACAAATCGATAGGGGTGAGAGGGTGTTCGAGAGTTCTCCTGGATCGACCGAGAAGGGTTCCTAACAAATCGTCGGAGGTCGCGGAGGATAACGGTGTAACCCTCTGATATACCTGTTCTGAACGTCATACCGGTAGAAAAGAAATCGACAGGGGAATCTTTTAGTATCCTGATAGAGTGGGGTTCGGTATGCCCACGGATCCTGGTCCCGAGGAGACCCCCGAGTCCACGGGTTCTATCAAAGATCTCATTCTCGAGCAGGAAGAAGCCGCGAGTCTCATCAAGAACCGGTCACTCCTCGAACCGAACGAGATCGTCGACGAGGAACGTATCGTCGGTCGTGACACCCAGCTCACCGATATCACTCAGCACCTCCGCGTCGCGATTAGTAACGAGCGGCCACCGAACCTTCTCCTCTATGGCCCCTCCGGGACCGGGAAATCGCTCATCATCAACGCCGTCTGTCAGAATATCATCGAGCTCTGCGAAAGTCGTGATATCCGGTTTGGCGTCATCCAGATGAACTGCCAGAACGTGGGAACCCTCGGCGCAGCCGTCTACGAACTGGCACGAAAGGTATCGAACGATATTGGAACGACTGTCGACGTCCCAGAGCATGGGGTTCCAAACAAGAAAAAATGGCGCGAACTCTACCGTCTCATCAACGAACACTACGACACAGTCGTGTTCATCCTCGATGAACTCGACATGCTCGTCGGTCGTCGCGACAAGGACGAGCCAGCCTTCTCCCGCCTTCTCTATCAGCTCTCTCGTGCTGGAAGCACCGACGAGATCACCGCCCAGGTCTCCGTAACCGCGATCACGAACGACACGAAAATGATGGAGAGCGTGGGAAGTCGCGCTCTCAGTTCGTTCACCCCCGAAGACGTTCATTTCAGTGACTACGACGCCAACCAACTCCGAGAAATCCTCCGGGCTCGGGAGGACGCTTTTCACGAGGATGCACTCAGCGACGATGTCATTCCCCTCGCAGCGGCATTCGCCGCCCAAACCAACGGAGACGCACGGAAGGCGATCGACCTGATGCGAACAGCGGGGTCGATCGCAGAAAAAACAGGTGCCGATAAAGTTCGTGAGGAGCACGTTCGACAAGCCCAAGATAAGGTCGAGAAGAACCGCGTGTTAGAGGTGACTCGTGGGATTAGTACGCAAAAGAAGCTCTGTCTGTTCGCGACTGCAGCTGTGGCACGCGAGACTGGAACTGGTGCAGCGAGAAGCCCGATCGGATATCGGGTGTATCAGTACTTGACGGGCACCTTGGATTCGGATCAGTATCACCAGGAGACGTACGTGAATAAGATGAAAGAACTCACGACGTATTCGTTGGTCGAGACAGAACGGAAGAGTCAGGGGCCACATTCGGGCAGCTATCTCGAGTTCACGTTTGGTGAGAACCCGGAGACAATTATCGAGACGCTTCGGGAAGATTCGCGACTTGATGACGTCCACGATGACGAACTCCGTACCGTCGTGAATGCACAGCTCAACCAGTAGGCTGTTCCTCGAACAAGTCGATAGGGGTGAGGGTGTTATCGATGACTCAGTTCCATCACTGACAAGAACAAGTCGATAGGGGTGGGTCTACAAATCGTGGTGGCCATTCACACAACAAATCGATAGAGGCGAGTGTCCAAGAGTTCGTGTCACCGATATTCTGCAGTTGTTGTGACACTGAGCTCTTCGAACTGGTCGACCTCGTCGAGGAAGACGACGGAGAGGCCGTCGTCATAGGTAATGCATCCTACGTTTTCGAGACGGTTCACGGCCTGTTTCACCGTCTCCTACGGCGTGTGGTGGGGGGCGACACGGCAGATGGGGTCACCACTCTCGATAGCGAGGATGACCTACGCCGCCGTATCGTCGAGCACCTCGTACATCTAGTAGTTGACAATATTCTGGCAATAGCTAAAAGTATCACCTAACTGTGGGCTTCGATGTGCTCACTGTTCAATCAGAAGGGTGTGGCGATACCGCAAACTGCTCAGCCAATTCAACCACATCGTAGACATGAACCCCGGTTTTGAACCACAACAGCCGATCAGAGGCACCCCCAAACTCCTCACTTGCGCAATCTAGCCGCTCCGAGACAGCCAGCACGAAATTGTCGGCCTCCACCTGTCGGATCTTCTTTAGCTTCCCGTCCAAGTACTCGGGCGTCCAGAAGCCGACAATCTCGAGAATTGCACGCCGACCGTCCGGATGTTCGATCGCGAAGTCGGGGATCATCACCTCGGCACCCAGATCGAAGACATCGTCTTCCCGCACCAACTCCCAGTCCGTATTCGCTCGCTCCCACTTCCGGGTAAGCGTCCGCTCCACGTCGCTATCGAACTGGTCGCCGGCGCTGTAGTGCGAATTGAGGCCCTCCGTGTGGTCGAGCGCGAACTGTCGGGTCCCGCCGGTCGTCTCGTCGACGAGGATCTCGGCAGTCATCTCCCACCGGTCACAGAGTGGTAACGCCGGCAGGAAGTTCGCCAGCCGGATTCCATACTTCTGCGATTGCGAGAACAGCGACGCCGGGCCGTCCAGTACGGCCTCGTAGCCGGCGGCTTGGTCCGTGCTCGCGACGCGCTCACCATCAGCGTCGATCGGATAGATCCGATGCATCAACCCGAACAGCTTCACGTAGCTGAACACCGTCCCGAAATGGTCCCACACCCGAATCCGCATTTCTGTGGCGTCGTAGAGCACCGCCTGGGCGAGCGCGAGGTTGTAGCGCGTCAACAGCCAGTCAACGGTGAGATCCGTATGTTCGTAGGCCTCGTCGCTGCTGCCGGTCAGGTTTGTCGTCGAGGTCGACGTATCGTCCTCACTGGCGTACTGGTCGGCTGTCCGCGTACCGATCCGGACGAGTCGCTTGTTGTCCTCCAAATCGGCGTACATCCCTCGATAGCACTCCTTGAGCGACACCCCGAGGTCGTCGGCGACCGCGCTGTACACCTCCAGTTTCTGTGTGTCCTCGCCGAGCGTCGGTTGGCGGACGATCGGATAGCGCTCGTTGGCTTTCTCGAAGAGTCGCCGGCGAATCTCCCGTGGGTCGACGGCGGCCATGACCTCGAACTCACACTCGTCTTTGAGGAGCTTCGCGAGCCCCTGGACGATCTTGTAGTCGGTATCCGCGACGGTCAGCTCGTCAATCGCGTCCTCGAGGTCACCTTTTGGTTCGTCGAGATGGGCTTCGAACAGGTGGATGAGTTCCCGGGCCGTCTCCCGGTAGCGCTCCTCGTCGGGATCGATGAACAGCGGGGTGACCGTCTCGTCGGTCGTGCGCGACCGCGCGAGATCAGCCGTCAGCACTGGCACTCACCCCCTCCCGGCGGCGCTGGGAGACGTACGTCTCCATCGTGTCCTCGGTGATAATTTCGTAGAGACGAGCCGGCTGGCGGTCGTCCGTGGGTCGCAGGATACGGCCGAGCCTCTGGGCGTACTGACGTTTCGAGGCGCTCCCCGAGAGGATGATACCGACGTTCGCCGCCGGGACGTCGATCCCCTCGTCGAGGACTTGGGACGTCACGAGCATCGAGTAGTCGCCCGTGCGGAACCGCTCCAGAATCTCGGTGCGTTCGTCCGTCTTTGTCTGGTGGGTGATACAGGGGACGATGAACTCCTGGGAGATGTCGTAGGCGAAGTCGTTGTTAGCGGTGAAGATGATCGCGCGGTCGTCGTGATGGCGCTTGATGAGATTATCGAGCGTGTCGAGCTTCTTCTCTGCTGTTCGGGCGATCCGCTCGGCGCGTTGCTTGGCGATGAGCGCCCGCCGACCCTGCGGGTCGTAGGAGGTGCGCTTGAGGAATTCCGCGTAGCCTTCCTCTTTCCAGAGGTCGAATTCGTGGCTATCGACGTAATCACGATAGATCTGGTACTCTTCGTCGTACGTCTCCCGTTCGTCAGCCGTGAGCTCGACCGACATGTGGATCGTCTCGTACTCGCTGAGGTATTCGCCGGCGAGTTCGTCGACGTCCTCCCGATAGACAACGGGGCCGAGGAGGTCCTCGAGGAGTTCGTGCTTGCCGTCGGGCCGCTCGTAGGTCGCCGTGAGGCCAAGGCGATACGGCGCGATCATCATCTCGGGGATCTGCCGGTAGGTCGGTGCTGGCAGGTGGTGTTCCTCGTCGACGACAAGTAGGCCGAACTGATCGCCGTACTCGTTGACGTAGCGGTAGGCGCTGTCGTAGGTGGTGACTGTGATCGCGGTGACGTCGTGGCTGCCGCCCCCGAGGACGCCGACCGGCTCGGCGAGTTGGTCGCCGAAGGCGTTGGTGAGCGTGGCGTGCCACTGGTTCATCAGGTCGATCGTCGGCGTCACGACGAGCGCACTGACGCCGGCGTCGGCAATGGCCTGGAGTCCGAGAAAAGTCTTCCCGCTGCCCGTCGGGAGGACGACACTCCCCCGTCGGTCGTGGTCGATCCAGGCGTCGAGGGCGGCCTGCTGGTAGTCACGTGGTTCGATGTGGAGCGCCGGCGTGAGGACGAGATCGGGATAGGTTCGGGCGGCGTCTTCGAGGGCGTGAGCGAAGCCGTCTTGCAACGTTGCCTGCTCGTTTCCGTCCGTCCACGCGCCGGCCCATTCGAGGAGCGATCGATATCGATACGCTTGGGCGCGGTACTCGTCGACGCGGTCATCCCACTCCGCAAAGGGCACATCGTCGGGGGGATCTTGGAGCAGGAGCGTCCCGTCGTCGAATTCGATTCGCATTCAGTATCGGGACAGAGGTCCCCGACCGGATTCAATATGTGGGTTGTCCGGGATCTAGTGAAGCACGTCTCTGTCCTTCTGTGGTTGAGGTTTTCTATCGAGGGCCAACGGTTGTTAGCGGTTGAGCCAGTACTGCCAGTCTGCGATCGCTTGTTCCGTGTTACTACTGGCTTCGACAGGCTCCAGTTGCTCCAGTGGCACGCCAAGCTCCCTTCTCATCCACTCTATCGTCACGAACATCTGGCTGAGAGTCGGGTCTGTCGGGGACATTCCAACCACGCGAACCGTTTCGCCTTCCTCTAGTGGTGACTCCTCTCGCTCGGTGACACAGCACGCTTCGAACGGGAAGTCCAGCGTATCGCCCAGATAGGCGTACCATCCCCACGCCTGTTCTTCAGGGCTGTAGTTGTCGACGATGATCCGCATCTTGATGCGCTCTTCCCGCTCTTCGTCCTTCTCGGCCCGTGTCATGCTGACCAATACTCATCCCGCCTTCAAGTGCTCGGGGTGGCCGAAACCACCTATCGACCGATGCAGGTCGCACTCAATCCTGGCCGTAGAACAGATCCGAGTTGCTGAACGAATTAACCAACGAACCCCCGATGAATCTGTTTACTGTTGGTTAAGATGGAGGATAGGATTGTCCGATGACGAACGTCGACGGCTCACGGCGTGCATCAGTCGACAAAGACCGCCTATTCCTCTTGTGACTCGGACGTGTCCATATTAGCCAATCGACGTTCGAGTACGTCGATTCGGTCAGAGACGGTCGATGGCTGTTCGAGGGGATCTTCGGCGTTTAGCG
This sequence comes from Salarchaeum japonicum, assembly GCF_049705945.1. Taxonomy (GTDB): domain Archaea; phylum Halobacteriota; class Halobacteria; order Halobacteriales; family Halobacteriaceae; genus Salarchaeum; species Salarchaeum japonicum_A. Next base: position 76,963 of record NZ_JBNAMV010000003.1, read on the forward strand.
CCTGTTCGTACAATGTCAAGGCGCGTTCCAGCTCGTCAGCTGTTGGCTCGTCAGCTCCCTCCCGCCAGTAGCTATCTGCGAGTTTCTTGTACGCCCAGGGATCTTCGGGATAGTCTCGAATGAGCTTCTCGAACTCGTTTCTGCTCTCGGTCACCCGTCCCAGCTCTGTCAGCGAGTCAGCGACAAAGTGGCGGAAGTCAAGAAGAAACTCGTCGGATGCATCCGGGAACTGGGTACAGATCTCCCGACAGAATTCGAGGCGTCGTTCGTGATAGGTCGGGTCGTCCGCTGCCAGGGTGGCAAGGTCGTTGTCGAGTGATCGCAGGAACGCTTCCAGGGAGAGCACATCCGGGAGGTGATCGTCAGCCGCCTCGATTGTCGTAATGTCGTCCGGCGTGACGGCGACGATGATCTTCCAGGCACTCAGCCACTGTTCGCAGGCTTCGGCGTCGTCCCCCTGCTCCCGGAGTTCTCGACCGTCCTGTACCAGGTCGTAAATTCGCTCCTGATAGGGGAGATCGGGTGCCCACCGACTCCAGAGGACTTCAGCTGCCATCCAGATGAAATCCTGATCGTACCCCGACGCGTCGACGTCGTGGTCGTCCTCCCACTGGTCGGCGAGTGCCATCGCCGAGTCAACCGCGGCCGCCCGGTCACGGAACGACGCTTCGGTCGTGTCGATACCGTGCTCGGCAAGCTTGTCCGTGATCTCTCCCGTCGATAGTGCTTGTACGTCATGTAACTCCCACCGCTCATCCGACTGGCGGTCGGTCCCCAGGGACATGTCTACCGCTTCGTCCGTGTCTTGCTGGGCATGGGTGGTATCGTCGTCGCTTTCTTCGAGGTCGTGGTCGTCGATGTACTGCTCAACCCGCTTGGTGTCGATCCGACCGAGTTCGTCGGATTCGTGGTCTTCGTAGAGATGTTTGCGGATACCGGATTCGTCCGCGAAGGATTGCTCGCAGTACGGGCAGTCGGCCATTGGTCGAGTGTTCGAGGAGTCCGGTGAAAAAGTGCGGGGCAACCGTTTGCTCGTGTCTATTGTTGGGGTCGTTTCTCGTCGATGATCGCGGCTGTCTCGGTCGCTGCGAACGGGTCACGTTTTTCGAGGAGGTTCTCGATCTCCTCTGGATCGTACACCTCCTTCACGATGCAGTAATAGCGCGAGGGAGTTCCAAAATCGCAGACCATGCTGAGTCTATCTCCTTCCCAGAGCGTCGCACGTTCGGCAATGTCGGAAACCGTCATCTCGCTTGCGGTCGTGTATGCTGGATCGTTGACCGCAGTGAACTGGTGATCCGGGATGACGTTGAGTGTCGAATCCATGTACTCGTCTTCGAGCCCGTACATCCGAAGATGCAAATCATCGAGCGTCGTGAACCGGCAGACGAGCCTGTCGAGTTCTGTTATGGTTGTTTCGGGCCGGACGACGATGTCGTACCACTCTTCGTGGGCCCGGCCCTTCTGCTTCCATCGCAAGCGATATCCGACTGTCCCGATGCGTTCGCCGACGCCATCGCGTTCGTGCTGTTCTCCTCGCTCAGCGTGTTCTACTACCGCTGTCCAGCAATACGAACATACCTCGTCCGGCGCATCACCTTCGAATGCCCGCTTGTCGAACCCTTTCCAGTTGGCGTAGTCTCGAAGTGTGATGTACTCGCTTGCGGGTGAGCGCGTACTCCGGTCACACAGCTTTTCGCCCGGTAAGTCCTGTCGAGATGTGTACGGCGATCTGTTCGCTGAGTCTGCTTCGAGGTCGACGATGTGGTCGACTGTGCCCACTTGGCTGACTTCGATGACAAATCGATCTGTGGTTGCTGTGTCAGTCATGATCGTCGTTGTGCTATCGATCGTCAAACTCCTCGAGTAACTCTTCCAACATCGGTCGGAGCTTGTACTTTTGAGAGTGTTCATCCCGGAGATCCTGTACGTAGGCCCGCCACTCGTTGAGCTCGCCGGCAGCGTCGGCTGCCTTTCCGGCTGTCGCTAGCCAGTCTACGGCGTGTCGATACTGCTGTGATTTCCCTTCCTCGATGATCGGTTCGGCCTGGGCTTTGCAGGCGTCGATCGTCCACTCCGGGCGCTCCTCGAAGACGGCGTCGGCGACCGGTTCGACCACTATGTCGTCCGAAAACCGGTCCGCGATGGCGATGGCCTCGTCGTATCGCTCCGCGTACAGGAATATCTCGACATGTCGTTGCGCATTTCGCTTGGTCGTGTCTCGGTTCGCAAGCGATCCCAGTATCTCCTCGCGAACAGCCGGCCAGTCTTCACCAGCGAGTTCTTCTGTCGCCTGGTAGGCCGCGAGTGTGGGTGCGGCTTCGAACGCGGTGACGGCCGCCTCTAGCGCCACCTCTGGTTCGTCCAAGTCGCCGGCTCTGTCGCGGAGCCACTCGGCCAGATCTGCCTTCCCGTTGTCGTCCAAGGACAATCCGTGCTGGGCTATCCCCAGCGCTGCCTGTGGTCGGTCGTATTCTCGGAGTACTCTGGCCAGCGTGAGTGCGTTGTCGGGCGCGTGCAGGTTCTGCTGGCCATACTCGATCGCCTCGTCGATACGGCCCTCCTCGATGAGCATCGTCGCGTACGCGTCGATTTGCTCGGTGGCGGCCGCTAGAGCAAGATACTCGTCGACGCGGTTCTGTCGTTCGAGGACGTTGAGTCTGGCTTTGACGACGTTCTCGGCGTACCACGGCGGGTTATCGTCCCAGAGGGTAGTGTACCTACTGTCTGCTCTCATCTCTCGCTGGACTACGTCGAGGGCGACGCTGTACGGTGGTCGGTCCGTATAGCTCTCCATCTCACGCTGCCACGTTCGCAGTCTCGCCTTCCAGTCATCGCGTTCGGCGTCGGAGAGATCAGCCGTGAGTAGTGCCTCGGCCAGCGCGGTGTCGACCTCATCAAAAAACTCGAAAATGGCCTGTGAATCGTCGTACGAGAGCGCAAGCCATGCTTCGTTCATCAGCTCATCTGCGAGTGGTTCGAGAACATCTAGGGCCGCCTTGCCGTCATCTGCTTCGATGGCTGCCCATGCTTGATCGAGTAGGTCGCCAAGCTTCTTGACGTCGGTTTCGACTGCTGTATACGGATCCTGCGTTCGGCCTCCACGTTCCTTCGGGGGCTGGAGGACATACTGAACTTGCTGTCGAATCGAGTCCCGATTTATGTCTGGGCTCTGGTCACGGGAGTCGTCAACAGTAGCGTCCGATTGGGCTGTCTTGAGCCGCGATTCGATCCACTCTCCGAGGTCGGGCTGGCGTTCGACGAGATCAACGAGGAGGTCTCGGAGCTCGGCTGGATCTGCGTCGGCGACCTGTTCGGAGATAGGTGGGCGCTGGTTAACCTCGTCGGGATTGCGGCTGTACGTCAGGAGGACGGCCACACGATGCTTACAGATTCCTCCCTGATCGTACGGACAGGAACACGCCGTGTCCACGACGCCAGTCTCATCCAGATTGATTTGGACCTGATAGGGCTCGTACTGACTGCCGTCGACCGACGCTCGCAACTGGTCGCCCCGACGCGTGATGTCACGGACAGCCCCCTGATCGTAGTAGTTCTCGCCTCGATCGTATGACTGCGGTCGAGCGAGGGTGCGGATCGCTGCCTCGGTAATCGTCGGTGCCTGTGCCATCGGCTCCTCTTCCGTCTCGCTTCTACGATGTCGCTCGATAGAAAAGGCTAGGAATCGTGCTCGCCGATAGCCTCCCACAGTGGGCGGAATTCAGGATTCAGTGCGAACTGCATCGGTTGGTGCCAGTAGCTCATCGAGGAACGCTGTGACGAGATCATCCGGGTCGCGAGGAAGGCCGTCCGGTGGCTCTTCCCAGAGTTCGACTGTAAATTCCCGCGCTGCCGTTGCCCGTCCTTCACTGGCGATAACCATCAGAATCGCGTGCTGATAGATCACGATCGTTCGCTGGTCGTCGACATCGAGATACTCGATTGCGGCCGCCTCGAGTGCTGCTGGGATATCCACCGGCACGTTCAGCGTGCAATGCTGGACCGGCTCATCCTCATCCGTCATAGCCGATTTACCATCCGTTCGTACAAGTATGCGCCGACGGCGTGACTCTGACCGTTCACCCGTTTCGTTGCTGATGCGTGGTCATGCGTATTGACGGCATGATAGGGCGGATTGTGGTGAGTGGGTCGCTATCGGGATGTCCGCCAGTATGACGAGCTTCTGCCGACAGCTCTGTCCACCCTGCAATCTGGACGAACTGGGGATTTTAAGCTCTCAGCAGCGAGAGTATAGATATGTCGTTCAGTGAGAACTGGCACACGCTCCTCGAAGCGGCCGAGGAGCGTTCTCCAGAGGCCACTCTCATTACACCGCTTTCACACACCAAGTTTCGTATTACCGACATACAGGAATTCCGCGTCATCATCGAAATTCTGGACTCGGACGATTCTCAGCCGCTCCAGCGCGACCAGTTCGAAACGCTCTATCGACGCGTTCAGGATGCGGGTGGCGGCTTTGAGCTTGACCGGCTTCCCCCGGATGCCGAACCCTATGCTGCCGTGCTAACGCTTCATCCGCAATTCGAGATAGACGAGGACGCTGGGATCCTCGTTGAATCGGACGCCTCGACTGCCACTCAGGTGATTGGTGAGGGATCTACCAAGAATGACGATAGAACTGAGCCGGATGTCGGCGTGTCTGCTGATGCGCTCCTGTTGATCGATGAATTAGAACGCCACGATCCGACCAGCATGGATACCCCGGATACGGAGGCACTCATCGACCTTTATACGCTGCTCTCGGACGTGCAACGTGGCGCGAACGACCTTCGGAAAGACATCGCCGACACCCTCCTTGATCGAGTCGATCACGACCAGCCAGTTCATGCCCAGTACGGCTCTGTCCAGCGAACTTCGCGCCGGTCGAAGTCACTGAAAGACGACACGGAGGTCCTCGCTGCGTTGGAGGACGCCGGTATCGATCGGGATCGTGTCCTCGGCGTAGACCCGGACAAGGTTGATGATGCACTTGAGGTGACTGACCTCCACGAGCAGGACGTCTACGACATCGATGAGCGGGCGTACGTCAGGAAAGCCGACGTCAACGAGGACGTGAAAGAGACGCGATTGCAGGGATTGAAGGACCGACTCGCGGCCACTGAAAGCGAGGAGGCAGACGTACTCCGAAGCGAGATCGAAGACTTGGAAGATCGAATCGACGAACTCACGAGCTTTCGCACTGGCTCCGAGGTGCAATAAGAATGGGTATCGCTGTCGGGTGACTCTCGCAGCAGATCCGGCGACGTAGTCTTCCCGGGCTGATCGCGAGTCCGATCAGTCCAGACGGTCGAGCGATCCATAGAGCTCCTCGTTCTGAATGTGGGTACAGAACTGTGCACAGAGCCGACAGCAGTCCGCGGCATCGGTGAACGTCCGAACACTGGCGTCCCAGCGCGCGTGGACGGCGCCAAGCATCGCACTTCGAACCGATGGTTCGGTCGCGACCATAACCCGTCGCGCACGCGTTGGTGGCGTTGCATCGGCTGCCGGCCCCTGCATTCCAGCTGTCGACAGAAGATCTTCGAGGACGCTCCCGATCTCGATCCCAACACCGAGGTTGTCGCCGACCTGTGGAGCGATAAAGATCGTTGCATTACTCGCCTGCGCAAAGGCGAGACTCTGTGTGGCGGCATCCATATCGTCGAGCGGAATCCCGACGTCGATTGCGAGAAAGGCATTAAACCCGCGGTCGCGGAGGCAGTCCCGCGTTTCCTGCAGGAGCCGCAAGACCTCGTCTTCGGCGTACTCGCCGCTGGTCTCGTCCCACGTCGCAAATGACGGGGCATCGGTTTCGACATCGGCGTCCGCCGGCAGCAGCGCGTCCACGTCGAATGTCCGGTATGGCCCCATCAGATAGACGAGAAACTGTTCCCGCTGGACTGGGGCGAGCGCATCTGAATCACCGGCGGCACGGGGGAGATTGTCGATAATCCGTTGCCGCATTCAACTCGTCGGTTCGAAACGGTAGTATATAAATATCGGTGCTTTCAAGAATATTCTAGTCGAGAACGACTAAGTACGTGGCGTCCCAACGTAGAACCTGAGGCACCCCCAAATGTCCGAAACTGATCGCCAACCAACGGAGGAGGTTCGCCAGCCGGAGCCGCCGCTTCCCGAGGATAGCGGGCTGACGCTCGAGGAATATCTCGCTATGCAACAGGCGATCGGCCACCCGACGCGGTTCCGAATCCTCCGCACGCTCGTCGCCAACGACGAACTGAGTGCTGCCGATCTCAAGGCCACGGTCGATGTCGAATCCCACAATTTTCACTACCACCTCGACGAACTGGTCGATGTCGGGCTTGTCGACAAGCGCCAGCGACGGACCGCCGACAGCCAGGGCTTCTATACGTACTATCGGCCGACCGCAATGGGCCGCGGCATCCTTGAGCACGGTGTCGAGGAACTGATGCGCCGTGAACGCGAGTTCAACGACGCTTATTCGTAAGCTGTCGTAGGGTTTTTTCTGTCTCGATCGATGATCCAGTTACCCTCTCGGATATCGATGCCGGAAAATCCTCACATCATTCGAGATTCTGTGAATCAGTGACTCACTGATCGCCGTCTTGTTTGGCGAGTTCGCGAATCTTCTCCTTCGTTTCCTCCTGGTGCTCGCCAAAGGCCACCTCGAAAACCCCGCGGTAGAAGTGCTTGTTTTTCTCCAGCGTGATGTCCTCCCGTTTGAGCTGCTTTTTCAGGCGAGTGAACGTGATCTCGATGTCCTCGCTTTGCTCCGGTTCAACGTATATCGTGGCTGAATCCCAATCTTCGCGGATGTTCAGCGGTTCGTCATCTGTCTCTCCTGCCTCACTGGTCGACGAATCAGTCTCGGTCGTGGATGCGGTTCTCTGCTGATCTGATCGATCCTCGGTCGCTGCCGCAGTTTCACGACCCTGTTCTTCCGATTCCTCTGACGTCTCTGCGGTCTCCTCGTCTGCGACCGCGTCCTCCTCTTCCACCTCGTCTGAAGGATCCTCGAACCGCTCGTCCATTCCCCGGGGCATTCTTACGCCTCCACCTGTGTTTTGTCAAACGCTCGCTCCATCGTCTCCGCAACCTCCAGGAAGAGTTCCCGCTCTACTTGTTGGTCGTTCGCGTCTTCCCATCCGAAAATATCTCGTCCGTTGTCCCACGCACGCTGGATTGCTACTCGCATCGGGAGTTTGAAAATCGGTGCCATCGACGCGAAGGACTCGTCGAAGGAGCTGAGGAATTTCTGTGACTGACCGTCGTCCCGGTACATATTCGCCAGGAGTCCGACGATTGCGATCTCGATCTGCTGGTTGTCCTCGATGGACTCCAGCTGGTCCCACAGATCGTCAAGTGCATCCCGTGATGTTGCTTGGGTCTGTGCAGCCAGGAAAACGTTCTGAGCCGCGATGAAGGCCGCGTCCGTCAGGACTGAGAGGTCGGGAGGACAATCGACTACGATAAAATCGTAGTTGTATCCGTCGTCAACCATCTCTTCGAGGGCGAGTTTCAGTGAGAGACGGGCATTTGCATCATCCATCCAATCTCGAGCAAGGCCCATGTCCTTGTGACTGGGAATCAAGTCGAAGTTCAGATGGTCGTACTCGTCGGCTTCGATCACGATCTCTGAGAGACTAGTATCGTGCGTGCGCGGGTTGTCGACGAGTACGTCGAGCAGGTTCTCGTCATCGGTGACTAGTGTGTTAGGGAGTTCGTTCTTCGGGCTTGATGGATCGTTGTCGTCGCCCGGACCCAGTCCAAGCCCTTTCGTCATATCGGCTTGTGGGTCCATATCGATTGCAAGAACATCGTGGTCGCGAGTGGCCAGCGCCGCGGCACTGTTGATCGTCGCGGTTGTCTTTCCCGTCCCGCCTTTCTGGTTGCCGAAGGCGATCGTGGGGATACCAGTCGATGGTGTGACGCCCCATCCACGAGGTGTCTCGGTCATAGTTCGATCATTGAATCAATGACTCATAAATCCATGTCAGACACTCAGTTGTATCTCTCCCAATGCGATTCTGTCGAATATGGGCGTTTGAGGGGCTAAGGGCTATGATTGCCTCCTTCCCGAGCACTGTCTTTGAATCATTGACTCACAGACTCAATGATTCATAACGTCAGGACTTCACTGATTCATTGATTCAGTGATTTCGAGATGCGAATCTGGTGTTCCTGAATCCTCAACTCAATGCTTCGGGTGCTCACTGATTCAGTGGCTCAATGAATCTCTGAGTCAGTGAATTCACTCTCTCCATTATGGCAAATGACGCTATAGATCATGGACTCTTTGATTCTTAACTTCCAGAAATCAATACTTCATTGACTCTATGACTCATTGATTCAGTCATCAACCGAGGACAGACATTTGGAATAGCTCGACAGATGGGTTGATGTTACGTTCTCTCTCCGAAGGCTGCGTTAAGTTGGTCTCGCATGAATTCTCGTCGGACTCGGCGAGCACGCGAGTCAGACAGGTAATTTTGCATCACTACCCGAGGATCGCTACTACCTTGCTCTGCAGCGATTTCGTCAACACCTTCGAGAACGCCTTCGAGGACTGCTGTATAGGTGTCGTACCAGAATCGACGACAGAGCTGTGGACTCGGTCGTTCACCCTCGATCCGCTCAGGGAGATCTGCTTCCAATGCAAGATTTTGGAACCAATTCCGGATTGTATCTCGGGTCACGTACGGCGTTTCTCCCTGAGAGGAGGGGAACAGGTATCCAGTCCACGTATCGTCTTCCGCTAGCTCGTCAATTCGGGAGTCGAGCACGTGCATTCCGTACAGGAGAGACACCTCACCGGGCCCGTTCTTGCGGCTCTCGAACGTGATGAAGGGGATGTCGTCTTCGGGAACGTCACGCTGGAACTGCGATACATGGAGTGCGGCGACCTCACTCGCTCGAAGTCCCCAGCCAGCTAACGCCACCACGAGCAGCTGTTCTCGTGTTGTCTCCGACGCCTGCATCAACTTCCGAATCTGATTCGCTGAAAGCGAAGGTGTGGGGGAATCTTCGACTTCCCACTTGAATTCGTCGTAGAGGCCGCTCGCAGGGTTCATCGAGGCGATCCGTCGACCGACCAGATGCTGATACCAGGCGTCGACGACGCGCCGCACACGCTGGAGAGTCTGGGCGCTGTATTCGCGTTTAGTTCCCTCGTTCAACCAGTCGAATGCTGCATAGCACGCGTCAACGGCTTCGTAGTCTGGATTCTCTTGATCTCGTTGAATCGGTGTAAGGAGGTCATCTGTCCCGTTTGCCTCTCGATAAGCACGGACGTAGAGATTCAGTCGCGTTCGCAGCGCGTCGACGGACGACGTCGCAAGGCTGTATCGTGATTTCCGCCGGTTGAGGAACTGTTCAAGGGCGTCGATTGTTGCATCATCCGTTGTTGCCCATGTGTAGCCCTCTTTATCATCACCGAGTTCGAGGTCCTCGTTCCAGAACTCCCCGAATGAACGATCGTGATGGCGACGAAGAGCCGCGAGGAATGACCGCGCATCGTGATCCCGAAACCACTGGTGGGTCGGCTTCTCGCCCCTCGGATCGATACCCTCTGCTTTGAGGCAGGGGGCAATCTCGTCCCAGTACAGGTCCGTGAAGTCCTCGAGCGAGCACGAGGTCCATCGGACACCACCGAATGATGGCACCCGCTCAGCGTCGGTCTTGCCCTCCTGCTCGGCATCCGACCGACTCATTGTAGCGATCTCTGGGGGATTTGACCGTCCAAAATTGGATTGGTGCAGAATTCGGTTAGAAACCTAGTCTCGGCCCAGTATGGCGATTCTAAGAGTGGCATATTCGAGTCGTTCAGCGTTTCAATTGGATTCCTTATCAGTTTGTGGGTTGGGCAGACCAATTCAGTCTGCTAAACCCATGCCAGATCGTGTGTGAATATGCCTACAAAGAATATACTGTATGTCGCTATACTGAACCTGCAGCAAATTTTGTGCTTCTTGGAGCAACAGATATTGTCTCGGAGTACTAGCTCAGAGGATCCCATAGTGTTACATATGCTCGTCGTCTTCGAAAATCACCAGCCGTCGAATATTTTGGGCGCCAACACGAATGGGCGGAAGGTCCTTCGATTCCTCGCAGAAATTCGTGGTGTCAGTATAGATCCCGTGAGAATGAGTTAGAGACGCACTGTAGGAGCTCGCCCAACCAAGCTGATGCCAATTGTTTGGTAAGCATTTAGCGCCGAATTGCGAAATTATATCAGCACAACATGACATAGGATATCACAACTCACCTATCACCAATGTCTGAGTCCGACCGAATTCGCGAGGCTGGAAGAATTCTCACTGGATTTGATACTGAGCGGTATGAGGTATTTGCAGAGGACGACTCGCAAAACATCGTTACGATTTGGCAACCACGCGGCAGGGTGGAAGACATCACCGTCTTTCCGAAACCTATCGGTATGCACTCGAAGGCCGAATCGTTCCTCCAGCGGGCGTCCGAAGAGGATGCCCACCTCGCAGCAGCGCCGGAGTGGGCCTACAATATCGATTGGATTGAGGATCATGATGACTTCCTCTTCGCGGATACGGGTCCACTATTTGTCCTTGGGTGCGCCCCCGTTCAAGTAGACGAAATGGAAACTCGGCTCGCCGAATTGAATGAGGAGTACGACTGCTATTCAGCGGAAGGTGAAACTGATGGGAGCCCCGCCGTGCCAGACGAACCGGGAGAATTCGTCACACCGACAATCATCCCAATAGCTGCGAATGCGAGGCGTGGTGAGGACAAAGACGCGTTATTTGTTCAATTTAAGAACAAGCACATGAGCAGCCGTGCGAATGATGTCGAGCTAAAGAGGCTCTGTGAGGGCACAAAGATCTGGGGCTTCCGCTTTTTGAGCGGTGCTGCCGTTGTTCCGTGGACATGCTCCGATGTAATGCAGAGAGAACTCAAAAATGAGGTTCTTACATTCTGCCAAGACGGTCCCTCGTATTCTGTCCATGTCCAATGCAACCCCGATCCATTCAACAAAACGTGGGTCAACTATCGAAAGGAACTTTTTGAGACCGAAGCCCAGGTGTCGTGTATCGTCGCAAATTGGGGGAGTGTGCCACCGATCGGCCCCTTTGGCTATTCCGGGATCTACACTACAACAGATGATTCAACTACGCTGGAGTCAGAGTACAACGACTCATACGAGCGAGGAGGGTTGGTAGCGACCCAACCGGACATTGGATGTGAGTATCTCTGCCTCATCCCTGATGACATCGTAAGTACAGTCATATTCCGACGAAAAACAAACCACGGAACGCCCAGTGGATCGGCAATGATGGCAGATCTCAAAGTCTCAACGACAGCTGTCTTCGATACAGCTGCAGATGAGTACCAACACAAAAATCCGGTCTATCCGGCGCCTGAACCGGATCCCTGCAAAGAGTGGCGAGAGCAGCTTAACACGACCCCACTCAACCGAGAGCTGTTGACCGCACTCCTTCGCGCAGAAATCGAAGCGGACAGTCTTCCAGAACAATTTCCCACCAACCAGAAAGTTTCTTGGGAATCTGTTGAATCCCTCAACGGCGAGATGTGTGAAGAATTAGGACATCTCTTGGAGAATCACCCACGCCGCCGTGGTGCCGGTGAGATCACGCCGAGTACGAGGGATGCGCCTGAAACAATTGCCGAACGGCTAATGGAAGCACTCTCATTTGCAGAGGATGAAGCCGATATTGTCCTCAAGAACGCCTTCGACCGAACAGACGTTCCGGTCAACGCAGAATATCGGGTTGAACAGGTTCCCATTTGTTTGACGACGCTTCCCAACTCAACACCTAACAGTGAGATTGACCGAGCTCGCTGGTTCGTAGAGTGGTTGCGAGTAGACGGAGTCAACTTCAAACCAGTTGCGCTGACTTCTAATTTCAGCTCCAGTAAAGTGAAGACACTGGCCGGATATGAGGACGTCTCTAATATGGTTCGTAATCCAGAGCGAGTCGATGCAACCGATGGATTGGAGGAGATCACGCTATGAACGGATACAATCGCCTTGAACGGCTATACGATGAAGAACACGTAGAACAGGTAGAGGGTTCAGACGACCTCTACAAAATCACACATCCTCGAAGAGGGTACGATGACGAGACGATCCTTGTTCGGTTTATACAACCAGATGATGACTTGGACGAGCTCGAAACGGAAGACAACCGTCAGCTCGAGGTTCTGTTTTATGATGATAAAATTCCGAACCAGTGGAATATCCAGCTCTTCTGGGCATACCCCGAAGAGATGGATATAGACGAATCAAGGCGTACAACGTTCGAGTCTAATACGCGATTTGCGATACGACGGTTTGTCGCCATCGACTCGTTGGATGCGTTTCTGCAACCGCTCCAAACAGTTATTCGAGATCTCGAATCGATGGAAGTTGAGTTCAACCGGGGGGAACTTATCCAGGAGATTCTCGAAGCAGATCTGGGGCTTCTCTTTGAGACCGACTCAACCAACCGGGATGAGCGGCTTGAAAAACTACGCAAAGGAAGTGATTTAGAGGCAGGACCAACGAAACCGAATTTGCCGAAGGGACCTGAGGGAATCATTGACTCAGTAGAATTGGGGTCAGACTTCCGCCGACCGGCTAGCAAGAGAACGCTGGATGCAAAGCCGTTCACACTTCTCTACGGACGGAATGGGAGTGGCAAGACTAGTCTTCTTGATGCGGCCACGCTTGGAATGGTTGGGCAAGTCCGAGGTGAGACTACTCAGCGGAGCTGGAAATATCGTGACTTGAATGTGACCCTCACAGGCAACGGAGACGGACCGGTCCGGCTTTCGAATGACACGTCCGACGTGGCTGATCGGATCAGCGCTTGGTACGGCTTTCGACCAGAGGGTAAGGCAACACGTCACACCGAGTTCTATCATGTGAATTATCACGAAGCAGGTTCGACTACGCGACTCGCAGAACTCGATACGGACCTAGATATTGAACAAACAATCCGGCGTTCGTTGTACGGGGAGCAGTTGTCGAAGGCCCGTAGTGAAAAAAGAGAGTTGGTAAAAGAAGCCGATAGCCGGATTGAACAGGAAGAAAAGCGGATTGCGGAGTTGACTGCCGAAATCAGAGAACTGGAGAATAAGGCTGATCGAGCAGAGAACTTATTTTCTACTGCACGCACAGCTCGCGAAGAACTATCGCCAGGGATGAGAGAACTCATTCCGAATCCTCCGTCGCCCCGCCATGACGACGAAGGAAGTGGGGACTCCAACGAAAAGTGGGTCGATACCTGGACAACCTGGGATGAACGAGTTGCTAGACTTGATGAGAGTCTTAAGAGTGCGGGCCTGAGCAGCGATGAGCCAAAGACGCCTGAAACGTTAGCATCCGAGCTGGCTAGCGAGAGAAACCGAACAGAAACAGCGATTGACAAGCTTGAGGATATTGAAGAGCGGCAAAATAAGCAGAAGCAGCTAAGAGAGCTTCAGGAAGAACTCCATAGCACACGCTGGGGAGAAGCACCGCCGACTGTCGCTTTCGTTGCTATCATCCTCTCAACTGAAGAATTCGAGATTCCAGATCTCTGCGCCATAGAGAAGGCACTCTCTGATGAAGGTCCTGACTCAGAGGAGTCGCTCGAAAAATGGCGAACACGGGTAACGGCTGTTCTCAAGGAGGAACTCGAAAGACTCTCTGAGAAGCGAGAGACGATTCGAGAGATTTCTGACCTACAGGCGAGGCGTGAGGAGCTCTTAGACGAGATTCGCTCACAGACAGAGGAGTATCTTGATATCACTGACGAGGTTGCACACTGTCCAGCCTGTTATCTCGAGCAAACAGAAGCGTCGATTCGAAACCGAGAGCCGCCAGAGGGTCTTCTTTCCTCGGAATCGGGAGTCCCTGATCAGCTACAAGCAGATATCGAACGCATTGAAAATGCACTCGAAGTTCTGGATCGACCCACTTGGGCAACGGTAACGGACAAATTCGAGACTCAGTATGGTGATGTTTGCCGTGCTGAAGACTTCTGGGGAGTGTTTGAGCGAACGAGTTTTGAGTCTTTGCCAAGCGTGTCCGACGCTCACGTCACCAGATTTGGTGAGGCGATTCGACAAAACACGCTCTGGGATCTTAGCAGTGGAGAAGCTATTGAGTTAGTGGGGGATACCCGTCAGGAAACTACAGAGAAGTTGGAGTCACTGGAGAAATCCGTCGAAGACTTCGCTAGACCGATTAATGACGTTCCGAAAGCCATTCAGCGACTAAAAGATCGGCGTATAGAGCTTGACGCTGGCATTCAAATCCTCGAGGATCACGCAATCGGAGAACACCAACAGAACGAGTTTCGTGTGGCGGCTGATCGAACAGTGCTGCACACCGCCAAGTCGGAGTTCCAAAGCGATGCGGTCGTCGTTGAGTCGGTCGCGCAGATCAACGAGCAAATCGAGGAAAAGCAAACTGATCTGGATCACCACCAACACAGGAAGGAAGGTTATGAAGACGGCATTGAGCGATTACAAACCGTCTTCGACAAAGCGGGAGGTGACGAGAACCTCACAGCATACGTCCGAGAACACATGTCGGCAATAACGACGCTGTTTCAGGCGTTCCAACGTCCGTATCAATTCAACGAGGTGCAACTCAATGACGACGACGAAGTTCGTGTGATTCGCCGGGGGCAGGATGACCCGAAGCCAGAGCCGATCACTGATATGAGTTCAGGCCAACGGGCTGCCTTAGCACTCGCAATCTTCGTGACGAACAATCTCACCCATGCACATGCGCCGCCAGTGATGCTACTGGATGAGCCGTTTGCACATCTGGACGATATTAACACGATTTCATTCTTCAACTTGCTCATTGAGCTGGCAACACGCCGAGATGGTGAGCAAGACCGGCAAGTGATCTTCGCGACTGCAAATGAGGACATTGCAGACCTGTTGGAGCGGAAGATTGGTGACTCGCCCAAATTTGACCGGACCCCCATTGAGGGATAGGCTCCGGTATCGATTATCTTTGTCACCCTCTGGACACTGAGCCTGCGCACGTGTTTTGTACTCCACTACCTCACTGGGGCCGATTTTGTGTATTTCTCGGAGGCCTATGGTGTTTCTGTGCTGATTCTAGTTTGAGTCGGCTGTTCCGACGACACATTTTTGAAACTCACCTGAGTCCGATAGTCCGTGTCAATTACACGAGCGAAGTCTATCGATTCTCTCTACGAGGAATGCAAGGATTTCGACCTTGTGCTCGTGCCGGATGCGCCGATGGCGAGTGCCCTGAACCGGCGTCTTGATCAACCCCACTTCGGCCCGTTCGCGATCACACCACGGCGTTTGGCTGCTCGACGTCGAGAACAGGCCGAGGATCGACTCGCGTTCCTCGAAATCATCGAGACGACTGCTCTCAACTGGAAGGAGACGTCCTATGCGGTCGGGAACATCCTCCAGTGCTGGGAATACCAGGGAACGGCTGACGCTATTCTGGACTACGAGCAGTTCGCGACGACGGCAACGCACACTGCTGTCGACTGTATCTCAAAGATGGACACGACGTCTAACCGTCTCACTGAGTACAGTATCGAAGCCGACACGTCGGTCGCTGTTGTCGGCTTCAAGCAGCTTACCGAACTCGAACGCTCGATCCTTCCCCCAGACTACGAGACGGTCGACCCGTTCACCGAGGAGTCATTCGACCATCCATCGTTCCGCATTCTCGACTCACCGGCCGCAATCGTCGACGCAGTCCTCGATACGGTCACGCCGGAAGACGCCGACGACGTGGCTGTCGTCCTCGATGCAGCTAGCCAATATTCCTCGCTCATTGAGTCGGCGTTGGAAGCTGCAGAGATTCCATACTACGGAGGTCCGGGGTTCAATGACGATGCCCATCACCGCGCATTTCTACAGCTCCTTCGAAGTGCCCACGCTGGCCAAGATACGCGAGTAGGCGACGTTCGACCACTCCTCACCCAGCTCGGGATGCTCGTCGACATCGAGCACGACGAGAAGCGTCTCTACGACCTTGACCGCCCGGAAGTAGACTGGCTCCTCGAGTTCCGTGATGAGATTCGTGCCCGCACATTCGAGGAGGCCATCGACGAATACGAAGCAGTCACGGATGCCTCTATCGACGCCTTCAGAGAGGAACTTGCAACGCTCGGCATCCTCGACGACGCCGTCACCGAACCGGCGGTTGACCGTCTTGAGTTCTACTTGCAGTCGTACGAAGTGCCGGTGGATCGGGAGAACGAAGGTGTCCTATTGGCAGATGCAAAATCGGCCGCTCACGTCGACCGCGCCGTCGTGTTCTATCTCGGCCTCGACGAAGGGTGGACACATTCGTCGCCTCGTCGCCCGTGGGTCGACCGAGATCAGGAGTTCGAGCGCAACATCCGGCAGTTCCAACTCCTCCTGCAGAACGGCGTCGACCAGTACTACCTCGTGCAGGACACTGCCGGTGGAACGCCCGTCACCCCGTGCCTATACTTCGAGGAACTGTTCGACGAGGAGTTCGACCGATTCAGTGATTTGGACTCACTGCAGCATTCACGGGC
Source organism: Salarchaeum japonicum (assembly GCF_049705945.1). Classification (GTDB taxonomy): domain Archaea; phylum Halobacteriota; class Halobacteria; order Halobacteriales; family Halobacteriaceae; genus Salarchaeum; species Salarchaeum japonicum_A. Next base: position 93,471 of record NZ_JBNAMV010000003.1, read on the forward strand.
ATCTCGAACGACACAGGACGGATTCGAAAAAGAACCACTCAATGTCTCACCCGAGGAAGTCACCGCACTCAGCCAATCGAGCCTGAACACCTACGTCAACTCTCCCCGCGATTACTTCTTCAGCCGACTCGTCGACAACCCGGACAAGGATCACTTTAGGGAAGGGAACCTGTTTCACGATTTCGCGGAGTTCTATGTCTCGCATCCGGACGCCATCACGTCTGATACACTCGATGAGGTCGCAGCAGTCATTCTCGACGAGGTTGACCCGTTCCTCCGAGGCGTCGATCGGGAGGTTCGACTCACCAAGTACCGCGTTGGTCTCCAGACCATCGTCGAGTTCCTCGATACAAACCCACCTCAGGGCGACGGCATGACGACACCAGATACTGGCTGGGGAGAGAATTTCTTCGCTGCGTATTACGATCGCTCCATCGATGCGTCGCACACTGAACGCTGGTTCGAGAACACCGACCTCGGATTGAAGGGGAAGATCGACCTCGTTCACAGCCCTGCCCGACTCCTCGACTACAAGAGTGGCTCAAAGAAGTCGGCACACTCCATCGTCAAACACTCGGCGCTCGACCCACCGAGCGACAAACCGAACTTCCAGGCATTGCTGTATCTTGCTCACCAGCGTACTGAGCGCCCGGATGAGGAACTTCGATTCACGTTCTTCCACTTCCTCGAAACGCTCGACGATGTGGTGACGGGGAATGGGTCTCTCGACGATTGTCTCACGACTGTGACGTATTATCCCGTTACGTACGAGGGATACATCGCGAGACGAGACACCTTCACCGAACTGCAGGAAGACGCCGCAAACGACTGTAACAAGACCTTCTCCAAGGTGGAGTACGAAGAGTATTCGGAGTTCTTGGACGTACACGAGTTCCCGGAGACAAGAGACAAGAGTGAACTCTTGGATTCCATGTTTGCTCGCCTATTGACGGAACAGATGAAGGAGAGCGTTGGCGACTACAAGTACGTGAAAAACGGCTGCAAGCAGGCCCTGAGACACTTGCTCCGTATTCGCAACCAAAACTACTTCACTGGCGACGTGGACGCGTTCGAGCAGTTCGTCCGAGATCGCCTTTCGGAGTTGAACACTCGCCGTGCGGGTGACGAGCGCTTCCCAGTTCAGGGACTCGGTGGCGATCCCAACTATCGGTACGTAGACAACCGAGATTGCATCCTGGAGAGTGAGTCGCGATGACCGCACCAAACGACCAACAGCAAGACCTGATCGACAGCAAACAGGGCATCCACGTCGTCGACGCCGGCGCAGGGACTGGAAAGACGTTCACCGTCACCCGTCGCTACGCCGAAATCGTCGACCAAGACGACGTCGAACCTGAGGACGTCCTCCTCGTGACGTTCACCAACAACGCGGCGACAGAGATGAAGGACCGAATCGTCGCCCACTGTGACTACGGGATGCGTGAACTCTCGGACGCACCGATCCAGACGTTCCACAGCCTCTGTCACGACATCCTCATGGAACATGGCTTCGAGGCACCGACGCTCCTCGGCATTGACGACCGCATCACGGGGTCCACACGTGTCCTCGAAGACGAAAACGTCGAGAAGACGCAGTTCCGCGAGTTCATCCGTCGATTCAGCGACGACCACCCCGAGTATGACGACTTCTTCCGCGCCGTTGAGGAACCAGTCGAACTCCTCGGTTTGATTAATCAGCTCGCGGCGAAAGGTGTCTTCCCGACGGCTGATAGCTGGTACCGGAACGGCGAGCGGCATCTGGACGGCGACTTCGACGCATTTCGAGCGATCTTCGACGAGCTGAACCAGCCCCGTAACGACGGGAACAAGCAGTCGAAGCTTCGCTCGAAACTCGGGGGCTACGGGAACGACAAGTGCTATCTCCCAGACGCGCCCGATGAGGACGAAATCCGTGGCGGGTGGGGTGAGAAGCAGGTTCCTGATGGCGTCGCACAGCTGGTGTTTGACGAACAGCGAGAGGACCTCAAGAACTTCGTCCACGACGTCTACCACGAGTACCTCGAGTTCGCACTCAGTCGGAACTACCTCAACTTCAGCTTTCTTCAACTATTTGCGTTCGTCCTGCTCTGTGACGACCATCGACTCCGCGATGACGTCGCGTTCGAGTACGTGATGATCGACGAATTCCAGGACTCTAGCGAGATCCAGTTCAAACTCGCACTCCTGCTCGGGGACACGAACAACGTCTGTGTCGTCGGCGACTGGAAACAGAGCATCTACTCGTTCCAGTACGCCGCCGTCGAGAACATCACCAAGTTCGAGTCCCGCCTGGATCGGTTCGTCGACGAGCTCAACGAGGACCACGAACGAGTGTCGTGGGCGACCCGCCCGATCATCGATATTGAGCTAGTCGAGAACTACCGGTCGACGCAGGACATTCTCGACTTCTCCGAGCACAGTCTGGTGACGCCTGCGGCAAGCACAGACGACGTCGACGAGGCGGCCGTCCAAGATAGAATTGTGTCGCTCTCCTCGAACGCTGCGCACGAGAACTCCCGCATCGAGGCGATTCAACACGAAGACGAACACGAGGCCGTTCTGACCAAGATACAGGAGATCGTCGGGAACGACGCGTATCAGGTCGAAGAGGACGACGAACTCCGTCTCCCGGAGTACGGTGACATCGCCGTCCTCACCCGGACTCGTGACTTCGGCCGGGAACTCCTCTCTGTCGCCGAGGAGTACGGGTTGCCGATGGCGTACGAGGGCGGCATCGAGTTGTTCCGGTCCGACCCGGCGAAGCTTCTGTTGGCGTGGTTACGGATTCTCGAATCAGACGCCGAGCGAGGATGGGCGGTCGTCCTCGAGGAAGCTGGCTACACGCTCGATGAGGTCAAACACGTCCTCGATACCGAGGCGTACCCCGCCAATATGCAGACGTTCAAGTCGGAGCTTGGAACACTGGAGACGGTCGGTGGGGTTGCCCAACGCGTGTTCTCCCAGTACGACTACGACGGGGCCTACGCCGACGTGCTGCTGACGACGATTCAGTCCGTTCACAGCGCGACGACATTGACACGAGGTGACCTCATCCGATTCATCGAACGCGGGATCGAAGACGGAAGCACCCACGAGGTCCACGCGAGCGCCGGTGTGAATTCGGTGACGGTCCAGACCATCCACGCGGCCAAGGGGCTCGAGCATCCCATTGTCGTGCTCGCGAACATGAACTCCCATTGCTTCCCACCATCAGGCGGGAACAGTAACGCGATCACGTTCGACGATCCGATTGGACTACGCCAGCGGAAGCTCTACGCCGACGACCACGGATATCCCCACATTCACGACAACTGGCGGAGTGACGTCCTCCGGAAGTGCCTGCCGCGTGGGTACGACGAAGAACGACGCTTGCTCTACGTCGCGATGACGCGGGCTGAGAGCCACCTCGTGTTCGCTGCAGGCGAGAATCCGAACACATTCATCGAAGAACTCCCGGTCGACCTCGAGGAACTGGAGCCTGACGTTCAGGAAGCCGACATCAGCGAGACGACGCAGGCGCACTTGCAGATTGCCGTGCCGACGCCGGATGGTCCAGTCGGTCACTCGCCGCATACGCTGATGCGTGACGATGTGTTCGAGGATGTCGATGACGGGAGAGGGACAGCGTTCGGTACACAGACCCACGAGTTCGCTGAGCGGTACGTACTGGAAGGAGACATCGATCCCTCGAACGACGACGAACGTCACCTCAAGTCGCTCATAGACTCGCTCGATGGTGAGCTACGAGTTGAGGAGGATGCGTATCTGCCACTCACTGTCGACGGCGAGCAGGTCACCATCTCTGGAATCATCGACCTCGTTCACATTCGTCCCGATTCCGTCGAGATCATCGACTTCAAGACTGATCTCGGACGGCACGCCGAGGGGGAGTATCGGAAGCAACTCAGCGTGTACTATCACGTGCTGAATGAATGGTTCTCTGGTCGAGAGGTGACCGCAGAGATCTTCTATACTGCACAAGGGGTCCGTGTTGATATTGATCCACTCTCGAAACCGGACCTAGTCGCGCTGATTAGTCAAGAACAGCGTTCGGAAGCCAGCATTCTCGAGTAGTCGTACCGCAAATCCAGATATCTCCTTCGACATATCCGGAATTCGTTCGGGGCCAAGTTGTTCGGCGGCAACGGATTCCTCAGAGCAGAGAAGAACATCCGCGCACTCAGCACCGACCGAGATGAATTGGGGGTGCTTGTTACTTGTCTGGTGCCATGCATGCGTTTATACGGTAGAAGAGTCAAAATCAGGTCGACAAATGAGTCTTGATGAGGCCGTTGAAGAAGCGCTCGCGACGTATAATATGTCGCGCAGCGAAGAGGCCGAGGAAACGGGCCGAACAGTCGCCACCCTCCAAGACTAACAGCGCCACATCACCGAGGTTTCGAATCTTTTCAGCAAATTCTCACTTCGGTAGCCCTGGCGTTGCCTTCAGTTCCGGATATCCAGCTCGTTCGGCGGCTTCCCTGACGAATCAGTGTGCTAGCTGTATTCGCTCAGCGGCTTTGCTCTATTGAACTATCGAGGGGTCGCCGTATCACCGCTCTTTGGTACAACTCTGGCATTTGAGTCCATCTGAAATCGTTTGAAGCGGGTTGCGTTCGGTGAGTTTCCGTTCACACGACGAACATCGAACAGTATCAGCTACACCGATCCCACTCCCGTATCCGAGAGTAACGGTTTGATGTATGCTACCGTCGATAAGTTCGAAATCGATCTCGCCTCGCTCGTACTCAACTTCCGTCAGAGTAAGCGGTGTGACCTGCACGTCGAGTGAGTGCCGCTCTCGGATTTCTCGTTGCCGATTAGGGAATCCACTGTCACGGCGCTCCTGTAATTCGTTGAGCGTCTCGTCGAGTTCCTCGTACTCCGATTTGAGTTCTTTCCGTTCTCGCAGCGCTTGGACGCGTGAATCCTCGTCTCCTGTGTTGATCTTCTCACTCAGCTCGTTGATCTTCGACGACAGGTTCGAGTGTTCTTCCTGTAGCTCCTGGATACGCTGTTGTTGCATCTGGCGGTACTCTTCAACTTCTGAATCTGCCGCACGCGAGGCTTCTCGATGAATGTCGTCGAGCTGCCCCTGTACGCTTTCAAGCAACAGTTCCCGGGCTGTTTCGAGGAGAGGACGCACGTCTGTCTTGGTCAGCTGTACAGCGCCACTAGTGGCCGTCTCGCTCTCTACTGTGGTGGTCTCGAGGAATGTCTCCGCCAGTTTTGGAAGGCTCTCCTCTGATCGCGTGTCTACAGCGACGGCGCGGAGAAGCTCTTGCTGGTATTCACTGACGGTCTCGATACCGACACGAAAGAGAACCACGATGGCTGTGCGGTCGTAGTACGGAGTGAACTGTGCGCTCTGCACCTCGACAGCGCTCTTTTGAATCCACTCCGGACTCTCGATGTCTGATTCACTCTCTATCGACAGCTTGCCAGATGGCGATCGTTCACCCGCCTCACGGAGTAGCTGTTGAAAGAACGCACTCTCCGGATGCAGTCGTTTCGTTCTATCATCGTCATCGTCTGGAGTTCCCTCCCCCCGGATGAGTGTGTGTCTCCCGTGGGTGATCTCGGTGTCTATGTCATCGGGTACCGACACCAGCCAGTGATCGTCACTTCGCTCGATGGAACAGCCGATAGATCGGAGATACCGTTCTGTGAACTGCTCTACCACAGATTGCGTGACAGAAATCGAAGCGTCAGTCATCGCTCTCCCCCAGATCGAATCCTTCGAACACACCGCTATTGAACTCCTCAAGTTTGTCGGCGAGTTCGCGCTGTTCCTGGAGGTCAACTGCCATCGCATCGAAGTCGTTCTCAAGATCGACTTCGGAATCAGCGGCCACCAACCGTTCGAAGATCTCGTCTTCGAAGCTTGTTCCCGACTCTTCCAAGCGGCTCAAGATTGAACTCAGTTCTCCGACGCTCTGCTGGAAGAGATCGATCTTGTGGTACAACCGTTCCAGTACGTACTCTTCGACTGTATCTTTCAACGCCATGTTGAAGATGAATACGTCTCGCTTCTGGCCGATCCGGTGTACGCGTCCGATACGTTGTTCAACACGCATCGGATTCCACGGCAAGTCTAAATTGACTAATATATTGCAAAACTGTAGGTTACGGCCTTCACTCATAGCGTCGGTTGAGACGAGGATTCCTCCCTCTTCTTCGAAGTCTTCGACAATTTGCTCCTTCTCGCTGCTTGAGTGCCCGCCGTGGAATGCGTGTACTGTGTATCCCTCCGAGGCGAGTCTGTCGAGGATCTGCTGTTGGGTTGCTCGGAACTGAGTGAAGACGATGACTCTCCCCATCTCAACGTTGTCGCGGGCTTCTTCGACGATATCCAAGAGTCGTTCCTGTTTGGTCACGGTATCGATCTCATCGATCAGATCTAAGATCGACTCCAGTTCGTCTGCGTGCGTGAGCTCCGACTGGTCGTAGAGTCGCTTCTCGATGGTCTTCTTGAGTGCGACCGGGCTGCTGACGACCTCCTTCTGAAGGAGCATCAATACGAGCTTCTGGCCTTGGTCCTGACTGTACGCACCTTTGACGTAGTCGGAGACTGCCTGGTAGAGTTCACGTTCCTTCGGGGTGGGATCGAACGTCCGTGTGTCGATAGTCCGATCTGTGAAATCGATATCTGTGTCTTCCCGTCGGTTCCGGATCATCACTTTGTTCAACCGATCCTGTAGCTCGTCTCGATTCACCAGTGTCTCCTGATTGCTGTTCACGAAGTAGTGGTGGAAGACGTCGCGTGTGCCGAATAGCCCAGGGCGGAGTAGCGAGACGACGTTGTACAGGTCAGTCAGTTCGTTCTGAATCGGCGTCGCCGTCAGGAAGAACGCGTAGTTGTAGGAAAGTCGGTCAATCAGGTCGTAACGGTCCGTCTCTTCGTTTTTGACGTAGTGGGCCTCGTCGAGTACCAGAACGTCCCAGTTACGGTCAAGAACCGTCTGACGATGTCGCTCGCTCTTCGCAGTATCGATGCTTGCAATGATGTAATCGTAGGCGTCGAAATCTTCGAATTCGTCGTCGTAGTTGCAGACGAAGTCAAGACCGAATTTCTCTCGGAGTTCAGCCTGCCACTGTTTGGCCAACTGTGCAGGAGTGAGGATGAGGACGGATTCGTCCGTTTCCCGGAAGTGCATCTCTTTGAGAATCATCCCGACCTCGATGGTCTTCCCGAGACCGACCTCGTCAGCCAGGAGTGCTTTTCCGTCCATTTCGAAGAGAGCCCGGTAGGCTGCATCCACTTGGTGTTCGAGAAGTTTGACGGCGTTCTCGTCCAACTCTTTCAGTGACCGGAGTTCTGAATCTGGTTGGCCTGCTTGCAGACGGAGTGCCTGGATACTCTGCAGATGACTCCCATCAGTACCGTCCTCAGACAGTGAATCCAGAAGATCGTCAGCAGATTCGTGTGTGACCTCGATATCGACGAGGTCGTACCCGCTCATATGTTCGTAGAAGCAGGTGTGCGTGAAATACGTTTTGTGACTACAAATCAGCAACCAGGCAGCTGTGTCTCCATTTCGGAAGTGAAAATATGCAGCTGAACTCCCACCGAATCACTAAGTGGGTGTGAAATAACATTAGGGTAGGTAATCAAAGATGACCCAGTGGGCCAGTCACTACTTAGAAATCCCCGAAGCAATCCGAAGTAACGATGCCCTTCAAACGCAGATCGCCGATATCATTCCTGGTCGCCCAATCTATGGAAAGAGGGTAGAAGGCGGTGACCGAGAACAAAATGCACGAGATATTCTCCTCGACTTCTTTGACTGCGAAATTGAATATCAAGAGGCATACGAACGTGTTCTACAGGAGCTTCCAAGGCGCGAATCGCCGCATTCACACGATAATAATACGTTTAGCAGCGATTGGAATGAGGCCTTGATTCGAATGCAAGCTGTTCGCTTCTACAACCACGGGGCATTTCTACAACTGAAGGAACTCGGGTACTCAGAATGCTATATTCCACATTCGCCACACGAAAACAGAGGGTCAGAGTGTACCAGGAAACTAGCTGGCGACACGTGGGAAATTGACCCGCTACTTAACCGATTGAAAGAACGGTATGATAAAGAGAACTACGACACGCCCGTAACAATCCCTAGTCGGCCGAATTGCACCCACACTCCGATTCCTCCCGATATGGCTGAAGACTACTAACAAAGCTGCTGAATTCGCGGGACCATAGTGTTTATTGGGTGCCACTGAGGTTTGTTTAAGTATCAAGATGGCACAGACGGGATCCTTACCAAATACGCTCGAAGACACGGTGACCCTCAGCCGCGAGCTTCGGGAAGAAGGACAGATCGATGGGCAGGTAAAACTCTACAATGTTGATGACGATGACGAGTTCGAGTCTGACGCAGCACTCTTTTTCGAACGGACGCTGATGACTCAGGGCCTTCGGGAGGCCCTTTCGATTCTTCGTGATTCCTTGACTGGGGACGACCCACGTGGCACGCACATTCTCTATGGCCCGTACGGCAGTGGGAAGTCTCACCAGATGGTGGCACTGTACCACTGTTTCGACGATCCCGACGCCGCGGGTGCGTGGGCAAGTGATTCGGTTGAAGGGTTCGACGCTGCGCTTCCGGAGTCGGCGACGCCGATCACGGTTGCGATGCAGAACGAACAGTACGAGTACCTCTGGGAGCCGTTCTTCGAGGCGCTCGATTACGATCCTGGAACGTTCGAGTCGGGTGGCTATCCCGATATGCAGACGATTCAGGAGGCTGTCGGCGACACCACGGTCGCATTCTTCGTGGACGAATTAGAGGACTGGTTCGATACGCTTCAGGGTGACCGAAAGAGCGCGAACAAGGCCTTCCTCCAGTCACTGCTCGAATCGACCGCGCTCTCGGATCTCGAACTCTACACGATCGTCTCGGTGCTCCGCGAAGGATCTGAGGTTCACGACATTCTGAATCGGGAACAGGCGGTCGAGGTCAACATGAACAACCAGGTGGACAAGCGCGAGGTCCTGCGCCACCGCCTGATCGACTCCGTAAACGAGAGTGCGGCCCGCGAGATCGTCAACGGGTACTTCGACGCATATGACCAAGCCGACGGGCACGTTGATCTCCCCGACGACTTGCTGTCGGAGATGCACGATCTCTATCCGTTCCACCCTGTGCTTCTGGATGCCCTCGAGACACGCTACTACGCCGATGAGGGCAACCAGAACACGCGCGGGATGATCTACCTCTTCTCGAAGGTCCTCTTGCAGATGCAGGATCAGACGGACCTGATCACACACGGCGACATCGACGCCATCGAGTTTGAGGACGAACTGGCGAAGATCAACTACGAACGACTGAACGCCGCTACCGGTGACATCAAAAGTCGTGTTGACACGGATGAAGTGCCCCACGGTCGTCGCATCCTGAACACGATTCTCCTCTACTCGTTGAAGCCGAGCGAAGGCGAGGGTGCGGAGGTGTCGGAGATCGTGATGGGTGCCTACCAGACAGGTGATCTCGTCTCCGACGTCGTCCTCAACCTCGAACGATTGCACGGCGTTGCATGGCACCTCCATAAGCTGAACGGGAAGTACGCCATCCGCGACCGGCAGAACCCGAACGCACTCATCCGGAACGCAGCCGTCGACGTGTCGGAGACGTCGGCGAAGGCCGAGATCGCGGACTTCATCACGGATATCTTCGGCTCGAACGCGCACCCGGTCGGGTTTCGGACGAACGATATGCGGGACATTCCGGACGACCGTGAGGTGAAGGTCGTCGTGAAGGACGGCCAGTGGACCCAGGACGAGGTGAAGAAGGTCATCACGAACGACGGTCGCGGACGCGAGTGGCGCAACACACTCGTGTTCGTCCAGCCCTCGGGGGACAAGGCCATCGAGTCCGGCACACGGTACATCGATAAGGCACGGTATATCGAGGGCGCGCGACAGGTACTCGCCGACGAGTCTCTCGACGACGAAATCCGCACATCGATTCGCAGTATGATGGAGCAGGAGGAGAACGAACTCCGTGAAGAGCTTCAACTCCTGTACGGCGATGTGATCGACGGAGACAATCTGATGGACGACGACGAGTGGGCGAAGGTGGAGCCGATGGATCTCGATGTCTTCGTCCTCGACGAGGCGGAACTCGACGCCTCGAACATTGCAGACTCTGCGGCAGCTGACCCGTTCGACCTCCAGTCGCACGTCTGGGACATCGCCGAGGACCTGCTGGAACGACGTGGGGAAATCTCGGTCGAGGACATCTACGAGCAGTTCCTCCGTGACCCGGAACTCCCGATTCCCGGCAGCGCCAACGACGTGTTGAACGCGACCGTCGAAGCGCTCGACGGCAAGCCGGTACTTGCCCGTGACACCGGCGGGTTCCGCGACGACCTTTCGGGAAGCTCGCTGGACACTGTACTCGTTCAGCAGGACGACGTGGACGTGTGGGGTGTCGATGACGCTGAGCAGGAGCTCCGCCAGCGCTTTGGGAGCGGCACGACTGCACTCGATATCGGTGACTTCGAACTGGAGCTCGTTGAGGACGGCGAGATCTGGATCGACGGTGACAGCCACGACGTTGTGATGCGGGCTATCGGCCGGCTCGCCCGTGAGGACCAGTACGTCATCGTGAAAGGGAACGAGATCCTCGACAAGCCACAATCCGACGCGACGCTCCGTGACGTCGGCGGTGCGGAGGTCGTCGGTGCGTCGTCCCTCGTGGACCGTATCGAGGAGCATATCAACGACGACGGGTACGCGAATCTCGACACGATCATCGGGGAGGTTCGGTCAGATGAAGCAGTGTTCCTGCCGCCGGACGAGACCGAATCGGTTGCTCGTGAGGCGGTCAACGAGTTCCTCGTCGACGACTACGTGCTGGAGGCAGGCGGTCGGTATCTCGGTTCGCTCGGCGACCGCGAGCCGACGACAGTCAAGATCGTCCCGACGGTATCCGACCGAATCGGTGACCAGATTCTGGCGTACATCGAGGACCTGGAACCGGGCGACCAGTTCACCGTCAACAAGGTCACCGACCGCTTCGACGACAGCGTCACCGAGTACATGGTGCGGACGTTCCTGCTGGAGAACATCGGGAAGGACGAGGAACCGGAGTACGTGGTCAACACAACCGGGTCGGACAAGGCCACCGACTGGGTGCCCGGCTATCCGTTCCGGAAGGCTGATACAGAGGCTGATACGTGGCGCTTCGAGTACAACGGCGACGACGTCGCCGCGATGCGGAGCAAGTGGCGGAACAACCACCAGACGGGGAGCGTCGAGTACGGCGACGTCACCTTCATGCTGCCCGACAGGGAGGGTGTTCCCGGTGCTCTTCAGGGGACCGCCGACGTTGAGCGGACGCAGGTCAGCTTGACGTTGCGGTCCGAACAGGACTACACGAAGGTGCAGGACCTGTTTGAGCGGATGCCGGAAGAGGCGTCGAGCCTAAAGATCGAGATCACCTTCCAAAAGTAGCGTTATTGGGAGTGCTACGATCCGGTTTCTTGGATATCGTCCTGAAGATCTTTGGGGAGAGATTTCATCTGAGCCCACTGAGCAACATACCGTAGCAATCTCGCCAATCGTCCATTCTCAGAGGTCGTATCTGATTCAGTACTTGACTCGTCTCCGTTGTCTACTCCTAGAAGCTCTCCCATTGTGGGGACAGTCGTGTTCATATCTAGTCTCATAATGGTGAAGAGCCGAACCGTGTAGAACGCACTTGCAGAGAGTATTGTGATCTGGGCAAGTAGATTAAGCAGGATATGGGAACCATCGATTACGTCGAAGAATATCGAGGGGATGGCTTCGACAACCTGCATCGGCAACGAAAGATCTGGTGAACTGATTAGAAACAGCATTGGCAGGAAGATCCCAAAGACTGCGAGTCTCGCACTAGTAGAAAGAACATGTGATCCGAAGTTGCGCTGCAGGAAGTCCGCCGTCAAGTCACTTTCTACGGCATTAACTCCGAAGCTATCTAAGTCCGAATCGAGAATTTCCATTATCGTCACAAGGGAGAAAATATTCTTCCCCGTCAAGTCCTCTGGGCGGGCACCTGCAATGTTCTCGTCTCGTGTTCGTCGATTTCTGTCTAACCACGCACTGATCCGATCAGCGTCTCCCAGTATGTCATCGTGATAATAGAATCCTTCTGCTTCTTCAGGTGGTTGACCAGTTATTTCTGTATAGAGAATTCTATCATTTCCATTATCCCGGTAGAGTAGACTGTATTCAAGTTCTTGGACGGCATTCTGCAATTTTGCTAACTGGTCGCGTGTGGGTTCTGCTGAGAGTACGGTGAAATCAGAGAGGATATGTGAAATCCCCGAGGTGAGCGCCCAGACCTGCGCAGAAACTGGTGCGTTCTTATTACTGGCCCATGACTCAACTGAAGATACGTCTTCCAACTCGTAGCGTGTGTTGTCAACATTAATATCAGAATTTTCTCTGATTGTCCGTGCGATTGTGTCCATCAGCGGCTGATATCGTTGTTTGAGTTCGATTGCCTCTTCTCGTGCTTTATCAGTACGCCTACGCCGGCGTTCCCTTCGGCTCAAATGAGTAGAGACTGTAAACGCAATTGTCAGGCCGATAATTGCTGCCGATGCCTGAGCAATCGTTGAATAAAACCACGCTGGGGCGGCCATACTATCTGTCTGACCTTTGCCTGTATCAAACCATGTACTTTCCACCAGATCAAGCTTAGATCACTCTCAGGCTCAGGGGTGGATTACTGGGTCTCTCTCTACCGCTGAAAGAACGCACACTTATGAGGTTCCTGCGTTATCGCTTGTATACACTGAATAATGTCTGAGCAATCTGGGTCTTCACAGGATCGGCTGGAGCGGACGGAACTCCCCATCGAACGCGGGTTCCCTATCGAGCGCGTGAACGAGATTGCTGCCAAAGAGGGCCGGGCGAAAATGTACTATCGTCCTATCTATACGATGCACAAGTGGTGGGCTCGACGCCTGGGCTGTGTCTTCCGTACCATCTCACTGTACGCACTACTTGACGACCCAGAAAAGGTCTCCGTGTTCGAACCAGGTCATGAGGGCAGCACGCTGGCATCCTACGGTAATGACGCCGATGGTGAGTCTGATCTCGATGTCGCCTCCCTACTCGAACGCGTGGACATGACCGATCCGGAGAGCCTCTGGGAACTCTACCCGAAGGATGTCCGGGTTGAGGACAAGAAAATTCTTGATCCGTTCATGGGCGGCGGTACATCGCTCGTTGAAGCCTCCCGGTTTGGTGCAGAAGTTGTCGGCAATGACCTGAACCCAGTCGCATGGTTCACGACGAAGAAGGAACTCGAAGCCGGCCAGACCGACGTTGAGGAGCTGGAAGAAGCATTCGAGCAGGTCAAACAGGATGTTGCCGATGAGATTATGCAGTACTACAAGACACCCTGCCCAAATGGAGATCACGACGCGGACGTGATGTACAACTTCTGGGTGAAGGAGTTGGACTGCGTCTCTTGCGGGCACACAGTTCCGCTGTTCAAAGACTACCGGGTGGCAAAGGGGCGCTACGAGAACGACGACAAGTATAACGTTCTCTGTCCGGGCTGCGGTACTGTTACGCTGGTGGACGACTGGCAGTCTGAGAGTGTCTGCAACGATTGTGGACACGGTTTCGTTCCGAAGGAGGGGAACGTCTCACGTGGCGGGAAGTACAACTGTCCTGATTGTGGTCAGAAATATAATATCACTGACGCTATCGGGGAACAGGGCGAATTCAGAACACGTCTATATGCTCTGGAGTACTACTGTGAACATTGTGACACCGACGGACTAGATCGTACCGAGGTAAAGGGTTACCGAGAAGCACTACCAACCGATTTAGAGTCGGCTAATGCTGCAAAGAACGAATGGAAAGAATCAGAAGAATTGACTCAGTTCGTGCCGGATTTGTCCATCCCTAAGGGGTCCAAAACCCAGTCGTCATCTATTGACGGAAGTGATGTGTTCGAACATGGGTACGAGCAGTGGTCAGATATGTTTAATGAGCGGCAGAAGCTCGTACTGTCGAAATTACTGAAATCCATTTCTGAAATAGAGGATCAGAACCTGAAAGAGTATCTGTTGCTCGCCTTCTCCGATTCCCTGATGTTCCAGAATACATTCACTATCTACAATCTCTCTGCGAACAAGATTGAGGGGGTTTTCAAGAGCAATGCATTTGATCCTCAGATGGACTTCGTCGAGAATAACGTCTGGGGGACAGAGTACGGGCGAGGTACTTTCGAATCTACATGGAGAAAGCTTCTGCGGGGTATCAGGTATTCTTCGGCACCGACTGAGAGGTATGTCGAAGATGGGGAAAGCGTTGAATCTGCCGAGTTTGGAAAACCAATCGGTGAAAACGCTACACTTCGATACGGTGATGCCAGAACTATCGATGAGGAGAATGAGTTTGATGCAGTCATTTCTGATCCACCGTATTATGATAACATCATCTACTCAGAACTTTCTGACTTCTTCTATGTTTGGCTTAGGATTGTGCTCCAAAGTGAGTACGAGCATTTCGAACCGACTGAGACTCCTAAAACAGACAGTATTGTAGCTAATCCGTCACAGGGGAAGGGTGTCGAGGAGTTTGAGGAGGAAATCAAACAAGCGTTCGCCACCGTCAGAAACTCATTAAAGGAAGACGGGGTGTTTTGTTTCACTTATCACCACAGTGATTCAGATTCTTGGGGTGAATTATTAGAATCACTTTGCGAAGTTGGGTTTGAAGTGACTGCTGCATACCCTGTTTCGGCGGATCTCAATAAATTAGTTCTGGGAGAGTCTGTTTCGTTTGATATCGTCATCGTTGCACGACCAGCAAACGACCGTGATGCGACGAGTTGGAATGCACTCCGTCGTGACATCTACCGCACGGCTCGTCGTACTCGTAAACAGCTTGAAGAGAACCGTGACATCTCTCGCGGCGACATCGGCGTGATGGAGATGGGAGCGTGTTTCCGTGAGTACTCAAAGCACCACGGGAAGGTACAGCGCGACGGCGAGATTATGAGCGCGAAGGAGGTCGTCCAGGAGATCTACGGCATCATCCAAGAGGCCAGCGACATCGGCGTCGAGGACGTGTTCATCGACTTGATCGACACGCCGAACCCCTCGTTCGACGACGTCAACAAGCTCTGCCGCGGGACCAACGCCACACCGGAGGATCTCAAGGAGACGTGCCTGTACAACCAGGACGACGGCTTCGAACTCGGCACTTGGGACAACGAGAAGCGCCAGGCGTACATCCAAGAGCGTGTCAACGGCGACGGTGGCGACCACCTCTCTAACCTCGACAAACTCCAGTTCCTCCGGTATCGCTACGAGAAGGGCCAGGCGGTCCAGAACTATGTCGAAAAGTGGGATGTCGATGACGACCTGCGTGAACTCGCTGGACGGCTCGCGGACGTGACCGGCGACGACACGTACACGCGGGTGCTCGGAGACCGGGACATCACGAGCTACTGAGCCCGGTAACAGCTCTCCGTACCGTAGAATCGAAAAATCGGTGCGTTTCCTGTGTCCACGTCCGTCTTCGACGCCTATTGGCTTGCACCCCAAGGCTTCCGGGACATGATCACACAGGCTCTACGCAGCACCGTTGCGCTCGATAGTTGATTAGCCACGCCTTGAAATAGCGCTTTGGATGGCTGACCGAGGTACGCTGTTGGAGCGAATACCACCCCGGGAACTTTCTACCTCCTCTGAACACACGACCATATGGAATCGGGAAAGAAGTCGTTAGAGGAACTGACGACGGCAGGGGTATTCCACGTCCCGGAGTATCAGCGCTACTACTCGTGGACTGAACCGGAGTGGGATGACCTCTGGACTGATCTCTACACGCTTCCGCCGGACAAACAGCACTACTTCGGGACGATCATCATCCAGAAGACGGACGAAACGGAAAGCGGTGGGAGTACTAGTGGCTACGGCTCTTCGAGAGAAAAACCCATCAACCTCCTTATCGACGGCCAACAACGGCTCACCTCGCTTGCCTTGCTGGTTCGATCGATGACGGAATGTCTGGCAGAAATCGCACCGGAGACGGATCACGAGGCCGAGATACTCGACGACGTCGAAGAGATGCGCGAGACACTTCTCGTTGAGGACAACATCTATCAGCTTCAGCTCCTCGACGAGGAGGACAACAAGTACCTCGAATGGCTACTCACGGGCCACGACGTTCACGAACCGGACCGCCCGTCTCAGCGGAAGATGATCGAGGCGAAGGAATACTTCGACGACCAACTCGACGACCTCACCGCATCCCCCGATGTCGATCCCGTGGACGTCGCTACGGAACTCAAGCAACTCTGGGAGACCATCCTCGAACTCGAACTGATGGTGTACGTTATTGACGCAGCCAATCCCGAGAAGGCGACGCTCATCTTCGATAGCGTCAACGACCGAGGTCGGTCGCTCTCTACGTTCGACAAGACGAAGTCGTTCCTGATGCGGATGGCATACCTCGCTGCGGATACTGAGAGCGAGGCACAAGCGACCATCCGCCGAATCCGACAATCGTTCGGGGAGATGTACAACGACCACCAGACGATGCTGGAATCACCGTACGTCACCGACATCAGCGATGACGCAGTCCAGCGCTACCACTTCATTTCGTATTTTGACTGGTCGAACTCCGACGAGTACAGTGATCCTGCCTTCCTTAGCGAGCTGAAAGAGCACATCCGCAAGCTTCGACAGGAAGATCCACGAGCGTGCTTGGAATACATCAAGGACTACACCAACAGCTTGGAACGCGGCTTCAACGCGTTATCGAAGATACTAGACTGCACCGGTGATGACGAAATTCCGACCCTCGTCCAGCGAATACACCGTCTCCGTCACGCAACGAAGTTCTACCCGTTGCTCCTCAAAGCGTGGCCGAATCTTGATGACGATGGCAGGCGGGAGCTCCTGAACGCGATTGAGACGTACATTTTCCGCGTCTACTCGATTGGGAACCATCGAAGTCACACCGGTGAGTCCAGTCTCTACGTCCGCACGCGAAATATCAGCGAAGACAGTCCAGCCGATATCTGGGTGAGCAAAGTCGTCTCCCTAATGAATCGATACGAGGACGACTCGCAGTTCCGACGATCCCTTTCAGCCGCGGATCTGTACTCGAAAGCGAGCTCGCAGGACCTCCGGTATCTCTTCTACTTCTACAACGAACACCGAGCTGACGAGAAGGGTGAGCGCGGTGGACCATCGCTCACGGAAGCGATGAGCAACGAATACACGGTCGAACACATTTGGCCACAGAGTCCCGACGAACTACCCCTCGAGGATGCCGACGAGTATCCCAGCCCTGAAGCGCGGTACGAGGCATACGTTGATCGACTCGGGAATCTCACGCTTGCGAGCAGACCGTGGAACTCGAAGTGGGGGAACGCTACATTCGAGACCAAGTGTGATGAGGGATACGTGGAGTCGAAGCTCTGGGTGCAATGGGATATCCAGAACGACTACGACGAGTGGTCCGTGGAAAATATCGAGGACCGCGAGGAGACGATAATCGACTTTGTCCTCGACGAATGGGCGACGCCCGAGACACGTCTTGGAGACGTCGAAGAGCCGGCGGACGCGATTGACCGGCTTACGAAGGAGGAACAGTTTGTTCTCAAGGCACTCAGCCAGAACACTGGTGGCGCGGTCCGTCGTGTTATCCACGGGGACGCGACCGAGCTTCCGGACTCACCATTCGATGAACCGAATTCGAACGGTACAGAACGAAATGAGGTAGGTTCAATTCTGAGCCGTCTCCAGAACGTTGGCCTCGCTGAGCAGAACAAGCATACCTGGTCGCCCACCGACGAGGCGCTTGGCATTGATCTCCCGACCTAACGCCCAACTACCGCGATCGGTATAATGCACTTCGACGCGTTAACTCCCTGCAAGACCTCCGACGGGACGATTGAGGTACCGCACCCCTTTTTGACCCCTCGGCGACGTGCTATAGGTAATGGCAGCCCCCGGACAAATACCCGGACAGTACAATCTCGTCATTGAAGGTGCCTACGAGACCTTCGAACACCAGATCCCCGTGAAGGAGTTCCTCCAGCGGCTCAAGGAAGATGATGTTCCCGAGAAAGTGAGTGTCGTCGGACTCGCGGATGCCCTGAGTGACGAGGATCTGGCGAACGAACTCGCCCGTGAGATGGATCAGCGTGCGAACGATCTGGAGTATCAAAGTCCCACGATACAGTTCGTCATCGAAGGGTCGTTTCACCGAAGCGGGAAGACTTACGACCTTCGGTACGATGACGAACTCTACTCGCTTCAGCAGGTCTTTGGTCCACAACTCGAACGGAAAGAAGGTGGGGAGTGGCTCGTCGTGCCGTTTTAATTCTCACCAGCGGTTATCACCCCTGTATGTAGTCTGGTCGTACTATTTCGAAAAGGGGCGCAGAATCGACCGCACCCTATTCAGTATGGTCTTTGAGAGTTCTACTCCGGGTAGTCCCTTTCAAGGCCTGCAGTACTCGTTCTTCGACGGTGTCGCAGGCGTCGGTGTCCACAACAGAGTATCCGTCTTCTCCGCTCCTGATCTTCTCTATGAATGCCCTTCTGAATGCAGCTTTCACTGAAGGGTATTCGATTATCGGATCGTAGTGTCGGTCGAAGGTATCGTACAGCGACAACAATGATTCGAGAGGGAGGAATGCAACTGGAATCTCTTCCTTCTCCACATCCTCACTCTGCTCGAACCACTCCTGTACACGAGAGGCGACATAGGGGAATTGACCTTCTCGGAAGTTATTCGAGACGAAGAGGTGGGCGTCCAGGTTTTCGTCATCTGAGAGCGAAACTGAGAGAGCACCACCGAGATTTTCCGTAACCATGTACCAAGCAGCTTTGTTCTTCTCACCGGCATCGAGATCGTATCCCTTCTTTGTGTAGGTGAGTTTCGGGTCGTAACTTGCGATGAAGTAACCGCCGTCTTCAGGAATTACGAGACAGCCATCTGTTTCCGTCTCTCCTTCTCGCCCCCACCGCTCGGTGAAGAGGAACATAAATTTCAGGAGATAGAACACGTCCCGTTCAAACTCGTTGTAATCGTAATCCTCCTTCAGTTCCTCCCGCTCCTCCTGTGAGAGATCGTCGAATTTGCCTGCTGCACCGCGCTGATGTAGGTCCTGAAGGCGTTCGAACGCTTCGTCAGCCCGGCCAATAATTCGGTTTCTGAACTGGGACTTGCTGTCACGAATCGCTGAGGTAAGAAGATCCTCTGGAGAATCAGTCATCAACAGGTCGTGTAGGTCAATAGTCCCGAAGTGCTCTCGCCCGTTGAGATACGCTTTCCCGTAAACGACGAGAACAGAGTTTAGCAGGTATTGATTAATTCGTCGAGGAAGGCGGCCGTTTCCGAGACAATAGTTGATGTACTCATATCGGTGTGTGTTGGCTTCTTTTCCTGCACTCGCCACTTCTTGGAATGTGGCTCGGATGTAGTCGTTGTGTTTCGTCTCATACGCATCGATTGAGACGTCCAAGAAGTTGATGCCATTATCTGAAAGCGTATCACGGATCTCTTTTAGCGACTCAAATGCTGCTTCATGGATCGCCTCATCGTCTACGCTGACCTCCCGACGGATGTCGTCCCTGAAACTATCACCTTCACATTCGTCACATTCGTCCGGCTTTTCTTCCTCATATACCTCGTGACAGCGATAACACTCATATGTGTCAATCTCGGCTACGTCGATGAATTCGTTCAAAAGTGACTGTTCTTCTTCCGGTAAATCCTCGAAATATCGGTTATACGTCTCAACTGCCCCAGTGAGAATCTGGTGGAAGATGTATGAATCTCGTAGCTGGACGTCATATGGATAGATGCTATCGAATGAGATGCCCAGTTTGTCCTCGATCAGTAATCGAATTGCCTCCTTTTCTGACTCGGGCAGGTACCGGTCTTGGATCTCAAAGTAAAATCCTGTTTCTTCACGCTCTACTTTTAGCTCGACCTTCTTCCCCGTCTTGTTGTGGTTGAAGCCGAGATGGGACAGTTCGGATAAGCTCTGAAGATCGACTAGTTCCTGAAAGACGGCTTCTGAGTTGAGATCATTTCGAACTCCCGTAGGGTTGCTGAGGGAGAGGGATGATCCATCGGGGAGATAGGTTCGTTGGAACTCTACCTCGGTGAGTGTGAGCGCTTCAATCTCATCGTTGAAGATTGACGCAAGTCCATCGATGACGTGCTGAGTCGTTTGTGATCGCTCTATTCTGTCAACTCCATCACTATCTGTGAAGGTCTTTGAGAATTTCTTGATTCGACTCTTTGCACCTCGTACCTCTACCTCACCACCACCATTTTTCCGAACGAATAGTGGGTGGGCGCGCTCGAACAAGCGACTTCGGACACGGTCGTCTTCCCGAGTGGTCACACGAACCTCTTTGCTCGGCCACACCAGTGTAAAACCGTCAATCAACTCTTCGACGAAGAGACCCTCATCTTCGAGTCGGCGAAGTTCGTCCTCGAAATTAGTTTCCACCTGGAAACCGTTGCCGCCGCTGCTCTTTTGCGCCCATTTTTCCTCTGCCCAGATGGTGAGTAGAAGCTGTTGTGCACGATCTGGTGATTGGTCCTTTAATTCTGCGAGTAAGTCGGCGACTGACTCAAACCGGGAATCAATCCGTTTCGTTCGCCCAACGTAGAACTCCGATACGAGATTTTCGAGCGTCCGTTCTGACTCCGGGA
>NZ_JBNAMV010000001.1:0-133395 GCF_049705945.1 Salarchaeum japonicum
CGTGCGGGAACGACCAGTCGAACTCGTGGAGGAGCGGCGCGAGGAACAGCGAGGAGTCCGCGACACGGCCCGTGAGCACGACATCAGCGTCCGCGTCGAGCGCCTCACGAATTGGGTCGGCGCCGAGGTAGGCGTGGGCGGCGAGCGTCCGGTCGCGGTACGCCGCGGTCGGCTCGCCATCGAACGTCGTCGATTCGAGCGAATCGAAGCCGACCTTCGACCCGGTGACGCTGGCGACGCGGAGGCCGTCGAGGCCGGCGTCAGCGGCAAGCGAGGTCGTGCGCTCCGCGGCGGCGTCCGGGTCCGCGGCCCCCATGTTGGTGACGACGGTGATGTCGTTTCGCGCGCAGTTCTCGAGGACTGCGTCGAATCGGTCCACGAGAAGCGGATTGTAGCCGGGGTCATCGCGCTCGCGGCGTTCCTCGGCCAACGCGACGGTGCGCTCGCCGAGGCACTCGAACACGAGGTAGTCGAGGCTGGGGTCTTGGGAGAGTTCGACGGCGGGTTCGATGCGGTCGCCGGCGTATCCGGCGCCGCTGCCGAGACGAACGGCGTCGGCTGTTGACATGCCTCTGAAATCACGACTACACTACAAAAGTCCAGCGCCGCCAGCGAGCCAAATCTTCATACTGGTCCGGGAACGCTGAGGGAGCATGCAGTCGGTGTTAGTCACGACCAGCGAATCGCGTCCCGTCCGTGCAGACGTATTGACCGCGGCCCTTCCGGACGACTGGACCGTCGAGACGTACGAAATCGACGCCGACGGCCTGGAACGCGGGTCGGGTGCGGAACTTGCCGCGGCGGCGGACGGGCACGACGCGCTCGTGCTGCGGCCGGGGGTCGCCGACCGCGCGCTGTTCGCGGGCGCGTCGTCCCTGGAGGTGCTCGCCGTGTACGGGTCGGGGTACGGCCGCGTGGACCTGGACGCAGCGACGGAGCACGGCGTCGTCGTCACGCACTCGCCGGGTGCGCCGGGGCCGGCGGTCGTCGAGTACACGATGGCGTCGATGACGATGCTGCTGCGGAACATTCTCGGGATTCACCAACGCACGTTGAGCGGCGAGTGGCAGGCGGCGAAGAGCATGGGCCGAGAGCTCGGTCGAACGACGGTCGGCGTTGTCGGCCTCGGCACGATTGGGTTCGATGTGGCGCAGCGCGCGAGCGGGGAGGGCGCGACCGTACTGGGGTACGACCCGTACGTCGCGGGCGACCGAACCGACTCCCGCATCTACCCCCGGCACTCGCGCGAGGAGGTTGAGGCGGCGGGCGTCGAGCTCGTTGGTATCGAGGCGCTCGTGGAGCGCGCGGAGCTGGTGTCGCTGCACGCGCCGCTGACGGACGACACGCGGAACCTCATCGGCGCGGACGAACTCGCGGCGCTCGACGACGGCTACCTCATCAATGTCGCGCGTGGCGGCGTCGTGGACGAGGACGCGCTCGTCGACGCCGTGGAGAACGACCGGCTCGCGGGCGTGGTCGTGGACGTGCTGTCGGCGGAGCCGCCGGCCGCCGACCATCCGTTGCTCGCGAACCCGAACGTCATCGCGACGCCGCACGTCGCGGGTGTGACCGACGGCTATCTCGAACGTGGGGCGCGGCTCGCGGCGGAGAAAGTCGAAACCGTGCTCGGGGGTGGGCGGCCGGACACCGTCGTTAATCCCGGCGTGTACGACGGTTAGAGGTTGGCGTTCATCGATCCGCCGTCGATGGGGATGGCGGCGCCGTTGATGTAGCCCGAGCGGGGTGAGGAGAGGAAGGCGACGGCCGCGCCGAACTCGCTGGTGGTGCCGAGGCGGTTGAGTGGGACTTCGGTAACGCGGTCGTCGAGGCCGTCCTGGTAGTCGTCGTAGTCGCCGCGTTCGACACCCTGGTCGATGAGGTCGGTGATGCGGCTAGTCTCGTGCGACCCGGGGAGGACGGCGTTCGCACGCACGTCGGGCGCGAGTTCCGTCGACAGCGTCTTCTCCAGGCCGATGACGCCCATGCGGACGGCGTTCGAGAGCACCATCTGGTCGACTGCCTCCTTGACCGTGCGCGAGGTGATGTTGACGATGGTGCCGCCGGCACCCGCCCGAAGAGGGTCCGCAGCCTCGCGGACGGTGCGAACGACGCTCATGACGAGCAGGTCGTACGCGTCGTACCAATCCTCGTCCGTCGTCTCCACGAAGGGGCCGGAGGGCGGGCCGCCGGCGGACGTGACGAGGTGGTCGAGACCGCCGAACTCGTCCACCGTCGTTTGCACGAGGTTCTCGATATCCTCCGGCTCGGTGAGGTCGCCCGGGACGGGGAGAACGGTCGTCCCGGCCGGTGCGATGTCGCGGAGTTCGTCGGCGGTGGTTTCGAGAACGTCCGGGCGGCGGCCGTTGATGGCGACGCTCACGCCCTCCCGGACGAGCGCCTCCGCCGATGCCTTTCCGAGGCCGCTGCTGGATGCCGTTACGAGCGCTGCGTTCCCCTCGATATCGAGGTCCATACGCAGTCCAGTGGGCGGGCCGAGTTAATCGTTCGCGTTAGTCGGCCGAGTACGCGGTGGCGCCCTCGGGGGCGCTGGTGGCGTGAGCGAGGAGGACGCTCGCGACGCCGACGAACACGGCGACGACGCCCGCACCGACGAGAATCCAGCGGAGCGCATTCGCGCGTCCGAGCGACGGTTCGAGGACGGCGAGGAGGCCGCCGATGGTGACGGGCGTGAGGGTAGCGATGGCACGCGCGCCCGACTCGGAGAGGCTGACGAGGCCGCCACGGAACCTGGGTGGGGCGACACCAGTGATGATGCTGCGGTAGAGCGAGAACGTAATGCCGACGCCGACACCCATCGCGACGACCGAGGGGACGGCGAGCGGGACGGCGGACGTGAGCGCGAACGTCGCGAGGCCGCCGCCGAGCAGGACGTTCGCGCCGACCAGCGGGATGGCGTCGTGGTCGAACCACGCGGTGATGCGGCCGGCCTGCGTCGACGTGACCGCGTAGACGATGCTGAACGCGGCGACGAGCAGACCGGCCTGGCTCGCTGACCCGCCCTGGATGCGGCCGATGACGAGCGAGTTGTAGGTGAGGAAGGCGAAGAACGGCATCGCGACGATGGCGCGCGCGACCAGGTACGCGGCGGCGTGCGGGTGGGCGGCGAGCCGGGCGAGTCCGCGGCCGTATCCCGTCTCGGCGGCTGCTTCGTTGTCGGGATCGCGGCCGTCGTCGGCGGGTTCGTCGAAGAACAGCCAGACGAGGGCGGCGATGGGGAGGGCGAGTGCGTAGATGAAGAAGGGGTACTGCCAGGCGGCGACGACGACGATACCCGCGATAGCAGGGAAGACGGCCTGGGAGAGACCAGTGACGCCGAACCGGATGCCCTGCGCGGTGGCTTCGGTGTCGTCGGCGTAGAGGTCGCCGAAGGACGTGATGATGATGGGGGTGATGCCCGCGAACCCGACGCCCTGAAGCGCGCGGAGGGCGAGTACGACGGTGAAGTCGGTTGTGAGGGCGATGGCTGCGCCGGCGCTGCCGAACAGGATGAGACCGGTGATGAGGACGGGTTTCCGTCCGATGCGGTCGGCGATAACGCCCGAAATCGGGATGAGGAAGATGGAGGGCGCGCCGACGGCGGTGACGAGCAGGCCGATTTCGGCGCCGGACACGCCGAACGGTCCCGTGAGCGAGTTCAGGAGGGGAGAGACGAGTGCGGTGCCGAGCGCGCCGATGGCGTTCGCCGCGAGAAGGAGGCGGAACTCGTCGTCGTGGACCATGCTCGCGTTCCGCCCGAACAGCCTGCCGACCCATGTCATTGGGGCGACGTTCTCCGTACGGGGTGAAAGGCGTACGGGTATCGACAACGCCGGACGGGCGTGGGTTAGCCGAGCGTGAACGGGTCGTCGACCTCGCCGGCGAGGTCAACCCAGACGCTCTTCGTCTGCAGGTATTCTTCGAGGCCTTCGTGGCCGTTTTCGCGGCCGAGGCCGCTGTCCTTGTAGCCGCCGAAGGGCGAGTTGTAGGTGAGGGTGCGGTACTCGTTGATCCAGATGGTGCCGGCTTCGAGGGCGTCGGCGACCCGGTGGGCTTTCCGGAAGTCCTCGGTCCAGATACCCGCAGCGAGCCCGAAATCGGTGTCGTTCGCGCGTTCGATGAGGGTGTCCGTGTCGTCGAAGGTGAGGACGCTGGCAACGGGGCCGAAGATTTCCTCTTGGGCGACGGTCATGTCGTTTTCTACGTCGGTGAGGATGGTGGGTTCGAGGAAGCACTCTCCGGGGAGGTCGTCGGGCTGGTGGCCACCGAATCGGAGGGTTGCACCCTCTTTGAGCGCGGTCTGGATGTACTCGCGGTCAGTCTCCCATTGGTCGCGGAAGGCGACTGGTCCCATCTCGGTCTCGGGGTCGCGGGGGTCGCCGAGGTCGATGTCGCGGGCGCGTTCGGTGAGTCGTTCGACGAACTCGTCGGCGATATCCTCGTGGACGAACACGCGCGAGCCCGCGAGACAGGTCTGGCCGGTTGCAGCGAAGATGCCCTTGATGACGCCGTTGATGGCGTTGTCGAGGTTCGCGTCGTCGAAGACGATGTTCGGGCTCTTTCCGCCGAGTTCGAGGGAGGCGGGGATGAGGTTCTCACCCGCAGATTTCCCGATGTGCCGGCCGACGCCCGTGCTGCCGGTGAAGGAGGCTTTGTCGACGCCGTCGTGGTTGACGAGGGCGTCGCCGACGGTGCTGCCGCCGCCGGTGACGACGTTGTAGACGCCGGCGGGGAGGCCGGCTTCCTCGTGGAGGAGGTCGGCGAGGCGGAGCGCGCTCACGGGCGTCTGCGTGCTGGGTTTGTGGACGAACGTGCAGCCGGCGGCGAGCGCGGGCGCGAGTTTGAACGTCGTGAGGAGAAGCGGGGAGTTCCAGGGAGTGATGGCGCCGACGACGCCGTAGGGTTCCTCGACGACATAGTTGAACATCTCGCCGTCTTTGCTCTCGACGGGGATGGTGTCGCCTTCGCGGGTTTCGCACTGGCTGGCGTAGTATCGGAACCAGTCGCCGAGCGAGTTCATTTGGCCGTTCATCTCGCGGATGAGTTTGCCGTTCTGTCGGGTTTCGAGTTCCGCGAGTTCGTCTGCGTGGTCGTCGATGACGGTGGCGACATCGCGGAGGAGGCTGGCGCGTTCGCTCGGGTGGAGGCCGGCCCAATCGTCGCGTTCGAAGGCGTCGCGGGCAGCATCGACGGCACGGTCGACGTCGGTGGCGGTGCCGAGCGGGACGCTAGCCCAAGTTTCGCCGTTGTACGGGAACTCGACATCGGCGCGTTCGGCACCGTCAGATGGCACGAATTCGCCGTCGATGAACTGGTCGTAGCTCTCGATGTCGGCCATACTGGTATGGGAGAACACGCCACAATAACTCTTTCTGCGGTGAGCGGGCGCGTGGGCGGCGGACACGATTGGATATAAGGTGATATGTACAAAACCCATTCCTAAATTTCTATGAGTGGTAACAGTAACCAAGGGAAAGTTATTACCACACGCGGTGAACGCTGATGAACGTCTATGGCAGAGCAATCCATCGACCGACGGGAATTCTTGTATGGAACAGCCGCTGTTGGCGCGCTCGGACTGGCCGGATGTGCGAGTGGCGGCGGCGACAGCGACATGTCGCTTCGCGTCGGCACGTCCGCCGGCGGAACGAAAGAAATCGGTCTCGCAGTCGAACAAGTCGCGACGAACAACAGCGACAGCCTGGAGTACGCGACAGTCGAGAGTCCCGGATTCATCGGCACCATCCGCCGGATGGCCCAGGGCCAGTTCAACTCCGGTATCACGGACAACAACTCGCTCGTCAAAGCAGCCAACGACCGCGGGTCGTTCTCCGAGCAGGGCGTCGACAGCATCCCGTGGTACGGCTTCTACGGGTTCCCCTACAACATCTACATCGTCGCGCGTGACGGCACGGATATTGAGACGTTCGACGACCTCGCCGGCAAGAACGTCTACCCCGCAGAACCCGGCTACTCCACGCGCGCGACATCCATCGACGTCTGGTCGCAGGAACCCACGGCGGACGTCTACGACCAGATGAACATCGTCGACCTCAGCGTCGAGGACGCCCCCGGCGCGATGGAAGAAGGCGAAATCGACGCCTGTATCGCGTACGGTGCACCGGGCGCGGGCTACACCGGTTGGGTTACCCAGATCGCGTCCCGCATCGACGTCCACTACGTCGAACCGACGGACGCACTCAAAGAATCCGCGGCCGCGTACGACGGTGCCGGCACGTCCACCATCGAGTACGGCAACATGCCGCTCGCGGACCAGGACATCGGCACGAACAGTCTGTTCACCTGGGACATCCAGTGTAACTTCATGTTCAATCCGACCGCGAGCGACGACGCTGTCTACGAACTCTGTCGAATCGTGGACGAGCACAACAGCGCGGTGAAGGACACCGCACCCCAGTTCGTCGGCTTCGAATCCACGAGCGACATGCACGCGTCCGCGGTCGGCGCGTTCGACATCCATCCAGGCGCGGCCCAGTACTACAAGGACAACGACGCGTGGGACGACAGCCTCACCGAGGCCTCCCGCGACTAATTCACGACGTACTTTTTGCCGAGCCAAGACAGGCCAGTCAGCGGCCCGTAAACTCCGCGTCCCGGTTTTCGAGGAACGCGTCAATCCCTTCCGCGGCGTCGTCCGTCTCGAACACGAACGCGCCCGCGAGCCGTTCGAGGTCGAGGCCTGCCTCTTGGTCGAGGCCGCGGTTCATCGCCTCCTTTGCGAGGCGCTGTGCGACCGGCGCCTGACTCGTGAGACGGTCGGCCATCGTGTCGACCGCGTCCTCGAACGCATTGCGCTCGTAGACGTGGTTCACGAGTCCGATGTCGTCCGCCTCCCCGGGTTTGACGGTGCGGCCGGTGAGGACGAGTTCTTTCGCCATCCCGACGCCGACGGCCTGCACGAGGCGTTGCGTGCCGCCGCCGGCGGGAATGACGCCGAGCGTGACCTCGGGAAGCCCGAACAGCGCGTCCTCGGACGCGAGGCGGATGTCACAGGCGAGCGCGAGTTCGGTGCCGCCACCGAGCGCAGGTCCGTCGACCGCCGCGACCGTGGGTTTCGGGAGGTCGGCGACGTAGTTGTAGAGTCCCTGCGCGTACTCGGTGACGTACTCCAGAGCGTCCATGTGGTCGAACTCCGCGAACGAGTCGATGTCGCCGCCCGCGATGAACGCGCCGTCCCCGGCGCCGCGGAGCACGACGGCACGCGAGTCGTCGTGCGCGACCTCCTCGAACGCGTCCCGGAGCGCCTTTCGCGTCGGAACGTCCATCGCGTTGTTCTTCTCCGGTCGGTTGACGGTGATGGTGGCGACACGGTCCGTTCGGTCGACGAGTACGCGGTCTGCCATACCAGACGGGTTCGCCCAGGGGGCCTATAGTCCTTCTCAGGTCTAGGGCGTCCAACCGATGAACGACTCGTCCTCAATCGGAACGCTGAGTGCACTGAGGAAGCGCTGGGTGGCGAGGTAGTGGGTTGCGAGCAGTGTCACGCCGACGACGGTGGCGTCGTCGAGGAACTCCCGTGCGGCCGCGAACACGGCGTCGTCCACGTCGTCCGTAGCGACAGCACGGGCGTACGTCGTGAGCGCGACGACGCGTTCTGAGAGTGCGTCCGTGGTTCCGTCCGCCAGCGCGCGTATCTCTCCGGGTGGCACGCCCTCGCTGCGCGCGATTGGGTAGTGCTGGTGCCACTCGTACTCGGCGTCGAGTTCGCGTGCGACGGCGAGAATGACGCGTTCCACGTCGGCGCCGTTCAGGCCAGCGTCGCTCCAGAGCGCGGAGCCGTACCGCATGTACGCTTGGAGAACGTCCGGGTTGTTCGCCATCACGCAGAGGAGGTTGAGTTCGCCCATCGCGTCCTCGGAGAGCAAGTACTGGTAGTCGTCCGGCAGGTCCGCCTGCTCGCGCATCGGAAGTCGCGACATACGAAACACCGACGGAAACGTGGCGTATGAATCCCCCGATGCCCTATTCGATTGGGAGCGGGTCGACGTCCTCGTATCCCCGGAGGAGGTTGCGGGCGATGGTTTTGAGGTGGATTTCAGTCGGGCCCTCGCCAATGCGGCGGACGCGTGCCTCGCGGAGCCAGCGTTCGAGGGGGAGGTCTGCGTCGACACCCATTCCGCCGTGTATCTGTACCATGCGGTCGAGGACTTCCCAGAGCGTCTCGGTGGCGCGGTACTTCGCCATCGAGGACTCGTGACGGATGTCGTCGCCGTCGTCGTACGCGTCGGCGGCATGGTAGACGGCGTACTTCGCGGACTGATAGTCGACCGCGGACTTCGCTAGCTTCCACTGGACGGCCTGCTTGCTGGCGAGCGGATCACCGCCAACGACGCGGTCGTTCGCCCAGTCGATCCCCATCTCGATCGACTCCTGGATGGGGCCGAGGCAGTTCGCGGCGTACAGGACGCGGGATTCGCCGAGGCACTCCTTGGCGATTCCGAGGCCCTCGCCGACCTCGCCGAGCACGTTCTCCGCGGGAACGTGAACGTCCGAAATCGTGACTTCAAATGGGTACTCGGGGCGGATGACGGGAATCGACCGCATCGAGATTCCGGGGTCGTCCGCGGGGACGAGGAAGGTCGTGATGCCGTGGTCGTTGATGTCGTCGGTTTTCGGTTTCGTGCGGGCGAACAGGATGAGGAAGTCCGCGTCGCCCGCCCACGAAATGTAGTGTTTCGTGCCGTTAATCACCCACTCGTCGCCGTCCCGTTCCGCCCGCGTCTCCATTCCACGGGGGTCGGAGCCGGCGGCGGGTTCGGTGAGCGCGAAACAGCTCTGTGCGTCGCCGTCGATGCACGGCTGGAAGAACCGGTCGATCTGGTCTTCGTTCGCGCTGTCGAGGTAGGCGGTCGGTTCGCCGACGGTGAGACCGGGGCCGAGTTCGATGACGCCGAGTCCGGGCTGGTAGAGCCCCATCTTGTGTTTCGAGAGTTCTTCGAGGACGACGCAGCGTTCGACGAGGCTCAGTCCACCGCCGCCGTACTCCTCGGGGACGCCCATCGCCCAGAACCCGGCGTCCTTCGCGCGTTCACGGAGTCGTTCGCGGTCCTCGCTCGGTATCTTGATAGGATGCGGACGGACGTTGTCCGTGAGTTCGGGATTCTCAGGGTCGAGGTCGTGGTAGCGCTCGATTTTCTCGTCCACGCTGTTGAGTATCGGTCGGAACTCGTCGTCGACGAACCGCCGTATCTCGCGGCGAAGCATCTGGGTTTGTTCGGAGAAGGCTAGCTCCATTGTGGTAGCCGGTTCGGAAACCCGCGGCGTAAGTGTTGGGGTGAAACGGATGTCGTCGGGGAGTCTTCAGGCGTCGAGCGCGGCCGGAACGGCGTCCGAGAGGTCGAGTTCGGCGGCGAGTTCGCGGAGCAATGCGGCGTCCACGTCGACGATATCGACCCCGTGTTCGCGGGTGTCGCGGAGCGCGCGGTGTTCGGCTTCCCCGGGGAGAAGCCCACGGTCGCCGCTGGCGGCGTCGCCGGGGCTGACGGGCGCGGAGTAGTCGGTGTCGCGCAGATAGGTGGTGAAGGTCTCGACGCGTTCCTCGACGCCATCCTGGGTCGTGTGAAGGGTTGGGTCGATGACGACGAAAACGGCCGTGTTCCCCCACGTGTCACCGTCCGCACCTGATATCGCGCCGTCGCTGAGGATGGACGCGAACAGTTCCATCATCACGGACAGCCCGAACCCCTTGTGGCCGGTGGTGAACCCGCCGAGCGGGAGGATTGCGCCATCGTCGCCGTCGATGAACGCGCCGGCGTCGCGGAGCGACGTGCCGTCATCAGTGACGAGCCAGTTCGAGGGGACGGTGTCGTCGCTCGCGGCGTACTCGCGGACCTTCCCGTGGGCGACTTGGCTGGTGGCGATGTCGAGCACGAGCGGGAACGGCAGAGCGTCGTAGGTCGGGACGCCGAACGCGATCGGGTTGGTGGAGAGCCGGGGCTGAGCGCTCCCCGCGGGCGCGACGTACTGACTGCCGGGGTTGCAGACGAACGCCGCGAACAGCATGTCGTGGGCGACGGCGCGTTCAACCCACTCACCGATGCGGCCGATGTGGGAGACGCCGTCGACGCCCACAACGCCGATGCCGTGTTCGGCGGCCGTCTCGACGGCGAGGTCGGTGGCGTGCCGGCCGGCGAGCTGGCCGAACCCCTGGTTGCCCTCGACGCGCCCGGAGAACGCGCCCGTATCCAGACGAGTAGGTGTCGCTGCCGGCCGTATCTTGTCGTCCTGAATCTCGGGATAGTACTTCGCGGGGAGCGCGCGGACGCCGTGTGAGTGGTGGCCGCGGGCGTCCGCCGCGACGAGCGAGGACGCAACCTTGGTCGCTTCGTCGGAGTCAGCACCGAGTTCGTCGACCAAGGTGGCGACGAAGTCGACGAGTGCGTCCTGTTCGATTCGTGGCATGCCGTACCCTGTCGCGGTCGCGTAGTTAAATCCGTCGAGTACTCAGTACGGCGGGAACCCGGGCCGGGAGACGGCGGGGTTCGTGCGCGCGTCCACGACCATCGGGCCGTTCGGGTCCTCGAGGTAGTCCGCGACCGCGTCGAGGTCGTCGATGTCGCGGACGGTGACGCCCTTCGCGCCGAACCCGCGAGCGATGGCAGCGAAGTCCGCGCTCTCGTACTCCGCGGCGGTCGCGCGGTCGAAGTCGAGTTGCTGGCGGTGGCGGATGATGCCGTAGCTCTCGTCGTTGTAGACGACGACGAGCACCGGGAGGTCGAACCGGACTGCGGTCTCGATGTCCTGAATCACCTGCAGGAACGCGCCATCGCCGATGTAGCAGACGGACGGCGTGCTGTCGTCGGCGACGCTCGCGCCGAGCGCGGCGGGGAGCGCGTACCCCATCGTGCCGAAGTTCCCGTTCGCGAGCATGCGGCCGCCGCGGTCGAGGTCGTGGTAGACCGGCGGGAACCCCGTGTTGTTCCCGGAGTCGACGGTGACGACCTCGTCCCCGGGAAGCATGTTGGCGAGTTCGACGGTGAGTTCGGCCGGATCGACCGTCTCGTCCGTCGCGTGGAACGGCCCCGTCTGCGGGTCGTCCGCGGTCGCGATAGCGTCCCGAACGTCGGCGGCGCGCTCGGGGTTCGCGGGGAGACACTCGCTGAGTTCGAGTGCGGTGGATTCGGCGTCCCCGACGACCTTCACGGCGGGGTCGGTGTGCGTGGCGATGGCGCCGTGGTCGATGTCCACCTGGATGACGTCGGCGTCGTCGTAGAGCGCGCCGTACCGCGTCGTCTTCCCCGAGAGCTGTGCGCCGAGCGCGAGCACCACGTCCGCGGCGTCGGCGGCTTCGCCGGCGGCGGGCGTCATGAACGTCCCGCCGATACCCGCGAGATACGGGTGGTCGTCGTCGAGCATGCCCTTCGCGTAGAACGTCGTGACGATGGGTGCGCCGACGTGCTCGGCGAGGTCGGCGACGGCGTCCCCGTACGGACCGGCACCACCGCCGGCGAGGACGAGCGGCGCGTCAGCGTCCGCGAGCAGGTCGACAGCGTCCGCGAGGCGGTCGGCGTCGGGGCGGACCTGCTGGGACGGTCGGTCGATGGGGTGGTAGTCCTCGGCGGGCGCGTCTGCCTCCTGCACGCTCCCGGGGAGTTCGACGACGACGGGGCCGCGCTCGGTGCGCGCGGTGTCGAACGCCGTTGCGAGCGTGCCGGGGAGTTCAGCGGGTGACGCGGCGCGAGTGCCGTAGACCGTGATCTTGTCCGTGAACGCGAGGTGGTCGAGGTATTGGAGCGAGTTCTCGTGGCCGGGGCCGTCTACGTCGCCGACGAGCACGACGAGCGGGATGTTGTCGCTTTCGGCGATGGCGAGGCCGGTCGCGCCGTTCGTGACGCCGGGGCCGTGTGTGAGCGTGCAGACGCCGACGTTGCCGGTGGTGCGGGCGTAGCCGTCCGCCATCGAGACGGCGACCTGTTCGTGGCGGGCGTATCGGAAGGGGATGTCGTGGTCGCTGGTTCGGTCGAGGAAGTGCGCGTTTCCTTCGCCGATGAGGCCGAACAGCTCCGTGACGCCTTCACTCGCGAGTGCGTCGAGAACGTAGTCGCTTCCCGTGCGGTCCATACACAAGCCCCAGGCCGGGCACGCTTAGTCCTTTCTCTACCCCGCGCACTAGATTGAAGGGACCGTGTCGTGAGGAGGGCGTATGGACGATATCACGTCCCGCTACCGGAAGTTCGATACGAGTCTCGTGTCCGACGCGCTCGACCAGCACGGCGTCACGGGTGTCATCACCGACATCACGCCGGTTTCACCCACACACGCGGCCGTCGGGCGGGCGACGACGGTTCGGTTCGAGCGCGTCGAGACCGACGATACGACGAACTTCCCGAACGCGATGTTCGACGCGATGGAACCCGACCGCATGCTCGTGATGGACAGCCCCAGCGACCTCTCCTGCTGGGGCGGGATGGCGTCCCGTCTCGGGGCTGGCGCGGGTGTCGCGGGCGTCGTAACGAACGGTCGCGTCCGGGACGCGGACGAAATCCGTGCGGGCGAGTTCCCCGTGTTCAGTTCGGGAACAACGCCGCTGACGGGCCAGCGCCGGATGCGGGTCGCGGCGACGAACGACCCGCTCACGCTCGACGGACAGACAGTGGAGCGCGACGACATCGTGGTGGCGGACGCGACCGGTGTCGTCGTCGTGCCGAGCGAGCACGCCGAAGCGGTGGCGGAGACGGCGGAGTCGCTGCTCTCGGAGGAACTGCTCATCGGGGAGAAAATTTCGAACGGCGCGACGCACGACGACCTCCGCGACCACGAGTTCTAAGGCGGGAGAAACGGTCCGCGAACGGTTTTTCAGCGGTCGGTGTGCCAGTCGAGTGACGTTTCGAGGTCGTGGGGGATGTGGCCGCCGTGGTCGAGGCCGCGGTCGAAGTACTCGCGGAGGGCGTCGCGGAAGTCGGGGTGTGCGCAGTTCTCGATGAGCGCGGCGGCGGTCTCGCGGGGGGAGTTCCCGCGGAGGTCGGTGACGCCCTGTTCGGTGACAATCACGTCGAGGTCGTGTTCGGTGTGGTCCGTGTGGGGGACCATCGGGACGAGGCGGGAGATGTCGCCGCCAGCGGCCGTGGAGGGGAGTGCGAGCACCGCGATGGCGGCGTTCCGGTTGAAGTCCGCGCTCCCGCCGACGCCGTTCATCGCGTACGTGCCGTTGACGTGCGTGGAGTTCACGTGCCCGAAGAGGTCGACTTCGAGCGCGCTGTTCACGCCGACGACGCCGAATCGGTCGATGAGCGCGGGGTTGTTCGACACGTCCGCGGGCCGGAGCACGATGTCCTCGGCGTACCGGTCGGCGTGCTCGTAGAGACGGTCTTGGCCCTCTCGGGAGAGCGCGAGGGAGGTGGCGCTCGCGGCTTCGAGGTCGCCGTCGTCGAGCAGGTCGAGCAGGCCGTCCTGGATGACTTCGCCGAAGTAGACGAGGTCGCGGTCGCCGAAGTCCGCGTCACCGAGCGCGCCCATCAGGGCGTTTCCGAGGCTGCCGACGCCGAACTGGATGCGAAGCGAGTCCTCGAACAGCGGTGAGTCTTCGACTTCGGTTTCGAGGAAGGCGCCGAGGTTCGCGGCGATTGCCTGGTCGTCGTCGGTGGGGTCGCGGAACTCGTAGGGCTGGTCGCGGCGGTCGGATTCCACGACCGCGGTGAGTTTCTCGGGGTCGAACGTGATGCGGTCGTCGGCGATTCGCTCGCCGGGGTCGGTGAGCGGAATCGGCTCCCGATTCGGTGGCAGTTCAGTTCGGTAGATGTCGTGGAACTGTCGCACCGACTCGGGGACGGAGCGGTTGAGTTCGACGACGAGTTCGTCCGCGGCCTCGACGAACGCGGGCGTCTGGCCGATGCTCGACGTGGGAATCAGCCAGTCCGGGCCGACGGCGAGCGCTTCGACGACGGCGACGTCCGCGTCGACGAGGTGGCCGAACCGGACGTCGTCGCCGAGCGTGCTGATGTTACGGTCGTGGAACTCGATGCGGCCGTCGTTCACGGCCTCCCGGGCGGGCGGACGGGCCTGGTAGGGATACCGGCGGGCGATGGCGTCCGCTTCGACGAGCGCCACGTCGATCTCCTCGCCGACGCTCCCGCCGCTCACGACCGTGAGTTCGAGGTCGCGCTCGTCGTCGGCCAACGCGAGCGGCACCAGTTTGGGGTAGCCGACGCTCCCGAACCCGCTCACGACGAGGGCGGCGTCCGCCGGGATATCGGCAGCGACTGAGGCGGCGTCGCGCACGGGGAGGTCGCCGACGAGTCGGTCACTCATCCGCGTCACCCGGCTGCGTGCCGACGCCCGCCGGCCACCCCGGCGGCTGTTCGGGTGACGGATTCGTGTGTTCGCGTTTGAGCACCATCGGCGTCCGCTCCAGCGACAGCACTTTCGTTCCGTCCTGGTTGTACGCACGGAGTTCCGTGGTGACCATGCCGACGTGCTCCCGGCTCTCGGACTCGCGTTTCGAGATGACTTCGGACTCGGCGAAGATGGTGTCGCCGTGGAAGACCGGCGCGTGGTGGCGGATGTCGTCGTAGCCGAGGTTGGCGGTGGCGTTCATCGACACGTCCACCACGCTCATCCCTACCGCCAGCGCGATGACGAACGTGCCGTTGACGAGGCGTTCGCCGAACTCGGTCTCCGACGCGTAGGCCTCGTTGAAGTGCATCGGGTTCACGTTCATCGTCAGGTTCGTGAACCACACGTCGTCAGTCTCGGTGACGGTCCGGCCGTACGGATGCTTGTACACGTCGCCTACGTCGAAGTCCTCGTAGAACCGTCCCTGCCAGCCGGCCTGAATGCGTGTTTCCGTCATCAGTATGAGCGGGGGAGGCCGAGGACGTTCTCGCCGATGTAGTTCAACGCGAGCTGCTGTGTGATGGGGACGAGGCGGGTGAGCCGGGCTTCGCGGAAGAACCGTTCGACATCGTACTCGCGGGCGATGCCGAACCCGCCGTGGGTCTGCACGGCGGCGTCCGCGGCGTCGAACGCGGCGTCCGCGGCGAGGAACTTCGACATGTTCGCGCGCGCTCCGACATCCTTCTGAGTACCGTTCTCGACCTCGCTGGCGGCACGATACACCATGCCCTTCGCGGCCTGGACGCGCGAGTGCGCCTCCGCGAGCGGGTGCTGAATCGCCTGGTTCGACCCGATGGGCGCGCCGAACACCTCGCGTTCGGTCGCGTACGAGACGCCCGCCTCGATGGCGGCTTCTCCGAGGCCGATGCACTCGGCGGCGATGGCGAGGCGTTCCTCGTTCAGGCCGTCGAGCATCTGGTAGAAGCCGTTTCCTTCCTCGCCGATGACGTTCTCGGCGGGGAGGCGGAGGTCCTCGAAGAACAGTTCGTAGGAGTGCACGAAGTTGCTCGCGGTCTTGTCTATCTGTTCGATTTCGAGACCGCCCTGGTCGTACGCTTCTTCGAGATTGACGAGGAACATCGTCAATCCACGCGTCCGTTTCTGCACCTCGGATTTCGGCGTGGTTCGGGCCATGAGAACGAGGTAGTCGCTCGCGTCGACGCGCGAAATCCAGATCTTCTGGCCGTTCACGACGTACTCGTCGCCTTCACGGACGGCACGGGTTTCGATGGACGTAGAATCGGACCCCGCGTTCGGTTCCGTGAGCCCGAACGCCTGAATCGACGTGTCCCCGTCGGCGACCCGGGGCAGAAGGTCTTCTTTCATCTCCTCGCTCCCGTACTTCACGAGCGGGACGGAGTTGTAAATCGCGCCGTGAACTGCCTGTGCGGCGCTGAACCCGCCGCCGGACGCCGCGATTTCCTCCATCATCACGACGACTTCCTCGGTCCCCATGCCCGCGCCACCGTACGCTTCCGGGAGGAGCGCGCCGAACCACCCGCCGTCCGCGAGTTCGTCCGCGAACTCGTGGGGGTATTCGCCCTGTTTGTCCTGCTGGCGCCAGTAGGACTGGTCGAAGTCTCCACAGATGTCGCGGATAGAGTCGCGGACCAGTCGTTGTTGGTCGGTCAGCTGGACGGTGTCTCGGTCTACCATTGAACGTTCGCTGATGCCTGTGGGACTGGCTTAAAACTATGGTTGGGCTGCGTCCCGTACCACCGCCGCGATGTCGTCACAGGCCGCGAGGTCAGTGAAGAGGGCGGCGAGCGCGTCCGCGGTTTCGGCGGAGACGGCGCGGCGTGCGCACTCGTCGAACTTCGCGCGAAGCTCGGCGTCCGTGAGCGGGTTCTCGTGGGTTCCGGGCGGGTTCTCTTGGTGGCGTTCGTAGGTGTCCGCGGCGGTGTCGATGCGGACGTAGGCTTCGTGGGAGTCGTAGTGGAGGTCGTCGTCCACTTCGAAATCGACGCGCTCGCGGACGCGTTGGACGGCGGGGTCGTCGATGGCGTTGTCGTCGAACGCGCTGAGGCCGACGCGGTCGCGGACGGCGGCGCTTGCGACCGTGTACTCCATCGAGAACTTCGCTTCGAGGCCGGTGTCGGGGTCGGCGTGGTGGAGCGCGTCGGCCGCGCCCTGCGCGACGCGGACGTGAATCCGTTCGATGTCTTCGGGGTCGATGTCGTGGTCGTCGACGAGCGCGGCGGTGCCGGCGATGCTGGTGTGGGTGAAGTAACAGCAAGGGTAGTATTTGACGTGGATGCCGGGCTCTTCGAGCGTCCACACGTCCGGTTCGAACGTGAATTCGTCGCGCACGGTGGGGCCGTAGAGGTCCCAGAAGCCGCGGTCGCCGCTGATGGCGGTCGGGTCGGCGGTGAACCCTTCGCGGGCGAGGCGGGCGGCGGTGACGCCGGAGCGCGCGCAGAGGCCGGCGTGGAGTGGTTTAGTCATCGACCCGAAGTTGCGTTTGAGGCCGGCAGGCGTGGATGCGGCGGTGTTGAGCGCGTGTTCGGTCTGGTCAGCGGTGAGGTCGAGCAGGGACGCTGCGGCAGCGGTCGCCCCGAGCGCCCCGAAGGTGGCGGTTGCGTGCCAGCCGTCCTCGTAGTGGTCGGGGCTGATGGGGGCGGCGAGCGCGCATTCGAGTTCGAACCCTGCGGCGAACGCGGTGATGAGGTCGCGGCCGGTCGCGTCGGTCTCGGTGGCGAGCGCGAGAATCGGGGGGACGAGGGTGACGCTGGGGTGGCCGTCCATCGCCCACGCGAGGTCGTCGTAGTCGAGGGCGTGGCTGGCGGTGCCGGTGTGGAGTGCGCGCTGGGTGGGCGGGCGGTCGTCGGTGAGGCCGAGGATGGTCGGGGCGTCGTCGGGGGTGACGCCATCGGTGTTGAAGGCGGTGTCGCCGGCGGCGTCGTGGGCGCCGGCGAGGGTGACGCCGACGGTGTCGAGGAACGCCCGTTGGACGGTTTCGCGGGCGTCAGCGGGGATGTCGTCGTAGGC
This sequence comes from Salarchaeum japonicum, assembly GCF_049705945.1. GTDB lineage: Archaea > Halobacteriota > Halobacteria > Halobacteriales > Halobacteriaceae > Salarchaeum > Salarchaeum japonicum_A. Next base: position 17,338 of record NZ_JBNAMV010000001.1, read on the forward strand.
CAGGGTGGTGACGAATTCGCTGAGTGTGGTTTCGGGCGATGGCATGGCTGGGTGTCGCGCGGGGACCGTGATAAACGTTCACCACCCGGTTCTGTTCGACCATACGGAACACTAAGTATCTGGACGGGGAAGGGGTGTACATGACCGAAAACGGCGCGGCAGGGGGCATGGACTCGGTCGGGTCCGTCGAGACGCTGTTCGACATCATCGAACACGTCCATCAGGCCGGCGGGGTCACCGTCTCCGAGGCGGCAGCGGAACTCGACTACGCGAAGAGCACGGTACACAGACACCTCGCGACGCTCGAACAGCGGGGGTACGTCGTGAACGACGACGGCTACTACGTCGGACTGCGGTTCCTCGAACTCGGCGAGGACGCCAGAAATCGACGCCGGGGCTACCAGCTTGCGAAGGAAAAAGTCGAGGAGTTGGCGTCGGAGACCGAGGAGCGCGCGCAGTTTCTGGTGGAGGAGCACGGCGAGGCGGTGTACATCCACCGTGCGCTGGGGAGTCGGGCGGTGCGGACAGATCCGGGTATCGGGAAGCGGATTCCGCTGCACGCGACGGCATCGGGGAAGGCGATGCTGGCGGCGATGCCGTCCGAAAAGGTGTCCCGTATTATCGAACAGACAGAGTTCGCGGAGGTGACCGCTGAGACCGTGACCGACGCGGAGGAACTGCGCAACGAGCTCGACGAGATTCGGGAGCGTGGGTACGCGTTCAACCGGGAGGAGAACCTTGATGGCCTGCATGCGGTTGGTGTTCCTGTGAAAAACCCCGACGGAGGGGTTATCGGTGGCCTGAGTGTTTCCGGTCCGAGTCACCGGTTTACGGGTGAGCGCTTCGAGGACGAGCTTCCGACGCTGCTGTTGGGGACGGCGAACGAGCTCGAACTCAACATCGCCCACTCGTAGCTGTTCCGCATCGCGGAACACTAGATGCTGGTGGGAGGAAGAGTAATACGGCCGGCCCGGCGACATGCGTGTATGACTGACGCGGACGACAGTGCGGACGCCGAGAGCAGACCATCGGGGAAGGTCGCGCGCCTCATCGACGAACACGACCTCGTCGGACTGGGTGACGACCTCGAAGACCGGTGGACCGCCGAGGGAGACCGCCGGATGAGTCTCCGGGACCTCGCGGACTACGTCAACCGCGAGCTGTTGGCGGCGGTGCTCGCGGACGCGGACGCCCAGCCACTCGACGGTGAGGTGGAGAACACGTACCGCGTGCTGACGGACGACGACGTGCGCGGCGCGACACGAACCCGGGCACGGCGGCAACTCGAACGCGAGGGCGTAGACGTCGACGAGGTGGAATCGTCGTTTGTCACGTATCAAGCCGTGCGCTCGTACCTGAAAGACGAACGGGGCGCGGAGTACTCGTCGACGGGACCGTCGGCCGCGAACCACCGCCAGACGATTCAACAGCTTCAGGGACGGCTGCGGTCGGTGACGGAGAGCAAGCTCAACGCGCTGGCAGGCGACGATGTGACGCTCGGGGAGTTCCGCACGCTGGTGAGCGTGCGGGTCGTGTGCGAGGACTGCGGCGGGCAGTACGAGGTCGGCGAGCTTCTCGACCGCGGCGGCTGCAACTGCGAATAACAATAGTACCGTTGTTATTCTATCGGGGCGTGGAGGACGTAGTTTATGTTCGTTCGGGCGAAGAACGGCACAACGGATGACTGTACAGCAGGAATCAGAGCGAACCACCGTGGCGGTCACGAACGTCGGGGGGATCGACGAAACGAGCGTCGCGCTCCCGCCGGGTGTCACCGTGCTCGCGGGCCGGAACGCGACGAACCGCACGTCGTTCCTCCACGCGATTATGGCCGCGCTCGGTAGTGACGACGCCTCGCTCAAAGGCGACGCGGACGAGGGACGAGTCGAACTCACAATCGACGGCGAGACGTACACGCGACAGTTCACCCGTCAGGGCGGCCGCGTCACCACGAGCGGCGACCCCTACCTCGACGACCCGACAGTCGCCGACCTCTTCGCGTTCCTCCTCGAATCGAACGATGCACGGCAGGCGGTCGCGCGACGCGACGACCTCCGCGAGCTCATCATGCGCCCCGTCGACACCGACGAAATCGAACGCGAAATCGAACGCCTCACCGACGAACGCGAGGACCTACAGGACGAACTCGACGAACTCGACTCGCTGAAGGCCGACCTCCCGGACCTCGAGAAAGAACGAACCCGCCTCACCGACGAGATCCAAGAGAAGCGCGCGGAACTCGAACGCGTCGAGGACGAACTGGAGGACGCGGACGCGGACGTGGAGGCCCAGCGCGCGGAGAAACAAGAACTCGAGGAGCGACTCGCCGACCTCCAAGAGAAGCGGAACACGCTCGAAGACATTCGGTACGACATCGAGACGGAGAAGGAGAGCCGGGAGGAGTTGCGCGCTGAAAAACGCGACCTCGAATCGGAACTCGCCGACCTCCCGGACTCGGCGGCGGACCTGGACGACATCGAGGAGACCATCGAGCGCCTTCGCACGCGTAAGCAGTCGCTCGAATCCGACGTGGACGAACTCCAGCGCATCGTCTCGTTCAACGAGGACCAACTGGACGCCGCGACCGACGGCAGTATCGCCGCGCTGGACGACCAAGAGTCGGTGACGGATCGACTCGTCGCCGACCGCGAGGTCGAGTGCTGGACGTGCGGGAGCACGGTCGAAACCGACCAGATCGAGGCGACGGTCGAGCGCCTCCGGGAGACGACACAGGAAAAGCTCGCGGACGTTCGGGAAATCGAAAGCGACCTTGAGGACGCGAAGGCGGAGAAGCGCGAGGTGGAACGAGAGCGCCAGCGGCGTGAGTCGCTGGAACGAGAGCTCGAGGAGACGACGACGGCACTCGAAGAAACGACGGATACCATCGCGGAGTTGACCGACCGGCGGGAGGCTGTGACGGCGGATATCGAGGGGTTGGAGGAGGAGGTGGCGGCGCGTGACGACGAGACGTACAGCGAGGTGCTCGACCTGCACAAGGAGGCGAACGAGCTCGAATACGACATCGGGCGGCTGGAGAGCGAGCGCGACCGCGTCGAAGACGACATCGAGAGCATCGAAGACCGTCTCACCAGTGAAGACGAGATTGAGGAGCGGCTCGAAGCGGTGCGAGACGAGTTGGAGCACGAGCGCACGAAAATCGAGCGGCTGGAGCGAGATGCGGTAGAGGCGTTCAACGGACACATGGACGACGTGCTGGAGCGGTTGGCGTACGAGAACCTCGATCGGATCTGGCTTGAACGCACCGAGCAACGTGTTCGAGAGGGGCGGCGGAAGACGACGAAGTCGGTTTTCGACTTGCACGTGATTCGGTCCACGAGTTCCGGGGCGACCTACGAGGACACGATCGACCACCTGAGCGAGAGTGAGCGAAACGTGACCGGGTTGGTGTTCGCGCTCGCCGGCTATCTCGTGCACGACGTTCACGAGACGGTGCCGTTCATGCTCCTGGATTCGCTGGAAGCGATCGATTCAGCCCGTATCGCGGCGCTAGTCAAGTACTTCGGGGAGTTCGTGCCACACCTAGTTGTCGCCCTGCTGCCGGAGGACGCGCAGGCGCTTGACGACGACCATCGACGCGTCACCGACCTGTAGCGCGCTGTCGTTCCTTCGTAGGGCCGTTCCGGCCGACACCCAGAAGAACCGAGCACATGAGGTATAGTCATAAGATATAGTTAGATGCTATAGTTGTACTGTTTACCCAAAATCTATAGCGAGATCGTGTATCGATGGGTGCCGATGGACGAGGGGCTAACAGGCAGAATAGCGACAGTAGAGCGGTATACTATCCAGCCCCAAATTATAGTTATACAGTATAGGTATAGAGTGTAGTTGTGAGTTGTCGCTGTTAGTTGTGGCTCACATTTATGCATGATGCGTGTATCTACCATTGTATGCTGACGTACACCCCGGTGTCGGAGGCGGGCGGCGTGGGGAAGACCACGACCGCCGCGACGCTCGCGGTCAGTCACGCGCGGAACGGCCGAGACGTCCTCGCAATCGACATGGACACCCAGAATGGGAGCCTGTCGTACTTCTTCGGTCCGGACTACGACCGGGGCGATCCGGAGGCGGACAACCTCGTCCGGCACCTAGTCGGTCGACCGAAAGGCGACTTCGCGGATCTCACGCACGAGGTCGAGGCAGGCGTAGATCTCGTTCCATCCCACAATATGCTCGAAGACGTTCACGAGTTCCTGCTGAACGAGAAACAGCAGGCCGAACGCCTCGGCGAGTCCTTCAGTATGTACCACCAGCTCCACCGAGTGCTCACGGACGCGAACGTGCGCGACGAGTACGACGTGATCATCGTCGATACTGCGGGAAAGGCGGGGCCGATTCTCTACAACGCGCTGGTTGCGGTGCGAAATGTCGTCATCCCGTTCGAAGCGACCGCGAAGGGCCAAGAGTCCATCGAGGGCCTGGACGACTTGGTGGACGGCCTGGAAGAGAACATCGGCGTCGACGTTGGCGTGCTCGCCGTGCTTCCGCTGGGGTTCAAGAACACACGCGACCAGCGAGAAATTCTGGAGGGCCTCCGAGCACAGGGATTCCCGGTACCAGTGGTTATCGGGGAGCGGAGTTCGCTGATGGAAGGCTGCTGGAAACAGCAATGTAGTCCATTTCGCTATATCGAAGAGCACCGGGACCGGGAGCGCGAGTACGAGCTTGAAACCCTCGAACAGTTCGAGGAGCTTGCGCGCCACCTCGAGCAGGAGGCTGGCCTCGACACGCCCGAGGAGGTGACTGCGTAATGGGACTCAAGTCTGGGTCACGTGACGCCGGCCTCGACGACGAAGAGGGCGAAGAGAGCGCAGAGACCGAGGAGAGCACGGAGACCACGGAAGCCGCGTCTCCGGCGGTCGAGCAACCGGAGTCGGCTACCGAGTCCGACGCGTCGAGAACAGCGGACACGGTGGGGTCCGAAAGCGAGGATGACGACGGTGACGACCGGCCGTCGATGAGTTCGATTCCCTACAAGCTCCGCCGGGACAAGGTGAACGAGGGCCGCGAGCAGGTCCCGTATTTCCTCCGAGAGGACGTCGTTGCGGGCGAGGACGAGCTCCAGGCGGAACTGGAGGACGTGCTCGGGGAGAAGGTGTACAAGTCGGACTACCGAGAAGCGGCGATGGTGGTCGCACAACGCCACCCGGACCTCGTCGCGAACGTGCTCCGCGAGTGGGGTTACGACCTGGAATAGTCGCGTCCATTCGCCGACGCCACACCACTGTGTCCGCTGTTCTCCACATCGCAGGCCACACTACTAGATGGTAGTTATACTGAATAGCTATACTGTATAACTATACCTTCGGTGTGTGGCGATTGTGGATGGAGAGCCGTGTATCGGAACGTTCTTTTTCGAGTGTGCGAGTGAGTGGCGTATGGCGTCTGCCCTCCAGAGTCCGCTCGTTCGGTACGGCATGGGTGCGAGTTCCGCGATCATCATCTTCATCGTCGCGTTCACGTTCGCGGAGGGCCTCATGCAGACGATACTGTTCGTCATCGCGGTGACGGAACTCCTCATCGTCCCGCAGTTCCTGAAGGCGGCGGCCGAGTAGCGACGGAGGCCGCCGGAGTTATCCTGACGGGTGTCGTTGCGGCGGTATGGATACGACGACGCTCATCACACTCGGTGCTGTCGGCGTGGTGGTGGTCGGGGGCGTAGCGGTGTTCCTGTGGCGGCGGTCGTCCGCGGACGAACGCGCCTCAGAGCGCGCCCACGAGGCCGCACAGGAACGCGAACCGCCCGTCGAGCTCGGAGAGTCGTACGAGTTCGGCATCACGGAGTTCACCGACCACCATTCGGGCGAGCGCGTGGCCGTCGGGAAGGTTGAGGGATTCGTAGTGTTCACCGAGGACGTGCCGGACTTCGTCGAAGAGGGTGACGTGATTCGCGCGAAAATACTCTCGTTCAATCAGGGGAAAACGTCGGCGGACGCGACGTTCGTCGAGACGGGTTAGTCGTCGGTCGCGACGACGTCTTCGGCGTCGACGCGGTCCTCGGTGAGGTCGGCGTCACGCCACGTCCCACGCTGGTACCATAGGTAGGCGAGAACGCCGCCGAGGACGTTCGATACGGCGAACGCGACCCAGATACCGGTCTCGCCGAGCGGGCCGGACGCGATCCACGCGATGGGGAAGCGAACGAACCCGAGAACCACGACGGAGATGACGGCGGCAGTGAGGGTTTTGCCCGCGCCGCGGAAACTCCCGACGTAGGCCTGCGTCACGCCGATGAAGCCGAACGTGAGCGCGACGTATCGGAGGAACTCCGCGCCGACGGAGACGACTTGGTCGGCGTTCGCTTGGTCCGCGCCGACGAACGCGGAGATGATGGGTTCGGGGAACGCGAACACGACAAGGCCGGCAAGCGCGAGCACGACGAACAACACTTTGCTCGCGAGGTTCGCGGCGGCGGCGGCGCGGTCTGGCTGGCCCGCGCCGATGTTTTGGCCGGTCATGGTTTCGACGCCGCGCGAGATGGCGATAGCTGGGAGGAAGATGACGGAGAAGACGCGGGTGCCGACGCCGTACGCGGCGACGACGGCGTCCGGGAAGAACGCGACGATGAACAGGAGGAGGTTCATCGAGATGGCGCGTCCGCTGCCTTCGATGGATGCGGGGCCGCCGATGCGAACGAGGCGGCGGAGGTAGTCGAAGTCGGGCGCCATGTCGCGGATGTTGATCTGGACGCCGCGGTGGCCGCGGAACATGATGGCGAGGCCGACGACGAGCGCGAGCGCGCGGGAGAAGACGGTGGCGATGGCGGCGCCTTGGATGCCGAGTTCGGGGAACGCGAGCGTGCCGACGAGCGGTGCGTTCTCGACGACCGTCCAGCCGAAGATGAGGAAGGGGTCGAGGACGATGTTGAGGACGACGCTGCCGAACATGACGAGCATCGGCGTGATAGTGTCGCCGTACCCGCGCATGAGCGCGATGAAGACGGCGAATCCGAACATGAAGAGGAGGCCGAGTGAGATGACTTCCATGTAGCTGGTGGCGAGCGGGAGGACGTCTGCGGACGCACCCATTACGGAGAGGAAGTCACTGACGAAGACGTAGCCGATGGCGCCGAGCAGGATGGAGATGATGACGGCGAAGGTGATGGTTTGGGAGGCGGCGTACTCGGCTTCCCGCTCCTCGCCCGCGCCCGTGAACTGGGCGACGAGAACACTTCCGGCGACGGAGACACCCATCCCGACGGAGATGAGGAGGAAGACCATCGGGAACGCGAAGCTGATGGCGGCCAAGGCGTCGGTGTTGTACTGGCCGAGCCAGAAGGTGTCGGCGAGGTTGTACGCGGTCTGAAAGAGGTTGGTGATGACGATGGGGAGCGAGAGGTAGAAGAGGGGTTTACCGATGCTGCCGGACGTGAGGTCGAACTCTTCCGGCCCCTTGAAGAAGCGCTCGATTTGCTGGCGGACGCCCATCAGGCGGTCACCTCGGCGGTTGTCGTGGGCGGTTCATCGTGTGAGGAAGGCCTCAGGAGAGAAGTGAGCGTCATTCGTTACACGTGCTTACTGACTGGTCAGTCAAAAGCGTTCTGCGTTACGCGTTCACAGCCCCCCGAACCACAAACCGACCGCGCGCGCTGTCTTCAGGAACGCAACCACGCTCGTCGTACCTCGCATCAGACGAGGAGAAGGAACGCGCTGAGGGTGAAGCCAACGAGGGCGATGACGAGGCCGCCGAGGGAAGTGCGCGCCATTCGGAAGACCGTCGCGCGTGGCGAGCGGTCCGAGACGACGAGCGGGGAGAGCGCGGTGCCGTCGTCCGTGGTGCGGCCGACGACGGTGACCGTGTCGCCGGGCTCGATGCGCTGTTCGGTGTAGCGCCGCGTACCGATGGAGAGCGCGCGGAAGAGTGGCCGAATGAAGCGGGGCGGCGTCTGCCACCACGACGAACTCGATAGCGTGTCGTGGTCGCGTTCGAACGACCGGATGGAGTCGGGCGGTGTGTCGTTCGGGCCGACGGTCGCGACGGTCGTCGTGGCCGCGGTAACAGTTCGGGTGGCTTCGTCGATGGAGACGGTCGCGATGGATGTCGTGAGGTCGAACGGAACGGCCGCGGTGGCCTCGTGAACGGTGACAGACCAGGGGAGGACGTAGAGAAAGCTGAGGCGTCGTTCCTCGACCTGGTAGCGAAGGGCGACGCAGTCAGTAGCGCTGAACGGCGCGACGAGCGGGTCGTCGGGCGGTTCGACGGTGCCGGTGAGGCGGACGAGCGCGTTCGAGTCCACGTCGGCGAGCGACTCGGTCGTGGGGGTGCGAACGACCGCCGACGCGCGCCAGACGTACCGGGCGCTGGCCGCGAGAACAATCGTGGAGACGAGAAGGAGAAACGCGCCGAACAGTGTCGACACGGAGATATCCAGAGAGAACGGCATAGTCGAGAGCACGTGGACTAGTAGTATGTGGCTGTCGGGGAGTTTCAGACCGAGAAACTCTGCGGAACCATGAGGGGCGTGGTCTGTGTAGGAGTCGGTGGCGCTGCGTCCGCCGGCGCCCCCGCTGACGTTTCTTCTCCATCGATGAGGGAAGCGGCGACTGAGAGGAGGAAGTCGCGGCCCTCGCCTGTGAGCGTGTACGTCGCTGACTCGGTCTGCCACCGCACCAGCTGGCGGTCATCGGTCTCGGTGTACCGAACGGTCGTGCCGTTCACCGTCACCGCCTCGCCGTCAAGCTGATGGTCGGCGGCGGGAACGCGTTTCGTGACGAGGAGGCTGGTGTTGTTCGGTTTGGCGTACGTGAGCGTGATGGTCGTCTGATTGTCGTACCCGATGAGCATGCCGTCTTCGAACCGATAGGGCGCGGGAACGTCCGGTTCGGGGAGCGAGACGGTCGTGTTCGTTCGGAGTTCGGTGATGTTGTCGGTGGTGACGATGCGGTTCGTGGTGACCGTGGCGGAGTCGGGGATGTTCGGGTCGAACCGGTCGGCCGCGAACTCGGGGTCGAGCGTGACGTCCGTCACCTCGATAGTGACGCGTGACGTGGTGTTGTTGGTCGCGTACGTCATTCGGGCTTTCACCGGAATCTGTCGGTCTCGGTCCACCCAGACGCGCGTCGTCCGGTTCGCCGTCTCGGCCTGTGTGACGAACTGGTAGGGGCCGCCGCCAGCGCCGATCCGGACCGACGCGTTCTCGCCTTCGACCGCGTACTCGACCGCGAACCCGTCGTTGGCGTCGGTTTCGCCCTCGTAGGTCGTGTTCCCGTCGAGCAGGTTGCCCATCCACTCGAAGAGGTCTGCCGGCGTCGTGCCGTACGTCACGGTCGCGCGATTCGTGCGCGGAACGTACTGGACCGTCGCGGACTCGTTCGTGACGATGCGCATCCCGGCGATGTCGGCTGGCTGGCGGTACGTCGCGTTCGTCCGGCCGCCGCTGTGCGCGACTCGGTACGTGACGTTTCGGTCGAACGTGCCGTTCAGCGTGACGTGGACGGTCGCCGCGTACGCGTCCAAGGCGTCGGCCTTGGCTATCGCGGCCTCCTTCACCTCGGCGGCACTCGGCTGTCCGTCGTCCGGCAGCGCGGCACACCCCGCGCTCACGGAGAGGACGGCGAGACACAGGAGGACCAACAAGCGGGAACGCATGACGACCGGTACGTCCGACGGCGTCGCCGTAAACCCCTCGGTGTCGTCGTCCGCCAGCGGCTGTTTCAGAGCGCGAAACTCCGCACTATCGGTTAAGATGGAGGCTCGACACGGTTCAGACGATGCCGCCCTCCACGGACATCGCCTCCGATAGCGACGCTCCAACCGGACGCGCAGACCGCGCTCGCCCGCGGTGGTGGTCGTAGTGGCCACCGGCCAGCGCTCGCGACGCGCCGTCCGCACCGTCCTCGCGTTCGGCGTGCTCGTCGGGAGTCTCGTCCCGGCCTACTTCTGGTTGCTCGCGGACACCACACCGTTAGCGTGGGACTTCCGCGCGTACCACCACGCAGCGACTCTCGCGCTCGACAGCCGGCCGTTCGTCGGCGTGTCCCCGCCCGTCGGTGGCGGCGAATGGGTGTATCCGCCAGTCACCGTCGTCGCGTTCTACGCGTACACGTTCGTGTCGTGGAGTACGGCGTACCTCGCGCACGCGGCCGTGAGCGTCATCGCCGGACTCGCGTGTGCACGTCTCGTGCTCGACGACCTCCGGGAGCGCGGCGTTCCGATTCAGCGGACCGACAGCGTGCTCGTCTACGCGTTCTTCACGCTCAGCACGTACCCGATGGTCGTACTCGGCCAGGGCCAGCTCGGACTGTTCATCCTTCTCGCCCTCCTCGGCGTGTACCGAGCGCTCCGCGCAGATCGACAGCGGACGGCCGGCGGATTGCTCGCACTGGCGTCCGCGTTCAAGCTCTTCCCACTGTTCGTCCTCGTCTGGTTCGCCCGGCGTCGCGCGTGGCGGGCGGTCGCGTGGTGCGTCGGCACCCTCAGCGCTCTGTCCGCGGCGGGCGTCGCGCTGTTCGGCTGGTCGCTCCACCGAGAGTACGTTCAGTTCATCGTGTTCGAGCGGAGTCGCGTCGACGAACTCGCCGCGGGAATGAGCCCGAACGTCTCGGCGCTCACGCTCCAGCGACCGCTCGCAGCGCTCCTCCCCGACGCAGAGCCGGTCGTGTACACCGTGCTCGCCGTCGTCCTCCTGCTTCCCGTGCTCGGCGTGTTGTACACGCAGGTCGGAACCGGACGCGACCGGGCCGTCGCGTACCTCGGGACGCTCGTTGTGATGTTGCTCGTCTCCCCCGCGTCCAACGTCCACCACGTCCTCTACGTCTACGTACCGCTCGTCGCGCTCCTCTACACGGTCCACGACCCGGTCGTGCGCGCGTGCTTCCTGACGGGAACGGCGCTCGTCCTCGCGCCGGTACAGCCCGCGATACTCGCGGACGTATTCGGCGCGCTCGGCGCGCCCGCATCGCTCACCGCGGCCGTGGTGACGGCGAGTCACGCCGTGCTGTCCGTCGGGTCGCTCGCGCTCTACGGACTCCTCGTGATTCTCGGGGGCTGTGTCGTGCACGCGGCGCGCGCCGCGGCGGTCGGCGAACCGGCGACGACGCCGAGTGACCGGCGTGTCGCGGAACAGGACTAACGCATCAGCGCGTAGAGGATGACGAGCACGGCGATGCTGTCCGCGCCCTGCCGGAGAATCGCGCTCTGGAGCGGCGAGAGAACCGTCGCGGCCTCGAAGACGTATTCTAGGAGGAACGGTGTGAGGACGAGGACGAGCGTGCCGGTGGCGACAGCGAGCATCGCGGTGCTGTCGTTGCGCCGATATCCACGATAGGCCTGAACGCTGACGAGGCCGCCGACGCAGACGAGAAACGCGTCGAGAACGACCGTCCAGACCGCAATGGTCGCGAGTCCACTCATCGAATCTCACCCGCGATCGCGCGTGTCGGTCGGTTACGTGTCATAGATGGCGTACAGGATGACGGAAAATCCGAGGAGCTGTGCGCTCGACCCGACGAGCCCCACTGCCTCGCTGGAAAGGGTAGTGGCTGTCGAGAGCGAGAGGTTCAGGAGTTTCGGAACGGGGACGACGAACAGGAACCCCACGCCGAGTGCGAGCAGGTGCCGGCTGCCAGTGCGCCGGTAGCCGCGGCCGATGCGAACGACGAGCACGCCGCCGAGCAGCGTTGCGAGGCCGACGCTGAGGAACAACCCAAAGACGAGGAGGGGTGTGCCGCCGCTCGTCGTTATCGAGACACCGCCAACGTTCATCGGAGTTCCTCGAAGAGGTGTGTGAACTGGTCAGCGGGATCATCGCGGACGAACACGTCCACGGCGAGGTCGCCGGATTCGAGTTCGACGACCGCGCGCTCGAAGGTTGCCGTGTAGACGGCGTGGTGGTTGCCGTCGGACGCGATTCGCTGGCGTTCGACGATCAAGTCCTGTTCCTGGAGGCGGTCGAGGCGGCGGTAGATGGTCGGCGGGGACGCGTCGCAGCGTTCGGTCAACGCTTTCGCGGAGAGCGGTTCGACGCTGGTCTCCTTCAGGATTTCGCGGGCGTACTCGTCGTCGAGCAGGGACAGTACGACGCGTTCGTCCTCACACATGACGCGTCACCGGTGCGGCCGACCGACGCAGCGCGTTCTGGGAGCGACCCCTCAGCGTTGGGGCTGCGGTGACGCCGGGTGCACACCCCGAACCGGCAGCCGACGCCGGTCCCCAGTCGTCAACGCTCATACACGCCATGGCACAGTATCGCGTATGATTCTTTGCATCTCCACGCGACATGTGTGAGGTCACGCGACTGAAGAAGAACGCGGGGTTAGTCGTGGAGGGCGTCGAGGAGATCTTCGTCCTCCTCGATAAGCCGGTCAATCTGCGCTTCGTGCTCTTCGAGGTCGTTTTCCCGCGATTCCATACTCATGACGAGTGACTATTGGGCGAGGATGCTTGAGCGTTTATCCCTCGTCCGAGCGGACCATCAGAATTGCCTGAAACAGGGAATATGGGTGGTGAGCGGCGAACCCCACACCACCGCGTCCGCTGTTCCACCGAACAGTAGACCTACCGAGCGCGAACGGTCCAGGGGTGACAGCGACCCCACCGTGTCCGCGGTTCTCGATCCGATCGGGATGGCTACATAGAGAGAATTCGCCTTATCAGATCGCCGGGGGAAGAATCCACACCACGATGTCCGTGGTAAAAGAGCCACAATCACACCACCGCGTCCGCCGTTTCGGTGACACGTCCTCGATAGAATACGCCTAATCGGGAGTTTGGGCGGGACGCGACCCCACCGTGTCCGCTGTTACAACTCATCGTATCGGCGTGTGAGGGTCTTTCCGGCCGTATTACGTGATGATATTCTCCCTAACGAACAGGCCCCACTCCACCATGTCCGCAGAAACTGTGACAGCGCGTCACCCCACTACGTCCGCAGAAATACTCACGTCAGGAGAGACATCACAGGGTGAATCGACTCCATCCGATAGTTCGTCGAATATCCAGTTCATTGTCCACTGTTCCACGTCTGTGACCCCACCATGTCCGGAGTTATCGCCGCCGAGACGTGCGTAAGGCGGAAAAATGCCGGCCGGGTGAGCTTTTCACACAAACGTGGCAGAGACACAGTGACGGATATACCGGAAGAGAGACGGATACAAGGAAACAGGAAATTAAGCCGAGTCGGTGGTGCTGATGTCGACATCTTCGAGCGCTTGGTCGACGACGGAGTCGTGGATGCCGACGAGTTCGACGGTGTCGGACATGGCGTCGAGGACTTGTTTGACGTTCATGTCGAGTGTGTACTCGCGGTAGGTGCCGCCGCGGCGGCCCTCGTTGCGTTCGGTGACGCCGACGATGCCGAGCATCGTGAGTTCGCTGAGGTGGTCGCGCATGCGGCGCGGGACGAGCGGGTCGCGTTCGGCGAGTTCGGCGAAGCGCGTGTACCGGGGGCGGATGTCGCGCGATCGTACGGGCGTGTTGTCTTCGAGTTCGTGGGTGAGGAGTGCGTAGAGGACGAGGTGGCCGTGTTCGGTGAGGCCGCGAACGCCCTCCTCGATGCGGCCGCGTTCGAGCGCGTTCCGCCCCTGGTCGACGTGGTCCTCGGTGACTGTAGTGCCGTCTTGGTCGCGGGCGATGTCTCCGGCTTTCATTAGGAGGTCGATGGCTTGTCGCGCGTCCCCTGCGTCTTTCGCGCCGTAGGCGGCGCAGAGCGGGATGACACCATCTTCGAGAACGCCGTCGTGGAACGCGACGTCGGCGCGCTGTTGGAGAATGGCGATGAGGTCGTTCGCGTCGTAGGCGGGGAAGTGGATCTCGTTCTCGCAGAGGCTGGACTTGACTTTCGGGGAGAGGTCTTCGCGGAAGGAGAAGTCGTTGGAGATGCCGATGATGCCGACTTTGGCGTTGGAGAGTTTGTCGTTGGCGCGTGCGCGGGGAAGCTGGTAGAGGAGGCTGTCGTCCTCGATGTTGTCGATTTCGTCGAGGACGATGAGGACGGTGTCGCCGAGGGAATCGAGTTCCTCCCAGAGCATGTCGTAGACGGCGGCGAGCGGGTAGCCGGTGGTGGAGATCTGGTCGGATTCGTCGCGGAGTTCGTTGACGAGATGGGTGGCGACCTGGTAGGAGGAGGAGAGTCCGTCGCAGTTGAGGAAGTTGAGGCTGAGCGTGATGTCGTCGTACTGAGAGGCGTCCTCACGGAGATGGGAGAGGAGGTAGCGGGTGGCGGCGGTTTTGCCGACTCCGGTCTTGCCGTAGAGGAAGACGTTGTTGGGTTGTTCGCCGTTGATGATGGGTTGGAGGGCGGACTGATAGGTAGTGAGTTCGTCGTCCCGACCGACGAGCTCCTGTGGTTGGTAGTCTTCGCGGAGAGCGTCGCGGTCGGTGTAGATGTCCCGATCCCGTTCGAACAGCGCCATGGGACTGAGTGACGCGTACAGTATTATAAAACCACCGCGTCCGCAGTGTCCGCAGAAGCGAGTTTTATAAGGAGAGGGTGGAACACACCCCCCCCACCATGTCCGCAGAAACATGGAAAACGAGTGGGGAACTACTCACCATCACGAGAATTGCCGTGAATTAAGGGAAAGAACTAATATGTAATACAAAAAATAGTCCATTAACTCAATTATAATCTTGTCTTGGCAGATGTTCTATGGATAACAATCGCCGCTCTCCCGCCCGTTTTACAGCCGGCTCACGACCCCACCCTTGCCGTTCTCCCAGAACGGCGGACACAGTGGGGTGAGGGTCTATTCCATCCTGCTTTGTCCCCGAGGGTGTCGAATCCTCTCGCTTGAAGCACTCTCCGTACTATCTTCTCACAAACAAGCCAGCCACTAACACCACCAACCACTCCACCATGTCCGCAGTAAAACGCCGTTAAAACACTCATACCGTCCGATTTCTCTACTCTGCCGGCGATCGAAAGACCTCCCTATATTCTTCGCCGCTCTGTTTTCTTCGAGTCTCTGCTTGGTCGCTAACGAACTCACGGATCTCCCGGCTGCAGTCGTCTCGTCGCCACGTGCAATCCGTACAGGATTCGAAGCACGTACGAGGTATGAGACTTGCACATACGGGGCAAGTATTTACGCGCGAAACTGCTGTTTACAACACCACAGGCGGTCTCACCTCCCGCGTGGAGTGACTGACCGCACTCATAGCCGCACATGCTCTTCGAACTGTCTCCCCGCAACATCAGCGACACGGATACCCTCGGCGTCGTCCGTGCTCTCGTGGAGGGCGCTCAGTGACAGACATGGCATCGACGACACGATCCGACCGAATTCACGTCCTGCACGTGGACGACGACCGCTCGCTCGCCGAACTCGTCGGCGCGTCCCTGACGCGCGTGAACGACGACCTTCGCGTGACAACCGTGGCCACCGTCGACGAGGCACTGACGCGACTCGATGACCGCACGTTCGACTGCGTCGTGTCAGATTACGATATGCCCGACCGGAACGGCATCGAGTTCCTCCGCACGGTTCGCACGAGCACGACGCAGCCGCGCGTGCCATTCATCCTCTACACGGGGAAGGGCTCCGAGGAGGTCGCGAGCGACGCGATTACCGCGGGCGCGAGCGACTACATGCAGAAGGAATCCGGTCTCGACCACTACCGCGTCCTCGCAAACCGTATTGTAACGCTCGTCGAGCGTGAACGCGCGGAGGCGGCGGTAAACGACGTACAACGGTTGTTCTCCGAACTCGCCGACCGCACGACCGACGTGCTCTGGATGTTCACCGCGGACTGGAACGAGGTAGTCTTCGTTAACGACGCGTACGAGGAGGTCTTCGAACACTCCCGGAGCTGTCTCGAAGCGGACCCGGAGACGTTCCTCGATTCGGTTCAACCGAGCGATCACGAGCAACTCACGAATGCGATGGCAGGGCTTTCCGAGGGGATTTCGGTTGATATCGAAGTCAGTGTAGTCACCGAAGACGGCGGACTCCGTGACGTCTGGATCAAGGGCGAACCGATTACGGACGACGCGGGAACGGTCACGCACGTCGGCGGGTTCACGCGGGACGTCACCGAGCGGAAGACACGTGAGCGCGAGCTCGCGAGCGTGGAGCGCCAGTACCGGGCGGTGTTCGAGGACCCGAACATCCTCACCGGTGTGCTCGCGCCCGACGGAACGGTGCTGGATGTCAATCAAACCGCAATGGAGTACATCGATGGCGACATCGACGACGTGCTCGGCGAGCAGTTTTCAGCGACACCGTGGTGGGGCGACAACGACGCGCTCCGCGCCGATGTCGACGACTGGGTGGCGCGCGCGGCGGCAGGCGAGTACGTCGAGTTCGAGGCGGATATCACCGGACAGGACGGTGGTCGGACCGTCAGTGGCGTGTTCCGGCCGGTTCGCGACGACGACGGTACCGTCACCGCTCTCATCGTCTCCGACCGCGACATCACCGAGCGAACCGAGCGCGAACGCGAACTCGAACGCTACGAGGCATACCTGGAGCGTTCGACGGACATTATCACCGTGTTGAACGCTGACGGCACCGTCAAGTATCAGAGCCCGTCGCTCACGCGAATCCTCGGCTACGAATCCGGCGAACTCATCGGCCAAGATGGCTTCGAACTCGTCCATCCCGACGACCGCCCCGAACTCTACGAGACATTTTTGGAGCTTGTCGAACGGCCCGACGAGTCCGTCACGGTCGAGGCGCGCTTTCGTACCGCCGATGACGAGTGGCGGTTGCTCGAAGTTCGCGGCCGCAACCACCTCGACCACCCCGTCATCGCGGGCGTTGTGACGAACAACCGCGACATCACCGAACGCAAGCACCACGAGCGCGAACTCGAACGACAGAACGAGCAACTGGAGCAGTTCGCGGGCGTCGTCAGCCACGACCTCCGTAATCCGTTGAGCGTCGCCGACGGGTACCTCACGCTCGCGCGCGAAACCCAGGATAGTGACGCGCTCGCTGAAGTTGCGCGCGCACACGAACGCATGAACGACCTCATCGAGGACCTCCTCGCGCTCGCCCGGCGTGGCGATGGCGTGCAGACCGAAACCGCGCTTGACCTCGCGACGGTCGCCGAGGACGCGTGGCAACACGTCCCTACTGAGTCCGCAACGCTCGACATCGCGACCACCGGGACGGTGTACGCCGACCGCGCCATCCTCCAGCAACTCCTCGAGAACCTCTTCCGGAACGCCACGGAGCACGGCGGCGACACCATCACTATCGCCCTCCATGAGAACGGATTCACCGTCGCCGACGACGGTCCCGGAATTCCCGAACCGGACCGCGAGCGCGTCTTCGAAACCGGGTATTCGACGCGGAGTTCCGGAACCGGGCTCGGACTCGCCATCGTCGCGCAGTGCGCCGAGGCCCACGATTGGACGATCCGTGCGACTCAGAGCCCGGACGGCGGCGCACAGTTCGACCTCACTAACGTTCAGGTCGAACGGTAGGTCAGCGCCGATTCTGGCGTCAGCGTCACCCCGAACGAAGCGCCGACTCTGGGGAACGAAGGGCCGGACTCCGGGGGTTATTTGAGCGCGCGCATTCGTTGACTGACGTACGACACGATGCTGTCACTGCTAGCTCTCGCCGGTATTGCTGTCGCCGTGTTCGTCGGGTTCAACATCGGCGGCTCCTCAACCGGCGTGGCGTTCGGTCCGGCAGTCGGCTCACGCCTCGTTCGGAAGACGACCGCGGGAGCCCTGTTCGTCGGGTTCGCCTTCCTCGGCGCGTGGACCGTCGGCCGGAACGTCATCGCGACGATGAGCAGCAGTATCGTCCCGGCCGCCCAGTTTACGCCCGCCACGAGCGTCGCCGTCCTGTTCTTCACGGGTGCGGCGCTGTTCATCTCGAACCTCTACGGCGTTCCTGCGTCGACGTCGATGACGGCTGTCGGCGCTATCGTCGGCTTAGGTCTCGCGTCGGGCACGCTCAATCAGGCGCTGATGTTCGTCATCGTTTCGGCGTGGATCGTCGCCCCGCTGGTGAGTTTCGCCATCGGACTCGTGATCGGCCGGTACGTCTACCCGTATCTCGACCGGTACGTCGCGTTCACGACGTTCGACCTTCACTTCATCCAGCTAGACCGCTCGGGAACCATTCCGCGTCCCTACGTTAACCCGGACGCGTCCCCGCAGGACGTCGTCGGCTCGCTCTCGGTAGTCGTCATCGCCTGTTATATGGCGTTCTCGGCGGGGGCATCGAACGCTGCGAACGCCGTCGCCCCCCTCGTCGGGGCCGGCGGCCCGCTTACCGTCGACCAGGGCGTCCTGCTCGCGGTGGCGGCCTTCGCTCTGGGGAGTTTCACCATCGCGCGTCGCACGCTTGAGACGGTCGGAAACGACATCACGGAACTTCCGATACTCGCGTCGTTGATCGTCTCGCTCGTCGGCGGCACGGTCATCACGGTACTCTCGTACCTGGGAATCCCCGCGAGTCTCGCGGTCAGCACGACATCGGCGATTATCGGCCTCGGCTGGGGGCGGGCGAGCCGGGCAGCGACGCTCGCGGAGTTCGCGACACCGACGACCGACCGACCGGAAACCGATGTCGCGACGGGCGCGCTTGTCACCTCACGCGCCGAGGACGCACCCGCAGGCCCCACCATCGGCGACCTTGCTCGCGACGAAACCCCCGCGGAGGAACCGTCCGACCTTCCAGACGTCCCTGACATCGGTGCCGAAGGCCCGGCCGACCTCGACGAGCGAAGCCTCTTTGACCCAACGGCCGCCAAGCGCATCGTCACGATGTGGGTGTTGACGCCCGCGCTGGCAGTCACCGCTTCCTACCCGGTGTTCACTGTGCTGTTGTAAGCTTCCAAACGACGCGGCCAACGACCGTCTGCGAGACCACGAACTGGGCCGTGACTTTTCGCTCCGTTCGTCGAAAACGCTCATTACAGCCGTTACTACCGCAAAAACACACTTCTGTGGGTGCCAACATCCTTATATCTCTATCAGTACCTACTACACGAAATCACTCACCGCCGCCCATTTACATCCATGCTCCCAGACTCACCGATTCGCGTTCTCCACGTCGATGATGAACCGGGATTCGCTGATATGGTGGCGGATTTCCTTGAACGAGAAGACCCTCAGATAACCGTTCAGACAGCGAAAACTGTCGAATCCGCGATAGAAATTCTGGATATCTCGAGTATCGACTGCATCGTTTCCGACTACGAGATGCCGGAAGCGAACGGACTCCAGTTTCTCCACACTGTTCGGAATTCGGAGCTAGACGTTCCCTTCATCCTCTTCACCGGGAAGGGAAGCGAGGAGATCGCGAGTGACGCGATTTCTGCAGGTGTCACGGACTACCTCCAGAAGGAGGGTGGAAGCAGCCAGTACACGCTACTCGCTCACCGGGTTACGAACGCCGTCTCCCAGTATCACTCCCAGCGAGAAGCCCAGACGACGCAGGAACGCCTCTCGCTGTTCTTCGAACACTCTCCGCTCGGAGCCATCGAATGGAACGCGGACTTCGAAATCACACGTATCAATGAGACCGCGGAAGCCCTCCTCGGCTACGACGACGGCGAACTGGTCGGTGCGTCGTGGCGAAAGCTCGTTCCCGAACCCGAGCAGCGTTCGTTTGCCGAGATGCTCGCGGCGTTGAACGACGGGGCTGCCGCCTACAACGCCGAGCACGAAACAGTCACGAAAGAGGGTGACCGCCTCGTCTGCGAATGGCACCACCGTGTCATCCGGAACGAACTCGGGGACGTAGTGACCTCGTTCTCGAAGCTGCAGGATATCACTGACCGGATTGAGCGCCAACAGCAGCTTGCTCAGGAGCGTGCGTTCACCGAACAGGCGCTCGATACACTTGACGACCTCTTCTACGTCGTCGATGCCGACGGAAATCTCAAACGGTGGAACGACCAACTTGCGGCGGAAGCCGGGTACGACGAGGAGATACTGGCTGGGCGGAACATCCTCGATTTCGTCGCTGACGACCATCACTCGAAGGTCGATGACGCGATTGAGGTCACCATGGACCAAGGGACGGGAACGGTCGAAGCCGACCTCTGCACCGAAACGCGTGGACGAGTCCCGTACGAATTGACGGGAAAACGGCTGACCGACCCGGCGGCCGATTTCGTCGGAGTCGTCGGAATCGGCCGTGACCTCTCCGACCGGAAGGAACGCGAGGCGGAACTCGAATTCGCCCGGGACCTGTTGGACAAGACCGAGCAAATCGCCGATGTCGGTGGCTGGCAAATCGAAACGGCGACGAACGACGTGTACTGGTCCGACCACTTGTTCGAGATGCTTGGCATCGACGGTGACGAGGCCCCATCACTCGACGAGGCGCTCAACGTCTACCTCGAAGCGGATCGATCGACCGTCGAAACGGCCATCGAGGACGCGATAGCCTCGCGTAATTCCTTCGACGTGGAAGCACGATTCGAGCGACCCGACGGCGAAATACGGTGGTTCCGGATTCTCGGTGAGCCCACGATCGAGGACGACGAGGTGGTTCGACTGCGTGGTGCCGTACAGGACATCACGGACCACAAGCGACGGGAACGCGACCTCGAACAGGCGAGAACGGAGTACGAGGAACTATTCAACGGGATGAACGACATGGCTGTGGTCGTCGGATTCGACGAGACGTTCCTCGCAGTGAACGATACGACCGTGGAGCGAACTGGCTACTCGAGAGACGAACTTCTCTCGATGGGGCCGGACGACATCGACACCAGTTTATCTTCAAGCGAAATCTCGGAACTCATCGACGATATCCCGGCGGACGGAACACAGGTCGTTGAGACAGTCCACCAGACCAAACACGGCGAGGAACTCCCGGTCGAGCTCAGCTCCACGGTGATTACGTACGCGGACCAGCCGGCGGTTCTGACTATCGGTCGAGAAATCACCGAACGGAAGGAGCGTGAACGACAGCTAGAACAGTTCGCGTCCGTCGTCAGCCACGACCTTCGAACGCCGCTTAGCGTTGCGCAGGGCTATCTTGAACTCGCCGAAGACGACTGTGAAAGCAGCCATCTCGACAAGATCGGGAACGCCCACGCGCGGATGGAAACGCTCATCGATGAACTACTCACGTTGGCGCGAGAAGGCGACCGAATCGGCGAAACTGAAGAAATAGATCTGGCGACGTTCGTGGATGACTGCTGGGGGACTATCGATACCGGTTCGGCGACACTCCAAATCGAGAGTACGCGACGACTACTGGCTGACCGCTCTCGTTTCAAACAGATCGTCGAAAACCTCGTTCGGAACGCGGTCGAGCACGGCGGCGAGAGCGTGACAGTCACCGTCGGCGCCCTGGAAAACGGGTTTTTCGTTGCGGACGACGGCGCCGGGATTCCGGAACACGACCGTGACGAGGTGTTCACGCCGGGGTACTCCACGGGAACGAACGGAACTGGGTTCGGACTCAGTATCGTCAAAGAGGTCGCGGACGCACATGGCTGGGATATTCGCGTGACCGAAAGCGCCACCGGCGGCGCCCGATTCGAGTTTACCGACATAGAGTCCCCGAACTAATCGGTCGCGCCGGACTGCCGTACTCACTCTTGGGCGCGTTCCGTACGACGACCCAGCAATCCAAAACGCCCGGTCCTTCAAATACCCGCAACGGGTTTCAGCTTGAGCGGCCGTCACTCACAGACGTCGGGCTTGAACGTCACGTTCGAGAATTCGAAGCGCGCACCGCCCTCCTCGCTCTCCGTGAGCGTCACGTCCCACTCGTGACCGTTCGCGATCTGTTTGACGATCACGAGGCCGAGACCTGTATTCGTCACTTCGCCGGTCGTGTATCCGGACTCGAACACGCGGGGCCGCTCGCTCTCCGGAATACCGGTTCCGGTATCTTCGACGAAGAACCCGTCTTCGCCGGGGAGCGTTCCGACGCGGACCGTGTCAGCGTCACCGTGCGCGATTGCGTTCCGGAAGAGGTTCTCGAGCAGTTGGCCGAACTGGGATTCGTTCGCCTCTAGGAGTCGCGAGTCGACGATTTCGAGTCGCGCGTCGGTCGTGTCCGCGGTTGTCCACGAGGCTTTCGCCGTCTCGTTGAGTGCGACGGTCTGGAGGTCGCGTATCACGATCGGTTCCTCGGTCAGAGCGTCGGTCTGGTCGAGCAGCGAGACGGCGCGGTCCAGGGCCTGCCGGAGGTTGTCGAGGTGGGCGGGGTCCTCCTCGTCCTCGTAGAGGTCGAGCCAGCTTTCCGCTGCCGTCAGCGGCGTCCGCACGTCGTGCGCGATGAGTTCCTGAACGTGTTCGAGTTGGTCGTTGCGCTGCTCTAACTGGTTCTGTTTGTCCTTCAGGTCCGTGATGTCTCGGGTGTTCACGACGAACCCGGAGACGGTGTCGTCGTCGAGGAGGTTGTTCCCGCGAGATTCGAGGATGACGGGGTGTTCACCCGAGTCGGCGAGCCGGAACTCGACGGACACGTCCTCCTCCGGGTTCTCGACGCTCCTGAAGAACTCCTCCATGACTCGCTTTCGGTCCTTCGGATGCACGAACTCGAAGACCGACTCGCCGACGAGTTCGTCACTGGAGTACCCAATGACGGACTCCGCCGACGAGGAAGCGTACTCGAAGAGGGCGTTCTCGGAGACGATGGCGATGAAGTCGCTCGAGTTCTCCACGAGTTTGCTGAATTTCTCCTCGGAGTGTTCGAGCGCGCGCTGAGAGCGGTGCTTCTCGACGGCGTTCATCAGGCGGTTCGCGAGGAGTTTGTACTGACTCGACCCGCCGCCTTTCTGGAGATAGTCCGTGACGCCCGCGGAGATGGCTTTGCTCGCTATCTCCTCGCTCCCCTTCCCGGTGAAGAGGATGAACGGGATGTCGGGCCGCGAGTTCCGGATCTGTTTGAGGAGTTCGATTCCGTTCCGGGTCGGCATGTCGTAGTCGCTGACGACCGCGTCCACCTCACCTCGCTCAGCGAGCGTGATGGCCTCGTTCGAGTCTGTCGTCGTCGTGACGTCGAAGACGCGTTTTTCGCGTTCGAGGAAGGTTTCCACCAGTTCGACGAGGCTCGCGTCGTCGTCGACGACGAGCACGGACACAGTCTCGGAGATCGTCTCCTCGCCGAAGGTTTGGACGGTCTTGCTCATCGTCCCGAGACACCTCCGGTGTCGTCGAGCACTCGTTCAAAGTACGGTGTCATGACGTCTTGGGCTTGCTGCCAGTAGGATGCGTCGTGCATGTCGTGGAGTTCGACCGCGAGCGCGTACCGCGCGGGTTCCGGGCCGAATCCGGACGTCCCCCACTTCGGTTTCGAGGGATAGTTCGGGTCGTCGGTCGCGACGCGTAACTCGTGGACTTGTGCCTGCTGGAAGGGCGTCCAGTAGTCGCCGCCCGTCTTGTGGCGACGCCACGCCCGCGTCTTCAACACGGCGTACTCGTTATCGAGTTCGAGGAGTGACGCGCGCTCGCGGAACTTCCGTCGAACGGGCCCCCAGTCGGCCTTCCGGAGCGTTTCCGCGTTCAGCGTTCCGCCGGTATAGTGACCCGCCTCTAGGTCGTCTTTCTCCCAGAGCGCGTCTACGAGAGCTTCGGCGGCCATCCGCCGATTCTCGACCGAAACGTGGTCGAACTGGCGCTCGTCGACAGCGCTGAATGCGGCTATCGCGCCCTGTCGGTCTCCGCGGTCATGTGCGATGAATCCCTCACAGATCTGTTTCGCCAGCCGCGCCGCCTCGCTGGAGGAACCATCTTCTCTAGCCCCTCTTGTCTCCTCCATCATTCGTTGGTTTCACATTAGGATATACATATTTAACATCTCTGCATAGGAAATGACAACAAAGAGAAACAATCTGGTTACAGCAGAACGCTATAACGATTCAAGCTGGCGCGTGACGGTGTGTGACTGGGCGATGTCGATGGCTACGTCTACTTTTCGAGACGTGAAATCGATTAGCTTGCTGTCGGGTAGCATAGGATTAAGTAGTAGACGCGTCTGGACGGCTGGCTGTTGGTGGTTTGACCGGCGGGAGTGACGTATGTTATATGCGGTACAAAAACATTATGTTTTTTAAATTAGATTTATTACAATCCGACAGAATGATTTGAGTGTAATGTCCGACCACAATGCACTCACGGCGTACCTCAAGAACAACCCGCGTTTCATCGGCGTCCTGTTCACCATGACCGTCCTCCTCAGCCAAACCGGTGCCGCCCTCGCAGCTAAGGACGGCGTCCTTATTGGCCCCTAACTCAGGTATCGCTCGATTACGTCCGGACTCCAGAAGAACTCTCCCTCAAACACGACCGGTTCTAGGTAGTCCTGTTCTAGGAACTCCTGAAGCTCGCGTTCAGTAACACGCACCCGAGCAGTCTCGCCACCCGACATAAAGTACTTCTCGACACGACCCAGGAATGGCCGATATAGCGACCCCATCCCGGCACCATCAGATGGGTACGTCTTGATTACAACACTGTACATTCCGGCTTCGTTCGTCGTCCAGACGTCCGTTACCGTGGGTATCCCGCCTTCACTCTGTACCAACGATAGTCCTGAATCGCCGACGCCGACGTACTGGGAGCCGATGAGCTGATGGTCGCGAGCGAGTTCCAATGCGCCGCGAATCGAGAACCCCTCGTCTAACAGCTTCGCCACCATCACGCCGACCTCTGCTGCGCGCTCATCCGCCACTCGCGACACTGTCGCGATTCCCCCGGATGCTCCTGCACGCACCAGGGCTTCCGCCTGCCCGAAGGACTCACAGCCGTTCAGCAGGAACGCCCGCACACCCACGTCGTCCAGCTCTGCGGGGTCCAGCCGCCCGTCCGGACAGTAGAAGTACTCGCCGTCGAGGTGGCCGATGTAATGGATGAAATCGCGGTCCGACTGCAAGATGTCTCGAAGTTCGCTCACGGATACTCCGAACGCGGTTTCTACCGTGAACGGGAACTCTTCACGGCCTCCGTAGAGGTCTTCTTCGACCTCGTGACGCATCGACTCGTCGTTGCAGACGACCTGAATGGAGATATCGGAGGGCGTCGCCTCGCGGGACAGATCGGCTTCATAGCCCTCGACTAGGAGTTTCGAAGACCCTACTGGAACACCGTCGCCCGCGTACACGCTCTCGATGCTCTCTCCTTTCTCCGGTGAGACGAACCGATGGCCGGCCTCGGAATCCTCTGCTGGCGTCCGGAGAAACGAGGAGACTGCTTCGGCCATCTCCGATGCTTCTGGGTCGGTTTTCGGCTCCCGGAGCGGTTGAATGAGTGCTAGCTCGTCGATCAGGTACGGCAGGGTTTCGACGTTCTCCACGGCGCCTGTCACCGTTGCGGTCGTCCGCCACCGTGGTTCCACGCGACGCGTTACCGACCGCGGAATCTCCTGATGCCGCACCACGCGCTCCGACAACTCCAGTTCGTACAACTCACGCCAGTTGATGCCGACGTCAGCGTACGTGAGTAGTTCGCGCTCGAATAAGTCGACCGGGTAAAACCCTTCGAGGCGCGTTAGAACGTCGAGCGTGAACTGGTGTTTCAGCATCTCCTGGACATCTTGACTGAACGCAAACGCGGAGGCGTCCGCGAACGACGCCACCTCGTCCCCCTCCGACAGTACGCGTGGATTCGGACTTGGGACCACGTGTGCGTCGAGATAGTACGCCAGCGGCGCAGCGGCGTAGAGGAACTCGCGGTCACGTGGAACGTGCAGTTCGATACCTGTTTCCGGGGTTCGCTCCTGGAGTGTTTCTGCCGTCGGGTCGTGTTTTACGCGCGGCGGATGGTCGCGTAGCGTCGGCCACGACCGCTCCGGCGACAACGTTACCAGAGAGTCGCCGAACTGATTCAGCACGCGGTAGACGCTCTCGATCGACTCGTCCACGGTGAGTGTTCGTCGCGGCGTTCGACTGACCGAGCGTGCGCCGACGTAAATCTCGGTTTCGTCCTCCAAGAGCACGCGGAACCCTTCTTCCTCGTAGATGATGCGGAACGCGCCCTCGAACCGGATGAAGACCTTCAGGTGTGGGTCGAGTTCGACGACGTAGGCGTCCTCGGGGAACCGTTTCCCGCCTGCGTCGTGAATATCTGCCACCAGCGACCCGTCGAGCCGCCGAATCAATCCGACGACGAGCTCAGGTACCCCGAACGTGTCCGCTGTAAACGTCCGCGTCTCCTCGACCGCGAAGTCGATTCCTGCCTCGTCGTCCCGGTACGGCGAGAACACCCCCGAATCGGACGCCGACAGCTGGCTGTCCGCCGGAATCGTTAACCGGTATTGGCGCTGGTTCGTCTCGTCCCGGATTCGCACGGTCTCCCCGTGGTCTTCGAAGACGATACTCACCGCTCACCTCTGCATATCGACGAGGAAGCTAGTTCGACTTGCGTGCCTGTCCTGTCCATCGTTAGTGTCCCTGTGCCGTTGTGCGACCTCGGTGGTCGCGTCCAGTATCTCCTCCAATGGAGTCCCGTGTTTCGAACCTTTCGCATCCGGAACCACGACGTAGATACATTTCTGACACTTCTCCGCCGGGTGGGTAACGCCGTGACGACCCCGCCTGTCTCCTGGTAGGTGGTGTCGAAGCGAACGACATACGGCGCTCGGGGCCGAACGTCGGCGCGTGCAGTACCACGGTGGCGACCCGAGTATGCTCTTGGTCGCGGTGCTCCTCGCGGCGGCCGCGATTTCCGGGGTGCTCGTCGTGCTCGCTACCGCGGTGTATCTGCGGCGCCGCCAGCGCTCCTACCTCCTCGTCGTGCTCGCGTTCGCCGCGCTGTTCGCGCGCGCTATCGTCGCACTGCTCTCCGTCTCGAACACGGTTCCGGCCACGTTCCACCACGTCCTCGAACACGCGCTCGACGTGGTAATGGCTGGCCTAGTGGTTGCGGCCGTCTACTACGCCCGCACCGTCGAACGCGACAACACGCCATGACGACACGCACACGAATCACGAACCGTATCGACGCGGACCCGGGCATTCACTTCAGCGCGCTCGTCCGCGAACTCGACCTCGCGCCCGGCCAAGTCCAGTACCACGTCCACCGCCTCCTGCGCGCGGATACGCTCGTCGAAGAGTCCCTGTACGGCCGCACACACTACTACCCACGGGGCTACGACGCGTTCGAACGCCGCGCGCTCGCGCTCGCCCGCCGCGAAAACTCCCGCGACATTCTCATCGCGCTCCTCGACGGTGACCGTCGCGCCAGCCGGCTCGCCGACGACCTCGATTTGGCGCGCAGCACGCTCTCCTACCACGCCAGCCGCCTCGTCGATGTGGGACTCGTCGAGAAGCACAAGGACTCCCAGCAGCGCGTCGAACTCGCCCTCACCGATCCGGAGCGCACCGCGCGCATCCTCGCCGACATCGAACCGTCGCTTCCCGAACGCCTCGTCGACCGCCTCGAACGCCTCCTCGACTCCGTTTTCGACGGGTAAGCCGTCGCGTACGTTCTGAACGCCCGCGCTAACAAGGTACGACGAAACCGTAGCGTCGGACGCAATGGCATACCAGTTCACGTGCACGGCAGACGATTGTGCGTTCCAGGTACGGTCGAACGAACACGACGAGGTCATCGACTTCACGCAGGAACACGCGATAGAGATGCACAACCTCGACATGTCTCGGGCAGACGTCCGAGATAGCTGGCAGCGCGTCGAACTCCCCGCGGACGACTAAACGCGGAGGCGTCCACGCCTCCCTCCTCGTTCCTACCGTCCTCTTCACCGACGTTCTCCGTCGTCGAACCCAGTGAGGGCGATAGGAAGAACAGCGGACACGGTGGGGTGACGCGGACCCGGGCGCGTCGTTCGCCTCGGGGTGCGGAGTCTATCAGGTGGCAGTTGGGACGTCCGTGATTTCGAAGCGTGCGCCGCCGCTTTCGCTGTCGGTGACGGTGACAGTCCAGCCGTGGGCGTCCACGATTTCGCGGACGATGGAGAGCCCAAAGCCCGTGCCGTCCTTCGTGGTCGTGTGGCCGGTGTCGAACACCTGCGGGCGCTCTGATTCGGGAATTCCCGGGCCGTCGTCTTCCACGTAGAAGCCGTCGTCGAGGTCGCCGACGGTGACCGTTACGTCGGTGCCGCCGTGTTCGACGGCGTTCCGAATGAGATTCCCGAACAGCTGTCGTAGCCGGCTCTCGTCCGCGTGCACGGTTTTCGTGGTTTCGACGCGGAGGCTGGCGTTTCCGGTGTCGATGGTTCCCCAGCTGCGGGCGACGCAGTCGTCGAGCGCGACGCGTTCGGTCTCACCGACGGACTTCCCTTGTTTCGCGAGCAGCAGAATGTTCTCTATCAGTTCCTGCATCCGCTCGTGGGCGTTCCGGATGGGGTCGATGTGGGGGCTGTCGTACTCGTCGTCCAGCAAGTCGAGATGGCCGGACGCGATGTTCAGGGGGTTGCGGAGGTCGTGGCTGACGACGCTCGCGAAGTCTTCGAGCGCCTCGGTTCGGCGTTCGAGCATCTCCTCCGCCTTTTTTCGGTCGGTGATGTCGATGTACGTCGCGAGCACTTCGCACTGGTCGTCGTAAGAGAGCGGTGTCGCGTTGAGGAGGAACGTCCGATTGTCGTTGGTTTCCGTGTGCCGAACCACCTCACGGCGTACCTGTTCTCCGTGCTGGACCTGCTCGTTCAACTCGCGGGCTTCCTCCGCCTTGCTGTCGTTGACGATGAATTTGTCGAGCGACGACCCGCCGATTGTGCTACCGTTGTAGCCGAACGTCTCCCGGAACGCGTCGTTCGTCTGCTTGACCACCGGGTCTCCACTGTCGTCGTAGTCGGCGAGCACCAGCGGCACAGGGACGCCGTCGAGGAGTGCGGCGAACCGGTCGCGTTGGCGTTCGAGTCGGTTTTGGTACGTCCGCAGTTCGGTGACCTCCTCGTTCGCGGCGACGAACCGCGTGATGTTTCCCGCGTCGTCCGTGATGGGCGAGATCGTCTGTTTGACGACGTAGCGTTCACCCGATTTCCGCTGATTTACGATTTCACCCTCCCAGACCTCGCCGTTGAGAATCGTCTCCCAGAGCTGCTCGTAGAAGCGGTCGTCGTGCACGCCGGACTCGAGGATGTTCGCGTTACTACCGACGGCTTCGTCTGCCGAGTAGCCTGTCTGCGCCTCGAACGCTGGGTTGACGTATTGAATGCGTCCGTTCGTATCCGTCCAGTACACCGCATGCCCCGTGTTCTCTACGGCCTCGCGGAACGTCCGCAGCGCTGTCGACCCGCCCACCCCGGAATCCATTACCGACTAGTACCTCACGTGGAGGGTTAAACGAACCGGAAAAACCAGGCGCGGAACATCCAGAATCGAAGGACTAAGCGGAGGTGTTCGTTCTCACTCCGCTGAGGGACATCGGTCCGATATTTCGAATCCGGACTCCGTGAACCGAACGACGACCAGTTTCTCGACACACTCCGACGCCGTCCAGCGAATGGTCGGCGTGCCGAGCGGGAGGTCGATTTCGAGTTCGTACTCGCCCGCGGGGAGTTCTCGGTCGTCGAGCGTGCGATGTTCGCCGGGCGCGAGGTCCGCGACCTCGAACAACTCGTAACGGTCGGCGTCGTCCGTCGTCACCAGGAGCCGAAACGTCGCGTCGTGGATGGTGGTGTCGTGATTCTCGACGCGAATCCGGAGTGTCGTCGATTCGGGCGGTTCGCGCGTCGTTGTCGTCGTTTCTTCCGGTGCCGAACAGCCGGCGACGCTGGCGGTGAGCGCGACGCCCACGCCCGACAGAAGCCTGCGTCGCGTCGCAGCCGACGTTGATGCCATCTGTTCACTCGTTCGTCACGAGCCGTCCCTAACTACGTGGCGGCCGCCGTGCGAGGATTACCGGCCGGCGCGGAACTCGCCGTGTTTCATACCGAAGAAGAACGCGATGACCGAGAAGACGATCATCGAGGGGAGTACCATCATGAAGACCGTCGAAGATTGCATCACGCTGGTGAGCGCGACCGTTGCGATGGCGACGATGAGGACGAGCGGAACCACCGAGCGCGCGAAGTCGTATTCCATACTCACTGTTCGGGACGGACCGACAAAAACGTTGACCGAGGATACGGCCTCGGTCAGGCCTGTGATGGCGGCGGCAGCGGTGACCTGGACGACGCTACGTAGCGAGTGGACGGGAGAGAATCCAGAGTGAGAGGACGGTGTAGGCGACCATGAGCGCGACGAGTGGGGCGTGAGCGCGCAGCGACCGGTCGGGGTAGGTGTGAGTGAGAGCGTGGTGGACGGCGGCGACGGCGACGAGGTGGCCGGCGACGACGAGGAGGACTTGACCGGTCCAGTACGCCGGGATGGACAGCCAGGCGAGCAGGACGGGTGGGGTGCCAGTGAGAGCGCCGACGAGGAGCGCGGCGTTCTCGACGAGGTGGGTGGCGTTGTGTGCGAGTTCGTACGAAACTGCGATAGGAAGAAGGGATGCGGCGATGACGAGTGCGACCGTTCGCGCGTCGTCAGCAACGATACGAGCGACGACGCTCGCCGTGAGCGCGAACACGAGAATGAAGGCGAGCAGCCCGAGCGTGTAGACGAGGAGGCCGGGGGTTTGGATGGCGCCGAGGTCGCGGAGCGCGAGTGCGAGCGTCTGGTATTCGGGCGTGCTGGTGAAACCGTCGAAACTCACCGTGTACACGCTCGCCACGACCAACGTGACGACGGCTGGTGACGCGACGGGGCGTGCGCAGGCGGTCCACGGCCGGCGGACAGTGACGACGAGTCGGCCGTCCTGTACGCGGGCGGTGAGCGGGGCGACACGGCCGACGAGGTCGTAGAACACTTCGAAGAGGTCCGCGTGGCGGTACCAGTCGCGGCCGAAGACCACGCCGCCGCCTATCATCGCGGTCGCGTACGCCGCGAGGAGGACGGTGGTGCGTTCGGGCGACCGCGGGAGGACGGTGAGGTTCTCGAAGACGCCTGCGACGACCACGAACCCGATGGTTGCCGGCCACGCGGCGAGCCACGACGGATACGCATAGCCACTGATGCGCTCGCCTTCGAGGCTCTCCAGCGCGCGATGGACGGTTCGCCACGGCGACAGCGCACGCCACGGATTCCCAATGAGTGCGGCGACGACGAGCACGCCCTTCAGCCAGAGCACCCAGAACACGACGACCGCGGGGTTCGTCGGCGACGTTCGGCCGACCACCCCTACGACGAGGACGGCTGTGAACACCGCGAGAAATCCGAGAGAGAGAACGCGTCGGCCGATGGCACCGACGCTCGCGGGAAGCGTGATGATGGTTCGTTCGTCGGTGTCGGTGGTGTTGGCGCGGGCGAGCAAGAGCGCGGTTGCCGCGACGGTCGCGGCCGCGCCGAGGTAGAGGAGGGAGAGCGGGAGCGGGGCGTCGAATCGAGTCGCCGTCACCTCGTGTGCGCTCGCCGGGACGACGAACAGGGCGAGCGCGGCGAGTACGGGAAGGGTGCGGGCGACCGACATCACGCGGGCTTGACGCCGTCGCGGGAAAGCGGTAGTGGTACGCGCGTCGAATAGTGGGGGTTTTCCGGCGTTGTCGCGGACTGTCTGTATGCGTCGGAGGACGACGGTGGCCGCGGCGGTGGTGGTGCTCGCGCTCGCGGGCGTCGGCGCGTACGCCGTCACGAATGGCGGTGGGCCGGGGACGCTCGACGTGGCGTGGGTGAGCGACACCGACCGCCCGAACCAGGTGAACCACCACCCCGTCGCCGTCGCCGGAGCGGATGCGACGGTGCTCGCGCCCGTAAGCGCCGTCTCCGGGAGCGGCGGACACTGTCGGCTGATCGCGCTCGACACCACCGGCGCTCAGCAATGGAGCGAGGGCATCGCCGACCGGGCGTGTGCGATTCACGGCATCGGCGACCCGACCGTCCTCGACCTCACCGGTGACGGCGACCGCGAGGTCGTCGTGCCGACCGCCGAAAACGCCGTCTACGGCTACGACGTGTCGAGCGGCGACCGCGAGTTCGTCGGGAACACGACCTCGTTCGGATACAGCAAGCCAATCCTTCTCGACGACCCGCGTCGCGTCTTTGCGATCGACTTCGACGGCCGCGCGTACGCCTGGCGGCCGGACGGGTCGGTCGCGTGGAACGTCTCCGTCGACCCCGCCGTCATCGCGGACCCGGTCGTGATGAACGACCGCATCGTCGTCGGGATGACCGACTCCACCATCGCCCTCCACCGGAACGGCTCGCGCGCGTGGTCGGTACCGGTCGGCGCCGAGTGGCTCACCCGGGTCGACGAGACACACGTCGTCACGTCGAACGGCCCCCGTCTGGCGAGTATCGACACCAGCACCCGCACGGTCGACTGGACGCTCGACACCGCCGGTCGCGCAGTCGTCCACGACGCCGCGGACGGGGACGAGGACGGCACGCGTGAGGTGTACGTCGGAAGTCGTGGCGGCCGCATCCTCGCCATTGACGCCACTACTGGCGCCGTCGAGTGGCGGACCCGACTCTCGGAAACAACCGACCTCACCCCCGCACCAATCACCGGAAACTTCACCGACAATCCCGGCCTCGAGATCGCCGCCGTCACCCACGACGGCCAAGTCGCCGTCCTCGACGCAGCGACCGGCGAAACCGTCGCCACATACGAACGCGATGTCGCCGTCTGGGTGCACCCGACTGCCGCCGACATCGACGCCGACCCGCTCGACGAACTCCTCGTGATGTACGGCGACGGCCGCATCGTCGCCCTCAACGCCTGAGTACTGCTCCGTGCGTCAGCTCGTGTATTTCGCAGACTGCACGCGGACCGAGCCGTCGTCGGTGTGTGACTGAACCCCGGAGCGTTTTTCCTCGTCCTCCGCGGACTGGCGGACGTGCGTCGTTCACTCCGATTCCTTGTCGGGGCGCTTCTTGGACTGGCGGTGCTCGCCACCGCCGTCGCCACGGTCGGCGTGGACGCCATCGTCACCCGTGCTACCCGCCTCTCACCACTTCTGCTCGCCGTCGTTGTCGCACTCGTCGTTATCGAGGGTCTCGTAGACGCTATCGGCGTCTGGGCGTCCGTCCGTCCGCTGAACGACGGGCTCTCTGGAAGGGAGAGCGTGCAGTTCGCGTTGGCCGGCGACTTCTTCGACATCGTGAGCCCCGCCGGCCCCGTCACCTCGGAGCCGATTATGGCGCGGTTCATCAGCGTCGCGACCGACACCGGGTACTCGGACGCGCTCGGCGTGCGGTCGGTCGCCAAGTACGTCAAATCCGGCACACAGGTCGCACTCTCCGCCGCGCTCGGCGTCCTCGTCCTCCTTGATGTCCCGGACGCCACGGGGATTCTGTCCGTGCTCGCCGTCGCCATCGGCGGACTGCTCGTCGTCGGCGTCGTCGCGCTCATGTCCCGTGACGCGCTGTCGCGCCTCCTCGTGGCCGTGCTCACGCCGCTCGTCAGGCGGGTGTCCGCACTCTACCGCGACCGGCCGCACGACCGCGCGACCGTCCGGGCGGCGGTCGAACGGTTCTGGACGCGTATCGTCGCGTTCCGCGGAACGCCCGGCCTCCTCGCGCTTATCGCGCTCGGCGGCGTGCTCGAACAATTCGCCACTGCGATCACGCTCTGGGTCGCCCTCCACGGCGTCGGCCACCCGGTCGCGCTCCTGCCGATTCTCGTCGTCATCCCGCTCCCGCAGGTCGCGAGCGCCGTCCCGATTCCCGGGAGTCTCGGCGCGTACGACCTCCTCCTCGGCGGCGCGTTGGTCGTCGTGACCGCCGCGCCGAGCGCCCCCGCGGCCGCCGCCGTGCTCGTCCTTCGCACCGTCACGCTCGTGTTCGGCGCGTCCGTCGGCGGCGTCTGCGCCGCCTTCCTCCGCGGCTGGCGGCCGACCTAGGGGCGTCGAAACGTACACAGTCCCGGCGTGAGAGCGTTCGCTCGTGTCCGGAATCGTCTTCTATCGAACGGAGAACCGCGCAGCGCTCGAAGACTGGTACACCGAGACGCTCGACGTTGAGGTCTGGCTCGAACAACCCGGCTGCACAATCCTCGAATTCGAGGGGTTCCGGTTCGGGTTCTGCGACGCCGACCACACCGAAACCGAGGGCATCCTCACGTTCGTCTACGACACCCCGAGTGAGGTGGACGCGATGCACGACCGCCTCGGCGACGCTGTCCGCGAGGACCCGCACGAGAACGAACAGTACCGCATCTATCAGTTCTTCGCCGACGACCCAGACGGCCGTATCGTCGAACTTCAGGCATTCCTCCACGAAACCCCGGAGTAAACTCTGCCTCCCCGCTGTCACCTCACCCAGGTAACCCACTTCCAACCGGCACGTCCCGCTCATCGTCTCTTCGTGGATGGGGACGCGCTGTTCACTGGGTTCCTACACGTGGGTGTCGAGGAAGTCGGCGATGGCTTCGAACTCGGTGATACGGTTCTCGCGGGAGGTTGTGTGGTGGCCTTCGTCGTCGAAGATGAGCGTTTCGACGGGCACACCCTGTTCGCGGGCGGCATCAGCGACCTGTTCGGCTTCGCCGACGGGAACGCGAGGGTCGTTTGCGCCGTGCTGGACGAACAGCGGACACTGGATGCGGTCGATGTTCGAGAGCGGCGAGATGGATTTCAGGAACTCGTAATCGTCCGTCAGACTGCCGTACTCGGCTTCACGGTGGCTGCGCCGCCACTCCCCCGTGTTTTCGAGGAACGTCGTGAAATCCGCGATACCAACGAAATCCACCGCCGCTGCCCAGAGCTCGGGATACTCGGTAATAGCTGCGAGCACCATGAACCCGCCGTAGGACCGGCCGTACGCGACGACACGCTCCTCGTCTACCGCTGGACGGTCACTGAGCCACTCGACGGCGGCGGCGATATCGGCGACAGAATCCATGCGATTCTCCACGTCGTCGAGCCCAGCATACCGTTTCCCGTACCCCGAACTCCCGCGGACGTTCGGCTCCAAGACGGCGTAGCCACGATTGAGGAAGAACTGTTTTTCCGGGTAGAACCACGGCTGGCGCTGATGTTCCGGCCCACCGTGGATATCCACGATCACCGGCGCGGGGTCTGCGGCGTCCGCACCCTCCGGCAGCGTCCAGTACGCCGGAATCCGCCGGCCGTCGAACGACTCGTAGTCAACCTCGGTAGGCGTGCGGAGGGCGTCGTCGGGGAGTCCGTTCGTGCCGACGGGCGTCCACTCGGTGTGGTCGCTGGCCGCCCAGTCCGCAACGTGCACGCCGTACGGGTCGGTCGGCGCCGTCTGCGTGAACGCCACCCACTCCGCGTTCGGCCCGAACACGAACCCACTCGCCACCCCCTCCACGTCCGGCGCGACCGTCTCCGCGAACGACGACCCGTCGAGAACACCGGCGTGCACACCGTTGTAACCGTTCTCATTCGTTGCGAACACGCTCCGTCCGGTCTCCGCGTCATACGCGAAGCCGTCGACAGACCACGCGTCCGTCTCCGGTTCGCCGAGCGTTTCCTCGTACCCCGCGACCGGCGTGCGAGCGCCCGTATCGAGGTCGTACCGAGCGACGTACGCGGTGTCCGCGTCCGCGTCCGTGACACAGTATATGCCGCCGTCGCCGTCAAAGTGGACGTGTGAGTGTCGCGCCGGCTCGTCCCCCGAGAGCACGCGGTGCGTGCCCGTCTCAAGGTCGAGAACAGAGAGCGCGACGTTCGTACTGGAGTGTGGTTTCAGGAGCGCGAGCCGGCGGCCGTCCGGCCCGAACGCAGCAACAGTCAACCATCCACCCCCGCCCTCGTACACTCGCTCGTGCGTGCCGGGAGTACTGTCGGCCTCCTGAACGTACACGTCGAACCGTCCCGGGTCCGCCCGGTTCGCGGTGTACGCGACCCGGTCGCCGTCCGGCCCCCAGGCACCCCACGCGTGTTTCGCCTCGGGTTCGTCGGTTAGTGCCGTTTCGACGCCCGTCGTGAGGTCGTAGTGGAAGAGTTGGTCGCGCTTGTCGCTCCCCTGGTCCATCCCGAACACGAACGCTTCGTCCGTTGGGGACGCGGCGACCGCGGAGACGCGTTCCTCGTGTGGCGTCAACCGCTCGGGCCACGTCCCCGCGGTCTCGGTCGTCCACACCTGTGGCGTGCCGGACGTATCCGCAAGGAAGAGAAGACGGCCGGCGGGCGTTACAGTCGGTGCTTCAGCGCGCTCGATCGCCAGGTAGCGAGCGACACCGTACTCCGGACTCGACATACCGTGACTGCGAACGTCCGGCGGCTAAACAGTTCGCCCACCGGCGACCCCATCAATCGTCGTCTTCCAGCCACGCCCACGCGTCGTCTCGTTCGTCAGCCTCGAAGTGCTCAACGTCGATACTGGAGACGAGGTCGCCGGCGCTGGACGCCCACTCAACGAGCGTGCTGTCGCCGACGACGGCGTACTTCTCGATGTCGTCGCTGTGCTCCAGCCAGAATCCGAGGTCTTCGTCGAGTGCGTCGAGTTCGGGTGTCGGTACCGACGGCATCGCAACGAGCACCCGCACCGATCCCTCCTCGTGAATCGTCCCCTCGAGATCCGCGACAATCGCCTCCAAATCCGCCTCGCTCAGCTCGTCCCGAACCTCGTACCCACGAACCGCTCCGTGACTCCGGTCGAGCTTCTCGTACATACCCGACAAGCCGAACGCCACCCAAAAAACCATTCTGGCGGCGCGAAACGCGCATCACACTCCAACACGTGCGAGCGTGTGCTCGCACCCGTCGCCCGGCTCAATGCGGTGGATTCACCGTGGCTTTCAGACCACGCCAACGAGCCCAGCAACACCAACCACAACCATGGCGAGGCCGAGTGCCATAAGCCCGATTTGCCGCGGCCCAACGACACCCCATCTTCAGCGTTCGGATTTCTAACACACCCAGCCTCACAGCCGCGCATCCCCACCTAACTACGAGCCGTCCGAGCGACAGCGGCTTTAACCCGCCTATCCAACGCGAGTTCCACGACACGTGACAGCGAGTGAAGCATTAGGACAGCAGTCACCGTGTCTGACTCAGCGGGGACTGTCGGAGGGTGCTTCTTTCACTCTGGATTCTGGGAGTGCGGTCTGAGCTGCTCGCCGCCGACGCAATCGCCGAACAACAGCGCTCGGAAGCAGCCTGACAGCAAGATTGCGTGCGTAGGTTCCGACCCCCGACTGTATCGTCGCGAGAGCGCCAAGTCGATGGGAGTCGGACCGAATCCGGTCCGCTCTCGGCTTACGTTCTGCTTCGAATGCCTCGAACGCTAGTTCAGGGTTGGCGTGTGTGTCGAGCGCGTGCGCCAACGCAAGGGCATCCTCGATGGCTTGCGCCGCGCCCTGGCCCGCGAACGGGAGCATTCCATGAGCTGCATCGCCCGCGATGACAACCGACCCACGATACCACGTCTCCAGAGCTGGAACCTCCGTGAGACCAGTGACGAAAACATCCTCGGGATTGAGCGAGTTTACTACCGTGGGGATCGGTTCCGGATACTCGGCGTATCGGTCACGAAGTGTCGCTATCGTTTCCGGAAGCGCAGTTGGATCAGATGGCACTTCCCCAGGTGCTGTTGCGAACCAGTAGAATCGATTGTCGTCGATTGGCGCGCCACCTGTATAGGTCCCGTTCCCCCAGATTTCGACGCCTTGACTGCGATAGTCGTCGGGAAGCGTAACTGTGGTGACCGCTCGATAGACGATACTATCCAACTCGGTTGGTTCGACGTTCGCTGTGATTTCGTTTCGGACGACAGAGTTGATACCGTCAGCCCCGATGAGAATATCCGGGTGAATCTGCGTGCCGTCAGCGAACCGAGCCGATGGCGGAGTCGTCGCGGCGACCGCCTCACACGTCATGTCTGTACGAACGTCGGTGTCGAGCTCCGCAAGGAGTATCCGCTGGAGCTCAGCCCGGTGAATCGCGATGAATCCGTACCCGAACTGGCTCCGTTCCACGCGATCGAGATCGAACCGGGTGAGAATCCGGCCGCTCGCGGAGCGGATCAGCCCCTCGTTGAGCGGGACGCCCGCAGCGCGAATCCGGTCAGCGATTCCGAGCCGATCGAAGACGCGGAGTGCGTTCGTCTGGAGGAGCAGTCCCGCGCCGATAGGACGATATTCGGAGGCAGCCTCGTAGACTGTCGGCGTCCATCCTCGCTGTTCAAACGCGAGTGCCGTCGTGAGTCCGCAGATGCCGCCTCCAACGATCGCAACGTCTGGGTTCGATTCCACCATCAGTATCCCCGTCCTGCAGCAGTCACGGCACGTTGCAGATCCCTCACCACTGCCAGTTCCGCAGAGCGGGCGGCCATTCGGAGCGGCTTCATGCTACTTGATTCGAGGGGGATCACGAAACGGTGATTGGCGTATATCCACGTGTTTTTATCAGGCACTGCGAATCACCCTCTCCAATGCGGTATCTCACGCTCCATATCCGTCCGGCGGCTGCAGGCGCGTTCCATCCGCTCGCTAAAGAGCTCATGGACGACCCCGCAATCACTCGGGAAGCGATTCACAACGTCGAACTGCTCTCGGATGGGTCGGTGCTGTTGTTCGCCGAAGGAAGTGGCGACCAGGATCGATACAAGGAGATCATGGACCACTCTCAATTCGTCATCGACTATCTCGTGTCCGGAGACGACCGATGGATGGCTGTCAGTCAGTTTGAACCGACTGAGACGACGCGACGACTGCTGGAACGACAACGTGAGTTGAATCTCACCATTGAAACGCCGATTCACTTCAACGCAGATGGCTCGTTCCGCGTCACATACCTGGGCACCGACGAAGATTTTCAGACGTTCGCTGGAGACAGACCGGCGGACCTCCCCTTTACGTTTGATGTCGTCGAAATGGGCGAATACAACCCGGACGATCCCTCGTTCACACGCCTGTTAACGACACGCCAGCAAGAGGTGGTTGAGTCGGCTGTCGAACTAGGGTA
This sequence comes from Salarchaeum japonicum, assembly GCF_049705945.1. Lineage (GTDB taxonomy): Archaea > Halobacteriota > Halobacteria > Halobacteriales > Halobacteriaceae > Salarchaeum > Salarchaeum japonicum_A. The sequence continues at coordinate 56,040 of NZ_JBNAMV010000001.1, forward strand.
CTACAGGGTTCCTCGGGAAGCAACGCTTGATGACGTGGCCGCGGCCGTCGGGATCGCGCCCACGACTGTCGGCGACCACCTCCGAAAAGCCGAAGAACGCGTATTTGGAACTCTCGTTCGGTGAGGCTGGGAGGGTCGAATTGGGTGCGGCGGTTGCTATTTTTGCGACGAACCGATGAATGGGGGTGCAGGAGGCCCTCCGTGACACGCTCTGGGAGCAGCCCGAACCAAACCTCACTGCCGTCCTTTGGCTCACATCAGCCGTCAGTTCTTGCTTGCCGGACGCCTTTGTAGAGGGCTGGGAGGCCCAGCGGGAGGGCGAGTATCCCGAATCCGAGTAGTGCATACGTGGTTCCGCGTGTTCGCTGCAGTAGCAGAATCGTTGTGACGGCGCCGAGAACCGCGATCAGGAACGCCGCGTTGCTCCAAATGATGTCGTAGGTTGAACAGTACAGCCAGCAAACGAACGTGTAGGCCGGCGCGTTCCACGTCGGTGGATGGAGTTTCGGCCAGAACACCCGGCAGTACGTCGTCCAACCCAGCATCGCGACGGTCGGCAACCCAACGAGCCAGACTGCTTTCCCACGATTCACGTTGCCGTATCGCCGGTATCCCGCAAGGAAGAGCGCGGGGAAACAGAAGATCCACAACCAAATACCGACGGTGTAGGTCACCGGCCAGTGTTCGATTCGCGGCTGTGCAATCGGCAGTCGTAGTGTCTCAGGAACCGTCGCCCACGGAAACGAGGGATCGGGAACGGGATTCGTGAGAAACGCGACCAAACAGAGTCCTGTTCCGACGAGAAGTCCGTACAGTCCGAGCGTCGTGTATCGGTCAAGCCACTCTGGAAGTTGTCGATGCGTCGACTGGTGACGAAGACTGGAGAACCCGGCCATGCTTCAATTTTGTCTGGTCGTGCTCAGGTATCTCGTTCAAGTGCTTCGCGGCGCTGTTCGTACTCCTCGTCGGTCAGCTCTCCGCGGGCGTAGGCGAGCCGAAGCTCTTCGAGTGCGTGGTCTGCGTCACTCGGATCCCGCGCAATCGCACGATAGATGAGGTATCCCCCACCGACGAGAGCGATAAGGAACAGGAACTGCATCACGATGCCGACGACGAACATCCAACGAGGCATTGTTCCGTCCCTCATTCCACCCCCCCACATCCCGCCCATCATCGGACCGAACCCCATCATTCCGATCCCCATGAAGAACAATGGGACGATGAATACGGCGCCGATGATAACGAGGAGAAGCGTAACAAGTCGCGTCTCGTCTATTTTTGTAGGCATATCGTGTTCCTCCGTGAGTCTGAGGTCGTCAGTCGTACTACGCACTGACTATTTAATGCGATTGTGCCTTTCATTTGGACGTTTTACCCACCGGTAATCTTTCGAACTCTTGCTTACTACGACTCTAAGCCGAACTATCTGAAGGAAAACTACACCCACGATACCAGGTGACCACAGGTAGCGATAGTCGATGACTACTCCATGGCGTCCAACTCCTTTCGGCCCAGATTTCAACAAAAACCTAGCACGAGCAGTCGCTCCCCCTCCGAGACCACGACTACGCGGGCGACCCGCTCGGTGAACGCAGTCACGTCACGAGTTGCTGGCGGAGAAACCCTTCTCCTGCCTTTATTCGATTAGACTCGCTACCGTCTCTGTATGAGCGAACACACTGAAGACCGCACAATCGTTTTTGATAGCTTGGGTGACTGGGTGCTCGGGGCGGTTCTCTGGATTAGTGGCTGTGTCGTCGCACTCGGTGGCGCAGCGCTCTATTATGGCGTAACTCGCCAAGAGGTTGCGACCGTGATCCGTGAGGGAGAGTTTCGATCGGACGTACTCACGGAGGCCGAAGCGATTGACCTGATTGTCGCGCTCAGCCACTGGGGTGGCCTTGGCCTCATTGTCGCCGGCGCGAGCATCTTCCTCATCGGTATCGCGGTCCTCGTCGGTCATCGCCGCGCCCGACGCGATAATCGAGGAACACCGGCATGGATCATCGGTGTCGTTGGAGCGACCGTCTCAACGATACTCAGTTTCGTCCCCTTCTCACCGGTTCTTGGTGGCGCTGCCGGCGGATACCTTGACCCAGACCACGCCGCACGCGGGATTAGCGTCGGTGCGATTGCCGGCGTCTTCGCGAGTCTCCCGCTTTTCATCGTTGGCCTCTTCACGAGCGTTGGCTTGTTCGTGAGCGGATCTCCAGAAGCGGTTATCGGGGTCGCTGTGGTCTTGGGTATCGGGGTGTTTTTCAGCATCGTCTACTTCATCGGGCTGAGCGCGCTCGGCGGCTATCTCGGCAACTGGGTACGGAAACGCTGACGGCCTCTGCGCGCTGAACGACGACACGTCGCTCGAATAGTTTCGACACGCGGTGCGCTAGATTGTACTTGGGACAGTCGCTGTCGGAGAACGAGCGAGAACCGACAGACGATGAGTGGGACTGAACACGACTGGCCGCATCTGGTTTGTTCAGGGAATGTCGTATTGAGCTACGACGCCCGAGACGCCGTCGACGGTGACGATCACCAGCACGGTATCGTCCTCGGGGTTGACGTAGACGTCCAAATAGCTGATCGGGTCCGGGGTTGTCGTTGTGCTCTCGTAGCCGGAGTTTGTGGCTTTGACGGTTACTTCGTCGGCATTGAACTCCGACACGAATTCGACTCGCACTCGCTCCTCGGCTTCATCAACCGTGAATTCAAACGCGTTCTCCGGGACTGCGTTCGCAACCTTGGGTGGGAGGTCGTCCTCGCGTGGGATGGTGGTTGTTGTCGTGGGGTCTTCGTTCGCCACGAAATCGACATCAATCGTTTCCTCGGTGTACCGTCCCGACGCAGTGACGTGTTTTCCATCGACTGAGACGGTGTGTTCGACGCTGGCGGCTCCGAAACGCTCGTTCAGCGTCGCTTCGTTCACCTCGCCGGCAGCGTGGAGGCCGAGATCAGCCGTGATTTCGCCGTTGTCCGGATCGAACGCCACCGATGACACGACCGCATCCTCCTGTGAGATGAGGCCACCAGCCAGCTGGCCGTTACCGTCCCCGAAGGTATTCTGACTGAGGTCGATTGGCCCGTCCCAGCCAACCATCACGTGCCCCATGTCCGTCTCGGTAAGCAGCGTTGCGAAGCTATCATCGGTCGAGCTCGCGTGCGCCCGACTGCCTCGCTGTGTGTCGAGGACCGCCTCAACGCGGTCGCGCGCATCAGCAATGACAACGGTCGTCTCGTTCACGGCGACGAACCCATCGGTCCCCTCAATGAGTCCATACATCGCGTAGTCGCCGTCGGTTCCAACCGTCTCAAACTGGGTCCGATTGGGGCCGGTTCGAAGTCGTGTATCGATGGTACTTGGGTCGAGGTCGCCGCGCCCGATAGTGACGCCGTCCGCGAAAAACAACTCCGTAATCCCCTGTGTCGGTCGTGCCGGATCTACCAATCGGCCGAGGCCGACAATGGCCAGTGAGAGGGCTGCGCCACCGAGGACGCGGCCGCCGGTCTGTAACGGCAACGTCACGAGTGGGTCGTTGATGTCGTCGATGTTCGGCAGCGTGGGTGCGAGATTCCCGTCGTCCTGTTCGGTCGTGGGAACGATTAGCGGGAGTGCAGGATTGATATGGGCTGTCTCTTCGGACAGCGTGAAGTCGAGATACGCAGTGATTGTTCCGCCGTCGCGCGCCGGGAGCCACTCAGCGTACGGCTCGCTATCGCTATCTTGCGGTCTGCTACAGCCAGCTACTGCTGTTGCTGTCGCTGAGAGTCCGAGTGCGACGAACTGCCGGCGATTGAGATGTTCCATAGTGCTGTCAGCCGTTCTTCTTCGTATGCGGCGTGTTGGTTATTCCACCCTAAAGCAACCGATTCCGTCCGTCAGCGGTGAGGAACGCGCCGTACGACGCGCGTTCAAAGTGACAGAGGGGTGGGTGCGCACCGGACGATACCCGTCAGTGTGGATTGGACGCGTGGTGGACTGTCAGTCTATTAGTGTTCTTCGTAGGGTTGGACGACGACGTAGCCGTCGTCGCCGGTGAACTCCATCTGGAAGCGTTCGCCGGATTCCTGGCCGACCATGTCGGAGAGACTCTTGTTGACGTGCACGTCGGGAGCGCTGGTGCTCCAGGCGACAGTAGCACTCGGGTCGGTCGAAACCGGGGGTTCTAGGACAATTGGGTCGGCGTGCGTGGTGATGGCGACGTAGCCGGGGCCGGTGAGTGTGACGTTCGTGAATCCGCCAGCGAACGCGCCGGCGAGGCTGTCCATCGACGTGATTTCGTACGTGGTTTCGGAGTCGAACGCGAGGACGTCCTCACCGTTGACTGTAATTGATTCGCCGTCGTCGAGGTCGAGCAGTTGGACTTTCTTCTTCTCGTCGGCGAGATACACGTGGCCGTCTCCTGTGACGGTCATCACGGGCGTGCCTTCGCCGGTCGCGGCTTGTTTGAGGAAGCCGCTGAGTCCGCCTTCGGCCGAACTCTTTCCTTTGAACGAGAGGTCGCCGGTGTACGCGACCATCGCGCCTGCTTTCGCCATTACGTCGCCGTCAACGGCGACATCAAGCGTGTAGTTGTTTTCCAGTTGGAACGATTCGTCCGTTTCCGTCGAGCCGTGTTCAGAGGCGAACTCGTCAATATTCATGAATTCTACCGCCGAGCCACTCGGCTGTACGCGAAGCTACCGTGCGACATGAACGTAAACACCGAGTCCGTGTTTCTGTCCCAGCAAACTGAGACAACACTAAAGCACCACCCAGTCAAGTGACTACGTATGCCACGCATGCCGGCCGTACCACGTCGGCCGACATCACCGCCACCCGCCCGGAAAAAGCCCGCAGACCACCCCCGCAGGCAGTAAGAATGACCGGGGAACGTACGGCGGCAATCCCGATCAACGCATATCCCGCCCCCGTCCTCAAGTACACGGTTACAGACGACACACCAGTTATCACAACGACGAACGATGCCTTCGACGACACGTTCCAGCCGCTTCCGAACGACCCGCCCGTTGCAGCCGTCTTCGACCACTTCGATATCGTTGAATCACCCGGCCCCGACGACCCCCTAAATGCTCTCGTTCATGGGACTGCAACCGGCGTCTACCTCGACGGATTCGGTGCGGTCGACACGTATCTCGCGCGCGTCCTCCCCGTCACCGACACGACCGGCTTTCTCGCATTCACGCTGCTCGACGACCGTCTTGTTGACGCCGAAACAACGGGTGTCGGAGACGTTGCTAGCATGATCAGCCACGAACTCCGAAACCCGCTCGACGTCGCGACCGCGCACCTCCAAGCCGCCCGCGAGACAGGGCGTTCCGAACACTTCGAGACAGTCGCTGACGCGCACGACCGCATGGAGCGAATCATCCGGGACGTGCTGACGCTTGAACGAGACCCAGACGCCATCGACCCCACAGACCAACTCGCCCTCAAAAACGCTGTAACGGACGCCTGGCAGGCTATCGACACCACCGACGCGACGCTCAACATCACTGACACGCTTCCCACAGTGCTCGCGGACGCGGCGCAAGTCCACCGGCTGTTCGAGAACCTCTTCCGGAATGCGGTGGAGCACGCTGGTAAGACCGTCACCGTGCGTGTCGGCCCCCTTGAGAACGTTGAGAACGGGATTTTCATCGCTGACGACGGCAACGGAATCCCAGCTGCCGAAGCAGACGCCGTCTTCACACCCGGCTACTCGACCGAGAACGCGGGGACGGGACTCGGGCTGGCGATCGTCAACCGAATCGTCACCGCACACGGATGGACGATTCGTCTCACAACCGCACAGTCGGGCGGCGCTCGCTTCGAGGTACGATGGTGACACCATCCGTGGAACCACCCAGTGACGCGACCAGCCGACCCCCGTTTGACCCGTCGAGCTATCTATGGCTATGAATGAGCGCCTGCAGCACGCACCGATCGGCGCCATCGAAGTCTCGGACGACACCATCGTTAGTGTCAATGACACCGCACAGGACCTCCTCGACATCGATCGTAGTGCCGTCGGGGCTGCCGTCGCCGATGTGCTCCCCCGGTCCGTCGAGGATTCACTGATCGATGCCTTCGCGGACGCCCCGATCACTGACACCGAGTTTGAAGAGTACTACCCTGCGCTCGACCGATGGCTCGCCGTTTCAATCGTGCCCGTGGATGACGCGACGATCGTGTATCTCCAAGATGTCACGCCACGCCACCGGCATGCAGAGACGGTTGACCGGTTACAGGCAGAACGCGACCGAACCGGCGTCGTCGACGGGGTCCGCTCGGCTGTACTAGCCGACCTCGTTGCTGCGTCATCGCGTGCCGAAATCGCCGACACGATCTGTCACGGGCTCGGCGAAACCGACCTGTACGAGTTCGCGTGGGTGGGCGAACGCACCGTTGACAGTAACCGACTCGTCGTTCAAGCAGCCGCCGGAACGACTGGAGAAACGTTCACAGCCGTACAGGAAACACTCGAATCCGACGCGCAGACGCCGGAAGAGCGCGCCGTCGAATCCGGACACCTCCAAGCGATGCAACCGCTCGCAGAGGCTGACAGCCTCCCGGACGCGATCCGCATGGCCGGCTTCGCTGACGGCGTCCAGTCCGCACTGGCAATCCCACTCGTCTCCGGGTCGGATGTCCACGGTGTAGTCGGCGTCTATGCAGCCGGCACCGACGCCTTCTCCGCACGTGAACGACGGAGCTTCAAGACGCTCGGCGAAATCGCAGGATTCGCCATCACTGCGACACGGAACCAGAATCTGCTGTTGTCGGACGCAGTCACCGAAGTCACCTTCGCGGTCGAGGATACGTCCGTTCTCGCCACGCTCAGCGACGACCTCGACGCGACAGTTACGCTCACCGGGGTCGTCCCACAGAACCACGACACGATGCTCTGTTTCGTCGAGATTACAGGTGGGACTGAGCATGCACTCGATCAGGCAGTCACTACGACTGCCGGCGTCGCGGATGCGCGTCTCATTAGCGAAACGGCGTCGGGTGGAACCGTCGAACTCGAACTCCACGATTCGTCGCCGCTCTCGACGGTTGTGTCCCGCGGCGGCAGTATCCGGCAGGCAACCTTCGACGATGGCTCTGGGCGCATCGTCGCTAATTTTCCCCAGGACAGCGACATCCATCGAATCACGACCGCCATCGGTGACGGCACAGGTGTCGAAGTCGTCGCGAAACGGGAACGAAACCGGTCCGTGACGACGGCACGCGAACTCCGCGATAATCTCGAAACGGAATTGACGGACCGGCAGCGAACCGTGCTTCGCACCGCGTACCTCGCTGATTATTTCGAATCGCCGCGCGGAAGCACCGCAGAAGAAGTCGCTGCCTCACTCGATATCACTGGGTCAACGCTCCTGCATCATCTTCGCGCGAGCCAACGGAAGCTACTCGACGTGTTCTTCGCGGAGGACACCACCGTAACCGACTAACTCACGCTTCTTCTCGCCCGATTCGTTTGAACTCGTCAAGAATGTCGTGGTCGTCGAGCAGTCGGCGGGCGCGTTTTTCGAGGCGGTCCGCACGCTCGGCGAGGTCGGTATATTCTGCGTGGTTTTCGCGGGTGGCCGGGCTCGTTTCGGCTTCGAGGACCGCACACGTGGACGCGGCGCTGAAGTACGCACCGAGCGTTTCGTACGCGAGAATTCGGCGTTGTTGATCGATGACGGAGTGGATGTCCGCTTTGTCCACGGGCTTACAGAGGTACTCGTCGAACGGTAGCTCAAGCACGTCGAAGTCCGGATCGACCGCCGTCACCATCACGACACGACCGTAATAGCCGGCCTCGTCCAGTTGCGCCAACACCTCGTCACCCGACATATCAGGCATATGGCGGTCCAGAAGCACGATGTCGATTGCAGTGTCCTCGATGAGTGAGAGCGCTGCTTCGCCACTGTAGGCAGTGTCGACATCACAGACCCCACGCAGGCGGAGCGCGTACGCGTCAGCCACCTCTCGCTCGTCGTCCACAACGAGCGCTCGCAACTCGTTCGACCGGTCACTGTCCGCCATCTCTGAGGAGTGGTTCAGGGTCATGCCTACATCCCCATAACTGATTGGCTTCCCTCCCAAGTCTGCACTCCTAGACACCGGCACAACTCTGGATCTGGATAGCTAGCCCCACCCTCCAGTAGGGACACCCACCTCTCCTACCGTATGTCCCCACAACTGACGACCCCCACCACGAAGCACCCACCCGACAACTCCAACAGCGAGGACCTGACATCTGAGGAACTCTTCGATCTCTTCGGTGACGAGTACACCCGCCGCGTGTACGAGGCTATCGCCGACGAACCGCGCTGCGGACGCGCTGTCGCCGACGCCGCCGACGTCTCCCGCCCAACGGCATATCGCCGCCTCAACGCCCTCCACGACGCTGGCCTCGTGCGCACCGAGATGGTCATCAGCGACGACGGCCACCATCGCGAACGCTTCGAAGCCGTCGCCGACTCCCTCTCGGTCTCCCTCGCCGACGGCTGCCTCCAAGCGATCGTCAGCGTCGATGAGTGACCGCCGATGCCCCGCGGCGCCACACACCCGCCCAAACGGATGAGGCACAGTTTTCAGCCCCTAGTGTGGACATCCGCCCACATCACGGCCACTGCGCCACGCACGCCGCGGAACTGACCTAGACGACACGATATGATCACGGCGACCGGGCCCGCTGCACTTGCCGCCAGCATCGTCGCGGTACTCACGAGTCTGGGCTTCCTCGCCACACTCCTCCGACACCGCCACGACCCCACGACCGGGCCCGTCCTCGGAATCGCCGTCACCCTCCTCGCCGGCGCCGTCCTCCACCTCGCCGTCGTCGACATCGCCCCCATACGGCACGCGCTCGGCATCCAGTGGGCGCCAACAGACTCACCCGGCGGCTTCTGGACGCTCATCGCGTTCGACATTCCAGCGATCGTTGGCGTCCTCTGGTTCCTGTTCGCACTCCAATATACGGGCCGCGATCGAAACGCAACACCAATCGCGCTGTCAGCGGTCGCCGTCCTCCTCGTCCTCCTCATCGCCCCCAATGTCGCCCTGGCGATGGTCGGCGCGTTCATCGGCGTCTCGACAACCACACTCAACACGGTCCTCGGAATCACAATCGTCCTCGCAGACTCACTAGCCGTAATCGGAATCTTCCTCCTCTGCGCAACAACACTCCGCCACAAAGCGTTCCCCGCAACCCAAACCGCACTCCTCACCTTCGCCGTCACCACAATCCTGACGCTCCCCTTCGTCACCGCAACCCTCCAAGAACCGATCGCAACCCCCCTCGCCATCACCGCCTCCGCACTCCTCTTCACCACCGTCGTCCACCACTACCGCGTCTTCGAAACACTCCCCGTCGTCTCCATCGCCGGCCGCGACCGCGTCATCAACGACATGGCCGACGGCGTCATCCTCACCGACACCGACGGCCGCATCCGAGACCTAAACCCCGCCGCAGAATCGCTGTTCGACAGCTCGCGCACGGACGTCTTGGGCGCGTCACTGAACACGATTGCCGCCACACTCCCAGCCCCCAACCAGATTCCCGAGGCAGACCCGCAGACTATCCGCGGTAACTCCGGTCGAATCGTCTCCGTCACTGCCGAGTCCGTATCCCACACTCGCGGCCGCACGCTCGGCTACCTCCTCGTCTGCCGTGACATCACTGAAACACGCCGCCGCGAACACCGCCTCAGCGTTCTCACACAGCTCGTCGCCGACGCGACAACGAACGAGATGCGGACCGTCACGACCATCGCGGACGCCATCGCCGCCGGCGACCACCCCGCACCCGACGGCGGAGCACGTATCCTCGAGACTGCCACCGACACGGCGACCTTGGTCGGCCGTGTTCGAAGCGTGGAGCGCGCGCTAGCCGACCGTAACCCAGCCCAGTCCACCCAGACCACCGTCCAAGCCCTCGTCGACGACCTCCAGAGCACACTCCCCGTCGATGTCTCGACACCAGCCGCTGGAACGCCACTCCAGGTCGCCGCTGACCGCCAACTCGTCGTCACACTCCTCGAAACGCTCGTGACCGCCGCAGAAACAACGGACACGATGGTGTCCCTCCACGCGAACACCGAAGCCGACCGCGTCACCATCACGGTCACCCCATACCCACAGCGTGACACAGACACGATCGCTGATTGCGCGCTCGAAATCGCCCAACTCGCCGCCACACACACCGACTGGACCGTCGAAACAACGACGAGCGACAACGACCCCGCCGTGTGCGTTCAACTCCCCGCACACCCCGCGGACACCGACAAAGACACCGAACCGAACACACGATGACCGTCTCACCCTCACTCGTTATCATCGATGCCACCGTCGCCGCTGTCTTCCTCCTGTTAGCCGCGGTCGGTATTCGCCACCGAGACCGTCCCGGCGCACGCATCATCACGGCCCTGTGGCTCGTGCTCGCTGCACTCAGCACCACTCTGGTGCTGGCCCGCACCGACATCGTCGCTGGACGGCCAGTCGCCAGCGCGCTCCTCGCCGGCTGGCTCATCATCGTCCCCCTCTGGGCCGGGTTCGTGTTCGAGTACACCGGCCGCGGCCCACCACTCACCAGACCCTTAATTGCCATCACCGCCGTCTACGTGCTTGGAACCGGCGTCGCGAGCCTCCACGGAACAGCACTCACCGGCCCACTCGAACTCCTCGTCCGCACCACCACCTCAATCCTCCAAACCGCCCTCATCGGCGTCGGACTATTCGGCGTGTTCTTACTCGTCCGCTCAACCGCCACCTACGACGACCTCCCCCGCGGCCGAAGCATCGCGTTATCCATCAGCGGCCTCGCCATCTCGATTCTATTGTTCTCTCTCAGCACGCTCACCGCACCCAACCCCCTAACATTCCCCTGGACAACCACCGGCTTTCTAACCCTCATTGCCGGGGCGTTCACCGTCAGCGTGTACCCCTGTGGACTGTTCAGTGACACACCCGGAGCCGGCCCGCTCGCCCGGTCATCAATCCTCGAAGAGATGAACGACGCCGTCATCGTCGTCGACCAATCACACCGCCTCGTTGACGCAAACGACGCCGCCGAACGCACACTCGGCGTCACCCTCGCCCGTACCGCAGGCCGCCCACTCCAAGAGGTCCTCGGCTGGGATCCCGCAACCGCCGTCACATCACCAGCCACAGTCCAGACACCCAACGGGCAACGCCGCTTCGACGCCACACAATCCTCGCTCACGAACACCAGCGGCGACCCGATCGGCACCGCGTACGTCCTCCAAGACGTCACAGACGCCCAAACCAGAAAACAACGACTCGAAGTCCTCAACCGCGTCCTCCGGCACAACCTCCGCAACGACCTCGACGCAATCCGCGCCTTCGCCGAAGCACTCTCCGACGACACCGTCGACGACCCGGCATTTGTCGCCGAACGCATCCAACGGACCTCACGCGACCTCGTTGACCTCGGCACCACAGTCGAACGCGCAGAACGGATCCTAACCGGCGACACACTCCACCACCAAGAGGTCGCCGTCCCCGCCCTCATCACAGACGTCGCTGACGACGTTCGCGACCGCACTGACTGCCACATCGAATACGATTCCCCGACCGAGAGCGAACGGGGACCGCACCTCACAACGGACCGCGACGTCCTTCGTATCATCCTCCATGAACTCATCGAGAACGCGGTCGAACACACCGACAGTGACACACCAACCGTGACGATTACCACTACACAGACCACCCACGGCGTGCGCGTCAGCGTCCGCGACTACGGCCCCGGCATCCCGGAACGCGAACGCGCCGTCGTCCAAGACGGCGAAGAAACCCCGCTCGAACACGGCACCGGCGTCGGACTCTGGTTCGTCTCCTGGGCCGTCACCCGACTCGGCGGCGACCTCTCCTTCCGCGACGTCGACCCAGGCAGTTGCGTCCAAGTAACCCTCCCAGACCACCACCCACCAGCACCCTAACACAGTCGCAGACGTTACGCCACCGGCAATACCCATCGACTATCTGTTGGTGTTTCACGTCCTGAAACACGCACCCGGGCTCTTTGACGACCGCAAGCGATGGTTCTCCTGCCTGCCGGTCCTCGGCGGGCAGCCAACCGTTTCCCCCTCACTTTATCGGCCCTCCATACTCGCGCTCCAGGGGCCGATTTTCACGGCACACTACTCCGCCGAACCAATCCCGAGCACGTCCAGATGAGCCACACGCACACGCCCCTCCCACGCAGACCATCGGTTCCCGTACGTCCGCCATACCCCACAGCCTCGAATCGTCCCCATAGCGCGTTACACTGCCAGAAACACTCCACACCGACTTACATACCGGCGGACACTACGCAGACACGATGGTCCCCGATATCTCTCGGCGAGCGGCGGTACGCGCGCTCGCAACCGCGGGCGTCGTCGGTGTCGCCGGCTGCACGAACGCGACGAGCGACACCAGCGACACAACCAGAACAACCACCGACCAATCCCCCTCCACCGGCACTGACCCAACCCAGACGACCACGGCCGGCGACCGATCACTCGACCCGGCATCGAGCCCCGTCGCCGCTGTCCAGACGGCGTTCACAGCCGAGACCGTCGACGGCTTCCAGTCACGATTCCACCCCCTCCACCCGTATAGCATCGCGAAGCTGTCCCGCGAAAACGCGAAGGCCCTCCTCAAGAACGCCAGCGACCTCACCAGTGTCACCCGCGTCGACCGCAACATAACCGTCGACCTCGTCGTATCCGCCACCCTCCCCGGAACGAACGTCGACCGGAACGCCGTCACAAACGCGCTTGCAAACACAGAGTCTGTAGTCGTCGAAGCAACCGCGAACACTGACTCCGGCACACAAACCGTCCAGCTCATCACCGTCAAACAAAACGGCGGATGGCTGGTCCTGGCACAAGGCCTCCCTCCAACGACCGAGGCCCGAGAAACGCTGTCGGCATGGGTGGTCGAGAACATCATGTTCGACGAACGCGCCGGCGTCGCCTCCGTACAATTCGTCGACAATATCGCCGCAGACAGCGTAACCGTCGAAGCGCGCCAATCCGGCGCGTCCAAGACCACGAACGCGCCCGAAAGCGTAACCACCCTCGACGTAGACATCGCGTCAGACCGGGACGAGGTCGTCGTCTCCGCAACCATCGACACCGAAGACCATGTTGTTCACCGCGAGCGCTACCCCGAAACCGACCGCCTCGTCGACACCATCGAATTCGTCACCGACCCCGAAACTGACAGCCGGGACGCCATCGCCCGCGTCACCTTCAACGACACCGACCGAGAGGGCCGCGTCCGCATCGCCTCAACCATCCAAGGCGGAAGCGCAGAAGCCGAGCCTGCCGGATCCCTCAACTACCTCGTCGTCGGCATCAACCCCAACGGCGACGAAATCATCGTCACCTACCCGGCCGGCGAGAACGCAGAAGAAGTCCACCGCGAACGCTGGCGGCCATAACACACACTTAGAGCTCTACCTTGGCGGCCCCCGTCCTCCCAGCTAAAACGAGCCACCCCGCCAAGTCAATCGCTACCCAGCTGACCACCGCCCGCACCTGTTGGGCCCCAACACGGCAACACCCACTACTGGATTAACACTCTCGAACACAGCTCTGTGAGCGGTGACAGCTGTTCGAGTGCGGTGCACTCCATTCAGCCGCCCGCTGCGACAACAAGCTGTACAACCTCACGGTTCGGGGGCGGCGCTACCTGACGAGCGGTGTGCGCGTGGACGCTCTCGTTCCGGAACCGAACCCGCGACAACCAGGACGCATGTCGTTAGTCTGTTCGGCGGAGGTTCGTAACGTCAAGGAGGTCCGTGAGGAGGTGTGTCTCGAAGTCGGCGTGCGACGATGAGTTCGTCTCCGGTGGAGCGTGCCGTGGCGGCGACGAGGCGGTCGCGGGCGGCCATCCGTTCGCCGTCAGCCATCAGTTGATCCTGCAGCCGTCCCGCCTCTAACGCGATCTGTTCGTTCAGGTCGAGTGCTTGGACACCGCCGAACTCCTGCCGAACGCTGACGACATCCGTCGTTCCAGAACCCCCTCACAATCGCCCGCAGCCCCAACGAAACCCACAAAAACACGCTCGCGGACGCAGTCCTCGACCGGCGCACCAACTAAGCTATCAATCCCTCTCCCCCCTCATAATACCACTACGGCACTGTGATAGTTGCTCAACCCCACGCACACATACAGATAAAGCCGTGGACTAGTGAAGAACCTCTTCCGGAACGCGCTTCAACGCCACTACGGTCCTGCTGTAACTGGGATGGCGAACTGCGTCACAGCGAACGCTTGCAGAGCGCGAGCCTGCGACTGATAGATATGGAAAACGACATTTTAGAAACCTCGCAACCGTCAGAGACGATTACTGATGGCAGCCGATATCGCGATTCACGACGCATACGTTCTCACGATTGACGACCGAAACCGACTCTACGAACGAGGAACAGTCCTCATCGAGGATGGTCGCATCACTGAGGTGCGAGCTGCCCAGGACGACGATGCGGACATCGCGGCCGACCGCGTCATTGACGGCGAAGGCAAACTCGTGATGCCAGGATTGGTCAACGCCCACACCCACCTTGAGCTGACGCCGCTAATGGGCGCATTCAGCGATCTCGACCTGCTGGAGATGATGGGCGGGATGACCGCGATCTATGGCCAGATCGCTGCCGGTGAGTACGACTACCTCACCGAGGCCGGATACGAACTTGCGGCTCTCAACTTCCTCGCTGGTGGCGTCACCACCGTCAACTCGATGGACGTCCGGCCGAGCGCAGGTGCGGAGACGTTCGGTGAGGCTGGTCTCCGCGGATTCTTCGGGCTGGCGCTCTCCGATCTCTTCTGGGACGTTCCTGTCAGCGAGCAGTTCGCTCGCGCCCGCGAATTCATCGACGAGTACCACGACACCTACGACGGCCGGATCCGGGCGACGATCACCCCGCATGACGACTGGTCGTGTACCCGCGAATTGTGGGAGCGCACTGCCGCCCTTGCTGCCGAGTACCCCGACCTGCTCGTTCACACTCACTTGCTCGAACTTGAGGCGAGCAACACGATGGCGCGGTCGAACGGCGCAGCAGATTCGCTTGACCTCCTCGACGATGTTGGTCTGTTGGACGACCGGTTGGTGGCTGCCCATTTCCGTCTCGCCGACGAGGCGGACATTCGGCGGACGGCCGAGGCTGACGCGTCGGTCGCACACTGCCCGTCGATTTTCTGTTATTGGAACACGGACGGCGATGTGCAGTGGACGCCGGTCCCAGAACTTCGAGATGCCGGTGTCGATGTCGGTCTCGGCATCGACGATCACTACTGGCACGACTCGTACAGTCTGTTCGGTGAGGCGCGACAGGCGCGGCTTGCGGCCAACCTGAAGCGGTCAGCTGGCCAGTACCAGTCGATGGAATTGGTGCGGATGCTCACTATTGACGGGGCGGAGGCACTCGGTGTCGGCGATGAGATCGGGAGTCTTGAACCTGGCAAGCGCGCTGATGTACTCGTGGTTGACCTGGACAAGCCGAAGTTCACTCCCGTGACTAACATTCCGGCCCAGGTCACTAACAATGCGGGGCCCGCCGATGTGGAGATGGTCATCGTTGACGGCGACGTGCTGATGACCGATGGCGAGATCGAGACGATGGATGCCGACAACGTGCGTGAGCGGGTCGAATCCGCGGTCGAACGCTTCGTGGCGGAGAGTGAGTGGGAACTTGACATCGGAGGCAGTGACCCGCCGAGCAAGCTAGACCTCGCCCGCGACTTGCCGACGCGTGGCCCCAGTCAGTTGCTCGGGCGGTTGGCGTTTCAGTCCGCTAGGGACAAGTTCCCATTCTGACGCGAGGTGGAGTCGGGCCGATGGTTGTTACGCGCCGCGTCTATGATGACAGTGTATTTTAGTCATCCCACGGGCGTGCGCCGGCTGGTGAGTGGACGGGTTCAACACGGTCATCAAAACGGTGTTCTTCACAGAGACTCTCGCTCAAGGCCGCGTGCTCGTTATGCGGAGGTGTCGAAACAGACGTTCCAAGCCGGCCCGTTCGCGTCCCGGGCTGGCCAGAACTTGTTTGAAGTACCCTATCGACGGTTCGTGACATGGACGGCCAGTATGAGGAGTTAGTGGAATATTGTCAGCGGCAGGCTGGCGATAGTTTTCAATCGGCGTTCACGTATACCGAGAACTCCGCAGACCCGTACTATGTCCGGCCAGACATGAAGGGGGCGTTCGCGGAAGGCGGGCTGGAAGAGTTTCGAGAAGCGGCCTGGGGGATTCATACGACCGTCCTGAAACAAGCACCTAAAGCCTCAGTTCTTGGAGAGTATCAGGCAACGGTGCACACCTTCGAGACGGCCTTCGCCATCCAATTCAGAACCGATGCTGATACTGGAATTGTCCTTACGTTCGACCGGAATATCGGCCGTAATCTCCACGGGTTCCTGATGGAATGCGAACGGTACCTCTAGATGAGGTAAAGGCAATGCGGAACGCTGTCGACATGCGATGTTCAGGCTACCTATTCACCAGAAAATATTTCACTTTCTGAGGGGGAACTGGGATAATGCCCTCCACTAGTGACATACCGCGGTGGCGTGAGGTGATGATGCTCATTTTACTAAGTGCGCTCTTCGCGTCACTTCAGTGGGATACGCTACAGGACCTCATTTCCAATGGGCTAACGGCCGTCAACACGCTCGTAGATGTCTCATTGTTGGTTCTCTTGGGTATCACCGTCATCGGCGCGCTCTACGAAACTCTCCAAATGGTATCAAATTGAGGGCTTCGCATGATGAGCACTCAAACGCCTCGGAGAAGCATAGTACAAACAGATTCACTCAATATCGGCTGAATCGAACTCGTTGCACTCTGACAGTGTTGACAGTGCGGGAGGGTGAACAGTGCGTCCGATCAGATTTCAGGGACTGCTACAAAACTATCGTCTCCCCAAATCGCTAGGCAGCGAGCGCGCTCAACAAGACAACTGAGCAAGTATCGAAATACCAATCGCGGTCAGAGAGCGTTGTCTACGCCAGTGCCAGTCCTCTACATCTCGTTACTCCGCAAGGAGGCCATAGAATCTGCGGAGATGGAGGGGGCCGATGTCGACTACGATGCGCTGTACAGTCTCGAAACACGCACGTTCGACGAAGGCCGGAACGAACCGCGTGCGACCACTGCAGCGGACGACACCAAGGATACTCGTGAGGTCCTCAATTACGAAACTGCAGTCCAGGACGGTATCACTGCTCTCGACGTAGGTGGTGAGTTGAACGTCGAGTTGCTTCATGACCTCCACGAGACGCTTCTCACTGACGTTTCAGACGACCGCGTCGACACACATACGGTTGGTGCGTACAAGACAAAACCGAACTACCTGGGTGACTTCCTCCCGCCCGCACCCGACACCGCTGAGGACCTGATGGACGGCCTGTTCACCTACTATCGGACTGGCGGTCGTTACCATCCACTCGTGGACATCGCGTTGTTCCACTACCAGTTCGAGACTATCCACCCGTATGGGGACGGCAACGGTCGGCTCGGCCGTCTTCTCATTACACTCCAGTTGTACGATGCCGACTTCCTCGAGCGTCCCAACCTCTACCTCAGCGAGTACTTCAATCGGAACAAGACGACGTACGTCGAGCGCATGAAAGGCATCCGATATCACGGTGAGTGGGCGGCGTGGCTCTCCTTTTTCATTGAAGGAGTTGCGCAGCAAGCCCGGGAATCGGTGGAGAGGACGCTTGCGCTAGCCGACCTTCGCCGCGAATACGAGGGCGAATACGGAGGGAAATCATACACGACGAACCAGCTCGCAGTAACCCTATTCGAGCAGCCCTACGTCACGAGCAAGACCGTTCAGCGACTCTTCGATGTACAGCAACCAACTGCCTCACGGGCGATCAACCGGCTGGTCGACGAAGGCGTCCTTGAGGAGGTACCCCGACACGGTCGGAACAAAGAGTATCGTGCTCGCGAGATTTTCGAGATTCTCGAACAACCACCACAGACCTACTAACGGAACTAATAGCTGGACGATGTGATAGAGGGTACTAGTCGAGTTCGGTACGACTTCTCTCGGCGGCGATGTTTCGAGGGAGCACCGGTTGTAAAATCGTGCGTTTCCAGAAGCTATCGGAGCCGTCCGAATCGCTGTATACGTTGCCGTTTGTGAGATGCATTGTGTCCACGTACTCGGTGGACCAACCTGGAATAGTGTCGTCTAAACAAACGGTTTAATGTGGGATGGTAGTGGGGTTAGGTGGATTGTGTCTGGTGGTTTTGGGATGCGGTTGGTTTTTCGTGAGAGCACGACGATTAAAGGTTGTGGCCAAAACGATTCGGCCGGAATGACCTCTCAGGGTAATAAGCACTCGCTAAGGGCGATATTACTTACAGGACTACTCATCATATCCGTATTCGCCGGAATTCCACTTACAACTACGTCTGCCGTAGCCGCATCCGGAACAATAACAGCTGCCGACTACACACTCGTTAACGACTCCGGATACACCTACGAACCGCTCACCGCATCAGTCACAGTCAACAACACCAACGACACACAGGAATCCAAAACCATCACCATCCAGCACTATACTGATGGCAGATGGACGACCGTTGGCGAAGAGACAGTCATCGTCGACGCGAACACGACCAAAACAGCCAACGTCTCGTATACGATCAAACGGGCTCCCGTCGATGGGATGGCAACGCTCCGTGTGAAGACGCCTGAGACGACTCTTACTAACTCGACGCTTCCCATCACGCGCACACCAACACATATCCAATCGGTTAAACCAGACACGACGTCGCTCGAAACTGGGAATTCGACGACGGTCACTGCGACTGTCAGAAACTACAATGAATCCGCGGCTGTTGATCGAGAGCTCTCCCTCGACTGGGGAAATCAGTCCACGACCTCTCAAATAACGAAGACGGTTCGAGTCCCAGCAGGTGCCTCCGTGGATGTCGAATTTACGCCGACGTTCACAATTCCAGGCGTACACGCTCCTGAGGTTCGATCGACTTTCTCAGACCCAATCCGAGTAAATGACCCCGCTAGCTCGGTCGAACTGTCGAATCAAACCGTTCTCACGCAGACCCTCTACACGGGCGAAACCATCCGAGCGAACGCGACGGTCAACAACACCGACACGGAGAAAACGACCTATTCGGTCGTTCTGGTGGCCAATACGTCCGCGAGGGCCACGCAGTACGCCACGACAACGGTGTCGCTCAATGCGTCTGAGTCGAAGAACGTCACCCTCAGCACATGGGTGAGTACGGCCGGTGACTACACGGTTAGTATCAACCGCCAGGATATCGGTACCGCGACCGTCAAGCGACCATACAACGCAACGAACCTCACGGTCGACGAGTCGTCAGTCGTCGGCCAGAAGACGGCGGTGTCGGTGAACGTTACGAACCGGAAATCCACGCAGATTAGCCGGGATATCACCCTGGAACAGTACAAGAGCGGGTACTGGACCGATCTCAATCAGACGTCGATTAGTCTGAACGGTTCGGAAACGAAGACGCTCACGTTCACACCTGCGTTCCAGCAGGCTGGCGAGAAAACGCTGCGGGTTGGGAACTCGCAGAATCTCTCGGTCACGGTCAAATCGACGGTGAACGTTTCCAATGTGTCGGTGTCTACGACAGACGCGTTCACGCGTGAACCAGTGTATGTGAACGCGACGGTCACCAACCGTCTGGATTCAGAGACGAAGACTACACTCGGTCTGCAGCAACAATACGAGTCGAGCTGGTATACGGACCCGTCGACGGAGAAGACGGTCTCGCTGAACGCAAGTGAGACGAAGAACGTCTCCTTCCGGGTGGTGTTTACCTCGGATGGTGAACAAACCCGGCGTCTCGGGAACACCGATCCGTTCACCGTGTCGGTTACCGACACGCCCGTTCATGTGGCAAGTACGGCGGTCTCCGAACGAAGCATCGATCCTGGAAACAATACGTCCGTCACAGCGACGGTGCGGAATCACGGTAGTGAGGGTGCGGAGTACCAGACGGTGCTCAAGATTGATGGCGGAACTGACTACGGAGAAAACGGACGGGAGCTTTCGAAAACGGTCCACGTCCTGGCCGGCGATACGAAGCAGGTCACGTTCACCCCGACGTTCACGGTCGCAGGCACCCACGAGCTGAAAATCGGATATGAGGAAGCGGGGACAGTTTCAGTGTCCTCCACGAACGTCTCCGTCGTCTCGGGTGCAGCAACCTCGGACACCACCTACAAACGTGATAGTCTGCCAGTAGAGGTAACGCTCAACAATACGGCGGATACGAAGAAGCAGTTCGCCGTAACCGTCGAGGGCGATAAGAACACTTCCGAATACTATACGGTGACGAACACGACGGTTGTGAGTGTTCCCGCGAATTCGGAGACCACAACCCAGCTATTGGTTCGGCCGTATTCGATCGGGAATTACACGGTACGGGCGAACGACAAGGTTGTTGATGCGTTCCAGGTGAAACCCGGAGTTCTCGTCAAAAACCTCTCGTTCTCACAGAAAGTGGTGCCAGTCGGCCAACCAATCTATCTGAACAAAACACTCCGGAACCCGACCGGCAAAGACCGAACACACTTCACGCAGGTCGCGGGCAACTCCCATCGCACGAACGTCCCGAAGAGTGCGACAAAGGACGTTTCAACGAAAGTAGAATTCTCAACGCCCGGGGCGAAACGGGTGTGGGCGGATGGAACCACCTACACGGTTTACGCGGTCGCCGATACGTCGGGGACAGCGAATCTCTCGTTCAAGCGAGTGTACACTCCGGATCGAATCGTGAACGGGTCCCTGACCGGCTTCTACGCTGAAGTCGAAAACACCGGGAACGCCACCGGCGTCAAGACGGTAACACTCACACTCAACGGCACAGCGGTGGCGAACGAGACCGTGTACGTGCCCGCCGGTCAAACGCAAAGCGTCTACTTGGAGCATACGTTCACGAAAACGGGCGACTTTGACGGCTCGCTCAGTATCGCCGATGGAGCGACGCGGAACTTCACCGGGTCGGTGCGGTCAGAAGTCGTCGTTGACGATTCGGTGAGCGTCTCACACGTCGCTGGTACTGAACCTAATCAGTCGCCAGTCGTTGAGGCCGAATATCGATCCGGCTCGGTGTACGTCGAGTTGACGCAGAACGGGAACTACGTCCGCGACCTCTCCGCACTTGGAGCGGACAATACGACCGCGTTCAACGTCAGCTTCCTCGTGACCGACTACACGCCCCGAATCGTCGTGGGGAGTGGACACGACCTGAACTTGTCCGTCACCAACACCAGTGACCCCGATACGAAACGCGTGTCCGTCCGCATCAAGCCGGGCGAACTCGATTACAAGTATAACTTCGCGGGCGAACGTCCCGCAAGCCCCTCCGAATGGGCGAGTGCCGTTGAGAACAACACCGCCGATTACGGCTGGGATACGGCCGTTCAATTCCGTGTTGGCAATGCAGATACGGCAGCTCCATCCGCGGATGCGTCTGCGGCCGCGGGGATGACGGTGTCGACCGACGCTCAGATGTTCAGCATGCCGCGGTACGTCACCCCGGAGAATTCCGCTCCGTATCTTGAAGTTTCGCTCGCAGCGCCGCACAAGACCGTCGAGGGAGAGGTCAACCAGGGGTACTACGAGGCGTTCCTTCCGAACAGACTCCTCAACAGCTGGAACGTCAGCGATCCATCCGAAGAACTGACGGCATCCTTCCAGCGACAAGACCTCGACATGACCGTCACCGAAACCGCAGACGGTGCCTTCGTCGATATCTCTCTGCACTACTCCAGCGGCCCCCTCCAAATCCAGAAAAACACAACCGCCACCCAACCAGACGACACAGACTCCACTGACAACACGAACGACAAGACAAACAGCGACACGACCAACTCCGTCGATTCACCGCCGGCACAGGAAACCACCACAACCCAACAATCCACAACAACCACGACGACCACAACGATAACGACTACAACAACTACACCGACCACCACGACTACGACGTCGACGGTAACAACGGAAGATACGACGACATCAACGGCAGAATCGACAACTACGGACACGACGACCAGTGGAACGACGAGTGCGACGCCGACTGACTCCGGGTCTTCGGGAAGTACACCTGGCTTCGGCCTCGTGCTTACTGTCGTGGCGGCGCTCTGTGCGGGGCTGCTCGCACGACGCACCCACTAACACCGCGTCGACTTCGCTCTTATTCCGGATTTATCGCCGTTCTACTGAGTTGATTTATTCCTGGCTGTCACAGCTGTTAGGTTGGTGTACTATGTGGCGGTGGAGTAGAATGAAACGAATCTATGGACAATGAGGAGCAACAGGAGGGCGCCGTTGTCTCCTCGCCGGATCAACGCTGTCGGCGGGCTCTTTAGGTGTCTATCAGGTGTTCGCGGGCGCCGGCTTGGAGGACTTCTTCGGGGCCGACGACACAGTCGCGGCGCATGTCGGGAAAGTCGCCGTCGAGGAGGCCCTCAACGGTACCGTCGAGGTCGGTGAGAGTGTCGATGTTTGCGCCGGTGAGGTGGTCGGCGAGGAGGCTGGCGACGGCTTGACTGACGGCACAGGAGTCGCTCTGGAATCCCATCGCTTCGATGCGGCCGGTGTCGTCGACGCGGACGTGGAATTCGCCTTCGTCGCCACAGCTTGTCTCCGCGGAGTGTTTTCGGAAGGTTGCGTTCGTGAGTCCGTCCGGGTTTGTGGGATTGTGGTAGTAGTCCGCGATGAGGTCGTGGTAGTGGTTACTGAGTAGAGTATCGCGTTGCTGTTGGGCGTCGTCGAGTGCGGTGAGGAGGCGGTCGATTTCGTCCCGGGTGTTGTAGACGTAGAACGATGCGCGGACGGAGCCGGGAATGTCGAGGATGTCGTGGAGTGGCTGGGTGCAGTGGTCGCCGGCGCGGACGGCGATGCCGTGGTTGTCGAGGAGTTCGGAGAGGTCGTGACCGTGGACGCCGTCGACGTTGAACGAGACTAATCCGCTTCGCTCGACGTCTCCCGGTGGGCCGTAGTATTCGACGTCGTCGCGGGCGTCGAGTTTGTCGATGAAATATCGGGCGAGGGCTGCTTCGTGGTCGCGGACGGCGTCCATACCGATGTCGTTGAGGTAGTCGGCGGCGGCGGCGAGTGCGATGCCTTCTGCGATTGGTGGGGTGCCGGCTTCGAATTTCCAGGGAAGATCGTTCCACGAGGAGTCGTCGAAGGTGACGTGACTGATCATTTCGCCGCCGAAGAGGAACGGCTCCATCTCTTCGAGGAGGCCGCGTTTGCCGTAGAGGCAGCCGATGCCTGTCGGGCCTGCCATTTTGTGGCCGCTGAACGCGAGGAAGTCCGCGTCCAACGATTGGACGTCGACAGGGCGGGTGGGGACGGATTGAGCGCCGTCAACGAGGATGACGCCGCCGTGGTCGTGAGTGAGGTCGGCGAGTTCGCGAACGGGATTGATCGTTCCGAGGACGTTCGAGACGTGAGCGACCGAGACGAGTTCGACGTCGTCGTCGATGAGCTCGCGTGCGTGGTCCATGTCGAGGGTGCCGTCCGCGGTCACGCGGATGTAGCGGAGGTCGGCCCCAGTTTTCTCCGCGATTTGCTGCCAGGTGACCAAGGAGGCGTGGTGTTCCATTTCCGTGGTGACGATGGCGTCACCGGCGTCGAGGCGGTTGACGCCCCAGCCGTAGGCGACGAGATTCATCGCTTCCGTGGTGTTCTTCGTGAACACCATCTCTTCACGGCTGTCGGCACCGATGAACGCGGCGAGTCGGTCGTGCGCCGCTTCGTAGGCTTGAGAGGCTTCGTGGCTGAGTGTGTGGATACCGCGATGAACGTTCGCGTTGTACTGGCTGTAGTAGTCGTCGTAGGTGTCGTAGACCTGGGTTGGGGTATGAGTGGTGGCGGCGTTGTCGAGGTAGACGAGCGGCGTGTCGTTGACGGTTCGGTCGAGAACCGGGAAGTCGCGGCGGATCGTGTCAGTATCCAAGCCCATATACGGCAGTCTTTACCACTCACCGTGAAAAGTATGGTGTCAACTCGCGCGGCTGTTACTGCGTTTGCGGCCTGTGTCTCTTAGAAATCGGTGTAGATAGTCTGTCGTCGCCGACTGGTGTACCGCTAACTATGTACACATTGGTTCACTAGCCACTCGGTAAGTCACGATCATCCTCGATGAGACGTTCGAGAACCTCGTTATAACTCTCACCCTCACGCCGTTGCTCATCGAGCGCGCTTGGCATCTTCGCTCACCCGGATTTGTTTATCTGCGGTCGCCATCTTTGCGTTGACATAGTCGTTGATGTTAGGTAGGCGTTTTGTCGTTCCGCACAGCACCGAAAAAGACCTCGTGAATCAGACGGCCAGTGAGAATGCTACTGCCGGAAACGTTTCAGCTGTACCGGTCGGGTTGAAGCGGGTTACCCATGGACTTCACAGATCGGATAGTTGTAGATATTTGGGGGGTCGCTTGCTGGGATACTGGAGTTTGTTAAATCGTTATTTGACTGTTCGTCGGTTACATGCGGCTCTCGGTCATCGGGGTTGGTATGGAGCGACGTGCCCTCCTCGCTCTCGGCGGTAGCGCTCTTGCAACCAGCCTTGCGGGTTGTAGTTCGCTGGGTAGCACAGATAGTACGACACCGGATGACTCGACGACACAACCTGATCAGACGACGACACAACAATCGTCGGCGTCTCTTCGGAACGGGAGTTTCGAATCGGATTGGCAGGAGTGGACGGTTGGTCGGAATCTTCCCGAAGATCCGAATGCATCGGGAACACAGCGGGTTGCTTCCGAGGTCGGTGTGAGTTCGCGGTACGCGAGTGACGGTGAAACGAGTCTCCGGGCGTTCATCGACGGGCGGCAAGACGACGGCACCGTTTGGGTACAACAACCAGTAGACCTGTCCCAGTACGACTACCTCGCGGTCGATTACCAGGTGTCGCGGTCGTTCAACGAAATCCTGCAAGCAGCCGTCTATACCGGCCCTGACACCGACTCTCTCGAAGAACGGGACTTCGACCGGTCCAATTCGCTTTCGGGCCACGACGCGGCTGGCTGGAAAACCTTCGTCTACGACGTCCCCCACGATTCGGAGGGGATTGTTGCAGTGGGATTCAACATCGTCTGGGAAACCGGCGCGGTCGGCTTCCTGGATAACGTCCGGCTCACCGACTCCGAGCCGACCACAGTACGCCCGACAACCACAGAAACCACGGAGACTACCGAAACCTCGGGAACCTCGGAAACTACGGAAACCACGGCCGGAAATGTCACTGGAATCACGCGTCAATGACGGCGCGCTTGTGACCAGTCTGCGGCGTCACCGGTAGGAACACGCGGCCAAAACTAATCCAGTCGTCTGTTTTCTTCTAGACGGCGACGGCCGCGCCCATCAGAACAGCGAACGTGAGCAGGACGACCGGAAGTGCGTACAGCTGGTATCGGTAACGTCGGCGGTGTTTCGCGCGGAGTTCCGACGGAGAGAGTCGCGTGATGAGTGGGTCGATTGCGTCGGAACGTGTTACATCAAGTCTCTGACCGTCTGCGGTGACGGTGCCGACGGCCGTCACCGATTCGCCCGCCGTCAGGGTTGCCTCCTCGAAGCGCACCGTTCCGTCCGGCGTCCGAACCGTGTTCAGCAGGCGGCCGAGAACGCCCGGCGGCTCACTCTCCTCCCGTTGGACGCCGACGCGTGCTCCGAGGGTTCGGTAGCGCTCGCACCACTCTCCAGCCGGCTGCACCGTCTCCTCGAAGCCCTCGTTGTCGAGTGCCAGGGAAATCGACCGAAGGACGGAGTCGCGTTTCGACCCGGTGAGTTTCCCGAGTTTCTCCCGTGCGGACAGCTCCTTCTCGACGGTTACGCCGTCGAGCGTGATGCTGTCGTGCTCGTCAGTGAGCATGGGGTCGTTGACGTCGATGCCGAGGCCTTCCTCGGACCAGAACGCGCGCGTCCTGAACGCGCCGGTGCGACGGTACGTCGACATCCGCCAGAGCGCTACCAGACACTCCTCCCCGTGAACTGGCGCGGTCACCGAACGGTCTGTGTCCGCCAGCCAGCCGGTAATCATCACGGTCTCGCCGGGGGTCGCGTCTGCCGGTTGCTGTGCCGGGAGCGCTGCGTACGCTTGATATGTCGCGCGGTTCTGCCAACCACGGTACACAAACGGTGACGCGAGCAGCATGAGCACGCCGAACACTAGTGCCGTGCTCCCGACCGCGTTGGCGACATTCGACCCCAACATACTCCCTACGCACTAGCGACCTGCGTAAAGTCGCTCCGCTATCGATACCACCTATGGGCGGGTTTTCGGGAGTGGAGGGCAGTCGAACGGCCAGGCAGGGAATCGAAAGGCGGAGGGCGTTGGACGCTGATTTTGTGGTATGGATTTGTCGTCACTGCCGTCGCGGCCGTTGACGGGACGGGAAGTCGCGGCACTCGGCGAGTCGGCCGCGTTTATCGCAGTTCGGCCTGTTGAGCGGTTTGAGTTCGAGGCCGTCGAAGAGACGCTCGTCGTTGCGGTCGTTCTCATCACGAGCCAGGGTGTTCGCGGCGTCGCGTTCGACCCCGATGCTGGGTGGCGTGTCGTTCATCGTGACGACCGCGACGGCATCGAACGCCTCGAGGACGTGCCTGAATCCGCGATTGATGCTGCACAACGCGCGCTCCGCGCTGAAATCACTGAACTTGAGGGCGAACGTGGGTTCGGAAGTCGACTCGTCGATGCCTACCGGATGCACTCGTAGTCGGCGCGGAGATAGGTCGAGAGTTAGGCACCGTAGCCGTCGCCCTCGACTGGGCCGCTGAAGACGCCGTAGAGGAATTTGAAGTACCAGAGGACCAGCAGGAGTACGGGGAAGCCGAGGATGGTTGTGAGGTTGAGCGCCAGGGGCGAGACGACGGCCTCCCGAACGGTCACCCCAGTCGGCGGGTACATTGTCGGGTAGAGCAGGACGGCGACGAGCGCGGTCAACAGTGCTGGCAAAGCGAATGCGGTCACCAGCCATGCGGTGTACCGACCGCGGACGGCTAACGCACTCCCGCCGACGCCTGCCAGAACCGAGGCGGCGACGAGTGTGGCGACTGGCCACGAGAGAATTGCCTCGGCGGCCCCGCCGGCGTCGGTCAGGACGACGGTCGCTAACAGCACTACCACGCCACCCAAGTAGGCCGCAGTCGCGCCGATACCGTACCTGCGGAGCGTTGCGGCGAGGTCGGGGTCGGTTTTCGCCGCGAGGAACGCTGCGCCCGTGACGACCGACACGGCGACTAATCCGACGCCGGTCAGCACGGACGGGAGTGAGAGTGTCGGTGCGTCGAACACCCAGCAGCCGGCGAGCATGCCGAAGAGGAGTGGTGCGAGCGCGCTCCCGGCAATGAACGAGTAGTCGCAGTACCGTTTCCAGCGGTCGTCGTCGCGTTGCTCGCGGAGTTCGGGGCCGAGGCCGCGGAACAGCAGCGCGAGGACGAATCCGATGGCGAGCAGGTAGTGGTCGGCGAGGAGCCGCGAGTAGACGCGCGGGAACGCCGCGAGGAGCATGGTTCCGAACGCGACGAGCCACACTTCGTTGGCGTCCCAGACCGGGCCGAACGCCGAGAGAAACATCTCCCGGTCGTGTTCGTCGTCGAGGGTTGCGTAGAGGATACCGATGCCGAAGTCGAAGCCGTCGAGCACGAGGTACATCCCGAGCGCGAACAGGACAGCCCCGAACCAGATTTCGGGGAGCGACTCGACGAGGTACGCGTCGACGGGGATCCAGTCAGTCATTCTCGTTCACCTCCGGGAGCGGGCCGCGCCAGCGCTCGTCTGACGCCGCTGCACCGAGGTCTTGGAGTTCCTCCCGAATCAGCCACTTCAGGACGTAGAGTGCGGTCGCGACGAGGCCGATGTAGATGACGACGAACGCGGTGAGTGTCAGCGTGGCGTCGGTGCTGGAGAGGGTCGTGGAGACGGCGTCGCTGGTCTTGAGTTCGCCCTGAATCACCCATGGTTGGCGGCCGATTTCGGCGACGTACCAGCCGGTGAGTAAGGCCGCGTATCCGAACGGTGACGCGACGATCATCGCCTTCAGGTAGCGTTCGCTCTCCGCGAGTCGGTCGCGATAGATGAGATACGCACCCCATAACGCCAGCGCGATGAACAGGAAGCCGAGTCCGACCATGATGCGGAACGACCAGAAGACCAGCGGGACCGGCGGGTTCTCTTCGTACTCGTTCAATCCAGTGATGACGGCGTCGAAATCACCGCCGCTGGCGAGGAACGACCCGAGTCGGGGGAGGCTCACGGTGAAGAGGTTCTCCGCTTTCGGGTTGGTGATGGCGTCAACGGAGGTCGGGAACGCGAGCAGGTGGAGGTCTGCCGGGCCGGTCTCGTAGTGGGCTTCCATCGCGGCGAACTTCTGGGGCTGGGTGTTCTCGACGTGCCGGCCGTACGCGTCACCGTGGAGTGCTTGGAAGGGCGCGGAGATGAGGAGAATCACGACCGCCAGCTTCAGCGCCGTGTTCCACGCGGCCGCGTCGCGCTTCTTCCAGACGATGTATGCGGAGACGCCGGCGACGAGCAGGGCGACCGAGATGACGGAGGCGTTGATCATGTGGACGTACATCCACGGCAGCCGCGGAGTGAAAAACGCCGCAATCGGGTCGGTCAGTTTTGCGATTTCGAGACCGCCGCGAGTAACCATCTCGTAGCCTTGTGGCGTCTGCATCCAGGCGTTGACGACGAGAATCCAGAACCCGGACAGCCACGCGCCGACGCCCACCAGGACGGAGGAGAGGATGTACGTGCGGTCGCCGACGCGGTCGCGTCCGTAGAGCAACACGCCGAGGAAGACGGCTTCGAGGAAGAACGCCATCTTCGCCTCGAACGCGAGCGGGCCGCCGATGAGTTCACCCGCAACCTCGGCGAACCGCGGGAAGTTCGTGCCGAACTGGAAGCTCATCGGGATTCCGGTGACTGTCCCCATGACGAACCCCGCCGCGAACACCTTCACCCAGAACGACCGCAGTCGTGTGTACCGCTCGTCGTCCGTCCGGACGTCCTTCCACGTGAAGTAGACGATGAAGGGTGCGAGGCCGACGGAGAGCGCGGCGAAGAGGATGTGGACGGAGATCGTCCACCCGAACTGCGCGCGACTCGCAAGTTCCGGCGACAGGAACGCTATCCATCCCGGGTCGACCGCGCTTACGGACGCGAACATACGCGACAGTTCGCGACCTGCTTCAATAATTAGACACACGATTCCCGCGTTCGGATACCGTACTAGGTCGTTTAAGAACGAACGTACGCTAGTTCTTGTACGCGCGGCCTTCTGGGACTCGTGAAAGTAGGTGCTCTCAGAGTGTGGTGGCGTGGAGTCAGTGACCGCTTGCGGTGAGATGGAGGCCGACGATGCCGACGACGACGAGGCCGATGCAGGCGGTGCGGAGGAGCGTGGCGGGTTCGTCGAAGAGGATCATGCCGAGGATGGCGGTGCCGACGGCGCCGATACCGGTCCAGACGGCGTACGCCGTTCCGACGGGGAGCTCTTTGACGGCGTGTGCGAGGAGAAGCATACTGATGACGAGGGCGATGACGGTAGCGAGCGTCGGCCAGGGTTTCGTAAGACCGTCCGAGTACTCGAGCCCGATTGCCCACGCGATTTCGAAGAGTCCGGCGAAGAACAGGATGTACCACGACATACCGGTGACTGTTCGGCCACGACCCGACTAATGGTTCGGGTTTCCGACGGCGACACATTAGTTCGGCACTCGGTGGGGTCTCCGTAACTGGGAGGGGGCGACGCACTCCGAGCGATTTCGGAGGTTAGCGTGGCGTGGCTGTCACGGCCAGAGGCCGCGGGTTTCGTGTGCGTCGGCGACGCGGGAGAGTGCGACGATGTACGCGGCGGTCCGCCAGGACACGTCGTGTGCGGCAACTTCGTCACGGACGTCCGCCCACGCGGCGAGCATCTCCGTTTCGAGTTCCTCGTTAACGCGTTCGAGCGACCACGACCGTCGGTTGATGTCCTGCAGCCACTCGAAGTAGCTGACGGTGACGCCGCCGGCGTTCGCGAGGATATCCGGAATGACGGGGATGCTGCGGTCCGTGAGAATCGTGTCCGCGGCGCTCGTCGTTGGGCCGTTTGCGCCTTCGACGATGAGATCGGCGCTGACGGCGTCGGCGTTCGACTGCGTGAGGACGTTCCCGATTGCTGCGGGAATCAGCACGTCGACGTCCAGCGTGAGAAGTTCGTCGTTCGACACGGTTCGTGGTGCGTCGTGTCCTCTGACGCCTTCTGGTTCCTCGTGGTGGGAGGGAATCGCGTGTGTGTCGAGGCCGTTGGTATCGTAGATGCCGCCGTTCACGTCGCTTACCGCGACGACGTTCGCACCCCAGTCGTCGAGTAATCGGGCCGCGTTCGCGCCGACGCTTCCGTAACCCTGAATCGCGACTGAAGTCTCGTGGATGTCGAGGTCGTAGTAGTCGATTGCTTCGCGGGTGATGATGGCGACGCTACGGCCGGGCGCTTCGTTCCGTCCTTCGCTCCCGCCGACGATAGGGGGTTTTCCCGTGACGACGCCGGGCGTGGTTTCGCCTTCCTGCATCGAGTAGGCGTCCATCAGCCACGACATCGTCTGCGGGTCGGTGCCCATGTCGGGAGCGGGGATGTCCCGGTTCGGCCCGATGATGTCCCGGAGTTCTTCGGCGAACCGGCGCGTGAGGCGTTCTTTCTCGGCGTCGCTCAGGGCTTTCGGGTTGACGGCGATACCGCCTTTCGCGCCGCCGAACGGGAGGTCCATGACGGCGCACTTCCACGTCATCCACATACCGAGGCCGACGCACTCGTCGCGCGTGACCTCGGGGTGATAGCGAAGCCCGCCCTTGAATGGGCCGCGGACGCTGTCGTGTTGGGCGCGGTAGCCCGTGAACACCTCGACTGAGCCGTCGTCGCGTTCAATCGGGACGGTGACTTCGTGGACGTTCTTCGGGTGTTCGAGGCGTTCGACAATATCTGGGTCGATGTCGATGTGTGCTGCAGCTTGGTGGAGTTGGCGGCGAGCGGTTTCGAGTGCGGTTTCGTGTTCGTCCGGTTGCGTGTCCGAGGATGGTGTGGCTGGTGTTGACATGGTTATTCGAGAGGAAGATAGCGGTTTCGTAGCGGGCCGCTGCAGTCAGGGCAGTTCCCGGGATGGGTGTCCGCGACGACGATGTTCCCGCATTCGAAGCACTCGTACGGCGTCTCGGTGGTTTGCGTTGGGTCTGCGTCTCTCATGGATGCGTTCCGAGTCCCGCGAACCGGTGACTCACGCGGAAATAATAGGACTGTTAGGGAATATCCTTGAGTTTACTATCAAACCATCTGCGACATCGGGGGTTTGTTATTGAACGTCCTCGCGTGTGGTCGGGACGTGGGTTTCGCTGAACAGCGCCGCGAACAACTTCCGCTGAACCGCCCGCACGTGCTCGTAGAACGCCGGCGGCGAAATGTCCAGCATTCCCGCCACCTCCTCACCAGTGTTGTCCCGCGGCGATTCGAAGAACCCGCTGTAGTACGCCGTCTGCACGACCTCCCGCTGCCGGTCAGTCAACGCCTCCATGAACCGCGAGTACAGATCGTACTCAGAGCGCTCGTCCACCACTTGCTTCGATCGAAGGGTAACGTCCGCGAACGCCTCCCGGACGAGCCCCGTGACGTGACGCACGTCTACACTTTCCGGCACGTCTATCGTGAGCTGGGTCTCCGTCGGCGTCGCCGTTGCCGCACGGAACACCGCCCCGTGGTCCGCCAACTCGAGCGCGAGAAACGGCTGCGTCAATCGCAAGCGCAACACGCCTCGCTGCCCGTCCCCGCTGACGCGCTGAACTGACCCGACGGCGACCAAGTCCGCCGCAACCGTCTCTACGGTTTCGACCGCTGCATCCTCCACGGTCACGAAGACGTACGTCCCCTCGGCCGTCCGCTGCACGCCGCCCTCGTACGACACCGTACAGTCCGCCGCCGCCGCCAATCGCGACAGTACGAACGAGGAGTCCGCTACGTCGAGCGTCACCCGCGTCACCGCTGTCGTGAGCAAGGCGTTCTTCCGTTCGATTCCGCTCAGCGCGGACGCGATGGTCTCACCGAGTTCCGCGAGGACTTCCCGAGCGGTCTCGTCGAACGCGTGTTGTTGCGCCGCGTACACGGTTAACACACCGTACGTGAGGTCATTGTACTGAAGCGGAATACTCAACACGGACAAGAAATCCCGCGAAAGCGCGTCCGTCCGCCACGCTTCTTCCCGGAGGCGCGCCGCGACGTTACTGATTCGAACCACGTCCCCGGAGGCGGCCGTCCGTGCCGCCGGTTCGACACCGGTCGCGTCGAGCTCGAACGACTGACTGTCCAAGTATCCCTGCTCGGCCCCTGCCCACGCTCGCGGTTCGACCGTCTCCCCCGCGGGGTCCGTCGTCCCGATCCACGCGAAGTTGAACCGGTCGTCGTCCGTGAGGAGTTCACAGACCGTGTGGTCGACCGCTTCGCGCGTCTCCGCTTCGACGAGCGCTTGGTCGATCTCTCGAATCGTCTCGTTCACCTGATTGAGATGCGTGAGTCGCTTGTTCTGCTGTTGGAGTTCCCGGTCCTGGTCGCGGAGCCGTGACTCCCGGGTGACTCGGTCGAGCGCCGCTTCCGCGGTGGCTGCGAGGAGGTCGGCAAGTTCCCCTGTCATGTCGTCGAACGTCCCGACGGTCTGCGTGCCCGCGACGAACACGCCGTGTTCGCCGAGCGGGATGAACGCCACACTCCGCAGGTCCGTCGCCGGCTCGGTGAGCCACTCTGACTCGTGGATGTCGTCGATGAACAGAGGTTTATTCTGGACGAAACTGTAGCTCACCGGGGACTCGCTGTTCGCTGGGACGGTCGTGAGCGGGCCGTTCACTTGATCCATTGCGGCGGATTGAGCCACTGGTTCGAGTTCGTTCGCGTCGGCGTCGAAGAGATACACCCCGCTCGCGTCCACGTCAAGTACGCTCGGGGTGTCGTCGACGACGTGCTGGGCGATTTCGCGGTGCGTGCTCGCGTACAGGAAATCCCGCGTCGTCTCCTGGAGCGTTGTCAACGCGTTCTCGCGCTGCTTGCGCTTCGTGATGTCCCGACAGCTGTAGAGGATGGTGCCGTCCTGAATCGACACCTCGCGGACGTTGACGAGCAGCGTGTGTTCGCGGCCCGCCTTGTCGGTCGCCGTGCACTCGATGTTCTTCAACACGCCGCGTTCCGCGAGTTCGTCCCGGTCGAAGAGGTCGTCCCCGAGAAGTTCTGTGATCGTGTCTTGGGCGTGGATTTCGTCGGCGGTGTAGCCGAAGATGTAGTGGACGTTCGGACAGACGTAGGTGTAGTCGCCGTCCTCGTCCGTCATCAGAACCGTATCGGTCATGTTATTGAGCGTGACCCGATGGAGTTCTTCGGACTGCCGGAGGTCCCGCTCGAGTTCGACGCGGTCGGTGATATCGACGCCCTCGATGACGATGGAGACCAGCCTCCCGCGCTCGTCGTGAACGGGGCGCGCGGCGATATCGAGAACACGCGCGGTGTCGTCTGTCACGTCCCGTGTCACGACGACGTTGCCGAACGCGCCCTGCATGGTGTTCTCGACGATCTGTCGAACGTCGGATTGCGTGCCTGCCCGGGCGGACCACCACGGGAGTTCCCAGAACGGCTGTCCGACGAGTGATTCGACATCCGCATCGATGAGGTCGCGGGCGGTCTCATTTACACGCGCGAGCTCCCCCGTCGGTTCGAGCACCCACGTGGCGGTCCGCGAATCGTGGAAGATCGCGTCGAACTGCCTGGCGCGCTCACGTTGCGTGGTCGTTCGCCGCGCAGCCCTGATGTGCCGCTCAATCCGCTCGTGAAGGTCATCCGGTACTGTCGAGTCGTCGCTCAACGCGACGTAATCCGTGACGCCCGCGGCGATAGCGTCGCTGGCGAGCCGTTCGGACCCGCTCGCCGTACACAGAATGACAGGGAGCGACCCGGTCTCGGAACGGAGAGCTCGGACGAGGTCGAGACCGTCCGTGCCCGCGAGCGCGTGGGCGGAGACGACGCAGTCGTGGTCGTCGCTGAGCGCGTTGATCGCGTTCGCCTTCGTCTCCGCGGTATCGACGCGTGCGTTCGTTTGCGCGTCGAGGGTCGTCGCGAGCGTCTCGACCCACGATGTCGTGCCGACGAGGAGGAGCCGTGCGGAATCGAGGACCGTGGCAGTACTGGCCATTGGTCGGTCGTACTCGCTCGGTCCGGTTCAACGTACCGTTGAGTTACACCTGTCGGCGAAGATACTGGTCGGGCCCGGAGCACCACGCAGCGCGGCGGATAGCCGACTATGGTCCGCTCGTAGCGGACTTGATTGGGCTTACGTGCACACCACATGGGCGGTGCGTTCAAGCGACTGCTACGATAGCAGTGGTTTTCATACGGAGTCTTTATTTAGAGAGGGAGAAACAAACATTCAGACTACTTACAAATTTATTACCAAGATTACCAATCTGGGGTGGTGTCTATATGATATTAAAATACTGAAGACCAGTAATTAGCAAGATGGCAACAATCAATACGAGTAGCATGACCCACGAAGGGACATCTTTCCGAATCCTGAACGCCCAGTCCATATGACCCAATGACCTGTCTGATTACTATAATTCCCTATCAGAGTTTCTAGTTGCGAAACACAAGTGAGTCATCTCCTACACAGCACCATTCATTCAGCTGGCAAATCGGCTGCCTTTGCTGCGTAAGGATTCTGTACGTACCGCTTAGACCGCTTCAGTTTCAGAGACCCGTCCGAATACATAACTCGCGATAGCAACTCCTGACAGAGGGGTTAAAGCCATCGCCGTCATGTGCGGCATCTACACCACTGCACGCCTCGGACTGGCCGCCCGCGTCACCGACGACAGCCGCCGATTCCTTGACCGGCACCCGAGAGCATGCGGGACTTCATCGATGACCACGGGGACAACTTCCAACGTGACGAGTAACTGCTCACGGATGTTGTCAGAACCCACGAACGCAACACATGCGCATAGTCTCAAACTCCCTGATTCGGTTAAGCGTCCGGTAGCGCGTCGAGGACGCGTTCGAACCGCTCCCGTACGTCTGTTGCGACCGCGTCCAGTTCGGGGTTGTCGACGACGGAGAGCATGACTTCGGGGTCGACTGCGCTCACGCCGATGTCGCCATCGTCGGTCTCGTACACGATGACGTTACACGGCAGTAGCGCGCCGACTCGTAATTCGTCTTCGAGCGCTTGCTGCGCGAGCGGCGGGTTGCACGCGCCGAGAATCCGGTACTGTCGGAACTCCACGTCTAGTTTCTCCGTGAGAGTCTGTTGGACGTCGATGTCGGAGAGCACCCCGAAGCCTTCCTCGGACAGTGCCGCTGTCGTCTGTTCGACGACCTCATCGAACTCACCTTCGACGCGCTTGTCCAGAGTATAGGACATACTACCCAATACAGCTGCCTCAGTAATAGATATTGCGTCCGGAAGGACAGGTAGCATCGTTGCGAAGCGGCCGGTCACGTCCGTACTGTCCGCCAGTGTGCGGATCAGACGAGGAGTTGGATGTCGGCGTCGGCCATGTCCTGAATTGCGGTGGCAGCACCGACGCCTGTCGTCACGCCGTCGTAGAAGTCGTCCTCGTCGTAGTCCATCAGGTCGATGGTCATCTGGCAGGCCTGGAATTCGACGCCCATGTCGAGTGAGGTGTCGATGAGTTCCTCGATAGTGGCCGTGTCGTTGTCCTCGATCTTCCGCTCCATCATCGTCGTGGTCACGCGATCCATGCCGGGAAGCGCGGCGACGGCGTTCGGGACCGGCATGTTGGGGTTACCGACCGAGCTCAGTTTGAGGTTTTTCGAGCGTTCCTCGTGCAGGATGTCGAGTCCCCAGAACGTGTGGAAGACGGTGACTTCGTACCCGAACGCGGCGGCGGTGCTGGCGAGAATGAGCGGCGGGTACGCCATGTCGAGCGTACCCTTCGTGGCGATGATGCTCATCTTCTGCTGGTCGTCGTCGGTCGCCGCGGCGAGCTGTTGTTCGAGTTCGTCGATACGCGCGGCAAGCTCTGCACGCGATGGGGCGTCCACTGCGGCCTCGGCCGGCGCATCGGATGTGTCCGTGCTCATCGTCACTCCGTCTTCCGGACGTAGTGCGTGTACACGTCGTCGCCCTCTCGCTGGTCGACGAGTTCGACGCCGTCGGTCGTATCGGCCCACCCGCCGAGGTCGCTCATGCTTCCGGGGTCGGTGGCGAGGACCTCCAGCACGTCGCCGGTGTCGAGCTGGTCGGTCGCCTGTTTCGTCTTGACGACGGGCATCGGGCAGTTCTGTCCTTTCACGTCGAGCGTCTCAGTGACTTCGTACTGCGTCATGGTTTTGACTTCACTACCCAATATTGTGCGGCCTTAGAAAAACGTATCGGTAGTAATCCAGATAAAGAACAATACAGAGTGCTGCTTTACGGCAGAAAAGGCGTAATTTAGGCCTATTAGGCCATTTACGGCCGCTATGATGTTGTGCAATAGATGAATTACTATACAAAGTCTTATTTGCGAGCAGTCGATAGGAGGCAGTGAAGATGACTGAGAACGACGACGCGGCGATCGACGCAGTCACACCGACTGACCTGAAAGCGCGCATCGACAACGGCGAGGACGTGTTCATCCTCGACGCACGCGCCGAAGGCGACTTCGAAGAGTGGCATATCGACGGCGAGAACGTCGACATCGTCAACTATCCGTACTTCGAACTGCTCGACGGTATCCCCGCAGACCTCCACGAAGACCTCCCTGACGACCGCCGCATCACGGCGCTCTGCGCGAAAGGCGGCTCCAGCGAACTCGTCGCCGAGAACCTCGCGGACGCCGGCTACGACGTCGACCACCTCGAACGCGGAATGCAGGGATGGGCCCGCATCTACGAGTACCAAGAACTCGACGCGGACGCCGACGCGACGGTCGTCCAGTACCAGCGCCCCTCCAGCGGCTGTCTCGCGTACCTCATCGTTTCGGACGGTGAGGCAGCGGTCGTCGACCCACTGCGGGCGTTCACCCAGGAGTACGTGCAGGACGCACGCGCGTTCGGCGCCGACCTCACGTACGCGCTTGACACGCACATTCACGCCGACCACATCTCCGGCCTCCGCGACCTCGCGGCGGAGACGGACGCGACGGCCGTCCTCCCCGACGCGGCGGTCGAGCGCGGCGTCGAGTACGATACCCCCTACGAGACCGTTGCGGACGGCGACACGCTCACACTCGGCAACACCGAAATCGACGTCGTCGCCACGCCCGGACACACCACGGGCATGACCGCGTACGCGGTGGGGCCAGTCCTGTTCACGGGCGATGGCTTATTCACGGAGAGCGTCGCACGTCCCGACCTCGAAGACCCCGAGGCCGCGAAGGACGCCGCACGCACGCTCTACGACAGCCTCCACGGAAAGGTTCTCTCGTGGCCCGACGCGACGGTCGTCGCGCCCGCGCACTTCAGCGACGCCGCGACTCCGAACGACGACGGCACGTACACCGCCGAACTCGGCGACCTCACCGAGCGGATGGAAGCGCTCACGATGGACGCAGACGAGTTCGTCGACTTCATCGTCTCGGATATGCCGCCGCAGCCGGCGAACTACGAGGACATCATCGCGACTAACCTCGGCCGGCAGTCGCCCGACGACGAGGAGGCGTTCGAACTCGAACTCGGCCCGAACAACTGCGCCGCAAGCGAGGAGGCGCTGACGAACTAACGATGGATACACTCACACCGCTGCTCGTATCCGACTCGCTCTTCCCGCGCGGGATACTGCCGTATCTCGCCGGCGGCCTCCTCGTCGGCCTCGGCGCGGCAGTCATCTACCTCGCGACGGGAATCATCGCGGGCGCGAGCACGTTCCTCGAATCCACGCTCTCGTACGTCTCGAGCGTCGAGCGGTTCAATCGATTCAAGTACGTTCAGTCGCGCGACTGGCGGGTCGTGTTCACGCTCGGTATCGTCGTCGGCGCGGCCGTCTGGGGGCTCGTGCTCGCACCCGATCCCGGCATCTGGACGACTGACGTTCAGTGGTGGCGGTTGCTCGGCGGTGGCGTGCTCGTCGGCATCGGCACCCGTCTCGGGAAGGGGTGTACGTCCGGCCACGGTGTCTGCGGCGTCGGCTCGCTCTCCAACACGTCGCTCGTGAACGTCGCGACGTTCATGGTGTTCGCCATCGGAACCGCACAGCTCGTCCAAGCGGCGGGGGTGTCGCCGTGAGCGACGACGCGCAGAGCCCGCTGTTCCTGCCCGTCATCTTCGTCGGCGGGCTCGTGTTCGGGCTCGGACTCGCTGTCAGCGGCATGGCGCGCCCGGAGGTCGTTCTCGACTTCCTCCAGTTCGAGGACTTCGGCCTCGTCTTCGTGATGGGCGGCGCCGCTGTCGTCACCGGTGTCACGTTCGCCGTGGCGACGCGGTACCTCGACCATGCGCCGCTCACCGCGAGCGAGTACACGCGTCGCGTGAAGGAGTTCGACCGCAACGTCGTCGTGGGTGGTGCGATATTCGGCGTCGGCTGGGGCGTCTCCGGCATCTGTCCCGGGGCGGCCTACGCGAGTTTTGGCGTCGGAAACTACATCATCCTCTGGGCGATCGCAGGCATGTTCCTCGGCGCGTACGCCCAGGGATACGTCCGTTCGCGTCTCAGCGGCACTACGGAGGGGAACTAAACCTCATGTCTTCGAAACCACTCGAAACCCGACAACGCCAGCAGTATTGTATAGTATTAGCACATCAAAACACTCGTATGAGGGGTGCGTAAGATGTTCGGCATAGAGTCCGCGAGCGCGTCGGTACAGGCGGGTATCACCGTCGGAACCGTCCTTGCGGAGGCTATCGCCCTCTACCTCGCGTACGGTGCGCTCAGCGAAACGGTCGGGGCGACCGTCCTCGACGCCCTCGGGGGTGACTGACGATGGCGATTCTCGGAATGAGTCTCGCGATGGTCGCGGTGTTCGTCGGGTTCGGCCTGCTCATCGGCACCCTCTTCGGGTTCTTCGGCATGGGCGGGTCGTTCCTCGTCACGCCCGCACTGCTCGTGATGGGGTATTCCTCGACGGTCGCCGTCGGGAGCGGGCTCGCGTTCGTGTTCGGAACGAGCGTCATCGGCGCGCTCCGGCATCGCGACCACGGTCAGGTCGACTACAAGCTCGCGGCCATCATGACCGCCGCCATGACCATCGGCATCGAAGCGGGGAAGAGCGTCGTGTTCTTCCTCGAGGCGACGGGACGCGCTGACCTCATCATTAACGTCGCGTACGTCGGTCTGCTCGCGACGGTGGGCGCGTTCACGCTCCGCGACGCGCGCTCAACTTCGACCGGCGACGACGGGCACGACCTCGCGGACCGCGTGCAGTCCATCCACATCCCGCCGATGGTGACGTTCCGGGGCGGCGTTCGCGTTTCGGGTGCCATCGTTTTCGCGGTCGGACTCGTCATCGGCGTCCTCTCCGGGTTCCTCGGTGTTGGCGGCGGGTTCCTCCTGATGCCCGCGATGATGTACGGACTCGGGATTCCCGCAGCTATCGCCGTCGGGACCGACATCCTCCAGATCACGATATCGGGAGCGTTCGGCGCGTTCACGTACGCGCAGTCCGGGTCGGTCGCACTGCCCGTAGTCGCGTTCCTCCTTCTCGGGAGCGCGCTCGGCGCGCGCGTCGGCGCCGGCGCGACGAACCTCGTAGACGAGGACGACATCAAGGGGTACTTCGCCGCGATGTTGCTCGCCGGCAGCCTCGCCGTCGCGTCGAACAAGCTCGGGTCGGTCTACGGCATCGAACTGCTCAACACGATGAGTACCGCGCTTATCTTCGGGTCCGCGCTGCTCGTCAGCGCTGCCGTCGTCCTCGCTGCTGTCTGTCAACTGCGGGACGACGGGCACGGGACGTGGTGTCGGCTCGTCGGTTCGTAAGCCCCGCGACGACACCACGAGCGCACAGTATTGTACCGACTAAACAAACACTTTTGAGGCTGTGTCACCTAGAATTCTGTATCAATGGCTGACTCCATGAGTGAGATGCTCCGGCGGGACATGCAGTGCGAGGGCCTGCTCGAGTGTTTCCACGACCTCAAGGCGATCGACCGAGACATCTTCCAGTTACTCCAGGAGACGAAGGAACCGCTGACCGTCGACGAAATCGCGGACCAAGTCGACCGTGAACGCTCGACCGCGTATCGAGCCGTCCAGCGCCTGCTTCAGGCCGGGTTCATCCAGAAAGAACAGGTGAACTACGAACAGGGTGGCTACTACCACGTCTACGAGTCCCGGAGCGCGGAGGAGATAACCAACGAGATGCAGCGCCTGCTCAACGACTGGTACGCGAAGATGGGGCAGCTCATCGGCGAGTTCGAGGAGAAGTACGGCGACGAACCTCGACCCGCCACGCCCGCCGAGAGCTAGACCGGCTCCGCGAGCGTCTCACTTCCGGGACACGATATTTTGCAGGAACGCGACAATCCGGTAGGGGACCGTGTTCTGTTCGTACTGTCGCCAGCCGGTGTAGCCGCCGGTGAGTGTTGTCGCCGTATAGCCGGCTTCGTCGAGGTAGTCGGTGGCGTTCCGTGCGACGATTCCGGCCTTGCACACAGTCACGATTTCCGTGTCGTCGGGGAGCGCTGACAGATGGGGGTCGAGCGCGTCGACGTTTCCGCCTCGCAGTTCGTGGTACACCGGCGCGTTGGCGCTCTCGGGAATGTGACTCTCCAGGTAGTCCTGTTCGGGGCGGATGTCGAGGACGAACACGTCGCCGTCCGCCCGCCGTTCGTCGAGCCGCGCGGGGCCGATGCTACTCATCCGCGACACCCACGACGAGGAACGTCTCCGGTCGCAACGCCCGGAAGCCGATATTGAAGCCGGCGTCGCGGAGCGCGGTCGTCACGCTGTCGACGTCGAAGCGCTCATCTAACGGCGGTCCGTCCTCGCCAGTTCCGTCGGCCGACCAGTCGGCGATGACGAGTCGGCTGCCGGGCGCGAGGACGCGCGCGAGTTCCGAGAGCGCTTGGTCGGTCGCGAACTCGTGGTACGTCATCGTCGACACCGCCGCGTTCAGGTGGTTCTGGTCGAACGGGAGGTCGGCAATGTCTGCGGTCACGAGCGCGGTGTTCTCCGG
The DNA here is from genome assembly GCF_049705945.1 of Salarchaeum japonicum. Lineage (GTDB taxonomy): Archaea > Halobacteriota > Halobacteria > Halobacteriales > Halobacteriaceae > Salarchaeum > Salarchaeum japonicum_A. The sequence continues at coordinate 97,174 of NZ_JBNAMV010000001.1, forward strand.
GACGCCCTTCTCGCGATAGAACTCGTGCATCGAGTCCTGTACGTCGACGACGTACACGTGTTTGACATGGGACGCGACGAGGTCCGTGTAAAAGCCGGTGCCGCTTCCGAGGTCGGCGACCGTCTCGTCTCCACTGGGGTCGAGCGCCCAGAGTAGTTCTTCCCGAGAGACGTATTGGTATCGTGCGGCTGCGTCCTCGAGCTTTGCAGCCCGTGACGCGTCGAACGTGTGGTGTCCCATATCCCGTAGTTGTGGGAGAACTGTGAAATAAATAGTGGTCGGGGAAGACGGCCGGTATCGAGTTTTTCTGAACGGTTCCAGGCCCAGTGGAGGCTTTTTTCGTATAGTATCCGTTTCCGCAATTCGCCGAGTCCAACACATTTACACCGAACCCGCCTATAGTATTGATTGTAATGAGCAATACTACTCTGGACCCGTCCGAGGTCGCACGACGCATCACCGAAGACGACGCCGAGGACTTGTTCGTCCTCGATATCCGCAACGAAGACGCCTACGAGGAATGGCAGATATCTGAGAGTGCCAACCTCCCGATATACGACGACCTACTCGACTACGACTACTCGACACTCGAAACCCACCTCGACGACCTCCCCGAAGACGAAGAAATCGCCGTCGTCTGCATCGGCGGACTCACCTCCGCCCGCGCCGCCGAATTCCTCCGCGAACACGGCTTCAACGCGGCGTCCGTCGAGAACGGCATGAATGGGTGGGGCCGCGTCCACCGCGAGTACGACGGCACCACGGACGGCGTTATACAAGTTGTCCGTCCCGGCACAGGCTGTGTCTCCTATCTCGTCCACGACAACGGGGAGGCCATCGTTGTCGACCCAACACAGTACATCGACCAGTACCTCGATATCGCCGACGCACACGGCCTCTCCATCGTCGGCGTGGCGGACACACACGCCCACGCAGACCACGTCTCTGGCGCGCGTCGCCTCGCCGGCGAACTCGATATCCCGTATTACCTCCACGAATCCGACGCGGGCGAGCTCGACGATATCACCAAAATCGCCGACGGGGACACAGTTTCCGTCGGCGACCGCGGCCTCGACGTGCTGTACACGCCCGGTCACACGCCAGGTAGCGCGTCTTTCCAGTTCGGCTCCGCCCTCCTCTCCGGAGACACTTTGTTCCTCCGCAGCGTCGGCCGCCCTGATCTCGAGGACAGTTCCGAGAACGCGATTCGGGACGCCGCGTCCCGGTTGTTCGACAGCCTCGACCGGCTCACCGATCTCGACGACGACACTGTCGTCCTGCCCGGGCACTTCAGCGATGAGGGCGTTCGCCCCGTCGCAACCGAACTCGACGACCTCACCGCGGAAGCCAACAACGAACTCCTGAGCTACGTCGCGGACAGCGACGAGACGGCGTTTGTCGAAACTATCGTCGAAAGCCTCTCCGACGAGCCTGCGAACTACAACGAGATAAAACAGATCAACTGGGGGAAAACCCAGCCCGGAGGAGATGTCGAATCCCTCGAACTCGGCCCGAACAACTGCGCGGCTAACTAACGCGAACGTGCGCTCAAACAACCGAACCGCCGCGTATCGATGAGTACGGACCTCGCCGATAAACAAGGCATCCGTGAACACGTCGGGCAGTTCTCACTTCACGTTCTGCTGGTGTTCGCAACCGGATTGACAATCGGGTCCGAGCGGGCAGTCGTCCCGGTGCTGGGACGCGACGTGTTCGGCGTCGAGTCGCTGCTTGTAATCGGGTCGTTCGTCGTTTCGTTCGGGTTCGTCAAGGGCCTCCTGAACCTCTACGCTGGGAAGTGGGGCGGCGAGTACGGCCGCAAGCCAGTGCTCGTCCTCGGCTGGGCAACCGCACTCCCACTTCCACTCATTCTCGTCTACGCGCCGAACTGGACGTGGATAACCGCTGGGAACGTACTCCTGGGCGTCAATCAGGCGTTGACGTGGAGCATGGCCATCAACGCCAAAATCGACATCGCAGGCCCCACGCAGCGCGGACTTGCGGTCGGCATCGACGAGGCATTCGGCTACACCGGCGTCGCTGTCGGTGCCTGGGTCACTGGCGTCATCGCCGCTCGGACGAGCCTTCGCCCCGAGCCGTTCTTCTTCCTCGCTGTCGTCGTCGTGCTCGCGCTTTTCGTCTCGATTTTCCTTATCAAGGAAACCGTCCACCTCGCGGAGTTGGAGGTCCGAGGCGACAACCACTACGATGCGAACCTGCCCTTCATTGAGGTTCTGAAACGTGCGACCTATGGCGACAGGACGCTGTTCGCCGCGGCGCAAGCGGGCCACGTCGAGAAGTTCGTTGATACGCTGTTCTGGCTCGCGGTTCCGCTGTACCTCACGAATCAGGGTCTCGGCATCGCAGCGGTCGGGTTCGTTGTCGCCGTTCACAGCGCGATGTACTTCCTCCAGATTGCGACCGGTGGACTCGCCGACCGCATCGGCCGTCGGCCGCCGATCCTCGCCGGGATGTTCCTCGCCGGCGCGGGCGTCCTCGGGATGGTACTCGTTGAGGGGTACCTCGCGTGGGTCGTGCTCGCCGGCGTGTCGGGGTTCGGGATGGCGCTTCTCTACCCGAACCTGATGACAGTACCCGGAGACGCCGCGCATCCGACGTGGCGCGCGACCGGGATGGGAGTCTATCGAATGTGGCGTGATACTGGCTACGGTGTCGGCGCGATTCTCATCGCACTTGTGATGGAGTTCCTGAACGTCGGCGCCGCGTTCTACGTAATCGGACTTTTGATGTTCGCCTCGGGCGCACTCGTCTACGTCTGGATGGAGGAGACCCATCCCGAGTTTGGAACGCACGAATCGCCCCCACCAGAGTGACGGTATGTACCGTCGCTCGTTCCTTCCGCTGTTTGAGGGCTCGCGACAAGTAGTATTGTATATTTTAGGCAAGACTATTTACGTCGTGCGTACGTATCCTCTGTTATGGCAACGCAGATAGCGGAGACGAACCGGGCGGTTTCGCTCGGTGAGAACGACCTAACAACCGTCATCAACGACACCGGCATCACGCTCGTCGAGTTCTATACCGAGTGGTGTGGCACCTGCCAGCGTCTAAAACCGATTCTGGACGCGCTCACCGAGGACACGGACGCGACGGTCATGACGGTCGACATTGAGTCGCACCTCGAAACCGCCATCGAGTTCGGTGCACAGAGCACGCCGACGTTCGTCCTGTTTGCGGACGGACAGCCCGTAAAACAGCTTCGTGGCGGCCAAACTGAACAGACACTTCGCGACCTCATCGCCCAGTACAGCGACTGATTCTTGGGGTCGAGCTGTACCCCGGTGTTTGCGCATATTATACCTCGCTGGTGCCGCAATTCCCCACGCAGTACAATTGTATAGTATTGTATTTATAGAGCAAGACTTAATCGGCGCCAACGCGTAGACCCAAGTGATGGCAACTGATACCGCAACCGACGCGCACGCCACACCAAGCGACGAACCGCTCCACATCGATGGAGCAGCCGCACTCGATACCCTCGTCAGCCGAGACGACATCGTCCTGACTGACTTCTACGCGGACTGGTGTGGCCCCTGCCAGATGCTCGAACCGATCGTCGAAACCATCGCCGCCGACACAAATGCGACGGTAGCAAAGGTCGACGTCGACGCGAACCAACCGCTCGCCGCCGAATACGGTGTCCGCGGCGTCCCAACGCTCGTCCTGTTCGCCGACGGCGAGCAGGTCGAGGAACTCGTCGGCCTACAAAGCGAAGAACAACTTCGAACGCTCGTCGACTCGTACACGAACTGAATGAGCACGGACGTACACGACCTCGTCATCGCTGGATCGGGAATCGCCGGCCTCTCGGCGGCGGTCTACGCGGCTCGTGCCGATCTCAACCCGCTGGTGCTCGAGGGCGACGAACCGGGCGGCCAGCTCACCCTCACCACCGACGTGGAGAACTACCTCGGGTTTCCTGACGGCGTCGGCGGCATGGACCTCATCCAGCGCGGCAAGGAGCAGGCCGAGCAGTTCGGCGCCCGGTTCCGGCACGGCCGAATCGACAACGCCGCGCTGGACGACCAGCCCCTCGAACTGTCGCTGTCGACCAACGAGACGATTCGTACGCGTACCCTCGTCGTCGCAACTGGCGCGAGCGCGCGGTGGGTCGGCGCAGAGAACGAGGACGAACTGATGGGGTACGGGCTCTCGACGTGTGCGACCTGTGACGGCGCATTCCACCGCGGTGACGACGTCCTCGTCATCGGCGGTGGCGACAGCGCGATGGAAGAAGCGCTCTTCCTCACGAAGTTCGCGGACTCCGTGACGGTTGTCCACCGCCGCGACGACCTGCGCGCGTCCGAAATCATGGCGGACCGCGCCCGCGACCACGACGACATCGTGTTCCAGTGGAACACGGAACTCGAAGCTATCCATGGTTCCCCAGAGGAGGGTGTCACCGGCGCGACGCTCGTCACCCACCCCGACGGCTACCCCACAGAGAAATCCGAATCCGGCCACGACATCAACCGAGAGACAGTCGACATCGGCGGCGTGTTCTACGCCGTCGGCCACACACCGAACACAGGATTCCTCAACGGCACCGGCGTCGAACGAGACGAACGTGGCTACGTATTCACGCAGACGGACGACACCGGTCGACCGACGGCCCGGACGACCGTTGCCGGCGTATTCGCCGCTGGCGACGTCGCTGACCCTCGATACAGGCAGGCAATTACGTCTGCTGGAACCGGAAGCATGGCCGCGCTCGACGCGCAAGACTTCCTCGAAACACTACGCGGGACGGACGAACCGACACCCACGACGAGGGCATAAGGACTCCCGCCAGTACGTGGACCACGGGACGGTACTCGCACTCGCCACGAGCACGGCTGTCGCGCTACTCGCGACGCTGCTCGTGATGGAGGGACTGCTCGCGGGACTACAGCGCGTCGCGACCCTCTCATCGCGGGACCGCGTCGCGTTTCGAATAGTCGGGTACGGCGTGCCCGCCGTTCTCAACACGGTTGTCACGGTCCACAACGTTCGCCGCCTCCTCCAAGCCCCCTGACGTAAATCATGCGTTAATTGACGTTTCCCGCGTCAGTAACGTGGGCAAAGTTCGTTCGGTGTATCGGCGGACGGCGTCGGGCATCGACACGGTTTTGCCGCGTTCGCGGCGTATCCAGAGTCGAATGAGTGAGACGGTGGAGATCCGGCGTGCGACCGTCGCGGACGTGGACGCGCTGGTCCCGCTGTACCGCGCGGCCTACCGTACGACCGCCGACCTCGGCTATCCGACGGGCATGACCGACGTGGAGCGCGAGTACGTGCGGTCGTGGTTCGCCGATGACGAACCGTCCGCGGAGTTCGTCGCCGAACGCGACGACGCGGTCGTCGGCGCGGTTCGCGTACTCGAAACGGAGGAGTATCCGTTCGCCGAACGCCTCGCAGTCGCTCCCGACGAACAAGGCGCGGGCATCGGCGCTGCGCTGTTCGAGCGCGCCGAAGCGTACGCCCGCAATCAGGGCTACGACCAGCTCCAACTCGGAACGTACTCGGGTCACCCGTTCCTCATCGACTTCTACGAATCCCGCGGCTACGAACAGTACACCGTCTGGGAGAACGACGACGCCGACCACGACTACGTCGGCTACCAGAAACAACTCTAATCCAGTCACGGCCGAAGAGTAGAGAGTTTCTACTGGTCGCTTGTGGCGCGTAGGTGGAGTATTACTTACTCGGCGCGTCGGGTGTCCGGACAGTATGGAAGCAGACTCGATACCACCAGTCGACCGGGGGCGCGCGGCGGACGCGCGGAACGGTCGACCGGCCGGAACGGCGTCGCATGAGCGATTCGAACGCGCCCGAGACGACGCCCGACCCGCTGGAACGCGGGCAACAAGTGTACGACGACAGCGGCCGCGAAATCGGCGTGGTTCGAGCGCCAACAGAGAATGGTGTCGAGGTAGCGACCCACGGCGGTGTCGAGACGGTGTCGCTCAAACGCGCACCCGATAAGTCAAGCGGGGAGGGCTACCTCGTGTGGCGGTGTAGTGAGTGCGGGGAACTCGGTGACCTCGAAGAACTCCCGGAGCGCTGTCCGAGCTGCGGACGCGGCCGGGAACTCCTGTACGCGTACCTGGAGGACTGACCGTGGTCGACGACGCGCCGGCGCGCGACGACACGGAGTGGAATAGCCCCGAGCAGTGTCCGTTCTGTGGCACGCCCCTCACGGACGGCGGCAGCGGGTTCATCGACCACATCGACGCGACGCCCGCGTGCCGGGAGAGCTTCGAATCCTGGATAGACCGCGTGCGTGACGACATCGAGGGCGAGTGGATCGGCTAGCTCAGTACTTGTAGAGGGAGACGACGTAGGGGAGACGGTCGTACATCCAGACGGCGAGCGGGAGACCGATGATTGTAATCGATGCAGCCCACGCGAGACTCATCCAGACGCCGCTCACCCACCAACCAACGAAAACGACGTAAACGGCACGAACGAGCAGGGAGTGCTGGTCGCGGCCGCGCTGGGAGACCGTGACGGTTCCGTCCGCCTCCGTGACCGCCGTCGTTTCGAGCGTCCGGTCCTTCAGCGAGACGACCTTCGGAACGTAGTTTATCATCTTGATACCGAGCGGCATCAGGATGATCGTCACGTTGAGCAGCCACGCGACGCCGAGCCAGATACCACTCGCCCACCAGCCGATGAGAACGAAGTAGACCGCGCGAACGAGCAACGACGGTCCCTGGTCCGCGCTCGCCACGGACACCGTATTCGACCCCTCTCGTCCTGACCCCGCAGAATCGACCATAGAACACGTAGGCGGTTCACGCGGATAAGTCCACGCCGGGAACGCGGCCAACGGTCGCGTGTCAGGCGTTATCGGGGCCACCGACCGTGATGACGGGGACGGGCGCGGACCGACCCGTCTTCTCGGCGACGCTGCCGAGGAGGATGCGGTCGGCGCCGCGCCGGCCGGTCGTCCCCATCACGACGGCGTCGATGTCGGCGGTCTTGATGCAGTCGCGGATGCAGTCCACCGGACCCCCTTGGTCTACGTGGCGGACGACGGAGTCGATGCCGTGCTCAGCAGCGGCCATTTCTAGTTCGTCGAGCGCGTCGTTCGCGGCCGCCTCCCCGGCCGAGGGCGACCGAACGTCGTACCCCGCGAACGCGGTGTCGACGACGGAGAGGGCGTGTACGGTCGCGTCGAGCGCGTCGGCGAGCGCGAACCCGTGTTTCGCCGCACGGATAGCGCCGGCACTCCCGTCCGCCGGAATCAGGACGTTCTCGTACGGGAACGCGAGGCGTTCGTCGTCCTGCATGCGCGCGGTGAGGACGGGCACCGAGGAGAGCCGGACGACCTTCTCGGTGACGCTGCCGGCGAGGTAGCGCGACACGCCGCGGCGGCCGTGCGTCGGCATCACGACGAGGTCGTAGCCGTACTGTTCGGCGTACTCGGCGATCATCGGGGCTGGATTCCCCTGGACGACGTCGGAATCGTAGTCGACGCCCGCGGCACGAAGCGTTCGTTCGGCCTCCCCGACGATATCCTCACCCCGCTCCGCGAGTGCATCGACCGTCTGACCTTCGACGACGGTGACGGAGTCGCGCGTCGTGTCCGCGACAAACAGGACGTGCACGGTCGCGTCGAACCCCTCCGCGAGGTCCGCGGTGTGCTGGAGGACTGCCGCGGCGCCGTCACTCCCGTCGAACGGGAGCAGAACGTCGTCGTACATACTTGGGAGATGCATCCGGGTCCGCAAATCGTTTGGGGGTGGCGAGAAATGGTTCGTCGTCATCTTCGTCGTGCTCGCAGTAATCTCGATCGTGCTGTGACGACCTACGCACGGTCCGATACACCCCGGGCTACCACTCGATGTACGCGAGGTACTCCGTGCTCTCGTACCGCACGAGCCAGGTGCCGTAGGAGTCGCTTCGGGAGAGTGCGTCGTACGCGCGGAAACGCTCCGCGACGGACTGGAACGCCTCGCTCTCCTCGAAGTACCCGCCCTCGATTGCGTCGTCGACGACGTCGCGCTCGGCCGCCGAGAGGCCGGAGAGCGTGAACCGATACTGTTCGCGGATTCGGTCGACGAACGCGCCGACACTGTCCGCGACCGTCGTCACGTCGTAGCGGTACGTCGTTCGAGTGCTCTGCTGGGACGTGACGGTGACGCGGTATCGGTCGCCGTTGTAGACGAGGATGTCGTACTGGGGGTCGGGGACGAAGACGGAGTCGCCGGCTTCCGCGGCCGTCCCGTAGTTCACGGTGATGTCGACGCCGTCGACCGTGCGTTTCGACTCGTCGGTGACGACGATGTCGAGCAGTTCTTTGTCCGCTTGCGGGAGGTCCGTGTACGCGATTTCGCCGCGGGTCGCGGTCGCGTCGTCCGGGTTGAAGTCGATGTGGAGTTCGTACTCGGTCACCTCAGTGGTTTCAATGGGGGTCTCCGAGACCTCGTAGACGGTATTGTTGACGCGGACGGTGTCGGTGTCGTAGAAGAGGTCGTTCCGGTGACTGCGGGTGACGGACTCGTTTTCGCCGGCTTCCGCGGCCGCCGCGACCACCTCGTACTCCTCGGAGCCGGGGTCGGGGGCGAGCGAGCGCTCGTCGGCGATTCGATCGGGTGTCGCCTTCTCCATGTCGAGGACAACCGGCGGGTGAGCGCAGCCGGCGAGCGGGAGGGCGAGCAGGGCGGTGCCGCCGGCGAGGAACTCGCGGCGTCGCATACCGGAGAGAACAGTTGCTGTGGTGAAAGCTTTCTGCCGCGAGAGCGACCACCAGCGAGCAGTCAACGAAATTAGGCGGTGGTGGAGTCTGGCATCCGGTAGGTGAGGAGGATGACGACGACCATCACGACGGCGAGCGCGATGTATCCCTCGTCGAAGTAGCCGTGGTCGCCGACGATACCGAAGACGACGGGGCCGGCGGCCGCGAGGGACGCGGTGAGGGTGCGGATGACGCCGAGGCCGGTGCCCTGCATTTCGTCGGAGAAGGCGTCCGCGAGAAAGGACTGGGTGACGGCACCGGTGCCGAGCATCGTGCTGACGAGCGCGGTGACGCCGACAAGCAGCCACGCGCTGTCGAGCAGCGGGAGGAGGAGGAAGCCCGCGGCCGCCGGGAGGAGGATGGCGACGAGCGACCGCCGGATGCCGACCCGGTCGTAGGCCGCGCCGGCGAGCGGTTTCACGACCACGCCGACGGCGAAGAAGAACCCGAAGAGCACGCTCGCCTGCTGGGAGGAGAGGTGTTTCACGGTCGTGAGGTAGGTCGGGTAGAACGCGGTGAACGACTGCCAGATGAGCATGTAGAGGAAGAGGATGACCGTCATGAATCCGAGTGCGGGCGTGCGGAGTTCGGAGACGATGTCGAGGGTGTCACGGAGCGACTGCGTGGAACCGCCCGCGGGTGTCTGCCGGGGTGTGAGAACGTAGATGGCGATGGCGGCGGCGACGAGGAGCGGGGCGACGAACCCGAGGCCGGCCTGCCACGCGACCGCAGTCGCGAGTGCGACGGCGACCGGCGGCAGGATGGTCTGTCCGATGTCGCCGGTCGCCATCGTGACGCCGAGCGCGCTGCCGAGTCGGCTCGTGTAGAGCTTCGAGAGAATGGTGATGCGGGCGATCGGGTAGAGGGAGTGGCCGGCACCCCAGACTGCGGTCGCCGCGAACAATACGAGCGTCGAGGTCGAGGTGGCGACGAGCGCGAGTGCGCCCGCGACGGCGGCGAGGCTCACGGCCATGAGCGCGCGCTCGTCGTACCGGTCGGCGAGCATCCCGCCGGGGAGCTGGCCGATGGCGGCGAAGAACCACAGCACGGTCACGAGGAATCCCGAGAGCGTGAGGCTCAGCCCGTAGTCCGATCGGAGGTAGGGGATGACCACGGGGTACACCATTCGAACGCCGTTCAGCAGCCCCCAGCCGGTCGCGACCGCGGCGAGCGAGACGCCCGTGCCCTCGTTCCAGAGCCCGGCCGCCTCCCGGCGGAGTTCCGTTCGCAAACCCATCTGTCTATGCTGGGTGGCTCCGCCGCGATGAAAGTGCTGATACTGGGGCGGCTCACTCGGCGGGGCCGGTGGCGGCGGTCTCCGCGATATTTCCAGCGGTTGGCGCGTACACGTATATGAATTCAACGCTCATCAGCTCATGTTCTGGACGTAGTCAATACGACGGTGTATTTTCACCTCGCCACCTCTGAACTCATTTCTCCAACCCCGATTTTCTTTGCTGCAACGCGCCAAAAATTGGTAAGTGGCTTCCTCCAATATCCAGGAGCGTATTGATGCCATACTCACACTTATCTATCGCATCCTGATTTCGTCCAGCGTTTTCCAAAATATCGATGGCCAATCTCAGCGTATCCTTCCACTTTTCAATTTGGCCATCCTGAGCAAGTAGTCTCATGCCCTCTTCAAGATACTCAACACCGGTGTCGATATTTCCGGCTTCTGTCTCCAACTGCCCGAGCCCAACCCTTGGCTCTGGATACTCGGTCCTGAGTTCAATGGCTCGTTCGTAATGTTTTCTCGCGAGTTCTTCACTCCCATGATGGAAGAGAGCCTGAGCGTAATTATGGTGGATTTGAGCCTCCCCGATAACGGTATCTTCTGCCTGTTGGAATCTCTCCAAACACAAGGATAGGACTTCTACGGCTTCTTCGTAATCTCCAATTTTGAGTAACAAGAGACCATAATCAGTGTATATCTCCGGATTGTCTGATACTTTGAGCCCCTCTTTGAACCGCTTTTCCGCTTCATCAAGCCGACCTTGGTGTTTTAAGAAGTTCCCATAGTGGTGATGAGCAAGTCCGTCCTCTGGATCTAGCTGAATCGCTTTTTCATGGTGATGCTCGGCATCCTCAGTTAAATTGAGAATCTCAGCCACGTCAGCTAACATGCGACGGAACTCAGATGAATCGTAGCCGGTTTCCAGCACCTCATTCCCTTTCTCCCAAGCTTTCGAATAGTTCTCCTCGCTCGCAAGAAAGTAAAATACGCGGAATAAGTCTGGTTTCTCTTCCCAATCAGGGTCATCACGAACATCGTTTACCTCCAGATCTTCCAGATACTCTTCTTCCAAGGGATTCTGCCCCGACTCAGTGTCCTTTGCCCGCTCTCCATGATGAACTGCTTTCTCACGCGCTCCAAGATTAGAATACGCGTATGAGAGCAGGCCGTGAACTCTAGAATCGCTCTCGTCATCCAACATTGGTTTCAGAATGTCAACAGCCTCATCTGGCCGTTCAATGTCTAGATATGATGTTGCAAGATTAATTCGGAGCATAATATCTGATTCAGAGACTTCTAGTCCTTCCTCCATAATTCTGATTCCCTCAATATAATCACCAGATTTCGTATGAAGAACACCTAGGTTACTGTATAGCTCAGGGACGTGGTAGCCACTGAGAAGTGCCTTTTCGTAGTGGTGCTTTGCCTCTTCGAACTGCCCCAAATCAGCCATCAGGGACGCTAAATTGAAATGCGCCTGTGGCTGTGGCTGACTAGATTGGATCGCTTTTTCGTACTGTTTCTGTGCCTCTGTTACCTCACCGAGGTCGTCAAGTGTAGCTGCGTATGTATTCCTCAGCTCGGCCCACTCGGGAGACACAGATAGTGCGACTTCGTAATGTTCCAAGGATTTCTCAGGCTCGCCGATTAACTGAAAATACGTAGCAAAGTTATTCCGAACCATCGGATTGTAGGGGTCTAAGCCAACAGCTTTCTCAAGAAGAGCCTCTGTATATTCGGCTGTTTCACCAGAGAAGATCTCAATCAAAAACATGGCTGTATTTGCGTAGTAGATGGGAATCCAATCTTCTACCTCGTCTGGGATGGTTTCAGGAAGTGTGTTCAGAAGGAAATCGATGTATTCGTCAATGACACGCATTCGATCCTCAGAAACAGCTGACATCTGGGCCGCCCGAGTAGCATAAACGGTTTCAGTAATATCCGGACCAGGATTGGTGGTCTCCCATATCCATTGTTTCTGTTTCAGGATATCCGCAGACAATTGGAATTGAAAGCGGTCCTGATTGAAAACCTCCGAATAGAGTATCCTCAATGTTGGCTTGTAAAGCGGAATTGCACCCATTCGGAGCAGGTCAATTCCCCACAAAACGAGTCTCCGGATGTTCTTTGGTTAACCGGTCATACTGGCTTTCCCAGATTTCCTTAACGTTACTTGGTAGTTCATCGATCTGTTTAGCAATGTCTTGATCTTCGTCGATAGATGTGACAACAGACTCAACGTATAGCGGGGATGGGTCGGTGTACTGAATCTCTTGAACAAGGCCTTCCCGCACCTTCTCATCCAATTCAAGGTTATGTGCGTTTGCCGCTTTCGTGAATAGCTCTCTTACTGTCTCGTCGTTTAACGGCTGCAGTCTAATTTCCTCAAATTCCTGCCAGGCTCTATCCTTGGTCCGATCCAAATGTGGAATCTCATCAAGAAATTCTGACCGAAGTGATGCTATTACGTACAACGAATTACCTGAGTTCTCTACAGCTTCAGACAACCTAACGATACTTTGTCGTACCGTACTTTGTTGTTCACCAGCTCGAAGTCCTTGGATATCATCCCAAACCAGAAGAACATCGCCGTCAAAGGTAGCTTGTCTAAAACCTTCAGTATCCTCTAACGCCATGAAATCGTTCTCCGGGATCACCACATGGTCAATCTCCTCTTCTTCGAGCACCTTCTTCTGAATATAATCTAGCGTGCGTGTTTTACCCATCCCCCGACGGCCAATAACCAGATACCGCTTTTCCGTGAATTTCTCTGGAACTTCTGGACGGTCAACGAAAATCCCAGAGGTCACCGGTCGACCTGACTCTAAGTGTTTCGACACTTCTTTTGCTGCATCACCATCGTTGACAACCTCAATTGTGGAGTATCGCAGTTCCGGCCCTTGGTGCTCAACGACTGCATCCAACTTCTGCCGTATTTCCTGAAGTTGGTTTTTGTTGTCCCAAATCCCCTCAAGGATGTACTTTTGGCCACGGTCTTCCCGGGAAATATAATCGAGCCAATTTTCAAGAGCCTCGTCAATGGCTTCTCTTGCGATCGCTGGTGCAGTAGAATCTGAGGGGATATTAATGGAGTTTGTTGGACTAGATAGTCTTTCACCGATTTGAACAGCAATCTCGTCTTGAGACAAATAAACAGACTCTACAGCATTGGCGTCAATTGATTCAATAGCTTCATTGATAACCTGGCTAGAAGAATTCTCTTCGTCGAGTCGACCCTTCAATGACGAGATAAGCTTCTTCTCCAGTTGTTCTGCATCCTCCGCTGAAACCCGGTTGCGAATTTTTTCATAGATAGTTACGCCTGAGGCAGAAGCTACGTCCGCAATTGCGGTAGCAATCAGACTCGTCGATATCGGCCCACCCATCATACCTACAGACTTGTAAACATGGCACATTAAATAATTACCTAAGCCAGGTGGAAGATGACTCTCTGTAAGCTCCTTGCTCTATATTTTGCAGGCATACACACGACTCATCACCGTGACAAAAGGCTCGTAGCCCCAAGTGACAAATCTACTAATTGATTGAGGTCTTTGTCTCGGGCATCGGTCCACCACCTTCGGCGATGATACCGCTTCACGCGAAGTTCACGACGGGGTCGACGTGTATGCGACCGCTTTTACCGCGCCCAAAGCCGGTTTCAGGGCGGAATATCTCTGCAGTCCTTCGCCTCAGGTCGACACGTTTCGCGATGACGACATGGTCGGAGCGGTGAAGTACGGTCACAGTATCGTGGGAGGGAATTGGTTCAGAGGGTGACTTCGCACGCCCCACCGCATATTAGATGCGTCTAAATCCGGTTTTACTAGAAACTATTTTATAGTTTGGTGGGACAGAGTATAGTGGGAAGGATGATCGAATCTATTCGTTCACTGCGTATTTTCACAGACAGCCACACGGAGGTGGACGCGTCTTGACCGCGAGTCCACTCTTCCTCGCTGGGCTCTCAGACATGCTCAACCTCACGCTCAACGACGCTATCGACATCTTCGTGTTCTCGGTGCGCGACGGCTTCGTGCAGGTGAGTGCGTTCGTCGCCGTCACGGTCCTCATCTTCAGTTACATCCAGTACCGGACGGGTGGCCGTCTCGTCACCTACCTCACGGAGAACGAACACATGCAACCGCTCGCCGGCGCGCTGCTCGGCCTCACACCCGGCTGCGGCGGCGCCATCATCGCGATGCCGCTCTACATCCGGGGAACCGTGAGCTTCGGAACCGTCATCGCCGCGTTGGCCGCGACCGCGGGGGACTCCGCGTTCGTCATCCTCGCGCTCGCACCCGAAGCCGCGGCGTACGCGTACGGACTCGCGTTCATCGCCGCCGTCCTCTTCGGATACAGCGTCGACCGCTACGGCCTCGGCGTCTCGCGCGTCGACCGCGCCGTCAGTCGCATCAGCCGCCCCGTCACCGACGGCGGGTTCGCGACGAAGAACGTCGCCGACGGCGGGCCGAGCATCCCCGACTTCGAGATGGACGCGCACGCCCACCAGCGCGCCGAAACGGGCCACACCGACCGAACGCCGCGCCCCGGTGTTCGCGGCGTGAAGGACCGATTCGTTCAGCGGTTCACGCCCGCGCTCACGACGTTCAGCCACCTCGTCCACGTCGGCTGGTGGGTTCTCGCGTTCGCGGGCCTCGTCGCCGGCGTTCTCTACCTCGCTCGCGGTGCGCCCGAAGTTCCGGTGGCGTTCACGCCGACGTTCTTCGGGTTGTTCACGGTCGCGGGCCTCCTGGGGACGACCGCGTCGTTCTACCTCCACTTCGTCGGCCGCGGATTCATCGGTGAAGGCCAAGCCGGCCGCGTCCGCGACGACTTCAAGAGCGCGTACGAGACCTTGCAGCACGCCGCGATGGAGACGAGTATGGTGACCGTCTGGGTCATCGTCGCTTACCTCATCTACGAGTACGCCATCGTCGTCTCGGGCATCGAAATCGCTGCACTCGCCGCGGCCGCGGGCGTGCTCGCACCGGTCGGTGGCGCGTTGCTCGGCCTCATCCCGGGCTGTGCGCCCCAGATCGTGTTCGCGCAGATTTACGCCGAGGGAGGTCTGCCGTTCTCGGCGCTCACCGCGAACGCCATCAGTCAGGACGGCGACGCGCTCTTCCCGCTGCTCGCCATTGACGTGAAGGCCGCCATCGTCGCCACCATCTACACGACGATTCCGGCGCTCATCGTCGGCGTGGCGCTGCACTACGTGTGGCCGTACAGTCAGTTCGGCTTCGGGGTGCTCTGACGTGTACGACCGAATCCTCGTCGCGACCGACGGAAGCGAGCCCGCGCGGGCGGCCGTGCGACACGCGGTCGGACTCGCGGCCGAGACGGGCGCGACCCTGTACGCGCTGTACGTCGTGGACACGGAGACGAGCTGGCTCGCCGTCTCGAAGGCGGACGTGAAACAGACGCTGCGGGACGTGGGCGAGCGCGCCGGCGACCAGGTGCTCGCGGACGTGGAATCCCGGGCGAGCGACCGGGGTGTGACGGTTGAAGCGGTGCTCCGGGAGGGCGTGCCGGACGAGGAGATCCTCGTGTACGCTGACGAGCTGGACGCCGACCTCGTCGTGCTGGGTACGCACGGCCGCGACGGCGTTTCTCGGCGGTTGCTCGGGAGTACGACCGAGCGTGTCGCCCGGGATGCAGGGATGCCGGTTCTCACGGTGCACACGGACGACCAGTCGAGTTAATAACTGAGTGCGTATCGAATAATAATTTCTGGTAGAACAGCCCGGGTTTATAGCAGCCGAATTAATAGTCCCCGAGCGGGTAGTCTCTCGTAATGACTCCCTCCGACGACGCACCCGACCTGCCGTCCGACGGGACGGGTGAGCAGGACACGCCCGACAGCGTGGTAACGCTCACGCTCTCGGTGCCGAGCATGGACTGCGCGTCCTGCGCCGGAAAGGTCGAGAACGGCCTCGACCGCGTCCCCGGCCTCCAGTCCTACGAAACGCACCCAACCACCGGGCAGGTCGTCGCACGGTTCGACCCCGCCGACGCGGACCAGAGCGACATCGTCACGGCCGTCGAAGGCGCCGGCTACGAGGTCGTCAACGTCAAGGGCGGCCGCGACGACCGCGCCAGCGACCACGATACGGACGGTCACGACCACGACGGAGACGGTCACGACCACGGCGACGCGAGCGTGGATGTCTGGCGGAGTTCGCGCGCGAAGAAGACCGCGGTGAGCGGCGTGTTTCTCGCGGTCGGACTGGTGTTCGAGTTCCTCGCCCCCACGAACCCGCAAGTCGCGGCGGTGCTCGGCGAACCGATCCACTTCGCGGACGCGCTGTTCTTGGTCGCCGTCGCCGTCGGCGGACAGGAGATCGTGCGGAACGGCTACTACTCCGCGCGGAACTACAGCCTCGACATCGACTTCCTGATGACGCTGGCTATCACGGGCGCGCTCGCCGCGAGCGTCGGGTTCGGCGAGTCGCTCTACTTCGAGGCGGCGACGCTCGCGGTGCTGTTCAGCGTCGCGGAACTCCTCGAACGCGCGTCGATGGACCGCGCGCGGAACAGCCTCCAGGAACTGATGGACCTCTCGCCGGACGAAGCCACCGTGAAACGCGGCGACACCACGGAAACCGTACCCGTCGACGCCGTCGCGGTCGGCGACGTGGTGGTCGTGCGGCCAGGCGAGAAGATACCGATGGACGGCACCGTCGTTTCCGGCGGGAGCGCCGTGAACCAAGCGCCCATCACGGGCGAGAGCGTGCCCGTCGACAAGACCGAGGGCGACGAGGTGTACGCGGGCACCATCAACGAGGAGGGCTACCTCGAAATCGAGGTGACGGCCGCGGCGGACGAGAACACGCTCTCCCGGGTCGTCGACCTCATCGAGGACGCCCAATCAGAGCAGACCGAACGCGAGCAGTTCGTGGAGCGGTTCGCCGCGTACTACACGCCCGCCGTCGTCGCATTCGCCGTGCTCGTCGTCGCGGGAAGCCCGTTCGTCCTCGGGACGACGTGGACGGACGCGTTCGTGAACGGCCTCACTCTCCTCGTGCTCGCCTGCCCGTGTGCGTTCGTCATCTCCACGCCCGTCTCCGTCGTCTCCGGACTGACGAGCGCGGCCCGGAACGGCGTGCTCGTGAAGGGCGGCCCGCACCTCGAAGCGGTCGCGGACGTGGACGCCGTCGCGTTCGACAAGACCGGGACGCTCACGAAGGGCGAACTCACCGTCACCGACGTCGTCCCCCTGAGCGGGAACACCGAGGAGGACGTGCTGCGGTGCGCGCGCGGTCTCGAACGCCGCAGCGAACACCCCATCGGTGACGCCATCGTCGACCGCGCCGACGCGGAGTCGGTCAAGCGAAACGACGTATCGGAGTTCCAGAGCATCACCGGGAAGGGCGTGCGCGCCAACCTCGACGGCACCCGGCACTACGCGGGCAAACCCGGCCTGTTCGAGGAACTCGGGTTCGACCTCTCGCACGTCCACGCGACCACCGACGGCGGCGTCGTGACGCGCACCACCCAACAGCTCTGCGAGCGCCACAACTGCCTCGACCTCCTCGCGGACACCGTCCCCGAACTCCAATCTCAGGGGAAGACCGTCGTGCTCGTCGGCACGGCGGACGAACTGGAGGGCGTCATCGCCGTTGCGGACGACGTCCGACCGGAGGCCGCGCGCGCCGTCGAACGCCTCGGCGCGCAGGGCGTCGAGCACACCGTGATGCTCACCGGGGACAACGAGCGCACCGCGCGCGCCATCGCCGACCAGGTCGGCATCGACGACGTGCGCGCCGAACTCCTCCCCGAGGAGAAAGTCGCGGCTGTCGAGGACCTCGTCGACGAGTACGGCACCGTCGCGATGGTCGGCGACGGCATCAACGATGCGCCCGCGATGGCGACCGCGACCGTCGGCATCGCGATGGGCGCGGCCGGCACCGACACCGCGCTCGAAACCGCCGACATCGCCCTGATGGGCGACGACCTCTCCCGACTCCCCTATCTCCACACGCTCGCCGGCCGCGCGAACAGCGTCATTCGGCAGAACATCGGCGCGAGCCTCGCCGTGAAAGCCGGTCTCGCACTCGCTGTCCCGTTCGGCTACGTTCCCATCTGGCTCGCCGTCCTCGCCGGCGACGCCGGCATGACGCTCGGCGTCACCGGAAACGCGATGCGACTCTCCCGCGTCAGCGCTGACGACGCGGAGTAGCGTTCGAAACGCCTTATTTCGACCGCGAGGATATAGTCAAAAGGATTACGTATTCGGGGTGGTGAGACGTACTTGATGCCCTCCAGACGACGCGTGTTGCAGATGGCGGGCGGCGGTCTCGTCGCCGCAGCCGGCGCGACCGCCGTCTCGACGACTGCGACGAACACGTCGACCGACGAGACCGCGGCGTGGCCGATGGCACGCCACGACCCCGCCGGGACCGCACATAGCCCCGACGCGAGCGGCCCGAAAGACGACGCGGCTGTCGCGTGGACGGCGCGGGCGCCGGGTTGGTTCGTCGGTACGAGCGAACCGATGCTCGTCGACGGTACCGTCTACGCGGCCGGGAACGGCATCGTCGCGGTGGACGCCGCGACGGGCGAGCAACGGTTCGCCGTCGAGGGAACCGCGCAGGCGACCCCCGCGTGCACGGCCGCGGACCACTACACGACACCGACGCTCGCCACCACCGGAACCGACGGTCTCCGCGGCCTGGACGCGGCAGGTGGCGTCGAACTCCCGATTGTCGGCTGGCGCATCGGCACCGAACGCTGGCGCGGCCCGCGGTCCCCCGACACTACCGGCATGTACTCGTTCGGCCCAGGGTCCTTCAGGGGGCCGTCCCCGGTGAGCGTGGACGGACAGGTCGTCGCCGCCGTCCCCGAACAGGGCACGGTCGTCGCGCTCGACGGCGACACCGGATACGTGGTGTGGACGGTCGAACCGGACGCGGGCGACCTCACCGACACAGTTGTCAACGACCTCGTCGTCCGCGACGGCACGGTGTACGTCGCGAATTACCCCTATCTCGTGAATGCCTACGACCTGGCGACCGGCGAACGGCGCTGGCATCGCCAGCTAAACCGCCGCGTTCACGTCACGGCCGCAACCGATATGGGGGTCCTCGCGCTCACTCGAGAGACCGTCCGCCTCCTCTCATCTGCGGACGGCGCAACCGTCTGGAAGTACGACCACGGAGGGAACGTCACGGACAGCGAACCGGCGGTCGCGAACGGACTCGCGTTCGTTCCGGATAGTATGGAGACGCTGCACGCGCTCCATCTCGATATGGGCAAGCGCGCGTGGACCGCCGAGTTCGACGGGAGGGGGTCTCCCGTCGTCGCTGACGGCGTCGTGTACGCCACCCGGGAGGACTACGAGTTGGTCGCGTTCGACGCCGAGACCGGTCGGCGTCGGTTCTCGTTCACGCCCGAACAGGTTCCGCTGTCGACGCCAATCGTGTCCGGCGGCCGGCTGTACGCCGCGAACCGAAACCGCGTCCTCGCGCTCACCGAGCCATGACCGGAGGCGACCGCGAGCGACAACCGAAGACCTTCGGCGGAATCGTGCTGCAGCGGGTTCGCGACGACCCGTGGCTCGTCGTTCCGTTCATCGTCGCGGGCGTCATCGTCGCCGCCGTCGATTGGCTGCGCCGCGTTGACCCGCTCCCCACGGGCGACCCGTCCTGGATGTACGACACAGTCAGCGTCCAGTACAACATCTTCCCGGACGGCGTCTCCCGAACCACCCGCACGGTCGGCGCGTTCGTCCACCTCGAACTCCCCGTCCTCGCCTGGGGTGTCGCGCTCGAAGCGCTCGCCGTGCTCGCGGTCGCCGTCGCCGGCTGGTACACCATCACGCGGTGTCTGACGACTGACCGCGACTCGCTCGCCAGATATACCGGCTGGGTGGTCGTCCTCAGTGCGCTTCCGCGATTCCTCGCTCTGGAGGGATCGGTGGGCTTGCTGCCACTCGGACTCGTCACATTCGTCGTGGCCGCAATCGTCGTCTCCTACCTGTTCTTGCTCCCCGGATTCCTCGCCGCCGGCTACCGGTTCGACCGCGCCGTCCGCCGGAGCGGCGACGCCTCCGTCGGCATCAGACTCCCGTTCGTCGTCACCGCCGTCATCCTCGGTCTCGGCGCGTGGACGCTCGCGCGCGTCCCGCTCGCTGGCGGGTTCCTGAGCACGGCCGTCGTCGGTACCACGCAGGCGGTTCTCATCGGCGGACTCGTCGACCGATACGAAACGGGGGCGCGAAGCGAACGTGAACGGGAACAGACCACCTGAGGCGATCACCGCCGAAACTACGCCACCGATAGTTCGACGACGAACACCGTGCCGCGGGGGTCGTTGTCCTCGATGCGGACGCGGCCGTCGAACTGTTCGACGAGCGTTTCGACGAGGTAGAGCCCGAGGCCGGACCCGGGGCTCGCCGGGCCTTTCTCGCCGCGTTGGAACAGGCGTTCTTTCTGCGCGTCCGGAATCCCCGGGCCGTCGTCCGCGACGCGGACTTCGACGGTGTCGTCGTGTGCGGTGCAGGAGACGGTAATCGCGGGCGTGTCGCGGTCGGAGTGTCGGGCGGCGTTTTCGAGGAGGTTCCGGAACACGGAGGAGAGCAGGCCGGTCGCGCGCACGTCCACGTCCGGAATCGCGCCGTCGACGGTGAAGCGGGCGTCCGGGTGGGCTTCGCGGACGGCGGCGAGTTCCGCTCGGAGCGTCTCCCCGAGCGGGACGGGCTGGAGGTCGAGCGTTGTCGTTCCGGAGAGCGCGTCGAGGAAGTCGCCGACGGTGTCCGTGACGGCGACGACGTGGTCGGCCGTCCGCAGCACGCGGTCAAGCGCGTCCTCACCCTCGTCGTCGACGTGGTCGCGGAGCGTCTCTCCCCAGCCCGTGATGACGGTCATGTCGTTCCGGATATCGTGACGGACGACGCGTGTGAGAGCTTCGAGTTGCTCAGTCTTCGACTCCAACTGCCGGCGGTACGTCTCGCGGTCAGTCACGTCGGTGAGCGTGACGAGTTGGCCCATCCGGGCGTCGCCCGCGGTGAACGGCGCCGTGGACACCTGATAGTACCGCGTGGTGTCGTCCCCGGTCGTGGCGACGACACCGGGGTTCGAGAGTTCGTTGGCGAGTTCGTCGTCCACCGTCGCCAGCGGCGCGCCGACCGACCCCTCTAGGTCGGGGAGGAGCGCGAGTGCGGCCGTGTTGTAGTCCCGAATGTCGCCGTCCGCGTCGACGAACACGGCGGGTTCGGTCGCGTTGCTCGTGAGGCGTATCGCCTCGAACCGCCTGACGTACACGAACAGGACGCCGACCGCGAACAGCGCGACGCCCGGTGGCTCGTACATCAGGGGGAGGAGCCACTCGATTTCGTCGCCGAGCGTCGTCGCGAGCGCCGGAATGCCTGTCAGGCAGAGCAGGACGACGAGCGGCCTGCTGTCCGTGCCGGTGCGGTAGAACCGTTCGAGCAGCATGAAGAACCCGACCGCGGTGAGCACGTACGACAGTCCGAGGATGAGCCAGTACGCGGGCTGGTGGTTGATGGCGAGGTGGGGGAACGGCGTCGTCGTCCACTCCGTCGTGAAGTAGAGGCCGTGCAGGGGGTTCGTCACTTTCAGTCCGACGATGGTGGCGAACGCCGCCAGCGCGGTCTTCCGGTAGGGAGCGCGGCGCGGTGGGCGTCCCGTGTACGCCGCGCAGAAGTAGAGGAACGCGCCGACTGCGACGAACGCGAAACTGAACCCGGTGATGTAGAACGCGACCCGCAGCGTGTCCGTGGGCGCGAGCAGGTAGCCGACGTAGCCCGCCGCCCACAGACCGACCGACACCAGCAAGCCGACCAATCCGCGGCGGGTGTCCTCGTGCTGGATGGCGCGTGCACGCGGCAGACTTACCACGCAGAGAACCGCGGACACCGCGAACACGACGACGTGTGCGAGGAGAAGAATGTCCATACGAGGACTTCTACTGGCCGGCTCATAATCTTCCGGGATTTCTGAGTGGCGTTGAACTCACTCGTCAATCACCGTGCTGTCGCCGCGAACCGGCATTCGATACGTCTGCGAGTGGCTGACGTGAGCGCGCCCGAATCGTGGATTCTCGGGCGAGTGGCGGGTTGTTTGAGGATCAGGGTTAACGACACGGGTTTCCGGCTAGTGCGCTTAGTCTCTAGTCCATGTTCATGCGTACAAGTGTCCCTACAGGACATGGTGGGACAATCCATGAGCGATTTACAACAGCAGCTATCGACCGATGCGGCATTGCGACTGCTGGTGAAACAGCAGCGCCGACGGATTCTCCGCCGGGTCGCTGAGACCACGGACGGAACGACCGTCGACCAACTCGAAGCGCACTTGGCGGATGCGGATTCGCGGAGCGTAAACGGACGCGGACCGACCGACCAACGGTTTGTCGAACTCCACCACATTCAGTTACCGGTGTTAGAGGATTCGGACGTCATCGTGTACGACGTACCCGAGCGATGCGTTCGTCGCGGAACGAACTTCCAAGCAGCCCACTCCTTGCTTGAGACTGTCGACAAACACCGAGAGGATCCGTCGGTGAACCTCGTCTGAGACACGCATCCGCGACAGCTACTCGGTCGTCGCGCCGAGAGCGGTTAGCGAGAAGCAGCTGTGCGTTCGTCGCCCCGAATCGTACGGACAGTCCACGGTCAGTTGTCGACGCAGACTTCGATGTCGCCGTTCCCGTCCACGGTGACGGTCGCGCCGGCGTACGGGAAGGAGACCGTCGCCGTCGAGCCCTCACGCGTGAGCAGGGAATCGAGCGCGTCCGGGTCGATGCGGTGGTCTAGGGGTGGCAGGTCCGACGGCGCGAGGTTAGTGGCTGCCGCAACGGCTTCGACGAGCGCAACGCTGGGCTGGCCGTCCTCGGTCCAGTCGTGTCGAACGATAGCGGACGCCGCAGCCTGTTCGTCCGAATCGGAGCCGCCTGCGCTGTTCTCGTCGTCACTCATCGGTTCGTAGCACCCGTGTGACGTTCCGGCGCTGTACAGGCCGCGCCGTCGTGCGCGTGGTCGGTACGACCCGCCTGCGGTCGGCGGGCGAGGGGGCTACGTCCGTGCATATTCGAGTTGCCACGTGAACAGTGCTTTCAGGACGATAACGAGGCTGTTCGTCTGACCTGTTCCCCAGATAGCGGTCTCGTCGCGCGGTTCCGGCGGATGGTCGCCGTTGCCGTCGACGAGCACGCTCACGAGCGTCTTCTCTTGGTCGACCATCAGGAGGCGGCCGGCGGGCGTGTCCGCCCAGTCCCACAACGAATCGAACGGCTGTGCCTCGGGGACTTCGTTCCGGAGCGTCGCCTCCGCGGTCTGCGACATGTCCGCCAGTCGAATCGTTACGCCGCGGTCGCTCGCGTTCGAGAGACACGCCGTGAGGTCGTCGGTGAGCAAGTCATCGGCGGTCATGAAGACGATTTCGTCCTCGGCTCCAGAGAGGAACTCCACCACGCGTTCCGTCACGGTGTCACGACCAGTCACCGTCCAGACGCCGCGTTGCTCGGCGGTGCGGTCCGCGACCGCGAGGCGGTCCAGCGCGTCGGTCAGCGTGTCCACACGGTGGTCGTACTCCTGCTGGAAGTGGCGGCCGGTCGTCTCCGTCGAAATCGCCCAGTACTGTTTCGGGTTCGACTGTTTGACGTCAACGAGCCCGTGGTCACGGAGTTCGTCGGCCGCGTCGTACACCCGCGTCCGGGGGACGTCCGCGACATCGCTCACGTCCTGCGCCGTTCCCTCACCGAGACTGACGAGCGCGACGAACGTCCGAGCGGCGTAGGTACTAAGTCCGAGCGCTTTGAGCTGCTCGACGGCCGTGGACCGTGCTTGGTCTGGAGAGTTACCGGACATTAACGCATCACCGGGTTCGCGAAAACCACCGGGTGTGGTGGTTGACGGCGTGTCGTGACAGACCAGGTTGGGACCAGTTCTGCAATCACACGCCACGATACTATCCGTGCTACCCGCACATAGAAGTATTGTGATTAAGTGAGTTAATCTAGGAAGCGTCCCAAGTCTCCGCGCGCAGACGCCACGATGCCGGCAAAATCGTGTGAGCGAAATAGTGACAGGCGGTTCTCGGTGCGACGAACTATACAGCCAGGGAACGAAAGGC
This sequence comes from Salarchaeum japonicum, assembly GCF_049705945.1. Classification (GTDB taxonomy): domain Archaea; phylum Halobacteriota; class Halobacteria; order Halobacteriales; family Halobacteriaceae; genus Salarchaeum; species Salarchaeum japonicum_A. The sequence goes on from NZ_JBNAMV010000001.1 coordinate 121,250, forward strand.
CCCATAGCGGACAAGGTTGGGACCCATGGACGACGACTCAAATCAACAAGAAGCGATAGAACTGCTCCAACAACTTGGGCTCAAAGAGTACGAGGCCAAGTGTTTCGTGGCGCTCTCGCGCCGCCAGCGAGGAACTGCGAAAGACATCAGCGAAACATCCGACGTTCCCCGGACGCGCGTCTACGACGCGATTCGGGTACTCGAAACGAAGGGACTGGTCGAGACACAGCACTCGAACCCACAACAGTTCCGCGCCGTCACCATCGACGAAGCCATCAACACGCTCCGCTCGGAATACGTCGAACGAACCGAATCACTCCGCAGCGCGCTCGGCGGCCTCGAACCGGCCGACAGCGCGCAGACGACGGACGCCACGCACGAAGTATGGGCGCTCTCCGGCGACCAAGGCATCACGAGTCGAACCCAGCAGTTAATCGAGGGCGCGACGGACGAACTGATACTCGTCATCGGACACGAGAGCATCTTCACCGACCAGCTAGCCGACCAACTCCGAGCGGCGCAAGAACGCGGCGTGAACGTGGTCGTCGGCGCGGTCACCGACGACCTCCGCACCACAATCCGAGAGTCCCTCCCGGACATCGAAGTGTTCGTCTCCGGCCTAGAGTGGATAGAGCGGTCGCCGCTCCCGTCCGACCAGACGGAGATCAGCCGCTTACTACTGGCCGACCGCGAAGCGATTCTGGTGAGTTCGTTCACCGAAGCGACGGGCGCGCGCCGTGAACACGAACAGGGCGTGTTCGGCCGCGGGTTCGACAACGGACTCGTCGCAATCGTCCGACGACTGATGGCGACCGGCTTACAGCTAGAAGACGACCCGGAGAACGACGACTAACCCAAGTCAGAAACCAAGGACACCGACGCGGGGACGAGCGGCGTTCGCGGACCTGACTACGCGTCCGGAATCAGGTGTATCGACGCCGCAGGGACGAGTACCTGAACGTCCGTGCCGTTTTCGAGCGCGAGTCGTTCGAACGTCGGCGGGCGGACACTCGCGGTGAGCGTGTGCGCGCTGGCGTTGATATCGATATCGACCCGGTATTCGCTTCCCTCGTTCAACCATCGTGTCACCGTTCCAGTGACAGTGTTCGCCGCTGTGTCGCCGTCAGTGACGTAGGGCGCGTCGACCGCGACCCGTGACGGATGGATGCAGACCGTCACATCGTCCGACGGGACGGACGCCGCGGTCGTGCGGAGGCGGATGTCGCCGAGGCGGACGGTCGCGCCGTCCGCGCTCCGGTCGGTGACGGTCCCCTCGAAGAGATTCTCGGTTCCAGTGAATCGAGCGACGAACCGGTTCGTCGGCCGCGTGAGCACCGCCGACGGCGTTCCCTCCTGTTCGATGCCGCCGTCCCGAACGATGGCGAGTCGGTCGCCGAGCGCCGTCGCCGTCCGCTGGTCGTGCGTCACGTAGAGAACCGGGATGGTGAGCGACGCGAACAGGCTGTGCAGTTCGTCCCGGAGGCGCGTCCGAATCGGCGCGTCGAGACTCGACAACGGTTCGTCGAGCAGAAGCACGTCCGGGTCGGTTGCCAACGTACGCGCGAGCGCGACCCGCTGGCGCTCCCCGCCGGAGAGCGTCGGCGGCGTTCGGTCGAGGATGTCGGTGACTTCGAGAACCGCCGCGAGGTCGTCCACGCGGTCGCTGTCCGTCGCCGCGTACGCGATGTTTGCGCGCGCGGTCATGTGCGGGAAGAGCGCGCCCTCCTGGAACACCATCCCGACGCGGCGCTCCTCCAGCGGAACGCCGGTCAGGTCGCGTCCGTCGAGGCGAATCGCCCCCGAATCGGGGCTGGTGATGCCGGCGACGAGCGAGAGGAGCGTCGTCTTCCCGCTCCCGGACGGTCCGAGGACGGCGAGCACTTCGTCGTCCACCGTCAGGTCGACGGGACCGAACTCGAACTGTCCGTAGGCTTTGCGCAGTCGCGAGAGGTCGAGTGTCATTCCCATGGGTTCGAGGCGACAGTGTTGAGCAGTAACAGCGCCGCGGCGGCGACGAGGACCAGCAGTATCGCCACCGGATAAGCGTTGTCCAAGCCGAGCGACTGAAACGAGACCCAGATCTGGACGGGCATCGTTCGCGGGTAGTACGCGACCATCATCGTCGCGCCGAACTCGCCGATGGCGCGGGCGAACGCGAGCGTCACGCCGGCCAGAATTCCCGGACCGGCAAGGGGGAGCGTGACGCGGCGAGCGGTCGCGAGTCGGCTCTTTCCGAGCGAGCGAGACGCGTGTTCGAGCGTCCGGTCGACGCCCTCGAACGCTGCTTTGGCCGTCACGACCACGAACGGCGACGCGACGAACGTCTGGGCAAGCACCACGCCGGCGAGCGACCGCGTGAGCGGGATGCCGGCGGCGATTGCGGCGTCACCGAGCGGCGACCCGGGGCCGAAGACGGTGAGCAGGACGATTCCGCCGACCGTTGGCGGGAGCACCAGCGGGAGGACCACGACCGCGAGGACGACCTTCGTCACGGGGCCGTCGGTGCGCGCGAGCCAGTACGCGAGCGGCAGACCGAACAGGGTGGCGACGACCGTGCTAATCGACGCGGACAGAAGCGACGTGGTCGCAGAGTCCACGACCGTCGGGTCGCTCAGCTGCGAGAGAACTGTGCCGGGCGGGACAGAGAGGAACAGCGACAGCAGTGGTACCACGTAGTACAGGAGCAACACGCCGCCGAGGACGAGCGCGACGCTGAGCCAGTCGAACCCGAACGCGGTCGTGGCCGAACGGTTCGACTCCGAGTCTGCCGTCATTCAGATCAGAACCGTGATGTCCGAGACAGTTGTGGAAAGCGGTTCGGCGGAGCCAGCGTTCCGGGAGTGGTTCGCGTCAGAGCGATCGGTAGCCTCTCGGACGCGCTGGGGAACGTCGCCCGTGTAGGCAGGGAACTCGTCGCGCAAAAGGAAGCCGTGGTCTTCGAGATACTGCCCAGTCGTGTGGTGGTCGAACACGGAGACGGCGGCGTCGCTCATGTGGCGGATGGTCGAACCGTAACTGATGACGCCACCCTGCACCTCGTGGCCGTTCGGCAGCGTGTACGAGGTCGTCGCGTACCAGTCATCGGCGTACCGTGGGTTGCTCAGATTAATCTGGTCCGGGAGCTCGATGTACTCGTAGTCGCGTTCGACGGCCATGTTTCGGTAGGCGAGTGCGGCGTCGATGGCTCCAGTCTCGAACTGACTGATCAAGGCCGTTTCGGGATACACCTGCTCCCGCGTGAGGATTCGGTCCCGGAGATTCGCGGCGTCGTCGTAGTACCGGGACGCGAGTTCGAGCACGAAGAGCGACCGGTACCCCAGCGGGTCCTGGTCGGGGTCGGTGCGGCCGAGCGCTACGTCTTCCTCGACCATCGGTTCGTACCACCGCTCGCGTCCGGCCTCGGCCACCCGCTTTCCGCCGGCGGTGTCCGGATTGTACGCGATGACGACGGCGTTGCTGGTGAACTCCGAGTACCACGATGGCGAGAGCGGACGGTCGAACAGTGCCACGTCGGCGACCGAGACGATGTCGGGGTCGCGTTGGCCCTCCGCGACGAGTCGCGCGACGGTCGCGGAGCCGTGCGATTCGATTCTGAGGGGGACGTCGACAGCGGGCTTGAGACCGTTCGTGAGCGCGTTCTGGAGGCTGCCCGCGGCGAGAATCGCGACCGTCGTGGACTCGCGGTCGTCGCGCCCGAGAGTGCTCGTACAGCCCGCGAAGCCAGCGACAGCCGCCGTTCCGCTGGCCAGGAGAAACTGCCGTCGCGTCCTCGGAGAGTCAGCGGTCACTATGCGAGATAGAGAAGCGTTTGAGAGAAAAGCTTAACTCAAACATATCTGTTTACCCCGGTATGGTTTCCGCCGAATCGACGACGCTGACCGCCCGCCAAGTGGAGGTGCTCGAACTCCGAGAGCAAGGTCGGACCCAGCGAGAGGTCGCGGAACAACTGGGAACGACGGACTCGAATATCAGTGCCATCGAACGAGCGGCGGAACAGAACATCGAGAAAGCGCGCCGGACGCTCGAACTCGTCCGGACGGTACGGTCGCCAATCCAATTCTCCGTCACGCCCGGAACGAGTTTCGAGGAACTGGTCGCCAGCGTCTACGAGCACGCCGACGACGCGGGCATCAAAATCGCGCACTGCCGGCCGGAACTCTACACGCACCTCTACGGCGTCCTCGAAAACGCCACGAACCAAAACGAACTAACGACCACCATCGACGTCGGCATCACCAACGACGGCGAGGTGCGAGTCTACACCGAAGACGCCTAATCGCGGCTTTGGCCCGCGGCCACGTTTAGGAGAATACACGAGAATCGGGCGGAATCGAGCGGCATCACGTTAGATCACGTTGTACACACGGAAACGACTAAATGAGTTGGCTCACATTGTACACATATGAGCAGCGATAAGCGGCGCGTGCAGTTTCGGGCCCCGAATCGGCTCATCGACCGGGCCGACGCGCTGGCCGCGGTCCTCGGAGAGGACCGGACGGATGTCCTCGTGACCGCGCTCCGAGAGTACCTCCAAGACGCCGCTCACGACGACGCTCTCACCCAGGAAATCGCCGCCGCCTACTACGACGACGAAATCGAGTTCGAACAGCTCAAGTCCCTCGTCGGTGCCGAGGAGGCAGCGAACCTCCGCGTTCTGAAACAGCAGTTGGACGAGGACTTCGTCGACGAGGCCGCGGACGCATAGATGTCGCAGCTTATCGCGGACGCCTCCGCCCTCGTGAGTCTCGGAATCGTCGCCGGTAACACGCCCGACCCGCTCGCGCGCTGTCTCTCGCGGTACAAGGTCGTCGTCCCGACAGCGGTCGTCGAGGAACTCCGTGAAATCGCCTCGTACGATGACAGCCACGGGCGCGCCGCATCCACCGTGCTCGACCGCGCGGAGTCATTCACGACACAGTCAGTCGAACTTGACGCCGAGTTCCCGCTCGACGACGGCGAGAACGCCGCCGTCACGCTCGCAAACGACCTCGACGCCGCGCTCTTCCTCTGCGACGAGTTCAACCAACTCGGGCTGATTCACGCCTCGCTTGCCGCGACCCACCTCGTCACGACACCAACGCTCCTCTCGGTTCTCGTGCGAACTGACCACCTCTCAGCAGCCGACGCACGCCGGCTCCTCGACGAAATCAGCGACGCCCGGAGCTGGGGCGCGAACAGCTACGTACAACGAGCGCGCTCAGTACTCGAAACCTGAAAAACACGTTCGACGACTATTCTCCAGATTCGAGTCCCCCGACGCCAGCAGCCTATTCAGTCGTCTTCGGCGGGTGGGGTGGAGGGAGAGGTGTCGAGCTGTCCCGTGATGGCACCACTCCAGTCGAATTTGCGCTGGAAGTACAGGGCGACGTTGACCAGCGCCAACAGGACGGGGACCTCGATGAGCGGGCCGACGACGGTCGTGAACGCGACGCCGGAGCCGACGCCGAACACCGCGACGGCGACCGCGATTGCGAGTTCGAAGTTGTTCGAGGCGGCGGTGAAGCCGATCGCCGTCGTCGTCGAGTAGTCCGCGCCGATGCCCTTGCCCATCCCGAAGCTCACGAAGAACATCACGACGAAGTAAATCGTCAGTGGAACGGCGATCAGGAGGACGTCACCGGGTGCGGCGACGATGGTCTCGCCCTGCGTAGCGAACATCACGACGACCGTGAACAGCAACGCGACGAGCGTGAGTGGGTCGATCTTCGGGATGACAGTCTCCTCGTACCACTCCCCGCTCTTGGTTCGCGTGCCGACGAACCGTGTGAGGAACCCGCCGACGAAGGGGATTCCGAGAAAGATGACGAGCGCCTGGAACACCTGCATCGGCGTGACGTTGAACGTCTCGATGCCGGCGACGAGCGTCTCCATCCCGAGCAGCGGCGGGAGCACGAGGCCGAAGAACCAGACGTACACGCCGTACGTGAGGATCTGGAAGAGACTGTTGAACGCGACCAGGCCGGTGACGTACTCGGTCGAGCCGTCCGCAAGTTCGTTCCAGACGAGCACCATCGCGATACACCGAGCCATCCCGATGAACACGAGACCGAGGAAGAACTCGGGCCGAGCAGGCAGGCCGGGCACGAGCCCGCTGAAGAAAATCACAGCGAGCGCGAACATAAGCGTCGGGCCGATGAGCCAGTTCTGGACGAGGCTCAGTCCGAGAACGCGCCAGTTGCTGAACACCGCGCGAAGCCGCGAGTAATCGGCCTTCGCCAGCGGCGGATACATCATCGCGATGAGACCGATTTCGACGAGGTGGAAATCCTGAATGGGTTGAGTGACCGACGGCGCGACGAACCCGAGTCCCACACCGACGGCCATCGCACCGAGGATCCAGACGGTGAGGTACTTATCGAGGAAGTCCATCGACCGCGGGTCACCACAGCCCTCACAGTCGCAGTCCGGGCCGTGGTCGTGCGTGTCGGCGCTACTCATCGCCGTCCTCCGGCTTTCGAGCGGTGATGGTCGCGGAGACGAGGAACTCGCTCACGTCGTAGTCGTCGTCCCAGTCGCGGATGAACTCGTCACTGTCGTCTTTCGGCGCGAGACGCACCGCTTCGAAGCCCGCAGCATCAAGCATCGATTCGAGTCGGTCGATGGTCGACGCGCCAGCGACACAGGACGCTACGGAGTCCGGGTCAGCGCGAACCGCGTCCGGCACCGCCGCAGTCAGCACGACGTCCGAAATCGCGAGGCGGCCACCGGGACGGAGAACGCGGAACGCCTCGTCGAACACCTGGGGCTTGTTCGGCGAAAGGTTCACGACGCAGTTCGAGATAATCACGTCGATACTGGCATCGGAAACCGGGAGGTGCTCGATCTCCCCGAGACGAAACTCGACGTTCTCGGCGTCGTTTCGGCCGGCGTTCGCACGTGCTTTCTCGACCATCTCGGGCGTCATGTCGACGCCAATTACACGGCCAGTCCCACCGACCTCTTGAGCGGCAAGGAAGCAGTCGAAACCCGCGCCGGACCCGAGGTCGAGTACCGAATCACCGGGGTTCAGCGACGCAATCGCTCGTGGATTCCCACACCCCAACCCCAGGTTCGCGTTTCCGTCGACACTGTCCAGGTCGGTGTCGGAGTAGCCGAGTTGACGGGCCGTCTCCTCCTGCGGCGACGTTTCCGCGGAACTGCAACAGGAATCGGCGCTCGAACAGCAGTCACTCTCCGCTTCGTTCGTCTCCGTGGCGATGCGGGCGTATCGTTCTCGGACGACCGTCCGCTGGGTCTGTGCGTCGAGCCCGGACTCCGCCGACGGGTCGCTCGTGTCAGGCATCCCTGGCCACCTCTTCTTCGATTTCGTCGAAGAGCGCGCTCACGCGGTCCCGTATCTCGTCACGGATTTCGCGAACGCGGTCGAGGTCTTGGCCGTCGGGGTCGTCCAGCGCCCAGTCCCGAATATCGACGTCGGAGTCGTCGGCATCGAGTTCGAGCGTCGAGCAGCCCATCGTGGCGACGTAGTCACACGATTCGAGTTCGGCCGTCGAAATCTTCCGTGGCGTCCGCGCCGAAAGGTCAAACCCTTCCTCGCGCATCACGTCGACGACGACCTCGTGAACGTGTTCGGCAGGATGGGTGCCGCCAGTGAGAATATCGACGATGTCGTCGAGGCCGCGGTGCTCCCGTTCGCGTTCTGCGAACGCAGTCGACATCTGGGAGCGCCCCGCGTTCTGGACGCACATGAACGCGACACGAACCTGCGTGTCGGTCATCGGTCGTCCCCTCGGGTCTCGTCGAGGGCGGCCAGCAGCGCCTCGGCTCGATCGGTCGTCTCGTAGTACCGCCACGTCCCGTCCTTTCGTCGCGTGACGAGTCCGGCGTCGTAGAGGTCCGAGAGGGCGTGACTGATCGCGCTGTTACTGACGTCGAAGACCGGGTTGATCTCACAGACACACAGCTCTCGGTCCGCGGCCGTCAGCAACCGGACGATATTGTATCGCGTATCGTTCCCCAGCGTCTTGAGCGCAGTCAGGTCGGATTCGGGATTGGTAGGCGTCTCCGATTGATACGAGCGCAGCGAGGCGAGGCGTTCCTCGATATCGGCCGCACAGCACCCACCGCGTTCCTCGGTGATGAGACGTTCGAGTCGTTCCGTTTGTGAACTCATAGATGACTAGTTGAACAGACCCTCATATAATTGTATCGAGGTGGCGGTGCAAGTCCTGCTCGACTCTCCAGCAGTGCTGGAACGACGTCGGCGCCCACTGGAGTCCGTTTCTGTGCCCGTGAGCCGAACTTCCTCGTTTGGTCTTGTCGTAAGTACACAATCTCGGAGGATGGTGCTGGCGAGACGGCGGCGCGCGGCAGGGTTACCGAAGAGGGCATATCGGACGTCCATCGGGCGATCTGACTCGTGAGTCGGCTAAAGGGGATGGGGCCGCCGCTCGGCTGTCCCATGTGTCTTCCCGTTCAGTACCGATTCAGTCGTCTGCCGTGTAGGCCCCGCTCCGATGCTCGATTCGATGGACTTCCAGTACGAATGCGTCGTGATCGAGGACGCACGCGAGTCGGTACTGTCCAACTCGGAGTTTCTCGAACGGGCCACCGGTGAGGGGTTCGAGATAATCGTCTGGGTCGCGCCATGGGTCGTTTACTATTTCGTCAAGCTTGGAGACGATGCGGTCCTGAACGTGGTGTTCGAGGTTCTCAAACTGTTGGGCAGCACGAGGAGCGAACTTCCACGTCCACCCGTCCTCACTCGCCATCCGAGTTGTCGCCCATCATCGAGATGACTTCCTCGCGAGACACGAGTTCCTCCTCGCCGGTCCGGAGTCCGTGTTCACTGGCGGCGATCTGCTTCCAGCCCTCACGGGAAAACTCGGGATGCTTGACTGCGTCTCGGGCCGCGTAGCGGAGGAACTCGCTGCGCGAGTTGAAGCCCTGCTCTTCCCAGGTCGCGTCGATGTCGTCGAGGAACGCCTGTGTGAGCCGAAGGTTGATCTGGACGGTTTCCGCCCCATCGTTCCCGGTCGAGGGTTCGGCATCGGACATGATATACGAATGCTTTACGTACGCATATCGAATAAGCGTTCTCCCGCGGCAGATGTGGCTCTATTCTCTGTCGTGGCGTAGTACCCGTGTCCAGCGCGTGGTAACAATCACCAACGCTGGTCTCGAAGAGTCGCATGCCCGAGTGTCACCGAAAGACCCTCGAACGGGAGCAACGGATGGCTAACGCGTATCGCGTCGGCATCGAATTTCACACGCCCATCGGACAGGAATGCTCTGGAGGGTTCGAATTCGGCTCTTGATTGGAAAAATCACCTCGAGTCGGCGGGAATTCACCCCGAAACTGCCCGATCCTCCGAATCTGTGGTAAGTAGCGCCACCCGTGTTTGGTATATCGTTATATAGTTTATTCATATTCTGGCGGTATTGTGCCGTATTGCGTGTTGTTTGGTTGTCCAGGCCAGACAACAACGCACCACAAACACTAACTAACATGACGATAACGCTCTACCAACCGAAATTCATGCCCTTAGAATCACTAACCCACCGAGCACGGCGCCTAACCGCCGAAGAAACTGACTGACGATGCCGAACTACGCTCGCTTCGACGACCTCGACGATTTCGCGGAATTCTACGAGGAGGAAATCGTACCCGCACTCCGTGACGCCGACGTGAATCCGGAGCGCGAAACGCCGTCCTACGCGTGGCTGAAGGAGAACTACTCGGGGTTCGTCGAGCGCCTCCGCCGCGACCACGACCTCTCCCCGGGAGAGTTCTACGACTCTGTCGGCCTCCCACCGAACCCAGAGGAGAGTACGTCGTGGGGACTCGACCACGATCCGACGGTGCGCGGGCTGGAGGACTACCTCGAAGAGCTGGAGCGGGACCGGGGACGGGCGGCGACGACGGTCGGGCCGCGACGCTCGCGCCTCCGGACGTACGTCACCACCTATCGGGACGTGAACGAGACGAGCGACCTGCTGTCGCCGCTGCTGGACGAGACGGCGAAGCCCGACGAGATAGCGCGCGTGCGCGACACCTTCCGCGTCCTCGACGGCGAATTGGGGACGCTCGCGTCGAAGAAGAAGTACGTCTCAGCGGTGAAGAACTGGTACACGTTCCTCGAGGAGATGGGGCGTGCGCTCTACAACCCGGCCGCGAGCATCCTGAACCGGTTCGGCTGGGACGAGGACCCGCTCTACGACCATCCGGCGCTGTCCCGAGACGACGTCGAGTCGTTGCTCACGGTCGCGGACGCCGACGAACGCTTCCTCCTGCTGGCGCTCGCGGGCTGGGGATTACGGCCGGTAGAGGCGTGCGAGCTCCACGTCGACCAGCTCGTGCTTGACCCCGAAGAGGGTGACGTGCCGTACATCGAGTTCGCGGCGGGCGAGCGGAAGAACGCGCGGCGCACCCGGAATACGGTGGAGTTGCTGGTCGGCGTGGACGCGGTCCGAGAGCGGGTCGCCGCGTTCGCGGACGCTGAAGACTGGAACGGCTACCTGCTCCCGGGGCAGTCGGGTGGAATGTCGACGGAGACGGCACGTCGGTGGTTCCGGTCGCTCGGGGAGCGTGCGGACGTGTCGGTGGCGGGCGGTCCGCCGTTACCGAAGATGGGGCGACGGACGTGGTACCGTCTGTACCGCCGGCAGCGTCCGGATATCGAGGCTGGAACGGCGGCGGTCGCCGCATCTCAGGGAAGTCGTGACCCGTCAGTCTCGGAGCGGAACTACCTCGACGAGCGGTCGCGGCGGCAGGCCCGCGCCGACGCGATGCGAGACCTCGTTCGTGCGGAGTTCGCGGACATCTTCGAACGCTACCTCTGACCTGCCACGGCGAAACGGACGAGAACTGGGCGGAGCGAGATAGAACGGGCGCTCGTGGGGAGAGACGGCGGCGTCTGTTGGTACTGGAGGCCGCTCTGCTGTCAAAGTATTCTATAGCAGTGACTACCTCCGTGTAGGTCAACGAAATCCCAAACAATAAATGAGATGGTTATTAATGATTGATCGGCGGCGTCGAGCTATCATCCGTCATGGCAGTCAAAGCAGCGGAAGACTCCCCTCAGACGCCGTCCGACCCTTCCCCTCGGGTCGTTCACGCACAACTGAGTTACGCGATCGATATTGCGGAGACGAGCGAGGACAGCGACTTGCCGTGGCTGTCGACTCGCAGCGATGTCGTCACACCTCCTGCGAGCACTCCACGAATCACGAAGTTCAACGCGTGAGACGCCGGTACCTCGTATCGTTCGACCGTGTCTGCGCCGAGGTGTTCGAATCGCTCGAACATGCGGTCCTCCGTGAGGGTACGCACGAGCTGGTTGTAGGCCGCGTCCGACTCCGCGACCACGACGATATTCGACGTGTTTCCCTTATCGCCCGCGCGGACCAATGCGAGGTCTCGCACGGTCGTCATTGCGCCACCTCCGTCACGGACACCGACGGTGAGACCGTCTCGCGGTCAACAAGCGTCGATACGATACCGACGACTGAGTCTACGTTAGTTCGCGCGCCACCGCCACCCGCAGGCCCGTTCGTGTACAGCGTCTCGACTTCCTGCGCGACGGCCGCGACCGTCTCCCGGCCGGGGTCGCGCGCAGCGACGCGTAATCGCGTCTCATACGGGTCGATGTCGCTGACGTCGCCGTGTAGCGAGTTCACGCCAACGAGGTCGACACGGAGTTCCTCGGGATCGACGCCGCGCACGTCGAGGCGTTCACGCACCACGTCGCCTGCGAGTTCCGCCCGGCCGCGTGCGTTCGGTCCGGCGTACGATAGTTCCCCGACGCCACGGTAGCCGGCGTCGTAGCCGAGCGAGACCTTCAGCGTGTCCGGGCAGGGGGCGGCGACTGCACCTGCGACCGCGACCGCGTCCGTGCCAACGTCAGTGAGAGTGACGTTCGTGAAGTCAACGACGCCGTCGGGAACGAGGTACTCGCTCGGGTCGTGAATCTCGTAGAACAGCTGCTGGGTGCACGTCGCGACCGTCACCTCGCCACCGGTGTCGGGGAGTTTCGTGATGGTTACGTCGCCGTCGGCGGTGACTTCGCCGACCGGGAAGCCGAGGCGTGCGAGGTCGTCGACGTCCGCGCGGCCGGGGTCGGCGTAGTATCCGCCTGTCACCTGGCCCGCGCATTCGAGCAGGTGGCCCGCGGCGATACCCTGGCCGATGCGGTTCGACGCGTTCT
>NZ_JBNAMV010000004.1:0-2163226 GCF_049705945.1 Salarchaeum japonicum
TTGAGTTCGAGCACGAAGTCACCGGTGAGACGGTGGGTGACGGCGACGACGCCGGTCGCGTCCATGTCCTCGATGTCGCCCTGCAGGCGGAACGCCACGTCTATCTCGTCGCCGTCGAGCAGGTCGCCGTCGGCGTCGGTGAGACGGTCTTCGAGCGCAGCGCTCCCGGTGAAGTCGATGGTGACGGTCGGGCGTTCGGGCGTCGCATCGTCGTCCTCGACCCAGTCGATGTCGGTCACGTCCAGGGTGAACTCCTGTCTCCTCATTTGCACTATGTCGTACGCTACGTGTTCACACGGCTTGAACGTGACGCTGATTCCGCGGACGGTCGCCGACAGGATTTAAGCGCACGGCCCCCGAACCCTGAGTGAATGTCGAGCGAACTCTTCGACGGACTCTCCGACTCCCTCTCGACGCACGCCGCCGACCTCAAGTGGCGACTCCAGCGGCTCACGGACGTCCTGCGCGGCACGCACATCTCCGTCGAAGACTACCGCCCCAGCGAACACGACCCACTCGTCGACTTCGACGGCCTCGACGGCTACGAGGAGATCGAACGCTACTGGGTGAACGCGCCCTACGCGTTCATCAGCATCAACTACAACGACGACGACAACGAACACCGATACGCCGTCGTCGAACCGAGCCTCGACGAGTTCGAACGCGACCTCCTCGATCAACTGTTCGAGGACATCCGCGACACGCTCATCTTCAGCGCGCGCTACGACGCCGACAACCCCGAGCGCGTCCTCCGCGACCAGATGCGGGACCTGGTCTCCGAGTACGGCGTCGTCGTCGACACGGAGAGCTTCCATCGGCTGTTCTACTACCTCTACCGTGCGTTCGAGGGATTCGAGAAGATAGACCCCCTGATGCAGGACAACCACATCGAGGACGTGTCCTGCGACGGCTACGACATCCCGATATTCGTCTATCACGACGAGTACAACGACATCCAGACTACGGTCGAGTTCGCCGAGGACGAACTCGACTCCTTCGTCGTCCGCCTCGCCCAGCAGTCCGGTCGCCACATCAGCATCGGCGACCCGGTCACCGAAACCACGCTCCCCGACGGCTCCCGCGCCGAACTCGCGCTCGGCCAAGAAGTGACGCCGCGCGGGAGCGCGTTCACCATCCGCCAGTACGACGAGGAGCCGTTCACGCCCGCCCGCCTCATCGACTTCAACACGTTCGACCTGAACCAGATGGCGTACCTCTGGCTCGCCATCGAATCCAACAAATCCCTCATCTTCGCGGGCGGCACGGCGTCCGGAAAGACCACGTCGATGAACGCCATCTCGATGTTCGTCCCGCCGCGCTCGAAAGTCCTCACCATCGAGGACACGCGCGAACTCACGCTCTACCACGACAACTGGCTGTCCAGCGTGACCCGCGAATCCCTCGGAGAGGGTGACGACATCACGATGTACGACCTCCTGCGGTCCGCGCTCCGCCACCGCCCCGAGTACATCATCGTCGGCGAGGTCCGCGGGAACGAAGCGATGACGCTCTTCCAGGCGATGAACACCGGTCACACGACGTACTCCACGATGCACGCCGACAGCGTGCAGACCGTCATCAACCGCCTCGAAAACGAACCGATCAACGTTCCGCGCGCGATGATTCAGAGCCTCGACATCCTCTGCGTACAGACGCTCACCTACGTCGGTGACGACCGCGTGCGCCGCAACCGCACCATCGCCGAAATCGAGGGTATCGACCAGCGTACCGGCGACCTCGACTACTCCACGGCGTTCGAGTGGCGGGCGAGCGACGACAGCTTCCGGCAGTTCGACAGCGTCGTCCTCGACGAAATTCGCGACGAACGCGGCTGGTCGCGCGGCGAACTCCTCCGCGAACTCCGGAACCGGAAGAAAGTCCTCCAGTACCTCGTCGAGAGCAGCGTCACCGACTACCGGCAGTTCACCGCGCTCGTCAACGAGTACTACGCGCACCCCGAACGCACCGTCTCCCGCATCGAAGGCCGCGTCGACGCGGACATCACCGACGCCGACGTGGTCGCCGACGAGGGATGATTCTCGAACTCCTCCCGCTGTTCGCCGTCCTCCTCGGGCTCAGCGTGGTCGCGCTCGGCCCGGTCGTCCCCCGCATCGACCGCGTCCTCACGCGGATTTCGCTCGGTCTCTTCGGGTCGTACGCCCGCCAGCGAGAACACGTGAACACCCGACAGGTCCAGACGCTACACGGCGCGCACGTCGACACCACGTACCGCGTGTACGCCGCGAAGACCTTCCTCTACGCCACCATCGCCGCGCTCGCCGCGAGCCTCCTCACCGTCTACCTCGTCGCCGGCGTCCTCATCCTCCTGCTCGCACCGAGCGGCGCGGCGCTCCGCGCACGCCTCCCCGCCGCCATCTCCTCGCTCGTCGGGAGCGGCGCGCTCTCCCCGCTCCAGTTGTTCGTCGTCTTCCTGTTGAGCGCCGCAACCGTCGGCGTCGCCATCGCGCTCGCCACCTACCGGTTCCGGTGGTCGATGCTCTCCTACCGCGCGAGCGAACGCAGTCGCCGCATCGACGCAACACTCGAACGGAACGTCGCGTTCATGTACGCGCTCTCCCGAAGCGGGATGGCGTTCCCCGAAATCCTCCGCATCCTCGCACGCAACCGCGACGTGTACGGCGAGACCGCGACCGAGATATCCGTCGCCGTGAAGGACATCGACCTGTTCGGCGCGGACGTCATCGGCGCGATGCGACGCATGGCAAATCGCACGCCCAGCGACGAGTTCAGCGAACTCTGCGAAAACCTCGTCAGTGTGCTTCAGAGCGGACAGAGCCTCCCGGACTTCCTCCACGACGAGTACGAGTACTACAAGGAGGAATCGGAGTCCCAACAACAGCAGTTCCTCGAACTGCTCGCGACGCTCGCCGAAGCCTACGTCACCGTGTTCGTCGCGGGCCCGCTTTTCCTCATCACCATCCTCGTCATCGTCGGCCTGGTCTCCGGCGGGATGCTTCCCGTCCTCCGCGCCATCGCCTACCTCGTCCTCCCGCTCGCGACGCTCGGGTTCGTCGTCTACCTCGACAGCGTCACCGAGGACTCGTACATCACGCGTGGCTCACGCGACGAGACCGACGAAACGCGATTCCGAGACATCCCCCGGCGGAGCGACACTGCGGTGACGGACGGCGGACAGCACGACAACGTCGCGCGCCTCGCCATCCACCGCCGCCTCGCACCCATCAAACACCGGCTCCGGAACCCCGTCGAGCGCGTCCGCGCACACCCTGAATCACTCCTCCTGGTGACGATTCCGCTCGCGCTCCTCTACGTCGGTATCGACGCGTGGCTCTCCTACACCGCGGGCGACCTCGGACTGCGCTCCATCGACGACCCACTCATCATCGCGTCGGTCGGCGTGCTCGGGACGTACGCCGCCGTCTACGAAGTCGAACGCCGCCGCATCAAGAACATCGAGGCCGCCATCCCCGACCTCCTCGAACGCCTCGCCAGCACGAACGAGGCCGGGATGCCTATCGTCGCGAGCTTCGGGCGCGTCGTCGGCAGCCAGCTCGGCTCGCTCTCCGCGGAACTGAAGAAGACGTGGACGGACATCACGTGGAACGGCCGCGTCGAACCCGCGCTCGAACGCTTCGAGGAACGCCTGCAAACCACGACCGTGACCCGGGTCGTCACGCTCATCACGAACGCGATGAACGCGAGCGGCGACATCGGTCCCGTCCTCCGCATCGCCGCGGACGAGGCGAAGGCGACGCAGCGGCTGCGGCGCGAACGCCGGAACGAACTCCTCACCTACCTCGTCGTCATCTACCTCGCGTTCTTCGTCTTCCTCACCATCGTCATCGCGCTCGACACGATGTTCATCCCCAGCCTCCCGTCCGGCGAACTGTTCTCCGCTAGCTCGCCCGCGGGCGGGTCTGCCACCGGCATCGGAAACATCGGTCTCGGCGGCGCGAACGTCGACAAGGACGCCTACAGCCTCGTGTTCTTCCACACGAGCGCCGTTCAAGCCGTCTGCTCAGGGTTCGTCGCCGGGCAGATGGGTGAAGGAAGCGTGAAATCCGGCGCGAAACACGCAACAGTGATGCTTCTCATCGCGTACGTCGTCTTCATCACGCTCGCATGACCCGGCACGTCCACGAGACCTACGACCGCATCGCACACCACTTCTCCCAGACGCGGGAGTACGCGTGGACCGAAGTCGAATCGTTCGTCGACGACGAGGAACCCGCGACGCGCGCGCTCGACATCGGTTGCGGGAACGGCCGGCACACCGAACTGCTCGCGGCGCACGCGGACGCCGCCGTCGGTGTCGACGCGAGCCGCGGCCTGCTCGACGAGGCCGTCGCTCGCGCCGCGGAACGAGGGTTCGACGCGGCGTTCGTGCAAGGGGACGCCGCCCGCCTCCCACTACGAGAGAGCGGATGCGACCTCGCGGTGTACGTCGCGACCATCCACCACCTGCCGACGCGGGACGCGAGACGCGCGAGCCTCGACGAACTGGCCCGCGTCCTCTCCGCGGATGGTCGCGCGCTCGTGAGTGCGTGGAGCACCGCGCACTCGAAGTTCGACCGAACGGACGGGTTCGACACCACCGTAGACTGGACGCTTCCCGGCGGCGACACCGTCCCGCGGTTCTACCACATTTACGCGCCAGACGAGTTCCGCGCGGACATCGACGACTCGGCGCTCGAACTCGTCGACTTCGAACTGTCGAGCGGGAACTGCTACGCGACCGTCACGAAGGGCTGACAGTCCGGACTCCCTACGCGTCGCGCGGCGTCCGAACGTTCACCAGTCCGCGCGACGGCCGACTACAGCAACACCCACCGTTGCGCCCGTCATCACACGTGAACCCTTCCACGAAAGGAAACATCAATAAACGACCGCCGGATAGAGCGAAACGCGCACCGATGTTGAGCAAACCGATGGTTTGCGATGCACGGTGTGAGCGAAGCGAGCACCGATGGTCTAGTGGTAGGACCTGAGCCTTCCAAGCTCATGGCCCGGGTTCAAATCCCGGTCGGTGCATTCTTCTGCGAACCACGTGAGCAGTAGAATCAGCCGTGGATTCTGAACCAAGGAGGGCGCGCGCCGGGACCTGAGCACGTCCGACTGAGGTTCAAAGTCCCGGTCGGTGCACTTTCTGTCGAACGTAGTGAGACGAAAGCCATCTCGGGATTTGAGCCAGTCAGTCGCAGCGCCCGGCGGGCGACCGTCTGACGCTGTTCAAAATCCCGGTCGGTGTATGTTTTGTCGCGGTACCTTTGTGGCTGGGTTTTGTCGTGGGACGTATGTCCGAGTTCGAGGCTGATTTGGAGACTGCGCGGGAGATTCTCGGCCGCGAGGGGTTGGATGGGTTCTTCGTTGGTGTGGTGGATGGGGAGGAGTTGGATTACGTGTTGTCGCACGAGTTCGAGGATGCGGAGACGACGGGGTTGCGGGCGTTGAGTCTGTTGGCGGCGCACGTGGAGTCGTTCTCCATGCAGTCGGACGTGCCGCCGGAGCAGGTGGCGGAGGACGTGGTGCGGTTGCTGGACGCGCAGCCACGAGAGGAGTAGGTATTGACTTCTTCACGAGCGCAGAACGGGACGAGAGCGACAGGTCGGTCAGCAGCGCTGGTCGATGATGCGGTCGATGATGTCGCCCGTGGAGAGCAGTTCGTCCTCGTACTGGGGGTCGCGGGGGGACGCGCGTTCGACGGTGCAGTCGATGCCGCGGTTGTCGAGTTCCGCCTGAATCCCGTCGGCGTCGTGGTGTTGGTCGTAGCCGAGCGCGATGATGTCGGGGTCGATGTCCTCGATGGGGGCGAAGATGTCGGATTCGTGGCCGATGCGGGCGTGGTCCACTACGTCGAGCGCGGCGACCACGTCCCGTCGCTGCTCGTTCGACAGCACCGGCTTTTCCTTGTGGCCGACGTTCTCGCGGCGCGCGATGATGACGTGGAGCTCGTCGCCCATGTCCGCGGCGTCGCTGAGGTAGTGGACGTGGCCGGGGTGGATGATGTCGAACGTGCCTTGCGCGACGACCTTCATAGCTCCTCGTCGATGTCCGCTTGCGTGAAGTCGAAGAACGATTCGGGGTCGGGGAGGTCGACGTCCAGCACGTCGAGCGGCCGCGGTTCGCCGTCGCGGTCGAACGCCCGCCAGCAGTCCGACTCGTAGGGCGCGCCCATGATGACGTGAACCGACCACTTCCCGAACATCGAACGGTCCGCCGCGCTCGGTTCGAGGACGCCGTTCGGATGCGAGTGAATGCTCCCGACGGTGTGCGAGTCGTTCGGCACGAGGTTCGACTGGAGGGTTGCCTGCACGGGACTGGATTCGGTGCCGGGGACGACGAGCACGTCCGTGATGATGTCGCCGTCGGCGTCGACGCCGAGTTCGCCCGCGGGCGTGCCGCGCAGCACGCCGAGGTACTCGTCGGGATGCGTGTCGGCGGCCGCCGACAGCGCGAACGAGAGCGTGTCGGCCGCGATGCCGACGACCTCCCGCCGCGAACGGAACAACATACGAAGTAGTCGCGGCGCGTCGACTCTAAGGGTTGCGATACCCCCGAGTCGGCCTTTCGGGAGAGTTAAAAGCCGCGACACCCACCTGTGTCCTAATGAGTGAGTCTCGTTCTGACGACCGAGAAGTCGTCTATCGGCTCTCCCCCGACTGCACGTCGGACGACATCGAGGTCGG
Source organism: Salarchaeum japonicum (assembly GCF_049705945.1). Classification (GTDB taxonomy): domain Archaea; phylum Halobacteriota; class Halobacteria; order Halobacteriales; family Halobacteriaceae; genus Salarchaeum; species Salarchaeum japonicum_A. The sequence continues at coordinate 6,669 of NZ_JBNAMV010000004.1, forward strand.
CGAACGCTACCACGCCCGCGTGAACGGCGTGGTCGAGTACGGCGTGTTCGTCGACGCTTCCAAGCACGTCTCCGGTCTCGTCCACGAGTCCGACATGTCCGAGGACGCGTCCTACGACGTGGGCGACGACCTCGTCGTCGAACTCGCGGCCGTCCGCGACAACGGCGACCTCTCCTTCGAACCCGTCACGGGTGACGAGTACGAGACGGTCGAGCGCTCCGTCCAGTACGACATAGTGGCGGTCGAAACCCTCGACGACCGCGTCGGCGACACCGTCCACCTCGAAGGCGAGGTCGCGCAGGTGAAGCAGACCGGCGGCCCGACTATCTTCCGCGTGCGCGACGAAACCGGTATCGCGCCCTGCACGGCCTTCGAGGAGGCTGGCGTGCGCGCGCACCCTGGGGTTGACCTCGAAGACGTCGTCCACGTCACGGGCGAAGTCGAAACCCGGGAGGGAAGCATTCAGGTCGAAATCGAGGACATCGAAGTCCTGACCGACCCCGCGGCGGCCGACCTCCGCGACCGCCTCGACGCCGCCGTCGCCGAACGCGCCGAACCCATCGACACCGAACCGCTCGTCGAGTGGCCGGCGCTCTCCGGCCTCCGCGACGACCTCCGCGAGGTCGCACGGCAACTCCGTAAGACCGTGCTCGAATCCCGCCCCATCCGGATGCGTCACCACGCGGACGGCGACGGGATGTGTGCGAGCGTCCCGGTCCAGCTCGCGCTCGAACAGTTCATCGACGCCACCCACCAGGACGACGACGCGAAACGCCACCTCCTCAAGCGCCTCCCCAGCAAGGCGCCGTACTACGAGATGGAGGACGCGACCCGCGACCTCAACTTCGGCCTGGAAGACCAGGCGCGCCACGGCCAGAAACTCCCGCTCCTCCTCATGCTCGACAACGGCAGCACCGAGGAGGACACGCCCGCGTACGAGGCGCTCGACCACTACGACATCCCCATCCTCGTCGTTGACCACCACCACCCAGACCCGGAGGCCGTCGACCCGTTCGTCGACGCGCACGTCAACCCCTACCTGCACGGCGAGGACTACCGCATCACCACGGGCATGATGTGCGTCGAACTCGCGCGCATGATTTCGCCCGAACTCGACGGCGAACTCGACCACGTCCCCGCCGTCGCCGGTCTCTCCGACCGCTCGAAGGCGGACGCGATGTCGGACTACCTCTCGCTCGCCCGGGACGCCGGCTACGACGAGGACTTCCTGCACGACATCAGCGAAGCCCTCGACTACGAGGCGTACATGCTCCGCTACGACTCCGGCGCGACCCTCGTGAACGACGTGCTCAACGTCGGCGGGGACGCCGACCGTCACCGCGACCTCGTGCCGTTCCTCGCCGAGAAGGCGGAGACGGCCGTCGACCGGCAGCTGGAGGCGGCGATGCCGCACGTCGAACACCGCACGGTCGCGAACGACGCGAACCTCTACACCATCGACGTGGAGGAACACGCCCACCGCTTCCAGTACCCCGCGCCCGGGAAGACGACAGGCGAAATTCACGACGAGAAGGTCGTGGAGACCGGCGAACCCGTCATCACCATCGGCGTCGGCCCCGACTTCGCCGTCCTCCGCAGCGATGGCGTGCGCCTCGACATCCCCCAGATGGTGTCCGACCTGAACGACGAACTCCCCGGCGCCGGCGTCTCCGGCGGCGGCCACCTCGTCGTCGGCTCCATCCGGTTCGTCCCCGGGATGCGCGAGCAAGTGCTGGACGCGCTCATCGAGAAGATGGCGGACGCGGAACTCGACGAGGAACTCCGCTCCGCCCCGACCCGCTGAACGACACCCGCCGCCACAGCACGCCGCCCGCGGCGAGAACGACGAGCAGCGTCCCCGCGAGCGCGACGAGCGGAAGCCGCCACACGCCACCACGCCAGTCCGCGCGGAACACATCCGCGTAGTAGTCCGCGACCGCTCTTCCTCGCAACGCGACCATCACCTCCCGATTGTTCTCCACGGACTCGTGGTTCCAGTTGAGGCTGCCGACGAGCACCGCGTTCTCGGTGACGACGCCCTTCACGTGCAGGTGGTCGAAGCGCGACCGCGGGTCGACGACGCGCGCCCGCAGCGGCAGGCCTTCCGCGCGCGCCGTTTTTCGGAGTCTGTCCACGAGTTTCCTGTTCTCCTCGCGGACGTACCACGCGCCCCCGAGCAGCACGCGCGTGTGAACGCCGCGACGGGCGGCGTCGAGCGTGGCGTTCAGGAAGCGGTCGTCGTCGATGCGGACCTGCTGGACGAGCAGCCGGTCGGTCGCGTTCCGAAGCACGGAGAGCGTGGTTTGGTGTCCGTCGTCGGGCGTGACGAACACGGACGCCTCTGCGGTGCCGTTCCACGCGTCAAAGTCGCTCCGATACGTGTCGGTCGCGGGCGCGCCGTCCTGGAACGTCGCGTTCGCGCGGTACTCGCGCCACGGGATTCCGTCGCGCCACGTGCTGTCCGCGGCGTGCACCGCCGCGAGGTGGTCGGCGAGTCCGCGGTCGCGGAGGACGACGCCCCAGCCGCGCGTGGCGTGCCCGCCGACCCCGCCCGGTTTCCAGTTCTCCGAGGTGACGAGCGCGCGGTCGTCCGCGACGGCGTACTTCGCGTGGTGGTACGCGTACCGCGCCCGCGGCCCGTTGAGCACTCGCACGGCCACCTCGCTCGCCACGAGCCGGTCGAGCACGCGCGCCGAGGCGTCGGTGACGCCGCCGACCGGCCCGCCCTCCACGAGCACGCGCACGGTCGCGCCGCGGTCCGCAGCGGCCGCGAGCAGGCGCGCGACCCGCGGCGACGAGAACGTGTACCCCGCGAGGAGCACGCGGTCGTCCGCGCCGCGGAGCGCCGCACGTACTCGCTCCGGGGCGTCCGGAAGCGTGAACGCCGACACGTCCACGTCGGTCCCGCTCGCCGTCCGCACGTCGGTCGCGCCGAGCGGCCGCCACTCCCCATTGATGAAGACCTCCCCCTCGGGGGCGTCCGCGTACGTCACTCGGTCTACGACGGTGCCGTTGCGTCGGAGGACGAGCGTCTCCCCGCCGTTCGCCAACCGCGGGAACCCCGGAACGCGAACCACTCGGGCGTCCGTGAGATTGCGGGCGAGCGCAGTGTCCGCGGCGAGCGCGACCCGCCCGGAAACGGTGACATTCGGTAGACTGACAGTGGTTTCGCCGTCAGAGAGCGTGTACCCGCCGAGACTAGTGTTCTCGGGGACGGAGAGCGTGACGTACTCGCCGCGGTCGCCGTCCGTCACGGGATTCGGAACGACACCCGCGACGGAGACGGAGAGCACGAGCGCGAGCGTGAGCAGGCGGAACACGACCCGTCTGGGCGCGGCTTCCGGTATGAACCCTCAGGGTTTTTGCGGTCGCGTCCCTCGAACCCGGCATGGTCGACCTCGTAGAAACGCTGCATCTCGCAAGCTACGCCGCCGGCGCGCTCGGCGGCGCGCTGCTGTTCGTCGAAACGTTCCAACTCCCGAGCTACGTCGAGTACGACACCGACTTCGGGTCGTACAGCGTCCAACTCAACCCACAGGAGGCGAGCGAGTACACGTGGGTCGGTAGAATCGGCTTCCTCCTCGTCGCGCTCGCGTTCGCCGGCCTGTTCGTCGCGACCTTCCTCTAGGCGTCGAGCGCGCGCGCGGCCTTCTGCGCTTCCTGCTGGACGATGAAACTCCGCTCGTCCGCGTACCCCGCGGCGGCGTCGAGCGCGCGCTCGGTTCCGATCTGGACGAGCGCCCACGCCGCGCTCGCGCGCACGCTCTCGGACTCGTCCTCGTCCGCGAGCACGTCCGCGAGCGGGTCGATTGCGCGCGTGTCACCGAGCAGTCCGAGCGAGCGCGCCGCGACGCTGCGCACGCTCTCGTTCTCCGCGACGAGCTGGTTCGCCACGTCCTGCGTCGCCGCCGCGGACCCGATTTCGGCGACCGCTCGCAGCCCCGCTTTCTGGAGCTGCGGGTTCGAGTCGGACGCCGTGTACTCCTGGACCGCGTCCAATCCGTCCTCGCTCCCGATTTTTCCGATTGCTTCGATGGCGGGAATCTCGCGGCGGTTCGCGAGTTCGCGCAGTTTCTCCATGGCGTTCTCGTTCCCCATGTGCTTCAGGGCGTCGAGGGCGTGGCGCTTCATGAACTCCGAGTCCCCCATCTTCTCGATGAGCAGGAGCACCATGTCGGCGTCGTCGCGCTTCTGCCACTCCTTGAGCGCGCTCCACTCTGGCGGGAAGTCCTTGAACTTCCCGCCGAGCGAGTCGTAGTAGCCGTCCCGGCGCAGTTGTTCGCGCACGGAGAGGTCCGTCCACTCTTCTGCGTCCTTGACGCCGGCTTCGAGGGCGTCCGTCGCGTCGAGCAGTTCCGCGATTTCCTCGGCGTCCTCGTCGGCGTCCAGGTCGGCGGCCTCGATAGCGTCGACGAGGTCGTCGAACGCGCTCGTGTCGAGGTCGTCCGGCGCGCTCACGTCCGCGCCGAGCGTGTCGTTCACGGTCGCCGCGAACGTCTGCACGGTCTCGACGACGGCGTCCGCGCCGTCGGCCGTCCACCGCGTCCCGTCCACCGTGGACTTCACGCCGTTCACGTCACTCACCACGTCGTCGGCGTAGGGGCCGCGCTGGTCGTCAACGCCGCTCCGGATGTCGGAGAGCCGGCTCTCTAGCTCTTCACGGGGGTCGTCGGCGTCCTCCTCGTCCTCGTCGGGTTCGGGGAGGTCGGCGTCGTCGAGGTCCGCCTCGATGTTGTCGAGCGTTTCATCGACGTCGTCGAGGTCCGCCTCGGTCTCCGCCGCCTCCAGCGCCGATTCGGCCTCGTCCAGGCGGTCTTCGAACGCCTCGACGTCCCCCAGTTCGGGTTCCTCGGCGTCGGTCTCCGCCTCCGCCTCAGCGTCGTTCTCGGCCGGTTGGTCGGCCGAATCCGCGTCCTCGTCGCTCATACAGGTTCGTTCCGCCAGTACGCCTATGAGGGTTTCCCTTCGGTGCGCGGATAGAACCGAGGGGCGAGAAGGAGGTACGCGAGCGCGAACGCCAACAGGAGTCGGGGGAACGCGTGCGTGGCGACGTTGGGCGCAAGGAGCGCGAGCGCCTGTACGACGCCCATCGCGAGCGCGTGCGCCGGACGGAGGTCGGGATACGGGATTCGACTCACCATCAACACGACGAACGCGGTGAGCGCGCCGAGCAACACGAGCGGAGTCGCGCCCGCGAGCAGGGCGGCGGCGAGAATCGTCCCGGCGAGCGTCGTCTGCACGCCCCGTGTCTCCGCGCGTCCCGTGTCGTAGGCGGTGTAGAGACCGAGGCGAACCACTGCCGCCGCGACGAACAGCGCGCCCGCGACGACGGACGCGAGCACGAGCACCGACTCGTCCTGGTTCGCGTCCGACACCGCGACGAACACCAGCGCCGCGGGCGCGACGCCGAACGACGCCACGTCCGCGAGCGAGTCGAGGTACTCGCCGACAGGCGTACCGCCGTATCGTCGAGCGAGCAAGCCGTCGATGGCGTCCACGATAGCTGCGAGCAGGAGGACGCGCGCGGCGAGCGACACGCTCACCGTCGCCGCCGCCACCGCAGCGAACCCGAGGCCGGCGTTCACGCTGGTCGCGACGTCCGCGGCTCCCAGCCGGCCCGCGAATCGTGGACGCGGTCGCATACCCACTCGTCCACCAGCGGCGTCCTTACGTGTTTATATCGGACGACGGGACCGGGTCGCCTATTAGGTCGGCCGCGAAACGTCGTGTATGGACCGTCGTTCGTTCCTCGCGGCAGTCGGCGCGACCGGTGCGACGGGCGTCATCGCCGGTGCGGCGAACGTGCTCGTGGACTCCTCCGACTACGACGTGGCGATGCGTTCGAACGCGTTCGACCCCGTCGACGACAAAGCCATCGACGTGCCCGCGGACGCCCCGGGATACATCCCCGACGGCGTGCCGACGCTCGAAGTGACGGTCGGCGAACCCGTGACGTGGGAGAACACGGGCACCCGCTACCACACCGTCACCGGCGTCGCCGCCGCGATGCCGGACGGCGCCGAGTACTTCGCGTCCGGCGGGTACGACACCGAATCGGCGGCGCTCGAGAACTTCGAGCGCAAGGTCGGTGGCGGCGGCGCTATCCCGCCGAGCGAGTCGTACACGCACGTCTTCGACGTTCCGGGCTGGTACTACTACTACTGTATCCCGCACGAGCCCGCGAATATGGTCGGAAACGTGAAAGTCGTCGAAAAGTAGCTACTCTTCGCCTTCGTCGACGTCGACGGAGGTCTCCTCTTCCTCGTAGACTTCTTCGGGGCGCGCTTCGAGCGTCGTCTTCCCGATTTCGACCCGGCGGAGCGGGTAGATGGTCTTCGCGTCGTTGTAGATAGCCGAGGAGAGCCGGCCTTCGACGATGGAGTCGATGACGTCCTCGAACGCGCGCTCGGTCGCGGCCGTCTCGACGATGTCGATCATCGTGCGACGGATGGCCTTGCGCTGGGACTCGTCGGCCTGCTTCGTCGTGTACGCCTCGGGCTGAATCTTGATGCGGTAGTCGTCGGGGGTGCGCGCGACGATGACCGCGTGAATCTTCGAGGAGCCGTGGCGGACGAGACTGCGCTTGTAGTCGCGGGAGAGCTCGTGCTTCACGAAGTTCGTGTAGGCAGTGTCGCTCCCAACGTCGTCCACCTGGAAGGTGAGCTTGACGTTGTTCTCGCCGCTCTGGTCGGTGATTTCGCCGAGCGTCGTTTCGATGGTTCGGTCGATGACCTGTTCGGGTTCGGAAGCGAGGGTTTCACCGAGTTCCGCGCGGTCGAACTGCTCGGGCGCGAGAACGGTGTACCACCGCTTCTGCTGGTTCTTCTTGGAGACGGATCGTTCGCTCATTGTTGTGTAGTGTTGAATCGGTGTGCGTGCTGTGCGACTTCGGATGCGACGGTGACGTTGACCGTGTAGTCGTCCAGAGTGGTGCGGAGGCCGCCGACGCTCGGGCGTTCGATGTGCGTAACGACCGAGCCGTCACTGACCTTCGTCCGCATCTGGGCGGTGTTGTCGGGGCGGACTGCGGCGGCGACGAGTTCGGGGTGTTCGACGCGAGTGCGCACGGTGGCGCTCCGCGTCATAGTTCACCCCGAACGGTCTCCGCGAGGTCCTCGGTGAGACGGGTGCTCGCTGCGAGCGTGGCGCGGCCGCCGACGTGGTCCGCGCCGACGACGGCCGCAAGATTGCGGCGGGCGTCGGCGTCGGTCGTCGCGAGCGCGGCCGACTCGTCGCCGAGCGCGAGCGCCGCGGGTTCCACGCCGTGGAAGTCCCGCGCGAGGCGCGCGACTAGCCACGGGTCGGCGTCGCCCGCGTCGACGGTGACGAGGCCGCTGTACCGCTTCAACTCGGTCGCGGCGAGCGCGGCGTGCGCCGCGGACGCGGCGTCCCGCCACGCGTCGAGCACGTCCGCGCGGTCGCCGCGACCGAGCGCGAACGCCGTCCCGACGCCGGGCGCGACGCGCGCGACCGTGTCGAGCACGTCCGCGTACCCCTCGACCGTCTCGAAGGAATCGTCGTCGAGGACGTGCGGACGAAGAACGCGAGAGAGCGCGTCCGCGGCGCTCGCGGGCGCGTCGTCCGTAACGTCGAGCGCGACTCGCGAGGCGAGTCGGCGGTGCGCGTCCGCGTCGAGTTCCGCGGGCAGGCCGAGTTCGGTGAGCAATGCACCCGCCATTCCCTCGTCGCCCGAGAACGGACCCGAGAGGCGCGTCGAGTGCGCGAGGCCGTCCGCGAGGTCGGCGACCGGAATCCCGACGCCGGGCCGTCGCGAGACGGCGGCCGCGTCGAGCACGTCGCCCTGCGGCGTCCAGTCCGTCGAGACAGCGCCCGCGAGCGCGAGCGCGGGGTCAGCGGACTCCGGCGCGAGCCGGTCCGCGACCTCGTGCGCCGCGAGCGCGTGCGGGCCGTCCGTATCGAGCGGATGCGCGTCCTCGCCGGCGTCGACACCGATGGCGAGCGCCGTGTCCGACGCGGCCACCGACGCGACCCGCGAGCGCGCGCTCGAACGCGACCGCACGAGCGACAGCTGATACGGCGTCCCCAGCGCGTCACACGCCCGAGCGAGCTGGCTCGCGGCGGCGAGGCTATCGCCGTCCGCGTGCGCGACAGCGTATACGAACGCCGCGTCACGCACGCGCTCGGCGAGCGCCGCCGACTCGAACGATGCAGTCCGGCCCGTCGCAGCCATCTATTCGAGGATGTCGACCGCGACGTCGTACGAGTACTTGAAGTCCTCGTCCAACTCGTCGCCCTGGTAGTAGTCCACGAGGCGGCGAATCTTCGACTCCGTGTTCTGGAGCGCGCGACGGTTCTGGTGGTCCTGTCCGTTCTCGTTCACGTGGTCGCGGAGACGAACAGCCTTCTCCATCAGGTTCCGGAGGTCCTCCGGAACGTCCGCGCGCGCGTCGTTCTCCTCGAGGATTTCCGTGACGCTCTTCCCCGTCGCCAGGGAGACGTCCGGAACCGGCGTGCCCTGCACGCCCTCGTCACGGAGCTTCAATCCGATCTGGCTCGGGTCGAACCCCTGCTCCGCGAGTTCGACGATACGCTCTTCGATAGCGTCCTCGTCAACGTCACTCCACTCCGGCGGCTCGTCGGCCACGGGCTTCTCCGAACCGGATTGCCCGCGGCGTCGCGTATGCATTCGTGCCATTGTTGATGATTGGAACCGCACGAACCGCAAGCGGCACGCTGGTGTGCCGGCACTACCGCATTCCCAAGCCACCCAATCGGATGGCAGGTCGGAAGTACGGCCGTGCTGTTCCCTACGGAATAGGACTGGACCGAGACTCTAAAGGGTTTCACTTCCCGCGTTGCACTCCGAACCGAGAGTCTTATATGAAAACCCTGCCCAACGAATGAACGCGAGGGCTCGTAGATCAGTGGTAGATCATCCCCCTGGCACGGGGAAGGCCTCGGGTTCAAATCCCGACGAGTCCATCGTCGTTTCTCGCCGTTGCACTCACTTCGAAAAGCCGCTGTTGTAGCGCTCGATGTCTTATTTCCGGACGTTCTAGTTGACTCCCGAAAGGTTTAGGGCTACCTAAAACTCGTAGCACTTATGGTGTATTAGGTTGGCCTAAAAGTATGGTTCGCGACTCAGACGCGCTCCCGAACGCGACACGCAGAGACTACCTCAAGGGCGGTAGCGGCCTCCTCGTCGGCGGTTTGCTCGCCGGTTGTTCCAGCGGCAGCGGCGACACCACGACGACCGCCGGAACGTCCACGGAGACCACGACCGGAACCACCGACAACACGACCGCGGCGGGTGGACCGTACTCGGTGTCGATGGCGCCGATGGGTGAGGTCGAATTCGAAGAGGTCCCGGAGACGATCTTCACCCGGCTCACGCATCTCGCGGGAATGGCGTTCGCGCTCGGTCGCGGAAACGACGTGAACGCGATGCACGCCCCCGGCTACTACGACGCTCTCTGGAACCAGTTCACGCCCCGTCTCCCCGGCGTCGAACTCGACTGGACCGGCCTCTACTCGTCGTGGACCACGTCGAAGGAGAAACTCTACAGCCTCGACAGCGACGTTCACCTCGCCGACCCCGCGAGCGTGCTCGCGCTCGACAACTGGGACATGGCGGACATCGAGGAGGTCGAGACCAATATCAGCCCGTGGTTCGGCAATCAGTACAGTCACCGCCACACCGAACCGCCGGCGGCCTACGCCGACTCCTACGAGTACTACACGCTCTGGGAGATGTTCGAGAAGGTCGCGCAGGTCTTCAAGGACGAGAAGAAGTACGAGGCACTCGCTGCCATCCACGACGACGTCCTCGCCACCATCGAGGCCGACCTCCCCGACGCGTCGGACAGTCCGAGCATCGTCATGGGCGGGTTCAGCGACCCGAGTGCGCCCTACATCTACAACGTCGACACTCCCGGCTTCCTCACCGCGCACGTCCGCCCGTTCAATCCCGTCGACGCGTTCGGCGACGACGTGAAATCCGGCTCCCGGGTCGACATGGAAGCGCTCGCGCAGGCTGACCCCGACGTCATCCTCGTCTTCGGCGGCCTGCACCCGTCCTACAACATGAGCGAAATCCGCACGACGCTCAAGGACGACCCCGTCGGACAGACGCTCACCGCCGTGCAGAACGACCGCATCTACCCGCAGGGCGGCCGCTACCAGGGGCCGATTCTGAACCTCTTCCAACTCGAAATGACCGCGAAACAGCTCTACCCCGACGTGTACGGCGAGTGGCCCGAGTACACAGAGGGCCCGTACCCTGATATTCCCGCGGAAGAGCAGTTCTTCGACCGCGACGAGGTCGCGGCCATCATCACCGGCGAGTAACGGTCTTGAAAACTCTCACGGGACTTCGGCGTCGCGAAAAATACTGTTCCGTCAGTCGTCGCGGACGAGCGTGTCGTCCGCGAGGAACTTCTCGAGGTCGTGCGCGTCGTCTTCGATGGTTCTGATGTGGTCTCGGAGCACGTCGGAGGTTCCGTTGTCGCCCAGTTCGTCGGCCAGCGTGATGTGGTCGCGGAACTGCACGGCGAGCGTCGCGTACCCGTCGAGGTCGTTCGAGAGCGACGACCGGAGGTCGTAGACGTCGCCGGCTTCGATGCGGAGCGGCGCGTGCTCGCGGATGCCCTTCGGTCCGTTCACGGGCACGCCGCCGAGGGCGACGACGCGGATGGCGAGCTCGTCCGTCATCTCCGCGAGTCGGTCCGCCGCGTCCTCTAGGAACTCCACGACTTGGCCGACATCGCGGCCGCTGAGCGTCCAGTACTGCTTGCGGAGTTGGTTGAACAGGATGTAGAGTCCGGAGAGGTCGCGGTTCAGCGCCGCCACCAGTTCCTCGGTCGTGGCGGTGTCGAGGCGGAGCGCGTTCTCTCCGACCGTTCCCCACTCCTGGCGGAGCGCGTCCTCACCGGGATGGCGGAGGTGGGGTGCGCTCATCGCGACACCTCCACGAGCGTGTCGTCCGCGAGCAGTTCTTCGAGGTCGTGCGCGGCGTCTTCGAGGTCTTCCAGTTCGTCCTGAAGCAGGTCGACAGTCGCCTCGTCACCGACCTGTTTCGCGAGCGTGACGTGGTCGCGCATGCTCGCGGCGAGCGTCGCGTACGCCTCCAGGTCGCCCTCGAGAGACGCGCGGAGGTCGAAGAGGTGTTCGGCCTCCAGGTGGACGGGCGAGTAGTCCTGAATCTGGGGCGGTGTGCTCGCCGGGACGCCGCCGAGTTCGGTGATGCGTTCGGCGATGGTGTCGTTCAGGTCGCGCGCTCGCTCGTAGCCGTCCTTGAGCACGTCCGCGACCTGTTCGTGTTCCGCGCCGGCGGCCGTCCAGTAGTGCTTGCGCAGGAGGTAGAAGAGGTTGAACGCGCCCGCGTGGTCGGCGTTCAACGCCTCCACGACGCGCGCCGCGTCCTCGCGGTTGATGCGGAGTGCGTTCTCCTCGACCGTCCCCCACTCCTGGCGGACGGTCGCGCCGTCGAGCGGCTGGACGAGGCGGCCGGTTTGCGGGTTCGCCATCGTCAGTTCGTGCGGACGAGCGTGTCGTCCTCGAGGTAGTGGTCGATTTCGTGTGCGGCGTTTTCGAGGTTTTCGAGGACGTCGCGGAGGAGTTCGCTCGTCGCGTAGTCCTCGAGGTCCTCGGCGAGACCGACGTGTTCGCGGACGGTCTCGATGACGTCGCCGTACAGCTCGCGGTCGTGTTCGAGCGACGTGCGGATGTCGTAGACGTCCTCGCCCTCGAATTCGACGGGTGCGTGCTCTTCGAGGTTCGCGGGGCCGCTGATGGGGACGCCGCCGAGCGCCTGTGCGCGCTCCGCGAGTTCGTCCGCGGCGGCTTCTGCTTCCTCCGCTCGCTCGCCGAGGAACTCGTGGAGGTCGTTGAACTCGGCGCCCTCGACGTTCCAGTGGTGCTTGCGGAGCTGGTGGTAGAGCACGTACGTCGCCGCGAGGTCGACGTTCAGCGCTTCCACGATCTGTTCGGCCTTCGCGGTCTCGATGCGGACCGCGTTCTCCTCGACGCTACCGGCCTTCCGACGAACGGTCTCCTGGGTGCTCATTGCGTTCGTACGAACGCACGGAATTGACTTAAACGTTTTCCACAGAAACAACTATTTTTTCGACTCTAAGAATTTAGGTTGTCCGAAAACGCAAAATCAACTCAGGATACCGAACCGACGGCCGCGCTCCGACCGCCTCGCCAGTTCTGCGCGTTGCCACTATCGAGCACACTGTCTGGAGTCCAGGCCGCCGGACTATCTGTCGAGGCAGAGGTGGCAGGCGGCCGGCGTGGTGAGGTGAATCCGGTACTCTGTCTCGACGGGGCCGGTGCCGTCGTCGCTCTCCACGATGGAGTCCCACCTGGGGAAGAAGAGGTCGGGGGAGCCCCCGCAGTCGAAGCACGTCGTCATCGACGCGGGCGTCTGCGGGGTCAGCCAGCCGTCCTCACAGTCGAGGCAGAGGCTTCCCGCCACCGTCCCGGATGCGCGACCCACGGCGATTCGGTCGTAGTCGGCGGCGCGTCTGCAGCGATAACAATCCATCGTGATGGCGCACTGCTCGTGCGACTCTGCGCTAACCCATCACGGACACCCCCATTAGTATTTGGTCAGAACGAATACGTGTTCGCCGGCCGGGGTTTCGCGGCGGTCAGAGCACGCGAAACACGCGAATCGTGTCGCGAGACGTGGATTCCGCCAAGAGCTGTGCGGCGCCGAGGTCGCTGAACACGCGCTTCCAGTCGCGGTGGTAGAGCGGGAAGTCGTCGTTCACGTAACTCACGTCTTGGTCGCCGGCGGTCGGATTGTTCCCCTCGTTCTCCGCGGTGGCGAGCAAGTCGTCGGTGACGCGCACGACCTCCTCGAACACCCAGTCGTCCGCGGGATGGACGTGTTGGAGTGTTTCCACACTGTACACGGCGTCGAACGTACCCTCGTCGAACTCGGGTAACCGGTCTTCGAGCGCGCCCGCGTGGAAGGTCCCGGTGTCGTGGAGTCGCGGGAAGTGCTCGGCCATCACGTCGAACGACTCGGCGTTGATGTCGATGCCGTGGAGGTTCTCGAACCCGCGCTCGTGGAGGTGCGAAAGGTGGCGGCCGGAGCCACAGCCGAGTTCGAGAATCGACGCGTCGTCCGCGAGGTAGTGCGTGAACGCGTCGGCGAGCGTCTCGCTCACGTCGTTCGGTCCGAGGTGGGCGTAGTACTCCGGCGAGAACTCCCCGGAGCGCTCCGCCCAGTCCTCGCGAACGTCGTCCGGGTGCATAGTTCGGAGAACGCGCGTCCGGTGTTTATACCCCGCGACTCGCCGGAGTCCCGAACGCCGCGCTCGTTCGCCAGTGGTATCGCAGTGCTGTCGCGGGACACAGGGCGCGAGGCCCGTGGTGCGCGGTGGAACGCCACGGCCGATGAAACCCTTATACGCGCTGAGTCCCAAGCATTGATATGAGCTACGACGCCGTCGTGTTCGACAACGACGGGGTTCTCGTCGGTCGGACGAGTTACAACGTGCTGCGCGAGGCCGCTGAGACGACCTTCAAGCAGTTCGGTGTGACCGACCCCGACCCCGAGCACATCGAGACGATGGCCGCGGGTGTGGACCCGTCGGACATCGACGATATCTGTAACGCGTACGACTTGAACCCCCATCAACTCTGGGAGATTCGCGACCGAGCGGGAACGCTCGCGCAACGCACTGAGGTCCACGAGGGCCGCAAAACCCTCTACGACGACCTGCACGTGCTGGACGACCTCGACCTCGATTACGGGGTCGTGAGTTCGAACCAGCAGGCGACCGTCGAGTTCGTGCTCGACCACTACGGAGTCTCCGACCGATTCGGCGCGGTGTACGGCCGCGAACCGACGCTGGAAAGCCTGCGACGCCGGAAGCCGAACCCATACTACCTCCACCGCGCGCTGGAGGACCTGGGGACGACGAACGCGCTGTTCGTCGGGGACAACGAGTCCGACATCCACGCGGCGAACAACGCGGGCATCGACTCGGCGTTCATCCGCCGCCCGCACCGCGAGGACTGGTATCTGAACGTGGAGCCGACCCACGACATCGACGGGCTGGACGACCTGCACGACATCTGCGCGCCCTGACGGCCGCCCCCCTTTTTCGCACCTGCCATGTTAGTAGTTACCACCTACCAAAGATATATGGTGGTGGCGTCGAATGTCAGGAACGTTCAGGTGAGAACAGTGACTGTACGACACCGCGCCGGCCGCTGGACGCTCGGGGAGAAGACGGATGGAGTATTCATCGTGAAGAAGGGAGGGCAGTACGAGGCGAAAATCCTCACTGACAGCTACGACCCGTCCCCCGAGGACGACGAACGCAGCGTCCGCAGCACCCTCATCGAGGTGCCGGACGTGGGGGCGGCGAGGGACGCGTTCCGCGAGTACGTCCGCACTGAATCCCGGTAGCGCCACAACGATTTTTTGACTCGCAGCGATATCCCCGAGTATGTCGGACTTCGACACCTACGAGTGCGACACGTGTGGTGGCGAGTTCAAGGCATACCCGGACGCGAAGGCAGCGAAAACGGGATTCTGTAGTCCGCGCTGTCAGACGACCTAGTTCTGCGGGCTGTAGTTCGGCGCTTCGTCCGTAATCATCACGTCGTGCGGGTGGCCTTCGGTCTGCCCGGCCTGGGACACTCGGACGAACTCCGCGCGCTCCTTGTAGTCCGGAATGGTCTCCGCGCCGACGTACCCCATGCCGGACTGGATGCCGCCGACGAGCTGGTGGAGTTCGGACGCGACGCTGCCCTTGTAGGGGGTCGCGGCCTCGACACCTTCAGGAACGAACTCCTCGTCTTCCTGTTCTTCCTTGAGGTAGCGTTCGCCGCCGCCGGACTGCATCGCGCCGACGGAGCCCATTCCCCGGTACTGCTTGTACTTCTTGCCGTCCACGGTGATGACGCGGCCGGGGGCTTCGTCCGTACCGGCGAAGTAGGAACCGAGCATCACGGCGTCCGCGCCCGCGGCAATGGCCTTCGCGGCGTCCCCGGAGTACCGGATGCCGCCGTCCGCGATGACGGGCACGTCGTACTCCGCGGCCACGTCAGCGACCTCGGCGACCGCGGTAATCTGGGGCATCCCGGCGCCCGTGACGACGCGCGTCGTGCAGATTGAGCCGGGGCCGATGCCGACCTTGATGCCGTCCGCGAAGTCCACGATTTCCTCGGCGGCCTCCTTCGTGCCGACGTTCCCGACGACCACGTCCGCGTCGATAGTCTCGCGGATTTCGCGCGCGGAGTCGATGACGTTGAGGTTGTGCGCGTGCGCGCAGTCGATGAACACGACGTCTGCACCCGCATCGTCCGCGGTTTTCGCGCGCTCCACGTCGAACGGGCCGACGGCGACGCCGACGACGAGTTCGCCGTTCTCGTCCCGCGCGGCGTCGTCGTGTTCCCGGCGTTCGAGGATGCTCTGCATCGTCACGAGACCGGCGAGCGCGCCGTCCTCGACGATGGGGATGCGTTCGACCTTGTGGTCGTACATCAGGTCGAGCGCCTCGCGCGCCTCGACTTCGGGGCCGGCGGTGATGACTTCGTCCGTCATCGCCTCCTCCACGAGGTCGTCCTCGTTCACGCCGAGGTACGGCCGGATGTCCGTGTTCGAGATGATGCCGAGGACTTCGTCCGCGTCGTCGACGACAGGCGCGCCGCTCACGCCCTCGCGCGCCATCATCGCGTCCACTTCGCTAATGGTCTGGCCGGGGCGCGCGGTGACCACGTCCTCGCGGCGGATGACGAGTTCGTCCGCGCGCTTCACGCGCTCGACTTCGGCTGCCATCTCCTCTGCGTCCATGTTCTGGTGGAGGACGCCGAGGCCGCCTTCGCGGGCGAGCGCGATGGCGAGGCCGCTTTCGGTGACGGTGTCCATCGCCGCGGAGAGCACGGGCGCGTTGAGTTCCACGTTCTTGGAGACGCGCGTGGAGACATCCGCTGCGTCGGGCTCAACGCGGCTCTCCTTCGGGCGGAGAAGAACGTCGTCGAAGGTCAGCGCTTCCGGTACCTGGAGTTTCTCGGAGAAGTGTCCGTCGCTGGAATCGTCTCGCGCCATGTAAACCGCACACGTTCGTGGGGGAAAAGCGTTCCGAGACTCCTCTCGATGTGCACCACGATGCCACACGCTCGTGGAATGGCAGCCCGAAACGACCGCCGTGAAAGTGAACAATCGTCGGGATATGGGATTCCGGACCCACGAACCCACGGCATTGTTTAAAAAAGAGCGAAACTATCATCGGTGTGTGTCGCCGTTTCTCACACAATACTTATGCGTTTGTCTTGGATACGCGAACGTATGGACTCCCACAGTCCCAGCATCGCGCGCACCGCCGGCAACCACGCCCTCCCCTCCGGCATCCAGACACTCGTGTGCGCGAAATTTGGGACAACGGGACCGAAATTCGACTGGCAGCCAGCCGGTCGACACGACGCGTCACAGTCGTCGCGTCCCCGCTACCACCGGACGGCCCCCGGTCACGGCCATCATCCCTGATGAGTAGCTCACGCCACCCAATCGCGCTCCGCCTGGAGCGACAGGTCGGCGGCGCGACCCGCCTCCTCGCGACCGTGATGCTCCTCCCGCTCGTCGACGGTATCTTCCCAGCGCTCGTGCTCGCGGGCGCACTCGACACCTGGGCCGGCGTCCTCCAGGTCGGCCTGCTCGTCTTCGGCGGGAGCGCCACGGTCGCCGTCATCCTAGCCGAGCTCGAAACCGACGTTCGCACGCAGGCACGCGCCGTCCTCACTGTCGGCGTCCCGCTCGTCGCGCTCGCCGTCCTCGAAGCGGCGCTCGCGCCAACCATCGAGAGCCTGCTCGACATTCAGGTGTTCGAGCGGTTCGCCGCCCTCGTCATCCTCGCCATCGCCGCGAAGACCGCGAGCGCCACCATCGGCGAGTACCTACCCAGTCCCGGCGTCATCGTCGGCCTCGGATTCGTCGCCGCCATCAGCCTCGGCGACGTGACGCTCTCCGTCCAGACGAACCCGACGCTGATGCTGCACGCGGCCGCGGCCGGACTCGTCGCCGTCGCGTTCGCGCTCGGCGTCGTGTTCGCCCAGCCCTACCTCTACCGGCTCATCGACATCGACCGCTTCCGGTTCGGCAGCGCGGTCGCGCTCGCGACGCTCGCGCTCAGCCTGTTCGTCCCCGCCACCATCCCGCCCGAAGCACCTATCGTCGTCTTCGCCATCGCCGGCGTGCTCGCCGTCGACCCCGACGCCGCCGACGAACTCGCGCACGGCCAGACGTCCGCGGACTCGCCTGCAAACCCACCCGCTGACCCGCCCGTAGACCAGCCCGCGAAACAGGCCGCCGCCACGGACGGCGGCGACAGCGATTCCGAGGACTCAGGTCGCGCGTACCCCGGCGAGGACGCTGGCGAGGAACGCGCGCCCTGGCTGTAACGGAGGTCTTAGGACGCTCCACGCGTTTTCCCCGAGTATGTCCGAAAACCGCGTCGTTCAAGGCCGCATGGTCACTCCGAAGAAACTCGCCGAACTCGTCGAAGGCGACTCCGTGATGGAGGCCGAAGCCATCGAGGACGCCGACCGCGACTGCCCCGACTGCGGCGGCGACGTCATCTCCGTCACCTACATGCCCTCGGTCACCGAGCTCGCCACCGCCTACAAGTGCCAGGACTGCGACTGGAGCGAGCGAACCGAGGCGTGACGACCGTCCTCGCGTGGAGCGGCGGGAAAGACGCCACGCTCGCCCTCCACCGACTCATCGAAACCGGCGACCCGCCGCTCGAACTCTACACTACCGGAATCCGGGAGACCGACCGCACGAGCATGCACGGCGTCCGCTGGCGGCTGATTCGGGCCCAAGAGGACGCGCTCGGGTTCGACCTCCAGCGAATCGACATCCCCACTGACGCCGGGAACGACGCCTACGAAGCCACGATGCGCGAGCACTTCCAGGACTACGCCGAACGGGGCGTCACCGAGGTCGCGTACGCCGACCTCTACCTCGAAGACATCCGCCAGTACCGCGAACGCCTCCTCGCCAACACGCCGCTCACCGGCCGCTGGCCGCTCTGGAACGAACTCACCCAGGACATCGCCCGCGAGTTCATCGACCTCGGCTACCAAGCGACCGTCGTCTGCGTCACCGACCACCTCGGCCCCGACTACCTCGGCCGCACCTACGACCGCGACTTTCTCGCCGACCTCCCCAGCGACGCCGACCCCTGCGGCGAAAACGGCGAATTCCACACCTTCGTCCACGACGGCCCCCACTTCGACCACCCCATCCAATTCGACCACGGCGACACCGTCACCCGCACCCTCGACGACACCACCCACCACTACCTCGACCTCACCTGAACCGAAACCCATTTACTACAAATCCCCCAACGAACGAGTGCACGGGGCTGTGGCCAAGCCAGGGATGGCGACTGACTCCAGAGGCCACGCGCCCGGGACGAAATTCCAGACTGGTATACCGAGCGACCGACTGATCATCGGCTCGCGACGACGACCCTCTGGAGTTCCGAGGCGCACCGGAGATATCAGTCGATCGGGGGTTCAAATCCCTCCGGCCCCATACCATATATTAAAATTTCGGAGAGTGTTGCCTCTACTAACCAGAGGTAAACCCTCCGCGCAGTTCACCCAGGAACCAACACCACTCCAGCTACGCAGTCCTGTGACCGACAACACGCTCGCCCCCAACGGAGGTGCGTGTTGATGGGAGCGAGTTCACGCGCGCCCGAAGAGCTCAGTCGTGAGGAACTCGAACAGGAAGTCTCCCGGTTGCGCAAGCTAGAATCCCGTGTCGATAGACTTGAATCCCTCATCGGGACGCTCGGAGACACACCTGCAGATGACGCAGCGCTCACGGACGTGACGCTCGCCGGTTCTGCAGCTGGCGTGTTGATCGACAGGAACCGCCAGCGAACCGAGGAACTACAAACAGTCGCCCACGACGATGACGATCGCGCTCAACTTGGCGGTGCCCGTGACGAGATGCTCCCGATTCACCGAATGTACGGCGACCTTCGTACGGGAGCAGATCGCTCGTTAAGCGCAACGCAAAAACGCGCGGCCCGATTGTACGGTGAATTCGTTGATCGTGTCGTCAGCAATGAAGCGACCAGAGTGGATGCGTCAGGTCAGATGTACTCACTGAGCTCAGGCGCAGCCAAGGAGATCCTCTTGGGGAAGTTCGATGCAGAGGATGAGAACCTGTTGAGTGGCGTGAAAGAAGCGAGCCGGTCGCAGGTCGTGTCCCGGGCGATGCGTGACGCTGCACGGCTGTCTAAGTTCGAGAACTGTGAGTGTGAGGACATCGACGGCTGCAGTCACGCGACGGTCCGTTTCCGTTCTGGGCGTCCGAACGCCCTCGCAGCGCCCAAGGAGACGTTCCGGGATGCGATGGAAGAAGTGTACAACGATGTCACCGAGGGGAATCAATGATGGAGGTTCTATCCAACATCGTTGTTGGCGGGGCGATACATACTGCGTTAGGTAGAGTGGAGGCCACTACCGGAGGTGCGTCCCCAGGATAGGAGCGGCAGTTAATTTCGGAGGGGCGGGGATAGTAAATAACACTCGATTAGAATAGGGTCTACCTTCTTCAATTCGCTTCATTCGCTAGTAGGCGGTGTGTTGGGCCCGTTACTGAGGAGTCGCTACCTAACAAGACACCCCACCCCTTCCTAACAACAATGTTGGAAAGCTCACGTCACCGATTGAAATCTCCACAAAGTCATACACCGGCGTCGGCTATGGGGGGCTCCCGTCCCTGTTAGCATCTCCCGGTCGGGTGGTACAGTACGACACTCCGAGTTAACGAGCGAGGCACTCAGTGGTAAACGATTTACCACATCGGTCAAATGGATAACCCATGCCGAGTATCAAGGTCCACGACTGGACCAAGGACCAACTTGATGACCCCCCTCTCCGTCGATAGCGAAGTTTATTCTCTCGCCGCTCAGTAGCCGCGATCAATTGTTCGACTTCCAGTCCTCGTATGCGTCTTGCTCCATAACCACAATAGTGCCCGTATGCTTGCTGTGGCCGACCCCACAGTACTCTGTACACTCGAAGGAAACCTCTCCGGTCTCTGATGGGGTGAATCGTGTAATGTTGGTTTCGTTCGGTTTCGCGTCTACTGTTGTGTCGAATTCAGGAATCGTCAGTGCGTGAGGGACATCCGACGAGGTCGCCCGGAGCACAATTGGTTGCCCAACTGGAACCACCAAGCGATCCATTGCTTGAATCCCACTTTCCGGGTAGGTGAACTGCCAGTACCACTGAAGCGCTTCAACGTCAACAACCAGATCCGACTCTTGGATTGTTATCTCCTCCGAGCCATTTGCCGGTTCTTCAGTTGTCGCTTGCGGAACGTTGTCAATCCAGTCCGGTGAACCGACGGTTGTCTCTCCGAGCGCAATGAACTCGTATGTTTTAGTCGTGTTCCCAACAGTGAACTCGGCAGATCGAATCACGCCGTTGGCATCAACGAGGAGGACTGCTTTGGCGTCCGTGTCGAGAGTTGTACTACTGGAAACCAACTTGACGACCGTGTCCTCGTTGAATCTTGTCGTGCCCTCAGCGGTGTACTCAAATGACTCCACAGAATTACTGAAGTCAAGGTTGAAATCGTCATTCTGGTAGGTTGCGATCACTTCGAATTGCTGGTCAACCGACAACCCGGACTGTGTCTGATACTCGGTTTCCTCCCCCGTAATCTGGATGACGGACTCGCTAGCCGTGAGATACGCTTCACGGTCGGGGCGACTGGACGCCTCCAATACACCGAATATACGCTGTTGACTAGAATTCAACTGGAATGTGAGGTCTGCACTATCCGCCCCGGTTACCTGAATGTCTACAGTATACGATCCCGCCGTGCTAAGCGTCTCCACATGGGCATCAAGCAGCGCGGCCGTATCTAGCGCTTCACCATCCCATCCAGGCACCGCCTGACTCCCAATCCTCTGGGACGTAGTCTTTGCGTCCGTCTGTGTCCCTGCCCCGATACTTGTCGAAGATGTCGTCTCTGAGTCTGTCTGCCCTACACAGCCTGCCAGTCCAACTACAGGGAGCAGACACCCTCCAACAAAACGCCGTCGTTTCATACCAGATTATCGAACAACTGTCAGCAAAAAAGTTAGGGAGATGACTCTATCCGGCGGGACAACCAGCACAACCAACCGAGATCGTCGAGCCACCGCATCGATTACAGAAACTTCCACACCCGCAGGTAACGTAAGATGAGCCAACACAACAAATCTAGCAGTAGTTGCCAATACGGTTTCTTTATTCAGTGGTGTGAAACCCCTGTCCAGTACAGTTGCGAACCGAGCGAACTCCCCTGTAGTTCGGAAAGGTAGAACCAGCCAAAGCTACTTCTGATATTACAGATATTGTGGTGCTAGTGGATGAAACAGATTACCAAGCGCAACTAGAGGGGCTTCGGGGGAAGCTCAACAACATCGAAAGACCCCCGGAAACAACGTTAGAAATCTTGGGCCAATCAAGGGTCGAACAACGCTGGGAAGAACTACTCGTCTATTTCCTTGACTCCACCAACCCGCATAGGTTCGACACAGACGTGCTCCGAGCCTTCCTGAGAGCCGTCCACTCCCACGGCGACACCTCCATGTCCGGGCCCCTACGGAGCTTGGAAACTGTCGAGGTTTCATCGCAGGTGTCTACCGACGACGGTATTTTCGATATCCTTCTTCGACAACCAGACGAATGGTTCGTCTGTATTGAGCTGAAGGTTGACTCGCCGGAGACCAACGCACAAACGGAGCGATACGCCGACGCGACGAGACTCGGTGATATCGACACCCGCCAATATAGCGGGACTGACGAGTACGTCTATATCGCTCCTAAAGACGCCCCTGACTCAGTCTCGGAGGACTTTGTTGATATCTCTTGGGAGCAGATAGTCGCGGAGCTTGAGACCGTATTGACCGACGGGTTCGGAAAATACCCCACGAAGAGCAGCGCACAGCTGGCGGATTTCATCGATACGATTCAACTCGAACTGAACATGGGCGACATCAACCAGATTTCTGACGAGACTGTACTGTACACCGAATACGCCGAGACCATCAATCGAGTGCGAGACGCATTCGAACGTGACAAAGAGCGACTCTACAATTCGCTTGAGGAGACGTTCTTCGCGGAGTTCGGCCATGAGGGATGGGTTTCGAACACCCGGCCGAATACGTATATTCAACTTTACAAGCCGGAGTGGCGAGATGTCGGGTCCGGAACCAACATCGAATACGAGCCACACCTCTCGCTGAATCAGAAACAGCCGACAATCAGACTCCGGCTGGACATCGAGCATACGGGCAAAGCGGAACTCCGGGAGAAGCTGTCTTCGAGAGTGAGTCAGGAGACATTCGAGGACGCGGGCTGGGAGTACGTCAACGGTGCCTACGCACTCGTTGCGAAGTCACTCCCCCTTGATATCGAGAACCCACAGGCGTCGATTCAAGCGGCGACTGAGGAGATCCAACAGCTCCACAGTCTGGTTGGTGAGCCTATTGAGGAAATCGTGAACGAATATACAGACTCGTAACCCTGACCAGGGAGTGGTTGTGGCTCCATTAGACTCCTCTAAAGATGCTAAAACTGGGTGAGAGATACAAGTACTCATATGCCGAATCAACACCGTGTCCAGTGAGTTCGGCGATGACGAGTCCGGTCAAGCGAAGTTCATCCGGATCCGCTGGTGACTCACCGAGCTGCGTCGTTACCTCGCTCATTGCGGTCACAAACTCCCGTGGATTCCACGTCTGTTCACCACCCGGCGCACGCTCCGCTGGGTTATCAAAATACACCGTTGTTTCCGGTACGTATGGAACCGACTGCGGCTCTCGAACCTCAACCGGATACTCCGGTGGATGTACGTCTTCGTACGGATCGTCATCAGCAATTGATCGCTGTAACTCGACTGTGGCCGTCACTGGGAACACACACTGCGGGAGTTCATCAACGACAGTCACCGGATCGTGCTCGGTTACTACGACTGCGCGATCAGTCGTCGAATCTTGAACCATCATCCGGCTGAAAGGAGTGTTCCCACTTGGTTTTGAGGAGTTATATAAAAACCAACAAAATGAGGATTCCGAGGTACCACCGCTGTCTCTCGCTACGATACCCGGGGTGAATGAGGATTAACCGGCTACAGGGTGTTTGAACTTCCTTGGATATCCAACGAGACGTACTGTTTGAGAGTCAGTTGTTCCGATCTACGTTATCCGTGTGCTCAACATCCGCCAAAACTATCGAACGCTGCAGTGGGTTGTTCTGTAGGCCGGCGTCTCGTTTGAGTCACTGCCGTGCCCCTATCGTGATAGCCACCACACTACACGATGGGGCGGCAGTTGGGGAACACAGAGACACTCTCTGTCGCCGTGTGGAACGGTCCACGGCAACTAACTATGGTGAGGGAAGTCACATAAAAAGTCGTATATCACTTCCTAAGGTTATGCGCAAGATCTCACAGGCCCAATCATCAACGAGATATCCCCTGTCCACCTGTGTTCTGCTAACACTCTCAGTAATATACTACACGGTCGGTTCTGTGAACGCCTATCGTTCGGCTTTTTCTCCGTTGAAACAGCCGTTAGGTAGCTACTGGCTATTTTCCGAATTCACGGCTTCGAATACTGAATCAGGACTGATTAAATGAACCGTACTACCAACGCCTGATACGGGAGAAGCAGTTAGGAATCCTCTGTGGCAAGCACTTATCTTGCTCTCGCTCATTCGTAGACGTATGAGTGCCGACGCCGGGAAGAGTGGCGGGGAAAAACCCACACCACCGCGGGAGATCACCCTCACGTACGAAGAGGACAGTGAGATGTGGGTGGCCCGCGACGAAGATACAGGTGTGGCTTCCCAGGGTGACACGCGGGAAGCCGCGCTGGAGAACCTCGACGAAGCGGTGGCCGGGTACCACGGTGCTGGGCGGTCACCGACCGAACAGGAGCTTCGAGAACTCGGGATCGACCCGAAAGAGAACGAATCCGGGGAACTCCCCGACGTTCTCCAGTAACGCCATCTCGAATGGTCACGCGCGACTTCTCCGGGAAAGAAATCGTGAACGTTCTCGTGAACACTGGGAATTACTCACTGGCCCGATTCAACGGTGATCACGCTATCCTGACGTGGAATCCCCCGGAGAGCCATGATACGGAACCGCGAACGGTCGTCGTTCCACAGCATGACCATGTGGCTATCGGGACGCTCCACGATGTTGCCGACCAAGCTGGCGCGAATGACTTTGACGCATTCTGTGAATGGATTGCGCGGAACCGGTAGCAAGAGTTGGTAGCTCGGTATCTCTCCAGATTCGCCGGAAAAACTACTGTTCGATGGAGGAACTGTATTGACCGCAACGGGGCTAGGTCTTGTCACCTACTGAGGATTTCAACAGAGATACACGGTCCAAAACGCCCGTGGCGGGCGCACGCGGTAGAGTAGCCTGTTTCGAAAAAGACTCTCAAAACCGTCGGCTCGGGCTTAACCGAACACAAATAGTGTCCTAAGTTAACTTCCCCCACACACTTATGGGTGCTACTAGTGAATTTCTAAACACGTGGCGTTAACGAGACTCCACGCAGCAACCCTAAGGGACTGAATGATGCCAGAATACGAGCTAGCCAGTGACCAATGGTGGGACGAGTACCAGGACGTAGTGAACGACGATCCGGAGATGACTCTCCATGGACGGGATGCATTCAATGAGAACTTTGTAATCGGCATCGGAGACGATCAGACCCTCATCGAGATGGTGAACGGAGAAATCACTGATATTCGAACCCCTGGACTAAACGACTCGTGGTCGTTCGGCGTGATCGGAGAACCCGGTGCGTGGGAGGAGTTCGTTGCCGAAGTTCCATCTGCGCACCACAACGAGGTGTTTGCATCGTTCTACCGAACGGCCGTTAAGCGAGAAGATGGGTATTTCGACCTCATCGGGGATCACAAGAAAATATTCCAGAATTTTCGCGCCTTTCAGAGAGCGATTGAGCTGATGCGGACCGTCCAAACCGGAGCCGACCCTCGAACAGCTGGAACTACACGCCCTCACGAATCGGGGGACCAAATCGAAGGCCGATACGTTACTGTCGAATTAGACGGAGTTAACCACCGGATTTACTACGAGGCTGCTGGGCCGAAGGATGGTATTCCATTGCTGTGCCAACACACCGCTGGCTGCAACAACCAGCAGTGGCGTCACATCCTTAATGACGACGAGATTACCGAGAATTTCCGAGTTATCGCCTACGACCTCCCACGACACGGCAAATCCATTCCCCCGTCGAGCGAATCATGGTGGGCAGACCAATACGACCTCACTGCCGAGCGATTCACAGACACCATCGTCTCCATCGCAGACGCGCTCGAACTCGACAACCCCATCTTCATCGGATCCAGCATGGGTGGCACGATAACACTCGAACTCGGTGACTGGTACCCTGACCGTTTCCGGGCTCTCATCGGACTCGAAGCAGGGTTGTTTACTCCCGGATTCTACATCCAGTGGCTCGACCATCCACATGTCAACGCCAACGACGTCATCTCCTACACCACCTGGGGGCTGATGGCCCCACAGAGCCCAGAGTGGGCACGACGTGAGACCCTTTACCTCTACGAGCAAGGCGCGAATGGGGTGCTCAAAGGCGATCTCTACTACTACTCCATGGAACACGACTATCGAGAGACTGCAAGCGATATTGATGCGACACAGGTTCCGATGTACCTGATGAACGGGGAGTACGATTATCTCACGAACCCTGATGCCGCACGCGAAGCCGCCGACGCGATTGGGGAAGGTGCATCCGCCCACGAAATGAAAGCCACCGGTCACTTCCCGATGGCTGAACGCCCCCGTCTCTTCCCCGAGTACCTCAAAGAGGTTCTCAACGATATTCGCGGCAAACGAGATGAACCAGTCCCAGCTGTACTTGAACCAGCGGACTACGGTATCGAAGCCAACAGGTAGCGGAGAGCAGGAACTTCGGAACCAGGTTCCATCAGCATCCGTGTTCGGTTACGCGGAGAAACCCAGTGATGGTGCTCTGGTGACGAAGCTATCGTTGTATACCGGGTGGAGAGAGAATGCGCTAACCACCCTCTTCAAGAGCCAAGCCGATGCGTAACCGAACACGGATGGGTTATGCCCATCGGAGCCCTCTATGGACGGCATGCCGACGATGGATTACGAGGCAGCGGCAGATCGAACACTGACATACGTCGAATCCGCCGCACACCTCCACCCAGAGAACAAGCGGCTTATTCGAGAGTATCACCGCGATATGGTGCTGGCAGACATTAGCGCTGCACAACAACAGAAAGTCCTCGCCCATTTCAAGATCATCGCGGATCACGTCGGTCAAACGCCGTTTACGGAGCTCAACAAAGACGACCTTGTAGAGCTCGTCGCGTGGCTGTACACTCGCGGTACGAGCGCCTCAACTGTCGTCGATTACAAACAAGCGATCAAGCAGTTTTGGAAATGGCTGAACGACGGCGAAGATCCCGAGGAAACGAAGTGGATTCGACGTGGACCGATCGAACAGAAACGAATCCTGCCCCAAAGCCTGCTTACACCACACGATGTTCAAGCGTTAGTTGAGGCATGTCCCAACGAGCGTGACCGGGCATTTATCGCCGTACTGTGGGAAACTGGGGCTAGGATCGGCGAGCTAATCGACCTCCAAGTCAGCCATATTGAGGAAACCACACAAGGGAAGCAAGTGGTCGTCTCCGGGAAAACTGGCTCGCGTCGGCTCCTCCTGCTTGAATCGGAGCCACACCTGAATGCGTGGCTCGATACTCATCCTAACAGACGGCCGGATGCACCGCTCTGGTGCAAAATAGACGAGGGTCAGGGGTCGCCGGACGAAACGATTAGCTACCAGTACATCCGCTTACGGATTCTCGACAAGGCGAGGGGGAAAGTCGGGATTGAGAAACCCGTCAACCCCCACCACTTCAGACATAGTCGTGCAACCTACCTAGCGAATCATCTCACCGAAGCACAGATGTGTGTCTGGTTCGGCTGGGTGCCTGGTTCGCGCGTTCCCGGCCGTTATGTCCATCTCTCCGGACGCGACATTGACCACGCGTACCGAACGATGCTTGCTGACCCAAGCTACACCCAACTTTCCGAAAGCCGTACAGATAGCCGTTTTGACTTAGCGTAACTCATCCAGCCCGACCACCAACTCAGGGGAATCTGCCAGTACTGATCTGGCCCAACCAAGCGTTTTTAACCTTTCGAGGCTAATAGTAAAACACAATGATCCTTGATGAGGCAGTTGACGAGGCACTTGCTACGTTCGACATGGAGCGTAGCAGCCAAGCCGAAGAGGCAGGCAAGACGGTCGCCACACTCCAAGACTAACAACCAGCTCAATTGAGCGTCCTGACTTTTCCTGCGAACTCTGACTTCGACAACGCAGGTTCGTTCTTCAGATCTGCGCGTCCGACACGTTCAACGGCCTCTTCAGCGAAATCGATCCAAAGCTGCTCGTGCTCTGTAGCGTATCGCTCTTTTGCCTCACTGGGGTACAAATCAAGGGTATACGAGGAAAGATCGATCTGGACGTTGTGCTTCCGTTATAAACGCGTCTTTATCGGCTTTTGATGCGTGATTCTCTCCCTTAATTACCGCTTTCATCATCGATAGATAGCTCTTAAACTTCCTAAATCTTACCACGGCGGTGCTTGGGTTTCAGTAGTCGGCGGGGCCGGTTTTGTTGCCGTTGTCGTCGTATTCGTAGAATCCGGTGCCGGTTTTCTTGCCGAGGTCGCCGGCGCGGACTTTGCGTTTGAGTATCTGCGGGGGTTTGAAGCGTTCGCCGAGTTCGTCGCGGAGGCTTTCGGCGATGTCGAGGCGGACGTCGAGGCCGACGAGGTCGGTGAGTTCGAGGGGGCCCATGGGGTGGTTGTAGCCTTCGCGCATGCCGGCGTCGATGTCGCTGGGGCTGGCGACGCCTTCTTCGACCATGCGGGCGGCTTCGAGGCCGAGTGCGACGCCGAGTCGGGAGGTGGCGAATCCGGGGGTGTCGCGGACGACGACGGATTCCTTTTCGAGGGTGTCGACGTAGTCGATGGCGAGCGTTTCGGTGTCGTCGCTGGTCTGTTCGGCGACGACGACTTCGACGAGATCCATCAGGTGTGGGGGGTTGAAGAAGTGGAGGCCGATGGCGCGCGAGGGGTCGTCGAGGGCGCTCGCGAGTTCGGTGACGGGGAGGCTGGACGTGTTCGAGCCGAGGACGGCGTCGGCGGGTGCGGCGTCCTCGACATCCGTGAGTACGTCCTGTTTGAGGTCCATGTCCTCGGGGACGGCTTCGACGACGAGGTCGGCGTTCGCGACGGCGTCCTCGAGGTCGACGATTCCCTCGATGCGGTCGAGCGCGGCATTGCGCTCGTCTTCCGTGACTTTTCCGCGGTCGACGCCCTCCGCGAGCGTGTCCTCGATTCCGTCGATTCCCGCGGAGACGCGGTCCGCGTCGATGTCGCGAACGACCACGTCGTGGCCGGCCATCGCCGACACCTGTGCGATTCCGCTCCCCATCTGTCCCGCGCCAACGACCGTTACGTGCATGCTCTCGGGTGGGAGCGACGGTCACGAAAACCGTTCGGTCTCGTGGAGAGCGAGATTTTATACGTCGCGGCTTCCTCGCTCACGTATATGGATTCACGTACGGTCGAGCGCGTGCGGTCGTGGTCGTCGGCGTCCGCTGCCGACGGCTACCGCGGCCTGCACGAGCTCGCTGACCGAGAGTTCTCGGGTGCCGTCGTGGCGGACGACACGTGGCTGTTCATGTTGAACGGCCGCGTCGTGGGGGTGTTCGAGGGGAGTATCGAGGACTTCGAGGACGCCTCACTCGACGTCTACGAGGCACCGCACCTCTCCCTGCCGTTGTTGTTCGCGATGCAGGAGGAAGGCGGGGAGACGCAGGCGACCTACTACACGAACGACACGCCGCTTTCGGAGACGAACGAAACGCTCGCGGACGCGGGGTTCACGGGCTACGTCGAACTCTCGGAGAACGTTCTCTCCGGCGACTACTACACCGCGTACTACGGCGGTCGGTCGCTGAGCGCGGCGTTCGTCGGGTCAAGCGAGGAACTCATCACCGGCGACGATGCGTTCGAGCGCGCGGACGACGAAGTCGGCCTGTACGAGGTCGTGAAAGTCGACCTCGACGTGACCGACGTCCCCGAACCACCGGAGCCCGAACCCGACGAATCGGACGACTCGACAGCGACTGACGCCGCGGCCGCTGGCGCGGCAGCCGGTGCGACTGACGAAGCCGATACAGCCGACACGACGGACGAGACCACGGGAACAGCCGATATTCCGGACGCGGAGCAGGCGGACACTGACGCAGACAAGGCTACCTCAGAGGCCGAGACCGCCAGTGAGTCGGCGGCGCCCGCGACGGACGACCCGACGACAGACGAATCCGCGATTACGGAAGTCGAGGCCGACACGATCAGCCAGAAAGAGGGCGCTGGCGACGAGTCGGACGAATCGGTGTCGGACCGCCAGCCGAGCGGTGAGCAGGCGGCCGACGTGAACGCGAGTAGCGGGGTTCGGCCGTCGCCGGAGCGCCCGGAGGTCGAGGGCGTGGAGCAGTCGCCGTCCGCGCGTGCAGTCGACGACACCGAGTCGTCGACCACGGACACCGCGGCGGAGACAGCGACCGCAGCGGAGGCGGCGAACGCCGCAAACGCGGAGGACGGCGTGTTCTCCGAGGAAGAAGAGTGGCGGGAGACGACGACCGTGCCGTCGCTCGACCCCGAGAAAGCGGCGACTCGGCCGATTTCCGGAGGTGCGAAGTCGTCGTCGAGTACGGCTCAGCGAACGAAGAAAAAGAAGACGAGTGCGCAGCGGCGCTCGCAGTCCCGCAGCCAGCAGTCCGCGAGTGCATCCGAGCAGGTGGCGACGCTGAAGCAGGCGGTGGCGGCGCGCGAGGACCGCATCGAGGAACTCGAAGCGCGCGCGCAGGAAGCCGAGAGCGAGACCGAGAAGCTCCGGGCGAAGGTCCGCGAACTCGAAGACGAGCGTGACACGCTTCGGAACGAAGTCGAGGAACTGCGCGCCGACCTAGAGACGGCGCGCGAGCGAGCGGAGAAAGCGGGTGGGTCCGAGGCGACCGCGCCGTCTGACCGCACGCCCGCGGACGCGCTCGCCGGCACGAACCTCTTCGTCCGGTACGGCTCGAAGGCTGACCCGACGCTGGACGCCATCGCGGATGGTGACGCGAGCCGGGAGGCCGTGAACGCGAACCTCCGACTCGAACACCACACGCAGTTCGACGCGAACGACGTGACGGTCGACGGTGAGCCCTTCGACGACTTCCTCCAGCAGACCGCCGCCTACCGGTTCGTCTCCTGGATCGTCCGCGACCTCCCCTACGAACTCCTCGACACCGGCCGAACGAAGGACATCGCGGACGTGTTCGACGCGATTCCCGATATCGACCGTGCCGAACTCGACGGCACCGTCTCCGTCCGCGACGAGGACGGCGAGGAACTGCGCTCGACGTTCGACGTGGTGCTCCGCGACCGCATGGGCAACCCCCTCCTGGTCGCCGAACTCAACCCCGAACGCGACCCGGTCACGGGCGACGAGATGACGGACCTCGTGGAGAACGCCGAAGTCGTCGCGTCCGCCCAGGAGACGCTCGGCGGCGCGTTCTACGTCACCGCGTCGTTCTTCGAACCCGACGCGCTGGAGACAGCGAAGGACGCGACCGACGGCGGCGGATTCCTCTCACGCAGCGACAAGGAGAGCTACGTCAAAGTCGCCCGGAAGTCGGGGTTCCACCTCTGCCTAGTCGAGGACAGAAACGAGACGTTCCACGTGACGGTCCCAGAACTCTAAACTTCGGCTTCTTCGGTGTCGATTTTCATCGACTCGAGCTTCCCGATGATTTCGTCTACTTTGTCGTCGAGTTCGTCGACGAACTCCTCGGTTCGTTCGGTGGTAATCGCTCCCTGGCTGGACGCCTCGATGAGGTCTTCCTCTTCGAGGACGCGAAGGCTGTACCGGACCTTGTGGTGCGGGTAGCCGGTTTCGTTCGACATCTTGACGATACCGATGGGTTCGCGCTCGAGGACCATCCGCAGAACCTGGAGGTGCCGTTCGAGCATGTCGACTTCCTTCTCAAGGCGGTCTATCATGGCATTTGTTAACTTGTCTTTACGGAGTTTAAAGGTTACTCTCCGCGAACGCCTGCTTCTCTCAATTCGAACGCTTCGATGCGCCCGGATATAACCGTTGTGGGCGCGCCCGACGACATTGGCCGGACGTGCCTACACGGAAGACGAACCCTTCCCGACACGGCACGAACGTGCGTATTTTCGGCGTCGAATCCGTAATCGGTTTACCCGGGGCGCGGAACTATCCGACCATGACCGTCACCATCGTCGGCGCCCAACTGGGCGACGAAGGGAAGGGCGGCGTCGTCGACATCTTCGGCGACGCCGTCGACGTCGTCGCGCGCTACCAGGGCGGCGACAACGCAGGCCACACCGTCGTCCACGAGGGCGACGAGTACAAGCTCTCGCTCGTCCCCTCCGGCGCCGTCCGCGGAAAGACCGGCGTCCTCGGAAACGGATGCGTCGTCAACCCCCGCACGCTCTTCGACGAACTCGACGCGCTCCGCGAGCGCGGCCTCGACCCCGACGTTCGCGTCGCCAAGCGCGCGCACGTCATCCTCCCCTACCACCGCGTCCTCGACGGTATCGAAGAGGAAGCGAAGAGCGAGGACGACCAGGAAGTCGGCACCACGGGTCGCGGCATCGGTCCGACCTACGAGGACAAAGCCGGCCGCCGCGGCGTCCGCGTCGGGGACCTCCTCAACCCGGACGTGCTCCGCGACCGCCTCGAATACGTCGTCCCCCAGAAGCGCGCGCTCGTCGAGAACGTCTACGACATCGACATCGACGACCTGGAGAACCCCGACGCGTTCGATGTCGACGCACTCCACGACGAATTCACTGCAATCGGCGAACGCCTCGATGAGAACGACATGCTCGTGAACGCCGGGGAGTTCCTCTCGGCCGCCATCGACGACGGCGAGAACGTGATGATGGAAGGCGCGCAGGGAACCATCATCGACATCGACCACGGCAACTACCCCTACGTCACCTCCTCCAATCCGACCGCGGGCGGCGCCGCGACCGGCACTGGTCTCAGCCCCGGCGTCGTCGGGTCCGGCGACGTCGTGGGAATCGTGAAATCCTACCTCACCCGCGTCGGCAGCGGCCCGATGCCCACCGAACTCGGCGGCGTCGAGGGCGACACCCCCGGCTACGACGAACAGGGCGAAGGCGAGAACGAGGAGCTCGCGACATACATCCGCGAGGAGGGCGGCGAGTACGGCACCGTCACCGGCCGCCCGCGACGGGTCGCCTGGCTCGACATGCCAATGCTCCGGCACGCCGCGCGCACCAGCGGCTTCACGGGCTTCGTCCTCAACCACCTCGACGTGCTCGCCGGCCTTGACGAGGTCAAGGTCGGGCACGCCTACGAACTGGACGGCGAGGTGCTGGAGACGATGCCCGCCACGACCGAGGAGTGGGCGCGCTGCGACCCCGTCTACGAGACGTTCGACGGCTGGCCCGAGGTCGACTGGGCGACCGTCGCCGACGACGGCTACGACGCCCTCCCCGCGAACGCACGGGCCTACGTCGAGTACGTCGAGGAGGAACTCGGCGCGCCCGCGTACGCCATCGGCGTCGGCCCCGGGCGCGAGGAAACTGTCGTCCGCCACGACCCCTTCGAGTAGTCGGCCCATACTTTTCTGAACCCCCGTCCCCACGACTCGTGTATGCGAAGGGGGGTTAGGGCCGCGCTCGGAATCGCCATCGCCGTCGCGACGCTCGCGTTACTCGTGAACGCCGTCGGCTGGAACGAGTTCTCGCGCGGCCTCGAACGAGCGAACAAACCCCTGTACGCGCTCGCCGTCGTCGCGTCCGCCGGGTCGCTCCTCGCATGGGCGCAGGTCGCGCGCCGCCTCTTCCACACAGTCGGCGGCCGCCTCGACGGCGTCGGCTTCCACACCGCCTACTTCTCGGGATTGTTCGGACGCGCCATCCTCCCCGGCGGCCACGTCGGCGGCATCGGCATCGTCTCCTACGTCCTCTCCCGGTACGGCTCCGGCGAGTTCGAACGCCCGCTCGTCGCCATCTCCACCACCGAGTTCGCGAACAACGTCGCGTCCGCCACCCTCGCCACGTTCGGCCTGGTGTTCGTTCTCACCGTCGGCCACAGCAGTCTCTCCGGCGTCGGGTTCGTCGCCGTCGTCGCCATCGCGGGCATGCTCGCCGCGCTCATCGCCGCGTACGTGCTCGTCGTGCGATTCGACGCCGTCGGCACCGTCAGCCACGCCCTCGCGCGCGTCGTCCGTGCCACCCTCGGTCGCGTCTCCAGTCGCGTCCGCGAAGCCACCGCGGAGGACCGGGTCGCCGAGCGCGTCAACCGCGCGAACGACGTCGCACGCACCCTCCGCGAGAACCCGCGCACGCTCGCCACCGCGCTCGCCTTCAGCCACCTCGGCTGGGCGCTCTACGTCCTCCCGCTCTACCTCTGCCTGCGCGCCGTCGACGTCCCCGTCGCCTACCCCACCCTCCTCTTCATCGTCCCCATCGCCGGACTCACCGCGGTCATCGGCACGCCCGGCGGTATCGGCGTCGTCGACTCCGCCATCACTGCCCTGATTCTCGCGCTCACTCCGCACGCCGCCGGCCCCGTCGTCGTCGCCGCCCTCCTCTTCCGCGCCGCCGACTACGGAACCACAATCCTCGTCGGCGGACTGTCCGCGCTCTACCTCACCACACTCGACGTCCCAAGCCCCGTCGGCGTCCTCCGCGAGTAGGGAACCCGCACGCTTTTGCCGGGCGCTCCCCACCACTCGCGTATGAAGGAGGACCTCCTGGACATCGTCTGCTGTCCGCTCGACAAACACGATCTCGAACTCGCCATCGACGAGGAGGACGACGGCGACATCGTCTCGGGCACCCTCACGTGCACCGAGTGCGGCGAAGCCTACCCCATCAAGGACGGCATCCCGAACCTCCTCCCCCCGGACATGCGGGAGGCAGCCTAGAGCTTTTTCCCTCGGGCCACGAAGCGAGCGTGTGGCCGACACTCTCACGGTTCACGTGAACGCCGACGGCCCGCACTCCGTGAGCGCCGACACCGACGGGTTCGCGACCACGGGGTCGTTCGCGCTGGTCCTCGAAAACGCCGGAGCGCCCGCGCACGTCCACGTTAAACTCGACGACGACCTCCGCCGCGCCGCCGCGGTCGACGACACGAACCACTACGTCGACCGCAACGCAACCACCGTGGTCGACGTCATCGTCCGCGGCGGTCCGCGCCCGCTGTCCGGCACGCTCTCGGTGTTCACCGGGTACGGCTCCGAATCGGTCGACGTCCCGGTGCGACTCGACGCGCCGTCGGAGACGAGCGAGGGAGTCGCCGTCGGCGAAGACCTCGCACACAAGCCAGCCCGAGATGGGGAGACGGCGACGGCAGACGTGCTCGTTCCCGGCGTCGTCTCCGCCGTAGGCGTGCTGTCCGCCGCGCTCGCACTCGTCTTCCTCGACGGACTCGTCGCATCGTTCGTCGCTGGCGTCGCGCTCGTCGGTGCGCTCGCGATAGCCGGCTTCCTCCTGCGCGCCACCTAGTCGTCGTACGTCGGCGTCCCCGACAGGCCGTGGTCGTCCATCCGTTTCGCGCGGAGGTAGCGCGCCCGATACCGGTTCGCGCCGTCGTTCACGTCCGCCTCCCGAATCTCGTCGGTGCGGCCGTCCGCGACCGCGCCGATGATGTCCTCCACCTGTTCCTTCTCGGTCGGCGTCAACTCGAACGTGTACTCCTGCTCCTCGTCGCGTTCGAGCGTGACGAACTTCCGCGCCGCCGCGACGAACAGCGAGCACGGCTCCCGGCACGGGAACGCGCCCTCACCAGCCGGCGTGTCGATATCCGTGTCCTCGTCGTACTCCCACTCCCGGCGCTTCAGGCACTGCGAGTCCACGCAACATGCTTCGGTCGCCCACTCCAGTTGTTCGGGCGTGAGCTGGCTCACGATGCTGTAGATACCGGATTGGCGCTCCGCCGCCTCCCGGTAGTGCGTCACGTCCAGTTCGCCCTCGCGCTCGCGGTGCCAGTTCGCCACTGTCGCCGGATACACGAAGTCCACCGTCCGCATCAGCTCCTCGCCGGACAGCCCCGTGAACACCCAGCCGTGCGGGAGGCTCGGCGCCGTGGAGAGCGGCCGGTATCGGTCGTCGTCGTCGTGCTTCACCAGCTGGCGGGCGTCCAGCGGGTTCGTGTACGCCTCCAAGTCGTCCTCTTCGGCGTCCTCGTGGTGGCGGACCTCGTAGACGTGCTCGCCGCCGCGGAGACGCGCGGTAACGAGGAGTTCGCCCCACTCCCGCGTGAGGCCGTCGCCGCGGAGCGCGTCGAGGCGTTCGGGGACGGTGTCGTCGCCGTCCGCGTGCTCGACCCACCGGAGGAACGCCCGCCGCGGCGTGTCCTCGCCCGCGACCTCGTGCTGCCAGTAGTGCCAGTTCGCGACGTATTCGTTGCCGGTCGCCACGTCCCCGAGTTCGTCCGTCGACAGCCCGCGGTGGCTCTCCGCCGGCGTCTCGAACCGATAGCCGTACGTCGTGTCCTCGACGTGGAGGCCGTCGAACGCGACGCCCTCGGTGGCGGCGTCGATGAGCGCCGCGACCTGCACGGTCTCGCTCACTAGTCGCTCACCGCGTTCACGCCACCCGTCTCCTCGCGCACGACCGCGATGGCGCGCTCGACGTCCGCGCCGGCCTCGCCCGCGCGCTCCAAGAGTACGTCCGCCACTAGGGGTTCCGTGCCGACCGCGCCCGCGTACCAGATGCGGTGGCCGTCCACGGTCTCGGGCACCTCCCAGCCGGTCCGGTAGTCCTCGGTGATGCCCATGTCCTCCGGGATGTCCTCCTGCGTGTGGAAGCCGTCCGCGACGAACAGCGGGACGACGACGATGTCGGGCGCGTCGAAGAACTCAGTCACGTCGTCAACTTCCGGGTCTTCGTCCATGAACACCGCCTGCACGTCGTCGAACCGCCCCATCTCGCGGATGCGGTCGGCGTGGTAGTAGATGGCCTTCGCCGAGTTCTCGTTGCGCTCCGTTCCGTGCCCGACGACCGCGAGCCCGAACCCTTCGCCCACGTCGTCGTTGCCGGTGACGGACTTCGCGCGCTGCACGATGACGTCGCTCATCGAATCGTGCGTCCCCACCGGCCCGCAGTAGTGAATCGTCTTCCCCACGTCGGTCGCTTCGAGCGTGACGTAGTCGGCGTCCGTCCCGTCCGACTCCCAGTCCTCGACGCTCCAGTCGTCCAGACGGAGTTCGCGCGGAATCACTTGCTCCGTGAAGTACCCCTCGCTCACGAACAACGGAACGACGAACACCTCATCGGATTCGAGCGTCCGCAGGACCTCCCGGAAGGACGGTTCCTCCTTCCAGAACGCCTCACGGACCTCGTCGAACGCTCCGGTCGCGCGAATCGTGTCCGCGTGCGTGAACGCGGGTTCGCTCGACCCCGGGTTCAGGTGCGAGCCGTGACCGACGATGACGAGCGCCTGACTCATACACGAAGACAGGGCCGCGTCGACCTTAGTGACTTCGCAACCGTCGGGCGTTCCCGAGACACGGGAAGGCTTTTCGTCGCGCCGCGACTCCCCTCGCTCGATGGCTTCGCTCGCGGAACGAACCCGGGACGCGGTGGACGCGCGTCCGTTCCTCCGGACGGCGCTTGCGGCCGGCGTGGTGAACTACGCCGCCGCCGCCCGCCTGCTCGACGTGGACGGCGAGGAGGACGCCGTGGCGACCGCGCTCCGCCGGCACGCCGACGACATCACGTACGAGACGACGCGCGCCGACGCGACGGTGACGATGGAGAGCGGCCTCGGCGAGAGCGACACGGGATTGCTCTCGGTGAACGACACTGCGTACGCGTCGGGCGCGGGGTCGCTGACCGGCGTCGTCGCCACCGGGGACGTGGACGCCCGCGCGCTCGCGTCGGTGATCGGACGCCTCGACGCCGCGGGTATCGCGCCCGAGGCCGCCGGCTACACCACTCACTCGCTCGTCGTCGTGGTCGACCGCCGGGACGGCCCGAACGCGCTCCGGGCGGTGGAGGGCGCGCTCGACGCGGTCGCGCGCGCGGGTTCTGACAACGCCTGACGCGTATTCGGTGATTTAAGACCGGGGCCGGCGTACGCCCGTGCATGACGCTCCACGTGACGAACACGCTCTCCGGGGAGAAAGAAGAATTCGAACCTCAGGACCCCGAGGACGTGCTTCTCTACTACTGCGGACTCACCACGTCGGACCCGCCGCACCTCGGGCACGCGCGCTCGTGGGTGCACGTCGACGTGATGCACCGCTGGCTCGAACACCTCGGTTACGACGTGCGACACGTCGAGAACTTCACGGACGTGAACGAGAAAATCGTCGCGCGGGTCGGCGAGCAGGGCGACGACGAGAACGACGTAGCGACCCACTACATCCGGGAGATAATCGAGTCGATGCGCGGCCTGAACCTCAAGCGCGCCGAAGTCTACCCCCGGGTCTCCGAACACGTCCCCGAAATCGTCGACCTCGTGGAGACGCTCGTCGAGCGAGGGTACGCGTACGAGTCGAACGGCTCCGTCTACTTCGACGTGACCTCGTTCGAGGAGTACGGGAAACTCTCCAACCAGCGACTGGACGACATCGAGGAACAGGGCCAGGAGGACGAGCTGTCGGAGAAACGGCATCCGGCGGACTTCGCGCTCTGGAAGGCGGGCGGCGTCTCCGCGGACGCGGTCGCCGAACACCGCGGGGACGAGCACTCGGGCACGCCCGCGCACCCCGAGGGACAGACGTGGGAGTCGCCGTGGAGCGAGGGGCGTCCCGGCTGGCACATCGAGTGCTCCGCGATGAGCATGACCCACCTCGGCGAGACGCTCGACCTCCACGTCGGCGGCCGCGATTTGGTGTTCCCCCACCACGAGAACGAGATCGCGCAGTCGGAAGCCGCGACGGGCGAGCAGTTCGCGAACTACTGGCTGCACTGCGCGCTCTTCGAAATCGGCGACGAGAAGATGAGTTCGAGCCTCCGGAACTTCATCACCGCCGCGGACGCCATCGAGCGCTTCGGCGCGAACGTGGTGCGGACGTTCCTCGTCTCCGGCACCTACAACAGTCGACAGACGTACAGCGAGGCCGCCATCGACGAGGCGGAGGAGCGCTGGGAGCGCCTCTCCCGGGCGTACGACCGCGCTGTCGACGCCGCGGACAGCCCGGACGCGTACGCGACGCGGACAGACGAAAACCTCCGGAACGCCGTCGAGACCGCGCGTGAGGACTTCGCGGCGGCGATGAATGACGACTTCAACACCCGGGAGGCGCTGAGCGCGCTCGGCGACGTGGCGTCCGCCGTGAACGCCCACGTGGACGCCACCGACGAGTACGACTACGCGGGCCTCCGCGAGGCCATCGAGGCGTTCGACGACCTCGGCGGCGGCGTGCTCGGCCTCCAGTTCGAGACCGTTACCGCCGGGAACGCAGACCTCGCCGGCGACCTCGTCGAACTCGTCCTCGACCTCCGCGAGGACGCACGCGAGACTGGCGAGTACGAACGCGCGGACGCCCTCCGGGACGGCCTCGAAGCGCTCGGCGTCACCGTCGAGGACACCGACGACGGCCCCACGTACCGTCTCTGACACGTAGCCACCGTCTTTATCCCGTCTTCGAGCCAACGGAACCCTATGTCACGACGAACAGCGGTCGCAGTCGCGCTCGCCGCGCTCGTGCTCGCGAGCGGCTGTCTCGGATTCCTCAGCGGACCCGTGACGTTCAGCGCGAACCAGGTCACGGTCGAGGACTCGACGCTCGAATCCTCCGGCTACGAGGAAGTCAGCGTCGAGGAGATGCAGGTGAACCGGACCTTCGAAGCGGCCGGCCAGTCGAAGACCGTCGAGATAACGAACTGGGTCGCCCAGTACGAGAAACAGGTGAGCGTGCTCGGCGTCGAACGACGCGCCGCCGTGTTCGGGACGTTCTCCTCGCCCGAGGTGAGCGTGCTCGGGCAGAGCTTCAATCCCCTCAACGACTACGACAACCGCGAACTCGTTCAGCTCATCCAGCAGCAGTACGGCACCATCAGCGACCTCACGGCGGTGTCGAACACGACGCTGAGCGTGCTCGGGCACAGCACGACCGTGACGAAGTTCTCCGGCACGGCGAACTTCGACGGGCAGAGCATCGACGTGTTCGTGCACGTCACGAAGGTGAACGACGGCGGTGACATCGTCGCCGCAGTCGGCGTCTACCCCCAGCAGTTGGACGGCGAGGAAGAGCACGTGGTGACGCTCCTCCAGAACCTCGAACACGCCTCCTAACGCGAAGGCTTTTTTCGACATCCCGAGACGAGTCGGTATGGACAGCGTTCGCACGGCCGGGAGTCTGCTGACCGCTCTCTCCCTCCTCGCGTACGTAGTCGGCGTCCTCCAGCCGTATCCGGGACGCGCCCTCTCCATCACCGGCGTGATGGTCGGCGTGACGCTCGCCGCCGTCGGCCGCCCGACCCGGGGTGAGTCGCCGTGACCGTGAACGCCATCGTCTACACGGACGCGGGCGTCACCGCCTACGACGACATCGAGACCGCGAAGGCCGCGCAGGGAACGACGTGGATTCGCGCCGACAGCCCCGCCCCCGACGAACTCGACGCCGTCCGGGAGGCCTGCGGGATTCACTCGCTCGCCGTCGAGGACGTGCAGAACGGCGTCCGCCCGAAGACGGAGGAGTTCGACACGCACACGTTCCTCCTCGTCACGGACGCCCGGTTCCGCGCGGGCGAGACGACGTTCGACCAGGAACTCGACACCCGACCCGTCGGCGTGTTCGTCGGCACCGACTGGGTGGTGACGCTCACCAACGGCGACGTCGACGCCATCGACGCCACCTGGGACGCCGTCCAGCGCGAGGACGGCCGAATTCTCGGCCGCGGCCCCGATTTCACGGCGTACCGCGTGCTCGACCGCGTCGTCGACGACTACTTCGCGCTGCTCGACGGCATCGAGGACCGCATCGAAGCCATCGAGGGCGAAATCGTCGAAGCCGCCCGCAGCGACCTCCTCGAAGATATCAACGAGGTGCGCCGTGAACTTCTCGCCGTCCGGAAACTCCTCTGGCCGACCCGGGACGCCATCAGCGGGTTCGCGCGCGGCGACCCGCCCGAAGTCGCCGTGGAGACCGAGAAGTACTACCGGGACGTGTACGACCACGTTGTCCAGCAAGTCGATCTCGTGGAGACCTACCGCGACCTCGCGTCGAGCTCGCGCGACATCTACCTGAACGCGCTCAGCCAGTCGACGAACGAGGTGATGAAACGACTCACCGTCGTCGCGACCATCGTCCTCCCCCTGACGTTCGTCGTCGGCGTCTACGGCATGAACTTCGAGACGATGCCCGAACTCGGCTGGCCGTACGCCTACCACGCGACCCTCCTCGGTATGGGCTTGCTCTCCGTCATCCTCGTCTGGTACTTCCGCGAGCAGGACTGGCTATAGGGCGAGCGGAACGAGCAGCACGCCCATCAGGCACGTGCGGCGCGCGCCGAACCATACGGGCAGATGTCCGAGCAGACTTGCAGCCGCGAGTACGGCCACGCCGAACGCGCCCGAGAGCACGTACGTAAGCGACGCGACGAGCACGAGAACGGCGGCGACGACGCGCCGGTGGTCCATATCCCCGACCACGCGGAGGTAGGTATCGCCGACCGTGACGACGAGACAGACCGCGATAGCGGCCGCGAGCGCGACCGCGAGCAGGAACACGGGAAGGTCGAGCGGTGCGCCCGACCGGTCGAGCGCCACCAGCACGCCCGTGTGCGGCGCGCCGAGCGACACGAACGCGTAGAGAGCAAAGATGGTGTTCGAGGTGTTGACGCCGCTGGTGGCGACGACGTACGCGCGGTCCGGGTTCTCGCGGCGCGGGAGCACGCCGAGCGCGGCGGTGGCGGCGATGGCGCTCGACACGCCAGAGACGTACGCGACCGCCGCGCCCGCGAGTGAGCCTGCGAGCGCGGACACGCCGACGTTGCGCGGCGTCGACTCGACAATCGCGTCACCCTGTTCGGGGACGCCCGCGCCGTGGAGCGCGGCGAGCAACACCGGCACGCCGAACAACCCCGCGAAGAGCGGGAGGAGCACGTCGCCGTCGCCGAGCGGCGCGGCGAGCGTGGCGTCCAGCACGAGAACCCCCAGCAGGCCGGACAGCGTAACGCCGAGCGCAGCGCCGACCCGCGCGAGAGGCGTGCGTTCGCTCGCGACGAGCGCGCACGCGACCCCAGCGAGCACGAGCGGCAGGTGCGCGTCCAGCCACGGACTGACGTACCGCATCCCCATCGTCACCGGGACGCCGAGCACGAACGCGAGCGCGACCGCGGTCGCGCTCCCGAGCGCGGACAACCGGAGTGCTTCGCGGCCGCGGCCCGCGAGCACGAGACGATGTCCCGGGAGTGCGGTGACGGCCATCGCGGCGTCCGGCACGCCGAGCGCGAGCGCCGGCACGATGTCGAGGAAGGAGTGCGTCACGCCCGCCGCGAGCACGACCACACCGACGAGCACCGGGTCGCCCGGGACTTCGCTCGCGAGCGCTGCGAGCAAGACGGCGAGCGTGTTCACGTGCAAGCCCGGCGTCAACCCCGAGAGCGTGCCGAGGAGGACGCCGCAGAGCGCGGCGGCGAGCACGCTCCCGGCGAGCGCAGGGTCGACGAGCACACGCAAGCCTTCCAGCATCACCCACCGCTGGCCGCCCGTTCGTACTTGAACCTACGCGCGGCTCTCCGGCGTGCGTCGAAAGAAAGAACGTGAGTTACGGGACGAACTTAGCCGAAGAGGTCGCCGAGACCCTCGCCGCTGGCCTCTTCGTCCTCTTCTTCCGCTTCGTCTTCCTCGGCCTCGGCCTCGTCGGCCTCCTCCTCGGACTCGTCCTCGTCCGCGCTACTCTCGTCGGATCCACCGGCGGCCGCGCCGCCCGCGGCGGGCGCTGCGGCGGCCGTCTCGATGGCTTCCTCGATGTCGACGTCCTCCAGCGCGGCGACGAGCGCCTTAACGCGGGATTCCTCGACGTCGACGCCGGCCGCTTCGAGGACCGACGTGAGGTTGTCTTCGTTGATCTCCTCGCCCGATTCGTTCAGGATGAGTGCTGCGTAAACGTACTCCATTATTAGTCACCAAACATGTTTCCGAGACCTTCGGCGCCGGACTCGTCGTCCTCGTCCTCGCTGGAGTCGCCTTCCTCGGATTCCGCTTCTTCAGTAGCCTGTTCGTCCTCGTCTTCGTCCTCGGTCTCCTCGACCGTGGACTGCTCGACTTCGACGCCACGGAGTTCCTCCGGGAGCGCCTCGTCGTCGTCGATCTGCGCCGCGAGCGCACGCACCTGTGCGTCCGCCTTCGCGACGAGGTCGTCCGCGAGCTCGGGGCTCTCGACGGCCGCGTGGATGCCGAGGCTCTTCGCCTCGCCGGCGGCCTTCGCGAGCATCGTCGGCGCGGTCTGCGCCGTCGGGTACTCCGCGTTGATGGAGAGGTTCCGAGCGGCGGCCGCGGCGGACTGGATGTCCGCGCGGTACTCGTCCACGTCGATGGCGAGCTCGTCGGGCATGAACAGCACGCCCTCGGAGTACACCGCGCGGAGGTCGAGACCGACTTCCTTCGGCTCGATACCGAGCTCGGAGAGGACGTTCGCGACGTCGTCGCTGACGACCTCGCCTTCCTCCACGACCACGGAGTCGGAGAGCACCTGAATGGAGCCCTCCTGAATCCGCGCGTCGGCACCAATCTGCTGGAGTTCGCCGACGAACGGACCCGGGTCGACGCCCGTGTCGCCCTCCGGGATGACGATGTCGTTCGGCGCGACTTCGCCAGCGTTGATGGGCGCGGGGGTCTTCGAGGCTTCGAGCTGCTTGAACAGCCCGAACGGGTTGTCGTTCGTTCCGACGAGCCCGACCTGATTGCTCACGTACTCCGTGAGGTCTTCGAGGCCGCTGTCCACCTCGTCGAGCGCACGCACGAGCAAGGTGTTCCGGCTCATGCGGAGTTCGGCGCTCCCGTGGAGCGCGCGACGCATGTCCTGGAGCTGTCGGCTCGGGATACCGGCGACGTTCACGACGCCGATGCTGTCGTAGGACTCGATGAGGTCGACGAGCGCGTCGACCTCTTCCTGCTTCCACTCCGGAACCTTGTCCGTGGTTCGCTCAGTTTCTGCGGACATTTAGGCCACCTCGACGGACGGCCCCATCGTGGTCTTCACGTAGATGGAGTCCACGTTCAGTGGGCCTTTCTCGAGCGTTGCGTGCAGTCGACGCACGATAACGTCGATGTTGTCCGCGATGTCTTCCGGCGTCATATCCTCGGCACCCACGCGGGTGTGGAAGGTGCGCCGGTCGCGCGAACGCAGCTGCACGGTGTTCTTCATGCGATTTACGGTCTCGACAACGTCGTCGTCGGGCTGAAGCGGGGTCGGCATCTTCCCGCGCGGACCGAGCACAGTACCGAGGTAGCGACCGATGTCCTGCATCATGGACGCTTCGGCGACGAAGAAGTCGGTTTCGTCGGCGAGGTCCTTCGCAGCGTCATCGTCGTCCCCGAGGTCGGAGAGCTCGTCCCCGCTGAGCACGTCGTCGGCGACGTCCTCGGCGCGAACGGCGGTCTCGCCCTCGGCGAATACCACGATCTGTGTCTCCTGTCCGGTTCCCGACGGCAGCACGACGCTCTCGTCGACACGATTCGACGGGTCGTTGAGGTCTAGGTCTCGAAGGTTCACGGCGAGGTCCACCGTCTCGCGGAAATTCCGCTCAGGGGCCTCGTCGATCGCTTGAGAGACTGCCTCGTCTATGTCATCTGCCATCTTTCACCTCCGTAGTGTACGTGCCCCCTCTCGGGGAGCTCCTACGGGTCAGTGAAACAGGCTACGCCTGTCTCGTCTCGAAAAACGACCATGCCGCACTTAAGGCCGTCGTTACGCGAGAAGCAGGCGGAGGATTCACCCGTGCGGAACGCCGAACGGGCCCGTGAGCGAGTTTCCAACGGAGTGCGTCGAGGCCGCGACCGACGCCATCGTCGTCCGCCTCACCGAGCTCTCGGGCGGCGAAATCGGCCGGGTGTGGCGAGCCGGCCTGGACTCCGGTCGCGCCGTCGCCGTGAAGACCGGCCCCGCACCGCTCAACGTCGAGGCGCGAAGCCTCCGCGTGCTCGCCGACCACGGCCTCCCCGTTCCGACCGTTCTCGCCGCCACCGAGGACGTGCTCGTCCTCGAATACGTCCCCGGAGCCGACTGGACGCCCTCCATCGAACGCGCGCTCGGCCGCCTGACCGCTCGCCTCCACGACCACACGCACGAGGCTTACGGCTGGCCCGAACCCACGTGGAAGGGACGGTTCGAACAGCCGAACCCCCGCACTGACGACTGGCCGACGTT
Source organism: Salarchaeum japonicum (assembly GCF_049705945.1). Taxonomy (GTDB): domain Archaea; phylum Halobacteriota; class Halobacteria; order Halobacteriales; family Halobacteriaceae; genus Salarchaeum; species Salarchaeum japonicum_A. Next base: position 51,158 of record NZ_JBNAMV010000004.1, read on the forward strand.
CTTCGGCGACTACCGCCTCCGCGCCGTCGCCGACGCCGCCCACCGCAACGACGCCGTCACCACCGACACCCGAGCGCGCGTCCACGCGCTCGCCGACGACACCCACGCACTCCTCCCCGACGCGCCCACGCCCCGCCTCCTCCACGGCGACCTCTGGCAGAACAACGCTGTCCCCGGCGAAACCGACGTGCGCGCGCTCATCGACCCCGCGCCCTGGTACGGCCACCACGAAGTCGAACTCGCCTACGCCGACTGGTGCGGTCTGGGGAACGCATTCCGAGACGGCTACGAGACCGTCCGCGACATCGACCCCGCGTTCGAGGACCGCCGCCCCCTCTACGAACTCTACTTCGCCCTCGACCACGCCTACCACTTCCCGAGTGAAGACTACGACAACTGGGCCGAAAACAGACTCGACAGACTCGGCTACTGACCGGGAGAACGGAAGAACGGAAGTCAGTATTCCTCGGAGTACGCGTCCGAGAGTTACGCTTCAGCCAGCGCGGGGGCGAATCGAAGATTCGCTCGCTCTCGCCCCGTTACGCCTCGGCGAGGGCAGCGCAAATCAGAGATTTGCTGCCGCTGGCTTCGCTTACGCTTCAGCCAGCGCGTCGTCGAACTCGCCGCTGTCGACACGCTTCTTGAAGCCGCGTGCGTCCTCGCCTTCGATGGTGACACCGAGGCTGGCGCACGTGCCGGCGACTTCCTTCGCGGCGTTCTTCGTGTCGTACGAGAGGAGGTCGGACTTCTTCTGCTTCGCGATGCTCTTGAGCTGTTCGATGGAGAGGTCGGCGACGAAGTCCGTCTGGGGTTCGCCGCTCCCGGTCTCGAAGCCGGCCTCGTCCTTGATGAGCTCCGCCGTCGGCGGGACACCGACTTCGATGCTGAAGGAGCCGTCCTCCTCGTACTCGATGGTGACAGGGACTTCCGTCCCGTCGAACGCGGCGGTCTGGTCGTTAATCTGTTCGACGACTGCCTGCACGTCGACGGGCGTCGGCCCGAGCTCGGGACCGAGCGGCGGGCCGGGGTTGGCCTGACCGCCGGGTACGAGCACTTCGATAGTCTCAGCCATACCTATCCGAACTGTCGCCGCAGTTTTAAGGATTACCTTTCAGGGGAGGCTCAGTCCCTGCCGGGAGAGGTAGTCGTTGACAGCCTTGATTTCGACGGGGCTGCCGATGATGCGGGCGACACCGGAGTCGTCCACGACCGTGACGACGAACCGTTCCTCGACGTCCGCGCGGTGCTCCCGGAGGTCGTCCGCGGGGAGGACGATCTGGGTGCTGTCGCGCAGACTCTCGGGGTCGGGCATCACGCGGACATGCAGGAGTTGGGGGCTTTAACGTGTCGAAACCACGCGAGGTCGGCGGTGGCGGGCCTTATGAACAGGAATAAAGGCGGGACAGGCGTAGGGCGGCGTAATGGGACTGGAGGAGGAGATCGATGAGTTGGAGGAAGAGATAGCCAACACTCCGTACAACAAGTCCACTGAAGCCCACATCGGCCGCCTGAAGTCGAAGCTCGCGGACAAGAAGGAGAAACTGGAAGCCCAGCAGTCCGGGTCGGGCGGCGGTGGCGGGTACTCCGTGAAGCAGCACGGGGACGCAACGGTGGCGCTCGTCGGTTTCCCCTCCGTCGGGAAGTCAACGCTCGTGAACGCCCTGACGAACGCCGACAGCGAGGTCGGCGCGTACGAGTTCACGACGCTCAACGTGAACCCCGGAATGCTCGAATACCGGGGTGCGGACATCCAGATTCTGGACGTTCCGGGCCTTATCGAGGGCGCGGCGGGCGGACGCGGCGGCGGGAAGGAGGTCCTCTCCGTCGTCCGGTCCGCCGACCTCATCGTGTTCGTGCTGTCAGCGTTCGAGATAGAGCAGTACGACCGGCTCTCCGACGAACTCTACAACACGAAGATTCGACTCGACCAAGAACCGCCCGCGGTCCGCGTCACCCGAAAGGGGAAGGGCGGTATCGACGTGAACACGTCCGGCGACATGGACCTCGACAACGACACCGTCCGCGAAATCCTCCGCGAGCAGGGGTTCGTGAACGCGGACGTCGCCATCCGCGGGAACCCCGACGTGGACCAGATTGTCGACGGTGTGCTGGACAACCGCGTCTACCTGCCGTCGATGGTCGCCGTGAACAAGGTCGACCTTATCGAACCCTCCTACGTGGACACCGTGAAAGAGGGGTTGCGGGAGCGCGACATCGACCCCGAGGAGGCGGTGTTCATCAGCGCGCACGAGGAGAAGGGCTTGGACGCGTTCAAGCAGCGGATGTGGGAGGAACTCGGCCTCATCCGCGTCTACATGGACAAGCCCGGGCGCGGCGTCGACTGGGACGAACCGCTCGTGATAGAGCGCGGCGCAACCGTGGACGACGCCCTCCACAACCTCGGCGGAACGCTCGACGACCGCTTCCGGTTCGCGCGCGTCACCGGCCCGAGCGCCCAGCACGACGACCAGCAGGTCGGCCGCGACCACGTCCTGGAGGACGAGGACGTGCTGCGCGTCGTCGCGCGCAGATGAAACAGAGAGCGCGGCTGCTCGCCGTCGTCCTCGCGGGCGTCGTCCCGTGGACCGTGTATTTCTACGATGGCGGCGCCGGCGGGTTCGCCGCGTACGCCCTCCTCAGTTTCACGCCGTCGTTCCACGTCACCGACCTCCTGACTTACCTCGACAACGCCGTCGTCCCCGGGGGCTGGTTCTCCGCGTGGCTCACCGGTGTTCTCCTCTACGCGCTCGCTCTCCTCAGCCTCGCTTTCGCCTTTCTCGACCTCGAGGACTACCGCGTGACGGACGGCTTGCTCGCGCTCGCCGGCCTGAACGAACTCTACTTCGCCGTCGGCTTCTACGCCAACCGCGACTACCTCACGCTCCCGCTCGGCGCGCTCTGCCTGCTGGCGGTCGCCGTCTGGGACTACCGGCGGGAACGCGGCAGGGCGTTCCGACCCCAGTAGGTTTACGCCGCCGCCGTCCCAGCACTCTCACATGAGCGACTTCGTGCTCGACCATACGATGATTCGCGTGAGCGACCTCGAGGAGTCCATGGACTGGTATCAGTCTCACCTCGACTACGAGGAGAAAGGCCGCTGGGACGGCGACGACTTCACTATCGTCTACCTCGGCCCCGAGGATGTCCACGAGGACGGCGCGCTCCTCGAACTCACGCACAACGAGGGCGAGGACGACTACGACCTCGGGGACGCTTGGGGACACATCGCCGTCCGCGTCGAGGACGTCCACGACGCCTACTACGATCTGATGGACGAGGGCGTCAAGGACTATCGACGGCCCGAAGACAACCCCGGGTACGCGTTCGTGAAGGACCCGGACGGCCACGAGATCGAGATCGTCGAGCGCGATTACGGCGCGAAGTGGAGTCTCGACCACACGATGCTCCGCGTCGAGGACGCAGACGAACACCTCGGGTTCTGGACGCGGAAGTTCGAGTACGAACACGCCGGGCGCTGGGAGGCCGACACGTTCGCGAACTACTTCCTCAAGCCCGAGGGCGCGGCCGAGGAGGCGATGACCGTCGAACTCACCTACAACTACGACGGCCGCAGCTACGACCTCGGGGACGCCTGGGGCCACCTCGCCGTGCGCACGAGCGACCTCCACGACGACTGGGACACGCTGATGACGCGGGAGGCCGCGGACTACCGGGACCCCGAGTCCTGCGACGACATGTACGCGTTCACGAAAGACCCGGACGGCCACGAAATCGAGGTTCTGAACCCGGACGACTCGCCCGTCGACCGCGCCTAAACAGTCCGCGACTCGACTACTTCTTCCGGCGCACCCGCGAGTCCGGTGAGCGCGTCCGCTTCGACGTGATGGAGGTCGCCGGGAATCACGAGCAGGTGGAGCGGACTGCCGAAGTCGCGGTCCGCGAGCGACCCCAGAGTATCGGCGGCGACGAGTGCGTCGGGCGCTCCCGCGCGGGCGACGACGACGCCGAGCGCGTCCGGGTTCCAGTGTTCCGCGAGCAGGCCGGCGGCGTGGCTTGCGGTCATGTAGTCGTCGCCCTCCCGGTAGGGGTTGTCGACCTTGATATCGAGGTAGCAGAGCGTGTGCAGGCCGCGCTCGCGGTTGTCCTCGATGGTGTCGACCACGGAACCGGGGACGCCGTCCGCGCCGTGCACCCACTCGAACGGCAGCGTCGTCGCCTTCCCGAACCGATAGTTCTGGAGGCCGGTGAGCGAGGACGCCGCGGACTCCGCCGTGGGCGCGTGAATCACCTTGGTGTCGATGCCGCGGTCGTGCGCGCGCAGCCGGAGGTCGACGTGCGTCGTCGAAATCATCGTGTCTCCCGCGGTGAGGAACACGACATCCTCGGACGCCGCGGCGTCGAGAATCGGCTCGGGGTTCTGTTCGACGCCCTCGCGCTCTCGCACCTCGATGTCGACATCGTGGTAGGCTTCGAGGTCCTCGACGCCCGCGCCGACGAGGTGGCTGGTGTAGAACTCCGCGAACGCGCGGTCGGCCTCTCGCACGGCCTCGCGACCCTCGACGGTGATGGATTCCTCGTCGTAGAGCCCGAGTCCGACGAACGTGAGCATACCCGAGTTCCGCGACGCGGGCGCTTTTCGGTTTCGGGTCGAGTCCGAAGGCGTAAACCCCGGCGTCGCCCAGAGCGAGGTATGGAAGTCCCGTGCGTGCGCGTCCCCGTCTCGGAAGGCGAGACGACCCGACAGCGGCTCGCGGACGCGGACCTCGTCGACCCCGACTTCGACATCGTCGTCGAGGACGACACCCTCTACGTTCCCGTCACCGACCCGGACGCAGTCGACGGATTCGACGTGGTGACGCACGACGCGCCGGAACGCCGGACGCCGACGACCCCCGCCGACCTGCTCGGGTTCGAACCGACGTACGAGCGCCTCGGCGACATCGTCATCGTGGACGAAGACGACCCCGAGCGCGCCCGGGATATCGCGGACGCCATCCTGGAGTCCGACGTGCGCGCGAAGACCGTCGTCAACCGCGCGTCGAAGGTGAAGGGCGAGACGCGCGTCCGCGACTGGGACGTGCTCGCCGGCTCCGAGACCGAGACCGTCCACCGCGAGTACGGCCACGAGTTCTCGCTCGACATCACCCAGGTCTACTTCTCGCCCCGCCTCGCCACCGAACGCCACCGCGTCGTCGAACAGGTCGAGGCGGGCGAGCACGCGTTCGACATGTTCGCGGGCGTCGGCCCGTACGCGATTCCGATGGCGGACGCCAGCGCAAACGTCGTCGCCACCGACATCAACGAAGCCGCCATCGACTACCTCCGCGAGAACGCGCGGCGGAACGGCGTCAGCGACCGAGTCACCGCACACGCGGGCGACGTACGCGAACTCGCCGCCGACTACGAAGGCTGGGCGAACCGCCTCGTGATGAACCTCCCCCACTCCGCGGGCGAATTCCTCGACACCGCCGTCCGCCTCGCCGCCGACGACTGCACCATCCACTACTACGACATCCAGCACGAATCCGAGAAGTACTCACCCGGCGAGCGCGCCATCCGCGACGCCGCAGAACCCGACTACGACGTGACGGTCGGCACCCGACACACGGTCCGGTCGTACGCCCCCCACGAGTACAACGTCTGTCTCGACGTCCACCTCACCCGAGCCTAACGCTTATTCGACCGCCGCAGATACGTCCGTCTATGTCGGCCCTCGTCGAAAACGATCACGCGCGCGCGAGGTCGTCGGCGTGTTGGGTCTTGCCGCCGTCCTCGTCGCGTTCACGGAGATGGACGCGTCCACCGCCGCGCTCCTGGTCCTCCTCGGCGGCGGTGTCGCCGTCACGAACTGGCTCATCGACGCCTACGACCTTCCGGACGAGACCTCGCGGGGCGCGTACGGCGCCCTCGTTCTCGCGGCCGCTGCACTCGTCGCGGCCATCACTGTCCCGCGAACGCCCGCGGTATTCGCGTTTGCCGGTCTGCTCGCCGCGTTCGGCGCGTGGTGCGTACTCGACGCTTACACCGCGTTCCGGTACGGTGAGAACGCCGATACACACGCGTTCCTTCGGGGCGTGGACGACGACGGTACCGAAGTGATGCTCCGCATGCACGTCCTGCACGCCGTCAATCAGGAGCTCACGGACGCCACCGGTCCGCGAACACCCGCCGAACTCGCGGACGTCCTCGACCTCACCGAAACCCGAATCGAACCCGCGCTCTCCTACCTCGCCAGCAGAGGCCACGCCGAACGCGTCGAAAACGGCTATCGCGCCACCCCGCCGCGCTGGGGCCGCCTCCACCCGCTCGTCGCGTTCGCCCGCTGGCTTCCCCGCCGCGTCCTCGCACCCGCCCGCCGACTCCGGGATTGATTCGACAGCCTTATTTCTATCATCCGGCTACGATGGAACGCGAAGGCGCGCCGGTATAGCTCAGACTGGTAGAGCGATTCCTTCGTAAGGAATAGGCCAAGGGTTCAAATCCCTTTACCGGCTTCTTCGGTTTCTCGGCCGTTGTTTTTTATCGGATAGCTGTGAGTTTCGTGGTATGAGTGAAAATCGGTCGCGCGCGATAGCGGGGGGGCTGGTGCTTGCGGTGGGTGTGTTGTTGGCGTTGGCGTTCACGACTGCGGAGGCGTTCTATCCGGGGTACAGCACGTCGACGCAGACGATTAGCGCGCTCGGGTCGGACACGGGCACGCCGAATTCACGACTAGTGTTCAACGGTGCGATGGTGGTGTCCGGTGGGTTGCTGGCGGTCGCGGCGTACTTCCTGCGGGACGTGTACGAGTCCGCGGTCGTTCCGGCGCTGGTGGCGGTGACGGGCGTCGTCGGGTTTGCGGGCGTCGGCCTGTTCCCATCGCAGACAGGTGCGCCGCACGCGCTCGCGGCGATGGTGTCGTTCGGCGGGAGCGGCCTCCTCGCGCTCGCCGTCGCACGCGCTGAATCGGCGGCGTTCCGGTACGCCTCGGGCGTGCTCGGCGTCGCCATCCTCCTCGCGCTCGTGGGGTTCGTCGGTCTCGGGGGCGGGACACCGCTCGGTGTCGGGGGGTTAGAGCGCTGGGTCGCTTATCTCGGCATCGTCTGGGCGGCGAGCTACGGGGGATTCCTGCTCGCGCGCGAGTAATCAGCTCATCGAAGGGTCGGAGTCGCGTCGGGCCTGCCATCCGAGCACTTCCAACCCGACGTGTCCGGCCACACGATTCAGTGGCTGGCGAGACGTGAATAGGTGTCGGCTGAAGGCCGCTGAATCCGCCGTAGACGTGTCATACGTCGAGATGGTCGGCGAGTCGGGCGTACACGTCCGCGCAACTCTCGTCGGGCGTCCGATGGGATGCGATGGTTCCGAGCGTTTCCCAGTCGCCGACGAGGACGAGGCGCTTGCGGGCGCGGGTGAGCGCGACGTTCAGCCGCCGCGGTCCCTCCTCGGGGAGTTCGAGGAACCCGCTCGCGTTCTCGTCGTTGCTCCGAACGAAGGAGACGACGACGGCCTCGCGTTCCCCGCCCTGGAAGGAGTCGATAGTGTCTACGGTCACGTCACCGTATCCGCGGTCGCCGAGTCGCTGACGGAGCAGTCGGACCTGTCCCGTGTACGCCGCGATGACTCCCACGTCGGCCGCCGGGAGCCCGGTCTCGCGGAGACGTTCGACCTCCGCGACGACGGTGTCCGCCTCGGCGGGGTTGGCGTACGAGTTCCCCGCCACGTCCCGCCGTTCCGTCCCGCGAACGTCCACGCCGTGGAGCGCCGGAAGGCCGCCTATCGTCCACGGCTCGTCGCGATCCGTGGTTTCGAGGAGGCCGTCGTAGAACTCGCGGTTCGGGAACGCCGCGATGTCTTCGTGCATCCGATACTGTTCGCGGAGGGGGGCCGCCAGGTCGTCGCCGTAGCGCTCCAGAAGGGCTTCGAAGAGCGACGCGTGTGAGTCGGCGTCCGCGTCGTGTTCGGTCGCGCTGTACGGCGGGAGTTGCTTGTGGTCGCCCGCGAGCACGAGTTTCCGCGCGCACTCGAGGACGATTGCGGTCGCGGGCCGGCTCGCCTGCGTCGCCTCGTCCACCACGCCCACGTCGAAGCGGTTCCGGTCGAACGCGGCGGCCGCGCTCGTCGTCGCCGCAACGACATCCGCGCCGTCGAGCGGTTCGTTCGCGTACTCCGTTGCGACCACGTCGTTCGTCGTGTTCCCGCCGGCGCGCGCGAGCGAGAGACCGGCGTCGTCTGCGAGTCCGTGCAGGGAATCCGGGTCGGGGTCGTCGGACGTGCTGTCGCCGACGAGGAGGTTGTCCACGGCCTGATTCGAGTGCGCGGCGACGAGCACGCGCTGACCGTGCGTCGCGGCGTAGTGAATGTACGCGGTGAGCGTCCGCGTCTTCCCCGTTCCCGGCGGCCCGTGGATGCAGACGGCGTCCTCGGCGGCGTCCGCCCAGACGAGCGCGCGCCGCTGGTACTCGTTCAGGGCGGGTGTCGGGTCGTACTCCGCGTGCTCGTTCACCGTGAATCCGAGCGGCCGCGTCCCCGTGAGAAGCGCGCGCTTCTTCCTGTCGTCCGCGACCGAATCGATGGCGTCCAACCGCCGCTGGAACGGCACCGGATTGAACAGGCTGGTGACCCACGCGTCGCACTCGTCGAGCGTGCGCTCGAGCGTTTCGTCGTCGATACCGGGGTCGAGCGGCCGAACCGTCGCGTGCCGCGCGTCCACGGAGACCAATTCCACGTCGAGCGGAAGCCAGGACGGCCCGCCGCGCGCGTCCAACAGACACCGGTTCCCCGGGAAGAGACCGGCGTCGCGGCGGAGCGACGCGTCTTCGGTGTGCTGGAGGACGAACGCAACGTCCCCCATTTCGTCCCGGGTCGTCCCCGCGAACACGAACGGGCCCGCGGTCTCACCGCGCCGAATCGATTCGTCGAGTCCGAGAGCGTGGTACTCGCGACGCGCCGCCGTGCGCTCCGCGTCCGTCTCCGTTCGAACGAACGCTCGCAAGTCGTCCAAGACAGCCGATTCGTCCACCGCGTGCGGTTCCTTCGGCGCGAGTTCGCTCGGCGGCCGGTCCGTTTCAGGGAGCGCGGCGTCCGCTGGCGTGATGTCGTCGCGAAGCCAGAACTGGACGCGATGCCCGATTTCCGTGCGGGCCGCGTCCGCGCAGTCCACGAACCGCTCGCGGCCGCTGATGCCGAACGACGTGTCGTGCCAGCCCACCTGTTCTTTCTCCGGCCGAAACAGGACGTACTCGTCCGACAGTGTCGGGTCGTCACCGTCGAACAACGGCACGACGTACGCGTCACCGCTCGGTGCGCGAATCCCGAGCGCCTCCATCGCGTTCCGCGCCGCGAGCGCCACGTCTATCGGCCGATACACGTCCTCCAGCGCGCCCTGAAAGAGCGTGGCGTCGGTCACTCGCCACTCGTCGAACGCCGGCGTCATCGCAGTCTCACCACGGCAGCCGAACGACTTCCGAACACGACCCTATTGGGGGATTCGTCGCCCTGAACGTTCCGAACTCACGGAACACTCAGCGGCTAGTGTCGCTATCCTCCGGGAACGGGTCGATGTGATGGATAGCGTCGGGAGAGAGCAGGCGACCCGACGGGATTTGAACCCAGCCGTTCGACAGGAGGCGCGCCGGCCCGTCGTGCAGCACGGTGTCCTGCGCGTAGTCCGCGTACACGACTGCTTGCTCGTACTCCCGAGCGACCCCGTCTCCATCGTCCGCCCACGGGTCGGGTGACAACATCGAATGGCAGTTATCAGTCACGGAGGATAAATCCGGCTTCGAGACCGCCCACCACCCCCACATTCGATATATCGATATTCAGTTTACGAGTCTGGTGTGAGTCACGTAGTGAGCGAGTAGATGGAGTCGAGGTAGACCTCGCGGACGCGGTCACCCCAGTTGTGGGTGTAGGTGTCGATGATGTCGTCGGCCACGTCCCCGCGGAGGTACTTGACGACGCCGCGGTCGCCGGTGCGGTCGCGGAGGTGCGTGGTGAAGAAGTGCCGGAAGTAGTGGGGAGTGACGTTCTCAGTGGCGTCAGCGCCGGGTTCGTACCAGCCAGCGTCGGTCGCGTGCCGCGTCACGACGTTCCGCACCATCTCCGGTGTCAGGCGCTCTCCCCACGAGTCGCTCGTGCTCACGAACAGTGGATCCGCGGGAGACCGCGCATCCGGGCGAATCGCCAACCAACGGCGGAGTACGCGCTTCAACTCCGCGTCCACGGGTATCAGCGTCACGCGTTTTCGCTTGTTCGACGCCGTGCGTTCCTCGCCGTTCACCGTCGCGCCGCGCACCGTATCTGGATCGACGAACAGCGTGTCTGTTCGGCCGTCGAGGTGCGCGCGCCCCCCCAGCTCGTACGTGTCGCCAAGCGGCGCGTCGAGCGTGAGGTCTCGGAGGTCGAGATTGCAGAGCTCTCCGACTCGTAGCCCAGTTTTCAGGAGCGTAACGACGAGCGCGCGCTCCAGCGGATGCCGAATGTCGGCGACGAACGACCGCATGCGCGGAATCGGTATTTCGCGACGCGCGGGGTCCGTGTCGATGGATTCGTCCATCTCCTCGACCACGAGCGACATCGGGTTCGCGTCCAATTCGCCGACCTGCGACATGTACGCGTAGAACCGATGGACGTAGGACGCGTACGTCGCGACCGTGCTGTCCGCACGACCCTCCCGAATCGAGGACACCCACGCGAGGCAGTCCCGGCGGTCCGCGTCCGCTGGCGACACCCCGCGCTGGTCGAGAAACGCCGCGTACTCGCCGAGCACGCGCTCGTACGCCGCTCGCGTCCGATCGCTCTTCCCGTGGAACCCCATGTCCTCCAAGAAGTACTCGACGCGCTCGCTCATTCCCCCACCAAGGTGTATCCACCTTCTCGCGGTCGATACCGAACCACGCCCTCGTCTTCGAGCGACTGAATCGCCGCCTCGACTTGGTCCTCCACGTCGTCGGTTACCGCCGCGAGCAGTTCGTCCCAGTCCAGCGTCCCCTCGGACTCCAAACACGACCGAACGTCCGATTCCAACCCTGTTTCGACGCCGTCACCCCTAGGGCCCACGCCCCCAGAACCACCTTCCTCGACACCGATATTGATGTTCCGTCGACCGGCCTGTACCATCGCCCGCACGAACTCGCTCTGCGTCATATCCAACTCCTGTGCGTCCGACACCCATTCCTCCTTCTGCCATCGCGGCACGTACGTCTTCACCGACGTGCGCTCCTCGTCCTCACTCATACACCACCCCTCACACTCCGCCACCATCAGCGTTCCCACTACACGTGATAAATACACTTATCCGTCCGAAAAGGCCCAAAATTCTCGCGAATTGAGGTGCTATATTTGTTTATTAACGTCTCTAGGGACTACAGAGATAGATAACTTTTCAGAGTCTGTGGTCCTATATGGCTTTCTTATTTGTATGGGGTGGGGCAGTACTCCCTGGCTGCCGAGCTGCTGACCGCGTGAAATTGGCTCTCTAGAGGGATCCGAATCATACGGAACGCTCGACTAGGTCGTCGAGTCCACGAGTGTGGCGAAATCTGCTCCCCCGAACAATCAAACGTGTCCGGAATCGTCATCTTAGAGGGCTTCGGACTGAGTGACCGATAAAGCGGGTGCAGGGAGTACAGCTGGAACGAATGCGACGCGGACTCATGAGGGACGTTCACACGACGCGATTAGTGCCAGACGTCCCGTCAGAGGGACGTGACGAGACGTTCGTAACTAACGGACGTGACACGTGTCGCTACACCCACCCCAGAGCTATATCGCGCAGCGGTCTTTCTCCGCACTCCGGTGGTGATTACGAACCCGTTCCCGCCGCACTCGTGACGAGAGTGTATTGGACGCGTCGTCGAATAGCGTCTTGCCGGTCGAATCGAGCGAGCTCACAGTGTAGATGTGTGGACGCGTGCTGGATCAAGCGGAACGCAGTGAGGTCGTCGTGTCTACCCGTTTCTGGTGAATGCCGACTGCCTCGTTCTCTCACCTGAGTGGTCGGCGCGCAGGACTGCGACCGAGACAAGTGCGTCGGCCTATCGATTGGTTCTGGCTGGTTTGCCACCGGAAGTCGCAGGCGTCGTTCTCGTGGTCCGATGTGGCCGTGTCCGAAACACACCTCGTAAATCATATGTCGCTATATTCAATCTGGTGGGTCTTCGGTGGGTGCGGGAGGTCGAGCGGCCGCGGTATCGAGTGCTCCGGACGGGTACGGAGTGCCTCGGTGTCTTCATAGCAAGGCTTTCCGTCGTTTTCGCGAGAATCGAGAGTGATGGAGGCAGCCGGTGTGACCGACGACAGTATCGACGAACTGAGCGAGACCTACCTCGAGCAGGTGACGGAGTGCGTCGGCGCGCTCGATAGCGTGTTCGACGGGAACGTGTCCGGCGTGGACCGCGTGGAGTCCTTGGAGTCGCAGTGTGACGAGACGGGGCGAGCGCTCCAGTCGGCGCTGGGCGCGGCCGCACCGACCTTCCGCAGCGTCTACCTTCAGGCCGGCGACCTCGCGGAGTTCTACACGCGGGTCGACGAGGTCGCAAACAACGCCGAGGCCGTCGCGCTCGACTACCGCGCGACCGGCGCGTACCTCGGGAACGTCCGCCCGCACCTGCGCGAGATGGTGGCGGACGCGGTCGTGGCGAGCGCACACCTCGAAACCGCGACCGCGGCCTATCTCGGCGAGGACGAAGACGAAACCGTCTCGGAAGCAGTGTCTCGGATTCGGACGCTGGAGCGCGCGTGTGACGACCGGCGGCACGACGCGGTCCGGGTCGCGTTCGAGCAGCGGGACGCGGCGGACGCGCTCGTCGTTCGCGAACTCGTGAGGGGCGCCGATGCGGTGGTCGACGCTGTCGAGGACGCCGCGGACCACTTGGAGTTCATGGTGTCGCTCTCTCCCTAGGGGAGGATGCCGACCTCCTGCAGTAGTGATTCCGTCGGCGATACGTCTCCGAGTGCCGACAGCGCGAGTGTGGGTGGGCTGAGCGCGTCGAGCGGTGGGAGCGCCGCAATCGGTTCGACGCCGGGCGTGACGGGGTAGGCGAGCGCGTCCGTGGCGACGAACTCTTGTGCCTCAGCGCTGAGGAGGTGGCGGACGAACGTTCGAGCGAGCATGGTCGCGTTGCTCGCGCGGAGGACGGCGGCGGCGGTGGCGTTGACGAGTGCGCCGGCGTCGTTCTCGGTGAACGCGAGGCCGAGCGGCGCGTCGGGGCGGCCGGCGCGAACGCGGAGCACGTCCTGGTGGGAGGCGAGCGCGAGCGTGGCGTCACCGCGCGCGACGGCGTTCGCGGCGAAGAACTCGCCGTCCACGGTGTCCGTGTCGGCGTGGAGCACGGCCCGCAACCACTCGCGTGCGGCGCCCCGACCGGCGAGTGCGCGGAGCGCGGTGACGAACGTCCGGAAGCCGTACGAGCGCGGCGCCCACGCTATCGGCCCGGGAACCGCGTCTGGAATCGCGTCAACGCTCGTCGGCACGTCCCCACTGTCGAAGGCGGTGGTGTCGTAGGCGAGCGCGCGCGAGTGCGCCCCGACTCCGACCCAGGTGTCGGTCGGCCGGAACCGCGCGGGGACGCGCGCCGTCACGTCGTCGGGGAGCGTTGCGGTGAGCTCGTCGTCCGCGAGCGCGTCCACGGCCGCCGCGTCGGTCGCGAGGAGCACGTCCGCGCGGACGTTCCCGGCGTCAGCCTGCTCGCGGAGCGCGGCGACGAGCACCTCCGCGGGTTCGACGCGGAGCGTCGGCGCGAACCCCGGGTAGGTCTGTTCGAGCAGTCCGACGAGGCGTTCGTAGCGCTCGCTCGCGCTCCCCGCGACGTAGACGGTGAGTCGTCCGTCGAGGTCGGGGAGGTCGGCGATGCGCGGCCCGCCCGGAACGGGGCGTTCGCCGACGAGTCTCGTGTCGCCCCGGAAGTCGTCGAGCGTTGGCGCGGGAACGTCCTCGCCGTCGCTGAACACGGTCGCACAGCCGGCGAGCGACCCGAGGAGCGCGGTACCGGACGCCAGCACGCCGCGGCGCGTGTGGAGGGACCGCTCGGTCATCGTGCCCCACGTGCTATCCCCGCGAGTATCAGCCTACTGCTTTCGTGAGCCACCCAAACCGTGAAGGCGTTCGCTCGCGCTCGCCCGAGTATGGATAGGGTAGCCGTAATCGGTGCGTCGATGACGCAGTTCGGCGAGCGCGACGGCTGGGTGCGCGACCTCCTCGCGGAAGCCGGGGACGCGTGCCTGCGCGACGCCGGCGTGCCGTCGGACGCGGTCGACAACCTCTACGTGTCGAACATGGGGAGCGGCGAGTTCGAGGGGCAGACGGGCGTCTCGAACATGCTCGCGCACGACCTCGGGATGGTCGGCGCGTACACGCAGCGCGTGGATCAGACGAGCGCGTCCGGCGGCGCGGGCATCTACGCCGCCTGGCAGTCCGTCGCGTCGGGCGCGAGCGACATGACGCTGCTTGTGGGCGGCGAGAAGATGACCCACCGGACCACGGGCGAGGCGACCGATGTCATCGCGAGCCTCACGCATCCCGTAGAGTACAAGCACGGCGTCACGCTCCCGAGTTTCGCCGGTCTCACCGCTCGGCTCTACCTCGACCAGTACGATGCACCCCGCGAGTCGCTCGCAGCCGTCGCGGCGAAGAACCACCGGCACGGCGTGGACAACCCTCACGCCCAGTTCCGCAAGGAAGTCAGCGAGACCGAGATACTGGAGTCGCCAATCGTCGCTGACCCGCTCCGACTGTACGACTTCTGCCCGATTACGGACGGGTCGGCCGCCCTCCTGTTCTGCCCGGAGTCCGTCGCGCGCGAGTACACCGACGACTACACCGTCGTCTCGGGCGTCGCTGGCGCGAGCGACACGCACGTCGTCCACGAGCGCGACGACCCGACCACGATGGCGGGCGTCGTGGACTCCTCCGACGACGCGTTCGCGATGGCCGACCGCACGCCAGACGACGTGGACGTGGCGGAACTCCACGACATGTTCACCATCCTCGAAGTCCTCCAGCTCGAAGCGCTCGGGTTCGCGGAGCCCGGCGAGGGCTGGCGGCTCGCCCCCGACGGCGTCACCGAGCGCGGCGGCCGCCTCCCCGTCAACACCTCCGGCGGCCTGAAGTCGAAGGGCCACCCGCTCGGCGCGAGCGGCGTCGCACAGGCCTACGAACTCCACCGACAGCTCACCGACGACGCCGGCGACCGTCAGGTCGACGCCGAAGTCGGGTTGGCCTGCAACGTCGGCGGGTTCGGGAACTGCGTCACCACCACCATCCTCGAAACACCATGAAGGCCCATCGCTGTCCGAACGACCACCTCACGTATCCCGGTCACGCCCGCTGTCCCGACTGCGGCGAACCGCAAGAAGACACCGTGTCGCTCGCCGACCGCACCGCCGAAGTCGTCACGTGGACGACGAGCACCGCCACGCCACCCGGCGTCCGCCAACCCAACCACCTCGCAATCGTCGAGTTCGACGTAAACGGCCAATCCGTGCGCGCACTCGGCCAACTCACCACGAACGACGTGGACATCGGAGACAGCGTCACGCCCGTTCACGTCGACGAACTCCGCGACCCCGACGCCGGCATCCGCGAACCCACTAGTCAACACTGGGACGGCTACCGATTCGAACCGGTCTGACTACAGCCGAACGGGCACGCCGTGTTCGTCCAAGTACTCCTTGACTTCGTCGACGCCGTACTCGTCGAAGTGGAAGATTGAGGCGGCGAGCGCGGCGTCCGCGCCGGCGTCGAACGCCTCCTTCATGTGCTGGGGGCCGCCGCAGCCGGAGGAGGCGATGACGGGCGTCGAGACGGAATCGCAGACGGCGCCGGTGAGCGGGAGGTCGTAGCCGTCCTTGGTGCCGTCGGCGTCGATGGAGTTCACGAACAGTTCGCCGGCGCCGCGGTCCTCGGCTTCCCGCACCCACTCGACCACGTCGCGGCCGGTGCCTTCGCGGCCGCCCTTGATGGTCGCCTCGAACCAGCAGGACTCTCCGTCCACCTGCTCGTAGTGTTCGCCGTTCTCGTCGAACCGGCGTTTGGCGTCGACGCTGACGACCATGCACTGACTGCCGAACGCGCGCGCACCCTCCGTGATGAGTTCGGGGCGCTGGATGGCGGCGGTGTTGATCGAGACCTTGTCCGCGCCGGCGCGCAGCGTCTCCTTCACGTCCTCCCTGGTTCGGATGCCGCCGCCGACGGTGAGCGGGATGAAGATTTCGTCCGCGACCCGGGAGACCGTGTCGAGCATCGTTTCTCTCCCGTCTGCGCTCGCGGTGATGTCGAGGAAGACGAACTCGTCCGCGCCCGCCTCGTTGTACTTCTTCGCGAGTTCGACGGGGTCGCCCGTGTACTGGAGGTCCTCGAACTGGACGCCCGTGTAGACCGCAGCGTCCCCGTTCTCGTCGAGGTCCACGTCGATACACGGGATGACGCGTTTCGTCAACATACCCGGTGCTTCACCCGGCCGGCGTTTCACGGTTTCGCTCGATACGTCACCTTGATGCTCGAACCCAGCCTACGGAAGGTATGACGTTTCTCGTCGCGTACGACGATTCCGAACTCTCACGTGCTGCGCTCGACCGCGCCGTGGAGTTCGCTGGGGACCGGGAGGTCGTCGCCGCCACCGCGATACCGAACAATCCGGCGTACGCTCGGGCGCACGGCTGGCTCGACAGCGACGATTCGTTCGACCCGGACACGGTCGAAGAGATACTGCGCGAGCGCGTCCACGACCGCCAGCCGACCGTGTCGTTCGAGCCGATACGGATGGAGGCGTCGCCGCCGCTCGCGACAATCGGACTCGCGGTGCGCAACGCCGCCCGTCAGTTCGACGCGGAGGTGGTGTTCGTCGGGAGTCGGAGCGCCGGCCGCCTCGTCACCAACCTCGTGAGCGTCGGGCAGAACGTCGCGACCGACGCCAGCTACGACGTACACATCGTCCGGCATTCGTCATAGCGAAGTACGCGGCCGCAGAACCCCCACGTATGAGCGACACAGCCGACACAGAGGCGCAGGGCGAATCCGACGAAACGACCGACGAGCAGGAAGCGGCTCCCCGCCACGATTCCCGCGTCACGTCGCCGATGCAGGCCTACGGCGGTCGCGCGGTTCTCACCGGCTTCCTCGTCCTCCTCGTCGGTCTCGCCGTCGTCGTCGGGCCGGCGCTCCTAGTCTAGTTCTTCCGCGAGCGTGTCGCGGGCGTCCGCGACCGCCGCGAAGTCGTACTCGATTTCTGTCCCGTTCACGTCGAGCGAGAGCGTTCCCGACCCATCGGTTCGTCCGAGTTCGACGGCGTCGACGCGTGTGCGGACGGCGTCGGGGTCGGTGGTTTCGACGACGGCGCGGCCCGGCGCTTCGGAGAACAGTTCGGCGAGGCCGGGGACGCTCGCGTCGAGGCCGGCGTCCGCGGTGAGCATCTCGGCGAGCGTGACGGCGAGGCCGCCGTCGCTCACGTCGTGAACCGCGAGCGTCGAATCGAGGTCGGCGACCGAGGCGAGGCCCGCGATTCGGTCGGCCGGCTGGTCGGGGAGCGCGGGGAAGCGGTCGCTTCCCTCAAATTGGGCGAGGTACTCGCTTCCGCCGAGGCCGCTCGCGTGGCCGCCGACGAGCAGCAGCGTGCCGTCGCCCTGGAGGCCGGTGCCGGGCGCGTCGTAGGTCCCCTTCGTGCCGAGCATCGCGAGCGTCGGCGTCGGTGGAATCGGACCGGTCGCGGAGTCGTTGTAGAGGCTGACGTTCCCGCCGACGACGGGCACGGAGAGGTCTCGACAGCCGTCCGCGAGTCCCTCCACGATGTTCGTGAAGCCGCCGTACACGCCCGGATTCTCGGGGTTTCCGCCGTTCAGGCAGTCGACGGCGGCGAGCGGCGTCGCGCCGACCGCGGCGAGGTTCGTGGCGTTCTCGACGGCGGTGGCGTACGCGCCCTCGTAGGGCGCGGCGCTCGTCCAGTTCGGGTTCGCGCCCGCGGAGAGCGCGACGCCCTGTCCGGCGCGCCGCACCGCGAGCACGGCCGCGTCGTCGCCGGGGCGGACGCTCGTCCGCGCGCCGACCTCGTGGTCGTACTGGCGGTACACCCAGCGCTTCGACGCTGTGTTCGGACTCGACAGCACGGAGTCGAACGCGGACTCGGGGTCGACCGTGGGGAGGTCCACGGGCGGTTCGGGCGGCGTTTCGCTCGGGAGGTCGTTGAGGGGCGCGCCGTCCGCGAGGTACTCGGCGGGCGCGTCCACCACGGTCTCGCCCTCGAACTCGCACACGAAGTTCCCGGAGTCGGTGAGGTCGCCGATGACCGAGCAGCCGAGGTCGTACTTCTCCGCGATGTCGCGGACCGCGTCGACGTTCTCGGACGCGACCTCGTAGCACATCCGCTCCTGGGATTCGGCGAGCAGGATTTCGGTCGCGTTCATGTTCGGTTCGCGCTGGTGGACGTTTTCGAGGCTGATGACGCAGCCGAGCCCGCCCTTCGCGACCAGTTCGCAGGACGCGCCGCCCAGGCCGGCCGCCCCGAGGTCGCGCGCAGACTCCACGATCCCCGCGTCCACGAGGTCCTCGTTCGCCTCGATGAGGAGCTTTTCAGTGTACGGGTCGCCGACCTGAACGGCGGGCCGGTCCTCGGTTTCGGCGTCCTCCGCGAGGTCCTCGCTCGCGAAACTCGCGCCGCCCAGTCCGTCTCTCCCCGTACTGTTCCCGACGAGCACGAGCTTGTTTCCGGGTTCCTGTGCCTCGGCGGTGACGAGGCGGTCCGCGTCGAGCAATCCGACGCACGCGACGTTCACGAGCGGATTCCCCTCGTAGTCGGGGTGGAACTGCGTGCTCCCGCCGACGGTGGGGACGCCGATGGCGTTCCCGTAGTCGCTGATTCCCTCGACGACGCCGTCGAGGAGGTAGCGCGAGTGCTCGGCGTCGAAGTCGCCGAAGTAGAGGCTGTCCGCGAGCGCGATGGGGTACGCGCCCATGGAGAGCGTGTCGCGGACGATGCCGCCGACGCCCGTCGCCGCGCCGTCGTAGGGGTCGACGTAGCTCGGATGGTTGTGGGACTCCACGCCGAACGTGAGGTACGTATCTTCGTCCGCGTGCCCACTGGCACGTTCCGCGGAGTCGGCGCCAGCCGACGACGGTAGCGCGACGACGGCGGCGTCGTCCCCGGGGCCGACGACGACCCGGTCGCTCTCGCTCTCGAACGCGGAGAGGAGCATGCGCGAGGAGCGGTACGCGCAGTGTTCGCTCCAGAGGTTCTCGAAGAGCGCGGCCTCGGTCGTCGTGGGGTCGCGGCCGAGTTCCGCTTCCACGAGTTCGCGGTCCGAATCGGCGAGACTCATTCAACTACGTGTACCGACACCCGCCATTAATGCGTTTCCATATGCACGTTCGTGCACTCAGAGTTCGCGGTGGTCGTCCGTCACGCCCCGCAACTGCGAGTAGTCCTCAGACCGCATCGACCCCGACGCGACCACGTACACACCGGTCGCGCCCACGTCCCGCGTCTCGTTCGTGAGCGTCGCCACCAGCCGATAGAGGCGCTCCGAGTCCGCGTACATGTAGAGCGTGCTGAGGTTGTCGAATACCACCCAGCCACCCGTCCGGACGTACTGGAGCGCGTTCGAGTACTGGATGCTCAATCCCGTCAGGTCGCTCGGACTCACGCGCTCGGACACCCAGATCGGGCCGTCGTAGCTCACGGACGACCCGGTGACGGGGATGACGCCGACCCGGGACGGGTCGACTCCGCGCTCCCGGAGCGCGCGCTCGGTGCGCGTCGGCGACGCGTTCGTCCGAACCAACAGGAGGTTATCGAACGCGCGCTCCGGGAGTACGTCCACCACCGACCCGTGCGGCGGCGCTTCCGCGAGCACCTGCGTTCCCGCGGCCACGCCGTCCAACGCCCCCGTCCCGTGCTCAGGCATCCTCGAACCCCCCGCCCTCGCCCTCCACGTTCTCGGCGACGCTGCGGTCGCGCGCCGTCTCCACGAAGTCCCGCGCGAAGTACGCCGCCGCCGCGACGATGCACGCGCTCGCCGCGACGTAGAACGCGTACGAGACGAGCACCGCGAGTCGCGTCTCCACGAGACCGAAGTCGTACGCGAAGTTCGCGCCCGCCCCGACGCTCAGCAGGCCGAGCGTCGCCGCGAACAACAGCACGCCCTCCCGGTAGAGCACGGCGTCCGCCCGCCGCACGAGCACGTTCACCACGACGACCATACAGACGAGTAGAACGCAGACCTGGGCCGCGAACACCGCGACAGCGACCGTTTCGACGGTCACGACGCGACACCCCACGTCATCCGATTGAGCCGCACCGTCGCCACCGCCACGGCCGCGACGCTCACCGTCCAGAACGCGGACGACAGCGTGAGATACCACGCGGTCGGCAGCGGGAGTTGCGCCGCCATCGTCGTTCCCAGAAACCCGGCGATAGCGACCGTAATCGGCCGTAGGACGCCGCCCCACGTCGTCTCCGCGTAGCCCCGTGCGGCGATACCCATCACGACGAGCGCAACGGTCAACAGCGTGCTCTGTACCACGACGAGCGCGTCGAGCACGACGTCGAGCACAGTCACGCCGCCCACCCTCCTCGAACCCGCATCGTCCGACATCATACGTCCAGGCTACCTAACGTCTTCGCCAGTACCGGGGGGCTTTTGCCGGCGGCCCGCGAACCCGGATTCGTGCTGTCCGTCGAACTGCACTCGCACTCCGCGCTCTCCTACGACGGCCGGGACCCGGTCGAGATGCTCTTAGAGCAGGCGCGCGCGGTCGGCCTGGACGCGCTCGCGGTCACCGACCACGACGAGATAGACGCGAGCCTCGACGCCGCCGCGAAGGCGAGCGACTACGGCCTCGTCGGGATTCCCGGGATGGAGGTCACGTCCGCCGCGGGGCACGTGCTCGCCATCGGCGTCCGCGAGGCCGTTCCGACGGGCCTACCGTTCGACGAGACCCTCGGCGAAATCCGCGCCCGCGGCGGTATCGCGGTCGTTCCGCATCCGTTCCAGGAATCGCGGAGCGGCGTCGCGGCGAACGTCTCGCGGCGCGACCTCGCGTCCGCGGACGCCATCGAAATCTACAACTCTCGCCTCCTCACGGGCCGCGCGAACCGGCAGGCCGAGAAATTCGCTGAGGAACACGACTTGCCGATGACCGCGGGAAGCGACGCCCACATCGCGGAGATGGTCGGGCAGGCGGTGACGCGCGTGGACACCGACGAGCGCTCCCTCGAGGCGATTCTGGACGCCGTCCGCGACGGCCGAACGTCCGTCGAGGGGACGCGGACGCCGTGGCGCGTGAGCTTCCGGCAGGCCGCCGGCGGCGCGAAACGCCGCGTGAAGAACCGGCTCCGCGAGTTCCTCTAATGCTCCCTGAATCCGTCCGCGACGCTGTCGAGTCGGGCGACCCGCTCCCGGGAACAACGGGGTTCGCGGGCGAACTCCCGGACGGCCGACTCGCCCGCGACGTGCTCGGCCGCGAACTCCTCTACACCGATTCGGGAACCTGGAGTCACGACCCCGACGACCTCGCCGACCCGACCCTGTTTCCGGCGGGACACGTCGGCACGCCGGACGACCACGAGCGCGTCTGGCGGCTCCCCGACTCCACGATCGACGGCGGCGTCGACGCCCTCCGGGACGCACTGGAGGCGGCGTTCGACGCGCTCAGTGCGCGGGATGGAGACGGCGACGTGGCGGTCGCGTTCTCCGGCGGCGTGGACTCCGCGCTCGTCGTGGACGCCGTCGACGCGCCGCTGCACGTGGTCGGCTTCCCCGACAGCGCCGACATCGCGGCGGCCAAGGAGTCAGCCAGCCTCCTCGGCCGCGACGTGACCGCCCACGAACTCGCCATCGAGGACGTGGAGGCCGCCGTCCCCGACGTGGCGCGCGCTATCGGCCGCACGAACGCGATGGACGTCTCGATAGCGCTCCCGCTCTTCCTCGTCGCCGAACGCGCGGACGCCGACTGCCTCCTCCTCGGTCAGGGCGCGGACGAACTGTTCGGCGGGTACGCGAAGGTCGAGAAGGCCGAGACCGACCCGCGCACGGACGCCGACACCGTCCGCGGCGCGCGCGACGAAGTCCTCGCGACGCTCCCCGACCAACTGGAACGCGACGTTCGCGCCGTGCGCGCGACCGACACCGAACCGGTGACGCCGCTGTTACACGACGCGGTCGTCCGCGAAGCGCTCCGCCTCCCCGACGACCTGCTCGTCGCCGACGGCACGCGGAAGCGCGCGCTCCGCGCGGTCGCGGCCGAACGCCTCCCCGACCCAATCGCGTACCGGGAGAAGAAGGCGGTGCAGTACGGGAGTCTCGTCGCGCGCGAACTCGACCGCCTCGCCCGCCAGGCCGGATTCAAGCGCCGGATGGACGACCACGTCACCAAGTACGTCGAATCGGTCGTATAGGCCGCGAAAACCGTCTTTTCCCTGGGTGTGTTACAGTGCCCCAAATATATTTGGCAGAACGGCTATGAGACGCCGGACGAAATTTCGACGTGATGCCTGGACCACTACTCGACGGGAAGACGGCGGTCATCACGGGCGCATCGAGCGGGAACGGCCGCAGCATGGCGCGGACGTTCGCCGAGGAGGGCGCTGACATCGTCGTCGCGGACATCCGTGACGAACCCCGCGAGGGTGGGACGCCGACGCACGACCTCGTCCCCGAGGAGACGGACGCCGACGCGACGTTCGTCGAATGCGACGTGACGAACCGGAGCGACCTCGTGGACGCCGTCGACGCCGCCGAGGAGTTCGGCGGCATCGACGTGATGGTGAACAACGCCGGTATCTTCCGGAGTGAGGACTTCACGGACATCTCCGAGGACGAGTTCGACCAGCTCATGGACATCAACGTCAAGGGGACGTTCTTCGGCGCGCAGATAGCCGGCGAACGCATGGCGGCGAACGGGGGCGGGAGCATCATCAACCTCTCCAGCGTCGCGGGCCTCAACGGGTCGCCCGACCACGTCACGTACTGCACGTCGAAGGGCGCGGTCCGCCTCCTCACGTACTCGGTCGCCGCCGCGCTCGGTCCGGAGGGCGTGCGAACGAACGCCATTCACCCCGGACTCATCGAGACGGCGATGACGACGGAGGACGTGCCTATCATCGGCACGGACGCCGGCGAGCAGTTCATGCAGGGGATTCCGTCCCGGCGTTGGGGGCAGCCGGACGACGTGGCGGACGCCGCATTGTTCCTCGCGAGCGACCTCGCGAGCTACGTCAACGGCGAGTCGCTCGTCGTGGACGGCGGGATGTCGAGCAGCCAGTAATCACTCCGCCGCGGCGATCGCTTCGAGCGCGATTTCGCGCGTGTCCGCGTCGATACCGCTCTCCCGGAGGTCGCGCGCGGTGTACCAGTCCCACGCTTCCGGGCCTTCCTCGCCGTCGGCGGGGTCGATGTCTCTGCTCTCGACGGTGGCGAAGTAGACGTGGTCTACGTGTTGGTGGCCGACCGTGCCGTCCGGGTGGACGTTGATGTCGTACAGCATCTGGTAGCGCGGACTCGGGAGCGCCTCGCCCGCGGGCGCTGGCACGTCCGGCGCGTCCCCGAGAAGCGTCGGGTCGAGACCAGTCTCCTCGCGGACTTCGCGCAGGCCGGCCTCGTGGGGGAGTTCGTCCCGGTCGACGTGGCCGCCGGGCGGGATGCGGATGCCGAGGCGGGCGTGTTCGTGGAGCGCGGTCGCTCCGTCGTGTACGACGTAGACGGTCGCGGTGAAGTGTCGCGTCGTCTCCATACCGCGAGAAAGAACGGCAGTCCTATGCTTCCATCGGGACGTCGCTCGCCGCTTCGAGGAGTTCGTGGTAGCGGTTGCGGATGGTGACCTCCGAGATGTTCGCGACCTCGCTCACCTGGTTCTGGGTGACGCGCTCGTTCACGAGGAGGCTCGCCGCGTACACCGCCGCGGCCGCCAATCCGACCGGGGACTTCCCGCTCGTGATGCCCTCGTCCTGCGCGTTCGAGAGGAGGTCGCGCGCCTGTCGCTCCACTTCGTCCGACAGGTCGAGGTCGCTCGCGAACCGGGGGACGTAGCTCGCGGGGTCGGCGGGCGCGACCTCCAGGCCGAGTTCGCGCACGACGTACCGGTACGTTCGCGCGATTTCGTCCTTGTCCACGCGGCTGACGTTCGACACCTCGTCCAGGCTCCGCGGCGTGTTCGCCTGCCGCGCCGCCGCGTACAGCGCCGAGGTGGCGACGCCCTCGATGCTCCGCCCCGGAAGCAAGTCCTCGTCGAGGGCGCGGCGATAGATGACGGATGCGGTCTCCCGAACCGGCTTCGGGAGGCCGAGGGCGCTGCTCATACGTTCGATTTCGCCGAGCGCCTGCTTCAGATTGCGCTCCTTCGAATCGCGCGTGCGGAAGCGCTCGTTCCACTTCCGCAACCGCTGCATCTTCTGGCGCTGATTCGAGGAGAGGCTGTTGCCGTACGCGTCCTTGTCCTGCCAGCCGATGTTCGTTGACAGCCCCTTGTCGTGCATCATGTTCGTCGTCGGCGCACCCACCCGAGATTTCTCGTCCTTCTCGGCGGAGTCGAACGCCCGCCACTCCGGCCCACGGTCTATCTCGTCCTCCTCAACGACGAGACCGCATTCCGTGCAGACGGTTTCGCCGCGCTCTTCGTCCACGGCGAGGTTGCCGCCACACTCGGGACACTGGAGGTCCTCCGAGGACTCCGTTTCCCGCTCGCTGCTTCGCTCGTCGCTCCGGCGTCTGATACGTGAATCACTCATAGTGAACCCGACGGCGGCCCGCTCGCGCCGTCCATGCGTAAGTCGAGTAGCTAGTGATGACGCCCGGGCGCTGAATAAGGCTTATGACCGTATCGAAACCCTTACCGACGACACAACCGAGTCTCGGGATATGAGCGAACCCGCCGTCGACGCGGAGGAAGTCCGGCACGTCGCGGACCTCGCGCGCGTCAGCCTCTCGGACGACGAGGTGGACGCGTTCGCCGAACAGTTCTCCGAGGTCCTCGACTACTTCGAAGCCCTCGAAGACGTGCCCGAGGTCGAGTCCGAACCCGACCTCGTGAACGTGATGCGCGCGGACGAAGTCGAGGAGTCGCTCTCCCAGGAGGCGGCGCTCGCGAACGCCGACGAGAGCGAGGACGGCTTCTTCAAGGGGCCGCGGGTGTCGTAGATGTCGCACAACGCGTTCATCACCGAGACCGACATCGCGGGCGACGACTCGGGCGTGCTCGACGGCCGCACGGTCGCCGTGAAGGACAACATCTCCACGGAGGGCGTCCGCACCACCTGCGGGTCGGCGATGCTCTCCGACTACGTCCCGCCGTACGACGCGACCGTCGTCTCCCGCCTCAAGGACGCGGGCGCGACCGTCGTCGGGAAGGCGAACATGGACGAGTTCGGAATGGGAACCACCACCGAAACGTCCGCGTTCGGCCCCGTCACGAACCCCGTGGACGACGACCGCGTCCCCGGCGGCTCCTCGGGCGGAAGCGCGGCCGCGGTCGCCGCGGGCGACGCCGACCTCGCGCTCGGCAGCGACACCGGCGGTTCTATCCGCTGTCCCGCCGCGTACTGCGGCGTCGTCGGAATCAAGCCGACGTACGGCCTCGTTTCGCGGTACGGGCTCGTGGCGTACGCGAACAGCCTCGAACAGATCGGTCCTATCGCGAACACCGTCGAGGACGCCGCCGAACTCCTCTCGGTCATCGCCGGCCCGGACGAGAACGACGGCACCACCCGTGAGGAGGGCGTGGACGCAGACTACGCGGCCGCGGCGACTGGCGACGTGGAGGGCCTAACTATCGGCGTGCCGACCCAGCTCGTGGGCGGCCGCGAGCGCGCGGGCGACGACCCCGCCGAGGGCGGCGAGACCCGCGCGGGCGCTGACGAGGCCGTCGTCGAAGTGTTCGAGGACGCGCTCGACGCGTACCGGGACGCCGGCGCGGAAGTCGTCGAGGTCAGCCTTCCCTCCGTCGAGTACGCGGTGGCCGCGTACTACGTCATCGCGATGAGCGAGGCGTCGTCGAACCTCGCGCGCTTCGACGGCGTGCGCTACGGTACGTCCGGTGGGTACGACGGGAACTGGAACGAATCGTTCGCCGCGGCCCGCGAGGAGGGCTTCGGCGACGAAGTGAAGCGTCGCGTCCTCCTCGGGACGTACGCGCTCTCCGCGGGCTACCACGACAAGTACTACAAGCAGGCCCAGGAGGCCCGCGCGTGGGTGAAACAGGACTTCGACGAGGCGTTCGAGACCGTGGACGTGCTCGCGTCCCCGACGATGCCGATGCTCCCGCCGGAACTCGGCGAGAGCCTGGACGACCCGCTCCAGATGTACCTCGCGGACGCGAACACGGTCCCGGTGAACCTCGCGAACCTCCCCGCCATCTCCGTGCCCGCGGGCGAATCCGACGGCCTCCCGGTCGGCCTCCAGTTGGTCGGGCCGGCGTTCGGCGAAGAAACCATCATCCGCGCGGGCAGCCTGCTCGCCTAAGCGGCGTCGCCTCTTCTCGACTCCTCTGTCGCAGCGATCGTTCCCGCCCGGGTCGCGTCGTCGAGCACGCGAACCTCGCGCTGCGGGAACGGAATCTCGATGCCGGCGGCGTCGAAGCGCGCGTAGATGTCGCGGTTGAGTTCGTGGGTGGCGCGGCCGTCGTGGAGCGGGCTCGGCACCCAGACGAGCAGTTCGTAGTCGAGTGCGGAGTCCCCGAACCCGCGGAAGCGCGCCCGCGGACTGGGGTTCCGCGCGACCGACTCGACGGCGCTCGCGGCAGCAATTAGGCAGTCCTCGACGGCGTCGACGTCGCTCCCGTACGCGACACCGACCGGGACCTTGACGCGCGTCTTACCGACGGGCGCCGAGTGGTTCGTGAGCTGCGCGGAGTTCAGGACGGCGTTCGGGACGGTGACGATGACGTTGTCCCGGGTGAGGATGCGGGTGGAGCGAATCGAGATGTCCTGCACCGTCCCCGCGACGCCGGTGTCGAGTTCGACGTAGTCGCCGACCGCGTAGGTCCCGTCGACGTAGAGCGAGATGGACCCGAAGAAGTTCGCGACCGTGTCCTTCGCCGCGAACCCGATGGCGATTCCCGCGATGCCCGCGGATGCGAGGAGCGGCGTCACCTCTATCTCCCAGACGGTGAGCACGACGAACGCGGTGGCGGCGAGCACGACGAACGTCCAGAGGTTCTGGAATATAGGCGCGAAGTCGGCGCTCTCGTCGGTTCGCGCGTCGTACGCGCGGAGGCCGTGCGTGCCGAGGCGGGCGAGCGTGCGCGCCCAGACGAGCGCTGCAGCGGTGAGCGCGCTCGCGCGCAGGACGAGAGCGGTCGAGTCGGCGACGGGAACAACGCTGGGCGCGAGGAACGCGCCCGCGACGGCGACCGTCACGGGTATCGGAACCCGGAGTTCGCGGAGGAGCACGTCGTCCGCGGTCGTGCCGGTGCGGCGGGTCAGCCGTCGGACGGCGCGCAGACCGACCTCGTTCACGAACACGGCTGCGGCGAAGGACGCGGTCACGAGGACAGTGACGCCAAGCCACGGCGGCAGGCCGGCGAGCCAATCGAGAAATCCGGGGAGCATGCGTCCGGTAGGCGGCCGGCGAGCATAGCGTCTCCGGCGGCCACAGCGTTTTCCCGGGTTCGTTCGATGGTTCCGGTATGGGAACCGAGGAACCTCCCTCGCCGACCGGTGAGAACCGTGCCGGCGAGGAACCGAGCGCCGCGCCGGTCGGTGAGACGACCGACGAGGCGACGGTCACCGAAGAGGGAGTCGAACTCGAACGAACCATCGGCCTCGTCGGCGGTCTCGCCATCGGCGTCGGCACGATGATCGGCGCGGGAATCTTCGTCTTCCCGGGACTCGCCGCCGAGGAAGCTGGGCCGGCCGCGGCCGCGTCGTACGCCATCGGCGGCGTCATCGCGTTGCTCGTCGCGCTCCCGGCGTCGGAGCTCGCGACCGCGATGCCGCGCTCCGGCGGCGGCTACTACTTCATCTCGCGCTCGCTCGGGTCGCTCGCCGGCGCAATCGTCGGCATCAGTCTCTGGCTCGGCCTCGTGTTCGCGTCCTCGTTCTACCTCGTCGGGTTCGGGAGCTACGCGGTCGAACTGCTCGGTCGGGCGGGTGTCTCGCTGTCCTGGCCCGTTCCGCCGACGGTAGCGCTCGGCCTCGTGTTCGGCGCGCTCCTCACCGGCATGAGCTTCACCGGCACCGAGAACACCGCGAAACTCCAGAACGCCGTCGTCGCGTTGCTCCTCGTGATTCTGTCCGTCTTCCTCGGGTACGGCGGGCTCGACGCGCTCGGCGTGTTCGGCGCGTCCTCGACGCCGGAGACGTTCGCGCCGTTCGGCCTCGCGCCCGTGTTCACCACCGCCGCGCTCGTGTTCACGTCCTACCTCGGGTTCGCGCAGGTCGCAACCGTCGCCGGCGAAATCAAGAAACCCGGCCGCAACCTCCCGCTCGCGATGGTCGGCTCCGTCCTGCTCGTCACCGTGTTCTACGTCGCCACAATCTTCGTCGCGACGAGCGCGTTCGGCAGCAAGACCCTCGGCGAGTTCGGGGAGACGGCGATGGTCGAGGTCGCGGGCGAGTTCTTCGGCCTGCCCGGCGTCATCGCCATCCTCATCGCGGGACTGCTCGCCACGGTGTCGAGCGCGAACGCGTCCATCATGAGTTCCTCGCGCGCGGTGTACGCGTTGAGCCGTGACGCGCTCCTCCCGAAGAAGGCGGGCGCGATAAACCTGAAGTACGGGACGCCGCACGTCGCGCTCGCGATGGCGGGCGCGCCCGTCCTCCTGCTCGTCGCGTCCGGACAGACCGAGGTGCTCGCGGAGGTCGCGTCCTTCCTCCACCTCGTGATGTACGGCCTCATCTGCGTCGCGCTGTTCCAGATGCGGCGGAACGCGCCCGACTGGTACGACCCGGACTTCCGCGTGCCCGCCTACCGCGCCGTCGCCGGCGTCGGCGGGGTCGCGAGTTTCGGCCTCATCGCGTTCATGCAGCGGCTCTCACAGGTAATCGGCGTGGCGTTGATGGTCGCGGCGGCGGCCTGGTACTATTACTACGCTCGTGACGTCTCCCTCAAGGGGGTGCTCTAAATGAGTAAGATACTGCTTCCGCTCCGCGTGCTGGAGGACGAATCGATTTCGCCCGGTCTCATCGACCTGCTCGCGCCGGCCGACGTGGTCGTGCTCGGCTACTACCGGGTGCCCGACCAGACGCCGCCCGGCGCGGCGCGCGAGCAGTTCGGCGACCGCGCGCAGTCCCGATTGGACGACGTAGCGGCCGCGCTCCGCGACGCGGGCGCGACCGTCGAGGCCCGGATGGTGTTCACGGGCGAGGTCGAGCAGACCATCGCGCGAACCGCCGCGGAGGCGGACGCGGACGCCGTCGTCCATCCCGGCTCGGCGATGCAGGTCGAGGACGTGCTCGTCCCGCTCGTCGGCCGCCCGGACCTCGCGGCGGTCGCCGAGTTCGTCGCGTCACTGGTCGCGGAGCGCGACATCGACGTGACGACGTTCGCGCTGGACGA
This sequence comes from Salarchaeum japonicum, assembly GCF_049705945.1. GTDB lineage: Archaea > Halobacteriota > Halobacteria > Halobacteriales > Halobacteriaceae > Salarchaeum > Salarchaeum japonicum_A. The sequence goes on from NZ_JBNAMV010000004.1 coordinate 80,582, forward strand.
CGACCTGACGGCCGCGGACGTGACGGCGGCGCTCGCGGACGCGGGCGTGGACGCCGACCAGCTCACCGCCGCGGACGGCCCCGGTGGCGGCCCCGTCGAGGCCATCGCGTCCGTCGCCGCGGAGTACGACGCAATCGTGATGGGCGAGCCGGAGCCGTCGCTCACGGAGTGGGTGTTCGGCGAACTCGAAGACAGAGTGGCGACCGAATCGCTCGGGCCCGTGTTCGTCGTTCGGGCGCGCGAGTAGTTACTCCTCGTAGACGAGATTGAGGATCCACTGACTGAACGCGTCGCTCTGCGGGTCGAGTTCCTCCTCGCCGACGAACGGCGACAGCATGTCGCCCGCCATGAGGAGGGAGAAGTCGAGGTCGGCCTCGTTGATGACCGGTTCGAGGTAGTACGTGGTGTTCCCGTTGTAGACGGTTTCCTCGCGTTCGACGAGTCCGTACTCCTCCAGTTTGGAGGCGATGCGGCTTCCCTTCCGGGAGGACACGTCGAGTTCCTTCCAGAAGTCGCTCTGGTGGATGCCGCCGGTCTCGTGGACGAGCTCCACCGCCCGTCGCTCGACGTCGGAGAGTTCCGGCTGGTCGTCGCTGGCGCTCATAGTCGAACAGGCGTCCGCGCGCGGTTTAAATGTGGCCGTTGCGGTCGCCCACGCGCTCGTACTCGGTTCGACACGGCGGGCCGTCCGCGTAGTCGAACCGCACGCGTCCGTCGCTGTCGATGCGGACGAGCGAGGACGAGCGCGTGCCGAACCCTCGGTCTTCGTGGTGGACACACGCGCCGATGTCGTGGTCGCGCAACACCGCTTTCGCGTCGTCCAGCCAGTCGTCCGGGTCGCCGCCGGTGGCGGGGAGCGCGTCGCGGACGGCGGGCGCGCGCTCGGGCGGCGCGTACCCCGTGTTCACGACGACGTGGACGCCGGGGTCGAGGCGGGTCTCGGAGAGCGCGCCGTCCCAGGAGAGTCGGATGGCGTCGTCTTCGTCGGCGAGCACGAGGTTGAAGCCGTCGTACTCGTGCTCTCGAAGTGCCTCGCGCACGCGGTCGCGAGCCTCGGTGGCGGACGCCGCGCCGAGGGCGTCCCGGACGAGCAGGCCGCGCGAGCGCTCGCCCGAGACACCGTCGGCGCGCCGGTTCGTGATGCCGACGAACAGGCCGGTGTCGGTGACGCCCATCCACGTTCCGCCCGCGCGCTCGTCCGCGGGTGCGAGCGCCGGTCGCTCCCAGTCGCGGACTCGCGGGGGCGTCGACGGCCGGTCGACGGCTTCGTCGCGGTTCGCGGCGACGACCACGGGCGCGTCCGCGAACGACCGCCACGCGAGTATCAGAGTGCACACGAGTGGAGAGACGGGCGCCGCGACTTAAACGTCCGCGGCCGCGGCGAGCGCGTCCCGGACGGCTTCGCGGTCGACGGTGCCGGACGCGGTGCGCGGGATGTCGTCCGCGAACGCGACCGTACGGGGCACCTTGTACCCCGCGAGGCGCTCCCGACAGAACTCCTGGAGCGTTGTGGCGTCGAGGTCGCCGTCGGCGACGACGAGCGCGGCGACGCGTTCGCCCCACTCGGGGTCCGCGATGCCGACGACGGCCGCCTCGGCGACCGCGGGGTGGTCGCGGAGCACCTCCAGGACTTCGGCGGGGTGGACGTTCTCGCCGCCGGTGATGATGCGGTCGGACTGTCGGTTCAGGACGTGGAGGCGGCCGCTCTCGTCGAGGTAGCCGGCGTCTCCGGTGGCGAAACCGTATTGGGTGAACGCGTCGGCGTTCGCGTCGGGCGCGTCGTAGTACCCGGGCGTAATCGAGGGAGAATCGACGTGTATCGCGCCGACTTCGCCCTGCGGGAGTTCGCCGTCGGGTCCGGCGACGGTGACGTCGTAGCCCATCAGCGGTCGGCCGACGGAGTCGGGCGCAGCCTCGGTCTCCGCGGGCGTCCCGGTCGCTATCTGGGAGGCGGCTTCGGTCATGCCGTAACTCGGGTAGACGGGCACGCCGCGGTCGACCGCGTCCTCGCGGAGGTCGACGGGCGTGGGCGCGCCGCCGACGAGGACGAAGCGGAGCGAGTCGGGAAACGTCCCGGCGTCGAGCATCCGGCGGAGCATCGTCGGGACGAGGCTGACGCCCGTGCAGTCGTAGGCGTCGAGATTGTCGAGCGTTCGCTGGGCGTCGAAGCCGCGCTGGACGACCGCGGTGGTGCCGTAGAGGACGCTCCGCAGGACGATGGAGAGGCCGCCCATGTGGTACATCGAGAGCGGGCAGAGCCAGCGGTCGGTCGGAAGGACGCCGAGGCGGAACGCCGAGGCGGACGCGGCGGCGAGGAAGTTCGCGTGCGTCAATCGCACGGCCTTGGGGTCGCCGGTCGTGCCCGACGTGAACGGCAGCGCGAGCGTGTCCGAAACGTCCAGGGTGGCGTCCGGCGTGCGTGCGTCGTGCTCGTCGAGCGCGGTCACGCCGTCGCGCGCGGGTGGGTCGACGGACGCGACGGGCACGTCGCCGGCGGCGTCCAGCGCGTCGTCCTCGCTCTCGGCTTCGGTGACGACGACGTGGACATCCGCGGTCTCGACTTGGGCCGCGAGTTCGGCGGGCGCGAGGCGTGCGTTCAGCGGGACGAGCGTCGCGCCGACGCGCTGCACGGCGAACACGAGGCGGACGAACGCGGGCCGCGTCTCCATCAGCACGCCGACGTGGTCGCCCGGTTCGACGCCCAATCCCGAGAGACGGCGTGCGGTCTCCTCCACCTCGCTGTCGAGGTCGCGAAACGACCACTCCCGGTCGGTGTCCGCGTCGACGAGCGCGAGCGAGTCGGGGGACGCGCGGACGCGGTGGGCGAGCCAGTCGTCCATCAGGGACGCACCTCCACGGGGAGGTTTCCGGGGTCCTGCGGGACCGTGATTTCGCCAGATTCGACGGGCGCGGGGTCGGGCGCGAGGTCGGCGTCGAGCAGTCCGGCGGTGGCGAGGCCGCAGGCCGGGACGCCGGGGAGGCTGGCGGCGAGGTGGACCGCGGCGGTGCGCGCGACCACCGCGTCCACGGTCGTCGTCACTACCGCTACAACGCCAGCCTCGCGGGCCGTCGTGGCGGCGTCGCGGGCGCGGTCGACGCCGCCGAGCGCCATCGGCTTCAGGACGACTGCGTCCGCCGCTTCCGCGGCGAGCACCTCTCGTACGCCGTGTTCGGTGAGCGTCTCGTCGAGCGCGACGCCCACGTCGTGTTCGCGGAGCGCCGCGTGCCCGTCGAGGTCGTCGCGAGCGAGCGGCTGTTCGACGTAGGAGACGATTCCGTCGAGCGCGTCGAACGCGTAGTTCGCTTCGTCGGCGCTCCAGGCGGCGTTCGCGTCGGCGCGGAGTTCCACGTCTCTACCGATTGCATCCCGGACCGCGCGGAGGCGCTCCACGTCGTCCTCGACGTTCCGCGCGCCGACTTTCACCTTCACGCAGTCGAACCCGGCCGCAGCGGCGTCGCGGGCGGCGTGGACGGTTTCCTCGACGGAGCTGTCGCCAACGGTGGCGTTCACGGGTACGGATTCGACCCGAGAGTTCTCGCCGAGGAATTGGTACAGGGGTTCCTGTTCGACGCGGCTGGCGGCGTCGAGGTGTGCGAGCGAGACGGCGTGCCGGGCGGCCGGCCGGCCCTCGCAGGCGTCGAGGGCGGCCCGCCAGTCGGGGAGCGCGGCGTCCGCGGTTTCGAGCGCGTCCCGGCACGCCTCGCGGGATTCCGTCCAGTCGGGGAGCGGCGTGGCTTCGCCGAGGCCGTCGCGGGTGCGCAGGAGGAACCCCTCCCGGTCGGTGATTGCGCCGGCGGCGGTGTCGAGCGACGACGCGAGGGGGAGGCTGAACGGCTCTATCATAGCGCGAGTCCGAGCGCGAACAGGGCGGTGTAGAGCGCGAGCGTCTGGCCCGTTCGGGTGAGCGCGGGGTTCAGTTCGTCGCCCGCTGTCTCGGTGAGGACGGTTCGGGTGACGGACGCGGCGAGCGGGAGCGAGAGCAGTGGGAGGAAGACGAGCGGGTCGGCGGTCCGGAGGTAGAACCAGCCCGGGGCGAGGTAGGCGAGCGCGAACAGCGCGACGTACTGGGCGCGGCTGAACGCGTACCCGAATCGAACGGCGAGCGTGGTCTTCCCGGTCTCGGCGTCCTCCTCGCGGTCCCGGACGTTGTTCACGACGAGGACGTTCGTCGCGATTGCGCCGACGGGAAGGCTCGCGACCAGAGCGTCCACGCTGACGGTTCCGGCGGGAATCCAGACGGGGAACGCGCCAGCGAGCAGGGAGGCGGCCTGCACGTAGTACGTGCCGACGACGGCGACGATTCCGAAGAAGACGAAGACGAACAGGTCGCCCAATCCGTGGTAGCCCAGCGGGTAGGGGCCGCCGGTGTACGCGATGCCGGACGCGACGGAGAGCAGTCCGATGACGAGGATGGGAACGCCGCCGACGTACACGAGGTAGGTGCCGAGGAGGATGGCGGCGGCGAACGTCCCGTACATCGCGCGCTTCACCTCCCCGGGGTCGATGAGGCCGCTCGCGGTGACGCGCGTGAACCCCTCTCGGTCCTCGGTGTCGGCCCCTTGGACGGCGTCGTAGTAGTCGTTCGCGAAGTTCGTGCCGATCTGGATGAGCAGCGACCCGACGAGCGCCGCGAGCGCCGGCAGGGGCGCGAACACGCCGTCCCTGAGCGCGAGGCCGACCCCGACGACGACGGGCGCGGCGGCGGCCGGGAACGTGTGCGGGCGCGCCGCGACGACCCAGGCGCGCGTCCGCGAGACATCCGCTTCTGACATACGACGGAGTTCGTGGCGGTGGAGGAAAGCGCCTGCGATTGTCCGACCCCGTGCGGTTTTTCCCGCCGGCGCTCGGAGTCCTCGGGCGTGTCCGAGACCGCGACCGACATCGAGCCGGAGCGCGCGCCGCCAGGAGAAGGATGGCTGTACGCGTGGGGCGGTGCGAACGTCGCTATCGGCGTCGCCAGCCTTCTCGTCCCGCTCTACGTCGTCCAGCTCGGCGGGGACGCCGTCGCGCTCGGCGTGCTCTGGTTCGCCACGTCGATGGCGATGGCGCCGAGTTCGCTCGCCGTCGGCCCGATCACCGACCGGTTCGGCCACCAGCGCACCATCGTCCTCGTCGGGTTCGCGGGTATCGCGGTCTCGTTCGCCATCCTTCCGCTCCTCGGGACGGTCGCCGCGGTGGTCGTCGCGGACGCGGCGCTCTGGCTGTTCGTCGCCGCGGTCACCCCCGTTCTCACTACGCTCGTGCTCGCGGACGCCCCCCAGAACCGCTGGAACGGCCGCATCGCCCGCCTGAACAAGTACCAGGGGTACGGCTGGACCGCCGGCCTCGTGCTCGGGTCGGTGTGGACGCTCCTCGTCGGCGCGCGCCTCCCGCCCGTGGAGACGCAGCGCACGCTCCTCTGGCTCTGTACCGCCGTCGTCGCGGTCTGTACGGTCGCGGCCGCGCGCTCGCTCCCGAGCGAACCCAGCGCGCGCGGCCTCCGTGGCCGCCTCCGCAGTCGCCCGTCCCGGCGCGACGTGCGCGCCGTCTTCTCCCCGCTCCTCCCCGGGCGCGTCGTCTCGCTCGCCCGCAGCACCGACCTCCGCGGCCTCCTCACCGGTCTCAGCCGCCCGCTCCTCGTGTACTTCGCCGCCGTCTCCGTGTTCTTCGCGGGGTTCTCCGTGTTCAGCGCGCCGCTCCCCGACTTCCTCACGAAAGCCGGGTTCGGCGACGACGCCGTGTTCGCGCTCTACGTCGTCTCTAGCCTCGCCTCCGCCGTGTTCTACGTCGGGGCCGGCGAACTCGCGGACCGCCACGACCTCCGTCGCCTCCAGTCCGGCGCGCTCGGCCTGCGCGCCGCCGTCTTCCCCGTCGTCGCCGCCGTCGGCTACGCCGTCCAGGCCTCGACGCTTCCCGGACTGGTCGCCGTCGCCTGCCTGTTCGCGCTCGTCGGCCTCTCTTGGGCGATTATCGCCGTCACCGCGAACTCGCTCGTCGCGCGGTACGCCGGCCCGCGCAACCGCGGCGCCGCGCTCGGCCTCTACACCGCGCTCTCCTCCGCCGCGGGCGGCGTCGGCGGCCTCCTCGGCGGCTGGCTCGCGTCCGCGTACGACTACGTCCCGACGTTCGCCGTCGCCGCCGTTCTCGTCGTCGTGGGCGCCGCTGTCGTGCTCGCGCTCGACTACGTCGAGAGCAATCCCACGAACTGAGAATGCGAGTCGAAGTTAACATCCGGGGGGTGGAAGGAGCAGGTGTGACACGTCCCCCGTGTCACCCTCGCTACGGGAGTACGAACGACCCCCGTCGTTCGCCTGACTGACCCGACATGCACTGACTGGCACCGCCGTCGTCGGGCGTTCGCGTGGCTCCGTAGCGGCCTCGCGTGAACGCGCCCGGCGCGCGGCGATTCGGATACACGGGGACGGCTCCCCCTCGTCCCCTCTTGCAGTCTGTCCCTACTCTGCGGTCTCTACGTTTCTGAACTCGAAGCGCGCACCGCCCGAGTCGCTCTCCGTCAACTCGACATCCCAGCCGTGCGCTTCCGCGATGGTGCATGCGATGTTCAAGCCGAGTCCGGTTCCGGTCGCGCTCGACGAATACCCCGTCTCGAACACACGGTTGCGCTCGTCCGCGGGGATGCCGGGGCCGTCGTCCGCGACGAAGAACCCCGCGTCGTCCGCGAGCCAGCCGACCGTCACGGTCACGCGACCGTCGTCGTCCGTGGCGTGCTCCATGGCGTTCCGGAAGAGGTTCTCGAAGAGTTGCTGGAGGCGACTGCCGTCCGCACGAATCCGCCCGAGGTCGCCGGTTTCGAGCGTTCCGCCGTCGGTGTCCACCGTCGTCCACGCGTCCGCGACTATTTCCGAGAGCGACACGACCGCCGGGTCGTTCACGGTGTCACCCTGTCGCGCGAGCGCGAGCACGTCCTCGACGAGTTCGTGCATCCGGGAGACGGCGGTGTCGACGCGGTCGAGCGGCTCGCGCGTCTCCTCGTCCGCGGTCTCGCGCGCGATGTCGAGGTAGCCCTCGGCGACGTTCAATGGGTTGCGGAGGTCGTGGCTGATGACGCTCGCGAACTCTTCGAGGCGGCGGTTCTGCCGCGCGAGTTCCTGCTCGCGGCGCGCGAGGCGCTCGCGCGTCTCGATGACCGCGATGGCGTTCCCGAGCGTCTCCCCGAGTTCCGTGAGCACCGCGCGTTCCGTTTCGTCGAACACCTCGGGGCGGTCCGCGTAGATGCTGTACAACCCGTAGACGGTGTCCTCGTGATAGATGGGAACGACGGCGAGCGACTGCACGCCGTGCTCGCGGAGGGTGTTCCACCACGGTTCCATCGACTCGTCCGCGAACACGTCCGGAATCGCCTGCGTCTCTCGGGTCTTGATAGCGCGTCCGCCCGCGCCCCTGCCTTGCGGCGTGTCGTCCACCGTGATGGTGAGGGACTCGTAGTAGTCGTCGGGCATGCCCGCCCACGCGGACGGCCGTACCGCGTCCGCCTCGGGGTCGTACCGGCCGACCCAGACGGACTCGTACGGGTCGGAGGTGGCGAGACGGTCGCAGACGGCCTGTTCGAGCGTGTCGCGGTCTTGCGCGTGCACGACCTCTTGGGTGGCGATGCGGAGCGCGTTCGTGATGCGGTTCAGGCGGTCGAGGTCGCGCTGGCGTTTCCGATTTCGCGCGTCGTACACGCCGACGACCGCGCCCGCGAGCGCGCCGACCGTCGCGGCGTCCACGATGGCGGTCGAGAACAGCGAGGAGAGCACGGGCGCGTCCACGGTCACCCAGAGCACCGCCGCCGGCAGCGAAACCGCACTGAGCGCCGTCCACGCGAGCACGCGGTCCGTACACCACGCGGACACGAGGTCGCCGCGCGCCACGAACACCCCGATGGCCGCGATGGCGACCGCGAGCGCCGTCGTCACCGCGAACGCCAACGGCGGCTCAGACCCCGTCGTCGCGACGTGCGCGACCACGAGCACCGCCCCGAGCGCGACGAGCACGACACCGCACGCTCGCTGAGACACGAGAACCATACCCACACTCGACGCGACGAACGAAAATAGATTGGGACGCCCATGACAGCGTCGAGACACGTCGTCTCAGAGGTCAGTATTCGGAGTTGCAGTACCGGTCGCCGGAGGCGACCGGCATTTTTCGTGCAGGGTTTTCGAGGAGAGGTTCCCGCAGGCCGCCGGTTGCGGCCGAGGAAACCCGACGACGAAAACGGTGCGTTCAGTAGTACCAGGGGTAGTCGTCGAAGTCCGGGTCACGGTCTTCGAGGAAGGCCTCACGGCCTTCGCGGGCTTCGTCGGTCATGTAGCCCAATCGGGTGGCTTCACCCGCGAACACTTGTTGGCCGACCATGCCGTCGTCGGCCATGTTGAACGCGTACTTGAGCATTCGAATGGCGGTCGGGCTCTTCGCGCTCATCTCGTCCGCCCACTCCAGCGCCACGTCCTCCAAGTCCTCGTGGGGGACAGCTTCGTTCACCATGCCCATGTCCGCGGCTTCCTCGGCGCTGTACGTCTTCCCGCGGAAGAACACCTCGCGAGCCTTCTTCTGCCCGACCTGTTTCGCGAGGTATGCCGAGCCGAATCCGGCGTCGAAGGATGCCACGTCGGGGTCGGTCTGGAGGAACTTCGCGTGCTCGTCGCTCGCGAGCGTGATGTCGCAGACGACGTGGAGGCTGTGCCCGCCGCCGACCGCCCATCCGGGAACGACGGCGACCACGGGCTTCGGCATGAATCGGATGGCGCGCTGGACTTCGAGAATGTGGAGGCGGCCCGCCTCACCAGGGTCGGGATTCTCGTCGTCTCCCTGATATTCGTAGCCGGAGTCGCCCCTGACCGACTGGTCGCCGCCAGAGCAGAACGCCCAGCCGCCGTCCTTCGGGCTGGGGCCGTTCCCCGTGAGAAGGACGCAGCCGATGTCGGTCTGGCGTTTCGCGTGGTCGAGCGCGGCCGCGAGTTCGTCGACCGTTCCGGGGCGAAATGCGTTGCGTTTCTCGGGGCGGTCGAACGCGATGCGGACCGCGTCCACGTCCGTGCCGCGGTGGTAGGTGATGTCGCGGAAGTCGACGCCGTCGACCGGCTCCCAGCGGTCGGGGTTGAAGAGTTCAGAGACCATACTCGCACTCCCCGTCAAGCGCGCAAAAAGGTTCCCTACTCGCCGTCGTCGAGGAGCGTGCGGATGGCGCGGAGTTCCGCGACCACGTCGCCGAGCGTCGCGTCCTCGCCGCCGGTCGCCCGTTTGGGTTCGCTTCCGGTCGCGTCGCCCGCGCCGCGGTCGGCGCGCACGCGCTCGACGAGTCGGTCGCGCACCGCCTCGTAGTCGGTGATGGCGCTCACGGTCACCTCGGTCGTGGTCTGCCCGGACCGCCCGGCGGTCTGGACGGCGACCGACCCGACGCCGAAGTAGCGGAGGACCGGGCCCTGTTTGGCCTCGACGTTCGTGATTCGAGCGTACGGAATCGTGCTCTTCGACCGGAAGAACACGCCGCCGCGCGCCTCGAACTCGTCGCCGCCGAACCGGTAGCCGACGCTGCGCTCGTACGCGCCCGACCACCACCAGACGAACCCGAGGCCGAGGACCGCAACCGCGGCGATACCAGCCGGGACGTACCAGGATTCTTCAAGCGCCAGCACGGCGACCGGAATCGCGCTGACGGCCAGTATCAACGACACTAATTGGACGCGGTAGACCGCTGCGACGGCGTCGGCCCCGAACCACTCCGACTCTTCGTGCGTGCTTATGGCCGACCGAACGTGCACGGCCGGCTTAAATCATCAGTGAGTCGTGGTTTCCCGGGTCACGAGAGCGCGTCCACCACGGACTCGCGGAGTTCCTCGCGGCGGCGGTGGCTCGCGTCAGCGTCCGTCACGACTTCGATGACGTGCGTGCCGTCGCTGGCGACGGCCTCCCGGTAGCGGTCGGGGAAGCTGTCGTAGCCGACGCGGGCGAACTGGAGGTCGTAGAGGTCCGCGGTCGGCGCGAAGTCGAGGCCGTGCGGGGTCTTGAACTGACGGTCGAAGGAGTCGTGGGCTTCGATGGGGAGCATGTGGAAGATGCCGCCGCCGTCGTTGTTCACGAGGACGATGGTCGCCGATTGGCCGCAGCGCGCGAGCGCGAGCAGGCCGTTCATGTCGTGGTAGTACGCGAGGTCGCCCGTCAACAGAATCAGGGGGTCGTCGGTCGCGCTGCCCGCGCCGAGCGCGGTGGACGTGATGCCGTCGATACCGGACGCGCCGCGGTTCGCGAGCACGGACACGTCTCCGACCCGTGGCTCGGCGAACCGGTCGACGTCCCGGATTGGCATGCTGTTCGAGACGAACACCGTGCTCGGGTCGGGCGCGCACGCGACGACCTCGCGAGCTATCGCGCCTTCCAGTCGTTCGGCGTCCGCGACGGCGTTCCAGTGTGTTTCCTCCGCGTCTCGAAGAGCCGGCCAGTCCGCGCCGCGCGTATCGACGTGTTCGCGGAGTTTGCGGGCGAGCGGCGCGGGGTCGGCGACGACGAGGTCGGTCGCGGTGAACGAGGCCTCCCGCCAGCCACCCGCGGGGTCGACGAGGACCTGGCGGGCGTCGGCGCGCGCGAGGTAGTTCCGGAGCGGTTTCGAGGTGGGGGACGCGCCGAACCGCAGGACGAGGTCGGGGCGGGGCCAGTCGGCGGTGACGCGCTCGTCGAGGTAGCCGTCGTAGCCGCCGAGCGTCGGCACTCTCTGGGTGTGCTCGCCGAACCGGAGGCCGGAGAGCGGGTCGGCGAGCACGGGGTAGCCGAGCGCGTCCGCGAGTCCCGCGATTGCGTCGGCGTCGGTCGGGTGGTCGGTCGGGCCGGCGACGACGAGGCCGCGCTCGGCGTCCGCGACGAGGTCGGCGAGGCGGTCGAGCGTCTCTTCGGCGGGATGGGTTTCGCCGTCGCCGAGCGTGACGAACGGGCCGTCACGGCCGTTCGCGGCGAGCGGATGCTCGTCCGCGAAGTCGTCGGGAACGCCGTGTGGCGGCTTTGAATCAATGGGTTCGAGCGGTTTCGGGAACGGACAGTTCAGGTGGACCGGCCCGGGGTTCGCGCCCCGTGATTCGGCGAGCGCGCGGTGAACGGTGGTGCGGACGGAGCGGAGGCGTCTCGGTTCGGGGTTCGGTTCGGGGAGGTCGGCGTAGAAGCGCACCGAACTCCCGTAGAGTTTCTCCTGATCGACGGTCTGGTTCGCGCCGCTGTCCCGGAGTTCGGCGGGGCGGTCGGCGGTGAGCAGGAGGAGCGGCACGCGCGATTGCGAGGATTCCATCACGGCGGGGTGGAGGTTCGCGGTCGCGGTGCCGGAGGTGGTGACGACGGGTGTCGGGCGGCCGGTGCGTTTCGCGCGGCCGAGCGCGAAGAACGCGGCGGAGCGCTCGTCGAGGTGGCTGAACGTCCGAATGTCGTCGTGTTCATCGAACGCGACCGTCAGCGGCGTGGAGCGGCTGCCGGGCGCGATGCAGACCGCGTCGACGCCGGCCTTGGCGAGTTCGTCCACGACGGCGCGCGCGAACAGCGTGCTCCGGTTGGGCGCGGTCATTCGAGCGCGTCGAGAACCGGCCGGTACTTGAGGAGGACTTCCTCCCACTCCGCGTCGGGGTCGGAGTCCGCGACGATGCCGTTGCCCGCGAACAGCGTGACCTCCCGGTCGCTCGCGACGGCGCAGCGGAGGGCGACCGCGAAGGTCCCGTCTCCCGTGGCGTCGAACCAGCCGACGGGGGCGGCGTACCAGCCGCGCTCGAACGCTTCGATTTCGCGGATGGCGTCCAGGGCGGCGTTCGGCGGGAGGCCGCCGACAGCGGGCGTGGGGTGGAGGGCGTCCGCCAGGTCGAGGACGTGTTCGTCGGTGTCGGCGCTGATGGGCGTGAAGAGGTGCTGGACGTTCGCGAGCTTTCGCACTCCTTGTTCGCCGGTAACGACGTTCTTGGCGTGGCCGTCGAGCTGTGTGCGGATGCTGTCGGCGACCAACTGGTGTTCGTGCTGGTACTTCTCGGACGACCGAAGGTCGGTTTCGAGCGCGTCGTCCTCGGCGGGGGTGTCGCCGCGGGGGACGGTTGAGGCGAGCGCGCCGGTCTCTAGGCGGTCGCCGTGGCGGGTGACGAGGCGCTCGGGGGTCGCGCCGAAGAACGTCCGGCCGCCGTTCGCGCGGAACGCGAACCGGAAGCAGTCGGGGTAGGCGTCGCCGAGCCGGTCGATGGCGTCGGCGAGAGAGAACGGTGCGTCGAGGTGCGCGCGGAGGGACTGCGCGAGCACGGCTTTCTCCAGGCTGCCGGACTCGATTCGGTCGACGACGCGTTCGACCTGCGCGCGCCACGTCTCGCGGTCGGTGGTGCGTTCGGTCTCGCGGACGCCGGGAGGAGGCCCGGGTTCGTCGTCGGCTGCTGTGGTTTCCGCGGCGATGGCGTCGAGCGTGCGGTCGACGGACGCGGGCGTGGCGTCCGCGCCGTACTCGTTCACGGTGAGGTAGGTCGCGTCGTCAGTGACGGCGAATTGGACGTGTGGCAGGATGAAACCCGCGCCGGGGAAGCCGTCCCAGACGCCGGCCGGGTCGTGGCGGTCGTGGAAGGAGAAGCCGCCGACGAACCGCGGGCGTGCCGCTCGCGGCGCGGTGTCGGGGCGGTCGACGGACTCGAAGACGGTTTCGGCCTGCTCCCGGACCGACGCGAAGCGCTCCGTCCCGGCGGCGGTGACGAACGCGGCCGCACCGCGCGCGAGAAGCGACGGTTCGTTGGGCGCGGTCCACACGGCGTGCGGGCGTTCCGCGGCCCGTACGAGCGCGGCGAACGGGGTGTCGTCGAGTCGACGGGTCCGGCTGACGAGCCGGCCGCCCGCCGGCACGGACTCCTGCGCGTTGCGCCGAGTTCCCATTACTCGATTTTCGGACGGCGGTCGTTTATACTTTCCAGTACACGACCACGGCCCAAATACCGTGAGTTATATTACGGGTAGAATTTATTATTCCAGTAGGATGGTAGACGACCGGATTCCCACGACGCACATCGGCAGCCTCCCCCGACCGCCCGAACTCCTCGACCTCCTCAAGAAGCGCGAGGACGGCGAGGACGTGGACCCCGACGAGTGGGAGGCCGCGACCACCGACGCGACCCACGAAGTCGTCCGGCGACAGGCCGACGTGGGCATCGACAGCGCGAACAACGGCGAGCAGTCCCGCGTCTCCTTCAACTGGTACGTGAAGAACCGGCTCAACGGCATCGAGGGCACCGAGGAGCAGGAGCTCTGGGCCGACCTCCAGGACTACCCGGACTACGCCGAGGAGACGTTCAAGACCGACGTCATCAACCTCGCGGAACACCCGGTCGTCACCGGCCCGCTCGAGTACACCGGCGTCGAGGAAGCGGAAGCCGAAATCGCCGAGTTCGAGGCCGCGTTGGACGACGTGGACACCGACTTCGAGGACGCGTTCCTCACGTCCGCGTCCCCGAGCGTCGTCACCGCCACGCACGTCGACGACTACTACGGCGACTACGAGGAGTACCTGTTCGCCGCCGCCGACGCGATGCAGACCGAGTACGAACTCGTCGCGGACGCCGGGTTCACGCTCCAGATCGACGCGCCCGAACTCCTGACCGTCGGGCAGACGGCCGCGTACGCCGACTCCTCGCTCGAGGAGATCAAGGGCGCGACCCGCCTCCACGTCGACGCCCTGAACCACGCACTCGAAAACGTCCCCGCCGAACAGGTGCGCCTGCACACGTGCTGGGGAAGCTACGAGGGCCCCGGTCACCTCGACACGCCGCTCGCGGAGATGCTGCCCGTGCTCTACGAAGCCGACATCACGGGCCTGAGCGTCGAGCAGGCGAACCCCCGCCACCAGCACGAGTACCGCGCGTTCGCCGAACACCCGCTCCCCGACGGCTGGACGCTCATCCCCGGCGTCGTGGACGTGAAGACGAACATCATCGACCACCCCGAAACCATCGCGGACCGAATCGAGCGCGTCGCGGACGCCGTCGCGGACGACACGCCGCTCGTCGCCGCGCCCGACTGCGGGTTCGGGACGCAGGCCGGCATCGGCATGGTCGACCCCGAAATCGCGTGGGCGAAGCTCGAAGCGCTCGACGAGGGCGCGAAGATAGCCGCCGACCGCATCTACTGACGCCCCAAGACTATTCTCTCGCCGACACATCGGATGGGTATGAACGGTATCTCCGGGAAGACCGCTCTCGTCACGGGCGCCGGGTCGGGAATCGGCCGCGCGAGCGCACACCGATTCGCCGAGGAGGGCGCGAACGTCGTCGTCGCCGACATCACCGAGCCCGCCGGCCGCGAGACCGTCGCGCAAATCGAGGACGCCGGCGGGAACGCCACGTTCGTCCAAGTGGACGTCGCCGACCTCGACTCCGCCCAGCGAATGGTGGACGTCGCCGTCGAGACCTACGGCGGCCTCGACTTCGCCCACAACAACGCCGGCATCCTCACCGACTTCGTCGGTGTAGACGACATCACCGAGGCCGACTGGGACCGCATCATCGACGTGAACCTCAAGGGCATCTGGACGTGCATGAAAGCCGAACTCCCCGAAATGAGCTCGGGGAGCGCAATCGTCAACACCGCCTCGGAAGCCGCGCTCGTCGGCATGGGCGGCCTCAGCAGTTACTCCGCGAGCAAACACGGCGTCGTCGGCCTCACCAAATCCGCCGCGCTCGAATACGCCGAACAGAACGTTCGAATCAACGCCATCGCCCCCGGTCCGACCAAGACTAATATCCAGTCCGGCATCACCGGCACCGGCGACTCGCTCCTCGCGCGCGCCAAATCCGCGCTCGGTCTCGTCCGCCTCGCCGTCCGCACCCTCCGCGCCGACTTCGACACCAGCGCCATGCGCGACGTACCCATGGACCGCATCGCCGACCCCGAAGAAATGGCGGGCGCCGTCGCCTTCCTCTGCTCCGACGACGCCTCCTACATCACCGGCCACACCCTCCCAATCGACGGCGGCCAAGCCGCCGACTAACGGTTCTCAAGGCTCACGGGTCGCCCTACACCCCGTGAACACTCATTCGTTCGTCCAGCTTCGTCGCGACGCTCCCGCTCACGCTTCACTCGTTCAGCGTTCGCTTGTTCGGTCGAACCTCCTCACTTCGTTCGTCGGCTCGACCTATCAGCTGTACCGCTCTTCGTTCCACGGGTTCGCGGTGTTCGAGTAGCCGCGTTTCTCCCAGTAGCCGCGCTGGGGTTCGGTGAGGAACTCGACGCCGTCCACCCACTTCGCGCCCTTGTAGGCGTAGCGGTGGGGTGTGACGACGCGGAGCGGGCCGCCGTGTTCGCGGGGGAGGTCGTCGCCGTCGTACCCCCAGACGAACATGACTTCGTCGCGCGCGCATTGGTCGAGCGGGAGGTTGGTGGTGTAGCCGTCGAGGGCGTGGAACATGACGTGGACGGCGTCGTCGTGGACGCCCGCGGCGTCCATCAGTGTGGGGAAGGTGACGCCGGTGAACTCGCAGTCGAACTTGCTCCAGCCGGTCACGCAGTGGAAGTCCTGGCGCTGCGTCTCGCTCGGGAGGTCTCGAAACTCCTCCATGGAGAACGAGCGGTCGTTCTCGACCGCGCCGGTGACGGTGAACGACCAGTCGTCGGGGTCGTAGTTCGGCGTGCTACCCTTCGAGAGCACGGGGAACTTACTCGTCTCCCGCTGGCCGGGCGGGAGTCGCTCCCCGTCGAACTCCTCGTGGAGGTCCGTGACGTCCTTCACGCTCATAGTCCGGATTCGGGCGGAGCGCACGTATGCGTACCGATACCGGGAACAACTAAGTCTCGGTAAGACTCACCGCCTTTTGTTTTACACGAGAAAAAGAATAGTTTTCTCAGGAAAAATTCGGCCCGCCAAGTTTATCACCGGGTGGGGCAAACGGCCTTCTAGAAACCATGCCGACAGTGGAGCTAAACATCCCCGACCACATCGAGATGCAGATCGCCCAGCTCGTCGAACAGGGCGAGTTCATGAGCCGCGAGGAAGCCATCGAGGACCTCCTCTCCGCCGGAATCCGCGCGTACAAGACCAGCGGTCCGATGGACGACGACGCCGGCCTCGAGGACGAGGGCATGATGGGACACGAGGACGAGTACGTCTTCTAGGGCGTGTGAGCGCGTAGCGAGCAAGGTTTTTACCGCCAAATCGCGTTAGCACGATTATGCACAAAGACGAACTGCTCGACCTCCACGAACAGCTGGTCGAAATCAAGGACGACATCCGCGATTACGACCAGATAAACGAGGAGGCGTTCGAGGCCTACGAGCAACTCGACGTCGACCCGAGCCACGTCCACAAGTCGAAGAGCGAGCACAAGCACGCCGTGTTCGTCCTCGGGAACGCGCTCGCGAACGCGATGAGCGAGGACGAGTTCTCGAACGCCGGCCGCCTGTCCAAGCGCATGGAGGAACTCGCGGACGACGCCGGCTCCAAACTCTAGTTACTGCGCCGCGGATTCGTACGCCGTTCGGAACTCGTTGAGCTGTTCGTTCACGCGCGCCGCACCCACCTCCAGCGCGTCAAGCGGGTTCTCGCCGTCCTCGACCTTGAGGGAGAGGAGAGGTTCGGTCTGTCCGCCGGACTGCTCGGGGTTCTGGTCGTAGGTCGCCGCGGCGACGCTGTCCAGTTCGAGGAGCGCGCCCTTCAGGACGTTCATGAAGGTATGGTCCTCGCCCCCGATCTCTATCACTAGCTCTGACTCCGATTGCTCGACAACCCGCAAATCCATGTATCGAGTCAAGAGCACGGCGCGTTTCAATCTTCCGCAAGCACGTTCTCGCGCGCGAGGCGCGGCCTCGTCCGGCCGACGCGTTTTATTGCTCGGGCGTGACTTGGATGGCGTATGGTGTCGCTCTCCGTGGTCGTCGTCCTCTCGTATCTGCTCGGTGCGGCCGTGGCGGGCGTGCTCTCCCGGTTCACCAGCGCCCGGCTTTCCGACGGCCTGCTGGTGGTCGCGCCACTCGTGGCGCTGGCGGGCGTGGGCGTCGCGGCCGCCGTCGGCCTCGCTCCCGTGGACCCGGCGCTCGCGGCTTCCCTCGTACTGGCGCTCGTCGCGTCGTTCGGCGTGGTGCGCGCGCTCGACCGCCCCCGCGGCCGG
This sequence comes from Salarchaeum japonicum, assembly GCF_049705945.1. Lineage (GTDB taxonomy): Archaea > Halobacteriota > Halobacteria > Halobacteriales > Halobacteriaceae > Salarchaeum > Salarchaeum japonicum_A. The sequence continues at coordinate 97,658 of NZ_JBNAMV010000004.1, forward strand.
TGGTTCCGTCGGCTTCGTTCCCGCCTCCTGTTCGGGGTTCCGTGGGGGTCGCTCGTGTCGATTCTCGGCGTGCTCGCGTTCTACCTGTTCGTGCAGGGCGGCGCGGACGGCCTCTACTCGCCCGTCACTCTCCCGTTCACGTCGTGGTCGTACACCTACCCGCTCGGCGTGCTCACCGCGCCGTTCGCGCACTCGGGCTACGGCCACCTCTACGGGAACCTCGTCGGAACCGTCGTCCTCGCGCCGCTCGCGGAGTACGCGTTCAGTCACTTCCCGACCGAGCGCGGTAAGAGCAGTTTCGCGTCACTCCGCGCGAACCCCTACGTGCGGGCGTTCGTCTTGCTCCCGCTCGGCGTCGTCCTCGTCGGCCTCGGAACGAGCGTGTTCGCGTGGGGGCCGGTCATCGGCTTTTCGGGCGTCGTGTTCGCGTTCGCGGCGTTCGCGCTCGTGCGTTACCCGCTCGCCGTCGTCGTCGCGCTCACCGTCCGGAGCGCCGTCTCCACGCTCTACACCGCGCTCACCGACCCCGTCACCGTCGCGGCCGCCGGGTCGTCGTACGGCGGCCCGTGGTGGGCCGGCATCGCGGTTCAGGGCCACTTCCTCGGGCTGACGCTCGGCGTCCTGCTCGGCGTCGTCGTGCTCGCCAGACGCGACCGCGGCCCGTCCGCTCTCCGCCTGTTCGCGGGCACCGTCCTGTTCGCGGCGTCGCTCTCGCTGTGGGCGTGGTGGTGGTACCGCGGCCCCGCGACCTACGTCCTCTACCGCGGCCTCGGCGTGCTGTTCGTCCTCGCCGTCGGCTGGGTCGTCGCGGCGGCCGTCCGCGCCGGCCGGTCGCGTCGGCCGCTCGGCTGGGGAACCGACATCTCGCGCCGACAGGCGGGCGTTCTCCTGGTCGTCGTCCCGCTCGCAGTGATGGTGGGCGTCGCTGCACCTATCAACTACACAACGACCGACGGGAGCGGCCTCCCCGACGACGCTATCGAAATTCAAGACTATCAGGTGGCGTACACGGAGGACGTCCCGAACCAGCGCGTGAGCGGCGTCGACGTGTCGCTGTTCGGCGAGTCCACGAGCGTGAACGCGAGCGGCGTCATCGTCTACAGCGAGGAGCGCGCGCTCTGGACGGAAGCCGTCTCCGCGGGCAGCCTCGCGTTCTCGGGGTCGAGCACCGTCCGCGTCGGCGGCATCGGCTGGGAGGCGGAAGTGAGAGCGCAGCGCCTCGGTTGGGTCGCGGAAGGCGGCGGAACGGCGTACGTCGTCTACCTCAAATCCGGCGACGGCGACTGGCGACACGTCTACGCTTCGGAGCCCGCGACGGCGGACTTGACGCTCGCCGGGAAGAACGTCAGCATCCTCAGCCGCGGCGGCGCGTTCTACCTCGCGCTCACCCGCGAAGGCACCGTCGTCGACACCGCCGCCGTCCCTCGGTCGGGGAACGCGACGACGCTGGAGGGAATCCGGTTCGTCCACACGAACGGCGACTTGGTCGCGGTCTACGACGGGACGCGCGTGACGGTCGCGAGCGAGGAGACGTACAGCTAAACCCAGACGATGCGGTAGACTTCGGCGTCGAGGGTTTTCGAGTCGGCGTCGTGGAAGTCGAACTGGCGAGCGAGTTCGAACTCGGCGCGAAAGGCGTGCGTGACTTCGCCGCCCGCGTCGGCGGCGAACGACTCGACGAACTCCCGACTGCCCGCGTTGTGCACGGAGTAGGAGACCGACGCGAGTCGGCTCGCGGCCTGGAGGAATCGGCGGTCTGCGTGCTCGTTCCCGCGTTGCGCGCCGAACGGCGGATTCATCACCACGGTCGCGTCAGTGGCGGCGAGCGGCGGACGGGTCGCGTCCCCGCGAACCCAGTCCACGCGGGTCGCGGGCGGGAGGCGGCGTTCGTTCTCGCGGGCGACGGCGAGCGCACTCGAATCCACGTCGAGGCCGACGACTCGGGGCGCGTCCGCGAGCGCCGCGCCGAGCGCGAGCATCCCGGTTCCCGTCCCTAAATCGAGGACGGGGCGGTCGAGGTCGTCGTGCAGACCGGCGAGGTGGACGACGTGCGCGGCGAGTCCGGCGGGTGTCGGGTACTGTTCGAGGTCGACCCGCGGATTCCGAAAGCCCTCGACTGACTGGAGTCGCTGTTCGAGCGCGCGCTTCACGGCGGAGGAAGGAGCGGGAAGGAGAAACGCCTTACGAGAGGGAGAGCGGGCCGTCGAGTTCGAGGGTGACGCCCTCGCGGCGGGCGCGTTCGGCGGACGCGGCGAGCGCGGGTTCGACCTTCGAGGTCTCAGCGACGCCGTCGAAGGAGACAGTGAGGGTGTCCGCGCCGAGGTAGGCGGCGGCGTCGATGTGGTCGCGCACGCGGTCGATTTCGTCCTGCGTCGCGAACGAGCAGTCCTCGTCGAAGCACGCGGAGAGTTCGAGCACGTCGGCCGTGTAGTTCTCCGTGCGGAGTTCGTCCTTCACGTCCCGCAGGTAGGTGGTGGAGAGCGAGTCGAGGGCTTCCGCGTCGATGGTGACGGGGGTGGCGTTCGTCGGGCGACAGCTCGCGACCGCGCTTCGGACGCCGGACTGTGTCGTGCTCATACACACCCATACATACTGAGAATACAAAAGCCTTTGTCTATGTCCAGTAGTAATTTTAGAGTGGTGTGGAAACGGCTACTCGGTGAGGAGTGAGAGGAGAAAGACGGCTAGTCTACCAGGTGCCGTGGAAGGTGTCGAACTCCAGTTCGTCGAGCGGCTTGTTTCCGACGGCGATTTCGTACTCGCCGGGCGTGAGCATCGGCTTGTGGAAGCGCGGGCCGTCGTCGGTCGTGATGCGCGGACAGCCCGTGTTCACGAACGCGTCCATGTCGAAGTTCCGGAGCCTGTCCGGGGTGACTTCGTCCATGGTGATGAGGTAGGCGTTGTCGTTGTTCTCGACAATCTGGTTCGCCTGGTCCCAGCGCCCCTGGCCGATTTTGGTGCAGAAGATGACGCCCCACTTCTCGGCGTCCATCGCCTTGTGCACGCTCGCGTAGCGCTGCTTCATGAACTGCTCCTGGTCGGCGATGGAGACGGAGTTGTTGACGGGGTCGGCGATGACGACGTTCTTCTCGGGGTGCTCCATCGCGAGGCCGAGCGGGTGGAACTTCCCGCCGCCGACGTACAGCACCTGGTCGGCGTCGATGTCCGCGGACGCGTAGTTACACCCGAGTACTTGGCCCTCGTTGGTGAGGCGGTCGTCGCCCCGGCGGGTGTGGACGGTGAACCCGCGCTCTTCGAGCCACGTCCGCATCTCCTCGAACTTGTTCATGTGCTGGGCGGTCGTGACGAGCCCCACGTCGTCCTCGTCGAGTTCCTCGATGGCTTCCTGCATGATGGGCGTCACGTCGACGTTCGAGAAGAGCGGGACGTAGATTATCTTCTCTGACTCCTTCATCGGGCTGTGCCCGAAGTGGACGAACACGTCGGTGCGCCGCATGAGATAGGTGTCGAGGTCGCACGCGCCGTAGCACGGCTTCCCGGACATCATCACGCGCACGTCGTCGGGCAGCGCCTTCCGGAGGTCGTCGGTGACGGCGGGGCCGCGGCGCTTCAGTCCCTCGGGGAACTGCAGGCCGACTTTCTCCGCGCCGCGCTCCTCGACGGCCTCGACGATGCGGTCGAGTTCGTAGTCCCACGTTCGGTCGTGCTTCAGGGAGAGCCCGGTGTTCCGGAGGTCTCCGTCGGTCCGCTCCTGCTGGCTCATTGCACTCGCATATTCGCCCACGCCGTTTAACCCCGGCGCTTACGGCGGCGAACCGGGGACGCCGAGACGCCCGATTTTCCTTGTTGTGGGTTCTCACACCGAATTGGGAAGCCACCACTCTTTTCCGTGACCCGGCGTTTGTCGCCGCGTATGTCTGGCAGTGACGACAGTCAGCGAGAAGCGATGCCTCGGGACACCAACCACAGCTCTGCGAGCCGCCGGGCGTTCCTCGGCGCGGCCGGCGCGGCCGCAACGACCGGCCTCGCCGGTTGTACGGGAATGCTCGGTGGCGGCGGCGACAGCACCACCACGCTCCGCGTGACCGCGTGGAGCGGGAACTACGGCGAGCGCTTCCGGCAGGCCATCAAGCCCATCTTCGAGTCGCGGTTCGACGCGGAACTCGAAGTGAACACGGGCTGGAACAGCCTGCTCGCGAAGATTCAGTCCGCGCCCGCGGACGACCCGCCGTTCGACGTGACGGTGACCTGCGAACCCATCTACTACAACGGCCGGAACGCCGGCCTGTTCGAGGAACTCCGGTACGAGGAGAACATCCCGAACATCGACAACGTCATGCAGCACTACAAGGACGTTCGCCCGATTTCGCACGGCGCACCCGCGGACGGCGCGCCGCTCACCATCCTCTATCGGGACAGCCTCGACCAGCCGGTGGAGACGTGGAGCGACTTCACGAGCGAGTCCGTGAAGAACTCCGCGGGCGTCGGCGTGGACGGCGGCTTCTGGATTTATCCCCTGCTCGGCGCGGGCGTCGGCACGGACGCCGCCCCGGCCGCGAACGAACTCTACCAGGAGCAGCACCACGAGCAACTCATCGACACCCTCGAAGAGTGGCCCATCACGGGCTGGGCGAACTCGGGGACCGACATCTGGCGGCAGTTCCAGGGCGGCACCATCGACGCCGCGCAGTGGTACTTCGGCCAGGTGTACTACGACATGGAGAACCACGAGGACGTGTCGTTCTCGATGCCGGACGCGAACGCCGGCTACATGGACAACTGGGCGGTCGTGCGCGGCACGGACAAGCGCACGCTCGGCGAGGAGTTCATCAACATGCTCCTCGACCCCGAAGTCCAGAGCAAGTGGTCGGAAGACCACCCGCTGTTCTTCACGACCGAGGACATGTCGTACGCGGGCGACCTCGGCGAGTACCTCCCCAGCACCGCGGAGGAAGCGCAGAACATGGCGCTGCCGCGCTGGGGCGAACTCGCGGACTACTCGGAGAAGTTCTCGAACACTGTCAAGCAGATGAAGACGAACTAAATGGCGTCCGTCACCCTCTCAGACCTCCGCAAGGAGTACGGCGACCTCACGGCCGTCGACGGCCTCGACCTCGACGTCGACGACGGCGAACTGCTGTGCCTGCTCGGCCCGTCCGGCTGCGGGAAGTCCACGACGCTGCGGATGCTCGGCGGCCTCGAAACGCCGACGGACGGCGACGTGCACATCGACGGCGAGCCGGTGACCGACCAGCCGCCCTACGAGCGGAACACGTCGATGGTGTTCCAGTCGTGGGCGCTGTTCCCGCACAAGAGCGTGCTGGAGAACGTCGCGTTCGGCCTGAAGATGGACGGCGTCGGGAGCGACGAGCGCGAGGAGCGCGCCCGCGAGATGCTGGAAGTCGTGGAGATGAGCGAGTTCGCGGAGAGCGACCCGGAGGACCTCTCCGGCGGCCAGAAGCAGCGCGTCGCGCTCGCGCGGTCGCTCGCCATCGAACCGGACGTACTCCTGCTCGACGAACCGCTCTCGAACCTCGACAAGCGGCTGCGCGAGCAGATGCAGCTCGAACTGCGGAACATCCACGACGCCGTCGAGACGACGTTCGTCCACGTCACGCACGACCAGAACGAGGCGTTCACGCTCGCGGACAGCATCGCCATCATGAACAACGGCCAGATCGAGCAGATCGGCGCGCCCCGCGAGGTGTACGACGACCCCGTGAGCCTGTTCATCGAGGAGTTCCTCGGGGACACGAACCTCGTGGACGCCACGGTCGCGTCCGTCACCGACGACGGCGTCATCGCGGACACCGCGTTCGACGCCGAAATCGAGGTACCGACCGGTGACGCGGCCGTCGCCGAGGACGACGCGCTCACGCTCTCCTTCCGCCCGGAGGAACTGAACGTGGCGCGCGCGAGCGACGTGGACGGAGGCGCAGCCGTCGAATCCGAACCGACGACCGCGCTCACCGGCGACATCACGGACGTACTCTACCGCGGGTCGTCCGTCCGGTTCTACGTCGACATCGCGGGCGAGAGCCTGTTCTTCGAGCAGAGCGTCGGCGCGGACACCGAGTTCTCGGTCGGCGATACGGTTGAGGTGTCGTGGCACCCGAGCGACCTCCTCGCGTTCACGGGCGACGGCGAGCGCGTCGGCCGAGGTGGTGAGTAGTGGCGACGGAGTCGATGTTCGCGTGGCTCGGCCGCCGCATCAAGAGCCAGGACACCGGGAGCGTCATGCTCGTCGCGCCGCTCGCGGCGTTCGAGCTCCTGTTCTTCGTCGTTCCCTTCCTCATCCTCGTGCGGATGAGCCTGAACGAGAGCGCGCAGGCCGGCCCCTACGAGTCGGGGTTGACGCTCGACGCCTACCGGTCCGTGCTCGACTCCGGACTCTACCACGACCTCGTCTTCTTCTCGTTCAAACTCGGCGTCATCGCCACCACGATTGCCGTCCTGCTCGCGCTGTTCTACTCGTACGCCGCCTACCGCGCGACGGGGTTCCGGAAGTCCCTACTGTTGTTCTCCATCATCCTTCCCCTCCTCACGACGCTCGTCGTGAAGACGTACGCGTGGCGGCCGCTCCTCGCGCCGAACGGCGTCCTGAACGACGTGCTGATGGGAATCGGATTGACGAGCTCACCGATACAGTTCGCGCCCGGTATGTTCGGAACGGTCGTCGGCCAGGTGTACATCGTCTTCCCGTACGCCGTGCTCGCCATCTACAGCGTGCTGTCGACGATGGACTGGGACACCGTCGAGGCCGCGCGTGACCTCGGCGCGTCACGTCCGCGGTCGTTCCTCGAGGTCGTCGTTCCCGAGGCGCTCCCCGGTATCGCGGTCGCGACCGTCGTGTCGTTCGCGTGGAGCGTCGGCGCGTACGCCGCGCCCAGCCAGTTGGGGTCCGGCCAGCAGACGACGTTCGCGATGGAGATCGAGAACCTGATGCTCACCGCGTTCGATTGGCCGGCCGGCGCGGCGTTCAGCCTGCTGATGCTCGGCGGCATGCTCGTCGTGTCGCTCGCCATCATGCGGCTGTTCACGGGCTCCATCGGAGGTGTGCAGGATGTCTAGGGTGTCCCGAGAGAGCGTCGAGGACGCGCTGTTCCGCGCGGGCTACTGGCTGCTGTTCGCGGTCATCATGCTCCCAATCGTCGTCGTGTTCGTCACGTCCTTCCAGCAGGGCGAGTACCTCACGTTCCCGCCGAGCGAGTACAGCCTCCGCTGGTACGGCGAGTTCTTCGCGAGCGAGGAGTGGCTGAGCGCGGTCGTGGACAGCGCCACCATCGGCATCGGGGCGTCCGTGCTCGCGACCGTGCTCGGCGTCACTGGGTCGCTCGCCGTGCAGCGCTCCGACTCAGTGCTCACGCGCGTCCTCCCGCCAATCATCCTCCTTCCGCTCCTGCTCCCGCCGGTCGTCATCGGGCTGACGCTCCTCATCTACGTCAACCGAATCGGGCTCACGAGCGCGTACCTCAACATCGTCGTCGCGCACACGCTGTGGGCGACGCCGCTCGTGTTCTTCGTGATGCAGTCCGTGTTCGCGCGCTTCGACTGGGACCTCCGCGACGCCGGAATGGACTTGGGCGGACGCCCCTCCCGGGTGTTCTACCACGTCGTGCTGCCGAACGTCCGGAGCGGCGTCGTCATCTCCGCGGTCATCGCGTTCATCGTCAGCCTTCAGGAGTTCATCATGGCGCTGTTCCTGAAGAGCTACTACGTGAAGACGGTGCCCGTGCTCGCGTGGACCTCGCTCGAGTCCTCCCTGACGCCGATGGTGAGCGTCGTCTCGGCGTTCCTCGTTCTCGCCTCTATCGTCGGCGTGCTCGTCGCTGCGGCGGTGATGAACATGGAGTGGCTCGCGAAACAGCTCTAGACGGCGCTCTCCGCGAGCGCTTCGACCGCCCGCCGCACTCGTTCTGACGCTGCTTGCGTCGACACGCCGAGTTCGTCCGCAACGTCCGCGAGCGTCGCCTCCCGCGGCACGCCGAAGTAGCCGAGCGAAACCGCGGCCCGCAAGGCCGCGCGCTGGGCGTCCGTGAGACTCCCGGTGTCGTCGGCGTTCACGCCCTCGTAGAGACGCCGTAATGAGAACGTCACGTCCTCGTCGTCGCACGCCGCGCGGAACTTCGCGAGCGCGTCCCGGTCGGGAAACCGCATCTCGAACCGCCAGCCGGACGGCGCGCTGTAGAGACCGACGAGCGCCGCGCCGAGGTCGACGTACGTCGGGTAGATGACGGTGTCGTGGTGCTCGCTGATCTGCACGCGGTAGATCCGGCGGTTGTCCATGTCGTCCAGGACGACCGCATTCGACACGGAGTCGTCGGCGCGCAGGGCGTCGTCGAACGCCGCGAGCGCGTCCTCGTCGGCGTCGTCAGTCGGGGTCGCCCAGAAGAAGATGAGCGGGCGCTGCGGGTCGGTTCCGACCTCGTGCTGGACGTTCAGGTCGACGTCGGGGACGGCGCTGCGGGCGTGGTGGAGGGCGAGGTCCGGGCCGGTCAGCAGGAACTCGGCGATGAGACTCATTGTCCGCCAAAGGGGTCGGGTATGTGATAGTTCCCCCGGGTTTCCCGAACGCTTAGGGCGATTCCAGCACACGCAAGCGACATGGAGAGCGACTGGGGCGACTGGCTGCCGGCGGCGGTCGCGGACGCCGACCCGGACACCGTCGCCGTCTGGTATCTCGGCTGTAACGGCTTCGTGCTCAAGGGACGCGAGGGAACGACGGTCTATATCGACCCGTACGTCGGGACGGGCGACCCGCCGCGGACGGTGCGGATGGTTCCCGTTCCGTTCGACCCCGCGGACGTGACGGACGCGGACGCGGTGCTGGCGACCCACGAACACACCGACCACGTGCACGGGGAGACGCAGGGGCCGATTCTCGCGAACAGCGAGGCGACGTTCTACGGGCCGGGCGCGAGCGTCGCGGTGACCCAGGAGGAGAACTGGCAGTCCGCGTACGACCTCGGCACCGACCAGTTCGAGACCGTCTCGGAGGGCGAGTCGTTCGAACTCGGCGAATTCACCGTGCACGTCGAGTACGCGCACGACCCGGACGCCGCCGACCCGGTGTCGTACGTGTTCGAGCACGACGCTGGCGTGTTCTTCCACGGCGGCGACACGAAACCGGACGGCGGCCTGGAACGCGTCGGCGACGAGTACGACATCGACCTCGGCGCGCTCGCGTTCGGCTCTCCGGGTATGATTCCGGACAAGCAGACCCGGGAGCCGAAGTACACGAAGTGGTACAGCGACGAGGCGGAAGTCGTCGAGGCCGCGCGCCTCCTCGACCTTGACCGACTGCTCCCGACGCACTGGGACATGTGGAAAGGACTCACTGCAAACCCCGAGGCGTTGCGGCCGCACGTCCGAAGTTTCGACGCGCCCGACCGCCTCGAACTCGCCGAAATCGGCGACCGGGTAGACCTGTGAGGGTAGTCGAAGCCACGTCGGAGGCGGCGCGCGCGGACGCGTTCAGCGTGCGACGGGCGGTGTTCGTGGACGAACAGGGCGTCCCCGAGGACTTGGAGTGGGACGACCACGACGAGGCCGAGGAGACCCACCATTTCGTCGCGTACGACGGCGAGACGCCGGTCGGGGCGGCGCGCCTCCGGCCGAAGGACGAGTCGACGGGGAAGGTAGAGCGCGTCGCGACCCTCGAGGAGCGCCGGGGCGAGGGCATCGGCCGCGCGCTGATGAACGAACTGGAGGACGCCGCGCGCGACGAATACGACCGCCTCGTACTGCACGCGCAGACGCACGCGGAGCCGTTCTACCTCCACCTCGGATACGAGACGACGAGCGACGTGTTCGACGAGGCGGGCATCCCACACGTGGAGATGGCGAAGCGTCTGAACCGCAATCAGTAAACCGACGCGGGCGCTTTCTTCGCGTGATGAGTGAGACCGTCCACGTCGCCGTGCCGCGGAAGGGCCGCCCGCTGGAAGCCGTTCTCGACCGGCTTGCGGGCCATCCCGACGCGACCGGGGACGCCGCGGCGGTCGCGGACGACGTGTCGAACGTCCTCCGCTACGAGAAGTCCGTGACGAAGGACCGGCAGGACGCCGAAGACGGCGTGTACGCTCGACTCGCGGACTACTCGACGCCGGGAGACGACTATGCGCCAGACTTCACCCTGCTCCGGGACGACCGCGCGGGCTTCCCGCGACGGGTCGTCTTCGACAGCGTCACCATCGACCTCGGGGACGTGAACGTCCACCTCGTCGGTCGCGAGGAGCCGTTTCGCGCGCTCCGCACGCACGAGTTCGCGCTCGGGTTCGACAGCGCCGACCTCGTCCTCGAAGAAGTCGTCGGCCTCGAACCCGAGCCGCTGACCTCGTTGGCAGACGTGAACGCCCGCATCGACCCGCACGACACGGACGTGCGCGTCGTCACCGGCCTCGGAGACACCGTCTATCACACGCTGCTCGCGACCCACGAAACCGTGGATTCGGGACCCACGGATACGCTCGACCGCGCGTTCGTCGAGGAGTACGAGGGAGCGTTCTGCATCAGTCCGCGCTACGAGCGCCTCGTCGAGGCGGTGCTCGGCACGCGCGCCGCCGACGGCCTGGAGTTCGTCTACCCCGGCCCCGGCGTCGAGGAGGAGGCCGCCGTCGCGGACGCGGGTATCGGCGCGTACCTCACCGTCACGGGGTCGACGGCGCGCGAGCACGGCCTCGAACTCGGCGAACGGCTGTTCCCGAGCGAGACCGTGCTGATGGAGAACGCCTGCGAGACAGACAGCGCGGCTATCGAGCGCGTGCGGGAGGCGCTCGGACACACCGTCGAGGAGACCGCGCTCGCGATGGACTAGCTTTTCAGCCTCCCCGCCGGACTCCGGGTATGTTCGAGTACTCGCGCACGGTGGACGTGCGCTATCAGGACTTCGACACCGTGGGCGTCGCGAACAACGCGACGTTCGCCACGCTCGTGGAGGAGGGCCGGCGGTACTATCTCGAAGACCACCTCGGAATCAGTCTGGACGACTCGCGGGTCGTGCTCGCGCACCTGGAGTTCGACTTCGAGCGGCCGGTGACGGAGCCGACGAGCGTGGACGTGCACGTCCGCACGGACGACGTGGGCGGGTCGAGTTTCACGCTCGCGTACGAGGTCACGCAGAACGGGGACCGTATCGCGACCGCGGAGTCGACGCAGGTCACGATAGACGACGCGGGGCGGCCGCGCGACCTCCCCGAGACGTGGCGGACTCCGCTGGAGTCGTCGCTACTGGACGGCTAGTTCGTCGGCGCGTTCGGCGGCGAGGTCCGCGAGTTCTTCGGTGGTGAGGTCGGAGCGGTCGGCGAGCACGCGCGTCAGCATGCCGAGCTGGTCGATGGCGGCGCCGTGGAGTTCGCGGCCGTCGACGGTGCTGCCGAAGTAGAACTCGGGCGCGCCGTCCTCGTGGAGCAGTCCGAGATAGATGGAGTCGAGGTTCTCTGCGTCCAGCGCGGACGTCGCCTGCTCTCGCACTTCCTCGAAGTCGGGGTCGTCGCTCATGGCGTCCGCTCGGGGTTCCGCGGGGAAAAACCCAGCCGTCGCGGCGAGCGACAGCCCACATCTGCAGGACCGACACGGGAAGGAATGTGGGGGTCGTCGATGCGGGTATGACGACACTCCGGTACGCGACACGGGCCGACGCGTCGGCGGTCGCCGACCTCCAGACCGCGGCGGCGCGAGCGTTCGGTCCCGGACACTACACTGGCGACGAACTGGACCGGTGGGCGCGCGAGCGCGACCCCGCGGCGTACGACTTCGACGACGGCGTGCACGTGGTCGCGGAGCGCGACGGCGACGTGGTCGGCTGGGGATGGGTGCGGCCCGAGCGCTGCGAGGTGAGCGCCGTCTCCGTCCACCCCGACCACGCCCGCGACGGCCTCGGCACGCGCCTGCTCGACCGGCTCGAAGCGGAGGCGGCGGACGCCGGCTGCGACGCGCTCTCGCTGTGGGCGTCCCTGCCGAGCGTGGGGTTCTACGACGCGAACGGCTACGAGCGCGTGCGCCGCGTCACACTCGACTCGGGGTCGACCTCGCTGCCGTGCGTCGTGATGCGGAAGCACGGCGTGCCGCTCGACGGTGTGGACGCGGCGACGGGGAGCGCGGCGCACACGGGGTGCGTCGAGGAGTAGGTTACCGAAGCCGTCACCTACTTCCCGCGGACTGAACAAGCGGTCAGTATGTTCGTTCTGTTCGCTGAGTCCGTACTGTCTCGCGCGGGAGGGATGGCCTGATGGGCGTGCTGGACACCGACCGCCGCATCATCGTGTTGGCGCTCGCGCGGATGGCGGACGCCATCGGGAACTCCTTCCTCATCGTCGTCCTCCCGCTCTACATCGAGAAGCTCGTCGGCGGCGGCGAGTCCGGCGTGTTTGTCGGGCTGTTCGGGCTGTCCACGACGCTCTCGCTCGGACTCGCGACCGGACTCGTGCTCTCCCTGTTCGGCTTCCTCAACAGCTTCGCGCAGCCGTTCACCGGCCGGTGGAGCGACCGCCTCGGGAAGCGCAAACTCTTCATCATCGCCGGGCTCGGCATTCTCACGATAACGAACCTCGCGTACGTCCTCGCGGGCAGTTACTTCAGCCTGTTCGGTATCCGCGCCCTCCAGGGCCTCGGCGTCGCGTTCACCGTCCCGGCGACCATCGCGCTCGTGAACGAACTCTCCTCGGCCGAGAGCCGCGGGGAGAGCATGGGCGTGTTCAACACGTTCCGCTTGCTCGGGTTCGGAATCGGCCCCGTCGCCGCCGGAACGTTCGTCCACCTCTACGGGTACAACGCCGCGTTCGCGTTCGCCGCCGGCGCGGCGCTCGTCGCGACGCTCCTCGTGTACGCGCTCGTGGAGGACGCTGAGGACACGGAAGCGAGCGCGAGCGAGGACCTCTCCATCGAGGTGTTGAACTCCGCGAACCGCGGCGTCCTTGACCCCGTGTTCACGCTCGGCCTCGCCTCCCTCTTCATGGCCATCGGCATCGCGCTCCTCGCCGCCATCGAGACGAAGGTGAACGCCCGCCTCGACCAGGGGAGTTTCCTGTTCGGCGTGGAGTTCGCGGCGTTCGTCCTCGCGCAAGTGCTCGTGCAGGTCCCGGTGGGGAGTCTGAGCGACCGGTACGGCCGACGGCCGTTCATCCTCCTCGGTCTCGTCATCCTCGCGCCCGCGACACTCGTTCAGGGGTTCGTCACCACGCCCGCGCAGATGATAACGGCGCGGTTCGTGCAGGGCGTCGCCGGCGCGATGGTGTTCGCGCCCGCGTTCGCGCTCGCGGGCGACCTCGCCCGGCACGGCGACTCCGGGACGAAACTCAGCATCCTCACGATGAGTTTCGGCCTCGGAACCGCCATCGGCCCGCTCGCGGCGGGCGTGCTGTACACCCTTGACTACGCCGCGCCGTTCGTGTTCGGCGGACTGCTTGCGGTGGTGGGATTGGTGCTCGTGTACACGCAGGTCGCGGAGACCGTCGACCCCGGTGCGGGGCCGGCCGCCGCGCCGCAGGATTAGAGGCGGTAGTCGTCTATTCTGGAGCCGGCGACGCGATAGCTCGCGTACCCACATAGTCCGACGAACACCGCGGTGACGAGTGTGCCGAGGGCCTGTACGAGTGCCGGGGTGATACCGATCCCGTCCGCGAGCGCGTCAGCGACCGCGGGCACCTGCGTCGCGAGACCGGGCGCGGCGACGACGAGCAGGACGAGCGAGTAGATGCCGAACGCGACGAGGCTCGGCGCGACGACCCGGCGGCTGCGCGAGATGCGGACGCCCTCGAAGCGCGGGAACAGCGTGCCGATGCCGGTCGCGAGCATGCACGCGCCGACGAGCAGCGCGACCGTCGACACGGTGAGGAGTCCGAGCTGGACGGCGTCGAACGGAACGAGGACGGCGGAGACGAGGGTGAGCGGGAGGACGACGGACGCGCCGGCGACCGCGCCGGCGGAGACGAGGCCGCGGGCGAGCGACCGGCCGGGAACGCCACTGGTGAGGGTGACGGGGAGCATCGCGCCCTCATCCCCGAGTGGATTGAGCGCGAACCCGGCGCCGGCCGCCCACGCGCCGTAGACGGCGAAGATGGCGGGCAGAGTCGCGGGCACCTCTCCCGTCTGAACGGCCTGTGTGACCGGCGTGAGCAGGACGAACGCGGGATAGATGACGAACACGAGTTTGATGGGAGCGCGTCGGGCGCGCGTCCACGCCGTGCGCGCGACCCACGCCGAGGGTCGGCCGACGACGCGTTCGAGCGGGCCGGCAGAGACGGAGGTCTCCTCGCGTTCGACGCGCGCTTCGGTGTGGGCTTCGTCGGCGTACCAGGCGGCGCCCGCGCCGCGGATGGCGGCCGCGAGCAGGACCGGAAGGGCGACGACGGCCACTACGAGGCCGGCGACGGCTTCGGTGACGGCGGCGTCGCCGACGACGGCGAACGGGAGCAGGCCGATCCAGCCGATGGGGGTCGCGCCGACCGCGTCGAGGAGCGGCATGAAGAACGACGCGTCCTGGGAGACGCCGACGACGTAGAGGTAGACCAGGAAGATGGCGACGCCGAGCGGCGTCTTGTACTTGGCGAGCCGGCTGTTCGCGGTGAACCCGTAGCGGAGGGCGTAGCCGAGCGCGTGGCCGGCGAGCGTGCCGACGGCCGCGAGCGTGCCCGCGGCGACGAGGACGGATGCACCGAGGACGACGGACCCGGAGCCGACGGCGATTCCGACGGAGATACAGACGACGGGGACTGCGGCGTACGCGGCGACGCCGACGAGTTCCGCGAGCAGGAGGCCGAGCACGCCGTCCCGGTAGGGGATGGTGGTGAGCATACCGGCCTCGTGGTCGAGTTCGCCCTGTTCGCCGACGATGCGGATGGCGGTCAGGCCGGTCGCACCGAGGAAGAGTGCGGACGCGGCGAGCGGTCCGTACTCGACGATTTCGGCGTCGATGGGGCCGGAGACGGATTCGCCGATGTTGAACGCGCCGAGCGCGGCCGCGGCGCTGAACACGACCAGGAAGATGCCGGCGATGGCGAGCGCGCCGGCCTGGAGGCGGCTGCGGAGGAGCACGCGGATGCGGCGCTTCGTCTCGACGCGCGCGAACAGGAGTGCGTGCCCGAGGTTCGGCGTTTTCACGTGCCGTCGACCTCCGTGGTGACTTCGAGGAAGACGTCTTCGAGGCTCTGCTGTTCGCCGGTTTCGGCGCGTTTCTTGAGGGCCTCGGGACCGCCTTCCGCGACGAGGTCGCCCTTGAAGAGAACGCCGACGGTGTCCGCGAGTTCGTCGACCACGGAGAGGATGTGACTGGAGAGGAAGACGGTGGTTTCGTCCTTGGCGAGGTCGTCGATGGTGTCGCGAACGGTGCGGGCGGCGCGGGGGTCGAGGCCGGACGTGGGTTCGTCGAGGAACACGACTTCGGGGTCGTGGAGGAGCGCCTGCATGATGCCGGCTTTCTGCTTCATTCCCTTCGAGTACGCGCTGATTCGCTTGTCGGCGTCGTCCGCGAGGCCGAAGCGTTCGAGAAGGTCGTCGATGCGGGCGGTAGCGTCGGCGGGCGGGAGGTCGCGGAGGCCGGCGATATACTCGAGTTGTTCGCGGCCGGTGAGTTCGTCGAACAGCGGCGGTTCTTCGGGGAGGTAGCCGATTCGTTCCACGAGCGCGTCCCGGTCGTCGATGGACGCGCCGGCGACGGACGCGGTGCCGTGCGTCGGTTTCGTGAGCGTCGTCAGCATCCGCATCGTCGTGGTCTTCCCGGCACCGTTCGGCCCGAGGAAGCCGTACACCGTACCTTGGGGGATGGAGAAGTCGAGGCCGTCGACGGCGGTCTCGTCGCCGTAGCGCTTGGTGAGGCCGGTCGCCTCGATAGCGGGGGTTGGCATATCGAAGAGTGAACAGTCGGGGGAGGAATAAGTTCCGGGAGCTACACGTCGAGCTCGTTCGCGAACCAGGTTTCCAGGGACTCGGTGAGCACGGATGCGAACCGCGAGTTCGCGCTCCACATCGCGGTCTCGGTCGCGCCGTCGTGCACGCCGAGTACGATCGTGTCGCCGTCCACGAGCGCGACTCTGCTCGACGGCGGCGTTGGCTCCATCGGCGTCCCGACTCTGCTGGTTTCGAGGCCTGCGTCGGTCGCGTCGGCGAGCACGTCTTCGTCCTCGCTCACGACCTGCACGACGACGCCGCGGTCGGCCGCGTCGGCGAGCGCGTCCCGGATGGCGTCGGGGAAGAACGCGGTGTCTCCCGTGCCGAACAACGCGCGGTCGGTCGCGTCCTCGATAACGTCGACGATGCGGTCGGCGACGGCGTCCGTGCCGGTGACCGTCCAGATGGCCTCCCGGTTCTCGTCGGGATCCGCGAGTTCGCCCTGCACGGACTCGATGTAGTCGAACGCGCGGTCGCGGTCGGCCTCGAATCGCTCCCGGAGGTGGTCGCGCGCCGCGTCCAGCGACACCGGACGGTAGCGGCGCGGCGTCGTCTGCTGGACTTCGAGCAGCCCGGCGTGTTCGAGGTCCTCGGCGGCGCCGTACACCTGCGACCGCGGCACGTCAGCCACTTCGGCCACGTCGCTCGCCGTGCCGGTGCCGAGGCGCTGGAGCGCCACGAACACGCGGGCTTCGTACGTCGAGAGGCCGAGCCGGGTGAGAGCGTCGACCGCGTCCGGTTCGTTCATTCGTCCTGGGTCAGCCACTGCTGGTGGATGCGTTCGTACTGCTCTGGCGACAGCGCGCCCGCCTCGAGCTGCTCGGCGGCGAGCGCGAGGTCCTGCTGGCTCACTTCGCCCTCGCTGACGATGCGTTCGAACACGTCGCTCACGACGGTGACGAACCCGTCGCCCTCGACGGCCGTCGCGCCGCCGCGGGTGCGGAGTTCGCCGTCGAAGCGCACGGTCTCGTTGTCGCGGGCGTCGGACGGAACCGAGACTGTGTACTCGACGCGGCCGGGCGTCGGGTCGTCAGTCTCCCAGACGGCGTAGAGCGTGCCGTCGCTGACCGTGGCGCTGAGCGGTTCGGGGTCGACGTGGTCGAGCGATTCGACCGGTGCGTCCTCCCGAAGGAGCGCGCGACCGGACAGTTCTGGGAGGTGGACGACGACTGTCGCTTCGCCGCCGGGCTGCACGAACCGCGGCGAGGCGTCGCGGGTCGGCGCGTCGCTCGCGACCGCAGCGTCGTCGGCCGCTGTCGCGTCGTCGCTGCCGGCGTCGCCGTCGAACTCGTCGCCGCCGAGCGGGTTCGTGTACCGCGTCCAGACGACGAGAAGGCTCGGCAGCACGAGCACGGCTGCGAGGAACGCGTAGATGATGGTCATGCCCGTGATGATGCCGAACTGTTGGAGCGGCGGGAGCACGGCGAACACGAGCACGCCGAATCCGCCGACAGTGGTCGCGGCACTCCCGAGGAGCGCGCCACCGGTCCCCTTGAGCGCGACGCGAAGGGCTTCGAACGCGTCCTCGCGGCGTTCGAGTTCCTGGTTGTACCGCTCGCTCAAGTGGATGCTGTACGCGACCCCGAGTCCGACCGTGAGGCTCGTGATCATCCCCGTGAGGACGTTGAACGGGATTCCCGCGAGATACATCGTCCCGAGAATCCACGCGACGCTGAACACGACGGGGAGCAGAGTCACGAGCCCGAGTGTCGCACTGCCCTCGGTGAGCCGGTAGGCAGCCATCAGGAAGACGACGATGGCGACCAGGGTGACGATGAGGCTCTCGATGACGGTTTCGAGCAGCTGGTCCTGAATTATCTTGAAGGTGATGCTCTGCCCGGTCGCGGTGGCGGTGAGGCCGTTGCCGTCGACGATTTCCGCGACGGCCCGCATTTGCTCTGTGATGTCGGCGTTGGACGCACCGCCCGAGACGGAGACGACCATCCGGAGCGCCGCGTAGTTGTCGCCCTCTTGGGCGATGACGCCCTGCGCCTGGTTGGGCGCGACGGCGAACAGCGCGTCGTAGACAGCCGCAACGTTGCGGTCGGGGACACCGTTCCCGTCGGTGTCCGCGGCGGTGTACGTCTCGTTGAAGGTCTCGTTCTGCGCCGCCACCTCCTCCATCACCGTGAGCGGGCTCTGGATGGCGGCGTCGCCGCCGGAGAGCGTGACGGTCACGTTCTTCTCAGCGGCAGCTTTCTGAGCGTCGTGGAGGCGTTCGAGCGCTGTATCGCTCGTCACCCCGTCCTCTATCAGTATTTGTGCCTGCGAGTCCTGCCGCAGGAAGTTATCGTTGACGTACTGGAGGTTCTTCTTCGCCGTGTAGTCGTGGGGCTTGAACGGTTCCGGGAGGTCCTGCATCCACGCCGGCGGGTCCTCCGCGATGAAGTCCGTTTGACTGAACGACGTGTCGACCTGCGTCGCGCCGTACGCACCGCCGGCGCTGAGGAGGACGGCGAACAGGATGACGAGCCACGGCGACTTCTTCGCCGCCGTGCTGCCGAGAGTGAGCGCCTTGCCGAGTCGGCCGCCGCCCGTGCCGAACGCGCGCTTCTTCCGGTCGTACCCACGAGATTCGAGGAACTCGTCGAGTTCGACCTTCACCGCGGGAATCAGCACGCCGAACACGAGGAGCGCCGCGGTGATGCCGACGCTGGACACGATACCGAAGTTCTGAATCGGCGGGAGCGGACTGACGAGGTTCGAGAGGAACCCGATGACGGTGGTCGCGGTCACCCAGACGAGGGCGATACCGACGCCGGCCAACGCGACCCGCATCGACCCGCGGGGGCCTTCCTCAACGGCCTCACGCTCCTCGCGGTGCCGCATGAAGATGTGTATCGCGTAGTCGATACTCAGCCCGATCAGCAGGACTGGAACGGCGATGAAGATCTGGTTGAACGAGATGTTCGCCCAGCCCATGAAGCCGAACGTCCACACGAGCACCGCGGCGATGCCGAGGAGGCCGAGCACGATGTCGAGGAGGTCGCGGTACGCGATGATGAGCGTGAGGAGGACGAAGATGAGGGCGAGCGGTCCGACGATGAGCACGCTGTCCGTCATGGACTGCGTGATTTCGTCAGCGATGATGCCGCCGCCGAACACCATGTAGGTGTTCCCGTCACTCCGGGACGTCGCAAGATCCTGTATTACGGTCTGCGTCTCGACGAGTCGGTCGCTCGCGGACCCCATTTCGCTGTCGCCCTGCGTGGTCTGCGTGACGAGTACCATCGTCGCGGACGCGCTCCCGGACTCGTAGTCCGTCGGCATCAGCGCGAGCAAGCCACCGCCGCTCCCGCCGTTCCCGTTCTGGAGGAGGGTGCCGACGAGCGAGTCGACTTCGCTCGCGTTCATGGACCGGAGTTGGTCTTTTTGCTCGGTCAGACTGGGCGTGTCGGCGTTCTGGAGGTCGTTCGCGTCCTCCTGAAGCGCCGCGTAGTCGTCAGCGAGCACGTTCCGCGTGCCGAGCGTGTACGCCTTGTCGACAGCCTGTTCGCTGGACGCGTTCCGTAGCTGCTGGGCGGCGGTTTCGAACGTCGCGTAGTCTGTGTCGTTCAGCTCAACCGACGTGCTCGCGCGAACGTCCGCGAACGCAGCCTCGATGGACGCATTCGGGTTCTGCCGGAGGTCCGTGAGCGCGGCGCGGAGCGCTGCCGCCGTCTCGTTCAACAGTTGGCGACGTTGTTCGAGTTCAGCGGCTTGCTCCTGTCGGATCGCCGTCGTCGCGACGGCGTTCGCCACGCCCGAGGTCGGTGACTCGTTCACCAGGGAGGGCGCGACAGTCGCGTTCTCTCGTATCGACTGCTGGAGGTCGAGACTCTTGAGGAGTTGTTCTTTCGCGAGGACGTTTTCCCCGCGCATGATCACCTGAACGGATGTCGTGTTCTGGCCGGACTGGAAGGTGTCCTGAATGTAGTCGAGTTTCTGGTATTCGGTCGTGTCGCTCTGGAACGCCCCAAGCGACGACGACTGCTCGACCATCGGTGCGCCGGCGCCGACGACGACCGTCAACAGCACCATGACGGCTATCGCGGCTTTACTGTGGTCGGTAACGGCGGTGACGAGGCGGTCGAACCGACTCACCCAACCACCACCGTTGTCAGTAGAATGCTACTCACAAATCTCACTCGTTCGTATCGAATGGCGTTCGGTACATATCCTTTCTGGAAGTGACACGCCTCCCGGCGGGGTGCGGACCTATGTGGCGTGCGAACGTACACTCGGGTATGTCGAGTGACTGGACGCCGTCCGAAATGGGGTCGCAGGCCGGAAACACCGTCGTCGTGACCGGTGCGAACAGCGGCATCGGGTTCGAAGCGACGGCGGCGTTCGCCGCGGCCGGCGCGCACGTCGTCATGGCGTGCCGGAGCACCGACCGCGGCCGGAACGCGAAACGCGAAATCGAACAGGAGTATCCGGGGGCGTCCCTGACAGTGCACGAACTCGACCTCGGCGACCTCGATTCCGTCGAACGGTTCGCGGACTGGTATCGCGCGGAGTACGACGCGCTGAACGTCCTCGCGAACAACGCCGGCGTGATGGCGATACCGCGCTCCGAGACTGCGGACGGCTTCGAGACCCAGTTCGGCGTGAACCACCTCGGGCACGCCGCGCTCACCGCGTACCTCCTCCCCGTACTCCGCCGGACGAACGGCGAGGCCCGCGTGGTCACACAGTCGAGCGGTGTCCACGAACGCGGCCGCATCGACTTCGACGACCTCCAGAGCGAACACGACTACGACAAGTGGGACGCGTACGCGCGGTCGAAACTCGCGAACGTCCTGTTCGCGTACGAACTCGACCGCCGCCTCCGCGCGGCCGGCGCGAGCGTCACCAGCGTCGCCTGCCACCCCGGATACGCCGCGACCAACCTCCAACTCCGCGGCCCCGAAGCCGAGGGGAGTCGCCTCCGCGTGCTCGCGATGAAAGCCGCGAACGTCTTGGTCGCGCAGAGCGCCGAACAGGGCGCGTGGCCGCTCCTCTACGCCGCCACCGAGCCCGACATCGACGGCGGCGAATACGTCGGCCCCACTGGATTGTTCGACATGCGCGGCCACCCCGGCACCCAGCAGTCGAGCGACCGCTCCTACAGCGAGGACACCGCGCGCCGCCTCTGGACCGTCTCCGAAGAACTCACCGGCGTCAGTTTCGACCTCCCCGAACCCTAGTCGACGCCGAGAATTTATACCGTATCAGTCCGGTGAGACCGTATGGACGACGTCGAACTCGACGAACTCGTCTCCTCCCTGACCCCGCGCGAGGAGAACCGCGCACTGAAAACCTACCAGAACACCGTCTCCGTCGCCTGCCCCGCCTGCGGCGAGCCCTTCGACGACCTCGTCGTCTGCAAGGAAAACCCCACCAGTCTCAATCTCTCCCAGCAACTCGACTTCTGCGTCGGCGTCGACGACGACCGCGCACTCATCTTCACGCACAAACAGTAAACCCAGAACGCGCCGAACCGCCGACTATCGCGCGCTACGCCAGCCGATAGTAGACCGCGGTTTCGTCCTCCGTCTCGACCTCCTTCGTCGTTACAGCACGCTCGGCTCCGAGTCGTGAGTTCTCGAAGAATGTGAAGTGCTCCGTCAGGGATTCGAACCCTGGTCCTTGCCGTGAGAGGGCAAGATGATTGGCCGGACTACACCAACAGAGCACTGGTGCGTTCGTCCGCGGGCCGCGCCCGCTTCACTCGATTGGAGACGCCGGCGATATTTAAACCTCACTTTTCGGGACGGGCCTGTGTCTTCGTGTCATCCGCTGCGCCGAGTCACCAGTCGTCGGGGAGGGTGCGTGGGATGACTTCGCGGCCGACGAGTGTTCGCTGTCCGAACGGCGAGGTGAGGAGGTCGAGGAAGGCGCGTCCGCGTTGGTCGGGGTCGCCGTGGGTGTAGAAGCCGACGGTGGCGGTCATCGGGTAGTCGTCGGAGACGCCGCGGCGCTCGCCGTCGACGAGGACGTCGAGCGTCGGGACGCCGCGGGCGTGGGCGAGGTGGACGCCGCGAGCGGGGAGGACGCCGATGGCGTGCTCGCGGTTCGCGGCGGCCGTAACCATCTCGGCGGCCTGGCCGTACCGGGCGTCGACGCCGGCCGTTGCGTAGCCGTTCTGGCGGAGGAAGGTCTCGTACGGGAGGTTGGTGCCGGTGATGTCGGGGCCGAGGAAGACGAACGGTTCGCGGTCGGGGCCGCCGACGGCTTGCCACGTGTCGATGTCGCCGGCGAACACGCGGCGTATCCGGTCGGGGGTGAGCGCGTCCACGCCGGCGTCGGCGAGCCCGGGAGAGACGACGAACACCCAGCCGGCCCGGCCGACCGGGTGGCGGACGACTTCGTTCGCGCGCTCGCCGAACGGTCCCTTCGGGTTCGAGCCGTCGGCGCGCGGACCGTCGTCGACGGTGGCGAGGTCGACACGGTCGTCGAGGAGCGCGGACGCGACGCGGGGGGCGGGTCCGACGGCGGATGCGACGCGGAACGGCGGGTCGGCGCGGCCGCCGAATGAGGTGATGCCCGCGCGACCCGCGAAGTAGTTCGCGAGGCGGTTCTGGAAGGACGGCCGGGTGTCGAAGCGCGACCAAACGACGCGGTCCGCGTCCGGTTTCGGGTTCGTGTTCCAGAGGCCGGCGGCGGGCTGCACGACCGAGGACAGCGTCGGCGTGCTCTGCACGGCCAACGTGGACGCGGCCCCCTCGCCAGTCCGATTCTGTTCTCCGGTGGTCGGGCTGGTGGTCGTGTCGGCGGGCGGCGGGTCGCCGTCCGGCCAGAGGTCGGCGAGCCCGGAACAGCCGGCGAGTCCGGCGAGCGCGCCTGCGGCACCCGCGACGACCGCGCGACGCGTTCCGTGGGTGTCGGAGGGCATACGCGGAGGTCGCCGCGGACGACTATTCAATCCCGGGGTGCGGGGTGTTTCGGTGGCTTGATTCCCGTGGGCGTGCGAGACCGAGATAATGGCTCTCTGGGGTCTGGTGCCGTCGTCGCCGGCGGTGAACGCGCTCGTTCTCGCGGTGGCGACGGCGCTCGTCTGGGTGGGAAGCGGGTGGCTGGAGGAGTCCGCGGAGAACCTCGCGGCGTACTACGGCCTGCCGGCGGTCGTGCAGGGGTCAGTGGTGGTCGCGGTCGGGTCGAGCTTCCCCGAGTTGGCGAGCGTGGTGTTCGCGGCGCTCGCGGGCGCGTTCGACATCGGTATCGGCGCGGTGGTCGGGTCCGCTATCTTCAACGTTCTCGTGATTCCCGCGCTCTCGGGGCTGACGGCGGACGACGACCTGTCCGCGAGCCGCGCCATCGTCTACAAGGAAGCCCAGTTCTACATGCTCGCGGTGTCCGCGCTCGTCGTGACGCTCGCGCTCGCGGTCATCTACGCGCCCGGTCCGGGACCGGCGCTGAACGGCAATCTGACGCGGCCGCTCGCGATGATTCCGCTCCTCCTCTACGGACTCTACCTCTTCATTCAGTGGCAGGACGTGTCCGACGCCGACGCGCCCGGAAACCCGAGCATCTCCGCGCCGCGGGCGTGGGGGACGCTCGCCGCCGGCCTCCTGGTGATTCTCGTCGCGGTTGAGCAGCTCGTGCACGCCGTCGAATCCCTCGGCGGCACGTTCGGCGTCCCCGAGTTCCTGCTCGGCGTGACGGTCGTCGCGGCGGCGACGAGCCTCCCGGATACGCTCGTGAGCGTGCAGTCCGCGCGGGACGGGAACGGCGCGACGAGCCTCGGAAACGTCTTCGGGTCGAACACGTTCGACCTCCTCGTCGCCGTGCCTGTCGGCGTGCTCATCGTCGGCGCGGTCACCGTGAACTTCGCGGTCGCGGTGCCGATGTTCGCCGTGCTCACGCTCGCCACCATCCTCCTGTTCACCGCGCTCCGCACCGACCTCTCCCTCACCACGGTCGAATCGGTCGCGTTGCTCACCAGCTACATTCTGTTCGTCGCGTGGGTCGTCGCGGAGACGCTCGGCGTCACGAGCGTCATCAAGGGCGCGTGAGTTACTCGTCCGGTGATTCTACGCCCGTGAACTCGAAGCGCGCGCCGCCGGACGCGCTCTCACCGACGGAGACGTTCCAGCCGTGCGCCAGCGCGATCTGTTTGATGCTCACCATCCCGAACCCGGTTCCGCCGGGCTTCGTGGAGTACCCGGGCTTGAACACGCTGTCGCGTTCGTGCGTCGGGATGCCGGGACCGTCGTCCTCGTAGTAGAAACCGCCGGGGAGCGCGCCGACCCGCATCGCGGTATCCGGGTCCGCGTGCTCGACCGTGTTCTTCACGAGGTTGTCCGCGAGCCTGACGGCCGCACGCTCGTCCGCCCGGATGCGCTTTGAGTCCACCACTGTGAACGACGCCGGCTCGGTTTCGAACGCGTCCCACGACCGGAACGCCGCCGCGAGGTCGAGCGGCTCGATGTCCGTCACGAGGTCGCCCTGCTGCATCACGTTCGAGAGGTCGGTGATGAGCGCGTCCAGTCGGTCCGCCGCCCGGCGCGCGTCGTCCAGTCGCGTCTCGTCGCCCTCCCGCGCGAGTTCGATATTCCCCTTCAGCACCGTGAGCGGTGTCTTCAGGTCGTGTGAGAGCACTTGCCCGAAGTCGTGCAGCCACTCCAGTTGCTCCTCGATGGCGATGGTGTGTTCCTTGCGTTTCGTTATCTGGCGCTGGAACCCGACGAAGTTCACCGTCTCGCCCGCGTCGTTCGTGACCGGCGATATCTCCAGGAGGTTCCAGAACGGCTTTCCGTCCTTCGTGTAGTTCAGTATCTCCGTCGTCACGGACTCCTCAGCCTCAACCGCCTCCCGGAGCTCTCGAACGCTCGCCGGGTCCGTCTCCGGCCCTTGGAGGAACCGACAGTTCCGCCCGACAGTCTCTTCCCGACTGTACCCCGTCATCTCGGTGAACCCCCGGTTCACGTACACGATGGAGTTGTCGTCCCCCGACGGGTCGGTGATGACGACGCCGAGGGACGCGGCGTCGAGCGCGCGGTCCCGGATGGCGAGGTCGTCCAGCAAGTCCTCCTCCGCGGTGAGGTCCTCGACGACGCAGACGTGGCCGCCGTCCGCCAGCTGCGTCAACGCGAGGCGTTCGGGGACCGATCGGCCGGATTTCGTCACGCCGGTCGCGCGCCCACGCCACGCCCCCTTGGATTCGAGTTCGGGCAGTATCTCGGTCTCGAACCGCGCGCGCTCGTCGTCGGCGTAGAGCATCGACCAGTGCCCGCCGAGAATCTCCTCCCGTGTCCGCTCGTACACGTCCGCGTACGCCGGATTCACGTACCGGAACGTGCCGTCGGCGTCGATGATGCCGATGCCTTCCTGCGCGGACTCGATGGCGAGGAGGCCCTGCCGCACCTGGGACTCCGCCCAGTGCTTCTCCACGAGCGTCTCTATTTTATTCGCGAGCACGGGGTAGACATCCGGGCCGTCCTTCTGGAGGTACTCGTCCACGCCGGCGGAGATCGCTTGACTCGCGATTTCCTCGTTCCCCTTCCCCGTGAATAGCACGAACGGGACCGGACAGCCGTCCTCCCGGAGCGCGGCGAGCAGGTCGAGGCCGTTCAGGTCGGGCATGTCGTAGTCGCTGACGATGCAGTCGTACTCGCGCTCCCGGACGTGTCCGGTGACCATGACCGGGTCGGTCAGTCCGGTGACCGACACGTCGGTTAGCTCGCGCTCCAGGAACCGCGTCGACAGTTCCACGGTCGCTTCGTCGTCGTCGACGAGGAGAACGCGTACCGTGCGGTTGTCGGGGCTGAACGAGACTATGTCGTTCAGCGGCGACGAAGCCATATCCTCGACCAGGACATCCGACTATATAGGCTGGCGGATACACTCGGATAATTTAAAATAAGTCGCGGGCGGCGGTCACTCCTCGCGGTCGCCGCCGGGTTCGTGGCCGGGGAGGCTGACGACGTTCTCCCGACCGATACGGAGACGGCTGATCTCCCCCTCGTCCTCCATCTCGGAGAGCAGCATACTCACCTTGGACTTCGACCAGTCCGTCTCCTCGACGATCTGGACTTGCCGCATCCGGCCGCCGTGAGTCTCCAGCAGTTCGCGCACGCGCTCCTCGTCCGACTGCAGTTCCGCGTCCGAGACCGCCGGTTCGGCCGGCACGCCGGAGTCTTCCCCATCGCCGTCCGCGGGTTCGCGGTCGCGCCGGCGCCACGCCGCCGCGCCGACCGCCGCCACCACGAGAATTACGAGCAGCGCGACGAACGCGACGAGCACCCACGGAATCCCGCTGTCGTCCGTCGTCCCGCCGCCTGCGGTCGTTCCGCCGGGCTGGGTCGTCGTGGCCGTGGTGAGCGGCGCGGTGGTGAGCGTCGCCTGCGGGCGCTCGTCCGCGAACTCCGTCGGCCCGAACCACGTCACGGAGTCGCTCTCGGCGAGCGTCTCGCCGGCCATCGAATCGGGCTGCGGGCTCACCGACGCGAACCGCAGTCCGTCGCCGGTTTCGAGGACGAGCCGCTGGCTCTCCCCGACGTACAGACCGCCCTCGAAGAGGTCGCCGACGAGCACGCGGTCACCCTGGACGCGCGCGAACGACGTCCACGTGAACGCCATCTCGACCACGCCGAGGTTGTCGTTCAGGCCCGTGACGCGCGCCGTCCGCGAGAAGTCCGTGGCGTTCATCGACCGTCCGGAGACGTTCTCGCCGTCGGCGACGAGCGTTCGCGCGCGGTCGCGGAAGTTCTCGTAGAGCGGCCCGGTTTTGTTCTCGAACTGGGCCGCGAACTCCCGGAAGTCCGCGCGCTGGGAGTCGTTTTCGAGCGGCGTCCGGTACTGGAACGTCCACCGCGCCGACCCGTCCTCGTTGACGGTGATGGTGAAGTGGACGCTGGAGAAGGACGGGCCGTCGGCCGTGCCGACGCTTCCCGCGTCGCCGAGGCCGCTCGCGGGAGCCACACCGGCGAGCAGGACGCTCACGACGAGGAGCGCACAGACGGCAGTGACCCGTGGCATGGCGGAGATTGCGTATCCGTGAATGAAATGTTTAGGGGTTCGCGGAGCGGCTATCGGTCGCCGTCTGGCAGGTATTGCAGGTGTTACGGGCGGCCGTCGAACCCGAGAACGCCGCCCTCTCGCGCGCTCTCGTCCCCAAGCGGTCGGAACGCAACGTTTTCGAGGAAACGAGACCGACGTAACGGATGACGCGGTAGTTCGTGTTTTGACACCGCTAGCCGTACGGTGGGTACGATGAACCGACGAGCGTTTCTCGGCGCGACCGGTGCGGCCGCCGCGTCGTTGACGGCTGGCTGCATCGGCAGCGGAATCGTTGGCGGGTCCCGCAGCGTCACCCTCGACTACGCGTACTACAACCCGGTGAGTCTCGTGCTCCGCGAGAAGGGCTGGGTCGAGGACGAGTTCGCGGACAGCGACGCGAGCGTCGAGTGGGTGTTGAGCCTCGGGAGCAATCAGGCGAACCAGTACTCCCAGAGCGGGGAGGCGCAGGCGGCGTCTACCGCGGGTATCGCGGCGTTGATGGCGCGCTCGAACGGCGTCCCCATCCGCACGGGCTACATCTACTCGCGGCCCGAGTGGACCGCGCTGGTCGCGAAGTCGAGCAGCGACATCTCCGAGGTTGCGGACCTCGAAGGGAAGTCCGTCGCCGCGACGCTCGGCACCGACCCCCACTTCTTCCTCCTGCAAGCGCTCGACACCGCGGGCCTCAGCGAGAGCGACGTGGACATCGTCGACCTCCAGCACCCCGAGGGACAGGACGCGCTCCTGCAGGACGAAGTGGACGCCTGGGCGGGCCTCGACCCGCACATGGCCGAACTCCAGCTCGAACACGACGTCGACCTGTTCTTCCGGCGGCCCGCGTTCAACACGAACGGCACGCTCAACTTCCTCGACGGGTTCGTCCAGAACCACCCCGAGGACGTGAACCGCGTCCTGCGGGCGTACGAGCGCGGCCGGAAGTGGGCCATCGAGAACCCCGAGGAGACGGTTTCCATCCTCGCGAACGCGTCCGAGATGTCGAAGCCCGTCGCGCGCAAGGTGTTCACCGACCGCACCGACCTCTCCGCGCCCATCCCGGGCGACCAGCACCACTCGCTGCTCTCCGACCTCGCGCCAATCCTCCACGAAAAGGGCTTCGTCGATTCGAGCGTCGACCTGCAGGCGGCCATCGACGAGCTCGTCCGGCCGTCCATCGCTGAGCCGGTGGTGAACGGATGAGCACGCGGACGTACGGCCTCGCGGACCTGTCGCTCGACCAAGCGCGGTGGACGCTCGGCCTTATCGTCCCCGCCTTCCTCGTGGTCGGCTGGCACGTCGCGGTCGTGACGGGCGTATTCCCGCCCTATCAGCTCCCGAAACCGCTCTCAGTCGTGGAAACGCTGTACTCGCTCGCGGCGTCGGGAGAGCTCGCCACCCACGTCTCCGTCACCGTCCAGCGCGTGTTCTTCGGCTGCGTCGTCGGGATGACGCTCGCCGTCGTCCTCGGCACGCTCACCGGAATCTCGCGGACGGCGAGCGCGCTCCTCGACCCGCTCTTCCAGAGCCTGAAGAACATCCCGTCGCTCGCGTGGGTGCCGCTGTTCCTGCTCTGGTTCGGCATCGGCGAGGTGGCGAAAGTCCTCCTCATCGCCGTCGGCGCGTTCTTCCCCGTCTATCTCAACCTCTCCACGGGCCTTCACGCCGTCGACGAGGCGCGCCGCGAGGTCGCGGAAGTCTACGACCTCACCCGGTTTGAGACCCTGAAGTCCGTGGTGTTCCCGGCGGCGCTCCCGAGCCTGTTCGTCGGCGTGCGGAGCGGCGTCGGCCTCGCGTGGATGTTCGTCGTCGCCGCGGAACTCATCGGCGCGAGCCAGGGCCTCGGCTTCCTGATGAAGAACGGCCGCGTGCTCTCCCGGCCCGACATGATTATCGGCGCAATCGTGCTGTTCGCGCTGTTCGGGAACCTCACCGACCTCGCCGTCAAGGAGGTGGAGAAACGTGTCGTCGACTGGTGAGAACGCGGCGGTCGCCGTCGACGACCTGACGAAAGCCTACGGCGACACCGTGGCGCTCCGCGACGTCTCGCTCTCCGTTTCGCCCGGCGAGTTCGTCTCCGTCGTCGGCCACTCCGGCTGCGGGAAGAGCACGCTCCTGCGCGTGCTCGCCGGCCTCGAAGACGACTTCCGCGGCACGGCGACCGTCGACGGGGTGGACGTGCGGACCGAGGGCGGCGAGCGTGTCGGCATGGTGTTCCAGGAACCCCGGTTGTTGCCGTGGAAGTCCGTCCGCGAGAACGTCGCCGTCGGCCTCCCGCGCGGCGTCGACCCCGACAGCGACGACGCGCGCGACCGAATCGACGCGCTCCTCGACCGCGTCGGCCTCACCGAGTTCGCGGACGCCCGACCGAGCGAACTCTCCGGCGGGATGGCGCAGCGCGTCTCGCTCGCGCGCGGTCTGGCGTACGACCCGACCGTGATGTTGCTGGACGAGCCGTTCTCCGCGCTCGACGCGCTCACGAAGTACGAACAACAGGACTTCCTGCTCGACCTCTGGCGGGACAGCGACCTCACCGTCGTCCTCGTCACGCACGACGTGGAGGAAGCCGCCTACCTCGCGGACCGCGTCACCGTGCTCGGCGGCCAGCCCGGAACCGTCGAGACGACCGTCGACATCGCCGAGAAACGGCCGCGCGACCGCGGCGAGTGGCTGGTCGACTACCGCGACCGAATCACGACCGCGCTCGGCGTCGAATAGCTACTCGTCGACCGGCGCGCCGGCCGCGTTCTCCTTCACGCTCTCCAGGCCCTGTTTCGCCTTCTGCTTCGACGCGTACCCCTCGCCGGAGTCCGCGAGAATGTTGCCGTTCCGGTGGACGAGCCGCCACCGCCACTGACCCGCGTCGTCCTCGTACACCTCGAAGCGCGCCTGAGATTCACTCATACGTCACAGAACGACCGCCCGCACCGAAAAAGCTGGGGGCGGTTCGGCGAGTACGTTTTTCGGGCCGGCGCCAGTAGTGTAACCCATGCCGCACACGAAAGCACACGTGAGCGACGCCGAATCGGTGCTGCCGGACGACGTGAAGGGAGAGATGTGGATGCTTCGGGACGACCTCGACACGGAGACGCTCGGATTCACCGTTCTCGCGCTCGAAGCCGGCGAGGAGACGATGAGCCACGCGCACGTGGACGACGACCAGGAGGAAATTTACTACGTGGCGACCGGTGGCGTGGACGTGGACTTCGGCGACCACACGGTCAGCCTCGACGAGGACGAGGCGCTCCGCATCAGTCCCGAGGAGGAGCGCCAGATTCGGAACCGCGACGAGTTCTCGAAGCTCGTGCTCGTGAGCGCGCCAGTCTGAAGGGTATTTCAGCGCGCGCGTCCAGAAGTCGGTATGGTCGAGAATCTCTCCGCGGGCGTGGACGCGTTCACGAGCAACGCCTTCCTCGTTCCGGGCGAGCGCACCGTTCTCGTGGACGCGGGCGCGAACTACGACGTGGTGAGTCGCATCGAGGAGCGAACGGGCGGTCTGGACGCGGTGGTGCTCACGCACACGCACACCGACCACGTCGGGAACCTCGACGACGTGAAATCGGCGTTCGACGTGGACGCCTGGGGGTTCGACACGGACCAGCCGGGCGTCGACCACGAACTCGGCGACGAGGACGAAATTCGAATGGGAGACGACACGTACACCGTCCTGCACACGCCCGGGCACAAGAACGACCACGTCTGCCTGCTCTCCGAGACGACGCTGTTCGCGGGCGACCTCGTGTTCGCGAACGGCGGGTTCGGCCGAACCGACCTGGAGGAGGGCGACCGTCCGACGCTCGTCGAGTCCATCGAGCGCCTCGAATCACGGGTGGCTGGCGGCCTCGACGTGATGCACTGCGGGCACGGCCCGAGCGTCACCCGGAACCCGGTCGAGGACGTTCGGCTGGCGCTTCGCGCCGCGAAGACGCGGTGATGTGGCAGGGTTTCGCACGGACGACAGACCTATGTCACTCGGTCACATGCGGTAGCGTGCATCGCTATGCAACCGTGCCAAAACTGTCAGGCGGTCATCGACGAGTATCTCCTCGATAAGCAACTCGAACCCCTGCGCGACCTCACGGTCGACGACTTCAACGTCTGCGCCGACTGCACGACAGTCGTCGCGGACGCGTGCGTCGAGTGCGGCGGCGCGGTCTACGTCCCCCGAAACGAAACCGGGACGCCGGACGTCTGCCCGGCGTGCCGGTCCGACCTCATCGAACGCACCGGCCACGACCCCGGGTGGATGGTCACCACCTGACGCCTCGCGTTCGGTTCTACTCCTTCAGGCCGTAGTAGCCGGGTTCGTCGTCGCCCGCCGGTTCCGCGATGACGAGGTCGTCGCTGTTCCGCATCACCCACGGAATCGCCCAGTCGAGCAGGATGTCCTCAGTCTCCTGGTCCAGCGCGGCGTCCGGGTCGAGGCCCTGGAGGAGGCGCGCTATCTCGTACACCGTGTACATCTGGTCGTCGTCGAGGAGTTCGTCGGGTTCGTAGAAATCACAGGGGTGGAACGTGTCGAAATCGGACTTCGGCCGAGGCATACCGAATCCTGGGCGTGCGCGCGGCAAAAACCCACGGACTCGCTGCGCAAGACGCACTGATGACGAAACGTTATGTGGGGGAGTCTCTAACAGCCGGTATCCTGCGATGGAGTCAGATGGTACACGACAGTCCACGCCGGGGAAACAGGCGCTGTACGAGGTCGTCGAGGCGTTCGGTGCGGACGCGCTCCGCGACCTCTGGGTGTTCGACGGGGACGCCCAGGAACCGCTGTTCGTCCGCGCTGACGTGGCGGACGAACTCGCGGAGACGGACGCGGAGCGCTACATCGACAACGAACGATACGGGTTCGTCACCCGCGAGACGTACGACAACCTCCACTACGCGGAGTTCTACTACACCGTCCGCGGGTTCGACTCGTTCGAACAGTACCGGACGTTCGTCTCCCGGGACGGCGAGCGCATCGGTGTCCTCTGCAGTTTCGACCGGCGTAAGGGCGGCTACGACTTCGCCGACCTGACCGAGCGCCTCCCGACCGAGCTCGCGGACTACCCGCTCTCCGACCTGCGGCCGTCGTAGCGCGCGAAAGAAAACTGGTGGGTTCCCCGGATTAGTCGAACGTCGCGACGACGTCCTCGTACTTGTCCGCGACGTCGTCCCAGTCGACGACGTCGAAGAAGTTGCTGATGAAGTCGCCGCGGTCCGGGCCGTAGTCGTAGTAGTAGGAGTGCTCCCAGACGTCGAGCGCGAGGATCGGGTGTGCGCCCCAGAGCGCGCCCTGGTCGTGCTTGTCCACGACGAGGTTACGCAGCTGGTCGGAGTGGGAGTCGTAGACGAGGAGCGCCCAGCCGCCGGCGGCGGACGCTGCGGCCTCGAACTCGCCCTTCCAGGCGTCGAAGCCACCGAAGTCCTCCTCGATGCGGGCGGCGAGCGCGCCGGCGGGTTCGCCGCCGCCGTCCTCGCTCATGTTCTCCCAGAAGATGGAGTGGAGGATGTGTCCACTTCCGTTGTGGGTGACGTTCCGAATCGCACCCGCGGAGGAGCCGAACTCACCGTTTTCACGGTTGGATTCGAGCGTCTCCTCGGCGCTGTTCCAGCCGTTCACGTACCCTTGGTGGTGGGTGTCGTGATGCCAGGTGAGTACCTGCTCGCTGATGTGCGGTTCGAGCGCGTCGTAGTCGTACGGGAGCGGCGGAAGTTCGTAGTCAGTCATGCTATCACCACGTGGTACGTGTCTCGGATAGCTGTTAAAGTTTGAGGCGTTCCGTGTTATCACGTCCCACGAAGGGTTTTCGGGCGTGCTGCGCCTTCGAGCGAGTGTGACGTACTCCGGCGTTTTCGTCGACCTCGACGGCACCGTCTGGCGCGGCCGCGACCCCGTCCCCGGTGCCGCCGACGCGGTCCGCGCGCTCCGCGAACGCGGCGTGCCGCTCGTGTTCGTGACGAACAACACCGGCGTCCGCCGCGACACCTTCCACGCGCGCCTGAAGTCGCTCGGCATCAGTCCGGACGCGGGCGAGGTCGTGACCGCGGCGTGGGCGACCGCGGAGTACCTCGCCGAGTACCGGCCGAACGCGTCCGTGCACGTGATGGGACAGGACGTGGTCGCGGACGAACTGACCGCCGCGGGCCTCACCGTTTCGGAGACCGGACAGGCCGACGTGGTCGTGGTGGGGTACGACGAACGCGTGTCGATGGACCGCCTCACGGGCGCGCTCCGCGCGTTCGGCCCCGGGACGGACTTCGTCGCGACGAACCGCGACAGCACGACGCCACACGAGGACGGCCCGATGCCGGGCGCGGGCGCGTTCGTCGCCGCCGTCGAGGAGATGACCGGCCACGACCCGCTCGTCGTCGGGAAACCAAGCACGCGCATGGCGGACGTGGCCGCGGACATCCTCGGCGTCCCGCTCGACGAGTGCCTGATGGTCGGGGACAACCTCCACACGGACGTACTGATGGGGGACCGCGCCGGTATCGACAGCGCGCTCGTGCTCACGGGCGTCAGCGACCGCGCGGACGTGGAGACCACGGACATCACGCCGACGCACGTTCTCGACAGTATCGCGGACCTGCCGAGCCTCTTCTAAAAAACTGAGAGAGTTATTCGACGTCGACGACTTCGACTTCGAACTCGAGAGTTTCGCCCGCGAGTCGGGGATTGAAGTCGACTTTCACCACGTCGTCGTCGACGTGCGTGATTTCGCCGGGCTGGCCGTTCTGCGCTTCGAGGTATAGTCCTTCCTCGGGGCGCTGACCGAGCGCGTCCGTGAGTTCCTCGGTCTCGAACTCCTGGACGCGTTCCTCGCTCCACTCGCCGTAGGCTTCCTCGGGCGGAATCGTGAGCGTCGCGGTCTCGCCTGCGTCGAGGCCGACGAGGCCGTCTTCCATGCCCTCGATGACCTGGCCCGCGCCGACTTCGGCCGTGAGCGGGTCGTACTCGCGGTCGGGCTGTTCTTCCGCGAGTCCTTCCTCGTTCGCGATGGATTCGCGCGAGGTGTCGAAGACGGTGCCGTCGTCGAGGCGGCCAACGTACTCGAACGTGACCGTGTCGCCGGTTTGGATTGCCATATTCGAAGGAGCGGAGCCGGACGGATACGTGTGTGGTTTCAGAACCCCCAGCGGAGGCCGGACATCGCGCCGACGATGGCGACCATCAGGACGAGTTCGACGAGGCTGAGCATGCCGTACTTCGTGTTCAGTTCGGCGAGTCGCTCGTAGTCGGTGTCCTCGGCGGCGAGTTCGTCGTACATTCCGGTCGTGAACCAGTGCAGCGGCCCGAACCCGAGCGCGAGAAGTGCGACGGCGAGCGCGAGCGCCACCCAGAGAGCGGTCGTCGGAGCCTGCCACATGTTCAGCATCGCGGCGAGGCCGATGCCTGAGCCGACGACGCCCAAGGAAACGGGTTCCATGAGGAAGTTCATCTTCGGGACGAAGCGCTCCGCGAACGCCTCGTTCGCTTCGTCGGGGAGGCCGCCCATGACGGGGCCGAGGACGAGCGCGCCGAGCACGGAGGTCCCGAACCAGAACGCGCCGAGGAAGAGGTGGATGGTGAACATCGCGCGGTAGTCGCCCGAGAGGTAGCCCAGTACGGGTAACAGGAGTGGAACCGCTACCGCGCCCGCGGCGAACGTCGGGTTCGCCGCGTCGGCCATCTGACTGTATCGTTCGCGCGCCGTCTCCGGTCGCCCCGTGTCACTTACTGCCATCGTGTCTCGGGAGAAGTGTTTTCCACCGGTCACGTAAAACTACCGCCGGAGTGACATTTACGTTGGCAGGAACGGCGCGTTAATTTTCTCCGCGGGCAGTCTGGAACATCTCCAGCGCCTGCTCGCGGCGCTCGGAGTGGTCCACGATCGGGTCGGGATAGTCCGGCGCTATCTCGTCGCGTTCCTCGGGAGTGAGGTCGTTCCAGCCGTGAATCTCGTCGACGCTCGCGTCCGCGAGCTCCGGGACGTACTCGCGGATGTACTCTGCGTCGGGGTCGTAGTCCTCCTGCTGGGTCCAGGGGTTGAAGATGCGGAAGTAGGGCTGGGCGTCCGTGCCCGTGGAGGCCGCCCACTGCCAGCCGCCGTTATCGTTCGCGGTATCGTGGTCAACGAGGTACTCCCGGTAGTGGTCGTAGCCGACCCGCCAGTCGACCATGAGGTCCTTCGTGAGGAAGGACGCGACAATCATCCGCACGCGGTTGTGGACGTACGCCTCCTCGCGGAGTTGGCGCATCCCCGCGTCGACGATGGGGAAGCCAGTTTCGCCGGCCTTCCACGCCGCGATTTCGTCCGGGTCGTCGCGCCACTCGATGGGGTTCTCGTACTCGTTGTAGTTCTCCGTCACCACGCGCGGGTGGAAGTAGATGACCTGCTGGTAGAACTCGCGCCACGCGAGCTGGCTCTGGAACTCCTCGACGCTCGTCTCCGCGGCCTCGCTCTCCGCCGCAGCCATCGCCTCCGCGGTGCGCGCGTACGCCTCGCGCACGCCGAGCGTCCCGTACTTCAAGTCCTGGGAGAGACGGCTCGTCCCCTCGTTGGCGGGGGCTTCGCGGCCCTCGTCGTAGTCGAAGATGTCGCGCTCGCAGAAGGCGTCGAGGCGTTCGACGGCGGCCGCGTGACCGGCCTCCGGGTAGTCCGCTTCAGGTTCGTCGAAGCCGAGGTCCCCGAGTGACGAAAGCGCTTCCCCCGACACGTCGGCGAGCGCGTCGGCCGCGGGCGGCTCCGCAGGGCTCGCCTTCTCCCGGTCCTGCCACTTCTTCCAGAAGTACGTGTACACCGAGTAGGGGTCGCCGGCGTTCGTACGGATGGTTCCCGGTTCGTGGTGTGCGGCGTCGTGGAACTGCTCGTGGGGCGTGTCCTGTGCGTCGAGCGCCTCTCGGACGACCTCGTCGCGTTCCTGTGCGAGGCCGGTGTAGTCGTGGTTCCAGACGACGCGGTCGGCGTCGTACTCGTGCGCGAGGTCAGGAATCACGCCCGAGGGGTCGCCGCGCCGGACGACGAGGTCGCTTCCGTGGTCGCGGTACCACGCGCGGAGGTCGCGGAGCGCGTCGAGGAGGAAGGCGACGCGGACGGGGCTCGCGTGCGTGAGGACCGCGTCGTCGAACACGAACACGGGGAGAACGTCGCCCTCGTCGGCGGCGGCCGCGAGTCCGAGGTTGTCGTGCGCGCGGAGGTCGCGGCGGTGCCAGAACACCTGCATACGGGCGCGTGTCGCGGACGCGCCGAAAGCCTACCGACTCAGTCGAAGATGCGGAAGGACCCGCGGCCCACGGCGACCTCCTTCAGTTTCCCGTCGGGCGTTTCGGATTCGACCGTCATCTCGGCGACGCCGACGGTGCTGCCCGTGCGGACGACGTTCGCGGTGCAGACGAGGTCGTCCGCCGCGGGTCGGAGGTAGGAGATGTTGAGGTCGATGGTCGCGACGCCGGTCTGGGTCGGTTCGTCGAGCGTCGACCGGACGGCGAGGCCGCCCGCGGTGTCGGCGATGGTGGCGGCGACGCCGCCGTGCACTTGGCCGTTCGCGCCCGGGCCGGTGTTCGTGAGTTTCTCGTCGTACGGAATCCGGAGACGGAGGCGGCCGGGTTCTAAGTCCTCGACGGTGAGGCCGAGGAAGGAGAGGAAGCCGTGCTGGTCGATGTGCGCCTGAAGGAACTCCGCTTCGTCCATGCAGTGGAGGACACCGCCCGCCCTCCTAAACCCTTGCCGTCACTTCCCGACGAAGTCGGGGTCGTCCTTCTCGAAGAAGGCAGCGTGACCGCGCGCGTAGTCCTCCGTGTGTGTCGCGTCCGCCATCGCCTCCGCCTCCAGCGACAGCTGCTCGGCCAGCGAGTTCTCGAAGGACTCCGTCATGAGGCGCTTGGTCGCGCCGAACGCCTTCGTCGGCCCCGCTGCGAGGCGTTCCGCGAGTTCGGTCACGCGGTCGTCGAACTCGTCGGCGGGAACGGCTTCGGTGGCGATGCCGAGGTCAACGGCGTCGGCGGGCGTGAGGTCGCCGTCGAGGAGGAGGATTTCCTTCGCCGCGCGGAGCCCGACGAGTCGCGGGAGGAAGAACGTCGAGCCCCCGTCGCCGGTGAGGCCGACTCGGGGGTAGGCGTAGGAGAGCGCGGCGTCCTCGGAGACGACGACGATGTCACCGCCGATGGCGAGACTGAACCCCGCACCGGCGGCGACGCCGTTCACGGCGGTGAGGACGGGCTTCGGCGCCTGGTGGAGTTGGAGGACCACGTCGTGGAGCGCGGCGGCGAGCCGTCGGAGTTCGGGCGCGTCCGATTCGTCCCCGTCGAACTGCGCGAGGTCCGCGCCCGCGCCGAAGGCGTCGCCGTCGCCGGTGAGGACGATGCAGCGCACCTCGTCGTCCTCCGCGGCGTCGGTGACGGCGGCCATGAGGCCGTCCGTGGTGGCGTCGTCGAGGGCGTTCAGGGCGTTCGCGCCCTCCATCGTGAGGTAGGCGACTCCGTTCTCGCGGCGGACGTTGACGTTCTCGTACGTCATACCGCGAGGGTGGCGCGCGGGCTACGTCTAGCTTTCCGTCGGCCCTCGGGGTAAGTTTCTTGTGAGCAACCGTCGTGGATTCGGGTAGTACCAATGGCAAATCTTGTAGCGAACGTCGAAGCGGCGGCGAGCGACGACCCCGATGCGACGGCAATCGGGTTCCGGGGGAACGAAATCAGTTACGGGGCGTTCTGGCAGCGAACCGGTCAGTTCGCGGCGGCGCTCGACGAGCACGGACTGGGTGAGGACGACCGCGTCGCGGTGTACCTGCCGAACCTCCCGCAGTTCGTGACGACGTTCCACGGTACGCTCCGCGCGGGCGGCGTGGTGGTGCCGATGAACCCGCAGTACAAGTCGCGCGAAATCAGCCACCTGCTCGACGACTCCGGCGCGAAGGTCGTCGTCGCGCTCGCCGACCTCGTGCCGCACGTGGAGGAAGTCGTTGACGACACCGACGTGGAGCACGTGATTTCGGTCGGCGGCGAGCACGACGCCGCGACGCCGTTCGACGAGTTCCTCGCGGACGACACGCTCGACGTCGTTCCTCGCGACGGTGACGACGACGCCTGTCAGCCGTACACGTCCGGAACGACGGGACAGCCGAAGGGCGTTCAGCTCACCCACGAGAACCTCGGGTCGAACGCGTCGCAGGCCGCGTCGCTCGCCCCGGGTGGGGTGAACGAGGACGACAAGTCGTTCGGCGCTCTCCCGCTGTTCCACATTTACGGGATGACGGTGACGATGAATTCGACGCTGTTCAACGGCGGCGCCTACTACCCTATGGCCGAGTGGGACGCGCAGGCCGCCACGGACCTCGTGGCGGAAGAGAACATCACGCTTTTCCACGGCGTGCCCGCGATGTACAACGACCTCATCAATCAGCCGAACACCGACGAGTTCGACTTCTCGTCGGTGCGGATGTGCGGCGTCGGCGGGTCCGGCATCCCCGTCGAGGTCCTGCGGAAGTTCGAGGAGCTGTTCGAGCCGAAAATCTACGAGGGCTACGGGCTCACGGAGACGAGTCCGGTCACGCACTTCAACCGTCCCGACGTGGGGCGGCGCGTCGGCAGCATCGGCACGCCCTTGGACGGCATCGACTCGCGCATCGTGGACGGCGACTTCAACGCCCTCGACCCTGTCGAGGAGGGGCCCGTGGACGAGGACGACGACGCGCTCGACGACGTAACGGGCGAACTCGTCATCTCCGGGCCGAACGTGATGAAGGGCTACTACAACCTCCCGGACGCGAACGCGGAGGCGTTCACGGAAGCGGATGGAAAGCGCTGGTTCCACACTGGCGACATCGGCTACTACGACGAGGACGACTACTACTACATCGTCGACCGGAAGAAGCACATGATCAACACCGCGGGCTACAACGTTTACCCGCGTGAGGTCGAGGAGTTGCTGTTCGAACACGAGGGCGTGGCCGACGCGGCCGTCGTCGGCATCCCGGACGAGCGCCGCGGTGAAACCGTCAAGGCGTTCGTGGTGAAAGCACCCGATAGCGACGTGACCGAGGACGAACTGAAGCAGTACTGTCTCGACAACCTCGCCGAGTACAAGCATCCCCGTGAGGTCGAGTTCGTGCAGGAACTCCCGCGCACGACCACCGGAAAGGTCCAGAAGTACGAGCTCGTCGAGCGCGACCAGTCCTAACTACCACTCCCACTCGGGGTTCGGGGGTTCCGCGTTTTCGGGTTCGTTTCCGTCCGCGAGTTCGACCGCGTAGTCGGATTGAATCCATGCGCCCGGTTCGTCGGGGTCGTAGATGGCGATACCATTCCCACGGAGCGGAATCGCCGCCGTCTCCCCCGAGACGATTTCCTCGGTCATAGCCCGTCACCGAACGCGCTCACGACCGTTCCGTATCCACCTTTCGGACTATCGTTCGGAACTGAAATCGATTTTGTAGAACACGAACAGGTACTTACTGCGATACTACTACCTTCTTTCAGCTTATTTTCCGCGTCTTTCGTAGAAGTACGTCCATTCATTGTACATCACGTTCTGCGCGGATATGTGGTAAAACAGTTCCGCATAAATGGAGAATAAGAGTTGTGATTCCTAAAGTACGATGGGTTTGTATTAGGTGTTCGTTTTCGTGTTTTGGGAGTCGTGGGGCGTCTCGAAAGTTCTATCCGGACTCGCGACCAGTGTTTCATGAGAACCATGAACGAACCCGGGACGGGCGTGCTGCTCGACCAGGAGACGATGCGAACGCGCGCCGAGGCCGAGTATCCGTCGTGGGCGCGCGAGCACTGGGGGACGTTCTACGAGGGACTCACGGGAACGTACGAGGGCGAGCAGTTCCCCTGTTACTTCGGCCGGGAGTCGGTGCGCGCCGGCGACCCGCTGTACACCGCGGTGCCGTCGCTGACCGACGCGGACGCCCTGCTCGGCCTGCGGGACGCGCTCGTGGAGTACGTCGAGCGCTACGAGACGTACGGCGACCGCGCCTCGCTCGTCGCGTTCTTCGCACCACCCGAGCGACCGTTCTCAGAGGCGGACTACCACGACGCTCTCTGGCACGTCCTCCAGTTCCTCCACGTGCACGACCCCGAACCGTGGCCCGAGCACATTCCGACGGACCCGGACGACCCCTACTGGGAGTTCTCGTTCGCGGGCGAACCGATGTTCCCGACGTGTCGCGCGCCGTTCTACGACACCTACCAAAGCCGGTACTGTCCGGTCGGCCTCGAAATCACCTTCCAGCCCCGCGGCCTGTTCGAGAAGATGGGCGTCACCGGCGACACCGACGCGGGCCAGCGCGCCCGGGACGTGATTCAGGACAACCTCGAAGCGTACGACGGCGTCTGCCCGCACGCCGACCTCGGGGACTGGGGCGTCGAGGGCGACCGCGAGTGGCCGCAGTACATGCTCCGCGAGGACGAGGCGGAAGCGCCCGACGAGTGCCCGATAGCGGTGTCGCGCGACCACCCGAAGGTCGCGCCGAGCATCGACCCGGGCGTCGCGCGCGAGGTCGAGCAGTGAGCGTTCTCCTGCTCGTGGACTTCCAGACGGGGTTCGACGACCCGGACTGGGGCGACCGGAACAACCCCGACGCGGAAGCGAACACCCGCCGTCTCCTCGATACGTGGCGCGAGCGCGGCGACCCGGTCGTTCACGTGCGCCACGACTCCACAGACCCGGACTCGCCGCTGCGGCGCGGCGACCCCGGGTTCGCCTACAAGCCCGGACTGGAACCCCGCGAGGGCGAGACGGCGTTCGTGAAGCGCGTGAACGGCGCGTTCGTCGACACGGACCTCGACGAATGGCTGCGAGACGGTGGCCACGAGTCGCTCGTGCTCGCAGGTCTCACGACGGACCACTGTGTCTCCACGACGGCGCGGATGGCGGAGAACCGAGGGTTCGCGGTGGCGCTGGCACGGGACGCGACGGCGACGTTCGACCGCGCGCTCGACGGCGAGCGCTTCGACGCGGACACCGTGCACCGGCTCGCGCTCGCACACCTCGACGGCGAGTTCGCGCGAGTCGCGACGACGGACGCGATTCTCGGTATCAATCGTTAAGGTATCCCCGTCGATACGTGAGGTATGGTAAATCTCGCCGGTGGGAGTCGATGACGCATCGCTCCGTCCACCTCCCCGTCGCCGCACAGCCAAGTCTCGACGCCCTCGTCGACCTCGGCGTCCGCACCGAAGAACTCGGGTTCGAGCGCGCGTGGCTCCCCGAAACGTGGGGGCGAGACGCAGTCACCACGCTCTCGCTCATCGCCGAGCGCACGAGCGAGGTCGGCATCGGCACGAGCATCGCGAACGTCTACTCCCGTTCGCCCACGCTCGTCGGACAGACCGCCGCCACCCTCCAGGAGGCCTCCGACGGCCGGTTCCGCCTCGGCCTCGGCCCGAGCGGTCCCGCCGTCATCGAGAACTGGCACGGCGTCGACTTCGAGCGCCCGCTCCGCCGCACCCGCGAGTACGTCGACATCGTTCGGAAGGTCGTCGCGGGCGACCCCGTGAACTACGACGGCGACGTCTTCGACCTCCGCGGGTTCCGCCTGCGCTGCGACCCGCCCGAGACCGCGCCCCCCATCGACGTGACCGGGATGGGGCCGAAGGCCGTCGAACTCGCCGGCCGGTTCGCGGACGGCTGGCACGGCCTCATGCTCACCCAGGACGGCCTCGAAGACCGCCTCGGCGACCTCGAACGCGGCGCTGACCTCGGCGACCGCGACCCGAGCGACGTGGACGTCTCCCTCCTCCTCACGTGCTGCGCGCTGGAGGACGGCGCGGAGGCGCGACGGCTCGCCACCCAGCACGTCGGGTTCTACATCGGCGGCATGGGGACGTTCTACCGGGACGCGCTCGCCCGCCAGGGCTACGAGGACGTGGCGCACGAGGTGCACGACGCGTGGAACGACGACGACCGCGAGCACGCGCTCTCGCTCGTCCGCGAGGAACTCATCGACGACCTCGTCTGCGCCGGCACGCCCGACGAGGTCGCGGACAAACTCGCGTCGTGGGAGGCCGTGGACGGCCTCGACGAGATTTCGGTCGGGCTGCCGCGGAGCGCGAACCGCGAGCAGATAGACGAGACGCTGTCGGCGGTCACGCCCGAGAATCGGTAGTTTTTCCGGCCGGCCATCGTGGGTTCGGGTATGCGAGCCGTACGCGTCAGCGAGTTCGGCGACAGTAGCGTCATCAGCGTCGAAGACCGCGAGACGCCCGACCCCGGGCCGGGCGAGGTCCGTATCGACGTGGAAGCCGTGGGCGTGAACTTCGCGGACGTGATGCAGCGCCGCGGCCACTACCAGGGCGGCCCCGAACCGCCGTACACGCCCGGGATGGAGGCCGCGGGCGTCATCGACGCCGTCGGCGAGGGCGTGGCGCGTGAACCGGGCGAGCGCGTCGTCGCGATGACGGGCGAGAACGCGTACGCGGAGTACGTCACGGCGAACGCGATGGCGCTGTTCGACGTGCCGGAGTCGATGTCGTTCGCGGAAGCCGCGGGTTTCCCCGTCCAGTTCCTCACCGCCCACCACTGCCTCCACGAGTGGGGCGGCCTCGAATCCGACGAGCGCGTGCTCGTGCACGCGGCGGCGGGCGGTGTCGGTACCGCCGCCGTCCAGCTCGCGAGCGACCACGGCGCGACCGTGTTCGGCACCGCGAGCACTCAATCGAAGCGCGACCTCGCCGAACGCCTCGGTTGCGACCACACCATCGACTACACGGAGACAGACTTCGTCGAGGAGATCGACGACCTGACCGAGGGCGCGGGCGTCGACCTCGTCCTCGACGGTATCGGCGGCGAAACGAGCGCGGAGAGCGTCGAGGCGCTCAGTCACTTCGGGCGCGTCGTCGCGTACGGCGCGGCCTCCGGGACGCCCGGTGAAGTCGACACCGCGAGCCTGCTCTTCGGGAACAAGTCCGTCATCGGCTTCCACCTCGGGCAGGCGATGGCGCGCGACCCCGAGCGCGTCTACGAGGCCGTCCCCGAACTCTCCGGGATGCTCGCCGCGGGCGAGCTGGAGGTCGTCGTCGGGCAGACGTTCGACCTCGAAGACGCCAAGGCCGCCCACGAAGCCCTCGAAAACCGCGAGACGCAGGGTAAAGTCGTCCTCGAACCCTAGGGGAGTTCAAGGCCGTCGCGGCGGCCGTCGAGCACTGAGAACTGGTCGTCGCGTCGGGTTTCGAGCCAGTAGAGCAGGCGTTCTGCCCAGTCGAGTTTCTTCGCTTTCATCGCGTCCACGTCCGGGTCGTCGAAGTCCCAGCCGGCGAATACCAGTTCGCTCGCGCCGAGTTCGTCCGCGAGGAAGGCGGCGCGGTCGCCGTCCGTGAATCCGCCGAAGTCGTAGACCGAATCGCGGGGTGCTGCTTGCGTGGT
Organism: Salarchaeum japonicum; assembly: GCF_049705945.1. Classification (GTDB taxonomy): domain Archaea; phylum Halobacteriota; class Halobacteria; order Halobacteriales; family Halobacteriaceae; genus Salarchaeum; species Salarchaeum japonicum_A. Next base: position 140,791 of record NZ_JBNAMV010000004.1, read on the forward strand.
GGCGAGGACGTGGTCGGCGTCGAATCGGGGGAGCCACTCGTCGACTGCGGGAATGTTGTCGCCGTGGGCGTGCGCGACGACGGGCTTTCCGTTCAGGGTGCGGTCGCGGGCGGTATCCGGGTTCTTGTCGAGGTCGGTGACCATCGCGTCTACGGTGATGCCGGCGTCGGCGAGCGTGTCGGCGGCGGTGGACGCGGCGAACACGAGGTCAGCGTCCCGGACGATATCGAGGTCGTCCGGAAGCGAGGGGCCAGCACCGGCGATGGCGACGGTTCGTCCGCTCGCGTCGAGCCGGTCGCGGTCGAACGGCTGTGCGTACTCGCTGATTCGGTCGCGGGCGCGTTCGTCGGCCTCGCGACTGAAGCCGAAATCCGCGAGTATGCGCTCGTAGACGGGGTTCCAGGTATCGTAGTCCATGTGGCGGTCGCTCGTCGGTGTAGAAATTCGGGGAGTCTGAGCCGACCCCGCCGCAGTGTGTACCCCTACCCACGCGGGGGGTCAGCCTCCGCTCGCGGATTCCCTCGCCGACGGTATAAGTTTTCTCGTTACGTCAGGGTGTTCCGGATGTCCGCGGCGACCTCGGGAAGCCGTCCAGCGCCGTCCTCGACCGCGTCAGCGACTGTTTCGAGGGCGTCGACGGTGCCGGCGAGGAACACGGTGTCGTCGCCGGATGCAACCGCGCCGGCGGCGGCCGCGGCGGCGCTGAGGGCCTCGCGGTCGGCGTCATCGAGGCCACGCACGCTGAACGCGCGCGAGACACTTTCGGCCGCGACGGTCGTGTCGCCGGCGTGCTGTTCGAGGTGGCGTTCGGCCTCCCGGACGGTCGTCACGTCCAGTTCCTCGACCGACGGCGTTCGGGTGCGCTCGCGGGTGAACGCGTCCCCGATGACGGCGGCGTCCCGGGTTTCGGCCACGTCGTGCGTCCGAATGATGTGCGCGCCGCGTTCGACCGCCATCGCCGTCGCCGCGAGGCTCACCGGGAGCGCTTCCTCCGTGCTCCGTCCGGCGAGGTCGCGGAGGAAGTTCTTCCGATTGATGGAGACGAGGATGGGGCGGCCGAGCGCGCGGAACTCACGCAGGCGCTCGAACGTCTCCCGGTCGTCCGCAAGCGTCTTCTCCTCTGACCACCCGCCGAACGCGGGGTCGACGATGGTCTTGTCCGTGAAGCCGTTCAGGCCGAGGGCGTCGTAGATGTCGTCGACAGCCTCGACCGCGCCGGGGCGTTCGAGGTCGGGCGGACTCGCCATCTTCGCGACCGCGGCGTCGTGCGCCTCGCACACGTCGGGCATCTCGGGGTCGGCGAACCCGCAGATGTCGTTCACCATGTCGAACCCGCCCGCGAGCGCGGCGTCCGCGACCTCGTGGTACCGCGTCTCTATCGAGAAGACGGCGTCGCCGTCGACGCGCTCGATGGTTTCGAGCGCGATATCGAGGCGGTCGAGTTCCTGCTCGGCGCTCAACACGTCGAACTTCTTGTTCGCGGATTCGAGGCCGATGTCGATGATGTCCGCGCCCTCCGCGAGCAGTTCGTCCTCGACGTACGCCGCGGCCTCCGCGGGGTCGTCGTACACGCTCGGCGAGTACGGGGACTCGGCGGAGACGTTCAGCACGCCCATGATGCGGGGCGGGTGGTCGTCCCCGATGCCGAGTCCGGCGGCGTCGACAGTTCGCATACCGGAACGCCGAGTGCCACCGTCAAAGAGTCGGCGCTTCCGGCGTGTCACGCGGTTTTTACGCGACCGCGGCTAACCCGACTGCATGAAGCCGGTCGTCGCGGTCGTGGACGCGGAGACGTCGGGGAACGTCGGCACCATCGCGCGAGCGATGAAGAACTTCGGGTTCGAAGACCTCTACCTCGTCGACCCGCCGGACTTGCACCGGGACAGCGAGGCGTACGGGTTCGCCGGGCAGGCGCGCGAGGACGTGCTGCCGAACGCCGAAATCGTGGAGTTCGACTATCTCGTCGAGAACTTCCACACAGTGGGGTTCACGTCCATCACGAACGAGGACGCGCGAAAGCACACGCGCTTCCCGTTCCGCACGCCCGACGAACTCGTGACGTCACTCGGGGACGTGGAGACGGAGACGTGTCTGGTGTTCGGGCGGGAGCGCGTCGGCCTCGTGAACGAGGAACTCGAACGCATCGACGAGGTCGCGTCGATTCCCGCGAGCGCCGACTACCCCTCGCTCAACCTCGGACAGGCGGCGACCGTCGCGCTCTACGAACTCCAGGACCTCGCTCGCGACGACACCCAGCTCCCCGACGTGTCGACGCAGCGCGCGGACGAGGCCGAAATCGAGGCGCTCTACGAGCACTTCGGCGCGTTCCTGGACGACCTCGACTATCCGGGGGAGAAGAAGCCGAAGACGCTGCGGATGGTGCGGCGCATCCTCGGGCGCGCACACCCGACGGGACGGGAAGTAAACACGCTCCGTGGTATCTTGCGGCGTGCTCAGAGGAAGGCTGACGACTAAACTTTTTGTGTATAGATACATATATTGAAGTACTGATGCCCTCTGCCCTCTCTCCACAAACACAATACATGGCGTACGTCGCCATCGCGTCCCTGGGCGCGTTCGCCCTCGGCGCGTACGTCTTCCTCCCGGACTTACAGTTGAAGCGCGAGGTCCGGGAGTTTCTCCAAACTGACTGGAAGTATCTGGGGGTGGCGTGGGTGTTGACGTTCGGCGTGAACGAACTCGCGAAGTATCACGTCGACACGGCGTTCACGGACACCATCTACGCGATGGAGGGCGCGACGGTCGGCGTGTTCCAGACGGTGACGGCGCGCCCGCTCACGATGTTGTTCGTGTTCGTCTACCTCGTCGGGTTCCCGTTCGTCGTACTGTTCACGTACTTCAAACTGAAGGCGCACGACCGCGAGCAGGCGTACCGGTACGCGGCGGCGTACGCGTGTCTCGTCCTGCTCGCCGCGCCGTTCTTCGTGTTCGTCCCGGTGAAGGTGACGGGGTACTCGCTGGTGTCGGTGCGGCCGCTGCTCTACGACCTGAACTCCATCGTGATGGCGGGGACGTTCGCGACGGACACCCTGATGAAGTCGTTCCCGAGCCTCCACACCGGCCTCTCGACGCTGGCCGCTATTTTCGCGTGGAAGACCGGCGACCGCCTGTACGCGTGGACGGTGACGGGCGCGGCGGCGTGTATCGTGGTGTCGACGTTCTACCTCGGCATCCACTGGCTGCTCGACGCGGCGTTCGCGGTCGTGCTCGTGCTTATCGCGCACGAAATCTCGCAGCGAATCCCGCTCTCGTTCCGCTTAGGTGCCCTGCGCCGCTCGGGTCGTGGCGCGGGCGACCGAGACTAGCGCGCGGCGCTTGAGGAGCGCGAACCCGAGGAGTATCGCGGCGAACCCGACGATGGTGGTTTCTTCGACGACCTGTCCGAGCGCGACCCAACTGACGAGCGTTGCGACCGCTGGTTCGGCGTAGCCGACGAGGTTGATTTCGGTGGGGCTCGCGCGGTCGAGGAGGATGAAGTAGAGCAGGTAGCCGCCGGCGCCCGCGACGAAGGAGAGGTAGAGGAGGCTGCCGATGCTGGTGGCGTTCCACGCGACGCCTGAGAGGGATTCGCCACGGAGGAAGCCGACGGCGAGAAGGCAGAGCGCGCCGAGCAGCATCGCCCAAGCCTGCGTGGTCTGGATGGGGAGGCCGGCGTCGAGGGGCCGGGAGACGACGCTGCCGAGCGCGAAGCTGAGTGCGCCGCCGAGGACGAGGAGGACGCCGAGGACGTTCGTGGAGCCGACGTTGGCGCCGGGGAGCGCGATGACGGCGACGCCGGCGACGCCGAACGCGAGGCCGGCCGCTTCGACGAACCCGATGGAGTCGTCGGGGAGGATGGCGCTGGCGAGCGGCGCGGTGAGAACGGGTGTGAGGCTGATGACGACGGCGGCGACGGCGCCGGAGACGTACTGTTCGCCGAGGTAGAGGAAGCCGTGGTACGCGCCGACGACGAGGACGGCGACGACGCCGACGTGTCGCCACTCGTCGCGGGTGCGGGGGACGCGGCGGTCGGCGGTGGCGAGCGCGACGGCGAGGAGGACGCCGCCGGCGATGACGTACCGGAGGCCGGCGAAGAGGAGCGGCGGGACGTGGTGGAGGCCGACTTCGATGGCGACGAACGACGTTCCCCAGGCGAGCGCGAGCAGGCAGAAGAGGAGCGCGGTTTCGGAGCCCGCTCCCAGAATCCCTTTCGACTTCATATAGAACTACATCACATCCAGAAGTTCTTAAACTCATCTACAACAGGACGAGTTATTCCGGGATGTTAGTTCAGTATAGTTAGGTCGAGTGGGAGGGCGATGCAGGTGTCGTGGTCGGTGGTTACTTGCCGGTCACCGCCGACACCGCGGGTATGGACGAACGCGACGTGCGGCTTCTCAAGGCCATCAGCGACCTCGGCACCGGGAGCCCCGAGCGACTCCACGAGGAAACCGACATCCCTGTGTCGACGATTCACTACCGGCTCAACAACCTCCGGGAGGCCGGCGTCATCACGAACGACCTCTACGACATCGACCTCGAAGCGTTCGGCCTCGACGTGACCGTCGTCGTGGAGGTGCTCGCGGATTACAGCGGCCCCTACGACGAACTCGGTGACGAGATTCTCGACATCGAGGGCGTCACGCAGTGTTTCTTCACGATGGGTGAGACGGACTTCGTGGTCGTCGCGCACCTCCCGGATTCGGACGACGTTGAGCGCCTCATCGGCGAGTTCGAAGCCATCGAGGACGTGGACCGGACGAACAGCACGTTCGTCATCAACGAACTCCGGGACGCCCAGCGCGCGCTCCAGTCGTACTCGCTCGACACGCTCCTCGAAAAACTCGCGGACGACTAACGCTGCGGGTACCAGGCGAGCGCGTGCTCGGCCACCACGTCCAGGTCGACCGGCGTTCCGACGGCGTATCGTTCCGTGTGGTTCTGCCGGCAGCGAACCTCGTCGCCGTTCGTCAGTTCGACATGGTAGACGAACGACGGCCCGGTGTACTGGCGGCGCGCGATGACGCCGTCCGCGTCCGTCTCGTCCGCCACCGGGCGCGCGCGCAGGTCGTCGGGACGAACGAGCACGTCGATGGTCGCGCCGACGTACTGCTCGGTCGCCCCCACCAGCTGCTCCCGCGGGAGCGTGTCCACCGCGGTGTCGACTCGACGCTCGCTCACGCGTCCCGTGAGAAATCCCGCCTGCCCGAGGAACGACGCGACGAATCGCGACTCGGGGTTCTCGAACACCGCCTCGGGCGCGCCGACCTGCTTCAGGTGGCCGTCGTGCATCACGCCGATGCGGTCGGAGATGCTCAACGCCTCCTCCTGATCGTGCGTGACCGAGACGGCGGTGACGCCGGCGTCGTCGAGGATGCGCGCGAGTTCCTCCCGCATCTCCACGCGCAGGCGGATGTCGAGGCTGGAGAACGGTTCGTCCAGCAGGAGAACGGCGGGTTCGGGCGCGAGCGCGCGGGCGAGCGCGACCCGCTGTTGCTGGCCGCCCGATAGTTCCGCGGGGTCGCGGTCTTTGAACCCCGCGAGGTCGACGAGGTCAAGCAGTTCCGTCACGCGCGCCTCGCGCACCTCCGCCGGGCGATCCGCGATGCCGTACGCGACGTTCTCCCCGACGGTCATGTGGGGGAACAACGCGAAATCCTGGAACACGAGACCGACGTCGCGCTCGTCCGGCGAACTGGACGCGGCCGCGCTCGCCACCGTCTGCCCCGCGATGCTGACCGTTCCCGACGTGGGCTGTTCGAGGCCGGCGAGCAACCGGAGCGTCGTCGTCTTCCCGCAGCCCGACGGCCCGAGGAGCGTGAACAGCTCTCCGTCTCGAACCGTGAGCGACAGGTCTTCCACGGCGGTTTCGGGGCCGTACGTCCGGGTGATGTCGTCGAGTTCGAGTGTCGTCGTCATGTCTGTCGTTCTCTAGTGAGGATGATCGTCATCGAGAGCGCGGAGACGGCGAGCAGGACGAGCGCCGGCACGGCGATGCGTCCGTAGAACCCCGATTCTCGCGCGGTCCAGATGTACGTGACGAGCGTTCGGAAGTTCGCCGGCTGGAGGAGGAGGGTCGCCGGGAGTTCCTTCATCGTCGTGAGGAAGACGAGCGCCGCGCCGGCCGACACGCCGGGCAGGATGTGGGGGAGGGTGACGCGGCGGAACGCCGCGAGCGAGGAGTCGCCAAGCGTGCGCGCCGCCTCCACGAGCCGGCGGTCTACCTGCACGACGCTCGACCGAGTCGCCCCGACGGCCTGGGGGAGGAACCGGACGACGTACGCGAACACGAGCAGGGGGAGCGTCTGGTAGACCCCGCGGACGTACCGGACGCCGACGTAGACGAGCGCGAGCGCGACGACGATACCGGGCACGGCGTACCCAACGTACGTCAGGCGGTCGAACAGCCTGGCGAGCCGCGACGACCCGTAGCGACCGGAGAGGTAGCCGACGGGGAGCGCGGCGAGCACGGCGACGCCCGCGGTGAGCGCGGCGGCGTACACGGAGTTCCACGCGTACGTCCAGGAGAACGCGTCGCCGTACGCGACCGCGGCGTCGGCGGTGACCAGCCATCGGGTGAACACGCCGAGCGGGACGAGGAGGGTGAGCGCAACGACGGCGGCGCACGCGAGTAATACGGGGACGGTGAGCCAGCCGAGTTCCAGCCGGCTCGCCGACCGAACCTGCCCGCTCGCGTACCCGGACGCGCTCGCCCCCGACACCCGGGATTCAAGGAGGAGGATGACGGCGGTCACGAGGAGCAATTGAACCGAGAGCAGGGCGGCGGTGTCACGCGAGTACGTGTACTCAACGTAGATGACGCGCGTGAACACGTCGACGTGCATGATGGCGGGCGTGCCGAAGTCGGAGAGCGCGTACAGCGCGACGAGGAGCGCGCCCGCGGTGATACCGGGGAGAATTCGGGGGAGGGTGACGCGGCGGAACGCCGCGAGCGGAGAGTCGCCAAGCGTGCGCGCCGCCTCCACGAGCGAGGCGTCGAGCGTGAGCAGTGCGGCGCGCGTACCGAGGAAGACGTAGGGGTAGACGTAGAGTGTGAGCACAAGCGCCGCGCCCTCGAACCCGTAGATAGAGGGGAGTTCGGTGACGCCGAGCGGTGCGAGCAGGTCGGCGAGCGTGCCGTTCGGGCCGAACGCCGCGACGTACGCGAACGCGCCGAGGTAGCTCGGGACGACGAGCGGGAGCGCGAGCGCGACGGTCCAGAACCGAGCGAACGGGAGGTCGGTGCGCGCGGTGGCGACGGCGAGCGGCACGCCGAGCAGGACGGAGCCGAGCGTGACGACCGCGACGAGCGCGACGCTGGTGGTGAACACGGACGCCGTCGACGCGCTCGTGAGGAGCGAAACGGCGCGCGGTGTCGGCACGTCAAGCGCGCGGACGACCAGCCAGCCGAGCGGGGAGACCACGGCCACCGCCACCAGCGCGGAGGTGATGAGGAGTGCGCGCGGCGGGAGCGACTCGCGGAGACGGCGAACTCGGCTCACGTTCTGGTCGGCGCGCGGTCCGTCGTCGGGGTCGGTCGGCATGTCAGAGGACACCGGTGTCTCGGAGGAGCGATATCGTCGCCTGTACGTCGCCGAGTTCCGCGAGGTCGATGTCCGGCGGGTCAAGGTCGGCGAGCGATGGGAGGTCGATGTCGCCGCCGCTCGGCGGACTGACGCCGGGCGCAAGCGGGTACGAGTAAACGTTCTCCACGAGGTACTGTTGGACTTCGCGGGTGAGGAAGTGCCGGACGAAGTTCGCGGCGAGTTCGAAGCGGTCGGTCGAGTCGAGCACGAGCGCGCCCGCGACGTTGACGAGCGCGCCGGGGTCGTTCCGGGTGAACGCGAGGTCGAGCGGGGCGTTCGGGCGCGCCTGCTTCAGGCGGAGCGCGTAGTAGTGGTTCGCGAACCCGGCGGCGACGGTTCCCTGCGCCACGTCGTACGTGACGCCGAACTCGCCCGGGTAGGACTGCACGCCGGTCGCCTCCACGGCGTTCAGCCACTCCCGGGTGCGTTGTTCGCCCCGCAGTTGGCGCATCGCGGTGACGAACGCCTGGAACGACCCGTAGGAGGGAGCCCAGCCGAGCACGTCCCGGAACCGGTCGTGGCCGGGGACGTCGAAGATGCTCGCGGGGATGTCGCGCTCGGCCAGTTTGTTCGTGTTGTAGGGGATGGCGCGGGCGCGGCCGGTGAGCCCGACCCAACGGCGGTCGCCGTCCCGGAACTTCGCGGGGACGACGCCCGTGACCGCGTTCGGGAGCGTCGCCGCGAGCCCCGCTCGCGCGACGAGCGCCAGGGACGCCGCGTCGATAGACCAGAACACGTCGGCGGGCGAGCCACCGTTCTCCGACTCGGTGAGGATGGTGTTCGCCAGTCCGGACGACGGGCCGCTCTTGAGGTTCACCGAGAACTCGTCCGGGTAGCGCGTGGTTTCGAGGTAGTTCACGAGTTCGCGGTACGCCCCGCCCTCGCCGCGGCCAAGGTAGACAGTGAGCGTGCCGGAGAGGTCGGGGAGGTCGTCGATGGACGGCGCACCGCCCGACTCGCCCTCCTGGTCGTCGGCCGTGATGGCGGGGCCGCTCGTGGTTCCGGATCCTGTGAGGGAGCTACAGCCCGCGAGCGCGGCCGTCACGCCGGTCGCGCCGGCGAGGAACGCCCGCCGGGTCGTTGGTTGTGTCTCGTGGCGTGGCATGGGTCAGTTCGAGCGGCGAACCGCGAGCAGGGCGGCGGCGAGGACGGCGGTGAACGCGGCCCCGACGCCGAATCCGGGCGTGCTGCCCGACGACCCGGAGTCGTCCGAGGCCGTCGTGGTGTCCGCGGATGTGGTCGTGGTGTCGTCGCCGAGGCTGATAGTCGTCCCGGAGTCAGCCGCGAGCGCTTCTTCGACCTCGTCGAGCGCCGCTTCCATCGACTCGACCTTTTCGCGCACCTCGCTCACGGACGCGTTCCGTTCGATGAGTCCGGGGAGGTCCTCGTTGAACGCGGCTTCGAGTTCCTCGACGAGTTCGGGGCGTTTCTCGATGAGTTCGCCCTCCAGGCCCTCGAAGTAAGAGAGGTACGTCTGGCGGATTATCTCGTTCGCCTCGTCGGCGTCGCCGTTCGCGTAGGCGTCGACGGCCTCGTGGAGGTGTTCTTCTATCTCCGCGACGGTCGTCTCGACGGCAGAGCCGTCGGTTTCGGACTCGATACCGGTGTACTCGGCGTACTCGGCGGCGATGCCGTTCGTGACGGACGTGAGGTCTGCGGGCGGCACGGCGTCGTTCACGGAGCCGTGAAGGGTTTCGAACAGTTCGTCGAGTTCTTCGCTAGCGTGCTCGGAGAGCGTTGCGCGGACGTGTGCTCGGTAGAGCGCGTCGGCGCGGGCGACGAACCCAAGGGCGTCGTCGTACTCCATCTGCTCGGTGACGGTGCCGTCCTCGGTCACGCCCTCGCCGTACTCCTGGACGGCGCGCTGGAGGAGGTCGCGGGAGACCTTCGCGTTGAACGCGGCGTCGGTCGTCCGTTCACCGGCGACCGCGCGTTCGGCGTCGTCGAGGAGCGCGAACAGGGTGTCGTTCACCCAGGCCGCGTACGCGCTCGCCTCGTCGTCGCGCGCGTGGTCGGGGGCGGCGAGAAGCGTGCGTTCGAGGTCGCTCGCCAACGTGGCGTTCACGTCGCTGAGCGTGGCGTTGATGGCTCTCCAGTACTCCTCGTGCGGATGGTTGGCGTGGTGGGCGGCGAGGTCGGTGTCGTTCGCGCGGGCGTACGATACCGAGACGGTGAGGTGTCCCTTCATTTCCTCGACGGTGCGGACGAAGGTGACTGCGCCCTCGACGGTCGCCTCGTCGGTGTCTGCGACGGTCGAGTCCGCCGGTTGGGCGGCAGCGACTGTTCCGGTCGGAGCGAGGAGAAGGCAGGCGAGTGCGACTGCTGCGGTCGCGCGGAATGCGTCTTGGCGTGAAACCATACTCGGCAGTCATTTAGGCTAGCCTAAAACAGTTCTGATTCGGTTCGCGAAAGACCACTCGGAGTGCCGGTCAGGCGCGCTTCTGGACTTCCTCGCGGAGGACGTCGGAGACGAGTTCGCCGTCCGCCTTCCCGCGGAGCGCGCCCATGCACTCGCCCATCAGCGCGGAGAACGCGCCCATTCCCTGCTCCTCGATCTGGTCTTCGTTTCGCTCGACGATTTCGACGATAGTCTCGCGGACCTCGTCCTCGCCGACGGACCCGAGGCCGAGTTCGTCCGCGAGTTCCGCGGGCTCAGAGCCGGGGGATTCGGCGAGCGCCGCGAGGAGTTCGGGAACGCCCTCCTGCGTGAGTTCGTCCGCGACGACGAGTTCGAACACGCCTCGGAAGTGGTCGTCCGTGAGGCGGTCGGTGGGCACGTCGTCCCGCCGGAGTTTCGTCACCGTGGACTCGAGGGTGCGCGCCGCGAGGTTCGCGTCCACGCCCATCTCGATCGCTTCCTCGAACAGCCGCCAGCGCCGCCCGTACGCCACCTGTTCCGCCACGTCCTCGTTCAGGCCGTACTCGTCGGTGTAGCGCTCGACTTTCTCCGTGAGGAGTTCGGGTTCCGAGACCTCGCTCGGGTCCGGCGACACCGGCGGCACGTCCGTCTCGGGATACATGCGTGCCGCGCCCGGGAGCGGGCGGAGGTACTGGGTCGTCCCGCCCTCGTTCGCGCTCCGCGTCTCCTCGGGCACGCCCTCGATGGCGACGCGTGCGCGCTCCGCGACCGCCTCGATAGCGCCCTCCGCCACGTCCGCACCCGCTGCGACGATGGCGACCGCGTCCTCGGGCCCGGCGTCCACGGCCTCCCGGAGGTCGGCGACCTCTTCTTCGGTGACGCCGTACGCGGGCAGTTCGTCCGTGTGGAAGATGCCGCCCGCGCCGTGGCGCTTCGCGTGGTCGGAGAACTCGGTGCCGAGCCGTCGGTCCGGCTGGAGTTCCTTCCCGACGAGACCGTCGAACCCGTAGAGTGGTACCGCGAACACGCGACCGCCGGAGTCGAGCGCGCCGCGAATCACCGACGAATCCGTGGTCTCGAACGTGTCCGTGACGTTCTGCACGTCACCAACGGAGGCGTCACGGGACTGGAGGGAGTCCGCGATGTCGAGCAGGCGAACCTGGCGCTGGACTTCGAGGCGGACGAGGTCCTCGATCTCGTCGAGGCTCTGCACGCCCTTCATCTCGACGCGCGCGCCGTCCGCGATGGAGACGTTCACGTCCTGCCGGATGGTGCCGAGCCCGCGCTTCACCTTGCCCGTCGAGCGCAGCAACATCCCGATGCGTTCCGCGGCCTCGCGCGCCTGTTCGGGCGAGCGGATGTCGGGCTTCGTGCCGATTTCGACGAGCGGGATGCCGAGCCGGTCGAGCCCGTAGCGAACGCCCGACTCCGTCTCCTCGACGCGCTGGGCGGACTCCTCCTCGAGCATCACGTCCTCGATACCGACCGCGCCCTCGCTCGTCTCGAGTTCGCCCTCTTGGGCGAGCAGCGTGGAGCGCTGGAACCCGCTCGTGTTCGACCCGTCGATGACGACCTTCCGCATCACGTGCGCCTCGTCCACCACCGTCGCGTCCAGCAGTCGCGAGATTTCGAGCGTCGTGTCGAGCGCCTCCTCGTCCAGCCGATGCGGCGGTTCGTCGTCCTCCTCCACGAGGCACGTCGAGTCGAACGCGAGGTACTCGAACTCGCGCTCGACCTGCGACTCCTCGAGCGCGGCTTCGTCCATCTCGCCGAGTTCGCTCTTCGTCGGGTGGAGGTACCGCGTGAACGACCGCACGGCTTCCTCGGGTTCGCGGCGCGTCGTCGGACACCCGCAGAACAGTTTCTCCGCGGTGTCGAGCTGCTGGTGGATTTCGAGTCCCGCAACCAGGCCGAGGGACTCGTAGTCGAACTCACTCATTACTGGGTCGTGTGCGTGCGAACGATAAAAAAGCGTCCAGTCGCCGTCCGGTCACCGCCGGTCAAGCGTGCGCCCACCCGAAGCGCGCGCCACCCGGTGACGCGAGTGTTAGCGCGCACTCAAGTCCAGGGAGCACTAATCGAAGGGTATGAGCAGTCCGCCGCCCACGCCGGGCATCCATCACGTGACCTGTATCGCTGGCGACCCTCAGGAGAACCTCGATTTCTGGGTGGAGACTCTGGGGCTCCGACTGGTGAAACGCTCCATCAATCAGGACGACCCCGGGACGTACCACTTCTTCTTCGCGGACGCGGAGGGGACGGCGGGGACGAGTATGACGTTCTTCCCCTGGGAGGACATGCGCCAGGGGAAGGTCGGGTCGGGCCAGGTGTCGCGCACGGCGTTCCGCGTGCCCGAGGGCAGCCTCGACTACTGGGAGGACCGCTTCGACGACTATGGAGTAGCGTACGAGGAGCGCGTGGAGCGCTTCGGCGAAACAGTGCTGCCGTTCGAGGACCCGGACGGCCTTCCGGTCGAACTCGTCGCGACCGAGATTCCGGACGACGACCCCGTGGTGCCGTGGACCGAATTCGTACCCGGAGAACACGCGATTCGCGGGTTCCACTCGGTGACGCTCTGGATAGCCGACACCGAACCGACGATGGAACTCTTGGAGACGATGGGATTCGAGCGGGTCGGGCGCGAGCAGTCGCCCGACGACACGCCCGGCGACGAGCGCACACGGTTCGCCGCGTCCGGGCCGGTGGGGAAGTACGTGGACGTACTCCCGACCATCGCGGGCGGCCGCCAAGGCCACGGAACCGTGCACCACGTCGCGTTCCAGACGCCGACGGACGCGGACCAGTCCGCGATGCGTGACGCCGTCCGCTCCCGCGGCCTCTCCCCGACCGGCCAGATTGACCGCCACTGGTTCCGCTCCGTCTACTTCCGCGAGCACGGCGGCGTCCTGTTCGAACTCGCGACCAAGGACCCCGGGTACGACAGCGACGAACCGCTCTCCGACCTCGGCGGCAGCCTCGTCCTCCCGGGCGAGTTCGAGTCGCGCCGCGAGGAAATCGAAGCCGGACTCCCCGACGTGACGGTGCCGACTTCACAGGCGCCCGACCAGTAAGCCGCGTCTACTTCCGTTTAATTGGCCACTAACTTTACCTATAGGATGCTTTGGGGGAGGTACAGGGGTCACCGATCCCCTACCATGATTGGGTGATGCGACTCGGGCGGTGGGACGCCAGGGTCGTATCGGCGAATCACAGCACCGAACGGCCGCACGGAGACGTCACACACCTCCGTCGTACCGGCCGCTCGGCCGCCGCATCCTCCCGAATACTTATAGCGGACACGTCGAGTTACAGTAGACACCGTGACGCGGAGCGTGAGCGAGTTCCTCCGTCAGGAATCAGTGAAGTACGTCCTGTTCTGTCTGACGAGCGTCGCCGCGGTCGCGCTCGCCCGATACGCCGGGCGCGGGAATCCGCTGCAGACGCCGGGGCAGCTCGCGCTCGCCGTCTCCCTCATCCTCGCCGGGTCGCTCGCCGTCCTGCTCTCCGAGCGCTGTCTCGACCGCTTCCTCGAAGCCCGCCGGGAAGAAGGGGAGACGCCCTACGGCTTCCTCGTCGTCGGCATCGCCACGCTCACCGTCGTGATTCTCGTGTTCTACGTCTCCGTCTAGGTGCGGTCCACGAACGCCACGATTTCCTCAGCAACCGTCTCGCCCGCGTCCTCCTGAAGGAAGTGCGCGGCGCCCTCGATCCACGTCTCGGGCTGGTCGTCCGCGGTCGGGAACACGGACGCGAGGTCGTCGCGCGCGGGCCGCGTGATGGGGTCTGCGTCCGCGAACAGCACGAACACGGGTTTCTCCCAGTCCGAGAATTTCTCGCGAGCGTCCGCGATGGGCGCGGCACCCTCGTCGTCGGGGTCGAGCGGCACCATGCCGGGAAGCGTACGCGCGCCGGCGAGGTGGTCCTCGTCCGGGAACGGCGCGCGATAGGCGTCCACGACGCCGTCGTCGAGGTCGGTCGCGCAGCCGCCGGCGACGACCTGTCCGATGTCGAGGTCGGGCGCGGTCTCCACTGTCTCCCGGAACTCGTGCCAGACCTCGGGCATACCACCGGTACCGTCCGGGAGGCCGGTGTTCATCGGCACCAGCCGGGCGAAGCGCTCGGGGTTGTTCGCGGCGACGGGCAGGCCGAGCAGGCCGCCCCAGTCCTGGCAGACGAGCGTGACGTCCTCGAGGTCGAGTTCGCGGACGAACGTCTCGACGGCGTCGTAGATGCGGTCGTACGTGTAGTCGCCGCGGTCGGTGAACTTCTCGGAGCGCCCGAACCCGGGGAGGTCGGGGACGACGACGCGCCCACGGTCCGTGAGCGTCGGAATCATCTTCCGGTAGAGGAACCCCCAGGTCGGTTCGCCGTGCAGGCAGAGGAACGTCTCCTCGCCCGCGCCGACGTCGACGTACGCCATCTCGGCGTCGCCGGTGTCGACGTACTCTGGGTCGTAATCGAAGTTCGGCACGTCCTCGAAGCGGGACTCGTCGGCGCTGACGGTGTCCATACGGGCGCGTTCGCCGGGGAGGACGAAAACAGTTGGGTGGCTTACGCGTCGAGTCGTGCGAGTTCGCCGTCCGTGAGGTCGATTGCGGACGCCGCGACGTTCTGTTCGAGGTGCTCGATGCTGGACGTGCCCGGAATCGGGAGCGTCACGTCCGACGTGTGGAGGAGCCACGCGAGCGCTATCTGGTAGGCGGAGGCGTCGTGGGCGTCCGCGACCTCCCGGACCGCGGCCGCGTCGTCGAGGTCGCCCGCGGCGAGGGGGAAGTAGGGAATGAAGCCGATACCGTACTCCTCGCAGGCGTCGAGCACGTCCTGGTGGTCGCGGTTCGCGACGTTGTAGTGGTTCTGCACGGTCGCCACGTCCACGATGTCGCGCGCGGTCTCCAGCTGGTCGACAGAGACGTTGCTGATGCCGACGTGGTCGATTACGCCCGCGTCCTTCAGTTCCGCGAGCGCGTGAATCGACTCCTCGAAGTCCACGTCGGGGTCGGGGCGGTGGTGCTGGTAGAGGTCGATGGAGTCCACGCCGAGGCGGTCGAGGCTGGCGAGGTGGGCGTTCCGGAGGTAGTCGGGGTCGCCGTTCGGCAGCCAGTCGCCGTCGCGGTTCCGGAGCAGGCCGCCCTTGGTCGCGACGACCACGTCCTCGTAGGGGTGGAGGGATTCGCGGATGAGGCGCTCGGAGACGCCGGGACCGTAGGAGTCCGCGGTGTCGATGAAGTCCACGCCGATGTCGCGGGCGTGCTGGATGACCTCGCGCGCGGCCCGTTCGTCGCTCGGGCTGCCGATGATGTCCTCGCCGGTGACGCGCATCGCGCCGAACCCGAGTCGGTGCACGGTGAGGTCGCCGCCGATGTCGAACGTGTCGCTCTGATTCTCGACCATACCGAGTAGGTCGGCAGCGAGCGGAAAAGGGCTTGGTGAGGCGGCGAGTTACTCGGTCAGTTTTTGCAGTCGCTCGATGCGTTCGTCCATCGAGGGATGCGTGCTGAACCAGCGCTCGTCGTCGCTCTCGTCCGTGTGGACGTAGAGCGGGCTGAGAATGCCGCGTTTCGGTTCGCTCGCGCGCTCTATCTTCCGGAGCGCGGCGGCGAGCGCGCGCGGTCTGCCGGTGACTTCGACGGCGCGTTCGTCCGCGGCGAACTCGCGGGAGCGCGAGTGCGCGCGTACGAGCAGGGTGAGCGCGACGAACGTGACGAGGACGAGCGCGCCGATGCGCTGGTGTACGTCGAACCCGGACGAGTCAAAGGGCCGGCCGCGGAGCCACGCGAGCAGTCGACTCATACCGGTCGCGAGCAGCGTCACGGGGAGCAGGACGACAGCGAGCAGGCTCACGGCCGTGCGGGAGAGGCTGTACGCGACGGTCTGCACGAGGCTGTCCCGACTCTCCAGGTGTGCAAGTTCGTGCGCGAGCACGCCCTCGAACTCCGCGGGCGAGAGGATGCGGAAGAGCGCGCGGTCGAACACGATGGCGCCGTCGCCCGGGCCGCCGAGGCTGATGGCGTTCGGCATCGGCATCCGCGCGACGTAGAGCGTCGGCGCGCCCACGTCCATTCGCTCGGCGAGGCGGTCGAGGCGCTCGTACGCCTCGGGCGACCTCGACCGAGGGAGCGGACGCGCGTCAAGTTCCTGAAGGACGCGCCGGGTGCCGAAGCGATAGCTCGCGTACGCGAACACGACGGTCGCGATGACCACGATTGCGAGCGTGGCGGTGAGTGAGACATCCGCGCGCACGACGCCGGCGAGCACCCAGTAGACGAAGGATGCGGCCGCGGCGTACACGGCGAACACGAGCACGCCGACGAGCCCCATCGCGACGCGGCGACCGACTGCCATATTCCAAGAGTGGGGCGGCGGTCACTAACGGCTACCGGTGGCGAATCCCCTAAGCCGATAGAGACGCAATACGGAGTATGACGAAAGCCACGTTCGGCGGCGGGTGTTTCTGGTGTGTAGAGGCGGCGTTCGAACGCATCGAGGGCGTCACGGACGTGACCTCGGGGTACGCGGGCGGACACGTCGACGACCCGACCTACGAGGAAGTCTGCACGGGCGACACGGGCCACGCCGAGGTCGTGCAACTCACGTACGACCCCGACGTCGTGAGCTATCCCGAGCTTCTCGAAGTGTTCTTCAAGGTTCACGATCCGACGACGCTGAACCGGCAGGGCAACGACGTCGGCACCCAGTACCGCTCCGCTATCTTCACGCACGACGACGACCAGCAGGCCGTCGCGGACTCCTTCATCGAGACGTTAGAGGACGAAGGGAAGTACGACGGCATCGTCACCGAAGTCGAACCGCTCGACGAGTTCTACGAGGCCGCGGAGTACCACCAGAACTACTTCGAGAAGAACCCGAACGACGCGTACTGTCAGGCGACGATTCCGCCGAAACTCGAGAAACTCCGCGAGGAGTTCGAAGCCCAGTTGAAGGCGTAGATTCCCGGCAGGTGGGAACCGCCGCGGGAAGCGGCGATTCTTTGTAGGGAGAACGACGAACGTCGAGTATGGCGCGGGAGTCGCAGTCCGACGGGCCGGAGTCCGAGCTCCAGGCTATCCTGGACGCGCTCGGCGACCCCGACTGCCGCCGCATCGTGCGCGCGCTCGACGAGCCGATGACGGCGGGGGAACTCGCGGACGCCTGCGACATCCCAACGTCGACCACGTACCGCAAACTCGAACTCCTCTCGGAGGCATCGCTGCTCGTCGAGGGCACGGAACTCCGAGAGGATGGCCATCACGCGACCCGATACCGGCTGGGGTTCGACGAGGTGGCTATCGCGCTCACCGAGGAGCGCGACTTCGAGGTGTCGCTGTCCCGGCCGGAGAGCGGGCCCGAAGACCGGCTCGCGACGCTCTGGAACGAAGTGAGAAAACAGACATGAACTCCGTCGAAACACTCATCGTCGCCACGAAAGCACTGACGTTGCTCGCGGGCGCGGCTATCGCCCACCTCTCCTACCGCGCGTACACGGAGACGAAGAACACGGCGTTACGCGCGCTCTGCATCGGCTTCACGCTCGTCACCGTCGGCGCGGTGCTCGGTGGCGTCATCGACCTCGTGACGCCGCTCGACTTCCTCTACGGCGTGCTCGCGCAGAGCACGCTCACCCTTCTCGGATTCGGTGCGATACTCTACTCGCTCTACCGTTAGTCCTCGATGAGCGTCATCAGTTCCGTGAACTCGTCCTCGTCGAGGTCGCCGAGTCGGTCGTTCGCCTTCGCCTGCACGCGCTCCAGTTCGTCCTGGAGGCGCTGGAACCGCTCGTCGTTTTCGAGTTCGCGCGCCGAGTACTTCGCGCGCAGCGCGCCGACCTTCTCGCTCAGCGCGAACAACGCCTGAAGTTCGCGGGCGTACTCGGCCCGCGAGAGGAGTTTCTGCGTCGTCTCGATGACTTCCTCCTTCGTCACGGGCTTTTTCACGTAGAGGTCGAACTCCATCTCGACGATGTCCCAGTCCGGCTGAACCGCGGTCATCATCGCCACGCGCGCGGCGCCGTCGCGCTCTCGTATCTCGTGGAGAACCTCGTCGCCGGACATCCGCGGCATCCGGCGGTCGAGAAGAACGGCGTCCACGTCCGGGCTGTACGCGTCGAGTGCGTCCTCGCCGCCCGTCGCCACTTCGACCGTCCAGTGTTCGCGAAGCCAGAGCGCCACCGAGTCCGCGAACTCACCTTCGTCGTCCACGACGAGAACGGTGTGGGGGTCGTTCTCGCCTGCAGCGTCGACCATTGTCCGGACTATCAGGCTTTCCTATAAATCCGTTCCGATAGGTCAGTCGGCGCGAAGGAACGTCACCTCGAACACCGTCCCCTCGGGGTCGTTGTCCCGGATGTCGACCGACCCGCCGTACGCGTCCACCATCTCCTTCACGAGATAGAGGCCGAAGCCGTTCCCGGGTTCGCTCAACTCGGACACGCCTTTCTCCAGGACGGCGCGCTTCTCCTCGTCCGGAATCCCGGGGCCGTTGTCCGCGATGTGGACAGTGACAGCCGGATGCTCGCGGCGGTCCACGTCGCGCCGCATCGGGTCCGCGGACTCGGAGAGCGGTTCACCCGTCTCCGCGTCCACCGGCACCGTCGTCGACCCCGTGGTCGTCCATACCTCCACGCGCGGCGTCGCCGAGTCGTTGTGCACGACCGCGTTCGAGAGGACGTTCTCGAACACCTCGCCGAGCAGTTCGTCCCCGTACACGAGTACGTCCTCGTCCGGCAGGTCGTGCACGTCGAACGCCGCCTCGTCGTACGTCCCGCGAGCGAGTTCGACCTTCGCGTCGAGGTGCTCGCGGAGCGCCATCTTCCGGAGGTCGTGGTCGGTGTCGGAGACAATGGCGTCCATGAACGTCCGCATCGTGTCGATGAGGTCGGACATGTCCTCCACGCGCTCCCGGACGATGTCGAGGTGTTCACGGTCGTCCTCGTCGAGGTCCGCGGTCGTTTCGAGGTGCTGAGCGCGCGCGTTCACGAGGTTCAGGCCGTTCAGGAGGTTGTGCCGGAGGACGCGGTTCATGAATTCGAGGCGTTCGCGTTCGCGTTCGAGCGCTTGCTCGTACGACCGCTCGTCGGTCATGTCCCGCGTCACCTTCGTGTACCCCTGGAGTTCGCCGTCCTCGTAGCGCGCGCTGATTGTCACGTCAGCCCAGAACTCCGTGCCGTCCTTGCGCACCCGCCAGCCCTCGTCGCGCACCTGGCCGCTCTCCGCGGCCTCCGCGAGCAATCGCTCGGGCTTCCCGTCCTCGGCGTCCTCCGCCGGGTAGAACGTCCGGATGTGCTCGCCGATGATTTCGGACTGCTCGTAGCCCTTGATCTTCTGCGCGCCGTCGTTCCAGCTCTTCACGTACCCGTCCTCGTCCAGCGCGAAGATGGCGTACTCGTCCACCGCGTCGACGACGGACTCAAAGCGTTGTTCGCGCTCTTGGAGGTGTTCGCGCTGCGCCTCGATGTACTGCGTTCGGTCGAGTTCGTACCCGATCCAGTCCCCCATCAGTTCCACCATCGTCAGCTCCCAGTCCGCGAACGCGTCGGACTCCTCGCGGTCGAGGAAGCACAGCGACCCGTAGACGGCGTCCCCGACGTGCACCGGCGTTCCGATGTACATCTCGAAGCCGTCCGTCGTGCCGTACGACTTCTCGTCGGTGTCGAACGGTCGCACGGCGAACTGGAGGGTTTCTTCCTCCTGAATCATCTCCTGGCAGTGCGTCTGCGAGTACGGCACCACGTCGCCCGTTTCGAGCTCGATGTCGTCGGACTGTACGGCCTTCAGCGTGTACTCGTTCTTCTCGGGGTCGACGTGCGCGAAGGAGGCGAACTCCGCGCCGAACAGCCGTCGGCCGATGTCGAGCACGCGGTCGAGTTTGTCGTCGAACGTCGCGGTATCGTCGGAGATGACGTCGTGGAGGTCGCGGAGGTTTCGTTCGCGGTCCCGGAGCGTGTCCATCGTGCGGCGCTGTCGCGTGTGGTAGACGCCGACCGCGAACGCCGCGACCGCGCCGAACAGCACGCCGTCAAGCGCGAGCACGACGGGTTTCAGTTCGCCCATCGCCCACAGTTGGAGCGCCATTACCCACGCGTACAGCAGAAGGACGGCGGCCGCGCCGGCGACGTTCCAGGACGCGACGCGCACCACGTCGTCGTCACGCCAGTCTTGGCGGACGAGCCAGATACCGGCGGCGACGAGGCCGAGCGAGAGCGCGATGAGCGGGGAGTTCTCCACGAGCGTGGTCGCGACGCCCCAGGAGAGGTCCGTGATGTCGTCCCAGATGTCGTACAGCGGTACGAGGAGCGTGAGAACGCCGAGCAGGGAGATGGCGCCACCCGCCACGTACCGACGTAACGAACCGGTCATGCTCGCAATATGTCGGTGGGACGTGTAAATCTGCGGGCCTCAGTCGTCGGCGCGGCGGCGCTCGATGACGGTGGCTACGTCGTCGTACTCGTCGCGGTGGCGGTGGCAGCGACTGACGCGGCCGTCGTCGAGTTCGTTCGTCGGGTCCTGTTCCTCGCAGACGCCGCCGAACTCGTCCGCGAGCAGGGCTTCCGCGTCCGCGTACCGGCCGGAGTCGGCGAGAACGATTGCATCCTCGATGGTCTCCCAGGCCGCGCCGTCGATGGCGACGTTCGAGAACAGTTCGTCCACGCTCTCGGTCACGTCCGCGTCCACGAACCCGAGGCGGCGCTTCACTTCCGCGAACACGCCGTCCTGGTCGAGCGCGCGGCCGCGCAAGACCTCGCGGAACGCCTCGATGGCCTCCCAGGCGTCCACGGAGAGGTCGTCGTGTTCGGCGGGCCGGATTTTCGCGGGACACCGCGTGTTGAACGGACAGCCGTTCGGCGGGTTCCGCGGACTCGGCGGTGTTCCGGGGAGCGAAATCCGGTCCAGGTCCGTGCCGTGTCGGCCGGGCACCGCGGAGAGCAGGCTGACCGTGTACGGGTGTTCGGGGTTCGCGAACACCTCGCGGGAGGGGCCGAGTTCCGCGATGTTCCCGAGGTACATCACGGCGATGCGGTCCGCGATGTGCTGCATCACGGAGAGGTCGTGACTGATGAAGAGATACGTGAGCCCGAGGTCGTTCTGGAGGTCGTTCAGGAGGTTGATGATGCGAGCCTGCACGCTCACGTCCAGCGCGGATGTGGGCTCGTCCAGCACGAGGAAGTCGGGTTCGAGGGCGAGCGCGCGGGCGATGCCGATGCGTTGTTTCTGGCCGCCCGAGAACTGGTGGGGGTAGCGGTAGTAGTGCTCCGGCTGCAGTCCCACCGTATCCAGGAGGTCTCGCACGCGGTCGCGGCGTTCGTCCGGCGTGCCGACGCTGTGCGCGTCGAGCGGCTCGCGGACGATTTCCCCGATGGTCATCCGGTCGTTCAGACTCTCCTCGGGGTCCTGGAACACCATCCCGGCGTTCCGCGCCCACTCGCGGCGCTCGCGGCCGGAGAGGTCGGCTACGTCCGTCCCGTCGACGAGCACGTCGCCGTCGGTCGCGGTTTCGAGGCCGAGCATCGTCCGGCCGAGCGTCGACTTTCCGCAGCCCGACTCGCCGACCAATCCGAGCGTCTCGCCCTCGTAGATGTCGAAGGAGACGCCGTCGACGGCCTTCACGGGCGGTTTCGACGCGATGATGGAGTCGTCCGTGTAGTACGTCTTCAGATCGCGGACCGACACGAGCGGTTCCTCGGTTCCGGCGTCGCGTGCGTCGAGCGTGTTCTGCGTCATCGGTCGTCCTCCGTCTTCGACTGGTGCAGTGAAACGGCCTCCTCCCGCGGGCGGTCCTCCGGGTAGAGCAGGCAGGCGGCCTCGTGTTCGGTCTCCGTCTCCGCGATGTCGATCGGTTCGGGGTGGACCTGCGTGCAGGCGTCGAACGCCTTTGGGCAGCGCGGCGCGAACCGGCAGTCCGTCGCGGGTTCGGTCGGCGTCGGCACCTCGCCCGGAATCGTCGGGAGTTCCTGCCCGGGGTCGGTGCGGCCGGGGATGCTTTCGAGGAGCGCCTGCGTGTAGGGGTGTTTCGGGTTCTCGAACAGCGTCTCCGTCGACGCGTGCTCGACGACTTCGCCCGCGTAGATGACGTTCACGCGGTCGGTCGCTTCCTCGATGACGCCCATGTCGTGCGTGATGAACAGCAGCGCGAGGCCTTCCTCGCGTCGCAGGTCGTCCAGGAGGTCGAGGATTTGGGCTTGAATCGTCACGTCGAGCGCCGTCGTCGGTTCGTCGCAGACGAGCACGTCCGGGTCGCAGGCGAGCGCGATGGCGATGACCGCGCGCTGCTGCATTCCCCCGGAGAGTTCGTGCGGGTACTCGTCCACGCGGCGGTCGGCGTCCGGGATGCCGACGGTTTCGAGGAGGTTCACGGCCTCCTGGCGGGCGTCGCTCCCCGAGAGTCCCTGGTGGATGGAGAGCGCTTCCTCGATCTGGTTACCGACCGTGTAGACGGGGTTGAGGGCGTTACTGGGGTCCTGGAAGATGATGGAGATGTCGCCGCGGTGGGCGTCCCAGCCCGATTCCACGAGGTTGTCGCCGCGGAACGTGATTTTGCCGTCCTCGATGTGGCCGGGTTCGTCGACCAGTCCGAGGATAGAGCGGGCGGTGACGGACTTCCCGCTGCCGGACTCACCCACCAGTCCGACGGATTCGCCCTCGTAGATGTCGAAGGAGACGCCGTCGACGGCGTGGATGTCCTCGCGTTCCGTGTGGAACACCGTCCGGAGGTCACGCACCGACAGCAGGGGCGCGTCGGTGACGCGCTGCGTTCGGCTCATGCGCCACCCCCGCGGCCGGCGGCTTCGCCGGTCGCGCTGTCGGACTGCGGGTCGATGGCGTCACGGATGCCGTCGCCGAGCGCGTTGAAGCCGGTGACGACGATGGTGATGAGGACGCCGGGGATGAGCGAGATGTGCCACGAGCCGGTGGCGACGTAGTCCTGACCGAGGTTGATTGCGCGCCCCCACTCGGGGGTCGGCGGCGCGACGCCGAGCCCGAGGTAGGAGAGACCGGCGATGGAGATGATGGCGCCGCCGAGCGTCATCGACCCGTAGATGAGCAGGTAGCCGGTGACGTACGGAAGCATGTGTTGTCGCATGATGGTGGTTGGTGTCTGACCGAAACTGCGCGCGGCGTCGATCCAGGAGCGCTCGGACACCTGGAGAGCGGGGCCGCGAATTGACCGCCACATGTACGTCCAGCCCGTTCCCGCGAAGATGAGCGCGAGCACGAACCCGCCGCTGTATATACCGCCGATCCACGTGTCCGCGAGCACGGTACTCAGCATGATGAGCAGGAGGAGTTGGGGCATCGCCATCACCGCATCCGACAGCAGGACGAGGCTCAGGTCGACGCGGCCCTTGTAGTACGCCGCGAGCAGCGCGAGCGACGTGGCGAGCAGCGCGCTCAACGCGACGGAGAGCACGCCGATGATGAGGGATATCCGCGACCCGACGACGATGAACGTGAAGAGGTCGCTCCCGGTCGGCATCGTGCCGAACGGATGGTAGCGGCCGTAGTCGTCGTAGGAGAGCGGGCCGACGTTCGCGGAGTCACCGGCGGACTGCGAGTTCCGGTTCGCCTCCCCGACGAGCATGGTCTGCACCTCCTGGGCGTCCGCGTTCCAGTACTGCATCTCGTAGGAGTAGGAGTCCCGCATGTTCTGGTCGACCGTCGTCGGGCCGAGCGTCGGCGCGAAGACGGCCATCGTCACGAAGAGGAAGACGACGACCAATCCGAACTTCCCCCAGGAGTGCCCGCGGAAGCGGTCGACCACGTCGTCGCGCGGCGTCCAGTCCGCGGTGCGGTAGCGCCGCCGATAGAGTTCGTAGCCGGCGGCGAACCAGCCGAGGCACGCGAACGCATAGGCGTACACGAGCGCGACGCGGATCGCCCAGGACGCGGCGGGCGAGAGACCGAGGAAGGTGCCGACCCACTGGTCGCCGTTCCAGTACCCACTGTTCGGCACGACCTCCCGGGAGAGAAGCGTCGGGAGGTCGGTCGCGGCGTGTTCGATGCCGACGAGCGCGTCGGCGATAGTGGTGGCGTACGACGTCGGGAACGTCGCGACGGCGTCCGCGAGGAAGCCCGCGACGAACGTGACGAGCGCGGGTGCTTCCACCGCGAACAGCACGAGACCGGCGAGCACCCACGCGAGGAATCGCGAGTCCGTGAGCGCGCTGCGTTCGCTTCCCGTAGCGTCGGGCGCCTCCGGTGTGGCTGTCTCCGACATGTTAGTTACCCTCCAGTCCGACACGCGGGTCGATGAACGTGTACAGGACGTCCTGCAGTAGGTTTACTCCGACGATCATGAGGATGAAGATGTACATTAGCGAACCGACGAGCGGGAGGTCGCCCTGGATGGCGGCGCGGTAGAACAGCCAGCCGATACCGTTGATGCCGAAGACCGTTTCGACCAGGACGCTCCCGCCAATGAGGAGGAACGCCTCGCTCGTGATAACGGGGACCAGTGGGATGAGGGCGTTCCGGAAGATGTGCTTCCAGACGATGGCGCGGTCGGAGACGCCTTTCGCTCGCGCGAGGTCGACGTACTCCTGGTTCTTCACTTCGAGGACGGCGGTGCGGCCGATACGCATCTCGTTGCCCATGCTCGCGGACCCGAGCACGAGCGCCGCGGGGAGGACTTTCTTCGTCGCCGCGAGGAAGCCGTCGACGCTCGCCAGCCGGGACATGTCGGGGGCGCCGGTGAGCGCGTCGAGGTTCACGCCGAACGTCTGCCAGTTGAACCCGAAGAAGTACGCCTCCGAGTTCTGGAGGAGGACGAGGAGCATGATGGCGAGCCAGAAGTTCGGCATCGCGCGCCACACGATACCGCCCATGGACGCGACGTAGTCCATGACGGTGTTCGAGCGCATTCCCGCGTAGAACCCGAGCGGCACGCCGACCAGCACGGCGACGAGGACGCTCCAGAACCCGAGGAAGAGCGTGCGCGGGAGGAAGTCGAGGATGAGCGCGTTCACGCTCGACCCCTGGTAGAGCAACCACGTCTGGCCGAGGTCGAACGTGATGAGGTTCCACATCCAGTCCATGTAGTGCTGGAGCGGCGGTTGGTTCAGGCCGAGTTGTTCCTGCGCGCGTTCGTACGCGGCGGGGTTCCGCGTCTGTCCCTCGCTCAAGAGGCGCGCGGCGGGGTCGATCGGCCCCATGAAGATGATGAACCACGTCATCGACGCGCCCAGCCAGACGACGGGAATCATCATCAGCACCCGCTTAGCGAGGTACTTGAGTCTACTCACGGTTCACCCTCCGTCGAGTCGTCGTATTCGGTGCTGGACCGAACCTGTGGACACCAGGACAGCGTTCGGTCGCGCCGTATGAATGCATATAGGGTATCGAGAGATTGGAACTTCGCGTCGCTTGAAAGGCGGGGATTCGCCTCGGTCGCTACTGGATGGTGACGTCGTCGAACGTCTGGTTCTCCATCACGCCGTACATCTCCACGTCGACGTTCTGATGCCAGAAGCGCTGACTGATGGGGTTGACGAGCGGGAGTTCCTGCACGGACGCCCAGTTGACTTCCTCGATGGTCTGGAACGCCTCCTTCCGGGTCTCGTCCGTCGCGTCGTCCGCGGCGTACTTCTCGTCCCACGTGTTACGGGCGAGCTGGTAGATGTCTTCGTCGTAGTAGCTCCCTTCGGCGCCCCAGCGGGTGAACTGACCGCTCGGGTTCTTCCCGTGGAGGTAGCGGAGGAAGTTCTGCGGGCCGGGGTACTCCATGCCGTCACCGAGCGCGAACACTTCCATCTCGCCGTTTACCGCCTGGCTGATGATGGTGCCGAAGCTCGCTTCCGTGATCTCCATGTCGATGTAGGCGGAGCGGAGCTTGGACTGGAGCGTGGTGAGAACCTGCGTGTACGCGTCGTTTCCGGAGATGGTGGTCGCGCTGACGGAGTACCGGTTGCTGTCGCCGTAGCCAGCGGTCTCCATGACCTGACGCGCCTCGTCGAGGAGGGTTTCGCCGTAGCCGTACGGGTAGCCGTTCTCCGCCCACTCCGTGTTGGACTGATAGCCCTCCTCGGCGTGCCGGGTGTACGTCTCCGGGGACGAGACGCCATCCTCGAACGTCGGGTAGGGGTCCGGGGGCGTGATGTGGTAGGCCGGGGTCGCGACGCCCTTGTAAACGCTCTCAGCGACGTCGTGCTGGTTCAGTGCGTACGCGAACGCTTTCCGAACCGGAATCGGAACCTCGAGCGCGTTGAACACGAGGTACTCGGTCGTGAGCGCGGGAATCCGACCGTAGTTGACCTCGGTTCCGTCGCCGAACGTGTACGTCCCGACTTCGCGGCTGCCCTTCGTCTCCTCGATGGAGACGTTATCGGGGTTGAACGAGGCGGTCGGCATTCCTTCGAGGATGTGCGCGTTCTCTCCCTTGAAGCGATTGAGTCGCGTGTTCCCGCTCGTAACCACGGTGAACCGAATCTCGTCGAGTTCGGGTTCGCCGTTCCAGTAGTCCTCGAACGCGGAGAGCGTGATTTCGCTTCCCTTCGTCCAGGAGTCGACGGTGAACGCGCCGAGTCCGGCGTACTTCGGGCCGCCGTTCGCGGTGCTGAAGAACTCGTTGTAGGAGTACTCGCCGTCGTACCCCTCGATGTCGCCGACAGAGTTCTCGGGGAGCATCGCCCAGTTCCCGCCCGCGATCTGGAAGAGCGTGTACTCGAAGGGGGACGCGAGGTCGAACTCGAACGTGTAGTCGTCGGGAGCGCGAACTGCGAGACTCTGCGGGACGATGTCGTCGAGCGTCTCCTCGTCCTCGGGGGAGGCGATGCTCGCGTCCTTCTCGTGTTCGATGGTCATCGTCTGGCCGATGATGTCGTCCTTGTTCTGGGAGTTCTCGGACTCGGCCATGCGGCGGTACGTGTAGACGGCGTCCTGCGCGGTGAACTCTTGGCCGTCGTGGAACGTGAGGTCCTGCTTGAGGTTGAACGTGTACGTGAGGCCGTCCTCGGAGATGCTGTAGTCCTCGACGAGCGCGGCTTCCGGCGGGTAGAGCCCGTCGGGGAACCGCATCAGGGGCGCGCCGTACTGGTTGTATCCAGCGCCGGATCCCTTGGCGTTGACGGGGTCGAGCGTCTGGATGGAGCCGGTCGCCATCATTTCGAGCGTACTGCCCCCTCCTCCGTCGTCGCTGGTCGTGGTGTCGCTGGAACTCGAGCAGCCGGCGATAGCGGCGGCTACGCCAGTTCCTGCAGCGGTCAAGAAGCCTCGACGGGTGGTGTCTCCCGACATCGTGTAATAGACTCATAACAATCCACTTGACTCTTTCCCACGCATTATATATAAGGTACTGTGTAGAACGTAGTGATAAATATAAGTATATAGTTATGGTGTGGGTAATGGCGGAAGATTGGAGTGTCGGAGACGTGACGCACGAACTGATGGCTGAGGATTCACCGGATGCGAACGACATCCGGGAGACGAACGCCTGGGGACGAACCCTGAGCGAGGCCGAACAGCGCGCTGACGCCCTCAGCGAGGACGGCTGGGACGCGACGACGGTGCGGGCCGGCCACCTCGCGCCCGTCGGTCCCGACGTCGAGGGAACCGACACCGTGGGCCTCGTGTTCATCGTGCCGAGCGAGGAGGGCAAGGACTTCGAGGCGCTCGTCACGGACGGCGTCACCGACTACGTCGTGTTCGCGGAGTCCGCGAGCGGGACGCGCTACCTCGTGGTGGAGGTGCGGAACGCCGACAGCGAGGACGCCGTCCTGCTCGTCGGCGCGTTCCCCGAGGACGCCGCGACCGGACTCGCCGCCCACGCTCGCTCTGAAGGCGTGCTTCACGCGCACGTTCGCGCGCTTGACGAAACGCACTACGGAACG
Source organism: Salarchaeum japonicum (assembly GCF_049705945.1). GTDB lineage: Archaea > Halobacteriota > Halobacteria > Halobacteriales > Halobacteriaceae > Salarchaeum > Salarchaeum japonicum_A. The sequence goes on from NZ_JBNAMV010000004.1 coordinate 168,551, forward strand.
GTCGAATTCGACAGTCCCGACCTATTCTTCGATGACTGAGACACACGCCGGTAGTCTGATGGCACAGTTCGCACGACCGCGCACCGACACGACGACACGGTTCGCCGTCGTCGCCGACCCCCACGTCGCCACCGAGGCGGAGGGCACGTCGAAGCTCTTCGAGCACACGGAAGCCCACTTCCGCGCCGCCGTCGAGGACATGGCGGGCCGCGACCTCGACGCCGTGCTCTCGCCCGGCGACCTGACGAAGGACGGCGAACCCTGGAACTACGAGGCGGTGGACGAGATTCTGGAGTCGCTCGACGTGCCGTTCTACTCGGTCCCGGGGAACCACGACGTGCGGAAGGACGGCGACGAACACGACACGCCATCGCTCGACCGGTTCGTCGAGCGGTACACGTCCGGCAGCCTCCCGTTCCGCGTGGACGTGGGTGACGTGACCGTCGTCGGCCTGAACAGTTCGGGCGGCGACGACCGCTTGCTCGACTCCCACGAGGGCGACGTGCCCGACGACCAACTCGACTTCCTCCGTGACGTGCTCGCCGAGGAGGAGAACGTCTTCGTACTGCTGCACCACAACCTCCCGCCGACGTACGACCAGCTGCGCTCGCACCGCGACGAGGTCGAATCGGAGATGGCGATTCCGCCGGTCACGCGGAACACCGACGCGCTCGTGGACGCGCTCTCCGCGGGCACCGACCCCGTCGTTCTCACCGGGCACCTCCACCTCCCCGCGGTCGCGACAATCGACGGGATTCGCGAAGTGATGTCGCCGACGACGTGCTCGTTCCCGCAGTCCTACCTCCTCTTCGAGGTCGGGCCGGACGGCACCGAGGTTCGACTGATTCCGGTGGCCGATATTACGGGGATGGAGCTCGCGCACAACGTCCGCGGCGGCGACTCCGTCACGTCGCGCGGCCTGACCTCCATCGCGGCGGCGCGGCTCGCGCGCTTCCCGCTGGTGGACGAGTGAGGAAAAACGGCCCGCGGGGAGTCGTCGGGCCGGACTATGTCGGGGATGACAGACGGGAGCAGGTGCGCGAACGCACCTACAGACAGGACGCCCCGGACGACTATAACTCTATTCGGCGTTCGTGAAAATAACTCTCGGGAGACCTCAGTAGGTCGCGTCCACGATGTCGTCGTCGAGTGCCGGGAAGGATTCGAGGTACTCGCGGCGCTCCTCGGTGAGCGACTGGTGGGCGTCCGCGAAGTCCGCGGTGCGGTCCGCGACCGAGAACGAATCGATGTCCATTCCGGGGACTTGGCTCGGGACGGTGAGTCCGAGGTCGTCGTCGGTCGTCCACGAGACGGTGCCGCGCGCGACGGCTTCGAGGAGCGCGACGGTTTCCTCGACGCCCACGTCGGCGGGCGTGTCCGTGCCGACGACGCCCGTGTTCAGGACGAAGCAGTCGACGCCGAGGTCGCTGATGAGGTCGCGGAAGCGGTTCCCTTCTTCGCCCTTCGAGCCCATGATGAAGGGGTTGGTGCCGACGACGCGGATGGATTCGCCGGCCCGCGAGGGGTCGCCGGCGCTCGTCTCGACGGATTCGCCGAGCATGAACGCGGCCGCCGCCTGCGCCTCGTCGAGTTTCGCGACCGGCGGCATCAGGGGGTTTCGGGTGATGAAGAAGACCTGGTCGACGGACGGGAGGTCGATGTCGTCCGCGGCGCTCTCCAGTTCGTCGCGCAGCACGACCGCGCGGCTGTTCGAGCCGTACCGGGGTTCGTCGAAGTGGACGGTGCCGTCGTCGTCGACGGCGACGTTCTCCAAGGCGGCGGTTTCAGAGGTCGCCGCGCCGTGGAGTTCGGGCTGTTCGTCCGCTTCGAGACCGATGGTCTTGATGTAGAGGCCCTTCCCTTCGCTTCCGGTGACGGTGCCGTTCGGGAGGAGCGCGCACACGTCGTCCTGCAGCATCTCCGCGCCCTCGGGGTCGTCGAGCCAGAGCCCGTGGCTCGTCAGCGTGGACTTCCCCGTCCCGGACAGGCCGAGGAAGAGCTGGCCGACGTCGCGCTCGCCCGCGTCGTCGTCGAGGTGGACGCGCTTCGAGCCCGCGTGCAGGCCGAGGCCGCCCTGCTGTTTCGCGCGATACATGTAGAGCCGGAGGAAGGACTTCTTCGCCTCGCCCGTGTAGTCGCTGCCGAGGACGGCGGTGACGCCTTCTTCGGGGAGGATGCGGATGGTCGTCTCGTCGCGGTCGGGTACCTGCACCGTCACGAAGTCGGGGTCGGCGTCCGCGGGCGCGGGTTCGAGGAGTTTCGCCCACGAGAGCGCGATGCGGCCGTACTCCTTCGGGACGAACAGCCGGCAGACGAAGGACGTGTCGGGGTGGCGGCCGACGACGCGGTCCACGGCGACCACGTCGTTCGACGCGTCCTCGACGAAGTCCAGGGCGCTCTCGAACGCGACGTAATCGTCGTCGCCGAACTCGTGGTCGACGGCGTTCCGAGTCTGCTCGGAACTCCGGGAGCGGTAGTCGCTGACGTAGGAGGGCGACCCGTATTCCGTGGTCGTTTCGAGGTGCGCAGAGAAGGCGCGGAGGTCGTCGAGGCTCGGATTGTGTCTGATGTGGTCCGTCGATGCCGGGTCCGGGAAGTCGTCCGCTGTGTAGCGGGTCCGGGCTCGATTTGCCATTAGGTGTGGGGAGTAGGTGGACGAGTATAAACGCACAGGTATCCACGCAGAGTTGTCACCGCCCGCATGTGCGGTTCGCGAGCGTCCGGTTCTCCGTCGGTTCCGGGCGGTCGAGTCGCGTCGGTTGCGCGACGAACACGACCGAGACTCGCGCGAGTTTCGAGTCGTGGGTGGCGTTCCACTCGCGGCAGAGGTAGCCCGCGAACTCGCCGGCGAGCGACCGGCCGTCGAAGAGCGCGACGGTGGCGAGGTACTTCCGCCAGCGCGCGCTCGGGTAGGTTTTCGACACGTCCGGTGGTTTCGCGTACGAGACGGTGCCGCCGTTCCACGCGTCCACGTTTTCGCCGGTGGTGGTGAACGCGGGCGCGATGTACCAGCCGTCGGTGCTCAGGGGTTCGGGCGCGAACATGTCCCAACTCCGCTCGCTCGGCTGGACGGGCGCGTTCTCGGGCGTTTGGACGACGCCGACCGCGGCGGCGTTCCAGACGAGCACGAAGCAGAGGAGGAGCGCCGCGACGACGCGGGTGCCGCGTCGGACGAGCGCCCACGGCGTCTGCGGCCGCGGGAGTTCGGGGAGGCGGGCGGCGAGGCGGTCGAAGCGCGGCTGGGGGTCGGGGAGGCGGTCCCACACGAGCGGGGGCTGGAAGACGAGGAGTGCGGTGACGGTGACCAACGGGAAGACGCCGAGCGTCATCGTCGCGAGCATTCCGAGGTGGCCGAGCGAGAGGAGGGCGGCGACTGCGCCGCGGACGCGGCCCGTGGTGAGCAGGAGGAGCGGGGACGCGAGGAGGAGCGCGACCCAGGCGTAGTCGGCGGCGGTGAGGAGCGCCGGGAAGCCGGCGAGGAGTTCGCCGAGCGGGCGGAGGAACTGGTCGAGGCTGAACACGTAGCGGACGGCGGTGCCGGAGAGCCAGGCGTCCCCCTGAAGTTTGAGCGCGGCGTTCACCGCGTACACGGCGACGACCTGCACGAGCAGGCCGGCGGTCGCGATGCTCGCGAGCGGGCCGAGCGTGCGGCTCTCGCTGGTTCGGGCGGCGTCGACGCTCCACGCGCGACCGAGCGGGAGGAGGACGCTCCAGAGCAGGAGGCGGCGGAGGAGGCTGTCGCCGGCGTTCAACACGACGGGGTTGCGCGCCTGCAGGGAGACGAGGAGGACGAGCGAGAGGAAGGCGGCGAGCCGGCTGTGGTAGCCGACGAGCAGGCAGACCGCGAGCGCCGCGGCGACCGCGAACAGCGCGAGTTGGAGAGCGAGGCCGCCGGAGAGCGCGTGAATCGAGACGGACGCGAACCCGGGGAACTCCCGGTAGAGCGTCTCGCGGGGGAGGACGCCGTAGTCGGTGTAGAACGAGCGGACGTTGCGCAGTCGGAGGAGGAGGTCGAGGAGGAGCACGCTCCCGAGGCCGATGCGGAACGCGGCGAGCGCTCGCGCGTCGATGGCGGCGCGGGCGGCGAGGAACCGACGGAGGCGGCCTGCGGCGGACACACTCGCAGTCGACGCGAGGAACCCATAGGCGTTGTGCACCCGACGCGACGCGAAAGTTTCGTCGCCGCTGGTGCGACCGGCACGTCTTTGTCGGCGGCCGCCGCGTTCTCGGGTATGGCTCGGGTCGCGCGACTCACGCGATATCCGGTGAAGGCTCTCTCTGGCGAGGACGTGACCGAGGTCGGCATCACCGCGGGCGGAACGCTCGCGGGCGACCGCGAGTACAAGCTCGTGGACGCAGAGGGCGACCTCGTGAACGGCAAGCGCACGCCGCGCGTCCACGACCTCACGACGACGTACGACAGCGAGGCGGGGACGCTCTCGGTCGAAACCTCGGCTGGCGAGACCGCGGTGCTCTCGCTCCGGGACGACCCTGGGGAGGCGGCGGCGTGGCTCGGCGAGTTCTTCGACTGCGACCTCTCGGTCGAGCGCGACACGGACCTCGGGTTCGTGGACCGACGGTCGGCCGGTCCCTCAGTCATCAGCACGGCGACGCTCGAAACGGTCGCCGGCTGGTACGACGACCTCACCGTGGAGAGCGTGCGGCGGCGGATGCGCGCGAACGTCGAGGTCGCGGGCGTACCGGCGTTCTGGGAGGACCGGTTCGTCGGCGCGGACGCGCCCGGGTTCCGCGCCGGGGACGTGCGTTTCGAGGGCGTCGAACCCTGCGGACGCTGTGTCGTCCCGGAGCGCGACCCCGAGACGGGCGAGCGCGACCCCGGGTTCCGCGAGCGGTTCGTGGAGCGCCGCGAGGCCACGCTTCCCGACTGGGTGGACCGAGACGCGTTCGACCACTACTACGCCCTGATGCTCATCGCCGACGTGCCCGCGGACGCCCGCGGCCGGACGCTCTCCGTCGGCGACGAAGTCATCAGAGGGTTAATCACCCTGGAAACGATAATGCGGCCAATGTACTTGACGACGGCCTGCGGTCGCTTCGACGGGCCGACGGCGGGGTCGCCCGGGGCGACGCTCCGGGCGAATCCGGGGGTCGGCGGACGGTCCACGGACGAGGAGCGGTCGGCGCGGGACGCCGCCACGGACACCGGAACGCGTACCGAAAGCGCGAACGACGACCGCTGTAGTGACGGGACCGTGCTCGTGGTGGACGACGAGCGCGGGTTCGCGGACGCCGTCGCGCTCTGGCTGGACGACTACGAGGTCAAGGTCGCGTACGACGGCGACGAGGCGCTCGACGCGTACACGCCCGCGGTGGACGTGATACTGCTCGACCGCCGGATGCCGACCGTCTCCGGCGACGACGTGCTCCGCGAACTCCGCGACCGGGACGCGGACGTGCGGGTCGCGATGATGACGGCGTCCGAACTCAGCGTCGAGTCCGCGGCGCTCCCGTTCGACGAGTACCTCCAGAAACCCCTCGACCAGGACGAGATTCGGGAGGTCGTCGCGACCCTGAAGCGACAGCACGCGTACCCCGACAGTGTCCGCGAGTACGTGAGCGTGCTCGTTCGTCTCTCCGAACTCGAAGCCACGCACTCACGGGAGCAACTCACAGAATCGGACGCGTACGCCGCCCTCGAAGAACGCCTCGAGGACGTACGGCCGGCGGCGACGGAGGCTATCGACCGGCTCTCGGACGCGGACGCCGAATTCCTGCGCTCGTACGTCGCCGACCTCGAACGCGACAGTCGCCTCGTCTAGCGCTCGGGGTGCTCGGCGAGGAACGTCAGTTCGAACACGGTGCCGCGCGGCTCGTTCTCCCGGATTTCGATGCCGCCGCCGTACGACTGCAGCATCTGTTTCACGAGATAGAGGCCGAACCCGCTCCCGGGTTCGCTGAGCTGTGAGACGCCGGTTTCGAGCACGCCCTCGCGTTCGTCTTCGGGGATGCCGGGGCCGTTGTCGGCGACCGCGACCGTGACGGCGGGACACTCGACCTCGTCGCCGGCGTACGTGCGGTCGGGGTCGGGGACGTGGACGTCGTCGTCGGTCACGGTCGTGGTCGTCGTGGTCTCCGTCACGGTCACCTCGACGACCGGGGTGTCGGCGTCGTTGTGGGTGACGGCGTTGTCGAAGACGTTCTCGAACACCTCGCCGAGCAGTTCGTCGCCGAGCACGGACACGTCCTCGGGAAGGTCGGCGTGGAACCGTGCGTCCGGATGCATCTCCGCGGCGAGCGAGAGCTTCGTCTCCAGCACGTCCGTGAGCGACACGCGGCGCAGCGAGTGGTCGGCGTCCCCGACGATGGCGTCCATGAGCGGCCGCATCTGCTCAATGAGTTCGGCGAGGTCCGCGCCCCGGTTCCGGATGTGTTCGACGTGCTCGGCCGCGTCCGGGTCGTTCACGGCGGACGCGAGGAGTTGGCAGCGCGCGTTGATGACGTTCAGGCCGTTGAGGAGGTTGTGGCGGATGAGGCGGTTGAGGAACTCGAGACGTTCGCGTTCGGCTTCGACTTGTCGCTGCCGGGTCTTGCGTTCGGTGATGTCCTGCGTGAGTGCGAGCGCGCTCTCCACGCTCCCGCCCGCGTGCACGGGCAGGACTTGGACGCGGGAGACGCCGTTGCTCGTTTCGACTTCCCCGCCCACGCGCTCGCCGTCGATGGCGTCGTCGATGGCGTCCTCCCACCAGGTTCGGAACGCCGCCGGCACGATGTCGAGGTCGTCCACTCGGGTGCCTTCGACCGTGTCCGTGTCGATGTCTTCCCTGTCGGCGAAGGCTTCGCCGCCGACGGTGAGGCAGCGTTTATCGTCGTCGAACAGGGCGATAGCGCCGTTCGGGAGGTTTCGGACGAGCGTCTCGTAGCGGTGGCGGCGTTCGACCGCGGCGATGGCGTTTGCGACGAGCTGGCCGAGCCGCGAGAGCGCTTCGCGTTCCCGGTCGGCGAACGCATGCGGGCGCTGCGAGTAGACGTTGAGTACGCCGTACGTCTCGTCGTCCGTCCGGATGGGGACGGCGGCGGACGACCGGACGCCGTGTTCGCGGGCGCGGTCGCGCCACTCGGCGAACGCGTCGTCGGTGAGCGTGTCGTCGACGACGTTGACGTCGCCGGTGTGGAACGCGCTGGCGGTGGGGCCGCGTTCCGCGGGCGGGGCGTCGAGGCGGAGGTCGATGTCGTCCGTGTACCCGTCCGTGTTCGCCTCCGCGGTGACGCGGGTGTCGTCACTCTCGTCGCGTTCCGCGACCCACGCGAACCGGTAGGAGTCGGTGGCGGCGATTTCCCGGCAGACGAGCGCGGTGATGTCCCGGCGGGTGCTCTGTCGGAAGGCGGCGTCGACGACGCGGTAGACCACGTCGTTGAGGTCGGCGAGCACGGAGACGGCGTGCTCGTGGGAGTGTCGGTCGCCGCCCTCGTAGGTGTCGAGGAGGGTTTCGAGTCGGGCGGCGAGTGCGTCCGGGTCGCCGGCGGGTTGGGTGGCGGTGACGCCGGCGCGGGCGGCCGACCGCGCGATATCGGCGTCGGCGTCGGCGGACGTGAGGAGGACAAGCGGGAGGGCGTCGTGGCGGTCGCGGACGGCGCGGAGGACGCTGAGTCCCTCGCGGTCGCGGTCTGCGTCGGCGACGACTGCGCTGTACTCGCCGGCGGCGAGGCGGTCCATGGCGTCGGCGGGCGTGCTCCGGCCCACCTCGAAGCGGTCGGTTCGGTCGGCGACGCGGCCGGCCTCCTCCCCCTCGTTCGACGCGACCCAGAGGACGCGGGGGCGAACGGTCGGCGCCGGTGACATACCGCTACCGAGTAGATGCGTGGACATATATCCGGTGGCCCCCAGCACGTGTGGCGTCGAACGGCCGAGCGACCAGACACACCCAGTTTGTATTTCGAGAAGAATTGTGGGCTATTAGCGAATTCAAAAGTTGGAAATGGGAATACCATCGGTGGATTTATCAAGATATCTGCTCAGTACTCATGTGACGGACAACAATGGAAGACGCATCCAATCCCGGAACGGCTGTACGTGACGAGCTGGCGTTCGACGGCGAGGTGGCCGACGAATGACGTGGTCCAATCAGGACTGGTGGCCGCACCTGCTCCGACTCGACATCCTCGACGACAACGCCGCGGAACTCGACCCCTACGGCGAGGACTTCGATTACGCCGAGGAGTTCGAGAAGCTCGACCTCGACGAAGTGAAGTCCGATATCGCCGACGTGATGACGGACTCGCAGGAGTGGTGGCCCGCTGACTACGGCCACTACGGCCCGCTGTTCATCCGGATGGCGTGGCACAGCGCCGGTACCTACCGCACGCTCGACGGCCGCGCGGGCGCGTCCGGCGCGCTCCAGCGCCTCCCGCCGGAGAGTAGCTGGCCGGACAACGTCAACCTCGACAAGGCCCGCCGCCTCCTCCAGCCGGTGAAGCACAAGTACGGCCGACAGCTCTCGTGGGGCGACCTCATCGTGCTCGCGGGGAACGTCGCGCTCGAATCGATGGGCTTCGAGACGTACGGCTTCGCGGGCGGCCGCGTGGACGAGTACAAGTCCAACGAGGCCGTCGAGTGGGGTCCCGAGACCGAGTGGGAGACCACGTCGCCCGAGCGCTTCGAGGACGGCGAGGTCGGCGACCTCAAGGACCCGCTCGCGAACACCGTGATGGGGCTCATCTACGTGAACCCCGAGGGCCCGTACGGCGAACCGGACGTCGAAGGGTCCGCGGCGAACATCCGCGAGGAGTTCGACCGCATGGCGATGGACGACGAGGAGACCGTCGCGCTCATCGCCGGCGGCCACACGTTCGGGAAGGTCCACGGCGCCGACGACGAGACGGAAGTCGGCCCCGACCCCGAGTCCGCGCCCATCGACCAGCAGGGCCTCGGCTGGGACCACGACTTCGAGAAAGCCGGCATGATCACGAGCGGCATCGAGGGGCCGTGGAACTCCACGCCGACGATGTGGGACACGGGCTACGTCGACAACCTCCTCGAGTACGAGTGGGAGCCGCACAAGGGCCCCGGTGGCGCGTGGCAGTGGCAGCCGGCCACCGAGGAAGAGCGCGAGGACATCGAGAAGGCCCCGGACGCGCAGGACTTCGACGAGTCCGAGGAGCCGATGATGCTCACGACGGACGTCGCGCTGAAGCGCGACGACGACTACCGCGAGGTCCTCGAGAACTTCAAGGAGAACCCCGACGAGTTCCAGGCGGCGTTCTCGCGTGCCTGGTATAAACTCCTTCACCGCGACATGGGCCCGCCGGAGCGCTACCTCGGCCCCGAAGTGCCGGACGAGGAGTTCGTCTGGCAGGACCCGATTCCGGACGCCGACTACGACATCGTCGGCGAGGACGAAATCGCGGAGCTCGAAGCCGCGATTCTCGACGCGGACATCGAGCGCTCGCAGCTCGTGAAGACCGCGTGGGCGTCCGCCTCGACGTACCGAGACAGCGACAAGCGCGGCGGCGCGAACGGCGCGCGCGTCCGCCTCGAACCCCAGAAGAACTGGGAGGTCAACGAGCCCGAGCGGCTCGCGGACGCGCTCGACACCTACGAGGACATCCAGGCCGAGTTCAACGAGTCGCGTGACGACGACGTGCGCGTCTCGCTCGCGGACCTCATCGTCCTCGGCGGGAACGTCGCCGTCGAACAGGCCGCGGCCGACGCCGGCTACGACATCGACGTGCCGTTCGAACCCGGACGCACGGACGCGAGCGCCGAGCAGACGGACGCCGACTCCTTCGAGCCGCTGAAGCCGAAGGCGGACGGCTTCCGGAACTACATCGGCGACGGCGACTTCAACGACTTCTACGGCAGTCTCGAGGAGCGCATGGTCGATAAGGCCGAACTCCTCAACCTCTCCGTGCCGGAGCTGACGGTGCTCGTCGGCGGGATGCGCGCGCTCGGCGCGACCTACGACGACACCGACCGCGGCGTCTTCACGGACGACCCGGGCACGCTCACGAACGACTTCTTCGCGAACCTCCTCGACATGGACTACGAGTGGGAGCCCGTCACTGAGGACGAGGAAGTGTTCGAGGGCTTCGAGCGCGACACCGGCGAGAAGGTCTGGGAGGCCACGCGCTTCGACCTCATCTTCGGCTCGAACGCCCGTCTCCGCGCGCACGCCGACGTGTACGCGGCTGACGACGCGGAGGAGAAGTTCGTGGAGGACTTCGCCACGGCGTGGAGTAAGGTCATGCGGGCCGACCGCTTCGACCTCGAATAGCGCGACGCAAGCACCGGCCACCCCTGCCGTCTTTCAGGGGTTTCTTATCTGCGGTTCGTTTCTCACTACTCGTGTCAGAGGTTCGTCGTCGAATCGTCGAGTCGGTCCGGGGACTGCGTGGCGACGGCCGCGGCTGGATTCTCGCGAGCATCGCGTCCGGCTGGCTGCTCACGCTCGGCCTGCGCTTCCTCGTTCCCGCAGTCATTCCGCAGGTGAAGGAGACGTTCGTCGTGGACAACGCGACGGCGGGTATCGCGGTGACGGTGGTGTGGGCGTTCTACGCGCTCACGCAGTTCCCCGCTGGCCTCATCACGGACCGCATCGGGGAGCGAACGGCGCTCGCGGGGAGTCTCGCGATGAGCGCCGCGAGCCTGGCGTTCCTCGCGAGCGCACCAGTGTTCGCGGTGTTCCTCGTGGGCGCGGCGCTGTTCGGCATCGGCTCCGGGTTCTACGGGCCGGCGCGCGGCACCGCGCTCTCGCGGGCGTTCCCGGCTCGCGCGGGCGCGGCGTTCGGCATCACGCTCGCCGCGGGGAGTTTCGGCTCCGCCGTCCTCCCGCTGGTCGCGGGCGTCGCGGTGGACGAACTCGGGTGGCGCATGCTCGTCGGCGGCGCGGTCCCGCTGTTCCTCGCCGTTTCCGTGCTCGCCTACCGCGTCCTTCCGGAGCCGATCGACGAGTACGCGGAGACTACCATCGACACCGGCCCGACGTTCACGCTCCGGGAGGCGGTCCGCCGCGTTCCGGACGCCGTCCGCGACCGCGACGTGGTGCTCGCCATCCTCGGATTGACGTTCTACCTGTTCGCGTTCCAGGGACTGACCGCGTTCCTCCCGACCTACCTCGTGGACGTGGAGGGAATCGGGCAGGGCGTCGCTTCCGGCGTGTTCGCGCTGCTGTTCGTCGGCGGCGGTCTCACCCAGCTCGCCGCGGGGTCGCTCTCCGACCGATACGGTACCGTGCCCGTGCTCGTCGTCGCCGCAGGATTCGGCGCGCTCACGCTGTTCGCGGTGCCGTTCGTCGACTCGCTCGCGGCGTGGGCGGTGCTCTCCTTCCTCCTCGGCACGCGAATGGGTATCGCGCCGGTCGCGAACTCCTCGGTCATCGCGGCGCTCCCGACGGACGCGCAGGGCGCGTCCTGGGGGTTCCTGCGGACGTGTTTCTTCCTCGTGAGCGCGACCGGGTCGGCGTTCGTCGGCGCGATGGCGGACGCCGACCTCTTCGACGAGTCATTCCTCGTGCTCGGCGTGCTGACCGCGTGCGCCGCGGTCTGCTTCCAGCGCCTCGGCGCGACACGGTAAAAGAAGAAAGGGTCCGTCTGCCGGTTACTGTCTGCCGAGCGTCGCGCGGAGGCGGTTGACCGCGCGCTCGACGAGACTGCGGGCGGTCTCTTCTTCGATGTCGTGTGCGGTGGCGTCGCCGCCCGTGAGCCGTCTGCTTCCGGCAGTGTCGTACACGACGGACGCGAGCCCCCAGCGTCGCTGGAAGATAGACTGGGATTCGATGACGGTCTGGAGGCGGTAGTAGGGGACGACCGTGGTGGAGCGCGACCAGAACCCGCCGCGGGTGACGGCGTACTCGTCGCCTTCCGCGTGGCCGAGGTGGAGCCAGCGGTAGTGGCCACCGGCGACCGCGACCGGGAACAGGAGGAGGGAGAGCCACCAGTAGGGCAGCCCCCAGAGAGTGCTCGCGGCGAACGCGGACGCGGTGACGATGCCGGCGAGGATGCCGTATCGGCCGATGTATCGCCGACGGGCGCGCCGGGGCGGGCGTTCGACCGCGACCTCGTCGAACGGTTCGAGGGTGCGCGCGAGCGCCAGCGCGTCCTCTCTGGGCGCGAACGGCACGGCCGCTTCGGAGCCGCCGGAGGGCGTGTCGCCGGGCGCGTACCCGGCGGTCTCGACCGCGAGCGTGGCGTAGCCGACGCGGCGCATCAGGACGTTCTCGGTGAGGGAGACGGACTGGAGTTTGTCGAGCGGAATCGTGCCCGTGTAGCGCTTGAGGAGGCCGCGCTCGTACCGGAGGTCGTCGCCCTCCCGACGCAAGCGGAAGCCGTAGAACCGAACGAACCGGATTGCCGCGCTCGCGATCCAGAGCGCGAGGAGGACGGCGAGTGCGCCGACGCCGACCACGAAGACGAGGAGCGCGGCGCCGAGGCCTGACGCGGCGTCGCTGAACCCGAGCGTCGCGATGACGGGACCGAGGAGGGGAAAGAGGACGGCGAGGCCGGACGCGACCCGCGCGTCGAAGGAGAGGAAGCTGTACGCGAGCAGCGACCGGTCGTCCAGTTCGTACAGAACGTCCCCCATGTCTTCGCCCTCGGTGTCGGCGGTTTCGCCGGCTTTCAGGCGGCGTATTTCGGTCTGGAGGCGTTCCGCTTCCTCGGCGCTCACGCACTCCAGTTTCGCCTCGGTGCTCCCGCCGCCAGCGGTTTCGACGCTGAGCGTGGCGATGCCGAGCGCGCGCTGGAGGACGTTCCGCGTCACGTCCACGTTCTGCACGCGACGCAGGGGGATTTCGCGCTCGCGGCGGCTGAGCACGCCGGAGTCGATGTCGAGCGTGTCGCCCGCGAGCTCGTACGAGAACCGCTGGTAGTAGGCGTACTGGTAGGCGAGCACGAGGACGGCGAGCGCGACCGCGCCGACGAGGACGAACGGCCAGAACTCGGCGAACGTGCCGCCGGAGGTCGCGGCGACGCCGATGACGGCCGCCCAGCCGAACCGTACGCCGCGGTCGACGACGCGGTACGGGACGCTGAACGGGTGGAGTTTCATACTGCGTCCTCGGGTTCGCTCTCGATTGCGAGTTCGCGAAGCGACGCCTGCAGTTCGTCGGCGCGCTCCGGCGTCAGTCCGGGAATCGAGACGTCCGCGCCGCGGCTTCCGGCGGTGTAGACGACGACCGAGGAGAGGCCGACGAGTCGTTCGAGGGGGCCGCGCTGGGTGTCGACGTGCTGGACGCGGACGTACGGGACGACAGTCCGCACTCGCGTGATGACGCCGCGCTGGAGGAACAGCGTGTCCTCGCGGACTTCGAACCGGAAGACCCTGTACCGGAGCACAGCGAACACGACGCCGATAGCGCCGACGAGCAGGAAGACGGCGACGCCGTAGAGCGGCGTGAACCACGGGAAGTCGCTCGTGTCCGCGAACAGCGCGATGCCGGCAACGATACCGCCGAGAACGAGCGCGGTGACGAGCGCGCCGACCGCCCAGACGAGTCGCACGCGGGGATTCAGGCGTTCCATATCAGTTGGGGGAACGCCTGCGGTGAAAAAGCCTCTAGTCGTCGCCGAGGATGACGCGGTGCGTCATCGCCTCCGGGTCGAGCACTTCGTCCGCCTCCTCCTCGGTGAGGTAGCCGCGTTCGAGCACGACCTCCCGCACCGTCTTGTCCTCCTTGAGCGCGGCCTTCGCGACCTCGCTCGCCTTGTCGTAGCCGATTGCGGGATTGAGCGCGGTGGCGAGCGCCATCGACTGCTCGACTTGGGTCTCGCAGTGCTCCTCGTTCGCTTCGAGTTTCGCGACGAACTTCGTGGCGAACGTCTCGCTCCCGTTCGCGACGAGCGCCGCGGAGTCGAGGAAGTTCTGCGCGAGAATCGGCTTGTAGAGGTTCAGGTCGATCTGGCCCTCCGCGGCGCCCGCGCCGACCGCGGCGTCGTTCCCGACGACCTGCTTGTGCACCTGGTTCACGGCTTCAGCGACGACCGGGTTTATCTTCCCGGGCATGATGGACGAGCCGGGCTGGTTCTCCGGCTGTTCGAGTTCGCCGAGGCCGTTCCGGGGGCCGCTTGCGAGCAGGCGGAGGTCGTTCGCTATCTTGTTCAGGCTGCCGGCGACGGTCTTGAGCGCGCCGTGCGCCTCGCTCATCGCGTCGTGTGCGGCCTGCGCCTCGAAGTGGTTGTCCGCCTCGCGGAACTGGATACCCGTCTCCTCGCTGATGTAGTCCGCGGCGGTCGTCGGGAACTCGGGGTGCGTGTTGAGCCCCGTGCCGACCGCGGTCCCGCCGAGCGCGAGTTCGCGCAGGTGCGGCTTCACGTTCTCCACGCGCGCCAGGCCCTTCTCTATCTGCGCGCGATACCCGCCGAACTCCTGGCCGAGGCGGACGGGCGTCGCGTCCTGCAGGTGCGTGCGCCCCGTCTTCACGATGTCGTCGAACTCGTCTTCTTTCGCTTCGAGTTCGCTCACGAGCGTTTCGAGCGCGGGCTGGACGTCCTCCACGAGCGCCGAAAGCGCGGCGACGTGCATCGCGGTCGGAATCACGTCGTTCGAGGACTGCCCGAAGTTCACGTGGTCGTTCGGGTGAATCTCGCGCGTCCCGATTTCGCCGCCGTAAATCTCGGTCGCGCGGTTCGCGATGACCTCGTTCGCGTTCATGTTCGACGAGGTACCGGACCCGGTCTGGAACACGTCCACGGGGAACTGGTCGTCGTGCTCGCCCGCGATGACCTCCTCCGCGGCCTCGATGATAGCGTCAGCTTTGTCCTCGGGAATCGTTCCGAGGTCGCGGTTCGCCTGCGCCGCCGCCTTCTTCACGACGCCAAGCGCGTGCACGAACCGCGGCTTGAACGTCTCTCCGCTGATGGGGAAGTTCTCCACCGCGCGCTGGGTTTGCGCGCCCCAGTACGCGTCCGCCGGCACCTCCATCTCTCCGAGACTGTCCTCCTCGACGCGGTAATCGTCTGCCATACGCGGGGGGTCGTCGCGGACAGCGTAAAACCCACCGGAACCGCGCGCGCTCGCCGCGGCCTACGGTTCGAAGAACTCGGAGCTGGCTTCCTCGTCGAGGAACGTGGTGACGTTCTTCACGAGGTCGGTCTGTTCGGTGAAGTGGTGTTCGTCGACGGAGATGGCGAGTCCTTCGCCCTCGGAGATGGGGAAGTTCATCTCGACGGATTCGGTGAAGTAGGTGATGCTGCAGCGGAGGTCGCCGCAGCGCTCCGCGAACACGTCGTTGATGTAGTCGCGGTGGAGGGTTTCGAGACGCATCTCCTCGACGGCGGCCGCCACGTCTTCGGGCGTGTACCGGTGTTCCACGTCCTCCCGGAGGTACCAGAGCGCGTACTCGTCCGTGGTGTACGCGACGACCGACCGCAGCGTCTCGCCGACCCGGTCGTGGAGTCGGTCCACCAGGCGCTCGCCGAAGTCGTCGCGATGGACGTAGGTCGTCTCGGCCATGACTCGTGATAGCACGCGACGCGACAAAGGAATGGCGGCCCGCTGACACCAGGCTACGCGTCGTACTCTTCGGGAGTGTAGGTCTTCAGTTCCAGCGCGTGGATGTCCCGCGTCATCTTCCCGTCGAGCGCGTCGTACACCAGCTGGTGTTGGTCCACGAGAGAGAGCCCCTCGAACGCGGGCGACACCACCACCGCGCCGAGGTGGTCGTCGTCCTGCGGGCCGCGCGTGCGCGAGACCTCCGCGTCCGCGTCCTCGATGTTCGACTCGATGAGCGCCTCGATTTCGGAGAGGTCCATGGAGGCAGAAGGAAGGTCGCGAGGAAAAACCGCCCGGTCGTGGAACCCCGCGGCGAATCACACGGATTTTTGACAGTCCATCGAATCGACCCGGACATGCTCGAAGCCCTCCGACGCGTCCTCCGCGCGCTCGTCCGGCCACGAGCGATGTTCGGCGATTCGCGCTCGGTGCCGTTCCGCGTGGGCCTCGCCGTCGTCGTCCTGTTGTGCGCGCTGAACGCCGCGGGCGTGCTGTACGCGTCCGGCGTCGTCGCCGACGCGACTACCGGAAGCGTCCAGATTGACAACCCCGCACGGCCGGCCGAGACAGTCTGTGAGGACGCGCAGTCGCCCGGCGACTTCTTCTACGAGTACCACCACGAAACGTGCAAAAACGAACCCGCGACCGTCCAGCAACCGCTCGCCAGCTACGCCGCGGACACGATATCAGACCTCGTGTTCGCCGCGTTCCTCGTTCCGTTCGCGGTCTGGGCGGTCGTGAGCGGCCTCATTCACTTGCTCATCGGCGGAGCGACGGCGGACGACTACGACGACCGCGTGCGGTTCTCGGTCGTTCTCGCCGTCACGGCCATCGGACTCGTGCCGGCCGCGCTCCGCTACGCCGCGCGCCCGCTCCTCGTCGAAATGGAGACGGCGACTCTCACGCCGGCGAGCATCGAGGCGGCGCGCTCGCTCGCCGCCGACGCGCTGACGCCGAACTCACCCGTCTGGCTCGCGCTCGTCGCCGCGACCGCTGCGTGGACCGCGGTCGTCTGGTGGCGGTCCTGGCAGACCGCGTTCGGCGTGTCGTCGCGGCGCGCCGGCACCGTCGCCGCTGTCGCGGGCGCGTGCTTCCTCGTTCCGGCCGTCGCCCCAGTCCAGTTCGCTGGTTCGGTCGGCGCACTCGGCATCCTCCTCGTCGCGGTCGGTATTCCGGCGCTCGCGTTCCCGCGCGGCCTCGAACGCCTCGACCTCGCGCTCGACCTCATCGGAACACGGGGCGGCGAGCGCGTGGAACCGAAGCCGTGGCGGGTCGCCCTCCAGCAGCTCTCCGGGCTCGTGATGGTCGCCGTCGGAACAGTCCTCCTCGGCGGGCTAGCGCTCGCCTAAGTCCACTGGTCGAGGCCCGTCTGCACCATCGACTCCTCGATACGGTCGAACGCGGTTTCGACCTCGCTCGCGGGTATCTCCCACTCCTCGCAGACGTAGTCGCGGGCGGCGCTCACGTCCGGGTCGACGTCGAGGTCGAGCGCGTAGTCGTCGGTCACGTCCGGGTCGAGGAAGAGGGTGCGGATGCGGTCCGCGTGCTCGATGTACGCGTCGTCGGCGTCGAGGACGCCCCAGAGGTCGCCGTGTTCCTTCACGGACTTCAGGGCGGTCTTCGGGCCGTAGCCGCTGATGCCGTCGTTGAAGTCGGTGCCGCAGAGGATGGCGATGTCCACGAGTTGCTCCCACGTGATGTCGTGCTCGTTGAGCGTGGCCTGGAAGTCCATCAGTTCGGGGTCGCCCTTCGAGGTGAGTTGGCGGAGCGTGTACGGCGCGCCGAACAGCACCGTGTCGTAGTCGTCGCTCCCCGCGTAATCGATGTCGTCGTCCACGCGGGCCATGTACGCGGCCTGCGCCTCGCCCTCCGCAGGCGCTTCGACTTGCGGCACGCCGAGGATGTCGAGCAGGTCGCGCGTGGTCTCGTGAATCGTGTCGGTGAGCCGCTGCGTCCGGGATTCGAGGCGCGCGACCGCGACCGCGTCCCCCGCCTCGCGCGCTTCTTCCAGTTGTTCCTCGTACTTCTCGCGTTGTTCGCGGCGCTCCGCGATTTCGTCGTCCTTGAGTTCGGTGACGCCGCCGTCCCAGACGAACACGGGCGTGAGGTCGTTCTCGAAGAACTTCGGGAGCCCCTTCACGACCCCGAGGAGGTTCGCCACCTCGGTCCCCTGGCTCGTGGTGTAGACGGAGTCGCTCGTCCACTTCACGGTCGTGGTGAGGTACTTGTAGAGCCAGTTGTGCGCGTCCACGGCGACCGCGTCCCCGTCGAGGTCGGCGACCGCGACTTCCTCGATGGCGGCGAGCTGCCGCAGGTCCGAGAGTCCCATTACTCGTGCTTAGACGCGTTCGACGTTAAGGCTTCGTCACGCCCCAGTCAGCGGAGGCCGACGGCGAGGAGGACGAGGCCGACGAGGATGGTGGCAGCGCCCGCGCCGCGCTGGACGAGCACGGCTTCGCGGTCGGTGAGGTCGTCGTCGCCGTCGTACATCGCGTTCTCGGGCCGGAAGACGAGGTCCGGTTTCAGGAGCGCCGCGGTGCCCGTGGCGAGCGCGAGCACGCCGAGCACGAGGAAGACGGGGTTCATGCGTGGTGGTAGGGGTGAGCGCGCGCTTCAGGCTGGCGGTTCCCGCGGGTCGGGCGCGCCGGCGTCGAGTTTCTCCGCGACGAACGCGGCTTCCTCGTCGGCGAGGTCGCGCTCCCGGTACGCGCGGAGGCCGGCGCGGTAATCGGCGTCTGCGGGCGCGGGATGCGCGAGCACGAGTTCCGCGAGCCCGGTTCGGTCGCCCGTCCAGCCGAACCCGGCCTTGTGGAGCGCGTGGTACGCGAACGGATTGTTGACGGCGATGTGGACGGTGGGAAAACGCTCGTGCAGGCGGTCTGTCGCGAACGCGCAGAGCCGCGGGCCGATTCCGCGGCCGCGGTAGTCCTCGCGGACGGTGACGTACCGCAGCCACCCCACAGAGTCGTCGGTTCGGTCGGCGTTGAACGACACCGCGCCCACCACGTCGCCGTCGTCGCGCGCGACCGCTTTCCCCGTGTTCGACATGACGAACTTCCCGGCGTACGCGAAGCGCTGCCAGTCGAGGCGCAGCGTGGGTTCATCGGCGGGCCAGCCGAGGACGTCGAACTCCATGCTCGTGGCTGGGGCGGCGGACGCTTATGTCGCACGCCCGCGACTCCACGGGTGTGCACGACGTTCCGTACTTCGACGCGTTCGCGCCGGTGTACGACTTGGTGATGCCGGCTGCGGAGCGCGCGCCGCTCACGGCCGGCCTCGCGAACGCCGAGCGGGACGTGGAGCGCGTGCTCGACCTCGGCGGCGGAACCGGGCGGGCCGCTCGCGCGCTCGGCGGGGCGACCGTCGTGGACGCCTCCCGCGGAATGCTCGAACGCGCTGCTGCGGACGACCTTCCCGTAGTTCAGGGCGACGTAGGCGCGCTCCCGGTTCGGTCGGACGCCGCGGACGCGGCAGTGGTCGTGGACGCGCTCCACCACTTCCCGGACGTTCCCGCGGCGCTCTCCGAGGCCGCGCGCGTCCTCCGTCCGGGCGGCGTGCTCGTGGTTCGCGAGTTCGACCCATCGACAGTTCGGGGACGGCTGCTCGAAGCGGCCGAGCACGCGATTCGGTTCGACTCCACGTTCTACGCGCCGGACGCTCTTCAGAATCTGCTGGCGGACGCGGGATTCGCGGCGCACGTCGTCGAGCGCGGGTTCGCGTACACGGTGGCGGGCGTTCGAGAGCAGAGGAGCGAATAGGGAGGGCGTCGAAGCGCGAGGTATGTTCGAGTTCGACCGGCGGACGGTTCGGCGGTTCGCCGCGGGCGACGTGCTCGCGGTGTTCGCGTTCGTGACTGTGGGCGAGTACCAGCACAATCCGTTCCTCTTCCAGCCGTCGCAGGCGGGCGACCTTGCGGTCCAGCTCGCGGGTGCGGCGGTGCCGTTCCTCGCGGGCTGGCTGGTGGGGTCGTGGGCGCTTGGCGCGTACGGCGGGCGCGTGACCGACTCGTGGCTTCGCCTTGGCGGCGCGACGGTCGGCGGCTGGCTCGTCGCGGACGTCATCGGGCAACTCCTGCGGAGTACGGCGTTTTTCCCGGGTGACGCGTCCCCGGTGTTCTTCGCGGTCACGGCGACGTTCGGGGCGTTGTTCCTGCTGGCGTGGCGAGTGGCCGCGACAACCGTGCTCGACTCATAAGTTATGGGTCAGTAATCGATTAGCCACGCTTCACCTGTGGGAAACACTTATATGACTATCTCGCATAGTATACATCATATTATGAGTGAGTATTACGACGTCATCCTCGGCATCATCCCGCTCGCGTTCCTGGGTACCATCGGCGGCTTCAGCTTCTCCGGTTTCTCCCTCACCACCGCCGTCACCGCCGCAGGCCTCGTTGGCGTCGCGCTCGTCGGTCACGCCCTCTTCGTCAACGGCCCCGTCGACAGCACGTCCACGCCGGACGCGCCCGCCACGACGCCCGCCACCGGAGCGCCCGCCGCACAGAACGTCTCCGGTGCGATGAACGCGCCCGTCGACGCCGAATAGTCCCTCAACGCTTTTCCTCCCGCCGCGCGAACTCGCAGACGTGACTGACGCACGCTACCTCGCGAGCGACGACGTATCCGACCTCGCGACACCCGCAGACTACGTCGAGGCCGTGCGAGACGCCTACCGCCAGCGCGGCGAGGGCGCGCCCGCCGAACCGCGCACGAAACTCGTGAACGGCGACCCGCCCGGGATGTTCACGACGTACGCCGCCGTCCTCCCGGACACGGGCGCGATGGGCGGCTACATGTACAGCGCGGGGTTCGGCGAGCGCGACGCGTGGTTCATGACGCCGCTGTTCGACGCCGACTCCGGCGAACCGCTCGCGCTCATCGACGGCGCGAGCATGAATCCCTTCAAGACCGGTGCGACGGGCGCGGTGGGCGTGGACGCGCTCGCGCGCCACGACGCCACCTCCGTCGCGGTCATCGGGAGCGGCGCGCAGGCGCGCGGCCAGCTCCGCTGCACCGCCACCGTCCGCGACCTCGAAACCGTCTGGGTGTACTCCCCGACCAAGGAACACAGAGAAGAGTTCGCGGGTGAGATGAACACCGCACTCGACGCGTCCGTGGCCGCGGTCGCGTCCCCGGACGCAGCCATCGAGGAGGCGGACATCGTCATCACCGCGACGAACGCCGCCGAACCGGTGTTCGACGGCGACCACCTCGAACCCGGGACGCACGTCACCGCGATGGGGCAGTACAACCCGAACAAGCGCGAACTCGACGCGACGACCATCGAGCGCGCGACCTACGTGCCCGACCTCCGCGACCGCGCGACGAAGGACGCCGGCTCGTTCCTCCACGCGCTCGATGAAGGCGTTGTCACTGAGGACCACATCCACGCCGAACTGGGTGACGTCATCGCCGGGACCGCCGACGGTCGGACGAGCGACGACGAAATCACGGTGTTCGACTCCGGCGGCACCGGTATCGAGACGGCCGCCGCTGCCTACCTATTGTACGAGCGCGCGGAAGAAGCGGGTCGCGGAACGACCATCGATATCTCGCCCGCGAGCGAAGCGCTGACGGGGGAGTAACTACTCGTCGCGGCCGCGGACGCGGTCGACGCGCTCTATCACGCCGACGCTCTTCTCGCCGACGATGGCGCCGACGAGGCCGCCGACCGCGCCGCCCGTGCTGGCGGTGTTCCGACCGAGCAGTCCGCCGAGCCCGGCGCCGACGGCGGCACCGATGGCTGCGTACTTCGCACGACTCACGGCCCTGTTGATTCGGGACTTCATGTTTCTATGTAGGAGGCGAGGACACAAAAACCTCGTCGCCGACTACAGCGCGACCGGGAGCGCGCTGTCCAGACTGGAAAGTGGCGAGGATGAGTCCTAGAGGTAGTCCGCGATGCCGAGCGCGACATCGAGAGGAACGCCGGCGAACAGCGCGCCGACGAGGTAGCCGAGGATGGCGCCGCCGTTGAGCAGTGGGAGGCCGGCGTGCGCTTCGCCCGCCAAAACCTCGCGGAGGAGGACGACGAGGCCGACGAGGGTTCCGGCGGCGGCGGTGAGAGCGGGGATGGGGACGCCGAGGATGGCGTCGGCGTCGAGGAAGAACGCGGCGCTCGCGACGAGAATCGTCGGCATGACGGCGTCGCCCAGTCCGATGAAGAGGGCGTCGCGTTCGCCGTCATCGTCGTCGCCGGCGGCGCCGGGCGTGCTGTCGTCCCGGAAGGAGTAGTCGAGGCGGGTGGGGACGACGAAGAGGATGGGGACGTTGAGGTCCATCACGCCCTCGGCGAGCGTGAGCATGTGTTTGGTGCGGTAGACGCTGATGGCGTCGTAGACGGCGAGGCCGACGAGCAGGATGAGCGCGGGGAGGACGCCGAAACTCACGCCGAACAGGGCTGCCGCGCCCATGCCCATGACGACGCCGGTGGCGTCGATGACGTACCACTCGGGGTAGACGAGCAGGCCGAGCACGACGAGCGCGGCCGCGCCGCCGCCGGCGAGTGCTCCGCCGACGACGCTGAACACGTAGTAGGTGACGAGCGCGCCGGTGGCGATGATGACGTACCGGATGGCTTGCTGTTTGCCGTACTTGATGACGGCGAGCATCACGGCGGTCGCGACGAGCAGCAGGCCGATGTAGAGGACGCTGTTGAGCGGGTTCGTGGGGTCCTCGATGGTCTGGTAGCGTTCGAAGGGCTCGACGAGCGCGAGCGCGCCCGCCTGGACGAGCACGAAGAGGAGGACGGTCGCTGCACCCGCGAGGAGGGCACGCGTGCGCTGCTTCATGTCGGCACAGAGACGGCCGGGGGTTTTCGTCGTTCCGACTTATCGCAGGTAGAGTGTCTCCCCGAGGAGCGCGGGGAGGTGGGCGTCGCCCGTCGGCGTGACCGCGAGGTAGGGGCGGTCGGTCGGACCGAACACGTCCACGACGCGACCCACGTCGTCCAGCGAGGAGTCGACGACGGTCGCGCCGATGTCGGGGTGGTCGTCGTCCTCGCAGCGGACGATGGCGAGGCCTTGCGCGGTCCTGGTGACGGTGCCTGCGCGCCGCATTACTCGCGGAGCGCCGTGACGTACGCGCCGACGGCCTGCAGGAGGTCGGACTTCCCGGCGTCGTCGGCGTTCTCGACGAGCACGCGGCCGCGTTCGCGCCAGCTCTCCCGACTGTACGCCTTGTCTCGTTCGATGACGGCGTCGTACCCGACCTGTCCAACGGCCTTCGCTATCTCGTCGACGGTCGGGTCGGGGACCGCGAGGCTCTCGGGGACCCGCCGCCCCTCGGTGCGCGAGCACTCGCTGTCGAGGTAGGCGGGATAGATGACGTTCTCGACCATACGAAAACGAAGTCGACGGGGCGGTTAAACCCTGTTGAACCTAGCGACGGCGGGCGACGACGAGCGCGCCGGCGAGTGCGGCGAGTGCGGCGAGCACGCCGAACCCGGGCGTGCTACCTTCGGCGTTGGTGGTCGTCGTGGTCGCTGCGCTCGTAGTCGTCGTGCTTGGTCCGGTCATCGTGCCGGACGAAGTCGTCGTGGTCGTCGTGCTGTTCACGGACTCCCACGCGTCGGGGTGGAGGGCCTTCGTGATGTTCACGAGCGGGTAGACGACGCGGGGGGCGGGCTGGCTGAGGTAGTTACCGTTCACGACGACAATGTTCCCGTTCTGGTAGGCCTGCGTCTGCTTGAGGGCGTCCGTCGCGACGGATTCGAGGGCTTCGGTTCCGGTGGGCGTCTCGTTCACCATCGCGGGCGTGTAGCTCGCGAGCAGCCACTCGGGGTTCTGCTGGAGGACGAACTCGCCGGAGACGCCGCTCGCGGTCGCGCCGGAGAAGTCACCGTTGAGGATGATGTTGTGCGCGCCGGCGGTGTTCATGATGTCCGTGATGAACGACGTGGGGCCGGGCGCGTATCCGCTCCCCATCGGGTAGTGCATCGACTTCGCCTCGACCTCGTCGGTCGCGGCTTTCACTTTTTGCACCTGGTTCTGCATCCACGTCACAGTCTCGTTCGCGCCTTCACAGTTCCCGACGAGCTTGCCGGTGAGCCGGGTCTTCTCGTAGATGTCCTGGAAGCTCGTGGCGGCGTCGAACTTGAAGACGGTCGTGCCGTTCTGCCGGAGTTTTTCGGCAGCGCTGTCCTCTTGGATGTTCGCGAGCAGGACGAGGTCGGGGTCCTGTGCGAGCACTTTCTCGACGTTCGCGTACCCGAAGTCGGTCGCGACGTTCGGCACGTCCGCGGCGCCGTCGAGGTAGGTCGTGTAGGGGCTCTTCCAGATGCCGACGACCTTCTCGCGCGCGCCGATTTCCCACATCGTCTGGGTGCCGCTGGCACCGACGACGACGACGCGCTCGGGTTCATCGGAGACTGTGACGTCGGTTCCGGTGGCGTCCGTCGCGGTGAACGGATAGCCACACGTGGCGTTCGTGGCGTCGTCCTGGGCGGCGACGGTGCCGCCGAGGGCCGGAACGCCCGCGGTTGCGAGCAGTACGACCAGCACTACGGTGAAGAGGCGTCTGTGCACGTCATCCCGTCCACGCTTGTTCAATAAATATTTACCTAACCCAACCCTGGTTGTTCTCGTATGCCTGCCGCCCGCGCCAGAGTCGTCTCCGCGACGCTCGCCCTCGCCGCCCTCACAGTGGCGAGCATCGTCGCAAGCGCGACCCTCGGTCCGATATCCATCCCGCCCGCCGAGGTCGCGCAGGCCATCCTGAACGCGGTCGTCGTCCCCGCCGGCGTCACCGCCACCGCCGGCTTCCCATTCCTCGACGTGACGTGGGCGCACGTCTTCCACTTCGACGTCCCCGACCCCTACCCGTTCGTCGTCGTGAACCTCCGCCTCCCCCGCATCGTCCTCGGCGCCGCGGTCGGGTTCGCGCTCGCCGTCGCCGGCACCGTCATGCAGGGCTTCTTCCGGAACCCGATGGCCGACCCCTCCATCATCGGCGTCTCCTCCGGCGCCGCGGCCGCCGCCGTCGCCCTCATCGTCCTCCCGCTCACCGTCCCCGGCGGCATCCCCGCCGCGGCGTTCATCGGCGCGCTCGCCGCCGCCTTCTTCGTCTACCTCATCGCCACCCAGAACGGCCACACGCCCGTCGCCACCCTCCTCCTCGCCGGCGTCGCCGTCCAGACCTTCCTCGGGTCCGTCGTGAGTCTCCTGATGGTGCGCTCCGACCAGCACAGCCTCCAGCGCGCCATCCACTGGCTCATGGGCAGCCTCGCCGACACCGACTGGAGCGAAGTCTCCCTCGTCGTCCCCGTCGCGTTGCTCGGCGGCCTCGTCCTCTACGGGTACAGCCGCGAACTCAACCTCCTCCTCCTCAGCGAGGAGGACGCCCACTCGCTCGGCGTCGAAGTCGAACGCACCAAACGCCTCCTGCTCGCCGTCGCCAGCGTCGTCACCGGCGCGGCCGTCATGTACGCCGGCGTCATCGGGTTTGTGGGGCTTATCGTCCCGCACGTCCTCCGCCTCGTCGTCGGCCCCGACCACCGGATTCTCCTCCCGACGAGCGCATTCGCCGGCGCGACCTTCCTCGTGCTCGCCGACACACTCGCCCGCGTCGGCGTAGACGGGCTCCCGCTGGGCGCGCTCGGCGTCACCGGCGTGTTCGGCGGCGGCCTCCCCGTCGGCGTCATCACGTCCTTCCTCGGCGCGCCCTTCTTCCTCTACCTCCTCCGGAAACGCGAGGTGCACGAGCTGTGAGACTCGATATCGACGCCATCGAGCAGTCCTTCGGCGACCTCCGGGTGTTGGACGGCGTGACCGCCACCGTCGAGGAGGGGTCGCTCGTCGGCCTCGTCGGCCCGAACGGCGCGGGGAAGACGACGCTCCTCCGAACCATCACCGGCGGTTTGACGCCGGACGCCGGAACCGTGTACGCGGGCGATACCGCCGTCCACGACCTCTCCTCCCGCGCAGCGAGCAAGCGCATCGCCGTCGTCCCCCAAGAGACCACCATCTCCTTCGACTTCACCGTCCGCGACGTGGTGGAGATGGGACGCCACCCCCACCAGGCGCGGTTCGGCGCTGACCCCGACCCGGACATCGTCGAGCAGGCGATGGAACGCACGGAAGTCGCGCAGTTCGCGGAGCGCTCCATCACCGCGGTGAGCGGCGGGGAGCGAAAGCGCGTACTCCTCGCTCGCGCGCTCGCGCAGGACGCCCCGATTCTCCTGCTCGACGAACCGACCGCCGGCCTCGACGTGAACCACCAGATACGCACGCTGGACCTCGTCTCCGGCCTCGTCGCCGAGGGGCGAACGGCGCTCGCGGCCATCCACGACCTCGACCTCGCCGCCCGGTACTGCGACGCGCTGCTCGTGCTCTCAGAGGGCGGCGTTCTCGCGTACGGCCCGCCCGAGGACGTGTTGACGACGGGGACGCTCCGGGAGGCGTTCGACGCGCGCACCGCGGTGAGCGAGAACCCGGTCACGGGGTCGCCCTCGGTGACGCCGCTCTCCGAACGCGCCGACGACCGCCCGGAGACCGTGCACGTGCTCGGGGGCGGCGGGACGGCGGCCGCGCTCGTCCGGCAGCTCGCGGACGCCGGCTTCCGCGTGACGGCCGGCCCCGTCGTCGCCGGGGACGCCGACCATCGGGCGGCGCGCGCGCTCGCCGCGGACTGCGTGACCGTCGAGCCGTTCGCGAGCGTCGACGGCGACGCGTTCGAGGACGCCCGCGCGCTCGTCGCCGAGGCGGACGCGACCGTCGTTTCGAGCGACGCACTCGGTCTCGGGCGGAACCGCGAACTGCTGGCGGGCCGCGTGCTCGTCGCGGGCGAGACGACCGCGCTCGACGCGCCGCACGCGCCCGCCGACCAAGTCGTCGCCGCGGTGCGCAACGGCGAACCGAGCCGCCCCGGAGCGACCGGCGTCCGAACCGATTAGTCGCGGAGCCGGGCGACGATTCTGTGGTAGCCGGGGAACGGCAGCACGGACTCCGGCGGAATCCGGTGGCCGAGCACGTACGCGACGCCGGCGAGAACGCCACCGGCGGCGGCGTCTACGGGCCAATGCATTCCGAGGTAGACCGTCGAGACGACGATGACGGCGGCGGCCGCGCCCGCGGCGCGCGCGTACCCGCGGGTCGTCTTCCGGGCGTACAGCGCCGCGAGCACCGAGAGGCCGGTGTGGAGGCTCGGGAACGCTTTCAGCATCGAGTCCGTCGCGAGCATTCCCGCCTCGACTTCGGGCGTGACGAACACGAGCGGGTCGACGTTCGCGGGCGGGTAGAGCGCGGGGATGGAGACCGGCGTGAGGAGGAAGAACGGCGTGGCGAGCAGGACGACGAGGACGTAGGAGACGGCGTATCGGCGCGCCGCCCGCTCGGACGCGTACGACTTCAGGACGAGGTACGTCAGGGGAACGAGCACGGGGAAGACGACGAGGTAGAACCCGGCGAGCGCCCACGTGAGCGGCGGGCTGGCGACCGACTGAACTCCGGCTACCAGTCCGCCGTCCAACGCGTAGACGGCGTCCGTGTACGTCCGGGCGACGTGGTTCGCCTCGGCGAGCGAGGGGAGGCGGTCGGCGACGAGCCAGGCGACCCCGAGGTACTTCCAGTCGGTCCGGAGGAACTCGCGAACGTACCACGTCGGCCGCCGCGGGAGGAGGACGGCCGCGGCGAACAGGAGACCGAGCGCCGTCGCCGCGGTGACAGCGACGAGGTACTCGTCCGCGGGCGAGAGCGGGAGCATCCGTTACTCGTGGGAGGGCGGCCCGACAGATATGTTACTTTTCATCCGCCCACAGAGTAAAGCCGGCGGCGTTCCCAGGGCGGATATGAGACGCGTCACGGTTCTCGTCGTCGTGTTGTTCGTCGCGGCGGTCGCGCCAGTGACGGGTGGCGTCGCCGGCGCGACCGGGCCGGGAGCAACCGCATCCGCCGCGTCGCCCGCGTCGCCCTCGCCGGCCGCGACGCAGTCGACGGACGAACTCGTGCGAACCACCACGCTCCGCCTGACCCCGAACGACCCGGGAACCGTTGAGGCGGTCGTGGCGTACGACACGCCGTCGAACCTCGCGTCGCTCACGGTGAATGCGCAGACGGGAACGGTGGCGTCGACGAACGGCTTCACGGAGACGGAGAGCGGCCTTCAGTGGGACGAGGAGACCGCGAACCCGTCGTTTACGCTCTCCGTCGAGGTGAACCAGACTATCTCCGGGTCGCGCGCGCTCCCCGGTGAGGTGCACGCGACACCGCGAGCCGATGCGGCGCAGGAGTCCGGCGGGTACTCGTTCGTGGACGTGGGCGAGTGGGCGATACTGCCCGTCCCCCAGTTCTCCTCGCAGTGGACGTGGTACGGGAGCGGGAGCGTGACGCTCTCCTCCTCGGTCGTCGTCGCGGGTGAGGGCGCAGTCGGCGGCACCATCGCCTACCTCGGCCCGGAGACGACGTACTCGGCGACCGGAAACGGTCAGGAGTTCCGGCTCGTCGTCCCGGCCGCGGCGTCGCTCGCCGAGTCGCCCGACGACGTGCTCGCGTCGCTCACGAAGGCCTCGGCACTCCTCCAGGTCGGCGACCGCGACGAGCACGTGATGACCATCGCCGCGCCGACGAGCGTGAACTGGGGGCCGGCCGGCCTGGAGTACGGCGGGAGCGACTCCTGGGTGCTCGCGGACAGACGCCTCGACACGGCGGGGAACGTCTGGCTCCACGAGTACGTGCACACGCGTCAGGACTTCTCGACGACGAGCGCAACCCAGTGGGTGACGGAGGCGACCGCGGAGTACTACGGCGCGCTCCTCACGCTCCAGCAGGGCCGCATCGGGTTCGACGCGTTCGCGGACCACCTCGACCGCGGGACGCGGTCGCCGTACGCGAGCGCCGTGCTCGCGAACCCCTACACGTGGACATACGCGAACTACGTGAAGGGACCGCTCGTCTACGGGAACGTCGACCGCGCGATTCGAGTTGTGTCGAACGGCGAGCACACGGCGATGGACGTGCTCGGGCGGCTGAACGTGGATAGTGACGGCACGGTGACGCAGTCGGAGTTCCTGGCGGCCATCGCGGCCGCGGGGTCGGACGACGTGGCGACGTACGCACAGCGGTACACGCAGACCCGCGGCGTCCCGGACATGTGGACTCGGACGGCGCACGTGGAGGCGTTCGAGGGACCGGTCGCGCAACTGGTGGCGTCGGTGCCGAGCGACGGCGTGCGGGTCACCGGCCCGTACCGGAACACCACGACCGGGAGCGTTCCGACGCTCGTGACGGGCGAGACGGCCGCTATCTCCGTCGGGGTGACGAACGAGGGCGGTGCTGACGGGTCGTTCACCGCAGCGCTCAGCGGCGCAGACAGCACGCTCGACACCGCTGAGGTGTCCGTCGCGCCCGGGGAGACACGGCAGGTGACTCTGTCGGGAACGTTCGCCGAACCGGGCGAGTACACGCTGACGTACGGCTACGAGACGCGAACGATACAGGTTCGAGCGCCGGCCTCACCGAACGCTACCGTCGGCGTGGACGCCACCACGGTCGCGCCCGGTGACGCGGTTCGGGTGTCGCTGGACGCGTCGAACCCCGCGGACTATCCGGCGAACGCGACGTATCCAGTCGTTGTTGACGGAGAAACAGTAGGAACCTGGACGGCCGCGCTCGGCCCGAACGAGACCGCGTCCTTCGAGACGACGGTGACGTTCGAGGAAACCGGCTCGCACACTATCCAGGTCGGCGACCGCACGTTCACCGTCGTCGCGGATGAGACGCCGAAGAGCGAGTCTACCGGAAGCACGCCCGGATTCGGTGTCGCCGCCGCGCTCGTGAGCGTGCTGCTCGCGCTCGCCGTCGCGGTCCGCCGCCGTTAGACGGTCGCGACGACGGCGTACGTGACGCCGGTGATGGCGGCCGCGGCGACGAGAGAAAGTGCAGTGAGTTCGACGGCGTGTCGGCGATCGCGGCGGCGCGCGTCCGCGCCGTTCACGCTCCCGCGGTCGCCGCCGAAGGAGAACGCGCCCCGCCACGCGAGGCGCACGCAGAACGATTCGCGGCCCTGGACGTACCACTCGACGCCGACCGCGAGCGGCGCGAACGCGCCGAGCACGAGAAC
Source organism: Salarchaeum japonicum (assembly GCF_049705945.1). Classification (GTDB taxonomy): domain Archaea; phylum Halobacteriota; class Halobacteria; order Halobacteriales; family Halobacteriaceae; genus Salarchaeum; species Salarchaeum japonicum_A. Next base: position 198,050 of record NZ_JBNAMV010000004.1, read on the forward strand.
GGCGGGCGTCGAGCTTATCGAAACGACGAGGACGTAGGCGGCGGCGAGCGCGAACGCGGCGTACGCCACTCGGTAGCGGCGGCGGCGCTCTCGCTCCCCGATGTTGCACGTCCCTGGAACGTACTCGCTCATACAGACACGTAGTCGAGCCAGCAGGTAAGCGTCTCTGGCCGGGGCGACGCCTGCCGGGTCACGGCCGCGCGGCGTCGAGTTCGGCCTGCACGACTCCCCAGTCGATCGGGGGTTCGAGGCCGACGACTTCGGCTTCGAAGGCTTCGACGCGGTCGCCGTGGGCGTCCCGCCAGTCGTCGCCGGCGCTCGCGGCGATGCGGTCGGCGAGCGCGCCGTGGCGCTCGCGGAGGTCGGCGAGGCGGTCGGCCTCGATCTCGTAGTCGCCAGTCCACTCCCGGAGGTCGTCGAGTTCGGCCGCGAGGTCCGCAAGAAGGAGAGAAATCACGCGCGCTTGGAGTGATGCACCGACCCACGCGGTCCCGTCCGCGTCGCCCGCGTTGAGTCGGTCCGCGGCGTCGGCGAGCGCGGAGAGCGAGTCCGCCACGTCGTCGAGGTCCGCGGCGAACTCCTCGCGGCGAACCTCGGAGGTCGTGAGCCAGCGTTCGAATGACTCGGCGTCGTCGATGAGTTCGTCGGCGTTCCACTGCGCAGCGGTCGCGTCCTCCCGGAGGTCGTGCAGGGCGAGGGCGACCTCCGCGAGCGCGCCCGGTTCGCCGGTCCGCCCGACGATGTCCTGGAGGCGCGCGCCGAGTTCCTCCACGGTGGTTTCGAGCGCGGTCAGGCGTTCTTCCTGCGTGGTGAGTCGCGCGTCGACGCTGTCGAGGTCGGGCGCGTCCGCAGCGGCGTCGCGGGCGTCCGAGACGGCCCGCGCGGCGAGTTCGACGCGCGTCTCGGGAGTGGCGACGACCTTCGAGGCTTCGGCGAGTTCGGCGTCCACGGCGTCCCAGGTCACGCGGCCGTCCTCGTCGGCGACCGCGCCGAGCGCCGCCCGGACGACGGCGGGGTCGCGGTCCACTTCGTCGGCGACGGCGTCGGTCGCGTCGTCGACCGGTGTTCCGTCGATACCCTCGGTGTCCGCGCGTTCACGCATACTCTGACGGAACCGGACGCACGAGGATATAATTTTCGACAGAGAACGCCGCTACCGGCTGTTTACGCGGATTGTGGCGGACGTACGTCTATATAGCAGGACGTACGGATAGTTCGGGTACTGAGGGTTCGTAGTCGTACGTGGGGGTACGTCCACGAATAGTAGACTATTATAAAGGGTCTTTATAGGAAACCGCATCCGTTCACGTGATGCCTCAGGACGAAGCGGGCACGGGAGCGGGCGTATCACGGCGTAAGTTCATCGCGGCGACCGGTGCGGTCGGCGCAGCCGGCCTCGCTGGCTGTCAGAGCGAGAGTTCGGGCGACGACACGACGGAGACGACGACCAGCGGAAACAACAACCAGAACACGCAGACGACGACGCAGTCCGGCAGCAGCGAGCCGGAGATGCTGACGGCCGAGGGGTCCTCGACGGTGTACCCCATCGCGAACACGGGCAGCTCCTACTGGAACTCCAACCCGCCGAACAGCGACGGCGAGTACTGGGGGTCGAACGACGAGAGCACGGTTCCCGGCTGGGAGGACCTCGGCAGCCCGGACATGCGACTCGCGGACTACTTCGCGAGCCTCTACGGCTTCGAACCGACCGGTCAGCAGGCGACGCCGCCGTTCATGACGTCCATCGGTCTCAGTCACTCCGGCACGGGCTGTAAGTCCGTCTGGGACGGCCTCGTCGACATCGGGAACTCCTCCGGCCCCATCACGGCCGAACTCGGCTGGAGCGAGTCGCAGCGCGACCAGCGCGTCGTCGACCACGTCGTCGGCCGCGACGGCCAGCCGGTCGTCGTCAGCAGCGACGTCTACGACGCAGGTGTCACCGAGCTCACCGGCGAGGAGGTCCGCAAGATCTACCAGAACGAGATCACGAACTGGAGCGAAGTCGGCGGTCACGACCAGGAGATCTACGTCATCGGTCGCGCCGAGGGCTCGGGGACGGACACCTCGTTCCGCCTGAACATGCTCGGGAGCGCGGACGCCCCGATGCCCGGCGTGAACACGCGGTTCGGCCAGAACCAGCAGGTCGCGCAGGCCGTCCAGCAGAACGAGGGCGCAATCGCGTACATGGCGCTCGCGTTCACCGGCCCGCAGGTCCAGCCCGTCGCAATCAACTTCGAGGGGACAGTGTACAAGCCGGACAAGGACGCGGAGCACACCATCTTCGACAGCGACTACCCGCTGAACCGCGACCTCCACCAGTACACGAAAATCACGGACGACACGCCGAACGGCACGGACATGCGTGAGGCCGCGTTCATCAACATGTTCCTGACGACGTTCGGACAGACCGTCTTCGTCGAGGGGAACAACTACATCCCGCTTCCGACGAAGGACATCGAGTCCGAGAAGGCGAAGCTGCCCGACCAGGCCTAACGCGGCACCCGACCTCCCCTATTTCATTCATTGATGTCATCATTACAAGACCGTGTGGCGGCCGTTCCGGGCGCGTTCTCGCGCGCGCTCCGGCGGAGTCGGGAGTTCGTCGCGGAGACGGACCCCGTCGCGTTGGCCGTCGTCGGTATTATGACCGTTTCGCTGCTCGGCGCGCTCGTCGGGTTCCTCCTCGTCTCCGCGCTGACGGCGGTGCCGTTCGTCGTGTTCCTCGCGAGCGCGGCGTACGGCTGGGTGTTCCATCAGGGACTCACCGCGCGCGCGTTGACGTTCGCGATGACCGTCTCAACGATACTGATACTGCTGCTCATCATCGTGTTCATCTTCGCTGAATCCGTCCCGATGATTCGGTACGAGAGCGCGACCGTATTCGGCGTGAGCGTCCCCGGTCTCCGGATGTTCATTCAGCCGAACTGGGACGCGGTCTCGCCGCCCATCCGGTACTCGATGGTGCCGATGATTCACGGCACCGTGATGGTCACGATAATCGCGACAATGGTCGCCGGCCCGCTCGGCGTCGCCGCGGCGCTCTTCCTCTCCGAAATCGCGCCCCCGGCGGTCCGCGAGACGGTGAAGCCCGGCGTCGAAATCCTCGCCGGCATCCCCTCCATCGTGTACGGCTTCATCGGATTCACGCTCCTCGGGCCGTGGGCGTCCGATAAGTTCGACATCCTCGGACAGGGAACCTACCTCTTCGTCGGCATCGTCGTCGGGATGATGGCGCTCCCCACGGTCGTCTCCGTGGCGGAGGACGCGCTCGCGGCCGTCCCCGAGTCGATGAAGTCCGGGTCGCTCGCCATCGGCACGACCGACTGGCAGACCATGACGAGCATCACCCTGCCCGCCGCGATTTCCGGCGTCTCCGCCGCCGTGCTGCTCGGCGTCGGGCGCGCAATCGGTGAGACGATGGCCGCGACCGTGATGCTCCGCGGCGTCCCACGGCTCACCGAACCGATCTACAACGTCTTCTACGGCCAGGAAACGCTCACCTCGCTCATCGCGCGGAACTACGGCGAGGCGGACGGCCTCCAGATGGACGCGCTGTTCGTCGCGGGCGTCATCCTGTTCGTGACCGTGCTCGCCATCTCCATCGTCTCACAGTACATCGAGTGGCGGATGCGCCGCAAACTCGGGGGTGAGGCCTGATGGCGACCGACTCCCGCACCGCGCTCGTCGCGGGCGACACCTCGGGCACTGACGCCGTCGCCGCGGTCGCGGTCGGCGTCGCTGCAGTCGTGTTCGCGACCGCCGCGGCCGCGATGTTCGGCATCGTCAGCCTCACCGACACCATCCTCGGCGTCGACGTACTGCTCGCGCTCGGCGGCCTGCTCGTCGTGCTCGGCGTCGCCGTCGTCTCGTTCGGCGTCGGCTCCCGCCTCGGCTACGTCGAAACCCAGCCGCGTTCGAGCGCCGGCCTCGTCGCCGGCCTCGCGTTCACCGCCATCTGGTTCGTCACGGGCGGCCTCGTCGCCTCCCAGACGCTCGGTCTCGGCACCGCCGGCTGGCTCGCCGTCGCGCTCGGCTTCGGCGCAGTCGCGTTCGGCATTTCGACGTTCACGCGCGAGGACGTCGGCTCGACGATTCCCGCGGGCGCGATAACCGTTTTCGCGGGCCTCGTTTTCCTCCTCGGCGTCATCGACGCCTCGTGGGCGTGGAACCTCCAGTGGGAGCAGAAAGCCTCCTTTACGGCCGAAGTCGCGATTCCCGGTCTGACGCTGTTCTGCGCGCTCGTCTCCGGCTGGGCGTCCGCGAAAGCCTACGGCGGGTTCGGGGCGCGCGGCCGGCACGCCGGCGCCTACCTCCTCATCTACATGAACGCGCTCGCCATCATCGCCGTGCTGTTCGGCCTCGTCGCGTTCACCGCGGTCAAGGGCTTCCCCGGGCTCACGCGCGGGTTCGAGGTCGGCCTCGGCGTCGGTCCGACGACGACCCTCGAATACTTCCTCCATCTGCCGTTCCTCGACTTCGCACCCGGCTTCTCCTTCAGCTTCGACTGGCCGTTCTACCTGCCGTTCGCGATGAACGGCGTCGGCCTCCTGAACGACTTCAACGGCGTCCTCCCGGCCATTGTCGGCACGATTTGGCTCGTCGTCGGGGCGTCCCTGTTCGCGATACCGCTCGGCGTCGGCGCCGCCGTCTTCCTCACCGAGTACGCGGAACGCGGCCGCTTCACCCAGGTGGTGGAAATCGCGACGAACGGCCTCTGGAGCACGCCCAGTATCGTGTTCGGCCTGTTCGGCTTCGCGTTCCTCGTCCCCCGGTTCGGCGGGAACAAGAGCCTGCTCGCGGGCATGCTCACGCTCGGGTTCATGCTCCTCCCGCTCGTGCTCATCACGAGCCGCGAGGCGATGCTCGCCGTGCCGGACGAGTACCGGGACGCGAGCGCCGCGCTCGGCGTCTCCCAGTGGCAGACCATCAAGAGCGTCGTCGTCCCCGCCTCGATACCCGGTATCGTCACCGGCGTCATCCTCGGCGTCGGCCGCATCGCCGGCGAGACAGCGCCCCTCCTGCTGACGATGGCGGGCGGGACGTTCGTCCCCGGCGGCCAGACGGTCGACGTCATCGGCGGGTTCGCGTTCCAGGCGTCGCCGCCGTTCGTCACCAACCCCGAACTCCTGCAGGCGACCAGCGCGCTCCCCTACCAGCTCTGGGCGCTCATCGCCGCGGGCGTCGGTCAGTCCAGCAACATCGGCGACGCTGCGGCGTTCAAGTGGGCGACCGCGCTCATCCTCCTTATCGTCGTCCTCGGCTTCTACGCCATCGGCATCGCGATGCGACAGTACTTCCGGCGGAAAATCCAGTCATGAGCGAAACCACACAGTCCACGGCCGACCAGCCCCTCGAAACCACGAGCGGTGAGACAACCGAACAAGTACAGGAAGAGTGGCGCAATCACTCGTTCGACGGCGAGACGAAACTCGCCGTCGAGGACCTCAACGTCCACTACGGGAGTGACCACGCGCTCAAGAACATCTCCATCGACATCCCCGAGGAGTCCGTGACGGCCCTGATTGGTCCGTCGGGCTGTGGGAAGTCGACGTTCCTCCGGTGCTTGAACCGGATGAACGACCGCATCAAGGCCGCCGACATCGACGGGTCGGTGAAACTCGACGGGGAAGAAATCTATCAGGACGGCACCAATCTGGTGGAGCTCCGCAAGCGGGTGGGGATGGTGTTCCAGCAGCCGAATCCGTTCCCGAAATCCATCCGCGACAACGTCTCCTATGGCCCCCGCAAACACGGCGACATCGAAACTGGGCTGTTCTCGCGGCTGCTCGGGCGGAGCGGCGAGGAGACGGAAGCACAACTGGTCGAGCGCGCGCTGACGCAGGCGGCGCTCTGGGAGGAAGTGAGCGACCGCCTCGGGGACAACGCACTCGGATTGTCCGGCGGTCAACAACAGCGCCTCTGCATCGCGCGGACGCTGGCGACCGACCCCGAAGTGATTTTGATGGACGAGCCCGCATCCGCGCTCGACCCCATCGCCACCGCCAAAATCGAAGACCTCATCGACGAACTCTCCGAGCAGTACACGGTCGTCATCGTCACCCACAACATGCAGCAAGCCGCCCGTATCTCCGACCAGACCGCCGTCTTCCTCACCGGCGGCGAACTCGTCGAGTACGGCGACACCGACCAAATCTTCGAAAACCCCGAGAGCCAGCGCGTCGAAGACTACATCAGCGGCAAATTCGGATGACGCGGGAGACGTACCAGGAGGAACTCGACGACCTCCGGCGGGAGGTCCGGGACATGGGCGACCTCGTGCTCGGCCGGCTCGATGACGCGCTCGCGTGCCTCACGGGCGATGGAGACGACGAGCTGGCGCGCGCGGTCATCGAGGGCGACGCGGACGTGAACGAGCGCTACCTCGCGCTCGAAGACGCGTGCATCGACCTCATCGCGCTCCAGCAGCCCGTCGCGGGCGACCTCCGGTTCGTCGTCGCGTCCTTCAAGATACTCACCGACCTCGAACGCGTCGCCGACCTCGCGACGAACCTCGCGGAGTACTCGCTCACCGCGTCGAACACGGCGGTACCCGCGGACGACCTCACGACCATCGGCGAGCGGGCGCGAGACCTCGTGGAGCGGGCGCTCGACGCGTACATCGACACCGACCCGGCGGCGTGTCGCGCCATCGCGGACGACGACGACGAGATAGACGCGCTGTGCGCGCGAGCGAACGAGACCGTCGTTCGCGACCTCATCGAGCGCGAGGCCGACGCGGACGCGTGGACGGTCGAGAGCCTGCTGGACGACGTGTCCCGCGTTCTGCTCACCGTCCGCGACCTCGAACGCATCGCCGACCACGCCGTGAACATCGCGGCGCGCACGCTGTACATGACCGAGAACGACCCAGCACTCATCTACTGATGGAGTCCCGGAAAGTCCAGTCCGTCGGCGGCGGCACGCTCACCGTCTCGCTCCCGCGCGAGTGGGCGGACACGACCGGAATCGCGGCCGGCGATTCGGTCGACTTGCACGCGCACCTCGACGGCGTGCTCGTCCTCCAGCCCGGCGCGAGCGAGGCCGACGACACCAGCCACGTCACCGTGCCGGCCGTGGACGCGGACCGCATCGCGGCGGTGGTTCGCTCCGCGTACACGGCCGGCTACCGGACGATAGCGTTCGACGCCGACGGCGGCCTGTCGACGGACCAGCGCCGCGCGCTCGACCGCGCGGTCCGCGGCCTCCCCGGATTGAGCGTCGTGGACGACGACAGCGGGGTTCGACTCCGGTACGTGCTCGACCCGGCCGAGGTGTCCGTGTCCCAGTCGGTCCGGCAGTTGGCGTTCGTCGCGCGGAGCGTCAGCCGGGACGCCGCGGACGCGCTCGCCGACGGTCGCGCGGTCGAGTTCGGGGACCGGACGAGTCAGGCGGCCCGGCTGACCGCGATGGTCGAGCGACACTTCTCGCGCGCGCTCTCCCGGCTGGACGAGGTGGACGCGCTCGGACTGACGCGGCCGCGGCTGGCGGAACTCCGGACGACGGCGCACGAACTGAACGGGGTCGCGTCGGACGCGGACCGCCTCGCAGCCGTCGCGGGCGACGCGGACCCCGCGGGCGCGTTCGTTGGCGAAGTCGCGTCGCTGGCGGGCGCGGCGCGCGAGGCGGTGGACGCCGGGACGCGGAGCGTGCTCGGTGACGCGGGCGTGGACGCCGCGCACGACGCACTGACAGCAGTGGAAGCACTCCGCGACGACATCGACGACCTCGACCGGCGGTTGTTCGAGGCGTCGGACGCGGACTACCAGCTCGTGCACGCCGTGAACGCCGTGCGGTCCGTCGCGGACCACGCGGAGCGCATCGCGACGGTCGGCGTGCAGCGCGGCCTCCGGGACGACGCGTACGCGACGCCGGACGAGCCGCCGGAAACGCCACAGTAGCCGGTCGTATTTTTGCCGGAACTGGTGGGCTTACTTCGCCACCACCGGACAGTCTATCACGAATGAAGAAACAGTTACTCGTGACCGACTTCCTCGACCGCGCCCGCGACTACTACGGCGACCGCGAGGGCGTCGTCGGCGCGGACGGCAGTCGGTTCACGTACGGGGAGTTCGGCGAGCGCGTCGACGCGTTCGCCGCCGCGCTCCAAGCGCGCGGCATCCAATCGGGCGACCGGGTCGCCGTCGTCGACCCAAACACGCACTACCACCTGGAAGCCGCGTTCGGCGCGATGAGCGCGGGCGCGGTTCACGTCCCGCTGAACTACCGGCTCACGGCCGACGACTACGCGTACCTCCTCTCGGACTCGGGCGCGGACGTGGTGTTCGCGGACCACGAGTACGCGGAGAAGGTCGAGGCCGTGCGCGACGACGTGCCCGTCGAGACGTTCGTGACGAACGACCCGGACGCCGTCGCGGGCGACTGGCTCGACTTCGAGGAGTTCCTCGACGACCCCGACGACTACGAGCGCCCCGAGATGCACGAGGACGACCTCGCGACCATCAACTACACGTCCGGCACGACGGGCGACCCGAAGGGCGTCTGCCGCACCCACCGCACGGAGTCCCTGCACGCGCAGCTGGCGACGATTCATCACCACCTGGCGGACGACGACACCTACCTGTGGACGCTCCCGATGTTCCACGTCAACGGCTGGGGGCACATCTACGCCGTCACCGGCCGGGGCGCGACGCACGTCTGCACGCGCGGCGTGGACGCCGAGACGGTGTTCGACGCCATCGCGACGGAGGACGTGTCCTTCCTCTGCTGTGCGCCGACCGTGCTCACGCTCCTCCAAGAGTACGCGGAGGAGAACGACCCGGACTTCACGGGCGCGAACCCGATTCGGGTGACGGCGGCGGGGAGCGCGCCGCCGACCGCGACGATTCGCGCCGTCCAGGAGGAGTTCGGCTGGGAGTTCCTCCAGCTGTACGGCGCGACTGAGACGGGACCGCTCATCGCAACGTCGGACGCGGAGCGCCTCCTGCCCGAGTCGGGCGAGGAGCGGTACGCCGCCCAGCAGCGCCAGGGCGTCGCGCCGCTCGCGACCGACCTCCGCGTCGTGGACGAGGACGGCGAGCGCGTTCCGCGGGACGACAGCACCATCGGCGAGGTGGTGGTTCGCGGGAACCAAGTGATGGAACGCTACTGGAACAAGCCCGAACAGACCGAGGAGGCGTTCAGCGGACGACTGGAGGGGTTCTTCCACACGGGCGACCTCGCGACAGTGGACGAGGACGGCCTCATCTCCATCAAGGACCGGAAGAAGGACATCATCATCTCGGGCGGGGAGAACATCTCCTCGGTGGAGCTAGAGGACACGTTGTTCGGCCACGACGCGGTCGGCGAGGTCGCGGTGATTCCGTCGCCCTCGGAGAAGTGGGGAGAGACGCCGAAGGCGTTCGTCGTGCCCGCGAACGGCACGCCCGAGGACCCCGGCGTCACCGCGGAGGAACTCACCGAGCACACCCGTGAGCGCCTCGCGGACTACAAGACAGTCCGAGAAGTGGAGTTCGTCGAGTCGATTCCGATGACGGCGACCGGCAAGATTCAGAAGTACGAACTCCGGGAGCGCGAGTGGGACGACGAGGACAGCATGGTCGGCCAGGGATAGCGAACTAGAGCAGTTCCGCGAGCAGTTCGTGCGAGCGCATCCCGGTTTCGTGGTCGGGAACTGTGTGCTGAATCATGATTTCCTCGACGCCGAGTCGGTCTTCGAGTCGGGAGAACACCGATTCGAGGCGGTCGGGGGTGCCGGCGAGCGCGCGCGGCCACTCGTTTTCGGGGAGCGTCTCGGGCGTCGGGTCGGGAACGCCGCCGAGTTCGTCGACGGCCTCGGGGACGGTCGGCGTGGTGGTGAGGTCGCCGCGGCGGAGGCGCTTCCGGGCGGCCATCGACACCGCGCGCAGTCGCGCGGCCTCCTCGTCGGTTTCGGCGGCGACGGCGTTCACGGCGACCATCGACCGCGGACTGTCGACGCCGGCGGCGAGCGCGGACGGTTCGAAGTGCTCGCGGTACGCGTCGAGGGCGTCCGGCGCCCACCCCGGGCGGATGAAGGAGGCGAAGCAGAATGGGAGGCCGAGTTCGCCCGCGATGGTCGCGCTCGCGGTGCTCGACCCGAGCACCCAGGGTTCGGGCGGGTGTGCGCCCGAGCGAGGGACCTGGAGGTCGGCGTACGCGTGGCCGGGTGGGTAGTCGTCGTAGAGGTGGGTGAGGACGGCCTCGATCTTCTCGCGGTGGTCTTCGTCGGGGTTCTCGACGTGGCGTTCGGTGCCGAGCGCGCGGTCGGCGGCCGGCGACCCGTTCGCGCGGCCCAGGCCGATGTCGACGCGGCCGGGGGCGAGCGCGTCGATGGCCCCGAACTGCTCCGCGACCTTGAACGGACTGTAGTGGTTCAGGAGCACCGCACCCGACCCGAGGCGGATGCTGTCGGTGTGCGCGGCGAGGTGGCCGAGGAGGACTTCGGGCGTGGTGCCGGCGAGGCGGTCGGCGCGGCCGTGGTGTTCCGCGACCCAGAACCGCTCGAACCCGAGTCGTTCGGCCTGCTGTGCGGCCGCGACGGTGTTCGCGTAGGCGTCGGTCGCGGTGCCGCCGCGCGGAACGGGCGAGAGGTCGACGACGGAGAGCTGCATGGCGGAGGTCGGGTCTTCGGCCGAATAACGGTTCGGTAAGGGGCGAACGCGACTCAGTTTCGATTCATCCCGGAGTCGACGCCGGACTGCATGAATCGCGCGAGAATACGGCCGATGCTGCTGTGTTCGGTCCACATCGCTTCCTCGCCGCTCCCGCCGTCGGTGGCGGCGGCGAGCAGCACGGTTTCGTCGTCTACCATCAGCGCGCGTCCGGCGAAGTCCGCGGGGTGGTCGTCGTCCATCACGAGCACGCGAATCGGCGCGTCCGCGAACCGCTCGCGCGCGTCCGGTTCGGCGCTCAGCACGGTGACGGCGAGGCCGGCGTCGGCGCGGTCGCGGAGCGCGGCCTCGATGTCGTCGGTGATGGAGCGCTCGGCGGGCGCGACGAGGAAGACGCTATCCTCGGCGGCCGCGACGAGGTCGACGATGCGGTCGTCGATTGGGCGGCGGCCGCGGAGGGTCGCGACCGCGCCGTCCGTCTCCCGGTCGGGGGCGCTGGTGCGGAGGGCTTCGAGGTGGTCGAAGGCCTCGTCGCGTTCGCGTTCGAGGCGTTCGGTGAGTTGGCTGCGGGCGGCGTCGAGGCTCACTGCGCGATACTGTTTGGGCGAGGACTCCACGAGTTCGGCGAGACCGCGTTCGACGAGGGCGTCGGCGGCGCCGTACACCTGCGAGCGCGGCACCTCGGACGTGTCGCTTACGTCCTGGGCGGTGCCGGTGCCGAGTTCTTGGAGGGCGACGAACACGCGCGCCTGATAGTTCGGGAGGCCGAGGCGTTTCAGGGCGGCGACTGCGTCTCGTGTGCTCATGGTGTCTCGCGTCGGATGTGAGTGTTCGCCGGGCGGGTTCTTCAGTACCGCGCTCCAACCTCGATAAATATAGTAGAATAATACAATATTTATGTTCTAGGTGGGGGTAGGGTGGGGTATGTCACTGGCAACGCGGTTCGCGGGGTTCGTCACGGACCACAGCAAGGTCGTCGTCGCCGTCCTCCTCGTCGCGACGCTCGCAGTCGGCGCGGGCGCGGCGAACGTCGACGGCGGCCTCACCATCGCCGGGTTCAGCAGCGACTCACCCGAGGCCGACGCGTACGACTACGCCCAAGAGAACTTCCGAACCGACGGCGAGAACACGACCGTCGTGCAGGTCGTGATACGGGACGAGAACGCGCTCTCGAAGGAGAGCCTGCTCGCCAGCCTCCGCTTCCAGCAGGAGGCGCGCGCCGCCGCGAGCGTGAATCAAACCCTCCGCGACGACCGGGCGTTCGTCGACCTCGCGTCCGTCGTCGCCACCGCCGCCATCCACGCGGAGGACGGCGCGAACGCGACCGGGACGCCGTCGCTCGACGCGCAGAGGGCGCAACTGGAGGCGATGACGGCGGGCGAAGTCGAGGACGCGGTCGCGCGCGTGCTCGACCCCGACGCCTCGATACCGGGCGCCGACCCGTACTCGCTCCTCCCGACGGACTACACGCCGGGCGCGACTACCGCCGACGCACGCGTCGTCTACGTCTTCCAGGACACCACGGGCGCGACCGGCGACGACCTCCCGGAGCGCATCGCCGCCGCCCAACTCGACCTCAAGGCCATCGCCGCGGACACCCTGCCCGGTGAGAGCTTCGTGTTCGGCGCGGGCATCGTGAGCGAGGAGAGCACGCAAGCCACCGGCGAGAGCTTCGCCATCATCTCGCCCGTCGCCTTCCTCCTCATCATCCTCGTCCTCGGACTCGCGTACCGCGACGTCTTCGACGTGCTGTACGGCCTGCTCGGCGTCGCGCTCACGCTCGTCTGGATGTTCGGGTTCATGGGCTGGGCGGGCATCGGCCTCACCCAGATACTCATCGCCGTTCCGTTCCTCCTCGTCGGCCTCTCCATCGACTACGCCCTTCACGTCGTGATGCGCTACCGGGAAGCCCGCGCCGACGACCCCACGCGCTCCCGGCGCGAAGCGATGCGGCGCGGCCTCGCCGGCGTCGCCGTCGCGCTGGCCGCCGCGACGTTCACTACCGCCGTCGGCTTCCTCTCCAACGCCGTCAGTCCCGTCGGTTCCATCCGGGACTTCGGCGTCGTGAGCGCCGCCGGCATCGCCGCCGCCTTCCTCGTGTTCGCGCTTCTCCTTCCCGCGCTCAAACTCGAACTCGACGGCCTGCTCGCCCGCGTCGGCCTCGACCGCCGGGCGTCGCCGTTCGGTCGCGGCGGCGTCGCGGGCCGCCTGCTCGGCGTTGGCGCGACCGCCGCCCGCCGCTCACCGCGGGCGATTCTCGTCGTCGCACTCGTCCTCACCGTCGCCGGTGGTGCGGTCGTCACGGACATCGACACCACCACCGATCAGACCGACTTCCTCCCGCGCGACTCGCCCGACTGGATGGACTCCCTCCCCGGCCCCTTCCAACCGAGCGACTACAGTCTCGTGGAGAACGCCGAGTACCTCCAGGACTCCTTCGTGCAGGACCGCGACCAGTCCACTGGCCTTCTCCTCGTTCGCGGTGACGTGACGAACCCGCGGATGCTCGACGCGCTCGACGCGGGGCGCGCCGACCTCCGGAACGCGAGTTCGACGGTGACGCTCGCCGACGGAACCCTGTCCGCGACGGGGCCGCTGGAGACCATCGACACCGTCGCCGCGCGTAACGACACCGTCGCCGCCGTCGTCGCGGACGCCGACACCGACGGCGACGGCGTACCCGACGAGGACCTCGCAGCGGTGTACGACGCAGTCTACGCCGCCGCGCCCGACGACGCGGCCGCCGTCATCGCCCGCGAGAACGGCGAGTACGGCGCGCTCCGCGTCGCCGTCTCCATCGCCGGGAGCGCCGAACCCGGAACCGTCACGGGCGAACTCCGTGACGTTGCCACCACCGTCGAAGACGAGAGCGGCGTCGCCACCATCGCCACCGGCCAGCCCGTCGTGAACTACCTCGTCCAGCAGAGCGTGCTCCGGACGCTCGTCGAGGGCTTCCTCATCACCGCCGGCGTCATCCTCGCCTTCCTCACCGTCATCTTCTGGACGCGCTACCGCTCCCTGACGCTCGGCGCGGTCGTGCTCGCGCCCGTCGTCGCCGCGCAGGCGTGGCTGTTCGGCACGATGTACCTCGCCGGCCTCCCCTACACGACCGAGACGGCCATCATCGCCGCCATCGGCATCGGTATCGGCGTCGACTACGCCATCCACATCGGCGAACGGTTCGTCGACGAGTACGACGGCGAGAACGCCCCCGAAGCGCTCTCGCGCACGCTCACTGGAACCGGTGGCGCGCTCCTCGCGAGCGCGGGCACGACCGTCGCCGGGTTCGGCGTGCTCGCGCTCGCGCTCGTCCCATCCCTCCAGCGGTTCGGGTTCGTGACGAGCGTCGCCATCGCGTACGCGTTCCTCGCGAGCGTCCTCGTCCTCCCGAGCCTCCTCGCGGTCTGGACGCGGTATACGGACGCCGCCGTCACCCGGACGGACTAATCGCCGAAGGGGTCGAACCGCCGGCCGGTGAGCGTCCGCGGTTTCAGCCAGAACAAGCGGAGGTCTGCTTCCTCGATGGGGACGCCGGACTCGTCGAGCGCCGTGAACACGGCGTTGTCGGCGAGCGCGGAGAGCGCGTCGGGGACCTCATCGTCGTCCGCCGGGGAGAGCGGGCCCTGTGCGACGACGCTCGTCGCGCGCAAGTCGTCGCGCAGTTCGAACACCGTGAACGACGCCGTGCGGGTGGTCGTCACGAAGTCGCGCTTCCTGCTCCACGGGGCGTCCGCGAACTGCAAGCAGATGAGGCGGTCGTCGCCGTCGTAGCCGTAGGATATCGGGAGGCCGTACGCGTCGCCGTCGGCGGCGAGGGAGAGCACGCCGACGCCGTGCTCGCGGAGGAACGCGTCTACTTCGTCGTCGCTCAACTGGAGGGCGGGGCGGCGGTCCATACCCCGGAATTTTCAGAAGAACGCGTAAAGTCGTTGGTGTCCGTTAGGGCGTCCACTCGCCGTCGAAGTCCTCGTGCGTGAAGGGCTGGGCGTCCTCGCCCGAGTAGGCGGCGACGAGGTGGCCGTCCCCCTCCAAGTAGTACTTGTAGGTGGTGAGGCCGTCCAATCCGACGGGGCCGCGGGCGTGCGTCTTTCCGGTGCTGATGCCGACTTCCGCGCCGAGACCGTACCGGTAGCCGTCCGCGAACCGCGTGGAGGCGTTGTGGAAGACGCTCGCGGCGTCGATGCCCTGCATGAACACCGCGGCGTGCTCGTCGTCCTCGGTGACGATGGACTCCGTGTGCTTCGAGCCGTGCGTGTTCACGTGGTCGACGGCGTCGTACACGTCCTCGACGACCTTGATTGCGAGTTCGAGGTCGCCGTACTCGCTGTCCCAGTCGTCGTCCGTCACGGGGTCGATATCAACGATTTCGCGTGTGCGTTGGTCGCCGCGCAGCGTCACGTCGGCGTCCCGGTAGCGCGACACAATCTCCGGGAGGAACTCGGACGCGATGGAGTCGTGGACGAGCAGGGTCTCGACGGCGTTGCACACGGCGGGGTACTGGACTTTCGCGTCGAACGCCACGTCCGCGGCCATGTCGAGGTCCGCGGCGTCGTCCACGAACACGTGACAGATACCCTCGGTGTGTCCGAGCACGGGAATCTGCGTGTTGTCCTGGATGTAGGAGACGAACGCGGAGGAGCCGCGGGGCATCACGAGGTCGACGCTGTCGTCCATGTCGAGCAGTCGGTCGACGTCCTCGCGGGCCTCGATGAGCTGCGCCCAGCCCGGCGACACGTCGTCCGCGACTTCGGTGATGATGTCGTAGAGGACGCGGTTCGATTCGCTCGCCTCGCTCCCGCCCTTCAGGAGGACGGCGTTCCCGGACTTCAAGGCGAGCGCCGCTATCTGGACGAGCGCGTCCGGCCGCGACTCGAACACGGTGGCGACGACGCCGATGGGCACGGAGACCTTGTAGAGGTCGAGGCCGTCGTCGAGTTCGCGCGCGGAGAGCGTGCGGCCGAGCGGGTCGTCCTGGCCCGCGACGGACTCCACCATCCCCGAGATGTCCTCGACCTTCGACTCGTCGAGGCGGAGGCGGTCGACGAGCGCCGCGGAGTACTCGCCGCGCTCGTGCGCCGCTTCTGCGGCCGCCACGTCGGTTTCGTTCGCGTCGAGTATCTCGTCGGTGCGCTCGCGGAGCGCGTCCGCGATGGATTGGAGCGCGTCGTTGCGTTCGTCCTCGGGGACGTTCGCGAGGTCGAGCGCAGCGCGTTCGGCCGCGTCCACCTTCTCGCGTGTGCTCTCAGTCATCGTTCTGGATGGGTACGAATACGGTGCCCGTGGGCTTCCCGGTGGCGATTCGCTCCAGCACGTCCGGCGTCTCGGAGCCCGCGATAATCGCGGGAATGCCGTGTTCGGCGGCGGCGCGCGCACGTTCGACCTTCGTCAGAATGCCGCCGAACGACCCGGTTGCCGTCTCCTCGATGACCCGCTGAACTTCGGCGTAGTTCTCGCCGACCGCCTCAATGCGGTGCGCGGCTGGGTCCCGCTTCGGATTCCCCGTGTAGACGCCGTCCACGTCCGTCAGGGTGACGAGGAGGTCGACGCCGACGCCGATGGCGACCGACGCGGAGAGCATGTCGTTGTCCCCGATGCGAATCTCCTCAGTCGCGACCGCGTCGTTCTCGTTGATGATGGGGACGACGCCCCAGTCGAGGAGGGTGTCGACCGTGTTCTGGACGTTCGTGAACCGCTCGGGGTTCGAGAGGTCGTGCTCCGTGAGGAGGAGTTGGGCTATCTTCTGGTCGTAGCGCTCGAAGCTCTGCGTGTAGTGACGCATCAGGTGGCTCTGACCCACCGTCGAGAGCGCCTGACTCTCTTCCAGCGTATGGCTCTCCCGGTCGGTGTCCTCGATGGCGTCGATGCGGCCGATACCCGCGCCGACCGCGCCAGAGGATACGAGCAACACGTCCGTCCCGCGCTCGCGGAGGGCGACGATGTCGTCCACGAGCTTGTCGAGTTTCTCGCGGTCGAGCCGCGAGTCCTCGTCCGTGAGCGAGTTCGTGCCCGCCTTCACGACGACGCGGTCGGCGCTCGCCGCCCGCTCGCGCGCCCGCTCCACGCTCTCGGAACTGACTCGTGCGACGGCGCGTTCCTCACTCATCGTAGTCGTCCGCGAGTTCCCGAGAGCGCTTCTCGGCCGCTTCGACCGCCTTCCGGACGGCGGCGTCGGCGTCGCTGTCCCAGAGGACGTCCATCCCTTCGATGGTCGTCCCGTTCGGCGAGCAGACGGCTTCGATGAGTTCGTCGACGCTCCGGTCGTCCCGGAGCACCGTCTCGGCCGCGCCCTTGAACGTCTGCGCCGCCAGCACTTCCGCCTGCTCGGGGTCGAGTCCGCCGTCCACGCCCGCGTCCTTCACGGCCTCGATGAGGTAGAACGCGAACGCGGGCCCGCTCCCGTTCACCGCGGTCGCCGTGTCCATCAGCTCCTCGGGCACCTCGACGTACTCGCCGAGCGCGTCCAGGATGGCGCGCACCTCGTCCGTCACGCCCGTCTCGGTGACCGCCGCGGCCATGTCGCGGCTGGCGGCCGCGAGGTTCGGCATCACCCGCACCACGTCCGCGTCCGTTCGCGCGTCCACGAAACCGCGGGAGACGCCCGCGGCGAGCGTGACGAGCGTCTGTCCCGCGCGGAGGTCGAGGTCGTCGAGGACGTGCGGGACGATGTCGGGTTTCACCGCGATAACCACGACGTCCGCGTCCCGTGCCGCCCCGATATCGGTGGTCGTCTCGGCCGCGAACGGCGCGACCTCGGCGAGCGCGTCCTCGTCGAGGTCGATAGCCGTGACGTGGTAGCCGTCCGTCCGTGCGAGTCCGCGGACGAACGCCCCGCCCATGTTCCCGCAGCCGATCACACTCACGCGTGTCATAGCTAGGCGGAAGGGATAGACGAGTATAGGGACTGCGCTTAGCGCAAGCGCGTGACGGCGCGCTTAGAGGATGCGTTTGCCGAGCGCGCTCGCCGCGAGTTCGGCCGCCATCTCCGCCGTGCGATTGCGTTCGTCCAGAATCGGGTTCACTTCCACGAGTTCGAAGCTACGCAGGAGGTCCTCCTCGCGGTCGCGGGCGGCGACGCGTTCGAGCGCCGCGTGCGCCTCCCGGTACGTGACGCCGCCGCGGACGGGCGTACCGACGCCGGGCGCTTCGTTCGGGTCGAGCCAGTCGAGGTCGAGGCTGACGTGCACGCCGTCCACACCGCGGCTGGCGATGTCGATGGCTTCGTCGACGACCGAGAGCAGTCCCTGTTCGTCGATGTCGCTCATCGTGAACGCCGTCATCTCG
This sequence comes from Salarchaeum japonicum, assembly GCF_049705945.1. GTDB lineage: Archaea > Halobacteriota > Halobacteria > Halobacteriales > Halobacteriaceae > Salarchaeum > Salarchaeum japonicum_A. The sequence continues at coordinate 215,920 of NZ_JBNAMV010000004.1, forward strand.
CTCTCCAAAATGTCAGCGCGCTCGTCCGCGTCGAGCGACCGCAAGCCGACGAGGGCGACGTTCTCCTCCCGGAGGCCCGTGGCGTTCGCCCACTCGGTGTCCGCGAACGACCCCTTCCCGAGCGCGGCGGCGAGCGGCATCCCGTGGACGTTCCCGGACGGACTGGTCTCGGGCGTGTTGAAGTCGCCGTGCGCGTCGAACCAGATCGCGCCGATTTCGGCGTCGCGCGCGCTCCCGACGAGGCTGCCGATGGCGATGGAGTGGTCGCCACCGAGCGCGAGCGGAAGGTCGTCGTCGTCGATCGCGTCGGCGACTGCGTCCGCGAGTTCCGCCGAGACCTCGCGGGTCTCCCGGAGGAACTTCGCGCGGCCCGACGCGGGGCGGTCGCGGTCGGGGTCGCGCTCCTCCGCGCGCGGCACCGCGAGGTCGCCGGCGTCGGTCGTTGTCGCGCCGGTCGTCGCTATCTGGTCGGCGAGGCCCGCGTACCGGATGGCGGACGGTCCCATGTCGACGCCGCGTCGGTTCGCGCCGTAGTCGGAGGGCGCGCCGATGATGCGAACTGAACGAGACATACGGCAAAAAACGCCAGGGCCGGGTTTAGTCGTTCTTGTACGGCTCGCACACCAGTTCGACGCCGTCCTCGAAGTCGACTTCGGGCTCCCAGCCTGTCGCGTCCTTGAACTTCGAGGGGTCGGCCTTCGTGTGGTAGACGTAGTTCTCGATTGGGACGGGTTCGTACTCGGGTTCGATGTCGGTGCCGAGCGCGTCGTTGATCATCGCCACCATCTCGTTGAACGAGTACGCGTCGCCCGTGCCGAGGTTGTAGACGCCGTCGAGTTCGTTCTCCGCGGCGAGTTCAAGGCCGCGAACGATGTCGCTGACGTGCGTGAAGTCGCGGGTCTGACTGCCGTCCCCCCAGAGGACGGGCGACTCGCCGTCCGCGATCTGGTCCGCGAACTGACTGATGGTGTTCGCGTACTCGCCCTTGTGGCCCTCGTTTCCGCCATAGCCCTGGTAGACCGAGAAGAAGCGCATTCCGGCGAGCGTGAGGTCGTGGAAGTTCGAGAAGTACTCGGCGTAGCGCTCCCGGCCGAGCATCGACGCGTCGTAGCCCGTCGACGCCTCGACCGGCATGTCCTCGGGACACGGCTCCTGCTGGCTGCCGTAAATCGAGGACGTGGACGCGTACACGAACGTCTCGCAGCCGTCGTCGCGCGCCTGTTCGATCGTGTTCACGAACCCTTCGATGTTCACGCGAGCGCCCTCCCGGGGGTTGTCCTCCAGCATCTGCCGCGAGGACAGCGCCGCGAGGAAGAACACGACATCGACGTCGGTGGGGAGGTCGTCGTCCAGCACGTCCGCCTCGACGTACTCCACGTCGTCGCTGAGGTTCTCCGGCGTCCCCAAGTACTCGTTGTCCACCGCTATCACGTCGTTCGACTCGGCGAGGTGGTTCGCGAGGTTCGAGCCGATGAAGCCCGCACCACCCGTCACGAGAACCCGCTTTCCCTGCATACGCGAAGCCACCCGGTCGCGCGGATAAAGCCCGTCGATTTCTGGACGTACGTGGGTCGCGGGTTTTATGCGCTGGCTGTGCGAAACAGACTCTATGTCGAGCATCGAGCTGACACCCAGCCAGAAAACCATCCTGACGGCGCTCGTGAACCTCTACTCGGAGCGCGAGGAAGCCATCAAGGGGGAGGCCATCGCCGACGAGGTAAACCGGAACCCGGGTACCATCCGGAACCAGATGCAGTCCCTGAAAGCGCTTCAGCTCGTCGAAGGCGTCCCCGGCCCGAAGGGCGGGTACAAACCCACGTCGAACGCGTACAACGCGCTCGACGTGCAGGAAATAGAGAGCGCCGCAGAAGTCCCCGTCACCCACGAGGGCGAGAGCGTGGACGACGCGAACGTTCAGGAGATAGACCTCTCCAGCGTCCACCACCCCGACCTCTGCCGGGCCGAAATCCACATGCGCGGCAGCCTCCGCGAGTTCCACGAGGGCGACCACGTCGTCGTCGGCCCGACCCCGCTCTCCAAACTCGTCATCGAGGGTATCGTGGACGGCGTGGACGACACGAACAACGTCCTCATCCTCAAAATCGAGTCGATGGAAGCGCCCGCGGAGACGCCCGACCACTAACGTCTCGAAGTCTTCTCGCATCTCTCCAACCGACAATATTTTGTGAATATTCGACAGTTGTTCAGTTGATGCCGGCCTCGCTCACACGTCGCCGAGCCCTCGCCGTCGGCGGACTCACCCTCGCGTCGCTCGCCGGGTGCACCGACTCGTCGAGCACGCCGCCAACCGCGGCGAGCGACCCGACCGACACCGCGACTACCACCAACGCCGCCTCTGCAACCACAACAACGCCGACGTGCCGACAGGTCGTCGACCTGAGCGTCAGTGCGGAATCGGCGTCCCAGGTTCGAACCGTCATCGGCGGCGAGTTCATCGCGCTCCGCTCGGTTTCGGCGACCGGCACGTACGCCGCAGTCGTCGAGAGCACTCGCGACGCCGTGCGTTCCTCGGTCGCCGAGGCCGGTCTCTCGCTGCGTTCGCTCGCGTCGTTCGACTACTGCGGCGAACCGCTCTGTGACGCCCGCGTCAAAGCACGCCTCCCAACGCAGAACGACGTGACGCCGCCGAACGAGGCGTTCCCCGACGCGGTCGCGACGTACCGCGCGGAGACCGCGAGCACCGCGTACTGGACGGTGTACTTCCGCACCGACTCGCCCCAAGAGGCCGCAACCGCACTGGCGGACGCCGGGTACGACACGAGCGCCGCGTCCGTCTTCTCGCTCGCCGCCTGCGACGAACAGTCGACCGGAGACGGTTCGTGACGCTGGAACACTAATCCAAAGGCTTTGTATCGGTGGGCGTCGGATTCTCGGATATGTCACCGACTGTCGCAGTTCTCGGTGCCGGGTACGCCGGCGCCGGCGCCATCCCCGAACTCGAGGACCGCCTCGGGGACGACGCCGACCTCGTCTGGATCTCCGATACCGACTACCACCTCGTGCTCCACGAGGCCCATCGCTGCATCCGCGACCCCGCCGTCCGGGAGAAGATAACGATTCCCGTCACGGACATCAAGTCGCCGAGCACGCAGTTCGTGCAGGCGGAAGTCACGGGCCTCGACACGGACGACCGCGTCGTCGAACTCGACGGCGCGGACGACGTCGAGTACGACTACGTCCTCGTCGCGCTCGGCTCCCAGACCGCGTACTACGGCATCGAGGGAATGGCGGAGAACGCGCTCACCCTCAAGAGCCTCGACGACGCGCTCGACATCCACGAACGCGTGAAGGACGCCGCACGCGAAGCCACCCGCGAGGACCCCGCGACGGTCGTCATCGGCGGCGCCGGCCTCTCCGGCATCCAGAGCGCCGGCGAAGTCGCCGAGTTCCGCGACAAACACAACGCCCCCGTCGACGTCTACCTCGTCGAAGCCCTCCCCGAAATCTTCCCGCCGGGCGACGCCGAAGTCCAAGGCGCGCTCCGCCACCACCTCGAAGAAGCCGACGTGAACATCCTCACCGACGACCCCATCACGTCCGCGGACGAGGACGAGATTCACTTCGACGAACGCGACAGCCTCGACTACGACGTGTTCGTCTGGACGGGCGGCATCACCGGCCGCGACGCCCTCAACGACACCACGCTGGAGAACGAACACAGCCGCCTCAACACCGGCCAGGACTTCCAGACCAGCGACGACCGCGTGTTCGCCATCGGCGACTCCGCCGTCGTCGAACAACCCGGCGAACACCCCGCACCCCCCACCGCGCTCGCCGCCTGGCAAGCCGCCGAAGTCGCCGCGAAAAACGTCTCGAACGCCATCGACGACCACCCCCTCGAAACCTGGACGTACCACGACGAAGGCACCCTCATCAGCATCGGCGACACCGCCATCGCCCACGAAGTCACCGTCTACGGCATCGACGCCCCCATCCGCACCTTCAACGGCCTCCCCGCCAAAATGCTGAAGAAAGGCGCCGCCGCCCGCTGGATCGCCAAAATCACCAGCCCCACCCGCGCAATCAAAGCGTGGGACGCGCTCTAAGCCCTTTTTTCCGCTCGGGTCAGCTTCGCTGACCGCTCGCGCAAAAAATCGCTCCCAAAAAAGGCCGCGAGCGCCGCCGGCGCTCGCGGTACGGCGTCGGTGTAACGCCGCGACGGCGCCGCTTCCGCGCGGCATCTGCACTACTTCCGTGTCCTGCGTACCCGCCGGTAAAAAGAACTGTGGGGGTTACTCGTCGTCTTCGCTCGGCGTGTAGACGTCGACGGAGGCGACGTGGTCGCCGTCGTCGAGGTCCATGATTTTCACGCCCTTGGTATTTCGGCCGACGGTGGAGACTTCGCCCGCGACGGTGCGGAGGATTTGGCCGCTCTGGCTCATGGCGATGAGGTGGTCGTCGTCGGTGACGGCTTTGACGGTGGCGACGTTCCCGTTACGCTCGCCGGTCTTGATGTCGGTGAGGCCGAAGCCGTACCGGGACTGCGGCCGGTACTCGGTGAGGGGCGTGCGCTTGCCGTAGCCGTTCTCGGTGACGGTGACCAATGCGCGGTCGTCGCCCTCGTGGGTCGCGACCAGTCCCGCGACGGCGTCGCCATCACGGAGTTTGATGCCGTTCACGCCCTTCGTCGCGCGGCCGGTGGCGCGCGCCTCCGATTCGTCGAATCGGATGGCCATGCCGTGCGCGCTCGCGATGACGAGGTCGTTCTCGCCGTCGGTGACCTCCACATCCACGAGTTCGTCGCCGTGTTCGAGGCGAATGCCGATGATGCCCGTGGAAAGCACGTCCTCGTACTCGCCGGCGGACGTGCGCTTCACCTTGCCGTTCCGCGTGACCATCGTGAGATACTCGTCCTCGCCGAAGTCGTCCGTGTTGACGACGGCGGTGAGTTCCTCGCCGTCGTCCAGGTCAAGGAGGTTCACGGCGGACTTCCCCCTCGCGGTGCGGCTCATCTCGGGTATCTCGTAGGTCTTCAACTGGTAGACCTGGCCCTGGTTCGTGAAGCACAGCAGGTAGTCGTGGGTGTTCGCGGTGAACACCGTCGACACCCTGTCGCCGTCCTTGAGGTCGGAGCCGATAACGCCTTTTCCGCCCCTGTGCTGGCTGCTGAACGTGTCCGTGGGGACGCGCTTGATGTAGTCCTCCTCGGTGAGGACGACAACCACGTCCTCGCGTGGGATGAGGTCCTCGTCCGTCACCGTGCCCGCGTCCTCGATGATGGAGGTGCGGCGGTCGTCCGCGTACTCCTCCTTGAGGTCGCGGAGTTCCTCGACGATGACCGCGTCGAGTTCCTCCTGAGAGCCGAGGATGGTTTCGAGGCGTTCGATTTCGGCCTGCACGTCCTCGTACTCCTCCCGGATTTCGGCGGCCTCCATCGACGTGAGGCTCCCGAGCTGCATCCGGACGATGTGGTTCGATTGCGCCTCGGAGAAGTCGAACTGGGCTTCGAGCGCCTCGCGTGCGGCGTCGCGGTCTTCGGCGTTTCGAATCGTCTCCACGACATCCTCGGCGTTGTCGAGCGCTTTCAGGCGGCCTTCGAGGATGTGCGCGCGGTCTTCGGCCTCCGCGAGGTCGTGTTCGCTCCGGCGGCGAACGACCTCCCGGCGGTGACTGAGGTACTCCGCGATCATCTCCTTCAGCGTGAGCACCTTCGGTTCGCCGTCGACGAGCGCGAGGTTGATGACGCCGAACGTGCGTTCGAGGTGGGATTCGAGGAGGCGGTTCTCCACGATGTCCGTGTTCGCGTTCGACTTCAGTTCGATGACGACGCGCACGCCGTTCCGGTCGGATTCGTCGCGGAGGTCGCGCACGCCTTCGAGCGTGCCGTCGGTCACGTCGTCCGCGATGCGTTCGACGAGCCGACTCTTGTTCTGCTGGAAGGGAATCTCCGTGATGACGATGCTGTCGCCGCGCTCGCCTTCCTCGATTTCGTACTCGGCGCGCACGCGAAGGCGGCCGCGGCCCGTCGTGTACGCCTCCTTGATGGTGTTCCGGCCGACGATGTTCGCGCCGGTCGGGAAGTCCGGCCCCTTCACGTACTCCATCAGGTCGAGGTTCGACAGGGAGTCGTCCTGGAGGAGCGCGATGCTCGCGTCCACGACTTCGCCGAGGTTGTGCGGCGGGATGTTCGTGCTCATCCCGACCGCGATACCGGAACTGCCGTTCACGAGGAGGTTCGGGAACGCGGCGGGGAGGACGGTGGGTTCGGTGGTGCGGTCGTCGTAGTTCGACTGGAAGTCAACCGTGTCCTTCTCCAAGTCCGCGAGCAGTTCCTCCGCGATGGGGGACATCCGGGACTCCGTGTACCGCATCGCCGCGGCGGGGTCGCCGTCGATACTCCCGAAGTTCCCCTGGCCGTCGACCAACGGGTAGCGCATCGAGAAGTCCTGCGCCATCCGCACGAGCGTGTCGTAGATCGCGGAGTCGCCGTGGGGATGGTAGTCACCCATCGTCTCGCCGACGACGCTCGAACTCTTCCGGTGGCCGGCGTTGCTCGTGACGCCGGCCTCGTGCATCGCGTACAGGATGCGGCGATGCACGGGCTTCAGGCCGTCACGGGCGTCTGGGAGCGCGCGACCCGCGATGACGCTCATCGCGTAGTCGATGTAGGACTGCTCCATCTCGTCCTCGACGCGGACGTTCTTCACGCGCTCCGCCACCTCGTCCGGGACGTCAGGTGCGTCCGAGCTCATATGTCCACCCACTCCGCGTCGGTCGCGTTCTCCTGAATGAACCGCTTGCGGGGTTCGACGGCGTCACCCATCAGGACGGAGAACATCTTGTCGGCCTGCGCGGCGTCCTCGACGGTGAACTTCTTCAGGATTCGGTTCTCGGGGTTCATCGACGTGTCCCAGAGCTGCTGGGGGTTCATCTCTCCGAGGCCCTTGAACCGCTGGACCTGCGTCGGGTTCCCGTTACACTTCTCCTCGATGATGCGCTCGCGGTCGTCCTCCGTCATCGCGTCGTACGTCTCTCCGCGATACCGGACGCGGTAGAGCGGCGGCTGAATCGCGTACACGTGCCCGCCCTCGAGGAGTGGGCGCATGTGGCGGTAGAAGAACGTCAGGAGGAGAGTGCGGATGTGCGCGCCGTCCACGTCCGCGTCCGTCGCGAAGATGATCTTGTCGTAGCGGAGTTCGTCGATGTCGAACTCCTCGCCGATGCCGGTGCCGGCGGCCGTGATGAGCGCGCGCACTTCCTCGTTCTCCAGAATTCGGTCGAGCCGGTGTTTCTCGACGTTCAGAATCTTCCCCTTGATCGGGAGGACGGCCTGGAACTCGGGGTTGCGCGCCTGTTTCGCGCTCCCGCCCGCGCTGTCACCCTCGACGATGAACAGTTCCGCGTCCTCGGGGTCTTTCGTCTGGCAGTCCGCGAGCTTCCCGGGGAGTGCGCTCGATTCGAGCGCGCTCTTCCGGCGCGTCAACTCCTCGGCCTTCTTCGCGGCCTTCCGCGCCTTCGCGGCTTCGACGGCCTTGTGGATGACGGCGCGCGCCGTGTCGGGGTTCTCCTCGAAGTACGTGCTCACGCCCTCGTGGACCGCGGACTCGACGATTCCGCGTACCTCCGAGTTTCCGAGTTTCGTTTTCGTCTGTCCCTCGAACTGGGGGTCGGGGTGTTTCACCGAGATGACGGCGGTGAGTCCCTCGCGGATGTCCTCGCCCTTGAGGTTCTCGCCGTCCAGTTCGGAGAGCAAGCCCTGGCTGTTCGCGTAGTCGTTCACCACGCGAGTGAGCGCGGTCTTGAATCCCGTGAGGTGCGTGCCGCCCTCGCGGGTGTTGATGTTGTTCGCGAACGCGTGCGTGGAGGACTGGAGGTCGTCAGTCGCCTGCATCGCGATCTCGACCTGCACGCCGTCCGCCTCGCTTTCGAGGTAGATGACGTCGTCGTGGAGTGCGTCCCGGGTCTCGTTGAGATAGCGGACGAACTCGCGGATGCCGCCCTCGTACTCGAAGGAGACTTCGCGCTCCTCGTCGGTTCGCTCGTCGGTGAGCGTGATTTCGACGCCGCTGTTGAGGAAAGCGAGCTCGCGAAGCCGGTTTTCGAGCGTGGAGAATTCGAACTCCGTCGTCTCGAAGATCTCCGTGTCCGGCCGGAACCGAATCAGGGTGCCCGTCTGGTCCGCGGGAATCTCGTCGAGCTGTTCGAGGTCGGTGACGGGTTCGCCGCGCTCGAACTTCTCCTGCCAGCGTGCGCCGTCGCGTTCGACGACGACGGCGAGGCGCTCGGAGAGCGCGTTCACGACGGAGACACCGACGCCGTGCAGGCCGCCGGAGACCTGGTAGGATTTGCTGTCGAACTTCCCGCCCGCGTGGAGGACGGTGAGGATGACCTCGACGGCGGGGCGGTCGTACTCCTCGTGGGTGTCGATCGGGATACCGCGCCCGTCGTCGTGCACGCTGACGGACCCGTCGTCGTGGAGCGTGACCTCGATGGAGTCACAGTGCCCCGCGAGCGCTTCGTCGATCGCGTTGTCGACGACCTCGTAGACGAGATGATGGAGGCCGCGTGAGTCGGTAGAACCGATGTACATCGCCGGCCGCTTCCGCACCGCTTCCAAGCCTTCGAGGACCTGAATCTGCCCGGCGCTGTACTCGTTTTGGTCGCTCATATGAACTTGCTCTCGTCTAGTACTTCCTCACTTAAGAAGGCTCGCACACGCACGCGCGCGAGCCACACATGGACTCCGAACGAGGGGCGAATCCCGGACGGCCCCGGAATCTAGTTTCACTTTCACCGTGCCACCGGGAGTGTTTTATCCGCGAAGGGGATAGGGTCGGGCACTGAATGACGTCCTTCCAGTCTACGCTCGGCGAGGAGGAGGGCATCGCGGAGGAGCTGGCAGAAAGCCAGCGAGAGATCTCCATCGCCGAGTTCTTCGAGAAGAACAAGCACATGCTCGGGTTCGACTCGGGCGCTCGCGGGCTGGTCACGGCCGTGAAGGAAGCCGTGGACAACGCCCTCGACGCGACCGAGGAAGCCGGCATCCTCCCCGACATCTACGTCGAAATCCAGGAATCCGGGGACTACTACCGGCTCATCGTGGAGGACAACGGGCCCGGCATCACGAAGGAGCAGGTGCCGAAGGTGTTCGGGAAGCTGCTGTACGGGAGTCGGTTTCACGCGCGCGAGCAGTCCCGCGGCCAGCAGGGAATCGGGATTTCCGCGGCCGTGCTCTACAGTCAACTCACGTCCGGGACGCCCGCGAAAATCACGAGTCGAACGAAGGGCAGCGAGACGGCGAAGTACTTCGAACTCACCATCGACACGGACACGAACGAACCGGTCATCCAGGACGAGTCCGAGACGACGTGGGAGCGCTCGCAGGGGACCCGCATCGAACTGGAGATGGAGGCGAACATGCGGGCGCGCAGTCAGCTTCACGACTACATGCAGCACACGGCGGTCGTGAACCCGCACGCCCGCCTCGAACTCCGCGAGCCGAAGAACCACTTCAAGTACGAGCGCGCCGAGGGCGCGGAACTCCCCGCGGAGACCGAGGAAATCCGCCCGCACCCGCACGGCGTGGAACTCGGAACGGTCATCAAGATGCTGAACGCGACCGACTCCCACAGCCTGCGGGGGTTCCTGCAGGAGGAGTTCACGCGGGTCGGCGCGAAGACCGCGGACTCGATTCTGGACGCGTTCCGCGACCGGCACTACGGTCGCGAGATGACTTGGTCGGTGCCCCGCGAGGGTGTCTCCGAGGCCGTCACGGACGCGGTGTCGAACAAGTCGGGCGCGGACACCGAGGCGTTCGCGGACGCGTTGGGCGAGGAACTCGCGGACGCCGACCGCGTCTCCTTCACGGACATCGAGAACGCGGTCGATGCGGCCGCGGACGCGGCGAGCGAGGAAACGGGAACGACGTTCGGCGACACTGTCCGCGAGAACGTCGTGGACGCCGTCTGGACGGCGGTGACGGAGAACCGCGACGACGACCTGTACGGGTTCGTGGACGACGCGACGAGCGTCCAGAAGGACGACGCGACCGTCAACGGAATCTCATGGCGTATCGCAGAGAAGTTTGGAGAGGAAACCCCGCGAGACCGTCTTCTCCGTGAAGACCTGCGTGACTTCGTTGTTCGAGCGGCTGAATCGATTGAGGAACGAAATGGCGTTACTGTCGGCGAGACCTCGCGGGAGAACATCACGGAACGGCTCTGGGAGGCGATGCGGCGCGTGGAGGACGACGTGCCGCTCGCGCGCGAGGTCGCGTCCGACCGGGACGCCGCCCGCGACCTCCTCGACGCGATGACCTCCGTTGACGTCATCTCGCCGCCCACGAACTGCCTCGCGCCCATCACGCCCGAACTCATCGAAGCCGGTCTGCGCAAGGAGGTGGACGCGGACTTCTACGCGGCGGCGACCCGCGACGCAGATGTGCACGGCGGCGACCCGTTCGTCGTCGAGGCCGGTATCGCGTACGGCGGCGACATCCCCGCGGACGGAACGGTCCAACTGATGCGCTTTGCGAACCGCGTGCCGCTCGTCTACCAGCGCGGCGCGTGCGCGACCACGCAGACCCTGAAGGGAATCGGCTGGCGGAACTACGGCCTCGACCAGCCAGGTGGGAGCGGCCTGCCGAGCGGCCCCTGCGTCATCATGGTGCACGTCGCGTCCACGAACGTGCCGTTCACGAGCGAGTCGAAGGACGCGCTCGCGTCCGTGCCCGCCATCGAGGACGAAATCGAGCTCGCGGTCCGGGAGGCCGCGCGCGAACTCAAATCCTACCTGAACAAGAAGCGCTCGATGGAGAAGCGCCGGGAGAAGCAGAACGTCATCGCGGACATCCTCCCGAAGATGGCGCACAAGGTGAGCGAGATGACCGACCGCGAGGACCTCGTCATCGAGGACTCGCTCGCTCGCATCATGAACAACGTCCTCGTCGAGTCCGAAGTCACGGAGGGCTCGCTGACGGTGTCCGTGGAGAACCACGCGGACACGAACGCCGACCTGGACGTGACCGCTATCGTGGACGCGGAACCGAGCGACGTGTCGGCGGGGAGCGTCGTGGAGATGGACGGCGAGTACTTCCTGAAGTGGGAACCCACGGTGTCGGGCGGCGAGGACGCCGAACTGACGGCGACCGTGCCCGACGGAACCGACTGTGAACTGAGCGTGGACGGCGTAGAGGCGGAGAAACTCACGGTGAACCAATGAGCGACATCACTGACGCGAAGGCGCGCGAGCGCCTCATCGACATGGCGGCGGAGTTCTACGACCAGTTCGCGGGCGGCGACATCCCCCACATGGACGTGCCGACGCGCTCGAAGTCGAACATCGTGTTCGACGAGGACGCGGGCGTCTGGGTGTATGGCGACCGTACGAGCACGCGCAGCGCGAACAGCGTGCGGGGCGCGCGGAAGCTCCTGAAGGCCGTGTACACGATGGAGTTCCTCGCCCAGCAGCTAGAGGAGAATCGCTCGTCGACGCTGCGTGAACTCTACTACCTCAGCGAGTCCTGGGACGAGGAGGAGGCGCAGTTCAGCACGCAGTCGGAGTCGAACAAGCTCGTGGAGGACCTCGAAATCGTCTCCGGCGTCAAGCGCGAGGACTTCCACATGCGTCCGGAGGAGTCCGGCGCGAAGGTGATGGGGCCGCTCCTCCTGCGCGAGCAGACGCGTCGGGGCGACCGCGACATCCACTGCCAGGAGGACGTAGGACAAGGCGGCTACCAGATTCCGAACGACCCGGACACCATCGAGTTCCTCGACAACGACGCGGAGTTCGTGCTCTGCGTGGAGACCGGTGGGATGCGCGACCGCCTCGTGGAGAACGGGTTCGACGACGAGTACGACGCGATCGTCGTCCACCTCGGCGGTCAGCCCGCTCGGGCGACCCGACGCCTCACGAAGCGCCTGCGGGACGAACTCGACCTCCCGGTCGTGGTGTTCACTGACGGCGACCCCTGGAGCTACCGCATCTTCGGTTCTGTGGCCTATGGCTCCATCAAGTCCGCACACCTCTCCGAGTACCTCGCGACGCCGGACGCGCAGTTCGTCGGCATCCGCCCCGAGGACATCGTCGAGTACGACCTGCCGACCGACCCCCTCAGCGACTCCGACGTGAACGCATTGGAGAGCGAACTCGAAGACCCCCGGTTCCAGACGGAGTACTGGACGGAACAGATCGAACTCCAGCTCGACATCAACAAGAAGGCCGAACAGCAGGCGCTCGCGTCCCGCGGCCTGGACTTCGTGACCGACACCTACCTCCCCGAGCGCCTCGACGAGATGGGCGTCATCTAGCACGTTTTGTCGTTCGAAAGACGGCAGATCCGTCTTTCGTGATGACGAAAGGCGCACGTCGCCTTTCGAACCACTGGGCGCGGCCTCCGGCCGCGCTCTGCAAAACCTGCACTAAAAGCACTCCTCCTTCGGTTCGCTCACTACGTTCGCTCCCCTCAGTCGTCGGCCTCGCCTACGGCGAGTGAACCGGCGACCTACCGGGCCCTACGGGCCGCTCGGTCGCCGGACACTAACCTCGCGGTATTTTCGATTGGTACTCTAGATGAAGAAAGCGTCTTCTCAGCTACTGCTGGCGAGCTATCGTAGTCGCCCATCAAGGACGAGGGTCACGCGGGCCGAACGGACACCTACTGGCCGCGGGGGTTGTTGAGGGCAACGCCGATTTCTCGATTCGCCACGTCGGTGACGAACGCGTCCGCGTCGGTTTCGAGCGCGTCGAACGTGTCGTAGTGAACGGGCACGACGAGGTCCGGTTGCATTCGTTCGGCGAGCGCGGCGGCTTCCTCGCGGTTCATCGTGAACGACCCGCCGATGGGCGGGCAGAGCACGTCGGCGTCCACCTCGTCGTGGTGCGGGAGGGCGTCCGAGTCGCCCGTCCAGAGCACGCGCGCGTCGCCCACGGTGACGAGGTAGCCGACGCCGAAGCCCTCCGGGTGGTTGTCGCGCGGGCCGTCGGGGCGGTTGTACGCAGGGAGCGACCGCACGCGCACGCCGTCCAAGGACAGCGTCTCGCGCTCGCCGACGCGCACCACATCGTAGTCGAGGTCGTCGACGGGCGTCACGTCCCGCGTGATGTTGTCGGCGTCGACGGCGTCGTAGACGACGACTGTCGCGTCGGGTTTCGCGACCCGCCGGATGCCGTCCGGGTCGTAGTGGTGGTCGTGCGTGACGCACACCACGTCGCCGTCGCGCTCGTCGTAGTCGTCCAGAACCGAATATCGGCCGGGGTCGAGGTAGACCGTGCGGTCGCCGCGGAGTCGTATCGTCGCGTATCCGAGCCAGGACACGTCGATGTCGCGGTAGCAGACCATACCCGAAGTTGGAGTGACGCTCGGAAAAAGTTAGAGGAGGTCGCGGGCGTCGGCCAGCGAGTCACGGACGTAGTCGGGCTGTATCGTGCTCGCGGCGAGCGCTTCGTCGTCGGTGACGCCGGTGCGGACGAGTACGGTGGTCATGCCGACGCGTTCGCCCATCGCGATGTCGGTGTCGAGGCGGTCGCCGACGAGCACGCACTCGGCGGGCGGAACGTCGAGGCGGTCGAGCGCGAGCCGCGCGGTCACGTCCGAGGGTTTCCCGAGGACGGCGTCGGGGTCGCGTTCCACGACGTTCGCGACGGCGTCGATGATGGCGCCCGACCCGGGGACGGGGCCGTCGGGCGTCGGGACGGTGATGTCGGGGTCGGTGCCGACGAGCGCGTCCGCGCCCGCGTCGAACGCGCGGAGCGCCGCGACCATATCGGAGTACCCGAACTCGCGGTCGTAGCCCACGACGACGGTGTCGGCGCGTCGGGCGTCCGCGACGAGCGTGACGCCGGCGTCCCGGAGTTGGCTGGTGACGGACTCCTCGGCGATGGCAAACACGGCATCGTCCGGATGGTGCTCTCGGAGGTAGTCGATAGTCGCGCTCGTCGCCGTGAGCACCTCGTCGGGGCGCGCGTCGACGCCGAGGCGGGCGAGCCGCCGAGCGTACTCGGCCGGCGGCCGCGTGGGGTTGTTCGTCAGGAAGAGCACGCCCGCGCCCGCGCCCCGAATCTCTCGGAGCGCGTCGGCCGCGCCGTCGAGCAGCGCGTCCCCGGAGAGCACGGTGCCGTCGAGGTCGACGACGACGCCGCGGTACGTCATCGCTCACCCTCCATCGACACGTCAAGGCGGCCGCTGACGGCTTGTTGGCTCGCGGGCGCTATCGGGACGTCAGCGGCCTGTAGGCGGTTTTTCACACGGGTCGCGAACGAACTGTCCACGTCGGCGACGTTCGCGGAGCGCGGGTCGTCCACCCAGACGCGCGCCGCGAGTTCGACGGCGTTCCCGCCGAGCGACGTGACGTGCACGGTCGGCTCGGGGTCGGTCGCGAGTCTGTCGTCCTCGTCGGCGGCGTCGAGGATGGCGTCCGTGGCGGTGTCGAGGTCGGCGTCGTACCCGACGAGCACGCGCTCGGTGAGCCGGTACTTCCCTCGGGAGAAGGGGTTGCGGATGGCGTTCGTGGAAAGCTGGGTGTTCGGGACGGTGAGCACTTCGTCCGCGGGCGTTCGGACGCGCGTGACGCGGAGGTCGATGCGTTCGACCGTGCCGGATTCGTCGTTCCACTCGATGTAGTCCCCGACGTTGAAGTCGGGGTCGGCGACGAGGAAGAGACCGCTCACGAGGTTCCCGATGACGTCCTGACCGGCAACGCCGACTGCGAGCGTACCCGCGGCGACGATAACTGTCGACCCCGCGACGAGGCCGCCGAACCCGGCGGCAGCGGTGGCGATGGGTATCGCGACGACGACGAACAGAACGGTCGTGTACTGTTCGAGCGCGTTCACGAGCGTCGGATTGTTCGGGTTGCGCGCGGTGACGACGCGGCTCACCGCGGGTCGGACGAGCAAGTGGCCGAGCAGGGAGACGACGACGAGCGTCGCGAGGAAGAGACCGACGCTCTCGAACCACTCGTGGTACTGCGAGAGCAGGGATTCGAGCGTCACCAATCGTGGACACTCCGGTTCATACCCGGGGGTTCGGGCGCCCGCGGCGTAACTCTCCCGGCTCTACTGGGTGTCCGCGAGTCGGCGTACGCGCTCGATGCTGTCGGCGTCCGCGGGGTCCTTGTCGCCGCGCACGCCGAGGAACCGCGGGAACCGGAGCGCGTACCCCGCGGAGTACGTGGGTGATTCCTGGATTTCCTCGTAGCCGACTTCGAAGACGACCGCGGGTTCGAGGTCGACGGTCTGGCCGTCCTGGCTCCGGATGTGGGGTTCGAGGAGGTCGGTGAGGTCGGCGAGTTCCTCGTCGGTGATTCCGGTCGCGACCTTCCCGAGCGTCTCGTAGGCCTCGGTGTCGTCGTTCCACGCGGAGAGGAGGAAGGTCCCGAGGAAGGACGCGCGCCGCCCCTCACCCCACTCCGCGCCGGTGACGACGAGGTCGAGGGTCTCCACGTCGGGCTTTCGCTTCAGCCAGTTCTTCCCGCGTTTGCCCGGCGAATACGCGGACTGGGGGTTCTTCAGCATGATGCCCTCATGGCCGGCTTCGAGCGCGTCAGCCTCGATATCTCCGATTTCGTCGGGGTCGTCGGTGAGGTGGAGGTCGGAGACCCCGGTGGAGAGCACGTCCGTGAGGCGGTCGTGGCGCTCCGTGAGCGGTCGGTCGAGCAGGTCGTCGCCGTCGTGGTGGAGACAGTCGAACGCTCGCAGTTCCACCTCGACCTCCTCGCGCATCCGGTCGACGTCGTGCTTGCGGCGGAACCGCCGCAGTATCTCCTGGAACGCCAGTGGCTCGCCGGCTTCGTCGGTGGCGATGACTTCGCCGTCCAAGATTGCGGGCTCGGAGAGTTCGTCCTCGGCGAACTCCACGACTTCGGGGAGCGCGCGCGTCACGTCCTCCATGTTCCGCGAGTAGAGCGAGACGTCGCCGTCGTAGTGCAGTTGGACGCGCGCCCCGTCGAACTTCGTCTCCACCGCGACCGTCCCCCACTCCGCGACGGCGTCCGTGATGGTGCCGGCCTGCGCGAGCATCGCCTGCACCGGCCGCCCGACTTCGAGATGTATGTCGTTCAGGCCGCTCTCGCCGTCGTCGCGCGCGGTTTCGGCGACCAATCCGTAGTCGTTCGACACCTGGAGCGCGCGCTCCACCGCGTCGACGGGCGCGTCGAACGCCTCCGCGATGGCGTCCCGAACGGTCCCTTCGCCGACGCCGATGCGCATCTCGGAGAGCACGAGGCGGGCGAGATAGCGCGCCTCCTCGCTCGAACACCGATTGAACAGTCCGAAGAGTACGGTTATCTTCTCGTCCTGACTCCCCGCGCCCTCCGCCGCGGCGAGCGCCGTCAGTTCGTCGTACACCTCGCGGACGGTGAGCGTGTCGCGGCCGCCGCCGCTGGTGAACGCCCCCAGTCCCTGCTGGCCGCCGAGGTCGTAGGACGCCGCGACCGCGCCGATGTCGCCCGCGTCCGCCAGCGCGTCCTCCACGTCCGCGCTGTCCGTGTTCGGGCCGGCGGCGCGCGCGATGGCCTCGTAGCAGTAGTTCGGGCCGATGTCGAGTTTCGTCTCGCTGTACGCCGGGAACACGCGTCCCTGTACGAACCGCGCGACCACCGCGAGGTCGTCGCCCGACGCCTCGAACAAATCGGCGACCAAGGAGACGATGTCGAGGTCGGCGGGTTCGGCCTCGATGGCGGCCGCGCGCTCGGCGAACTCCGCGAACTCCATTACGCGCCCGTTCACGGCGTCCGTGCTTAAACCGACCGAAGGGCCACCACCGTTCGACGGCCCACCGCCTTTTATACGCTCGCTCACGAACCCGAGACTATGACTCGCTCGGACCTCGCAGCCGCGGTCGACGACGTCCTCGACGTGGACGCGGAGGCGTTCCAGTCACGCGTCCGAGAGGACGCCGACGTCATCAAGGAAGAACTTGCGGCCGGGACGTTCGACAACCCGCAGGCAATCGTCGGCCTGGAGTACGAGTTCTACGCGGTGAGCGACGAGGGGTCGCTCGCTCGCCTTCCCCGCAGGCTCCTCGAGTTCGTGGGGTTCGAGAAGGAACTCGGCCTGCACAACGCGGAGATGACGACGAGCCCGCAGCCCCTGAACGAGTACGGACTCGACGCGCAGGAATCGGAGGTGCAGGCGCGCCTGAAGGCCGCGTACGAGCCGATGGACGCCGAAGGCCTGCATCTCGTCAGCGACGGGATGTGGACAATACCACCGGAAGGCGAGACGGCGCGGGAGTACCTCACGGACAGCATCAGCGACGGCGGTATCGACCTCGCGACGAACATGAGCGCGTCGACGCGGTACCACGCGATGGCGAACACCGACCAGCCCGCGGGGATGACGCTCGACGCGCCGCACGTCTCCCTCGAAGCGAACACGGTGATGCCGGAGGCGCTCATCACGTCGATTCAGCCGCACTATCAGGTTCCGCAGGCCGTCGACCTCCCGACGTATTTCCGGTACGCGCTCCGGCTCGCCGGCCCGCTGCTCGCGCTCGGCGTGAACTCGCCGTTCTATCCGCCTGACCTCTACGACGACGACGCGACGCCCGAGGAGATTCTCGCGGACGGCCACGACGAACACCGCGTGGGCGTGTTCGAGACGGTCCTGAACGTCCCCGGCGAGCAGGAGAAGGTGCGGTTCCCGCGGGACATCGAGCGCATCGAGGACGCCGTGGACCGCATCGTCGAGGACAACACCATCGTCCCGATGCCGGTCGAGACGGGCGGGCGGTTCGACGACGAGTTCGCGCACTTCCGGATGAAACACGGCACGTACTGGCGGTGGGTGCGGCCCGTGCTCGGCGGCAGTAGCAGAGAGTCCGCGAACGCCCGCATCGAGTTCCGGCCGCTCCCCGGCCAGCCCACGGTCAGGGACACCGTCGCGTTCCAGGCGATGTTCGCGGGGCTCCTGCAGTCGATGGTGCGCCGCGACCACGACCTCTACGCGCTCGACTGGCAGGACGCCCGCGACAACTTCTACGCCGCCGTTGAGCACGGACTGGACGCCGACTTCACGTACGTCACCGCCGACGGCGACGAAACCACGGACTCCCACGCCATCTACGAGGACCTGTTCGCGCACGCCGAACGCGGCCTGATGGACTGCGGCCTCGCCGAGGAAGCCGCCGCGAAGTACCTCTGGCCGCTCCGCCAGCGCGCCCGCCACGGCGTCACCCCCGCCGCGTGGAAGCGCGACCGCGTCCGCGACCAACTCGACGACGGCGACACCTTCCAGAACGCCGTCTACGCCATGCAGTGCGAGTACATCGAGAACCAACGCGAAACCATCTTGGAAGGCAGTTTCGCGGACTGGGTCGGCCGCGGCGACGGCCTCGACGATTAACGATCACGAGTCTGAGCGGTACGCGGACGCGGAGCAATAGTCGAAAACGCATCCTCGCGCGCCGCGCGAGGTTCTCCGGTCGGCGAAGCCGACCGGTGTTTTTAGTGGAGGTTTTTCGAGGAGAGGTGCGCGAAGCGCGCCCGACGAAGAAAAAAGTCCGCTAGAGTAGCGCGTCGAAGTCTTCGTGGCCGACGATTTCGACGTTGTCCTCGGTGATGCGGGTGATGTGGATGCCGTTACCGGAGGCGGCGTCGCGTTCGCTGGCGGCTTTCACGGCCTGTGCGGCGACGGTTTCGGCTTCGTCCATCGTGAGGTCGTCGCGATAGTTGTTTTCGAGGCTGCCGAGCGCGTACGGCATGCCGCTGCCCTGTGCGGTGTAGTCGTCCTGCATGCTGCTTCCGCCGGGGTCGAGGCTGTAGACGTGGGAGCCCTCTTCGTCGACGCCGCCGAGGATGGGGACGACGACGAAGAACGGGCCGCCGCGGAGCATGTTCGCGGAGATGGTGGCGAGCGCGCTGATGCTCATCTTCTCGCCGCGGCGGGCCTCGTAGAGGTTCGCTTCGGCGCGGAGGCTGCGGATGAAGGACTGTGCGCCGCCGACGCTGCCGGAGATGGCGAGCGCGGCGTTCTCCTGGATTTCTTCGACCTTCTGGACGTCCTTGTTGTAGATGACGCGGCCGCCCAGGCTCGCGCGCTGGTCGGACGCCATGATGACGCCGTCGTCGGCGGCGATGCCGACGATGGTGGTCTCGGATTCGATCTGATTGACCTCGGATTCGGTCATGTCGTTCTGGGGGAGTTCCCCGACCTGGGGTTCGTAGGGGTTCTGCGTGGGGTCCTCGAATTTCGCGTTGTTCCGCGCGAAGTCGGAGCCTCTACTGGGGTTATACATTACCAGTTCGTAGAGGCGGCCGACTTATAAAACCAGTCCTTGCGGCGGTCTGTTAGCGAGCGTTCTCGTAGGCGTGTTCCGTGCGGGCGACGAGCCGGTGAATCGGGAGGGTGAGACCGAGTCTGCTGGTGAGCACCGCGAGCGGGAGGAGCGCGATGCCGAGAGCGAGCGTCGTCTGGTACGCGGCGGCGGTCGTAATGCGCGTGAGCGCTGTCATCTCGATAGCCGTCCAGAACGTCGCCCCCTATATAAGCGTTACTCCCGAGCGGCGGGGGAGAAGTCACCGCAGTCGTGCGATTAAACTCGAGTAGCGGTGGCGGCAACTGTGTTTTCGTACGCGTGACAGGAGAGTGTGGGTGGGCGCTGGCTTCGGCGGTGGTGAGCGCTAAGTTATACGAATACTCGGCGTAACGTCCGCACCGGCGGACGAACCACAAGACACGACTACCCGGCGCGAAATCTGTACGTATGAGCAACTACGTCGTGGCGATGGAGGCTGCGTGGCTGGTTCGTGACGTTGACAACTCGGACGACGCCATCGGTGTCGCCGTGAGCGAAGCGGGGAAGCGACTGAACCAACAGGACCTCGATTACGTCGAGGTTGAGGCGGGGCTGACGAGCTGTCCCGCGTGCGGCGAGCCGCTGGACGCGTCGTTCCTCGCGGCGAGCACGGCGCTGGTCGGACTGGTGCTCGAACTCACCGTGTTCAGCGCGGACTCGGAGGAGCACGCGTCCCGCATCGCGAAGTCCGAGGTCGGCGGCGCGCTCCGCGACGTTCCCCTCGAAGTCATCGAGGTCGTCGAGGAGGCCGAAGACACCGAGGACGACGAGCGGTAAGCCGGCACGGGCGGCGGCGCGCGGACGACCAAACCTTTATTGATAACCTCGAGTAATCACGGGTATGCATCTGCCGACCCCCCAGGACCTCCGGGAACGTCGGAACGCCCTGGAGCTCACGCAGAGCGAACTCGCGGACCGCGCGGGTGTCTCTCAGCCCCTCATCGCCCGCATCGAGGGCGGCGACGTGGACCCGCGGCTGTCGACCCTGCGTCGCATCGTCGACGCGCTGAACGAGGCGGAAGGCGACGTGGTGCGTGCCCGGACGCTCATGCACGACGAGGTCGTGCACGTCGACCCCGACGACCCCGTGAAGCGCGCCGTGGAGAAGATGCAGGACGCCGGGTACAGCCAACTCCCGGTTATCACGAACGGCGTGCCCGTGGGCAGCATCAGCGAGAGCGACATCGTGCACGCGGGCGAGGACGTCGGTGAACAGCCCGTTCGGGACGTGATGAGCGAGAGCTTCCCGACCGTCTCCCCGGACGCGACGCTCGAGGAAGTGTCGAGCCTCCTTGACCACTACACGGCCGTCATCGTCACCGAGGAGGGGTCCTCGGTGGGCATCATCACGCAGGCGGACGTGGCGGCCCGCGTCTCGTAGAGGATGCGGTCGATTCGACTGTTCCAGTCGCACGAGGCGCGGCGGAGCGCGCTCGTCGCGCTCACCGCGGTGCTCGCGGTTCTTATCGTGTTCGCGGCGGTGCTCTCCCAGTTCGACGCGCTCTCGACGCCCGCGGAAATCAAGGCGTTCCTGGCCGCGTTCGGCCCGGCGACCCCGGTTGCGTTCGTCGTCCTGCAGGCCGTGCAGGTGGTGGCAGCGCCCGTTCCCGGGCAAGTCCTCACGTTCGTCTCCGGCTACCTCTTCGGCCCGCTCTGGGGGACCGCGTACAGCGTGCTCGGCGCGAGTATCGGGAGTTACGCCGCGTTCTGTCTCTCCCGGACCTACGGCCGGCCGTACGTCGAGCGCGTGGTGGCCGAGGACGCCTTCGACTGGTTCGAGACAGTGACGGACGACAACGGACTGCTCGCACTGTTCCTCGTCTTCCTGATTCCCGGTCTCCCGGACGACGTACTCTGTTTCGTCGCTGGCCTCACCGACCTCGACCTGAAGAAAATGACCGCCGCCGCCGCGCTCGGCCGGCTTCCCGGGTTCTTCCTCGCGGCGCTCGCCGGGTCGAACGCCGCCGCCGGCGACTACACGATGGCCGCCGTCATCGTCGCCGCGCTCGGCCTAGTCGGGGGTGCGGTCTGGGTGTTCCGCGAGCGCGTTCGCGGGTCCCTCAGTCGAGCGTGAGGCCACGAACCGCCACGCCCTCGCCCTCTTCTACGGAGCCGATGATGCGGCCGTCCGTCGCGTCCGCGAGCGATTCCGCGTCCTCGGGCGGGAGCGCGACGACGAATCCGGTCCCCATGTTGAACGTCCGATGCATCTCGGCGTCGGAGACGTTCCCGCGCTCCTGGACGAACGTGAACACGTCCTGCGCGTCGAACGGGTCGAGAATCGAATATCTGTACTCTCCCATCCGAGAGAGGTTCGTCCACCCGCCGCCGGTGACGTGCGCGGCGGCGTGCACGTCGTGCGCGTGGAGGTCATCGAGAAGGTACGTGTAGAGCCGGGTCGGTTCGAGCAGCGCCTCCCCGACGGTGTCGTAGCCGTCGTAGGGATAGGGGTCGGTGTAGTCGCCGTCCCGGGTCGCGGCCTCGCGGGCGAGCGTGAGGCCGTTCGAGTGGATGCCGGAGGATTCGAAGCCGACGAGCACGTCGCCCGCCTCCGCCTCTCCGGG
Source organism: Salarchaeum japonicum (assembly GCF_049705945.1). GTDB lineage: Archaea > Halobacteriota > Halobacteria > Halobacteriales > Halobacteriaceae > Salarchaeum > Salarchaeum japonicum_A. The sequence continues at coordinate 237,739 of NZ_JBNAMV010000004.1, forward strand.
GAACACCTCGTCATCGGTCGCGAGGCCGGCGGCGGTGCCGGCGAGGTCGAGGCCGGAGACGACTTCAGGCATCACGGCGGTTTCGCCGCCGACGAGCGCGACCCCGGCGTCCTCCGCGCCCTGGGAGAGGCCGCGGCCGACCTGTTCGGAGAACGTCTCGCTGGGTTCGTCGACGGCGAGGTAGTCCACGAACGCGACCGGGGTGACGCCGGCGGCGACGAGGTCGTTGACGTTCATCGCGATGCAGTCGATGCCGACGGTGGAGTAGTCGGCGAGCGCGTCGGCGACGAGGAGTTTGGTGCCGACGCCGTCGGTGGCGAGCGCGAGGTATCGGTCGCCGATGTCGATGAGGCCGGCGTACTCGGTGGTGTCGTTCCCGCCGACGGCGGAGACGAGCGCGGCGGTCGCGGCCTCGCTCGCGTCGATGTCGACTCCGGCGTCGGCGTACGTGAGTTCCTCCTCGTCAGTCATACACGACGATGGGTAGGACGTGGCGAAAAACCCACCGGTGTATGCACGAGTGCGTCGTGCCGCCACAACCGTTTACACGCTTCGTGCGGTAGCCGAGAATATGTCAGACCGACCGCAGTACGACGAGTGGGAGTTCGAGGAGCAACACCGGCACGACGTCGAGTGGCTCGGCACCACCGCGACCACGGGTACGGAGGGCGCGCCCGGGATGCCCGTGTTCCTCGACCGCGAGCGCAACGAGGTGTTCCGCGCGGAGACCGACGTGGAGCGCCAGCTGCTCTCCGAAGTCACGGAGTCGACGCGGAGCACTGCGGAGTCGAGCGTCACCGAGGTAATCCAGAATATCGGGGACGAACTCGGTTGGGAGCGGCTGAGCGAATTCGGCGAGGAGAACAGCTAGAGGAAGCCGAGCAGCCTGAGCGCGAGCAGTATCGAGGGAACGGCGACCGCGAGATACGCTCCGAGACTCCATTTTCGGACGGTGTTGCCGTCGAGCGGGCCGAACGGGAGCATGTTGAATCCAGCGAGGAGGACGTTGATGAGGACGCCGTACTCGGCGATGGCGGAGAGCGGGGTGAGCGCCCAGAAGACGGCGGCCATCGCGAGGTTCGAGACGGGGCCGGCGAGCGCGACGAGGCCGCGCTGTCGGGGCGTGATGCGGCCGGCGTGGTGGACGGCGCCGGGCGCGGCGAACAGGAAGCCGGCGAGGCCGCCCGCGATGGCGAGGAGGAGCATACCGTAGTCGGCGCGGAACTCGGCGTGCTGACCGAAGTGGACGGCGACGGCCTTGTGCGCGAGTTCGTGCCCGAGGAAGCCGACGCCGGCGGTGACGAGGCTCACGGCGAACAGGAACACGAACTCCGCCGACACCACGACGTCGAGGCTGGTGGCGCTAATCGGGGAGAGCAGGAGGCCGAACGCGAGGCCGAGCGCCAGCCACGCGACGGCGAGGTCCTTGAGTTCGCGCCGGCTGTAGTTCATATGAGCGCCAAGAGTATGTCCGCGATGTTGTTGAATCCCTGCCCGAGGTAGTGCTTGATTTCACCGAACGAATCTATTTTCGGGCTGACACCCGTCATGAGCGCGAGTGCGACCGGCGAACCGATCATGCTACCGACGTTCGTGAGCGCGACGATAGCAATGAGTTTGAACAGAGGGACTTCGCGCATTCGAGCGAGGAGATCCCGAATCGGGGCTTGCTCGTCGCTCATTATTTCGTTGAGAGTGCTAATGTCGCTGATAGATACCGGCGTGTAGCGGAGCTCCACGTAGCCCGCGATCCAGCCCGGAGCGAGGGTCGGTTCGAGACTCGTCAGCCACGCGCTTCCCGCGCCCGCGAGCGTGCTGAACGGGTGTGCACCGGCTGCGAGGGCGAACCCGCCGGCGAAGATGGCATTGACGATGAACCACACGCCGAAGGCCTTGAGGAGGATGTCCGTGCTCAGGCCGGACATCGCCATCAGAACGAAGAACACGAGCACGCTCACGGACATCAGCGCGCCGATAAGTCGCGCTATCGAGAACCGTTTCTCCTCGCGGCCCTGCAGGCTCTCCATCGGCGGCAGGGTCTCGGGGTTGTCGAGGTAGCCCTTGACGCCCTCGACGTGGCCCGCGCCGATGACGGCGAGCACGTCCTTGCCCTGCTGGCGGAGCGCGAGGATGTTGTGCGCGAGGTAGGCGTCGCGTTCGTCGATGAGGGCTTCTGCGCCCCGGGGGCTGAACCGCCGGAACTCCTCCATCATCGCGCTCACCACGTCCGTGTCGGTGAGGTCCTCCATGTCGAGTTCCTCGTACTCGTCGTCCGCGCCGGTGCGCGCGAACAGCAGGCCGAGTACGGCACCGCCGACGAGCGCGCCGCCCGCGGCGATGGCGACGACTTCGACGAGCATCGTGAGCACGCCGAGCAGGCCGCCGCCCGCGAGCACGAACGGGCCTGCAAGCAGTTCGACAGCGAGTCCAAGCAGGCCGCCGCCGGTGAACCCGAGCGCCAGGCCGAGCGTCCACGGGTCGGCGAGGCCGAACGCGAGACCGCCGACCATCCGGAGTTTCTCGACGAACCCCATGCGCGTCCAGAACCGCTGAATCGTCACCTGGATGTTCCGGTCCACCAGGGCGACGTCGATGCCGAGCGCTTCCGCGGTGTCGACGGCGGCGAGCATGTCCGCGCCCGGGCTCACGTCGAACCGTTCGCCCATCCGCTGTTGGACGTAGGAGAGCAGCCAGTACGCGAGGAACTGGAACGCCATGCTCCCGCGGAGGAGGTCCTTCGGGTCGATGTCGTCGGGCGCGTCGCCCTTCATCTGCCGGTAGCGGCCCTCGTCTAGCTCGACGGCGACCACGTCCGGGTCGCGTTCCTCGATTTCGCGTTCGACGGTTTCGACGGACTCGGAGGAGACGTGCGCCGTGCCGACGAGGTGGACCGACCCCTCGCGGGACTCGTCGCTCATTACGGTGGAGTAGTCGGTCGGCGGGCCTTACAGGTGTCGGTCGGGGGTCGGCACGTTCTTCCCGCCGACGCCAGTAAACCGGGGTATGCCTTCGGTGATGGAAACGTACGTGGAGAACCGGGAGATGGTGCAGCCGAACCACGCGAACACGCACGGCACCGCGCACGGCGGGAACGTGATGAAGTGGATGGACGAGATCGGCGCGATGAGCGCGATGCGCTTTGCGGGCGAGGAGGTCGTGACGGCGCGCATGAATCAGGTGAACTTCGACCGCCCCATTCCCGTGGGGGACACGGCGCTTATCGAGGCGTACGTGTACGCGGCCGGGTCGACGAGCATGCGCGTTCGCCTGCGGGCGTTCCGGGAGAACCCGCGGACGAGCGAGTGCGAGCAGACCACCGAGTCCTACTTCGTGTACGTCGCGGTGAACGACGAGGGACGGCCGACCACGGTCCCCGACCTCATCGTCGAGACCGCGGAGGGCGAAGAGTACCGCGAGGTCGCGCTGGAGGGCGAAGGAGAATGAGTCTCGACATCCCGACGGGCGAGGTGCCGGACCCGCCGGAACTCGACACGGAAGCCGACGTGGACGACTACGAGGACCTCGACGTGGGTGGAAACGACTACCACCGCGAGGACCTCGAAACCTTCCTCCGGGAGGGCGCGTGGGAGGAGGCGTTCGCGGAGTGGGCCGAACACACCGACCTCACCGAGGAGGACTACCAAATCGTCCTCGACCTCGACATGCTCGATGCCTTCGACTTCTTCTGGGACGACTTCGCGGACCGGGTCGGGTACCACGCACCCGGCCTGCCCGAGGACTGGCAGGAACGCGACCTTCATCCCGACCTCGACTCTTGGAGCACCGTCTCCGCCATCAACGCCTCGCTCACGGAACTCGGCCGCACGGTCTCGGACCGCTTGAAGGCGGACTACGTGGACTGGAACGCGGAGTACGAGGCGCCGGACGACCTCCCGGACTTCGACTGACGCGAAAAGCGCCCGAAGTGGGCGCGGTGTACCAATGGTTGACGGGTGCGGACGCCCCGGGGGGAGGCAGGTTCGCACGCCGTACCTGATTGCATTTCCTTCCAGTTTAAGCGTTTTCTGGAGGTATGGGTAAATCGCGTCTAGCGACCTCGTACCTGTTTAAGGCTGTTCTGTCGCCCAGTCGCGCGCCCGGTCGACGGCGTCCCCCCAGCGGTCGTACTTCGCGTCCCAGTCCCCGTTCCGTGGGGTGAACGCGCGGTCAGTGCGGCGGTTCTCTCGGAGTTCGTCGAGGTCGCGCCAGTAGTCGGCGGCCAGTCCGGCGGCGTACGCCGCGCCGAGCGCGGTCGTCTCGTCCACGACGGGGCGGTCGATGTCGGTTTGGAGCACGTCTGCGAGGAGCTGGCAGAGGAAGTCGTTTTTCACCGCACCGCCGTCCACGCGGAGGCGGGAGAGGGACACGTCGCTGTCCGCGAGCATCGCCTCCGCAACGTCCCGCGTCTGGTACGCGATGGCTTCGAGCGTCGCGCGCACGATGTGTTCGCGGCGCGTGCCGCGGGTGAGGCCGACGATGGTGCCGCGAGCGCGCGGGTCCCAGTGCGGCGCGCCCAGTCCTGTGAACGCGGGGACGACGTACACCCCGTCGGTGCCGTCGACGGCGCGCGCGAGCGATTCCGTCTCGCCCGCGTCCGTGACGAGGGACACGTCGTTCAGCCACTCGATGGCCGCGCCGGTCGCGAAGATGGAGCCTTCGAGCGCGTACTGCACGGGTTCGCCGCTGCGCTGGAAGCCGACGGTCGTGAGGAGGCCGTGCGTGGATTCGACGGGCGTCTCGCCGGTGTTGAGGAGGAAGAAGGAGCCGGTTCCGTAGGTGTTCTTGGCGTCCCCGGGGTCGAAGCACGTCTGGCCGAACAGGGCGGCCTGCTGGTCGCCGAGCGCGCCCGCGACCGGGATGCGCGCACCGAGGAAGCCGTCGGCGTCGGTGTATCCGTAGAACTCGTCGTCCGATGACGGCCGGACCTCGGGGAGGCAGGCGCGCGGCACGTCGAACTCCGCGAGCAGGCGGTCGTCCCACGCGCAGTCGTGGATGTCGTACAGCATCGTCCGGCTGGCGTTCGTCACGTCGGTGACGTGCGCGCCGGTGAGGTTGTAGATAAGCCACGAATCGACCGTGCCGAACAGCACGTCCCCGGATTCGGCGCGCTCGCGGACGCTCCGGGTGGCCGAGCGCGTCGGCTCGATGGGGTCGGCGTTCTCCAGCAACCACTCCAGTTTCGACGCGGAGAAGTACGCGTCCGGCTCCAACCCCGTCGTCGACTGGATGTAGTCGCCGAGTTCGTCGCGCAGCCCTTCGATTCGGTCCGTGGTGCGGCGGTCCTGCCAGACGATGGCGTCGTGAACGGGCTCACCGGTTTCGGCGTCCCAGAGCACGGTGGTCTCGCGCTGGTTCGTCACGCCGATAGCGGCGAGGTCGCCGGGCGCGATTCCGGCGTCCGCGAGAGCCGACTCCACCACGTGCTTCGTGTTCGCCCAGAGTTCGCTCGGGTCGTGCTCCACCCAACCCGGCTCCGGATACTGCTGTTCGTGCGTCTCGTACGCGCTCGCGACGACGGACGCGTCCCGGTCGAACACCAGGAAGCGCGTGCCCGTCGTCCCCTGGTCTATCGCCCCGACGTACATACCCGTGGACGCGCACCGAACCCGGATAAAGCCGGGGAGTAGTGTGCCATCACACTAGGTTTTTAGCGCTGGCAGGCGAATCGGAGCGTATGAGTAGCGACCGAGTCGACGCGGAGAGCAAGGTGTCGGGGAATCAGGCGAACATCCCCGCGCGGGTCCGCCGCGCACTCGACATCGACGACGGCGACAAACTCCGCTGGCACGTCGAGGACGGCGAGGTCCGCGTCGCGGTCGTGCAGCGCCGAACCGGAACGTTCAGCGAGTTCGAGGGGTACGACGGCGCGACGGACACCGACGCCACCGCCGACCACGACGCGTGGGGCGTCTCACCCGAGTAGATGCCGCGAGCGCTCGTCGATACGTCCGTGCTGTTCGCCGCGGCGTATCGCCGCGACGCCCGCCACGAGGACGCGCTCCCGATCCTCCGCGGCATCGACGGCGGCACGCTCCCCGAGGCCGTCGTCCTCGACTACGTGCTCGCGGAGACCCTGAACGGCCTCACCGCGCACGCCGGCCACGACGCTGCGGTGGACTTCCTCGACAGAATCGAGGAGAACGCGCGCGTCCACGTCGACGCCCTGACCGCGGACGGCCGCGCGGCGGCGAAATCCGTCTTCCGCCAGTATTCCGGATTCTCGTTCGTCGACGCGAGCCTCGTCGCGTACATGCAGTCCGAGGGCCTGGGCTACCTGTACGCGTTCGACGACGACTTCGACGCCGCGGACGACGTGTATCGACTCACGAACGCCACCAACCCCTATCGACCAGAATGACCACGTTCAGCGCGGAAGTCATGCACGTCGTCGGGCCCGACGAGCGCGACGACCACGACCTCACGCCCTACCTCGAACGCATCAGCGAGGACCGCTACGTCCTCGTCGTTCGGAAGGGCGGGACGCCGTCCCTGCTCGACCGGGTCCTCGCGTTCCTCCGCCGCGACCCCATCGAGGCCGTGACCGTCATCACCGACGACGAGTACGAGGAAGGCGACGAACTCCAGGTCACCGCAACGGCGACTGAAATGCAGGGCGTGTTCGACGCGACCGACGTACGGAAAGAGTCCTAATCTGTTTTTTCAGCAGTTGGCCGTCGCGGCGGACGGGTATTCATATCCGTCTCGCTCTCGAACCCGCGTTCGAATGAGCGACGAGGGCGACATCGGGGACACCGCGTTCGGCGTGCAGGCCGGGTTCGGGTTCGCGGGGAAGGCCGCGACGGCCGTCGTTGGACTTGTCGGGTCGGTGTTCCTAGCGCGCGCCTTGGGGCCGAGCGATTACGGTCTGTTCTACGTCGCGCTCAGCGTCGCCGCGTTCTTCGAGAACCCCGTGAACGGATGGGCGACGGCGTGTAAGAAGCGCCTGACTGAACCGGGGTTCGCGGCGGACGAGGCGGTGGGGTCGCTCGTGCTCGCGGTGGCCGTGCTCGCCGTCCTCGGCGCGCCACTGGGGTACGTCGTGGTGGACGCGCTGACGGCGAACCCGGTGCTTCCGCTGGCGGTTCCGGCTCTGTTCGTGCCACTCGCGGCGTACCGAGCGTCCACGACCCTGCTGTCGGGGCGGGCGAATTTCGCGCTCGCCGAGTGGGCTCTCGTCGTCGAAACCGCGGTGACGACGCTCGCGCAGGTCGCGTTCGTTCTGCTCGGGTTCGGCCTCTGGGGGATGGTCGGCGGCGCCGTCACGGGCGCAGTGGTCGTGCTGCCGGTCGTGTACCGCTGGCTCGGTGTACGGGCGCGTCTCCCCTCCCGGAAGTCGCTGCGGTCGGTGGGGACCTTCTCGAAGTGGTCGATTCCGCGCGGGTTCGTCGGCACGGGGCTGTCCCAGATGGACGTGGTGCTCCTCGGGTGGCTGGCGGCGGCGGGCGCGGCCGGAAACTATCAGGTCGCGCTCAAGGTGTCGATGCCCGCGACGTTCGTCTCCGGCGCTATCACGGCGGGGTTGATGGGGCGGGTGTCGGCGCTCGCGGGCCGAACCGACGGCGACTGGACGCCCGACTTCCGGAACGCGCTCTCGACCGGGAGCGTCCTCGCTGTCCCCATCTTCGTCGGGAGTCTCGTGCTCACGGAGCGCATCGTCGTGACGGCGTTCGGCGGAGCGTACGCGGGCGCGGGCGCGTTCCTCGTCGGTCTCGCGGCCTACCGGCTCCTCGAAACGCAGACCGCACCCCGGGGGCGCCGTGCTCGGCGGCCTCGACCGCCCCGACCTCGGGTTCTGGGTGTCGCTCGCCGAACTCACCATCAACGTCGCGCTCGGGCTCGCGCTCTGGTACGCGTACGGCCCGCTCGGCATCGTCGCGGCGACGGTGGTGACGCAGGCGTTCGCGTACGTCGCGAACACCGTGCTCGTCCGCCGACTGACGGACGTCGAAACAGTCGTGACGCGGCCGTTCCTCGCACAAATCGGCGCGGGTGCAGTGATGGGCGTCGTCGTTCTCGCGGCGAAATCCGTCGTGCCGTTGGCCGGGTGGCCCGCCGTCGTCGCCGTCGTCGGTCTCGGCGCGATTGTCTACTTCCTCGTGCTGTTCGCCGTCTCGCGATTCCACCGCGAAACAGTGCGCGGCATCTACGCCGACTTCATCGGGTCCCGCGGCGCGTGACGGCGGCCTCTAAGGTGCTGGCGACGCCATCCCCGATATGGACACCGAAGTACTGGTCGTGGGCGGCGGCGCGACTGGCGTGGGGGTCGCGCGCGACCTCGCGATGCGCGGCGTGGACGTGGTGCTCGCGGAGCGCGGCGGGCTGAACGCGGGGACGAGCGGGCGGTCGCACGGCCTCCTGCACTCGGGCGCGCGGTACGCCGAGCACGACCCGGACGGCGCGCGCGAGTGCATCCGGGAGAACCGCGTCCTCAGGGACATCGCGGGCGACGCGGTTCGCGACACGCGAGGATTGTTCGTCCAACTCGAATCGGACGACCCCGGTTTTTTCGACGAGAAGCTCGCGGCGTGTCGCGACCTCTCGATTCCCGCGACCGTCCACGACGGCGACGACGCCCGCGACCTCGTCCCGGGCCTCCCCGACACCGTCGAGCGCGCGATGGACGTTCCGGACGCGGTCATCTATCCGTCGCGTCTCGTGGCCGCGACCGCCGCGAGCGCGCGCGAGCACGGCGCTCGCATCCTGACGCACACGCCAATCGACGGACTTCTCACCAGCGGCGACACCGTCGTGGGCGCGTCCACCCCGGACGGAGAGATTCGCGCGGAGCACGTGGTGAACGCGACGGGCGCGTGGGCGGGCGACCTCGCCGCCACCGCCGACATCGAACTGGAGATGACGCCGACCAAGGGCGCGATGGTGACCGTGGAGTACGACGCCCTCGATACCGTGCTGAATCGGTGTCGGCCGCCCGCGGACGGCGACATTATCGTTCCCCACGATAATACGGTCGTGTTGGGGACGACGAGCGTCGAGGTCGACGACCCCGACGGGAACTTGGAGGACAGCGAGGAGGTAGAGCGGATGCGCGCGGAGTGCTCGGCGCTCCTCCCCGTGGTCGCCGACGCGCCGCTCGATCACGCCTACTGGGGGGTGCGGCCGCTCTACGAACCGAGCGGAATGGCCGAAGGCAGAGGAATCAGTCGCGGGTTCTTCGTGCTCGACCACGCGGAGCGCGACGGAATGCGGGGTCTGACGAGCGTCGTCGGCGGGAAACTCACCACGTATCGCTTGATGGCGGAAGCGACCGCCGACCACGTCACCCACCGACTGGGCGTCGATGCGGACTGTCGAACCGCTGAGGAGCGCCTACCGGGCGCGGACGACGCGGAGAAACTGGATTCGTTCGTTCGGGAGTTCGACGCGGGCGGGCCGGCGGATTCGGACGTGCTCAGTACGTGATGTCGCCGGTGGCGCGTTCGAGCGCGACCACGGCGAGCGCGCCGACCGCGGCGACGGCGAGGAGCGCGAGCACGGTCTCCGCGGTCCACGCGGCGGTTTCGTCGATGACGACTTCTGCGGGGGCGCGGAGCGCGCCCGCCATCAGCATCACGAGGAAGGTGAGGGTGGCGGCACGGTAGGTGTCGAGCCCCCACGCGACGACGCGCGCGAACGACACGATGCCGACGGCCGCGCCGGCCGCGAACGCCGCGAGCGTCGTTACCGGGTCAATCGCGTCACCGATATTTCCGCCGAGCACGGCGTCGGTGGCGGTTTCGACCGCGCCCGTGACGACGTGGTACTGGCCGAGCGTGAGGAGGAGGAGGCTGCCGGAGACGCCGGGGAGCACCATCGCGCAGATGGCGATGGCGCCCGCGACGAACATCGTCGCGAGGCCGGTCGGGAGCGTCGCGGACGCCTCGCCGCTCACCGCGAACGCGAGCGCGAACCCGAGCAGCGCGACGAACTTCCTGTTTTGCGTGCTGAGGTCGAGTTCGCTCCACAGGACGACCACGGAGGCCGCGATGAGGCCGAAGAAGAAAGCGTACGTCAGCGCTGGCGCGGTCGTTCTCGCGGCTTCGACGATGTTCGCGACCGTCACCGCGGCGGAGACGACGCCCAATCCCAGCACGACGAGGAACGGTACGTCGAGCACGCCGAGACCGGCGCGGAGTTCCGAGCGGGCGTCGTCCTGGTGGACGCGCGCGAGGAACGGGAGGAGCGCCCACGCCTCGCGCGGGTCGAGTCCCGCAAGCGCCGAGATGAGGCGGTCGTAGATGCCCGTGATGAGCGCGATGGTGCCGCCGGAGACACCCGGAACGGCGTCAGCGGCCCCCATCGCGACGCCCTTCAGGTAGACGGCGACCCAGTCGCGCGCGGACATCTACGCGGGCCGCGCGGCGAACGCGGTGGTGTCGACGGACGCGACCGCGGTCGTCGTCGATGCGTCGCCGTTCGTCTCGAACGCATCGAGCGTGGACGGCGAGACGAGGCTGGACGTGTTCGTACTGTCGTTCTCGCTGGTGTCGTTCTCCGCGCCGCCGGGCGTGTCGAGGACTTCCTTCGTCAGTTCGACCTCAACCGTCTGCTCGGTCTCACCGATAACTGCGCCCTCGGAGACGTGTTCGGTCGCGTTGTACGCCACCGTGTACGCGGAGTCGTTCACGGTCGCGGGCGTGCTGAACGTGTACGGACCGGCCGCGCGAACGCTCACGTTCGTATGGCCGTTCTCCGGCCCCCACTCGCTGTAGCCCGTCGTCGAGTACGGGAGCGTCATCGTGAACTCGCCGTTCTCGTCCGTGGTGACCTGCTGGGTGTACGTCGTCTGGTTCCCGATGAGCTGATTGCCCTGGTAGGTCGTCGCGTTCAGCGTCACGGACGCCGTCACGGTCGTGTTCGCGGGCCCAGTGCCTTGAACGGTCGCGCCCGGAACCTTCTCGAACAGCTTCACCGCGCTCGGGAGGTTCGTGAACTGCGACCCCCGGAGGATCTGCTGGAAGCTCACCGAGGCCTCGCTGGTGCCGACGAGCCGGTAATGGTCCAGGGCTTCCACGTCCTCGACGGGTGTCCCGCCGAGCCCGCCGATCTGGCTGGTGGGCTGGCCCTGACTCGTCGAGTCGTTCGCGACGAACGCCTCAGCTTCGGCGCGCGTGTCGAACGACCGCGTCGGGGAGTCGTTCGCGCCGTCGGGTTCGTACACGCGGAGGTAGCCGCCGTCGGACAGCGGGATGTTACGGTCCCAGTCGATGACCGTGGTACCGGTCGCTTCCACCCGGCTGCCGTGGTAGCGGTAGAGCCGCACCATCATGCTCTCGTAGTACGCCTGACTCCGAAGCTGGGTCTGCTGCTGCACTGCGCCCTCGCTGTTCAGGACGTAGAACGGACTGTAGAAGTCGTACGCGCTGGTGTTGTCCGCGAACTGCGTGGGCGCACTGAACTTCGCGCTCAGGGACGCCATCTGCCAGTCCACCGCGACGTACCGCGTCTCCTCACCCGGACTTCCGAGGTTCTGGAGGATGTCGTTCGCGTCCGCCTCGGTCTGACTCAAAAGGTAGTTCGCGGCCGTTCCCGCGCCCTGCTGGAACGGGTTCGCGTTCGGGATGCGTTCGCCCTCCACCGTGATCCAGTGGCCGTAGTCCCACCAGCTCATCACGCCATAGGACCCGTTCGGATACGCGTAATCGTCGGTCTGTGCGTACGTCCCGTAGTAGTCGAGTTGGTCCGCGTTGTCCGCACCGCCGAAGTTCCCTTCGGCGGGCGTGTTCTCGTTCATCCAGTCGAGCAGCGAATCCCAGGACAGCACGGACGAACTCGGCCCCGTGTCGCCGGTGGCGACGGCCGTACTGGAGGAGACGTTCCCGTACGTCGTGCTCTGGAACGTGAACGGCACCGCGAGCGGCACGACGAGTACGAGCAGGACGAGCGCGACCGCGAACACTTGGCTCGCGTCCACGTTTTCGAGGCGCTGCATCGCGCTCGCGTTCGCGCCGACCATCCGGAGGATTTCGACCGCCGCGAACCCGCTCAGGACTGCGACCGGAACCGCGAGATAGTAGTTGAACCGCACCTGCGTGAACGCCGCGGACGTGAGGAACACGCCCCAGACGACGATGAGGAGGTGTTCGGCCGGCCGGTCGTCCATGATGGCGGACACCGCGAGAATCAGGCCGATGACCGCGACGCCGATGAGCTGGGACTCGACGCCCACGAAGTCTCCGAGACCCTGCATCACGCCCGGGAACGCCAGAATCCCGATCACGACGAGCGCGGAGCCGATTGCGAATCCGACGCGGTTCAGGTTACGGGAACGGAACGTCGGCCGCCACAGCAGCCACGCGCCCGCGAGCACCGCGATGAAGAACGTCAAACCGTAATCGAGGAAGATGACCGCGAAGTCGCTGATACCGAACCGGCTCGCCTGCGAGAGGAACGGCTGCGCCTCGCTGATGGTGCGCTGGGCCGCGCCCGCGCCGAATCCGACGAAGCGGAGGAGGTTCGACTGCACCATCGAGAACAGGCTCGGGAGCGCGACCGCGACGAGTCCGCTGCCGACGACGATGACGCCCGCGACCGTCACCGGGTAGAGAGAGGTATCGATATTTTCTGCGTCCCAGTGCCGGGCGAGCCACGCCATGAAGACCGCGCCGAACGCGACCGCGAACGCGAACAGCGGCTGGAGGAGAGAGTTCTGGACGGCACCGAAGCCAACGTATCCGAGAGGCATCAGCGCAAAGAGTCCAGTTGTCGTCATACTTACCGCGCCGACGAACGCGACGTGATCGGGACTGGTGCTGTTGTAGTAGTCTGAGCAGAGCTGGAGAACGAAGAACGCGCCGAAGATGCCGATGAGGAGGACGCCCGGTGGCCAGACGAAAAGGTAGAGCGCGGTCGCGATTCCGGCGAGAACGCTCCAGCCGAGGGGCTTGCGGAGCGGGGCGAACTCGCGTTCCACGACCTGCTCCCAGACAGGGCGTTCGCGCTCCGCAACTGAGAGTGCAACCATCATCGCGAGCACCGCGACGGACATGAACAGCGGCTCCGCGATGTTGTGGTCCGCCGACCCCACCAGGGAGCGAGAAAGGAACAGTCCTGGCAGGAGGCCGAGAATGACCGCTGAGATAACGCCGCCGAGACGCCCGCTAAGTCGCTTTCCGATAAAGTACGTCGGAACCGCGATGAACGTCCCGAAGACGGGTGGTGCGAACAGCACGCTCAATGCGACCGTGTTCTCGCTCGGACTTCCGAGACCGATTACGAGAGCCGCCGTCGCGATAAGCTGGTCGAACAACGTCCCGAACTGGCTCGTCGTCGTCCCGAACGGATAGTACGTCCACGGGTCAAACGGCATCGTTGACGGCCACTCACTTACCGTATACTCAACCATCCGGAAGTGATACCACGCGTCGTTCCCCGAGAAATACACCTCACCATTCTGCGTGAACGCATCCCACGACTTCGCCCGCACCCAGAACATGAACGCCAGAACGAGCAAGAGCGCAGGATACTGATAATACTGTCTGAGCCAGCCACCAGCGCGCTGGAGAGCCTCGCTGGACTGACCGTCGTCGTCGCTCATACACGTGCGTCGGGGAAAGCGAGGATAAGGTTTGTGAAAGCGTGGGAGATTATCGGTCGAGTGCGTCAGAGAGAATTCCTCGAGCAGTGGTTCGCACGGGTTCGCTGATAGCTGTGAGGGTGACGGAATACACTGCGGCACCAACCCCCACAAGGACAACGAGGTCACCCCACCACGAGACGAACATAAGTGAATGCAGACCGTCGACCACCGCAAACATAATCGCGCCGGAGAGGAGTTGGTGTCGGAGCGGCCGGGTGAGAAGTGGGACTTCAGGGAGGTATTGTTTGACGACGTACTCGAGAATCAAGTACTTCACGAGTTCGGAAACGATGGTCGCGGCGACGACGCCGGCGATGCCGAACTCGAGCAGCAAGAGGTAGCCGAGTCCGACGTTGAGGACGAGTCCGACTAGTCCGATCCGGGTATTGAGGTCAGGGCGGTCTAACCCAGCGACTGTCGAGCCGAGCTGGATCGATTGCATATTCACCACCCGGAAGAACGCGATACCGACAAGAACTATTCCGACGCCACCGTACTGCGGTCCGAACACGGCCACCAGCAAGTCGTTCGGCATCGCGGCAGCACCGAAGAAGAGCGGTATCGCGAGAATGCTCGCGAATCCGAGCGCGTTCGCCACATCGTTACTGGTCGCGGACACGTCGTCCCGACTCCAGTATTCGCTCACTCGCGCCATCAGCCCCGTCGACGTGACCTCTCCGATGAAGGTACCCGCCAACGTGAGTTGCATCGCGACCTGATACTTCCCGACCGAGGCGGACGTGAGGAGTGCTCCGAGTAGGAGGATGTCGATGCGTGACTGTGTAGTCCCGATGAATCCGTTCGGGACGCTGTACTTCGCGTACGACGCGATGCGAAATACGGACGAGCGAGTTGGAAGAACCGGATGGACATCGATTCGGTAGAGGACATACGGAACCGTGAGCGCTGTAGCGACAGCGAGTCCGTACACCATCCCTGCTGCACCGAATCCAAGAAGGACGAACGCCAATTGGAGCGGCGTCGTGAAGATCGAACGGAGTGTATCCGCCCATTGTACTGCGGAGAAATTCGCGCGCGCTGAGAGGATTTGAGTAGAGACGACGAACAGACAGAGCGTAACGAAGAGAACACTAAACGGGACGAACAGCCCCGACAGGTCGTATAGTTCTGTGGATCGGTGGAGGAGATACGCTGCTGGCAGAATCACTATCGGGAAGAGGAGCGCTCCCAAGAGACTGGACCCGAGTGCTTCCCCGAGTGGGAAGTCAACCTCCGTTAGCCGTTTCTTGCACGCCATCCCCCAGCCCGTTACGGGGTTGTCCAGGACATCGACGAGCGTGAGGACGACGTAGAACGCTCCGTATCCTGCGGGACCGAGAACACGGGCGAATACAACTGAGCCCGCGAAACCGATCGCCCCCATAAGGAACTTGGCGATCACGCCCTTCGAGATTTCGAATCCAAAGTCCGCCTCACCTGCGCTCATGTGTACCTCTGACTTGTACCTCCAGAACCGCAGAGTACTCGGATTCCAGCGTTAGTCTCGGAAAATAGGCTTAATGGTTCGACACTCCGGCCGCAAATTGGATCGCTAAATTGGAATAGAGGGGCCATTGTGCGCATTTTTGCAGTGCTGGTGTTTAGTAAGAGGGGGGTTCCGGACATCGCTAACATCCGGTAGATTTCGAGGTATTGTCCGATGTTAGCGTAATCGTGACCCCACTATTTTCTCGCAAGCGTTTCGAACCATCTCTTGGACGAGGTCGTCGTCAGAGAGCAGTTCAAGCATCGCACCGGAGAGTAAACAGATTCGAAAAGCAATTCAGAGACCTCGGTCGAAATCAACCTATGGCCATTCAAGCATCGGTGTTCGGTTAAGCACTGGATCGCCTCATGAAGGCTTCAGCCACTCGTTCGCCGAGTAAGAGGCGTGATTTCTCTGGCTGGCGAGCGTCACGGAACATCAACTCCGGCAGATTCGGCGGTGGATGTCCGAACGACTGGGCCAAATCTTCGAGAATGATCTGGGCGACAGACCGGAAGGTCTTCGCCCAGCGTTCGCGGGGAAACACCGTCTCCGGGAATAGCTCTTGAAACACGCCGAGTAAGGCTCTGCTGACCGTCAGCGTCAGCAGAGCCGCCACCACCAGCAGGTGAACGATTGCTGGATCACTCGTCTGGAACTTCTCCAGCCCATACAGCGACTTCAGTTCCCGGAACAGCAACTCCACTTCCCACCGCAACCCGTACAGCGCTGCGACCTGCCTTGGAGTGAACTCATCGGGTAGATTCGTCACGTACAGGTGGTAGTCGTCGGTGTCCTCGTTGCGGACACCGACGACGCGAAACTCCACCGAATCGGTTGACTGCTTCCCAGCGTATGCCCGCCGTTTGAACTCGATCTCCACGGTTACGTCGATAATCTCCCGACTGAGATCTCCTAGAACGTCCCGAAGACGACGCTCTGGCAAGGAAATGGCGCGCCCGCGCCATTTCCGCCGCTCTCCGACGATCAATGGGTTTGCGTTCGACTTCAGCCGAGTCAGGAAGAAGCCGCCGTTCTCTTCGATCAACGCGAACCGGCGGAAACTGTAGAAGCCCAGATCGAACAGTAACAGCCGCCCTCGCAGCCAACTCCCGGTGCGGAGTTGGCTGCTCTCGTGGGTGCGTTCATCGGTGAGCTGGAACTGCTCGATCGTCTGCTTGGTCGCGTTCTGCACGAGGTGGAGTT
The DNA here is from genome assembly GCF_049705945.1 of Salarchaeum japonicum. Taxonomy (GTDB): domain Archaea; phylum Halobacteriota; class Halobacteria; order Halobacteriales; family Halobacteriaceae; genus Salarchaeum; species Salarchaeum japonicum_A. Next base: position 254,007 of record NZ_JBNAMV010000004.1, read on the forward strand.
TCGCGCCGGATTGATCCGCGTGAGTCGCCGGAAACTCGTTGAGGAGCCGATGCAACCTGAAGACGGTTGCATCGGCGATCAGCACTTCTCGAAACAGCTCGAACTGTGGCGCGATCGTGTGAGGAACCGCGACCTCCTCGAGAGCGTGCTCGAGGAGGTCGCTCAACAGTGCTGCGAGTGCCGGCGTGAACCGGTCGTAGAAGCTGGAGCGGGCAACGGTCTGGTTGGTTGCTGCGGAGTACGCCCGTTGAAATCCGGCGATGGTACGGGCTTCGCCATCGACGGCGAAGCCCATGATGAGCGTCCAAACGAGCATCGTGATGTCGATTGTCCGGTGGCGTTGGACGACATCGCGCTCGCGCGCGATGTCTTCGATACGTTCGGCTGGAAACAGGGAAGTGAGCCGCCGTCGTATGAGGTCCGGGGAGAGTTCCTTCAGCACAACCTCTCCCCACGCGGTCTACGCCGATAACTTCGTCAGTAGAGCGCAGTCTCTTGGTTTCTCAGCTAAACCGAACACGGATGGCCATTCAAGACACCTGCGTCATCGTGCCAACTATTCGAGAGTACGAGAACATGCGGATGTACTTCGAGAACGCGCGCACCCACGACTTTGATCTTAGTCGGGTGCACGTCCTTCTCGTAACCGAGGATTTCTGCGACACAGAAGAAATGAAGGCGATGCTTGACGACGAAGGAGTTTCCGGAGAGGTCTTCGACGGAACACGCCGAGAAGAGTGGTACGATGCCCACGAAATCTCTGACTACGCGGATGTCGTCCCGGCAGCAAGTCACGCCGAAACCAGTTTCGGACTTCTCTACATGTGGGCGAATCCTCAGTTCGAGTACGGGTTCTTTATTGACGACGATACACTCCCGATAGACGAGTTCGACTTCTTCGGAAGACACTTCGATAATCTCCATTTCAATGGCGAGATAGAGCGTGTACAGTCCGATTCAAGCTGGGTGAATGTTCTCTATCAGAACTACGATGGGGAGCTGTACCCCCGTGGGTATCCATACGCGGCGATGAACGAAACGGTCGAAACAGACACGACTGTCGTTAACGACGTTATCGCATCACAGGGGCTTTGGACGAACGTCCCGGACCTTGACGCGGTTCGGATTCTCATGGACGGCGACCTCCAAGGCCAAGCGCAAACCCGAACGAGCGTCGAAGATTTCGAGCGTGACTTTGTCGCCGGTTCCGGGCAGTACCTCACCGTCTGCTCAATGAATCTCGCATTCGAGCGCGAAGTGATTCCGGCGTTCTACCAGCTCCCGATGGACGACAATAAATGGGCCGTGGGTCGATTCGACGATATCTGGTCGGGAGTCTTCCTCAAACGCGCCGCGGACATCTTTGGCAAACAGATCTACAACGGTGCACCACTGTGCGAGCACAACAAAGCACCGCGCTCCACATTCGACGACCTGAACAACGAAGTTCCAGGACTCGAACTTAACGAACACCTCTGGGAGATTGTAGACAGTGTCGGGGAGGACGCGGACGATTATGCAGAGTTCTTCGCCACCGCGGGCGAGACTCTTGCAGACGGCGACTGGAGCGAATATAATAATGGCGAATTCTTCAACCACGTCGGCGAGTACATGATAGACTGGCTCAACTGCCTCGATGAATTGAACTAACCTTACGAAAATCTTAGCGACCGAAAGAGATGTTCCGCTCTATAAGTACCCCAAGTCTTTCAACCGCTCCTGGGTCTGCACATCCATCTCGGCTGAATCCGACGTAATAGGACGAACCTCCATACGGTCAAAGTCCTCTTGTAACTCCCCTGTAACAGTGTCGCGGAACTCAAACATACCCGTGGAGATATCCAACACTCCCGACTGCCCATCCCAGTGGGATTTACGCGTTAAACGGCCTTCGGCGGTTTCGTACTTTATCAGCATCGGGGTGTCGTAGGGCCCCTCAATGGCCGGAAACCACTCTTTGACGGCATGAATGCCGTTCGAATACGCGTACAGTCTGGAAGTTGTGAAGTCAGAGTTAATCCCGTCAATAGCATCAATAAAAACCGACGGGAACTCTTCGAGGGCGCTTAATTCGTCTATCTGATTACCGTCTCTTTGTCCCGGATGCTTCACCAAGAGTGGGACTTCCAAGTGTCGTTCGTGGCACCCGACATGGTGTGCCCAGATGTCAACGCTCTCCGGATACAGATGGGATGCGTCAGCGAATCCTTCGCCGTGGTCCGACGTGACGATAATGAGCGTGTCATCGTAAGCATCTGTGTCTCGAAGCGTGTCAATGATGCTTTCGACCCGTGCATCCGCTTGTCGAATTGCACCGTCATACAGGTTCTTCGCTGTACGGACCGTTTCGTCGGAGAATTTTCCGCGGTAGTATTGCATATCGTAGGGAGCTTCTGAAGTTTCGAACAACTGGTCGAACGAAGCCCCATCAGACCAGCGGTCGTACTCCGGTTCGGGCGTATATGGGCTGTGGGCGTCCATCAGGTTCACGCACGCGAACCAAGGGCGCTCCCTCTCCCGGATCCATTTATTCACTTCCCGTGGGATATACTTGTCCTGTGGCGGGTATCGATCCACAAGCCACGGATAGTCCCAGAACGCTTTGAGATACGCTTGGTTCAGTAGACTTCGAACGGGTGCTTCACCGGTTGCGAGGTCGAAAAGTGTAGTCTCGGCCTGCGGATCCCGAGCTTCAGGAAACGGAAGTTCGTACTCAAATGTGGCCGCCGTGTCGAACGCTTGCGGAATTGCCCAGCTGGTAAGATGTGGGTTGTAGGTGAACAAACCAGTCTGGTACGCCGTCGGAAGATTCGAAAAGACAAATTGACTCGTATCGATAGACGTCGGTGTTTCGAATGCCTGATGTTCGTACGGGTTACGTCCCGTGAACATGCTAACGTGGGAAGGGAGGCTCCACCGAGCTGAGGAGCGGGCTTCGGTGTAGATAGTCGCTGACTTCGTGAACTTTTCGAGAAACGGAGTGGTTTCGCGCTCGTATCCGTAAGCACTGACCGAGTCCCGTCGGACGGAGTCTAAGACGATGAGTAGGACGTTCGGAGGAGTGCTCATAGCTGTTAGGAGCGCTCAAATAGTGTGATCCGAGCGTTTGTACTGCGTTGAAGTCCAACCATAGTAACAATTGAAAGGGAGAGAGTATAACGATTGGGTTTACCGCCCCACATTGTTCAGAGAGGACTTCATGGATACGTTGCGTCCGGACGACAGTATGCTACGAAGCGACCGACTCACGGTATGGGACGGAGTTCGAATTCGTTATCGTTCTCAACTGATAGTATATACGCATATATATGATAGGCATTCATTTTCCAGTTGTCTGGGTTTATCAACTGCTCCGGATACACTCTCAGCATCTTAATCAAGTACGGAAGGGCAGCCATCCTTGATTTCTCACTCGCGTCAAGGGCGACCAACAAGTAGTGCCTCGCTCGACAGTACCGATAGTAGTCCTTTCCGAAAGAATCGAACGTATCTCGGTTCCGATCAACTATCGTCTGATACCCTTCCAATTTCTCTTCGAGTGATAGCGTTCCGCTGATTTGCTTTTCGTGAATCCGATAGTTGATTGAGCGGGTGTCAGAGACGTAAATCGAGTGTCGGGATAAAAATCTGATATAGAATTCAAGGTCTATCCAATACGGTATCTCCGTCATGAAACCCCCCATCGATTCGACTACATTGCGATTGACAACGAACCCGGAAAGCGTTCGATACACCTGGCGTCCACGCAGCAACTCTTTTAGTGGTGGCTGGAGTTCTATTTCTTCTGCGATGTCCTGAACTCCGATGACATCCCCGCTTGAGTCAACTAAATTCAGATTAGCGAACGCCCCCTCATAATCACCATTCGACAGTCCATCCATCATTGTCTGAACGTGATCCTCCGAAACGGTGTCATCGTCGTCTAATATCATTACGTATTCACCTGTTGCATAGTCTAATCCCGTGTTAAGTGCATCCCCATAGTTTTGGTGTGGGTGGTCCGTAATATGGACAAAGTTGTCTACATCAACTGATGCTCCATATTCAGAGTCGGAATCATCGATACAGATTATTTCAATATTGGAATACGATTGCGCATCAGCTGAAGCGACAGTTTCGCGGAAAATATCAGGTCGGTTATAAGTCGGGATTACTATGCTCACAAGTGGCAAGTTCGACATGGCCGAATTATGCATACGCTCTGCAAAAGGTTTGTGACACCCGGCCCGGGTAGATAACCGACCAGAATATCCAATTAGATCAATTTCACAACTCCTTGGAAGGTAACGGATCCAGTCCACTTCCGAATATGCGGCTTAATTTACGAGACTGCGTATTCCCTGTTGTGACCGTCAAACAATATTTTGGCGCCCTGCCAAGAGTTCCCTTGTTACTGTCGTAAACTGCATTTCAATCTTTCGCAGATTATTCTTGTCCCTATATTCAAAGACTTAATTTCGAGGAATAAAAATATATGTAGAAGTAGCTGGCGGTGGTCAAGGACTACGAGACTATTATTGCGTGTGAACTCAGAGGAGAGCAGAGTAGTCAGCGGACGCACGATTCTCAATGAGGGGGGGCTTCTTGGTGCACACTTGCCGTCTCCGCACCCGGCTCTATCCCGTGAGTTCTCGCTTAGCTCAGAGGTATTCTCCTGGAAGTTGTCACGTCGAAAGATGTCCAGAACAACAATAGAAGCCATAAATTAAAGTGGATTATAACAAAATAAACTTGTATCGTCTTAGGATAGCCTACTCCGATTGCTTAATATGTTGATATAATGATTCGGCGGAAGTTTGACTCCATTTTTGAAGTGCGTCATTGGGTATCACCGATATTAGTAGCAACACATATGACTTAAGTTGAGTGGGATCTTCAGAGACTGATCTCCAGATAAATGATCGGGCTTCGTCGAGGTCATCATCAAGAAGAGCAGCTCTTGCACGACTGTAGTCGTCAATGCTTCGTCGCTTTCGTGCTACTCTAGCAAGCTCCGGATACTGTTCAATCAATTCATTAACGGCCTTGCGTTTCTCGTTGAAGAACTGCACTCTGTTTCCGTGCGAGAGAGAGTTATCGCGAATACGATACACAGCTAGAGGGTCGTCGATTTTGACAGGAGGGTGTTCAGACTCCGCAAAAAGCCTTGTCCAGCAATGGAAATCCTCTGCAGCCTTGAGAGACTCATTGAATGGACCTTCCAATTTTTCCAGTGCGGCACGCCGTACTGCGACGGTGGGAACGCGGATACCTTCATTGAGGAAAAAGTCAACAAAATGCTGTCCGTTTTTCTTCAAATCTATTGCGGAGTGAACTTCTGTCTTCTTGCCTTCTTCAGTAGCGGTGTACCAGTCAGTATAAACAGCACACGCCTCGTGTTTCTCGAGGGCTCTAACTCGCTTTTCTAACGAATCCGGGGGTAACCAATCATCAGCGTCGAGGAATGCGATGATGTCCCCCGAGGATTCAGTAACTCCCCGATTACGAGCGGCTGCTAATCCTTCTGGATCCTGATATACGTAGGTCGTTTTTTCCCCATCTGCTATTTGTTCAGCTTTTTTTGTCCCAGAACTGTCTACGAGAATGATCTCTGTCCTTGAGTACGTTTGATCACGAACAGAGTCAACTGCTTTGCCGAGGTATTCGTCTGTCTGGTAATTCGGAATGATTACCGAAACTGTTGGTTCGTTATTCATTAATAGCTCCACTAGGGTGATTAAACCCGACTACGCATCAGACACTCTTACGGTTTTCTCAGCAACTCTCGAATCATGTTGAGCACGATGTAGTCAACAGCCCGAAGCGCTTAACGCAGGTCATACTAAAGTGAGGGTTGACCTGTGGAGATATCAATTATACAGACTCGATTTGCTTCCAAAGGTGCTGGCGGCGGCGAAATCCACACCGAAAATCTAGCTCGAGCACTCCAGAGGCTAGGCCATAGTGTGGTGATACATACCTCGACACCAAAATATAGAAGGCCAGGCATTTCAGACCTCAAAATCATAGAATATCAAGTCCCCTTCGATATTAACCCCATTGCCGAGATTATTTTAGCACAGAGAGCGTTTGACGCCACGCAAGCATCCGATGTTGCCCTCCTAACCGATGGGAGTGCGTGGAGGGCTGTCGATTTGCCTATACCCACAGTGATGGTATTCCATTTCGTGTGGCATGGGTGGTGTAACCGACATAATCCGATTAACGATATACTATTCAAGAAACCACAATCTTTGCTCTATCGGCAGATGGAAAACAAAATAGCGGAGAAGTCTGATGCAATAATTAGCATCTCCCCGGGGATGAAAGAGGATATTCGTCGCATCGCCGACATCGAGGAAAAGATTCACTCAATACCGAATGGAGTTGATGTTGAGCGATTCCACCCAGTTGACGAACGGTACAGCGAATTCACGGTTCACTTTCAGGGGCGGCTCGTTGAGATGAAGAATCCCGGTGTACTGATTGATGCAGTCGCGAAGTCAAACGGGACGTGGCGAGTGACAATCGGAGGGGACGGTCCACTGAGGGAGGATCTAGAAAAGCGAGCAGAGGACCTCGAAGTCGGTAGTCGAATCGAATTTCTCGGATACGTTCCCGACGACGAATTACCCGAGCGGTACGCGAAGAGCGATGTCTACGTTCTTCCGTCTTCCTACGAGGGCATGCCACTCACTGTTCTTGAGGCAGCTGCGTCGGGAACTCCGGTTGTTGCTTCACCGAGAGCAGCAACAGATTTCGTCGATTCTGAAATCGGCCGTGTAGTGGAGCCGGAACCTGACGAACTTGCGAATGTACTGGACGACCTCTCCCGTCATCCCGATCTCGTTTCTTGCCTCGGTGAGAACGCGCGGTCGCGTGCAGAATCCTACTCGTGGTCCGCTATTGCCGAAAAATACGAGTCTCTCTTCGAAGCCCTCGTCAAGGAGTAGGTGAAGTATACCAAAATATGAATTGACATTCACCAAGGAGTTATTGGAGTCTACGGTTATTGTTCTATTGAGTTACCTGCGGGATTATTGTCAATTCTATCAGAGTCGGAGAGTGTCGGAAAAGACTTAATATCCGCGGCACTGTTATAGATATGGTAGTATACTCGCTCTTGGACCGAGCTCGAAGGATTTCGAACAAGCTCGGAATTACTGGAGTTCTCGACTCGATAGGAGTTCTTGATGTCGTGTATCGGACCTATTGGCGTGTTGCATGGTGGGTGAGTAATAGTGAAAAGATCGAGTTGGAGATCGGAGACGCGCGAAGCGAATTTTGGCCAGTAGACTGGAACGATTTCCGCCATCTGGATTCCGAATTCGAAGAAGGTATTATACGAGATGTAGTAGAGAAAACCAGCCCGAAAGACGTTTTTTGGGACGTGGGAGCCCATATCGGGATTTACACGTGTCTCGTGGGGAGTGTCCTCGATCGGGGCGAGGTCGTTGCGTTCGAACCGAATCCAACGATGCGTCAGCGCCTCAATTCAAACGTGGCACACAATGAGCTAAGTAATGTTACAGTTCTTCCGCACGCCGTATCCGATCGCGATGAGAAAGGGGAGATGGCTGGATGGGAAGTCCAAGAAGGTGGTGACGGGACCGGAGATCCAGTAGAGCTCGTAAAGGGAGATTCGATCGCTGTTGAGAACGCCATCCCGAATCCTACAATTGTGAAGATCGACATTGAGGGAGAGGAGATCAACGCACTTCGAGGCCTCGATCGAATGTTGAATGAATCGGTGAGACTGGTCTATGTAGAGGTACATCCTGACCGGATTCAAGGAAACCCTGGAGTGGTGGAAGAACTCCTCGTCGACGCAGGCTTCACCGACGTTCAACGATTCAAGGAAACGGACGGATCGATCTATCACGTACGTGCTGTAAAATGACGGGCCGGTAGTACCGTACCTATTCTAATCGAAAGCTTCTCTCAGTTCGGTGTCGACTTCCCACGTTCCGTCTCCATTCCCGAGAAGTAAGTCGATACTTGCCCTGAAGAGAGAGACCTGGGTATCGAACAGCGAATAAATCGCTTGCAGCGGCCCCAGTACGTCACGTTGACCCAGAAACACGAACACTCCGAGAAGGATAGGGATAGATAATCCCGCAATCCCGCTCACGGAGACTGCTCCCAGAGAAGCAAAGATAATCGTCGTCATCGTACACCACGGCGAGACGATCATGAACCACCAGTTGAACGGTAACACGATTCGTCCGTAGTTCCCGCAGTTTCCGAGCGCAGCTCGGTGCTGCACTAGCAGTCGAATCAGTCCCATGCCGCGGCGGTCCTTCTGTTTTCGGCGTTTTACGAACCCGGAGTGAGAGGCTTCCTTGTACTGGACTGCGGGATCGAAAATCACCCGTTTGCCGGTTTCTCGACGAATCCGAAGTGCCAATTCTGTGTCGTCGGCGAGCGAGTTTGAATCGATGGGTAGCAGTGCGTCGTTGTCGAATGCGCTGAACGGACCGTGGAAGATGAAGGTGGAATCGAGGTGTGATTCGAGTGTCTGGATGTGCCCCTGAATCCCTCGATATCCCTCTTCGACACCGCTTCCACCGAGGACTTCGACGTTTCGACCAGTGATCGCTGCGACATCGTCGTCAGCCAAGTTCGCGGCGGCTTCCCGGAGTACGTCATTCGGGAGGTATGAGTCGCAGTCTGTCTTGACGACCATCTCGTTTTCCGCAGCGGCGTACGCGTCATTGAGTGCGGGTGCGAGTCCCCTCCGTTCGTCTTCTTCGATGAGAGTCAGGGACGGCGCGTCAAGGTCCTTGAAGTAGTCCCGGATAATCTCACGGGTGGCATCGTCGGACGAGTCGACGACAACGACCTCAATGTTCTCCATCGGGTAGTCGAGTTCGAGTAGGTCGTCGAGTTTCTTCTCCACGATGCGTTCCTCGTTGTAGGTGGGGAGGACGATGCTTACCATCGGTTCGGCTGGCTGTTTGTCTGCTGGCGAACCGGAGGGGCGAATCCACGCGTACAGTCCAAGATAGAGGACGTACGGGATGGCCGTGATGACGGCGAGAACAACAGCCGCCCAAACGAGGTACATGCTCGTCGTTGACCCGGAATGGATTTAGACCCTGCGCATCCAGACGTGCCCTACGGGTCGGACGCTGAGTATACTCGTTTGAGGTGCGTCGTCACGTCATCCCAAGTGGACGGCGACCAGCTGTGTGGTTCTGCGTGGAGGGCCTCGCAGATCGCATTGGAGATCCGGAGAGGTGATCCCTCGGGCACTCCAATGACCGAGGGGTTTTCGGCCCATTCCGTCAGGGCGCCGGCCTCGCGGACGACACACGGCGTTCCCGCTGCGAGTGCTTCAGCGACGGTCATTCCGTACGCCTCGAATTCCGAGAGCGTGACGAAGACGTCTGCACCCGCGTACAATCGGGGGAGCTTCTCCTCTGATACGTATCCGAGAAACTCGACACGCTCGCCTACCTCAGTATCTATTGCGATTCGTTCGAGTTCGTCACGATATGGTCCACTTCCCGCGACGAGGAGGTCGAACCCGGGAAGGTCCGGGAGTGCTCGAATCACGTGTTGGACGCCTTTATACGCTTCGAGGCGCCCTACCGTCAGGAGGTACGGTCGGTCGTGCGCGTATGGCTCCGCGTTCCGGAACTGGTCGGGGTTGAGCCCGTTCGGGATGATTGTCGCTTCGATTCCGAAATCCTCCCGGAGCCGATTCCGTTCCCACTCGCTCACCGCGACTACTCGGTCTGCAGCCTGAAGGGCAAAAGAGCCGAGCGGCCGGTAGAACGAGATGAGAACGTCCCTGAAATCGCTCGCACTCCCACCGTGGTAATGTGGAGTGGCGACGAACCGTTCGTCACGGACAGCAAGCGCCGTGAAGAACACGGGGAGCGAGTGATAGTTGTGGGCGTGAACGACGTCCCCCTCCACCTGTCGTATCGACGAGACGATCCCCGGAGCGAGATGAAACGCCCCTCCGGGAGCCACGCTTCGGTGGCGTCGAATCTTGACGCCTGCTTGACTTTCGACCGACGGACAGTCCGAACTGTAATCTGCCGTGAGAACGACGACGTCGTGACCCCGCTCCACGAACCGCTCGCTAATCTCCTGGACGTGTGTCTCCACACCTCCGCTGTTCGGTGCGTATCGAGGCGTGACCTGAATGATTTTCATCGTAGTTCCCTGTCGGCCAGTTCCCTGACTCTCCGCCCCGGGGCGTGATAACAGTTTGTGAATCGAGGAGAGCGCCGTCAGTCCGTTCAACCATGAACAAACCTTTATCCTCACCACACCACCACGCCGGTAGAGTCACATGACTTCGTTCCCCGAATATCTCGATATCGACTACACAGATGGCGAGAACGAGAGTCCAGAGGACTATCCATCCTTGGAGGACAAAATCGAGAAGGCTGTTGAGATTACCCTGCAGGGTCTTGAGGAGTACGAGAACCCCGCGATTATGTGGACGGGTGGGAAGGACTCGACGCTCACGCTCTACTTCGTGAATGAAGTGGTGGAGGAATTCGGGTACGAGATGCCGCCGACGATTTTCATCGATCATTTCCAGCATTTCGACGAGCTCCTCGATTTCGTCGAGCACTGGGCTGACGAGTGGGATCTCGAAGTCATTTTCGCGCGGAACGAGGATGTCGGCGAGTATGTAGACGAGCACGATCTTACGCCGGGCGACGACATCCCCATCGACGCCCTGAACGAACACAATCAGCATCACGTCCGCGACCTCTTGGAGTACGAGGAAGACAGCTTTCCATTCCTCCTCGACACGTACGTCGGGAATCACCTCCTGAAGACGGTCGCGCTGAACGACGCGCTCGAAGAGTACGACGTCGACGGTATCTTCAGTGGGATTCGGTGGGACGAGCAGGACGCGCGGGCGGACGAGACGTTCTTCAGCCCGCGCCACGACCCCGACATCTATCCGCCCCACGATCGCATTCAGCCGATCCTTCAGTTCGATGAGCGCGCCGTCTGGGACGCGTTCTGGTACTACGTCGTTCCAGAGACTGTCGAGGGCTTCCCGGACGATGGCTACGTCCCGCAGAGCTACGACGACCTCCCGAACGACCTGACGCACGCGGACATCCCGATTAGTCCGAAGTACTTCGAGGGCTTCCGCAGTCTCGGGAGCGAGGTCAGCACGGAGAAGGCCGAGGAGGAGCCGGCGTGGCTCCAAGACCTCGAGGAGACGACCGAGCGCGCGGGCCGCGCACAGGACAAAGAAGACCTGATGGAGCGCCTGCGCGACCTCGGGTACATGTAACGATGGGGCTGTTCGACAAACTCCGCGGCGACAGCGACGACCCTCGAGTTGCGTTCATCGGTATCGACGGCGTCCCCTACAGCCTCATCGAGAACAATCCCGAGACGTTCCCGAACCTCCACGCGCTCGCGGACGACGGCGCGAGTGGCGAAATCGAGAGTATCGTTCCACCCGAATCGAGTGCGTGCTGGCCGTCCCTCACGACGGGCGTGAACCCCGGTGAGACGGGCGTGTACGGCTTCCAAGACCGCGAGAGCGGCACGTACGAGACGTACGTGCCGATGAGTAACGACGTCCAAGCGACACGCGTCTGGGACCGTGTCACCGATGCAGGCCGTGACGCCACCGTCCTGAACGTTCCTGTGACGTTCCCGCCGCAGCGGAACGTCCAGCGGATGGTGTCCGGATTCCTCTCACCCGACATCGAGAGGGCGTCGTCTGACTCGACAGTCGCGGAGTATCTGGAATCCATCGACTACAAAATCGACGCGAACGCGAAACTCGGACACCAAGAGGACAAGACGGAGTTCCTTGAGAACGCGCACGAGACGTTGGACGCGCGCTACGAGGCGTTCAGCCACTACATCCAGGAAGACGACTGGGACCTGTTCTTCGGGGTGTTCATGACTACAGACCGAGTGAATCACTTCCTCTACGGGGACTACGCCAACGACGGCGAGTACAAGGAAGAGTTCCTCAAGTTCTACGAAAAAGTGGACGACTACATCGGCCGACTACGCGACCAGATTCCCGACGACGTGACGCTCGTCGTCGCGTCCGACCACGGCTTCCAGCCCGAACGCTACGAAGTCCACCTGAACGCGTGGCTCCAGCGCGAGGGCTGGCTCGACTACGAGACCGACGACCCGGAAAACCTCGACGACATCAGCGATGACACCCGGGCGTACTCGTTCATTCCCGGCCGATTCTACCTGAACCTCGACAGCCGCGAACCGCGCGGAAGCGTCCCCGAATCGGAGTACCACGAGATTCGCGACGAACTCAAGACCGCTATCGAGAGTCTCGAGGGGCCGGACGGTGAGCCGGTCGTCGAGCGCGTCGTCGAGAAGGAAGCAGCGTTCGACGGCACGCACGACGACATCGCGCCCGACCTCGTCGCCATCCCCGCAGAAGGTTTCGACCTCAAGGCCGGATTCAACGGCCGCGAGGACGTATTCTCCACTGGCCCTCGGAATGGCATGCACTCCTTTGACGACACCACGCTGTTCGTCGAAGACGCCACCGCCGACCTCGCGGGCGCGAACCTCTACGACATCACGCCCACCCTCCTCGACCTGCTGGACGTCGACTACGACACCCGCGCGTTCGACGGCCAAAGCCTCGTCTAACCCACAACGTTTTTTCACACCGCATACGCCACGACACCCATGAGTCGCCGCGACCCGCTCCGAGCGACCGCCAGTCGGCTCGAACGCCCCGACTACACGCTCACAGCCATCGCGGCAGCCGTCCTCACCGGCGTCGGCGCCGCCGGACTCACTCCTGCATCAAGCACGCTCGCCCTCAGCGTGAGTTCGGTCGTCGCCCTCGCACTCATCCCCGACGCCCTCTTCCGCAACCCACCCCGGACCACAGAGACTCCGACGAGTGACTTCGGGGGTGCGCGTCCCGAATACCTCCGAAACGTCGAGTACGACTCTGGCTGCGTCGAAGTCTGGGACCACCTCAGCGAAGTCCGGTACGGCGCTTGAGCGTTTTAGACAGATTCCAAGGGCGGCAGAAGGTATCCCACATAGGTATGGTGCGTACGGGAGACGGGAGAGCACTGAGGAGACGATCTCGGGTCGTTATCGTCTCGTGCTTGTCCGCCACGTGGCGAGACTTTCGAGAACGTAGTTGAATACGAACCCTGCACCGATACCGATGATATTGGCGAGGATGTACCACGTGTCGAAGTGCGTAGTGACTATGTAGAGAACAGCAGTTCCGACGAGCGCACCCGCGGCCCGGACGATGTTTGAGGTTACATATCGTTTGAGTCGGCTGCGGAGTGTACTCTCCCCGAAATCGGCGAACGTCCAGAAGTCGTTAATGACGAACATTACGGTGATGGAGAGCTCTTTCGCAGCGAGAGACGATGGGACCAAGCTTAGACCGATACCGTTGACGAGGAAGAAGAGGACGCCGTTGTCGACGAGTGCACCGAGAGCGCCGACTGAGAGGAAACGCGTGAACCGGTCTGCGTGGACAAGTCCGAGGAGGTGTGAGCGGATTCGAGAGAGGGCGGCGGAGATGTCGGGACGCACGTGCGTTTGAATTCCCTGACTCCGTAGTAAAGTTGTGGTTTGCTGAGTCGAACCGCGAAGTTATTATGACCGTACCGACGATTCCGGGTAATGGTCTTCGGGAGGGTCGAACGAAGCGCACTGACACGGCGAACCAGTGTGTTCCTCGCCACGTTGTTACTCGCGGCGCTGTATCTGTTCGTCTGGGACCTCGGATCGTATCCGTTGCAGTCGTGGGATGAGGGGATTTACGCGGTTATCGCGCTCCGAGCGGCGGACGGCGGGCATTGGCTGATTCCCTCAGGTCTCTGGGGTGGTTCAGTCGGACCATTCCTACTGAAACCACCGCTCGCGTTCTGGATAGAAGGGGCCTCAATCAGTGTTCTCGGGCCAAGTGAATTCGCGGTTCGGTTGCCGTCAACGCTGGCCACCGTGGGTACCGGTATTGTGGTGTACTCGTTCGGTCGACGGCTCCGTGATGACTGGGCGGGCTTACTTGCAGGTGTCGTGTTCTTCACGACGCCGTTCGTGTATGCCGGACAAAATGCTGGACGAACAGGTGGCGTAGACATGGAGATGCTGTTGTTCGGGACACTGTTCGTGTATTCGGTGTGGCGAACAGTGGCCGACGACGAACAACATTGGCTATGGGTCGCTGGAATTGCAGGAGGGCTTGCGGTGTTGACGAAGGGATTCGCAGCAGGGATATTCGTTCTAATCGTCCTTCCCATCGTCGCGTCCACACTACGTCGATTCCTCACACGTCACGGAGCCGGAATGGTTGCCGTAACTATCAGTATTACTCTCCCGTGGGCGGCTGCGATGTACGTGCATTTCGGCTCTCGGTTCATCCACGATATCTTCATCACGCAAGTTCTCGGACGAGCGTCCGGCAGCCTTTCGTCGAGCGGGTCGTGGGCGTTGTTCGGATTCATGCAGTACCCGTACGTCAAACTCCTCCCGATAGCGCTCGACCCATGGATCTACTACGTTCCGTTCGCCGTCCTCGTACTCGGATACACCGCGTACAGAACGAACCGATGGAAACAACTGCGAACACTCGGGTTTCTCACATGGTGGGTCTGCATAGTCTTCGTGTTCTTCGCCCTAACTGGGAACCACAGTTGGTACGTACTTCCGATGTTCCCCGCGACCGCTCTACTCGTCGCGCTCTTGTTCCGCGATACCGTTCGTAATCGACTCGCTCGGTACGGGATCTTCTGCGGCCTGGTCGTTTTTGGATTGTTTTCGTACAGGCTTCCCGGCATAGCGCTCGACACCCTTCCACTCCCATTCGCCGCAGAACAGCTTGATAACGCTGTTATCGGTGGGAACGTCCCTACCGGTGCTGTATTCATTGCCGTCGCTATCTCGCTCCCACTAGCGGCTATCGTAATTTCCGAAGTGGATATTGCTCTCTCAAATGTACTCTCGTACGACGTGCGTACCGTTCTGGGCGGCGTACTTGCACTCGTTCTTATTACTGGGTTGGCGGCTCCCTGTGCAGTTCTTTCTCCAACAGGTGGAAACGGGGACGCTGACTTGACCTGGAACGCCCAGCAGAAACAACTCGGAGAGCAGACCGCGACAGTCGTTTCCCACGACGCGGTGGTCGCGCTCTCCGACGACATCTCAGGTCCGCTGTTCCCATACACGTTCTACACCGGAGGGAACGCCGCCGTCGTCTCCAACCACGACTACTCGGGATACCCGGCTGCGATACTTCGTCCCAGCGAACTTGACACACTCAATCGAGAATACCGCGTCGTCGCCACCGCAACGAACAACGCATACGGTACTGTCGTGGTCATCACATTCGAATAACGCCCGGCCCTCCCAGAACACAATTCTTATTCGCTGAGTCCGAATACGCGGGAGTGTGACGGTTGGTTTGGTCCTCCCTGTGTACGAGCCGGACACGGAGACGCTCCGGTCGTACGTGGATGCCCTCCGCGACGTGCTGCAGCCGGCTGTCGTGCGTGTTGAATTGGACGCGCCCGGTGGCTCCAGCTTGGCCTTTCCCGACTACGACGCAGTAGAGGTCAATGTCGTGCGGGAGCGCCGGGGGAAGGGGCTCGCTATCACGCAGGGGTTTGACGCGCTTGACACGGACGTGCTGGCGTTCGCGGACGCGGACGGGAGTACGCCCGCGGAGTCGATAGCGGACGTAGTCGATGCGCTCGATTCCGCGGATGTGGCGGTCGGGTCGCGGCGCCATCCCGCGTCGACGATTCGAACGCATCAGAGCGTGGTGCGGCGGAAGCTCGGTGACGCGTTCGCGTGGGGGAGCCGACTCCTCCTTCCGGTCTCCCTGTCTGATTACCAGTGTGGGGCGAAGGCGCTCACGCGCGAGGCGTGGCGAGCAGTCCGCGAGTATCTCTACGAGCCGGGGTTCGCGTGGGATGTGGAGCTGGTGGCGGTCGCGGACGCGCGCGGCCTCAATATCGCGGAGGTGCCGGTCGAGTGGGAGGACGACCCGCGTTCGACCGTGAACACCCAGGAGACTGTCCAAGAACTCGCGCGGACGGTGTTCTCTCTTCGCCGGCGGTATCCGCGTATCGCTGATGGCACCGAACGACTCTCTCGAACGCGATTGGTGGAACGATGACGCTCGCGGAGGACGTCCAAGCATTGATTCGGGGCGTGCGCGCCGGCCAGTTCCTCTCCGTCGGCATCGTGGGCGCGCTGTTCGACACGCTCGTCCTGACCCTGGTGGTGGAGTTCGCGGGAATCGCGCCGTTCTGGGCGAAGTTCGTGAGCGCGGAAGCCGCCATCGTCCTGATGTTCGTGGTGAACGACCGCTGGACGTTCTCCGAAGAAGCGAGCGGCGGCCTCCTCCCCACACTGAAGCGGTTCGTGCGCTCGAACGTCGTGCGCGCCGGCGGCGTCGCCGTCGCGCTCACCGTCCTCTACATCCTGAACGGCTACTTCGGCGTCTGGTACGCGCTCGCGAACATCATCGGAATCGGCGTCGGATTCGTCGTGAACTACGTCGCGGAGAGCCTGTTCACGTGGCGCGTCCACGTCGAGTAGGACGCCTGCCGATAGGTTCTGAATCAGTCATCATCCCGCCACGACCCCCATACCTCCCGATATTTGCCGAGTTCGCGATATTCGTTCTTCCGCTCGAATACGTCGATGGCGTAGAGCGTCTCGTCCTCCGTGTCCCAATCAATCAGGACGCGATAGTCACCAACACGGAGCTTGTACCCTGGAGGATTCTTCAGCCGGTCAAGAAAGTGCTCCGGAAACTCGAGAATGTCGTCCAGTTTCTTGATGATTCGCTGTGCATCCTCACGCTCGAGTTCGTCCAGGGTCTCCTGAATGGTAACGGAGTATTCCAGGTTGTGCGCCACCGTTCAGTCCTCTCAGCCGTCAATTTCGAACTTCTTCTTCATCTCCTCATGGCTGGTAGTTCGACCAGCAGCGACATCCGCATACCCCTGTGAGACGCCCTCCTGCGCACCCGGAGTGAGAATCGGCTCCGTGGTATCGCGCAGCACCTCCCGGATAAACTCCGAGCGATTGGTGTAGTTCAACTCTTCCGCTAGTTCGTCAATCTCGTCTAGAAGGTGTTCCGGTACTTTCACATTTAGCTTCACCATCTCGCCCTTCCCGTCACCATCCTCGGGTGCGTCCGTACTCATACACTGTGGTACGGTGGTGGTATTGATAGAACTGTTGCTCAGCCCTCACGTGGTTGACATCCCCTCACACCTGAAGCCGTGGTCTTCCGCTCGCTACGGTCGCATCCGCCGCTCCTCGACTACCTGTCGGAGTACGGTCGATTCCTCGTCGCTGAGCACACCCGCGATATCGAGGAGCGAACGCTCCCCTGCGAGCCGGAGAACGACCTCCAAGAACGTCTCGTCGTCGCGCTTGTGCGCGGCGAGCCGCTCGTAAGCGTCCTCGGAGAGCCGAATACTCTTCGACATACGCATACAGTTGTATGCAGTCCAACAAAGAGGTTTCGCCGGTGCGCAGGGTCACGTCAAGCAGTCGTTCGTCGGGCGATGCGGTCAACGACCCCACCTATCTCGCTCACCCTGACGGATTCGCTCGTGGAGGGTGTCGCCAGAACTCGAAGAGTTCTGGCTGCTAACCAGAAGTCTGCGACTTCTGGTGATGGGGCTTGTCCATGAACTCGGCCTCAAACCCGTCCGGGTGGGCGGTAAATCCGCCACTCGGTGTCACCGTTCCAGACTTCAGGGCAAGCTGACTGTTGCCCATCCGCCGAGACGACTGTTGGCCCCGACGGACATACCGCATCCCGATGTTCTTCGCCGCGTTATAGTCCGCGTTCGCTTCCGACTCACACTTTTGACACCGGAACTCGGTGCGAGTCGGGCGATTCTCGTCCGCCGTGAACCCACACTCGGCGCACCGCTTCGACGTGTACGCCGACCCCACTTGCTTCACCGAGATGCCTTCCGCTTCGGCCTTGTACTTCACCTGCTCGTACAGCGTCCGGAACGCCCACCTATGCCCCCACGACGCACCCGTGCGGTCGCGGATGTTGGTTAAATCCTCGAACACGATTACATCACACTCGTACCGGAGTGCTTCGTTGACGATCACGTTCGACGCTCGGTGAAGTACGTCGCGGACGTATCGGAGTTCCCGGCTACTGGACTGTTCGAGCGTCCGGTGGGCGCTTCGAGTTCCAGTCCGTTGGAGGCCGGCGCGCACTTTCTCGAACTCACGAAGGTCGTGGGTCAACTTCCGCCCGCTGACGAAAGAGGCGGTACTGGTGACGGCGAGGTTTTCGATACCGAGGTCAACCCCGAGAACCGTTCCGTCCTCGGCGGTGTTTTGTTCGGTGTCGGTCTTGTGTCGGCGGAAGCCGATATGCAAGAAGTAGTCGCCGTCGCGGGCAGTGAGCGTACTTTCCGTAACGTTCCACTCGTCGGAGTCGAGGTACTGTCGTTGGTAGCCATCGTCGGCGTCGGGGAGCGCAAGCGGACACCGGACGCGACTCTCCGTCGTGGAGAGCGACACCGTATCGTCGTCGAACAGCGTCATCGTCCGGGTGTCGTATGTCACCGTGGGTGCGGTGAACGTCGGTTTGCTGACCTTCTTGCCGTTGGACCGGCGTTCGAGACACCCGGTGATGGCTTCTGCGGCTTGGTGAGTGGCGAGAATCGCGTGCTGACTCCCGAGGTCGGTTTCGTCCCGTACGGTGTCGTAGGCGAGGGGCTGGATGTCGCTTTTGGCGTTGCACGTGTCCCAAGCCATGTCCGTGGCGAGTTGGCACCCACGCTTCCACTCGGAGATTGTGTCTTCAAGGAAGTCGCGTTGCTCACCATCGACCGAGAGGCGGGTGATCGCCGTCCGACGCACGTAGTCATCCGCCACAGATTCAATGTAGACAGGCGATATTTATAAATTGGTGTTTGTAACCGATACAAACGCGCTCCTCCCCTCCCTACTCGCTCGCGTTCTCGCTCGTTGAGGAAAGAGACTCCGCGCTACCGCTTCATTGAAGCGGGCGGCCGCTGATTCCTCACGTATGCCGGAGACGTTCACGCACGATATCGACGTGCAGTTCCGCGACCTCGACACGCGCGTTCACGTGAACCACGTGGTGTACGCGTCGTATTTCGAGCACGCGAAGGAGCGGCTCTACGAGGAAGTGCTCGGGGTGTCGCTCGCGGAGTCGCCGACGGTGGTGCGGTCGTTGAACGTGGAGTACCGGGATTCGATTCCGCCGGACAGCACCGTCACAGCGGAACTCTCCCCGATTTCGGTGGGGAAGAGCAGTCTCACCATCGACTACGAACTCCGCGTCGACGGCGACGTGGTCGCGACCGGGCAGACCGTCTCCGTCTACTTGGACGAGGACGGGCGGCCGACAGCGATTCCGGACGCGTGGCGGGACGCCCTCGACGGGTACGCGTAGGGAACGGCAATCCTTTTCCACGCGCCACCGAGAGTACGGATAGATGTACGGGGACGTGTGCGTGCTCATCCCGACGCTGAACGAGGCCGAGACCATCGGGAGCGTCATCGACGGCCTGCGCGAGGAAGGCCTGGAGAACGTCCTCGTCGCGGACGGTCACTCGACGGACGAAACCCGCGAAATCGCGCGGGAGCACGGTGCGCGCGTCTTCGAGCAGTCCGGCTCCGGGAAGGGACAGGCGGTCCGAGAGGCGGTGCGGCGCATCGACGCGGCCTACGTGCTCATGCTGGACGGCGACGGCACGTACCGCACCGAGGACGCGCCGAACGTCCTGGGGCCCGTGGTTTCGGGGGACGCCGAGCACGTGGTCGGCGACCGGTTCGCGAACATGGAGTCCGGGGCGATGACGCGACTGAACCGCATCGGGAACACCCTCATCAATGGGGCGTTCGCGCGGATTCACGGCCACGACTACGAGGACATCCTCTCCGGCTACCGCGCGTTCACCCGGGACTCCTTCGAGAAGATGAGCCTCACCGCGGACGGGTTCGGTATCGAGACGGAGATGGCGGTCGAGTGCGCGCGCCACAACCAGACCGTCCGCGTCGTCGACATCACGTACAAGCCGCGGCCGGAGGACTCGGAGACGAACCTCAATCCGTTCACGGACGGCGCGCGCATCATCTACACGCTCTACCGGCTCGCGAAGACGAACAATCCCCTCTTCTACTTCGGGAGCGTCGGCGGCGGCGCGCTCCTCGTCAGCCTCCTCCTCGGAATATACGTCGCTTACGAGTGGTTCGCGAAAGGCGTCTCCCACAACGTCATGGCCGTCGCCGCCGGGGTCGCGTTGCTGTTCGGCGTGCAACTCATCATGTTCGGCGTGCTCTCCGACCTCTTCGTCACGCTCCACCGCGAGCAGTTACGGCGAATCGAACGAACCCAAGACCGCTCAGAAGAGTGATTTCACGGCCTGCGCCACCACGCGCGGGATGTTCTTCCTGGACGTGCGGTAGGCGTCGTCGAGCGCGCGCGTCGCGTCGGTGAGGACGCCCGGGCCGTGCCCCGAGAGGATGCGTTCGGGTTCGAGTCCGCGGAGCGCCTTCGGCGGGAACGCGCGCAACATCGGGTGGACGCCGATGCGCTCGTCGCCCGCCGTGAAGTACTCCGTGTCCCCGACGGCGTCCGCGACGACGAGCGTCTCGCCGTCGTACAGCGCGGCTTCCCGCCACCCCGGCACGTCCACCGCGTGCAACACCTCGAACCCGGTGTCTTCGAGCTCCCCCGAGAACGGCGTGCTCGGTCCGGAGAGTTCTGGCGTGACGAAACTCGGCACGTAGACGGGCGCGTCGTAGCGCTCCCCGAACGCGTCCGCGTCCCGCGCGTGCCGGTCGCTCAACACCACGACTCCCGCCACGTCGTCACCGAATTCCACGACGAGGTCGTCCACGTCGGGCGCGTCCACTGGGTCGATGATCCACGCCTCGCCGTCGATTTCGAGGACGTGGCTCGCGCGCAACATCCCCTCGCTGGGATGCGCGATCCAGCCGACGCCGCCGTCGAACCGGTCTATCTCGCGGTACTCGTCCGCCGGCCCGTCAGCGCGAATCACCATACGCGGCTTTCGTGCGCATACCGGATACGTCTTCGTGCTACGACATCGTGCCGCCGCGGGGATTTAGGTCGTTCCGCGCGATGCCCGGGGTATGAGCGACCACGAGTACGCGCGCGTCCACGTCCCCGACATCGAGAACACGCCGAATCCGACGCGGGAGAAGAAGGAGGTCGACGAGGCCGTCGGCGCGTCCGCGTTCGGGTTCAACGTCTACACCGCGGACCCGGGCGAGCGCCTCCCGTGGGGTTACCACCGCCACCCCGACCACGAGGAACTGTTCTACGTTCTCGCGGGGGAACTCCACGTCGAAACCGCGGACGGAACCGAGCGTTTAGCCGCCGAGGACGCCTTCTTCGTGCCGGAGAACGCGCCCGTCTCAGTCGAGGCGGTCGGCGACCGGCCGGCACGCGTTATCGCGGTCGGCGCGCCGAAGGACAGCGACCGCGCGATAATCGAGGAGGAGTGTCCCGCCTGTGGCGAGGTCACGGGGCGAACGCACGAGGTGGCGGGCGACGAGTACGTCCTGTACTGTGACGCGTGCGGCGCGGAAGTCACGCGCTTCGACTAATCGACTTTCTCCGTCGTCTCGAACGTCGACGGTTTGAACACGTATCCGACGAGCGCGCCGACCGCGTGCAGCGCGTACACGACCGGGGCCGCGGCGAACACGAGCACGTCCGAGCGCTCGGTGTCCTCGTAGTAGGAGAGCCCGACCGCGATCCACACGAACATGAACCCGACGAACGCCGCCGAGAGCACGCGGAACTCGGCACCGAACGCGATGTGGGTGGCGTAGTAGTACCCGAGGAAGGTCACGATGGGCGCGAACGGGCTTATCGCCCAGGACGCGTTCCGCACCGCGTACAACACCCAGTAGTGTGGCGGCAGTAGTCTGTCCTGGCCCTTCGTCCCGGCCTCCCAGCGACGCCGCTGGAAGATCATCGCGCGAATCGAGGGCGGCGCCTGATTCCGGAAGCGCGTGTCGACCACGTCGAAGGACGCCCCCCACTCGACGACCGCCTTCCAGACGAACACCGTGTCCTCCACGAGCGACGGGAACTCCCACGTCACAGCGTCCTCGACGGACTTCCGCACGGCGATACCGCCACCCCACGCGTACAGCGGAATCGCGAGTTTCGGGAACGCGCGCTGCTCGACCTGGAAGCCCATCCGGACGATTTCCGACCAGTACGCGAGCCGCGACCCCGTGTACGCGGGGTACTCGCGGAACTGCACGATGTCGCTGTCCGGGAGGCCGTCGAACCCCTGCATCCGGGTGTCCTCGTCGAGGTAGAGCACGAACTCGCGCTCGCAGGGGACGTGGCGGCGCGCCCACTCGAGCGCCCGGCCCTTCCGCGTCGCGATGGAGTCCACCTCGTCGGGCACGACGTGCACGCTCGCGCCCTCGATATCCATAGCGGACTCGGCGATAACGTGGATGTCCGTGAGTTCGTCCGGAACCGCGTTCACCGTCTCCTGCACCACGGACTCCGCGTCGACGGTGAGGACGCGCACCTGCACGTCGTCCGCGCCGTACGTGAGCGGCGGCGGCGAGTAGGAGTGCGCGAGCCACATCTCGTACGACCAGAACCCCGCCGATAGCGTGTACAACACCACCATCCCCCAGAGGACGATGGACGCGACAGACGGGAACCAGGCCGGAACTCCACCGAACACGTCCACTGACTCGGACCGCCCGTTGGTAAGTCTACGGGCCTACTCCAGCGCGGTCAGCGTGTCGACGTCCGGAATGTCCTCGCTCGCGTTCGTGATTTGCTGCATGCGCTGGGTGTGTTTGTCGACCGCGTACTCGACGAGGCCGAGCGGGTCGTCGGCGATTGCGCCGCCGCCTCCCGCGTCCGGGACGACGCTCTCCTGCACCAACGGAAGGAGTTCGTCGACGGTGTCCCGAATGAACGCGGGGTCGACGTCCCCGGCCATCACTGCGTCTTTGAGCTGATACATGCCGAACCCGACGTGCCGTCCCTCGTCGCCCCGGATGCGCGTCAGTCCGGCGACCAACCCCGGGAGTTCGGGGAGGTCGACCGCTAGGTCGTTGTTCCCGCCGTACGCGTTCGTCAGCCCGTAGTAGCCCGTCTGCGCGAGAATCCCCTCGATGGTGAGGTGGTAGTGGCAGTAGGCGCTGGCGCGCGTCTCGGGCGTGTCGTCGACGAGCAACTGGTCCATCGCGTCCGCCATCCGGTCGAACAGTTCGACGTACGCCTCGGAGAACCAGCGGTCGTCGGTCGGACTCGTCGGCGTCATGCCGCGTCGTTCCTCCTCGGGCGCGACGACCGTCCGCCAGTAGCGGTCGAAGAAGTCCGCGTGCTTCGCCTCCTCGTAGAGCTGTGTCGTCACGAACAGCTCGTCGCCGATGTCGTCGAGGACGACCGCGAGCGGTGCGAGGTCCTCCGTGACGGACTCCTCGCCCGCGCCGAACGCCGCGAGCGAGCCGCGGAGGTTCGTGAACATCTCGTCGTCTAGCTCGGCGACCGCGTCCGCGTCCGTGTCGAGCGCGATTTCGTGGGGGTCCCAGTGGTTCTCGACGGCGTGCCGGTAGTATCGGTACGTCTGCGCCGTCTGGTCGAGCATCCCGGGTTCGTCAGTCATGCTAGAACTGTCGACTAGAAAACGCTTAAAGCTATGCTGCCGGTGCGTTCGAGAGCTCGCCACCGCCGAGAGGCCGACGGCGAACCCTGGCGTTCACGCGGGGGCGGCTATTCTAGTCGGTCGGTGTCCACGTCCACGCCGGGCGGCGTCACCACGAGGAACGAACGGAAGTGCATCAGCGTCCCGCCCGCGTCTTTCACGGGACCCGCGAACCCCCCCGCGAGGTCGTCGAGGTCGCCGTCCACCGCGAGCACCAGCACGTTCCCCGCTTCGAGTTCCCCCAGCCACTCCTCGTCCCCGGTATCGCCGTCGAGCACGCCGAGGACGACGCGGCCCTCGAAGTCCGACTCGAGTTCGGGCGAGAGGTGTTCCTCCGCGCTCCGCAGGTCCAGTTCGAAGTCACTCATACCTCGGGCGACGAACCGCAGGGGCAAAAGTCGCCCCCTCCACTTATCCCCGGCCAGCCCAATCGTGTAGGTATGCCGAAGGTACACCTCAGCGAGGACACCATCGAACGCCTCGACCAGGTTCGCGACGAGGACGAGTCCTACGACGAGATCGTCGCGGAACTCATCAACATCTACGAGTCCGAGGAACTGACGCTCCACCACGGCGGCGACGGCGTCTAGACGGCGGCCTCCCGAACCTCGTCCCAGCGACCGTTCTCTTCGAGTTTTTCCTGGAGCGCGTCCGCGTACTCCTGCGCGAGCGCCGCGGCCGCCGATTCGCGTTCCTCGTCCGACGAGTCGTCGCTGCCGCCGAGGCCGAGCGCGCGCTTCACGCCGCCGAGAATCCCGCCGTCGTCGTCGCCGCGCTGCTGGCCGCCCGCCATCGCCGCCATCCCCGACTCGACGTTGTCGAGTTCGTCCATCACGTGCGTGAGGTTCGACGTGTCCACGACGAGTCTCGCGCGCTCCGGGTCGCCCGGGTGTTCGATGTCGAACTCCACCGCGGTCATCACGAGCCCCCACTGCTGTCGGGAGAACGACGACGCTTCCACGCGGTTCTGGAACTCGTCGTCCACCCGCATCCGCTCGCCGACGATTCGGTCCTGCCAGTCGCTCATACCCAGTGAGTGGACGGCCGGGGGCTTGAACGCCGGGGTTCCGAGCGAGGTTCGAGCACCCGAGTTTTTCCGGGTCGCGAGCGAGACGCCGGTATGGTCACCGTCGCCGCCTGCCAGTTCGCCATCGCCGATTTGGACCCGATCGCGAACCTTGACGCGATAGCCGACCGCCTCCACGGCCTCCCCGACGACACTGAGGTCGCCGTCTTCCCCGAGTACGCGCTCACGGGATTCGTCGCCGACGACCGAATCAAACCCATTTCTCTCGACCGGGACGGCGACCGACTCGCGCGTCTCGAATCGCTCGCCCGCGAACACGACACCACGGTTCTCGCGGGGTTCGTGGAGGACGCCGACGACTACCACAATACCACCGTGTACGTCACGCCGGACGGCGACCGGACGTACTACCGGAAACGCCACCTCTGGGCGGACGAAGCCGACGTGCTCGCGCCCGGCGACGAGCGCGTCGTCGTGGAGTCACCGCTCGGCCGCACCGGACTCGTGACGTGCTACGACCTGAACTTCGTCGCGGAGAGCGCGGCGTTCACCGAGGACCGCGTTGACGCGCTGTTCGTCGTCGGCGCGTGGCCCGCGCCCTACGCGCAGAACTGGAACCTCCTCCTGCGGGCGCGAGCGCTCGACGGCGTGCGTTGGGTCGTCGGCGCGGGCCGTACCGGCCGCCGCGACCTCCCGAACGCCCGCGTCACCGACTACGCCGGCCAGTCCAGCGTGATTCGCCCCGACGGAAGCGTGCAGGCCGCGCTCAACCGCCGCGAGGAAGACCTCGTCGCCGACATCGACCCCGACGAACTCGCCGAGCACCGCGAGTTCATCCCCGTCGTCTGACGGCCACACGGTTTTTTCGGGCCGCGCGCACAGACACCAACCATGTCCGACGACATCGACGTCGAAGTGGAGGTAGAGGTCGAAGTCGACTCCGAAGAACTCGAATTCGAGGGCGAATCCACGGAGTACGAGGCCGAACTCGAAGCCGACGGCATCGAAATCGACGTCGAAGCCGAGGTCGAAATCGAGGACGGCGAAGACGCGGACACCGACGCGGACGAGTCAGAGACAGACGAGGACGAGAGCGAACCGGGAGAAGAACCGGACGAGAGCGACGTGACGGAGGACGCCGTGGAGCGCCACCTCGAGCGCGAGGGAGACGGCGACCACGACGAGATGGACATGGCCTGAGGCGGATTAGAGCCCGCAGCCGGAGACGGTGGTGCAGTCGACGCCCGCGTCTTCGAGGGCGTCGATGTACTCGTTCAGGCCGATCGCGTCGCTGGCGATGTGACCGGTGATGACAAGGTTCTTGCCGTCGAACTCCTCGCGGAGTTCGGCGGCGTCGCTCGCGGAGACGTGGATGTAGATGACGGTGTCGACGCCGTTCTCGAAGTAGGCGCGCGCCACGTCGGCGCCGCCGTTCGTGCCGGCGGCGTGGTGGACGGCGACCTCGCCGAGTTCGTTGTCGTCGCTCCCGACCCGGGTCTCGATGTCCGTTCGAGCCTCTCGAATCTCCTCGAACTCGGCGTTGAACGCGTCCTTGAGGTCGGCGACGGTGTCGGATTCGTCGAGCGTGTCGACCACGTCCACGAACGCGCGCCGGCCCAGCTCGTCGGGCGCAAGGTGGACGTTCATGTATGGCTGGTCGAGGTACTCCGCGATGCTGGGGTTGTGGCGGTAGTTCGCGGCGTGCGCGCCGTACTCCGCGCCCTCCCGGATGCCGTCGGCGGCCTCTTCGGCCTCGTCCTCGGGGACGCCGTGCGCGGTCATAAACTCGACTTGCTTGTCGAGCACGTCCGTGAAGTCGAGGCGCGCGTCGTCGCCCGCGGGATGATGGGCGAGCGCGAGGTCGAAGCCCTCCCGGTTCGCGAGCTGTATTTCGGGGCTTTCGAGGTCGATGCCGACGAGCGCGGTCTCGATGTCGTCGCCGGGAACGTAGGTGGTGCTGTCGCCGGGTACGTCGTCCCAGTCGACGAGGTCGAGACTGAGTTGCATGATTTCCTCGGTACTGAGTCCCATGGTCGTGCGTGGGGTGAGGGACACGTGTAAGGTGGGAAACCGGCAAACCCGTTCCCGGCAAGTCGGCCCGCGGTCAGCACGGCTTTAGGACGCCCCGGAGTAGGATGACGCGATGACGGACGACCTCTTCACGCCGCTCGAACTCAGGGAGACCGAGATTCCGAACCGACTGATGCTGTCCCCGATGTGCCAGTACTCCTGCGACGGCCTCGACGGCCTCGCGACGGAATGGCACAACGTCCACCTCGGCACGCGCGCCGTCGGCGGCGCCGGCCTCGTGATGGCCGAAGCGACCGCCGTCGAAGCGCGCGGCCGCATCACCCCCCACGACCTCGGCATCTGGAGCGAGGAACACGCGGACGCGCTCAAACGCACCACGGACTTCATCGAATCCCAGGGCGCGGTGTCAGGCATCCAGCTCGCGCACGCCGGACGCAAAGCCTCCACGCACCGGCCGTGGGCGGACGAAGACGGCTACGTCCCAATTGAGGACGAAGGCTGGGAGGTCGTCTCCGCGACGGACGAACCCTACCCCTACGAAACCGACCACCCCACGCACGCGCTCACCACCGAGGAAGTCGAAGACGTCGTCGACTCCTTCCGAGAGGCAGCCGAGCACGCGCTCGACGCCGGGTTTGACGTGCCCGAAGTTCACGCCGCCCACGGCTACCTCCTCCACCAGTTCCTCAGCCCCGTCACGAACGACCGCGACGACAAGTACGGCGGGAGCTTCGAGAACCGCACCCGCATCGTCCGCGAAGTCACCGAAGCGGTACGCGACGTCTACCCCGACGACAAACCCGTCTTCGTCCGCATCAGCGCCACCGACTGGATCGACGACGAACCCAGCTGGGACGTCGAACAATCCACCCGACTCGCCGACCAGCTCGCCGACGCCGGCGCCGACCTCATCGACGTCTCCACCGGCGGCATCTCCCCGAAACAAAACATCGAATGGGTCGGCCCGAACTACCAACTCCGCTTCGCCGAACACATCCGGGAGAACAAGACCTCCAACATCAAAATCGGGAGCGTCGGCGGCATCACCAGCCCCGAACAGGCAGACTCCCTCATCCGCAACGACCGCGTCGACCTCACCATCATCGGCCGCAAATTCCTCCGCGACCCCTACTTCGGCCTCCACGCCGCCCAAGAACTCGGCCACGAAGACGCCAACCGACCACCCGCCCAGTACCGCCGGGGCTTCTAATCCACCTTTTTACTGTGAGGGGGTCGCTCTGCGACCCCCCTCCAGCAAAAACCTGGAGGGAAAAGCCTCGCTCCGCGAGCGAGTGAATCGCGGCGCGACGCGCCGCGAATGCTATTTTCTGTTCCGCTCCCACAATCGTTCCGCGAGTGTTCAAGTAGGAAGCCGCGGCCAGCGAACGGTATCTACTGAGAATCGTCGCGCGTCGGAGCCGCGAAATCCGACGACCAGCCGTCGCGCGAACCTACAGAGTCGTCGTGTCAGCCCCAAAACCCGGATTTAAGGGTGCGGCGAGCCTTCGGTTCGACGAGACGTGATTCGTTCGACCCCCCGGGAGAGACTGCCAGTCACAAATCACGCAGGTAGCACTCGATGAGCCTGCGCGTTCGCTGGCGTGCGAGCCTCACGCTCGTCGGCCTCGTCCTCAAGTGGCTCTGGGTACCGCTCACAGCACCTCTCCTTCTCGCGCTGTACGACGGCACTCCCATCCTTCCGTTCGTCGTTCCGATGGTCGTCACCGCGCTCCTCGGCGCCGCACTCGAACGATTCCCCTCGGACGGTGACGTGCACGTCCGCGAAGCCTTCCTGATGGTCGCGCTCACCTGGCTGAGCGTCGCAGTCATCGGGTCGCTGCCGTTCCTCCTCGCCCAAAACGGCGTTCTCGCACATCCCGTGAACGCGCTGTTCGAGGCGATGAGCGGCGTCACCACGACTGGCGCGACCGTCATCGTCGACTTCGACGCGCACTCGCGAGCCATCTTCCTGTGGCGGTCGCTCCTCCAATGGCTCGGCGGCCTCGGTGTACTCGTGCTCGCGACCGCCGTCCTCTCCCGTGTCTCCGTCGGCGGCGCGCAGCTCATGGAGACGGAAACCCAGACGAAGGACGTCAAACTCACGCCGAAGATTTCGGAGACAGCGCGGTTGCTCTGGACGATATACATCGTGTTGACCGCGCTCGCGGTCGTCGTCCTCTACGGGCTGAACCTCGCCGGCGTCGCACCCGAGATGACGCTGTTCGACGCCATCGCGCACGCCCTCACGTCCGTGTCGACGAGCGGGTTCTCGCCGCGCGCGGACAGCATCGCGGCGTTCTCGCCGGCCGTCCAGTGGGCGCTCGCGCTGTTCATGGTCACGGGCGCGACGAGTTTCGTCCTCATCTACCACGCGGTCACGGGGGACACGAAGCGCGCGCGGAACAGCAGCGAGTTCCGGTTCTACATCGGGACGCTGACCGCGTTCGTGCTCGCCGCCATGGTCCTCCTGACCCTCGATTCGGGGCTCGACCTCTCCGGGATGGACTTGGTTCGGCACGCCGTCTTCCAGGTGGTATCCATCGTGACGACGACCGGGTACGCGAGCATGGACTTCAACGTCTGGTCGTCAAGCGCGAAATCCCTGCTGTTTGCGGGAATGTTCGTCGGCGGAATGGCGGGGAGCACGACGTGCTCCATCAAGGCTGTGCGGTGGCTGGTCGTCCTGAAGTCGCTGCGCCGCGACCTCTACTCCTCGGCACTCCCGAACGTCGTTAAGCCGGTTCGACTCGGTGGAAGTGTCATCGAGGAGGATACGATTCGCGACATCTACGCGTACGTCCTTCTGACGCTCGTGTTCTTCGCGGCAGCGGCCGCGTTCGTCGCGGTCGACGCCGCGCGCGTCGGACTGCCGGTGAGCGAGTTCGAAGCGATGGGCGCGGCGGCGTCGACGTTTCTCAATATCGGGCCGGCGTTCGGGCTCGCCGGCCCGCTCGCGAACTACGAGGCGTTCCCGATGTCGACGAAGGTCGTGATGACGGTTCTCATGTGGATCGGCCGTATCGAAATCGTGCCCGTGCTCGTGTTGTTGACGCCGACGTTCTGGCGGTCCTAGGTCTGTCTGGCGGCGAGAATCGCGCCGGCGAGGACGAACCCGCCCGCGGCGACGAACGCGACGGTGTAGCTCGTGGTGGTGGCGAGCCAGCCGCCGAGAAGGCTTCCGACTCCTGTTGCGACGCCGCCGAGCGCGCCGTACGCGCCGAGCGCGTCCCCGCGAATCGCGGGCGGGGCGAGTCGCGTGACGAGGGTGGTCGCGGTGACGGCGACGACGGCCCAGGTCACGCCGACGGCGAGGAAGAGCAGGAGAAGTGCGAGCAATCCGGGGAGTGCGGGGAGGAGCGCGACGAGCGCGATAGCGGGGAAGAGGAGGACGCGCGCGGCGAGCGCGACGAGCTGGACGACGCGCGCGCCGTGCTGGGTGGCAAGCGCGCCGGCGCGAGCGTAGAAGACGGCGGAGGCGGCGCTGGATGCGAGGAACACGACGAACACCTCGGTGGAGCCGTACCCGAGGTCGGTGAGGAAGGCGGGGAGCGGCCCGAAGAACGTCGCGAACCCGGTGAACGCGAGGAAGACGGCGACGAGGTAGGCGGCGAGCGCGGGTGTGAGACGGGCGGCGAGCGCTCGCGGGTGGAGGCGGCGTATCGCCCAGAACGACCGCAGGCCGCTGAATGGACTGATGCGGGTGGCGCGGCCGGAGCCGCGGAGGAGGCGTTCGACGCTCGCGGTGGAGCGCCCGAACCGTGCGATGGAGACGGTGGGCTGGGGGAGCGAGCGCCACGCGAGCGCGAACGCGGCGACGGTGACGACGGCGGAGAGCCCGAAGAACCACCGCTGGGCGGAGAGCGTGTCGAGGACGCGACCGGCGACGGCGGCGTTCCAGACGGTTCCGGCGAGCAGGCCGGCGAGCCAGCCGTACCCCTGGACTTCGTTGAGGCGGCCGATGCGGGCGTCCCAGCCGGATTCGGGGACGTCGGCGACGGCGAGCAGCGTGAGGACGGGCGCGGCGGCGGCGGCCGCGAAGAGGAGCGCGGCGTTCGCGGTGACCACGGCCCACACGGAGGAAACAAACGGGAAGACGGCGAACGCGAGCGCTGCCGCGCCGAGGCTGAGCAGGACGAACGGCCGGTAGCGGCCGGTGCGGGAGGCGAGACGTCCCCAGGCGAGCGCGCCGGGGACGCCGGCGAACGCGCCGGTCGCGGCGATGAGGCCGACGGCGAACGCGTCCGCGCCGAGCGCGAGCGCGTACAGCGGCACGAGCACGGACGCCGCGCCGATGGCGGCGTATCCGAGCGCCCACGCGTACAGCCAGCGGTCGGAACTCACGGTCGTGAGGTGTCTCGGGCGTGACAAAGCGGTTGCGTTCGCGGAAGAACGCGGCGTTTATCCCGCGGCGGTCTGTGCGCTCTACTCGGAATGAGTTCGGACGAGACGCCCCCCGAGGGGTTGGCGGGCGAACCGGGGACGGAGCGCGTGGAGGAGTCTCTGGTCGAGTACGGTATCGAGGACGAACCGCCGCTGGGTCGCGCGGCGGCGCTCGGCCTCCAGCACTATCTGACGATGGTCGGCGCGAACATCGCGGTGCCGCTCATCCTCGCGGCCGCAATGGGGATGCCGGCGGACGCGACCGCACAACTGGTCGGGACGTTCTTCGTCGTGTCCGGGGTGGCGACGCTCGCGCAGACGACGCTCGGGAACCGCTATCCCATCGTGCAGGGCGCGTCGTTCGCGCTGCTCGCGCCGGCGCTCGCCATCGTCGGCGTGATGGCGAGCC
This sequence comes from Salarchaeum japonicum, assembly GCF_049705945.1. Classification (GTDB taxonomy): domain Archaea; phylum Halobacteriota; class Halobacteria; order Halobacteriales; family Halobacteriaceae; genus Salarchaeum; species Salarchaeum japonicum_A. The sequence continues at coordinate 285,517 of NZ_JBNAMV010000004.1, forward strand.
AGCCGAATCCGCCGAGCTGGGAGGTGATGTTGCGGCAGCTTCAGGGCGCGATTATCGTCGCCGCGCTCGCGGAGACCGTCATCGGCTACGTCGGCCTGGTCGGCTGGCTGAAGAAATACATCTCGCCGGTGAGCATCGCGCCGACAATCGCGCTCATCGGGCTCGCGCTGTTCAACGCGCCGCAGATTATCGACGTGAACGCCCAGATGGCGGGCGCGCAGCAGAACTGGTACCTGCTCGGACTCACGGTCCTGCTCATCGTCGGGTGCAGTCAGTACCTCTCGACGGTGAGCACGGCGTTCCGGCTCTACCCCGTCCTCATCGGCATCGTCGCCGCGTGGGGCGTCGCGGCCGTGCTCTCCGTCGTCGGCGTCATCGGCCCGAACGCGTACGGCTACGTCGACCTCTCGCAGGTCACGTCCGCGCCCGCGCTCACCGTGCCGTCGCCGTTCCAGTGGGGGACGCCGCTGTTCACGCCCGCGTACATCGTCGGAATGTTCGCGGGCTTCCTCGCGTCCATCTTCGAGTCCTTCGGCGACTATCACGCGGTCGCGCGGCTCTCCGGGACGAGCGCGCCGTCCGCGAAACGCATCAACCACGGTATCGGCATGGAGGGACTGATGAGCGCGTTCGCGGGCATCATGGGCACCGGGAACGGCTCCACGTCCTACTCCGAGAACGTCGGCGCCATCGGATTGACCGGCGTCGCGTCCCGGTACGTCGTCCAACTCGGCGCGCTGTTCATGCTCGTCGTCGGGTTCGTCGGATACGTCGGCGGTCTCGTCACCACCATCCCCGACCCAATCGTCGGCGGCCTGTTCGTCGCGATGTTCGGCCAGATCGTCGCGGTCGGCCTCTCGAACCTGAAGTACGTCGACCTCGATTCGTCCAGGAATATCTACGTGCTCGGGTTCTCGCTGTTCGTCGGCCTCGCCGTCCCCGCCTACATGGGCGGCGTGGCGGACGCGTCGGTGCTGCAGGCCGGGTTCGCCGACGTGCCCGTGCTCGGCGTCCTGCTCGGAACGGAAGTGGTGGCGCAGACGGTGTACGTCGTCGGCGGCACCGGGATGGCGGTCGGCGGACTGACCGCGTTCGTGCTGGACAACACGATTCCGGGGAGCCGCGAGGAACGCGGCCTCGACGAGTGGTCGGCGCTCACGGAGGACGAGGGCGCGTTCGAGTCCGCGTGGGAGCGCCTGCGTCAGTAGAGGAGGAGCGGAACCATCGCGAGCGCGCCGGCGAGCAGGCCGAGCGCGAGTTCCGGAACGCCGTCGTTTTCGAGATTCCTCCCAGTCTCGCGGGCTTCGGGGATGAACTCGGTGAGCACGAGGTAGGTCATCGCGCCGGCGGCGAACCCGAAGCCGTACGGGAGGAAGACGCGCGCCCACCGCACGAAGACGAACGCGATGCCCGCGCCGATGGGCTGGGGGATACTGGAGAAGACGGCCGCGCCGACCATCCGCCACTTGCTCATCCCGAGGTTCTTGAGGGGGATGGAGACCGCGAGGCCCTCCGGAACGTTGTGGATGGAGATGGCGACGGTCATGAAGACGGCGAGCACGGGGACTGAGAACCCGAGGAGGACGAGCGTGTTCTCGGCGGTGTCGAGTCCGAGGTTCGCGAAGCTGACGCCGACGGCGACGCCCTCGGGGAAGGAGTGGACGGTGAGGACGCCGAGGATGAGTACGAGTTTCCGGAAGTCGGCTTCCGCGAACTCCCGCGGGTCGACTTCGGCGTCCGTGATGACGCGGTGCGCGACGACGACGAGGACGACGCCGGCGAGCGCGCCCGCGCCGACTTCGACGGGCGTGCCGTGGCCGAGTCCCTGCAGAACGAGGCCGAACCCGGACGCGGAGAGCATGATGCCGGACGCGAGCCCCCAGAGCGCGACGGTCCAGCGGTCGCTCACGTCGTCGACGAGGAAGAACGGGAGCGCGCCGAGTCCGGTCGCGAGGCACGTGACGAGCCCTGCGAGCACGACGAACGCGAGAGCGGCGAGCGAAACCATACCGACAGTTACCGGCGAACACTCTTTTCTATTTCGGAAAATTATTTTGGCGTTCCTAAAACTCGGCGGGTGGTTTTATCGGTCGACCGGTCCTCTGAGTAGGTGATGACAGGTGTAGGAGTCGGCGGCCTCTTCGACCCCGACCGCGTCGCTGTCGTCGGCGCGACGGACCGCGCGGGGTCGGTGGGGCGCGCCGTCCTGGAGAACCTCGACTCGTTCGACGGCGAGGTCGTCGCGGTGAACCCGAGTCGGGAGTCCGTGCTCGGCTATCGCTGCCACGACTCGGTCGCCGCGGTCGACGGTGTAGACCTCGCGGTCGTGGTGGTGCCGCCGTCGGTCGCCGTCGACGTGGTGCGCGAGGCCGGCGAGGCCGGTATCAGAAACGTTGTCGTCGTCACGGCGGGGTTCGGCGAAGCCGGAAGCGAGGGCGCGGCGCGCGAGCGCGACCTCGCCGCGGTCGCCGCCGAGTACGACCTCACGCTCGTCGGACCGAACAGCCTGGGAATCATGAGCACGCCGGCGTCGATGAACGCGACGTTCGGCCCCGCGGACGCGCTCCCGGGGTCGATGAGCTTCATGAGCCAGTCGGGCGCGTTCATCACCGCCGCGCTGGACTGGGCGGGCGACCAGGGCATCGGGTTCCGGCACGTCGTCAGCCTCGGGAACGAGGCCGTGCTCGACGAGACGGACTTCGTCGAGGCGTGGGGCGGCGACGAGACGAGCGTCGTCCTCGGGTACCTCGAAGGCATCAGCGACGGCCGCGAGTTCATCGACACCGCGCGCGACGTGACCGCCGACACGCCCGTCGTGCTCGTGAAGTCCGGGCGAACCGAGGCGGGCGCGCAGGCCGCGTCCAGCCACACCGGCACCATCGCGGGCAGCGACGCCGCGTACGAGGCCGGATTGGACCAGGCGGGTGTAGTGCGCGCGACGAACGTCCAGCAGTTGTTCGACTACGCTCGCGCGCTCGACGGCCTCCCGCTGCCCGAGTCGGATTCGGTAGCCGTGGTGACGAACGCGGGCGGCCCGGGCGTGATGGCGACCGACGCCGTCGGCGACTCCTCGCTCTCGATGGCGTCGTTCACGGACGAGACGCTGGACGCGCTCAGCGAAGCGCTCCCCGCGAACGCGAACCGCTACAACCCCGTGGACGTCATCGGGGACGCGGGCATCGAGCGCTTTCGGACCGCGCTCGACACGGTGCTGGGCGACCCGAACGTCGGCGCGGCCGTCGTGGTCGCCGCACCCACCGCCGTCCTCGACTACGCGGACCTCGCGGACGCCGTCGGCGAAGTGACGGAGGCCCACGGCCTCCCGGTCGCGGCGGTACTGATGGGCGGAAGTCGCGCCGAGGAGCCGGCGGCCCGCCTCCGCGAGTCGGGCGTTCCGAACTACTTCGACCCGGCGCGGGCCGTGGATAGCCTCGACGCGCTCGCCCGCCAGCGCCGCATCTCGGAGCGCGAGTACGAACCGCCGCGAGAGTTCGACGTGGACCGAGACGCGGCCCGGGAGATATTGGAAGCCGCGGCCGACCGCGGGGAAACCCGGCTCGGCGTCGAAGCGATGGGGCTGCTGGACGCGTACGGCATTCCCACCCCCGAGGGCGGTATCGCGGAGACGCCCGAGGACGCGGTGTCGTTGGCGCACGAAATCGAGGGCGACGTAGTGATGAAAATCGTCAGTCCCGACATCCTTCACAAGTCGGACATCGGCGGCGTGAAGGTCGGCGTGCCGAACGAGGACGTGTACGACGCGTACGAGGACCTCGTCTCGCGCGCCCGGAACTACCAGCCGGACGCAACCGTGCTCGGCGTGCAGGTGCAGGAGCTCGTGGACACCGACCAAGGGACGGAGACGATTCTCGGCGTGAACCGCGACCCCCAGTTCGGGCCGCTCGTCCTCTTTGGATTGGGCGGTATCTTCGTCGAGGTGATGGAGGACACGACCGTGCGAGTCGCGCCGGTGAGCGAGCGCGAGGCCGACGGGATGCTCTCCGACATTCAGGCCGCGCCGCTCCTGCGGGGGGCGCGCGGCCGCGAACCCACCGACCTCGACGCGCTCCGGGAGAGCATCGAGCGACTCAGCCAGCTCGCGACGGACTTCCCCGCGATTCTCGAACTGGACGTGAACCCACTCGTGGCGACGGCCGACGGCGTCGAGGCCGTGGACGTCCGCCTCACCATCGACCCAGACGACCTATGACGACGACACTACTCGCATCAACGGCGGACAGCACCGGAAAGACCGCGGTCGCGCTCGCGCTCGCGCGGGCCGCGCAGGACCGCGACCACACTGTCGGGTACATGAAGCCGCTCGGCACGCATCTCCAGAGCAACGTCGGGAAGACGCTTGACCCCGACCCACTGTTGGCGCGGGACGTGCTCGGCCTCGACACCGAGGTCCACGACATGGAGCCGGTCGTGTACTCGCCGACGTTCGTGGACGGCGTGCTCCGCGGGAAGGAGGACACGGAGGAACTCGCGGCGCGCGTCCGCGAGGCCTACGAGGGCATCAGCGCGAACGCCGACGAGGTGTTCGTGGAGGCCGCGGGAACCCCGAGTACGGGCCGCGCCGCGGGGCTCGCGCCGCCCGCGCTCGCCGACCTGCTCGACGCCCGGGTCGTACTCGTCTCGGACTACGCGGAATCCCGGGACGTGGACGGCGTGCTGGACGCCGCGGACCGCTACGGCGACCGCCTCGCGGGCGTGCTGTTCAACCGCGTGAGCGACGCCGCGCTCGACGATTTGGACGCGGACGCCGCGGCGTTCCTCGAATCCCACGACGTGCCCGTGCTCGGCGCGGTGCCGCGCGTCCCCGAGTTGGCCGGCGTCACGGTCGGCGACCTCGCGGACGAACTCGGCGCGCGCACCGTCACGGACGCGGACACCAGCGGTCTCGTGGAGCGCTTCCTCGTCGGCGCGATGAGCGGGGAGTCCGCGCTCCAGCACTTCCGCCGCACCACGAACGCCGCCGTCGTCACGGGCGGCGACCGCGCGGACGTGCAGACCGCCGCGCTGGACGCGCCCGGCGTCGAAGCGCTCGTGCTCACGGGCGGCCACGAACCGACGGGCGCGGTCGTCGGAAAGGCCGCGGACGCCGGCGTGCCCGTGCTCGTCGTCGCCACCGACACGCTCCGTACCATCGAGCGCCTCGAAGCCGTGCTCGGCGGCGGCCACGTCCGCAACCGCGACACCGTCGCGCGAATGCAGGGCTTGCTCGCGGAACACGCCGACATCGACGCCCTCCTCGGGTAGCGCCGTCCGCCTCTTTTATCCCGATGGTGGCGCTATCGAGGGTATGGACTGGTACGCGCTCTCCACGCTCGACGACGCGCTCGACGAGACGCGGAGCCTCCTCACGCCCGTCCGCGTGGGCGTCTGGCTCCGCCTGGCCGTCGTCACGGTGTTCGCTGGCGGCGCGACCGGCGGCCGGAACGCCTCCGTCTCCCTCGAAGCGGTGCCGACGTGGGGGTTCCGCAGCGCGCTCGAAAACGCGCCCCGCCTCGTGGTGCTCGCCGCGGTCGCGCTCGTGGTGCTCGCCGTGCTCGGGTTCGTCGGGTCCGTCATGGAGTTCGTGCTCGTGTCCGCGCTCCGCACGCGCACGGTCGGCCTCCGCCGACAGTTCGTCGCCGCGCTCTCCCCCGGACTCCGCCTGTTCGGCTTCCAGATTGCGCTCCTCCTCGCCGCGCTCGTCCCCATCGCGGCCGTCGTCGGTCTCATCCTCGCCGCGCTCGGCACGGAGTCCGTCGCGCTCGCCGTCGTCGCCGTCGTCTTCGTCCCGGTTGCGGGCGTTCTCGCGCTCGCCGTGTTCCTCGCGAGCGCCGCCACCACCTCGTTCGTCGTTCCGCTGATGCAGGACCGCGAGGTCGGCGTGCTCGACGGCTGGCGCGCGTTCTGGCCGACGCTCCGGGGAGAAATCCGACAGTTCGTCGCGTACGCGGCGGTACGGGTCGCGCTCTCCGTGCTCGCAGGCATCCTGACGAGCATCGTCGCGGGCGCGTTCGCCGTCCCGGTCGCGCTCGCGTTCTCCGGCCTCGCGCTCGGCGGCGTCGCGACGGGCGTACTCGCCGCCGTGGCCGTGCTCGCGCTGCTCGTCGCCGTCGGCCTGTTGGTCGCCGTGCAGGTGCCGGTGACGACCTACCTCCGCTATCACTCCCTGCTCGTGCTGGAGGCGTCCAGCGCCGAGTTCCGGCTTCGGTAACGCATATCAGCGCGGGGGGAGAACGCCCGGTGTGTTCCCCGACATCGAGTACTTGGAGTGGATAACTGGGCGACCCGAGGTCGCGATGTACGACCTCGGCACGAGCGACCTCCGCGGCGACCGCGACCGCGGGGATGCGGTCGTCCCCGCGCCCCTCGACGGCCTCGACGACCCGCCGACAGGCGCGACCCTGGAGATGCAGATCGCGGGCGAGTACGGCGTCGAACCCGAGCAAGTCCTCGTGACCGGCGGGGCGACGCAGGCGAACTTCCTCGCGGCCGCGGCCGCGCTCGACACCGAAGACGACGCGGGAGACGCCGACGGCTCGCGCGTGCTGGTGGAGAAACCGGGGTACGAGCCGCTGGTCGCGTCACCGACCGGGCTCGGCGCGCACGTCGACCGGTTCCTTCGCGACGAAAACTACGCGCTCGACCCCAAGCGCGTGGAGAAGGCGCTGACGCCCGACACCCGGTTGGTGACGGTGACGAACCGCCACAATCCGTCGGGTCGGCTCGCGGAGCGGGAGACGCTCGCCGAAACCGCGGCGGTCGCGCGGGAGGGCGGCGCGCGGTTGCTCGTGGACGAGGTGTACGCGCCCTACCTGCCGGAAGCGGCGGACGGGCCGTTCGGCGGCCCGAGCGCCGTGGCGTTCGAGGACGCAGTGGTGACGGGGTCGTTGACGAAGTTCTTCGGGTTGGGCGACCTCCGCATCGGCTGGGTCGTCGCCGACGAGTCGTTCGTCGAGCGCGCACGCTCCGTCAGCAACCACTTCCACGCGGTGTCCGGGCCGAGTCGGACGCTCGCGATGCGCGCGTTCCACAACCGAGACCGGCTCGCGGAGCGCTCGCGGACGCTGCTCGCGGAGAACGCGGAGTTACTCTCGTCGTTCGTCGCCGACCGCGACGACCTCACCGGGTCGGTCGCGCCCGGGAGCACGTTCGCGTTCCTCGACCCCGCGAACACGGACGGGGACGCGCTCACGGAACGCGCCTGGGAGAACGGCCTGCTCGTCGTTCCAGGGCGGTTCTTCGGGGATTCGGAGCGCGTTCGCGTGAGCCTCGGCCTCGCGCCGAACGAGATGGCGGCCGCCCTCGATACGTTCGGGGACGTGCTCGACCGCTTCCGGTAGGCCTGCAAGAGTTAAGGGCCGCGGACGCATCGCCGGAGACATGGACGAGACTCCGCAGGAAATAACGACGCTCGTCGGTCGCGAGGTCTACTCCAACAACGGCGTGTTCGTCGGCGAAATCGAGGACCTCCGACTCGACCTGGACGCAGAGGTCGTGAACGGGCTCGCGCTCGGTCAACTGAACGGCGACCTGTTCACGGACCACTCGACGGGGAGCAAGGGCGTCATCATCCCGTATCGGTGGGTTCGCGCCGTCGGCGACGTGGTGCTCGTGAACGACATCGTCGAGCGCATGAAGGGCGCCGAGGACGAGAACGAACTCGCGGTATAATCCGACAGAACTTTTCTTTCCGGGTGCGCGCGTTCGGCTATGTTCGTTCTCGTGAACCTGAAGGCCTACCCCTGTGACCCCGAGGCCATCGGGGCGGCCGCCGAGACTGTCGCCGCCGAGACGGGTGCGCGAATCGCGGTCGCGCCGCAAGCCGCCGACCTGCGCGCCGTCGCTGATACGGGTGTGGAGACGTGGGCGCAGCACGTCAGCCCGGTCGAGCACGGCAGTCACACCGGAAGCACGCTCGCGGAGCGCGTCGCGGACGCCGGTGCGGAGGGAACGCTCCTGAATCACAGCGAGAAACGCCTCCGCCTCGCGGACATCGACGACGCCATCGGTGCCGCGGAGCGCGCCGGACTGGACACCGTCGCGTGCGCGAACAATCCCGCCCAGGTCGGTTCGGTCGCCCAACTCGGCCCGGACGCGGTCGCGGTCGAACCCCCGGAGCTCATCGGGACCGGAACGCCCGTGAGCCAGGCCGACCCCGACGTGGTGCGCGCCGCCGTCGACGCCGCGAGCGAGGTCGGTGACGTGCCCGTCTACTGCGGCGCGGGCATCTCCACCGGCGACGACGTGGCGGCCGCGCGCGACCTCGGCGCCGAGGGCGTGCTGCTCGCGTCCGGCGTCGCGAAGGCGGAGGACCCCGAGGCAGCGCTCCGCGACCTCGTCACCGCGCTCTAAGCGCGGACGACGTAGTGCGACGCCGCCTGCTCCTCCAGCACCGCTTTCTCCCGCATGTCGACCAGGTAGCCGGTCGGCGTGCGCCGGAGGTCGTGGGCGGCGTCCACCCGCACGAGATTTCCGCGGACCTGCGCGGACGGCGGTTTCTGCGCGGCCGCGCAGTCGTAGACGGTGAGTAGTTCGTCGCCGCGCTCGGCCTCGTAGACGATGAGTCGCGCGTGCCGGTCGAGACGCCATTCTCCCTCCGCGACCCGCGGAAGTTTGTTCACTCGAACTCACCCAGGCTCGCCTGGCCCTCGCTTTCGCCCACCTCGGTGTCGGGGTGCTCGCGAACCTCCGGCGGTTCCGAACTTCCCTCCCACGACCCGAGTTTCGCCTGCTCCGCGTCCGAGAAGGAGAGGTTGGAGACGCGAACGCCGACCTTCCGCACCTCGACGTCCCGGAACTCCGCGAGCAGGTCGCGCGTCACGTCGTGCACGAGGCTCGGTTCGTCCACGGGACCCGGGAGGCTCTTCGCGCGCGTGTTCACGTCGAACGGCGGCGTCACGACCTTGATGCCGATGGTGCGGTAGAGCGCGTCCTTCCGGGTCGCGCGCTCCGCGACGGCGTCCGCGAGCGCGTCCACGCGCTCCCGCACTCGCTCGAAGTCGTCTGTCGCGCCGTCGAACGCGGATTCCCGGCTCAGGCTCTTCGGCTTCCCGCGGGGTTCGACCGGGCGCGCGTCCCGTCCGTTCGCGCGCTCGTGGAGTTCTCGCCCGCGGTCGCCGAACCACCCAGACACCTCGTGCTTCGGCGTCCCGGCGAGGTCGCCGATGGTCTCGACGCCCTCCGAACGCAGGTCGCGCGCCCGCACCGGCCCGACGCCGTGCAACCGTTCCACGTCGAGCGGCGCGAGGAACGACGCCACCTCCTCGGGAGGGACGACGGTGAGGCCGTCGGGCTTGTCGTGGTCGCTCGCTATCTTCGCCGTGCTCATGTTCGGCGCGACGCCCACGGACGCCGGCACGCCGACCTCGCGCGCGATGCGTTGCTTGACGTGCCGCCCGAACCCCTCCGCGACCGACCACTCCGTCCGCTCCGTGATGTCCAGGTAGGCTTCGTCGATAGACACCTCCCGCACGGTGTCCCCGAGGTCGTGCAAAATAGTCTTCACCTCGTCCGCGACCGACTGATAGTACTCCATGTCCACCGGCCGATAGAAGCCCGCGTCCGGGTCGTCGGGGTTGTTGGCTCTGCGTGGGAGGCGGTCGAGCGCCGTCGAGATTGCTTGCGCGCTCTCGACGCCGTACGCTCGCGCCTCGTAGGACGCGGTCGCGACCGCGCCCGTCGTCTCGCCGTCCTCGTACCCCATCCCCACCACGACCGGCTCACCCCGAAGGTCGGGGTCGCGGCGGCGCTCGCAGCTCGCGTAGAAGCAGTCCATATCGACGTGGAGGACGATGCGCTCCGCGGGGTCGGCGCTCACCCCGTGAGTGTATTCGTCCAAAGTCACGTGGAATCACCGCGATTCAGCGGGGGCCATGGCGGTGTGTCCACTCGCGGCGTGCGTAGACACGTATTGGACCGAACGGCGTTCTGGCTTCGGAATCCAATGACGATGACCGAACTGGAACCCATCACTCCACAAGAGGCCTTAGAACTGTACTGTGAAGATATTGACGGGGAGTTATCCCCTAACTCCGTCCGCGCGAAACGGTATCAACTCGGGAAATTCGTAGATTGGTGCGAGGGCGCAGACGCGGACGAAACACGGGTGGAGAACCTTAACGAAATCACGGGACGGGACTTTACGCGGTTCAAGAACTGGCGCAGTGAGGGAATCAACAAGGTGACTCTGCGGACGAACCTCTCCGCGCTACGGTCTTTTATGCGGTTCTGTGTGTCTGTTGACGCGGTCCCGCACGCGATTCCCGAGAAAATCAACGTCCCAAATCTCGACAGTGGGGAAAATCATAACGACGAACACATTGATGAGTCGGAAGCACGGGCGATACTTGATTATCTCAGTCGGTTCGAGTACGCCAGCATGGACCACGTGCTATTCAAACTCCAATGGACCACTGCTATGCGAATGAGCGGGCTTCACAGTCTCGACGTAGGTGACTTTAACGCGGAGGACGGGACGCTTTCCGTCACTCACCGCCCCGACCAAGGAACCCGCTTGAAGAACCGTGAGGACGGTGAGCGTGTCGTCACGCTTGACGCGGAGACAGCGGGCGTCGTAGCCGACTATATTGAGTATCAACGTGTCGGCGTTGAGGATGACTTTGGTCGGTGTCCGCTCTTTAGTTCAAAGTACGGCCGCATGAGCAAACAGAACCTCAACAAGCGTATCTACCGCGTGACAGCGCCATGCTACACTTCACGCGGCTGTCCCGCGGATAGGGACCCGATAGAGTGCGAGCATACAGGGTCCTACGATAACTACGTACAGTGTCCGTACAATACGCGCCCTCACGCGATTCGAGGCGGGTCAATCACCTACTGGCTACGGAACGACGTTCCGAAGAAAGCCGTAGGCGACCGCGTGAACGCTTCGATGAAAACACTGGATAGACACTACGATGAGCGGAGTGAAGAAGAAAAGGCGGAACAACGGCGGGGATACTTCAACACGGGCGAAGGCTAACTGCCCCGCTTGACGAGGGCACCGACCGCCCCGCCACCGTGACCGATTACAGGCTCTCTTAAGTTATACCTGCACAGACATTATACACAGGCTGAGCGGTTTTAGACAATACTGGTGTTCCTCTACCCATCGTCGGTGTTGTAGTGGTTGCGGGCTGTTTGAAGCGCCTGCATGGGGTTCAGTGCGTGACGAGTGACTAACTCGTTGTATCCGTCACGTTCCTTTAGCCAGTTATTGAACGCCGCTTGAGAGTCTTCAGCGGCTTTGATGCGCTGTTCATCGACCAACAACATGGCGGCGAGAATCCGTGTCTCAACGCCATTCTTCGGAGCGTCACCAAAGTGGTAGTTCCCACACTGACACTGGTGGCAGTACGGACACATCGACGGGTCGTGTTTCACTGGAGTGTACTCCACATCCCAGGAATACTCACTGCTTGTGGCGACATCCATCGCGCCGTTTTCAGGTGGGTGGACATCTGAAATGACCCAATTAACGGGGCGGGGGGCCTGGCATTCCGCTGGCTCGTGCCCACCTATCGGGTGGAACGGTTCGGCAGGAAGGGCATTGTATACGCTTATCACCTGGCTTTCGTGAGCGTGGAAATCCAGTTGCTCACAGAAGGCAGTGATTCGCTGGCGTACGTCACGTTCATGGCGGTTCCCTTCGTCGTCACTCGCTGTTCCATCGTTGAGACGTTTCAACCATGAATCGGAACCGAATAGCCGACGTACTTCCTGTTTGTGACGTTCGGACTTGATTGCCGATATAGCCGCCCCAGTATTGTGGTCCGAGGGCCGAGCGGTGATATCATTAGGGTGCCACGTTGTTCGACCATCACCCCACTGGGGGCCGAGAACAGTATCGGCACGGTCTTTCAGGGCTTCCGCCTTCGTCAGTGCGCCGTCACCCTCCTCTGCGACCGCTGTCTCCCCACTGACAGTAATACCCACAGGGTCACCGACGTGGATGGGGTCAATGTCCGTTGAATCCGTGGGATGAACATATTCCCGTTCCACGTCGCTGGCAACTAATACAGGAATATCGCCAGTATGTGCCCTCGCGTAGGGAGACCGAAGGTTGGCGGCCACTATTTTGGCAGGCTGTGCTCCAGTGTCGTGACTGCTGTCGCATGCTGACATTGTTGGGTGTTCTACTGCGAACAACCCAACACAGCCTTTCCTCCACGCCTTTGCACTCGGGAGGCAAGCGGTGCATTACCTTCCGAGCCTCACCCGAGGGGCAAAAAGAGCTTTTTCCACTAGTGAGGGGCACGGGGCAGGGGCGTGCTCGTACCTGAATATAGGTGCTGGAGACGGATAAACCCAATTTTTACTGATGATAGACTCCATTAATGAACCTATCTCCTAATTCATCAAGCGAATTCCGTGACGACCCATTCAATCTTATATATTTGATTGGATGGGTCGTAGACAAACTATATGCGTACAAATACAGTAAGCACTACTCAACAGATGGCTCTACTCGAAACCCTTAGTGTTCTCTCGGGGGTGGGCGGATTAAGTTTTGGCGCATACCAATACTATAGGGCCAAGAGTGACGAGAAACGGAAACAAGAACTGAATGATTTAGCTGACGAGTTGAACGATTTGAGGCGGGATATAGATGGAATTGTAGAAACCTTCCAATCACCCACTACAAAAGTTGACTTATCACACCAACTTGACTATTGTACAAAGGATGTGCTGGCATACAAGCATGAAACAGGAGATAATGCCCTAGTGAAAGCGGAAAAGTCGAACGGTGGCGAAAAAGTAAGTAATGCGGGCCAAGCCCTCGATTTATACAAGAATGGTGATACTTATCCGCGGTATCACCTGACGTTAGAATCGGGTTATACGGGATACGAATCTAACTTAGTGTATGCAGTAAGCGACCACGCAGTCTATATCAATCACTTGTATAAGACCCTGGATAAATTGCAAGAAAGGCACAAGGGGACTCTTGAGGAATTTTCCCCAGGACTATATGACGGGATTGAAGGTTTGATGGATGATTTCGTAGAAGACACATACACCAATATTTTATCTCACAGAGATGGTATTAAGGTAAACCCTGATAGTCACAATAACATAGAGGAAATGGGGCGGTTCCTCTTTTTCTACTTTTGGCACTACGAAGGCATAACGAAGGAATTGGAGAGCTTGTCCCAATTATCTGATAAAATTGAGGAGGCTCGTACGACGATACTCCAAGCTAGTTATTAGATACCTCCACGTACTCCTGCGGCCGATTCATCCCCCATCGGCACCCCCGCTATCTACGGGCACCGTCATGGCTTGCGCACGCGAGCCCTACGAATGTGATAGACTAATACCCGCGCTGGCCCTCTCCACGGACCTGGGCTATCTAGTGGTATGTGATTTAGACCCGTGTTCAGCGGCCCGTTGCCCTCGCCTTGTGCGGGGGCGAGGGCCGCCAGTGTCCCTGTCTACCGCATATCTAGGGTACTCACTGACCGCGGTATCAGGTCCGTGGTAGTGGCGGTGGAATCAATTTCCGTGCGTTCTACTTACTATGTCTGTGCTGGTGTTACTTAAACGAAATTCGGAGCGGGAGGTGGGCATGTCGGTAATCCCAAGAAGAGAGCGAGTCTGTCTACACTCGGTCCAAGTGGTCGTACACCCGTTCCGTCGTCTGGATAGAGCGGTGTCGTAGTCGGTTCCGAACGTCATACAGGGTGTTTCCGTCCTCTCGGTTCATCATGCGGTAGGCGACGCTATGGCGTAGTGCGTGGGGGGTTACGTCCGTTGGGTCGCCAAGCCCTTCAACGGTGTATGGTTCTATTTCGGCGTCGGTAGCGGCGTCTCGAACGACGTTACGCACACTTTCGGTAGTCATGCGGTCGGACTGACGGGAGGGGAAGAGGGCTTCGGGGTCTTTCCAGCGATTCGAGAGATACGTTCGTAGCGTCCGAAGCGTCTCGCCCGCCAGTTCAATCTCGGTGTAGTCGGGGCTATTGTCGTTTGGATAGCTCTTCTGGATATCCGCGGGCAACATGAGTACGCCGTCCTCGAAGTCAATCATACTCACGTCTACGGCGACCGCCTCACCGACACGCAGCCCCGTGTCCGCTAAGAGGGCTATCAGTGCGTCGTTCCGCGTGGCGAGATAGTCCGCGCTGTTCTCCACAGTGGCGTTCCGCATAGCGGTTATCTGCTCGGGCTTGAGCCAGACACGGGCTTTCGGGTCGGACTCTTGAGTTTGGGAATCTGTTGAGGCGGGCATTTGGGACACGTCCGTACATAAACGAACACGCTCCACTTCCTAGTTAGTTTGGGTTTCTGCAAACAGACTCCAAAACTCAATGTGGCCCACGTACCCCGCCCCGTGAAGACTGGTGAGCGGGCGGGTCCTATACTCCACTCGGGTAGGGGGACGGTTTAGCCGCGGGGTGACATGAAATACCCCGACCGTAAAGTGACGCATTACACACATATGCTTTTACAAGCGGGCGGCTTAGGAGACTCCATGACAGAAGACTCCGATAAGATAGAGGGGGGAGAAAGAGAGGCTCTTGGGGCAATTGCGAATGATGCCTTAAAGACGTTCAGGGCGGGTTTGTTCTTGATTGTAATCTACATCTCAATAATGTCCCTCACACTCCAAACAGGTGGTGTAGAATACATTGAGAATATAACAGATTCGTTCTATACGATTAACGGAATTGTATTCTGGATTGGTTCTGTGACGGTCAGTATATTCACTCACCGAACGGCGCGCCGTATCACGCTCAAAGAACACTACCCTCAGTTAGGTCGAATAGACGACAAATTTGACGTGTTGAATCTATCCACCACAAGCACATTCGGATTGTTAATCTCAGTGTTCTCCCTTGTTATGGGGTTATTCGAGGGGTGGGCAAATACCGTAAACAACACATCAATGACTGTCGGCATTGAACAACCCCTACTAATTGTCGGATTTTCTATTATTATGGTTTCCGTCCTCTATTTCGCGTTCTCGGTCTTAGATATGATTCGGGGGCGATGGGGACCAATCAGAAAGATTCTCCGATTGTCATAGACTCTATAAGATTCCAATAGGGCGTTTAAGTCCCAACTGGCAGAGTTTGGCTTTATTGGTCGGTGTCTACTCACGTGGTATTGTGGGAAAGATTCTAGGCGGTCGAGACAGTAGATACACGTGAAGCCCAGCACGGCGTTGGTCTAAGACAAGAACACGCACGCTACGAATGGACTCCTACCCTCGTGTCGTAGATTACGACGGTAGAAACCGCCCGACGTAGCGGGGTTTGACTACCCGCGGACTGCGATAAATCGCGTCGGGAAGCAGTCCATGTCGACGTGGAGGACGATGCGCTCCGCGGGGTCGGGCGCACCCGGCAGGCGGTCGCCGCGGCCGCCACGCTCGCTCATACGGAACGGGAGGGCGAGAACGGGCTAAACGGTGTTGGTACCGGAGTGAAACTATTCGTACTCGACGACGGTGCCGTCTTCGCGGCAGATTTCGAGGGCGTGTTTCGCGCCCATGCCGGCGTCGTGAGCGGTCGCGCCGCGGGCGACGCCGACCTTGAGGTCGACGCCGGTGTCGTCGCGGACGGCGTCGATGGCGTCCCGGTAGGCGGGTTCGTCCATCGCGGGACAGATGGCGATGATGTTGTCGCCGCCGACGAAGAAGGAGAGCGAGTCGTGCTCGGTGTGCATGTGCCGCATGAGGCTGGCGTACGCCTGTTCGATGTGGATGAAGGTGGAGAAGGCGTCGAGTTCGTCGGTGTACTCGCCGGTGGCGTCGTTCACGTCGAAGTGCGCTATCTGGAGGTCGTCGTCGGTGCGCTCGTGGTCGTCGAGGGGCGCGCCGAGCAGGGCTTCCGTGCGTTCTTCGTCCTGCGCGCTCCCCTCCTCTTGGAGGCGGGCGGTGGCGTGCGCGAGCGCGTCCGCGGGACTGGGGGCGACGGCGGTGGAGAGGCTGACGGTGACGGGGTAGCGGTTCCGGACGGACTCTTGGATGCGCGCGTGGTCTTCGGCGTCGACGCCGTTCGTCACGGCGACCATGTTGTCGAATCGCGTGAAGAAGACGTAGGCGTCGCGCGTCCCGAACAGCTGGGAGAGGTCGGCGTACAGCCGCGACTGGAGGGTTTGGAGGTCGACTTCCCGGCGGGGGTTCGGGGTGACGGTCCACGGGCCGTAGTTGTCGAGTTGGACGAGTGTGATCTGCGTGTTCGTCACGATACGCGGAGTTCGGCGCGCCCCGCGTTTATCGGTTTTGGGTTGCGTCTCACGTATGATGGTGGCGGTCGGGTCGAGGGTTGCCGGCACCCCCGACAGAACTCGAAACGCTCTTCCGCTCGACTCATAGGCGTTCCGTATGGCCGCGAACCGCTACTCGGACCTGCTGGCGGCGTCCTACGAGGCGTCACATGCGGCGTCGGCAGTCGGCGACGAGTCGTTCTACCGGGAGCACGCACTCGCCGCCGACGGTCCCGTTCTCGAAGCGGCGTGTGGGACGGGCCGGCTCTACCTCGACCTGTTGCGCGCCGGCGTCGACGCGGACGGGTTCGACATCTCGCGTCCGATGCTGAACCGGCTCCGCCGGAAATCCGACGACGTGACGCCGCGCGTCTGGCAGGCCGACCTGCGCGCACCTGCGACCGACCGCGAGTACGCCCGCGCGTTCGTCCCATACAACTCCATCGCGAACCTGACCACGGTCGACGACCAACTGGCGGCGCTCGACGCACTCCACGACGTTCTCGAACCCGGTGGCCGGCTCGTCTTCGACGCCTTCGTTCCCCGGTTCGACGTCATCGCGGAATCGTTCGGCGAGTGGCACTCGGAGCAGTCTTTCGAACACGAGGGCGGCCAGTTCGTCGCGCGAACGCGCGCCACCATCGAGGACACGGTGGCGGGGACGTTCCGAACCGAACACGAGATACAGCGGGACGGCGAGGTGGTGGCGGAGGAGTCGTTCGTTCTCGCACACCTGCCGCCACAGCAAATCGAACTCCTCGCGCGAGAATCCCAATTCGACGAGTGGACGGTCGCGGGCGGGTTCGACGGCGAACCGCTTACCGACGGCGACGCGGTCCAGGTCTGGACGCTGCGGGCCTAGACGACCGCGACCGCACGCCCCTCGACGACGCGCTCGCCGCCGTCGGTCGTGACGGCGAGGTCGGCTTCGACGCGCGTTCCCGTCTCGACATCCTCGACGGCGGTGATTTCGAGCGTCGTGGTGAGCGTGTCGCCCGGCCACACCTGCGCGACGAACCGCGTGTCGTACTCGCGGAGACCGGCGAGGCCGAACGTCTCTCGGACGAGCGCGGACGCGACGCCCGCGGTGAACATTCCCTGCCCGAACACGGACGGATACCCCGCCTCCTGAGCGTGCGGTTCGTCGTAGTGAATCGGATTGAAGTCGCCGCTCGCGCCCGCGTACCGCACGAAGTCCTCGCGCGAAACGTCCTCGCTGACGCGCTCGAACGTGTCGCCGACCGCGAATTCGCCCGTCATTCCGACGCACCCTCGATTGCGCGTCCGGTCTCGATACGCGTGTTGTAGTCCGAGAGGACGTGACTGCCGGATTCGTCGGTGAAGTCTGTGCGGAGGACGGCGAACGTCATCGTTCCGCCGCCCCGGCCGTCGCGCTGATAGACCTCCGTGAGCGTGGTGTCGCCGGTGAGCGTGTCCCCGACGTAGAGCGGGCGCTCGTACTCGTAGCGCTGCTGGCCGTGCACGACTCGCGCTCGGTCGAACCCCAACTCGAACCCGAGGTTGTGGTCGATGCCGTCCGGGCGATACCGGGGGAAGAAGGACGTGCGGGCGAACGTCGGCGGCGCGGGAATCGCCTCGTAGCCCGCCTCGCGAGCGGCCTGCTCGTCCAGGTACACGTCGTCGGGGTCGTCGATGGCGCGCGCGAACTCCGCGACCTTCCCGCGCTCCACGGCGAACCCCTCTATGGTTCGGTGCGTGTCGCCGACCTGGGCTTCGAGGTCGGCGAGCGGTAGCGATGGCACGCCCCGAACTCCGGCGACACCGAAGAAAAAGGATGGGGTTAGAAGGGGTAGTCGCGCGCCTCGCGCTGGAGGCTGATCCACTTCGGTTCCGTTATCTCGTCGAGGAACGCGTCGCTGTTGTACGTCCCGATGCCGGACGCGCCGACGCCGCTGAACGGCACGTGCGCCTCGTCGTTGATGGACTGGTCGTTCACGTGGACGTTCCCGGTCTCCACGCGTTCGGCGATTTCCTTGCCGGTCTGGAGGTCACCGGCGTGCACGCTCCCCGAGAGGCCGTACTCGGTGTCGTTCGCGAGCGCCACGGCCTCGTCGACGTCGCTGAAGGGGATGACGGGCGCGATGGGGCCGAAGTGTTCGTTCGCCGCGACGGGCATGTCGTTCGTCACGTCCGAGAGCACGGTCGGCTTCACGACGAGCGAGTCAGCGACGCCGTCCTGGTCGAGCGTCTCGCCGCCGGTTTCGAGCGTCGCGCCCGCCTCGACGGAGTCGGTCACGTACCCGAGCATCTCGTCGCGCTGGGACTCGTCGATGATGGGGCCGACGACGGTGTCGGCGTCGTGCGCGCTCCCGACCGGCAGGTCGGCGGCGCGGTCGGCGAGGCGGTCGACGTACTCGTCGTACACGTCCTCGTGGACGATGTGGCGGTTGATGGAGATGCAGACCTGGCCCTGGTGGACGAACGTTCCGAACGTCCCGCCGTCGAGCGCGCGGTCGAGGTCGGCGTCCGCGGTGACGATGTGGGCGTTGTTCCCGCCGAGTTCCATCGCGGGCACGGCGAGGTTCTCGGCGGCGGTCGCGGCGACCCGCCGACCGACCGACGTGGAGCCGGTGAACGCGACCACGTCGCTCACGGGATGGCCGGCGACCCGGTCGCCGATTTCGGACCCTTCGCCGACGACGACGTTCAGCACGCCGTCCGGCAGACCGGCTTCCTCGAACAGCTTCGCGAACAGCAGGCCGCCCGTGATTGGCGTGTTCGTCGCGGGCTTCAGGACGACCGTGTTCCCGGACGCGATGGCGGGCGCGACCGCGCGCATCGAGAGGTTCAGCGGGAAGTTCCACGGGCTGATGACCGTCACCGTCCCCTTCGGCTCCCGCCGCACGATGTTCTCCTTCCCGGGGATGTTGGAGGTCGCGTGCTCGCCCTTCGTCCGCCGCGGGAGCGTCGCCGCCTCCGCCGCGTGGTCGGACGCGATCTGTATCGAAGTCTCACCCATGATGGCCGACCCGCCGGCCTCGTGCGCGAGCAGGTCGACTATTTCGTCCTCGTGCGCGTGGAGCGCGTCGAGGAAGTCCTGCACGACCTGTTCGCGTCGCGCCGGCGGAGCGTCCGCCCACTCGTCCTTCGCGGCCTCGGCGGCCTCGTAGGCGGCGTCCACGTCCGACTCCACGCCGGCAGGCACCTCCGCGACCGCCTCCCGCGTCGAGGGGTCGTCGACCGCGATGGTGTCGCCGCTCTCGCTCTCCACCCACTCCCCGTCGATGAAGAGACGACTCCAGTCGGCGTCGATTGTGTACGACATCTGTACCCGGGCGTTGGCGCGTTCCACACAAAGGGGGGCGTCAACGGGCGAGGAGGACTGAAACCCGCATCTTCAAACCCGATGCGGGCGGTAGCGGCGAAGCGTGCTGTGGCCGCGTGCTGGCGGACGCCGGTCGCGTCCGCTTAGAGATCGCTGTACGGGCCGCCCTTCGCCTCGGTGAGGCGTTCGACCTGGTCGTCAGTGAGGTCGATGGTCGCGGCGCCGAGGTTCTCCTCCAGTTGCTCGACGGTTCGCGCGCCGACGATGGGCGCGGTGACGCCGTCGCGGTGGGAGAGCCACGCGAGCGCGGTCTGCGCGGGCGTCGCGTCGACCTCGTCCGCGACCGCTTCGAGTTCGTCGTGCACGTCGAAGTTCTCCTCCGTGAGGTAGGACTCCTCGAACCGACTGGACTCCGCGGCGCGTGACTCGCCCGTCAGGCCCTCCTCGCGGCTGTACTTTCCGGTGAGGAAGCCCTGGCCGAGCGGACTCCACGGGCAGACGGCGAGGTCCTCGCTCCGCGCGAACTCGAGATAGTCCCCCTCGATTTCGCGGTCCACGAGGTTGTATCGCGGCTGGAGCACCGAGAACGGCTCCCAGCCCTCGGCGCGCGCGAGCTCGTTCGCCTTCGCGACCTTCCACGCGTTCGGCCGCAGCGTGGACGCGCCGAGGTAGTGGACCTTCCCGTCCTCGACGAGCCGGTTCAGCGTCTTCATCATCTCCCGCGTCGGCGTCTGGTCGTCCCAGCGGTGGATGTAGAGCACGTCCACGTAATCCGTGCCGAGTCGGTCCAGCAGGGCGTCGATGCGGTCGCGGACGTTCTTCCGGTTCGTTCCCCGGCTGTTCGGGTCGTCCTCCCGGATCTGCCAGTAGATCTTCGACGCGATGGTGTATCGCTCCCGGTCGCGGTCGTCGAGCCAGTCGCCGATCCACTCCTCGCTCGCACCGCCGCCGTACACGTCCGCGGTGTCGATGTACCGGCCGTCCGCGTCGGCGTACGCGGTGAGGAGTTCCTTCGCTCGCTCCTCGCCGATTTCGACGTTCCCCTCCTCGGTCTGCTTGCCGAACCGCCACGTTCCGAACTGGAGTTCGCTCGATTTGAGGCCGGTTCCGCCGAACGATACGAAGTCGAGGTCGAGGTCACTGACTGCCATCACCGGACCTTGGACGACCGACGTGAAAACAGTTCAGCAATCGGCCAGGTCGTCGCGGGGGCGTACCGTTTTAGGGGTTGCCCACGGACGCCGGGTATGGCAGACGAAACCGCACTCGTCACCGGTGCCGGCGCCGGTATCGGCCGCGCAATCGCTCGACAGCTCGCGGACGACGGCTACCACGTCGTCGTCACCGACATCGACCCAGACGGCGGCCGGGAAACCGTCGACATCGTCGAGGACGACGGCGGGAGCGCGACGTTCACCGAACTCGACGTGACCGACCACGACGCCGTCGAAGCCACGGTCGACGCAACTGTGGAGGAGTACGGCGGACTGGACGTGCTCGTGAACAACGCCGGCGTCGGCCACGAACCCGCGCTCGTCGAGGACGTGTCCGTCGCCGACCGCGACCGCCTCCTCTCCGTCAACGTCGAGGGCGTCTGGAACGGCTGTCACGCCGCCATCCCCCACATGAAACAGGCCGGCGAGGGCCGCATCGTCAACATCTCGTCGCTCGCCGGCGTCGTCGGCTCCCCCCGCATCGCCACCTACTCGCTCACGAAGGGCGCGGTCCTGAACTTCACGCGCGCCATCGCCGCCGAACTCGGCCCCGCCGGCGTCCGCGCGAACGCCGTCTGCCCCGGATTCGTCGAGACCAGCATGGCGGACGAGTTCTTCGGCGGCAGCGACGACCCCGAGAAGGCCCGCGAGCGCATGGAACGCCAGTACCCGCTCCGCCGACTCGGCCGCCCCGACGAGGTCGCGGACGCCGTCTCCTTCCTCGCGAGCGAGAACGCCTCGTACATCACCGGCCACGGCCTCCTCGTCGACGGCGGGTTCAACGCGACGTAGCCCGAACAAACACGGCGAACGCTTTCTCGAACGTTAGTCGGCGCGCTCGTGAGTGGCGCGGCGGAGCATCTCGGGCGTAAGCGACTCGGTGGGCGGGACGGGTGTGCCGTCGATGCGCACGAAGGTCGTCGGGTGGTCGAGAAGCTCGGCGGCCTCGGCGGTGTCGTGCGTCTCTGGCTGTGGTGCGCTAGCGCCTATGAGGTGGTAGGCGTCACGCGGGAGCGGTTCGGCGAACCGGACAACGCCGCCGACGGGGTCGTCCACGGTGACGGCGAATCTAGTCGTGAACGCGTGACCGCTGGACCCCGGTGGGGTGACATCGACGCGGGCTGGCCCCACGATTCCGTCGGTCCGGACGGGAACGTACGTCGGGTGACCGACCACGCGGACCGCGTCCTCGATGCCCGCGTATCGGACGGTGGTTTCGACCGAACACCCGACCTGGACGCAGTAGAGGAGGTCGGCGACTCTGGAGACCGGGAGGCGGGCGGCCGCCGACATCGCCGCGGGAACGCCGCGTTCCGTGAGGTCGACCGCGGCGTCGAACGCGTGTTCGCCGGTTATCACGGCCAGTCCGAGCGGGGTCGTGTCGAGCGCGCCGAACCCGTTGCCGTGGCGGAGCGGGGGGCGGTCCCAGTACGCGACGGTCGCGTTCGCGGCGGCTTTCCGGACGGTCGCCGGGTCGTCGCTCACGCACACCGAAACGGGTTCGGGGAGGTCGGAGAGCGCGTCGAGGAGCGCGGGCGCGCGGTCCGGGGCGGCGAACACGACGGTCGTCGCGTCCTCGCGCGTGACGTACGGGGTTTCTCGCGCGGCGTCACGGAACGACGGGACGAGTCTGGCGTCGCCGGTCGGCGGAACACCGTGCGCGTGGGCGGTAATCGCGGACGGCTCGAACGCGGTCCCGTTCTCGGTTCGCGAGCGCGCGCGGCCATCAGTCTGTGGGTCGTCAACGTGGACGCGCCAGAGGCCGTGAAGGGCGTGCGGGAGGAGTTCCGCGTCCGCGATGTCGTCCCGGAGCACCGCAGTCACCGGCCACTGCGGGACGGCGGGCGCGAGCAGGTCGGGCGTGACCTCGAGGTACTCCATGAGCTGTTCGGGTATCGGCGAATCGTAGAGGTTCGGCGGGTAGAACGGGAGGCGGCCGGCGAGTTCGTCGTACTCGTGGCGGGGGAGCGAGTAGTAGCCGTCGGTGCGCGCGAGCGAGTCGAGCACAACGCACGTCGCGAGGAGTCGGTCGACCGCGGATTCGAGCGGTTCGTCCGGGGCGAGCGGAGCGGAGTAGCCGTTCGAGAGCGACAGCGTCGGTTCGCTCGCGGGTTCGACGGTCGCGCCGAGGTAGTACGCGAGCGGCGCGACCCGGTAAACGTCCGCGATGGAGTCGGGAACGCCGAGCGTGACGCCGGTGTCGGGCGGCGTGAGTCCGTCAGGAATCGCGAGTTCGTCGCCGACCTCGATGGCGGGCGGATAGCCGCGGAGCGTCGGCCACGAGCGCTCGGGCGAGAACTCGCGTATCGACGACCCGAGGTGGGACACGGCAGCCATCAAGGCTCGCGGGTCGTCCGACACGGTTATCGTCGCCCGCGAGCGGTCGTGCGCGGAGCGCGCCCCGACCTCGACGTACGCCGGTTCGGGGAAGGAGACGCGGAGCGCGCCGCCCTCGCTTCGGGGCTGGGTGTACGCGACGGTCGCCGCCGTTCGGCTCAGCCGGATGTACGTCTTCACGGGCGCGGCGAGTTCAAGGTAGTACGTTCCCTCCGGGAGGTCGCGCGGCGTCGCGGAGAACTCGCCCATGTGTTCGCCGTCCGCAGCGCGGAGGTAGGCGGTGACGCCGGCCGGGACTTCGATGGTGTCGGTCGTCGTTCCGACGGCCGCGTCCACTGGGAAGAGGAAGCCGTCGGGGGGCGCGGGTTCGCGACCGGTCGCGTCGAGCGAGAGCGTGAACGCTCGGCCCGTGAGTGCGTCACGGACGCGGAGGTCCCCGTTGTCGTTGGCGAAGGAGACGAGGTCGAGAACGTCTCCACTGGGAGTCATAGATGTACCGTCAGGCGGCCGAACGGTTTGAGGGTGTCGCCTTCACGCGATGGTTCGCACGGCGTCCGCGAGGAAGAGAACGCCGAATCCGGCGAGGAGGATGGCTGAGAGTGCGCTCACGGTGGGTGCGAGGGATTCGACGCGGCGTTCGGCGGCGGCGAGCGCGAGCGGGAACGAGACGACCCACGCGAGCACGCCCGCGAAGAACCCGGCGACGAGCGCGGGACTGCCGGTGTGGACGACGAGCGCGCCCGCGAGCGAGTCGCCGAGGTAGGGCGTGTAACTGAGGAGGTCGAGTTCGCCGGGTTCGACGAGCGCGACGCCGGCGGACAGCCAGAACGCGAGCTGGTAGGGGTTCGTGATGGCGAGCACGAACGCGCGTTGGAAGCCCGTGCCGGCGACCCTGCGCTCCCCGGCCTCGCGGAAGGACTCGGAGACGCCGCGGTACGCGCCGTACGCGAAGTAGAG
This sequence comes from Salarchaeum japonicum, assembly GCF_049705945.1. GTDB lineage: Archaea > Halobacteriota > Halobacteria > Halobacteriales > Halobacteriaceae > Salarchaeum > Salarchaeum japonicum_A. The sequence continues at coordinate 309,520 of NZ_JBNAMV010000004.1, forward strand.
CATGAGGCCGCCGCCGACGGCGAGCAGGCCGGCGTGCAGGAGCGGAAGGTCCGTGACGACGGCGACCACGCCAACGAGCGCGAGCACGAAGAAACAGAAGTCGGCGGTCGCTGCGCCCAATCCGGCGCGCACGCCCTTCCGCCAGCCGCGCTGCACGGCTTCCTCGGCGATGACGGCGTTCATCGGCCCCGGCGGGGCGGCGAGCGCGAGGCCGAACGCGACGCCGGCGGCGACTGACGCGAGCATGCTTCGAGTCGGGTGCGTGCCGTGAAAAACACCGCGTTCTTTGGTTCGTGGGTACGTGTAGCACGACATGACGGACACGAGAGTCGTCGAGGGCTGGCAGGGACGGTTCTACGAAGACTTCGCGGTGGGCGACGTGTACAAGCACCCCTACGGGCGGACGGTGACGGAGACGGACAACGTCTGGTTCACGAACCTGACGATGAACGTGAACCCGATGCATTTCAACGAGGCCTACGCGTCGGAGACCGAGTTCGGGGAGCGACTGGTGGACGGTACGTTCGTCATCGCGCTGGCGGTAGGGATGAGCGTGGTGGACGTGTCGATGAACGCCACCGCCAACCTCGGCTACGACGACGTGCAGCATCACGCGCCCGTCTTTCACGGCGACACCATCTTCGCCGAATCCGAGGTCGTCTCCAAGCGGGAGCTGGAGAGCCGCGACCACGTCGGCGTCGTCACCACGGAACTCCGCGCGTACAACCAGGACGGAACGAAAGTGCTGTCGCTGGAGCGCACGCCGATGGTACTCAAGCGCGAGCACGCCGAGGTGTCGCCCGACCAACCGCCTGGCTGGCCGGCGGACGTGGGAACGCAGACCGAGGATTAGTCGCGCATGTGGACGCTCGCCTGCGGTTCCGCGGGATCGGTCGGCACCTCGACGAGCGTCGGGCCGTCGCGGTCGAACGCCGCGCGGACGGTTTCGCGAATCTCGTCGGGCGTCTCGGCGCGCGCGGTCTCGACGCCCATGCCGTCCGCGATGGCGGAGAGCGAGAGCGGCGTCTCCGGCCAGTCGTAGGCGTCGAGGCCGTACGAGCGCTGCGCTTCCTCGGAGATGATGGCGTAGTCGGCGTTGTTGAACGCCACGAGTACCACCGGCAGGTCCTCGGCGGCGGCGGTGTGGAGTTCGTGGATGCACATCATGAGGCCGCCGTCGCCGGAGAGCGCGAGGACGTGCTCGCCGGGGTTCGCGCGCGCCGCGCCGATGGCCGCGGGAAGCCCGGTTCCCATCGTCGCCCACGACCCGGGGTTGACGTAGGAGCGCGGGCCGTACGCGGGGAAGTAGACGAGCGTCCAGATGCGGAAGCCGCCGGCGTCCACGGAGACGGGCGTCTCGCGTGGGGTCGCGTCCCGGACGGCGTCGATCGCGGCGACGGACGTGAGGGGCGGCTGGTCGGCGTCGCGAAGCGCGGCCATCCGGTCGGCGTCGGCCTGCCTGACGGCCGTAGCGCGCGCCGCGCCGTCCCGGTTCTCCGTTCGTTCGAGGCGGCCGGCGAGACCCGCCAGCGCCGCGCCCGCGTCCGCGACCAGGGCCGCCGTCGGCTCGTACCCGGTTCCGACGTCCTCGGGGTCGAGCGTGACGTGTACGAGCGTGTCGGGTAGTTCGACGCTCCACGAGCGCGTGGCGACGGCGTCGAAGTCCGTGCCGACGGCGAGCAGGGCGTCCGACGAGGAGAGCAGGTCGAGGAGGTCGGGGCTTGCGCCGCCGCAGAGCACGCCCGCGGAGAGGTCGTGGTCCTCGGGAATCGTGCCCTTGCCCTTGTACGTGGTGACGACTGGCGCGTCGAGGGTTTCGGCGACGCCGACGAGCGCGCCGGACGCGTCCGCGGAGCGCACGCCGCCGCCCGCCAGCACCACTGGTCGGTCGGCGTCGTTCAGCGCGTCGACGGCGTCCCCAAGCGAGTCCTCGTCGACGCCGTGGACGGACTCCGTGGTGTAGTCGCCGGGTTCCGCGAGAACCGCGTCCATCGGGAGGAAGTTCTTCGGGATGCCGACGCGAACCGGGCCCTTCGGCGCGGTTTGCGCGACGGCGATGGCGCGCTCGATTTCGGCTATCGTGGCCTCGGGGTTCTCCACGAGGACGTTCTCCTTCACGACGTTGTCGTAGGTGTCTGGTGGCGTCTCGTGGATGCCGTCGCCGCCCCGGATGTCGGGTTCGGTCTCGACCGCGAGGTGGAGGAGCGGCGTGCAGTCGTTCAGGGCGTTCTTCAGGCCGTTCATCGCGTTCATGTCGCCCGGCCCGGGGACGACGCAGGTCGCGGCCATACTCCCGGACGTCTCGGCGTACCCCCACGCCTCGTGCGAGACGGCGGTCTCGTGGCGCGCGACGACGAAGTCGATGCCGTCGCTGTCGCCGATGGCGTCGTTCAGTGGAAGGGTCTGTTTGCCGGGGATGCCGAACACCGTATCGATGCCGTGTGCGACCAATCGGTCGACGACGGCCTCGCTCACGCGCATACCGAGTGAGTCGCGGCGAGCGCAATAACTCTTGGTAGACCGCGGGCGAAGATTTAGGGCGACGTACACGAACGACCGTGTATGACCGACCACGACGTCTCGTTCCTCCGAGACCTCGACGCGGAGAGTTCGTTCAGCGAGTCGCGACGCGAGCAGTACGCCCGCGACGCGAGCCCGCACCACCCCTCGACGCCCGACGCGGTCGTGTGGCCGGAGACCACCGACGAGGTTTCGGCCGTGCTATCCGCGGCGTACGAGCGCGACGTGCCGGTGACGCCGTGGAGCGGCGGGAGCGGCCTCGAAGGGAACGCCATCCCCGTCGAGGGCGGTATCGTGCTGTCCACGAAGGAGATGACGTGGGTCGAGACCGACCCGGACACGCTCACCGCGCGCGTCGGTCCCGGCGTCATCTACGACGACCTGAACGAGACGCTCGCCGGTCACGGCCTCCGCTTCCCGCCCGGTATCTCCAGCGGGGACGTGGCGACCATCGGCGGGATGATCGCGACCAACGCGAGCGGGTTCAACGCCGTGCGGTACGGCGAGACCCGCGACCACGTCCGCCGCATCGAGGCCGTGCTCCCCGACGGCGAGGTCGTCGAGGCCGGACGGAACGTCGTGAAGACCTCCTCGGGGTACAGCATCAAGGACTTGCTCGTCGGGAGCGAGGGGACGCTCGGCGTGGTGACGGACGCCACCATCGAACTCGCCGGCATCCCCGCGGAGAAGCGCGCGGCGCTCGTCGCGTTCGAGAGCGCGCGCGACGCCTGCCGCGCCGTCAGCGACATCATCGGTGCGGGCGTGAAACCCGGCGCAATCGAGTTCATGGACGAGCAGTCCATCGAACTCCTGAACGCGAACCGCGACGACCTCACGCTCCCCGAGCGCGCCACCCTCCTGCTCGAACTCCACGGAAACACGACCGGCATCGAGGAAGACTACGCGTTCGTCGAGGACATCTGCCGCGACCACGGCGTCGTCGAGTGGACGGAACCCGGGGGCGCGATGGCGGACGTCTGGGAGGCCCGCCGGGAGGCCTTGCCCGCGGCGCGCGCGTACGACCCCGACCTCGACGTGGCCGTCATCGGCGACGTGGTCGTCCCCATCACGAACTACCCGGACATCGTGGAGCGCGCGCACGACCTCGCCGACGAGTACGACCTGCTCGCGCCGCTCGTCGGGCACGCGGGCGACGGGAACCTCCACTACACGCCGCTCGTCGACCGCGACGACGAGGACCACGTGATTCGCGCGATGGCGTTCAACAACGAGGTCGTGCAGGCCGCAATCGAGATGGACGGCACCGCGACCGGCGAGCACGGCGTCGGCATCGGGAAGCGCGGGTTCATGAGCGACGAGCACGCGAACACCGTGGACGTGATGCGAGGTATCAAAGACGCCATCGACCCGAAGGGCCTGCTCAACCCCGGGAAAGTCATCCCGGAGGAATGAGCACTGTAAAGCGAACTGGAGGATATTTCTAACAGTCCTGGGGAAGGTTTTTCGGGGTTCGCGGTGTGGGTCGCGGTATGAGTGACGCAGTCACGCTCGACGTAGAGGACGGCATCGCGACCATCACGCTCGACCAGCCCGAGCGCCGGAACGCGCTCTCCCGCGAGCTAACCGCGGGCCTCCGGGACAGCCTCGAACGCGTCCGTGACGAGGTCGACGACGCCCGCGCGGTCGTCGTGCAGGGCTCGGGCGGCGCGTTCAGCGCCGGCGGCGACATCGCCGCGATGAAGGAGCGACTCGACTCCGACGAGTCCCTGGAGGAGGCCGTGAAGACGCTCGAGCGAACGACGAGCGAGACGCTCGCGCTCCTCGTGGAGTTCCCGCTTCCGACCATCGCGAAGGTCGACGGCCCCGCGGTGGGCGCGGGCGCGAATCTCGCAATCGCGTGCGACATCCAGCTCGCGACCGAGGACGCGAGCATCGGGTTCGTGTTCCGGCAGGTCGGCCTGTCCGTCGACGCCGGCACGTCCTACCTCCTCCCGCGCGTCGTCGGGACGAACGTCGCGAAGGAACTCGTCTACACGGGCGAAATCATGGGCGCGGAGCGCGCACACGACCTCGGGCTGTTCAACCACGTCTACGGAAGCGACGAGTTCGCGGAGAAAGCCGATGCGATGGTCGACCGAATAGCGTCCGGGCCGACGGCGGCGTTCCGGCACGCGAAACGCCTCATCGACGAGGGCTTCGAGAAGACCATCGACCAGGCGATGACGGACGAGGCCGTCGCGCAAGGTGTCGTGTTCGACACGTACGACCACGAAGAAGGCGTGCGGGCATTCCTCGAAGACAGAGACCCCGAGTTCGAAGGGCGCTAGGCGTCGGGGTTTCGCCGCTCGTAGAAGGCTTTTCCGCGCATCGTCATCACGATTTCGTCGTCCTGATTGAACATCGCGGTGTCCGTCGTGAGCAACCCCCGCCCGGGGTCGCTCTCGAGCGGGCGTTTCTCCGCGACCTCCAGACGCACGGAGAGCGTGTCGCCCGGGCGGACGGGTTCGGTCCACTGAATCTCCTCGACGCCCGGCGACCCGAGGCTCGCCGCGTCGTCGTAGTGGTGTTCGACCATGAGCTTCATCCAGAGCGACGCCGTGTGCCAGCCGGACGCGATGAGGCCGCCGAACGGCGACTGCTTCGCCGCCTCCTCGTCCACGTGGAACGGCTGCGGGTCGAACTGTTCCGCGAACTCCACGATTTCCTCCTTCGACACCGTGTACGACCCGAACTCCTCCACGTCGCCCACGTCGAAGTCCTCGTAGTACGTCACAGCGGCTCCTCCCCCTCGATGATGCGGACCGCGCGGTCGGCGAGCGCGGGCACACGTTCCTCCATCAGCGGATACATCGGGTCGTCGGAGTTTCCTTCCAGGTAGCGCCGGTAGAACATCTCGCCCAGTCCGGCGAGCTTGTAGACGGCGAGCGCGCGGTAGAACCGCTCGTGCTCGAACTCGAACCCGGTCGCGTCCTCCCAGCGCTCCACGAGTTCGACGCGTGTCGGGTAGCCGTCGCGTTGCATGAACGTCGCCTCCAGCTCGGGGACCGCGGGCTCGGGGTCCTTGGCGTCCCGCCAGTAGGAGAGCATCCACCCGAGGTCGGCGCGCGGGTCGCCGAGCGTGCTCATCTCCCAGTCGAACACGCCCGTCAGTTCCGGGGGCGTGCCGGGCGCGTACAGGACGTTGTCGAGCTTGTAATCGCCGTGCACGAGCGTCTCCGGATGGTCTTCCGGGCAGTTCTCGTCCAGCCACTCGCCGACGCGTTTCAGCTTCGGGACCTCGCGGTCGTCCGCCGTGACCTCGAACGCCCACGAGAGCTGTTTCCCCCAGCGGTCGACCTGCCGGCGCGTGTAGCCCGCCGGCCGCCCGAGTTCGCCGAGGCCGACCGCTTCGTAGTCCACGTCGTGGATGGCCGCGAGCGTGTCCGCGAGTTCCTCCCCGATGCGCTGGCGGGACGCGAGGTTCGCGAACCGCTCCGGTTCGTCGTCCCGCAGCACGTCGCCGGGCACGCGCTCCATCACGTAGAAGTCGCTCCCGATAATGGAGTGGTCGTCGGACGCTGCGACCGTCGGCGGCACCGGCACGGCCGTGTCTTGGAGCGCGTCGATGACGCGGTACTCGCGGAGCACGTCGTGCGCGGTGTCCGCCGTCTCGCCCGGCGGCGGCCGGCGAATCACAAGGTCGCGGTCGCCCCACTGGACGAACAGCGTCTCGTTCGAGTGTCCTTCCGCGTGCCGCTCGACGTCGTAGGCGTCCGTCGGCCCGAGTTCGGATTCGAGGAACGTCCGTAACGCGTCCTCGTCTACGAGCCGAGCGAAGTAGGCCGCACTCGTGTCGTCTGCCATACCCGGGCGTTCAACCTCCTCGTACGAATAGGTATGGATGGGAATTACCACTCGATGCCAATCGGGACGAATCTTTTTACATTGTATTCACGAAGGGTGGGTATGGAGTACGACGATTCCGAGCGAGCGGTCGAGTTCGCCGAGAAAACCCGTGAGTTCGTCGACGAGGTAGTCATCCCAGTCGAACGCGACGTACTGGGCGGCGACCCCATCAGTGACGACCAACTGGACGCGCTTCGCGAGGAAGCGCGCGACTACGGCGTGTACGCACCGCACCTGCCCGAGGAGTACGGCGGGCACGGCCTCAGCTACCGCGACATGCTCCCCGTGTTCGAGGAAGCCGGCCGCAGCCTCCTCGGCGCGCCCGCCATCAAGGTCGAAGCGCCGGACGAGGGCAACATGCACACCCTCGAGATGTTCGGCACCGAGGACCAGAAAGAGGAGTACCTCCGGCCGCTCGTCCAGGGAGAGATTCGGAGCGGGTTCTCGATGACCGAACCGATTCAGGGCGGCGGGAGCGACCCGAAGATGATGGCGACCACCGCGGAGAAGGACGGCGACGAGTGGGTCATCAACGGCCACAAATGGTGGACGACCCAGGGCACCGAGGCCGACGTGCTCATCGTCATGGCCGTCACCGACCCCGACGCCCACCCCTACAGCGGCTGCTCGCTCTTCCTCGTCGACGCGGACGCGGACGGCGTGAACGTCGTGCGCGACATCCCGCACACCGGCGGGAACGTCACCGGCGTCGGGCACGCCGAAATCGAGTACGACAACGTGCGCGTCCCCGAGAGCGCGCTGCTCGGCGAACTCAACGAAGGATTCAGCCACGCGCAAGCCCGCCTCGGCCCCGCCCGCCTCACCCACTGCATGCGGTACTCCGGAATGGCCCAGCGCGCGCTCGACATCTCGAAAGCATACATCAGCGAACGCGAAGCCTTCGGCGAACCCCTCAGCGAGAAACAATCCCTCCGCTTCGAAATCGCGGAAGCCGAAACCAACCTCCACGCCGCCCGCACCATGGTCCGGCACGCCGCCCGCCAAATCAACCAAGGGAACGAAGCCCGCATCCCCGTCGCCATGACCAAAGTGTTCGCCGCGAACACCTGCCAGAACGTCATCGACCAAGCCATCCAGATGTGCGGCGGAAACGGCATCGGGAAAGACCTCCCGCTCGCCGACTTCTACGAGAGCGTCCGCCAGTTCCGCATCGTCGACGGCGCAGACGAAGTCCACAAACGCGTCATCGCCCGCGACGCCCTCAGCGACGCCGACCAACACGAATTCGAACTCGAAGCCCTCACGCGCTTCTAACCCACCTTTTTACTCAAGCGGTCGCCGAAGGCGACCCGCTTGAGTAAAACCCTGGAGGCAAAAAGACGCGAGCGCTCTGCGCTCGCGTGAACAGCGCGCCGGCGGCGCGCTGATGCTCGTACCGTCTCCGCCACTAGACCGCGCTGGCTGAAAAGTTCAAATACGAGAGCGCGGCCAGCGATGGATGATGTACTGACTAGCGACGTACGGGAGTCCGGTTCGGTGACGGCGACACGCTCCCGTGCGCGACCGCCGGTGTCGTCTGCACGCCACTTTTCCTCTCGAACGCCTATCCATGGGTATGAACGAACGCGCGCTATCGCGGGTCGCGGAACTGCTAGAGTCGGCGGAGACTGCGGGTGTTCTGACGGGCGCGGGCGTCTCCACGGCGTCCGGCATCCCGAGTTTCCGCGGCGACGACGGAATCTGGGGGGCGGAGTTCGACCCCCAAGATTTCCATCGGCGGCGGTTCGAGCGTGACCCCGCGGGGTTCTGGAGCGACCGCCTCGACCTCCACGACGCGATGCGGCCCGACGGCGTCGAACCGAACGCCGCCCACCGCGCGCTCGCCACGCTCGAAGACACGGGCGTCCTCAATGGTGTCGTCACGCAGAACACGGACGGCCTCCATCAGGACGCGGGGAGCGAGCGCGTCATCGAACTCCACGGGAACGCCGAGCGCGTCGCCTGCGAGGACTGCGGACGGCGGAGCGACGCGGCGGACGCCCGACGGCGCGCCGCGGACGGCGAACTCCCACCGACCTGCGAGTGCGGCGGCGTCCTCAAGCCCGACGTGGTGTTGTTCGGCGAGCAACTGCCACAGAAGGCGCTGCACGACGCCCGCGACCTCGCGGAACGGAGCGACGCCTTCCTCGCCGTCGGCTCCTCGCTGACGGTTGACCCCGCGGCTTCGCTGCCCGCGACCGCCGCGCGCGACGGCAGTCTCGTCGTCGTGAATCTCGAGGAAATGCGGGCCGACGACCGCGCCGATGTCGTGCTCCGCGCGGACGTGACGGACGCGCTACCGGCGATAGCTGAACGCGTTCACGAGGCGTGACGCGCCAGCGAGGAGCGCGTACGCCACGGCGTAGAGCGCCGTCGGGAGCGCGACGAGCGCCGCGGCCAGCGCAGTGAGCGCGAACGCGACCAGTCCCGCAAGGAGGGAGAGTAGAACGTGGCTCACGGGGTCGCCACGGTCCACGTCCTCGTCGAGGAACGGCCGGAGCGTCCGTCGAACGGGCCGGAGCAGGCGTCCGTGGAGCGCAGCGGCGACCGAGGACGGTTCAGGGAGTCTCATCGCTCACCTCGCACGCCGACGATGTCGAGCACCGCGCGCAAGTCGTCGATTCGGTGACTCGCGTCGGAGCCGTCGGCGTTCTCGCCGAACGCGACCCCGTGGATGCCGTGGCGGGCGGCGCCGGCCACGTCGTGGTCGTAGCGGTCGCCCACCATCACCGTCCGCTCGGGCGTGACGGGGCTCTTCGAGAGCGCGGTCTCGAACATCGCGTCGTCGGGCTTGGTGCGGCCGACGGCCTCGCTCGTCGTCACGTCGTCCACGTGCTCCAGCACGCCGAACAGCGAGAGGATGAACTCACCCTCTTCCGTGTCCACGTCGCTCACGATACCCTGGTAGACGCCGGCGTCGGCGAGCGCGGCGACGACCGCGCGAGCGTGCGGCGTCGGCCGGAGGTAGCGCGCGGAGGTCTCGCGGAAGAGCGGGAACCACTCGTCGTCCGCGAGGTCGCGTCCGGCGAGGTCAGCGAGCGCGAGCGCGTACGCCTCGCGCGCCGACTGATAGGCGTTCCCCTCGCGTTCGCGGAACTGGCGGCCGACAGCGCCGCGCCACTGCTCCAGCGCCGCCTGCGGGTTCACGTCGAGGCCGTGCGCGGCGACGAACCGCTCCATGAACCGCGTGTGTGCTTCGCGCACCGAGTCGACATCGAGGAGGACGCCACCGATGTCCCAGAAGACCGCGTCGTAGTCCATCTAGTACCACGTCATGCCCGCGTCCACGTTAACGTCTTGGGCGGTGACGTGCCGGTGGTCGACGGCGAGGCGGTACGCCACGTTCGCGACTTCCGCGGGCGTCACCATCTCGTCGAGCATGAGGTCGCCGAGGTACTCCTCGCGCTTCACCGCTTCGGGGGTCGTGCCGCGCGCCTCCGCTTGGTTCTCGATGACGGATTCGATGCGGTCGCCCGCCACGGGCCCGGGACAGATGGTGTTCACGGTGACGGCGTCGTCGCCGAACTCGGCCGCGAGCGTGCGTCCGAGGCCGACGAGGCCGAGTTTGGAGGCGGCGTACGGGCTGCGGTTCGGGTACGGGCGCTTCCCGCCGACGGAGGAGACGTTGACGAGGCTTCCCTCGTCGCTGTCGCGGAGCGCGCTCGCCGCGTGTTTCGCGCAGAGGAAGGGTCCGGTGAGGTTCGTTTCGATGGTTTCGCTCCATGCCTCACGCTCGATTTCCTCGACTGGCTTCGTGGGGCCGGCGATACCGGCGTTGTTCACGAGCACGTCCAGTCCACCGAACTCCTCGACGGTCGCGTCGATAGCGTCGCGGACGCTCTCCTCGTCGGTCACGTCGCATCGGACGGCGAGCGCGTTCCCGAGTTCGTCCGCGAGGTCGGTGGTGTCGCTGCGCGCGGCGAGCGCGACCGCGAAGTCGTCCTCCACGAATCGGCGGGCGATAGCTTCGCCGATACCCTGGCTCGCGCCGGTGACGAACGCGACGCCCTCAGGCATCGTCGTCCACCAGTTTGAACTTCTGCACCTTCCCGCTCGCCGTGCGCGGCAGGTCCTCCACGAACTCGACCTCCCTGGGGTGTTTGTACTCCGCGAGGTTGTCGAGGCAGAACTGTTTGATTTCCTCTTCGGTCACCGCTGCGTCCGGTGTCCGCACGACGAACGCCTTCACGGTCTCGTTCCGGCGTTCGTCGGGGATACCGACGACGGCCGCGTCAGCGATGGCTTCGTGTTCGTAGAGGAGGGATTCGACCTCGCTCGGGTAGACGTTGTAGCCCGCGGTGTTGATCATGTGCTTCTTCCGGTCGACGATCTCGTAGTAGTTCTCGGCGTCACGGCGCGCGATGTCGCCGGTGCAGAAGTAGCCCTCGTCGGTGAACGCGTCGTCGGTCGCGTCCGGGAGATTGTGGTAGCCCTTCATCACCTGAGGGCCGCGCACGAGGAGTTCCCCGGTCTCGCCGGGGTCGACTTCGTCGCCCGAGCCGTCCACGATTTTCGCGTCCGTCATCCGGAGTGGCTGACCGATGGTGCCGGGCTTGTAGCCGAACGAGGACCCGACGCCGGTGTGGGTGGCGGCGGTGGTCTCGGTGAGTCCGTATCCCTCGCTCATCGCGACGCCCGTGCTCTCCTCGAAGCGTTCCTGCACGGCGACGGGCATCTTCGCGCCGCCTTCGTTGACGGTGTCGAGCGAGGAGAGGTCGTACTCGCCGAACGATTCGTCGTTCACCATGTCGACGAACATCGTCGCGACGCCGATGAAGCTCGTAATCTCGTTGTCCTCGATTTCGCGCATGCAGCGCTCGGCGCTCCAGTCGGCGGGATTCCGGACGAACGCGGTGCCGCCCCGAATCAGGGTCTGCCACGTGGAGTGCGTGAAGCCCGTGATGTGGTAGAGCGGGAGGAAGACGAGTTCGCGCTGCTCCGCGGGCGGGAGGTCGGTGAACTGGAAGCCCGAGAACGCCTGCGCGCGGAGGTTCCCGTGGGTGAGCAACACGCCCTTCGGCTGGCCCGTCGTTCCGGACGTGTACGGCTGCATCGCGGTGTCGTCCGTGTCCACGTCGACCGTCACGGGGTCGCCGGAGACGTCGTGGAGCGCGGTGGTGTCCGGGGTGGCCTCGCCGACGGTGAGGACGTCGGGGTCGCTGTCGATGTCGTCCGCGGCCTCGTGGACGTGTTCGACGAGCGCGGGGTGGGTGACGACGACGCTCGCGTCGGTATCGTCGAGCTGGTGGGCGAGTTCGCGGGCCTTGTACTGCGGGTTGACGGGGGAGACGACGACGCCCGCGCGGAGGCCGCCGAGGATGGTGGTGACGTACTCGGGGCAGTTCGGGAGGTAGAGCAGGAGGCGGTCGCCCGCGGTGTGACCGCGCTCGTGCAGGCCGCCGGCGAGCGCGGCGGAGCGCTCGCGGAGGGCGGCGAAGGTGAACGACCGACGTTCGCCCTCGATGGCTGTCGGGTCGGGTCGCTGGTCGGCCGTCGCGTCGAACAGCGCGGCGGCGTTCGTTGCCTCGACCGTCTGTAGGTAACTGGGTACGTCCATACCATGCCATTCCGTAACATTTGCCATTATGTTAACGGTCGCTCCGGCGCACGCGGATTTATTACCGATGAACCGAAAACGGGTAGATGTCTTAACAATGGTAAGCAGATTCAGCGTGGCGGGCGACACCGCCATCGTCACCGGCGCGTCCTCGGGCATCGGTCGAGCAATCGCGGAACGCTTCGCGGACGACGGCGCGAACGTCGTCGTCTGTTCGCGCGAACAGGAGAACGTCGACCCCGTCAGCGACCACATCAACGACGGCGACTACGAGGGAACCGCGCTCGCGGTCGAGTGTGACGTGACCGACCGGGACGCCGTCGACGCGCTCGTCCAGGCGACCGTCGAGGAGTTCGGGTCCGTCGACATCCTCGTGAACAACGCGGGCGCGTCCTTCATGGCGCCCTTCGAGGACATCAGCGAGAACGGCTGGAAAACGATAGTGGAAATCAACCTCACCGGCACCTACCACTGCACGCAGGCCGCCGGCGAACACATGCGGGAGAACGGCGGCGGCACCGTCGTGAACCTCGCGTCCGTCGCGGGCCAGCGCGGCAGTCCGATGATGAGTCACTACGGCGCGGCCAAAGCGGGTGTCATCAACCTCACCAAGACCCTCTCGTACGAGTGGTCGGGCGACGACGTGCGCGTGAACTGCATCGCGCCCGGGTTCGTCGCGACGCCCGGCGTCGAGTCCCAGATGGGCGTCAGCGCGGACAATATCGAGCGAGACGAGGTGCAGCGTCGCATCGGCACGAGCGAGGAGATCGCGGACCTCGCGCAGTTCCTCGCCAGCCCCGCCGCCTCCTACATCGTCGGCGAGACAGTGACCGCGGCGGGCGTCCCGCGCATCGAGGAGTCCCCCGAAATCTGATGGCGTACTCGGGCGCGGACCTCTTCGTCGACACGCTCGAGCAGTACGGCGTCGAGCACGTCTTCGGGAATCCCGGCACCACCGAACTCCCCGTGATGAAGGCGCTCGCGGGAAGCGACCTCGACTACGTTCTCGGCCTCCACGAGGACGTGGCGGTCGGGATGGCGGCGGGGTACGCGACGACGCGGCGCTACCACGCGGACGACGACGAGTCCGTGCTCCCCGTCGGCGTGGCGAACCTCCACGTCGCGCCCGGTCTCGCCCACGGCCTCGGGAACATCTACGGCGCGAGTGTCGCGGGCGCGCCACTCGTCGTCACCGCCGGCAACCACTCCACGGAGTTCCGCCACGAGGAGCCAATCCTCTCCGGTGACCTCGTGGAGATGACGCAGCAGTTCACGAAGTGGAGCGCGGAAGTCCTCGACGTCGAGGCGCTCCCGTCGATGCTCCGCCGGGCGTTCCGCGTCGCGCTGACGCCGCCGACCGGCCCCGTCTTCCTCGGCCTCCCGCTCGACGTGATGATGGCCGAGACGGACGCCGACCCGGAGCGACTGGGCGCGATTCCGAGCGGCGGCCGCGGCGACCGCAGTCAGGTCGAACGGGCGGCCGACGCGTTCGCGGAGGCGGAGAACCCCGTGCTCGTCGTCGGCGACGGCGTCGCCCGCGCGGGCACCGACGCCGTGGACGCCGCTGTCGACCTCGCGGAAGCGGCGGGCGCACGCGTGCACGCCGAGATTCTCGCGTGCGAGGTGGACTTCCCGGCGAGCCACGACCAGTGGGTGTCCTACATCCCGCCGGACGAGAATACCGCCCGAACCCTCCTCGATACCGATATGGTGGCGTTCGTCGGGTGTTCGACGAACACGACGCTCACCGCGCACTCCGGCGACCTCGTGCCGGACGCGACGTTCGTCCACATCGGCGACGACGCGTGGCAACTCGGGAAGAACCAGCCAGCGGACGTCGCCGTGCTCGGCGACCCCGGCGAGACGATGGCCGAAATCGCCACGGAAGTCGCCGACCGGGTGAGCGACGACGAGCGCGCCGACCGTCTGGAACGCGTCGCCGCGATGAAGCAGATGGCGCAGGCGGAGATGGCGAGCGACGACGAGACGGACGACCCGCGGCGGTCGAAGGGCGAGCTCGTGGACGCTCTCCGGGACGCCGCGCCCGACGCCTACATCGTCGACGAGGGCGTGACCGCGAAGTACGAACTGCTCACGCGGTGGCCGCTCGAACCCGAGCAAGCCATCTCGAACAAGGGCGGCGGCCTCGGATACGGCCTCCCCGCGTCCGTCGGCGCGGCGCTCGCCGAGTCGATGCGCGACGAGCCCCGGCAGGTCGTCGGACACGTCGGCGACGGTTCCTACCTCTACTATCCGCAGACGCTCTACTCGGCGGCGCGCTACGACCTCGACCTCACCGTCGTCGTGCCGGACAACCGGAACTATCGCATCCTCAAGGACAACATGCAGGGGCTGTTCGGCGAGGACGACTACGAGTACGTCGGGATGGACTTCGACCCGCCCGTGGACATCCCGAAGAACGCGGAGAGCCACGGCGCGACCGGCGTTCGCGTCGACCCCGAGGACGACCTCGACGCTGCACTCGACGCCGCGCTCGCCGAATCCGGCCCGACCGTTGTCGACGTACTCGTTCACGACGACTAGCGAACCAAACGTTTATTTCCTGTCACTGTGACAGCTTATCCGATGTATGACGCGGGGCGAACGGACGAGGAATTCGAGGGCGTCCTCGAACGCCTGAAGGACGAGGGGAGTTCCCTCCTCGTCGTCGGGGACGTTCCCGGTGAAGCGTACGCTCGCGCGTCCCGACGGATGCTCGGCGACGGCGAGCACGCCCCCAGACAACGCGTCCTCGTGGTCGGCGGCAGCGCCGGCGCCACGCTCCCCGGCCGCCTCGGAGAGACGCGCTGCGGCGACAGCGACACCGTCATCACGCACGGCACGAACGCCCGCAGCGCGGTCGCGTCGGCGAACGTCACACCCAGCGTCACGCCGCGCGCGCACGCCTCTGCCGGCGATGCGAACGCGCTCGGCCGCACAGTCATCGACCAGATCGACGCGCTCGGCGACGAGTTCGCGCCGGGCGAACTCCGACTCGGCGTCGACACCCTCCAGACCCTCCTCGATACCGCGGGCGAGTTCCCGGCGTTCCGCACCGCTGACTTGCTCTCGGAGCGCGTGCGTCGCGAGCGCGGAATGGCGCACTTCCACCTCCCGAAGCCCCGCGACGACCGCCACGTCCGCCTCCTCGAACCCCTGTTCGACGCGGTCGTCGAACTCCGTGTGACCGACGGCGTGGAACAGCGGTGGAGTCTCCGGGACGAGGACGTGATGTCCGAGTGGGTGTCGCTCGACGGCTGAGACGACAACACCCTTTTGAGTGGTTCGCCGCGTAAGGCGATTCGTATGGAGGAGCGAGCCGGCGATGTGTTCGACGCAGCGGGGGATGTCGGTGCGCGCATCGACACGCCGCCGAAGGGCGGACTGGCGGTGGTCGACCCGATCGAGCGCACGCGGGTTCGCGTGGAGACGGCGACCGAGAACGTGCGTCGAGAACGTATCACGGAGCGGTTCCCGGTCCCGCTCGACGCGGCGGTTTCGTTTCGAACTGATACGGTCACGTTTCCGGATGTCTTCGCGATTCACGTGCGGACCCCGGACGGGACGCACGTCACGCAGACCGAGCACTTCGCGTTCGAGGAATTGCCGGCGAGCGAGTACCTGTTCGACGTCGCCGCGCCGATAAAACTCTACGTCCGCGCGTCGGGGCCGGTGACGGTTCGGTCGGACGCGGACAGCACCGTCATCGACCTCGCCGGCGAGACGCGAGTGGACGTGGGCGCGCGGTCGTTCCACGACTCGCCCGCCGGCACGATAACGACGACCGACCATCCGCGGGACGTGATGGAGGCCGTGAACGCGTTCGGGCACGCGTTGAAGACGCAGGAGCCGACGCGGTCGTACCCAACATTACGCGGCCATCCGCCCCGTCTGGAGCGCGGCGACGACCTCGTGATTCCGTCGGGGCTGGAAGCGCCCGAGACGGACGTTCGGCTGGCAGTGCCGCCCCGGTTCGAGTACATCTACCCGGCGGTGTCGCTCGCGTACTATCTCGGCGCGCGGTTGGTTCCGGGCGAGGAACCCGAGCTCCGGACGATGGACGGGTTCACGTACTCGCTTGACCGCGCGGGCGGGTACGAGGAGACGGTCGCGCGCACGCTGAAACACGTGTTCGTGCTCGACTGCGTCGCGCGCACCGAGGGCTACTACGAGGTGCCGTTGTTCGAGCGGGCGGAACTGGAGTCGGCGCTCGATATCTCGTTCGCGGAGGCGCGTGAAGCGTCGCCGACGGACCGACTCAAGAGCTACCTCTCGGTTCCGTTCGCGGCCGTGGAGCCGTACTGTCCGACGTGGAAGCTCACGGCGGACGTGACGCCGACCAGGGAGTACCTGGAACTCCTCCCCTACCTGGTGGACGAACTCGCTGTCGTACGGACGCCGACGGACGAGGGCGTGGCGCGCACGACCGAGCAAGCCGAAACCGCCGGCGAGTTCTACCGCGCGTCGGCGGGCGCGCAGACGGGCGGCCGGTACGTTCGCCCCGCCGCGGCGGACTCACTGGAGCAGACGTGGGCGGGTGCGGGGACGCCCATCGGCGCGAGCAAGGCGATGGTTGAGGCGTACGAGAACCGAGTGGACCGTCCGCTCGCGTCCGGCGACATCAAGATCACCGTCGTCTGCAACGAACCGGACATGATGGAGGAGCGGGAGATGACGGACACGGTGTACGGGTCGCGGGACGAACTTCCCTTCGACGTGCGACAGTACGAGAACCTCACTCGCGCGGAACTCCGTGAGGTGCTGGCGGCCGAGACGGAGTTCCTGCACTACATCGGCCATATCGACGACGCGGGTATCGAGTGCGCGGACGGTAAACTCGACCTCGACAGCATCGAGACGACGGGCGTGGACGCCTTTTTCCTGAACGCGTGCTCGTCGTATCGGGTCGGCGCGAAACTCGTCGAAGCCGGCGCTATCGGCGGTATCGTGACGCTGAGCGACGTGCTGAACAACGCGGCGGTGACGATGGGGCGGACGCTCGCGCGCCTGCTGAACGTCGGGTATCCGTTGAACGTCGCGCTCGAAACCGCGCGCAACGAGAGTTACGCGGGCGGCCAGTACGTCATCGTCGGCGACGGCGGCCTCGGCATCGTACAGCCCGAGTCGAACCTCCCGGAGCTCGTCGAAATTACGGACGTGCGGGAGGACGCGGTGGACATCACGTACTGGTCGTTTCTCACGAGAGCGTTCGACCTCGGGACGATGATGGCGCCGACGATTCGGGGGGAGTCAATGTACTACCTCGCACCCGTCGCGGGAGGACTTGACTACACGGTGAGTGTGGCGAAATTCGTGGAGTTCGTGGAGCAACAGACGCCGATTCGGTTCGAAGAGTCGTTACACTGGGCGGATACGTTCGATTTCTCGCGGTTGGATTAGGGGCCGTTGATGGCGACGTTGCCGGCCGAGACAGCGCCCGTCTGGGCGAGCAGGAGCGTCATCGTGAACAGGACGCCGATCATGCGGGGGTTGTCGGTGAGGAAGGATGCGAGCGAGCCGTAGTTTCTTTCTGACATTGCAACTATTGATATCACCGATTTTTGTGTAAATATTTCTTATCTAACCATAGATTATCGCTTGTAATAAACTCTCCAGCGTCGATTTCGCGCGTCCCTACACAGTCGAAGCAGGTATTGCACGGTCTTTCCTGTGATACCACCACCCACACTTATGTATCGGGTCCTGTAAGACCATACCGTACCAATGGTTAACGAAGGTAGTCAGAACGACGATGGGCGTTGTTCTGGTAACGAAGCCGAGGGGGAACGAAACATCGTTAGCAGTGTGAGGGCGAACGCGGACCGACGGACGTTCCTCAAGGGAACGGGCGCAGTCGGTCTCGCGGCGTCCGCCGGCTGTCTCGGGGGCAGCAGCAGCGGCGACGCGCCGAGCGGTGCGTTCAAGGTCGGCGTCCTGACCTCGCACACGGGCACGGAGAACCCCATCGGGAACTCCATCGCGCGCTCCGCGGAGCTCGCTGCCGAGGAACTCAACGCGAACGGCGGCGTCCTCGGAAACGATGTCGAGGTGTCCGTGAAGACGACGAACGAACAACCGCAGCGCGGGAAGACGAAGTACGAGGAACTCACCGTCAGTGAGAACGTCGACTTCACGACCGGCGTGTTCACGAGCGAGGTCCTCCTCAACCTCATGGACAGCATCGCGAGCCAGCAGAAAGTACACATGACCGCTGGCGCGGCGACGCCCGAGGCGTCCACGATGCTGAAAGACGACTACGAGAAGTACAAGTACTGGTTCCGCACCGGCCCCGTGAACGCGCACTTCCTCGGCGCGAACATGGTGGACTTCGCGGAAGCGAACTTCTCCGACATGGGCTGGGACTCCGTCTACGTCCTCACCGAGGACTACACGTGGACCGAACCCGTGGACGAAGTCCTCCGAAACCAGCTCGCGGACGCTGGCGTCGAAGTCGCCGGCATGAAGCGCTACGCGGGCGAGACCAGCGACTTCTCCACCATCTACGACCAGGTCGAAGCGTCGGGCGCGGACGCCGCGTTCGTCGCGATGGCGCACTCCGGCAGCACCGCCATCGTCCAGTACGCGAAACAGCAGCGGCCGTTCGCGTTCGGCGGCATTCACGTCCCGATGCAGCTTCCCTCCTACTGGGGGCTCGTCAACGGCGCGTGCGCGTTCGGCGTCACCCAGAACACGGCGACGCCGCAGTCCGAAATCACGGAGAAGACGGTTCCGTACGCGGAAGCCTACAAGGGGAAGGTCGGGAAGTATCCCGTCTACACGGGCTACATCGCGTACGACGCCGTGATGCAGTACGCGGCCGCCGCCGAGAGCGCGGACTCCCGGAACCCCGACGATGTGGTCGGCGAACTCGAGAGTTCGAGCTTCACCGGCACCGCCGGTACCCTCCGGTACTACGGGAAGGACGAGGAGTACCCGCACGACATCGTGTACGACGAGAGCGGTGAGAACGGCGTCCGCCCGCTCTGGCTCCAGTGGAAGCCGAACGAGAACGGCGACGGCGGCAGTCAGACGGCCATCTACCCGGACAGCCTCGCGTCCGGGTCGTACGACAGTCCGCCCTGGGTGTAAGATGGCGCTGCCACTGACCGACGTCGTCGCGAACGCCGTGATGATGAGCGCGCTGTACGCGCTCGTCGCAATCGGGTTCACCCTCATCTTCGGGGTGGGCGGCGTCCTCAACCTCGCGCACGGCGCGACCGTCACCATCGGCGCGTTCAGCGCGTACTACGTTTCGGAAGTGTTCGGGTACAGCATCTGGATCGGCGCGCTCGCCGCGCTCCTCGTCCCCGCACTGTTCAGTGCGGCGCTCTACCGGGGGGTGATTCGACGCGTCGAGGACGACCCGATAACGGTGATGATACTCACGCTCGTCACCGCTATCGCCATCGAGGAAATCATCAAGACGGCGTTCGGCACGCAGCCCGCCGTCATCTCCTCGCTCTGGACGGGACAGGTCGCCATCGCGGGCGGCATTCAGGCGAACAACCTCCTCGTGTTCGGCCTGTCCTGGGTCATCATCGGCCTCCTCTTCTTCGCCATCAACTACACGAAGACGGGGAAGGCCATCCTCGCGACGAGCATGTCGACGAAGGGCGCGTCCCTCGTCGGCATCGAAAGCGACCGCATGTACCTCTACACGTGGGTGCTCGCGGGCGCGTTCGCCGGGCTCGCCGGGCTCTTCCTCGGGTCGATTCAGACCGCGTCCTGGAGCATGGGCCGCTCGCCGCTCGTGCTGTCGTTCAGCATCGTCGTGCTCGGCGGCATCGGCTCCATCCGCGGGAGCGTCATCGGCGCGTACATCATCGGATTCCTGGAGACGTTCACGATGTCGTACGTGGACTCCTCGCTCAGCGGTCTCGCGTCGCTCGTGGTACTGGTCTTGATACTGCTCGCGAAACCCGAAGGCCTGTTCGGCCGTGAATTCACCGAGTGACGATGTCGGACACACTCACTTCGAAGCTGAATCCGCTGTCGCTCCCGCTCCGCCAACAACTCGGCCTGATTGCGCTCGTCCTCCTGGCGTTCACGCCGTTCTGGATGGGGTTCCTGTACGCGGGCGACCAGGGCCTCCTGCACATCCGCACCATCACGATAGCGCTGTTCATCGGGATGTTCGCGATGAGCTGGGACTCGGTGTCCGGCTACACGGGCCAGATAAGCTTCGGGCACGCGCTCTTCTTCGCCATCGGCGGCTACGGGAGCGCGCTGTTGAACCTCGGGTGGGGCGTCCCGCCGCTCGCCGCGGTCGTGCTCGGAACGGTGCTCGCGGCGGTCGCCGGCCTCCTCATCGGCGTCCCCGCGCTCCGCCTCGAAGGCCCATACCTGTCGCTCGTGACGCTCGTCGCACCGCTCATCCTGCTCCAGGTGTTCATCTGGCGCAGCGACATCTTCGGCGGCGAACTCGGCATCCCGAACCCCGACCCGCTCGTCGCGACCAGCGGGTTCGCACAGGAGACGTACGTGTTCTTCTACGTCGCGTTCGCGCTGTTCGTCCTGATACTCGCCGTGTTGCTCGCAGTGACTCGGTCCGACGCCGGGTCCGTCCTCACGGCGATTCGGGAGGACGAGGACGCCGTCGCGGCGTCCGGGCTGAACCCGGCGAAGTTCAAGACGTTCGCGTTCGTGCTGTCGGCGAGCGTCGGCGGACTCGCGGGCGCGGTGTTCGTGCACACGCCGATGGCGAGTCCGACGCCGAGTCAGTTGCTCGCGCAGACGGTGAGCATCGAAGTCATCATCGCCGCCGTGCTCGGCGGGATGGGGACCATCGTCGGCGCGGCGCTCGGCGGGATGTTCCTCAGCATCTTCCGCAGCCAGCTCAGCAACGTCGACTTCGTCGTGCCGGGACTCGGCGTGAGCGTCGGCGACCTCGACCTCGTCATCTTCGCGGTCGGGACGCTGATCATCCTGTTCGCGCTCCCGGGCGGCGTGCTCCGCTGGGGTATCGTCGCGGGCCGCAAACTCGTCGGATCCGACGGCGCGGCCGCGGACGGCGGCCGAACGCCAGTCGAACAGACGCTAGAGAAGTTCCGCGAGTTCTTCCGGGGTGGTCGGGATGACTGAGTACGCGCCCGACGACGGCCTGCTCGTCCTGAACAACCTCCGGAAGGAGTTCGGCGGTCTCACCGCCGTCGACGACCTCTCCTTCGTCGTGGAGGAGGGCGAAATCCTCGGGTTCATCGGGCCGAACGGCGCCGGGAAGTCCACGACGTTCAACTGCGTCACCGGCGCGTACGAACCGACGAGCGGAACCGTCCACTACCACGGCGAGGACGTGACCGGCGAACCCGCCTACGAGATGGTGAAACGCGGGATGGCGCGTACGTTCCAGTCGTTCAGGCCGCTGGACGACCGGAGCGTCCTCCGGAACGTCGAGCTCGCGCTCGCGCCGGACCGCCTGTTCTCGCTGTCCGGCCTGCGCGGGAAGACGACCGACCGCGCACGCGAACTCTGCGAGCGCGTCGGCCTCGGCGACCGCATCCATCAGACGCCGGACGAACTCCCGCACGCGGGCCTGCTCCGCCTCGAACTCGGACGGGCGCTCGCGACCGACCCCGACCTCCTGCTGGTCGACGAGCCCTTCGCGGGCCTGTCGAGCGGCGAGGTCGCGGAACTGAGCGACCTCCTCACGGACCTCCGCGACGAGGGCATCACGCTGGTCGTCGTCGACCACAACATGCGCGGCCTGCTTTCGCTCATCGACCGCGCCATCGTCATCCAGTTCGGCGCGAAAATCGCGGAGGGCACGCCCGAGGAGATCCGGAACGACGAGACAGTGCAAGAAGCCTACCTGGGAGGCGACGAGATATGATTCTGAACATCGACGACGTCTCCGTGTCGTACGGAGAGGTGTCGGCGCTCCGCGGCGTCAGCCTCGGCGTCGAGGAAGGAAGTATCGTGAGCGTCATCGGTCCGAACGGCGCCGGGAAGTCGACGCTCGCGAACACCGTGACGGGCTTCCGGCCGTACGGCGGGAGCGTCACGTACGACGGCACCGAGGTGTCGTCCGTGGACGCGAGCGACCTCGTCGCGAACGGTCTCATCCACTGCACGGAAGACCGCGACCTCTTCGGGTACATGAGCGTCGAGGACAACCTCGAACTCGGCGCGTACCGCCACGGCGACGGCGAAGCCGACCGATTGGAGTACGTCTACGACGTGTTCCCGACGCTCGAAGAGCGCAAGGACCAGAACGCGCGCACGATGAGCGGTGGCGAGCAACAGATGCTCGCCATCGGCCGCGCGCTGATGGGCGACCCCGAGTTACTCATCCTGGACGAACCGACGCTCGGCCTCGCGCCCGTCATCTTGGAGGACATCTCGGACGCCATCGAGGAGATCCGGGAGGACGGCGTCACCGTTCTGCTGTGCGAGCAGAACGTGACGTTCGCGATGAACCACGCGGACCACATCTACCTCCTGGAGAACGGCCGTATCGAGAAGGACGGCACGCCCGACGACCTCCGCGGTGACGACTACATCCGGGACGCCTACCTCGGCGGCTAATCCGCTTCCTTCTTCTCCGTCGCGTCCCAAGGCCGTGTAGTGTCAGAGGAGTTCTCGCTGTCCGCGTTCTACGACGCGCTCGAATCCGTCGGGAGTCCCGTCGTCACCGCGACGGACGTGGCGACTCATCGCGGGGAGCCACAGGCCGACGCGAGCGACGACCTCGACGGCCTCGTCGGGGACGGCGTGGAGCGCCGGGACGTGTCGGCCGACCCGGTCGTCTACTATCCGTCGGACTACGCGGCGACCGCGGAGACAGAGCGCGTGGTGGTGTTCCCCGAGCAGCGCGAAATCGTGGTGGACCAGCCGCGGCAGTTCACGCGCGCCCGACTCAGTCAGTTCGCGCACCTCGCGGACACGACGCGGGACGGCGCGTACCGGTACAGAGTCCGCAAGGAGGACGTGTGGAGTTCGCCCTACGACTCCCTGGAAGAGATTCTCGCGGCGGTCCGGGAGGTGACGAATCGGCGGTCGCGGCCCATCGAGGAGTTCGTGGAGGGCCAGTGGCGTCGCGCCCACCAGTTCACGCTCCGCACCCACGAGGAGGGCTACACTGTCTTGGAGGCGGCGTCCGACGACGTGATGGGGAACGTCGCCCGCCAGAAACTGGACGACTCGCAGTTGCGCGCGCCCATCAGCGACGACACGTCTTGGGTGAACGCGGAGTCGGTGTCCGAGGTGAAGCGCATCCTCTACGAGGCCGGGTATCCCGTTCGGGACGAACGCGACCTCGACGGCGGCGAACCGCTCGACATCGAACTCTTACTCGAACTCCGGGACTATCAGGCGGACTGGGTCGCGCGCTTCGAGCGCCAGGGGTCGGGCGTCCTCGTCGGGCCGCCGGGGAGCGGGAAGACGGTCGCCGGGATGGGTGTGATGGAGTCCGTTGGCGGCGAAACCCTGATTCTCGTGCCCTCCCGCGAGTTGGCGTCCCAGTGGCGGGAGAACCTGCTCGAACACACGACCCTCACCGACGAGCAGGTCGGGGAGTACCACGGCGGCCGGAAGGAACTGCGCTCCGTGACAATCGCGACCTACCAGACCGCGGGCATGGACCGCCACCGACGGTTGTTCGACTCCCGCGAATGGGGACTCATCCTCCTCGACGAAGCCCACCACATCCCGAGTCCGGTGTTCCGGCGCGCGGCGAACCTCCAGAGCAAGCACCGCCTCGGCTTGAGCGCGACGCCGATTCGGGAGGACGACCGCGAGACGGACATCTACACGCTCATCGGACCGCCCATCGGCACGGACTGGGACGCGCTGTTCGACGCGGGATTCGTGCAGGAACCCGAGGTCGAAATCCGATACGTGCCGTGGCTGTCGGAGGACGACCGGTACGAGTGGGCGTCCGCGGACGGCCACGAGCGCCGGAAGCGCGCGGCCGCGAACCCCGCGAAAGTCGAGGAAATCAGACACCTTCAGGCGGCGCATCCGACGGCGAAGACCCTGATTTTCGCGGACTACCTCGATCAGGGCGACCGGCTCGCAGACGCCCTGAACATTCCGTTCGTGAGCGGCGAGACGCCGCACCCCCGTCGAGAACGGTTGTTCGCGCAGTTCCGGAGCGGGGAGCGAGACGCGCTCATCGTCTCACGGGTCGGCGACGAGGGCATCGACCTCCCGGATGCGGAGCTCGCCATCGTCGCGTCCGGCCTCGGCGGGAGTCGGCGGCAGGGCGCACAACGCGCCGGGCGGACGATGCGGCCCGCGGGGCGCGCGCTCGTCTACGTGCTCGCGACGCGCGGAACGGAGGAAGAGGACCACGCGCGCCGGCGCACCCGCCATCTCTCGGAGAAGGGCGTGCGCGTTCGGGAGGCCGACGCGGAAGCGCTCGCGTTCCGGGATTAGAGGCGTTCGCGCAATTCGTCTTGGGTGACGCGCCGAACGGAGTCGGGGGTCGGCGGGCGTTCGCGGAATCCCGTGCCGGTCGCGACCACGGCCACGTCGTCGGATTCCTCGAGGCGTCCCGTTTCGGTGAGTTCGCGGGCGGCGGCGAGCGACGTGGCGGACGCGGCCTCGACGGCGAGTCCCGCACGTGTCGCGAGCGCGCGCTGGGCGGCGAGGATGGCGTCGTCCGCGACGGAGAGCACGCTCCCGCCGGTGTCGCGGGTGGCGCGGAGGACTCGGTCGCCGCTCGGCGGGTTCGCGTTCGCGATGGAGTACGCGACGGTGTCGTCGCCGCCGTCCGCGATGGGTGAGACGGTGTCGTCGCCGTTCCGGTAGGCGCGCGCGATGGGGTCGCAGGCGGCGGCCTGCACGAAGTGGAGTTCGGGAACGGCCTCGATAGCGCCGGCGGCGCGGAGTTCGCGGACGGCCTTCCACGTGCCGCTCGCGTGTCCGCCGGAGGAGACGGGGACGACGACGGCGTCGGGCGTGCCGGCGAACTGGTGGAGGAGTTCGACGACGGTGGTTTTCTGGCCGGCGACGCGGAGCGGCGAGTCGGAGTTGACGAACGTCGGCCCGAGCGCGAACGACTCCTCGTAGAGCCGGCCGTAGTCGCCGGCGACGGCGTACAGTTCGGGGTCGTAGCGCGCGATGTGGCCGAGTCGGTCCTCGGGGATGTCGTCGGGGACGAGCACGACGGCGTCCATGCCCGCGCTCGCGGCGTGCGCGGCGGTGCTCATCGCCATGTTCCCGTGACTGACGGTGCCGATTTCGGTCTCGCCGCGCGCGCGGAGGGCGGCGGTCGCGACGGCGGTGCCGCGGTCCTTGAACGACCCGGTGGGGTTCGCGGACTCGTCCTTCACGCGAACCCGACAGCCGGCGTAGTCGTCGAGGCGGGGCGCGCGCACGAGCGGCGTCCCGCCGGCCGCGCGCTCGATTCCTACCGGGTCGCTCGCCGGCAGGAGGTCGCTGTACGCCCAGAGACGTTCTGACTCTGTGGGCCACGCGAAGTCGGTCGAGAGTTCGTACCAAAGCGTCTCCCCGCAGTCGCAGTGCTGGCGGTCGCCGTCGGCGTACGTTGCGCCGCAGGCGTCGCAGACGAGATCGGGCATACCCAGAGAATCACGGACCGCGGTCAAAACCTCCCGGGTTCGGACGCAACGCTCCTTACCCTCGGCGACCTACACAGGGTATGGTCGAGAAATCCGACGCGGAGTGGCGCGCGGAACTCACGGACGAGGAGTACCGCATCCTTCGGGAATCGGGGACGGAGCGGAAGTTCACGGGCGAATTCATCGGGAAGGACGACGACGGCACGTACGCCTGCGCGGCCTGCGGAACGACGCTGTTCGAGTCGGACACGAAGTTCGACGACGAGTCCTCGGGGTGGCCGAGTTTCTACGATGCCATCGAGGGGAACGTGGAGTTCCGGGACGACGACAGCATGGGCATGCGCCGCATCGAGGTGCGGTGCGCGGAGTGCGGCGGCCACCTCGGCCACGTGTTCGAGGATGGACCGGACCCGACCGGGAAACGATACTGCATCAACTCCGCCGCGCTCGATTTCGAGGAGGACGCGTAGGCTTCGCGGACGCCCGGCGGATCGGCGGAAGAGGGAGCGCGGGCGTGGCGGGCGTGGCGGGCGTCACTCGGCCTGCCAGTCCGGGGCGCGCGATATCTCCTGGTCGGAGTACTCGTGGAGGATGTGGAGGATGTCGTAGATGAAGTCGGTTAGTCCGGGCGCGGTCGTGGGTTCGAGGGAGACGAGCGTCCCGCGGTCGTCGCCCTGAATGAAGTGGAGGAGGAGCGCGTCGTCGAACGCGCGGATGGTGCAGTAGAGCGACCCGAGGCTGTAGAGCGACTCCTGTGCGGTGCGTCCGACGTCCATGAGGCGGAGGTCGTCGGCGATCTCTTCGAGCGTTTCCTCGTCGAACGACCCGCTTCCGTCCGATGGCAGCTGTGTGGAGACCGTGGCCCGGTCGTAGTAGGCGACGCCACGGAAGTTCGCGCCGATCGACTCGTGCAGGTACTCCAGCAGTTCGCCGGGAATCTGCTCCGGCATGGGAATGGCGTCGTCCTCGTGGGGGCCGTCCTCCATGGGCGGATATATGCGGTGTAACCCACATTAGGGTTACTCCGACTAGCGGCCGCGAGCGAGGTTCTTCCGGAAGACGAGGATGCCGAGAGTCGCGTCGTCGATGTCGACGGTCGTCTGGCCTGTCTGTTCGTAGCCGTTCTGTCGATAGAAGGCGTGTGCGGGCTCCTGGCGGGCGCTCGTGGAGAGGATGAGACGGTCGTAGCCGGCGTCGCTCGCGCGGGCTTCGAGTTCGTCGTACATCGCCTGCCCGAACCCCTGGCGGTGGTGGTCGGGATGGACGTGCATCCGCTTCACCTCCGCGGTGTCGTCGTCTACGGTGGCGAGGTCGGCGGCGACGCCCTTCGGCGGGCGGAACGCGGCTGTCGCCACCAGTTCACCGTCCAGCAGTCCGACGAGGAACTCGCCGCCTTCCTCGACGTACTCGGCGAGACGGTCGCCGTCCACGAGCGCGGGCGCGTCCTCGAAGTAGGCGTTCGCGTGCCGGAGCGCCGCCTCGATGACGGCGTCCGCGGCCTCGCGGTCATCGGGCTCGTAGCGTCGAATCCTGAGACTCACACGCGACGTTGGGCGGCCATCCGTATCGGCGTTCGTGTTCCGGTACTGGCCGCGGCGGCGAGTGGTTTTACCCCACGGGCGCGCGACAGCACGGGTATGGTTACGGAACTCGCGACGGGCGTGTACGACCTCGAACTTCCGCTGGAGACCGACGACGGCACGCGCGTGTTCCACGCGGCCGCCATCGAAACCGACCATGGCGTCGTTCTCGTAGACACCGGCCTTCCGAACCAGGCCGACGACGTACGGGACGCACTCGCCGCCATCGGCCACGACCTCGCCGACGTCTCTATCGTCGTGTTCACGCACCAAGACGGCGACCACGTCGGCGCGGCCGCCGACCTCCTCGCCGAGACGGACGCGGTGACGATGGCGGGCGGCGGCGACGTGCCCGCAATCGACGGCCGCGACGAACCCATCAAGGGCGGCGGCGAGCGCTATCCACCAGTGGACGTAGCGGTCGAGCTCGTCGAAGGAGTGCGGTTCGACACGCGCGCCGGACCGGTCGAAGTCGTGGAGACGCCCGGACACACGCCCGGCCACCTCTCGCTTCACGTCCCCGACGCGGACCTGCTGCTCGCGGGCGACGCGCTCATCGGCGGCGAGAACGGTATCGAGGGCCCGAACGAGCGCGTGACGCCCGACCTCGAGCGCGCGTACGAGTCGGTGAGCCACCTCGCGGAGTACGCGTACGACCGCGTGCTCTGCTATCACGGCGGACTCGTCGACGCGTCAGAAACAGACGTGGCGGCGCTCGACCCCTAATCCTCGCCGGGCGTGTGCGGGAGGTCGGGGTCGTCGAAGCGCTCGCGCAGGACTTTCTTGTCGAACTTTCCAGTCGCGGTTTTCGGTACCTCGTCGACGAACACCACGTTGTCGGGCAGCCACCACGACGGGAACTCGTCCTCGAGGAACGCGCGCAGCCCCTCGACGTCGATGGTGCTGCCGTCGCGGCGGACGACGCACGCGAGCGGGCGTTCCTGCCAGGTGTCGTGGGGGACGCTGATGACCGCGGCCTCCACCACGTCCTCGTGCGCCATCAGCTGGTTCTCCAGTTCGATGCTCGAAATCCACTCGCCGCCGGACTTGATGACGTCCTTCGAGCGGTCGACGATTTCGAGGTAGCCGTCCCCGTCGACGACCACGATGTCACCCGTCTTCAACCATCCATCTTGGAAGTCTTCTTCGTTCGCCTCGGGGCGGTTGTAGTACTCGTCGACGACGGTGGGGCCGCGCACGAGCAGTTCGCCCGGCGTCTGGCCGTCCCAGGGGACTTCCTCGCCGTCGTCGTTCACGACCCGCATCTCGAGGCCGGGCGAGAGCAGTCCTTGGCTGGCGCGGAGGTCGTACTCCTCGCTCTGCGAGACGTCCATGTTCGACTTCGGGCGGCTGACGGAGCCGATGCTCATCGTCTCCGTCATCCCCCACGCGTGCTCGATGGCCACGTCGTACTCCTCCTCGTAGCGCTCCATCACGCCCTTCGGCGCGGCGCTCCCGCCGACGACGATGCGCTCCAGGCTGGAGAGGTCGGCGTCGTGGTCGTCGAGGTAGTCGAGGACGTTAATCCACACGGTGGGGACGCCCGCAGTGAGCGTGACGCCTTCCTCCTCGATGAGTTCGACGAGGTCCGCGGGGTCGGGCGACGGCCCGGGATACACCTGGCGCGCGCCCGCCATCGTGACCGCGTACGGGAACTCCCAGGAGTTCACGTGGAACATCGGCACGACCGGCATCACCACGTCCTCCTCAGCGATGTCGAGCGCGGCGGGCGTCATCGTCATCATCGCGTGCGAGTAGATCATCTTCTGCGTGTACTCGACGCCTTTCGGCTTGCCCGTCGTCCCCGACGTGTAACACATGCCCGCCGGCTGGTCCTCCGACACGTCCGGCCACGACTCCACGGGGTCCGCGCTGGCGACGAGATCCTCGTAGGCGTGGACGTTCTCCAACTCCGTCTCGGGAACCTCGTCCGCCATCACGACGACGTGGCGCACCGACTCGAAGGAGTCGTGGAGGCGTTCGACCGCCTCCAGCGCGTCCGGGTCGACGAGCAACACGTCGTCAGCGGCGTCGGTGACGATGTGTTCAAGGTGGTCGTCGTGCAGCAGGAGGTTCACCGTGTGGAGTTGCGCGCCCAGCAGGGGCGCGGCGTAGTACGCCTCGAAGTGCCGGTAGTGATTCCAGCCGAGCGTGCCGACGCGGTCGCCCTGCTCGACGCCGAGTTCGGTGAGCGCGCCCGCGAGCCGGCGAACGCGGTCGCCGAACTCGCCGTACGTGTACTCGAACCGGCCGTCGTGCGTCCGGGAGACGATGCGTTTCTCGGGGAAGAGCCGTGTCGCCCGCCAGAAGAACGGGCGGAGCGTGAGGTCCGTGCTCATCTATTCGAGTTCACCACTGGAGACGGAGAGGTAGTCTTCGAGGAGGTCCTCGCGTTCCTCTATCTCCTCGATTTCGCCGTCGAAGACGATTTCGCCCTTGTCGATGATGTAGCCGCGTTCCGCGAGGTCGAACGCGAACTGGACGTTCTGTTCCGTCAGGAGCACGGTGACGTTCTGCTCGACGACGTCGTTGAGGACTTCGCGCAGGTCGTCGAC
This sequence comes from Salarchaeum japonicum, assembly GCF_049705945.1. GTDB lineage: Archaea > Halobacteriota > Halobacteria > Halobacteriales > Halobacteriaceae > Salarchaeum > Salarchaeum japonicum_A. The sequence goes on from NZ_JBNAMV010000004.1 coordinate 339,101, forward strand.
GATGACGGGCGCGAGCCCCTCGGTCGGTTCGTCCAAGAGGAGTACGTCGGGGTCTTGGACGAGCGCGCGAGCGACGGACAGCATCTGTTGCTCGCCGCCGCTAAGGTTCTGGCCGTTGCTCGACTTCAGGTCCGCGAGAATCGGGAAGATGTCGTACATCTCCTCGATGGTTCGGTCGCTGTCGGGCGCGAGGCGCTTCGCGAGCGAGAGGTTCTCCTGGACGGTGAGCGTCGGGAAGACGCGGCGGTCCTCCGGCACGAGTTTGATGCCGAGGTCGGAGATGTCGTCGACGTCCATCCCGCTTATCTGCTGGCCGCGGTACGTCACGGTTCCCTCGCGGGGCGGGACGACACCGACGATGCTCCGCATCGTCGTCGTCTTCCCCGCGCCGTTCCGGCCGAGGAGCGTGACGACTTCGCCCTCGTCGAGGTCGAGGTCGACACCGTGGAGGATGTGACTGTTCCCGTAGTAGGCGTGTACGCCGTCGACGGTGAGCACGCGGTCGCCCTCACTCATTGGCGCTCACCCAGGTAGGCCGTGGTCACGTCCTCGTTCGCCATCACTTCGTCCGGCGTGCCGTTCGCGATGAGTTCGCCCCGGTGCAGGACGAGGATGCGGTCGCTGATTTCGAGAACCATGTCGATGTCGTGTTCGGTGAGAACGAACGTCGTGTCCGTCGTCTCGTCGAGTTCCTTGATGAGTTCGACCATCTCCTCGGACTCCGAGGGGTTCATGCCCGCGGTCGGTTCGTCGAGGAGGACGACGGCGGGGTCGGTCGCGAGCGAGAGCGCGATTTCGACCTTCCGCTTGTCGCCGTGACTGAGGTTCGCCGCCTCCGTCTCGGCGACGTCCCGGAGGCCGGTGAGGTCGAGCACGTCCTCGGCGGCCTCCCTGAGTTCGTCGTCGGTGTGGTAGCGCGAGAGCAGTTCCTTCGAGCGGTCGGTCGTGCTGACGCGCGCGACGCGGACGTTGTCCAGCACGGACAGCCCCTCGAAGTTATTGTTTATCTGGTACGCGCGGGAGAGGCCGCGCTGTGCGATGTCGTGCGGCGGAAGTCCGGTGACGTTCTCCAGTTCGCCGCTCCGGCCGCGCAGGAACACTTCGCCCGCAGTCGGGTCGAGGCGGCCGGAGAGGAGGTTGTAGAACGTCGTCTTCCCCGCGCCGTTCGGCCCGATGATGGACGTGACTTCCTCCGAGTCGATTTCGACGCTCACGTCGTCGACCGCGCAGAGCGCGCCGAACTCACGGCGCAAGTCCTCCGTTTTGAGCACGGTCGTCACGCCGACTCACCTCCGTTCCCGCGAACGCGGTCCACGGCCCACTTGAGGAGGCCGGAGACGCCGCGCGGCGCGAACACGACGATGACGAGGATGAGCGTTCCGAACACGAGCTGCCAGTGCGCTTCCAGCAGCGGGAACTGCGTGATACCCCACCGGATGTACCGGTAGAAGAGCGCACCGACGGTCGGCCCGATGAACGAGTACGGGCCGCCGAACACGGTCATGATGACGGGTTCGGCGCTGATGGTCCAGTGGAGGCTCGCGCCCGGTGAGAGCGAACTGTGCAGGGGCGCGACGAGCACGCCCGCGATACCCGTGAACACCGCGGAGAGCACGAACGCTCCCCACTGGTGGCGGCGCACGTCGATGCCGAGGCCGGACGCCCGCTCCGAGTTCTCCCGGATGGCCTCCGACACGAGGCCAAAGGGCGAGTTCGACACCCGCCACAGGATGTACATCGCGGGCGCGACCACGAGCAGGATGACGAAGTAGTACGTCACCCGGTCGTAGAGCGAGAGTTGGAACCCGAACAGGTTCGACGTCTGGAGCAGGACGAGGATGCCGTCGCTGCCGTTGGTGACGCCGAAGTAGTTCTGGTTCACGAGCGTGTACAGCGCCATGCTGAACGACAGCGTCAGCATCGCGAAGTAGATCTCCTCCAGTCGAACGCTCAGGTAGCCGACCGGAATCGCGATTGCCGTCGCGACGAGGACGCCGAGGACGGCCGCGATGGCGAACGCGACGAGCGGCGTCGCGCCGCCGAAGGGGAGGGAGGGCGCGACGTCACGGAGGAAGATACCGAGCGCGTACCCGGCGCCTCCGAAGAACATCGCGTGCCCGAACGACAGCAGTCCCGTGTAGCCGTAGAGGAGGTTGAACCCGGTCGCGAACAGCGCGAGCACGAGCACCTCCGAGAGGACGTACGTCTGGAACGTGGGGAGGACGAACGGCGCGACGACGAGCACGGCGAGCGCGGCGAGCGCCGTGGGGCGTGCCGGCAGGCCGAGAATCGTCTCGTCGCTCACTGTCCTTCACCCCCGAACAGTCCTTCCGGTCTGAAGACGAGTACGAGAATCATTGCGAGGAACGGGAGGAGTTGGCCGACGCCCGTCGCGATGAGGACGCCGAAGCTCTGCAGGAGTCCGATGAACATCGCGCCGACGAACGCCCCCGTGAACGACCCGAGGCCGCCGATGACGACGATGACGAACGCGTTGATGATGACCTGGTCGCCGAGCGCGGGCGTGAACGCCTGCATCGGCGCGGCGAGCGCGCCCCCGATACCGGCGAGGAAACTCCCGACGAAGAACACGCCCGTGTAGAGCCGCGGGACGTTCACGCCGAGCAGCGCGGCCATGTCGCGGTCGCTGGACGTGGCGCGCACCAGCCGTCCGAGGTAGGTTCGCTGGATGGCGTACCAGAACACGCCCATCGCGGCGAACCCGACGACGATGACGAACAGCCGGTACGCGGGGTAGCTGGTGCCGAGGAAGTGGACGTTCGACGCGAGCAGTTCGGGCGTCGCCATCGTCTGGTTCCCCGACCCCCAGACGGTCCGCGTGAGGTCGGTGATGACGAGCACCAACGCGAACGTGAGGATGAGCTGGTCGAGTTCGTCGCGGTCGTACACGCGCCGAATCAGCCCCATCTCGATTATGGCGCCGAGCAATCCGACCGCGAGCCCCGCGGCGACCAATCCCACCCAGAAACTCCCGGTGACGTTCTGCGCGACCGTCAGCGAGACGTACGCGCCGATCATGTAGAGCGCGCCGTGCGCGAAGTTCAACACGCCGAGCACGCCGAAGATGAGACTGAGTCCGATAGCGACGAGGAAGTAGCGACTCCCCAGGCTCAGTCCCGTGAGTACTTCTTGAATCGGTAGTGCCATGCTGGATTAGACACCAGCAGGCAGGTCGGTTCCTTCGAGGAGCGACCGCAGCTCTTCCGCGGGCGCGTCGATGCGCTCGACCGGGTCGAGAAGCGTGATACCGCGGTCCTCCGAGTAACTGGTCGTCCCCCAGACGGCCGGCAACACGGCCTGGTTGCTCTGGCCGTTGATGGTGAAGTCTCCGACCGGCGCCTCGTACTGCATGCCGTCCCACTGGTCGATGATGCCGTTCGGGTCGGTGCCACCCGCGCCCTCGATGGCGTTCTTGTAGAGGTAGAGGGCGGTGTACGCGTTCTGCGCGTTGTACGAGGGGTAGCGGCCGTCGTTCCGGTCGCGGAAGTTCTGGACGAACGTGTTGTTCGCCTCGCTGTCCGGCGCGTCGAACCAGTACCGCGTCCCGGCCTGCAGGCCGTCCGGCATGTTGCTCCCCATGGGGCGGAGGACGTCCGTCGCGGCGCCGACCGTCATGAGGACGTTGTCGATCCGTTCGAAGAAGTTCGAGTTCTTCGCCTGATTGATGAACGTGATGAGGTCGCCGCCCCAGAGGCTCGTGATGACGCCGTCCGGGTCCGCGTTCAACACCTTGTTGATGTACGGCGTGAAGTCGCCCGCGCCGAGTTCGGGGTACGCGGTCGCGTCGTCGAGGTACTCGTACCCGAGGTCCATTCCCTGCGTGTACGCCTTGAAGTAGTCCCAAGTCTGGGTTCCGAAGGCGTAGTTCGGGCCGATGGTCGTCCACGTCGTCGCGTCGGTCTCGCTCGCGGTGACGGCCGAGCCGTAGACGTTCTGCGCGAGGTTCACGCCGTCGCGGAACACGTAGTCGTTCCCGACCGCGTTGGACCCGTCTCGTGCGGTGACGAACGGTGTCGCGGCGTGCGTGATCATGAACGGCGTCTGGAGCTGTTTAACGACGGGCGCGACGGAGAGTGCGACGCCGCTGGAGTCGAGGCCGAGGAGGCCGTCGACGTTCTCCTCTTGGACGAGCGAGCGCGCGGCTTCCACGCCGGTCGGGCCGTCGCCCTCGCTGTCCCGGTAGATTATCTCGCCGATTTCACTGCCGTCGATGCCGCCGTTGTTGTTTATCTCTTCGCGCGCCATCTCGTATCCGAGCTGGGCGGATTCTCCGTAGACCGCGGCGAACCCGGAGAGCAGGTGGATGGCGCCGAACGTCAGCGAGTCGTCACCGCCGCCGCCCATACAGCCCGCGAACCCGGTGAGTCCCGCGGCTCCCGCGACCCCGCTGGCCTTCAGGAAGTCTCGGCGGTCGAACTCTGCGAAGCGACGGTCGTCCGTCGCGCGATACGTGTCTTCGTGGGAGTCGTTAACCATTGGTAATCCGCACCCGATAGCACGTAGAACTCGCATGAACAATAAGTATGGTGTTGGTTATCACGGGAAAACCAATCGCGCCTGACGTTCTCAAGCAACACTTGCCTCTGTCGCCGGTGGACAGCTCGGTGTCAGCGCGCGGTCCACCCGCCGTCGACGGTGAGAACTTCGCCAGTCACGTAGGCGGCGGCGTCGCTCGCGAGGAACACCGCCGGACCACCGATTTCTTCGGGTTCCGCGAACCGGTCGAGGGGCGTGCGGCGCTCGATGGACTCCCGGAGTCGCTCGTTCTCCTCCAGTTCCTCCGTGAGGTCGGTGCTGACGTAGCCGGGGGCGAGAGCGTTCACGCGAACGTCGGGCGCCCAGTCGAGCGCCATCGACTTCGTTAGCCCGACGAGGCCGTGCTTCGACCCGACGTAGGGGTGCTGGCGCGGCAGTCCCACCAGCCCGCCGACGCTCGCGACGTTCACGAGGGAGCCGCCGGCCTCCTGAAGGTGTTCGGCGGCGTGTTTCGCGCAGAGGAACGCGCCGCGGAGGTTCACGTCCGTCACGAAGTCGAAGTCCTCGGTCGCGACGTCCTCGGGCGGGCCGAGCGCGCCGTCGGGGTTGACGCCGGCGTTGTTCACGACCACGTCCACGCTTCCGAGCTCGCTTGCGGTGTCGGAGAACAGTCGCTGGACGGCGGCTTCGTCGGTGACATCGGTGGGGACGGCGAGCGATTCGACGCCGTAGTCGCGCATCGCGTCGGCGGCGTCCTGCACGTCGTCGTGGCTGCGCGAGGTCGGCACCACGTTGGCGCCCGCGTCCGCGAACGATTCGGCGATGGCGCGCCCGATGCCGCGCGTGCCGCCCGTGACGACTACCGTCTGCCCGGAGAGGTCGAACTCCATACGCGCCCTCGTCGGGGGAGGGACTTAGCCCTAGGTGACGTCGCCGTCGAGCGCGTACTCGCGGTAGCCCTCTGTCTCGGCCACGTCCCGCAGTTCCTCGATGACGTCGTACACGTCCTCGAAGCGCGTGTAGAGCGGGCTCGGGCAGACGCGGAAGACGTTCGGCGGGCGGAAGTCGCCGACGATTCCTCGGTCTTTCATCGCCTCGGTGATGCGGGCGGCGTCGGGGTGTTCGATGGCGACGTGCCCGCCTCTGCGCTCGGGGTCGCGGGGCGACCCTATCGAGAAGTCGTCGTCGAGTCGGTCGTCCACGAGGTCGATGAGGTAGTCGGTGAGCGCGAGCGATTTCTCGCGGATGGCGTCGATGTCGGCGTCGTGAACGACGTCGAGACTGCCGTCGAGGGGCGCGGCGGCGAACACGGGCACGGTCCCGATTTGCCACGCGCCCGCGGTTTCGGCGTGGGTGTAGGTGTCCCGCATCTCGAACTGGGTGTCCTTCTCGTGACCCCACCAGCCGGCGAGCGCGGGCGTCTGCTCGTGGTGACGCTCGTGAACGTAGAGCCCGGCGATGGAGCCGGGGCCGGCGTTCAGGTACTTGTAGCTACACCAGACGGCGAAATCGACGCCGAGCGCGTGGAGGTCGTGGGGGACGACGCCGACGGAGTGTGCGAGGTCGAATCCGACGTAGGCGTCGTGGGCGTGCGCGGCCTCGGTGATGCGTTCGAGGTCGAGGAGTTGGCCGCTCCGGTAGAGAACGGAGGGGAGGAAGACGAGGTCCACGTCGTCGGTCAGCGCGGCTTCCACGTCGGCTTCGTCGATGGTGCGGCCGTCGGAACTCTCGACGACTACCGTGTGGGCGTCCGGGTCGAATCCGCGGTTGCGTAACTGGGCGCGGACGGCGTACGTGTCCGTGGGGAAGTTGAGTTCGTCCACGAGCACGAGCGGGTCGTCGAGCCCGTTGAGGAGCGTCCCGACGAGCGTGTGGATGTTGACGGTGGTGCTGTTCGCGGCGACGACCTCGTGGTCGCGCGCGCCGACGAGCGGCGCGAGGCGGTCGCCGAGGTGTTCGCCGTACCGGAACCACGGCGGGTTCGCGTCGGTCCACCCGCGGATGCCGAGGTCGCGCCACTCCTCGACGACGCGGGCGAGCGCGTCCTCCGCGTCGTCGGAGAGCGGACCGAGGGAGTTTCCGTCGACGTAGTAGTCGTCGGGCACATCGAAACGGTCGCGGTACTCGGCGAGGGGGTCGGCCGCGTCGCGTTCGCGCGCGGCCTCCCGTGTCGTGTCCATACGGGGCGTGAGAACCCGGCGTCCCGTATGCCTTCCTCACTCCTCGTCGAGGAAGCCGAGGGGGAGGCGGTCCGGGAGCGAGCCGTCGGTTCGGGCGCGGTAGCCGGCGTAGATGAGGAGGCCGACGAGCAGCCAGGCGGCGAGGAGGAGGACGTTGTTCGCGAGGAGCGCGTCGCCGACGCGGCCGGCGGCGAGCAGGTCGAGCGCGTTTCCGATGGAGCCGAAGGAGAGCGTCTGCCACGCGAACACGGCCATCGCGGCGGCGCTGAACAGGCCGACGGCGGCGAGCGTCGCGGGGGAGAGCAGGAGGTCGCTGCGCTCGTAGAGGCCGGGGTTGACGTGGGGGAGCGCGACGACGGAGAGGGAGTGCGCGAGGTACATGAGGACGAGCGCGCCGAGCGCGACGTTCAGCGCGTAGCTGAACGTGGACGTGGCGACCAGGAGGACGGAGATACCCCAGGTGATGGTGAGGCCCACGTCCGGCGTGCCGAAGCGGTCGTTAACGTGCGTGAGGGCGTCCGGGATGAGGCCGTCGCGGCCGAGACTGTAGAGGATGCGGGAGGGCGCGACGTACCCGGAGTTCGCGGTGGTGGCGTACGCGAGGATGCTCCCGACGGCGACGATGCCGGCGGTGCCGACCGGGAAGTAGGTCGCGGCGGCGTCCGTGAGCGGCGTGCTGGACTCTGCGACCTGCTTCCAGGGGAGGACGCCGAGCACGACGACGCTCACGAGGAGGTAGATGGCGCCGACGCCGAGCACGCTCCCCGTGAACACCTTCGGCAGGGTTTCTCGGGGGTTCTCCGTCTCGCCCGCGGTCTGCGCGAGCGACTCGAAGCCGATGTAGGAGAAGAAAATGGCGCTCGTTCCCGCGACGAACGGAGCTATGAACCCGCTTCCGAACGTCTCCGCGGGGAAGAGCGGGCTGAAGTTCCCAGGGTCGACGTGGAGCAGTCCGGGAAGGCCGAGAAGGAGGAGGATGGCGACGAGGAGGCCGGTCATCGCGGCCTGCGTGCGGCCGAACACGTCCACGCCGACGAGGTGGACGAGGTAGAACGCGGTGAGGAAGACGATAGCCCACTCGGTCGCGCCGAGGAAGTCGAAGACGGGCCAGTAGCCCATCGCATTCCCGAACCCGGTGGCGAACACGGCCTGCGCGCCGATGAACGCCACAGTCTTCAGCCAGATGAAGACGTATCCGACGAGCGTGGAGTTCCACGTGCGCGAGATATGCATGTACGCGCCGCCCGGATGGTCGCCGAGCGGGCCGCTCATGTAGACGGAGTAGACGATTGCGGTCGCGAGGACGACGGGGACGCCGACGAGGAAGCCGAGCGGCACCGCCGGCCCCATGATGGCGGCGGCTTCGCCCGTGACGACGAAGATTCCGGCGCCGATCATGGTGCCGACGATGACGGCGATGCTGTGTATCGACGTCAGATTCCGTTCGAGGTCTCTATCGGACATCACTCGCCGGTATCGCCCGGCGACGTTTAGCGATGTGGAATTCCGGTCGTCGGACAACGGTTATGGCGTCCGCGACACAACTTCGGGTATGAACGCGAAACGCCTGCTGTCGGTGCTCGCCGTCCTGTTCGCCGTCGCCGTCCTGGTTCACTACGTCCTGTTCGACGAACTGCCGTTCGGGAAACCCCAGCTCTTGGAGTGACTTTTTCACCGCGGGCGGAGACGCTCCGCGCGTGACGGTCCTCGGCCTGACGCCGCCGCACGTGTACGTGCTCGCCGCGGTCTGGACAGCGTGGAGTCTCCCCGAGGTCGTGGACGACGCACGCGGAAGCGACGACGGCCTCGACCTCGACGCGAACTCCCGAGTCGTGCTGTCCGTCGTGACCGGCCTGGGGTTCCTCGTCGGGTTCTGGCTCGCGTTCCGCGCGCCGGCGTGGGCGACGTTCGGCGGACTGGCGGTGCCCGTGTTCTGGACGGGCGTGCTCGCGACGGTCGCGGGCGTCGCGCTCCGCTGGCACAGCATCCGCACGCTCGGCGACGCCTTCGACCGGTCGGTGACCGTGACCGACGACCAGGTCGTCGTGGCGCGCGGGCCGTACGGCGTCGTCCGCCACCCCGCCTACACGGGCGGCTTCCTCGCCATCCTCGGCGTCGGTCTCGCGCTCGGCACGTGGCCGGGCGTCCTCGCCGTCGCCGCGAGCGTGAGCGTCGGGTACGCGTACCGCATCCGGGTGGAAGAGCGCGCGCTCCGCCGCGAACTCGACGGCTACGACGACTACTGCGAGCGCGTTCCGTACCGCCTCGTCCCCGGAGTCTATTAGGCGGGCCCGCGTCGGGTCGGCCGTGACGCTGGACGACGAACTCGCGGCCGAAATCCGCGGGATACAGGCGATGGGCGTCCCCGAGTGGCACGCGATGAGCGTCGAATCCGCGCGCCGCGTGGAGGACGACGTGTTCGGCGGCCCCTCGCTCTCCGTCGAATTCGTGCGCGACCTCGCGATTCCGGGGCCGCGCGGCGAGATACCGCTCCGCATCTACCGGGACACCGACGACCCGTGCGGCACGCTCGTCTTCTACCACGGCGGCGGCTGGACGCTCGGCACGCTGGAATCGGCGGGCGACCTCTGTCGGGAGCTCGCCGCGCGCACCGACCGCGTCGTCGTCTCCGTGGACTACCGACTCGCGCCCGAACATCCGTTCCCCGCGGGACTGGACGACGCGTACGCCGCCCTGGAGTGGGTGAGTCAGCACGCCGAGACGTTCGGCGGCGCGGGCGACCTCGCGGTCGCGGGGACGAGCGCGGGCGGAAACCTCGCCGCGGCGGTCGCGCTCCGCGCCCGCGACCACGACGGCCCCGACATCGGTCATCAATCCCTTCTCTACCCCATCACGAACCACGCGTTCGACACGGAGTCGTACCGCGAGAACGCGGACGGCCCGCTGCTCACCCGCGCGGACATGGAGTGGTTCTGGGAGCAGTACCTGCGGAGTCCCGTGGACGCCGCGAACCCGTACGCGAGCGTGCTCCGCACCCGCGACCACGCGAACCTCCCGGAGGCGACCGTAGTGACCGCGGGCCACGACCCACTCCGCGACGACGGCGTAGCGTACGCGAACGCGCTCGACGACGCGGGCACACCGGTCGAACACCACCACTATCCATCGATGGCGCACGGCTTCCTCAGCCTCACCGATAGCGTTTCTGTCGCGGACGACGCGATGACGGCGGTAGCGGACCGCCTCGAAGAATAAGTCGTCCCGCGTGGTTGGCCGCATGAGGAACCGTTTTGAATCAGCCCCGGGAAACGCGACCGTATGAACGAGGTGTACGTCGTGGGCGCGGGCCAGACCGATTACGGGTCGTTCCCGCGCGAGTCGTATCGCTCCCTGTTCAAGGAGGCCGTGGACACGGCCGTGGACTCCGTCGACGCGGAGTTCGACCGCGAATCGGTGGACGAGGCGTACGTCGGCACGCTCGGCGTCGGCGGCCGCCAGTTGGGACTGCCCGGTCCCGCGGTCACGGAGTTCGCGGGGTTGAACGGCACGGCGACGACGCGCGTCGAGAACGCGTGCGCGGCGAGCGGCGTCGCGCTCCGACAGGCCGTGCTCGCCGTGCGCGCGGGCGTCGCCGACGTGGCGCTCGCGGGCGGGTTCGAGGTGATGAACGACGTATCGAGCGAGCGCACGGGCGAGTGGCTCGGCGTCTCCGGCGAGACCGAGTGGGAGCGCATGGCCGGCACGACGTTCTCCGGCGTGTACGCACAGATGGCGGACGCGCACATGGCCGAGCACGGCACGACGCGCGAACACCTCTCGCGAGTCGCGGTGAAGAACCACGCGAACGGCGCGAAGAACCCGCACGCTCAGCTGGGGTTCGAGACGAATCTGGAGGACGCGATGAACGCGCCCGCGGTCGCGGACCCGCTGAATCTGTTCGACTGCTGTCCGACCTCGGACGGCGCGAGCGCGGTATTGGTGGCGTCGCGGGACGCCGCCGAGGAACTCACCGACGCGCCGATTCGCATCGCGGGCGCGGGCCAGTCCAGCGGCCGCGTCGGCTTGTTCCAGCGGCCGAGCCTCACCGAGATCCCGGCGACCCAGCGCGCCGCCGAGCAGGCGTACGACGAAGCCGACGTGGGACCCGAGGACGTGGAGTTCGCGGAGGTCCACGACTGCTTCAGCATCGCGGAACTCCTCGCGTACGAGGACCTCGGGTTCTGCGAGCGCGGCGAGGCCGGGCCGTACGTCGCGTCCGGCGCGACCGAACCCGACGGCGAGCGCCCGGTGAACCTCTCCGGCGGCCTGAAGTCGAAGGGCCACCCCATCGGCGCGACCGGCGGCGGACAGGTCGTGGAGGTGTTCAAGCAACTCCGCGGCGAGGCGGGCGACCGCCAGGTCTCGGGACTGTCGCGGGGCTTGACGCACAACGTCGGCGGGAGCGGTGGAGCCGTCGCGGTGCACGTCTTCGAGGAGGGATGGGCGTGAACGCGCTCGACTCCCTCGGGGTGTACACGCCCCGAGCGCGCATCAGCGCGGAAGAGCTTGACGCGGCGCTCGCGTCCGTTCACGCGCGCGGCGTAGACACGAAGGCGGTCGCGGCCGCGGACGAGGACTCGGTGACGATGGCGCACGCCGCCGCGCGGGACGCCATCCGGGAGAGCGCGCACGACCGCGACGACCTCGAACTCGTGGCGTTCGCGACGACCACGCCGCCGCTCGAAGAGGGTGACGTGGCGGGGACGCTCGCGGAACTTCTCGGGCTTCCCCGAGACGTGGCGGCGGTCGCGCACACGCAGAGCGCGCGCGGCGGCGTACAGGCGCTCCGGGACGCCGTCGCGGCGGACGGCCCCGCGCTCGCTGTCGCGGCGGACAGTCCGTTCGGCGACCCCGGCGAGGGCGTCGACCACGCCGCCGGCGCAGGTTCGGTGGCGTTCGTCGCCGGCCCCGAGGGCGATGTGCGCGTCGCGGACACGGCCTCCTACACGGAGGAGTTCCCGGGGACGCGGTATCGGCCGCGGGCCTCCGGGGACGTGGAGACGTACGGCGCGACGGAGTACGAGCGCGACGCCTACCGCACCAGCGTCGCGGAAGCGGTCGCCGGTCTCGACGGGACGCCGGATGCGCTCGCGCCGACCGCGCCCGACGGCGGCCTCCCCTACCGGGGCGCTCGCGCCGTCGAGGGCGACGTAGCCGTGTACGAACGCGCACACGACCTCGGCGACACCGGCGCGGCCAGCGCCCTGTTCGGGCTGCTCGCCGCGTGGGACGACGGCGAGACGGACGTGGCGGCGGTCGGGTACGGGAACGGCGCGGATGCCGTCCACCTCGACGGCAGGCTTCCCGTCCCCGACGAGCGCGAGACGGTGGCTATCGACTATCCGCAGTACGCTCGCAAGCGCGGCCACATCGGAGGTGACGCCTGATGGGCGCGTACGTTAGCCTCCCGACGTGGTGGCGGAGCAACGACTCGCGCTACCGCCTCGTGCTCGGGAAGTGCCCGGAGTGCGGCGCGCACAACTTCCCCGCGGAGGGCGTCTGCGCGTCCTGTAACGCCGACGCCGACTTCGAGGAAGTCGAACCCGAGGGCGCGGGAACCGTGCAGGCCGTCACCGTCATCTCCGGCGGCGCGCCGCCCGAGTTCGACGAGTATCAGACCCGGGAGGGCGCGTTCGCCACCGGCATCATCGAACTCGCGGAGGGCGCGCGGCTCCCCGGGATGTTCTGCGACTGCGACCCGAACGATATCTCGCGCGGCGACCGGGTCGAAGCCGTCGTCCGCCGGCTCTACGAGCAGGAGGGCGTGCCGCGGTACGGCGTGAAGTTCCGTCCGGTCGAGTAACCCCCAAGCCTTCTTATTCGCGTCCGTACAGGATAGTCGTATGCGAACACGACCCGTACGCGGGCGGCGGGAGCGACCAGCGAACGACGACGGCGCGCGAGGTGACCGTCGGTGAGCTACGAGCGTTCGGTGTCCGCGAGCCCGCACGAACTCGTCTCGGAGAGCGTCTGGCACGTCCAGCTTCCCGAACTCCGGTTCGGCCGCGGGAGCGTGCGCGAACTCGGCTTCCAGCTCGCCGACCTCGGCGTTCCCGAGGGCGCGCACGGCCTGCTCGTCACGGACGGCACGCTCGCTGACCTCGGACACGCCGGCCGCGTGACCGACCACCTCGAAGACGACGGGTTCGCCGTGGACGTGTACGACGACTGCCCGCGCGAGCCCGCGGTGGCGGACGTGGACGACTGCATCGAGTTCGTCCGCGACGAACAGGGCGCGGACGGCTACGACTTCTACGTCGGCCTGGGCGGCGGGAGTTGCATGGACGTGGCGAAGGCGACCCGGGCCGTGGTCGCGAACGGCGGCGAGGTCGTGGACTACATCGCGGAACCCACCGGCGAGGGCGAACGCCTCACCGAGTCCGGGCCGCCGCTCGTGTTGATGCCGACGACCGCCGGGACGGGTTCCGAGATATCGCCGGTCGCCATCTTCGCCGTGGAGGAGAAGAACATCAAGGAGGGGATTTCGAGCAACCACGTGCGCGCCGACGCCGCCGTGCTCGACCCGACGTTCACGACGACGCTCCCGCCGGAGGAGACCGCGAAGACGGCGATGGACGCGCTCGGGCACGCCATCGAGGGCTACACCACGCACGACTACGACTCCCTGCTGCGTCCGGAGGACGCCGCCGACCGGCCCGTCTACGCCGGCCGGTCGCCGTTCACGGAGATGTTCTCGGAGCAGGCGATTCGCCTCCTGTCCGGGAACGTGCGGCGCGCCGTCCACAACGGCGACGACCTCGAAGCCAGGGAGAACATGCTTCAGGGCGCACTGTTCGGCGCTATCGCGGGGCTCACCGCGGGCGCGACGCTCTGTCACGCGATGGCGTATCCGGTCGGGAACCGCTATCACACGAACCACGGCGAGACCATCGCGGTGCTGACGCCCGCGAGCACCATCGACTACAACGCCGCGAGCGACCCCAGTCGGTTCGCGGACGTGGCGGAACTGTTCGGCGTGGACACCGGCGGGATGACCGACAGGGCGGCCGCGGACGCGCTCAAGCAGCAGTACATTCAGCTCCAGAAGGACTTGAGCGTCCTGCCGAGCGGCCTCCACGAACTCGCGGGCGTCACCGAGGACGACCTGGACTGGCTCGCGAAACAGACCGTTGACACCCAGAAGCGGCTGCTCCGCACGAACCCGCGGCCCGTCACCCAGGAAGACGTGCGCGAGGTGTTCGCCGACGCGCTCCACAACTGGTAGCCCCCACTACAGTCCCGAGAGTAGTACAGTAGAAAACGAAAAACCGTTTCTCTTGAACATCGGTATTTATTGTGCGCGAATCTCTGGGTATCGTTAGATATGGTTGCGATACGGGGGTACGGCTCCTACGTGCCGCTCTACCGAATCGAGCGGTCGACGATCGCGGAACAGTACGGCGAGCAGGCGGGCGGCGGGGAGACCGCCGTTCCGGCGCACGACGAGACCGTGACGACGCTGGGCGTGCAGGCGGCGAAGACCGCGCTCGCGCACGCCGGCGTCGAATCGCCGGACGCGGTGTACGCGGCGACGACGAGCGATAACTTCGACGAGCGCGGCGTCGCGCCGCACGTCGCGTTCGCGGTCGGAGCGAGCGAGGACGTCCGAGTCGGCGACTTCCAGGGGAGCGCGCGGGCGGCGACGAACGCCGTGCTCGCCGCGCGGGACGCTATCGACGCCGGACGCGCCGATACCGCGCTCGTGGTGGCGAGCGACGTGCTCACTGCGGACGCGGGGACGAGCGCCGAGCGCACCGCTGGGGCCGGCGCGGGCGCGCTCGTCCTCGGCGACGGCGACGGCGTCGCGGAACTCGCGGACGCGTCGGTCGCGACGACGGGGTTCGTCGGGCGGTTCACGCCGTCCGGTGAGACGCCCGAGACGGGCGACGGGCGGTTCAACCGCGAGCACTACCTCGACGCCGTCACGAGCGCCGCGAGCGACCTCGACGGCGAGTTCGACCGCGCGGCGTTCCCCGCGCCGGACGGCCGCTGGGGGGCGAAAGCCGCGGGCGCGCTCGACCACGATAGCGAGGTCGATTCGACGTTCGACGCGGTCGGGTTCGCGGGCGCGGGCGGCGTCCTCCTCGACCTCGCCGCGAGCCTCGACGCCGCGGAGACGGGAGACAGCGTCCTCCTCGCGGGCTACGGTCCCGGCGGCTGTGACGCCCTCCGCATCGACCGCACGACCGACTCAGTACCCGAGATGACGACCGACGACTACATCGAGAGCAAGGAGTACGTCCCGTACGGCAAACACCGCGGCTTCCGCGGGGGTGTGGCCTGATGTACGAACCGCCGTTCACCCGCGACCGCGCCGCGAACGAACGCCTCGCTGCCAGCGAGTGCGACGCCTGCGGCTGGGTGAGCTTCCCGGAATCCCGCGAGGTCTGCAAGCGCTGCGGGAACGTCGGTGAGTGGACGGACACCCGCCTCGAAGAACGCGGCACCGTCCAGTCCTACGTCGTCCAGCAGCGGCTGCCGGACGAGTTCGAGACGCCGCTCCCGCTCGCCATCATGGACGTCCCGCAGGTCTCCGGTGGCAACCCCGCCCGCGTCTACGGCCTGTTCACGGAGACCGACCCCGAGCACATCGAAATCGGGATGGAGGCCGAGGCGGACTTCCGCCGCGTCTTCGACGTCGACGGACTCCCGATCCACTCCTTCAAGTTCAAGCGCCCGCGGGGTGACCGCCTATGAGGGACGTGGCGGTCGTCGGCGCGGGAATGATAGACTTCGGGGAACTGTTCGAGCAGTCGTTCGACGACATGGCCGAGCAGGCGTACCTGAACGCGCTTGACGACGTGGACAAGGGCATCGAGAGTTCAGATATCGACGCGGCGTGGTTCGGGACGCTCGACATCGCGGAGAACGCGTCCTCCGGACTGGGGCTCAGCCATCCGACGGGTTTGTTCGAGATGCCGGTGACGCGCGTCGAGAACGCGTGCGCGACCGGGAGCACGGCGTTCCGGTCGGCGGTCGAGGCGGTGCGCGCCGGGTCGGCTGACGTGGCGCTCGTGCTCGGCGCGGAGAAGATGCGGGACTCCGCGGGCGGCCTCATCGAGGGCGCGTCCCTCGAGCAGGTGTGGCGCGGCCGCGGCGTCACGATGCCCGCGTTCTTCGGCCTGCGCGCCACCCGCCACATGGAGGAGTACGGCACGACGCGCGAACAGGTCGCGGAAGTCTCGGTGAAGAACCACGAGAACGGCTCGAAGTACCCGCACGCGCACTACCGGTTCACGTGCAGCGTCGACGACGTAGTGAACAGCCCACAGGTCACCTATCCCCTCAATCTCTACGACTGCTGTCCCGTTACGGACGGTGCCGCCGCGACCGTCATCGTGAGCGAGGACGTGGTCGACGAGTACACGGACGACCCGGTCTGGGTCGCCGGTAGCGGCCTCGCGACCGACACCTTCGAGCGCGGAAAGGACGAGTCGCTCGCCGGGTTCCCCGCGACCCGGCAGGCCGCCGAGCAGGCGTACGACGAGGCCGACATCACGGCTGACGACATCGACGTGGCCGAGGTCCACGACTGTTTCACCATCACCGAACTCGTGACGTACGAGGACCTCGGGTTCTGCGAGAAGGGCGAGGGCGGCGCGTTCGTCGACGCCGGAAAACCCCACCTGGACGGCGAGAAGCCCGTGAATCCATCGGGCGGACTGCTGGCGAAGGGCCACCCCATCGGCGCGACCGGCGTCGCGCAGGTGAACGAAATCTACGAGCAACTCCGCGGCGAGGCGGGCGCGGTGCAGGTCGGGAACGACCCCGAGTACGGCCTCCAGCACAACATCGGCATCGGCCGGGACGCCACCGGAAGCGTCTCCTGCATCAACGTCCTCTCGAAGGACCGGCCGTAGGCCGGCCATAGATTTATCCGGCGTTTCGCGGTAGCACTTCGCATGGAGTACGCGTACGTTCACGAGGATCAAGTCGAGCGAATCGACCTCTCCGAGAGCGACGACACGACGCCCGACCACGAGATTCTGCCCATCGACGACGCGCTCGGATTGGAGGAGATGCGGGCGAAGGTGTGGCGCATCGACCCCGGCGAGGAAATCGGCTATCACGCCCACGGCGAGCAGGAGGAACTGTTCTACGTCGCGGAGGGAACGTTCAGCCTCAAACTCGGGCGGTCCGGTGAGACGGAGGTCGTGGAGGCCGAACCCGGGACGTGGTGGGCGGCGGGGCCGATGGTCGGCCACGGTCATCGGAACGTCGGCGACGAAACGGGCGTCGTGTTCGCGTTCGGCGCGCCCGCGGTCGAGGACGAGGGCCTGAACCCCCACGACATCGACGACCAGCGGCAATGACGCTCGAACCCGGCGACCGACCGCGGAACTGCGAGGGCTTGCTCTGCGACGGCGAAGTGTTCACGCCGACGTCCATCGAGGAGGTGAGCGAGGGCGGCGTGCTGTTCGTGTTCTACGGGTTCGCGTTCAGCGCCATCGCGGAGAACTGGTGGCGGCAGTACGACCGCCGCGGCTGGGACGACTTCGACGTGCCCGTCGTCGGCATCGGCCGGGACGGCCCGAACGCCCAGAACGCCTTCCTCCGCAGCCTCGACAGTCCGTTCCGCATCTACGCGGACGTGGAGGGGCGGTTCGCGGAGGAGTTCGGCGTGCTCGCGCGCCGCGACCACATGGCGGGCGTGCGGGTTCCGAAGCGCAGCGCGTTCCTTCTGGACGCCGACCGCACCCTCCGGGAGTCGTGGGTGTTGGAGGATTGGACGTCGCCGATGCCCGCGAGCGACATCGAGGAGGCGGTTCGGTGAGGGCGAGCGTCCAACTCGCGGGCGACGACCCGGTCGGGTTCGCGGAGCGCGCCGAGGAACTGGGCTACCGGGGCGTGTGGACGGGCGAACTCTGGGGGACGGACGCGTTCGTCACGCTCGCGCGCATCGCCGAGCGCACCGATATCGACGTGGGGACGAGCATCGTGAACGCGTACTCGCGGAGTCCGGCGGCGCTCGCGGGCGCGGCGGCGAGCATCAGCGAGACCACGGACGGCCGGGTGACGCTGGGAATCGGCACGAGCACGGAGAAGGCCGTCGAGGACCTACACGGGGCGGCGTTCGAGAACCCGCCGCGGCGACTACACGAGACTGTCGAACTCGCGCGGCGGTTCCTCGGAACGGGTACTAGAGTATCGTACGACGGCGACATGTTCTCGGTGCGAGACTTCCCGGGGCTGGACGCGGACGTGCCGGTGTACGCGGCGGCGCTTGGCCCGGCGACTCGGCGCGCGACGGGCCGGGTGGCGGACGGCTGGCTGCCGCACAACGTTCCGTTCGACCGCCTCGGACCCGCGTTCGAGCTGATCGCGCGGACGGCGCGGGAGGCGGGCCGCGACCCCGACGACATCGGCGTTGTGCCGTACGTGCCCGCGGCAGCGAGTACAGACAGAGAACGGGCGTACGACGCGCTCCGCGGCCACCTCGCGTACTACGTCGGGAGCGCGGACGGCTACAAGAACGCGGTCGCCCAGTCGTTCCCCGAAGAGGCTGAAGCCGTGGCGGCGACGTGGCGAAAGGGCGACCGCGGCGCGGCCCGTGACCGGGTGAGCGACGAGATGGTGGACGCGCTCGGCGTCGCCGGGACGCCCGAGGCGGCGCGGGAGCGACTGCGCGACCTCGCGGCGCTCCCGGTGGTGGACGAACCGCTGGTGGTGACGCCGTCGAACGCGAGCGCGGACCTCGCGATGCGAACGGTTGAGGCGCTCGCGCCCGCGAACCTATGAATCCGCGAAGATAGAACGGTCGAGGTCGGCGGGACTGGTGTTTCCGGTGAGCGCGAGCGTGAGGTCGAGGTCGGCGAGGAAGTTCTCCAGCACCTCGCTGACGCCGTCCGCGCCGTCGAGGGCGAGCCCGTACGCGTAGGGCCGTCCGAGCAGGACCGCGTCAGCGCCGAGCGCGAGCGCGACGATTGCGTCCGCGCCCCGGCGGATGCCGGAGTCGAACAGAACGTCGACGTCGTCGCCGACGGCGTCAGCGACGCCGGGGAGGGCGTCGAGCGCGGCGATGGCGTTGTCCACCTGTCGGCCGCCGTGGTTCGACACGACGACGCCCTCCGCGCCCTTCTCGACCGCGCGCCGGGCGTCCGCGGGGTGGAGGATGCCCTTGAGGACGATTGGGAGGTCGGTCTGGTCGGTGAGCCAGTCGAGGTCGTCCCAGGTGAGCGTCGCGTCCCCGAAGACGGCGAGGAACTCGCTGAGCGCGGCGTCCATGTTCTCCTCGGGCGGCTGTGAGAGCAGGTCGCGGAACGCCGGGTCGCTCGTGTAGTTCGCGACGCCCTCACCGTCGAGGAACGGGAGGTAGCCCTGGGAGACGTCGCGTTCGCGCCACCCCATCATCGGCGTGTCGAGCGTCACCACGAGCGCCTCGTACCCCGCGTCCTCGGCGCGCTCGACGAAGCTCGCGGCGATGTCGCGGTCGCTCGACCAGTAGAGCTGGAACCACTTCCGGGTGCCTCCCAGTTCGTCGGAGACGTCTTCGAGTGTCTCGGAGGACGCGGAGCTGAGGCACATCGGCACGTCGGTGTCGGCGGCGGCGTCGGCGGTGGCGAGTTCGCCGCGCTCGTGGATGATGGACTGCACGCCGATGGGCGCGAGCACGACGGGCGCGGGGAGCGTCTGCCCGAGCACGTTGACTGAGAGGTCGCGCTCGGACACGTCGCGGAGCATTCGGGGGACGATGCGGTGGTCGCGGAACGCCCGCCGGTTCTCCGAAACCGTGTCCTCGCTGCCCGCGCCGCCCTTCACGTACGCGTACGCCTCGTCGCTCATCGCGTCGAGCGCCGCGCGTTCGAGTTCCGCGAATTTCGGCGGGATGTCGGGCGTTTCGCCCATCAGCATTCCCTGTCCATACACTGCCTGCTGTCGGTCGTCGCCGGGGTTCTCCATACCCGGCGTTTCGACTGATGTGTGTTAACTGTTCGCTCGATGTCGCGTCGTCGTGAACGAAACTAACGTAAACTGCACGCTCGATGAACAACGTTCACAATACCTAAGGCGGGCACGGCCGTCGCATCGACCATGAATCTCGTCGAGAACGTCCAGAGCGCAGTAGACGACCACCCGGAGAACGTCGCCATCCACTACGAGGGGCGCGAACAGACCTACGAGGAGTTCTGGGAGCGAACCGGCCAGTTCGCCGCCGCCCTCGAACAGGAAGGCGTCCAGCCCGACGACCGCGTCGCCATCTACCTCCCGAACCTCCCGCAGTTCGTCACCGCCTTCCACGGCATCATGCGCGCCGGCGGCATCGTCGTGCCGATGAACCCGCAGTACCGCTCCCGGGAACTCGAACACCTCCTCGGCGACTCCGGCGCGACCGCCGTCGTCACCCTTCCGAGCCTCGTCGAGTACGTCGAGGACGTGCGCGAGGACACGGACGTGGAGTTCGTCGTCACCGTCGGCGCGGAGACCGAGACGTCGACCGAGTTCGAGGAGTTCTTCGCGGACGACACGTTCGGTCCCGTTGAACGCGACGACGACGACGTGGCTTGCCAGCCGTACACGTCCGGAACGACCGGCACGCCGAAGGGCGTGCTGCTGACGCACGAGAACCTCTACTGGGACGCGGACGCCGCCGACGCTCCGATTCCGGACGGCATCCGCGCCGACGACCGCCACCTCGGCGTCCTCCCGCTCTTCCACATCTACGGGATGACGGTGACGATGAACGCGACGCTGTTCAACGGCGGCGCCTACTACCCCATGGCCGAGTGGGAGGCGGAGACGGCCGTCGACCTCATCGAGGACGAGGACATCACGCTCCTCCACGCCGTCCCCGCGATGTACAACGACCTCATCAATCAGCCCGACGCGGCCGAATTTGACTTCGGCAGCCTCCGGTTCGCGAACTCCGGCGGGAGCGGCCTCCCGATGGAAGTGCTCGAGACCTGGGACAGCCTGTACGACGTGCCGCTCTGCGAGGGCTACGGGCTCACGGAGACGAGTCCCGTCACGCACGCGAACCACCCCGACGACCGCCGCCCCGGCAGCATCGGCAAACCCCTCCCCGGCGTCGACGCCCGCATCGTCGACGACGATTTCGCCACGGTCGACCCCGTCGAGGAAGGCCCCGTCGACGAGGACAACGCGGCGCTCCACGAGATTACGGGCGAACTCGTCATCTCCGGGCCGAACGTGATGAAGGGATACTACGAGCGCCCCGACGCGAACGCGGAGGCGTTCACGGAAGCGGACGGAAAGCGCTGGTTCCACACCGGCGACATCGGCTACCACGACGAGGACGGGTTCTTCTACGTGGTCGACCGGAAGAAGCACATGATCGTCACGGGCGGCTACAACGTCTATCCGCGCGAAGTCGAAGAACTCCTCTTCGAACACGAGGACGTGGCCGACGCGGCCGTCGTCGGCATCCCGGACGAGCGCCGCGGTGAAACCGTCAAGGCGTTCATCGTGCGGACGCCGGACGCGGACGTGACCGAGGAGGAACTGAAGCAGTTCTGCCTCGACAACCTCGCTCCCTACAAACATCCGCGCGAAGTCGAGTTCGTGCAGGAACTCCCGCGCACGACCACCGGAAAAGTCCAGAAGTACGAACTCGCGGACGAGGAGTAGGTCGACTCTACGAGTTGCCCGAACACCCGAGCGGCGAACTCCGTGAACTGCGAGAACGACTCGGGGCGACCGCGGCGAAGCGGTCGGTTGGTTAACGAAGGTAGCTTTTTTGCAAACTTATTAAACGGTAGAGTCTAATTATCGGATATGAGTTTCCAGCTCTCAGACGAGCATCGGGCGATTCGGGAGGCCGTTCGCGAGTTCGGTGAGAACGAAATCGAACCCGTGGCGCGCGAACACGACGAGAACAAGTCGTATCCCATCGACCTCATCGAGAAGGCGGCGGAGTTCGACTTCGTCGCGCCCGGCATCCCGGTGGAGTACGGTGGCGCGGGGATGGACACGCTCTCCAGCATCATCGTCACGGAAGAGCTGTGGCGAGCCGACCCCGGTATCGGGAGCGCCATCGGCTCTCGCGGGTTCGGGTCGAACATGATCCGGAAGTACGGCGACGAGTGGATGAAGGAGGATTGGCTGCCGAAAATCGCGAACGGCGAATCGGCGTGCTGTTCCTGCATCAGCGAACCCGCGCACGGGTCGAACGTCGCCGGCATCGAGACGGTCGCGGAGAAGGACGGCGACGAGTACGTCATCAACGGGAACAAGATGTGGATCACGAACGGCACGGTCGCGGACGTCGCCGTCGTGATGACGAAGACCGACACCGAAGTCAAGCCGCAGCGCAAGGGAATTACGGCGTTCCTCGTTCCCACTGACACCGACGGCTTCGAGACGACGAAGATCGACAACAAGCTCGGGATTCGCGCGAGCGACCTCGCCGAGGTCCAGTTGAACGACGTGCGCGTGCCCGAGGAGAACGTCATCGGCGAACTGAACAAGGGATTCTACCAGCTGATGGACTTCTTCGCGTCCGGCCGGACGAGCGTCGCGTCCCAGGCCGTCGGCGTCGCGCAGGCCGCCATCGACGAGGCGAAGTCGTACGCGAACGAGCGCGAACAGGGCGGACAGCTCATCAAGGACTACCAGGCCGTCAGCCACATGATCGCCGAGATGGCGGCGAACACGGAGGCCGCGCGCTCGCTCACCTACCGCGCCGCGGCGGCGGTCGACGAGGGCGACGACCAGCTCGCGACCCGGTTCGCGTCAATGGCGAAACTCACCGCGTCCGAGAACGCGGTCGACGTGGCGGACGACGCGATTCAGGTGCACGGCGGCGCCGGGTTCGTCACCGACCACCCCGTCGAGCGCTACTACCGTGACGCCCGCATCACGAAGATCTACGAGGGTACCTCGGAGATCCAGAAGAACATCATCGCCGACCAGATACTCTGATGAACCACGAGGAGTATCGCGCGCGACAGGACACCGTCACGGTCGACGTGGACGGCCACGGTGTCGAGGTCGCGTACTACGAGGACGGACCGTCGGACGGCGAGCCGCTGGTGTTCGTGCACGGCATCCCGACCTGGGGGTTCCTCTGGCGGGAGGTCGCGCCCGAGTTCACGGACGAGTATCGAGTGATCGTCCCCGACCTCGCGGGCTACGGGTCGAGCGACAAACGCGACGGCTTCGACCGCTCGATTCGCGCGCAGGAACAGGTCGTCGAGGGACTCGTCGACGAACTCGACGTGGCTCGGCCGTTCTCGCTCGTGAGCCACGACGTCGGCAGCGGCGTCGCCACCCGGTACGCCGCGCACAATCCCGACGCGGTGTCGAACCTCGTCGTGTCGAACGGCGTGTGTTACGACTCGTGGCCGGTCGAGTTCATCAACGACCTCGGCCTTCCAGGAACGACGGACCTGCCGTTCGACGAACTGACGGAGAAACTGGACTTCGCGTTCGCGGGCGGCGTCAACGGCGACGAGGACGAGCACGCCGAGTTCATCGAGGGCATGAAAGCGCCGTGGCTGACCGAGGACGGCCGGCGGTCGCTCGCACGCTGTGCGGTCGCGACGAACACGAACCACACCACCGAGCTGGAGTACGCCGACATCACCGCGGACACGCTCTGTCTGTGGGGCGGCGACGACATTCTCCAACCGGTGTCGTACGCCGAACGGCTCGCCGACGACGTCTCCGGCGACGGTGAGGTCGTGACGCTCGACGACGCGTACCACTGGGTGATGGAGGACAGACCGAAGGCATATACGGCGGAACTGCGCGCGTTCCTATGAGCATGGAACGAGAGCCGGACTGGGAGTTCAAGGAACGCGACGTAGTCATCCTGAAGGAACTCGCGAAGAACCCGCAGGTGAGTTCGCGCGACCTCACCGACATCCTCGACCAAGAGTACGACATCGACGTTTCGCACGTCACGGTCTCGGAATCCATTCGGAAGATGCGTGACGCGGGCGTGTTCCGGGAGGCCATCATCCCGAACGAGGCGTACTTCATCTTCGCGCTCATGGAGTTCAAGTTCAACCCCGAGCACTTCGCGGAGGGCTGGCGGGACGCCATGGAGTACATCCGCGACCACGAGAACACGCTCTTCTACTTCCTCTCCGACGGCGAGTACCAGTGGAAGTCCGTGATGATGTTCCCGTCCCGGCAGGCCGAATCCCAGTGGATTCACAACTTCTACAAGGACCACGGCGCGGTCATCTCGAACATCCGGAACTCGGTCGTGACGAACGTCCTCCACTTCGGCACGAACCCCGAACTGTTCGACGCGCTCCCCCGAGAGGAGTAGGCACCGCGCGACCCCACCGCCTTTAGTGGTGGAGGTGGAAGTCGCGTGTATGCCACGCGTCGAAGTCGACATTCCGGACAACGTCGAGGTCGAACTCGATCGGCTCGTTGACGAGGGCGAGTTCGTGAGCCGGCAGGAAGCCGCAGAGGAAATTCTCGCACACGGACTCCAAGTGTACAAGCCCGAGATAGAGTCGAATCGCGAGGAAGAGGAGATGTTCAGCGAGGAGATGCTGGAGACGAGCGAGCGGTCGCTCGGCGGTGACGAAGACGACTACGAGTTCTAGGCTGGCGCGTCGCGGGTCGCGGGCGCGCTCACCCCATACCCATGGAGCACGCCCGTCCCGCGTCCCGTGCGGGCAGCGTGAGACTCCCCGAATCGGAAGCCGACGCCCGCACGAGACACGTGTACGGAGGGCGAGTACGGGCAAAAACCCACCGTCACACGGCCGTCAGACGCCCTACCGGAAGAGCCGGTAGGAGGTCGCGCCGACCGCCACGTCCACCATCTCGCCCTCGTACTCGCTTCTGACCGTGACATCGGTGACGCCCATCGAGCCGCCGGCGCGCACGACCTCCGCTTCGGCGACGAGGTCGCTGGTGGCGGGCCGGAGGTACTTCACGTCGAGGTCGGTGGTGCTGAGCGACGTGTCGCTCGGGTCGTCGAAGGTGGTGCGGAGCGCGAACGCGCTCGCCGTGTCCACGAGCGTCGCGGCGATACCGCCGTGCACCGACCCGCCCGAGTCCTCCGTCGCGGGGTTCATCAGTTTCTCGTCGTAGGGGACGCGCATGACGACGCGACCCTCCGCGACCTCGTCGAACTCGACGCCCAGCCACGAGAGGTAGCCGTGGTCGCCGACGAACTCCTCGAACCCGAGGCCGGACGCGGTCTTCATTCGCCCGTGAACTCGGGTTCGCGGTCCTCCTGGAACGCCGCCGTTCCCTCGCGGGCGTCCTGCGTGGTGAGGAGGAGCGCGAACGCCTGACTCTCCATCTGGAGACCGGCGTCGAGGTCCTCGTCCGCTCCCTCGTTCATCACGCGCTTTGCGTGCTGGAGCGCGAGCGGCGGCCCGGAGACGAGGTCGTCGAGGAAGTCCGCGCACGTGTCGTCGTACTCGTCGGCGGGGACGGCGCGATTGATGAGCCCCCAGTTCTCAGCACGCTCGCCGGAGATGTGTTCGCCGCGGAACACGAGTTCCTTCGCGCGCGCCTCGCCGATCATGCGGAGCGCGCGCTGCGTGCCGCCGCCGCCCGGGAGCAGACCGAGGTTGATTTCGGGGAAGCCGAACGTCGAGTCCTCGGTTGCGACGCGGAGGTCGCAGGCGAGCGCGAGTTCGAACCCGCCGCCGAGACAGTAGCCGTCGATCTTCGCGATGGTCGGCCGCGGGAACTCGTCCACGACCTGAAAGACTTCCGTGGGTTCCGCGCGCTTCGCGGGCTCGATGTCCGCGAATCCGGTAACGTCTGCGCCGGCGCTGAACGCGCGGTCGCCTGCGCCCTCGAAGGACACCGCGCGAACCTCGTCGGTGTCGATGGATTCGAGGAGGTCGACGACGGCGTCCATCAGATCGTTGCTGAGCGCGTTCATCCGCTCGGGGCGGTCGAGTTCGACCTCGAGCAGGCCGTCGTCCGTGAGCTCCCAGTTGATGGTGTTGTAGTCGCCGGGGCCGCTGCCCGTGTTGTACTCGTAGAATCCCTCACCGGCGTCCTTCCCAATCTTCCCGTCCTCCACGAGTTCGATGAGGTAGTCCGCGGGCTCGTAGCGGTCCGCGCCGTACTCCTCGTGGAGCTCTTCGAGCTTCGCGAGCACGGTGTCGAGGCCGAGTTTGTCGCCGCGCACGCAGATGCCCTCGGGGAAGCCCGCGCCGAGTTTCATCCCGGTGTCGATGGCGTCGGGGGTCGCCACGTCGTTCCCGATGAGCTTCGCCGCCTCGTTCACCATCCGCGCCTCGATGCGGAGCGTGTCGACGTCCTCGCCCTGGCCCTGCTCGTAGGAGACGCCCTCGCCGTCGTCGTAACGGTAGTAGCCCGCGCCGGTCTTCCGGCCGAGTTCCTCGGCCTCGACCTTGGATTCCATGAGGGGCGGAATCTCCTTGCCGGCCTCCTTGCGCACGTGGTAGCCCACGTCGATGCCGGTGAGGTCGCCGAGTTCGAACGGCCCCATCGGGTAGCCCCGCAGATAGACCATCGCGGCGTCGATCTCCTCGATGCTCGCCAGATCTTCGGACGCCATCCACGCGGCCTCCTCGCCGAACGGCCCGAGAACGCTGTTCACGACGAAGCCGTTCACGTCCTTCCGCACGAAAATCGGCGTTTTGTCGACGTCTTCGACGAAGTCGTAGGTCGCCTGTGCGATGTCGTCGTCGGTCTCCGCGCCGTAGATGACCTCGACGAGGTCCATCTTCACGGGCGGGTTAAAGAAGTGCATGCCGACCACGTCCTCGGGGCGGTCAGTCGCGGACGCGATTTCGGTGATGGAGAGGCTGGACGTGTTGGACGCGAGAATCGCGCCGTCCTCGGCGTAGTCGTCGAGGTCGCCGAACACGTCCTTCTTGAGTTCCATCTGCTCGGGCACGGCCTCGATGACGATGTCCGCGCCCGCGACCGCGGTTTCGAGGTCGACCTCGGTGCTGATGCGGTCGAGAATCGTCTCGGGAGACTCGTCGAGGCGGTCGTTCTCGTCGAGCTTGTCGAGACTCCACTCGATGGACTCGTAGCCGTCCTGCACGATGTCGGCCTCGATGTCCCGCATCGTGACCTCGTAGCCGGCCATCGCCACGACTTCCGTGATGCCGTGGCCCATGTTCCCGGAACCGATGACTGCGACCGTTTCGATGTCGTCTACGTCCATACGCGGATGGTCGGCGCGCTCGCCCATTAAACCACCGACAGACCGTTATCGCTGTAAACACACGCAACGTTGAACTGTACGAAACTAGGTTCTCGTGTGTTCTCGGGAAGTTTCGGTAATTGGTTGGGTTGGTTTCGAGAGAGAAGTCCTCGCGAACGGGCTAGTCGCGCTGTCGCGCTCGCGCGGTCGCGGTGATGCCCGCGAGCACCACCGCGCCGCCGACGAGCGTGGCGACGCCCGGGACTTCGGTGAAGACGAGGAGCGCCAGCAGCGTGCTGCCGACCGGTTCGCCGAGGAGGCTGACGGAGACGACGCTCGATTCGACGTGTTCGAGCGCCCAGTTCACGACCGTGTGCCCGAACAGTCCGGGCCCGAGCGCCATCGCCGCGAACAGCACCCACTCGCCGGTCGGATACGCGAACAGCGAGTGGCCGGCGGCGAGCACGAACGCGAGGAGCGTGAGCGTGCAGACGGCGTAGACGACGAGCGTGTACGGGACGAGCGGGATGCGCTGGCGGAGCGACCGGCCGGCGAGCACGTAGACGGACGCCGCGAGCGCGCCCGCGACGGCGAGCAGATCTCCGTAGAGCGCGCCGGACCCGAGGAAGGCCCCGAGGACGCTCGCGCCGCCGAGGACGGGTTCGCCGAGCGCCATCACGGCCGCGCCCGCGACGGCGACGAGGATGCCGGCGAGCATCCGGCAGGTGAGGCGCTCGCCGAGCAGGACGGCCGCGCCGAGCGCGACGAACAGCGGCTGCGTCTGCACGAGCGTGACGGACGCGGCGACACTCGTCCAGTTCAGGCTCTCGAACCACGCCGCGAAGTGCAGCGCGAGCGCCACCCCGGAGACGACCGCAATCACCGCGTCCCGCCGGCCGAGCGACCGCACGGTGTCGCCGTTCCCGCGCGCGAACGGGAGGATGCACGCGGTCGTGAAAAGCACGCGGTAGAACGCTTTCACGAGGCTCGGCGCGCTCGACGCCTCCACGAGAATCGCGCTCGTCGAGACGGCGACCACCGCGACGGCGAGCGCCGCCAGCGGGTTCGTGCGCGCCGCCAGTCTGTCGAAGAACGCCACTACCCGATAACGAGACGCGCCGAAGAAGTGAATTGCGTTTAGCGACAGCGGTCGAACGCTGAAACGTGCGTCTTAGACGTCGTCGGGCACGTCGAAGTCGTGGAAGTGCTCGCCCTCCTCCTTCGAGAGGATGTCGAGCGCGGCGGCCGCGCCGTCGCCCGCGGAGATGACTGCCTGCCACTCCTGGTCGCGCACCATCGCGCCGGTCGCGTACGCGTTCTCGACGCTCGTCTCCATGTCGACGCCCACGTCCACCACGTCGTCCTCAAAGTCCGCGCCGAGTTCCTCCGCGAGGTCGCGGTTCGCGCCCGTGGCGAGCACGAGGTAGTCGGACTCGTACTCGTCCTCACCGGTGACGACGTGGAAGCGGCCGTCGTCTTTCTTCGTGACGGACTCGACCTCCTCGTCGTCGTGGAGTTCCGCGCCGTGGTCGTCGCTCGCGTGCTTGCGTGCGCGCTCGTGGAAGACGCTTCCGTCGATAGAGCGGATGCCGAGGTAGTTGAACAGGTGGGCCTTGTGGAGCCACGTCCCGTCCGTGTCGAACACCGTCGTGTCGAGGTCGTTCTTCGCGGTGAACAGTCCCGCGCTCAGCCCTGCCGCGCCACCGCCGACGACAATCACATCAGTCATAGATTAAAATCGGGTCGCGGGCTGCATAAACCTACAGGCCGGAGAAGTGCTCGCGGGTTCGTCGATGCCGTGCGCGGAACATCATGTCGAGGCCGGGTCGGCCGAGCGCGGCGGGCGCGCCGAACGGGAGTTCGTACGCGACGCGGTCCCGAATGAGCGTTCGCGACTCAGACTCGGCGTAGAACAGGTGGGTGTGCCGCCAGGACGCGAAGGGACCGCCGTCCATCTCGTCGACGAAGTACGCGAACCCGTCGCGCTCCTCGCGCTCGGTGATGACGGACGTCCAGGACTGCCGGGGCCCCGGGAGGAACGGCGGGCCGACGGACATGTCGATGCGAGAGTCGACGGAGAGCACGTCGGGGTCGGGCGCGCCGTCGGGGCCGACGACCGACTCGATTCGGAGGCCGGCCCACGGAGGCGTCAGTTCTTCGAGACCCGCGACGCGGGAGTGAAACGCCCAGACGTCGTCGAGCGGCGCGTCGACGTGCACCTCGCGCTCGTATGTCGCCATACCTCGAGTGCGGACGCGGACGCCTAAACGCTCCCGGCGTCCGTGGCAAGTGCTAGCGACAGGAAGCACGCTTATGTACCACAGGGACTTTCGGGAGAGTATGCCCTCGGAGCGTGCGACTCGCACGACACCGTTCACAGCGATGTCAGTCCTCGAACGTGCCAGCGAAATGGAGGGTGTCGTCCACATGGAAGTGGGCGAACCCGACTTCGAACCCCCTGCGGCGGCAATCGAGGCAGCGGCAGCGGCGCTCCGGGACGGCCCGACGGAGTACACGTCGAGCCGCGGAAAGCAGAGCCTGCGGGACGCCATCAGCGACTACTACGACCGCCGGTACGGCGTCGACGTGCCCGCGGACCGAATCATCGTCACGCCCGGGTCGTCGCCGGCGCTCCTCCTCTCCATGCTCACCGTCGTGGACCCCGGTGAGGAGGTCGTGCTCACCGACCCGTACTACGCGTGCTACCCGAACTTCGTCCGGCAGGCCGGCGGACAGATTTCGACGGTCCCGCTCGACCCCGACGCGGGGTTCGCTCCGGACGTGGACGCGTTCCGGTCCGCCATCACGCGCGACACCGCGGCGGCGCTCGTGAACTCCCCGAGCAATCCCACGGGTGCCGTGATGAGCGGGGAGAGTTTGGAGGCCATCGCGGAGCGCGCGCGCCGAACCGACACGCGCCTCGTCTCCGACGAGGTCTATCATGGCCTCACCTACGACGAGGACGAGCACTCCGTCCTCGAATACACCGAGGACGCCATCGTGCTCGACGGCGTGTCGAAGCGCTACGGGATGACGGGCTGGCGGCTCGGCTGGATGGTCGCGCCGCCGGACCTCGTGGAGACCCTGAATCGGCTCGCGCAGAACATCGTCATCTGTGCGCCGAACCACGTGCAGGACGGCGCGGAAGCCGCGCTCCGCATGGGCGACGGCTGGCTCGACGACATCCGAGACACCTACCGGGAGCGCCGCGACTTCCTCGTCGACGCGGCGGACGACCTCGGGCTGTCGATGGGGTACACGCCCGGCGGCGCGTACTACCTCCTACTGGACGTGAGCCATCTGCCCGGTGACGCGTTCGAAGTCGCGGACGTGTTCCTCGAAGAAGCCGGCGTCGCGATGACGCCCGGCCCCGACTTCGGCGACGGCGCGGACGACACGCTCAGGGCGTCCTACGCGACGAGTACGAGCGACCTCGAAGAAGCCGTCTCCCGCCTCGACGAACTCCTGACGCAGACCGCTATTTGAGGCGCTCCTGCAGGAACGAAGGGTGGGCGGCGGTGACGCCGTCTATCTCCAGAATTTCCTCGGAGATGACCGCGCCGAGTTCGTCGCCGTCCGCGGCACGGACTTCCGCCATCAGCATGTGGTCGCCACTCGACGTGTAGAGCGCGTGCACGCTCTCCAGTTCTTTCAGCGCGCGCGTCGCCTCGACGTACTGTTCGCTCGCGACGTCGATACCGACCATCGCGATGCTCTGTCCCGAGAGCTTCTTCGGGTCAACGTCGGCCGAGTACCCGACGATGACGCCCTCGTCTTCGAGTTTGTTGATGTACTTCCGGACTGTCGGCTTCGAGACACCGGCGTCCTCGGCGATATCGGCGTACGAGGCTTGCGCGTCCGCTTCGAGCGCCGACAGGATGCGGTCCTCGGTCGATTCACTACTCACGCCCATCTCTTTGGCGTCCGTGAAAAAATATCTTCCGAAGGAGTAAACGCTACTTGTGGCGGTCGATGTAGTCGAACGACCGCTCCCACTCGGCGTCGTCGTCGAAGTACCGCTCCGCGAGCGGCTGCTCCGGCATCGAGCCGCGGTGGCGCTTCTCCTGCTGGTAGGACCGACGGCCCTCCTCCACGTAGTAGCGGCCCGTGAGCACGGTGCCCTCGTAGAGGGCGTCCTCGGTCTCGTGCATCATCTCCTGAGCCTCCCGACGGTCGGACACGTCGAAGTCGTAGTCGTCCGAGTCCTGGATGTCCACGTAGGGGACGTACTGTTTCGCGTCCTTGTTCCACGTCGGGCACTGCGTGAGGAAGTCGACGTGACTGAAGCCGTCGTGCTGCATCGCCTCGACGAGGATTTCCTTCGCCTGGTTCGGGTTCACGGCGGCGGTGCGCGCCACGTAGGACGCGCCCGACGTGAGACCGAGCGAGAGCGGGCGGATGGGGGCCTTCGCGTTCCCCTCGGGCTGGGTCTTCGACTTGTGACCCTGCGGGGACGTCGGGGACGTCTGACCCTTCGTCAGCCCGAAGACCTCGTTGTTGAACACGATGTAGGTCATGTCGTGGTTCTCCCGGGCGGTGTGCATGAAGTGGTTCCCGCCGATACCGTACCCGTCACCGTCGCCACCGGCGGCGACGACTTCGAGGTCGGAGTTCGCGAGCTTCGCCGCACGCGCGACCGGGAGCGACCGACCGTGAATCGTGTGGAAGCCGTAGCTGTCGAAGTAACTGTTCAGTTTGCCCGAACAACCGATGCCGGTGCAGAGCAGGACTTCCTCGGGGTCCTTCCCGAGTTCCGCCATCGCACCCTTCAGGGCTTTGAGGACGCCGAAGTCCCCACAGCCCGGACACCAGGTCGGCTGCGGTTCGATACCGGGCGTGAATTCGTTCTGGTCGACCTCGCGGTCGTTACCGATTGCGCTGAATGCACTCATTGTTAGTCACCTGCCGCGGGTTCGAGCCGCGTCTGACTGGATGGTTCGTCGAGCCGGTCGTCGATCTCGATCTCGGCGGCCTCCACGATTTCGCCGGGTTCGAACGGGTTCCCGTTGTACTTGAGGAAACTGGAGAGCATCTCGCCGTACCCGCCGGTTTCCTTCTGGATGTGACCGAGGAACTGCGCGGTCGTGCTCATCTCGACGACGAGCGCCTCGTCGACGCTGTCGAGGAAGTCACGGACCTTCCGCTCGGGGAACGGCGCCATCTCCGAGATGGAGAGCGCTTTCACCGAGTACCCGTTCTCGTTCAGGCGGTCGACGGCCTCCTCGACCGTCCCGGTCTGACTGCCCCAGGAGACGAGACCGAAGTCGGCGGACTCGTCGCCGTACACGTCCTGACGCTCGTCTTCGTCGAGGTCCGCGCGAATCGACCGCATCTTGCGGAGCCGGCGGTTCATCTGGTTCACGCGATTGTCGGGGTCCTCGCTGATGTGGCCCTCGGGCGTGTGCTCGTTCCCCGTCGCGAGGAAGTGCCCGCCCTTCTGGCCGGGAACCGACCGCGGGCTCACGCCGTTCTCGGGGTCGTGGCGGAACCGCTCGAACTTCCCGAACTCGTCGTGCGCGGCCTCCGCGATCTCGTCCTCGGTGAGCGTCGACCCGAGGCTGGGGTTCGGGTCCTGGTCGAAGAACGAGGCGGGGATGTTCCGGTACTCGCCGGAGAGCTTCTGGTCGTAGATGACCATCACCGGAATCTGGTACTCCCACGCGACCTGGAACGCCTTCCGGGTCTGCTCGTAGCACTCGATCGGGTCGGAGGGCGCGAACACCACGCGGTGGCTGTCGCCCTGGCTCGTGTAGAGGACGTGCTCGAGGTCGGCCTGCTCGGGCTTCGTCGGCATTCCCGTGCTGGGGCCGGCGCGCATCGACTCGACGAGCACGAGCGGTGTCTCCGTCATCTCGGCCAATCCGAGCGGCTCGGACATGAGCGCGAACCCGCCGCCGGACGAACCGGACATCGCCTTCACGCCCGCGTGCGACGCGCCCACGGCGAGCGCCGCCGCCGCGATTTCGTCCTCCACCTGCTCGCTGATACCGCCCACGTCGGGCATGAGCTGGGTGAGGATGGTGAACACGTCCGTCCACGGCGTCATCGGATAGCCGGAGATGAACCGGCAGCCCTCGTCGAGGGCGCCGTACGCGATACCGTGGCTTCCGGAGACGAGCACCTGCTCTTCCTCGTGTTCTCCCTGGGGCACGGACACGTCGTGGGCGTCCACGTCGTACTCTTCCTGCACGGTTTCGTAGGCGTCACGGAGGACCTCGATGTTCGCGTCGAGGATGTCACCGCCCATCGCGTCCGCCATCAGTTCCTCGATGTAGTCGAGTTCGAACCCGATAATCGCGGCGGTCGCGCCGACACCCGCGGTGTTCCGCATGATCTCGCGGCCGTGTTCCTTCGCGAGCGCGCGGAGGTCCAAATCGTAGACGTGCCAGTTGTTCTCCTCGACGCGCTTGTCGAAGTCCTCGATGTCGTCGGTGTCGAGGAGACCGGAGTCGTAGACGATAACGCCGCCCTCGCGGAGTTCGTCCAGGTTCTCGGAGAGGGGCTTGATCTCCTCCTCGCCGTAGTACGCGCCCTCCTTCGGGTTCCGGGCGAAGGAGTCGCCGAGCGAGAGGAGGAAGTTGTAACCGTCCCCTCGGGAGCGGACGTTCTCTTCCGCCGCGCGAATCTCGACGTAGGTGTGGCCACCACGGATGCGCGACGGATAGTGCCGGTGCGTGAAGACGTTGAGGCCCGAGCGCATCAGCGCCTTCGCGAAGTTCTGGCTCGTCGAGTCGATTCCGTCACCGGAACCGCCCGCGATTCGCCAGATGAGTTCGTCGTTAGTCATAGTAGATCTCTGGCCCCCTGCAGTCTGGGCCTTGTCGCAAAATTTGGCGCGACTCACTAAATCGTTTGCTATCCATTGGCAGGGAAAGTTCGTGAAAAACTGCGCGGCGAGCGCTCTCCGCGCCGACAGCGCCGGAGTATCGTGATAGTAGTCCGACGACAGAGAACGCGAACGTTCAAATACAGTATCGTAAATATAATTGTTTAGAAATGCGGAAATATATCGTGGTCGTCCTCCTCATCGCCATTCTTCCGGCGGTCGTCGCCGCCGACGGGAACGAGCGCCCGCTCGCGGAAGCCGGCCTGGACCAGACCGCCACGCGCGGCGCCCCGGTCTACCTCGACGCCACCGGCTCCCACGACCCCGACGGCGAGCCCATCGCCACCGAGTGGACGATACGCCGCCCGAACGGCACGACGCGCACGCCAGACTGCCCGACCTGTCCGCGCACCTCGTTCACGCCGCGAGCGACCGGCACTTACGCCGTCACCGTCCGCGTCACCGACGACGACGGCGCGAGCGCCACCGACACTCTCTACGTCACCGTCGAACCCGGTGACCCACCGACGGTCACGCTCGACGGCCCGGACGCCGCACGAACCGACCACGCCGCGACCTACCGCGCCGCTGCCGCGCCCGGTATCGCCCCGCTCACGACACTGGTCTGGTACGTCGACGGCATCCGCGTCCAAACGACCACGCTTGACGAGAGACGGCGCACCGACACGCTCACCCACTATTTCGACCAGCCCGGCGACCACACGGTCCGCGTTCGCGCCACCGACACCGACGACCGACACGCGACCGCGCGAACACGCACGAGCGTCATCACCGACGGCGCCGCGACGAACGGAAGCACGGACCCGTCCACGAATCCCACCCCAGCACCCACGCACCAATCACCCGACACGGACCTGGTCCTCGACGGCCCACGAGTCCTCACCGGCACCGAACCACTACGCGGCACCTATCGCGTCCTCGACGCCAGCGACGACGCGACGACAGCGATACACGTCGACGGCGGTCGACGCCACCTCGGCCGAACTGCGACGCTCACACTTCACCCCGGCATTCACGACATCACTGCCACCAGCGACGACACACCCGTTCGCTTCCCGGACAACACCACCACCGTCATCGCCGACCCCGCGCCCACAATCACGATTAATGACATTCAGACCGGCCCGGGAATCACCATCGACGCGAGCGCCACCGACGCACTCGACAACCTCGACACCCTCACCATCAGCATCGACGGCACCCAGATCCACCACCGCGCCCGCACCGACCTCGACCACATCAAACACACCCACACCACCCTCCGCACCACCTACCGCCAACCCACGCTCAAACCCGGCAACCACACCATCACAATCACCGCCACCGACACCCGAAACCAAACCACCAGCAAAACCAAAACAATCTCCGCCCCCCGCCCACCCGAAATCATCTCCGCCGAATTCACCGAACGCGAACACAACAGAACCGCCTACGACCACCGCCTCCCACCCGAGAACTACACCGCCCACCACATCACCAGAATCGCACTCAACGGCGCAACACCCAGCGACGTGAAGCTCATAGGCGAACCAACTATCACAGGTGTCATAGAGCTACCAACAGATATCCACGAGAAAATCCGAACCTATAACCGACAGACAGATATTCTCACTGTCCACACTTACTGGGCAGCCGAGACTCCGAAAACCGGCCGGGTAACCCACATCGTCAGTTGGAATGGGCAACTTGTTCCCGAGCAAAGCGAACGGTCGTTCCAAGCGTATCCCAGTAATCCCGTAATCAGGTATACAATCGACAGTGCGGGCGTTAACGGAAACGTTGACCAGCGAG
Organism: Salarchaeum japonicum; assembly: GCF_049705945.1. Taxonomy (GTDB): domain Archaea; phylum Halobacteriota; class Halobacteria; order Halobacteriales; family Halobacteriaceae; genus Salarchaeum; species Salarchaeum japonicum_A. The sequence goes on from NZ_JBNAMV010000004.1 coordinate 374,481, forward strand.
GAATAGTTATCAACGCTAGCAGAACATTCGACCCAGACGATACTCCGCTTGAATTCGAGTGGACAGGCAGTGTGTCGGTAGAGGAATTTTCGCCAGAAATAGCGAAAGCTGAAGCGCTTAAACAATCTACATTAGTTGTTCGAGACGGTAACCGGGGGAAGTCTACCCAGACATACAACTTTCTAGATGGATACGTTCCAGAAGTTGAGGAGATTACCGAAGTTTCTAGTGGTCCGTATCGCCTGAACGAGTCTGTCCGGTTCCGAGTTTCTTCGATAGCCGCGATGCTACCGAAGAACACGTACGAGCTGAATCTTGAAATAGGAATTCGTGTTCCGGATACTGGGAAGGTTATCTCTTGGCAGAAGAACTATGGTCTAGTCTACGGTGGGCCACGGAGAGGAACAGGCGTTCAGTTTAACGGCACGATTTCAGTCCCGGTTGAAATATTTGAGGGGGAAACCCTCTGGATAGAATTATTTAACAAAAACGGTGGGGGTTGGAACGTAGTACGGAAGCCCTTGCCGAGTATTTCGATAGTCGAACATGGACAGCCCGAAGTCGTAAACGAGACGGTCATTGACGCGGAGTACTTGGTCGAACATCCCACGTATACGACACAGGTAGTGCAAAGCGAGCAAAAGAGGAACGAGCTGCTTGGGTCTGGGTACTCCACCAGGGGGTCAAAGCAGGTCGGAACATCGCACACTGTGGAGGAGCGGCGTCTGGTCGAGCCTGCGCAGTACGAGACGCGGTACAAGACGTTCAGTCAGCGCGGGTATCTTGAGGCGTTTCTCTCGGTGAACGAGGGGTGGAAGGAAAGTTCGTCGTCGACGACTCGCGAGGAGCGAACGGTGACGGAGTACGAGTGGCGTGACTCACGTTCCGGGAACGGATGGTTCACGGGAGATGCCCGTCAGGTGCTCATCGACGACGCGGATTACAAGACGTATCGACAGTATCGGTACGATCGTCGCGTTGAGCGAACCGGGACGAAGACCGTGACTCGATATCGGTCAGGGCGTGTTCCGTACGAGGTTACGGAGCAGGTCCGGCGGTGTAACGACTTCTTCGGGTGCTACTGGGCGACCGTCACGGAGACGCGCTGGAAGACCGTACAGGAGCCGTATCAGACCACCTTCTCGTACACGTACTGGACCACGGAGACCGAGACGTACTGGGGCCTATCGAAACGGAGCTGGGACCACGAATTCACCGGACAGACCTCACGCGTGAAAGTTCAGAACGCTCGGTACGGCACGGAGTATCGTTACGGATACGAACGCACCTACGTTGATCGAGTGACGACCTACACGGCGACTCGCCAAGTCCAGACCAGCGCCGCGACGTACGAGTGGGTCACCGCAGGGACGACGAGCAACGTGCTCGACGCTGCGTCGTTCGCCACCGATCCGACGCGACGAATCAGCGCCTCGAATCCGATTATCGAATGGACGATGCGGAAACAGACCGGTACGCAGACCGAGTGGGTCGACGAACCATCCAGTGAGTCGATAGTCAGCAAGACCAAGCTCACAGTTCGGCAAGTACTCATGATTCCGTATGTGAACGAAGAGTCTCGCACGTTCACTCCCGAGACCGTGGTAAATACGACAACAAAAACGGTAGCTGGATACGAACCAGCAGAGTAAAATACTAACTCTAAGTACAAAATCCTATATTGATATGAATAAAAAATATATTTTCGTAGTTCTCGCCGCGACGATTCTGACTATGGGGTTTCAGGGACCGCAGGTCCCCATACAGACCAATACAGAAACATTCGACTCGATCACGGGCGCCGAGTACACGGTATCGTTCGACGAGAAAACCAAAATCCTCCAATTGACTGTGGAAAACCCTACCGAAAGAACACTAAACACCACATACTCATTCGATGTCGATGGCTGGGAGTACAGTCGTGACTCACTTTCACTCCAGCCAGGAGCAACTCACTATCGGGAGTACAACATAACCGATGGAATCCATGTGGAACAGAACAATCACTCGGTACACCTCTTAACAGCCGGTGGAAGCGCTCAGTTCGACTTCAGCGGAGAATATTCGACATTATCCTCAGGCGGTGTGCCAACTCCCAAAATAACGAATATTACTATCGATACTGGTACTGCACGCGGCAACGAATCTACAGTCGTCTACGTGACTGTCAAGAACCCGAGTGAAAATGTATATGTGTCACACGTCGTTGCGCACACACAAGAGACATCCGCAACGTCCAGTATGGCAAACCCGTTGCCGGGGACTTCGGAGACGGTGAAGTTGGAGTTGTTGGAGCCTGTGGGGTCTGATGTCCGGGGAGAAATCCGGTTGTTCATGGGGAAGCCGAACGAGACGGAGGGCGCGTTGGCGCAGGTGGAGTTCAGTGGGTCCGCCGCGTCGGAGACGGAGTACGCGCGGGAGACGTACGAGCCGTTCAGTCTCGATGGTCCAAATGGAGGGTACTCGTATTCGAGTGGGGCGGAGTCCGGGAGTGTGCCGGCGGGCGTGCAGTGGATTGTGGCAGGCGGTCTCGGATTGGTGCTGATTGGTAGCGTGCTGTGGTGGCGGCGTTAGCGGTCGAGGCCGCCCTGTTCGCTCACTTGAAGGATGTTCCGCATGTTGAGGTAGATCTCTTGTGGGCTGGTGTCCTCGTCTTCGTCGTAGAGGTCGCTGACTCGCTGGAGAAGGGCGGCTATTTTCTCGCCTTCGTCGTTCTGGTCGCGGAGGTCGGCGGCGACGTCTCGAAGAACCTCGCGTTTCTCGTCGTCGGTTGGCATGGGTGGTTACTGGAGGCTGCGGCGATTGAGGATGCCGGTCATGTTGGCGACGTTGCCGGCGAGGTCCCGGAAGGCGTCACCGGTTTCGCTGTCATGGTCGAGGACGATTGGTTGGCCGCCGTCGCCGCCTTCGCGGACGCGGGGGTCGAGCGGCAGGGAGCCGAGGAAGGGGAGGTCGTTCTCGTCGGCGAAGGTTTCACCGCCGCCGCTGCCGAAGATGTCGTGTTGGTTGCCGCAGTCGGGGCACGTGAACGTGCTCATGTTTTCGGCGATGCCGAGGACGGGCGTGTCGTGTTTGCCGAACATGCGGAGGCCTTTGCGGGCGTCGTCGATGGCGACGTTCTGGGGGGTGGTGACGACGACTGCGCCGGTGAGGGGGACGGTTTGAAGCATCGTGAGTTGGGTGTCGCCGGTGCCCGGTGGGAGGTCGACGACGAGGTAGTCGAGGTTGCCCCATTCGACGTCCTCGACGAGCTGGGTGATGACCTTGTGGACCATCGGGCCGCGCCAGATGACGGGGTCGTCGTCGCCGACCATGAACGCCATGCTCATGAGTTTCATCCCGTACTTCTCGGGAGGGACGATGGTGTCGTCCTGAGTGGCTTTCGGGTGGTCGTCGGCGTCGACCATGCGGGGGACGTTCGGGCCGTAGATGTCGGCGTCGAACAGGCCGACACGGGCGCCGCGGTCGGCGAGGCCGGCGGCGACGTTGACGGAGACGGTGCTCTTGCCGACGCCGCCTTTCCCGGAGGCGATGGCGATGACGTTCTTGACGCCGGGGAGGACGGAGCTGTCGGTCTCGGTGTGCGCGGAGATGTCGGGAGTGAGGGCTTCGTCGCGGAGCGCCTCGCGGACGCGGTTCGCGATGGCGGTTTCGGTGGGGGCGTAGGGCGCGCCGAGCGCGAGAGAGACGCTGGCGGTGTCGCCCTCGACGCGGATGTCGTTGACGAGGTTGAGCGAGACGATGTCGGCGCCGAGGTCGGGGTCCTCGACGGTGCGGAGGATGTCGCGTACGTCCTCGGGAGTCATGGCGCGGAATAGGTGGTGTGGCGTGGATAAGGATTGCGTACCGGCGGGTGTAACCGATTCTAGTTACGTAAACGCGCTTCTACCCACGATTTTATACACGTCCGGCCGCCACATAGAGGTATGCGAGAGGACTCGTTCGGGCGGGAGGTCACGGGGGTTCGCGTTTCCCTGACGGACCGCTGCAACTTCGACTGCGTCTACTGCCACAACGAGGGGCTGGGGGACACGCGGGGACCGATGGACGCGCGCGACCACGAGATGAGCGCGGACGACGTCGTGCGCTTCCTCGAAGTAGTAGAAGAATACGACGTCGATTCGGTGAAGTTCACGGGCGGCGAGCCGATGCTTCGGGACGACCTCGAAGACATCATTCGGCGAACCCCGGACTCGATGGAGGTGTCGATGACGACGAACGGCACGTTCCTCCCCGGGCGCGCCGAGGACCTCGTGGACGCCGGACTGGAACGCGTGAACGTTAGTCAGGACGCACTCGACAGAGAGCAGTTCAAGCACGTCACGCAGTCCGGCGCGTACGACCGCGTGCTGGAGGGCGTCGACGCCGCGCTCGATGCCGGGCTGGACCCCGTGAAGCTCAACATGGTCGTCTTCGAGAAGACGGCGGGCTACGTCCCGGGGATGGTCGAGCACGTCGCGGAGAACTCCGGACTCCAGCTCCAGCTCATCGAGTTCATGCCGGAACTCGTCGGGAAGCCCGAGTGGGCGGTGGATATCGACCGCGTCCACGACTGGCTCGAAGACCAGGCGGACGAGGTCGAACACCGCGAGATGCACGACCGGAAGCGCTACTGGGTGAACGACGGAATGGTGGAAATCGTCGACCCGGTCGGGAACGCGAACTTCTGCGCGAACTGCCACCGCGTGCGCGTCACGCACGAGGGCTACCTCAAGGGTTGTCTGAACCGCAACGACGACCTGAAGTCGATGGGAGAAATGACGAAGCCCGAGATTCGGGAGGTGTTCGAGCGGACGGTGGACGAGCGCGTGCCGTTCTACGGCGAGTACATGGTTCGGGACGGCGACGGCGGCTGGGAAGTCAACGAGAAGTACGTGACAGCGTGACGTTCGCCGGATGACGGCGGTTCGTGATGTTTAAGTAAGGGCGGTGGTTCGTTACTGATGCAGTCACTGTAGGGGCGTCGGGTCCCGAGTCCGGAAGGGCGACAGTACACACGAGAACGGGTCGTGGTAGCCTAGCCTGGTCAAGGCGCAGGGTTGCTAACTCTGTGGCGTAAGCCTCCGGGGTTCAAATCCCCGCCACGACGCCTCAACCGCAACGAACACCCACGAAATCAAACTATGAGTGCAGAAGACCAACAAGAACCGGACGAAGACGAGGAACTTCAGTACTTCGTCCGCATCGGTCAGACGGACCTCGACGGCACCAAGACCGTCGAGCGCGCCCTCGCCGAACTCGGCGGTCTCGGTCGACGCACCGCGCGGATCGTCGCCGACAACTCCGGCGTCGACCGCTCGGCAACGTTCGGCCGACTCGACGACGACGAGATCGAAGCCGTCGTCGAGTCCGTCGAGGGCTTCGCTGACGAGGTTCCCGACTGGCTGACGAACCGACGTAACGACTTCTACACCGGCGAGACCGAACACATCACCGGCAACGACGTCGAACTGACGCGGAATCAGGACGTCAACCGGATGCGGATGATTCGGTCCTACAAGGGCGTGCGCCACGAGCGCGGACAGAAGGTCCGCGGACAGCGCACCAAGTCCACCGGTCGTACCGAGGGCACCATCGGCGTGAACGTCGAGGAGCTCCGCGAAGAAGCCGAAGAAGAAGCAGCCGCGGAGGGTGGTGAATAATGGCGCTTCCCGGTGAGAACACCAAGTTCTACGAGACGCCGAACCACCCCTATCAGGGCGAACGTATCGCCGAGGAGTCCGACCTCCTCGGCCGCTACGGCCTGAAGAACAAGGAAGAGCTCTGGCGTGCGCAGTCCGAACTGCGTTCGTACCGCCGCGAGGCGCGTGACCTCCTCGGAACCACGAACCAGGAGGAGCGGGAGGGCGAGGAATTCCTCGCTCGCCTGAAGCGCATCGGCGTCCTCAGCGAGACGGACGAACTCGACTCCGTCCTGTCGCTCGACGTGACGGACGTTCTCGAACGCCGCCTTCAGACGGTCGCGTACCGCAAGGGCATCGCGAACACGCCCAAGCAGGCGCGACAGTTCATCACGCACGGCCACGTCACGCTCGACGGCCACCGCGTCACCGCGCCGTCGCACAAGGTCGAGGTCGCGGCGGAGGACGCCATCGAGTTCGACGAAACCAGCCCGCTCACGGACGAGCTTCACCCCGCGCGAGCGGACAATCAGGAATAACCAATGGCTGAACAAACAGACGACAAATGGGGCATCGCCCACGTGCACGCCTCGTTCAACAACACGATCCTCACCATCACCGACGAGACGGGAGCGGAGACGCTCGCGAAGTCGAGCGGTGGCGCGGTCGTGAAGCAGAACCGGGACGAGGCATCGCCGTACGCGGCGATGCAGATGGCGGAGAAGATCGCAGAGGACGTGAAAGAACAGGGCATCGAGGGCGTGCACGTTCGCGTGCGCGGCCCCGGCGGCAACCTCCAGCAGAACCCGGGCCCGGGTGCGCAGGCAACGATTCGCGCGCTCGCCCGTGCCGGTATCGAAATCGGCCGCATCGAGGACGTCACGCCCATCCCGCACGACGGGACGCGACCCCCCAAGAACTCGGGCTTCTAACACATGGCAACTGACTTCGACGTCGAATTCATCGACCACGGCGACCGGGAATCCCGCTTCCTCGTTCGGAACGCGACGCCCGCGTTCGCGAACGGCATCCGTCGGGCGATCATCGCGGACGTCCCGACGCTCTCCATCGACAGCGTTCGGTTCGTCGAGAACTCGAGCGTGATGTTCGACGAACAGCTCGCGCTCCGACTGGGTCTCGTGCCGCTCACGACACCCGAGAGCGAGTTCGAGGAGGGCGAGGGCGTCACGCTCGCGCTCGACGTCGAGGGTCCCGGGGTCGCCTACTCGGGCGACCTCGTCTCCGACGACCCGCAGGTCGAACCCGCGGACAAGAACGTCCCCATCATCGAACTGAAGGAGGATCAGCGGCTGGAACTCGAAGCGGACGCCGTGCTCGGCCGGGGCCGCAACCACGCCAAACATCAGGGCGGCGTGGGTGTCGGCTACCGCCACCTCCAGCGCGTCGAAGTCGTCGGTGACGCGGACGAATACGCAGAGGACGAACCCGACATCGTTCGGGGCGTCATCGAGGACGACGGCGAACTCGTCCCGACGGAGGAGTTCGACCACGACCTCACCCAGCGATACGAGGGGAAGGAGGTCGAACTCCACGACGTGCCGGGGGCGTTCGTCTTCCACGTCGAGTCCGACGGTTCGATGCCCGTCGACGAACTGGTGCTCCGCGCCGTGGACTCCCTGAGTGCGCGCGCGGACGAACTCGAACAGGCAGTCCAACTATAACAAAATGATCTCCCCGACCAACACTACCGGCGTTCGCGTCCGAACGGAGCAGTCGCTCCGCCGGACCGAAATCGGTATGAAGGCCGGGGGCCAACGTGGAGATACGCCTTCTCAACGGGCGTGCAGGGATAGCCAAGTTTGGCCAAAGGCGCAGCGTTCAGGGCGCTGTCCTGTAGAGGTTCGCAGGTTCAAATCCTGCTCCCTGCACTCCACTCCTAACTACACACAGTCAGAACTATGAGTAAGACGAGTCCACGACTCAGCAGTCTCATCGCCGAGCTGAAGTCCGTCTCTCGCGACGAGGGCGCGGACGTCTGGGGCGACGTCGCGGAACGGCTGCAGAAGCCGCGCCGGACGCACGCAGAGGTGAACCTGAGTCGCATCGAACGGTACGCGAACGAGGACGAAACAGTCGTCGTGCCCGGCAAAGTGCTCGGGTCCGGCGTGCTCCAGAAATCCGTCACGGTCGCCGCTGTCGATTTCTCCGGCAGCGCAGAGACGAAGATCGAGCACGCGAACGGCGAAACCGTCCAGCTAGAACAGGCAGTCCAGCAGAACCCCGAAGGGTCGAACGTCCGGGTGATTCGATGAGTCTCGCAGAATTCGACGCAGACATCGTCGTCGACGCCGGCGACTGCATCGTGGGTCGCGTCGCTTCGAACGTCTCGGAGCTCGCGCTCGACGGGAAGTCCGTCGCCGTGGTGAACGCCGAGGAGGCAGTCATCACTGGAAACAAGGAGTCGACGTTCGCGACCTACCGGAAGCGAGCGGAACTCGGGTCTGACTCGGGTCCCTACTACCCGAAGCGCCCGGACGGCATCTTCAAGCGCGCGGTGCGCGGGATGCTTCCCTACAAACAGGACCGCGGTCGCGAGGCGTTCGAGAACGTCCGTATCTACGTCGGCAACCACACCGACGAAGAGGGCGAAGTGCTCGACGGCACCTCGCTCGACCGTCTGTCGAACATCAAGTTCGTCACTCTCGCAGAAGTGTCCGAAGAACTCGGTGCTAACGTCACATGGTAACCAACACGAGCGGAAAGAAGAAGACCGCCGTCGCACGGGCGACCGTGAGCGACGGCGAGGGTCGTGTGCGAATCAACTCCACGCCCGTCGAGCTCGTCGAACCCGAGGCCGCGCGCCTGAAGATGCTGGAGCCGTTCCGCATCGCAGGCGACGACCTCCGCGACGACATCGACGTGGACGTGACCGTGAACGGCGGCGGGTTCGCCGGACAGGCTGACGCCGTCCGCACCGCCATCGCGCGCGGCATCGTGGAGTTCCGGAACGACGCCGAACTCCGCGATGCGTTCATGGAGTTCGACCGGTCGCTCCTCGTGAACGACGTGCGGCAGCGCGAGTCCAAGAAGTGGGGCGGCCCGGGCGCTCGGGCGCGCTACCAGAAGTCCTACCGCTGAGGTATACAAACCATGATGGTACCAGTCCGGTGTTTCAGTTGCGGTAAAGTCATCGGCGAACACTGGGAGGAGTTCAAGGCGCGAGCCGCCTCCAAGGAGGGTGACGAGGACCCCGAGGAAGTCCTAGACGACCTCGGGCTCGACCGCTACTGCTGCCGGCGGATGTTCGTCAGCCACCAAGACCTCGTGGACGTCGTGAGCCCCTACCAATGAGAGGGGAGTTCAACCGCTACGAGAAGGCCCGAATCATCGGTGCGCGAGCGCTGCAGGTGTCCTATGGGGCGCCCGTGCTCGTCGACACTGACCAGACGGAGCCTATCCTCATCGCGGCCGAGGAGTACGACGCGGACGTGCTGCCGTTCACGGTTCGGAGAGAGCAATGACGCGAATCGAGTCGGTTCGACTGCGGACGGTGCTCGACTCCCGAGGGAATCCGACCGTCGAGGCGGACGTGTACACCGAGAGCGGTGGGCACGGGCGCGCGGCGGCGCCGTCGGGCGCGAGCACTGGCGAGTACGAGGCTATCGAGCTTCCGGCTGAGGAAGCCGTGGCCGCGGCCCGCGAGCACGCGGTTCCCCGGCTCGAAGGACGAGCGTTCGCCGCCGACCAGCGCGAGGTCGACCAGGCCTTGCACGCGGCGGACGGTACCGACGACTTCTCCACCATCGGCGCGAACTCCGCGGTCGCTATCAGTATGGCGGCGGCGAAGGCCGGTGCCGACGTCATCGGCGCGCCGCTCTACCAGCATCTCGGCGGCGCGTTCCGCGGCCGGAACTATCCGGTTCCGCTCGGGAACGTCATCGGCGGCGGCGAGCACGCCGCGGACGCCACCCACATTCAGGAGTTCCTCGCGGCACCCGTCGGCGCACCGAACGTTCGGGACGCCGTGTTCGCGAACGCCGCCGTCCACGAGACGGTGGGGGAGCTCCTCGAAGACCGCGGGACGCCCGCGGCGAAGGGCGACGAGGGCGCGTGGGCGCCCAGCATCAGTGACGCCGAGGCGTTCGAGCTGATGGCGGAAGCCACAGAGGAGGTCGAGGACGCGTTCGGGTTCGACATCGAGTTCGGACTCGACGTGGCCGGCGCGGAACTCTACGACGCCGACGAGGACGCGTACGTGTACGGTGACACGACTCGCTCCACCGAGGAGCAGGTCGAGTACATCGCCGACCTCGTCGACGAGTACGGTCTCGTGTACGTCGAGGACCCGCTCGACGAGGACGACTACGAGGCGTTCGCGGACCTCACGGACCGCGTGGGCGACCGAACGCTCGTCTGTGGTGACGACCTGTTCGTCACGAACACGGACCGTCTCCAGGAGGGAATCGAGCGGGATGCGGCGAACAGCATCCTCGTGAAGCCGAACCAGATCGGCACCCTCAGTGACGCGTTCGACGCCATCGAACTCGCCGTCGAATCCAGCTACACGCCCGTCGTGTCGCATCGGAGCGGCGAGACGGAGGACGCGACCATCGCACACCTCGCCGTCGCCGCGGACGCCCCGTTCATCAAGACGGGGACCGTGGGCGGCGAGCGAACCGCTAAACTGAACGAACTCATCCGCATCGCGGACGAAGCCCTATGAGCGAGAACGAAGAAGAACTCGAATCCGAAGAATCGACCGAGGCCGACGCGGCCGACGCCGCGTCCGAGGAGGAGGCCGCCGAGGCCGCCGCCGAGGACGCCGCCGAGGACGCTGCGGCCGCAGAACCGACGGAGTCGGCGGAGGACGTCATGAGCGACGCCGAAGCCGACCTCCTCATTCCCGTCGAGGATTACCTCGGCGCTGGGGTCCACATCGGAACCCAGCAGAAGACCGAGGACATGGACCGGTTCATCCACCGCGTCCGCACCGACGGCCTGTACGTGCTCGACGTCGCGAAGACCGACGAGCGCATCCGCACGGCCGCGGACTTCCTCGCGAACTACGACCCTGAGCAGGTCCTCGTGACCTCCAGCCGCCAGTACGGCCGGTTCCCCGCGGAGAAGTTCGCGGAAGCGGTCGGCGCGCGCGCCCGAACGGGTCGCTTCATCCCGGGAACGCTCACGAATCCCCAGTACGACGGCTACATCGAGCCTGACGTGCTCGTCGTCACCGACCCGATCGGTGACGCGCAGGCGGTGAAGGAAGCCATCACGGTCGGCATTCCCGTCATCGCCATGTGTGACTCGAACAACCAGACCAGCAACGTCGACCTCGTCGTCCCGACGAACAACAAGGGCCGTCGCGCCCTCAGCGTCGTCTACTGGTTGCTCGCGAACGAGACGCTCGACCGCCGCGGCGCGGAGCCGGCGTACGCGCTCGAAGACTTCGAGAGCGGACTCTAGCGGGGTTTTTCGTTTCTGTCGTGTTTCTCGCTCGGGGAGCGACAGCGCCGGGAGCCCGAACCGAACGGTCTTTCACTCGGTCGCCCGGACTCTCGGGTATGTCGACTACTGCGAGCGCTCCCGGCAAGGTCTACTTGTTCGGGGAGCACGCCGTCGTCTACGGGGAGCCGGCGGTTCCGTGCGCTATCGAGCGCCGGGCGTCGGTCACGGTCGAAGCCCGGGAGGACGACCGTCTCCGGGTGAGCGCGGACGACCTCTCGCTCGACGGGTTCACCGTGGAGTACAGCGGGTCGAGCGACGAGCGGCCGGACGTGGACGTGCCGACGCCGCTCATCGAGGCGGCGTTCGGGTACGTGGACGCCGCGGTGGAGCAGGCGCGGGACGCCGCTGACGCGCCGGAGGCGGGGTTCAACGTAGAGATCGAGAGCGACATTCCGCTCGGCGCCGGCCTGGGGTCGTCGGCGGCGGTCGCGGTCGCGGGCATCGCCGCGGCGACGACCGAGCTGGGCTGCGACCTCGACGCGCGTGAAGTCGCGGAACGCGCCTACCAGGTGGAGTACGACGTGCAGGCGGGGCAGGCGTCCCGCGCGGACACGTTCTGCTCGGCGATGGGCGGCGCGGTCCGCGTCGAGGGCGGAGACTGTCGGACGCTCGACACGCCCGACCTCCCGTTCGTCGTCGGGTACGACGGCACGAGCCACGACACCGGCGAACTCGTCTCCGGGGTTCGAGCACTCAAGGAGGAGTACGACTTCGCCGACGACACCGTCGCGGCCATCGGCGACCTCGTCCGACAGGGCGAGGACGCGCTCACCGACGGCGACCTCGCGGAACTCGGTCGCCTGATGAACTTCAATCACGGCCTCCTCGCTGCGCTCGGCGTGTCCGGTCGGTCGCTCGACAACATGGTGTGGGCGGCCCGTGACGGCGGCGCGCTCGGCGCGAAACTCACGGGCGCGGGCGGCGGCGGCTGCATCGTCGCGCTGGACGACGAGAACGGCACGAAGACCGCGCTGTCGCTGACGCCGGACTGCACGCGCGCGTTCCGCGCGGAGCTCGCCCAGAACGGGGTGCGCGTCGAATGATCGTCCTCAAACTCGGCGGGAGCGTCATCACGGAGAAGGACGAACGGGAGACGGTCGACCTCGATTCGCTCGCGCGACTCGCCGGCGTCCTCGGGCAGGCCGAAGTCGAGGACCTCGTCGTCGTGCACGGCGCGGGGAGTTTCGGACACTACTACGCGAACGAACACGACGTCTCGACGACCGAGGGCACGCACGACGCGCGCGCCGTGCGGGAGATTCACGACTCGATGGCGCGCCTGAACAAGGCCGTGCTCGACTACCTCGACGACGCGGGCGTCCCCGGCGTGCCCGTCCGGCCGTTCTCCGCCGCGCGCCGCGACGGCGACCTGGACGTCTACACGAATCAGGTCGAGACGATGCTCACGGAAGGGTTTACGCCAGTCCTGCACGGGGACGTGGTCGCGGAGGCGGGCGCGGGCGCGACCATCCTCAGCGGCGACGAAGTCGTCGCGGCGCTCGCCGAGCAGTTGGGCGCGGACCGCGTCGGCCTCTGCTCGACCGTCCCCGGCGTGCTCGACGACGACGGCGACGTGATTCGCGACATAACCGCGTACGACGAGGTCGCGGGCGTGCTCGGCGAGAGCGAGAGCACTGACGTGACCGGCGGTATGGCGGGGAAAGTCAGGGAACTCCTCGCGCTCGGCGCGCCGGCGTCCGTGTTCGGACCGCGCGACCTCGCGGACTTCCTGCGCGGCGAGGACGCGGGAACCACGGTCCGCGGGTAGCGACGCGGCTCGGCCGTCCCGCGAGACCCTGCTACTTTTAATACCGGGAATCGTACCATTGGGCAAGAAGCGTCCCGCCGGACGGATACCGGCGGCGGGACGACGGCCGTAAGACGCCGCGACCCGCGGCCGCCACTCCGGCGGGGGTTTCATAGAGCCTTCGGGCTCTCAGTGATCAACAATGGAAATCGAGATTGCAACAATCGGCGGATACGAAGAAGTCGGTCGGCAGATGACTGCCGTCCGAGCGGGTGACGACGTCGTTGTCTTCGACATGGGCCTCAACCTCTCGCAGGTCCTGATTCACGACAACGTCGAGACCGAACGGATGCACAGCCTCGACCTCATCGACATGGGCGCGATTCCGGACGACCGCGTCATGAGCGACCTCGAGGGCGACGTGCAGGCCATCGTGCCGACGCACGGCCACCTCGACCACATCGGCGCGCTCAGCAAGCTCGCGCACCGCTACAACGCGCCCATCGTCGCGTCGCCGTTCACGCTCGAACTCGTGAAGGACGAGATCGAGAGCGAGCAGAAGTTCGGCGTCGAGAACGACCTCGTGGAGATGGAAGCGGGCGAGACGATGCCGATCGGCGAGCGCTGCGAGCTCGAGTTCGTGCACGTCACGCACTCCATCATCGACGCCATCAACCCCGTCCTCCACACGCCGGAGGGCGCGGTCGTCTACGGCCTCGACAAGCGCCTCGACCACGACCCCGTCCTCGAAGACCCCATCGACATGAAGCGGTTCCGCGAGATCGGTCGCGAGGGCGAGGGCGTGCTCGCGTACATCGAGGACACGACGAACGCGGGCCGGAAAGGCCGGACCGCGAGCGAGTCCGTCGCGCGCCGCGAACTCCAGGACACCATCCACAGCATGGAGGACTACGACGGCGGCATCGTCGCCACGACGTTCTCCAGCCACGTCTCGCGCGTGTCCAGCATCATCGAGTTCGCCCAGGAGATCGGCCGCGAGCCGATTCTTCTCGGTCGGTCGATGGAGCGCTACTCCGGAACGGCGGAACGCATGGGTCGCGTGAACTTCCCGGACAACCTCGGAATGTTCGGCCATCGAAAGAGCGTGGACCGCGCGTTCAAGCGCATCATGAACGAGGGCAAGGAGAACTTCCTCCCCATCGTCACGGGCCACCAGGGCGAACCGCGCGCGATGCTCACCCGGATGGGGCGCGGCGAGACTCCCTACGACATCGAGAGCGGGGACAAGGTCATCTTCTCCGCGCGCGTGATTCCGGAGCCGACGAACGAAGGCCAGCGCTACCAGTCCGAACAGCTCCTGCGGATGCAGGGCGCACGCATCTACGACGACATCCACGTCTCCGGCCACCTCCGCGAGGAAGGCCACTACGAGATGTTGAACGCTCTCCAGCCCCAGCACGTCATCCCCGCGCACCACGACCTCGAACACTTCGGGAAGTACGCGAAACTCGCGAAGAGCGAGGGGTACGAGATCGGGCGTGATCTCCACCTGAGCGACAACGGCAACATCATTCAGCTCGTAGAATGACGCAAGAAGCGCGTGAGGAAACGGTGCTCGCGGCCATCGAGGACCGCCGGGAGCAAGTGAACGACGCCATCGACGAGGAACTCCCGATGGCGGAACCCGAGCGACTGTACGAGGCCTCGCGCTACCTGCTCGAAGCCGGCGGGAAACGCCTCCGCCCGACCGTCTCGATGCTCGTCGGCGAGGCGTTACTCGACGTCGAACCGCTCAGCGAGGACTACCAGGCGTTCCCGTCGCTGAACGACGGCGTGGTTGACCTGATGGCGGCCGCCGTCTCCATCGAGGTCATCCAGTCGTTCACGCTCATCCACGACGACATCATGGACGACGACGACCTCCGACGGGGCGTCCCCGCCGTCCACCGCGAGTACGACACGGAGACCGCGATACTCGCCGGGGACACCCTCTACTCGAAGGCGTTCGAAATCATGCTACGCACCGACGCGCCGCCGGAACGCGGCCTCGACGCCCTCCGAACGCTCGCGTGCACATGCACCCACATCTGTGAAGGCCAAGCGTACGACGTGGACTTCGAAACCCGGCCGGACGTCACCATCGAGGAGTACCTCGACATGGTCGAACTGAAGACCGCCGTCCTCTACGCCGCCGCCGCCTCCGTCCCCGGAATCGTGCTCGGCGCGGACCAAGACACCATCGACGCGCTCTACGAATACGGGCGCGCCATCGGCCAAGCCTTCCAAATACAGGACGACGTCCTCGACCTCACCGTCCCCAGCGAGGAACTCGGAAAACAACGCGGCAGCGACCTCGTCGAAGGCAAACGCACCGTCATCACCCTCCACGCGCGCGACCAAGGCGTCGACGTCGACAACCTCGTCGACGCCGACAACCCCGAGAACGTCACCGAAGCCGAAATCGACGACGCAGTCGAAACCCTCCAGGACGCCGGCAGCATCCAGTTCGCCCGCGAACTCGCCGAAGACCTCGTCCAGGAAGGTAAAGACCACCTCAGCGTCCTCCCCGACAACGACGCCCACGACACCCTCGACGACCTCGCAGACTACCTCATCGAACGGGGCTACTAACCCACCTTTTTACTGTGAGGGGGTCGCTTCGCGACCCCCTCCAGCAAAAACCTGGAGGGAAAAAGGCCGCGAGCCCCGACGGCGCTCGCGGTCGAGCGGCGGAACGACACCACCGCACAGCGACCGTGCCGTAACCGCCACCCTACAGGCGCTTTGGTTTGTTCTACGCAGTTTCGCGGAGAAAGTCGTCAAGCGCGTTGCGGAGGAAGTCGGGGTTGTCCACGTGGGCGTTGTGGCCGGGTTCGGGATTTCGCGATACCGGGCGTTCGAAATCGTGTTCGCGAGATACCGGGTGTGAGCGGTCATTCGAGTAGTCTCGTTCTCGCCGCACATCGCGAGCGCGGGCACGTCGATACTCGCGTAGTCGGTGGCGAGCGTTCCCCACGAGAGGAGCGCGCGACGGATTTTCGCGGCTTCGTCCCGAGAAACGCTGGGGTAGTCGCTGGCGTGGGCGGCTTCGATGCGGGCTTTCTCGTCGAGGTCGCCCGGGTCGAAGTCGTCACCGCGGTTCGTAATCCACGAGACGAACGGTTGGACGGCATTGAACCCGACGACGCGGGCGAGCGCGAGCGCACCCGGGAGCGCAAGCCGACGCTCCACCCACTCCGCACGGGAGACCGGGTTCGAGGAGAGCGCTGCGATGCTGACGAGACCGGAAAGTCGGCCATCCCTGGCGGCGTAGCGCTGTGCAACCATCCCGCCCATCGAGAGCCCGCAAACCACTGGCGCGTCGAGGGAGAGCGCGTCCACGAGCGCGCTGAGGTCGGCGGCGTACGTATCGATACTGTACGCATCGTGGTCGGAGCCGCCGGTTCGGCCGTGTCCGCGGAGGTCGTACACGACGACATGGTGGTCGTCCGCAAGGGGACGAGCACGCTCGGCCCAGACGCGGTGGTCGCTGAACGCGCCGTGAAGGAACACGACCGGCCGTCCCTCGCCGCGGGACTCGTAGTAGGTGTCGACGCCGTTCGTCCGGACCGTGGGCATACTCCATCCTTCGAGGCGATCGGCTTCCCGGTGTCGGTGCGAGTATTCAAATACGAGGCCGCGGCCAGCGGACGGTATGTAACGAGCAGCGTGCGTCGGGCCTACGGAAACGGCGACCGACCGACGCACGAGACCGTGGTCGTCTGTCCGCAGAATCCAAACGAATTTCCCCGCGTCCCGGCTACTCGCGAGTAATGGACGAAGACCTCCGCGAGCGCGTCCGCCGGGAGGCGGAAGCCTACGCGCTCTACAACGCGCTCAAGCACGGGAGCGACGCACAGGTCGGTGCGCTGATGGGCCCGATGATGGGTGAGAACCCCGATTTCCGGGAGTACGGCGACGAGATTCCGGGCGTCGTCGCGCCGGTCGTCGAGGACGTGAACGCTCTCTCGACCGAGGAGCAACGGGCGCGACTGGGAGAACTCGCGCCCGAGCGACTCGCGGAACTCGACGCCGAGGACGAGGGCGAGGAGCACCCGCTTCCTGACCTGCCGAACGTCGAGGAGTACGACGAGGTCCGGATGCGGTGTGCGCCGAACCCGAACGGCCCCTGGCATATCGGGCACGCGCGGATGCCCGCCGTCATCGGGTCCTACAAGGAGCGCTACGACGGCTGGATGCTCGTCCGGTTCGACGACACCGACCCCGAGACGAAACGCCCGCTCGATTGGGTGTACGACCAGGTCATCGACGACGTGGAGTACCTCGGGTTCGAGCCTGACGAGGTCATCACGGCGTCCGACCGCCTCGACACCTACTACGAGTACGCCCGCGACCTCATCGAGATGGACGGCGCGTACACGTGTTCGTGTCCCGCCGAGGAGTTCTCCGAGTTGAAGAACGCGGGCGAGGCGTGCCCGCACCGCGAGAAGGACGCGGAAACCGTGCTGTCCGAGTTCGAGGACATGGTTGCGGGCGAGTACGAGTCCGGTGAGATGGTGCTGCGCGTGAAGACCGACATCACGCACAAGAACCCCGCGCTCCGCGACTTCGTGGCGTTCCGCATCATCGACACCCCGCACCCGCGTCCCGAGGCCGAGGATTACCGGTGCTGGCCGATGCTCGACTTCCAGTCCGGCATCGACGACCACCTCACCGGCGTCACGCACATCATCCGCGGCATCGACCTCCAGGACTCCGCGAAACGCCAGGGGTTCGTCTACGATTACTTCGGCTGGGAGTACCCCGAGGTCGTCCACTGGGGTCACGTCCAGGTGGACGAGTACGACGTGAAGATGAGCACGTCGACGATTCGGGAGAAGATCGAGGCCGGCGAGTTCGACGGCTGGGACGACCCGCGCGTCCCCACGCTGCTCTCCACGCGCCGCCGCGGCATCCGCGGGGAAGCCATCGTGGACGCGATGGTGGAACTCGGCACGTCCACGTCGGACGTGGACCTCGCGATGAGTTCGGTGTACTCGAACAACCGCGACCGCATCGACGACGAGAGCCCGCGGTGTTTCTTCGTCTCCGATGGCGTCGAACTCCCGATTTCGGGCGGCCCGGACAGCGCGCACCCGCCCGTCCACCCCGAGCACGAGGACCGCGGCGAGCGCGACATCCCCGTCGGCGACGCCGTGCTCGTCGAGGAGGACGACCTCCCCGCCGAGGGCGAAAAGCTCTGGCTGAAGGGCTACGGCGCGGTCGCGTACGACGGCGACTCGCTGACCGTGACGGACGACGACATCGACCTCGTCCGCGAGCACGACGTGGACGTGGTCCAATGGGTGCCCGCTGAGGAGAGCACGCCAGTACGAATGCGGACGCCCGACGGCGACGTGTCGGGCCGCGCAGAACCCGGCCTGCTCGACTACGACCCGGACCAGACGCTCCAGTTCGTTCGTGTCGGGTTCGTGCGCGTTGACCGGCATGAAGACGATGAGTCCGTCGTTTACTACGCGCACCCCTGACGGTCAGTCGGGCGCGACGACCTCGACTTTGAGGCCGTCCGGGTTCTCGCAGTACAGCGCGTAGTATCCGCCGGCGAACGGGTGTTGGTCATCGTACAGCACCGTCGAATCGTCGCGGTTCCGAACGGCCTCCGTCACGTCGTCCACCTGTTTTCGGGACGCCGCGTGGAACGCGAGATGGTTGATGCCCGGCGCGTTCCGGTCGAACGCGCGTTCGTCGTCGCCGGCGCGGACCAGAACGAGGTACGTCGGGCCGTTCACCCAGGAACGCCCGTCGTCCCAGTCGTTCTTCGGCTCGTATCCCAGTTCGGCCAGGAGCCAGTCCCAGAACGCGACGGACCGGTCGAAGTCGTCCGTGTAGAGTTCGACGTGGTGGAGTTGGCCGGTGACGTCCGGGTTGTCGGGGCGGTCGTCCATACCGAGGCGTCTCGGTCACTCGGGATAAAAGCCGAGTTCAGAGGAAGTGGACGGCGAGGAGTATCGCGAACATCGCGCCGGTGAGGAGGAGTTGGGCGAGCGCGGACGCGAGGACGCCTGCGGTGGCGTACGCGGCTGTTTTTACGCTGTCGGCGCGGTCGCCGTGCCGGTAGTATTCGAGGACGAAGACGGTGCCGGCGATACCGAGGATGATGCCGATAGGGCCGCCGAGCGGGAGTAGGAGGAGGCCGACGACCGCGGCGACGAGCGTGGTTCGGATGGACGCGCCGCCGGCGGTCGCGCCGAGCGCGCCGCCGAACCAGTCGACGAGCGTCGCTACGAGGCCGAGGACGACGAGCACGGCGAGCGCGAGCGGGCCGGGTTCGCCGACGTGCCACCAGTAGACGAGGGCGCCGGCGAGGCTGGTGAGGCCGCTTGGGAGGAGCGGGAGGATGCTGCCGACCATGCCGAGCGCGAGCAGGGCGAACGCGAGCAGGACGAGCGCGTCCATCAGTCGTACCTCCGGGCTTCGGCGTGGGCGGCGGGCGTGCCGTACTCGTCGACGAGCGGTTCGAGCGCGCTTCCGAGCGCGCGCATGCACTGGCCGGTGGAGTGGTAGTCGAGGGCGTCCGCGACCGCGTCCCAGTCCTCGGTCTGGAGGAGTTTCCGGACGAGCAGGCGCTCCTCCCGTTCGGTGAGGATGTCGGGATGCGGGCCGGTGAGGTGGTGGGCGGCGAGCGCGCGGAACGGCGCGGGGTCGGCGGCGTAGAGTCCGGGACCGTACGAGGCGCCGACGACGACCCGCCACTGGTGGTCGGTAAGCGAGAGGGCGGGCGGGGCGTCCGCGGCGGCGAGGCAGGCGCGCGCCACGTCCGCGTCGAGGTCGGTCAGGGCGTCCCCGAACACGCCCGGAACCCGGTCCGCGAACCAGCCGGCGTGGTGGTCGTGGACCGCCTCGCCATCCTCGCTGAGCGGGTCGAGCATGATGGCGGAGTACTCGCCGCTCGTGTCGTTCCGCGTGGTGGAGACGTGGACGGTGTCGAAGCCGTTCGCGTCCCAGAACGAGACGAGTCCGGGGGTCGCGCCGTAGCCGACGCCGAACCAGTCGAGGGCGCCCGCGATTTCGCGCCGGATTCGGTCGAGGAGGTGGCTGCCGAATCCGCGGGAGCGGGCGGCGTGGTGGGTGGCGATGCGCATCACACGCCAGCCGACGGGGACGGCGGCGTCCTCGTCGCGGAGTTGGCTCGTTAGCACGTCGGGAATCATGTTCCCGAGGATGCGGCCGCCCGCGTACATCTCCGCGCGTGTGTCGGCGTCGAGACCGCCCTCGCGGGCGAGAAGGGCGACGGAGACGACGTGGCCGTCGTGGCGGAGCGCGCGCACGCGGAGGTTCGGGGCGTCGAGGAGGCGCGCGAGGTCGTTCGGCTCCGTTCGGTAGTGCGCGTAAACGAGCAGGCCGAACGCCTCGCTCAGCAGCGTTTCGTCGGCGAGCAGGTCGTCGCTCGACAGCACGTCGTAAGTCGCGTTGGCTGGGTTCGCGTCCGCGACGAGCGGGTCGACGGGCGGGCGGGCGTCGAGCAGGAGCGCGCGGAACGCCCACACCTCGATGGGGTCGCCGGCGGCGTACCGGATGGGGTCAGTCATCCGCGATTCGGTGACGGCGAGGTCGCTGTCGGCGAGTCGGTCGTGAAATCGCACGTCGAACCCGCGGCCAGCGCCTTCGTAGCCGTGAATCGTCGTGGTGAACGCGACGCGGTCGGCGTCGAGGAAGGCTTCGAGGAGGCGGACGGGAAGCGCCGCGGCCTCGTCCACGAACACGGCGTCGGGGTCGCCCGGCAGTTCCGCGGCGTCCGGCGGTTTCTCGAACCGGAGACCGTCGCAGCCGAGTTCTTCGGCTCGCTCGAACAGTTCGCTCGCGCTCCGCTTCCGGGGAGCGGTGACGAGCACGTCGAGACCGGCGGCGGCGAGGCAGGCGGCGGCGATGCCCGCGGCGCTCGACTTCCCGCGGCCGCGGTCGGCCTCCACGACGACCGCCTCGTCCGGCTCGCGGAGCGCTTCGAGCGCGTGGACGGCGTCCACTTGGTCTTGCGTGCGGCAGGCGTCGTACGCTCGGTCCGGGAACGCGTGGTCGGCCGGCGGTTCGGGCGGCGGCGAGCGGATGCGTGGCGCGGGATGGGTGCGGCCGTCGCGTTCGAGCGTGTCCGCGTCCGCGTCGTAGATGCCGATTCCGGGATGCGCGCGGAGCGTCTGGACGAGTCGCCGGCGGAAGTTCCCGGCCACGTCCGCGAGCGAGAACGGCGGCACAGCCAGTCCCTCGTCGAACTCCTCGCGCACGTGCGGCCAGTCGTCGAGGGCGGGCGCGAGCAAGAGGAGGAGGCCGCCGCCGTCCACCGCGCCGGCGATGCGGCCGAGCGCGTTCGGACGGCACTCATCGTGCGCGTCGTACACGACCGCTGTTCGCGTCGTGCCGAGCAGTTCGTCCGAGTCCCGGGGGCGGATGCGCTCGCAGTCGAGGCGACCGACGGTCCCGAGGTGCGTGGTCGCGTCGCGCGGCACGTCGGCGGCGTCGAGCGCGGCGTCCGCGGCGTTCAAGCACGCGTCGCGGGACCCGGTAAGTACGAGCATGCGGCGTTCGTTCACGGCCGTCGCCTCCTCGCGGAGCGCGGCGGCGACCTCACGAACCATTAGCCGGATTTCGTCGGGCGCGTGGAAGGCAGTTTCGCCCTACGCGTCGGCCGATGCGGCGTCGGTGGGGAGCTGCTGGTAGGCGGCGACGAGCACGCCGTTCCCGAACACGGTGATGAATGCGGAGCCGAGGTCCGTGAACACGAAGTCGAACGCGGACGCGCCGAACACGGTCGCGGGAATCGAGACGGCGAGGTCGACGGCGAGTGCGATGACGACGAACGCGACGCCGAGGAGGAACGTTCGAAAGCGGTGGCCGGAGGTGCGTCGCCACGCGGAGCGGAGGGATTGGATGAAGTTCTCGTCCTCGACCGCGACGAACACGGGCCAGATGAAGAGCGCGGCGAGGAGGTAGAAGCCGGGGAGGACGAGCGCGGCGAACCCGAGACCCACAACGACAGCGAACACGAGGCCTCCGACGAAGACGTTGGCGAACGCCCAGACTCCCCGCTGGGTGAACGCGTCGGTCGGGAGGCGTTCAGTCTCGCCGCTCGCGAACACGCGGAGCGTGGCAATCGTGACGAGGAGACCGGCGACGCCGGCGAGGAGCGCGATGACTGCGTCGACGAGCGGCGAGACTTCGATGGCCGCGGTCGAGTTCACGACGACCTCCTCGCCGCCCGGAACGGTGAACGTGAACGTCGCCGTGGTTCCGAACGCCGACTCGATGAGGACCAGTGCGTAGACGATACCGACGAGCAGGAGTCCGTTTCGCTGCCGCACCCTGTCGAACCCGGTCGAGAGCGCGTCCCCGATGGAAAAATTCACACAAAATAGCTATCGATGAAATACTTAAAGACAGTGGATATGGGATGCGCATCGGGGACACTCGCCCGGACGGACCGCAGCCGTGGACGGCTTTGAAAGCGCTTTTAAGCATAGGAACCCCACGGTAGTAGTACAGCCAGTGGGGGTCGATGATGCTCCTAGCCGTTAGGGATTGACCCGGCAGGGGAGCGCAAGCCCGCCACGGCAACTAGGTGAACACAACTATGCCAGTGTACGTTAACTACGATGTCCCAGCGGACCTCCAGGAACGAGCCCTCGAAGCCCTCGAAGTGGCTCGCGACACCGGGAGTGTGAAGAAAGGTACGAACGAGACCACGAAGTCCATCGAGCGCGGGAACGCCGACCTCGTCTTCGTCGCGGAAGACGTCTCCCCCGAGGAGATCGTCCTCCACATCCCCGAAATCGCCGACGAGAAAGGAATCCCGTACGTGTTCGTCGACACGCAGGACGAACTCGGTAACGCCGCCGGTCTCGAAGTCGGCTCCGCCGCCGCGGCCGTCGTGGACGCCGGCGACGCCGACGAGGATGTCGAAGACATCTCGGCGAAAGTCGAGGAACTCAAGTAATAACTCATGAGCGCGGAAGAACCAGCAAGCGACTCCACGTCCGCCGAAGTCATCGAGGTCGTCGGGAAGACCGGGATGCACGGCGAGGCGATGCAAGTGAAGTGCCGGATCCAGGAGGGGTCGAACCAGGGCCGCATCATCACGCGGAACTGCCTCGGTCCCGTCCGGGTCGGCGACGTCATTCAGCTTCGCGAGACGGCTCGCGAGGCTGACCCCATCGGAGGTCAATAATGCCCGAGACACGAGAATGCGACTACTGCGGTAGCGACATCGAACCCGGAACGGGGACGATGTTCGTCTACAACAACGGCACCGCCGTCCACTTCTGCTCGTCGAAGTGCGAGAAGAACGCGGACCTCGGTCGCGAGCCGCGCGACCTCGAGTGGACCGAAGAAGGGCAGGCGCAGGGCGGGGAGAACGAATGAGCCACCACGACGAGCGGACGTTCGTGATGGTGAAGCCCGACGGCGTTCAGCGCGGCCTCATCGGCGACATCGTCGGCCGCCTGGAGGACAAGGGCTTGAAGATGGTCGGCGGGAAGTTCATGCAGATCGACGAGGAGCTCGCGCACGAACACTACGCCGAGCACGAGGACAAGCCGTTCTTCGACGGTCTCGTCGAGTTCATCACGTCCGGTCCCGTCTTCGCGATGGTCTGGGAAGGCGCGGACGCGACCCGGCAGGTCCGGCAGATGATGGGCGCGACGGACGCACAGGAGGCCGCTCCCGGCACCATCCGCGGTGACTACGGGAACGACCTCGGCCACAACCTCATCCACGGGAGCGACCACGAGGACGAGGGCGCGAACGAGCGCGAAATCAGCTTGTTCTTCGACGAGGACGAGCTCGTCGACTGGGACCTCGCCACCACGCAGTGGGTGTACGAGGACGCCGACGACCACTAAACGCGAAGGAACTCCCCGCGAGTTCTCTCCCCTTTTATCGTATCAGGTAGCCTAGGCCTGACTATGGATAGCGAGTTGACTCGTCGCGGGCTTATCGCGGCCATCGTCGGCGGTGGCGCGGCGGCGGGCGCGATGTCGCCCGTGTCGAGCTATCTCCGGCGGTTCGCGCCGCTCTCGGGGCGGGCGTGGGCGGACGCCACGGACCGGACGAACGACACCGTGCGAAGCCCGTACGGTCCGGCGTCCGTCGCGTACGACGACGAGTACGGCGTCCCGACCATTGAGGCGGACGACGAGCGCGCGCTCTACTTCGCCACCGGGTACGTGCACGGCGCGAACCGGCTGTTCCAGCTCGACCTGCAGCGCCGCCAGATGCGCGGCCAGTTGAGCGAAGTCGTCGGGGAGGCGACGCTCTCCTCGGACGAGTTCCATCGACGAATGGACTTCGCGCGCGCCGCCGACGCGACCTGGGACGAGCTCGCCGATTCGGAGACGGCCGACCTCGTGGAGGCGTACGCGGACGGCGTGAACGCCTGCATCGAGAACGAACCGCTGCCCGTGGAGTTCGGGCTGCTGGACTACGAGCCCGCGGCGTGGACGCCCCAGGACACGGTGCTGATGGAGAAACAGATCGCGTGGCAGCTCACGGGGAGTTTCGAGACGCTGCGGAACGCGGCGGCCGCGGACGCGCTCGGCACGGAGACATCGAGCGACCTCTACCCGTATCGGCTGGACCACGACGCCCCAATCCTCCGCGATACCGACGGTGGACGACCGGATGCCGTCCGCGAGAACTCGATGCGGACGCCGAGCGGTGACGCACGCGGCCTCGCGCGGTGGCTGTCGGGGTTCGAGAGCCCGCCCGGAATCGGGTCGAACTCGTGGGTGGTCTCGGGCGACCTCACGGAGTCGGGGCGGCCGCTCGTCGCGAACGACCCCCACCTCTCCCTGATGGCTCCGCCCGTGTGGTTCGAGCAGGTGCTGGACGCGCCCGACTACACCGTCCGGGGCGTGACGTTCCCGGGCGTGCCGTTCGTCGTCATCGGCGAGAACGACCACGGCGCGTGGGGGTTCACGAACGTCGGCGCGGACGTCATGGACTTCTACGAGTACGAGACGCGCCCCGGCGAGTACCGATACCGGGGCGAGTGGGAGGCGTTCGAGACGGAGGAGGTGACGATTCCGGTCGCGGACGCGCCCGACGAGACCATCACCCGGCGGACGACCCGACACGGCCCCTTCCTCGAACGCGAGGGGTACAGCGTCGCCGTCGCGTGGACGGGCCTCACCGCCACCCGCACGACGGACGCCATCTACGACTTCAACCGCAGCACCGGCCTCTCGGACGTGCTCGCGGCGACCGAACTGTTCGACGAACCGACGCAGAACCTCGTGTACGCCGACGCCGACGGGAACACCCTCTACTACGCGACGGGCCAGATTCCGATTCGGACGATAGACGGCGAGGAAGTCCGGGGAGACCAGCTATTCGACGGCTCCGCGGGCGAGGGCGAGTGGGCGGGGTTCACGCCGTACGGCACGACCGACTGGAGTCAGGGGTTCGTGCCGTTCGACGAGAAACCCGGCGTCGTGAACCCCGCGTACGTCGGGACGGCGAACCAGCGCGTCACCGACACGCCCGAGCACTACCTCGCGGAGTCCTACTCCGACCCGTACAGAGGAATCCGCATCTACGAGCGGTTGGATGAGCGCGTGCAGTCGGACGACCCGGTGACGTTCGAGTTCGCACAGGACCTCCACGACGACGCGTACGACGGCCGCAGCGCCCTCGCCGGCCCGCTCGCGGACGCAATCTCTGACGACTATCCGGGGTACGCGAGCGCGCTCCGCGACTGGGACGGCGAGATGGTGCGGGGCTCGACGGCGGCGCTCGCGTTCGCGCTCTGGTTCGACGAATACAAACGGGAACTGTTCGACCCTCGCTTCGAGGGGGGCGGCCTGGACGACGCCTACTATCCCCGGGACTGGGTGGTACAGCACCTCGACCCGGACGGCGAGTGGTTCGCGGAGCGCTCGCGCGCGGCCGTGATGCGCGCGGCGTTCGACGCCGCCGTCGAAACCATCGACGCCGAGGGCTACGAGACGTACGGCGACTACAACACGACCGAGGCCATCACGCACCCGTTCGGTCAGTCGTTCCTGAACTACCCGAGCTATCCGACGGACGGCTCCCGGGCGACCGTGAACAACTACGCGGTGGAGCGCCCCACCGGGAGCAGTTGGCGGATGGTGTGCGAACCCGGCGGCCGGTCGGTCGGCGTGATTCCGGGCGGGAACGACGGCGAGGTGTGGAGCGACCACTACAGCGACCAGCTCGAGATGTGGGCGGACACCGAGTACAAGCCGCTGCCCGTCACGCCGGGAGAGACGAGCATTCGGTTCGTGGAGGGCGAGCGATGAACACCGCGTGGCGCGCGAACCCCCGCGCGAACCTCGTGTGGTTTCTCGCGGGCGTCGCGGTCGCAGTAGTGCTCGGCCAGCTTTCCTGGATAGGGTTCCTCGCCGGCGGCGCAATCGCGGGGTTCGGCCAGCGCTCGCTCCGACGCGGCGTGTTCGCGGGCTTCCTCCTCGGCGTCGCGTCGCTCGGCGTGTTCGTCGGATTGCTCGCGGGCCACGGCGCGCTCTCGGTCGCGCTCGGCACCGGTCAGGTGCTGTACGTCGCGCTCGCGATACCGCTCGCGTACGCGACGCTCGGCGGTCTCGTTCGCGGCATCCGATAACAGTCGAACGGCCGGCAAAAAGTCGCCTAGTGCGGCGGTTTACTCGGCGTCCGGGGTGATTTCGCCGGTGTCGAGTTTCGCCTCGACGTTCCGGGCGGCGGTGACGAGGTTCTCCATCTTCCCGTACGCGACCTCGCGCGGCAGGAGTTTCACGCCGCAGTCCGGGCTGACCGTGAGCCGTTCGGGCGGCACGACTTCGAGGCCTTTCTGGATGTTCTCCTCGATCTGTTCGACGGACTCCACCTCGGCGACGTGCGCGTCCACGACGCCGAGCGCGAGGTCCTTCGTGAACTCGGGGTCTTTGAACACGTCGAGTTGGTCGTAGTCGCCGTTCGCGAGTTCGAGGTCGAGCTCGTCGACGGGATAGTCGAGGAGTTCGGGGTAGATGCGGGAGTAGTCGCCGTAGCAGACGTGGAGGCCGATGCGCACGTCGTCGGGAATGCCGGAGACGATGCGTTCGAGGCACTCGCCGACGATGGCGTGGTCGTCGGGCGTCGTCGCGAGCGCGGGTTCGTCGATCTGGATGTAGCGCGCGCCGGCAGCGACGAGTTTCTCGATCTCCTCGTTCACGAGGTCAGCGAGGTCGTATGCGAGAGCTTCCTCGTCCTCGTAGGCCTCGTTAAAACTCCAGGACGCGAGCGTGTACGGACCCGTGATGGGGACTTTGACCGGGCGGTCGGCGACGTCCGCGGTGAACTCGTACTCGGAGACGAGCCAGGACTCGTCGTACTCGACCTCGTCGGTGACGCTGGGTTTGTCGAAGTAGTTGTGTCCCCAGACCTTGACAGGACCATTGAATTCGTAGCCGTCGATGCGGTGCGCGAAGAACTCCACCATCTCGTTGCGCCGCATCTCGCCGTCCACGATGACGTCGAGGCCGGCGCGCTCGTGTTCGTTCGTGATGAGGCGGCTGGCGTCGTCCTGGGCTTCCCGCCAATCGTCGTCGTCGAACTCGCTCTCCGGGTCCTCGTGGAGGTCGCGCGCACGATTCAGCCACGAGGGCTTCGGGTAGGACCCGACGACCGTGGTGAGGAGGAAGTGGTCGTTCTCGTGGCCGGGCGGCCGGAACTGCTCGCGGTTCTCACTCATCCGCGTCACCTCCGAGCGCGCCGAGCGCGCGAAGTTTCGCCTGGAACTTGTTCACGGGCAGGTAGAACAACTCGGTGTTGGGGGTGGCGTACACGGTGTCGAACTCGCTGACGGGAATCTGGCTCTCGAACCACTCGATTCGCTCCTCGATGGTGTCGGGGGATTCGACGAGCGTGTTCTGGCCGTCCACGACGCCGAGGCTCACGGAGTCGAGCGTGCCGTACTCTTGGACGAGGTAGGTGGCGTCGTCGTGTGCGGTGACGAGGTCGTAGCCGAGCGCCGACACCTGGGTGTCGAGGAGGTGCGCGTGGAGTTTCTCGCCGTACGTCCCCCAGTAGGACTGCACGACGACTTCGGCGTCCGTCGCGGCGGCGACTGCGTCGATGGCGGCGGCGACGCGTTCGTCCTCGCCGTCGTCGAGCGAGTCGGTTGCGAGGCTGGGTTCGAGGACGAACACGGTCTCCACGGCGTCCGGGAAGGCCTCGACTTCGCCGGCGAGGAAGTCGCCGACTGCGGCGAGGAACTCCTGGGAACTCCCGTAGTGTTCGTCGGTCGCGAGTCGGGAGAGCGAGTAGGGACCGGGGACGACGGCCTGGAGGGCGTCGGTGCGCCCGCTCGCTTTTTCGAGGTCGCGGGCGAGGTCGCCGCTGTGGGTGAGGTCGCCGGTGACGACGGGGTCGCGGTAGAAGTTGTTGTTGTCGTAGTACCGGACGATGCCCTCGGTGCGGACGTTCTCGTGGACGGCGAGCGGGTGGGCGAGCATGTCGTCCCAGCGCGCCTGGCCCTCGACGGCGCGGTCGAGGCCGGCGTCCGTCTGCCGGGTGAGGAGGTCGTCGCGCGCTTCGTCGTAGACGGCCTCGATGTCGGCGGATTCGTCCCCGGACACGAGGTCTTCTTTCTGGTGGCCTTTGAGGTCGGCGAGGCGTTCCCGTGCGTCGTCCGGCAGCGGGAACAGCCCGAGTGTCGTGCTGACGACTGTCATCTACTCCGAACTACGCCATACCTTTGTTTAATATTTTCCTTCTAAATTTATTCTTCGTGGTTATCCAGCGCGTGGCGGCTCCGACTGAGGTAGCGCAACGCGATGAGCGAGTCAACCACGGGCACGAAAATCCCCGGGACGGCCGCCATCGCGTACACCTCGCCGTCGAACGTCCCCTCGGTCGCGTCGTAGACGGCGTGTGAGTCCGCGCGAATCGCTATCGGGAGGAGGAGTCGGACGGCGAGCGCGACGAACAGGAACGGCGCGGCGAGCACCGCGAGCGCCGTCAGCGACACGCCCGTCCGCGCGACCACGGCGACGAGAAACAGCGCGAGCGTGGCCTCGATGGCCGTGACGGCGGGCATCGCGTACACCGCGTACCGCCACTTCGACCCTCCGGACATACATAGTGAGAGGGCGGCCGGGAAGTAAGAGCTACCGGACGAGTTTCAGGACGGTGAGCGTCTCGAACGGGAAAGACTCGTCGCGGAGCGCGACCGCGGAGAACCCGCGGTCGGCGGCGTACTCGACAACTTCGTCGACCCCGGTGAGCGTGCTGACGAGCAGGAGAACGCACCCGTCCGAGGCGAGCACCCGCACCACGTCGTCGAGGAACGCCTCCACGACCTCCCGGCCGGTCTCGCCGCCGGTGAGCGCGACCTCCATCCAGTCGCCGCGCTCGGCCACGGGGTCCTCCGGGAGGTACGGCGGATTGAACACCACGGCGTCGAACGCGGCGTCGCGGAACGGCGCGACGAGGTCCGCGCGGACGACGGGAACGCCGCGCTCGCGGGCTTGCTGGCACGCGTGCGGATTCAAGTCGGACGCGACCACCTCGACGCCCGCGTCTTGGACGCGTTCGGCGACGACGCCCGACCCCGTGCCGACCTCCAGCACGCGCGCGTCCGCGGCGAGTTCGTCCACCGCCACGTCCGCGAGCAACATCGAGTCCTCCGCCGGCTGATACACCTCGGTCTCGACGCCGCGGCGGTCCGCGAGGTCACTCACCGCCCTCACCCGAAGGCCCGTACTCGTCGGGGATGCGGACGCCCGTCCCGTCGTCGCGCGCGCTGAGTTCGCGCTGCGGGAACGGGATGGTGATTCCCTCCTCGCGGAACGCCTCGTGGACCTGCGAGATGACCGCGGTCTGCGCGCGCCACTTCCGGCGCGCGCTCGGCTTGTCGATCCAGAACCGCAGGTCGAGCACGACCGCGGAGTCCCCGAACTCCGTGAGCACGACCTGCGGCTGGGGCACCGTCAGCACGTCGTCGATGTCCTTCAGCGTCTCCTCCGCGACCTCGATGGCGCGGTCCACGTCCGTCGTGTAGTCCACGCCCACCTCGACGTGGAGGCGGAGTCGGCCCTTCCGCGAGCGGTTCACGACCTCCTCGGACCCGACGTAGTCGTTCGGGAGCATCACGTACTCGCCGTCGAACGTCTGGATGCGCGTGTTCACGATGGTGATGTCCGTGACGATACCGTCGTTGTCCCCGATTTTCACCCAGTCGCCGATTTCGAACGGGCGCGCGAACATCAACACGAACCCCGCGATGACTGCGCCGAGGGTCTGCCGGGCGGCCATGCCGAACACGATACCCGCGAAGCCCGCGCCGATGAGGAGGCCGGAGAGGTTCACCTGCCAGACGCCGAGCGCGGTGATGAGCGCGCCGATGTAGAGCGTTATCTGGAGGAGTCGGAACGTGATTTCGGCCTGGTGGTCGGTGATGTTCTCGCGCTCCGCGACGAACTCGTCTACGCGGCCGTCCAGGAACTCCGTGAAGACGTACGCGCCCACGAGCAAGCCGATGGTGACGAGGAGTCGGACGCCGAGTTCCGCGCGGTCGGTCACGGCCTGCACTGCGTCCACCGCGAGCGGGTGCGCGCCCCAGAGCACGAGAAAGGCCTCCGCGGCGAGCGCGAGAAACGCGAGCGCGAGCAGGCCGAGGAGCACGTCCACGACGCGGTCGCTCCGGTTCTCGCGCGCGTTGGACGCGAACCGCCCGGCCACCCGCCAGCCGAGAACGAGTACGACGAGGACGGCCGCGGAGAGCACCGCGCGTTCCGCCGGCCCGAGCGCCTGCACGGCCTCGGTCAGTTCCGTGAGCGCCTTCACGAGGGGTCACCGTGGTCGTACGCGACGCTCGCGACCGCCGCGAACCGCCGCGGGTCCAATTTCTCCGGGCGCGCGGAGAGCAAGTCCTCGTCCAGCGCGTCCACGACGGCGTCCGGGTCGCCGAGCCCCGAGATGTGCGCGGTGTTCCGAATCGCGTTCCGCATCGTCTTCCGGCGCTGCGTGAACACGGCCTTCACGAAGTCGAGGAAGAACGCCTCGTCCGGCACCTCGTAGTCCGGCGCGCGCGGCGTCACCCGCACGATGGCGCTCTCCACGCGTGGCTGCGGGTCGAACGCTTCCTTCGGCACGATTTCGACGATTTCCACGTCCGCGTAGTGCTGGGCGGCCACGGAGAGCCGGCCGTACTCGCTCGTGTCCGCGTCCGCCGCCATCCGCTCCGCGAACTCCCGCTGGTACATCAACACCGCCGGCTTTCCGTCCGGGAGCAGGCGGAACGTGAGTTCGCTCGACGCGCTGTAGGGAAGGTTCGAGACGCAGCACGTGTACTCGGGGAGGTCGACGTCGAGCGCGTCGCCCTCGACGACGGTGAGGTCGCCGCGTTCGATGGCGGACGCGAACTCCTCGCGCACGAACGCCGCGAGGTCCGGGTCGCGCTCGATAGCGGTCACGCGGTCCGCGGCGTCGAGCAAGCGGTCAGTCAACGCACCCGTGCCCGCGCCGATTTCGAGGACGTGCGACCGGTCGAACTCGCTCGCATAGCTGGGGATGCGGTCGAGCACGCGGTCGTCCACGAGGAAGTGCTGGTCGAAGTCGGGGTTCCCGCGGCCCGCACGCCGAATCAGGGCGTCCGGGTTCCGGTACTCGGTCATACTCGTAGTACTCGCAGGTGGCCCTTACTCTCTCCGGACGAACAATCGGTACTTCACGTCGTCCGGGTTCTGGAGTTCCTCCGTGATTCGCTCGACAACCGTTTCCTTCGGGCTGTGGAGACCGGAAACGCGGTCTTCCAGGTCGTCGAAGCTCTCGAAGGGGCCGTGTCGCTTGCGCTCGTCCAGGACGTTGTCCCGGAGTTTATCCCCGATGCCGGGGAGGAGGTTGAGCTGGTGGAGGCGCAGCGAGAGCGGTTGTGCGTCGTTGAAGAAGTCCACGTAGCGCTCCTCGTGCGCCTCGACGAGTTCCTCCACGACGTAGTCGAGTTCGGAACGCGCGCCGTCAGTGAGGGCCTCGTAGTCCACGGTGTGCCCGCGTTCGATACCCGCGTCGAAGTCAGGCGTCACCTGTACGTAGTCGCCGATGGAGATATCGGCGTCCTCGCGCAGGCTGAGTTCGTAGAGAGTGAAATCGTCCACGGCGACCGCGTACGCGAGCGGGGACCCGCTGTACGCTCCGCCGTTACTTCGGCCGTGATGGAGGACATCGAGCACGACCGCCTCCGACATCTCGTCGCTAGCAGCGTCGCTCATACTCGCCCTAGAACCACGCGATACTTAAAAAGTCGGACGCGTTACGCGTACTTCGCGACGATGTCCAGCACGTCGTCGAGTTCGTCGCCGGAGAGCGCGTATCGCTCCTGCGCGAACACCGCGCGGAGTTCGTCCCGACTCCGCGGCAGGAGGTCCGCGACCTTGAACGCCGCCTGCGCTTCGAGCGTGTCGAGGTCGAGGAGTTCCTCGACGAGTTCTCGGGACTCCTCGGCCTCCAGCACCGCGAACCGGTTCGTGTGCTCGACGGCGCGCGCGAGTTCGTACCGGAGTTCCCGGTCCTCGTCGGCGGCGCGCTCGGCCTCGATGTCCTCGAGGAGGGACTTCGCCTCCGACGTGGTGAGGAACTCCTCGTCGAGCGTCTCCTTGAAGATGGTCATGCTAGTTCTGCGTCTGCGCGCGGAGGTGCGCGGGGTACGCGAGCACGATCTTCTCCTTGCCGTTGTCGTTGATCTTGACCTTGTAGGAGCGACCCTGCTCGCCGACGACCTCGCCGGTGAGGCCGCTGAAGCGCGCGTGGAACCGACCGTTCGGCGTGGACGGGTCGATCTTCAGGTGGACTTTCTGGCCCTCGTCGAACTCGGCGACGGAGCGCTGCGGCGGCGACGTGCCGCGCTCTCGGGGCTTGTTGGAGAGTTTCTTCCGCGTGCTGTTGAGGGGTCCGTTGGAACTCGGCATAGTCGTATGCAGGTTCGTACTTCCGTCGGAGTTATAAAACGCACGCTACGCGTTCGCGTCGGAGACGCCGGCAGTCTCGGGTGGGAGGGACAGGCCTAACACGAACTCACCCCATCCATCGGTATGGACGACGACGAGCGATTCGAGACGCGCGCCATCCACGCCGGACAGGAACCCGACGAGGAGACGGGTGCGTTGATGACGCCCATCTACGCGAACTCCACGTACGAACAGTCCGCGCCCGGCGAGCACACCGGCTACGAGTACAGCAGAACCGGGAATCCGACGCGGACCGACCTCGAGGACAACCTCGCGGCGCTCGAAGGCGGCGAGTACGGCCGCGCCTTCTCCTCCGGCATGGGCTCCATCAACACCGTGATGAACCTCCTTGACGCGGGCGACCACGTCGTCACGGGCGACGACGTCTACGGTGGGACGCACCGCCTGTTCACGCAGGTGTACGAGAAGTACGACGTGGAGTTCGACTTCGTGGACACCACCGACCACGACGCCGTCGCCGACGCGATGCAGGAGAACACGGCACTCCTCTGGGTCGAAACCCCGACGAACCCGCTGATGCGCGTGAACGACATCGACGCCCTGAGCGACATCGCACACGAACACGGCGCGCTCTGCGCGGTGGACAACACGTTCGCGACGCCCTACCTCCAGCGGCCGCTCGAACACGGCGCGGACATCGTCTCGCACTCCCTCACGAAGTACCTCGGCGGCCACAGCGACGTGGTCGGCGGGGCACTCATCACGGACGACGAGGAACTGGACGAGGAGTTCGGGTTCTACCAGAACTCGGTCGGCGCGACCCCCGGCCCCTTCGACGCCTTTCTCGTCCTCCGCGGGACGAAGACGCTGCCCGTGCGGATGGACCGTCACTGCGAGAACGCGAACGAACTCGCGCACTGGCTTGAGGCCCACGAGCACGTCGAGAACGTCTACTATCCCGGCCTCGAAAGCCACCGCCAACACGACCTCGCGGCCGAACAGATGGACGACTTCGGCGGAATGCTCTCCTTCGAACTCGACGCGAGCCTGGACGAGGCGAGCGAGTTCGTCTCCAGCACGGAGGTGTTCACGCTCGCGGAATCGCTCGGCGGCGTGGAGTCCCTCATCGAACAGCCGGCGGCGATGACGCACGCCGCCATCCCGAAGGAAGAGCGCGAGGCAGCGGGTCTCACCGACCCGCTCATCCGCGCGAGCGTCGGCATCGAGAACGTCGACGACCTCAAGGCCGACCTCGACCAGGCCATCACGAGCGCGCTCGATTAGGACAAACCGCTTTTTGACCCTCCGCGGGCTGTTTATCCCGGCAGTTCGTTCCGTCGAGTATGCAGCGACGCGCCCTCCTCACGACGCTCGGCGCGACAGTCGGCACGGCCGCGGTCGCCGGAAGCCTCGTCGACGCCGTCGGCAGCGACGACACGACCACCGACCCCAGGCCGGTCGAGACGCCC
The DNA here is from genome assembly GCF_049705945.1 of Salarchaeum japonicum. Taxonomy (GTDB): domain Archaea; phylum Halobacteriota; class Halobacteria; order Halobacteriales; family Halobacteriaceae; genus Salarchaeum; species Salarchaeum japonicum_A. Next base: position 408,682 of record NZ_JBNAMV010000004.1, read on the forward strand.
ATCAATGGAACCACGACGGACGAGACGACGACCGACGGAACCACGGCCGACGGAACGCCGCCGGCAGGCGAGACGCGGTTCGTCGTCGAGAACGTGGAGGTCGACGCTCTCCCGGTCGGCGTGGACGCGGACGTGTCGGTGACCGAAACGGCGGACGCGACGACGAGACATCCCGCGACGGTCGAGGTCGCAGTGACGAACACGGCGGACGCCCCGCGGACGTGGCGGTTCGGCGCGGTCGTCCCGTGGTCCACGCTCTACGGCGACCGCGTGGACGACGACGCGACCGTCCTTCTCGCGCCCGGCGGCGCGGAGAACGAGGTCGTCCCGGAGCCGCCACAGAACGACGGATGCTGGCGCGCGACCGACGGCATCGCCACCATTCAAGTCGTGAACGAAGCCGAGTTCGCGCCCGGCGAAACCCGGAGCGAGACGTACGCGCTGCTCGGCGGTCCGGAGAGCGACTGTCTCACCGCCGCGACCTACCGGTTCGAGAAACCGAACTATCTCGGCCAGATCGACTGGGGATTCGAGGTGACGCTCGCGGACGCGGTGTAGCGACTACGACGGCGGAAAAACGGGAGAAGCGCGGACTTATATCCGGCCGACTTCGTCAACGTCGACGGATTCGACGTCGTCGACGTTACGGAACGCGTCCTCGACGGCTTCCGTGCCGCCTGCTTCGTCGGGGATGATGACGGTCGGGAAGAGCGCGATGAGGCCGAACGCGACGTCCTCGCGGTCCGTCCGCGAAATCTTCGCGCCCTCGGGGAGCGCGTCCTCGAGGCGGTCAGTGAGGTCGTCGAGGTCGACTTCGGGGCTCTGCGGCATGACCTTGATGCGGGCGGCGACCTTCCCCATCGTTACGGCCCCCGGAACCCGCAGTCAGGACACTCGTAGAGGTTGCTCTGCTTTCGGCACTTCGAGCAGCGGTAGATCTGCTGGCCACAGTCCGGGCACTTGAACGAGGCTGCGGTCGTGCCGGAGATGTTGATTCCGCAGGAGACGCACTTGCGCGCCTGCCGGGTCTCTGATTCGCTCATACTCGGGTTAGTCGCGGGAGCAGTTTTAACGGTTGTCCTTTCCGCGCTAGCTTCCGGGGAGGATGTCACCGAGTGCCGCGCCGATAGCCATCGGGAAGAACGCGGCGACGCACGCGCCGAGTGCGACGACGGGGTCGGCCCAGTCGACGCGCCCCCACGCGGTAAGGATGACGACGGCGGTTGCGGCGGAGATGCTGATAACGCCGATGAACCGCCGGGGAGCGAACCCAAGGAGAGGGTCCTTGATGCGGACGTCCTGGATGTCGGCGACGTAGAGGACGCCGTAGACGACGACGAGTGTCGCGGCGACGGTGCCGGCGAGGAAGACCGGCTGAGTAGCGAAGAACTCGCCGACCTCGGTGGTGCCGCCCTCGACGGCCATCGGGATGCCGAACAGGAGGCTGCCGAAGATTGTTTCGGCGATGTCGGCGGTGTCGTACCCGCGGATGACGTTCCCGAACGCGCCGCGGTCTTCGAGGTACGCGACCTCCTCCTCCACGTCCTCGGCGGCGTCGAGCGCGGCGGCCACCCGTTCGCGCGCGTCCTCGTCCACCGTGGCTTCGAGGGCTTCGAGTTCGTCGAACAGCTGGTCGAGTTCGCGCTCCGGCATGCGTTGGGCAAGGCGGGCGTTCGGTATGAATCTTGGCCGCCACGTTCTTTCCAGTGGCGTCGAACACTCCGGGTATGCCCGAGTATCCACACCCACGAAAGCTGGAGCGCGGGATGACTGTCGAAATCGAACAAGGCCACGACAAGGAGCCGATTCGCGGCGAGGTCGCGACCGTGCTCGGCAAGGCGGAGCCGAACGGCGCGGACGTGAAGCTGAAGTCCGGCGTGGAGGGCCGCGTGCGCCGCATCGTCCCCTCCGATGGCGGGCGCGAACAGCCGCGGTAAGCGAAGACGTAGGTTTTTACGCGGACGGCGTGCAGTCCAGTGTATGACGCAGGGATGGTTCGCGAGCGGTGACGCCGACGACGTGGGTGCGCTCTCGGCGAGCGTTCGCAAGGGGTCGGCGGACGCGCCCGCGGACTGGCCGAACGAGGCGGTATCGGCTGGGTTCGCGGAGAGCCCGGACGAGTACTACGACGCGCTCCACGCCGCGACGGTGGCGGCCGCGCGAACGGAGGTTCGGGAGCGCGAGCGCGCGAGCGACCAGCAGTTGGTGCACGCGGTCCGCGGCGTCGCGGACCTCACGGACACCGTGAACGAACTCGCGGAGCGCGTTGCCGAGTGGGCGGGAAGCCTGTTCGACGAGTCCGGGACGGGCGTCGAGTACGCTCGGGAGGTCGCGGCGCGCGACCCCGAGGACGTGACGGAGGAGCGCGTGGTGTCGCTCGCGGAGCGCGTGCGCGACCTGGCGAACGAGCGCGCGGACCTCGAAGCGTACGTGGAGGAGCAGGCGCGTGTGGTCGCGCCGAACCTCTCGATGCTCGCCGGGCCGACGCTCGCGGCGCAGCTCGTCGAGCAGGCGGGCGGCCTGGAGTCGCTCGCGAAGATGCCGTCCGGCACGGTGCAGGTGCTCGGAGCGGAGGACGCGCTGTTCGCGCACCTCCGCGGGCACGCGCCGTCCCCGAAGCACGGCGTCATCTACGTCCACGAGTACGTCCGTGGGACGCGCCCCGAAGAGCGCGGGTCGGCCGCGCGGGCGCTCGCCGGAAAGCTGAGCATCGCGGCGCGCATCGACCACTACGCGGGCGACCGGCGGCCCGAACTCGAGGACGAACTGGACGAGCGCATCGAGCGCATTCGCTCGCGGGGTGACGAATGAGTCTCCCCGACGGCGTCGAGCGGCGCGCGTTCGACGGAAACGAGGAGGAGTGGCTGGCGACCCGCGGCGAACCGGCCTACGGCGAACCCGTCGCGGACGGCTGGCGGCGCTGGAACCCGAACCGCTCGAAACTGGGCGCGATGTTCGAACACGAGATGGAGACGGGGCTCGCGGGCGGCGAGACGGTGCTCTACCTCGGTGCGGCGAACGGCACGACCGTGAGTCACGTCGCGGACTTCGCGGGACCGACGTATGCCGTGGAGTTCGCGCCCCGGCCCGTCCGCGACCTGCTCGACGTGGCCGAATCCCGGCCGCGGTTGTTCCCGCTCCTGAAGGACGCGCGGAAGCCGGCGACGTACGCGCACGTCGTCGAGGCGGACGTGGACGCCGTGGTGCAGGACGTGGCGACCCGCGGACAGGCGCGCGTCGCGACCGAGAACGCCGAGTTCCTCGCGGACGACGGCCGATTGGTCGCCGCGTTCAAGGCGCGCAGCGAGGACGTGACCCGTGACCCCGCGGACGTGTTCGACGACGTGCTCGCCGACCTCGAATCCGCCTATGAGGTCCTGGAGACCCAGCGCCTCGAACCCTATCACGCCGACCACCTCGGCGTGGTCGCGCGACCGAAGTAGGGCGTGGACGTGCGGCGGGTGCTCGCCGGCATCCGGGCTTATTTATTCGCGGCCGAAGAACGGACGAGCGAATGGTAACGGGTTCGCGGGACGCGTTCACGGAACTCGGGACGCTCGGCGTCGAGGAGGAGTTCTTCGTGGTCGACGAGTCGGGCGTACCGACCGCGGGGAGCGACCAGTTGGTGTACGACGGCGACCCGCCGGCGTTGCTCGACGACCGCCTCGACCACGAACTGTTCAAGTTCGTGGTGGAGACGCAGACGCCGCGCCTCGACGGCCTCGCGGACGCGAGCGACGCGATTCGGGATGTCCGTGAGGCGCTCGTGGAGTACGCGGAGTCGCACGGGCTCGGCATCGCGGCCGCCGGCCTGCATCCGGGCGCTCGGTGGCGCGAGCACGAGCACGCGGAGAAACCGCGGTATCGCTCGCAGTTGGAGCGCATCCAGTACCCACAGCACCGGAACACGACCGCGGGCCTCCACGTCCACGTCGGCGTGGACGACCCGGACAAGGCGGTGTGGGTGGCGAACGAGATCCGCTGGTACCTGCCCGTGATGCTCGCGTTATCCGCGAACTCGCCGTTCTGGAACGGGTTCGACACGGGGCTGGCGTCGGCGCGCGCGAAGGTCTTCGAGAACCTCCCGAACACGGGGATGCCAACCGCGTTCACGGACTACGACGCGTTCGAGGCGTACGAGCGCCGGATGGTCGAGGACGGGAGCATCGAGGACCGCGGCGAACTCTGGTTCGACGTGCGCCCGCACTCGGGCCACGGAACGGTCGAAATCCGCGCGCCGGACGGCCAGCACGACCCCGCGGTCGTGGAGGCGTTCGTGGAGTACACGCACGCGCTCGTCGTCGATTTCGCGGAGCGCTACGAGGACGGCGAACCGGGGACGGACGTTCGGCGGGAACTCCTGGACGAGAACAAGTGGCGGGCGCTTCGCCACGGACACGACGCGTCCTTCCTCGAACCCGCGGGCGGCGTCATCGAACTCGGGGAGGTCGTGGAGCGGGAGGCGGACCGACTCGGCGTCTCGGGCATCCGGGACGTGTACGACCGGGAGAGCGGGGCTGCGCGACAGCGACGCATCCGTGAGGAAGACGGTGCTGGCGCGCTCTACGACTCGATTCGGCTCTGAGCAAAGCGTTTTAATCGCTGGACGACTTTCGTCGGGCAAGAGGCGACACATGTCTGATTCAGAGGACAGCGAGGACGCCCGGAACGCCCGGGACCGAGCGAAGGCCGGATTCGACGACCGCGTGGTGAACATCCTCTCGTGGGTGCTCGACACGGAGACGCGTGCGAAGATCTACGTCTACCTCCGCCAGCACCCGAACAGCACGAGCGAGGAAATCGCGGAAGGCACCGGACTCTACCCGAGCACCGTCCGGGAGGCGCTCGCGGAGTTGAACGACGAGGACACCGTGGACCGGCGGAAGCGCGAGAGCGAGGGCGCGGGCAACAATCCCTACGAGTACACGGCGATCGCGCCGAGCGACCTCGTCGGCGGCGTCGTCGGGCGCGTGCAGGACGAACTGAACACCGTGTTCAACCTCGACACGTACCTCGGCGGCGACCAGGACGCGGCGGACGAGAACGAACCAGTGCACATCGAGGTAGAAGGGACGGAGGACGCGGAGCAGGAGAACCCCAACCGATAAACGCGCGCGGCGTTTCCCCCGGGATATGGACGTGGCCCTCGGCGGGACGTTCGACCCTATTCACGACGGCCATCGCGCGCTCTTCGAGCGTGCGTTCGAACTCGGTGACGTTACCGTCGGGCTGACGAGCGACGACCTCGCGCCGAAGACCCGCGTAGAGGAGCGGTACGTGCGGCCGTTCGCGGAGCGGAAGGCCGACCTCGAACGCGAACTCTCTCGGTTTGCCGACGAGTACGACCGCGAGTTCGACGTACGGAAACTGGACGAACCGACCGGTATCGCGGCGACGGAGGAGAAGTTCGACGTGCTCATCGTCTCCCCGGAGACGGAGGCGGGCGCAGAGCGCATCAACGAACTCCGGGCGGAACGCGGGTTCGACCCGCTCGACATCGAGGTCGTCGACCACGTGACGGCGGACGACGGCGACGTCATCTCCTCGACGCGCATCGTGAAGGGCGAAATCGACGAGCACGGAACCGTCACGCCCGAACGCGAGGGGCGGGCGCAGGAACAGTAGACTACCAGTCCGGCGCGTCGAACCCGGCTTCCTCGACCAAGTCCTTCCATTTTCCTTGCACGGAGAGCCGTGACACTCCCGCGGCGTCCGCGACTCGTGACTGGGAGCGCTGGTCGCCCGCGATGAGCGCGCCCGCGTACACGCTCGCCGCGAGCGCCGCCTGCTTCGAGCGGTCCTCGTCCGGGAGCGTGGACAGGAAGATGTCGTGTGCGTTCGACCGCGCACTACTTTCGAGTTCCAGTCGGTCCGCGACCGCGTCGAGTTCCGCGAGCCACTCCCGTTGGTCCACCTCGTCGCCCGCCCGGTACATACCCCGGATTGGGCGTTCCCGAATTTAAACCCACGGAGGGATGCGTTACGTACTTGTGGGGGACGCGGCTACCGACGAACGCGCGCGGGTCGCCAAGCCAGGCCAAAGGCGTAGCGCTTAGGACGCTATGGTGTAGACCTTCGCCGGTTCGAATCCGGTCCCGCGCACTTTCTGTCCGAGCGACGCGAGGACGAAAGTCGCTCGGAGCGGATTCTGAACTCAGTTAGACGAACGGAGTGAGTCTGACGATAGTTCGAATCCGGTTCTGGGTGAGGAACGACATAGAGTGAGTGGTTCGGTGTGCGTGTTGGGCGAGTTTTAGGCTCGCCAAATTTTCGAAAGTGCTTTAGTGTTTAGGTTGGCCTAAACGAGTATGGTTGAGAGAAATCGGGGTCGGCGGGCGTTCCGCCGGACTCGTTCTACCCCTATCTCGTCGGGGAGGGAACGGCATCGAAGCAGTGGCGCGACCTCGGCGTGGACGACGCGCTCGCCGAGGCGGGCGTGACGGACGCGCAGGCGGGCGGCGCGACCGTGGACTACGAAACGCTCCTCGACATCGACCCGGACGCAATCGCCGTCCGTCTCTCCGGGAACATCTCGGACGCCTACTTCCAGGAGAACATCGTGAAGCCCATGCAGGAGGACGAGGTGGCGAGCCGGCTCACCGCGGTGCAGGACGGCCGCGTGTTCTACGGCGGCCTCACCTACCAGGGCCCGATCATCCACTTGTTCCAGCTCGAAACCGCCGCGCGCGGGCTCTTCCCGGACACGTTCGACGCCGAGGAGGAACTGTTCGACCGCGCCCGCGTCGCCTCCATCGTGCGGGGTGAGTCCTGATGGCGGACCGGGACGTGGTCGTGGTCGGCGGCGGCCCGACCGGCTGTTCGACCGGCGTGTTCACCGCGCGGTACGGCCTCGATACGATGGTGTTCGACCGCGGGAACGCGGCGCTCGCGCGTGCGGCGTTCATCGAAAACTACCCGGGGTTCCCCGCGGGCATCGACACCGAAACCCTCCGCGACCGCCTGCACGACCACGTCGAGGAAGCGGGCGCGGCGCTCGTCTCCGACATGGTCGAATCGGTCGAGGAGACCGAGGACGGCTTCGTCGTGGAAACCCAGGAGGGCCGGACCGTGGAGACGCGGTACGTGGTCGCGGCGGCGTGGTACGACGGCAGCTATCTCCGCGAGATTCTGGGCGACGAGGCGTTCCAGAAGCACGCCCACGGCGGCGAGACCTACGAGCACTTCGACCCCGAGTACGCCGACGCGGACGGCCGCGTGGGCGTCGAAGGCTTGTACGTCGCTGCGCCTGCGGGCGAGCGGAACGCGCAAGCCATCATCGCCGCGGGAACGGGCGCGCACGTCGCGCGCGAACTCATCGCCGACCACCGCGCGAGCGAGGGCTACCCCGAGGGCGTTCGAGCGCACTACGACTGGCTGCGCCCCCACTCCGAGTTCACCGGCGACTGGGCCGAGCGCGAGCGCTGGCGCGAGTGGTACGACAGCGAGACGCCCGACGACGCGGACGACGACCGCAGAGAGCAGTACATCGACGACGCGTTCGCCACCCGGCGCAGCCCCGAAGCGGTCGCGGACCTCCGGGAGCGCGCGCACGACCGCCTGCTCGAACACATCGACGACGACCGCATCCGCGCGTACCTCGACGACGAAGTCGTTTGACTGGCGTCTGACGGCCCACAATCCTTTTCGTAACCCGCACACGACGTAGCAGTAATGAGTTCGCTCCCCGGTCTCGCGACCGACCTCGTGGACGGCGTCGACGCGCTCTTCCTGTTCTCGCCGAGCGGGTCGTACTACGAGCGCGCGACCGACTTGGAAGACACCGACGTGGTCGTGGTCGCGCAGGAGAACACGGTCGGCGCGGACGAGTTCGTCGAACTCCCCCTGGACTTCGCGGAGGTGACGGAGCGCGTTCGATTCGGCGTCGAGGGCGCGCTCGACAACGGCGTCGTGGAGGACGGTGAACTGCTCGCGTGCGCGACGAGCGTCTTCGGGGACGACATCGACACCATAAGTCGCGTACGGGCCGACGACTCCGCGCACTCCGGCATCTACGACCTCTTCGTGAATTCGCGCGCGGACCCGAGCGTCATCCGGGACGTGCTCGACGTGGTCATCGAACTCGGCCGGAAGGGCCAGAAGGGCAAGCCCGTGGGCGCGCTGTTCGTCGTCGGGGACGCCGGGAAGGTGATGAACAAGAGCCGGCCGCTCTCCTACAATCCGTTCGAGAAGTCGCACGTCCACGTCGGCGACCCCATCGTGAACGTGATGCTGAAGGAGTTCTCCCGGCTCGACGGCGCGTTCGTCATCACGGACTCGGGGAAGATCGCGTCCGCGTACCGCTACCTCGAACCGAGCGCGGAGGGCGTTGACATCCCGAAGGGACTCGGCACCCGCCACATGGCCGCGGCGTCCATCACGCGGGACACGAACGCGGTCTCGGTAGTGCTCTCCGAGAGCGACGGGCTGGTTCGCGCGTTCAAGGGCGGCGAGCTCGTCCTCGAACTCGACCCGGAGGCGTACTGATGGAGGTATCCCAGTTCGTCGCGGAGAACTACGACTACATCCTCGCCGCCGTCATCGTCGCACTCGGGTTCGTGACCGGCGTGCTCGCGCGCCGAATGAACGAGCGCGTAATGGAAGCGCTCGGCGTCGGCGACGCCGTCGAGGGCACGAGCGTCGAGCGCACCGCCCGCGACTTCGGGACGACAACGACGGCGTTCGTCGCCCGCATTTCGGGCTGGGTCATCTACGGCGTCGCCATCGTCCTCGCGGTGCGCGTCGTGAACCCGCTTCTGGCGACGGCTCTCTGGGTGCAGGTGACGGGCTACCTCCCGAACGTCGTTATCGCGCTCGTCGTGCTCGTCGTCGGCCTCATCGCGGGCGACAAAGCCGAACTCGCCGTGAGCGAACGACTCCGCGGCGTCAAACTCCCCGAAATCGGCGTGATTCCCGTCGCCGCCCGGTACAGCGTCGTGTTCGTCGCCGCGCTGGTCGCGCTCAGCCAGCTCGGCGTCGCGACGACGGCGTTGGTCGTCGCGTTCGCCGCCTACCTCGCCGCCGGCATCGTCCTCACTGTCGTCGCCACCCGCGACCTGCTCGCCGCGGGCGCGGCCGGTCTCTACCTCCTCCTCACCGAACCCTACGGTATCGGCGACACGATTCGCGTCGAGGACATGGAGGGGTTCGTGCAGGAAGTTGACGTGTTCGTCACGCGCATCGAGGACGACGGCACGGAGTACGTCGTACCGAACCACCTCGTGCTTCGCTCGGGCGTCGTCCGCGTCATCGACTAGTCCACGACTTCCGCCGGGACGCCCGCGACCGTCGCTCCGTCGGGCACGTCCTCCGCGACGAGGCTGTTCGCCGCGACTTGCGCCTCCTCGCCGATTTCGACGCCGGGGAGCACTATCGCGCCCGCGCCGATCATCGCGCGCTCGCCGATGACGACCTCGCCGGTCCGGTACTCGTCTTGGAGGAACTCGTGGCAGAGCACCGTCGCGTCGTACCCGATGATAGCGTCCGCTTCGACCGTGATGAGGTGCGGCCAGAACACGTCCGGCGTCGCCTCCAGTCCCCAGGATGCGCCCGGTTCGACCGTCATTCCGAGGAACGTCGTGTACAGCCAGTTCTTCAGTCGCATGCTCGGCGTGATGCGCGCGAGTACGATGACGACGTAGTTGAGCGCCACCCGGAGCGGGTGGACGGCGTCCGGCCAGTGCCGAAGAGAGTTGCCGGGCCCGACCGTTGGATGGCGGTCGAGGCGGTCGTGGCGTCGCTCGGTCACGCCCACCGATATGCGGCGCGCGCGCTAAAACCCACGTGTTTCGACGAACGTCGAGGCTAGTGTTTATGTTCGTCGTATCCGTTTCGCCGGCTGACGAATGAGCGAACGACAGATACCGAACGACGTGGCGTCGGCACGCGGAAAACTCGTCTACCTCTACCTCGAAACCGAAGGAACAGCGTCGCTCGCGGACATCCAGGCCGCGCTCGACCTCTCGCAGCTCACGCTCCTCACCGTCCTGCGGTCGCTCCGCGAGACGGGGCACGTCCAGCGGACCGACGGCGGGTTCGCTACGGCTTCGCGACCGGCGTGAACTCGCCGGTGACGTCCCAATCGTGGATGCAGTACACGTCTCCGACAGCGTCGCCGCCGACCTGCCACGCGCCGGCGTCCTCGTCCCATACCTCGCGTCGCCCGCAGCGGAGACACGACCGCTCGTCGGGCGTCCTGATTTCGACCATGTGCGGGGTACGTGCCCGAGAACCACGTTACTTGTGGTCGCGCCAGAACGTGTCGAGTTGGTCGCCGAGGAACTCCGGCGACATCCGCACGAACTCCGCGCGCTCCTCCGGCGAGAGGTACTCGTGGACGGAGTGGCGCGCGCCCTCGACGTACCGGCGGCCCGCGAGCACGCGCACGCCGACCTCGTCCCGTCCGCGGATGACGCGTCCGATGGCCTGTCGGGAGCGCCGAACCGCGGGCACCGTGAGCGCGTACTCGAACGCCTTCTCCTCGCCGAACGCCTCGCCGTACGCGTGCCGGACCGCGCGGACGCGCGGCGACCCGATGTTCACGAGCGGAATCCCGACGACGAGACACGCCGCCAGTTTCTCGCCGTCGTAGTCCACGCCCTCCGTCAGCGTGCCGCGCGTGCTCGTCACGAGCACCTTCCCGTCTCCCGCGAAGAACTCCGCCTTGAGTTCGTCCGTCGCCTCGTTCGACGAACTCGAATCCACGAGCACGTCCTTCTCCACGGCGTCCGCGAGGTACTCGCCCGCCCACGCCGCCTCCCGGTAGTTCGGCATGCAGACGAGGACGTTCCCGGGACTCCGCGCGACGGTTCGCAGGACGTACTCGTACTGGTCGCGCGTTCGCGTGGGTTCGCCCGGTTCACCGCGGTTCGAGCGCGTGAACGGCGCGGCGTCCACGACGAAACTCGCGCGGTTCGACTCCGGAAACACCATGTCGTACGTGCGCTCCACCACGGGCCGGTCGTCGGCGTCGGCGAGCGCGTCCAGTCCGACGACCTCCCGGAACACGTCGATGGGTTCGAGCGTCGCGCTCATCAGCACGCCGCCGCCGACCTCTTCGAGCACGTCCCGTATCTGGTCGCCGGGCATGCAGTTATAGGTCACGAGCGCGGGCGTGTACGCCTCCTCGTACGTCCGCGAGACGGACGCGGCGTCGGCGGGCGCGTGTTCGAGTTCTATCTCCCGGAAGAACTCGACGTGGTCGCGCTCCCACCACGCGCCGAGGAGGACGCCGACGCTCGTGCAGACGCACTGCCGGTCGTTGTCGCCCTCGTTCAGCACGGCCTCCACCGCGGACCCCACTTCTCCGAGCGACCGCCACAGCCCGCCCGTGTACCCCGACTCCTCCGCCCACTCCGTGAGGTCGTCGACCTCGTCCGTCTCCGGGTCCCGCAGCGGGATTTCGAGGTCGCGCTCCGGGAGGCGGTCGGGCGCGAGCGTTCCGTACTCACTGGTGAGGTGTGATTCGACGCGGTCGTCGAGCCAGCCGATGATATCGTCCACGAGGTTCTTCGCGTCCTCCACGGCGTCGAGGGTCGCGCCGTAGTCACCGAGTTTCTGGTCGAACTCGCGCTCGTTCTCGTGTCTCTGCCGGGCGTACTGGAGGAGCGTCTGGAAGTCGTTGCGCGCGCGAACGAGCGTGTGCCGGCCGATGCGGTCGCTCAGAAGGTCGCGAACGCGCTCTTCCATCCGGTGGGCTTCGTCCACGACGACGAACGTCCCCTCGTCGAGCAGGCCTTCGAGGAGCGGGCGCGTCCCGGGGTCGAAGAGGTGATTGTAGTTCCCGACGATGACGTCGGCGTGTTCGAGGAGGACGGACTGCGCGCGGTGCGGGCACGTCCCGTACTCGACCGCGCCCGGCAGGAGTTCCTCCACCGTGACGACGTGGTTCTCGCCCGCCTCGAACCCGATGGGCGACCCTTTCTCGCGGCCGTACCAGTCCGCCTCGAACGGACAGTAGAGCGTGTCCTCGTCGCTGACTTCGTCGGGCGCGCTCGGCTGGTGGCGGACGTACGGCGACTCCGCGCCCGCGGTCGCGAGCGCGCCAGAGAGCGTCTCGGGGTCGTCGTGGCGGGCGTCGCGGGCGAGGCGTCGCGCGGTCGCGGCGTCCCACCACGCGTCCTCCAGCGCGTCCTCGGGCCGGAGCGCCGCCGTCGCTTCGCCGGTCGTCGTGCCGCGCGTCGACCCTTCCCCGCCCTCCACCAGGGCCGCGGTGTTCTCTCGGAGGTCGTCGCAGCGCTCGTGCGTGCTCGCGTCCCGCGGGAACACGTCCTCACGGCCGTACGGGCAGAGGTCGCGCTTCCCCACGAGCGACACGCCGTTCATCGGCTCGTCCCGTTCGGCGTTCATCGTGCGGAGGTCGTCCACGAACTGCTGGAGTTGCTGTTTCACGGGCGTGACGACGAGCACTCGCTCGAACCGACTCGTCTCCCGGACGAGCGTCGCGCCCGCCGTCAGCGCGGCCATCGTCTTCCCAGTCCCACACGGCCCCTCCATCGCGAGAAAACCCCGGTGTCTGCCGACCTCGATCGCGGTCTCTATCGCGTCCGCCTGGTTCGCGTACGGCTCGTCGAACCCGAACACGGACTCCCAGGCGGACTCACTCATCTACTCGCGGATGGGGCCGCTTCACCTAAGAAGTCGCGGATTCCAGCACGAAGTCCACGTCGAGCGGAACGCCGCCCTTCGCGTACCCGGCGCGCGAGCCGTCCGGCCGCAGGCGGAACACGACCGCGGGCCGATGGCCGACGTCAGGGCGTTCGTCGAGGATTCGCTGCCAGTCGTCGTCACGGAAACTCGAACAGTCCACGAACAACACCGCGCCCCCGCCGTGCGCCTGTAGCTGTCCGCGGGTCTTCGTGTCCACCGTCTCCTTCACGGCCGCTATCGGCGAGTTCGCGATACGCCGCGACGGCGGGTTCGGGCGCGTCACCTCCACGAGTACGCCGTTCCCCTCGGCGTCGTCCGCGCGGAAGTCGAGCGAGTGCCCCGTGGACACCTCGATTTCCGGGGTGAGGTCGTAGCCCGCTTCCGTGAGGACGTACGCGACGTTGAACTCGCTCATCGTCGCGCTCATCCGCACGAGGTCGAACTCCGCGCTCGTCCCGAGTTTCGACGCCATCTCGTGACGATATTCCTGGAAGACACCCGCCTTCAGGAAGTCGTCGTAGAATTCGAGGGCGTCCGCGCGGTCGGCGTCCGGAAATCCCGCGGCGTGCTCGCGGAAGAACTTTCGCGTCGTCTCCCGGCCGTCCTTCGAGGAGAGCACGGGCAGGAAGAACCACGCGAGATAGCGGTAGGGCGCGAGCCACGGTTCCTCCTCCAAGAGCGTGTCGAGGAACTCGCGTTGCGCCCAGCGAGAAATCGCGTACGGCGCGTCCTCGAAATCGCGCTTGTCGGTGCGCCAGAGCGCGCTCGGCGTCTCCGTGTTCCCGAGCCAGTACGCCCCCGGGCCGTCAGTCCGCCACGCGAACACGGCGAGGTCGCCGTTCTCCATCTCGAAGCGGCGCGCGCGGTACTCCGGCGGCGGACTGAACCGGGGGTCGCGGGCGGTCGCGCCGAGGTTGTCGTCGAGCGGTTCGAGCAGGTCGCGGCGCACCCGCTGGTCGCTCCATCCCTCGCCGGAGTACCTGAATCGGAGCGGCCGAGCCACACCCAGAATACGCGGGGTCGTCGTTTCAGTCTTCCGAGTCTATCGGTTCCACGGGGCCGCGTCGGGGTCGATGAGGCGTTCCTCGCGCTCGATGTCGTCGATGCGCGCGACCGCGCCGTCGCTGAGTTCGAGGTCGCGGGCGTGCCAGTTCTCCCGGAGGTGGGGTTCACCGGTCGCCTTCGGAATCGGGACGACGCCTTTCGCGTCCAGCCACGCCAAGCTGACCTGTGCGGCGGTGGCGTCGTGGTCGTCCGCGATGGATTCGAGGACGGGATGCCCGACGACCTCGCCCTGCGCGATGGGGCAGTACGCGACCGGCATCACGCCGTGCTCCTCGCAGGCCGCGCGCCACTCGTCCTGCTGGAGGAACGGATGGCACTCGAACTGGTTCGCGAACACGGGTGCGTCGAGCAGGTCGACGGCCTCCGCGAGCAGGTCGGGCGAGAAGTTCGACACGCCCACGTTCGCCGCGCGGCCGTCCGCGTAGAGTTCGTCGAACACCGCCAGCGTCTCCGCGGCGTCGTACGCGCTCATCGGCCAGTGCACGTACAGTAAGTCCACGTAGTCCGTGCCGAGGCGGTCGAGGCTCTCCTCGAACGTCGAGCGCACGTCCGCGGGCGCGAGGTTGTCCGGATGAATCTTCGTCGCGACGAACACGTCCTCGCGGTCGACAGCGGCGTTCGCGACGCCCTCGCCGACCGCCGCCTCGTTGTCGTACATCTGCGCAGTGTCGACGTGTCGGTATCCGAGGCGGAGCGCCGTCTCCACCGATTCGGCGCACTGCGCTGCCTCGTCGTTCCCCGACGTACCCAGTCCCGGACTCAGTGACTCGTCCATACCCCGCGTTCTGCGCGCGGGACGGTAAGCGTTCGGCACGCGGACCCGATAGCCGCCACCCCTTTTCCGATTGCATCCGTCTTCACTTCCTATGTCACGGGAGTGGGAGTACGAGACCTTGCGGCCGCCGCGCGGCGCGACGCGGAAGGAGGCCACAGACCCGAAGGATGCGTTGAACGAGCTCGGCGCTGACGGCTGGGAGCTCGTGGACACCATCGACTACGCGGACGGCGGGACGAAGTTCCTCGTACTCAAACGCCCGGTGGAGCGATGAGCACGTCGCCGGACCGGGACGTGGACGCCGACGCGGGGGCCGACACGGACATCGAGACAGCCGAGGACACCGCCGACATCTCCACCGCGAACACCATGCGCGAACGCGCGGACGAGAACCCGCTCAAGCTCCGCGTGCTGTTGAGCGCGAACCGCCTCGCCGTCGCGGGCGCGCTCGCCGCGTTCGTGTTCGTCGCGTTCGTCGCCGTCGGAAGCCTGAACGGCCTCGCCGCGAACCTCGGCACCGGCGACACGAAAGCCACCATCTTCTCCACGATGCTCGGCGCCATCATCACCGGCACCACCCTCATCGTCACCATCAGCCAGCTCGTCATCTCCCAGGAGAACGGGCCTCTCGGCGACCAACACGACCGCATGAGCAACACGATGGACTTCCGCGAGTTCGTCGGCGAGATGTACGGCCATCCCTCGCCCGTCGACCCGTCCGCGTTCCTCCGCAAACTCGTCGACGAAACCCAGCGCCGCGCCGAAACCCTCCGAGACTCCGTCTCCGGCAGCGACAACGACGACCTCCGCGAGGAAATCGACGAATTCACCGACAGCCTCACCGGAAACGCGGACGCCGTCCGCACCCAACTCGAAGGCGCACAGTTCGGCGAATTCGACGTCCTACACGCCGCCCTCGACTTCAACTACGGCTGGAAGATCTTCCAAGTCGAACGCCTCCAGAGCGAGTACGGCGACGACGTCAGCGACGACACCAGCCACCTGCTCGACGACCTCCACACCGCGCTCTCCATGTTCGGCCCCGCCCGCGAACACATCAAGACGCTCTACTTCCAGTGGGCGCTCATCGACCTCTCCCAACTCATCCTCTACGTCTCCGTCCCCGCCCTCGTCGTCACCGGCGGCATGCTCGGGTTCTTCGGCACCGGCCCCGTCCCCGGCAGCACGCTCGGCGTCCAGAACGTCCTCTGGCTCGTCGCCACCGCCTTCACCGTCTCGGTCTTCCCCTTCCTCCTCCTCGTCTCCTACATCGCCCGCATCGCCACCATCGCCAAACGCACCCTCGCCATCGGCCCGCTCATCCTCCGAAGCTCACAGCGATGAGGGGACGCGCAGGGGAAGTCACTCCGAGACCCGCCGCGCGAACGGAGTGAGCGCGGGACTTTTTCGTGCAGGTTTTTGCGAGGAGCGGGACGCGAGCGGAGCGAGCGTTCCCGACGAAGTAAAAAGGTGCAAGCCAAGGGAGGGATTTGAACCCTCGAATTCTCGATTACAAATCGAGTGCTTGAACCGCCCAAGCTCCCTTGGCGCGAGTCGAGGTTAGCTCTCGGGGTTTGTGTGGGTATCGCTTTCGGCCGGTTTTTCGAGGATGACGCGGTGGGCCGCGTACCCCTTGGATTCGTAGAGGCGGCGGGCGGGTTCGTTGTCGGCCATGACGGCGATGGCGAGCGCGTCCGCGCCCCGTGTTTCGAGTTCGGTTTCGGCGGCGTCGAGGAGTCGGGAGCCGATTCCGCGGCCGCGGTGCGCGGGAGCGACGTAGATGTTCTCGATGATGCCGCGGGTGGCGTTCTGGTCGTACAGTCCCTCTTCGAGGTAGTACGTGGCGAAGCCGAGGATGTCGTCGTCGCGGGCGACGCGGAGCTGGTCCGCGGCGATGCGTTGGCCGAGGACGCCGCGGGCGGCGGCGCGATTCTCGGCGGCGAGCAAGTGCGTGCCGTGGCGGCGCTGGTCGTCCACGAGCGCGACCCACTGGTCGACGAGCGCGTCGAGGTCGTCGGTGGTCGCCGCCTCGACGGTCGTCACTGGTCGAGCGCGTTCACGGCGGGCAGGGGTTCGCCGGTGAGCATGCGGAGCGCCGCGCCGCCGCCGGTGCTGACGTGGTCGAAGCCCTCGATACCGAATCGTCGAATCGCGGCCGCGCTGTCTCCGCCGCCGACGACGCTGTACGCGTCGGACTCGGCGACCGATGTGAAGAGTTCGCGCGTCCCCGCGGCGAACGTGTCGTCCTCGAACACGCCCGCGGGTCCGTTCAGGACGACGGTGCCGGCGTCCGCGACAGTCTCAGCGTACGCCTGGATGGTGTCGTGGCCGATGTCCATCACCGCCTCGCCGGCGTGCGGTGGGAGCGCGTCCCGGTCGATTTCGGTTCGCTCGCCGTCGCGTTCGACCGCGACGTCGACGGGGAGGCGGACGCGGTCGCGGTGGCCGTCGAGCAGGGTGGCGGCGCGCTCCACCTGGTCCCAGTAGCCCTCCTCGCGGACGAACGCGGCGCTCGCGTCGCCGATGTCGACGCTCGCGGCGAGCATGAAGACGTTCGCGACGACGCCCGTCGTGAGGACTTCAGTCGCGAGGTCGTGTTCGAGGACGTGACGCACCACGTCGATGGAGTCCGCGACTTTCGCGCCGCCGACGATGTCGACGCGGGGGTCGGGCTGGTCGTTCACGTGCCCGAGCACGTCGAGTTCCGTCTCCATCACGCGGCCCGCGTACGAATCGAGCACGGGCGGGAATCCGACGAGGCTCGGCTGGCTTCGGTGTGCGGCGGCGAACGCGTCGTTCACGTACGCGTCGAGCGCGGGCGCGAGGCGTTCGACGAGGAACGTCTCGCTCGCGCGCTCGGGGTCGAACTGCATGTACTCCTCGCTGTAGAACCGCGTGTTTTCGAGGAGGACGGCCTCGCCGTCGTCGAGCGACTCGACGGCGTCGCGCGCGCCGACGGTGAAGGTGGCGTCGCAGTACGACACCGGGCCCGCGAGCAGTTCGTCGAGGCGGTCGGCGTGGGGTTCGAGGCGGGCGAACTCGTCGCCGCCCGGGCGGCCCTGGTGGGCGAGCACGGCGACACGAGCGCCGCGGTCGAGGAGTTCGTCGAGCGTCTCGACGTGCGCGCGCAGGCGGGCGTCGTCCGCGAGCGAGCGGTCGTTCGCGAGCGGGCTGTTGATGTCGACGCGCACGCCGACTGTCGTCCCGGCGGCGTCGAGGTCGTCGAGAGTCCGAATCGCCATCACTCGAAGCCTACTCCGGGGCGCGTATAGGCGTTGCCTTTGGCGAAAGACGCTTCACGCAACCGTGTGAAATACCCCCAAACATGGGCGTCGTTTCGCGGGCGGCGAGGGCGTGTCGGGCGCGCGCGACCACCCTCGGACTCGCGGGTGCCGCAGGAGTCGGCGCGCTCGCGGCGTCCTACGGGTTCGCGGGACGGACGCCGCAGTTCGTCGCGGCGCCGGTGGCGTCCGCGTTCGTGGACGCCGCGCCGGCCGTGCTCGTTCGCGTCGGCATCCAGTCGCTCGGCAGCACCGCGCAGTCGCTCGTGCTGGCGGGCGCGCTCGCCGCCGTCGTCGCGCTGTACGCTTTCGTTACCGTGCTCGCCTGGGAGGCCGCCCGACGCACCGGCCTCCCGGCTGAGGTCGTCGTCGCCGCGGCGACGGTCGCGGTCGGCTGGGGCGTGGTCGGCGCGCTCGGGTCCGCAGTCGCCGCGAGCGCCGGCGCGACGCTCCCGGTCGCGGCGTCCCGGTTCCGCCCGCGGAAACCCGGCCAGGTGGACGAGGACCGCCGTTCGGTTCTCGCGGGCGTGCTGAGCGCCGCGGGCCTCTCCGCCGGCGGCTGGCTTCTCGGGTCGTCGGG
Source organism: Salarchaeum japonicum (assembly GCF_049705945.1). Taxonomy (GTDB): domain Archaea; phylum Halobacteriota; class Halobacteria; order Halobacteriales; family Halobacteriaceae; genus Salarchaeum; species Salarchaeum japonicum_A. The sequence goes on from NZ_JBNAMV010000004.1 coordinate 427,028, forward strand.
TTCGTCAGACACCGCGAGCGGCGGGCGCGATCGAGCCGCGCAAACCGGAACGGAAGGCCGATTGCTCGACCGCGCGCTCGCGGCGTCGTTCGACGTGCCCGAACTGGAGCCGCTCGTCAGCACGGAGTTCTACGAGGTCGACATCAACGCGGTCAATCCGACGCCGGACCGGGACGGCTGGACGCTCGACGTGACCGGCGCGGTGGAGGCCGAGCGGACGCACGACCTCGCGAGCGTGCAGTCGTTCCCGACCGAACACCGGTTCGTGACGCTGCGCTGCGTGAGCGACCCCCTCAATGGAACGAAACTCGACACCGCGCTCTGGACCGGCGTTCCGGTTCGGGCGTTGCTCGACGACGCCTCGCTCACCGAGGACGCGTGCTGCCTCGTCATGCGCGCCGAAGACGGATTCTACATGGAAGTCCCGCTCGACGCCGTCGAGGACGGCCTGCTCGCGTTCGGGATGAACGGCCTCCCGCTTCCCCGCGAACACGGCGCGCCGGCGCGCGTCCTCGTTCCCGGTCACTGGGGCGAGGTGAACGTGAAGTGGGTGACGGAACTCGAAGTCACGGAGACGCCCGTCGAGGGCTACTGGGAGAAACGCGGCTGGCACGGCACCGGCCCCGTGAACACCGTCGCGAAACTCCACGCGGTCGACCGCTCGGGTGGACGAATCGAGGTCGCCGGGCACGCGTACGCGGGAACGCGCGGCATCGAACGCGTCGAGGTGTCGACGGACGGCGGGGAGACGTGGACGGACGCCGACCTCACCGACCCGCTCCCGGCCCGGGTTCCGGCGGACGCCACGGACCCCATGCTGGACGGTGCGGCGGCGGACGCGTGGCGCGGCTGGCGGTTCACGTACGACGCACCGGGCGAAGAACACGAGGTCGTGGTGCGCGCGACCGACCGCACCGGAACCGTGCAGCCGCGGGAGTACCACGAGCCGTACCCGCGCGGCGCGACCGGCTGGGTGTCACGAACGCTCGACTAGACCGTCCGGCAGTCCGCGCAGACGAGCTGGCCGTTCGAGTTCGAGAGGCTGTCCGCGAGCGACCCGCAGACCTCGCAGACGCTCCGATGGGAGTACGCGTCGTCCGGTTCGCCGACCCGGTCGTCGGGCGTCGCGGACTCCGGCGTGTCGCCGGCGCGCAGCGGCGTGGTGGCGTCGGGACCGGCGCGAACGAGGTCGGTCGCGTCCACGAGCCCGAGTACGCCCTCGCCGTTCGCGACGACGACGTGCCGGGTGTCCGCGGTCGCGAGGCGGTCGGCGGCGTCCTCAACGGCGGCCTCCGGGCGAAGCGACGGCGGTACGTCAGTCATCGCGTCCCCGACCGCGCCGTCGAGCGCGCCCGCATCCGCGAGGTAATCGAGGATGTCGCTCGTGGAGAGGTAGCCGACGGCGTCGCCGCCGCGGAGAACGAGCGCGCCGGTCGCGTCCGCCTCGCGGATGGTTCCCACGGCGGCGCTGAGACTGTCCGATTCGCTCACGCCGACGTAGTCACGGTCCATCACCTCCCGCACGGGCACACCATTCATGGTAACTCCTACCACACATTCGGACTAAACGGTTTCCCCGATAGCCTTAGGCGCGTGGGACGCCATACCGGGCGCGGCCGGAAGCCGAAGACTGTAAACGCCAGTCCGGACTCCGAGTGAGTAATGACCGATCCCTCGTTCGCCATCGGCATCGCCGGCGGAACGGGTGCGGGGAAAACCACCGTCGCCCGCGAAATCACGGAAAACGTCGGCGAATCCGTCACCCGCGTCCCCCTCGACAACTACTACGAGGACCTCAGCCACATGAGCTTCGAGGAGCGCGCGGACGCCAACTACGACCACCCCGACGCGTTCGAGTGGGACCTCCTCCGCAGCCACCTCGACAGCCTCCTCTCCGGCGAAGCCGTCGAGATGCCGCAGTACGACTTCAACGAACACCTCCGCCAGGACGAACGCGTCACCGTCGAACCAACCGACGTCATCGTCCTCGAAGGCATTCTCGCGCTCTACGACGACCGGCTGAACGAGATGCTCGACCTCCACATCTACGTCGAGACCGACGCGGACGTCCGCATCCTCCGCCGCATCGACCGCGACGTGCTCGAACGCGGCCGCGAACTCGAAGGCGTGATGGACCAATACCTCTCCACGGTGAAACCGATGCACGAACAGTTCGTCGAACCGACGAAGAAGAACGCCGACCTCATCATCCCCGAGGGCGCGAACTCGGTCGCGGTGAACCTCCTCGAAGAGAAAGTGCAGGCCGAAACCGGCGCGTTCGCCGAATGGGCCGCTCGAGAAGCGGAAAACCAGCTCTAAGCCTGCGGCTGGAACTCCCAGAGACCGCCCGACCGCATCCCGTCACCGACCTTCTTCCAGAACTCCACCTTCGTCTCGAACTCCGCCGGTTCGACGTGCTCGAAGATCTCGGAGACGGAGACGACTTTCTCGTAGTTGATGCGGACGGGGTCGTCGCCGTACTCCTCGACGAACGCGTCCTTCTGGAGCGGGAAGTCCTCCTCCTCGTCGATCTTCTTCGACAGGACGGCCATCCCGTACTGGCGTCCGCCCTCGCTACCCTCCTCGCCGTCCGGGTCGTGCGGCCAGTCCCGGCCCGACGGGTCGTACATGTCGTCCATACGCACGGGTTCGACGCCGGGGGTCAAAAAGCCATCTTTCGCGGGACGCTACCAGTACGGCGTCGTCTTCGTCGCCGCACTCCCCGCGCCGACGAGCGCGACGACGGCAACGACACCCCACACGAACGCGAGCGTCGCACCCGCCGACGCAACCGTGTACCCAGCGGGGTCAGTGAGCGTGTTCGTTCCGAGCGTCACCAGCGCGCCGAGCGCGCCCACGAACAGTCCGAGCACCGCGAGCGCGCCGACCGGCGTATCCCAGTCCATACCCGCGTCTCACCCCGGAGGCCCTTAGCCGTAATCATCGACTTTAGGGCGCGCCCGCGTCACGGGGACGTATGACCGTTCACGTCCTGCTCGCCGACCCGCCCCGGGACGGCCTCGTCCTCCCCGAACTCCCGGACACCTCGCCGCTCACCGAATCGGAAGCGACCGAACTGTACGAGGCGATGGTGAAGGACGCGTGCGTCGCCGCCGCCACCAGCGGCGGCCGCCTCCTCGTGAACTACCCGCCCGCAGAGGACATCCCGGCAGCGCACGAGACCGGCCGACCGCCCGAAGCCGACCTCCGCCGCGTCGTCGCCGACGCCCTCGAAGACCCCGACGACGCCCGCTTCGAAGTCCAAGTCGGCTCCAGTTACGACGCGCGCGTCGGCAACACCGTCACTCACCTCCTCCGCGACGAGGACGAATCCTCCGTCGCCGTCGTCGACCCGCGCGCCCCACTGCTCGCGCGGAAAGACCTCGACAGCGCCGCGATGAAACTCCGCCGCCGCGACGCCGTCCTCGGCCCCAGCCAACGCGGCCGCGTCCACTACGCCGGCTTCACCCAACCCATCGACTTCGCCGGCGCATACACCACGCCCGAACTCGACACCCTCACCGCCCGCGCCCGCGACGCCGGCGGCGACGTCGACTTCCTCTCCCAGCAACCCCTCGTCCAGACCGGCACCGACCTCGAAACCCTCGTCCCCATCCTCGACGCCCGCCGCCGCGCCGGCCGCATCGTCCCCACCCACACCACCCAACACCTCGCCGAACTCGGCATCCACCTCACCGACGACGGCCTCCAACGCGCCTAGAGACGACACCGTAAAGTGCGCGCTCCAACTCCACGCACACGTGGTGAGGTGGCAGAGCGGCCTATTGCGCCGGTCTGGAAAACGCTCGGCCTTCGGCCTCGCCAAAACAACCCGATTGTTCCTCTCGCGCCTTCTACGTGTTCCTAAATCGACGTGCTACCATAAAACCACCAGGTAGGTAATCATAGACCAACTGTTCCTACCTTCAACTCGAATAACGGAAGAATCGAATGGCACTCGATTACCGCTCCAACCTCCCAACACCACACCCAGTAGCGTCTCCAAGGAGAGTTCCGTGCTATTCCGGAAGAAGCGACAAGACTCGTAAAACCAGACTATAGCGCTCACTTACGCTTTCGCTGTTCGGCACACCAGTCCAGAATGTCCTCACGAAGGTCGTCCGGCGTCGGTCCGAACAAGCGTCCAAGTCGCCAGCCGAGATTGTTCCACGTCAGTTCTTCAAGCACTCCCTCGTACTCTTGCCCCTCAACCGCACGTGTCCATCCCTGCTTGAAATTTCGTCGTCGTCCCTCAGTCAAGTCTTTTCGCACGTCCGTCTCGTAGGTTAGGCCCTCTAAATCGAGCATAACGGGACAGGTATCTCGGAAGAAGAACCATAAGTGCTTGTCTCGGATCGTGACTTCAGAAATGACCTTAGCCGACGAGATCGAGGAAGTAGAACCGGAGGAGGTGAGACTTGAGGAGGATGGAATATTGGGATACAATATCTACGTGTGTGGCGAATACGCTAGTGCTATCGAAGGTGTCCCCGGCTCGTTAGAGCATCTTGTAGTGCAGATGCATTGGGAGGGGAAAGGAGTGGGTCGAACGGCACTTCGCAAGTACATTGAGCTGAGTCGTGCCGAGGGCTGTTCTGTCGTCACAACGAACAACGACATGCATCCCGCGATGACGCATATCCTCGAAACGGAGTGCTTTGAGGAGCAGACAGACGGTGGGTGGGAGAAGGAAATCCAGTAATCTCTCGTCAGTAGATCAGGTGCGATTCCAGTTCCGAGCGTATCGCTTCTTGAGTATCCTGTACGTCCTCCAGTCGGTGACTCACAGCATGGAGGTCGCTGTCGTCACCTTCAACCTCCTCCGCGATGCGCTCCAGTAGGTGCTGTTGTCGTTCAAGCGCGGAGCGAATCCCGGCCACGTCGTAGTCGGGTGAAAGTTGTTCGAGGGTGTCTGTCTTCTCCGCGATGAGGAGGTGAAGGAGGTCGTTCGCGTTCCCGACTGCGTCGTTGGCTTCGACTGCGGCCTCCAGCTTGTCGCTCTGCTCGCGGGATACCGCCACCTCGATGTGTTCTGGCTCGTAGGGTGTCACAGTCGCTTCGTGGTCAGGCTACCGTGAAAAGCATCGGGCAACAACCCATAGACCCGAGGACAGAACCCGAAGCCGTCAGTCCTTTACCCGTGGTTGGATTCGAATGAGTGATACCAGATGAGTTTGGACGACGAGATCGACACGTTGGCAGTACGGTTGGAGCGCGTGATCGCGGAAAACGAGAAAACGCTTGATGAGTTCGAGATCGTTGAGTACGAGGACCCCACGGAGACAGCTCCGGGCGTTAAGGAGGTTGACACCGAAGAACTGTTCAGCTAAGCAGGATCACCTTCGGAATCCTCCATTCGCCCACAATTAGCGCGTTCGGAACGCTGTGGTTTTTCGCCGTCCCAGCGACCCAATATCGGAGTGAAATCCCTGCAATTTCGCGGAGCGACTTACGTATCTGCACGCCCTACGGGGGTGAGGTGATGTTCTAACTGGTGTTTAGACAATTGTCGTATCCCCTCGGGCGCGTCTGGCGCGTTTCTCTGATTCTTGTGTGATGCGGTTTTTAGGCGGATTTCGGTGGGAGGATGATGCTCCCCCACTTGGAGGGTTGCGAAGCTCCTGTATGGCTCTGCTGTTGCGTCTGATGAGGTACGAGTAGGTGGGAAGTGACGAGGGGTTCGTGAGGGCTTGGGCGAGGGGGGCATACACAGTAGTAGTACTGTTGTGGTTCACCGTGTGGTTCACAGTTCAATGGGAAACTCATACGGTCTAATCTCGTGGATTAGTTCATAGAGGGTGTTAGAACGTCTAACGATACAGTAGAGTAGAATAGTGTCTACTGTTGTACTTACTACTACTACTGTATTACTGTGTATGGTGGGGGGTAGTACCCAGACTAACCCACCGTTGCCAGGGAGTGAGTAGTAGGGAGACAAGACGATTCGACAACTGTCTAAATTATATTGTCTCTTGGTTTCTGTGGAGAGGGCAGTCTCGTCTGCCGTACCCAGACTACTATCCCCGGTACTTACTCGGCCTATCGAGTTCCCCCTGAGAACCACTCATCCCGGCTTATTGTCGAAGGTCAGCGTCTTACCGGCAGGCGTTTTCACCAGGGAATGCCCGAACGTTCCCTACTTCTCGTCGGTCGATGGAGAGGGTAACAAGCGAACGAAGGATGTGAGCGAACGAGGTGAGTCGTGTTTTGTCCGACGGGGTCACGGGAACGACGAGGCGCGAGTAAGATAGCGTGTTCTACCGCATAGAGGCGTTGACGGCCGATATACGGCTTCTGGAAGTGTTTCACCGACCGCCGACAGGGTGGGTTAGAGGTCGTCCTCAGAGAAGATCAGTCGGGCGCTGTTGTCGGTGAGCCACTCGGAATGCGCTTCGTACTCGGGGTCATGCTCGGCTACGAGTGACCAGAACTCCGAGCTGTGGTTCGGCTCACGGAGATGGGCGAGTTCGTGAACGACGACGTAGTCAACAATCTCTCGTGGAGCCATCATCAGCCGCCAGTTCAATCCGAGCGTTCCATTCGAAGAACAACTCCCCCATTTGGTGCGCTGGTTCCGAACCTCAATCTGCTCGTACTCGACTCCCATCTGTTCAGCGAAGTAGTCAGCTCGTCGCTCGAATCGTTGCCGGGCATTTCGTCGGTACAGCGTTTCCAAAGCCCGCTCTATGGAGGTTTCCTCGACGTGGTGTCTCGCAAGCCGTAGCGTACCGTCCACAACGCTTGATGAAGGCCGCTGTTCGACGACAACCTCGTGTTCCCTACCAAGGTACGGGAATGACTCGCCCTCCACGAACCGCCGTTCAGGGACTTGTTCACGGAACTTCTCGAACCCGCTCGTCTTTTCCACTACCCACGCCGCATTGTCACGGAGAAGCTCGTCCGGAGTGACTGATGGAGACTCAGGAAGAACGACGGTGACACCGTGAATATCCACGTCGATGCGGGGGTTCGAAGCGTCCGAACTGTGGCGTACCTCGTACTCGATGGCGTTCCCCAGCAGGTCGATCTGGTGGCGTTGGGCTTTAGCCATGGTTCTGGATGAGGTAGTTCCGGAGCGCGTCCACGAACTCGTCGTCCTGAATCAGGTGGCCGAGGTCGTACTGCTTGACCATCACGTCCAGCAAGATGCGTTCGATCTCCGAGATGGTCTGCTGGTTCGTCTTCCAGCCGGGATAGTCGCGATCAACGCGGTCGTGGAACTGTGAGACAACCTCCTCAGCGATTTCTTCCGCTTGGTCCTCGGACTCGACAGCGTCGGATGTCTCCTCCGTGAGGTGCGTGTAGATGGCGAACTCGGCATCGTCCATGCCTTCTTCCTCGGCATCTTCTTCGACGCTCACCACGGCGTCCTCAACCGACTTCAGGGCCTCCACAGCATCCGGGTCGCTGATCTGGTCGTTCTGCCAGCGTTCGACTATATCGGTTACGCGCTCGCTCAACCGTTTATACCGTGGATTCTGGTTCTCTCGGGGATGGAGATGTTGCCGAGTGGCGTGCGCGATCTGCGACGCCTTCACGCCAGGATTGTCGAGATCTTCAACGTCTTCGAGGTACTCCTCCCCGAGCTTGTAGGTGGGGAAGTCCTTCTTGATTTCCGTAATCTCGACGTTGTCGCTGATAATCTCGCGCGTCTTCTCCCGCATGTCCTCCTCGGGGTCGTCCTCTCCTGACGTGGCGCGCTTGAAGGCGACGTGAATCCGACTCAGCCACTTGTAGTCCTCCTCAACGCCCTCCGTCACCAGGCGACCATCCGGCGCGACGGCCTCGTAGAGATTCTGAAGGCGACGGAACCCCTGCTTGAACTCGCGACGTTCAGGATGCGTACTGACGCGATTGACGGCCTCGTAGGTCGCCTCTTGCGTGTCGGTCTTGTCGATGCCGTCGAAAATCTCCATCACGGACTCGACTTGCTCAACGAGATCGTCGAACAGCTCGTCCTTGTCGCGGGCGGCGTAGGCTTTCGTCTCCGCATCGTAGTCCAACGCTTCGTCGATATTCTCGAACACGCCCTGGAAGTCCACGATTTCCCCGTTCTCCTTGCCTGATGCGGGCCGGTTCGTCCGGGCGATAGCCTGCATGAGGTTGTGGTTCTTCAGGTTCCGGTCGAGATACATCGTCTTCAGGATAGGCGCGTCGAAGCCCGTCAAGAGCATGTTGTGGACGACGAGCAGTTCGGGGTCGCCGTCCTCCTTGAACGCCTTGACGATGCTGTCACGCTCCTCTGAGTCGGTGTGGAACTGCTCGATCAGGTCGGGGTCGTCCTTCGTTGCCGTGTAGAGGACTTCGACAGCATCCTCCCCACGTCGCTCAATGAGTCGTTCCCCGTACATCGCCGCCGACCGCCGACTCGGCGTGACGACCATCCCCTTCCACCCGTTCGGTTCGACGTGTTCCGTGTAGTGGTGGTCGATCTCATTGACAGCGCGATCGACACGCGGCTCGATTTCTGCAAGCGTCGTCGCGTTCACGTTATCACGGATGAACTCGCGCTTCTCGTCCGTGGTCATCCCCTGGAAGCGTTCTTCGAACTCCTCGTCCAACCCTGCCTCGTCAATCTCCCACTCCATCTCGTGCCGGAGCGTGAAGTACACGGGCAGAATCAGTCCATCCTCGATTCCTTGCTTCACGGAGTAGCGATGCAGGTAGTCCTCACCGTCGGGAGAGAACTCGCGGAACGTGTTCTTGTCTTTCTCGCGTTCTCCCTCTCGAACGGGTGTTCCGGTGAAGCCGAAGTGATAGCAGTTGGGTAAGGCCGCATCGAGGCGGCTTCCCAAGTCGGCCTCCATGAAGCGGTGTGCTTCGTCGGACATGACGACGACTTCGTCGTTGCCCTGTACGTCGGGGTCAACGTCCTCGAACTTCTGGATAGTCGTGAGTACGAGTTCGCTCTGCCCGCGCTCAATGAGTTCTTGCAGGTGGTTGATGCTCTCCGCTTCCGTCCATCGTTCCAGAGAGAGGTTCGCCAGTTGGTCGCGCATCTGGCTGTTCAGCTTGTCCGTATCGACAATGATGAACACCTGCGGGTTCTTCGCCACGTCGGAACGCTTCAGCAGGTTCTCGGCGGCGTACAGCATCGTGAAGGACTTCCCCGACCCTTGAGTGTGCCAGATAAGTCCGCGCTTGTGTTCGCCTCTCTGAACGCGGTCGAGGATGCGATTCACCGCGTAGTACTGCATGTAGCGTGGGACGATCTTCGCATCGCCACCCGCCCGCCGTTCGTAGAAGACGAAGTGTTTCACCAGATCGAGAAGCGTCTGCGGGTTGCAGAGCGCCCGTACGGCCTGCCGCATCTCGTTGTCGTCCTCGTACTTCGCGGGGGCGTCGTTCCACGGCTCGTAGAACTCCTTCGGCGCGCCAACAGCGCCGTATCGCAGTTCCATCGTGTCGGCGGCTACGTTGAATAGTCCGGGGACGAACAGTCGGGGAACGTCCTCCTCGTAGTCTTTGAGGTCGCTGACGGCGTCGTGCCAGTCGTTATCCTGCGCGACGCTTTTCAGTTCCATCGTCACGAGCGGAATCCCGTTGACGAACAGAGATACGTCCGGGCGGATGGTCGTCTCGCGGGAAACGGAGAACTGATTCACCGCGTGGAAGCGATTCTTCTCGGGGTTCTCGTAGTCTATCAGGTCAACGTAGACCGTCTCGGTCGTGCCGTCGTCGTGCTGGACGGTGAAGCTCTTGCCCTTGGTGAGCAGTTGGTGGAATGCCCGGTTGCCGTCCATGAGGTTCTCCGCATCAAGGTCGCGCTTCAACGAGGAGACGAACTTCTCCACGTTCTCCTCGGTCACGTCCTCGTTCAACGCGACGACCTGCTCCGCGAGGAGGTTCCAGTAAACGACCTCGCGGTTGCTCCGTTCGTAGGCCTCGTCGAGAACGTTCGCACCACGATCGCCGTCTTGTCCATGGGTTTCCCATCCGACGCCGTCGAGCCACGAGAGAAGCGAGCGTTCGACTCCGCTTTCAGAAGGGAGTGCTGACATTATCGACCCGCCATTGCAGTTTCATACTTCATTGTCCACAAGAACAGACCTGCCGCAATGTAGACAAGGCAAGTAAACACTGCCTTGACCGGTCGATCCATTGCCACTGCAGTTAACGGCATTATCGCGTTGATATACTCTATGAGAAGAACAGGAATGGCGGAAGTTAGCGCAGACTCCGAACCGGACAGAAGCGCAGGGAGAACACCGATATAGGCAAGAAAAACGTTGAGAGCGAACGCGACGGTAGATCCAGTAGCATACATCCGTTTCCACTGGCTCGGCCCCGCAAAGAGGTTCCCGAGCGCGTAACTCAGTCCCTGGTCACTAACCATACTGTGCGATTTCGTCGGGAACCTCTATGTTAGTGTCGGTCGTTCGGACTGTCCCCGAGAGGAGATCTTGCATTAGACCGCGTTTGAGGCGTTCAAGACTGCTTAAGTACTTATTTTCATTTCTGATTAAGTGCGTAATTGTGTCAACACGGTCGGCGATGTTCTCCTGTTCTTCTATAGGAGGAACGGGAATACGAACTTGCTTTAATTCCTCTAAATAGACACCCGCTTGTGCGGTTGCTCGTGAGCGAGTATCGAGCTGTCTTTTAAAATTAGGGGATTGGACAACGGTGTGAAGAAATCTCGGAAGAACAGACTCGTTAGTACGGAGTAGACCAAGGCTCCGCTGAATTGCAAATGGTTCCTTTCGAGCGACGATAGCACTCTTACCGATTGTCGCTCCCACTACAGCAACAAGTACATCTTGTTCATCGGGTTTGTTACTATCAGACATTTCTTCATAGTCCCCCTTGGAAATATAACTCAACTCACCAGAGAAATCCAAGCGGATGCCATCAATCTCATCAACACCGATTAATGGAATACCGGTCTTAGTCCGCTCAGGAGGCATATGTGTGCCGTCGGTAATTAGCTGGCATACTTCTTCCAGTGTTTTTTCCTCCCACGAGTCAGGTATTCTACCCCACTCTGTCGGACGTGTATAGCTATTCGTTTCAAGAACCAGCGACTCTTGAGCAACAGCATCTCTGAGTCTCTCCTTTTGCTCAATAAGCTTCTCTGTCTTCTCAATCGCTTGGTCAACAGTATAGAGAACGGTGGCGATCTTGCGCTGTTCCGAGAGTGGTGGCAAGGGGACAGTTACATTGCCAATTGTAGATTGATTCAAAAGGGGTTGCGCTGTTTTCGTCGCGAGAGAACTCAGATCCTTATTCGAGAGGTAATAATACAGAAAGTCCGTGTTACACTTATCATTCACACTCGCCTGAATCGCATTATCTGACACCCATACCGGCTCGTGGACGCGCTCAACCTCCCCAACTGCACCAACACGACCGAATATTAACCCCTGTTCAAAATTTGATTCGGAATGAGAACCGATAGGGCCATTCGAGCCATATACAAGAAAATCCCTCTCACCAATATCGGCGTGATTCGTTGCTTTCCCGTTGCGGAGTTCACATAGCGCATCCACATTTGTGGTTCTCCAGTGATGGGGGATTCTGCCTGCCGCAGTTTCAACAAATTCGCCGCTGTCTGTTGATTCAGAATCTGCGAACTCATCGAGTGTCACGTCCTCACTCATACTTTAATGCCTCCATCTGCTCATTCATCGTTCGCTCTATCTCGTCGCGTTCAGACTGTAACTCGCGTAACTTCGCTAATTCTTCCTGCACGTCAATGTCCTCCTCGGGTTCGGTCGTATCGACGTACAGCGCGATATTCAGGTTGTAGTCGTTCTCTCGAATCTCATTGAGCGACACCGTTCGACTCACGCGCTCCTCAGTCGTCCATCCCTGGAAGTTCTCGATGATGTGATTGAGGCCATCCACGGTGAGTTCGTTCTGGTTCGAGAGTTCCTCGTAGAACGCTTCGTCAGCGGCGTGGATGAACTGGACTTTACCCTCGCGCTCGGCGGGCTTGTCCGTGTTCAACACGAGGACCGCAGAGGGAATCGAGTTGTTCTGGAACAGGTTCTCGGGAAGCCCGACGATAGCCTCCACCATATCGTTCTCCAGCATCGGCTTCCGATACCGCGCTTCGTGCTTGCGGAACAGCACGCCGTGCGGGATGACGATAGCGGCCTTCCCGCCAGAACCGTCCGGGTCGGGACGCTTGAGCTGTTTCGCCATGTGCATGATGAAGGCGTAGTCGCCGCGGTCGGCACGCGGGAGTTTCTCGTGCCAGTCGAACCGCCCATATGGGTCGTCTTGAAGGTCGTCCTTCGCCCAATCAGCCGAGAATGGGAAGTTAGCGAGAACGCGGTCGAAGCGCGTGAGTTCGTTCTCCTCGTCGTTCGTGAACGCGGGGTTGGAGAGGGAATCCTCGCGCTCTATCTCGCCATCAAGGCCGTGGATGGAGAGGTTCATCTTGGCGATTGCCGCGACGTTGGGGTACAGTTCCTGTCCAGTGAACGTCAGCTTCGAGGGGTCGCCGCCTTGTTCCTCGCGGTAGTACCGCGCGGCCTCAATGAGCATTCCACCTGAACCAGCTGTGGGATCGTGAAACGTCATCCCGTCCTCAAAATCATCGACGAGTCGGACACAGAGATTGACAATATTTGGGGGCGTGAAGAATTGGCCACCATCTTTCCCTTCTTCGCTTGCAAAGTGGCGCACCAAGTCCATATACGCCTCACCGAGCATGTCTGGAGGGACGCTGTCCCGGTCAAGGTCGTAGGTATCGAGATGTTCAACCAGTCGTCCGAGTCGGTCATCATCGAGGGCGTCGGCGTCAATGTAGTCGGCGCGGAAGACGCCCTGTAGTTCGGGGTTCTCCTCAACGAGCGCGTCGAACGCTTCGTTCAGGGCTTGGTCAACGTTGTCGCTGACTGCGCGGAGGTCGTCCCATAGATAGCCTTCAGGGACGATGGGAATGTCGTAGAGGTTCTCGCGGCGGGCGAACTCCTCGCCGTATTCTTCTTCGTTTTCGGCGTACTGTTTCTCGAACTCGTCGGAGATTGACTTGTAGTAGACGAGTGGGAGAATGTATTCCTTGTAGTCGGTTGGGTCAACGGCGTCGCGGATTATATCGGCGCATTTGAATAGGTGAGATTCGAGGTCGCCAAGCGAGATGGGCATACCCTGTGGGTATCTCTCTGTTGGTATATCCTCTGCGGTGAAGTCCGATGATTGGACGCAAAAAATCTCCGCTGGTATCCAGAGAAGGATACCAACGGGAGGGAGAACAGCGTGATTCAACGCATAGAGCCTTTTCACAAATCAAGCACAGAATAGGAAAATTAGAAAGTGTATAATCAGAGTGTAAAGGCCGAATATTCGGCAGGAACGTTTAGGGTAAAGTGTTCAAAAACAGGGTTCAAACGCATAGATCAGACGGAGAAAAGTCAAAGACGGAACGAAAGCCGTCAAGCGAATCGGTGGGAGTTGACTTGGACTGAATTGAACTGTAATTTGTTCTCACTCCCGCTCTATGCGTCTAATCACTCCGGAACAGCGGAGAGTTGCGACACTACTTACTGCATATGGTGTATATCTATTGTGTATATGCATCAACCCTCCTCCGTCGCCGCACTCCCTTCACGCATATTAATGGTAAAGGGTTAATATACCCCCTCAGAGATAGGGCAAGAAGCGGTATATCACGCAATCCAGGCAAAGAGTTTATATAGACCTTTTCACAGAATACCGGCGTTTGAGGGCGTCTCCACCGCATCCGCGTTTGCGAGTGTGCGGCCCGGTTTTTCCGAAGTCGAACGTATAGGGTAGTGTACGTCAGAGTTCGAAAACCGGCCTACTCTATGCGTCCGAACGCAGAGAAGTCCTCCAACCGAACGTTCGACCAATGGTACGCGTTCCCGCGTCCACCGCGCCGATGCGTAATGTATTCCTCCTCGTCTAACTCCTTCATCAGCTCACCAACCTGCCGCTTGCCGACAGACACTCGCTCCGCGATCTCACCGTTCGTCCACTCACCATCCGGCCACTTCTCCGAGCTACGTAGCGCTTCCACGACCTCCTGCATCCCGTCCGACCACGTCGCCACAGCCACCCGCTCATCGGCCTCAACCCATCGCGGAAGGCGAGACGTATGAACGTACACTCTCGCTCCATGCTCGCCATCACTCTCGGTTCGACCGAATCGCATCACCGCTTGAAGCACTTCATACTCAACAACGTCCCGAAAGAGTGCGTTCCCAGGTGGCGTGAATCTGAGACTATCCCCCTTCAGGACTCGTCCATCTTCGTCGGTTTCCCGTTCAACAGACTTGCCGTCCAAAGCACCCCACCGTTGAACTGCTTCACCCTCCGGCGGATGTGGACTCCCGATCACCACCCCAAGCCGAGTTTTCTCGAACTCATTGCTCCCCTTCAAATTGCCGTAGTGTTCCGCGACCTCTATGTGTTCGTCCACGTCGGTTGATTCGTACTGCGCTTTCGCTTGTTTCGACGTAATCACCGACGGCTTGCTTCCCTCTCGTTCATGGACGTTCTCCAAGAGTGCGCCGTCCGAGCTGACGTTGACGCTGTTCCCACTCTGGTAGGGCTTCGTCCCGGCATCAGTCTGGATGAGTTCAAGGCCGAGAACTTCCCGAAGGTATTCTCGCCGCTCTCGATCAGACTTCAACACCGGCTCGTGGGATACCCAGGTATTACCAAGCACGAGACGCCACTTCGATAGCGTCGGCGTCCCATCAAGGCCAACAACACTTTCAGCCGCATAGAGTGGCGGTGGGATGAGTACCGTCCACTCGTCCTCGGGACTCCGAACAGCCTTCCGCCCCGACCCGAGCGTTGCATACTCCCATTCGTTGTCCAGTAGCTCGAACTCAAGCGCCGCATGAGTAAGGAGCGGAGCGTGCGCGTGAAATCCTGGCTTCCGCTGTAACTGAACTCGGGTGTCGCGGTGAAAATAGAACCCGAGGTCGTCTTTCCACTCACGGACAGCGTCCTCATATTCGTCGTTGTGGCGTCGTCGAATCAGATCTCTCCAGTTTTCGAAGGGGAGCGTCTCCTCAGCGTTGAGGTAGTTTCTGATCGCTCTTGTCGCTTCGTTGTGTGCCGGCGTGAAGAAGTACGCATCGCCGGGAAACTCGTCGAAGGCGACGTAGCGATCTTCGAGATAGTCGCGATTGTAGGCCTGAAGGTAGTGACCGATCAGTACGTCATAGTTCTCGGGGTCGAAATCTCGGCTTTCCATGTACGGACAGCGTCCATCGTGCTGGCAGGGTAGTCGCTCCTCGAAGTAGCGTTCGGCGTTCTGATGAAGTTGTGCGCCGGAGATACCCGACCCATAGACTTCGCGTACTGTTCGCTCTATGGAGTTGTCCGCTGGCGGAGACTCCCGTTCGTGATCAATCGTCGCGCACTCTCGATGGAAGGCCGGAAGGGTGCGGTAGGTGAGGTCACGATCAGCACACCACTCCTCGTACTGGCCGTAGAGTTCGCTTCGAGCGGTGAATACAGTTAGCAGACGGCCTGTATCGTCAGCCCAGTTGACAACGCCGTAGCTTTTCCCCATTGCAGGAAGCGCCTCTATGAGTGTGTTCGCGTCCTGCTCGAACGCTTCGTGGAACGTTGCATCGAGGCGATCTCGGACAGTATCGAGAGTTAACTTAGAAGTAGTCGTAGACAGGCTCACGTAGAGTTCATCATATCTGTCACGCCGACAATTAAAACGGTGTTGAATCGCCAGACAGGACGGCGTCAGCCCGATCTAAGTAGAGGCGGATTGATTTACGCCAGCTTCTGTTTTGCCGCCTTCAGAGCGGCGGTGATTTCGTCAGGGAAATACCAGTTGATGGTGATTGAATGCGCCCACTCCTCGTGGTCGTAGCGGTCAATCTGGAATCCGTAATCGCCAACGCCGGAGAGAGCATACGTTACTTCATCACCGACTGGCGAGATCGGCTCTAACCAATCCCCCTCTATGGAGGAATCCTCCGTAGCGTTTTCATACAGGGTTGTCGCCTTCTTGAAACTGCTAATTAGGCCGTCAAGATGCCGTGGTTCGATATAGAACCGTTCCGTTCCAAATGGGGTGTCTTCCTCGAACGTGCCTGAACGATCTATCTCGAAGTAGAGACTCTCGTCATAGACGAGGTCTATGGGGTCGAATGCTTCTTCTTCAGGAACCACCGGGATGCGAAAGCCGTTCGCGCTATTGGGGTCGTTTTTGCTACTCATCGTTCAGAGAGCCTCCAGAGTGACTGATTCGCTCATACACACAATACGAGCTACCCGCATATAATACTTATCAAATTTCTAACTAAAGACTTAGAATCGTTAAGATAACTCTTTAAGCATTAACCCAAGCCGGAGAAAGCCTCGCCCGAAAAAGTGAACCGCTCAACAGTATCATCGAGAGACAGCGGTGGCGTATTCGGACCCCCTTAACATATTTAACTCCCTATATATAACTTCGTGAACAAGAGTTATGTCATACATGTGTATCTTGTTAGTTGATGGCAGGCCCATCGCCAATGACGGTCACGGTTGACCGAATCAGCAACAGCGGAAACGCCATCGCGCAGGAACAACAGCGCGGGAAGAACATCCACGTTCCTGCCAGCACCAAGGTCGGAGACACTTTGGAGGTGCAACTCACCGACAAAGGTGGCTACTTTGAGGCACAACTCGTTGACCGTGCCAACGAAATCCAGCCACGACAGCCCGGCCTCTCTCCGGATACGAGTGACCTCGCAAAGGGACGACGGACGAAACGGCACTCGTTCTCAGTCAGTCGGTCAATCACGGGAGAGACGACTGACAACGAACTCCGGAATCACGTCGCAACCCGGAAAATGTGACGTAACATACGAAACGACCCCATAGTATATTTTCCCGGTAGTTTCAGCCCATCCTGTCAAGAGCGTCACGTCGATCTTCAACCGGAGCCTGATCGTACTTCATCGTCGTCTTCGCCCGCTTATGCCGGAGCTGTGACTGCGCGGCGGCAAGACCCTCCTCACGAGACATGTACGTCCCCGTGGAGTGACGAATCGCGTACCACGAAATATCCCGGTCAATGCCGGCAATCTCGCAAACGCTATCAAGCATGTACCGGAGTGACGACGCCCCATACGGATTCCCGTGCCGAGTGAGCCACAATCGGTCGGTGTCGTCGTACTTCTCGTACATCTCGCGTTCCTCAAGCCACCGAGCGAGATACTCAGCAGTCTCCCGACGAAGACTTACCGTCCAGTTCTCCTCGTTCTTCGACGAATCCTCCTCAGGAATACGGAGGGCGGCGTTGTCCACGTCCACCCAGTACGTGCGAGCGCGCCCGACCTCTATGGGTCGAAGCCCGGCATCGAGAGACGCGTGGACGATACTCGGGTACTTGAACCCGTTCGCACGCTTCCAATCGTCCGGCGAGACTTCATCCACCGGCTTCCCGAACCGGCGTCCGAGAAACAGCTTCCACTCCGCACGTTCCTCCGGTTCAAGCGACGCGTACGCGGGAACAGTCCCATACTCCAGTACGGCCTCACGGAGCGATTTCCGTTCCTCCATGGAGAGATAATCCTTCGGCTGAGACACGCCAGACGACGAGCGAATCGAGAGATCGCACTCCCACTCGTCACAGTCGTCGCGGAAGCGGAAGTACGCTTTCAGCGCCAGCTTGACGTTATGCAAGTGGGAGGACGAATACTCGTCGTCGGCCAAGACGAGTTCCCGGAGGTACTCATCGGCGTCGTCGTGATCAAGGTCAGTTGTGTAGCCGGGTCGATGCTCCCACGCCCATCGGTAGAACTTGTCGAGGATGCTCGCGTAGTTTTTCGCGGTGTGGTGTGCGTAGCCGTCGAGCTTCTCAGGGTCCTTCCCCATCCGTGCGAGCCATTTGACGAGTGTTTCGCGGTGGCCGTTGTACGCGATTTGTTGGCGGTCGTTAAGGTAGGCCTGGGTTGGGCCGGGAATAAGAACGATGCCTTCAACTTTTTCGGGCTTAGACATAGGTACACCCCGTGATACGCTGGGTTTCGATGGTTGCAGGCCGGTTCAATCGAGGAGCGATGGTCTGAATCGTCGTCATTGGTTTCGT
The DNA here is from genome assembly GCF_049705945.1 of Salarchaeum japonicum. GTDB lineage: Archaea > Halobacteriota > Halobacteria > Halobacteriales > Halobacteriaceae > Salarchaeum > Salarchaeum japonicum_A. The sequence continues at coordinate 445,047 of NZ_JBNAMV010000004.1, forward strand.
GTCGTGAAGGCGCGAAATCCCGGTACGGCGTCGGGGTGTTGCGGAACCATCTGGGTGAGGTGGCAGAGCGGCCTATTGCGCCGGTCTTGAAAACCGGTGGCGCAAGCCTCCTGGGTTCGAATCCCAGCCTCACCGCGTTTTCCCGACTTCGATTCGCGCAGTCTCGGCTGCGCGAATCCGGAGGAAACCGAGAACGCTGGATTCGAGCCAGTCAGGCGAACGTAGTGAGTCTGACGCTGTTCGAATCCCAGCCTCACCGCTGGACGTTTTTACCGCGCTCGCTGGCAAAAACCTCCATCAGTCGCGAGACGCGTTGCGTCTCGCTATGCAGCCAGAACGCGGTGCGTTCTGGCGATAAAAAGCCGTCGCGCCTCCAGTCGCGGCGCTTCGCGCCGCGGTAGTCGGCGCTCGGCCCGCGCGGCGAAGCCGCGCGGTGAGTTCCGGAAACCGCGACCGCACAGTTTGGTCGAGCGATTATCGGCCGCGTCGGCCCTTTGTTTGGCGGTAGTCGGTCTGCATGAGGTCGAGGAAGGACGTGATGAACTGTTCTTTGTCGTGGTCGGTCATCCTGCCGGGGTGTTTCATGGGAACGAGTTCGAAGCCGCGGCCGCGGACGCTGGTGGCGTGGTGGTCGTCGACGCTGAGTTCGCCGGCTGGTGTGGTGGTGTATTCGCGCGCGATTTCGTCGAGGGCGCGTTCGCCGACGGGAACGATGATTTCGGGGTTTATCATGCGGATGTCGGCGGTGAGGTATGGTTCGCAGGCGCGGAGTTCGTCGTCGGTCGGGGCGTGGTCGGGGTGGCGACAGCGCGCGAGATAGCAGAGGTAGGCGTTGTCGAGTTCGGGGCTGGTGCTGGTGGGGAGGCTGTTGTTGAGGCCGAGGTTTCCGAGGATGTCCTGGAAGCGCTCGCCGGCCTCGTCGCCGACGAAGGGGACGCCGGCTGTTTCGGCGGCCTCGCTGGGGGTGTGCCCGACGAAGACGAAGTCGGCGCTCGCGTCGCCGTAGCCGTGCACGACGCGGGCACGTTCGTCGGCGCGCGCGCAGTTCGTGCAGTTCTCGTCCATCCCGTACGGGTTCTGCTGGGTTTCCTGCCGGGCGTCCATCACGGGAAGCGTGGGCGGCGAGCGGGTTAGGTGCATCGCCCCAGACTGAAACGCGGGCTTGAGTCTGCCGAAGACGCTTATCCTTGGTCGATAATGGACGTGGTATGAAGCGACGTGCCCTCCTGTCGTCGCTCGCCGCGGGAAGTGTGGTCGCGCTCGCGGGCTGTAACGCGAGCTCGGACGCGGCGGACGGAACGACGACACCGGACGAGTCGACGGGAACGACGTATCGGACGACGAGCGGCGAGCCGACGCCGCCGGAAACGGGTCTCGGGGACGCGACGACGGCGGTGTTCGAGACGCGGGACCGAACGATGAGCCTGCTCAACGGACGGCGACGACTCCCGAGCGGACTCATGGTGCGGGCGTGGCTGTCCGCAACCGCGACCCCCGAACATCCGGCGCGGGTGACGGCGACGCTTACGAACGAGAGCGAGTACGACACCGCGCTTCGCCTGCACGATGTTCCGCCGTTCGGCCCGACGCCGCACGGGTTCCCCAACCGGGACTACGACGACCCGCTCTATCTCGTTCCGACGGACGACCACGAGTTCGCGGGAACGACGGGCGCGGTCGCTCGCACGGACAGCGGCTGGTATCTCGACGGGCGACCGGACCGCTGGCAGCCAACGTCGGTCGAACTCGCCGCCGGTGAGACGCTCGTCGGCGAGTACGCGGTCGTCCCGCGCGAACCGGGACCGATTCCGACCGGCCGCTACGCGTTCGGGCACGCGGACGACCCGCTGACGCTCTCCGTCTGGCAGTCCAGTCGTCCCGGGCCGACGGAGCGCTCGACGTTCGCTGGCGCGTCCCCGCCCTCGTTCGAGGACCAAACGCCAGCGTGGTATCACGACGCCACGCCGGAGGCACCCGTGTTCCTCCAACCGAGCGCGGAACAGGTCGACGCGCCCGCCGAGGTGTCGTTCACGCTCCACAACTACCTGACCGAACCGCTGACCGGGAATTTCTACGACTGGACGCTGTACAAGCAGGTCGGCGGCGAGTGGTACCGCATCGCGCCGTGGGGGATTCCCGTTCCGCTGACGCCGCTCCCGCCCGGCGACACGCACACGTGGACGCTCCACGCGTTCGACGGCCCGAGCGTCGACTGCGAGGACGCCATCGCGCTCGGTCACCTCGGCGGCGGCCGGTACGCGTTCCACGTGAACATGTCGAGCGAGAGCGGTCCGACGCACGCCGCGCTCTTCGACTTTGACGCGCCCCAGGTTTCGGTGACGCCGACCGATGACGTGTCGGTCGAGCGCGAGTACCGGCTCGTCCGGGCGAGCACGCCCGACGACGGCGGCGACCGCGCCACGCTCGTCGTACAGCGAACCGACGAGGCGGACGCCCGCCTCCTCCCCGAGCAAGTGATGCGGCCGCGGAACCGCGGCCTCAGGAACACCCTCCCGTTCTTCGAGGACGGGATTCAAAAGGTCCGACTCGAAACGACGGACGGCGTCGTCGACGACGCCGTCCGCGGAGACACCGGCGAGCGCGTGTTCCGGTTCGGCGGGGACGCGTTCGCCGCGTGGCGCGCGTGACTACTCGTTGCGCGGACTGCTCGGGTGGTAGTCCGTGTCGTACTCGCCCGGCCGGCCGTCGAGCCGGTCAGGGTTGATTCGGCCCGCGAGCAGCATGAAGTCCACGAGCGTGAGCGAGAGCATCGACTCCACGACCGGCACGCCGCGCGGCGGAAGGACGGGGTCGTGGCGGCCGATGACCTGCTCCGTCTTCTCCTCGCCCGTCTCCCAGTCCACGGTCTGCTGGGGTTTCGGAATCGACGTGGGCGCGTGCAGCGTCAGTTCGCCGTACACCGGCTCTCCCGTCGTGATACCGCCCTGAATGCCGCCGTGGTCGTTCTCCGCGGGCACGGGGTCTCCTCGCGGCTCGTCGCCGCTCGCGGTATTCGAGGCGCTGTGCGCCTCGTTCTCGAACTCCCACTCGTCGTTGCGCTCGGATCCGGTGTACTCGCGGGCGTCCCGGCCGAGGCCGAACTCGAACGCCGTCGCCGCGGGCACGGCCATCAGCGCCTGTCCGAGCCGTGCGCTCACCGAGTCGAACCGGGGCGCGCCCAGTCCGCGCGGCACGCCCTGCATCTCGAAGTAGATTGAGCCGCCGATGGAGTCGCCCGCCTCCTGGTACTCCTCGATGCGCTCCTGCATCCGCTCGGCGGTCTCGGGGTGCGCACACCGCACGTCGTTCTCCTCGGTGTGTTCGAGCATCTCCTCGAAGGACACCTCGGGCGCCTCGATGTCCCCGATCTGGTTCACGTGCGCCTTCACCTGGACGCCCTCGGATTCGAGGATTTTGTCCGCAATCGCGCCCGCGGCCACCCAGTTCACGGTCTCGCGCGCGGACGACCGACCGCCGCCGCCCCAGTTCCGCGTCCCGAACTTCGCGGAGTACGTGAAGTCGCCGTGGCTCGGCCGGGGCGCGGTGATGAACGGCTCGTACTTCCCCGAGCGCGCGTCCTTGTTCTCGATGGTCATCCCGATCGGCGTCCCCGTCGTGTAGCCGTCCTGGAGGCCGGATTGAATCGACACCTCGTCCGGCTCCCCGCGCGAGGTTGTTATCATCGATTGCCCGGGCTTACGGCGGTCGAGTTCGCGCTGCACGTCCTCCTCGGAGAGTTCGAGACCCGCGGGACAGCCGGAGACTGTGACGCCCATTCCGGGGCCGTGGCTCTCCCCGTACGTCGTCACCTGGAACAGCCGCCCGAACCGATTTCCGTTCATACCATCCTCTCTATCGCGGGCGCATTTAGGGTTTGTACTCCACGCAACCGACCGTTCAAGTACGAGAGCGAAGCCAGACTGGGCGTGACGTAGCCGTCGTGCGCGTCGGCCCCGCGAAACCCCGGGACTCGACCGACGCGCCCACCGGAGAGTCCCGTGTTAGCAGAGGTCCGCGAGCCCCGCCGCCGCGAACGGCACGAGCATCTCACGCTCGTCGAGACCGCCGTGCATCCCCACCAGGTCGAGTTGGTGGTCCTCCTCGGCGTACCACAACATCCCCTCGCGGGGGACGACGATAATGTCGCCGCAGTTCCGCTCGAACGCCGGCCCGGGGTCGCCCGGCCCCCAGAGGTCGATGTCGAGCGCCTCCTCCCGCGTGAACACGAGCGCGTCCTCGCCGTCGAGCGCGTCCCGAACCCCCGATTGGTCGCCGTCCACGTGCAGGTGGACGTTCCGCGGGCCGCCGAGCACCAGCGGGTTCCCCGAGCGGTCGCGCTGGAGTTCGTCCAGCACGCCGTCGAGCGCGTCGAGCGTCCGCTTCTTCCCGGTCGTATCGACCTGGCCGTGGTCGGCGGTGAGCGTCAGCAGCGTCTCGTCCTTCGCGTCCGCGGACACGTCCGCGAGCGCTCGCTCGACCGTGGACAGCACCGCGTGCGCCTCCAAGTCGTACGCGGGATGGTCGGGTCCGACGTGGTGGCCGGTCGCGTCGACGCCCGAGTAGTACGCGTAGACGTACGACCGCTCCTCGTCCGCGGCGGCCTCCACGACCTCGGCGAGCGTCGCGGCGAACTCACCAACCGTCTCGCAGTGGTGGTCGGTCGCCGCGTCCGTCGGCGTCTCGTGCTCCTGAACCGTGTGGCAGTCCACGCCCGCCGCGTCCAGCCGGTCGAAGACCGTATCGCCGTCGAAGCGTCCGCGCGCGTCGACCGAGAGGTCGCCGCCGTCCTTCGCGAGCAGGGGGAGCGAGTCGTACACCGCGTCCGCGTCGGGGTCGTACGCGTTCCACCCGAGAAGCCCGTGCTCCACGGGATAGCGCGCGGTCTGCATCGTGGTGACGCACGCCGCCGTCTCGGACGGATACGTCGAGGTGAGCGGCGTCACCGCGCCGTGCTCGACGAACCCGCCCATGAGAGTGTTCGAGTCCGCGAGTCGGCTGGCGTGCTCGAACCCGAGCGCGTCCACGAGCAGGACGACCACGGTTGACGCGTCCGTGTCGACGTGCTGGAACACGTCTGCGGGGAGTTGTGGGCCGACGTCTTCCCCGAGGACGCCGGCGGCGGTGCCGGGGACGTGCGCGAAGCAGTAGTCGTCGTACGCGGGCCGGACGAACCCGGGTTCGAGTTCGTCGCCGGCGAGCGTGTCGGCGAGGCTGGAGCGGAGCATACCGGTGGGAGAACCCGCGCGGTAAGAAGCGTGGGGGATTCAGTCGAGCGCGACGCTCGCGCCGAGGTCGTAGAGCGTGTCGAAGAACCCGGGGAAGGAGACGTCGACGTGGTGCGCGCCGGTGATGGTGGTGTCGCCGTCGGCGACGAGGCCGGCGAGCGCGAGCGCCATCACGATGCGGTGGTCGCCGTGCCCGGAGAGCGTCGTGCCCGTGAGGTCGCTGTCGCCGCCGTGCACGGTGAGCGTGTCGCGTTCCTCCTCGACGGTCGCGCCGAGCGCCGCGAGTTCGGTCGTCATCGCGTCCACGCGGTCCGTCTCCTTGAACCGGACGTGCTCGCAGTTCGTGATTCGCGTGGTCCCGTCAGCGGCCGCGCCGAGCGCCGCGATAGTGGGGAGCAAATCGGGCGTGTCGCCCACGTCCACGTCGATGCCGGAGAGCGGCGCGCGTTCGACGTCGACGGTACCGTCGTCGCGGTTCCAGTCCACGCGCGCGCCCATCCGGTCGACGATGTCGAGGATGGCGCTGTCGCCCTGTTCGCTCGGATAGACGTTGTGGACGGTGACGGCGTCGTCGCCGGCGAGCGCGCCCGCGCCGACGAGGTAGGACGCGGAGGAGAAGTCGCCGGGGACGCGGTACTCGTCGGCGCGGTAGGTCTGGCCGCCGGGGACGCGGTAGCCGTCCTCGGTCCGGACGGCCTCGATGTCGAAGTCCGCGAGCACGTCGAGCGTGAGGTCGACGTACGGCGCGGACTTGAGTTCGGTCGTGAGGTCGATTTCGACGCCGTCCTCGGTGACCGCGCCCGCCATCAGGAGCGCGGTGATGAACTGACTCGACACGTCGCCGGGCACCTCAACGCGCCCGCCCTCAATCGGTCCCTCGACGACGAGCGGCGCCTGGCCGTTCCCGCGCGTGCTCTCCGCGCGAGCGCCGAGCGATTCGAGCGCGTCCAGCAGCGGGCCCTGGGGGCGCGACCGGAGCGAGGAATCCCCGGTGAGAACGGTGATTCCGTCGGCGAGCGCCGCGGCGGCGGTGACGAGGCGCATCGTCGTCCCGCTGTTCGCGCAGTCCAACACGTCCGGCGGCACGTCGGGACGGCCGTCGAACCCGTCGACTTCGAGCGTGTCCGCAACCTCCGCGATGCTGCCGCCGAACGCGTCGACCGCGCCCATCGTCGCCTTCGTGTCCGCGCTGTCTAGGGGATTTCGGACGCGCGCGCCGTCGCTGTATCCGGCGGCGAGAATCGCGCGGTGCGTGTAGCTCTTCGACGGCGGCGTGTCCGCGTCCCCGTGCACTCGTGAGTTCGTGACCGTGACGTCCATGCCGGGGAGTCGCCCGGACCGCACGTAGGCGTTCCGGAGGCGGTAGGGTTTTACTCGCGCCAGCGGACGCCACGAGTATGGAACCCGATTTCGGCGCGCTCGACGACGCCCTCGATTCGGCGGGCGCGGACGGCTACCTGCTCGACGCGGACGCCTCGACCTCCGACCAGCTCTACCTCTCGGGGTTCGACGCGAGCGACCCCTTCCTCACGCTCTACACGCCCGACGAGACCGTGCTCCTCGTCTCCGGACTGGAGTTCACGCGGGCGAAGCGGGAGTCGCGCGCGGACACCGTCCGGCGGTACGCGGACTACGACTACCAGGAGAAGCGCGCGAACAACGACACGTCGACGGCGCGCGACCTCCTGTACGCGGAGTTCCTCGACGAGTTCGGCGTCGAGTCCGTGCTGGCGAACGAGCGCTTCCCGCTCGCCACCGCGGACGGCCTCCGCGAGCACGGCGTGTCCGTCGAGGTGGACGACGACGATACCGTCGGGACGATTCGCGCGACGAAGACGAGCGAGGAGGTCGAGCACGTGAAGGCCGCGCAGGAGGCGAACGAGGCGGCGATGCGGGCGGCGCAGACGCTCATCGAGGCCGCGGCGGTCCGTGACGGCGTCCTCCACTACGAGGGCGAACCGCTCACGTCCGAGCGCGTGAAGGAGGAAATCGAGGTGACGCTGCTCCGACACGGCTGTTCGCTCGACGAGACCATCGTCGCGTGCGGCGAGTCCGCGTCGATTCCGCACGACCGCGGGAGCGGGCCGCTGCACGCGGACGAGACCATCATCATCGACATCTTCCCGCGGGACAAGGAGACGAAGTACCACGCGGACATGACGCGGACGTTCGTCAAGGGCGACGCGAGCAGCGAAGCGCAGGAGTTCTACGACGTGACGCGGGAAGCGCTGGACGCGGCGTTCGACGCGCTCGAACCCGGCGCGACCGGCGAAGAGGTGCACGACGCGGTCTGTGACGTGTACGAGGACGCCGGCTACCCCACGCTCCGGAGCGACCCGAGCACCGAAACGGGCTACATCCACAGCACCGGCCACGGCGTCGGCCTCGACGTGCACGAAGCCCCCTCGGTCTCGACGAACGCGACCGACGAACTCGAACCGGGCCACATCGTCACCATCGAACCCGGCCTCTACGACCCCGAAATCGGAGGCGTCCGTCTCGAAGACATCGTGGTCGTCACCGAGGACGGCTACGAGAACTTCACTGACTATCCGCTCGACTTCGAACTCTAGTCCGGGTTCGCGGCGAGCGTGATGGAGTGGTTCACGAGGTCGTCCATCCGGTCGAGCGCCGCCGCCACGTCGTCTATCGCCTCCCGGTCGCCCTCCCGCACGTCGTTCAGGGAAGTCTGTGCGCGCTCGATGGAGTCGACGAGGTCGTAGGAGAGGACGTTCGTGAGTTCGAGGAGGTGTGAGCCCTCCGCGGACTCCGTCTCGGGGTCGATGGCGTGGAAGTGCACGGACAGTCCGTCCTCGGACGGGAACGCCCGCACCTGGAAGTGTTCGTCGAGCGGTTCGTAGTACTCGGTGAACGTCACCGCCTCCTGCGTCGCGAGCGCGCGGTGGTACTCCGTGTAGAACGACGACCCGACCGCTTCCTCGAACGCGTCCCAGAGGTTCTCCCCGATGACGTCCTCCGCACGCACGTCCAGTAACGCCTCGGCCTCCGCGTTCACGTACGTGAAGTTCCAGTCGCGGTCCACCGCGAAGAAAGCGTCCGTGATGCGCTCGTAGACGTTCCGCGCGAGGTCGTTCAGCATCGCCACGTCCCGCTCCGCGAGGTACTGGTCGGCCGCGGACTGACAGGCGTCCGCGAGGTCGGCGTACGCCGCGTCGCCCGACCGCGGAACGTAGTTCGTCACGCCCGCGTCGACCGCGGCGCTCGCCACCGTCTCGCTCCCGTTCGCGGTGAACAGCACGAACGGCACCGCGGGGTCGGCGTCCCGCACCCGGGAGAGCAACTCGATGCCGTCGAGCGCGTCGGGGTCGTGTTCGCTCACTACGCAATCCACGCGTTCCTCCGAGAGCGCGTCGAGGAGGGCTGACTCGGTGTCCGCGACGCTGACGGAGAGGGTGTCGCGGTGGGACGCGGCGCGGTCGGCGCGCTCCCGAACACCACCGCCCGAGCCGATGTAGCGAACGCGCACGCTCCCGTCCATACGGTTCGAGATAACGGAACTGACCGGTAAATACTCGTTGGCGGATTACGTCCGGACTTCGTCACTGAGCTCGCGGAAGACCGCGGCGAAGTCGTCGGTCGTGAGCTGGGAGAGCAAGTCGTCGAGTTCGGCGCGCCGCGCTCGGATTCGGTCGACGAGGTCGTGGTAGGCGTCGCTGTTCTCGAGTTCCGCCTCGGTCTTCTCGGCTTCGAGCGCGGCGCGCTTCGACGCGAGCGCGAAGAACTCTCGAATCTCGTCGCTGTACACGGCGCGAGCGAGCAGCCGACAGACCACGTTGTGGAGTTCCGTCCGGGAGACGGGTTTGACGACGTACGCGTCGAACCCGAGGTCGATGATGTCGAAGTCCGGTTCCATCCCGGAGACGAGCGCGACCCGCAGGCTCGGATTGCTGTCCTGGAGCGCGGCGAGGAGTTCGTCCCCGTCCATCTCGGGGAGGCGACGGTCGACGAGCGCCACGTCCACGGTTTCGTTGATGGCGGCGAGCGCGTCTTCGCCCGTGTTCGCGACCCGCACGTCGTAGTCGGCCGATAACCACGACTGATAGAGGTCCGCGAGGTCCCGTTCGTCTTCGACGACGAGGACGGTCGGCCGGTCCGTCATACCCGTCCGTACTCTGCCGGGCCCTAAGACTCTTGTTACGAACGAACGCCTTTTGCCGGGTCGTCCGGTACGCTCTGGTGATGGACGTACTCGTCGTCGGCGCGGGCGAGATGGGTCGGTGGTTCGCGCGAACCGTCTCGAACGCCGTCGCGTTCGCTGACGTGAACGAGTCCGCGGCCCGGGACGCCGCGGACGCCCTGGGGGACCGCGGGAGCGTCGCGAACATCGACGGCGAAACCCGGTACGGACTCGTCTGCGTCGCGGTGCCGATGGACGCCGCGAGCGACGTTATCGACGCACAGGCGGGCCGCGCACAACAGGCGGTCGTGGACGTGACCGGACAGATGGCGGACCCGCTCGCGGCGATGGCTCGCGCCGCACCCGCCCGGGAGCGCGTGAGCCTCCACCCGCTGTTCGCGGGGGACAGCGCGCCCGGAAACGTCGCCGTCTCCACCGGCGCCGGAGGACCCGCGACGGACGGCGTGCTTCGCCAGATAGAGGACGCGGGGAACACGCTCGTCGAGGTCGACGCCGACGAACACGACGACGCGATGCGGACCGTGCAGGGGCGGACGCACGCCGCGATTCTCGCGTTCGCGCTCACCGCCGAGGACGTACCGGACGGTCTGGAGACGCCGGTGTACGAGGAACTCCGCGCGCTCGCGGACCGCGTGACGAGCGGGACGCCGCGCGTGTACGGCGACATCCAGAACGCGTTCGACGGCGCGGAGGACATCCGGGACGCGGCCGACCGACTGGCGACCGAGGAGTTCGCGGAGGTGTACGAGGATGCCGGTCGATAGAGAACGGTTGCGGGACACGGCGAAGTACCTCAGGGGCGTGCGTCCGCTCGACCCGGAGGAACTCTCGGACTACGTCGAGGCCGACCACCGCGTCGTCACGCTCGCGTTACGGGACGAAGCCGCGGACCTCGGGCTCATCGAGCGCGAGGACGGCACGTTCGTCCCCGCCGACGACGCGCCCGTCACTCCCCGGTTCGACGCAGTCACCGAGTTCCCGGACGGGTACGCGTTCGCGTTCGAGGACCTGCTGTTCGACGAGTACGGGCGGAACTGGCAGAAGGGCGACTCCGGCAAACAGCTTCGGGAAGCGATTCGGCGACTGAAGGAGAACTACTACCGCCAGCATCCCGTCGAGTACGACTACGAGGCCGCGCTCGGCTACGGCATCTACCACCTCCCAGACTACTACGCGGCCGTCCAGTACCCGCTCGACTACCTCGCCCGGGACGGCCGGATTCCCGGCGACCTGCGCGTGCTCGACGTGGGCGCGGGCGTCGGCGGCCCCGCGCTCGGCCTGCACGACTACCTCCCCGACGACACGCTCGTGGACTACCACGCCGTCGAACCGAGCGCCGCCGCCGACGTGCTCGACCCGCTCCTCGACGAGACCGGTCCGAACTTCCACACGCGAATCACGCGCGAACGCATCGAGGAGTTCGACCCCGACGGCGAGTACGACCTCGTCATGGCGTGCAGCGTGCTCTCAGAACTCGACGACCCCGTCGCGGCCGGTGAGAAACTCATCAATGTGCTCGCGGACGACGGCACCCTACTCGCGCTCGCGCCCGCCGACCGCAACACCAGCATCGGCCTCCGCGAGACCGAACGCGAACTCGAAGACCGGGGCGCGACCGTCTACGGCCCGACCGTCCGGTTCTGGCCGGGCGAACGCCCCACGGATACCGGCTGGAGCTTCGACCACCGGCCCGACATCGAACCGCCGGGGTTCCAGCGCCGCATCGCCGAGAACGCGCCGCGACCGAGCGAGTTCCTGAACGAAACGGTCAAATTCTCGTACTCGCTGCTACGGACGGACGGCGAACGCCGATACGACATCGCGCTCGACGAATCCAGGGTCGCGAAACTCGCGGACGCCGACTCGTACGTCCCGAACCGCGTGAACCTCCTCGTCGCAAAACTCAGCGCGAACCTCGCCGACGAGAACGCCAACCCCGTCTACAAGATCAGTGACGGCAGCGAAACCACGGACATCTACGCCGTCCACGTCAAGGAGGACGCGCTGAACGCCGCGCTCGCCCGCGCACCCTACGGGAGCGTGCTCTCCATCGAGGAAGGCCTCCTCCTCTGGAACGACGACGAAGCCGCGTACAACGTCGTCGTCGACGAGGACACCGTCGTCGACCGCGCGCGCTAACGCCGGGACTTATCCCCCATCGCGCGAACCCATACCTATGAGCGAGTCGCTCGACATCCTCCTCACGAACGACGACGGCATCGACAACCCCGGCCTGCTCGCCGTCCGCGACGCCCTCACCGACATCGGGGACGTCACCGTCGTCGCACCCGCCAGCGACCAGAGCGCCACCGGCCGCGCCATGTCGACCGACGTCCACGTCGAGGAACGCGACAACGGCTACGCCGTCCAAGGAACGCCCGCCGACTGCGTCGTCGCCGGCATGGAAGCCCTCGGCCCCACCCCCGACCTCGTCGTCGCCGGCTGCAACGCCGGCGCGAACCTCGGCATGTACGTCCTCGGGCGCTCCGGCACCGTCTCCGCCGCCGTCGAAGCCGCCTTCTTCGGCGTCCCCGCCATCGCCGTCTCCCGACTCCTCGAACCCGGCCAACTCGGCTCCCGCGACCTCACCACCGACGGCTACCAGACCGCCGCCAACGCCACCAAATACCTCGCCGAGAACGCGCTCGACGCCGGCGTCTTCGACCACGCCGACTACCTCAACGTCAACGCCCCCATCACCGGCGAGGAATCCGGCGACATGCACATCACCCGCCCGAGCGACGCCTACGACATGACCGCCCGCCGCCAGGACGCCACCCACGTCACCATCCACGACCGCATGTGGGACCGCGTCGAAAACGGCACCGTCGACGACCCCGAAGGCACCGACCGCCGCGCCGTCCTCGACGGCCACGTCTCCGTCAGCCCCCTCACCGCCCCCCACTCCACCCACCAGCACGACGCCCTCGACGCCCTCGCCCAAACCTACTGAGAATCGAAACCGTCAAACGCACAGCGAGAAAACAAACACGTGCGGGCGCTTAGCTCAGCTTGGACAGAGCACTTGGCTTCGGACCAAGACGCCGCGGGTTCAAATCCTGCAGCGCCCATACAGTTCCTCAACGGTTCGACGCTAACCCCGAACAGCCCCTAATCAACACTTCTGAGTGCCGAGACGTTACTTTAGGATTTTCGAGAACGGAGGTGAGAAGTAGGGTTCGTTACGTCACGTGACGCGCCCTCGCGCTGTCGTGCTCTGACGTTCGCAAACCACATCCTCGGGGCAGTGTTCGGATTCGTGGACGGTAGTTGGTGTGCCAGGAGGTCAAGCTGAGCGTGCGACGCGGGAGTCGGTACTCGTATGACGGTTCGTGTCAATTCTATCTCTAGTGGCTTCTAGTCGGGCGGCGACGAGCGCGCGGGCGGACGCCCCGTCGTCGGCAGGGACGCGTCGCCGGGTCGCGGTCGTCGTCGGCATCGTGTTCGTCGACCTGCTCGGGTTCGGTATCATCATCCCGATTCTCCCGTTTTACGTCCGGTCGTTCGGCGTGAGCGACGTGTTCATCGGGTTGCTCGCGGCGTCGTACTCGCTCGCGCAGTTCGGCGCAGCGCCGATTTTGGGCCGGATTTCCGACGAGCGCGGGCGGCGTCCCGTGCTCATGCTCTCGGTGGGTATCGGCGGTGTCGCGTGGATTCTCTTCGGGTTCGCCGCCGAAATCAGCGCGACCGCGGGAACGGTTCTGGGGCTGGTCGTGCTGTTCGGCGCGCGATTGCTCGCGGGCGCGGCGGGCGGCAACATCGCGGCGGCGCAGGCGTACATCGCTGACGTGACGACGCCGGCGGAGCGCCCGGGCGCGCTCGGCCTCGTCGGCGCGGCGTTCGGCCTCGGGTTCGTGTTCGGCCCGGCCATCGGGGGGTTGCTCGCCAGCGAGACCGCGGTATCGACGGCTCGCGCGGTCTTCCCCGCGTTCGTTCCGGTGACCGCCTTCTCGCTGCCGAGTTTCGCCGCGGCGGGCTTCTCGTTCCTCGCGCTCGCAGCGACGGTGGTCGTGCTGAAAGAACCGGACCGCGTCCGCACGCCGGCGCGGCGCGTGACGTTCGTCGGCCAGTTCCGGGCGGCGCTCGCCGATTCGACGCTCCGGCCGCTCGTCGTCGCGTTCTTCCTCACCTCGCTCTCGTTCGCCGGTATCACCGTGATGTTCGTGCCGTTCCTGGCGGACTTCTTCGGGTACGGTGCGACCGAAGCGGCGCTGTTTCTCGCGTACATCGGCGCGCTCGGCGTCGTCAATCAGGGCGTGCTCGTCGGCTGGCTCTCGCGGAAAGTCGGCGTCCGATACGTCGTCCGCGCGGGCGTCGTCGCGCTGTTCCTCGCACTCGTCCTGCTCGCGGTGTCACCGCTGGCCGGAACGGACGCACTCCTCGTGAGCGGCCCCGACTGGCTGACCGGTGGACTCGTCGTGCTGCTGGCGTTCGGCGCGCTCGCGTCGTTCGGGAACGGCGCGACCACGGTCGGCCTCGCCGCGCTCGTTTCCGAGGGCGCAACCGGAGACGCGCAGGGAGCGGCGTTCGGCGTCACGCAGGGCGCGGGAAGCCTCGGCCGGACGGTCGGACCGCCGCTCGCCGCCGCGGCCTACGTCGCGCTCTACTGGTCGCCGTTCGTCGCCGGCGCCCTCGTCTTGGTGCCGGTCGCGCTGTTGTTGCGACGATAATCGGGCCGCCCGGTACCGGTGGCGTGCATAGGCCTATCCGGCTGGAAGGCGATTGTTCTAGAATGGCAGACGACAAGCGCGGTCGAGACAAGCAAGCGCACGACGCCGAGAACCGCCAGCGAGAACGCGAAATCGAGGCGGAACTGGAGCGCGAAGACGAACGAGAGCCACCAGCGGAAACCGAGGAACTCGCCGAGCTGGAGGACGAACTCGACTCGCTCTCGTTCCCGGCGACGGGCGCGGAAGTCGTCGCGGCCGTCGGCGACCGCGAAATCGAATCCGCCGCGGGGAGGTACCGCGTCGCGGAACTGATTCCCGAGACCGCCGAGGAGACGTTCGACTCGCCAGCGGCCGTTCGCGTGCAGGTGGAGCGACCGACGGTCGCCGCCGCGATGAAGCGAGTGGTGGAAGCGAGCGAGACGCTGCGGAACGCCGAGTTCGGGTGGACGCAGCGCAAGGCGTACGAGAAGACGTTCGCGGAACTCGAAGCCATCGACGGCGATGACGACGACGAGGGCATCACGGCCATAACCGAGTGGGTGGTCGACCGAATCCACGAGAAGGAACGGCTCCCGACATCCCGCGCTGTCCGACGGGAGGCAGCGAAGTTCTGTCGGGCGAACGGCTATCAAATCAGGTACGACGAGTGGCTCGGAATCTAGTCAGGTAGTCACGACCGAGCGAGACCGTCGTCTCACGACCGCCCCCGCTGGAACCCGCTGTGGGCTTTATTGTGCCAGCGGCGAACGTAGACGTATGGCACTCGATATCGAAATCCCGGAGCCACCCGACCTCTCGAACCGCGGAACGCCGCGCGGATTCGAGTGGGAGGAGGAGACCCTAGGAGGCGAGGACTTCTACCGCGAGGACATCGAGGACGTGCTTCACGAGGGCGCGTGGACCGAGGGCGTCAACGAGTGGTCCGAATACACGAACCTCGACGAAGCGCACATTCAGGTCATCGGCGACCTCGGATTGTTCCAGGCGTTCGACTTCTACTGGGACCCGACCGAGGACCGCCTCCGCTTCGACGCCCCGACGATGCCGGACGACTGGCGGGAGCGCGACCTGTCCGAATCGCTCGATTCGAGCACCGTCTCACTCATCGACAACGAGCTGGACGACCTCGGCCGAGCCGTCCACGAGATGCTGGAGGACGAACTCGAACGGAACAGCGATTCGTCCGACTCCGGCTGGGGTGAGGAAGAGTACGGAAACCGCGGGGAGTGACGGAAGTCGCGGCGACGGCAGGCCGGCGTGACGATTGCGGGACGGCGCGGTGACGACAGCGGCACCGCGCGGTGACTAGACGAGGATGAGGACGACGGTGTAGGCGGTTGCGCCGAGCGCGAACGCGGAGAACCGGCTCTCGCGTTCCGCTGGGACTTCTTCCTTGATGACGTTGAGGATGACGCCGCCCGCGAGGAAGGCGAAGAGGACGGCGAGCGCCTGGCGGTCGATGGGGACGACGAAACCGACGGCGAGTCCGAGGAGGATGGCCGCCGCGAGCACCCAGCGGCCGTAGTCGTGGTAGGTGTCGCCGTGGTGGTTTCTGAGCCCCCAGTCGTTCACGAGGAAGTGCAGCGCCATCGCGACCCCGAACAGGACGAGGCTGGCGAGTCCGGGTTCCTCGCGGTGGAGGAGGAGGTAGCCGACGAGGACGTTGTAGAGCGCGAACGCGACGACGTGCATCCAGAACACGCGCTCTCCCTCGTCGCTCTCCTCGGCTGGGTCGAGGTCGTCGGTCGTGTACTGTTTCGCGGCGCGTTCGACGCCGTAGTACGCGAGGAACCCGACGAGCGCGACGATGTAGACGTGGCGTTCGAGAAAGCCGATACCGAGGGGTTCGTCGCCGACGTGCTGAGCGGCGAGACTGATTTCGGGGAGGACGTGGACGAAGACGTACGCGACGGAGACGCCGCCGGAGACGGAGAGCCAGCGGCTTCGCGGCAGGTGGTCGAGGACGCGGACGTAGCGGCCGAACAGGTGGACGGCCGCGAGCGCGAGCGCGATTCCGACTGCCGCGAGTTCGACCACGGGTCCGGGCGTCGTGGCGTGTCCGCTCATCGCCCGAGTATACCAGCAGGGAGTCGGTAAGCGTTCGGGCCGCGAGCGCGGTTACTCGTCGGGGTCGCGCTGTCGGCGGAGTTTCGCGAACACGTCGACGGCGAAGACGAGCGCGCCGAGGCCGAGCAGCGTGTCGCCCGGGAACCGCAGCCAGAACAGCGTCTGCACGAGGTCGCGCTGGTAGAACGCGACCGACCGCGCCGCGTCGTACCCCTGCGTGAACGCGGTTTCGAGTTGGAGGAAGCCAATCGGGACGAGGGAGACGAACACCATCACCGTGAGCCCCGCGTTCCACAGCCAGAACGCCCAGCGAAGCCGTCGCTCTGACCAGTCTTGGGTGGTGATGCGGAGGATGTAGATAGCCATTCCGAGCGCGAGCAGGCCGAACGCGCCGAACATCGCGGCGTGGGCGTGCGCCGCCGTGAGGTAGGTTCCGTGTTCGAAGTAGTTCACGAGCGGGAGGTTGATGAGGAACCCGAGGACGCCCGCGCCGACGAAGTTCCAGACGCCGGACGCGACGATGAACGCGAACGGAAGCCGGTAGGGGAATTCCTCGCCGGCCGCGGCGAGCGCGCGGTACTCGCCGACGGCCTCGAACAGGATGAAGACGAGCGGCACGAGTTCGAGCGTGCTGAACACGCTCCCGACGGGAATCCAGATGTCGGGGAGGCCGATCCACCAGTAGTGGTGGCTGACGCCGATGACGCCCGCGCCCATCACGAGGAACGCCTCCAGGAGAACCGCTTTCTCGGCGGACGACCGGGAGAGGAGGTTCATCGAGACGAGCGTGAGGCCGACGACGGCGACGACGAAGAACTCGAACGCGCCCTCCACCCACATGTGGACGACCCACCACCGCCAGAACTCCGTGACCGCGATGTTCGTCGTCGGCGTGAACAGGAATCCAGCGACGAACAGCAGGCCGATGGAGCCGCCCGCGTAGAGGACGAGGTGGCCGAGGCCGTACCGGGATTCGCGACGAAGCATGGGTCGGAGGCCGCGCGCGACGAGCGCGGCCCAGAGCGCGAACGCACAGAGGAGACCGAACTGCCAGACTCGGCCGACTTCCAGGTATTCGAGGCCCTCGTTTCCGAGCAGCCACCAGAGCGCGCCCTCGAAGTAGCCGTTCGCGCCGAGCCAGACACCCGCGAATCCGCCGACGACTACGACGACGAGCGCGCCGAGCAGGACGTTCACGATCGATTCCTGGTGTCGGGGTTCGTGGTCGGTGAGGAGCGCGGGGAGGAACAATCCCGCGCCGAGCCAGAGCGACACCACCCAGAGGATGGCGAGGTCGACGTGGAACGTCCGCGCGAGCGCGAACGGCAGCACTTGCAGCAGGTCGATGCCGAGCGCGTCCGCGAGCCCGAAGAAGCCGTCGCGTTCGACGTAGTAGTGCGCGAGCAACGCGCCCAGGCAGACCTGGATGACGAACAGAACGGCCGCAACGGGGACGAACCGGGTCGCCGCGAGCTGGCTCGGGGTGAGCGACACGTCCGCCGGTCGCGGCACCGAGACGCCGTCGGCGGTCGGTTCGTCGAGGTCGACGCGGCGGTAGAGGACGACCGCGCCGCCGGCGGCCGCGACGAGCAGCGCGACGGCGACGACGCTCCACGTCACCGACAGCCCCGTCGGCGTGTTCCCTGCGGCGGGCGCGTACGGCCACTCGTTCGTGTACGAGTGCGTGCTGCCGGGGCGGTCGGTGTGGCTCGCCCACGCCGTCCAGAGCGCGAAGTCCGCGAACGCCCGGCCCGCCGCGCACGTCGGAATCATTCCCTCCCGTACGCCGCGTTCGGGCGCGCCGTCGACGTACCGCGCGACGTACACGTCACGCACCTGCTCGTGGGCGTACACCTCCGCCGCGGAGTACCGAATCACGGAATCGTTCCCACCGCCCGTCGAGAGGTCACCACGCACCTGCTGGTCGACGACCACCGTCTCCTCGGGCGAGAGCGCGGCGTACGACTCGCTGTAGCGTTCCCGGGCGTAGTACGTCCGCATGAACGAGACCTTCAAATCGAGCGCGTCCGCCGTGAAGTCCGGGCCGAAGTACGCGCCGTTCCCGAGAATCGACCCGTGGTTCATCAGGGCGTTCCGCTGGAACACCGCCTTCCCCTCCTGGATGTCCTCGCTCGTCGCGACCACGTCACCCTCGGGGCCGACGACCTCCTGCGGTATCGGCGGCGCTTCCTCGTACGCGAGCGCCGCACCCGCACCCATCACTGCAAGGTTCACCACGAACGCGACCGCGAGCACTCCCGCGAGCGTCCGGCGCGTCACCTCCATACCGGGACGAATCAGACCACGTACGTAATGACTGCGCTCAGAGACGGCCGAGAATCGCGTCCGCGACCGCGTCCGTCCCGGCGTCCCCACCGAGGTCGGGCGTGCGCGGACCGTCCGCGAGCACCGACTCGACCGCACTCCGAACCGACTCCGCCTCAGCGTCGTAGTCGAGGAAGTCGAGGAGCATCGCCGCGGAGAGCACGGTCGCCGCGGGGTTCGCGATTCCCTCGCCGGCGATGTCGGGCGCGCTTCCGTGCACGGGCTCGAACAGCCCGCGCTCGCCGCCGATGTTCGCCGACGGCAGGAGGCCGAGGCCGCCGACGAGGCCAGCGGCGAGGTCGCTCAACACGTCGCCCGCGAGGTTCGGCGTGACGACGACCTCGAACTCGCTCGGGGAGAGACAGAGGTGGGTGGCGAGCGCGTCCATCAGCACCGACTCGGTGGGGACGCCGCGCTCGCGCGCGACGGCCTCGACGGTTTCGAGGAACAGTCCGTCAGTTTCGCGCATCACGTTCGCCTTGTGCGCGACGTGGAAGCCCTCAGGCGCGTAGTCGCAGGCGTACTCGGCGAGCCGACGGCTCGCGTCCTCGGTGACGACCCGCGTCAGGGTCGCACGACCGTTCTCGCGGGACTCAGCACCCGTGTAGACGCCCTCCGTGTTCTCCCGGAGGAACACCACGTCGAGGTCCGGGCAGAGCGCGTCCACGCCGGGATAGGCGCGCGCGGGTCGAACGTTCACGAACGACCCGACCGCTTCGCGGAGCGGGAGCACCACGTCCGCCGCGGTCTCGCCCGCCGCGCCGAACAGCGTCGCGTCCGCGGACGCCGCCAGCTCGCGCGTCTCGTCGGGGAGCGGCGTCCCCGTCTCCGCGGCGACGGCGTCCCCGGCGTCCGCGTGCGTGAACTCGAAGTCGCCGACGGCGTCCAGCACGTCCACCGCGACCGGCACCACTTCCGCGCCGATGCCGTCCCCGGGGACGACCGCGATTTCCTCAGACATCCGTGTAGGGGAGGCTTCGCGCGGTCTCTTCGACGGCGTCCGCGTTCGACTTCAGGAGCGCCGTCGTGTCCCAGACGCCCTCCACGAGCGCCGTGTGCTGGGCGTCGTCGACCTCGACGTCGACGGTGCGGTCGCCGAAGGACACCGTCTCGTTCTCGATGTCCACGTCGACCTCGGCGTCGGGGTTCTCGTCGATGAAGTCCTGGAGGTCGGTGACGGTGTCGTGGTCCGCGACCACGGTGGGGATGCCGAGCGCGAGGCAGTTCCCCGCGAAGATGTCCGCGAACGACTCGCCGACGATAGCGTCGATCCCCCACCGCATCAGGGCCTGCGGCGCGTGCTCTCGGCTCGACCCGCAGCCGAAGTTCGCGTTCACCGCGAGCACGGACGCGCTCTGGAAGCGGTCCTCGTTGAACGGATGCTCCAGCGGTTCGTCGTTGTCATCGAACCGTTGGTCGAAGAACGCGAACTGCCCGAGGCCGTCGAACGTCACGACCTTCAGGAAGCGCGCGGGGATTATCTGGTCGGTGTCGATGTCGTCCCCGCGGACCGGGATTCCAGTACCTGTAACGCGTTTCACGGTGTCGGCGGGACCCTGGCTCATGCGGTCGTCACCTCCGGTATCGCCCGCACGTCAGTGACTTCGCCGGTGACCGCCGCGGCCGCGACCATCTTCGGGTTCATGAGGAGCGTGCGGCCCTCCGTCGAGCCCTGTCGGCCGACGAAGTTCCGGTTCGAGGAGGACGCACAGACCTCGTCGCCCTCCAGTTGGTCGTCGTTCATCGCGAGACACATCGAA
This sequence comes from Salarchaeum japonicum, assembly GCF_049705945.1. Lineage (GTDB taxonomy): Archaea > Halobacteriota > Halobacteria > Halobacteriales > Halobacteriaceae > Salarchaeum > Salarchaeum japonicum_A. The sequence continues at coordinate 465,253 of NZ_JBNAMV010000004.1, forward strand.
CACCCGGGGTCGCGCCACTCGAACCCCGCGTCCCGGAACACCTCGTCTAGGCCCTCGGCTTCCGCCGCGGCCTGCACGCGCTGGCTACCGGGGACGACGAGCGCGCGCACGCCGTCCGCAACCTCGCGGCCGCGAACGACCGCGGCCGCCCGTCGCAAGTCCCGCAGTCGGGCGTTCGTGCACGACCCGAGGAACGCCACGTCGACGGGGTAGCCCTCCATCGTCTCGCCGGGACTGACGCCGACGTGTTCCTGAGCCTGCCGCGCCGTCTCCGGGCTGTGGCAGTCCTCGGGTTCCGGAATCGGCTGGGTGACGCCGACGCCCTGCGCGGGCGTCGTCCCCCACGTCACCATCGGTTCCAGTTCGTTCGCGTCGATGGTGACCACGTCGTCGTACTCGGCGTCGTCGTCCGACCGAACGGACTCCCAGTACGGCTTCAGTTCCGCGAACCGCTCGGGGTCGTCCGCGAACGCGTCCGTCTCGCGCAGCCAGTCGTACGTCTTCTCGTCCGGATTGACGTAGCCGGCGCGCGCGCCGCCCTCGATGCTCATGTTGCAGATGCTCATCCGGCCCTCCATCGACAGCGACTCGATTGCGCTTCCCGCGTACTCGTACACATAGCCAGCGCCGCCGTCCGTGCCGAGTCGCCGGATGACTTCGAGGATGACGTCCTTTGCGGAGACGCCGTCGCCGAGTTCGCCCTCCACGCGAACCTGTCGGACCTTCGCCTTCTCCATCGCGACCGTTCCGGTGGCGAGCACGTCCCGAATCTGGCTCGTCCCGATACCGAACGCGAGCGCGCCGAACGCGCCGTGGGTCGCCGTGTGACTGTCTCCGCAGACCACGGTCATCCCGGGCTGCGTGAGGCCCTGCTCGGGGCCGACGACGTGCACGATACCCTGGTCGCCCGTCCCAGGGTGACTGAACTCGATACCGGCGTCGCGGACGTTCTCCTCCAGCTTGGACAGCATCTCCTCCGCGGCGTCGTCCGCGTACGGCCGGTCGCGGTTCCCCGTCGGAACGATGTGGTCGACCGTCGCGTGCGTCTGCTCGGGGTACGCGACCTCCAGGTCGCGCTCCTCCAGCATCCCGAACGCCTGCGGGCTCGTCACCTCGTGCACGAGGTGCAGACCGACGAACAGCTGGTCCTGGCCGGTCGGGAGCGTCGTCACCGTGTGGCGGTCGTAGACCTTGTCGTAGAGCGTCCCGTTACTCATCCTCGAACTCGCCGCCGCGCTCGAACACGCGGTTCGGCTCCTCCCGCGTCGTATGGGTTACGTCCGCCATCGACACCGATTCCTCGCGCTCGCCATCCTCGGTAGCGCGGCGGCCGCCGTCGGCCGCGATGGTTTCGCCGCGCGCGTACAGGCGTCGTCGGCTGTGCGCGGTGTCGGTGTGCGTGTGCGATATCTCCTGCATGCTGGTTTCGTCGGTCATTGTTAGTCGTCCGCTGGGGCCTCGGGTGTCTCTCGGTCCTCTTCTTCGTTCCACGCGAACAGCTCGCGGAGGTCGGCGCCCACGGCCTCGATGTCGTGGGCTTCCTCGGCGGCGACGAGCTGGTCGTAGCTCGGGCGGCCCGCCTGGTTCTCCAGAATCCACTCGCGGGCGAACGTGCCGTCCTGCACCTGTCCGAGCACGTCCTCCATGTTCTCGCGCACGTCCTCGTCGATGATTTCGGGGCCGCGGGAGAGCCCGCCGTACTCCGCGGTGTCGGAGACGGAGTGCCACATCCCGCCGATGCCGTCCTCGTACATCAGGTCGACGATGAGCTTGAGTTCGTTCAAGCACTCGAAGTACGCCATCTCCGGACTGTAACCGGCGTCCACGAGCGTCTCGTAGCCCGTCTTCACGAGTTCGGTGACGCCGCCGCAGAGGACGGCCTGCTCGCCGAACAGGTCGGTCTCGGTCTCCTCTTGGAACGTCGTCTCGATGACGCCGGCGCGCGTACAGCCGATGGCCTGCGCGTACGCCAGACCGATGTCGTGGGCGTCCCCGGTCGCGTCCTGGTAGACCGCGAGCAAGCCGGGGGTTCCCTCGTCGTTCTCGTAGTTCCGGCGGACGAGGTGGCCGGGCGACTTCGGCGCGACCATCGTCACGTCCACGTCCTCACGGGGTTCGATCTGGCTGTAGTGGATGTTGAAGCCGTGCGCGAACTGGAGCACGTCGCCCTCGTCGAGGTCGGCCTCGATGTCCGCGTAGACCGCGGGCTGAACGGTGTCCGGCACCAGCACGCTCACCACGTCGGCCTGTGCCGCGGCGTCGCTCGGCGTGGCGACGCGCAGTCCGTCGGCTTCGGCGGCCTTCCGCGAGCTCGAATCCGGCGTGAGACCCACGACCACGTCGACGCCGGAGTCGGCGAGGTTCTGGGCGTGTGCGTGTCCCTGACTGCCGTAGCCGATGACGGCTACGGTCTTCTCCTGGATGTGCGATGCGTCGGCGTCTTCGTCGTAGTAGACGGGGTTCTCGAAATCAGTCATTTGAGTCTGTCTGGGGCGATGGAGGTCTTGGTCTCGCCGCGCGCGAGCGCGGTCTTACCGGTGCGAGCGATCTCGCGGATGCCGAACTGGCGGAGCGCGTCGAGGGCGTCGTCGATTTCGCGCTCGGAGCCCGTGAGTTCGACCGTGACGGTTCGCGGGCCGGCGTCGAGGGTCGTTCCGTCGTACATCTCCGTGATGGCGTGCACGCGCTCCGGTTCGTCCGCGTCCAGTTTCACGAGCACCAGTTCGCGGGAGACGGCGTCCGCGCCGAGTTCCCGCGTGTGGATGACGGGAACGACCTTGTCGAGTTGCTTCTCTATCTGTTCGATGTTCGGGTCGGGTTCCTCGACGACGACGGTGACGCGCGACCACTCGGGGTTCTGCGTCGTGCCGACAGTGAGGGATTCGATGTTGTACTGGCGGCGGCTGAAGAGGTCGGAGACCTCGGAGAGGACGCCGGGTTCGTTCTCGACGAGCGCCGTGATAGTGGTGCGGCGGGCCTGCGGTTCCGCTTCGACTTCGGGGTCGATACGGATACCCTGGCTGTTCCGGCGGCCCTCGGGCCGCGGGCGCTCGGCGGGCTCGGGTCCCTGCAGTCCGTCGGTCACAGGTGGTCACCCCGCAGCGCGAACAGGCCGTTGTCGCCGCCCGACGGAACCATCGGGTACACGTCCTCCTCGGGGTCGATATGCACGTCGACAACGGACGGGCCGTCGGCGTCGAGCGCCGCTTCGACGGTGTCCTCGACCTCGTCGTAGTCGTCGATTCGGAAACCGGTCGCGCCGAACGCCTCCGCGAGCACGTCGAACTGGGGGATCCAGTCGTACTCGGAGGCCATGCGGCGGCCGTCGAAGAATCCGTCCTGCCACTGGCGAACCATCCCGATGAACTCGTTGTTCAAGACGAACACCGTGATGTCGAGGTTCTCGCGCGCCGCGACGGTGAGCCCCTGACACGTCATCAGGAAGGAGCCGTCGCCGTCGAAACAGACGACGGACTGGTCGTCCTCGGCGGCGTACCGCGCGCCGATGGCGGCGGGGACGCCGTACCCCATCGTGCCGAGGCCGTGGGAGGACACCCACGTCCGGGGTTCGGTGAACGTCCAGTACTGCGCCGCCCACATCTGGTGCTGGCCGACGCCCGTCGTCACCAGCGTGTCGTCGTCCGTCGCTGCGTCGACCGCTTCGACGACGAACTGGGGCTTCACGGGGCCGTCCTCGTCGATGCTGTAGTCGAGCGGGTAGTCGTTCTTCCACGTCCAGCACGTCGCCACCCACTCCTCGGTGTCCGGCGCGCGCGGGAGCGCGTCAGCGAACTGTCGGACGACCGCCGACGCGTCGCCGACGAGGCCGTGGTCGGCCTGGATGTTCTTGGATATCTCCGCCGGGTCGATGTCCACGTGGATTATCTCGGCGTCCGGGGCGAACGTCTCCACGCCGCCCGTGAGGCGGTCGTCGAACCGCGTGCCGACCGCGAAGATGCAGTCCGCCATGGTGAGCGCGAGGTTCGCGTACCCTGTGCCGTGCATTCCCGCCCACGACAGCGAGAGGTCGTGGTCCTCGGGGAACGCGCCGATACCGGGCATCGTCGTCACCACGGGCACGTCGTTCTCGATGGCGAGGTCACGAATCCGGTCGCTCGCCTCCGCCTTGATGACGCCGCCGCCCGCGAGAATCACGGGACGTTCGGCGTCCGCGAACGTCTTCGCCGCGGCGTCCACGTCCGCGGGGTCCGCCTCGGTCGCCGGCCGGTACGTCTCCGGCAGGCGCGCGGGCCCGGGTTCGCGGTCGGTGTCCGCGTTCGTCACGTCCTTCGGCAGGTCGACGAGCGTCGGTCCCTGCCGGCCGCGTTCGGCCATCGCGAACGCTTCGCCGACCGTGTCCCCGACGTCGTCGGGGTCGGTCGCGAAGTAGTTCTCCTTCGTGATGGGGCGCGTGACGCCCGTCGTGTCCGTCTCCTGGAAGGCGTCGCTCCCCACGAACTCGGTCGGAACCTGACCCGTGAGCGCGACGACGGGGTCGGAGTCCATGTCGGCGTCCGCGAGCCCGGTCACGAGGTTCGTCGCGCCCGGCCCGGAGGTCGCCATACAGATTCCCGGGTTCCCGGTGACGTGACCGTACGCGTCCGCCGCGTGCGCCGCGCCCTGTTCGTGCGACATCGTCACGTGCGAAATCGCGGAGTCGTAGAGCGCGTCGTACACGGGCATGATAGCGCCGCCCTGCACGCCGAACACGGTGTCGACGCTCGCGTTCTCCAACGCGCGCACGACGGACTCCGCGCCGGACGTGACTGGCTGTGCGCTCTCCGGTTCCGCGTCTCGTTCGATCGTTCGTTCGCTACTCATCGGTCGGGGTGGGTGTGTCGTACATCGGTCGCTGACTGGTCGGGATTCGCGGGCGATACGTCGTGGATGAAAAACGAGCTAGTGGGCCATCGCGGCCCGTACGCGAATCGACGCGACGGCCGCGACGCTCCCGAACGGCGAACCGCGGGGAGCGCGCGACCGTGTCATACGATACACCCTGACGCATTCGGCCGGTATAACCGTTGCGTTCACGCAGTCGGCTCATGCGTCGACCTCCGTGGGCTCGCGCTCCGCCGGAATCCCCACCTCGTCCGCGAACCGTTCGAGGTCGGACGCGGTGACGCGACCGTGTTCGGCCGCGTACTCCTTCAGTCGCTTCGTCACGGCGACGACTTGGTCGTCGCTCGGCGCGTACCCGGACTCGTGGAGGCGTTCGCGAACGGAGTGCGTGCCCGTGTGTTTGCCGAGCACGAGTTGGCGCTCGCCGCCCACGTCGCTCGGGTCCATCACGCCGGTCTCGAACGTCGCGGGGTTCTCGATGACGCCCGCGGCGTGGATGCCGGACTCGTGGCTGAACGCGTTCGCGCCCACCACGGGCTTGTTCGCGGGAATCGGGATGTCGCTCTTCTCCGCGACCACGTCCGCGAGCTCGCGGATGTACGTCGTGTCGATTCCCGTGTCGACGCCGTACGCGCCTTCGAGGGCCATCACGACCTCCTCGTAGGCGGCGTTCCCGGCGCGTTCGCCGATGCCGTTCACGGACACCTGCGCCTGCGTCGCGCCCGCTTCGAACCCGGAGAGCGCGTTCGCGGTCGCCATCCCGAAGTCGTCGTGCGTGTGCACGTCGACGCCGGCGTCCGTGTGTTCGACGACCGTAGCGACGACGTCCGCGAACCGCCGCGGCGTCGCCACCCCGCACGTGTCGGGGACGTTGATCCAATCCACGCCGGCGGCGTCGACTGCTTCGACGACCTCGACGAGGTAGTCCCGGTCGGTGCGGGTGGCGTCCATCGGCGAGAACATCACGTCCGCACCGGCGTCGCGGACGCGTTCGACCGCCTCGACTGAGCGTTCGAGGACTTCCTCGCGTGTCGAGTGCATGGAGTCCTCGATTTGGACGTCGCTGGTGGACGCGAACACGTGCACCAGTCCGACGCCGGCGTTGAGCGCGGCCTCCACGTCGGAGTCCACGACCCGCGCCAGCCCGCAGACGGTGGCGTCGGTGTTCGCCGCGATGTCCCGCACGGCCTCGAACTCCGCGTCGGAGTTCGCCGGGAACCCCGCCTCGATGACGTGGGTTCCCATCGCGTCCAGCAGCGCCGCTATCTCGCGCTTGTCGTCGTAGTCGAACGAAGTCCGCGGTGACTGTTCGCCGTCTCGCAGCGTCGTATCGAAGATGCGTGCGTCCGAGATCTCGGACTGGTCACTCAATGTGCCCTGGAAGAACTCGACCCCCCTGACGGGTGTCAGAGGACGCACCAGTGTCGTTGGACATGGTAATACACGCCACACGCGGACCGATACATAAGGCTGTCCCTCAAACAGATTCTTGCCCGCGCCAACTGCCGGCGAGAATCAGAAACCGCAAGAAGGCGTGGATGCGGTAGACATTAAATGTGTATTAAGGATACGGTAGTCGTTCAGGAGGACGGAGGTCGCCCGTGAGAAAATTACTTATTTGGAAGTTTGGAATTTTCTAATCTGGTGTTCGCGCGCGGTCCAGTTCTTGACGATTACAGGGATTCGACGAGCGACCGAACCGCGTCCAGTTCGTCGGGAATGACCGTGTGCCCCATCCCCTCGTAGAGGCGCATGTCGACCTCGGCGTCCATCGCCGTGAGGATGCGGTCGGTTTCCCGAACTCGCTCCGCGTCGATGTGAGGATCGCGGTCGCTACACCCGAGGAAGGCCGGCGTCCCGTCGAGGCTCCCGGGATAGTCGTCCTCGCTCACGGTGTCCCCGATGAGGCCGCCGGAGAGCACGGCGAGGCCGCCGTACCGCGTCGGGTTCCGCGCGACGTACTCGGAGGAGAGACACGCGCCCTGACTGAACCCACCGATGAGGACGCGTTCGCGGTCGATACCGGCGTCCGCGACGCGCTCTATGACGCTGTCGAGTTTCGCGAGCGCGGAGGAGAGCCACGGCTCGTTTCGCTCCTCAGGCGCCGTGAACGCCTGCGGGTACCACGTGTTGCGCGCGGCCTGCGGCGCGAGGTACGCGATGCCGTCCGTGGGGAGTTCGTTTGCGAACGAGAGGACGCTCTGCGCGGTCGCGCCGCGGCCGTGCGACAGCACGACTGCCGCGTCAGCGTCGCTCAGGTCGGTGCCCGCCGTGACGACCTGCTGGTCGCCGTGTGGGTCGCTGGTGCTCATCGGTCGGTTCGAGGGTCGTGGGGGAGTTCGCTCTGTCGGCTCATAGTTTCGTCGTGATACCTGATTCGTTGGCGAACCTATTTATGCGCTTCCGGACGTAGAGGTTACCACATAACAGTCATGTCATCCGAACAGACGCAGGTGGCGGCCGAGGGACCGTGTTCCGTCGTGGACTCGATCGAACAGATAGGGAGTCAGTGGCGGCTCGTCGTCCTCCACGACCTCCTCGACGGCGAGAAGCGGTTCAACGAGCTCAAGCGGTCGACGGACGCGAGTTCGCGCACGCTCTCCCGCGTGCTCGACGACCTCCAGGAACACGGGTTCGTGGACCGACGCCTGGAGGAGGACGCGCCGGTCGCGACGTACTACTCGCTCACGGAGAAGGGCGCATCGCTCTGTCCCGTCTTCGACGAAATCTCGGCCTGGGCCGACGAGTGGCTGGACGGTCCGCGAGACTGAGAGCCCGAACGCTTATACCGCGAAACGGCATGTTGGATTCGTAACGCATGGCGCTCCCACGCGTGGTCGCGTTCGCGCCGCCGGACCGCCGGAACGCGCTCGCAGACGCACTCACGTCCTACGATGCGACCGTCGTGAGCGACGCGGACGCCGCGCGGGACGCCCTCGGGGCGGACGTGCGCGCGGTCGTCTGTCACGCGGACGCCGACGACTGGGAGCGCGTCGTCGCGGCCGCACACCCCATCGAATCGTTCGTTCTCACGGACGGAACCCCATCGCCCGGCGAAGTGACGGACGCGAACGCGACGCCCGTGTACGCCGGCGACGGCTGGAACTGGGCGGACGCGCTCGACGCCGCCCTTCCGGACGCGGACGACGCGAACGCCGACTACGTCCAGTTCATCGAGGAAGCCCCCGTTTCTATCGTCGTCACGGACACGGACGGCGTCGTTCAGCGCGCGAACGCCGCGACCGCGCGCCTGTTCGGGTACGACGACCCCGCCGAGATAGAGGGGAACTCCGCGACGACGCCCGTCCATCCGTCCGACCGCGACCGGGCGCGCGACCGACTCCAGCGCGTGCTCGACGACCGCGTGTCCGCGCCGACGACCGCGCTCACGTTCCAAGACTTCGACGACAACCCCGTCCGGGTGCTCGTCGCGAGCGCGCCCGCGACGCTCGACGGGGAGCCGGCGGCGCGAACCATTCTCCTGCCCGACGAGTCCTACGAGACCCGGCGCGAACTCGCCGAGAGCCGGGAGAAGATCGCCGCCATCCACGAGGTCGCGGTGGAACTGGAGGACGCGACGACCGTCGCGGACGTCTGCGAGCGCGCCGTGCAGGCGGCCGCGGACATCCTCGACTTCGACCTCTCGGTCATCGACAGCGTCCGTGACGGCCGCTTCGTGGTCGAGTACGCCTCGGAGGAGCTCCCCGAGGACAATCTGACGCACATGCCGTCTGACGCGGGGTTGCTCGGGACGGCGTATCAGGCGGGCGAAACCATCGTCACGAACAACGTCTCGGAGAGCGACGACGCCGACCCGCAGGGCCCCTACGAGTCCGCGCTCTCCGTGCCGATGGGCGACTGGGGCGCGTTCCAGGTGGTCGCCGCCGAACCGGGCGCGTTCGACGAATCGGACGCCGAACTCGCGGAAATCCTCGTCTCTCACGCGCACGTCGCGGTGGAGCGCATCGAACGCCAGCAGGAACTCCGGGAGCGCGAGCGCGCGTTCTCCGCGCTCCACGACGCGACCCGGGAGATGGCGAAAGCGAGCACGGAACGCGAAGTACTCGAACGCTCGGTCGAGGCGGCCGTGGAGACGCTCGACATGCCGTTCGCGGGCGTCCTCCGCCACGACCCCGACGACCGATGTCTCCGCCCCGCCGTCGTCACTGACCGCGGGCAGGGCATTGTCGGCAACCACCCGCCGCTCAAGGAGGGCGAGAGCCTCGCGTACGACGCGTTCACGTCCGGCGAACCCGGCGTCTACAACAACCTCGATACGGCCGACGGCCGCGCGAACCCCGACACGCCGCTCGGGAGCGAACTCATCCTCCCGCTCGGCGATTTCGGCGTGCTCATCTTCTCGAGTCCGGACCCGAACTCGTTCGACGATGTGGACGTGACCGCAGGCCGCGTACTCGCCGAGAACACCACGACCGTCCTCGACCGGGTCGCAAACGAGCAGGAGGTCGCGGCCGAACGCGAGCGCCTCGACGAGTTCGCGAGCATCGTCGCACACGACCTCCGCAACCCCCTGAACACCGCGAGCGGCTTCCTCGAACTCGCCCGTGAGACCGGCGAGGACGACCCGCTCGAACGCGTCGCGGAGTCCCTCGAACGCATGGACTCCCTCATCGAGGACGTGCTCACGCTCGCCCGGCAGGGCACGCTCGCGGGCGACCAGACCAACGTCGTGCTCGCGGACGCCGCGCGGGACGCGTGGACGGTTCAGCCCGAGAAGTCCGGGACACTCGTCACGCCTGACGAGTCGTTCGCCGTGTCCGCGGACCGCGAGCGCCTCGTGGAACTGCTCGGGAACCTCTTCGAGAACGCGCGAGCGCACGCCGGCGAGGACGTGACCGTCACGGTCGGCGCGCTCCCGGACGGGTCGGGGTTCTTCGTGGCGGACGACGGCCCCGGCGTTCCGGCGTCGAAGCGCGGCCGCGTGTTCGACCACGGCTACTCGACGAGCGACACCGGGACGGGGTTCGGGCTGAGCATCGTCGAGAGCATCGCCGAGGCGCACGGCTGGCGGGTCGACCTGACCGAGAGCGAGTCGGACGGCGCGCGTTTCGAGTTCCGCGGCGTCACGTCGGCGGCGCCGCCCGAGGGAGAGTGACCACGACCTCGGTCCGGCCGGCGGTCTCCGCGATGTCGACGTGTCCCCCGCAGTCCGAAACGATGACGCCGACCGCGTAGAGGCCGAGCGCGCTATCCCCGGCGTCCCCGGGTTCGAACGCGGTTTTGCGGACGTGCTCCGGGAACCCGGAGCCGTTGTCCACGACGCGTACCTCGACCGTGTCGTCGCGTTGGGTGGCGGTGATGCGGACGAACGGTTCGTCGGCGTCGTTGTGTTCTATCGCGTTCTCGACGAGGTGGTCGAAGACCACGCGGAGCGCCCCGTTCGACGCGACGTACGTGTTCGCTGGAATCTCGACCTCGATTGTCGTATCGGGGGTGGCGTTCCGGTACGCGCCGGCGATGTCGCGGACGAGCGGGCCGACGTCGACGCTCCGCGTTTCCGTGTTCTCGGAGAGCGCGTTCGCGATGGTCTGCACCGTCTCGACGAGGGACGCGACGTGGTCGCTTCGCTCGCGGATGGCGCGCACGTGCGCGGCGGCCTCGTCGTCCACGTCGTCCTCCACGAGTCCCGCTCGACCGCGGATGATGGTGACCGCGTTCAGGAGGTGGTGGCGGAGCAGTCGGTTCAGGAAGACGAAGTCGTCGCGTCGCTCGTTCGCGATTCGAGCGTTCTCGGCTGCGTTGGCGGCGTGCGTGCCGATGAGCACGCCGAGGAGACATCCGACGTTCATCGCGGTGAGCACGGACACAGCGAACGACACGGCGGAGTGCGAAGGCTCTCCGACGTGCGTGTTCGTGACCGCGGCGGTGCCCGCAACGGAGACGCCGACGAGGACCCCCCACTCCAGTCCGGAACCGGCGGCCGCGGCGTCAACGCGACGGGAGAGAACGAGGAGCGCGAGCGCGGGAACGACCAGCACCGCGATTTTCACGCCGACGATAACGCTCTCGACCGGCGTCTCCGCTGTCGACAGGGTCGCGTCGACGACGAGCCAAGCCGTTGCGACCGCGGCAGCGAAGAGAAGCGTCGCAAGGAGCAAGAGCCCGCCACGGCCGGTCGTAGGACGCACGGCGGGACGTTCCACGCCGTGAGTGATAACGCTTTCCCGGACAACACGGGTTACGTCAACACAGTTAACCGTGCGCCCGCGAAACGCTACCCGTATGACCGATGAGGGCTCGCCCGTCGTGCTCGTCGTGGACGACGAGCCGGACATGACGCGGCTCTACGAGGCATGGCTCTCCGGCGAGTACGGCGTTCGGGTGGCGAACGACGGCCACGAAGCCCTCGAACGCATCGACGAACGCGTCGACCTCGTGTTCCTCGACCGCCGAATGCCCGACCTACTCGGCCGGGAAGTCCTCGAACGCATCCGCGAGGCGGGCTACGACTGCCGGGTCGCGATGCTCACCGCCGTCGCGCCCGACGTGGACATCATCCGCATGGGGTTCGACGCCTACCTCACGAAACCCGTCGACCGCGACGACGTGCTCGACGCCGCCGAGCGCTTGCTCTCACTCGACCAGTACGACGACGCCCTCGAAGAACTGTACGTGCTCGTGGAGAAACGCAGCAGCCTCGAACGCGCCGTCCCCGGCGACGACCTCTCCGAGAACCCCGCGTACAACGAACTCGAAGACCGCATCGAAGAACTCGAAGACCAGCTCGACGACACGATGCAGGCGTTCGACGAGAACAGTTTCCGCGCGATGTTCCGCGAGATGTGACCGCCACCCGAGAATAACCGCGGACGCTCCTTTTCGGTGAACGCGAGTCGTCGAGTCGCGCGCTATCGGTAGCTCGTGAGGCTGGCCTGACGGGCCGCGCTCTCCAGTTCGGGGTCGAGTTCGTGACCGACGAGGTCGCGGAGGTCGACGCCGTACGTCGTGCCGTCGCGTTCGAGCACGAGCACGCGGCCCTGCGTCCCGACGACGGTGCCGCGCGCGGCGGTGGTTGCGACGGGTCGGGTCGCGAGGTCGAACCCGTAGTCGAACGCGAACTCCTCGATAGGGTCGAAGTCGGCGAGCAGCGCGTCCCACGCGTCCGCGTCCACGGTCTCGTGGAGGCCGTCGAGTTTCGCCGGGACACGCACTCGGTCCGGAATCTCCGTCGCGATGTCCGACTCGATTTCGCGCGCGAGCCGTCCGTTCGCCACGGTCCGGAGGTGTGCCGCGCGCTGTGCGCCCTGCTCCCGGAGCCGGGTGTCGAGTCGCCACTCCCGGGTGACGCCGACCTTGAACGTCGCGGGCGCGAACGCCGCGAGGTATATCGCGTGGTCTTCGTAGCAGTCCATCTCCTCCTTCAGGCAGTCGCCCGTGCAGCGCGCGCACACCCACGTCGAACTGTGCACCGGACAGTACGGCGCGCTCCCGTCGCTGCAGGCGTGATGGGTGTCGCCGTCCACCGCGCCCGCGCAGTGTCGCTCCCCGAGTCCGTAGTCCAGTCGCTCCCCGGGCGCGAGCGACACCCGCGACACTGCGCCGTCCTCGGCGACCACCAGCGCCGGCCCGTCCTCCCGAACGGCCGCCCGATACCCCACGACTTGCACGCGTAGGGAGAGGGACGCGAGGAGTAAAGCGTCTGCTATCGCCCGAGGTCGTAGAACTCGTCGTTCGGCCGCATGTCGGCGACGGTGGCCATTCGGTTGCTGAGGTTGAACACGGAGACGACGCTCGTGATGTCCCAGACTTCCTCCTGACTGAATCCGGCGTCGCGGAGCGCCTGCACGTCCTCGTCCGTGATTTCGCCCGGGGATTCGGTGAGTTTCACGGCGAAGTCGAGCATCTCGCGGTGGGCGTCCCCGAGGTCGGCGAGGCGGTGGTTGGTGGCGAGTTGGTCCGCGAGTTTCGGGGCTTTGTTGTAGATGCGGCAGAGCGCGCCGTGCGCGACGACGCAGTAGAGGCAGTCGTTCACGCCGCTCACCGTGACGACGAGCATCTCGATTTCGCCGCGTTCGAGCGTGGAGTCCTCGACGAGCGCGTCGTGGTAGTCGAAGAACGGGCGGAAGTGCGCGGGCTTGTACGCGAACGCGGGGAAGACGTTCGGCGTGAACCCGGCTTCCTCGGTTTCGGCGTCGATTCGCTCGCGAACGTCGTCGGGGAGGTCGGCCCGGTCGGGCACCGGGAACCGACGCATGGCATCGTCACCCATACCGGAGTGGTGTCGGCGAGACACAAGTAGGTTCGTGCGAACGAACAGGACGCCTAAGTGGTATGTCGTCCTACAAGGGGCTATGACGGAGTTGGAGGCGCGCGCCGGGGAGTTACGAGAGCAGGTGGGAGAGACGCTTCGCGGAGTCGTCATCGCCGACCTTCGGGAGCGAGACTTCGACGTGATCTACATGCGGGAGGACATCTGGGAGCTCTATTCGGACGAAACCCAGCAGGAAATCTTCGAGGACGCGGTGTTCGAGGCGATGGGAATGGACCACAAGGAAGACCTATTCGAGCCGCTGGGCGGACTGGAGGCGACGGTGCGGGTGTTCGAGGGCGGTATCAACGTCCTGGCGTGGACCGACGACTACGGCGTGTTCGTCGGCCTCGGACCGGACGAGGACGCGATTCCGTCGGCGGTCCGGGCGGCGACGGAGATGCAGGGCATGGTCTGATGTGTGGGCGGTACGCGGTCTTCTTCGACCCCGAGCAGTTCGAGCGCGAGTTCGGCGTCGAGCCGCCGGACGGCTACGAGACGTACAACGCCGCGCCGAGCCAGTCTCTCCCGGTGGTTCGAACCGCAGATAGCGGGGGCGCGCGTGAGGCGGCGACGCCCGACTGGGGGTTCGTGCCGTCGTGGGCGGACGACGACTACACGCCGAACATCAACGCTCGCGCGGAGACCGTGCGGGACACGGCGAGTTTCGACGACGCCTACCGCGAACGACGGTGTCTCGTTCCCGCGAGCGGGTTCTACGAGTGGCGCGAGGAAGGCGGCGAGAACCGACCGTACTACTTCGAGCGCGAGAGCGGCGAGCCGTTCGCGATGGCGGGCATCTGGACCGAGCGCGTGCCGGAGACGACGCAGCCCGGCCTCGACGCGTTCGGTGAGGGCGGCCCGAGCGACCCCGAGCCGGTGGAGACGTTCGCCGTGCTGACCCGGGAGGCGACGGGGACGGTCGCCGAGTACCACCACCGCGAGTCCGTGGTGGTCGCGCCCGACGACTACGATACGTGGCTGGCCGGCGACGACCCGTTGGACGACGTGCTCGCGGACTCCGCGTCCTTCCGCGCGCACCGGGTGTCGACCGCGGTGAACGACCCGGGGAACGACGCGCCCGAACTCACGCGTCCGGTGTGACCGGGGGGCTGGTGGCGCGAACCGCGTCCGCCGTCTCCTCGTCCAGGCTCACGAAGTGACAGACCGGATGTCCGGGCTGCGCGACCGGGTTCCGGAGCAGGCCGACCACCAGCCCGCGGTAGGGTGCGACCACGTCCGAGGACTCCGTGCCGAAGTGGTTGTGGACGGTGCAGACCGCGTCTCCGGCGTCGAGGACGCTGCGGCGGGTCGCGTGCATCTCGACGAGGCCGCCCTGGTCCGCGCGCAGCCACGTCTTCTCCGCCTTCGTGTCCACGACCCGCCGCCAGTCGGGCGTGACGCGCTCGCCCGCGACCATCCCGAGTTCGGTGAGCACGCTCTCCGTCCCGGCGAACGCGCGCTCCACGTACGACTGCTGGAAGCGGTGGGCTTCCCCCATCTCGACCGTGATGGTCGGGACGCCGCGCGCCGTGCAGGCGGTGCGGATGGAGTTGTCCTCCTCGCCGATACCGGCCATGACGACGTTCGCGCCGAACGCGTCCGCGAGCCGTGCGGCACCGTCGTCCGCGAGCTGGGCGCGCGTGTGGAACATCGTCGTCCGGCCGCGCGTCGAGGTGTGGAAGTCGATGCCGTAGTCGCAGCGGGAGAACAGGCCCGTGAAGAGTTCGTTCGCGATGCGCTGGGCGGGCGTGCTGCGTTCCTTCCCCGGGAACGCGCGGTTGAGGTCTTGGTCGTAGAGCGGGAGGTAGCGCTGCTGGGCGAGGTACCCGGGAACGTTCACGACGTGCGCGCAGACGAGCGTGCCGGCGATGTCGGTCGGGTCGTAGCGCTGGACGACGTCGTGAACGACCTTCACGCCGTTCAGTTCGTCGCCGTGCACGGCCGCGGAGAGGAACACCGTGGGGCCGTCGCGCTCGCCGTTGATGACGGTGAGCGGGACGCGGATGGATTCACCGAGGAACGTCTCGCTGATGGCGTATCGAGTGTGGAGTGTTTCGCCGGGGGCGACCGTGCCGCCACCGTACTCGAACGTGTCGCTCATACGAAGAGGGAGCGCGCGTGACAACATAACCGCGACGGGTCGCGTGAACGCCGGCCGGCCGCTGCTCGGGCGGCCGGGGCGCTCTCAGAGGCACAGCCGGTGTATACACACCAGCACCAGTACGAGGGACGGCGTGCGGCATTAAGCCATGCGTTGCGCGTTCACTCACGAGGTGCACATTTCCCGGCCCTACGCACCACCTTTATATTAAAAGAGTGTTGACCTTGACACATACGTGGTGTCGAGGATGACAGAGGACTCGTCGGAGCTGGTGGGCCTACTCGCGCAGCGTGGCGGATACCTCGAGAGCATCGCGGACGGCGTGACCGAGAAGCGCGCGCTGGTCGACGCCCACGACGCCTCCCGCTCGACCGTCGACCGCGCGGTCCGCCAGCTCGCCGACGCCGACCTCGTCGAACGGACGCACGGCGAAGTCGAGCTCACCACGACGGGTCGCCTCGCGCTCGACGCCTACACGACGTTCCGTGACCGCGTCGCCGCCGTCGGCGACACGAACGACGTGCTGGCCGCGGTGGACGACGGCGGCGCGCTCGACGTTCGGCTGTTCGAGAACGCGACCGTCGTGGAAGCCGAACACACCCCGCAGAAGCCGATGGAGGCGGTCGCGGACGTGCTCCGAGAGGCGAGCGAGGTGCGGGTGTTCGCGCCGCTCGTCATCTCGAACCAAGTCGAACTCTACCGGGACCGCGTCGCCGACGGCTCGCTCCGCGCGGACGTGGTCGTCACCCAAGCCGTCCTCAACGAACTCGTCGCGAACTACCAGGACACCGTGGAGACGTTCGCCCGGGCCGACGACGCCGCGCTCTCGCTCACCGAGACCGACCTCCCCTACGGCCTCGTCCTCGCGTCGCTCGATGACCGGGACGTGGTGCTCGTCGTGTTCGGCACCGGCCCCATCGCCGGCGTCCTCCGGAACGACGACCCCGACGCTATCGACTGGGCGGTCGAACGGTTCGACGCGGTCCGCGCGGACGCGACCCGCCTCGCCTGACCAGCCTCGCCTGACCAACTAACACGCGTGTCACCCCGTTACCCGAGGGTTCGCTTACGCATAAGTCCGTGAGGCGAGTACCGTGGAGTATGTCACTCGACACGACAGAGGTGCGTACCGCATGGCAGTAGACGGCGACGCCGGACTCTTCCTCCTGCTCGGCCGCCTGCTGTTCGGCCTGACGCTCGCGTTCATGGGCCTGAACCACTTCCTCAACCTCGAACAGATGACGGGCTACGCGGAGTTCAAGGGCCTGCCCGCGCCCGGCTTCATGACCGTCGCGTCCGGCGTGATGCTCCTCCTCGGCGGCCTCGGCATCGCGGCCGGCGCGTACCCCGTGCTCAGCGCGGGCACGCTCGCCGTGTTCAACTTCGTCTCCGCGTTCACGATGCACGCGTTCTGGAGCGTCCCCGACGACCAGCAGCAGGACGAGATGACGCAGTTCCTCAAGAACATGGTCATCACGGGCGGCGCGCTCGCGTTCCTCGCCATCGGCGGCCAAGACTGGACGTACGCCGTCGGCGCCTCCCTCTTCTAACCGCACCGTAGCGGTTTTCGCGACTGCCGTAACTACGATATGCCCGACGCGCTCGTGTTCAGATATGATATCCGTGGACGGCCTGGCGAAACAGTACGGTGACGTGAGCGCCGTCCGCGGCGTCGACCTCGACATCCGCGAGGGCGAGGTGTTCGGCCTGGTTGGCCCGAACGGCGCGGGGAAGACGTCGACGCTGAAGATGCTCGCCGGCCTCGTCGACCCGACCGCGGGGTCCGCGACCGTGAACGGCTACGACGCCCAGGACCCCGAGATGCGCCGGTCGCTCGGCTTCCTCCCCGAGGAATCCCCGCTCTACGAGGACATGACGCCGCGGGGCTACCTCCGCTTCTTCGCCGACCTCTACGACGTGGACCGCGACACCGCGAACGACCGCATCGAACGCGCGCTCGACCGACTCGACCTCGACGCCCGCGACCGCCCCGTCGGCGACTTCTCGAAGGGAATGAAGCGGAAGGTCGCCATCGCGCGCTCGCTCGTGAACGATCCGGACGTGCTCATCTACGACGAACCCGCGTCCGGCCTCGACCCGCTGACGACGAACGAAGTCGTCGAGTTCACGCGCGAACTCGCAGACCGCGGGAAGACCGTGCTGTTCAGCGCGCACGACCTCTACCACGTCGAGTCCGTCTGCGACCGCGTCGCAATCATGAACGACGGCCGCATCGCCGCGGAGGGGACGCTCGCGGAGATTCGCGACGAGTACGGCCGCATCGAGTACCACGTCTACACGTCCGTCCCCGTCCCGGACGCCACCCAATCGGGCGAGCGATACGAGGTCACGGTGGACGGGATGGACGGCGTGGAGCGCGTGCGCAGCGAGGCCGAATCTGCCGGCGGCAAGGTGCTCGACATCCGCACCCGCGAATCGACGCTCGAGGACGTGTTCCTGGACGTGACCCGGGAGGGCCGGGCGTGAATCCGCGCCGCGTCCTCCGCATCGCGCGCTGGGAGGCGACGAGGAGCACCGGGAACGTCGACCGCCGAACGGCCCTCCTCCTCGTCGGCGTCGTGCTCGCGCTCGCGGTGCTCGCGCCCGTCCTCGTCGCCGTCCAGCCGAGTCCCGGCGAGGGCATCTACCGCGTCGGCGTGGACGAGGACAGCCGCTACCACGCCGTCGTCGAGCGGAACGACCAGCTCCGCGCCGTCGACGCCGACCCCGGTGACGTGGCCGCGGGCGACGCCGAACTCAGTATTCGCGGCAGCCAGTTCTACGTCGGCGACTCCGCGAAGGCGCAGGCAGCGCTCTCCGAACTCCGGGCGGCCGTCGTCGCCTACAACGACTACCTGATGAGCCTCGAATCCGACCGGGCCGCCGCGTTCCCCGTCTCCGTTACCCTCCAGTACCTCGAACAGGACGCGACCGGCGCGCCCACTGACGGCGCTGGCGCACCCGGCGGTGGGACTGGAAGCGGGGGCAGCGGCACCGGTGCCGGCGGTGACGGCGGCGGGACGACGACCGCGCCCGACGGCGGAACGACGACCGCACCCGGCGGCGGTACTGGAAGCGGCGGCGGTGGCGTGCCCGCGGTGCCGGGCGGCGCGTTCGGCGGGACGCAGACTGGGACGCCGAGTTCGCTCAGTCCGCCGTTCCCGCTGCGGTCGCTCGTGCTCGCGTTCGCGTTCCTCCTGCCGCTGAACGTCCTCATCCAGGCGTACGGGTCGAGCGTCATCAACGAGCGCATCAACCGCCGCGGCGAACCGCTGCTGGTGTCGCCCGCGAGCAGGGGCGACATCGTGCTCGGGAAGACCCTGCCCTACCTCGGCGTCGCGGCCGCAATCACGGCCGTCATCGCGTTCGCCGTCGGCGGCGGTCTCGTGAGCGTGCTCGCCGTCCTCCCGCTCGCCGCGCTGTTCCTCGCGGCGACGTTCGTCGGCGCGATGCTCGCGCGCTCCTACAAGGAACTCACGTTCGTCACCGTGTTCGTCAGCGTCCCCCTGATGGCGTACGCGTTCGTCCCCGCGGTCTTCACCGAAGTCCACCCCATCGCCGCCATCAGTCCGCTCTCGCTCGTCGTGCAGGACTTACAGGGCGCGCCCGTCGGCCTCGGGGAGTTCCTGTTCGGCACGCTCCCCGTCTCGCTCGCCGCGGTCGTCTGCTTCGCGCTCGGCACCGGCGTCTACCGCGAGGAAGACATGTTCACCCAGCGGCCGGTGCCCGCGAAGGCGATGGACGCGCTCGCCGCGCCCCTCCATTCAATCTGGCGCGTGGGCGTGTGGACGGCGCTGTTCATCCCGTTCGCGTTCATCGCGGAACTGTTCGCGGTCGCGAGCCTGTTCGTCCTCCCGGCGTCCCTCGCGCTCCCCGTCCTCTTCGCCGCCATCGCGGTCGTGGAGGAGGCCGCGAAGAGCCTGCACGTCCGGGCGGGCCTCCTGCGCTCGCGGTTCCCCAGCGACCGCCGCACCGCGCTCGCGCTCGGCGTCGCCTCCGGAACGGGGTTCTTCCTCGGGGAGAAACTCACGCTCATCACCCAACTCGTCGGCCTCCCCGGCCTCGAACTCGGACAGGCCGCGTTCGGCCCGACGCTCGGCGCGAGTCCGCTCGTACTCGTCGTGTCGCTGTTCGCGCCGCTCGTCCTCCACACCGTCACCGCGTCGGTGAGCGCGCTCGGCGCGCTCGGCGGTCGACGGAAGTACCTCGCCGGGTTCGGCGTGGCCGTCCTGATTCACCTGGCGTACAACCTCACGGTGGTGAACGCCGTTGCGTGACCGCCTCGTCGTCGGACGGCGCGAACTCGCGAGCCTCCGCTCCGAGAAGACCATCGTGCTCGCCCTGATAATCCAGCTGTTCATCGCCGCGTTCTCCTCGTTCCTCGTCGTCGGCCTCGTGAGCCTCTACAGTCCGAGCGCGAGCCAGGGCGACTACGTCGTCAACGTCGGAGTCGCGGGGAACGCGAGCGACGACCTCGCGCCCGTCGTCGCGAACGACCGCCGGAACCCGGTCCTCTACGAGAACGAGAGCGAGGGCCTCGCCGCGTTCACCACCGGCGACGTGGACGCGCTCCTCCTCGCGAACAAGTACCCGGACGGCCACGTCGAGGTGTCCGCGTACGCCCCAGAGGGAAGCTTCCGAACGACGCTCGTCGTCGTGCAACTGAAGGACGTGCTCTCGGAGTACGAACGCCACCTCCGCGACGACCTCAGCAGCCACCTCACCCGGGAGCCGCTCGCGCTCCCGCCGGAATCCGCCGGCTCGACCTACTACGGGTTCACGTACACCATCCTCCTCCCGCTCCTGATGTTCCTCCCGGCGTTCATCAGCGGGAGCGTCGTCGCCGACACCCTCAGCGAAGAACTCGAACGCGGCACGTTCGAACTCCTCCGCGTGACCCCGCTCTCCGTCCCCGAAATCGTGGACGGGAAGAGCCTCGCGATGATCGCGCTCGCGCCGGCGCAGGCCGCTCTCTGGCTCGCGTTCCTCGGCCTGAACGGCATCCGCGTCGACCACCCGCTCGGCATTCTCGTCCTCACCACCGCGCTGGCCGCCGTCCTGGTGGGCGGGGGCGCGGCGCTCGCGCTCCGACTCGGAGAGCGCCGGGAGACCCAGCTCGTCTACTCCTTCGGCGCTATCGGCGTGTTCGCGCTCGCGTCGCTCCTGCCGGAGAGCCCGCAGAACGTCGTCGCGAAACTCGCCGTCGGCAGCACCACGCCCCTCACGTACCCGACCATCGTCGGGTTCGCGGCCGCCGCAGTCGCGTGCTTCGCGCTCGCCCGATACGTCGCGGGCGGCATGGACTGACTACTGGCCGGGGCCCGCGGTGAGGTAGACGGCGATCGCGGCGAACCCGATTCCCGCGACCTTGCGGAGCGTGAGGTCGTCCCCGAGCCAGACCGCGGAAACGATGGAACTCGTGACGATGAACATCCCGAATACGGGCACGACGACGCTCACCGGCCCGGTCGCGAGCGCCTGATAGTACGAGAGAATGCCGACCGTGAGACAGATACCGGCGGCGTACACGTACACCGCGCGGGGATGCGTGAGGTAGGGCGTGACGGGAATGTCGACGTAGAGGACGACCGCGAGCGACCCAACGACCAGCACGGCGTTCGCGAGGAGCGCCGCGACGGTCGAGGGGATGTCGACCGTCGCGACCTTCATCAGGGGCGCGACCATCGTGTACCCGAGCAGGGCGACGACCGCCCACTTCAGATAGGCTTCCATACCCACGAAAAACACGAGTACGCGAAAGGGCGTGTCGGTTCGGAACCGTCGAGTACCCACGGACCGAATCGCGGCGCGTGCAACCGGGAACGTACACGCTCCTCCTGGCACTCGACGCGGCCGACACCGTCCGGTTCGGCGCCGCGGGCGACCGCGACCTTGACGCCGGCTACTACGCGTACACCGGAAGCGCGTTCGGCGCGGGCGGCCTCTCACGCGTCGACCGCCACCGCGAACTCGCCGCCGAAGAGCGCGATATCCGGCACTGGCACGTCGATTACCTCCTCTGTCACCCGGAGACGCGGCTCGTCGACGCGTACACCGCGGAGAACGAGGACCGCGAGTGCGAGATAGCGCGCCGGCTCACAGACGCGCTCTCACCGGTTCCGGGGCTCGGCGCGTCCGACTGTGACTGCGACACGCACCTCGCGTACGCCGAGGACCGAGAAGAAATCGTGAGCGTGCTCGACGGACTGTACTAGTCGAGCGCCACCCAGTCCGTCGGGGAGTCGGTGACGCCCCGAACTCGGGCCTCGCGGATGCCGTCGTCGGTGACGCGTATCTGAATCATCCCGTCGAACAGCTGGCTGAGCGTGTTCACGACCTGCTCGTCGTGGCTCTCCGGGTCGATGGCGAACAGCCCGAGCCAGTCCCGGCTCTGAATCTGACTCGTGAACACGTGCAGGAAACGAAAGAGCCGCTGGAGGTCGACGTACATCAGGAGCGGGCTGAGGGAGTCGAAGCCGATGCGGAGTCGTTCGACGCCGTTGTTTTCCGCTTCTCGGGCGAGTTCGGAGAACTCGATACCGATGCCGGTGAGTTCGCCGGGCGAGGAGACGTTCCGGACGAAACTCCGCTCACCCTCGCTCCCGCCGCTTCGCGAACTGACGCTGTCGATGATGCGGAAGAAGCTCGTTCGGTCGCCGAGGAGGTCGTTGTAGTCCTCGGCGAGGTCCTCCGCGGGGTTCCGGGACGTGACGACGATAGCGCCCTCGTCGTCGTCCGCGCCGCGAGCGAGGAGACGGAGCAGTAGCTGGCGCTTCCCGGACATGGCCGGCCCGCTGACGAGCAGGTTCGTCCCGGGTTCGACCTCCGAGAGGAGTTCCGGCGGAAACACCCCGTCTAGTTTGTATGGCATTTCTACAGGATGATGGGATGGGAAGGCGAGGCCTCGCCTTGGTTAGGCCGACATAGGCCGACGAGGCATAAGTATGTGAGGGATATCGGCGTGAGACAGTGCCGCGTCCGCCACCGAATAGGGCGGGCCGTGCCGGGATTCGAACGGCTCAGTCGCCGGGCCCGCACCGGGTCCCGGCGGCCCGACGAACGGAGCGGGAGCGTCGGCACGCGCTATCGCCTACCGCGCGCCGCACTCGGTCTCGAACTCACACACATCTATCTCGACGACGTACCCAGGGGACTAAAACGCGTCGGCCTACTGTCACGGGGTACCAGGCCGCACGTCCGCGAGCTCGGTGAACCGCGCGATGTCGTCGTCCGTGCCCGCGACGACGAGCGCGTCGCCCTGTTCGATGCGGAAGTCGGGGGACAGGTCGGACTTCACGGTCCCGTCGCGCTGCACGGCGATGACCGTAGAGCCGGTGCGTTCGCGGATAGCGGACTCCCGGAGCGTCTGCCCGACGAACGCCGGCGCCCGCGTCCGCACGATGTCCACCTGATTGTCGAGACTCATCACGTCCTCGCCGAGGAGCGTGGACGCGAGCATCCGGCCGCTGACGGTGGCGAGCGCGAGCACGTAGCCCGCGCCAGCGGCGTACAACCGGGGTTCGGCGCGCGCGTCGTTCGCGCGACACAGCACTTCCACGTCCGGGTAGTTCTCGCGCGCGACCAGCGTCGTGAACACGCTCGCGGCGTCGTCACCGAGCGCGAGCAGGAGCGCGCTCGCGTCCGCCAGCCCCGCCTCGTCGAGCGTCGCCTCCTCGGACACGTCTCCGACTACGTCGACGCCGGGCATGTCCTCGCGGTCGACGACCGTGTGCGGGATATCGTTCTCGTCGAGGACTTCGCTGACGCGCGTGCCCGTGTCGCCGTAGCCCGCGACGACGACGCGACCGCGGTCGTGCGGCCGGGACTCCGCGAGCGTGAGCGCCTTCAGGTCGGCGAGCGAATCGTCGTCGCCCGCGACGAGGAGGATGGTGCTGCGGTCGAGTTCGCGGCCGGGGTCGGGGCCCGCGACGAACTCGCCCGCCGTCCACAGGCCGATGACGTTCACGCCCGTCTCCTCGCGGACGTGGCTCTCGGCGAGCGTGCTTCCGTCGAGCGCGCTCCCGCGCTGTATCGGCATCTCCGCGACCTCGAAGTCGTCGCCCAGTCGAACGGTCTCCCCGAGGTCGGTGGTGACGGCGTTCGTCACCTTGTTCGCGAGGCTGCGACCGAGAATCTCGTGCGGGGAGAGCACGCGGTCCGCGCCCGCGTACCGGACGTAGTGCGCTCGACTCGGGTCCGCGACGAACCCGACGACGCGAACGTCCTCGTCCACCTCGCGCACGCTCAACGCGAGCGTCGCGTTCGTCTCGTCGGACGCGTCCAGCACGACCGCGCGGGCGTCCCGAACGGAGACCGCGTCCAGCACGTCGGCGTCCTCCGCGTCACCGTGGACGACCGAGACGCCGGCCTCGTGGAGGTCCTGTGCGGCCTCCCGGTCGGGTTCGACGACGACGTAGTCGACGGTCTGCGCGTCGAGTTCGTCGATGAGCGCTTCCACGCGGTCCGTGTACCCGCAGACGACCACGTGGTCGGTGAAGTCGACGCTCTCCGGCGGTTCGACCTCCAGCCGGCGCTCCACCCACGGCACGACGAACAGGGGGAGCGTGAGGAACAACATCAGAACGCCCGTGAGCTGCATCGCGTCCATCAACAGCAGGATGCCCGCAGTGTCCCAGCGGCCCGCGTCCTCGCCGTACCCCGTGGTGGTGAACGTCTCGACGACGATGTGGAACGCGTGAACGAGCGTGACGCGCTCGCCCTCGAACACCGCCATCCCGACCTGATACGCGAGCGTGTAGCCGGCCATGATGACCGCGAGGAGCGCGAGGTAGCCGACGGCGCGGCGCTGCTGTCTCTCCATTCACTCTCCCTTCCCGCGGCCGAAGCATAAAACGAATGCCGCTGGAAACAGAGGGAGACCGTATGTCACTCGCCGCCGCGGCCGCGTCCTTCGTCGCTGACCTCGCGCTCGGCGCGTGGCTCGGTGCGATGGCGTTCTTCTCGTTCGTCGCCGCACCGACCACGTTCAGTGTCCTCGGCACGGACGACGCCGGCCCCGTCGTGAACGAGATCTTCCCGACGTACTACCAGGTCGGTCTCGGCCTCGGGTTCGTCGCGCTCGGCGGAATCGGCGTCACCGACGAACTCGCCGGCCTCGACTACTACTGGGTCGCCTACGGCGCGACCGCTGTCGCCATCGTCGCCGCGGCGTACGCCCGCTACCGCCTCATCCCGAAGATGGAAGCAGCGGGCGACGACGCGTTCAGCCAGTACCACTCGCAGAGCGTTGCGCTGAACGCGCTCGCGATGCTCGCGGTGCTCGTCGCGCTCGCCGCCACCCACGTGTAACGTCCACGGCGTCGAAAACGGGGAGAATCCGGCGTCAGGCGGACGCGTCGTAGCCTGCGTCCTCGACCGCCTGCACGAGAACGTCCGCGTTCGCGTCGCCCTCGACGGTCGCGGTGCCGAGTTCGCGGTCGACGTGTACGCTCGTGACGCCGTCGACGCCCGAGAGCGCGTCCTCGACCTTCTGCTCGCAGTGCCCACAGGTCATGCCGCTGACGGTGAGTGTCGTCATACCTAGAGACAGAACGTCCCGACTTTTCCCCGTTTTCCCTCCGAGAACACCCCCGAAACCGGACCGAACCTCAGAAACGAAGGCGGTTCGAGAGCGGCTCAGGAGCCGTTTTCAGCCACCTCCGTCCGATTCACTAGTCAGGAAGTCCTGTTTTCGGGCGTCGAACAGCCGCCTGATTCGAGGTTTTGCCTTGGATTTCACGGCTGAGCGGCGTGTGGACGCGGGGAGAGCAGTGACAATCCACTAAAGCGACGCGCGTGTACGTTCTCCCATGACTAGAACTGCGCACGTGGACATCACGGGAATGAGCTGTGCGAACTGCTCGCAAACCGTGTCGTCCGCGCTCGAATCCCTCGACGGCGTCACCGAGGCGAGCGCGAATTTCGCCACGGACGAGGCGACCGTCGAGTACGACCCCGAGACGGTGTCGCTCGCGGCCGTCTACGACGCCATCCGGGACGCCGGCTACGAGCCGGTGAGCGACACCCGGACGATCGGGATTTCGGGGATGAGTTGCGCGAACTGCGCGCAGACGAACCGGGAGGCGCTCGAATCGGTTCCCGGCGTCGTCGCGGCGGACGTGAACTACGCGACCGACGAGGCGCAGATCGAGTACAATCCGAACGACACCTCGCTCGACGCGCTCTACGACGCCATCGCG
The DNA here is from genome assembly GCF_049705945.1 of Salarchaeum japonicum. Classification (GTDB taxonomy): domain Archaea; phylum Halobacteriota; class Halobacteria; order Halobacteriales; family Halobacteriaceae; genus Salarchaeum; species Salarchaeum japonicum_A. The sequence continues at coordinate 490,667 of NZ_JBNAMV010000004.1, forward strand.
GACGCGGGCTACGAGCCGATTCGGGAAGCCGAGGGCGACGAACCGGACGCGCGGGAGGTCGCGCGCACCGAGGAAATCGAGCGCCAGCGTAACCTCGTGCTGTTCGGCGCGGTGCTCTCCGCGCCCCTGCTCGCGATGCTCGTGGAGCACTTCTTCTTCCCCGAACTCCTCCCCGACGCGGTGTTCGGCGTCGGACTGGGCTGGGTGATGTTCGCGCTCGCGACGCCCGTGCAGGTCGTGCTCGGCAGGGAGTTCTACGAGAACGCGTACACCGCCGTCGTTCGGAACAGGACGGCGAACATGGACGTGCTCATCGCGCTCGGGTCGTCGACGGCGTACGTCTACTCCGTCGTCGCACTGCTCGGCCTTCTCCCGAACGCCGGCCTCTACTTCGACACGGCCGCGCTGATTCTCGTGTTCATCACGCTCGGGAACTACCTCGAAGCGCGCTCGAAGGGCCAGGCGTCGAGCGCGCTCCGCGAACTCCTCGAGATGGAAGCCGACACCGCGACGCGAGTGCGCGAGGACGGCAGCGAGGAGGAGATATCGGTCGACGACATCGAGGTCGGCGACCGGCTCAAAGTCCGTCCCGGCGAGAAGGTGCCGACCGACGGCGTGGTCGTGGATGGCGAGTCCGCGGTGGACGAGTCGATGGTCACCGGCGAATCGGTGCCGGTGTCGAAGGAACCCGGCGACGAGGTCATCGGCTCCACCATCAACGAGAACGGCGTGCTCGACGTCGAGGCGACGAAGGTCGGCTCCGAGACCGCCATCCAGCAGATCGTCGAGCGCGTGAAGGAAGCGCAGAGCCGGCAGCCCGAGATTCAGAACGTCGCGGACCGCGTGAGTTCCGTGTTCGTCCCCGTCGTCATCCTGAACGCGCTGTTCTGGGCGACCGTGTGGTACGCCGCGCCCGGCGCGCTCGCGGACCTCGTGCAATCGATTCCCGTCTGGGGGCTGGTCGGCGGCGGCCCCGGCGCGGTCGGCGTGTTCGAGTTCGCTGTCGTCGTGTTCGCGTCCGCGGTGCTCATCGCGTGTCCGTGCGCGCTTGGCCTCGCCACCCCGGCGGCGACGATGGTCGGCACCACCATCGGCGCGAAACACGGCGTCCTGTTCAAGGGCGGCGACGTGCTCGAACGCGTCGAGGGCGTCGACACGGTCGTCTTCGACAAGACCGGGACGCTCACCACGGGGGAGATGTCGCTCACGGACGTGGTCGCGCTCGACCGCACCGCCGCCGACGGTGGCGCGGTCGCGCAGGGCGATACGGGCGCAGATACGGAATCGAGCGAGGAGTTCGTGCTTCGAATGGCGGCGAGCGCCGAACGCGGGAGCGAACACCCGCTCGCCGACGCCATCGTGCAGGGCGCGCGCGACCGCGGCGTCGAACTCACCGACCCCGTGGACTTCGAGAACGCGCCCGGGCGGGGCGTTCGCGCGACCGTGGACGGCCGCGAGGTTTTGGTGGGGAATCGTGGGTTCCTCGACGAGAACGGCGTCGACACCGACCCCGGCCGCCGCGAGTTGGAGCGTCTCGAATCCGAGGGAAAGACGGCGATGCTCGTCGCCGTCTCGGGCGACCTCGTCGGACTCGTCGCGGACGCGGACACCGTGAAGGACACCGCGAAACGCGCGGTGAGCGAACTCCGCGAGCGCGGCACCGACGTGTGGATGCTCACCGGGGACAACGAGCGCACCGCGCGCGCCGTCGCCGAGGATGTCGGTATCGACCCCGCGAACGTCCGCGCGGGCGTGCTTCCCGACGAGAAAGCGAGCGCGGTCGAGGACATCCAGCAGTCCGGGAACGCGATGATGGTCGGGGACGGCGTGAACGACGCGCCCGCGCTCGCCGCCGCCTCGGTCGGCACCGCCATCGGCTCCGGGACCGACGTGGCCATCGAGGCCGCGGACGTGACGCTGATGCGGGACGACCCGCTCGACGTGGTCCGGGCCGTGCGCATCAGCGAGGGAACGCTCGCGAAGATACGCCAGAACCTCTTCTGGGCGCTCGGGTACAACACCGCGATGATTCCGCTCGCGTCCATCGGCCTGCTCCAGCCGGTGCTCGCCGCGGGCGCCATGGCGCTCTCCTCGGTGTCCGTCCTCTCGAACAGCCTATTGTTCCGGACGTACACCCCCGACCACGACTACCGCCTACTTGGGTGGCTGCGCCCATGAGGGGGCTCGACGACGTCGACCGCGAGATACTCGACATCCTCTCCGAGAACGCGCGCACGCCGTACAGCGACATCGCGGACGCGGTGGACCGCGCGCCGCCGACGGTCTCGGACAGAATCGACCGATTGCGCGACCTCGGCGTGATTCGGCGGTTCACGGTGGACCTCGACCGGAGCAAACTCGACGCCGGCACGCCCGTCCTCGTCGAACTCGCGGTCGCACCCGAGTCCGTCGACGACGTGCGGGAAGCGCTCCGCGCGGCCGAGGCGGTGGAGCGCGTGTACGTCACCGCCGGCGACCGCGTGCTCGCGCACGCTCACGTCCCCGGCGACGTACGCGGGTTCCTCGACCGCGTGCTCCCCGACGAGGGCGTGCGGTCGCGGGACGTGTCGTTGCTCTCCGACGCCGCGAGCGCGTCCGGCGTCGGCGACGTGTCGCTCGCGCTCTCCTGCGCGGAGTGCGGGAACACCGTCACCGCGGAGGGCGAGTCCCGCGACATCGACGGCGACACCTACTACTTCTGCTGTTCGTCCTGCGAGGCGCGGTTCGTCGAACGCTACGAGTCGTTTGCGGACGCCACAAACGCCTAAAGCGTCCGGGTTCTTCTCCGACGTATGTCGACGACTGTGTCAGTCAGCGACCTCACGTGTGACGGCTGCGAACGAATCGTGCGCGACGCGCTCACCGACGTGAGCGGCGTCGAATCCGTCGAAATCAGTCAGGAAGACGACGAAGCCGTCGTGGAGGGCGACGCCGACCACGACCGCCTCCTCCGCGCCGTGGACTACGCGGGCTACGACGGCGAAATCCAGGAGTAGGTTACCTCCGAGTAACCCCCTGACAAGGTCGTTACCGAGCGCCTAAGAGGGTGGCACTCCTTTCACTAGACCACGATGGACGACGTACTCTCCGAGCTGCCGCCGAGCGCGAAACTCGTCGTGAAGGTTCTCGAATACAACGGCGGCATGACCCAGAAAGAGATCGTCGAGAAGTCGCGACTCTCCCAGCGAACGGTTCGCGACGCGCTCGACCGCCTCCAGGAGAACGACCTCGTGGAGAAAGACATCTACATCCCCGACGCCCGCCAGAACCTCTACCGGCTCGCGCTCGCGGAGAGCGACGACGAGACCGAGGAGGAGGCCGTGGAAGCCGAAGCCCTTCTAGACTAAGTTTTCCGCCGGTTCGAGGTACTGTTCGCCCCACGTGGCGAGCGACTGCACCACCGGTTCGAGGGATTCGCCGAGTTCGGTGAGGGAGTACCGGACGCGCACGGGTTTGTCCTGCACGACCTCGCGGTCGACGAGTCCCTTCTCTTCGAGGTCGTCGAGGCTCTCGGAGAGCACCTTGCTGGAGATGCCGTCCACGTCCTCCTGGAGTTCGTTGAATCCGAGGGCGTCCGCGCGGAGGAGGCGGTGGATGATGACTGGGTGCCACTTCTTCCCGATGAGGGAGGCGGTGGCGGTGATGGAACACCAGTCGTTGCCGGCGCACTCGACCGGGACCCGTTGGTCGGTCATACGAATCAAAAGACCGCGCGTCCGGAAAAAGTTACCTCTCGTAACCTACTTACCATCGGAACGCCCCGATGGTCGCGAGCGCCGACCGCTTAGAGTTCGCCCTCTGCGGCGAGCGTTCGCACGTCGTCGGCGCGCTCCCGTATCGCGTCGAGTTCCTCGCCGCGCTTGTTGTCGACGTGATGGTAGAGGCCGGCCATCCGGTAGTTGTGGCGGAGGCGGTCCTCGTGGCGCGCGAGGAAGTCCCAGTAGAGCGCGTTGAACGGACACGCGTCCGCGCCCGTCGTCGCGTCTGGGTCGTACGGACAGCCCACGCAGTGGTCGCTCATTTCGTTCACGTAGTTCGCGCTCGCCGCGTACGGTTTCGTCGTGAACGCGTCCGTACCGTAGACGCCCATCCCGACGACGTTCGGCGTCGTCACCCAGTGGTAGGCGTCGACGTACGCCGCGTGGAACCACGCGTTCAGTTCCGCGGGGTCGACGCCGAACGTGAGCGCGAAGTTCGACTGAAGCATCAACCGCTCGATGTGGTGGGCGTACCCGTGCTCGCGGACGTGGTCGATGGACTCGCCGAGACACGCCATGTCGGTGTCGCCCGTCCAGTAGAACGCGGGGAGGTCGCGGTCGTGGTCGAGTTGGTTCGCGTCCGCAAGCCCGTCCTCGCGGCGGTAGACCTGGCGCACGAACTCCCGCCAGCCCAGAATCTGTCGGACGAACCCCTCCAGGCAGTGCAGCGGAACGTCCTCGCGGGTCTCGTAGGCGTCGATGGCGCGCTCGACGACCTCGCGGGGATGCAGGAGGCCGAGGTTGAGCGCGGGCGACAGCAGGCTGTGGGTGAGCGCCCACTCGCCCGCGACGATGGCGTCCTGGTACGTCCCGAACTCCGCGAGCCGGTTCTCGCAGAAGTCCTCCAGCGCCTCCTGGGCGTCCTCCCGCGTCACCGGCCAGTCGAAGGCCTCGACGTCTCCCCACGCGTCGTACTCCTCGGAGACCGCCGCGATGACGCGCTCGGTGGTGTCGTCGGGCGGAAATCGGACAGGCGCGCGGACCTCGTAGTCGTCGGGCGGTGTCTCGCGGTTCCGTTCGTCGTAGTTCCACTGGCCGCCGAGCGGGTCGCCGTCGTCCATCAGGTAGCCCGTGCGGCGGCGCATCCACCGATAGAACTCCTCGTGGGAGAGGTCGGCGTCGTCCCACTTCTGAAACGCGTCGGGCGAGCAGAGGAACGTCTCGTTTTGGACGAACTCCACGCTGCCGCCCGCCTCGGTCACGCAATCGCGGAGCGCGTCCGCGCCGCCACCCGCGGGCCGCATCGCCACCAGCGACTCCTCCGGGTGGTCGTCGAAGAAGGCTTCGAGGCCGTCCCGGAACGAGTCAGCGCGCTCGTAGCGCACGGTCACGCCGTCCTCGCGGAGTCGGTCGCGGAAGTGCCGCATCGCCGAGAACACGAGCGCGAGCTTCTGGCCGTGGTAGGGATGGCGGGCGGCGAACTCGCGCGATTCGACCATCAACACGCGGTCGGCGTCCCCGTCGAGGGCGCGGGAGACGGGGCCGCGGCGGGTGAGCTGGTCGCCGAGCACCCAGACAGTCGTCATACCGAGGGGTCGGACGCGTCCGGGAAAGCGTCTCCGGCCGGAGCGTGCGCGTTTTATTCTCGAACCGACTACGGCGGCTGTGGAGAACGTCACCGACCGCACGAGCAACCCCTTCGGGATGAACCCGCCACGCGAGAAGGCGGTGCCCGGGTACGGGGACGCGAACGCCGACTTCCACGTCATCGGCGACCACCCGGGCGTGCACGGCGGCGCGGACACCGGCGTGCCGTTCACCGGCACGGAGTGCGGGCTGCGGTTGCAGCGCGCGCTCGCCGCCGTCGGCCTGCTCTCGAACCCCGGCGACCGGCCGGACCTGAAGGACACCTTTCTCTCCTACCTCCACATGGCCGTCGCGGACGGCGAGCCGGACGAGGCGGCGTACCGCGACCTCGAACCGTTCTTCGACGCGGAACTGCGCGCCATCACCGCGCACGTCCTGATTCCCGTGGGGGAGCGCGCCATCGACTACGTGCTCGAACACTACACCGCCCAGCACGCCAAACACGCGCCCGTCGACCCGGACGCCCTGCACGCCACGGAACTGCTCGGCGCGGGCTTCCTCGTCATCCCCGCGAAGGACCCCTGTGAGTGGAGCGACGCGGACGAATCCGCGTTCGTCGAGGCGCTCGCGGACGTGCTGGACCACGACTACCGCCGCGAGACGGATTTGGGGCGCTTTCTCACCGGCCCCGACTCCTACCGCGTCCGCTAACTCCTTACACCCCCCTGTCGAACCCCTGGGGTATGCGACAGATCCAGCTCGGGAACACCGAGTTCGAGGGCCGGAACAGCGTCTACCTCCTCGCCGGCGACGGCCCGACGACGCTCGTCGACACCGGCGTCGGCACGGACGGCGTGTACGACCAGCTCGCGGCCGAACTGGCGGACGCCGGCTACGAGACCGGCGACCTCGACCGCATCGTCCTGACGCACTTCCACGAGGACCACGCGGGGCTCGCGGGCCGCCTGCAGCGGGAGAGCGGCGCGGACGTGTTCGTGCACGAAGCCGACGCGCCGCTCGTCGCCGGGGACGCCGACGCCCGCGCCGCGATGAACGAGCGCCAGCGCGAACTCCTCGACGAGTGGGGGATGCCCGAGGAGAAACAGCGCGAACTGTTGGACTTCCTCGATATGCACGACGACATCCGGGGCGAACCCGCGGACGTGACGCCGGTCGTGGACGGCGACACGCTCGCGCTCGGCCCGCACGAGGCCGAAGTCGTCCACCTGCCCGGGCACGCGGCCGGCCTCGCCGGCTACCTCGTGGAGCGCGAGGGCCGCCGCGAGGCGTTCGTCGGGGACGCCCTCCTCCCGAAGTACACGCCGAACGTCGGCGGCGCGGACGTGCGCGTCGAACGCCCGCTCCAGACCTACCTCGACAGCCTCGAACGCATCGAATCCCTCGACCTCGACCGCGCGTGGCCCGGCCACCGCGGCCCCATCTTCGCGCCGACGCTGCGGGCGCGCGACATCGCCGGCCATCACGCCGAACGAACCGAACGCGTGGTCGACGTGCTCCGCGACCGCGGGGCCGCGACGCCCTGGGAGGTGAGCGCCGACCTGTTCGGCGACCTGCACGCCATCCACGTCCTCCACGGGCCGGGCGAGGCGTACGCCCACCTCGACCACCTCGACCACGAGGGCGTCGTCTCCCGGTCGGGCCGCGAGTACGCGCTCGTCGCTGACGCCGACGCCGCGGACCTCCGGCTGGACTGATAAAACCCGTACTGGTAAAGCAGGCGTCGTAAGTCGGTTTGGGGGCTTTTTTGACTGCCTGCACGCCGCAGGCACTGTGCCTCTGACGTCGGAAGCCGGAGACGGCTTCCACTCTCCACTACACTCTTTGAGCCACGCGTCCGACCGTCGGGCATGGACGTGTCTCTCGACCGCTTGCGCGACGACATCGAGGCGAACGCCGCGTTCGGCGCGACCGGCGACACCGCCCGCACGAACCTGACCGGGAGCGACGCGAACCGGGACGCCCGCGACCGCCTCGTGGAGCGACTGGAGGACGCCGGCCTCGACGTGCGCGTGGACGCCGTCGGGAACATCGCGGGCCGCTGGGTGCCCGACGCCGCGGACGCGGACGCGCCGTCGGTGGCGTCGGGCAGCCACCTCGACTCCGTGCCGAACGGCGGCATCTTCGACGGGCCGCTCGGCGTGTACGGCGCGCTCGAAGCCGTGCGCGCGCTCCAGGAATCGGACATCGAACTCGCGCGACCCGTCGAGGTGGTATCGTTCACCGAGGAGGAGGGCGCGTCGTTCGCGCCGGGCTTGCTCGGGTCGTCAGTCGCCACGGGAGAACGCGACCTCGACACCGCGTTGGCGTACGAACACGACGGCCGGACGCTCGACGACGCGCTCGGCGACATCGGCTACCGCGGCGACGGCGTGCTCGACGCGGCCGCGTGGGACGCCTGGGTCGAACTCCACATCGAGCAGGGAACCAGGCTCGAATCCGCGGGCGCGGACGTCGGCGTCGTCACGGACATCACGGGCATCACGCACTGCGAGGCGGTCGTCGAGGGGCAGGCCGACCACGCGGGTGCGACGCCGATGGACGCGCGGACGGACGCGCTGACCGCCGCGAGCGAGTTCGTGCTCGACGTGGAGGACGCCGCCACCGACGCCGCCGGCGAGAACGGAACCGCGGTCGGGACGGTCGGGAGCCTGGACGTGTCGCCGAACGCGACGAACGTCGTCCCCGGCCGCGTCGAACTCGGCGTCGACGTCCGGGACGTGGAGTACGAGACGATGGACGACATCGTCGCCGCCGCCCGCGAGTCGCTCGACCGCCTCGAAGCCGAGCGCGGCGTGGAGACAGCGCTCTCGCGGCCGTTCGACGTGCCGCCCGCGCCGATGGCCGGCCGCGTACGGGACGCTGCCCGCGACACCGTGGACGCGAATGGCCTGTCGGCGCTCGCGCTGCACTCGGGCGCCGCACACGACACGATGCACGTCGCGCGCGTCACCGACGCCGGCCTGCTGTTCGCGCCGTCCGAGGGCGGGTTCTCGCACAGCCCCCGCGAGTGGACGGACTGGACGGACTGCCGGGACGCCGTGTCGGCGCTCGCCGGGACGCTCGCGCGACTCGCCGGACGGTAGGTACTTCCCGCGGGCCGCCCGAAATCGGTCCATGAACCGCCGCGCCATCGCGCTCCTGCTCGCGGCGCTCGCGTGCAGCGCGCTCGCCGAGTTCGTCCCGGCGGCCGTCGGGCCGACGGCCGAGTTCGCGGGCGTCCTGCTCGCGCCCGCACTTCGGAACGCTCTCCTCGGCGCCGCCGCGCTCGCCGCACTGGCCGCCGCGTACGCGCTCACTCTCGACACCCTGCTCTCGCACACGCGGGACCGCCGCCGCCAGCACCGCCTCCGCTCGATCGTCCGCCTCGCTTTCCTCGCCGTCGGAACCGTACTCGTGCTCGCCGTCGTCACCGAACAGTGGCTCCCCGCGCTCGTCAGCCTCGGCGTCGTCGGCGTCGCCATCTCCCTCAGCCTCCAGCAACCACTCCTCTCCCTCCTCGGCTGGGTGTACATCACCACCAAACAGCCGTATCAGGTCGGCGACCGCGTCGCCATCGGCGACTCCAAGGGCGACATCGTGGACGTGGACTACCTCGTCACGACGCTCTGGGAGATAAACGGCGACCTCGTGTCCACGAACCAGCACTCCGGCCGCCACGTCACCGTCCCGAACTCCGTCGTCCTCAGCGCGCACGTCACGAACTATTCACGCGACGAGTTCCCCTACGTCTGGAACGAACTCTCGGTGCAGGTCGCGTACGAGACCGACCTCGACTTCGCGCGCGACCGCCTCCGCGAGGTCGTGGACGACTATCTCGGCGACGAGATGGCACGGAACGTCACGCACTACCGGGAGATGCTCGCCGAGACTCCGGTGGAGATGGAGGTGAACGACCGCCCCACGGTGAACGTCACGCAGAAGGAGTCCTGGGTGGAACTACGCGCGCGCTACCTCGTGAAACCGCGCGCCGGAACCAGAGTACGGAACGACCTCTACGCGCGCGTCCTCGACGAGTTCGACGAGCACCCCGACCGCGTCGCGTTCCCGGTCGGGCGGAATCGCTAAGCCCCTCCGTCGGCGTGCCTCACGTATGAGCGACGTACTCACTGACGCCGCGTTCGACGCCGTGCGCGCCGGCAACCCCGACCAGAGCCCGATACTCGCGGAGATGACCGAGTACGGCCACGACGAACACTTCCCCATCGTCGGCCCCGACGCCGGACGATTCCTCCGCCTGCTCGCCCGCCTCGCGGACGCACGGCGCGTCTTCGAGTTCGGCTCCGGGTTCGGGTACTCCGCCGCGTGGTTCGCGGACGCCCTCCCCGCGGACGGCGACCTCGTCCTCACCGACTTCGACGAATCGAACCTCGACAGGGCCACGGAATTCCTCGACCGCGCGGGCTACGCCGACCGCTGCACGTTCGAGGCCGGCGACGCCTTCGAGAGCTTCGAATCCCACGACGGCCCCTGGGACATCGTCTTCATCGACTGCCAGAAGACCCGGTACGCCGACGCGCTCGACCGCGCGGTTCCGGAACTCCGCGACGGCGCGCTCGTCGTTGCGGACAACGTCCTCGACGGCCCCGCGTCGCCCGACGAACTCCGGCAGGCGTTCGCGGGAACCGCGCCCAGCGACGCCGCTGCCGGCATCGCGGAATACGTGGAAAAAGTGCGAGACGCGCCGTTCGAGACCGCGATAGTCCCGCTCGGCGAAGGCCTCTCGGTCAGCCGATACAGTCCTTAGTCGCGGAGCGCGAGGAACGCCGCGCCCGTCACCGCGAGCAGGCCGACGCCGAGGCCGAACCCGGGCGTGCTACCCGAGGACCCGGAGTCGTCCGAGGTCGTCGTGGTGTCCGCGGACGTGGTCATATCGGACATCGTCGTCGTGTCCGAAGTCGTCGTATCCGCGGTCGTCTGCGTGGTCGTCGTGCTCTGCGTGGTCGTCTCGTCCGTGGTCTGCGTCGTAGTCGTCTGCGTGGTCGTGCTCTGCTGGGTGTCCTCGACGTCGAACGTCGCAGTCGCCTCGGAGCCGCTGGACTGCGGGTTGATGTCGAGCGTCACGTTGTACGACCCGGCCTGGTCGGGGTTGACGACGTTCTCGTAGACGAGAACGACCTCGTCACCCTCGTAGAGGCTGTAACTGCCGCCGAGGTCGAACGTGAGGGTCTCGCCGTTGTTGCTGGTGGAGACGCTCGCGAGGTCGTCGCTGACGTTCACGTCGACGGCGTCGCCGGTCCGATTGTCGCCGCGGTCGATGCCGATAGTGGCGACGTCCTCGACGCTGACGTTACTCGCGGCCGCGCCGGCGTCCTGGTAGTTCACCTGGAAGCCGTTCCACGAGGAGGTGTCGACCGTGGAACCGGCGGTGAGTGTCGCGGTGTGCTGTGCGGTCTCGCCGGGCGCGCTCGGGGTCGCCGTGAGGGACGCCGCGGACGCCGCGGCGACGCCGCCGGTGAACGCGCCGGCGACGACTGTCAGTGCGAGCAACGCGGCCACGAGGCTACGTGTGTTCTTCATTGCGATACCACACAAACACGTGTCTTCTTCAAAGGCCTTCGGGCCGAAAAATAACTCCGTTGACTAATGAGAGTCGTTCTCGCGGTACTCTTCGGCACGGTCGAGCGCCGCCGACTCCGTGGGTTCGCTCGTGCGCTCGTACGTCTCGCCCTCGGGCGCCTGTTGGAGGCGGTCGTACGTCACCGCCCAGTCGCCGCCCGCCGTCTCCCGGAGGGAAACGACCGCGTAGCCGTCCGCGCGCTCCCACCGTCGTCCCGTGTGCGCCTCGACTTCCTGCCAGTCCATACCGGAACGCGGACGGCCAGTCACTTAGCCCCCTCGTCAGCCGCAGAGCTATTGGCGGCGTAGCCCTCGCTCTCGAATATGCCACTGCTCGCCGTCGACGCCGACTTCGAGATACCGGACGCGGACGCCGACGCGTTCGCCGACCGCCTCACCGCGCTCTACAGCGACCACATGGCCACCGGCACCGGCCACGTCGCCGTCGTCGTGCGCGACGACGGACACCTCTCGCTCGGCCGCGCCGTCGACGGCCCCCGCCTCTTCCTGCAGGCGGACATCCGGGAGGGGCGGTCGTTCGACCGCCGCCGGTCGTTCGCGCTCGCCGCGATGGACGACGCCCGCGACCGCTTCGGCGTCCCGGAGCCGAACCTGAAGGTCGCGTTCACCGAGCACGCCGGCGACGACCTGATGGGGTACGACCGCGTCGGCGGCGCGTGGTCGCCGGAGGAGGATGCCTGAGGTTCTCGTCGCGGGCGAGGCGCTCGTCGACCTCGTCCCCGACAGCCCCCGACCGCTCCCCGAGGTCGAGTCGTTCTCGCGGCGCGCTGGCGGCGCACCCGCGAACGTCGCCGTCGCCCTCAGCCGACTCGGCCACACCCCGCGATTCGACACCCGGGTCGGCGCGGACGCGTTCGGCCGATTCCTCGCGGACACGCTCGACGCGGAGGGCGTCGGCGACCACGTCCAGCGGGACGCCGAGCGCGACACCGCGCTCGCGGTCGTCAGCCACGCGCCCGGCGACGACTCCTTCCAGTTCTACCGCACCGACACCGCCGACTGCCACCTCGACACGGCCCGCGTCCCGGACCGCGCGCTCGACGACGCGTCCTGGCTCGTCGTCGGCGGCGTGATGCTCTCCCAGGAACCCGGCCGCACCGCCATCCGCGACCTCGTGGCGCGCGCCCGCGACCGCGACTGTCGCGTCGCCTTCGACCCGAACGGCCGCCCCGACCTCTGGGACTCGAAACACGAACGCCGCGAAGTAACGGACCGCCTCCTGTCGGAGAGCGACCTCGTCGTCACCTCGCCCGACGACCTCCCGTGGCTCCCGGACGCCGAGTTCGCGGACGCCGTCCTCTCCGCCGGCCCATCCGCCGTCGCCGTCACCCGCGGCGACGAGGGCGCGGGCCTCCTCGCCACCGACGACTCGCCCTGGGGCGACACCGCCGTCGACCACCCCGGATTCGACGCCGCCGTCGTCGACCCGACCGGCGCGGGCGACGCGTTCACCGCAGGTCTCGTCGCCGCCATCCTCGGCGAGCGGAGCGCAAGAGATGCGGTCGCCTACGCGAACGCCTGCGGCGCGGCCGCCGTCACCGCCCGCGGCGCGATGCCCGCACTCCCGACCCGCGCGGACGCCGAATCGTTCCTGTAGAAAAACAGTTATTCGGCCCGGCAGAAGTCCCACGCATGTCGGACGACGCCCTCCTGCGCTCCATCCGCCGCTGGCTGGTCGTGCTCGTCTTCCTCGTGGATATCGTCCTGCTCGCCGTCGCCGATAGCACGTCACTCACGCTGTTCGCAGTGTTCATCGGCGTTCTCCTCCTCATTCGGTTGTTCTGGTCGTTCCTCGCGATGTTCGACGACCCCTAGATGACATCGTCGGGGTCGTGGTCGGCCCGCATCCGTTGGGCTTCCGCGGCGTACTGCTCGCGCTCGTCCGCGTCGGTCACGCTCCCGAGGTTCTCGGGGGGCGCGTCGACCGCGGCCGTCGTATCCCGGTGATCCCCGAAACTGGTGAGCGCGCGCTCCTTCCGGAAGTACCGCTCGCCGTCCGGCGTCGCGTACGTCAGAATAATCAAGTTCTGCTCGTCGTCGGAATACGTGCGTTCGACCAGCCACACGCGCACGTGCTCGGTCTCGGTGTCGCTCGTGTTCATACAGAAAATCGGGGCTGTGCGCGTAAGGCCGTGTCGCCGCCTAGTACTCGTATTCGGTCTGGCGGAGCTGGACGTAGCCGCCGTTCGCGAACTTCTTCTTCGTCTTCCGGTAGCTCCGGTAGAGTTTGAGGCCGTGCACGCCGACGCTCGCGGTCTTCCGGCTGATGAGCGACCCGCCCGTGGACTTCTCGAGGATGCGTTGGGCCACGTCGAACGTCTTGTCCCAGTCGTCGGGACCGTAGTCCTTCACGACGTCCGCAATGGCGACGTTCCGCAGGAGTTCGTCGCCGATGGCTTCCTTCCACGCCTCGTTGTACTCGTGGAGCATCCCCTCGGCGGCGTACTGGCCGGCGAGCGCGCCGGTCCGCATCGCCACGTGGTCGCCGCCCTCGTGGAACGCCGACGTGGTTCCCATCGCGCCGCCGACCACCGCGATGTTCGCCTCGGTGGGCGAGTCGATTGGGCGCGTGCTCGAAATCGCGTACGTCTCCGTTCCCTTCGACTTCCCGTACCCTTCCTCGATGACGGGGAAGTCCTCCTCGATGTCGTACTCGTCCCCGTACACTTCCTCGAGGAGGCGTCGGATGTACACCTTGCCGGACGGGATTCGCTCGTCGTCCTCCCGGAGCAGGCGGTACTTCGACTTGTCGAAGTCCTCGATGTCCATCCCGATGGGCATCGTCAAACCGACGCGGCCGACGTTGTCCCGGTTCGGGAAGATCCAGGGATACGCTGTCTCGCCCGGCATCCACCCCCACCAGAACTTGATGTTGTTCCGCTCGAAGACCTCCTCCGGAATCTCTCGATATTCCTGGTAGGCGATGTGGTTCACCGTCCGCGGCGACAGCACCTCCGACGCCGCGCGCTCGGCGGGGAGGTACTGGTCGAGGACGGGCATCGTCACCTGGCGCTGCGGGCCGTCCGCGAGAATCACGTACTTGGCCTCGACTTCGCTCCCGTCCGCGAGCGTGAGCGTGTGCGACGGCTCGCCCGACAGGTCGGTGTCCACGGTCCGAACGCTCGTCCCGACGCGGTAGTCGGCGCCCGCGTCCTCCGCGCGGGAGCGAAGCCAGTCGTCGAGGCGCGCGCGGTGGAACGTGAACCCGAACTCGTCGTAGGAGGACTCGATGCCCGTCCGGTCGAGCTCCATCGTCTCGCTCGGCCCGATGAACTCAGCCTTGTCCAGGCGGTGCTGGTAGACGCCCTCCGGCATCGCGTCGACGTCCAACTCGGCGATGTCCACCCAGTAGTCGAGGAAGCCCGCGGCGTCCGTCGAATCCGGCCCCAGTTCGGGGCGGTCCGCGCGCGGCACTCCCTTCTCGAACACCACGGCGTCAGCGCCGTGCTCCGCGGCCGTTCGCGCGGCCGACGACCCCGCCGGACCGCCGCCGACGACCGCCACGTCCACTCGTTCCATAGTCCGGCTATACGAGTACGGCGTTAAAAGTATTCGAGATTCACCGTGGTCGCCGACGCGCGCACCGCGGGGTTTACGTGACAGACCACGGATACACGTAGTATGGACAAGGGGCGCGCCATCTACCGGTTCGCCGAACTCTACGTCGCGGCGCTGGTGTTCGCCGCGCTCCTCACCGCCGGCTGGCTCGCCCTCCCCAACATCACCGGCGCACCCGAACTCGCCGGCGTCTGGTTCGCCGTCGGCGGCTTCGGCGTCCTCGTCCTGTTCCTCATCGTCTTCGGCTACTACACGCGGTAACGCTTCAGGGGAACAGGCCGCGGTACTCGTGCGCGGTGGCGACGCGCTCCATCGCGATGGTGTACGCGGCGGTGCGGAGGTCGGGGATGTTCTTCTCGTCGTAGACGCCGACCATCTCGTCGAACGCCATCGTCATGCGGTCGCGGAGGTCGTCGTTCACGTCTTCGAGGTCCCACGAGTACTGCTGGGTGTTCTGCACCCACTCGAGGTAGGAGACGATGACGCCGCCCGCGTTCGCGAGGATGTCGGGGACGACGGGCACGTCGCGTTCGACGAGGACGCTGGACGCGTCGAACGTCGTCGGACCGTTCGCGGCCTCGATGACCACGTCGGCGCGCAGGTCCTCGGCGACCTCGGTCGTGATGACGTCCTCGATAGCGGCGGGGATGAGCGCGTCCACGTCCAGGCGGAGGAGGTCGTCGTTCGAGATGCGTTTCGCGTTCTCGTACTCGGAGAACGTCTTCCCGTCCGCGACGTGCGCGGCAACGTCCTCGATGTCGAGGCCGTTCGGGTCGTAGATGCCGCCGGTGACGTCGCTCACGGCGACGACGTTCGCGCCGCGCTCGGTGAGGAGTTGGGCGGCGACCCCGCCGACGTTCCCGAAGCCCTGGATGGCGACGCTCGCACCGTCCAAGTCGGCGTCGAGGTACTGGAACGTCTCCTCGGTGATGATGGTGACGCCGCGGCCGGTCGCCTCGACGCGGCCCGCGGTCCCGCCGACTTCGAGCGGTTTTCCGGTGACGACGTTCGGCACCGCGTACCCCTGGTAGACGGAGTAGGTGTCCATTATCCACGCCATCGTCCGCGCGTCCGTATTGATGTCGGGCGCGGGGATGTCCATCTCGGGGCCGATCATGCGGCGGATGCCCTCGGTGTACCGGCGGGTGAGCTGTTCGATTTCGCGCGTCGAGAGGTCCTTGGGTTCGCAGACGATGCCGCCCTTCGCGCCGCCGAAGGGGAGGTCGACGAGCGCGGTCTTCCACGTCATCCAGCCCGCGAGCGCTTCGACTTCGCCCATGTCGACGCCGGGGTGGTAGCGGATGCCGCCCTTGTAGGGGCCGCGGGAGCTGTCGAACTGACAGCGGTAGCCGTCGTACACCTCGACGTGGCCGTCGTCGTGCTCGACGGGGAGGCTGACTTTCTGCGTGCGCTCCGGGGACTGGAGGCGCTCGTAGATGTTGTCGGGGATGTCAACGTACTCGCGGGCGCGGTCCATCTGCGCCAGCATGTTGTCGAGCGGACTGTCTGCCATAGCGGTAAGGCTTACACGAACCCATAAGGGCATATCGGACCTCCGCCCGCTGTGTGAAAGAGTGACGCGGGCGGAGCATGGTAGACACCGTGCCTCTGGCGGAGCGACGACCGAGCCCATCCACGCGGCCGCTCGCGACAACGGGGTCTTTCGCGGCGGCCGCACCCGGTCAGCGCTCCACGAGTACTCCAAGGCGCCGGTGGACGTTATAGGGTCGCGATAGTCGTAGACCGTTCAGACCGTTTAACGACCGTGAACGGTCGCGGCGACAACGCTTTGAGCGACCGCGCCCGTGGTTCGGGTATGCTGAGTCGCACCGTCGGCGCGGTGGTCGAGCGCGCGCTCGACGCGCTGCCAGCGCCGGCGGCGCGCGGCGTCTCCCTCATCGCCCACAGAGGATTTGCGAGCGTCAACCCCGAGAACACCACGCACGCCGTGACGCGGAGCACGGGCGCTGACGCGGTCGAGGTGGACGTGCGGCGCGCGGCCTCGGGCGAGGTCGTGGTGTGTCACGACGCGACCGTGGACCGCGTCACCGACGGCACGGGCCGGGTCGAGCGATTGAGCGCGCGAGAACTCGACGAGCTCTCCGTCCACGACAGCGGCGCGGGCGTTCCGACGCTCGACGCGCTCCTAGACGCCGTACCCGACCGCGTGGCCGTGAACGTCGAACTGAAGGAGCGCGGCCTCGGCAGCGACGTTGACGCCGCCGCCGAGCGCGTGGAAAACGACGTGTGGGTGTCCGCGTTCGACCCCGTCGCGCTCCGTGACTCCGCGCTCCCGCGCGCACTCCTGTTCGCCAAGAATCCGCGAGGGAACCTCGCCGTGGCTGACGAACTCGACTGCGTCGCCGTGCATCCGAGCGTCGCGCTCTGTCTCGGCACGCGCACCGTCCGCCGAGCGCACGAGCACGGGTTCGACGTGAACGCGTGGACTATCGACGCGCCCGGTGTCGCGTGGGCGCTCGCCCGCCAGGGCGTAGACGGCGTCATCGCCGACCGGCCGAGCGTCGTGCGTCAACCCTAAATCCGGGACTCGCCCAGAAAGTGGTATGCGAATCGAGAACTCGTTCATCGCCGCCGACGGCGTGGGCGAGAAAACGGAACGACGCCTCTGGCAGGACGGCGCGACCCACTGGGACGAGTTCGACCCCTCACTGGTCGGCGAGAAGACGGGCGACCGCATCCAGTCCTACATCCGGGACGCCCGCCGCGCGCTCGACGACGGCGAGTACCGCACGCTCGCGGAGACGCTTCCCTCGGGCAGCCTCTGGCGGCTCTACGAGAACATCCGGGACGACACCGCCTTTTTCGACATCGAAACGACGGGGCTGGACGCCGCGACGAACGACGTGACGACGGTGAGCGTCCACCGCGGCGGCGACACGACGACGCTCGTGCAAGGTCGGGACCTCACCGTGGACGCGCTCGAACGCGAACTCGCGGACGCGTCGATGGTCGTCTCCTTCAACGGCAAGCGCTTCGACCAGCCGTTCCTCGAATCGAACTTCGACCTCGACCTCGACACGCCCCACCTCGACCTGATGTACCTCTGCAAACGACTCGGTCTCTCCGGCGGCCTCAAGTCCATCGAGCAGGACCTCGGCGTCGGCCGGGAGGGCGTGGAGGACGTGGACGGCCGGGAGGCCGTTCGGCTGTGGAAGCGCTACGACCGACATGGGGACGACGCCGCGCTCGACCGCCTCGTGAAGTACAACCGTCTCGACACGGAGAACCTCCGCATCATTCTCGACGACGTGACCGGCCGCCTGCACGACGACGTGTTCGCCCCGCACGTCTGATTCCCGGTTTCGAAGAACGTACCATACCCGCCTTAGGGCCGTCCGCCGAACTACTGGGTATGTCTCAGGACCGACGCGGTATTCCGCGACGGGAGTTCGTGAAGTCCGCGGTCGCCATCGGCGGCGCGTCCGCGCTCGCGGCGTGTCTCGACCGCTCCCCGGGCGCGATTCCCACGGGCGCGGACGACCTCTCCGCGCTCCCGGAGCGCCAGCACGCGTGGAACGACGCGCTCGCCGTCGACGACGCCGGAAACGCCCTGAACGCCCGCCATCACGCCCTCCTCCTTCTCGACTACACCGGCGACGGCACGCCCAGCCAGAGCGACCGCGAGACCGTCGAGTCCGCGCTCCGGTCGCTCGAACGCGCCTACGAGCGAAGCAACGAGGGACTGCTGTTCACGCTCGGGTACTCGCGGGCGTACTTCGACCGGTTCGACGCCGCGCCCGAGGGCGTCGACCTCCCGCGGCCGGAAGCGCTCGCGCCGTTCGAGGACCCCGACGCGGACACGCCGGACGCCGTCCTCCACCTTGCGAGCGACCGCGGGGACGCCCTCCTCGGCGCGGAGGAAGCGCTCCGCGGAAACAAGTCAGAGGCGAACGGCGTCGAGACGACGAGCTGGGACGGCGTGTTCTCGGTCGCGGACCGCCGCACCGGCTTCGTCGGCGACGGATTACCCGCGGAACACGACGACGTATCCGGCGTCCCAGAGGGCACGGTGGACGAGGACTCCCCGCTCTACATGGGGTTCAAGTCGGGGTTCCGGGGCGCGCAGGCGACCGAGGACCGCGTCACCATCGAGTCCGGGCCGTTCGCGGGCGGCGCGACCCAGCACGCGAGCTACATCGAACTCAACCTCGACCAGTGGTACGAGCAGGACTCGCGCTATCAGCGCGTCGCAAAGATGTTCTGTCCCGCGCACGCGGAGAACGACCGCGTCGAGGGCGTCGGCGAGAACCTCGGCGCGAGCAGCGCGGTCGGCGCGTGCGAGGACCCCGAGAAAGCGGCGCGCGAGCAGGGCGTCGTCGGCCACTCGCAGAAGATGGAGGGCGTGCGGGAGGACGGGTCGCCGCTCATCCTCCGCCGCGACTTCGACTCGACCGACGGCGGGCGCGCCGGCCTGCACTTCGTCAGCCTCCAGCGCGAAATCGGCGAGTTCGTGGAGACCAGGGAGGCGATGAACGGCACCGACGCCGCCGAGGACTCCGCGGTCGGCCAGCGGAACAACAACGGAATCCTCCAGTACATGAACGTCGTGAGCCGCGGGAACTACCTCCTGCCGCCGCGCTCTCGGCGCGCGCTCCCGGAGGCGGAGCCGTGAACCGACGGCGCTTCCTCGCCGCCGCGGGCGCGGCGAGTACCGCGGGGCTCGCGGGCTGTCTCGACGCGCTCGGGTTCGGTCGACAGTCCTCCGCGTACGCGCCGCCGCTCGTCGAGGACCGCCCGAACGCCGTCTACTATCCGACGCACGTCGAAGGGATGAAGTCGTTCGGCATGGCGACCGACGGCCCCTACACGTGCGCGCTGACGTACAGCTACCCGCATCGGTTCTGGCTCGTCACCGGCACGCGAACGAACAAGGTCACGATTCGAAGCGAGGACTCGATTCACGTGATGCCCGTTGTCTGGCACGAGGAGACCGGTATCGTGCCACCAGCGGCGAACCCGAGCGTGGAGTTCGCGCTCCCGGACGGCGAGGAATCCGTGCCGTCGGTGTCGCCGTGGCCGATGATTTCGCAGCCGATGGGCGTTCACTTCGGTGACAACGTCGCGATCCCGCGGAACGGCGACTACACCGCGACCGTCACCGTCGCGTTCGGGTCCAGCAAACGCACCGGCGTGCTCGCGGACGCCCCGGACAGCGCCGAGTTCGAGTTCGAGTTCACGTATCTCGCGGAGCGCGTGGACACCATTCCGTACCGAACGCTCGACAACGCGGGCGAGCGCGGCGCCGTCGAACCGCACGACATGAAAGTGCCGACGAACCAGCTCGCGCCCGAACCCGACCTCCCCGGCACGCTGCTCGCGTCGGGAACGAGCGGCGACGCCGCCGTTCCGGTCGTCGCCGTCGACGACGCGGCGCGGTTCGGCGGCCGCGAGTCCGACAGCTACCTCGCCGCCTCCCCGCGAACGCCCTACAACCGCTTCCCGCTCCCGATGGCGTCCGTCTCGGCGCGCGCGACCGCGGGCGGCGACGTGGTTCACGACGGCGCGCTCACCGCGACCCTCGACCCCGACCTCGGCTACCACTACGGCGCACCCGTCTCGGAAACGCCGGACTCGGTTACGATATCGTTCGACGCGCCGCCGCAGGTGGCGCGCCACGAGGGCTACGAGACCGCGTTCCTCGACATGCCGTCGGTGCGCACGAACTAGTTTCAGGGAGTTCAAGCCCTTCGACGCGTACACTCTCGTATGAGCGACGACGACAGCCACGAGCACGTCGTCCCCGGGTCCGAGGAGGAACTGGACTCGGCGGACGTGCGCGGCTACGACTTCCGCGGCGACTTCGACTTCTTCGAGATGCTCGACGCCTACGAGACCACGGGCTTCCAGGCCACCCACCTCGCGCAGGCCGTCGACATCGCCCGCGACATGCGCGACGACGACGTGACCACCTACCTCACACTCACCTCGAACATCGTCTCCTCGGGCCTCCGGGAGACGGTCGCCTACCTCGTCCGCGAGGGCTTCATCGATGTCATCATTACCACCTCCGGCTCCATCACCGAGGACGTCATCAAGACCGCGAAGCCGTTCAAGATGGGCGAGTGGGACGCCGACGAAGCCGAACTCCGCGAGCGCGGCATCAACCGACTCGGGAACATCTTCGTCCCCTCGGACCGGTACGTCTGGCTCGAAGAGTACCTGAACGACTTCTTCGAGGACTTCTTCGCCGACGAGAAGGTTCGGACGCCCACGGAGTTCTCGAAGGAACTCGGCGAGACCCTCGACGACGAGGACTCCATCCTGAAGAACGCCGCCGACCAGGACGTCCCCATCTTCTGCCCCGCACTCACCGACGCCGAGGTCGGGAACTTCCTCTACTACTACCGCCAGGGCTACGACAGCGAGGTCGGCATCGAAATCTTGGACGACTACGACGCCCTCATCGAACACGGCCTGCTCGCCGAGGAGACCGGCCTCATCGCGGTCGGCGCGGGCGTCCCGAAACACCACGCCATCATGACGAACCTCTTCCGCGGCGGTGCGGACCACGCCGTCTACATCTCCACCGGCATGGAGGGCGACGGCTCGCTCTCCGGCGCACCGCCCGAAGAAGCCGTCTCCTGGGGGAAAATCAAGGACGACGAGACGAACTACGTCCAAATTGAGGCCGAAGCCACGCTCGTCTTCCCGCTGCTCGTCGCCGGCGCGTTCAAACGCGACTAACGCGACGTGTTGCGAAGATGGTGAAGTGATAATAGGTTCAGCGGAGACCACTCATCTTGGTTGGTTTATCTTCTCGCGCTATCCAGCACGCGCAGTCTGAGAGCTCTTGAGTAGATTGGGGCCGGAAGTGAGATAGAGAGGCTGTCTGGACCGGAACGTTGGCCTGGAAATCCGTCTCCCCCTTACGCCGGGGTTGCGGAGAGGCGGTACTGCTCGAACTCACCAGTATATACCAGGATTCGATAGTAGTCTCCCTGATACTCCACGAAACGGTAGTTCTGGAACCGATCCGGGAATGTCTCACTGCCATACCACGCCGATTCGTTCCCGGTCTGTGCATCCGTGAACAGGCGTTGTGCACGCTCTGAGAGGTTGCTGTACGCGACTACTGTACTCGTGTTCTCGACCTCGGACGCGTTCACGCGTGAGCCGTTTGCGAGTTTGTACTGAGCGACCGCTCCCACGAACTCCCAAGACACGTTGTAGACGGTCCCCTGGTACTGGAGCGTTGACCAGTTCATGCCGGGAGCGAGGTCATCGTTAAGGTTAGTGCGGAGCGCGGTCGCCTCCCCGTCTTCAATCGCCTCCATGGCGAACGCCTGCGACGCGTTTGAGAGGCTTTGGAACTCCCGCGGTTCTGCCTCCTGAGTAGTCGTGTCCGTCTGCGATGGCGTCGTCGTGTCGGTTACATCAGTCGTGTCGGGAGTGGGTTGCGGGCTCGTTGTTCCCGATGAACCTATGCCACTACAGCCTGCGAACGCCACCAGAGCGGCCACACCCAAAACAGCGAGTCGAGACTTCATACGCGAATCCTGAATCCAGCCTTGCAAGTGTCTTGTGTCGAATATAGTCTGAAATAATAGAAACGGGGAGCCATTAGCAGCCCTATTCTGTATCGTCGTATGTGGTGTATGGTGCGTAGCGTTTTCGGTGGTGGCGTTCCACACGCCGCGTGATGGCTGCGCGACCACCGATGAACGACGAGGGAGAGGAACCGGACGCGGTGACGTTCGGCATCGCGGCGGTGGACGAACACCTCGGGGACGTGGACTGGCCGGCGACCGCGTCGGCGGTCGTCGCGGCGACCGGCGACCCCGAAATCCCGTACGAGGCGAGCGGGCGGACGCTCGCGCTCTCCGCGGCGCTGGACGAAACCGGACGGGAGCGCTTCGAGTCGCGCCGCGACCTGCTCGACGCACTCCACCCTGTGTTCGAGGAGCACCGGCAGTCCGCGGGGCCGGGCATCCTCGCGTGGATTCGGAACGCCCTGCCCGTGTAACCGTTCTCGCTATGACTGTCGTCGATATCGAGTGCCCGGACTGCGGGCGTGTCGCGTCGGTGCAAAAGAACGGAATCGGCCAGTACCGCTGTGGCGAGTGCGGGCGGGAGTTCTCGCGGGACGACCTCAGTCGATGAACGCGCGGAGCGCATCGGGGTCCGCGGTTTCGCCGCGGAGCGCGTAGTGGGCGGCGCAGGCGTTCGCGAGCGCGAGCGACTCGACCCACGAACCGTCGGCGGCGCGGCCGTGCGCGAGACCGGCGCTGAATCGGTCCCCCGCGCCGGTGTAACGGACGGGGTCGCTCGTCGGTTCGTTCGGCACGAAGGCGAGCAGGTCGCGGGTGGCGGCGACGGCCTGCTCGACCTCGTGCACGACGAACGCGTCCACGCCGAGCGCGTCCCGGACGACGCGTGCGAGGGAGTCATCGTCCTCGTAGCCGGCGTCGAATTCGCCGGAGTCGTCGAATGCGTCCGCGAGGACGCGGGTTTCGGCGCGGTTCGCGCTCACGACGACCTCGTAGCAGTCGGTGAGCGCACCGAGCGCGTCCGCGAACCCGGGAATCATTGCGGGGTCGGTGACTGTCACGTCGCCGGGGTCGACGACGAGCACGCCGCCCTGGGGGTCGCGCTCGCGGAGTTCGCGGAGCGCGTCGGTCGCGTGCGGGAAGGACGCCCAGTTCGTCCACACCACCGCGTCGGCGGTGAGCGCGGCGTCCACGTCGGCGAGCGCGCGTTCGAGCGTCTCGAACCGCCACGTCTCGATGCCCGTGGACTCCTCGGTGAGCATCACGGCGTCGGACTCGAACTCGTAGACGTCCACGTCGGCGGGCGCGCCCATCGAGTGGGTCTCGAACGGGAGCGTTTCGAAGATGTCGTGGTCGAGATGGCCGGCGAGCGTGGTTCGGTCGCCGAGCGCGTGGAACTGGCGGGCGGCGTTCACCGCCTGGCCGCCGGGGTCGGTGGTTTGGTGGTCGACGTAGAACGACTTCGCGTCGCCCGCGGCGATGCGGCGGCCGAACGACTCGCGCGAGCGCACCGCGCCCGTCGGGTCCTCCACGGTGTACCGGCGGTCCACGCTGCCGTCGGGGAGCGCCGTCGCGGTGACGGACGCGTCCAAGAGCGGGCGGGCGTCCGCGAGGCGTCCCGTGCGTTCGTCCATACGCGTCTCCGGGGCTCGGGCGGGGTTAACTATTCGGCCAGCACGGCGTCCAGCGCGTCGAGGAAGCCGTCGGCGTACGCGCCCGCGACGACGTGGTCGGCGGCTTCCTTCGCGGCGTCGTCGGCGTTCGCGACGGCGTACCCCCGACCCACGGCTTCGAGCATCTCCACGTCGTTCGCGGAGTCGCCGACGGCGACGAACTCGTCCATGGTGTAGTCGAGGTCGGCGACGAGCGACGCGAGCGCGCGACCCTTGTGCATTCCCGGGGACTTCACGTGGTACGCGAATCCCGTGTCGACGACGTGGAGGCCGTGCTTTTCGGCGATTTCGCGCAGCGGCGCGAGCGGCTGGTCGCGGCTCACCGCGACCTCGGTCTCCCGCCAGCGGTTCACGAGGTCGACCTCGCCCCAGCCCAGACTGTGGCCGCGCGCGACGTACTCGTCCACCACGTCCTGTGCGGCCTCGCGGTCGCCGTGGAAGTGGAGGCGATCACGGTCGCGGTCGTAGGAGACGCCGCCGTTCTCCGCGACGACGCGCTCCGGCACGCCGACGAACCCGCAGAGCGCGACCGGGTACGGGAGCGCCTTCCCGGTGGCGATGACGACGGGGGCGTCCCAGTCGCGGAGCACGTCGAGCACGCGGGCGTCGATGGAGCGGTCGGCGCGGCTGAGCGTCCCGTCGATGTCGACGGCGAGCGGCGGAACCATACCGAACCCTGGCGCGACCGCGAGAAAAACCCTATGCGCCGAGGCCGCCCGCGTGGACGTACTCGAGGAACTCGTCCACGATACGGGCGTTGTACGTCCAGAACCCGTGGAACGTCTCGTCCTCCCGTTCGTGTGCGATGAGCGCGAGTTTCCGCGCGTCCCGGCCGTCCCCGTCGTACGCGACGAACCACGACTCCCGGACTTCCTCGGTGTCGTCGGTGTGGAACGTGATGTCGAGTTCCTGCTGGGGTTTCTCCCAGTCCGGGAGCCCGTACACGTGCACGTCGAGGCCGCTGTCCGAGAGCTGGGTGTAGACGTTCCACTGGTCGTCCATCTTCGAGAGCGACTGGAAGCCGACGCGGAGTTCGCCGTGGCCGACGTTGTACGCGGCCACCTCGACCTCGCGGGACGCGATTATCATGCTCCGCTTGTTGAAGGACGTGAACGTCGTCGTGTCGTCGTGTTCGAGCACCGCGGGGTAGCTGTCGCGGTCGAAGTCGGGGTCGGAGAGGAGGCCCGACTCGAACGCGACGACAGAGTCGACGTCGTCGAGGTCGCTCGCCGCGACCACGTCGCCGTCGTCGTGCAGCACGGCGAAGTTCGTAGGCGCATGCTCGCCGCGTGATTCCGCGACGGTCACGGTGACGCGCTGCGGGCCGAAATAGCCGCGCAGGCGGTCGACGACACTCTCGTCCGCGGGGTCGTAGACGGTGAGCGTTCGCCCCTCGCTCTCCACGCGTTCGACGAGCGAGCGGATAGAGTCCATCACCACGGTGGTAGTTCGAGAGCCGTATAAATCCGGGGGCTCGTCACGGCCGCCAGTCTCGCGTCGTGTGATTCAACCGCTCACAGCCGTCCGGCGTGACGACGACGAGGTCCTCGATGCGGACGCCCCACTCGCCCTCGCGATAGACGCCGGGTTCGACGCTGAACACCATTCCCGCTTCGAGTTCGCGGTCGTTCCCCGCCACGATGTACGGTTCCTCGTGCACGTCGAGACCCACGCCGTGACCGGTCCGGTGAACGAACTCGTCGCCGTAGCCCGCGTCCGCGATGACCGAACGGGCCGCGGCGTCGATGTCCTCGCAGGTCACGCCGGGTTCGACGAGGTCGACCGCGGCCTGCTGCGCCGCGCGCACCGTCTCGTGCGCCTCGACGTACGCCGTAGGCGGGTCGCCGTCGAACACCACAGTACGAGTCTGGTCGCTCGGATAGCGGTCGATTCGCGTCCCGAAGTCGAACACCACCGGGTCGCCCGGTTCGATTTCGCGCTCGCCGTGATGGTGGTGGGGGAGCGCGGCGTTCGGCCCGGACCCGACGATGGTGTCGAAGGATGTGCCGTCGCCGCCGTGCGCTTCGAGGCGGTCCTCGACGTACGCCGCGAGGGCGGACTCGGTCATCCCGACGGCGTCCGCGCCGAGCGCTCGTACGTCCCGCATCGCGGCGTCGGCGGCCTCGCTCGCCCGGCGGATGGCGTCGAGTTCGGCGTCGTCCTTCCGCACGCGGAGCGCGGACAGGACATCCGTGGCGAGGCCGAAGTCGGCGTCCGGGAGCGCCGTCCGGAGGTCCATCGAGAACCGCGCCCACATCGTCTCGTCGAGGAGGACGCGCGACCCGATGTCGAGGTCGGCGGCGACCTCGCGGACGTGTTCGATTGGGTCGTCGCCGTCGCTCCACGTGTACACGTCCGAAACCCACGTCTCGGCGCGCAACTGGTCCTCGTAGAGGGCGGGCGCGAGGAAGGCCGCGTCGTCGGGCGTGACGAACAGGAAGAAGTGGCGCTCGCCCGGGGTTTCGTGGAAGCCGCCGAGGTAGTAGAGGTTCGGACTCGGGAAGAGGGCGATGGCCTCGTCCGCGTCGAGACGGTCTTGGCAGGCGCGGGTGCGGCGCTCGAAGGGCGTCATGGCCACGGCTTCGGAGGCCGCCACCTAAATCCGCCCGACCGGCGACGAGCTATCTCGTGCCACGTCAACTATAAATCCGCTGGGCGCCTTTTCAAGGGTGGTGAACAGTGATGAAAAGTAGTCCCTTCGACGAGATGGACCGCATGTTCGAGCAGATGGACCGCGCGTTCGACGACGTGCGTGCGCGCTGGAACCGCAGCGACGGTGCCGACGGAGCCGTCCCCGGGCTCGCGGGCGGTCTGACGCACGACATGAGGCACGGCCTGACGCACGACTGGCAGACCACGGACGACGCCCACACGCTCGTCGTCGACCTCCCCGGGTTCGAGCGCGAGGAACTCGACGTGTCCGTGGCGGACGGCGCCGTCGTCATCGACGCTGAACACGAGGCCGACGCGGAAACCGGTACGCGCGGACGACGCGTCCACGAGCGCCTCAGCCTCCCCGCCGACGCCGAGGTCGACGACGTGCAGGCGACCTACCGGAACGGCGTGCTCGAACTCGCGTTCGGCCGCACCCACGAATCCGGCCGCCGCATCGACATCGCGTAGGCATCCCGACGCCGTCGGTCGCTACGCTTTTTCCCTCGCGCGTGGAGAGGTGACGTATGTCGATTCCCTCGTCCCTCGCAACCGCGCTGAGTTCACGCCCGAAACAACTCCTCGGCGCCGGATTCGGCCTCCTCGGCACGGGCCACTTCGCGTTCTGGACGCAGTCCTCCACCGCGCTCTCCGACGCCCTCGCCGCCGGTGACTACGCCGCCGCGCTCACTCCGCTCTCCGAGTACGCCGCCGGCCACCCCGCCTACCTGCTCGCCGTCGTCGCCGGCATCGCGCTCCTCGCGTGGGCGCAGTGAGTACGAGCGACTCCTCGCGGAGCTGGCGCGGCGTCACCGCCGTCGCCGCCTGGCAGGTCGTCGCGTCCGCCGCCTACTACGCCGTGTTCGCCGCGACCTCGTCGTTCCGCGACACCTACGGCCTGAGCGGGTTCGAGGTCGGCCTCGTCGTCTCCGTGATGACGCTCGGCTACACGCTCTTCCTCTTCCCGATGGGCGCGGTCGTGGACGCGTACGGCGACCACCCCGCGATGGTCGGCGGGCTCGTCGGCCTCGCCGCGGGCGCCGCCGGCGTCGCGCTCGCCGGCGCGAACGTCCCGTTGGTCGGCACGTACGGCGGCCTGCTCGTCGCCGTGTTCGTCCTCGGGAGCGCGTACGCCACCGGGATGCCGGCGACGAACCGCGCCGTCGCCAGCCGCGCCCCGCGCGGCCGGTACAACCTCGCCGTCGGCCTGAAACAGGTCGGCGTCACCGCTGGCAGCGCCATCAGCGCCGTGTTCGTCACGAACAACGTCCTCGTTCCGACGTGGCCCGCGAGCTTCGCCGTCATCGCCGGCGTCGGCTTCCTCGCCGCCGCCGTCTACGCGCTCACGTTCGACGGCACGGGCGGGAGCGGCCGCATGGAGTTTCCCGACGTGCGCGCGCTCGCCGCGAACCGCCTCCTGCTCGTCCTCGTCCTCTCCGGGTTCTTCCTCGGCGCCGCCGTCTACACGCTCACCGGCTACACCGTCCCCTACCTCGAGGACTCCACGGCCGCGACGACCGCGGTCGCGGGCACCGTCCTCGCGATGATGCAGGTGTCGGGGAGCGCCGGCCGCATCGGCGCCGGCAGCCTCGCGGACCGCGTCCCCGGAACCGCCGCCCGCGCCAGCCTCCGCGTGCTCGCCGTCCAGATCGTCGGCGCCACTGTGCTCCTCCTCGTTCTCCCCGCCGTCCGCGGCGTCACGATGCTCGTCGT
Source organism: Salarchaeum japonicum (assembly GCF_049705945.1). Classification (GTDB taxonomy): domain Archaea; phylum Halobacteriota; class Halobacteria; order Halobacteriales; family Halobacteriaceae; genus Salarchaeum; species Salarchaeum japonicum_A. The sequence goes on from NZ_JBNAMV010000004.1 coordinate 518,654, forward strand.
GTTCGCCGCGCTCGGCCTCACAATCCTCGGATTCCCTGGACTCTACCACGGCGCTGCGACCGCGCTCGCGCCCGACGGGAAGGCCGGCGCCGCGAGCGCCGCCGCCCAGATGAGCCTCAACATCGGCGGCCTGCTCGCCCCGCCCCTGTTCGGACTGGTCGCGGACACTGCCGGCTACACGACGGGCTGGCGCCTGCTCGGCGTCGGCGTCGCCGCATCCACCGTCATGGTCGTCTTCGCGCTCGTCCGCTACGACTAGCGGCGACAACTATTACCGACCGCCGGCCGAGCACACGGCCATGTATCGCACCGGCCACTACGGCGTCAGCCTCCTCCTGTACGCGCCCGTGCTCGCCGGCCTGCTCGCCTTCGGTCGGTCGAGCGCCGCGCTCGCCGGCCTGCTCGGCGTGCTCGCGCTCGCCCGCGTCCCGGACTGGGACCACCGAGTACCCGGACTGACACACCGGGGGTCGACGCACACGCTCGCGTTCGCGTGGCTCGTCGGCGCGCTGCTCGCCGCGGCGGCGCTCGCGCTCCCGGGTGTTACTCCCGGCGCGCGCGTCCCGCTCGCCGCGCTCGCACTGTTCGTCGGCACGTACGGCATCACCGCGCACTTGGTCGCGGACGCGCTCACGCCGTCCGGGGTCGCGCTCTTCTGGCCGCTCACGTCGAAACGCTACTCGCTCTCCCTCACCACCGCCTCCAACCGCCTCGCGAACGCTTCACTTCTCGCGCTCGGCGTGTTCGCCACCGCGGTCGCCGTCGTACTCCCGATCCAACTCTGAACCGCGTGTCGACCCCACGACTCGTACACCGTATATCGCTCTATGAAATAACCGCGGGCGCGGGTACTGGACGGACCGGGCGGAACGTTTTTGACTGACTGGTCAGTAAGTTCGGTCGAAAGCGGAGCCAATGACCGACACCACCGTCGACATCGAACGCGAACTCGACCGAGTCCTCCCGGCGGAGGCAACAGAACTGCTGCCCGACCTCCGAGAATCGCTCGACGCCGACCACTGGTACGGCGAGCTAACGCTTCGCGTGCACGACACGCTCGCGAACACCAGCCACGACGGCGCGCCGACCGCCGCGGCGGGCGTCGAATGCCTGCGCGCACACGTCCGCCTCCGCGGCCGCGTGCTCGTCCAGTTACACGACGACGTGGCGCACTCGTTCACCGCCGACCCGACGCGCGCGCTCCTCGCGAGCGACCACCTCTACGCCGCCGCGTACGACGCGCTCAGCCGGAGCGACGGCCCGATAACCCTCTTCGACACCGTGACGAGCGTCTCCCAGCGCATCACGAGCGCGTTCGGCGCGCGCTACACGGACGACTCCCGGACGGTAGCCGACCCGGGGTCGCTCGTGGACGATACGACCGGCGCGCTCGGGGAGGCCGCGGCGACGGTCGGCGCAGTTCTCGCGGACGCGACGACCGCCCAGCGCGAGGCCGCTGGCGTACTCGGCCGAGGGCTCGGCGCGCTCGAAGCCATCCGGCGCGCGAGCGACTCGGAACCCGGGGACCGTCACGTCGTCCTCCCCGATGTGGACGAATCCAGATTGGATTCGTACGCCGACGACCGACGAGCGGACGTCGAACGAGCGCTCGCCGACCTCGAATCGACCGGCGACGTGCGCGCGCTGCGCGCGCTCGCCGAGTGAGGACTGCGAGGGGCTTTTACGCGACTCCGTACAATCCCGTGGTATGTCGGAGGCCCGAACGACCGGCGAGTACCGGGTGCGCTCGCGGACACCAGACGGCGCAGGGTTCGTGCTCGTTCCGCTCGACGGTGACGACCCGGTGCGCGTCGAAGACGACGGCGACGACCTCACGCCCGGTAACCGCGTCCGGGCGACGCTCGCGTGGACGGACGGCACCGCGCGCTTCGAGGACTACGAGGTCGTCGAGGAAACCCGCATCACGTACGTCGGCGGCGCGACCGGCCTGTTCGAGGACGCGCTGGACGTCATGGAGGAGGCGCGCCGCGAGGGCCTCGGCGTGAACTCCCGAACCACCTACAGCACCGACGGCGAACCCAACGGCGCCGTCTACGCGTTCGCCGACCAACCCGGCGAGCGCGACCTCTACACCGAGTTCCGCGACGGTACCGCGCCGCTCGAACCGCTCCTCGACCGCCTCGACGACTTCGAAAACTGTCCCCACCACGTCTTCGTCCTCGACCCCGCGGAACACGACTTCCTCGTGCTCTACCTCGTTCTCCGCCGCGACAGCGTCCTCGAACGCACGGTTCTGGACACCTACGCCTGACCGCCCTACGCCTCCGCGAGTCGCACGAGGTCCGTAAGCGTCTCGTTCACGGGCGTCTCGATGTCGTGCTCGCGGCCCCGATCGACGATTTCGCCATTCAGCGACTCGATTTCTGTTCTTCGTCCGCGTTCGAGGTCTTGACGCATCGAGGAGACGTTCTCGGCGGTGCGGCGGGCGACCCGCGAGGCGGCGTTGACGGGGTCGGTCGTGAGTTCGACGCCCTCCGCGTCCGCGACCGCGGCGGCCTCCTCGATGGCGCGGCGGAGTACGCGTTCACCGGAATCGGTGTCGGCGAGGCGGCCGTTCGGGACGCGGGCGAGCGCGGTCGCGGCGTTGATGCCGACGTTCACGAGGACTTTCTCCCAGACCGCGCGCTCCGCGTCCGCCACAACCTCGGTCTCGATGCCGGCGTCGGTCAACGCGTGGGCGAGCGCGGTGGTCGTCGCGTCCGTGCTGGTGAAGTAGTTCCCGACGACGGTGTCGCCGACGCCCGCGTGCCGGACGTGTCCGGGCGCTTCGAGCGTCGCGCCGTGGCTCGTCGTCCCCGCGAGCACCCGCGAGTCGGGCACGAACTCCGCGATGGTCTCGGCGTTCCCGAGGCCGTTCTGAAGCGTGCAGACCGCCGCGTCCGCGAGCAACGGTTCGGCGTCGGCGAGCGCGCTCCGCGTGTCGTACGCCTTCACGCACACCAACACGATGTCCACGGGGTCGGCCGCGCCCGGGTCGGTCGTCACGTCCACCGCCACGCGCTCCGTCCGTCCATCCGGACGCGTGAGCGTGAGGCCGTCGCGGAGCGCGTCCACCTGTGCGCCCGGACGACCGACGAGCGTCACGTCGACGCCGCTCAGGGCGAGACGACCGCCGAACAGCGACCCGACAGCGCCGGGTCCGAGCACTGCGACGCGCATACCGCGACTACCGCGTCCGCCTACAAAAACACTAGAAGTCCGCTTCGCGGAAGGCCTCCTCTGCGTCCGTCAGGTCGTCCATTCGCGCCTGCGTCCGCGATTCGAGGGCGTCCGCGTGTCCGTGAAGCTGGTCGAGCGCCTCGCTCGACTGCTGTTCCTCCGGGGAGAGTTCGGATTCGAGCACGGCTATCTTCGACGTGGTCGCGTACAGGTCCTGGAGTTCGTCATCCAGCGTGAGCCGCGTGTGGAGGTCTTCGACGGCGTCCACGAGTTCCTCGCGCGTCACTGGTTTGGTGAGGTAGTCGTCGAAACCCATCTCCACGATATCCGCGTCGGGTTCGACCGCGGTGAGCATCGCGACCCGGCAGTCGTAGCCCGCCTCGCGGATGCGTTCGAGGACTTCGCCGCCGGACATCCCCGGCATTCGGCGGTCGAGCAACACCACGTCCACGTCCTCGTCGAGTTTCGAGAGCGCGTCCTCGCCGCCGTACGCGGTGCGAACGTCGTACTGCTCGTCCAGCCAGATGGCGTACGTGTCGGCGAGGTCGGTGTCGTCGTCGACCGCGAGAACAGTCGGGGCTTCCTCGGTGTCGTCCGACGACGGGCGTTCCGGTGGCATGAATTCGGGAGGGCTACGTCGCCCCTAGTTACGTACACGTCACACGCCTTGTATAACCTTGTGGCCGGTCCGGGAATTCACGGACTCGCGCCGGATGGCGGCGAACAAATGGGAAAACAGCGTGCTAGCTACGATTCGGCGCCGCAGACGATGACCGGACGGTCCGCGCCGAGGATGACCGCCTGCGTCACGCTCCCGAACAGCACCTTCCCGGTCGGCGTGCGCTTACGGGACGCGACGCAGATAGAGTCCACATCGAGGTCGCGTGCGGTGTCGAGAATGGCCTCGCTCGGGTCGCCGCTCGTCTCGTGCAGCGTCACTTCGATGCCGGCGTCCTCCAGCGAGTCCTTGGCGTGTCGCGCGGACGCGAGTTGGCCGATGGACGCCCCCGTGGGGTTGTCCTGGAAGTCGTGGAAGACGTGCGCGTGAATCTCGTCCTGTCCGGGGAGGTCGAGCACCGCGTCCACCTGGGCCTCCGCGTGTTCGTCCTTCTCGTCGACCGCGAGCAGTATCTCGTACATCGTCCCGGTGTGCGTTCCCGATGCACAAACCGCTTGTGGGTGACTCGCACTCCGAGTCGCAGTCGACGAACGCACCGCTTACGGCGCTCCGCCGGAAATCCCGGGTATGGCCGAATCCGACCTCGACCTCGACGCGTGGCGCGAGCGCGTCAGCGAGCACCGCGCGGAGAAGCGCCGGTTCGTCCGGGAGAACATGGAACTTCCCGAGACCGGCGACGACCTCGAATTCTACGACATCGACCCCGAGTTCCGGGTGGTCGCGCGCCTCCAGCGCGCCCAGAACCCCGAGGTCGTCCGGGTGGAACTCACGCGCGGCCCCGCGGCGGAGTACGAGCGCGCCGCGACGCTCGGATTCACGCTCGACGGCGACCACCACGTGCTCGCGGCGTACCACGCGCCGAACCAAGACGGCCTGTTCGTGCCGTTCACGGACGAAACGAGCGGCGACGAAACCCCCCAAATCGGGCGGTACGTCGAGCTCGATGTCGAGGGCGTGGAGTCGGGGAGCCAGGTCGCGCTGGACTTCAACCTCGCCTACCTGCCCTTCTGCGTGCTGGACGAGAGCTACGCGAGCCCCGTGCCACCGGAACAGAATCACGTACCGGCGGCTATCCGAGCGGGTGAGAAGCACGTCGAAATCGAGTAGTCAAAATACGAACAGAAGAACGGAGAGAGCGAGAGTCAGCGACCGCCGGCGGTGTTACGCGCCGACCTCGGTGGCTTCCAGGAGTTCCTGGTAGCGGTTGCGGATGGTGACTTCGCTCACGTCGGTCACGGCGCTGACCTCGCTCTGCGTGACCTTCTGGTTCACGAGCAGGCTCGCGGCGTAAATCGCGGCGGCGGCGAGGCCGACAGGCGACTTCCCGCTGGTGACGCCCTGTTCCTGTGCGTTCGAGAGGAGTTCGCGGGCGCGGCGTTCGACCTCGTCGCTGAGGTCGAGTTCGCTCGCGAACCGGGGGACGTAGCTCGCGGGGTCGGCGGGCGCGACTTCGAGGCTGAGTTCGCGCACGATGTAGCGATAGGTGCGCTTGAACTCCATCTCGTCGATGCGGCTGACGGTCGCGACCTCGTCGATGCTGCGCGGCGTCTGCATCTGGCGGGCCGCCGCGTAGACGGACGCGGTGGCGACGCCCTCGATGCTGCGGCCGGGGAGGAGGTCCTCGTCGAGCGCGCGGCGATAGATGACGGACGCCGTCTCGCGGACTTCCTTCGGGAGGCCGAGGGCGCTGCTCATGCGTTCGATTTCGCCGAGCGCCTGCTTCAGATTCCGCTCCTTGCTGTTCCGGGTGCGGAAGCGCTCGTTCCAGGTGCGCAGGCGCTGCATCTTCTGGCGCTGGCGGGAACTCAGGCTGTTGCCGTAGGCGTCCTTGTCCTGCCAGCCGATGTTGGTGGAGAGGCCCTTGTCGTGCATCATGTTCGTCGTCGGCGCACCCACCCGAGATTTCTCGTCCTTCTCGGCGGAGTCGAACGCCCGCCACTCCGGCCCACGGTCGATGCCGTTCTCCTCGATGACCAGGCCGCATTCCGAACAGATGGTCTCGCCGTGTTCCTCGTCGTTGACGAGCTTCCCATCACATTCGGGACACGTGTTGGTGTGTTCCTGTTCGTCGCTGGTCTCTTCCTCGGTGCGCTGGCGGTCGCTGGAGTACGTTCGTATCGTTGTCTCGCTCATGGTGAATCTCCGAAAGCGAGGGAAAGTTTCAAACGCCTTTCCCTCACGCTTCCTAACCATCGATAGGTGCGAAACAAACTTAAACCTTTCGCAAACCTTGTGTAACCCTAACACACAAGGATTGCCGGTATGAGGTTCCTACGCCCCACATCCAGCCTTTTTAGCCCGGCCGAAACTTCGCCGGTTCGAACGTAAGGTTTAGAACCCACCTACGGAACCCACCCATCGCCTGTCAGACCAATAATTTTATCCCCAAATGGGAAGAAGATTATCCTCGTATGGTGGGGAAAACGCCGCGTGCAACCGTTCTCGTCGTCGACAACGCCGACCGACACGACCGCTACCAGTCGTGGCTCCCGGGCTACGAGGTCCGCACCGCCGAAACCGAGCAGGCGGCCGCGGACGCCATCTCGGACGACGTACACGTCCTCCTCCTCGGCGCGGGCCGACACGGGGACGGCGCCGCCCTCGTCGCGCAAAGCCACCGTCACGGCGCACGCGTCGCCCTACTCGGCGCCGACCGGAACGCCACCACCCGTGGCCCGGACGCGTGCATCCCCGACCCCGTCGACCGAGAGAGCGTCGCGACCACCGTCGAATCCCTGCTCGCGCACACCGCGTACGACGCCGACCTCGACGAACTCTTCGCGCTGTGCAAGCGCCGCGCCGACCTCATAGACGGGACCACAGACCGCTCCGAGGCGGTCAGCGCGCTCTCCCGTCGCATCGACGCCGTCGCCGCTGCGCTCGACACGACGGTCGCCGAGTTCGCGGCCGACGACTTCCGCGCCGCCTTCCGCGATGTCGACACCGCACGGGTGAACGACGAAACCGGAAGAGGGCGTCGACGGAAGACTTATTCACACAGAACGCAGTGACACAAACCGAGAAGCGACGATGCCGGAACGCGCTGACACGGTAGCGGTGCTCGCGCTGGGCGACCCACAGGACTCGGTACGCCAGTACGCCGCGAGCGCCGACCACGACGTGCAGACCGGCGCTACGCTCGACGACGTGGACGACACCATCGACGTCGTCGTGCTCGACGACACCGCCGACCTCGCGCTCCACCGGGTCGTCGAACACGTGCGAACGCACGGCTACGACTGCGGTATCCTCCTTCTGAGCGACCACGACGAGACCACGCGCGGCGTCGACCACGCGCTCCCCGGGACGGCGTCCGCGGACGAGATTCGGGCGGGCGTCCTGCGGGTCGCACGCCGCGTCGCGTACGAGGTCGTCGTCGACGACCTCTTCGACCTCTGCGAGCGCCGCGCCGACCTCCTCACCGACGGCGACGAGGACGCGCTCGACGACGTGGCAGAACGCATCCGCGAGCGCCGCGACTGCACGGACGATATCTCGACGGAATTCGACGACGCCGACTACCGCGCGGTGTTCCGCGACCTCGACTAGCCGTCCAGGTCGCGCGCGATGTCCGCGAGGCTGTCACTCGGTTTCTCGGTCGCGTCGTAGTACGCGGTCGTCCCCGGTTCGCGGAGGCCGTACGCGTACCCCTCTTCGACGATGTCGACGTACACCGACCGCCCGATGTCGAGGTCGGTGCCGTCGAGCCACGAAATCAGGTGGTTCTCGCCCTCACCGGGGGCTCGCGCGAGCCGCGGCGTCTCGTACGCGCCCCGAATCACCGGCGTGCCGCCGCTCTCCTCGATGCGAACGCGGTACTCGGTACCGTCGAGAACGAGTCGAACGACCTCCCCGACCGGGACGCGCGCGGCGTCGTCCGCGGGGAGTTCTATCTGGGGTCGCGTCGTGCCGCCGTACCGGCCGATGGTCGCGGTGACCGTTTCGACCGCGGGGTTGTCGGACGCGATTCGATCGGACATAGCCGAGGAAGGTATCGCGGGGAGAAAAGTCGTGCGTCTACCGGTCGGACCGCCACGCGCTGAACCGGATGTACGCGTAGAGAACGACGCCCGTGAGCCCGAACAGGAGTCCGAACCAGATGAGCATCGCGGCGACGACCTGCGCCAAGTCGTTCCCGAAGAACTTCGCGATAGCGAACCCGAGCGCGATGACGAGCACGTCCACGAGCACGAGCTTCAGCTTGAACTGGTTCAGGTAGACCCACTGAAATACCGGGTTCGGGTCCCCGGCTTCCTCCGCCGTGTTCGCGTCTGAAAGTCCAACCATACCCCGAGGTAGGACTGAGAGACTCTATAAGTCCGGGGTTTCGCGGCGCACGCTCGAACGCGGCGCTTTTCACGCCACGCGCCCAACCCGAGAGTATGGCCGCGCCAACGCCGGAGGACGACCGCGAGACCGGCTCCCGGAAGCGGGCGTTCCTCTACATCTCGCCGTTCCTCGCGCTCGGCATCGCGGACGTCGTCCTCCTCCTCCTGTGGGGACTCGACGGGCTCTGGGGGTTCATGATTCTCCCCCCGATTCTCTTCATCAGCACCATCGGCTGGATCGCTCTCCGATACGGCTTCGTCTAGACGCCGAGCGCCACGTCACCCGCTCTCCGGACGAAGCCGTACACGGGTCTAGGGGCGCTCGACGCCCGTGAATTCGAAGCGCGCGCCGCCCGAGTCGCTCTCCATCGCGTCGACCGTCCAGCCGTGCGCATCGGCGATGCGTGCGACGATGCGGAGGCCGAGGCCGGTGCCGTCCTCGCTGGTCGTGTACCCGGCGTCGAACAGTCGGTCGGTGTCCACATCCCCGAATCCCGGGCCGTCGTCCGCGACCGCGAACCCGTCCTCGATGTCGCTAACGGTGACAGTCACGGAGTGGTCGCCGTGCTCTATCGCGTTCCGGTAGAGGTTCTCGAAGAGCTGGGTGAGGCGGCTGGCGTCCGCGAGCACGTCGCCGGTGGCGGTGGCGTCGAGGGTCGCGCCGTCGGTGTCGACGGTGCGCCACGCGGACTCCGCGACGCCGCCGACCGCGGCCGGGGCGAGTTCGTCTATCATGTCGCCGTCCCGGGCGAGCGTCAGGATGTCCTCGATGAGGCGTTCCATTCGGTCGTGGGCTTCGGCGACCCGTTCGAGGTGGTCGCTCTCGTACTCCTGGCGGGCGAGGTCGAGGTGGCCGGACGCGACCGTCAGGGGATTGCGGAGGTCGTGGCTGACGATGCTCGCGAACTCTTCGAGTTGGTCGTTCGTCGCCTCTAAGTCGGCTTGGTACTCGCGGTGTTCGAGTTCGTAGGACAGCCAGCGCGTGAGCAGTTCGACGAACGTCGTCTCCATCTCCGTGAACTCGCGGTCGCGGGCGGTGTCGGACGCGAAGCATACCGTGCCGTAGAGGTCGTCGTTCACGACGACGCGCCCGCCGACGTACGTCTCCAGGCCGAACGTCTCGTACGCGGGGTCGTCGGCCCAGTCGCCGCCCGCGTGTTCGATGGCGAGCAATCCGTCGTCAGTCTCCACAGTCTTCCGACAGTAGGACTCCCCGAGCGGACAGGTTTCGCCCGGCTGGAGAAGCGGATGGTCGCCCGTGGCGGCGACGACGGTCTGCGTCGTCTCGCTGAGTTCGGAGACGAACCCGAACGGGAGCGAAAGGTAGTCGGTGCCAATGTCGAGGACGGCTTCGAGTTTCGAGCCGAACGAGCGCTCGCGGTCGGACGTGACCTCGTAGAGTCGGTGGAGCGCGTCGACGCTCTCGCGGAGTTGTGAGGCGGTGCGGCGTTCGTCGGTCACGTCCCGGAAGTAGACGGTGAGACCGGTCGTCGAGGGGAAGACGCGGACGTCGAACGTCCCACCGAGCGGCGGGTACTCCACCTCGAAAGAGACGGGGTCGTTCGACTCGACAGCCTCGATGAAGCGGTCGTGAAGCACCGTGTCCGCGGCTTCCGGGAACGCCTCCCAGAGCTCGGTGCCGAGGAGGGCGTCCCGGTCGCGCTGGAGGAGCGTTTCGGCGTGGGCGTTCACGAACGTGAACTCCCAGTCGTCGTCGAGCGCGTACACGGCGTCCGTCATCCGGTCGAACGCCTCGCGCTGGATACGTTCGAAGGGTGTGTGCTCGCCCCGGGCGGGGGTCGCGCCGTCGGTTACGGGCTGGTTCGCGGCCTTCCGCAGGACGCGAACCACGCCTTCGGTCCCGTCCCAGTCGACGCGGCGCGCGGTCGCGTCCACGGGGACGCGCTGGTCGCCGGCGGTGGCGACGAGGCGTTCGACCGCGTCCGGGTCGGTCGGCGGCGCGGGCGGCGACCGGAAGACGTCGTCGAGAGTGCGCCCGGTCACGTCACCGTCGCCGGCCGCCGTGAGCAGGTCGACGGCGGCCGGGTTCGCGTACGTCACCCGTTCGTTCGCGGTGACGAGAATCGGGTCGGGGGAGGCTTCGAGGATGGTTTCGGCGCGGTCGGTCGCCGCGTCCGCGGCCTCGCCGAGCCGGTAGCGCGCGACCGCGTTCCGGATTCGCTGGGCGAGCACGCGGTACTGGTCGGTTCCCGAGCCCTTCTGCATGTAGTCGGTGACGCCGGCCGTGATGGCGTCCGCGGCGATGTCCTCGGAGCCGCGGCCGGTGAACAGGACGAACGGGAGGTCGGGGTGGTCGGCGCGCACCGCTTCGAGGAACATGAGGCCGTCCACGTCCGGCATGTCGTAGTCGCTGACGACGCAGTCCACGTGGTTGAGGCGGTCGTACGCCTCGCGCGGACTCGAAACGGTGTCGACGGCGAGCGTGTCGTCGAACCGCTGGAGGTAGGTCGAAACGAGGTTCGCCATCCCCGGCTCGTCGTCCACCACGAGCACGGAGATGTCCGCCGTCTCCCGAGACATACTCCCGGTAGGCGGAGGAAGACACAATTAGGTGTCGCCTATCCCTCGTAATTCGTGAACGTTTCCTACAGGAATCGGAAGGTTTCGAGGTTCTTCGGCGCGAACGTCCGCATGTTGTACTCGTGGTAGAGCGCGCTCGAGAGGTCCTGGGTGGAGCGCTCGTCGCCGTGCACGCACAACACCTTCTCGGGCCGCGGGTTCATCGTCCGCACGAAGTCCTCCAAGCCCTGACGGTCCGCGTGGCCGGAGAACCCGTCCACGGTCTCGACGTCCATCCGGAGCTTGAGGCGGTCGTTCCGCCCGCGGTCGCCCGGCATCGCTATCTCGTCGCGGCCGGACTGGATGCGGCGCCCCATCGTCCCCTGCGCCTGGTAGCCGACGAACACGAGTCGGTTGTCGGGGTCGGGCGCGAGGTGTTCGAGCCAGCTCATGATCGGGCCGCCGGTGACCATGCCGGACGTGGAGAGGATGATGCACGGGTCGCCGTCCGCGACCTCCTGCCGCTCGTCCTCGCCGCCGTCGATGTGGTTGAACTGGTCGGCGAGGAAGGGGTTCGCGTCGTCGTGGAAGATTCTGTCCCGGAGTTCGTCCCGGAGGTACTCGGGATAGGTGGTGTGGATGGCGGTCGCCTCCCAAATCATGCCGTCCAAGTGGATGGGCATCTCGGGGATGTCGCCCTCCCGCATCGCCTCCTCCAAGACGAGCATGATCTCCTGGCTGCGGCCGACCGCGAACGCGGGAATTACGACCTTCCCGTCGCGCTCGTACGTGTCGTTGATGACGCGTTTGAGTTTCTCCTCGGAGTCCTCTTGGTCGGTCTGGTAGTCGTTCCGTCCGCCGTACGTGGACTCCATGACGAGCGTTTCGACGCGCGGGAAGTCGTTCACCGCGCCGTTGAACAGCCGCGTGGGCTCGTAGTGGATGTCGCCCGAGAACGCGACGTTGTAGAGGCCGTCACCAATGTGGAAGTGGGAGACGGCGCTCCCGAGGATGTGGCCGGCGTTGTGGAGCGTGAGCTTCACGTCCGGCGCGATGTCCGTCACGTCGCCGTATTCGAGGGGGATGCAGTGCTTGATGGCTTCCCGCACCATCTCGGACTCGTAGGGCGGGTTTCGACCTTCTTTGGCCGCCACGTCGAGGTAGTCGAGCGTGAGCAGTCCCATCAGGTCGCGGGTGGGTTCGGTGCAGTAGATGGGGCCGTCGTAGCCGTACTTGAACAGGAGCGGGATGAACGCGGAGTGGTCGAGGTGGGCGTGCGTCAGCACGACCGCGTCGATGGAGTTCAGCGGCACGGCTTCCGGCGCTTGGAGGTACGGAACCTCGCCGTCCGCACCGGGTTTGTCCCCGCAGTCGATGAGGATGCGCGTGTCCGGCGTGGAGAGGATGAAGCTCGCGCGACCGACCTCGCGACAGCAGCCGAGCGTCGTGATGCGGACGTACTCGTCGTCGGAGAGTTCCTCGCGGTGGATCTGGCGGCCGACCTTCTCGAGGATGTCGCGTCGCTCCTCGCGCTCGTGCTTGAGGAAGTTCCGGACGTTCGACACCGTCGAGGATTCGATGGGCGGCGTGCGCACGACCTCGGGCGTCCAGCCGGAGGTCTGCGTGATTTCGCGGAGCGTGCTCCCGTGGCGGCCGATGACCATTCCGGGCTTCTCGGCCTCGATGACGACCTCACCGGTGTCCTCGTGGAAGTCGAGGTTGGTGACGCCGGCGTCGTCGGGAATCACGTCCATCACGGCCTCCCGTGCTTTCTCGGGGCGCGTGAGCACGTCCGGGTCCGGACGGACGGTGATGCGCTTGCGTAGTTTCGAGGCGAGGTTCCGGATGAGGTCGCCGTTCTGCGCGAACTTCTTCGGGTCGCGCGTGTACACGACGAGCTCGGGCCCCTCGTACTTGACCTCCGTGACGGTGATGTCCGGTGGTATCTCGTTCGTTATCGTTTCGTGCAGGTCTTCGAGTTGCTGGTCTACCGTACTCATAGTACGCGAACTGCGGGTTCCGGGTCCCGGCCACCCCACGGGAGCGCGCCGTAATCGACGCGAGTATGTGGGGTCACTGACCGGAGGTGTGGTATCATCGTGGGAGAGCGGCGCGTCCGGCCGGTCCGGCACGTCCGCGGGAACAGTGTCTGGAAAACCCGCTTGCTATCCACTATTCATCGCTGATTATAAAAGACTTCGCAATAGGTGTCCGTTCCGCGATACTTAGTCCCCGATGGACAGTTCGTCGTCCTCGGTCGTCGGCGGTTCGTCGTTCGCTTCGAGTTCGCGTTGCTCGATGCGGAGGCGGCGCTGCGTCTGCTTGTTCATGCCTTTCCGCTCGCGACCACGTTTCGTGTCGCCCATATCCTGTGGGACGTTCTCATACCACATAAGTCTCCCGTCGCAACGACTAAGAGGAGGTCCAGCGCGAGACGTGGTTCGGCCACTCCCGTCGGACAGGCGGGCTTCACGGGATTTAAGGCTGTATCCGGCGACTCTTCGCGTAATGAGCGACAACGAGCAGGAGCTCGGAATCACCGAGAGCAAGGAGCACAGCCCCGGGAAGTGGTACTCGGAGGTCGTGCGGAAGGCGGGCCTCGCGAGCTACGGCCCCGATTCGATGGGCGGGTTCATCGTCACCCGCCCCCGCGGGTACGCGCTCTGGGAGAAGGTGCAGGAGAACCTCGACGAGTGGTTCAAGGGCACGGGCGTGGACAACGCCTACTTCCCGATGTTCATCCCCGAGTCCTACCTCGACAAGGAGTCCGAGTTCGTGGAGGGCTTCGACCCCGAGGTCGCGTGGGTGACCGAGGGCGGAAACCAGGAACTCGAGGAGCGCCTCGCCGTCCGCCCCACGTCCGAGTCCATCATCACGCCGTACATGAGTCAGTGGACGCGAAGCCACCGCGACCTTCCGCTCCGACTGAACCAGTGGTGTTCGGTGGTTCGGTGGGAGGCGACGGAGACGAAGCCGTTCTTCCGGACGAAGGAGTTCCTCTGGCAGGAGGGCCACACGGCCCACGAGTCCGCGGAGGAGGCGTGGGACGAGACGGTCACCCGCCTCGGGCAGTACGAGGACCTGTACGAGGACGTGCTGGCGATTCCGGTCATGCGCGGCCGGAAGCCCGAGCACGATAAGTTCCCGGGCGGGGAGACGACGACGACCGTCGAGGCACTGATGCCGGACGGGAAGAGCCTGCAGGGCGCGACGAGCCACGACCTCGGGCAGTCGTTCGCGGAGGCGTACGACCTGACATACGTGGACGAGGACGAGGAAGAGCAGGTCGCGCACACGACCTCGTGGGGGCTGTCGTGGCGCGCGCTCGGCGGCCTCATCATGACTCACTCTGACGACCAGGGGCTGGTGCTGCCGCCGACGGTCGCGCCCGAGCAGGTCGTTATCGTGCCGATCTGGCAGGAGGACACGCAGGAGGACGTGCTCCAGTACTCGACGGAGGTCGCGGCGGAACTGGAGGAGGCGGGCGTGCGCGTCCACCTCGACGACCGCGACGAGCGCAATCCCGGGTTCAAGTTCAACGAGTGGGAGTTGAAGGGCGTCCCGCTCCGCATCGAAATCGGCCCGAACGAGGTCGAGGACGAGGAGCTGACGTTCGCGCACCGGCCGGACGGCGAGCAGTCCGTCGTGAACCGCGAGGGACTCGTGGACTCGGTGGACGAACACCTCGACGCTGTGCAGGAGAAACTGTACGAGTCCGCGGAGGAGAACCTGGAGGAGAACGTCCGCGAAGCCGATTCGCCGGAGGAAATCCTGGGCACCATCGGGAAGCACGGCGGGTACGTGAAGACGCCGTGGTGTGGCGACGAGGCGTGCGAGCAAGTCATCAAGGAGAAAATTGCCGCGGAAATCGTGATGGTTCCGTTCGACGAAGAACACGAACCAGATGCGGACGAGTGTACACTTTGCGGCGAAGAAGCGTCGAAAACCGCGTACTTCGCCAAGACATATTAGGCCATAATACGCCCTTCCACAGGGCTAATATGGCGTAATACTATCAGGGGTGGGTTTTTCCCTGTTCGTGGCAACTGATGGCACACACCTATGGGGAACAATGAGCTTCTCGCAGACCCCTCTGACGCCAGCGCGAACTGCGGCGTCGGGGTAGTAATGGACCTCGACGGAGGGCGAAGCCACGACGTACTCTCGGACGGCATCGACCTCCTCGAGAACCTCGAACACCGCGGCACCACCGGCGCCGAGGAGAACACCGGTGACGGCGCGGGCGTCCTCCTCCAGACTCCGCGGCGTTTCTTCGACGACGCGCTCGACCTCCCCGACGAGTACGCCGTCGGCCAGTTCTTTCTCCCGCAGGACGACGCCGAGCGCGAGTCGGTAGTAGAGACGGTCGAATCCGTCTTCGCCGAGTACGGCCTCGACACGCTGGCGTGGCGAGACGTCCCCACGGACAACAGCGACCTCGGCGCGACCGCCGTGGAGTCCGAACCGCACGTCGCGCAGGCGTTCGTCGCCGGCGACGCGAACCTCTACGTCGCCCGGAACGCCGTCGAGGACGCCGTCGACCACGAACGCTTCTACGTCTGCTCGCTCGACGAGGACACGCTCGTCTACAAGGGTCTCCTCAAGAGCACGCAACTCCGCGACTACTACCCCGACCTCCGTGACGACCGGATGGAGACGACGTTCGCGATGGTGCACGCGCGATTCTCCACGAACACGCTCGGCGCGTGGCACCTCGCGCACCCCTACCGGAACATCATCCACAACGGCGAGTTCAACACCATCAAGGGCAACGTCAACTGGATGCGCGCCCGGGAGGCCGACCTCGACGCATCGAACCTCACCGACGAGGAACTCGACACGGTGCGGCCCATCATCGACGACCCCGAGCAGTCCGACACGGCGAGCGTGGACAACGCGCTCGAACTCCTCACCGAGACCGGGCGCAGCCTTCCGCACGCGCTCCGGATGCTAATTCCGGAAGCGTGGCAGGACGACGACGCGATGGCGGAGTCGCGAAAGGAGTTCTACGATTTCCACGCGTCGCTCGTCGAACCCTGGGACGGCCCCGCCCTCGTGGTTGGGACGGACGGCGAGCGCATCGCGGCGGCGCTCGACCGGAACGGCCTGCGTCCGTGCCGGTACGAGGTCACCGAGGACAACCGCCTCGTGATGGGGAGCGAGGCTGGCGCGCTCGACACGCCCGCGAGCGAGGTTCGCGAGCGCGGACGGCTCACCCCCGGCCAGCTGTTCGTCGCGGACCCCGAGGAGGGACGCGTGATTCCGGACGACGAGGTGTTCGACGACCTCACCGACGAGACGTACGGCGAGTGGGTGGACGCGGAACAGGAACACGTCGACGGCGACGACCCGCTCCCCCAGGACCCCGTGGAGAAACTGCGGGCGCGCCAAGCGGCGTTCGGGTACACGCACGACGAACTCGACGAACTCGTGGAGCCGATGGCGGTAGACGGGGAAGACCCGGTCGGGTCGATGGGCGACGACACGCCGCTCGCGGCGCTCTCCGAGTTCAACCGTCCGTTCTTCACGTACTTCCGCCAGCTGTTCGCGCAGGTGACGAACCCGCCCATCGACTACCTCCGCGAGGACCTCGTGACGAGCACGGAGACCCGGTTGGGCCGCCAGCGAAACCTCCTCTCGGAGTCGAAAGCGCACGCCCGGCAGGTAGTCCTGGAGTCGCCCGTGCTCACTGACGACGACCTCGCGGGCGTCCGAGACAGCCGACGCGAGGTCCGCACTATCGACACGACGTTCGATATGGGCGGCAGCCTCGACGACGCCATCGAGCGCCTCCGGGAGGACGCCGAGGACGCCATCGCGGACGGCGCGGACGTGCTCGTGCTCTCCGACCGCGAACTGGGGGCGAACCGCCTGCACGTCCCGAGCCTGCTCGCGACCGGTGCGGTCCACCACCACCTCGTCCGCGAGGGCCTGCGCTCGCGCGTCGGACTGGTCGTGGAGTCCGGTGACCCGCGGACGGTCCACCACCTCGCGACGCTCGTCGGGTACGGCGCGGGCGCGGTGAACCCCTACCTCGCCATCCAGTCCGTCACCGACCTCATGGACGAGGACGGGGACATGGACCGCGCCGTCGAGTCCTACGTCGCCGCGATGGAGAAGGGGCTGCGGAAGGTGATGGCCCGGATGGGCATCTCGACGGTCGCGTCCTACCAGGGCGCGCAAATCTTCGAAGTCGTGGGACTGGACTCCGACCTCGTAGAGGACTGTTTCACGGGCACGCCGAACCGCACGGAGGGCGTGGGCGTGGACGAAATCGAAGCCGACCTCCGGCAGCGCCACGCGACCGCGTACGACGACGACGTCGACCTCGACCGGCAGGGCGAGTTCACGAACCGGTCGAACGGCATCTTCCACCAGTGGAACCCGGAGACCGTGCACACGCTCCAAGGCGCGGTTCGCTCGGGCGACTACGAGCAGTTCGAGGAGTACGCGGAACTCATCAACACCCAGAACGAGCAACTCCAGACCCTGCGCGGCCTCCTCGAATTTGACTCCGACAGGGAGCCGATTCCCGTGGAGGACGTGGAGCCCGTCGAGGACATCGTAAAGCGGTTCTCGACGGCCGCGATGAGCCTCGGGAGTCTCAGTCCGGAGGCCCACGAGAACAACGCCCGCGCGATGAACGAGATCGACGCGAAGGCGAACACGGGCGAGGGCGGCGAACCGCCGGAGCGCTTCGGGACCGACCGCGAGTGCCGCATCAAGCAGGTCGCGTCCGGTCGGTTCGGCGTGACCTCGGAGTACCTATCGTCGGCTGACGACCTCCAGATAAAGATGGCGCAGGGCTCCAAGCCCGGCGAGGGCGGTCACCTCCCGGGGAAGAAGGTGAACGAGATGATTGCGGATGTCCGGTGTTCGACGCCGGGCGTCGGCCTCATCAGTCCGCCGCCACAGCACGACATCTACAGCATCGAGGACCTCAAGCAGCTCATCTTCGACCTGAACGCGAGCAACCCCGACGCCCGCGTGCACGTCAAGCTCGTCTCCGAGGCGGGCATCGGCACGGTCGCCGCGGGCTGTGCGAAGGCCAAGGCGGACTGCATCCACATCTCCGGGCACTCCGGCGGAACGGGCGCGTCCCCGAAGACCTCCATCAAGCACGCGGGCCTGCCGTGGGAGCTCGGGCTGGCGGAGGCGAACCAGCTCCTCCGCGAGACGGGACTGCGGTCGCGCGTGACGCTGCGCGCCGACGGCGGCCTGAAGACCGGACGAGACGTAGCTATCGCGGCCCTGCTCGGCGCGGAGGAGTTCGCGTTCGGCACCGGGTCGCTCGTCACGTCCGGGTGCGTGATGGCGCGACAGTGCCACAACAACACGTGTCCAGTGGGTATCGCGACGCAGGACCCCGACCTCCGCGAACGGTTCGCGGGCGAACCCCAGCACGTCGTGAACTACATGTGCTTCATCGCCCGCGAACTCCGTGAGGTCATGGCGGACCTCGGATTCGAGTCCGTGGACGAGATGGTCGGTCGAGTGAACGCGCTCGAACAGACGGAAACCGACCACCCGAAGGCGAAGCACATGGACCTCTCGCAGGTGCTCGCGGAGCCGTCGGGCGACGACCGGTACAAGACGATGGAACAGGACGTGCCGTTCGACGACCACCTCGACACCGCCATCGCCGCCGAGGCAGAGGAGGCCCTCGCGGGCGGCGAGCCGACGACGGTGTCCGCGGACGTGACGAACGAGGACCGGACCGTCGGCGGCCGGCTCTCCCACGAGGTGTCGAGCCGGCACGGCGGCGACGGCCTGCCGGACGACTCGCTCCACGTGGACCTCACGGGGACGGCGGGCCAGTCGTTCGGCGCGTGGCTTCCGTCGGGGCTGACGCTCGACCTCGACGGCGCGGCGAACGACTACGTCGGGAAGGGGCTGTCGGGCGGCCGCGTGGTCGTGTCGACGCCCGCGGACGCCGGGTTCGACCCCGCGGAGAACACGCTCGTCGGGAACGTCGCGCTGTACGGCGCGACCGATGGCGAACTCTACGTGAACGGCGTCGCCGGCGAGCGCTTCGGCGTCCGGAACTCCGGCGCGAAAGCCGTCGTGGAGGGCGTCGGCGACCACGGCTGTGAGTACATGACGGGCGGCGTCGTCGCCGTGCTCGGCGACACGGGAAAGAACTTCGCCGCCGGCATGAGCGGCGGCGTGGCGTACGTCTTCGACCCGGACGGCGACCTCGACGCGCAGACGAACAAGGGCATGGTGAGCCTCGAATCCGAACTGGACGACCGCGACCGGACGGTGCTCCGGCGGCTCGTGGAGAACCACGCCGCCCACACGGACTCGGAGCGCGCACGCGACCTCCTCGACGACTGGGAGGACGCGCTGTCGGCGTTCACGAAGGTGATGCCGGACGCGTACCGCGCGGCCATCGAGGAGCGCCCGGAGGACGACGCGCGCACCGACCTCCCGGCGTCGGTCGAGAACCTGGACGGTCGCCTCGGCGCGACCGGGAGCGCGGATTGACTCCGGGCAGCCCACCCGACCGCGGGCCACCCGTTCGACCGCGGGCCACCCACACTTAACTCGCGCGCGGCGTTTTTTCGCGGTATGGATTCGGCACTCGTCGTCGGCGGCACGCGGTTCATCGGCCGCCACACGGTGGAGGAGCTCTTGGAGCACGACTACCGGGTGACGCTGTTCAACCGCGGGAGTCACGAGAACCCGTTCGTGGACTACGCCGACGTGCATCACGTTCGCGGCGACCGCGACAACGACGAGGAACTGCTGTCGGCGAAGCGCGAGGTCGAGCCGGACGTGGTGTTCGACTTCGCGGCGTACCACCCGGAGGAGGTGCGGTCCGCGGTCGAAATTTTCGCGGACGTGGACGCGTACGTCTACGTCTCGTCGGGGGCGGCGTACGCCCGCGACGACCTCCCGAAGCGCGAGGGCGTGACGCCCATCGAGGACTGCACGCCCGACCAGGCCGTTGACGACTCCTACGACACCTACGGAAATCGGAAGGCGGAGGGCGACCGCGCGGTGTTCGAGGGCGCGGACCGCGGCGTGAACGCGATGAGCGTCCGCCCGACCGTCGTGTACGGGCCGTTCGACTACACGGAGCGCCTCGATTACTGGGTGAGTCGCGTCGAGGAACACGACCGCGTTGTCGTGCCGGGCGACGGAACGAACGTCTGGCAGCGCGTCTACGTCGAGGACGTGGCGAGCCTCCTCCGCCTCGTCGCGGAGAACGGTACGCCGGGGAAGGCGTACAACGCCGGCGACCAGAACTCGATTACGCTCGAACGAACCGTGAAGGAGATCGCGAGCGCTCTCGATACCGACGTGGAGGTCGTGCACGCGAGCGAACGCGAACTCTCGACGGTCGGCCTCGACCCGACGGACTTCCCGCTCTACCGGCCGTACCCGCACGTCCTCGACACACACAGGGCCGAGAGCGTCGGCTGGGAGTCCACGCCCGTCTCGGAGGCGATGGAGCGCACGGTCGGCGAGAGCGTCGAGAGCGACCGCGACGGCGACGACGTGGGGCCGGAGCGCGAGACGGAGGAGCGCCTGCTGGACGTGCTGGACACGGTTTAGGAAAAGGCGTATAGGAGTTCGGGGTGACCCACCAGTATGTTCGAGAAATCCTCGTGGATCCGTCTCCCGCGGAACGTCGTCATCGGGCACGACGTGCTCGGGGAGACGCGCGCGGTCCTCGACGACGTGCATCTCACGGGCGACCCGCTGGTGGTGACGAGTCCGACGCCGCGCGAGGTGGCGGGCGCGCACATCGTCGCGCAGTTGGAGGACGCGGGCCGGAACCCGTCTATCGTGACGGTGGACGAGGCGTCGTTCGACGCCGTGCAGCGCGTCATCGCGAGCGCGGAGGAGACGAGCGCTGACTTCCTGATGGGCGTCGGCGGCGGGAAGGCAATCGATATCGCGAAGATGGCGAGCGACACGCTCGACCTGGGGTTCGTGTCGGTGCCGACGGCGGCGAGCCACGACGGCATCGTCTCCGGACGCGGGAGCGTCCCCGAGGGCGACACTCGGCACTCCGTGTCGGCGGACCCGCCGCTCGCGGTCGTCGCGGACACCGGCGTTATCGCGGACGCGCCGTGGGAGCTCACGACCGCGGGCTGTGCGGACATCATCTCGAACTACACCGCGGTGAAGGACTGGCGGCTCGCGAACCGGCTTCGGAACGTCGAGTACTCGGAGTACGCGGCGTCGCTGTCGGAGATGACGGCGGAGATGCTGGTGGACAACGCGGACTCCATCAAGCCCGGACTGGAGGAGTCGGCGTGGGTGGTGGTGAAGGCGCTCGTCTCCTCGGGCGTCGCGATGAGCATCGCCGGGTCGTCGCGGCCGGCGTCCGGCGCGGAACACCTGTTCAGCCATCAGCTCGACCGCATCGCGCCCGGGAAGGCCCTGCACGGCCATCAGGTCGGCGTCGGCGCGATTCTCTGTGAGTTCCTGCATTCGGGCGAGCGCGGGGACTGGACGGCGGTGCGGGACGCGCTCGCGTCCATCGACGCGCCGACGACGGCGGACGAACTCGGCGTGAGCGACGAGGAGGTCCTCGAGGCGCTCACGTCCGCGCACGAGATTCGGGACCGCTACACGATTCTCGGCGCGGGCATCAGCGAGGATGCGGCGCTCGAAGTCGCGGCGAAGACCGGCGTCATCTGAAATCGAGGGGAATCGGGGCGAACGCGACCGCGACCGCGGAGATAGCGAAGTGAAGCCAGAATCCGACGAGTCGATAGAGGAGCGCCGCGGCCGCGGCGAGCGCCGTCGGTTCGCCCGTCGTAAGGACGAGCAGACCGAGGAGCGCGGCGTCCACGCTTCCGATACCGCCTGGTAGCGGGACGATTGCGGCGAGGCCGGCGAGCGGGACGACGGCGAGCGCGAGCGACACCGGCACGGAGAGGGCGACCGCGGCGGCGGCGTAGTGGAGGGTGGCGGCGAGCGTGACCCAGCCGGCGAGGCAGAACCCGAGCATAGCGGCGAGGCGGACGCGGTCGGCGGCGATGGCGCGGACGGTGTGGTCGAACCCGGTGAGGCGCGCGGAGATGTTCTCGCGGTCGAGCACGGTGGCGGCGCGCGGACTGACCCGGACGGCGACGCGCTGGAGGCGGTCGGTGACGGCCGTGACGGCGGCCACGAGGCCGCGGGGACGGGCGTGCGCGACCGCGAATACGCCCGCGACGACCGCGAGGCCGGCGACGCCGACGGTGGCGGCGAGCGTGGCGAGGTCGCCGGTGCCGCCGGACACGGCGAACGCGGCGCCGACCGCGACGGCGACGAAGGAGGTGGCGGTGGTGACGTACTCGTCGGCGGCGACGGCGGCGAGCGCGCGCTCGTAGCCCGTGTTCGCGTCCCGCGAGACGGCGTACGTGACGAGTGTGGCGCTCGCGACGTTCCCCCAGGGGAGGACGTTCCGCGCGAACGACCCGGCGAGGTAGGTGGCGCGGGCGCGCATCCCGCGGTCCTCGACGACGCTGACGGCGTGGACGAACGTCTCGACGAAGCAGACGAGCGAGACTATGGAGGTGGCGACGGCGAGCGCGACGTAGCCGGCGTCGGTGCCGGCGAGCGCGTCGAACACGCGGTCCGCGCCCGCGACGTACCCGACGAGAGCGAGCGCCGCGAGCGCCAGCGCGAACCGGACGCCGACCCGTCGCGTGTCCATACGCCCTTCGAGCGCGGGCACGCTACAAAAAGTATCGCCCTAGACGTGTTCGTCAAGGAACTCGACCGTCGTCCGGTAGGCGGTGATGCGGTTCTCGAGTTTGCTGAAGCCGTGGCCCTCGTCCTCGAACACGAGTTTCTCCACGGGGACGTGTTCCGCGGCTTCCTCCGCGACCTGTTCGGCTTCGCCGACGGGGACGCGGGGGTCGTTCGCGCCGTGCATGACGAGCAGGGGCGCGCGGATCGACGAGATGTTGTTGATGGGGCTGATGGACTCGAGGAACTCGCGGTCCTCGTCGAGGCTGCCGTACTCGGCTTCGCGATGTTCGCGCCGCCACTCCCCCGTGTTTTCGAGGAACGTGACGAAGTTCGCGATGCCGACCACGTCGACGCCGGCCGCCCAGAGGTCGGGGTACTCGGTGAGCGCGGCGAGCACCATGAACCCGCCGTAGGAGCCGCCGTACGCGACGATGCGGTCATCGTCCACGTCGCCGCGGTCGGTGAGCCAGTCGACGCCGGCGGCGATGTCCGCGACGGAATCCATCCGCTTTTCGACGTTGTCGAGGTTCATGTACTCAGCGCCGTACCCGGAGCTTCCGCGGACGTTCGGTTCGAAGACGGCGTAGCCGTTGTCCACGAAGTACTGGCGCAGCGAGAGGAAGTAGGGGCGGCGCTGGGCCTCGGGGCCGCCGTGGATGTCGACGATGACGGGGTGGGGGCCGGGGTCGTCGGGGAGCGTGAGGAACGCCGGGATTTCGAGGGCAACGGGGGACTCCGTCTCCCGGGCGGACGGGCTACGCCCGTCAACGCCGAAGCTCTCGAAGTGCACGAGGTCGGGCGTCGTGAAGGAGGATTTGGGGATGCCGGCGGTGGCGGCGTCCGTCCAGCGCGTGCTCTCGCCGGTCTCAGTGTCGAAGACGTGGACGTTCGTGTTCTCCGTCGGCGCGGAGACGGCGGCCGCGACCTCCTCGGCGTCGGGCCCGAAGCTCAGTCCCATCAGGACGCCGTTCGGGAGGGCGGGGCTCGCGTGTTCGGTCCAGTCCGCGAGGTCGTGGAGCGTGAGTTCGCTGTATCCGTCGACGTTCCGAACCGCCGCGAGCGTCCCCGAGTCGTGGTCGACGGCGAGAGATTCGACGTTCCAGCCGTCGCCGTCGACTCTGGTTTCGAGGGCGAGCGTGTCGAGGTCGAGTTCGGCGAGGTACTGGGTGTCCGCGCCGTGGTCGGTGGAGACGAGGAGCGACTCGCCGCTCGGATGCCAGGCGACGCTCCCGTACCGCACGTCGCCTTCGTGGGGCGTGACGTGCTCGTAGTCGCCGGTGTCGAGGTTGAGGACGTAGAGGTCGTGGTCGCGGTTCGAGTGCATCTCGTGGAGGACGAGCCGGTCGTCGTCGGGACTCCATCCGGCGACGCCCAGCCAGTCCATCCCGCGGCCGTCGAACACGAGTTCGGCGTCCTCGCCGGTCTCGTCGCGGCGCTGGACGTACGCGTCGAAGTCGGCTTCGACGCGCCGGTTCGCGGTGAACGCGAACTGCTCGCCGTCGTGACTCCAGCCGCCCCACTGGTGGATGCTCTCCGGGTCGTCCGTCAGCGCGACGTCCTCGCTGCCGTCCGCGCTCAGCCGGAAGAGCTGGGTCTTCTCGTTCCCGCCCTCGTCCATCCCGTACACGAGTTCCTCGCGGGTGGGCGAGTAGGAAGCGAAGGAGACGGACTCCTCGTGGAAGGAGAGCTGGTCCGGCCACGCCTCGGGTT
Organism: Salarchaeum japonicum; assembly: GCF_049705945.1. Taxonomy (GTDB): domain Archaea; phylum Halobacteriota; class Halobacteria; order Halobacteriales; family Halobacteriaceae; genus Salarchaeum; species Salarchaeum japonicum_A. The sequence goes on from NZ_JBNAMV010000004.1 coordinate 542,768, forward strand.
CGTCGAGCTGCCACACCTGGTTCGTTCCCGTGGTGTCCATCAGGAACGCGAGTCGGCCGTTCGGGCCGAAGGAGGGGCCGCCGGCGCTCCGGATGTTGAGGTAGCGTTCGATGTCGTACGCCATACCCGTGGGTGCGAAGGAAACGGCAAAGCCGTTCGGGTGCCGGAACCCGAACCGTGAAACCTTTTATGCGCACCTCGAATCTCTCTCGTGTATGCGCGTGGCGTTCGTCGCGGACCACACCGTCCATCACGAGACCGTCCCGGAGTCCGCCGAACGCCTCGACCGCCTCGCCGGTCTGCTCACCGCGCGCGGCCACGACGTGTCCGTTCTCTGCAGTCAGTGGTGGGAGGGCGACGTGGACGAGTTCGAACACGACGATATCGAGTACGTCGCCGTCACCGACGACCCCGACGACTGGAAGTTCCCCGTCCGCGTTCCGGGCGCGCTCCACGAGGTCGACCCCGAAGTCGTGCACGCGTTCGGCGCGCCGTCCCACCTCGCGGCCGCGCGGGTCGGCGCGCTCGGCGACACCGCCTTCGTGAGCGACGTTTTCGACGCGCCCGAGCGCGGCGTGCTCGCCGACCGGTGCGTGCGGTTCGCGGCGGGCGGCGGCCCGGTCGTCGTCCCCGCGCGCACCGTCGCCACCGCGCTCCGGGAGGCCGGCGTCCCCGCCGACGCGCTCACGACGCTCGGGAACCCCATCGAGATGGAGCGAATTCGGGACACGTCGCCCGGCGACTGCGGGGACATCGTGTACTCGCGGCGCCTCGACGAGGACGCGAACCTCGAGAGTCTCCTGCTCGCGCTCGCGGAGTTCCGCGAGTACGACTGGGGCGCGACGGTAATCGGGGACGGCCCCGAGCGCGAGAACTACGAGCGCCAGGTCCGCGACCTCCGCATCGACGACCGCGTCGAGTTCGTCGGCGAGAAGAGCGTCACCGAACGCATCGCCCTGTTCAAGGACGCGCACGTCTACGTGCACACGGCCCGCCGGACGACGTTCGCGACCGACCTCCTGCGCGCGCTCGCCTGCGACTGCGTCGGCATCGTCGAGTACCACGCGCAGTCGAGCGCGCACGAACTCGTCGAGCAGGAACCTCGGGGGTTCCTCGCGACGAACGACGAGGAGATAACCGAACGTCTCGTCGAAGCGGCCGACATCCCGCGCGAGGACGTGTCCGAGCGGTTCGCCGACCACGACGAGTCCGCGTTCGCCGAGACCTACCTCGACTTCTACCGCGCGGGCGGCGCGGGCTACGACTGACGCAGGCGGAGGTGGCGGAAACTCCCGCCGAGCGAGTCCGCCACGTCCTCCTCAGAGACGATTTCGAGTCCGGCATCCCCCAGTAGTTCTCGCGTCGTTTCGAGGTCGGGCCAACTCCACGCCATCTCCACGTCCGCGTCCAGCCAGTCGTCGTTCGCGCCCGCCCACGCGTCGTGACCCGTGACGACGACGGCGTCGCCGCCGGGGCGGAGGACGCGCGCGAGTTCCGCGTAGAACGCGCCGTGCTCCGCGGCGGGCACGTGAATCACGGAGTACATCGCGGTGACGGCGTCGAACGAGTCAGCAGCGAACGGGAGACGCGTCATGTCGGCGCGCGCGACGCCGTCGGCTCGCGTTCGCGCCCGCTCGACCTGTTCGCGGGAGATGTCGATGCCGACGCCGGTCGCATCGGCGGGGAGCGATTCGAGGACGAGGTCGCCCGCGCCGCAGCCGGCGTCGAGCACGCGCCCGTTCTCGGGGAGGGCGGCTAGCAGTCGGGCGAGCAGGTCTGGGTCGTCCGTGCCGGCGGCCCGTTGGTCGGCGTACACGTCGGCGAGGCCGTCGTACCCCTCCATCACGCGCCGCCGGAGGTCGCCCGGGGCGTCGTCACTCATCGCTCTCACCTCGGCGGACGGCGTCGGCGACGCGGACGGCGGCGACGTTCTCGGCAGCGTCGTGGACGCGCACGAGGTCCGCGCCGCGGTCGGCCGCGAGTGCGGTGGCGGCGACGGTCGCATATCCACCCTCGTCCGGATAGCGGTCGACGCGACCGAACATCGACTTGTGGCTGTGGCCGACGAGAACGGGACAGCCGAGCGCGCGGAACTCCGCGGTTCGGTCGAGGAGTTCGAAGTTCTCGCCGACGGACTTCCCGAACCCGATGCCGGGGTCGACGATGATTTTCTCCCGTGGAAGCCCGGCTTTCTCCGCGAGCAGCACGCGTTCGCGGAGGTCGTCGAGCACGTCGTCCACCACGTCGTCGTAGGTGGCGGACGCGTCGGGGTCGACGGGCGCGTGCAGCGAGTGCATCACGACGAGGGGCGCACCGTACTCCGCGGCGACGAACCGCATCTCGGGGTCGCCGAGTCCCGTCACGTCGTTGAGGATGTCGGCGCCCGCCTCCAGCGCCGCGCGCGCGACTTCGGCCTTCATCGTGTCCACGCTCACGAGCGCGTCGAGGTCGCTGATGCGCTCGATAACGGGGACGATGCGGTCGATTTCCTCGGACGCAGGCACGGGGTCCGCACCGGGGCGCGTGGACTCGCCGCCCACGTCGATGACGTCCACGCCGGCCGCGACGAGGTCTTCCGCGCGTTCGACGGCGTCCGCGACGGCTTCGTACTCGCCGCCGTCGTGGAACGAATCGGGCGTGACGTTCAGGATGCCCATCACGGCGGTTCCGTCGTCCCACGGGTAGTCGGTGTCGGGCGTTCCGAGGGACTCGCGGAGGTCGTCGGCGACCGCGGGGAGTCCGTCGCCGGCGTCGTCGAGGCGCTCCGTGAGCGCGTCGAGGGTCGCGCGAGTGCCGGAGAGGACGACGTCGAGGTAGTTTCCGGGTTGGCTGCGGAGCGCGGACACCGAGCACGTCCCGCCGACGGCGGTCATCAGCGTCTCCACGCGCTCCGCTTGCCCCTCGCGGAGCCGGATGGTGCGGGTGACGGCGGTGTGCTCGTCCGGATTCCCGGTGGGGGCGTCGGCGGCGTCGAGCGCGCGGGTCGCGTCGTCGCGGTCGCGGACGACGCGGGGCGTGGCGGTGCGCGTCCAGCGCCGCCGCGCCTCCGCGACGGCGTACAGCGAGCCCGTGAGAAGCACGAGGTCCTCGGAGCCTGCGGCGTCGAGTCCGGTTTCGATGGCGGATTCGACGTTCTCGACGACCCGCACGTCGTCCGTGCGGTTCTCGAAGACGCGTGCGAGCACGTCGGCGTCCTCCGCGCGCGGCGTCGCGGGTTCGCAGGTGACGACGGTGGCGGGGTCGGGGAGCGCGTCCGCCATCCCCGCGTGGTCCTTGTCGTTCATCGCGCCGAGGACGAGCACGAGGTCGTCGTAGTCGTACTCGGCGAGCGTGTCCGCGAGCGCGTCGCACGCGCCGGGGTTGTGCGCGCCGTCGAGCACGGTGAGCGGCCCGTCGTCCATCATCTCGAAGCGGCCGGGCCAGTGCGCGCCCCGGATGCCGCGCGCGATGGTTTCGGGGTCGGCGTCCGCGAGCTGGCGCGCGAGCACCGCCGCGATGCCCGCGTTCTCGGCCTGATGCGCCCCTGGATGCGGGAGGCGCGCCGACACCGACCAGTCGGAGCCAGTGATATCGACCGCGGCCTCCGCGAGGCCGACCCGGCCGCCGTAGGAGACGGTCACGTCCTCGCCGACGACCACGACCTCGCCGGCCTGCTCGCGGACGGCGGCGAGCGCGTCGCCGGTGGCCGCGGTGACGAGCGGCCGGTCGGCGGGCGCGACGTGCGCCTTGTCCCGCGCGATTTCCGCCACGGTGTCCCCGAGCACGCTCTGGTGTTCGAGCGTCACGCTCGTCACCGCCGCCGCCGCGGGGTCGACGACGCTCGTCGCGTCGTACTTCCCGCCGATGCCGACTTCGAGCACCGCCACGTCCACGTCCTCGCGGCCGAAGTGCCAGAGCCCCATCGCGGTCACCGCCTCGAAGAACGTCGCCGGGTCGTCCGCGGCCGCGCGCTCCACGAGATGTGGCTTCGCGTCCGCGACGAACTCGGTGAGCGCCGATTTCGACAGCTTCCGGCCGTTCACGCGGACGCGCTCGCGAACGTCGTCGAAGTGCGGTGACGTGAACAGTCCCACGTCCAGGCCCGCTTCGCGGAGGACGGATTCGAGCATCCGCGCCGTGCTCCCCTTCCCGTTCGACCCCGCGACCTGGACGTACGCCGGTCCCTCGTGGGGACGGTCGAGCGCGTCCAGCAGGTCGGCCGTCGAGTCCGTGCCCGCGCGCGGCCGGTACCGCTGGAGGTCGAGCAGGAAGTCCGCAGCCTCGTCGTATCGCATACACCGAGAACTCAGCGGGCGGCCGCAAATGCGTGTCGAATCCGCGACCCGCGGTCGAACGAGAATGTCAAGATGTGAGGGAGGTGAGGATGCCGAGAAGCGCGCCGGCGACGACGACGAGGCCGGCGACGATGGTGACCGTGACACCGACTCCGGGCGAGACGGCGGCGACCGACACGTCGTTGCCGTGAACCTGGATAGTCCCCATGGTGTACGTGCTCGAAAGGGTGGATTGCACCACGACACTGACGTAGGTGATGCCAGCACCGCCGAGACCGGCGAGGAGCATAGTCAGCCATCCGAACCCTCGACCCCAGGTGGCTACCGACAGGAACGTCACGATTGCCGCGGCAGCGAGGAGGGGCGTGCCGAACGGCGTGGCGAGTGCGTCGACACTCTGCCCGCCCGTTCTCGCGGTCACCCAGGGGAGGAAGGCGCTGATACCAGCGAGGACGCCGCCACCGACGGCGAGGAGTTGCGTTCTCCGCCACCGCGAGGAGGACGACTGCGTCGCGGAAGCCGTGTCGGGGGGTGGCGTGGACTCGCGCCCGCCCGCCCCGTCGTGCTCCGTGTCGGTCTCGGCGGTGCGACCGTCGTCCTCGGACGGTTCCGCGAGCGGTTCGCCACACTGCGGGCAGTACTCACTGTTCTCCGGAGACGGTATCTCAGCCCCACATTCACGACAATACATAACACGACACACTGACAGGTCAAGGGGCAAATAAGTATTCCCGGCCGCTCGTCGCTGCCCGCTTCGCCGTAGCGTCAGTCGTGGCGGAACGCGCGGTTTCCGGTGAACACCATCGCGATATCGTGGTCGTTCGCGGCTTCGATGACGTCGTCATCGTTCACGCTGCCGCCGGGCTGAATCACCGCTTCGATGCCGGCGTCGGCGGCTTCCTCGATGCCGTCGGGGAACGGAAAGAAGGCGTCGGACGCCATCACCGCGCCGTCGGCGGACTTGCCTTCGGCGTGTTCGTCGGCCTTCATCGCGGCGAGTCGGACGGCGTCGACGCGGGAAACCTGTCCCATGCCGATGCCGACGGTTTCGGTACCCTGCGCGAACAGGATGGCGTTCGACTTCACGTGCTTGATAGTCTGCCACGCGAACAGCATCGACTCGACCTGCGCATCAGTTGGTTCTCGGTCGGTGACGACCTCCAGGTCGTCGGCGGTGAGGGACTGGCGGTCGCGTTCCTGGACGAGGCGGCCGCCCGTCAGGGGTTTCTCGGTGAAGCGCTCGCTGTACCCGTCGAGACTCCCGACGTCGAGCACGCGGAGGTTCTTCTTGTCCGTGAGCACGTCGAGCGCGGCGTCGGTGTAGCCGGGCGCGACGACGACTTCCTTGAAGGAGTCGATTAATTGTTCGGCGGTGTCGGCGTCGCACTCGCGGTTGAGCGCGACGATACCGCCGAAGGCGCTCATCGAGTCGGTGGAGAGCGCGTCCGCGTACGCGTCGCTGAGTGTGTCGGCGGTCGCGCAGCCAGCAGGATTCGTGTGCTTGATGACGGCGGCGGCCGGGTCGTCGAACTCCTTGATGAGGTCGAGCGCGCCGTCCGCGTCGTTGTAGTTGTTGTAGGAGAGAGCCTTCGCGCCCTCGTTCAACTGGGGTGCGCCGACGACACTGGCTTCGGATGTCGTGCGGTCGCGGTAGACGGCGGCGTCCTGGTGGGGGTTCTCGCCGTACCGGAGTTCGCTGTAGCGGTCGTCGGAGACGAGGCGGCGGACGGGGAAGTCGCCGGACGCGTCCGCGGGCACGCTCACGTCGCCGTCCTCGACGGTGAGGTCGCCGTCGTGGAACCACTGGACTGCGCGCGGGTACGCCTCGAACTCGGCGTCGTGGAGCACGCGCTCCTTGAGGGCTTGCGCGTCGTCGTCGTCGAACACGGGCACGGGTTCCTGGGTGACGATGGGGCCACCGTCCACGTCCTCGGTGACGACGTGCACGGTGCAGCCGGTGACGCGAACGCCCGCGTCCACCACCTGCTGGTGGGCGTTCATCCCGTCGAACGCGGGGAGGAGACTCGGGTGGACGTTCAGCGTCAGCGGCGCGTCGTCGAGGAACGTGTCAGTGAGCACCCGCATGTAGCCGTCGAGGCAGACGAGGTCGACGTCGTAGTCGGCGAGCGCGTCGAGCACGCGTTCCTCGTGGGATTCGCGGGACTCGCCCTCCTCGCGTTCGACGACTTCTGTCGGGCTGCCGCGTTCCGCGGCGGCGTCCAGAACGGGCGCGTCGGCGTGGTTCGTGAGGACGACGCCGAGCGACACGTCGTCGAGCGTGTCGGCGATATTCCGGAGGTTGCGGCCGCGGTTCCCGGCGAGACCGGCAATGGTGGTCATGCGTGAGTCCGGGCGCGCGCGCCGCAAAGTAATTGCGGTTCCACGTCGCGAGGTATGCAGGGATGCGGATAGAAACGCCGGCTCTTCGACCGTTCTGGGAGTGTTGTATGCACTCTCGTGCGGTTTCGACACGCCTTTGACGGGCGGGCGTCACCCTCCGCCATGAACCCGCTGTACGCCGTGAGTCCGCTCGACGGCCGCTACGCCGGTCGAACCCGCCCGCTCGCCGAGCACGCGAGCGAAGCCGCGTTGATGCGCGCCCGCGTCGAAGTCGAAGTCGAGTACCTGCTCGCGCTCGCCGACCTGGACGCGGTGCCGCTGTCGTTCACGGACGACGAGGTGGCGGCGCTCCGCGACCGCTACGACGCGTTCGACGAGTCGGACGCCGAACTCATCAAACAGATCGAGACGGAGGGCTACGGCGAGTATTCCGCGACGAACCACGACGTGAAGGCCGTGGAGTACTTCGTCCGCGAGGGCGCGCCGGAGCGCTCGCACTCCTGGATTCACTTCGGCCTGACGAGCGAGGACGTGAACAACCTCGCGTACCGCCTGCTCGTCCAGCCCGCCGTCGAGGACGTGCTGGTGCCCGAACTCCGCGCCGTCCGGGACGAACTCGTGGCGATGGCGCACGAGCACGCGGACGTGCCGATGCTCGCGCGGACGCACGGCCAGCCCGCGACGCCGACGACGTTCGGGAAGGAGATGGCGGTGTACGCCAGCCGACTGGGTCGCGCGCTCGGCCGCGTCCACGACGCCGTCGAAGGACTAGAAGGGAAGCTAGCGGGCGCGTCCGGAACGTACGCCGCGCACCGCGCCGCCTACCCCGACGTGGACTGGCGCGCGTTCAGCCGCGAGTTCGTGCACGAACTCGGCCTCCGGCACGCGAGCCACGTCACCCAGGTGAACCCGAGCGACGACCTCGCCGAACTGTTCGACGCGCTCGGCGGCGTGAACGACGTGTTCCTCGACCTCGACCGCGACGCCTGGCGCTACGTCTCCGATAAATACCTCGGGCAGGACGCCGCGACGGGCGAGACGGGGAGTTCGACGATGCCGCACAAGGTCAACCCCATCGACTTCGAGAACAGCGAGGGCAACCTCTCGAAGGCGAACTCGGACCTCGACTTCCTCGGGGACTACCTGACGAAGAGCCGCCTCCAGCGCGACCTCTCCGACTCCACGGTGAAGCGCAACATCGGAAGCGCGTTCGCACACTGCCTCATCGGCTACCTGAAACTCGGAGACGGCCTCAAAACGGTGGCACCGAACCCCGAAGTAATGCGCGGGGAATTGGACGACACCCCGGAAGTCATCGGGGAAGCCGTGCAGACCATCCTCCGCCGGGAGGGACACAGCGACGCCTACGAGCGCGTGAAGGCGCTGACGCGCGGCCGGCGAGTGACCATTGAGGACTTCCACGAGCTGTTCCGCGACCTCGACGTGTCCGAGTCCGTGCAGGAGGAACTGCTCGCGCTCACGCCCGCGTCGTACACGGGCTACGGTGCTGAGCTGGCGCGAGACGTGGAGTAGCGCGCCGCGGCGACGGCCACGACAGCGGGGCCAAATAGTACGAAAAGGGAGAACGCGGTCCAGCCGACGAGAGCGGTGGTTCCGGTGGCGAAGGTGAGGTTGTACCGGGCGAACCCGCCGGGTGCGATGAAGACGAGCGCTGCCGCGTACAGGGAGGGCGGCCAGCCGAGTGCGGCGTACGGCGCGCCGTTCCGGACGCCGCCGACGCGTTCCGCGAGCGTGCTGGCGAGGACAAGTGGGACGGCCGCGCCGGCGGCGAATACGAGGAGGCAGACGAGGAGTACGACGAGTCCGGCGGATATGCCGGCCATGACGCCTGCCGCGACGGCGACGACCGCGGCGAGGCCGAGAACGCCCGTGAGCAGGTGGTAGAGCGCGCCGCGCACGCCCCCGAGGTACTCGCGGAGCCGGAAGGCCGCAAGGACGACGGGGCCGGAGAGCGCGACGAGCGCCGCGCCAGCGAGCAGGAGGAACGTACCGAACATGGCGTCCGGTACGCGCGAGGGGGCCGTGAATCCTCCGAGGAATGAACTCCGTGCCCGTTTCCGGTAGTTCCGGAGCGACTAAGCCCGCGTGTGGGAAGAACTGACGTATGGATTTCGAGCTATCCGACGAGCAGGAGGCGATTCGGGAGGAAGTCCGGCGGTTCGCCGAGAACGAAATCGCGCCGGTCGCCACCGAGTACGACGTGGAGGAGAAGTACCCCCACGACGTCATGGAGAAGGCCGCGGAGATGGGATTGACGGGCTCCAGCATCCCCATCGAGTACGGCGGCGCGGGCTACACGCCGCTCGAAAACGCCATCATCATCGAGGAACTGTTCAGTTACGACCCGGGTATCGCGCTCTCCATCACGAGCGCGGCGTTCGGCGCGGACACCATCCGCGAGTTCGGGACTGACGAACAGAAGGAGAAGTACCTCACTCCGATCGCGGAGGGCGACGCGGTCATGGGCACCGCCATCAGCGAACCGGACACGGGCAGCGACGTGTCCGCCGTCTCCACGCGCGCCGAGAAGGACGGCGACGAGTACGTCCTGAACGGGAACAAGATGTGGATCACGAACGGTTCCGTGGGCGATTACTTCGTCGTGATGTGCAAGACGGACCCCGACGCGGACGACCGGTACTCGGGCTTCAGCCAGATTATCGTGGAGTCCGACCGCGACGGCTTCAGTTCGGAGAAAATCACGGGCAAACTCGGCATTCGCGCGAGCGACACCGCGGAACTCATCTTCGACGACGTGCGCGTCCCCGAGGAGAACCTCGTGGGCACGGAAGGCATGGGGTTCCTGCAGTTGATGCAGTTCTTCGACGAGACGCGGACAATGGTCGCCGCGCAGGCAGTCGGCATCGCGAAGGGCGCGTGCGAGCGAGCGCTCGACTACGCCCAAGAGCGCGAGCAGTTCGGGAAGTCCATCGGCGAGTTCCAGGCCATCCAGCACAAGCTCTCCGAGATGCACACGAAGACCGAGGCCGCGCGCAATCTCACGTACAAGTCCGCGTGGAGCGTGGACAACGCGGACGACCAGCTCACCGCGCTCGCGTCGATGGCGAAGGAGTTCGCGTCGAAGACCGCCGTCGAGTGCGCGGACGAAGCCGTCCAGATTCACGGCGGCGCGGGCTACGTCAACGACTTCGACGTGGAACGGCTCTACCGTGACGCGAAAATCACCCAGATTTACGAGGGGACGACTGAGATTCAGAAGAACATCATCGCGCGCGAACTGATGGGGAAGGGCTTCTAGTCCGCGTCGGGCGCGAAGACGTCCTCTATTCTGCAGTCGAAGTGGTCGGCGAGCGCGAACGCGAGTTCGAGCGAGGGGTCGTAGCGGTCGCGTTCGATGGCGTTGATGGTCTGTCGGGTGACGCCGACGGCGTCGGCGAGGTCAGACTGACTGAGGCCTGCTTCCTGTCGTCGTTCGGGGAGGTCGTTCTTCATCGGCGGTGTTTGACGATTCCGAGGGAGACCCCGTAGAGCAGGAAGAGCGCGGACGCGGCCCAGATGGCGCCCCAGACGGTTCCGGTGAGTTCGACGTGCCCGCTCTCGTCGAGGACGTAGAGCGCGGGGATGACGGTGAGCCCGACCATCATGGTGAGCCCCATCGTCAGGCCGCTCGCGCGGTTGTGGAGGGCGTTGTCGCGTTCGTCCTGCAGGGGCGCGTCGCTCAGTTTCGGCGCGAGGACGGCGATACTACCGCCGACCCAGCAGCCGAGCAGGTAGACGACGGTTCCGGCTAGCTGCTGGCCGACCAGCATGCCCGCGAACAGCCCGACGATACCGGTTCCGACGATTGCGTAGACGATTCGTTCGTACGTGCGACGGGTGAGTCCCGTCGTGTTCTGGGACACCGACATAGTGTAAAGCCTCCTTTACAGTAAAGCGTACTTTACACTCGGGTTTAGTTCTTTCCCCGGCCGCGGGGTTTTTCTCGATATCGGGAGACGGGAGACGTGATGGAACGGCGGAACGCGCTCACCGTCGCGGGCGCGCTGGCGCTCACGGCGCTGGTGGCGTTCGGACTGTCCGCGGAGGGCCTGTCCACGACCGGCCGGTACGCGCTCGCGACCGCCGTGTTCGCGGCGGTGCTCTGGGTGACGGGCGCGCTCCCGCTGTCCGTGACCGCGCTCTGCGTGCCGATACTCCTCACCGCGCTCGGCGTGTCGTCGATGGAGGGAGCGCTCTCCGGCTTCGCGGACCCAATCGTCTTCCTCTTCCTCGGGACGTTCGTACTCGCGAGCGCGCTCCGCGACCACGGCATCGACCGCGTCGTCGCGTTCGCGCTCCTCCGCCGAATCGGCTCCACTCCCCGGCGAACGGTGTTCGGCGTGATGCTGGCGACCGCGGTGCTGTCGATGGTCATCTCGAACACGGCGACGGCGGCGCTGATGGCGCCCGTCGCGCTCGGCATCGTCGAGTCCACGGACGGCGGCCGGAACTTCCGGGTGGCGATGCTGCTCGGCGTCGCGTACGCGGCGTCGGTCGGTGGCGTGGCGACGCTCATCGGCACGCCCCCGAACGCCATCGTCGTCGGCCAACTCGACGACCTCCTCGACGTGACCGTCTCCTTCGCGGACTGGCTGCTCGTCGGCGTGCCGCTCGCCGCGGTGAGCCTCCCGGTCGTCTGGGCCGCCCTCGTCGCGCTCTTCCCGCCCGACCTCGACGCGGACGCACTCGCGGCGACCGACCACCCCGACGTTCCTCCGCTCGACGCCGACGGCCGCCGCGTCGCCGCCGTGTTCGCGCTGGTCGCCGGCCTCTGGGTCGTCGGCGGCCTCGGCTTCCTCGTCGCGGACTTCCTCCCCGCGGGCTGGCACGTCACGCTGTTCGGCGGCGCGGACGACTCCGCGCTCGGCACGCTCGGCCACCAGGGCGTGCTCTACTACGCGCTCGTCGGGCTGCTCGCCGTCCCTCTCCTCGTGCTCGCCGGCGTCGCCGACGAGGACACCGTCAGCGACATCGACTGGCCGACGCTCCTCCTGTTCGGCGGCGGCATCAGCCTCGCGGACGCGCTCGGGGAGACCGGCGCGACCGAGTGGCTCGCCGGCGCGCTGTTCGGCGACCTCGCCCTGCCCTCCATCGTCCTCCTGCTCGCGGTCGTCGCGCTCGTCACCGTCGCGCTCTCCGAACTCGCCTCGAACACCGCGACCGTGGCCGTGATGGCGCCCATGCTCGTCGGCGTCGGCCTCGCCGTCGGCCCCGCGTTCGGGATGACCGGCGCGGAGGCCGCGACGTACCTCGCGGTCGGGAGCGCCGCCGCCGCGAGCTTCGGGTTCGCGCTCCCCGTCGCCACCCCACCGAACGCCATCGTCTACGGCACCGGCGCGGTCACCCGCGGAGAGATGTTGCGCGCCGGCGTCCTCCTCGACCTCGCGCTCGTCCCGATTCTCACCGCCGTGCTCACCGCGGTCTTCGCGGTCGTCGCGTTCTAGGCGACGCCGCGCAGGAGTTCCCCGACAGCGAACGCGACGCTCGCCGCGAGCATCCCGACCGCGAACACCTCCAGTCCGGTCAGGTACCAGCGCCGGTCGGTGACGAGCGCGCGCGACGCTCCCACCGCGAAGAACGCGACTGCGGTGAGCGCGACCGACACCGGGAACGACCCCGCGAACCCGAACAGGTAGGGGAGGAGCGGGGCGGTTCCGGCGACGACGAACGCGGCGAACGTCGCGAGCGCCGTCCGCGTCGGCGACTTCGTCCCGGTCGTGTGGCTGCCGAGTGTGCGCTCGTAGTCGCGTTCGGCGCGCTCGCTCAGGAAGTTACTCATCCCCATCGAGAAGCCGTCCACGAGGAGGTTCGCGACGCCGAGCACGACCACGATACCGGGGTCGAGCGCGGCGCCGGTGACGCCCGCGACCACGGCGAACGTCGTGACGATGCCGTCGTTCGCGCCGTACACGAACTCGGGCAGGTACGACCCCACGTCGTTCACGTCGTCGAAGGCGTCGAGCATACGCGAGAATCAGACGACTGGGCCTTAACGCTACCCGACGAGTTCGGCGAGCGCGTCGGTGACGATGTCCGCGGCGCGTTCCACGTCGGGGAGTTCGACGTACTCCTCGCCGGAGTGGGCGACGGCGAGGTCGCCGGGGCCGAAGACCACGGTGGGCGCGTCGGTCGCGAAGTAGGAGGCTTCGGTGGCGGCACCGAACGGCCGGGGTCGTCCCGCGCCCGCGGCGACGAGCGCGTTCACGACGCTCGCGTCGCTCGGCGTGTGGAAGGCTTCGAGGAAGGGCGTAGTGCGCTCGGCGCGCTCGACGGTGACGGTCACGTCGTCGGGCACCGAGACGCCGACGTGGTCCGCGAACCCCGCGAAGAACTCCGCCTCCGTCTCGGGCGGGACGCTCCGCCGGTCGAACGTCACGACGGCCTCGCTCGGCACGCGATTCGTCGCCTCGCCACCCCGGATTTTGGTGGCGACGAGCGTCGGCGGCCCCAGTTCGTCGTGCCTGCTCGGGCCGTGCTCGGCGTCGTAGGAATCGATGGCGTCGAGCACGGGCGCAGCGGCGCTGATGGCGTTCGCGCCCTCCTGGGGCTGGGCGGCGTGCGCGCCTTCGCCCTCGATGGTCACGGTGCCCTGGAAGCGCCCGCGTGCGCTCGTGCAGGCGGCGAGGCCCGTGGGTTCGCCGACGATGTAGCCGTCGACGTCGTCCAGGTCGAGCGCGTGCGCGCCGGTCGAGTCGGTCTCCTCGTCAGGTGTGACCGCGAGCGTCACCCGGCCCGACGCGGGAGTGACGCAGTCGAACGCGGCGAGCAGCGCGGCGAGCGGTCCCTTCGCGTCGCACGACCCGCGGCCGTGGAGCGTATCGCCCTCCAATCGGGCGGGGACGTGCGGCGGAACGGTGTCGATGTGCGTGTTCAGCACGACGTGCGGTCGGCCCGACCCGCGCGACACGAGGACGTTCCCGGCGTCGTCAACGCTGGGGTCGTGCGCGGCGAGTTCGTCGAGGAGGAGCGCGCGCATCGCGTCCGCGTTCTCGTGGGAGGGCGTGCGGACCGCGCGTTCGAGGAAATCAGTCGGGTTCACGAGTCCATTCGGCGGACGGGCGTCGGTTCGGCCTCACCGTCCCCGACAACGGTCGTGGGGCCGCGGAGGACTGCGGTGTCGCCGTCCAGTTCGATGGTGAGCGTGCCGCCGGGCGGCGACACCCGAACGGTGGTGTTCTCGGGGACGCGGCCCTCGCGGGCGGCGACGACCGCGACAGCGACCGCGCCCGTCCCGCAGGACTCGGTTTCGCCCTCGACGCCGCGCTCGAACGTCCGCTGGCGGAATCCCGCCTCAGTTTCCTCGGCGAACGTCGCGTTCGCGCCCTCGGGGAACCGGTCGTGGTGGCGAATCGGGGGCGCGTCCGCGTCGATGTCGATGGCGTCCACGTCGTCCACGAACGCGACCGCGTGCGGGACGCCGGTGTTCACGGCGGTGACGGTGTAGCCCGCGACGTCCTCCCGAATCAGGGGCTCGTCGCCGGTGACGGGGACGGCCGCGGGGTCGAACGCGGGCGCGCCCATCTCGACGGCCACGTCGTCGCCGTCCACGACCGTTCGCCGGGTGCCCGCTTGGGTGTCCAGCATCACTTCGTCGGCGTCGGTTCGCGCGGCGACCCAGCGCGCCGCACAGCGCGCGCCGTTCCCGCACATCGCCGCGGTGCCGCCGTCCGGCTGGACGAGCGTCATCACCGCACGCGGCGGCCGGGTGGCGTCGTTTATCGCGAGGAAGAGCACGCCGTCGATGCCGAGGTCGTCGCAGAGAGACACCGCGAACGCGCTTCGGTCGGGGACGTGGTGTGCGTTCGCGTCGACGATGGCGAAGTCGTTGCTGGTGCCGTGGTAGATGTCGTAGGGAATCATGCTTCGTGGGTGGTGAGGTCCGCGAGCGTCTCGCGCCGGCGGACGAGGCGGTCGTCGTCGCCGTCGAGCGTGACGACGGCGGGCCGGGGACGGGAGTTGTACGTGCTCGCCATCTCGACGCCGTACGCGCCGGCGTTCCCGACGGCCAGGAGGTCGTCGCGTTCGACGCGCGGGAGATCGCGGCCGGTGCCCAGGACGTCCGCGCTCTCGCAGACCGGGCCGACGACGGAGGTCGAGGCGGTGACGCGGTCGGCGGCGTCGGGCGCGAGACTGCGGACGGCGTGGTAGGCGTCGTAGAGCGCGGGCCGAACGAGCGTCGTCATACCGGCGTCCACGCCGGCGAGCAGGTCACCGTCGGTCTCCTTCGTCGTGTTGACGGTGGTGAGGAGGACGCCGGCGTCCGCGACGAGGTAGCGCCCGGGTTCGATGGCGAGGTCGACGTCGAGGCCGGCGAGCGCGTCACGGGTGGCGTCCGCGACCGCGTCGAGGTCGAGCGGAGATTCGGTTTCCCGGTAGGGAACGCCGAACCCGCCGCCCACGTCGATTCGGTCGAGCGGGACCGGGCTCTCGCTCGCGAGTTCGGCGAGCGTCTCGACGACGGTGCGGTGGTCGTCGAGGTCGCTCGCGTCGAGCAGGCCGCTGCCCGTGTGGGCGTGGAGCCCGCGCACGTCGAACCCGCGGTCGGCGGCGTCGGCGAGCACGCCGTGCACGCGGTCGCGGGGAATCCCGAACTTCGCGTCCGCCCCGGTCGCGACCTCCGCGGAGTGGCCCGCGCCGACGCCGGGATGGACGCGCACGAGCACGCGGCCGGTGAACCCGCGCTCTTCGAGCCGGTCGAGCGTGTCCGCGGAGCCAACGGTGACCGTCGCGTCCGTCCCGGCGAGCCGGTCCACCGCGTAGTCGAGATCGCGAGCGGGCGGATTGACCGGCGTGTAGTGGACGTTCTCGGGAGAGTAGCCGGCGTCGAGCGCGCGCTTCAGTTCGCCGGCGCTCGCGCACTCCGCGCCAGCGCCCGCCTCGCGGAGCGTCGTGAGGGCGTGTCGGCCGGCGTTCGCCTTCACCGCGTACAGCACGTCCGCGTCCGGAAACGCCCCGCTGAGCCGCCGGTAGTTCTCGCGGACGCGGTCGTGGTCCAGAACGTACAGCGGCGTGCCGTACTCGTCGGCGAGCCGTCGGAGCCGGGTGTCGGACCAGTCCGCGAGCCGGCGGACCGTCACCGGAGTTCGTCCTCCCGCTGGCTGGCCTCCAGCGTCTCGTTCTCCAGCTCGGTCGCGACGACCGCGGGCTTGTACGCCGCGCCCGGGATGAGGTCGTTGTCGCTCACCGAGGACTCGACGAACCGCGCGAACGCGCGGCGCTCCGGCGGGAGTTCGCCGTACAGCACCTCGTCCTCGACGAGGTCGTAGACGGGGATGCGGGGCGAGAGCAGGGTGTTCTCGCCGACGACGGAGTTCTCGCCGACGACGAACCCGGAAGTCACCCGGCAGCCAGCGCCGAGGCTCACGCCGTCCTCGACGACAACCGGCGCGCTCTCGACGGGTTCGAGGACGCCGCCGATGAGCGTGTTCGCGCCGAGCTTCACGTCACTCCCGATCTGCGCGCACGACCCGACCGTGTCCGCGGAGTCGACGAGCGTGCCGTCGCCGACGTACGCGCCGACGTTCACGAACGAGGGCGACATCATGATGGCGTTCGACCCGACGTACGCGCCGCGGCGGATGACGGTGGCGTCGGGCGTGTTCCGGGTGCCGCGCTCGCCGAGGTCGTCGGTGTCCCGCAGTGGGAGCACGTCGTGGTAGGTGACGCCGCCGTGCTCGCGGGGTTCGGTCGCGCGGAGGCCGAAGTTCAGGAGGATGCCCTGCTTCACCCACTCGTTCGCCTCCCAGGTGCCATCGGTCTTCTCGGCGGCGCGTATCTCGCCGGCTTCGAGCGCGTCGAGGAAGGCGTCGAGCGTGTCCTCGGCGTCGCTGAAGGAGGCGTCGTCGTTCTGGTGGCGCTGCCACAGGTCGGTGATTTCGGTTTCGAGTGTCATAGGTCGGCTGCGATGTCGGAGAATCGGTAGTAGTCCGGTTCGGCGTCCTGTACGAATCGGGCGGCGTCGAGCGCGCCGGCGGCGAACACGCCGCGGTCGCCCGCGCGGTGCGTGAGTTCGAGTGCTTCGTCGTTGCCGGCGAGGAGGAGTTCGTGCTCGCCCGTGATATCGCCGGCGCGCCGGGCGTGCACGCCGATTTCGCCGGGCTGGCGGGGCGCGTCGCCCTCGCGTCCGTGTACGCGCTCACCGGCGTCCTCGCGCTCCGATTCGACGGCGTCGAGGATGCGCTTCGCGGTGCCGCTGGGAGCGTCGCGCTTCCCGTTGTGGTGGGTTTCCGTGAGTTCCACGTCGTACTCCGGGAGCGCGGCGACCGCGGTGCGCGCGACGGAGAGCAACGCCTGCACGCCCCGGGAGAAGTTCGCGCCTCGAACGAGCGGGATGGATTCGCCGGCGTCGCGGAGCGCGGTTTCCTCCGCGTCGCTGAATCCCGTGGTGCCGGTGACGACCGGGACGCCGGCGTCCGCGGCGGCTTCGACGTACGCCACGGCGGCCTCGGGGACGGTGAAGTCCACGACAGCGTCCGGGTCGTGCTCGGCGAGCGCGTCCGCGAAGTCGGCGGGCGCGACGACCGGCTCGTCGATGTCGGCGTCGGCGGGCGTTCGGGAGACCTCGAACGCGACCGAGCAGTCCCGGGAGCGGGCGGCTTGGAGGACTTCGCGGCCCATGCGGCCGGTCGCGCCGGTGACCGCGACTCTCATAGGTCGCTGAGGACGGCGTCGAGTCGGTCGATGGTTTCCTCGCTCGCGGGCGACAGCGGGTCGCGGAAGGTCGCGGTGCCGTGCCCGCGGAGTTCGAGCGCGTGCTTCACGGGCACGGGGTTGGTCTCCGCGAACAGCGCGCGGAAGAGCGGGCCGAGTTCGTAGTGAACCTCGCGTGCGGCCGCGTACTCGTCGTCGTGGGCGCGCTCGACGAGCGAGACCACGCGTTCGGGTTCGACGTTCGCGGCGACGCTGATGACGCCGGTGCCGCCGACGGAGAGCGTCGGGAGCGTCATGGCGTCGTCGCCGGAGAGCACCGAGAAGTCGAGGTCGCGGGTGCGTTCGGCGACTTCGCCGATGCGGCCGAGGTCGCCGCTCGCGGCCTTGTACCCGACGATGTTCTCGTGTTCCGCGAGGGATACCGCGGTGTCGACGGCGATGTTTCGGCCGGTGCGCCCGGGGACGTTGTAGATTATCTGGGGAACGTCGACTTCGTCCGCGATGCGTCGGTAGTGCGCCTCCATGCCCGCGGGTTCGGGGCGGTTGTAGTACGGCGAGATGAGGAGGATACCGTCCGCGCCCGCGTCGGCCGCGCGCCGGGAGAGCGACACCGCCTCGTGCGTCGCGTTACTTCCCGCGCCCGCGATGACGGGGATTTCGACGGCTGCGACGACGGTTTCGATGACGTCGATGTGTTCGTCGTGCGTGAGCGTCGCGGACTCGCCCGTCGAACCGACGGGAACGAGGCCGTCGACGCCCGCGTCCGCGAGTCGGCGGGCGTCCGCTGCGAGTTGGTCGTGGTCGATACTGCCGTCCGCGTCGAATGGCGTCACCATCGCCGGGAAGACGCCGGATGTGAGGTTTCGTGTCATGGGTCTCGGGAGTCGTTGGTAGAGCGTGGTTCGAATCGGGGGACGGCCCGGCACGAAATGTCAGTCCGCGCGGAGCCACTACTGCGCGCGTTTGCGTTTCGCACCCGAGGAGAAGACGACGCCGGCGCTCCCTGCCGCGAACGACCGAGTGGAGCGCGCCTGGCACATATACCACGTTGGGAGGTCGTGTCGTAAAGCGTTGTCGCCGTGCGCAATCGCTGCCGTCGCGGACCGCTGCCGCCCGGGTTTATGGGGCCCGCGGTCGCACGGTGACGTGAATGCTCGTCCTCGGAGACGCACACGCGAACGACCCCGGCCGGCGACAGGCCCTCCTCGCCGCGTACCGCGCGAGCGACGCCGATGTCGCGCTCCAGGCCGGCGATATCTTCTACTACCAACTGCCGATACCCACGTACTTCATCGCTGGAAACAACGAGGACTTCGACGTCATCGACGCGCTCCGTCACGGCCGTATCGAGAGCGACCGCGTGAAGAACGCCCGCCTGCTCGCGAGCGACGCGGTCGACGTGCGGGGACTCCGCGTCGCCGGCCTCTCGGGGAACTACGCGCCGTCCCGGTACAACTACGCCCGCCGTGACCTCCGCGACGAACGCCGCCGCCACTTCGTCCGCGAGGACGTGGCCGCCGCGAAAGAACTGGAGGACGTGGACGTTCTCCTCACTCACGAAGCCCCGCACGGCACGCCCGTCGAGGAGGAGTACGAGGTCGGCTGTCAGTACATCGACGAACTCCTCGACGCGCTCGAACCCGACCTCTGCCTCGTCGGCCACCACCACGAACACACGGAGTCGACGTACGGCCCGACGCGGGTCGTCACGCTCGCGCCCGCGTGGGAGTCCTACTACGACCTCGACCCCGACACGCTCGCGCTCACGCGGTTCGAAACACCGGACGCGTAGTTTTTAGGACTGGACGGCACAGACCCGGTATGACGGATATCCATGCGGACCAGCGCGTCGCCGTGCTGGCGGACGCGCAGAACCTCTATCACTCCGCGCACAGTCGGTACTCGCGGAACGTCGACTACTCCAGTCTCCTCTCGGAAGCCGTGCAGAACCGCCGGCTCACGCGCGCCATCGCGTACGTCATCCGCGCCGACAGCCCCAACGAGGAGGACTTCTTCGACGCGCTCGTCGACATCGGGTTCGAGACGAAAATCAAGGACATCAAGACGTTCGGAGACGGGTCGAAGAAAGCGGACTGGGACGTCGGGATGAGCCTCGACGCCGTCACGCTCGCCGACCACGTCGACACCGTCGTGCTCTGCACGGGCGACGGCGACTTCAGCCGACTCTGCAGTCACCTCCGCCACGAGGGCGTGCGCATCGAAGTGATGGGGTTCGGGTCGAGTACCGCGGAAGAACTCAAGGAGAGCGCGGACGCCTTCGTCGACCTCGGAGAACGCGACGACACCTTCCTGCTCTAAGCCGCGACAGCGCTGGGTAGCGTGCCAGTTAGACGGAGCGGCCGCCCTCGCTCGTTCCGAGAAGGAGGCTGCCGCCGGCGAGGAGCATCGAGGAAATCGCGGCGACACCGAGCGAGACAGCGCCGCCGTTCCAGTTGAGGCCGGTCCAGAGGATGAGGAGCGTTCCGACCGCGAGGAGCGCGCCGCCGGAGAGGACTTTCTGGTTTGCCATCTTACCCGGGGGTAGTCCCGCGGGCCATATAAGCCATTCTCCATCTGTTCGACGGAGTTTTGCGGGTCGCGGTCCCGGAGACGGTATGGACGAGTTCGCGGTGCTGCGGCGGATGGCGGTCTACCAGTTCGGTCGCGGGGCGGACGGCGCGCTGTTCCCCGACGGCGAGGAGTTCCGCGTGGAGCGCTCGGCGTCCGGGCGGCCGCGGCAGGTCGCGAGCGACGACGGCCGCCTCGTCTCCGTCGGGATGGACGGCCGGTTCACGCTCGGCCTCGCGGGCGGCCGACGGCTCTACGACGCCGTCGACGGCTACCGGGTGACCGTCGGCGACGAGAGCGAGCCGTTCGTCCGCGACGGCCGGAACGTCTTCGCGAAGTTCGTCGCGGACGCGGACGACGCCATTCGGCCCGAGGACGAGGTCGTCGTCGAGCACGAACGCGGCGAAGTCATCGCGGTCGGTCGCGCCGAACTCGACGCGCAGGGCATGCGGGACTTCGACTCCGGGATGGCCGTGAAAGTCCGAGAGGGCGCGAGCGACTGACGGCCGCACGCCCGCGGTTTCGCCGCCGTTGTGCGTCCGGATATCGACTGGACGAGCGCGTCGCGGCGGCGGTCTGGAGACCTGACCCGCCATGTTTTTTGCCGCGCGGCGTGACCGTCCGGGTATGTTTGGAGGAGGCGGCGGGATGAATCCGCGCAAGATGAAGCAGATGATGGAACAGATGGGTATCGACGTGGACGAACTCGATGCCGAGGAGGTCGTGATTCGGCTCAAGGACGGGTCCGAACTCGTGTTCGCGGACGCGGACGTGACGCTGATGGACGCGCGCGGCCAGGAGACCTACCAGATTATCGGCGACCCCGAGGAGCGCGAGAGCACTGCGGGCGAAATCGAAGCCAGCGACGACGACTCGGAGTCGGAGTCCGCGGGGATTCCGGACGACGACGTGGAGCTCGTCGCGGCTCGGGCGGGCGTGAGCGAGGACGAGGCGCGTGAAGCGCTCGAAGCGACCGGCGGCGACCTCGCGGCCGCTATCGACCGCGTAGAGTGATACTGGTCGTTCGGGGCGACCGCGAGTTCCTCTGCGAACCCGGTGAAGAAGTGCACACGGACCTCGGCGTCATCACGCTCCCCGAGGACGTGGAATCCGGCGACACCGTGGAGACGCATCTCGGCGAGGAGTTCCGGGTGCGCGGCCTGCGCGGCCCCGACCTCTTCGACCACCTCGAACGAACGGGCGCGCCGATGATGCCGAAGGACATCGGTCTCGTCATCGGCCACACGGGCGCGGCGCGCGGCGACCGCGTGCTCGACGCCGGCACCGGTACGGGCGTACTCGCCGCATATCTCGGTCGACTCGGCGCGAACGTCACGACGTTCGAGCGAAAGGAGGAGTTCGCCGAGGTCGCGCGCGAGAACATGGAACTCGCCGAGGTCTCGGACACCGTGGACGTGCGGACCGGCGACCTCGTGGACGAACTCGACGACCTCGGCGAGTTCGACATCGTGACGCTCGACACCCCGAACGCGCCCG
This sequence comes from Salarchaeum japonicum, assembly GCF_049705945.1. Classification (GTDB taxonomy): domain Archaea; phylum Halobacteriota; class Halobacteria; order Halobacteriales; family Halobacteriaceae; genus Salarchaeum; species Salarchaeum japonicum_A. The sequence goes on from NZ_JBNAMV010000004.1 coordinate 564,118, forward strand.
AACTCGTCGAGCGCGTCCCGGACCACCTCGCCGGCGGCGGCTTCCTCGCCGTCTACTCGCCGTTCGTCGAGAACGCCCGCGAGTGCGAACTCGCCGCCCGCGACGCCGGCCTGGTGGAAGTCGAGACTCTGGAGACGGTGCAGCGCCGCATGGACTTCGACGACCGCGGCAGCCGCCCCAGCACCGCCGGCGTCGGCCACACCGGCTACCTCGTGTTCGCCCGGAAAGAGTAGGAGACCGAGCGAACCACCGACACTCGTTCGCTCGCGGCGAAGCCGCGAGCCTTTTTCGTGCAGCGTCAGAGCTTCGCTCTGACTGGCTCCCCCTCGCTCACGGCGACGCCGTTCGCTCGCGGGAACAGGTTTTTACCGTTCGGGTCGCCTTCGGCGACCACTCGCGGTAAAAAAGTTCAGATGATGGTGCCGTGTTTCTTGTCGGGGATGTCTTTCTCGACGGTTTCGTAGAAGTCGAAGCGGTTGGTGAGTTCGTCGCGGAGCGTGCTCGGCGGGACGATGTCGTCGATGACGACGTCGCTGGCCATGCGGTGGACGTCGATGTCTTCGCGGTATTCCTCGCGGAGTTCCTGCTCTCGTTTCTTGCGTTCGTCTTCGTCCTCGATGTCGTTGAGTTTGTTCGCGTAGACGGCGTTGATGGCGGCTTCGGGACCCATGATTGCGATTTCGCCGGAGGGGAGTGCGAGGGTGGATTCGGGGTCGTAGGCGGGGCCGCTCATCGCGTAGATGCCGGCGCCGTAGGCTTTCCGGACGACGACGCACTGTTTGGGGACGGTGGCGGCGGATGTGGCGTAGATCATCTTCTTGCCCTTCTCCAGAATCGCGTCCTTCTCGACGCCGGAGCCGGCCATGAATCCGGGAGTGTCGGCGAGGTAGAGGAGCGGGATGTTGTAGGCGTCGCATGTCCAGACGAACTCGGCGGCTTTCTCGGCGGCGTCGGGGAAGATGGCGCCGGCGCGTTCGTCGGGCTGGTTCGCGACGATGCCGACGGGCCGGCCGTCGACGCGGCCGAACCCGGTGAGGATTTCCTTGCCGTAGGACTGCTTGAGTTCGAAGAAGCTCCCCGAGTCGACGACGCGTTCGATGACCTCGTGCATGTCGTACGCGCGGTTCGGGGCGTCGGGAATGACGGCGTCGATGCCTTTCGGAGACTTCGCGGGCGGTTTGCCGTCCGTCTGCGGCGGTTTCTCGTCGCTGTTGTTCGGGAGGTAGCTCGTGAGTTGCGCGACGAGTTCGCGGGCGTGCTCCTCGTCGGTGGCGACGAGGTCGGCGCTCCCGGACTCCTCGGCGTGCATGCGCGCGCCGCCGAGTTCCTGCATGTCGATGTCCTCGCCCGTCACCATCTGCACCATCCGCGGGCTGGCGATGGCCATCGCGCTCATCCCCTCGACCATCACGGTGAAGTCGGCGAACACGGGCGTGTACGCCGCGCCGGCGATGCAGGGACCGTACAGCACGCAAATCTGGGGGACGCGCCCGGAGAGCTGTGAGTGGTTGTAGTAGTACTTCCCGATGCCTTCGCGGTTGGCGAAGAACCCGGACTGCTGGTCGATTCGTCCCCCGGAGGAGTCCATCAGGTAGAGCACGGGCTTCCCGGTCTTGAGCGCGCGCTGTTGCATCCGGAGGAACTTCTCCACGCCCTTCTCCGCCATCGACCCCGCCTTCACGGTGAAGTCGTTCGCCATGAAGTGGAGGTCGCGGCCCTCGAACTCCGCCGCGCCCGTGATGAGGCCGTCCGCGGGCAACTGGTCGTCGGCGTCCCACTCCGCGAACCGGCCGTCCTCGAACTTCAATCCGTCTTCACCAAACCAGAGGTCGAGGCGGTCGCGGACGAACAGTTTCCCCTGCTCGGAGAGGCGTTCCTTGTACTTCTCGGGGCCGCCTTCGAGGATTTCCTCGATTTCGTCCCAGAGCGCGTCCTCGCGGTCGGTGGGTTCGTACTCCTGTTCGGGTTCCGTCTCACTCGGGCCGTCGCGGGTCGCAGCGGGGGTGTCGCTCTCCCCGACGAAGACCTCGACGTCGTCCCGGTAGTGTTCGGCGAGCGCGGCGGCCACCGCCTCCGCCTCCTCGGCGGTAGCGTTTGCACCGATACGAACCTTCATACACGCCCGTTCGGCGAACCGGCTTGAAACAGTTTCCCCTTACGTGCCTCGGTGTTCGACGTGCGACGCGACCTGGTCGGCGAACCACGTGAGCGCTCGTTCGTCGTCCGCGTCGAACTCGCGGGGTTCTCCATCGAGCACGCAGACCATGCCGAGTCGGTGGCCGTCGGTGGTCGTGAGGGGGGCGCCGGCGTACGCCGCGGGGTCGAAGCCGTCGAGAGGATTGGTTGGGAACCGAACGTCACTGGACAGGTCGGGGATGCAGACGGGGTCGTCCGCGAGCAGGCCGTGCGCGCAGATGGCGTCGGCGCGCGAGATGTCGGTGAAGTCAGCGCCGTCGACGCCGAGGAAGCGTTCCGTGTCGGCGTCGAGCACGCCGACGAATCCCACGTCCGCGTCGAGACTCTCACGGACGGCGACCGCGAGCGCGTCGAGGTGCGTGGTCAGCGAGGGCGTGGAGAAGTCGTAGCGTTCGAGGGCGTCGAGGCGGTCGGACTCGCCGACCGGAACCGGATACGGCGAGGGCATAGTGCCGGCGGCGTCGTGGAGGGCGTTCGCGAGACGTGCGTGGCTGTCCGGACGGTCGGCGTCCACGGTCGCGGTGGCGCCGTCCGCGTCGGCGCCGTAGCCGACGACGGGCGCGGATGCGTCTCCGACGGAGGAGTTACCGGTGACAATCGCGTCGGGCGATTCGTCGACGATGTCGAACGCGGCGTTCCGGGAGAGCCACACGCTCGCGGCGTCGGGGAGGGCGACCGCCCGGACTCGCGTCGTCGGACGTGCGGGGGAGATACCACAAGGGTGGGTCGGAGCGCTAAAGAAAATGTCGGCCGCCGACTACAGTGATTCGACGCGCCCGACGTACTCGTCGTTCCCGACGAACACGGGCGTTCGCTGGTGGATTTCCGTGCAGTCCACGTCGAGGAGGCTCTGGTCGCCGTCCGTGGACGCGCCGCCCGCGGCCTCGACGACGTACGCGATTGGCGCGCCCTCGAAGAGGAGGCGGAGTTTGCCCTCGGGGCGGTCGCGGAGGCCCGGATACCCGAAGATGCCGCCGTAGGTGAGCACCTGGCTCACGTCAGCTATCATCGCGCCGCCGTACCGGAGTTTCAGTTCGTCCTCGACCTCGCGGACGAACGCCTCGAAGTCGTCCGTCCAGTCGGGGACGCGCCCGCCGAACCCGTACACCGTCGGGTCCGCGGGGAGTTCCACGGCACCGACGTCGCGGGGCGTACCGTCCTCCACGACGTACTCCGTCACGTCACCGTCGTCCGCGACGACCATCGTCGTGATTGGGCCGTAGAGCACGAACCCGGCGGCGACGAGTTCGGTGCCGGGCGCGGGGAGCGCCGCGTCGTACACGCCGACGACGGTCCCCATCGGGTTGTTCGACTTCAGGTTCGAGGAGCCGTCGAGGGGGTCCACCGCGACGGAGACGCCGTCGCCGGCGTCCACCACGGCGTCGCGCTCCTCGCTCGCGTACGCGCCGACCGAATCGAGCGCAGTGAGGCGTTCTTCGAGGAGTTCGTCCGCCCACACGTCCGCGGCGAGCTGGGTTTCGCCGCTCGCGTTCTCGTCGTCGGTCTTCCGGCGGCGTCCCGGGAGGCCCGCGCGGATGTCGGGCGCGGCGGCCGCGACGGTCTCGAAGACCTCGTGCATCAGAGGTGTTCGAGCGCCTCGTCGACGCTCGCTTCCTCGAAGATGACGGCTTCGAGCGCGTCCAGCATCTCGCGGGGGTTCTCGCGCTGGAAGACGTTCCGGCCGACCGCCAGGCCGACCGCGCCGGCGTCGATGGCGTCCGAAACCGTGGTGAGGAAGTCCTCGTCGCTCGTCTTCGACCCGCCGGACATCACGACCTTCGTCGGGCCGGCGGCCGCGACGGCGTGCTCCATCGCTTCCTTGCTCCCGGGGTACTTGACCTTCGCCACGTCCGCGCCGAGTTCGAGCGCCTGGCGCGCCGCGTACGCGATGGTGCCCGGCGACGTGTCGTTCTTCAGGCCCTGGCCGCGCGGGTACGACCACATCACGACGGGCAGGTCGTGTTCGCGCGCCTTCTCCTGGGCGTCGCGGAACTCCTCGGCCATCTCGATCTCGTTGTTCGACCCGCCATAGAGGGTGAAGCCGACTGAGCTCGCGCCGAGTTCCGCGGCGTAGTCCACGGAGCAGTTCACGGCCGAGTCGGGTTCGCCCATCCAGAGGTTCGAGGTGCCGTTCAGCTTCAGGAGGAGGTTCACGTCGTCGTAGTCGTCGGCGTACGCCTCCGCGACGCCCTTCTGCACCGCGAACCCGGTGACAGCGTCGTGGGTCGCGACGTCCCAGACGGTCTCGGGGTCCATCGTCTCCGGCACGTCCTCGAAGTCGACCGGGCCGTGTTCGAGGCCGTGGTCGTACGCGAGGATGAGTACTTTGCCGTCACGCGAGAGGGGAGTGTCGTCGAACGGTCGCATACGCGAATCTGCGGTACGCCCGACTATAAAACCAGTCAAGACGCACGCGCCCAACCCAGTCTTTTTATCCTGCTCGTGAAAGGTTCGAACGATGTCCTCCACCAGCATCCCGGACCCGCTCGTCGGACGCTTCCGATGGGCGGTCGGGGAAAGTCTCGTCATCGCCGGAATATTCGCGTTCTGGATACTGCTCGCCGCCGCCCTCAACACAGCCTTGGGCATTCTCACGTACGTATTCGCGCGACTCGACGTTCACGCGATTTACTTGCTCGACGACCTTGCCGTGCTGTGGCCGACCGTCGTCCCGCTCGCGTTCGTCACGGCCGTACTCTACACGGTTGTTCGCGCTGGGACGCTACTTATCGACCACTACTGGCACGAGTGACCGGACGACTCCGCTACCTTTAGGCACGGCTCGCGTCGATTCTCTGGTATGCGTGGATTCGACGAGATAGAGACCGTGGGCGTCGTGGGCGCGGGAACGATGGGAAGCGGTATCGCGCAGGTCGCCGCGACCCACGGCTACGACGTGGTGATGCGGGACGTCGAGGAGGACTTCGTGGAGTCCGGGTTCGACACCATCCGGGACAGCCTCGACCGGTTCGTGAAGAAGGAGAAACTCAGTGAGGCGGAGCGTGACGGCGTCCTCGACCGAATCGCGGGGACGACGGCGCTCGACGACCTCGCGGACGCCGACCTCGTCGTCGAGGCCGCGGTGGAGAACATGGACATCAAGCAGGACATCTTCGCCGACCTCGACGCGACCGTGGACGACGACGTGGTGCTCGCGACGAACACGAGCACGCTCTCCATCACCACCATCGCGTCCGCGACCGAGCGCCCCGACCACGTCGTCGGCCTGCACTTCATGAACCCCGTTCCCGTGATGAAGGGCGTCGAAGTCGTCGCCGGAGAGAAGACCGACGACGACGCGACCGCGCTCGCCCACGAGTTCGCCGAGTCCCTGGAGAAGGAGACCTGGGAGTCCGACGACAAACCCGGGTTCGTCTCCAACCGCATCCTGATGCCCTGGATAAACGAGGGCATCCGGGCGTTCGACGAGGGCGTCGCCACGAAGGAGGACATCGACACGGGCATGAAACTCGGTACGAACGTCCCGATGGGTCCCCTCGAACTCGCGGACCACATCGGCCTCGACGTCTGCCTCGACGCCACTCAGACCCTGCACGACGAACTCGGCGACCGCTACAAGCCCGCCTACCTCCTCAAGCGCAAGGTCGACGCCGGCGACCTCGGAAAGAAGACCGGCCAGGGCTTCTACGAGTACGACTAGATTTTTGCCGGCGGCCGAGAAAACGAGGCGTATGAGCGACACTTCGTCCATCGTCGCGACGGCCGTCGCCGCGGCCTGTTTCGTGTTCGGCGTGTACGCCTACACCGTGCTCGGCTGGCGGTTCGGCGGCGACGGGAACACCGTAGGAACAGCCATCGGCGCGGCGGTCGCGGTCGGCGCGGTCGCGGTGACGCTGCTGCGTCGGTAACTAGTACGTGTAAGGGCTGTCCGCTATCTCGTCGCGGAGCGTCTCCAGGTCGTCGCGGCGCACGCCGTCGCTGAACCGCTGGATGAGTGAGAACACCTCGGTCTTCGAGACCTTCGCGTCGCCGGTGCGGAGCACGTCCTGCGGGCGCTGGCGGAGTTCGCGCATGGTACCGACGGCGAGCAGGTAGGGGATGGCCCACGCGGCGAGCGTGTTCCCGTACTTGAGCGGGAGGTGTTCGAGATAGGTCTGCGCGCCGTCCGCGTACCCGTCCGCGTGCCCGACGAGGCGCTCGATGACGTCCGCGACCGCGGCCTCGTTGTTCGGGTCGTTCACGGCGTCCTGGTCGATACCGGCCTCGTCCAGCCACTCCTGCGGGAGGTAGACGTTGTCCTCGCTCTCGTAGTCGTCACGTACGTCCTTCGCGACGTTCACGAGCTGGAGGAGAAGCGCGAAGTCCTCGGCGTTCTCCCGGAGCACGCGCTCGCGCTCGGGGGACGTGTGGCGGACGAGGAGGTTCGTCACGAGGTCGCCGACGGTGCCGGCGGCGTACCAGCAGTACTCTTCGAGTTCCTCGACGGAGTGGATTCGGAGGCCGCCGGTGTCGGCGTGCCGCGCGACGAACTCCGCCATCCCCTCGACGAGTTCGTGAACGGGCGGCAACATGGCTTCGCGGTCGGCGGCCGGGAGGCTCTCGAACGCGGCGACCGGACGGTCGGCGTTCGCGACCACGTCCCAGTCCGCGTCCCGGTCCGCGGGCACCCAGGGTTCGACCGCGTCCGCGAAGTCATCGATGGTCGTCTCCTGTTCGGGGTCGAGCGTGTCGGCGTACGTCCGGAGGACGGCGGCCTTCTCGTCCGCAGGGATGTGGCCGGCGTCCTCGACGGTGTCCGCGACCCGACACAGGAGATAGCCGACACAGATCCGGGATGCCATCGGCTCGTCGAGGACGTCGACGGTGATGGCGAAAGTCCGGGAGACACCGTCGACCGCGTCGAAACACCACGCCACGTCGGCGGTTCGGCTGCTCGCACGCTCGCGCATTAGCCCCACTAAGGGGCCGCAGAAACGAAAAGCCACCGGGCGAGAGGCGCGAACGGAACCCCTAAGGATTGACACTCGAAGGCTAGCGTATGGATTTCAGCCCGAGCGCGGAACAACGGCAGATTCGGGAGATGGTGGCGGAGTTCGTGGACGAGGAAGTGAAGCCGCGCGCGGCGGAGATCGACGAGACCGACGAGGTGCCGTGGGACCTCATCGACGAGATGGGCGACCTCGGCCTGATGGGGATGCCGTTCCCCGAGGAGTACGACGGCGCGGGCCTCGACTACCACTCGTACGCGCTCGCGTTGGAGGAGATCGCGCGCGGCAGCGGCGGTCTCGGTACCGTCGTCGCGGCGCACACCAGCCTTGCGAGCAACGTCGTCTACCACTACGGTGACGACGACCAGGTCGCGGAGTACCTGCCGGCGATGAACCGCGGGGAGGACCTCGGCGCGTTCGCGCTCTCCGAACCGCAAGCGGGCTCCGACGTGCCCGCGATGCAGACGACGGCGGAGAAGGACGGCGACGAGTACGTCGTGAACGGCGGAAAGCTCTGGATTTCGAACGGCTCCGTCGCCAACACCGTGACGCTGTTCGCGAAGACGGGCGACGAGGAGATTTCGACGTTCGTCGTCCGCCCGGAGGAGGACGACGGCTTCATCGTCGAGGGAACGGAGGACAAACTCGGCGACAAGGGCTGTCCGACCGCCGAACTCCGCTTCGACGACATGCACATCCCCGTGGACCGACGCCTCGGCGACGAGGGCGACGGGTTCCGTCACGCCCTCGAAACCCTGAACGGCGGCCGCATCACCATCGCCGCGCGCTCCATCGGCATCGCCCGCGCCGCGCTCGAAGACTCCCTCGCGTACGCGCAGGACCGCGAGCAGTTCGACCAGCCCATCAGCGAGTTCCAAGCCATCCAGCACAAACTCGCGGACATGGACACGAAAGTCGAGTCCGCACGCATGCTGATGCACAAGGCCGCGGACAAGAAAATCCGGGGCGAGGACTACATCAAGGACGCCGCGCAGGCGAAACTCTACGCGAGCGAGATCTCGCGCGAAGTCGCGAACGAAGCCATCCAGATTCACGGCGGCTACGGCTACACGAAGGACTTCGACGTGGAGCGCTACTACCGCGACGCCAAGCTCAACGAGATCTACGAGGGGACGAGCGAAATCCTCCGGAACACCATCGCGCGCCGCATGATGCAGTAAGCGGCCCTGGAAGACACGAAACGCGGTCGAGCGAATCGGACGGGAGGCGTTCGACCAAAACACCCGTAATCGTTCGGGGAGTGGTCGACGTATGACCGACACCGCCGAGGGGAACGGCATCACCGCCCGGTACTACGAGACCGACGAGGAGCGCGTCCTCGAATTCGAGAAAGGCGGCCACACGGCCGCCATCGCCCAGAACCGAGAGGGCTACGCGATGCTCAAAGTCCGCCCCACCGCGGACGGCGACGAACTCGAACGCTACTACGGCTTCGACATGGCGCTCGACCACGCCGCCGAACTCCTCCACGTCGACCCCACCGACCTCCCCGTCCCCGAACCGGCGGACGACATGGGGATGTAGCCCCACCTTTTTCGCGTGAGGGGATCGCGCAGCGACCCCCTCCGCCAAAACCCTGGAGGGAAAAAGCCGGTCGCCAACGGCGACCGGAGAACGGCGCGCGGCGCGCGCCGATGCCGGATACCGTAGGCCGCCGGATGCTACTGTACTGCCGGCCCGGCGAATCAGCGTTTCGTCGTTTGTCGAATTTCGTCGCCGGTTTCGCGTCTCTTTTAGGGGGAGTTGCCGTACGTCAGGGTATGACTGACCCCCGAGTCGCGGGTGTGGGCCTCACTCACTTCGGCTCCCATCCCGCGCGGACGAGTCGTGACCTCTTCGCGGAGGCCGGGCTGGCGGCGCTCGACGACGCCGGTGTCGACCCCGCGGACGTGGAGGGCGTGTTCTACGGGAACTTCATGGGCGAGATTTCGGAACACCAGGGCCATCAGGGCCCGCTGATGGCGGAAGCCATCGGCGTGGACGCGCCGGCGACGCGGTACGAGTCCGCGTGCGCGTCGAGCGGCGTGGCGCTCCGGCAGGCCGTGCGGGACGTGCGGAACGGCGAGGCGGACGTGCTCGTCGTCGGCGGCGCGGAGCGCATGACGAACCTCGACACGGAGGAGACAACGGAGGCGCTCGCCATCGCGGCGGACGACCTCTACGAGGTTCGCGCCGGACTGACGTTCCCGGGAGCGTACGCGCTGATGGCGGCCGCGTACTTCGACGAGCACGGCGGGAGCCGGGAGGACCTCGCGGAAATCGCGGTGAAGAACCACGCGAACGCCGTCGGGAACGAGCACGCGCAGTTCCAGCGCGAGATAACTGTGGGGGACGCGCTGGACGCGCCGATGGTCGCGGAGCCGCTCGGCCTCTACGACGCCTGCCCCATCACGGACGGCGCGAGCGCCGCGGTGCTCGTGAGCGAGTCCTACGCCGACGAACACGACCTGGACGCGGGCGTCGCGGTTACCGGCACCGGCCAGGGCGGGGACAAGATGGCTCTCCACGACCGCGACGCGCTCGCGCACACGCCCGCCGCGGCCGACGCCGCGGACGAGGCGTTCGCGGACGCCGGCATCAGCACTGACGACGTGGACGTGGCGGAGGTCCACGACTGCTTCACCATCGCGGAAGTCCTCGCGCTCGAAGGCATGGGCTTCTTCGACGAGGGCGAGGGAATCCGAGCGGCCGCGGACGGCGTCACGACGCGGGACGGCGACCTCCCGGTGAACCTCTCCGGCGGCCTGAAGGCGAAGGGGCATCCGGTGGGCGCGACGGGCGTCAGCCAGCTCGCGGAGCTGACATCGCTCCTGCGGGGCGACCACCACAACAGCGAGCACGTCTCCGACGCCCGCGTGGGCGTCGCGCACAACGCCGGCGGCACGGTCGCGTCTGCGACTGTTCACGTCCTAGAAATCCAAGAATGAACGACGGACACGACGACTTCCTCGATGCGTTGGAATCGGGCGACGGCTACTACCTCGAATGCGCGAACGGCCACGGGAGCCTGCCGCCGCGCACGGTCTGCCCGCACTGCGGCGACCGCGACCTCAGCGAGACCGCGCTCCCCGAGTCGGGAACCATCGACTCCTATACGGTGGTGCACGTGCCGACGCCGGCCTTCGCGGACGAGGCGCCGTACGTGACCGCGGTCGCGGACTTCGGTGCCGTTCGGCTGACGGGCCGCGTGCTCGCGGACGAAGAGTCGGTAGACATCGGCGACGAGGTGTCCGCGTCGGTCGGTGGCGAAGAGGAGTCGCGGTCAGTCGTCTTCGAGCCGCGGTAGTTCGCGCGAGAGCGCCGAGAGGAACGCCTCGGGGTGTTCCGCGTGCGGCGTGAGGCGGGCTTCGTTCACGACGACGAGGCGCGTGTCGCCTTCTTCTGCGAGCCGTCGGCCCTCGGTGAGCGTGGTGAGTTCGGCTTCGCGCCCCCAGACGAGCGTCACGGGCGCGTCGAGGTCGGCGAGCTGACTCCCCAAGTCGACGACGGGGTCGAGGTAGCCGCCGACGAACGACGCGGGCGCGAACCGCGCGTTCGCCTGATGGCTGGTCCGCCACTGGTAGTTCACGGTCTCGGCGTCGACGTTCTGCGGGTGGTAGTAGGCGTCGCGCTGGTCGAAGTACTCCAGGCTCGGCTTGGAGACGAGGAGGTTGAACAGGCCGGTGCCGACGACGGGCGCGCGGAAGAGCGCGCGCAGCCACGGTCGCTCGACGGTCGTGTCGGCGGCCGGGCAGACGAGCACGAGCCGGGAGAAGTCGACGGCGTCGGCGGCGATGGCGGCGTGCGCACCCGAGAGCGAGGACGCGAGACAGACGGCGTTCTCGATGCGGTCGCGTGCGAAATCGCGGACGAACGACTCGTAGAGGTCGGTCGTGTACGCGACGGCGGGGCGGTCGCTCCGCCCGAACCCGGGCAGGTCGGGTGCGAGTACGTGGTACTCCTCGGAAAGTCGGTCGACGATGCCGCGGAACTCGTGGCTGGATGCGGCCGCGTGCATCCCGTGCAGGAGGAGGAGGTCGGGGTCGTTCGGGTCGCCGCGTTCGGTGTACGCCACGTCGAACCCGCGCCAGCGATACGTGTGCTGGGTGCCGTCGAGGCCGGGGTGGAGGTCGCCGGCGCGCGCGGTGAGCAGTCTGTTCACGGCCGCCGTGCCGGCGAGACCGCCGGCTGCGCCGGCGAGGAGTCTGCGGAGACGCATAGGAGAACTGGGGGTCGCGAGTCGCTTAGTCGTTGTGTCGGACGGCGTCGCGGAACGGTTCGAGCACGTCGTCCGCGATGGTGTAGGGGTCGGTCTCTCGCGCGACGACCGCGTCCACGAACTCGTCCATACCGTCCCGGCGTTCGATTTCGGCCTCGACGAGCGCGCCCGCGTCGTTCCGGAGGAGCGTCCGTATCTCCTCCGCGTAGCGCTTTCGCTCGATGTCGTCGCGCTTCCCGGTGTCGTCCAGCCAGTCGGCGTGCGCGTCGAACACCGAGAGGAGGTCGTCGACGCCCTCGCCCGTGTTCGCGACCGTCTCGACGATATCGGGTTCCCAGTCGCCGTCCGCGCGGTCGCGCATCTCCAGCATCCCGCGGAGCTCCTGGACCGTTTTGTCGCTCCCGGCGAGGTCGGCCTTGTTCACGACGAACACGTCCCCGATTTCGAGGATGCCGGCCTTGAGCATCTGGACGTCGTCCCCGCTGCTCGGCGGGACGAGCACGGCGACCGTGTCCGCGGTCTTCACCACGTCGACTTCGTTCTGGCCCGCGCCGACGGTCTCGATGAGGATTTTGTCCTTCCCGAACGCGTCGAGCGCTTTCACGGCGTCAGAAGTAGCAGTAGAGAGGCCGCCGAGGGTGCCGCGCGCGCTCATCGACCGGAAGAACACGTCCATGTCGCCGACGTTCGACCCCATGCGGATGCGGTCGCCGAGCACCGCACCCCCCGAGAAGGGACTGGAGGGGTCGACGGCGATGACGCCGACGGTGAGGCCGCGGTCGCGGTACTCGGCCGCGAGTTTGTCGACGAGCGTGGACTTGCCGGCACCGGGGCTGCCGGTAATGCCGATGACGTCGGCGTGGCCGGTGTGTTCGTGGAGCGCGGCGACGATGTCGCGGTAGCCCTCGCTGCGGTTCTCTATCTTGGTGATGGCGCGGGCGAGCGCTCGATGCTTCCCGTCGAGGAGGGCCGAGACGAGTTCTGGGGGTTCCATCTAGCGTTCGGGCACGTTTTTGCGGATGAACTGGATAGTCTCTTCCATCGGCGTCCCGGGGCCGAAGATGGCGTCGACGCCGGCGTCTTCGAGTTCGGGGCGGTCCTCGTCCGGGATGATGCCGCCGACGATGAGGAGCGTGTCCTCGAACGCGCCGTACTCCTCGAGGCCCTCGATGACTTTCGGGACGAGCGTGTTGTGCGCGCCGGAGAGGATGCTGATGCCGACGACGTCCACGTCCTCCTGGACCGCGGCCTGCACGATGTCTTCGGGGGCCTGATGGAGGCCGGAGTAGATGACCTCGAACCCGGCGTCGCGGAAGGCGCGCGCGATGACGTGCGCGCCGCGGTCGTGGCCGTCGAGGCCGACCTTCGCGACGAGGCAGCGGATCTTGCGTTCCGAACTGTCGCTCATGTTCGGATTCTCGACGGAAGTGGGTTTCACTCTAACGGAACCCTATTACACCTTAATTGTACTTGGGCAACCGGAGTTGTATCCGAGAAGCGAAACACCGTAGACGCCGCCCGTTCAGGAGTAGGGTATGGCAGGCTTCCGCGACTGGGCCCGGGAGAACCCGCGCACGCTCACTATCGCCCTCTCGGTTCTGGGGTACGCGCTCGTGTTCGGCGCGTTCGGCGGCGTGCTCCCCGTCCCGAAAATCGGGAAGGAGACGGTGGACCTGTTCAGCCACCTCATCGCGGCCGTCAACACGCTCGCGTTGAGCGCTCTCCTCCTCGGTGTCTACCTCGTGAAGCAGCGCCGCCTCCGCCAGCACCGCGCCGCGATGCTCACCGCGTTCACGCTCATCATGGTCTTCCTCGTGCTCTACCTGTGGAAGGTCGGCGGCGGCTACGAGAAGGAAATCGTCATCCGACAGGGCCAGTTCCTCGCGCAGTACGAGTCCATCGTGTACGGGTCGTACCTCGCGATGCTCGCCATCCACATCCTCCTCTCCGCGGTCTCCGTTCCCTTCGTCCTACACGCGGTCGTGCTCGGCCTCACGCAGCCCATCGACCGACTCGGCGACACCCTCCACCCGCGCGTGGGCCGCATCGCCGCGGCGGCGTGGTCGCTGAGTCTCTTCCTCGGCGTCGTCACGTACTGGATGTTGAACCACGTCTACTCCGCGGTCCCGCGATAAGGAGCGCTGTCGCTCGCGAGTTGTTAGAGTAGACGGGGTAGGTCGGCCGGTGCGTGACCCGCGAGGCGGGCTGAAAGGTGACCAACCGACCGTGCCGTCTACCCGATTTAGTTCGACGCGACGGATAACCCCTGCGATGCTAGTTCTCGCGCCACGGGAGCGCGTACACGCCGACGAGGAACGCGAGCGCCGCGAGCACGAGCGTAACAGCGAACTCGGGAGCAGGGTTTCCGGCGGTGTAGGTGGCGGCGCGGACGCCGCGCGCGAAGTACGTAAGCGGACTGAGGTTCAGCAGCGGGACGAACCACTCGGGGAGCGCGGCGGGCGAGACGAACGTGTCCGAGAGGAAGAGGAGGGGGAGCGCGATGCCGTTCGACATCGAAATCGCGCCGTCTTGGGAGTCCGCGAGACTCCCGAGCACCGCGCCGATTCCGCAGAAGAGCACCGAGGCGACGGGGACGAACGCGACGAGCCACGGGCTGAGCGTGAAGTCCGCGCCGGTGACGGCGAGCGCGCCGACGAGCACGGTACAGGCGGCGGCGATGAGCGCGACGTTCACGAGCGTGTGCGCCGCGAGCCACTCCCACGCCGCGAGCGGGGTCGTGGAGAGTTTCTCGAAACGCGCGCCTTCCCGGTGGCGGGCGACCGTGCTTCCGACGCGACTGAGCGGCGTGAACAGGACGACGGTGGCGAGGTATGCGGGGACGTAGTAGCCCGGCGGCTGGCTGAACAACCCGGTACCGCCGCCACCGGTTCGCACCAATCCGGCGAAGATGACGATGAGGAGGACGGGGAAGAAGAACGTGAAGAACACGGCTGTACGCCGTCGCAGGAACGACTTCAGGGACGCGCGGGCCTCCGAGCGGACGCGGGCGAGCGAACTCACCGAACCACCTCCGGAGAGCGTCCGTCGGCCGCACGGCCGTCAGTCGCGTCGTCGGCGAGCGCGAGGTAGACGTCTTCGAGGTCGGGTTCGCGCCACTCGACCGCGCCGAACGCGAGGCCGCGGGCGTCGAACGCGTCGACGACGCGGCCGATGTCGGTCGCGGGCACGTCCTCGAACACGAGACCGTCGTCCGTCGCGCGCGGTGCGAACTCGGCGTCCGCGAACGCCTCGGGAGTGGCGTCCGTCTCGACGACGACGCGGCTGTCGCCGCCGTACTCCGCGACGAGACTCGACGGGTCGCCCTCCGCCACCAACTGTCCGTCCGCGAGCAGGCCGACGGTGTCCGCGAGGCGCTCCGCCTCGGCCATGTAGTGGGTCGTGAGGAAGATGGTCGTCCCGGAATCCGCGAGGTCTTCGAACACCTCCCAGAGGTCGCGGCGGCCGGCGGGGTCGACCCCCGTGGTCGGTTCGTCCACGAACAGCACGTCCGGGTCGTTCACGAGCGCGCACGCGACGGCGGTGCGGCGCTGTTCGCCCCCGGAGAGGTCGCCGTACCACGTTTCGGTATCGGGGTCGACTCCGACCTCGCGCAGGGCGTCCGCGGGACGCCGCGCGTCCTCGTAGAGGCCGGCGTAGTACGCGACGAGCTCGCGGGGCGTGAGGCGGTCGGGCGGGTCGAACGACTGCGGGAGCAGGCCGAGGCGTTCGCGGCCGGACTCGCGCGGCGACTCGCCGAGCAGGGAGACCGACCCGGTGTCGGGCGTGGCGGTGCCGGTGAGACACCGGACGAGCGTGGTCTTCCCCGCGCCGTTCGGGCCGATGAGCGCGAACACCTCGCCCGCGGGGACGGCCAAGGAGACGCCGTCGAGCGCGCGCGTCCCGTCGTACGACTTCGACACGTCGTCCGCGGCGACGACCGGTTCCATGCGCGAGGCTAGCGCGAATACGGCGGTAAGGGTTCCGATTAGCGCACGTCGCGGTCGTCGAGAGCGCGCGAGACACCGACGACGATGGCGTACAGACCGGCGGTGAGGAGCGCGCCGTAGAACACGGCCTCGGCGAGTCCGCGCCCGAAGTCGGCCAGCAGGTGGGACATATTACCCGCAGTGAAGGAAGAGAACTCGTGGACGGCGGCCCAGATGAGTGTCTGGGCGACGAGGCCGACGAACACGATAGCGACCATGTCGAGGGCTTTCGAGACCAGCCAGTCGGGGGAGGGCTCGGTCATACGCGCGCCTTCCGAGTCGGGCGTGAAAAGTCTTACAGGACGAGGAGTGCGTCTGCGGCGATGGCGACCAAGACCGCGCCGAGGTAGGCGTTCGACGCGTGGAACGCGCGCATCGCGGCGGAGCGGTCGCGTTCGCGGTGGAGGCGGACGACCATCCAGAGGAAGAGCGCGCCGAGCGCCATGCTGGTGGCGGCGAACAGGAAGCCGAGGCGGGACACCCACGCGAGCGCGGCGGCGGCCATCAGGGTCGCGCCGAGGTAGTAGACGATGTGTTTGCGCGTGGGTGCGTCGCCGCGAACGACGGGCATCATCGGGAAGCCGCCGCGGGCGTAGTCGTCCTTGTAGGCGAGCGCGAGGTTGTAGAAGTGCGCGGGCGTCCAGAGGAAGATGACGCCCGCCAGCGCGAACGCGGGGACGCCGAGTTCGTTCGTCACGGCGGCCCAGCCGATGAGCGCGGGGAGCGCGCCCGCAAGGCCGCCGATGACGGTGTTCTGGACGGTGTTCGGCTTGAGGACGAGCGTGTACACCACCGAGTAGAACAGGATGGCGGCGACGCCGAGGCCGGCGGCGAGGAGGTTGAGGTGGAGGAACGCCCACACCGAGGCTGCGGCGAGGAAGACGCCCCACGCGACCGCGTTCCGGATGGGCACCTCGTCGGTGACGGTCGGGCGGTCGTTGGTGCGGTTCATCTTCTCGTCGATGTCGCGTTCGAGTACGTGGTTGAACGTCCCGCTCGCGCCGATGGAGAGCACGCCGCCGAGGAACGTCCAGAACACGGTTTCGACGCTGAGGCCGGGGCCGGCGGCGAGCGCCATCCCCGCGCCGGCGACGAGGCAGAGCAGCCACATCAGTCGCGGTTTCATCAACCGGAAGTAGGCGTAGGCGGTCGCGACGGGACCGGACACCGTAATCGCGGGGTCGGGGTCGGCGTCGCCCTCGCGGGGCTCGGACTCGCTGGAGGGGAGGTCGGCGGTCTGGGATTCGAGCGTCCACGCGAGCGCGAGGACGAGTCCCGCGAAGATGCCGACCCCGACGACGAGGTGGATGGCGGACACCGTCGCGGGCGTTCCGGAGACGGCGGCGAACGCGCCGATGCCGACCTGGACGGGGTAGAGGAGGACGGCCCCCGCGATGGCTGCCTGGACGCGCCGCGGTTCGTCGTTGCGCCACGCGAGTGCGAGCGTCGCGAGTACGAGCGCGGCGACCAAGACGGCGGTTAGTCGATGTCCCCAGACGATAGCGAGGTCGAACGAGGACACCTGAAGCCACTGGCCGCCACAGGCCGGCCACGTCGTGCACGACCGCGCGGCGTCCGTGATGGCTGTCGTCGCACCCACGACGACGAGCGCATACACGCCCATCGTCGCCGCGACGAGCAGCCGCGTGAACCGAACGCGCGCGTCCGACGGAGAGTTGGACACGGTTCTCAATTAGGGCTTGCGCGTCCCCGTACTTGTACTGTCCGCTTGCTTCCCGATACCCGGAAGACAGCAGTATTATTAACCCAGTTCCCGAACCATAGACGTATATGAGAGGAAAGCGGTTGGTGTCCCTGACGGTGGCGGGGCTCGGGTTGCTCGCGCTCGCGGTGACGCCCGCGGCGGCAGCCCCCTCGAACTCGCTGGACGCGATTAACAACGTGAGTAACGTTCTGCTCGCGGCCGCGCTCCCGATCACGATTCTCGTCGAGGCCGCGCTCTTCTACACCGTCTGGAAGTTCCGGAAATCGGACGAACCGAAACCAACGAAGGAGAACCGCCGACTCGAAATCACGTGGACCGTCGCGACCGCCGTGGTCCTGCTGTTCGTCGGCCTCGCCGCGTACGGCGGCCTGGCCGCGCCCGGCGTCACCACGACGGGCGACACCGTGAACGACACGATGGCCCAAGAGGATCCCGTCGTCGTGGACGTCATCGCCTACCAGTGGGGCTGGCGGTTCGAGTACCCGGTCGGTAACGAGACCGTCACCGTGAACAGCACGGAGCAGACGCTCCAGAACTTCACGGTGAACAGCCAACTGGTGTTGCCGGACGACAGCACCGTCGTCCTCCGCCTGCACAGCGAGGACGTGCTGCACGCGGTGCACGTGCCCGCGCTCGGCCTGAAGCAGGACGTGATGCCGTCGCGCGTGAACGTCATGCAGACCACGCTCGACGACGCTGAGCGCGACCAGCCGTACGTGCTCTACTGCGCCGAGTTCTGTGGCGCGGCGCACTCCCAGATGCTCGGGTCGGTGAAGGTCGTGAGCGACTCCGAGTACAAGCAGTTCCTCGCGGAGAACGGCGCGACGAACACCACCGCCAACGCGAGCGCGTAACGCGACATACTCGCTGTTTTTCACGCGATTTCGCTGTCCCGTGTGGTTCGCTGTCGACACCAGACACTTCTCGCTGCGCTGACTACCTCGGGGTATGCGCGTACTCGTCGCCGGTGCACACGGACAGGTCGGACGGCACGTCGTTCGGTTGCTCGCGGAACACGAGGACCACGAGCCAGTCGGACTCGTCCGCAAGCAGGAATACGTCGACGACGTGGCGTCTTGGGGTGGCGAACCGGTTCGGGGTGACGTGACGGACCGTGAGAGCCTCGACAGTGCGTTCGCGGACTGCGACGCCGTCGTGTTCGCCGCGGGGTCGAGCGGCGAGGACGTGTGGGGCGTGGACCGGGACGGCGCGATGGCGTGCGTCGACGCCGCCGAAGCGACCGACACCGAGCGCTTCGTGATGCTGTCCGCGATGAACGCCGACCAGCCACAGGAGAGCCCGGAGGCGCTCCGCGAGTACTTGCGGGCGAAAGCAGCGGCGGACGACTACCTCCGCGAGAGCGAACTCACGTACACGGTCGTGCGGCCGGGCGCGCTCAGCGACGACCCCGGCACGGGCCGCATCCGAGTGGGCGCGGACCTCGACCGCGACGACGCCACGATTCCCCGCGAGGACACCGCCGCGACGCTCGTTGAAACGCTCACTGTCGAGGAGACGAACGGCACGACGTTCGAACTCCTGAGAGGCGATACGGCCATCGAGACGGCGCTCCGCGGTCTCGACAGCTGACTCGGAGGCGCCGTGTCTCGATTGCGGGCGACGCATTCGAGGGAGCTCGCGCTATAGGGTGGCGTCGAAACGAAAGAAGACCGGTGGTTAGAGGCTGGCGCCGAGGCCGGTGCCGAGCTGGCCGCCGACGTAGAGCGCGAGCACGAGGAAGATCCAGACGGCGTCGACGAAGTGCCAGTACCAGGAAACCGTGGTGATGGCGGCGTGGCGCTCGCTGGAGAACTGGCCGCGGATGGCGCGGACGAGGACGATACCGATGAGGAGCACACCGAGCGTCACGTGGAGCCCGTGGAGGCCGGTGAGGCCGAAGAACGCGCTCCCGAAGATACCCTCGCTGAGCGTGAAGCCCTCGTGGACGATGAACTCGTAGTACTCGTACACCTGGCCGCCGAGGAAGACGATGCCGAGGAGGAGCGTGACGGCGAGCCCCGCGACGAACCCGCGGTGGTCGTCCTTCGCGAGGCGTTTCTCCGCCCAGTGGAAGGTGAAGCTGGAGAGGATGAGCAGGATGGTGTTCAGGACGACGAGCGACCCGAAGATACCGCCGTGTGGAAGCGTCCCTTCGCCCCACGCGCCGGAGCGGATGAAGAAGTAGTACGCGAACCCGCCGCCGAACGTCGCGATGTCCGTGGCGAGGAACAACACCATCCCCCAGCGCAGGCTCTTGCCCTCGTTGTGGGATTCGTTGTCCCAGAACTTGTACGTGAAGGCGTGGTATATCCAGCCGAACAGCCCGAACACGAATACGACGGCGGAGAACCCGAACACCGCGATGCCGGGTGTGGTACTGCCGAGGAGGTTGTTGTCCCCGTGCGCGAAGACGTAGAGCATCGCGCCGAGGTAGAGGCCGCTCGCGCCGATAGCGCCGATGAACGGCCACCAACTCGCTTCACCGTAGCCGCGCGGGAAGTCACGGACGGCTGGCAGGAAGCCGTGTCCGCCTGACTCGTCTGCGGTCATATAGCCGGCTGTTGTTCGGCGACCACCAAAAAGCCTCCCAACCGCGTTTCGAAACCGACAGTACCCCGGCACGCGAAACCGCGAGTATGAGTGGCCGGCTTCGCGCCGTCACGGGAACCGCCGCCGTGGTGAGTGCGCTCGTCGCGTTCACTGGCACGGCGCTCGCGCACTCGGGCGGGCTGTCGGGCGCGGCGCCGGACCGGCTGGCGGTGCCGACGTGGCTGTTCCTGTTCACGGGCGGCGGCGTCGTCGGCGCGTCCTTCCTGCTCGCGAGCTTCGCGACCGACCGTGCGTTCATCGAACACGTGCACGAACTCGGCCGCCGCGTCCGGGTTCCCGGGTCCGCGCTCGCGTGGCTCGGCCGGCTCGTCGGCCTCGGCGGACTGTTGCTCGTCGTCGTCTCGGGCTTTTTCGGGCCGACAGCGCCGATGGAGTCCGCGGCTATCGTGGTCGTGTGGGCGGGCTGGTGGGCGGGCTACGCGATGACGACGTACCTCGTCGGGAACACGTGGCCCGCCGTCGACCCGTTCCGCACGCTCGCCCGCCCGCTCGGCGACGGCGTCCGCGAGTACCCCGAGCGACTCGGCGCGTGGCCGAGCGTCGCGTTCCTCCTCGTGCTCGTGTACGTCGAAGTGACGAGTCCGCTCGCGGACGACCCGCGCGTCCTCGCCGCGGTCGCGCTGGCCTACCTCGCGGTCGCGCTCGCCGGGAGCGCCGCCTTCGGCGTCGCGGACTGGTTCGAACGCGTCGACCCGATCTCCCGCATCTTCCGGCTGTACGGCGCGGTCGCGCCGATTACGCGGACCGACGACGGACTCCGTCTGCGGTTGCCGGGCGCGGGATTGGTCGACGACTTGCTCGCGGACCGCTCCGAAGTCGGGTTCGTCGTCGCGCTCGTCTGGGCGACCACGTTCGACGGCCTCACGTCCACGCCGGTCTGGACCGACCTCGCGGAGAGAGTCGTTCCCGCAGGCGTCCCCGCGCCCGTCCTGTACACGGGCGCGCTCGTCGGCGGCTACCTCGTCTTCCTCGGAGTCTATCGGGCGTCCGCGCGGCTCGCGCGCCGAACCGCGCCGACGTACCGGACAGCCGCGGACATCGCGCGACTGTTCGCGCCGTCACTGCTCGCGATAGCCGCCGCCTACCACCTCGCGCACTACCTCACGTACTTCCTCGCGCTCTCCCCGCTGCTCGTGCACGCGCTCGTCACGCCGCTCACCGCAGGGACCGTGCCCGGCCTCACGATTCCGGGCTGGCTGCAGGCCGTCCCGGTCGTGTCCGTGCTCGTCGGCCACCTGCTCGCCATCTGGGTCGCGCACAGCATCGCGTTCGAGACGTTCCCGAGCCGGATTCAGGCGCTCCGCAGCCAGTACGCGGTCACGCTCGTGATGGTGCTGTACACGATGACGAGCCTCTGGATCGTCACCCAGCCCGAACTCCCCACTCCCTACGTATGACCGACACACACGCGCCCGAAAACGCGGATGCATCGACCTGTCCGCACTGCGGGATGGCGTTCCCCACGGAGACGATTCGCGACCTCCACATCGGCCGCAGCCACCGCGACGCGATGCGCGACGGGGAACGCGACGCCTACGAGGAGGCCTACCACGAGGACGCCGACGACCTCCGGCTGTTCCAGTACAAGGCGCTCGGGGCGTTGGTCCTCGTCTACTTCTTCTTCCTCATCACGTACGCAGTCGCCGCGTAAACGATGGGTTTTCTAAGCCTCCCGGCCCAACTTCAGGGCATGGAAGAACAACCCGGACTGAGCGACCAGTACCGGCGGTCGAGTCCGTGGCCGATGTTCATCGCGCTCGGGTTCGTGCTCTCCGAGCTCGGCATTCTGTTCGGCGGCGCGCTCGTCCCGATCGCCGTCGGGGGCGTCGTTCTCCTCGAAGCGAGCGTCATCGGCATCCTCCGCGAGTCCGACTACGCGTCGACGCTCTGGGCGCCCGCACTCGGTATCGGCGCGCTGTTCGCGCTCGCCGGCGGCGCACTCTTCTACTGGGGCCTTCGCATCCGCGCCGTGACCGTCGTCAGCGCCGGCGTCATCGCGTTCCTCGCCGGCATCGGGTTCTGGCTCGACGAGACTGGCCGGCTCTGAAAAGATATTTCCGTCGCCGGCGCGCACAGCCGACTAATGACCGCCAACCTGCTCGACAAGGACGTGCTCCTCGACCTGACGGTCAACTTCGTCCCCCTCGCGATACTCGCGTTCTTCACCGCGATGTTCGTGGTGTTCAACCCCTGGGCTGACGAAGGCCTGTTCGGGCTCGTCCTCCAGTACGCGCTCCTGGTACTGCCGTTCATCGCGCTCGCAATCCTGACGTACGCCGCCGCGAAACGCATCGAAGAATAGTCCCAGACGCAGGCGGAACCTAACCTTTCTTTACGCTCCGGTCCGCAGTCTCGTACATGGAACTCACCCCGCAACTGGTGCTCACCGTGTTGATGGGGGTGCTCCTCGTGGCCGTGGCCGGCTGGCTCACGCGTCTCGAGGACTGGCGCTCCTACTCCCCTGTCGGTGGCGGCGGTCACGGCGAGGGAACTGCATACGGGCACGCGGAGAAACCGAGCGGTCTTACTCGGTGGCTAACGACAGTTGACCACAAGGACATCGGTATCATGTACCTCGTGTACAGCATCGTTACGCTCCTCTGGGGCGGTATGTCGGCGATGCTGATGCGGTTCGAGCTCATCACCCCCGAGATGGACTTCCTCAATACCGTCGGCGGCCTGCTCGGCGGTATCGGCGGGGCGACGCTCTACAACGGCCTTCTCACCACGCACGGGATCACGATGCTGTTCCTGTTCGCCGCGCCGCTGGCGTTCGCGTTCGGGAACTACGTCATCCCGATTCTGGTGGACGCGGACGACATGGCGTTCCCGCGCATCAACGCCATCGCGTTCTGGATTCTTCCGTTCGCGACCTTCCTCATCTGGGCGGGCTACTTCCTGAAACCGCTCGGAATCGACGTTATCCCGGCAGCGACGAGCTGGACGATGTATCCCCCGATAACGGGGAAATCGGCGGCTGAAGGCGCGCTTTACCTTCCGAACCCGGGCGTCGACCTGATGCTTCTCGGCCTGCACCTCTCCGGTATCGCGACGACGATGGCGGGTATCAACTTCATCGCGACCATCGTCGCTGAGCGCAACGTCGCCTGGAAGAAGCTCGACATCTTCAGCTGGACGGTGCTCACGACGAGCGGCATCATCCTGTTCGCGTTCCCGCTGCTCGGCGCGGCGATCATCATGCTGCTGCTTGACCGGAACTTCGGCACGACGTTCTTCACCGTCGAGGGCGGTGGAACGATGCTCTGGCAGCACCTCTTCTGGTTCTTCGGCCACCCAGAGGTGTACATCCTCGTGCTGCCGCCGATGGGCGTCCTGAGCCTGCTCATCCCGAAGTTCTCGGGTCGGAAGCTGTTCGGGTTCAAGTTCGTCGTGTACTCGACGCTCGCAATCGGCGTCCTCTCCTTCGGCGTGTGGGCGCACCACATGTTCACGACGGGGATGGACCCCCGGCTCCGCGCGAGCTTCATGGCCGTCTCGCTCGCTATCGCGATACCGAGCGCGGTGAAGACGTTCAACTGGATTACGACGATGTGGAACGGGAAGATACGGCTGACCGCACCGATGCTGTTCTGCGTCGGCGCGCTCCAGAACTTCATCCTCGGCGGCGTGACGGGCGTGTTCCTCGCGTCCATCCCGTTCGACCTCCTGATGCACGACACCTACTACGTGGTCGGTCACTTCCACCTCATCGTGTTCGGGATGATCGGGTTCGCGCTGTTCGCCGCGACGTACTACTACTTCCCGCTCATCACGGGCCGCCTCTACAATAAGAAGCTCGCACAGTGGCACTTCTGGCTCTCCATCATCGGCGGGAACGTCACGTTCATCGCCATGCTCATCCTCGGCTACGGCGGGATGCCGCGTCGGTACGCGACGTTCGACATCTCGATGGTCGCCGGGAACCACGAGGCGCTGCAGAGCCTGTTCGTCAGCGGGCACGGCATCGCGACGCTCGGCGCGGTCATCATGGCCGTCGGACAGGTCATCTGGCTCTGGAACATGGTTCAGTCCTTCCGCGGCGGCAAGCGCGTCGAGGACGGTGACCCGTGGAACCTGAAAGAGACGGACCAGTTCACGCGCGAGTGGGCGTGGTTCGAGCAGAAACTTCAGACGAAACTCCCTGACGGCGGCGAGGAAGACGCGGAGGCGGACGCGGCGCAGTCCGCCGACTGACTTCGAAAATCTCGGTTTCGGTTCTCCGTTTTAGTTCAGTACGAGGACGAATCCCGTGACGAACATGAGGAGTGCGACACCGATGAGTGTGACCAAGAGGATGTCCGACTCGTCCATAGTCGATTCTGCGGGACGAGAGCGCAAAAGCCTACTCACTCCGGCCGCAAGCAGTTCGTGTGCGCGAAGAAACGTCCGGTCGGCGCGTCATCAAGACGATGTACGTAGTGACCATTCTGGTCATTGGTGTGTTCGGCTACCTCATCGGTCTCGCAATCCAACCCCGGCTCGAGGAACTGGGCGTGTCGTCGATCGGCGTGGGGCCGCTGATGCTCTCGATGTCCCCGCTGAATCTCGCGGTTCTCGGGATGGTGCTGGTCGGTTCGGGGCTCACGGTCGCGTTCGGACTGGTGGCGCTCGTCTCCCGGTATAAGGCCTAGAACGCGTCCGGGAGCGCGGCGAGCGACTCGACTTCAATGGTCGCAGCGCCGCCGACGCGTTCTTCGGGGTCGTTGTTCCGGTTCACCCAGGCGGCGTTCATGCCGGCGTTCGAGGCGCCGGCGACGTCCCACGCGTTGGAGGAGACGAGCCAGCATTCGTCGAGGGCTCGGTCGAGTTCGCTCGCGGCGTGTTCGTACACTGCGGGCGACGGTTTGAACGTGGAGACGGTGTCCGCGCTGAGAATTCGGGAGACGCGTTCGTCGATTCCGGTGGTGCTAGCGAGCGTTTCGAGCATCTCGGGGTTGCCGTTGGAGAGAACGGCGAGGTCGAACTCGCCTTGGAGGTCGTCGAGCGCGTCGAGTGCGTCGGGAAACGGGTCGAGAGTGTCGTAGGCGTCGAGGATGCGGTTTCGCGTCTCCTCGCTCGGCGATTCGTTGTGGCGGGCGAGCGCGTAGTCGAGCGCGTCCGCCGTGACCGCGCGGAACGTCGCGTAGTCGTTCATCTGGGAGCGCTGCTGCGCGTAGGAGAGTTGGCGTCGTCGCCACGTCGCGTCGATGTTCGCCGCGTGCGCGGCGCTCGCGTCGAGTTCGCGACGGAGCGCGGCGGTGACGCTGGACGTGTCGCAGAGCGTGCCGTACATGTCGAAGCAGAGCGCGTCCATGCGAGCCGTTTCTGGCGCGAGTGACAAAGTCGTGTCCGCCATCCGGATTATGTGTCTGGGCGTGCTACTCGAGAGCATGGAGGTTCGTGCTGCGGCCGACGGCGACGCGGAGGAGATTCGGACAGTCGCTCGCGCGTCGCTCGACGCGTCCTACGCGGACGCGCTCGGCGAGGACGCGGTCGAGGCTCTGGTGGCGGACTGGTATGCGCTGGACCGCGTCGCGGACCGCATCAACGACGAGGGAACGTTCTACGTCGTCGCCCAATCCGACGGTGGCGTAGTCGGGTTCGTCGAAGTGGAACTCGACGAGCCGAACGAGTCCGCCGCCGAAATCCAGTGGCTGCACGTCCATCCCGACAGCCGCGGCGAGGGCGTCGGCGCGGCACTCCTCGAGGACGCGGAGGAGCGCGCGCTCGAACGCGGCGCGAACCGCGTCGAGGGCGTCGTGCTCGCCGCGAACGACGACGGAAACGCGTTCTACCACGCGCACGGCTACGAGCGCGTCGGCACGCACACTGTCGAGGTCGGCGGCGAGTCGTTCGACGAGCACACGTACGTGAAGCGCCGCGACGCCGACGGCCCGACGGAATCCCTCGAAGAGCACGATGTGGATGGCGAGACCGTGTACGTCGCGCTCGACGAGCGCGAGCGCGGGAGCGAAGCGGCGTTCTACACGGCGTACACTGACGCGGAGCGAGAGCACCGCTACGGCTACTACTGTTCGAACTTCGGGAGCTTCGACACCGTGATGAACTCGATGGAGCGCGTGGAGTGCGCGGACTGCGAGAACAGCCGGAAGCCGAGCCGGTGGGACGCGGCCTACCTCTAGGCGACGCCGACGGTCTCCTGGTAGGAACCGTGTTCGGCCTCGAACACGTCCATTATTTCGCCCATGGTCGCGTACGCCTTCACCGCGTCCACGACGTACGGCATCGTGTTCTCGCCGGAGTCGACGGCGTCTTCGAGTGCCGAGAGCGCGTCCGCGACGGCCGCGTCGTCCCGCTCGTCCTTCACGGATTCGAGGCGGGAGAGCTGGCGTTCGCGCGCCGCTTCCTCGTCAATGTGCAGGAGGTCGAGTTCGTCGTCGTCCTCGCTCGAATACTTGTTCACGCCGACGACGACCTCCTCGCCCGCGTCCACGCGCTCTTGGTACTCGTACGCGGACTCCTGAATCTCGCGGTGGAAGTACCCCTCCTCGATGCCTTGGAGGACGCCGTCCCGGATGGAGCCGTCGCCCATCTCCTCGATCTCCGCGAGGTACTCCAGGACGGTTTCCTCCATCTCGTCCGTGAGGGATTCGACGGCGAAACTCCCGCCGAGCGGGTCGATGATGTCAGCCACGCCCGACTCCTCGGCGAGGATTTGCTGGGTTCGGAGCGCGACCCGCACCGCGTCCTCCGAGGGGAGCGCGAGCGCTTCGTCGTAGGAGTTCGTGTGCAGGCTCTGCGTCCCACCCAGGACCGCGGCCATGGCCTGAATCGTCACGCGAATCACGTTGTTCAGCGGCTGCTGGGCGGTCAGTGATTGACCGGCGGTCTGCGTGTGGAACTTGAGTTTCTGGGACGCGTCGGCCTCCGCGCCGTACTCCTCGCGCATCGTGCGGGCGTAGATGCGGCGGCCCGCGCGGAACTTCGCCACTTCCTCGAACAGCGAGTTGTGGCTGTTGAAGAAGAAGCTCAGCGTCGGCGCGAACTCGTCCACGTCGAGGCCGCGTTCGATGGCGTCCTCGACGTACGCGAACCCGTCCGCGAGCGTGAACGCGAGTTCCTGGGCGGCCGTACTGCCGGCTTCGCGGATGTGGTAGCCCGAAATCGAGATGGGGTGGAACTTCGGCGTCTCACGCGTGCAGAACTCGACCGTGTCCGTGACGAGGTCGAGGCTCGGCTCCGGAGGTATTACCCACTCCTTCTGCGCGATGAACTCCTTGAGCATATCGTTCTGGAGCGTGCCGCGGAGTTCGCTCCGGTCGATTCCCTGCTGGTCGGCGAGCGCGACGTACATCGCGTAGATGACGGGCGCGCTCGGATTGATAGTGAAACTCGTCGAGACCTCGCTGAGGTCGATGCCGTCGAACAGGATTTCCATGTCGCGGAGGGTGTCCACCGCGACGCCCTCCTTCCCGACCTCGCCGAGACTCATCGGGTCGTCCGAGTCCAACCCCATCAACGAGGGCATGTCGAACGCCGTCGAGAGGCCGGTCTGGCCGTTCTCGATGAGGTAGTGGAAGCGCTCGTTCGTCTCCTCCGCGGTTCCGAAGCCCGCGAACTGCCGCATCGTCCACGTCCGCCCCCGGTAGCCCGTCGGATAGACGCCGCGCGTGTACGGATACTCGCCGGGATATCCAAGGTCCTCCTGATAGTCGAGGTCGTCGACGTCGCTGGGGTCGTAGAGTCGGTCGACTTCGAGGTTCGAGACGGTCGCGAACCGGTCCTTGCGCTCGCCGTACTTCTCCAGGACGGGGTCGAGCGTGTCGGATTCCCACTCCGTGCGCGCCGCCCGAATCTCGGACAGCTCCTCGTCGTCGAACATACCACAAATTTTGCCGCACAATCCATTAAGGTTCCGCGTGTCGCCGGCCTAGTAGTGTCCCATCACGCCGGCGCGACGCGCCCAGCGTTGACAGTAGTGGAAGGCGGCGTAGCCGGCGGCGAGGTAGCCGACCGCGGTGGCGACGAGCACGCCGAGTTCGGCGGGCGCCATCCGCCAGAGCGGGACGCCGTCCGCCATCGCGCGCTGGAGGAGGTTGCTTCCCTGCGCGAGCGGCAGCCACTTCAGGAGCGGGTAGTCGGCGACGGGCGCGGCGATGAGCGCGATGAAGACGAACTGGAGGAGTTGGAAGGCGTTCTCCACGCGCTTGAAGCGGATGGCGAGCCCGCCGAACACGAACCCGATGCCGACGGCGGGCGCGACGGCGAGCACGCCGAGCGGCACCACGGTGAGCGGGTCGAGCGCGAGCGACCGCCCGGTCACGACGAGCATCACGGCGAGCGTGATAGCGCCCCAGAGGAAGGCTTCGAGGACGTTCACTATCGTCTTGGTCGCCATCACGCGCCCGAACCCGAGCGGGGACATGAACAGCTGTTCGAGCGTCCCCCACTGGGCTTCGCGGGTGACCGCCCACGACAGCCCGCTGTACGCGGCGATGGCCATGCTCCAGAGGAGGTAGCCGACGATGATGCCGGAGAGCGAGTCGTCGATGGCGGCGGGTGCGACCGCGCGGCCGCCGTAGAAGATGACGAAAAACACGAGAATCAGCGTCCCGACCTGCGAGAGCGTGTTCACGGGATACCGCACGAGTAGGAGGACGGTCTTGCGCGCGGACGCCCGGAAGAACCGGGCGTAGTCCGCGAGCGATACGTCAGTGGTCATCGAGCGTCCTCCGTGACGGAGAGGAAGACGTCTTCGAGGTCGGGGTCGTGGCTGTCCACGTCCGAGAGCGTGAGTCCGGCGTTCCGCAGCACGTCGAGCACGTCGTAGAGCGACGCGTCGCCGGAGAGCGTCACGTCGAACGCGGTGCGGTCGCCGCGCGTCGTCCAGTCGGCCGCGTCGAACCGCGTTTCGAGCGTCTCTCGCGTAGCGTCGGAGAGCGCGCCCGCGACCTCGACGCGGTACGCCTGCATCTCGAACACGCCGACGAGGTCGTCGACGGGGTCGTCCGCGATGACCGAGCCGTTCGAGAGGATGACGACGCGGTCGCAGACCGCCTCCACCACGTCCATGTCGTGACTGGAGAGCACGACCGTGATCGACTCCTCCTCGGCGAGCCGTCGGAGTTCGCGGCGGAGTTCGAGCGACGCCTCCACGTCGAGCCCCAGCGTGGGCTCGTCGAGGAACACCACGTCGGTTCCGCGGGCGAGCGTGCACGCGAGCGACACCTTCTGTTTCTGGCCGCGCGAGAGGTCGTTCACGGGGTCGTCGGCCTTCTCCGCGAGTCCGAACTGGGAGAGCAGGCGGTCCTGGCGCTCCCGGGACGCGGGGTTCGCGGCGAGCGCCGCGAAGTAGTCGAGGTTCTCCCGCACGGTGAGCCGCCAGTAGACGTTCCGCGCGCCCTCCAGCATCGCACCGACGTGTCGGTACACCTCCCGCGGCCGTTCGTGAGCGTTCACACCCGCGATTTCCACCGTTCCATCGGTCGGGACGACGAGGCCGAGAATCGACTTGATTGTCGTCGTCTTCCCCGCGCCGTTCGGCCCCAGCACGCCCACGACCTCGCCCCGGGACACGTCGAGGGAGACGCCGTCCACCGCGGTGACGGCGTCGTCGCCCTCGCCGTACGTCTTCCGGAGACCGTCGACGTGGAGGACCGTCTCGGCCGTCGCGTCGTCGCGCGTCCGCGCCTGCGCTTGCTGCATACACGGACTCTCCCGGCGTCTCGAGGTAAATCTTTCCAGAACGAGAGATCGGTCAGCGTGCTTACTGGAAGCGTTCGGTGGTCTCGACGAGCGGGTGGCGGGCGTAGTCCACGACCTCGATGTCGGCGACGGATTCGAGGCCTTCCTTCTCGGCGGTCTTGGCCATCCCCAAGTCGACGCGGCGGTCGAGCACGATGACGTACGCGTCCATCTCCTCGATACCGGCCTGCTCGGCGGCCTTCACGCGATGGTGGCCGTCCGCGAGCAGGAGGTCGCCCTTGTTGTCGATGACGACGAGCGGTTCGGTGAGGCCGCGTTCGAGTTCGTACTGGCGGCCCTCGAGCTCGTCCGCGTACACGCGGTTCTGGGTCGGGACGATTTCGCTGATGCGGACGGTGCGGCGCTCCTCGCCCGCGTCTACACCGTGAATGGATTCAAGCGTGCGCATCAGTTTCCCGACCTTCTCCGGGGTCGCGCGCTCTATCTGGGAGCGAATGAAGTCCGCGTTCGAGATGATGCCGACGAGGTGGCCGGCGTCGTCCACGACGGGGAGTTTCTGGATGCCGGAGCGGAGGATGACGCGCGCGGCGTCCGTCACGTCCATGTCGGGATGCGCGACGATGAGGTCGTTGCTCATCACGGCGAAGATGGCGGCGTCCTCGTCCGCGCGCAGGAGGTCGCGAGCGCTCACGAACCCCTCCACGCGCCGGCCGTCCGTGACGGGGAAGCCGTTGTGGCCGTCGCTGGTCACGATGCGTTCCGCGACCTCGGCGACGGTGTCGTCGGGCGAGACGGTTTGTACGTCCCGCGTCATGTACTCGCTGACCTTCGGTTTCCCGGGGCCGTTCTCGAACGCCTCGTCCATACGAAACGTAGCGCACCGGAGAGGAAAAGCCCTGCTACCGGACCGCCGCGAAGAACCGGTCCGCGATAGCGTCTTCGAGGACGGCCTGGAGTTCGTCCGCGGCGTCGCCGTCCAGCACGTCGAAGACGCCCATCGGTATCTGCGCGCCCGCCATGTCCGCGTGCCCGCCGGCGCTCCCGAGCGCGTCGAACGCCTCGCGGAGCGCGCTCCCGAGGTCCACGTCCGCGCCGCGGGCGCGAGCGGACGCGTACACGGTGCCGTCCATGAACCCGTAGACGAACGTCACGGTGACGCCCTCCATCGCGAGCAGGCGGTCCGCGGCCTGCGCGAGCGTGTCCCGGTCGTTGAGAGCGCCGACGCAGGAGGCGAGTACGGACCCGTTCAGTTGACGGTTTCCGATGCCGCGCGCGATGACGTCGAACGTGTCCGCGCTCATGTTCGGGCTCTCCACGCGCTCCAGCACGTCCACGTCGGCGTACGCGAGGAGTTCCGCGGCGGCCTCGAAGTCCGCGGTCGTTATCTCTCGGGAGAAGTCCTTCGTGTCCACGCGAATCCCGTAGAGGAGGCCGGTTGCGACCGACGTGTCGAGGTCGACGCCGAGCTGGCTGAGGTACTCCACGAGAATCGTGCTCGTCGCACCCATCTCGGGACGTACGTCCACGAAGTCCGCGTCTATCTCGCCCTCGGAGGGATGGTGGTCGATGACCACGTTCACGTCGGTGTCGGGCGGGAGTTGGTCGTTCACCCCCGGCCGCGAGTGGTCGACCAGTGCGATGCCCGCGTAGTCGTCCAGGTTCGCGTCCGGGTCGAGGTTCACGAGGTCGAGTTCGAGGAGGTTCACGAACGCCCGGTTCTCCTGGTGGCTTATTTCGCCGAAGTAACAGGCGTCCGCGGGCGTGCCGACGCCCTCGGCGATTCGGGTGAGCGCGACCGCGGCGGCGATAGCGTCGGGGTCGGGGTTGTCGTGCATGAACACGGCGAGCCGACC
This sequence comes from Salarchaeum japonicum, assembly GCF_049705945.1. Lineage (GTDB taxonomy): Archaea > Halobacteriota > Halobacteria > Halobacteriales > Halobacteriaceae > Salarchaeum > Salarchaeum japonicum_A. The sequence goes on from NZ_JBNAMV010000004.1 coordinate 595,302, forward strand.
GTCCACGTCCTGAAGGGTGCCGCGGAGGTCGTGGACGCGTCCCGAGTCCCCGCGCGCGGCGGTCTCCGCCACGTCGTCCACGACTGCGGCGCCGGCGTTGACCACGCGGTCGGCGGACGCGTCGAGCACCTGCTGCGTCGAACGGGTCGCGCCGAACCCCGAGAACGCGACGATGTACGCGTCCGGGTACGTGGTCGTGACGGCGCGAACGGCGGCGAGGTTCGTCTCGGGGTCGTCGGCACCGACGAACACGATGTCGGGGTCGGTCTCGCGGTCGATGCTCACGGGGTCGGTGATGTCGGCCGTCTCCGCGGGCACTTTCTCGTTTCGGAGGGACTCGACGCGGCTCGCGTCCGAGTCGAGGACGAGCAGGTCGCCGGACTGGCCGCCGAGTTCGTCGACGACCGCGTGACCTGTCGTCCCACACCCGAGGACGAGCCGGAATACCATCACGTCCGGTTATCCTGCGGCCGGCCTAAAACCTACCGTCTACCGCCGACTACCCGAGAAGGGCGGTGGCGGCGGAGACGGCGGTATCAGCGACCGGGTCGAACGCGACGAGGAGGAGGACGGTGACGACGCCCGCGGTGACGACGGCGGCGTACAGGCCGGCCGGTCGGCTGCGGATGTCGAACGCCGTCTCGGGCTCCGTAACCCAGAGCGCCTTCACGACGCGCGAGTAGAAGTAGAGCGAGAGCGCGCTGTTCACGACCGCGATGGCGACGAGCCAGACGAATCCGGCGTCGACAGCGGACGCGAACAGGAAGTACTTCGAGAGGATGCCGACGCCGACCGGGAGGCCGGCGAGACTGAACACGAACACGGTCATCGCGAGCGACGCGACGGGTGCGCGGCGACCGAGGCCCGCGTAGTCCTCGAACGTCTCGCCGACGCCCCAGTGTTCGGCGAGCGCGACGAAGAGGAACGCGCCCGTGTTCATGAAGCCGTACGCGAACAGGTGCATCATGCTCGCACCGAGCACGAGTCCGTCGGCGTCTCCGGCGAGCGCGGCCAGTCCGATGAGGACGTAGCCGGCGTGACCGATGCTGGAGTACGCGAGCATGCGCTTGACGGACTCCTGGCGGGCGGCGGCGAAGTTCCCGAGCGTCATCGTCACCGCGGCGAGCACGGCGAGGACGAGCGCCCAGTTCACGGTGGACGCGACCGCGTCGAGCGGGAAGCCGACGGTGAACACGCGGAACGCCGCCGCGAACCCGGCGGCCTTCGACGCGCTGGAGAGGAAGGCGCTGATGGGGGCGGGCGCGCCCTCGTAGGCCTCGGGCGCCCAGAAGTGGAAGGGGACGCTCGCGGTCTTGAACAGGAACCCGCCGAGCACCATCAGCACGCCGACGCCGAACACGCCGTCCAGGGACTGTTCGGCCGCCGTGGCTCCGATGTCGGCGAGCGCGAGCGACCCGGTCGCGCCGTAGACGAGGCTGATGCCGTACAGCATCACCGCGCTGGAGAGCGCGCCGACGAGGAAGTACTTCATACTGGCTTCCACGCTGTCCTTGTTCGACTTCAGGAAGCCGACGAGGACGTAGGACGGGAGACTGACGAGTTCGAGCGCGACGAACACGGTCGCGAGACTGTTCGCGGCCGCGAGCACGCTCATCCCGGTCGTGGCGAGCAGGACGAGCGCGTAGTACTCGGCGGCGTGCGCGTGCTCACGAACGTAGTCGTAGGACGCGGCGACGACGAGCGTGGCGATCGACCCGACGAGCACCGTGAAGAACAGCGCGAGGTCGTCCACGACGAGCGCGCCCTCGAACGAGGTGAAGGCGTCGCTTCCGGTGCCGGCCCACGCGAACCAGACGGCGAGTCCGGTCGCGACGAGCGTGCCGGCGCCCGCGATGGACGCGAGCAGGCCGTCCTTGCGGTCACCGGGCGCGAGCGTGTCCACTGCGAGCACGAGCAGGGCCGCGAGCGCGAGGGCGTACTGCGGGGAGAGCGGTGGGAGTTCGACCATCTATACACCACCTCCGAGAATCGCGTTGACGGAGTCCTGAATCATACCCATGAAGGCGTCGGGGGCGACGCCGAGTCCGATAGCCAGCAAGATGAGGACGACGCCGGGCGCGAGCGCAATCCGTGCCGGGTCGGCGACCGCGGCGTCGGTGTCGACCTCGTAGGGGCCGAAGAGCACGCGCTGCATCGTCCACAGCAGGTAGCCGGCGATGATGACGATGCCGAACATCGCGACGGCCGTGAACAGCGCGGCGTTCTCGTAGCCGGCTTGGAAGGAGCCGGTGAAGATGAAGAACTCCGCGGCGAACCCGCTCATCAGCGGGAGTCCCATGTAGCCGAACGCGCCCGCGACGAACACGCTCGCGGTCACGGGCATCTCCGACGCGACGCCGGAGAGCTTATCGACCATCCGCGTGTCGGCGGAGCGCTCGATGGCGCCGACGGCGAGGAACAGCACGCCGATGAGGAGGCCGTGGCTCACCATCTGGAACGTCGCGCCGGCGAGGCCGTACGTCGTGTACGTGACGAGGCCGAGCAGCACGAAGCCCATCGATGGAATCGAGGTGTACGCGACGATGCGCTTGAGGTCCTGCTGGCTCACCGCGACGAACGACCCGTACAGCACCGTTATAACGGCGAGAGCCCCGAGGAACGGCGCGAACTCGCGAGTGGTCTCGGGGAACATCGTGACGTTGAACCGCAGGAGCGAGTACGTCCCCATCTTCGTCACGACGCCGGCGAGCACGAGCGTCACCGGGGTCGGGGCTTCCGTGTACGCGTCGGGAAGCCACGTGTGGAAGGGAACAAGCGCGGTCTTCACGGCGAATCCGAAGAACAGCGCGAAGAACGCGACTGTCGTTATCGTGTCGGGTGCGAGCCCGTAGAACGTCGTGAGTTCGTCGCCGCGCACGGCGGCCGCGACGGCCGCGAGATCGAAGGACTGCACGGGCGACGCGAACACGACGAGCATGAATCCGATGAACAGCACGAGGCTCGCGACGTTCGTGTACACGAAGAACTTGATCGCGGCGTACGTCCGCCGCGGGCCGCCCCAGACGGAGATGAGGAGGTAGAGCGGGACAAGCACGAACTCCCAGAACACGAACCAGACGAAGAAGTCGAGCGCGGCGAACACGCCGAACAGGCTGGCTTCCGTGAACAGGAGGAGCGCGTAGAACTCGGAACGCCGCTCGTCGATGTAGCTCCACGCGGTCACGATAGCGATGGTGGTCATGACGGCGGTGAGCAGCACCAGCGGGAGGCTTATTCCGTCGAGTCCGACGTGCCACTGGAGCGCGTACTCGCCGAACGATATCCACTGTCGGGTGGTCTCGAAGGCGGGCGTGCCGCTCTGGAGGAGGGCGTTACCCGCGCCGTCGTAGCGACTGTACAACAGGAGACTGCCCGCGAGGGGCAGGAGGCTGAGCGCGAACCCGAGTTTCGCCGCCCACTTCTCGGGCGCGGCGATGACACAGATGGCGCTCAGGAACGTGACTGCGAGTAGGGCTTCTATCAACATCTAGAACCACCCCCCGAGGAACCCGACCACGGCGAGGATGACGACGAGGCCGAGCGCGAGGAGCATAACGTAGTTCGACACCTGTCCGGTCTGCAGGCGACGGGTCTGTGCGCCGCTGAACAGGGTGACGCTCGAAACGCCGTCGACGACGCCGTCGACGATTCCTTGGTCGAATTTGCTCGCGCCCTTGGAGACGGGGAGCGCGACACCGGTCGCGAGCCAGTCCTGGAACTCGTCCTGGTAGTAGTTGTTGTAGAACAGGGTCTTCACCGATCCGAGTTTCTCCGTGTGCTCGGCGGGTTCGGGGCCGCGGTAGAGCAGCCACGCGAGCAGGACGCCGGCGAGCGCGAGGGCGAGGGAGACGCCCGCGGTCAGCACGCTACTGACCTCGGTCGCGGTGTAGGCGGCGTTCGCGGCCACGAGCTCGTGGTAGTGGTGTGCGGCGGTCGTCTCGATTGGGCCCTGGAGCCACGAGTCGAGGAAGGTGACGCTCGCACCGGTGAGTTCGTGAATCAGGCCGGGGTTGACGAACCCGACGACGGCCGCGCCGACGCCGAGAACGGCGACGGGGAGTTTCATGTTCCAGCCGACGCCGTGCGCGGACTCCGCCTCGCTGCTCCGGGGTTCGCCGTGGAAGGTGAGGAGCACCATCCGAATCGTGTAGAACCCGGTGAAGAACACGGCGACCAGCCCGAAGACGGCGGCGACGAGTACGGCGGTGTTCCCGCCGAGGCCGTAGACGAGGGCTTCGTGAAGGACGGCGTCCTTCGACCAGAAGCCCGCGAACGGCACGATGCCGGCGAGCGCGAGCGACCCGGCGAGGAACGCCCAGTAGGTCACTGGGAGTTTGTCCTTGAGGCCGCCCATGTTCCACATGTCCTCGTCGTGGTGCATCGCCACGATGACGATTCCCGCGCCGAGGAAGAGGAGCGCCTTGAACACGGCGTGCGTGAGCAGGTGGAAGACGCCGGCGACGTAGCCGCCGGCGCCGAGGCCGAGCATCATGTAGCCGTACTGGCTGATAGTGGAGTACGCGAGCACCTGCTTGATTTCGCGCTTCACGAGCGCCATCGTCGCCGCGAACAGCGCCGTGAACCCGCCGACGAGCGCGATAATCGCGAGCACGGTCGGGAGCTGCGCGTAGAACCCGTACATGCGGGCGACGAGGTAGACGCCGGCCGCCACCATCGTCGCGGCGTGGATGAGCGCCGACACGGGCGTCGGGCCCTCCATCGCGTCCGGGAGCCACGTGTGGAGCGGGAACTGCGCGGACTTCCCGATGACGCCGCCGAGGACGAGCAGGCCGAGGACGGCGAACCAGTTCTGGGCGCTCAGCCCGAAGTACGTGGTCGCGCCGCCGTCGAGTCCGGCGGTGACGAGTTCGGGGAGTTCGGTGAACGTCGCGGTGCCGAACGTCCCGAGAATCCCCACGAGACCGAGGAGGAGGAAGTAGTCGCCGAAGCGCGTGACGAGGAACGCCTTCTTCGCGGCGCTCGCGGGGCCGGGCCGGGTGTACCAGTGGCCGATGAGCCACCACGAGCAGAAGCCGACGAGTTCGAAGAAGACGAAACTCATCAGGAGGTTGTCGGCGAGCGCGAACGCGAGCATGCTCGCGGTGAACAGCCCGAGGCCGGCGTAGTAGCGCGGCCGGCCGGGTTCGTTCTCGTCGTTCATGTAGCCGAGGCTGAACACGTGGACGAGCAGCGCGATCAGCGACACCAGCACGGCCATCATCGCCGACAACGGGTCGATGAGCAGGCCGAAGTGGAGGCTGAATGTGCCGTCGCCGGCGACCCACGTGTAGAGTTCTTCGTTCAGCGTTTCGCCGCCGCTGACCGTGAAGAAGACCCACACGGACAGCGCCAGCGACCCTGCGGTCGCGAGGATTCCGGGAATCGCGCCGTCCCGGGGGAGGACGCGCGGCGCGTAGTGGCCGACGAGGAGCGCGACGAGGAATCCGGCGAGCGGCAGGGCGGGAATCGCCGCAGCGTAGTCGAGTGCACCCGCCATCTTACCACCTCATTGACGTAGGAATCGTCACATCGACGCCTTTGAAGTTCCGGTACAGGGCGAGCACGATACCGATGCCCACGGCGACTTCCGCGGCCGCGAGCGCCATCGCGAACAGGCTGAACGTCTGTCCGACGAGGTTGCCGTGCATGTGGCTGAACGCGATGAAGTTGAGGTTCGCGGCGTTCAGCATGAGTTCGACGCTCATCAGGAACACGAGCGCGTTCCGCCGCGTGAGCACGCCGAACAGGCCGATGCAGAAGATGCCGGCGGACAGCAGCAGGAAGTACTCGGTGGGTATCACTCGTCGTCACCCCAGTTGAGCGGGTTCCCGATGCTGCCGTCCTCGCGTTTCGCGAGGAGGATGGCGCCGACGAGCGCCGCGACGAGCACGAGGTCGATGAGTTCGAACGCGGCGAGGAAGCCCTCGGTCGGGACGCCGCTCTCCTCGGTGAAGTCGAAGAGCGAGTACCCGATGTCCGCGATGAGGGTGGCGTCCGCGGGGAAGCCCGCGGGGTCGGGGAGGTTCGCGCCGAGGAACGCCGCGGCCATCACGACGAACAGCGCGACGGCGACCAATCCGGGGAGGACGCGGATGTCCTCCGCGAAGCGAAAGCGCGCCATCAGCCCGCCACCTCCACGTCTTCGTCTTCCTCTTCGGCGCGTGTGAGCATCACCGCGAACGCGATGAGTACGAGCACGCCGCCGACGTACACGAGAACCTGCATCGCCGCCGGGAACTCCGCGTTCAACCACACGAAGTGAACGGCGAGCGAGAGCAGCGCGCCGCCGAGCATCAGCGCGGAGTGCCAGATGTCACGCATCAGGACAACGCCGAGGCTGAACGCGAGCGTCGTCAGCGCGAGCACGGCGAACGCGCCCGTTTCGACGAGCGTCACTGGTAATCCACCTCGCCTTCACCCTCGCCGACCCACGCGGACCGGTCCGGTTCGCGGGCCGCGAGCGGGTCGATGTCCTTGTACCACGGGACGTTCTTCAACTGCTCCTTGTTGTACGCGAGGTCGTGCTTCGTGTCCCCGGTGAACTCGAAGTTCTGCGTCAACAGGATGGCGTCCACGGGACACACCTCCTCGCAGAGTCGGCAGTAGATGCACTGGCCGACGTGGAGGTTGTACTGTTCGCCCTGTCGCTTGTCGTCGGTGACGATGTGGATGGTGTCGTTCGGACACACCTTCTCGCACTGCCGACACCAGATACAGCGCTCCTGACTGAACTTGTGAATCCCGCGGAACCGCGGGCTCACTTCGGGCGCCGTATCTGGATACTCGACGGTGAACGTCTTCCCGTCGAGCGCGTGCTTCATCGTCGTCGCCATGGATTTGAGTACACCTATCATGCGATCACCCCCACGATGACTGCGGTGAGAACGAGGTTCGCGAAGGACAGCACGAGCATGCCCTTCCACCCGATCTCGATGAGTTGGTCGACCCGGATGCGGGGAACCGCGGACCGACACCACTGCGTGAAGAGGAACACCGCCCAGATTTTGGCGATGAACCAGACGATACCGGGGATCCACGGGCCGGCGGGGCCGCCGAGGAAGAGCGTGGCGATGATGGCGCCGCCGAGGAAGATGTGGAGGAACTCCCCGAGGTAGAAGAGGACGAAGTAGACGGAGGAGTACTCGGTCTGGTAGCCGGCGACGAGTTCGCTCGGCGCGTCCGCGAGGTCGAACGGGTTCCGTCCGACTTCCGCGAGGTTCGCGACGACGAACAGCGCGAACGCGAACGGGTTCACGAACCCGAACCACATCGGGATGTGAACGCCGGCGACGACGGCGAGCGTCTCGGACTGCGCGGCGACGATTTCGCTCACTTGGAGCGACCCCGCGAGCAGCACGACCGACGCGGCGGTGATGACGAGCGGGATCTCGTACGCGATGCTCTCGGCGACGGCACGCATGCTGCCGAGGAACGAGTACTTGTTCGAGGACGCGTATCCGCCGGCGACGATGCCGAGCACGGAGAGCGAGGAGACGGCGAACACGAACGCGATGCCGACTTCGGGGTCGGCGAGCTGGATGCCGTTCCCCATCGGAATCACCGCGAACCCGAGGAGCGCGCTGAACGGCAGGAGGAACGGCGCGAGGTCCCACGCGGGCCGGTCGACGCCCTCGGGGACGATGCGTTCCTTCGAGAGGAGGCGGACGGCGTCCGCGACGATGATGAACAGGCCGAACGGTCCGACCTTGCTCACTGCGATACGGTCGGTGAACGCCGCCGTAATCTTCCGTTTCGCCCACGGTCCAGCAACGGCGCTCAGCGTCAGCAGCACGGTCGCGATGAACGCCGCGCCGAGGAGCGCGCTCAGGACTTCCATCCAGAGCGGCGGGGTCGCGCCGTACCCGAGCAGTTCGCTGATGGTGACCGGGAGCGTGCTCATCTGTCCACCTCACCCAGGATGATGTCGAGGCTGCCGAGGGTCGCGATGAGGTCCGGGATGTACTCGCCGTTGCTCATCGCGGGGAGCGCCTGCAGGTTCGAGAAGCACGGGCTCCGAATCTTGAAGCGCGCGGGCTTCCCGGTGCCGTCCGACCGGATGTAGACGCCGAGTTCGCCCTTCGCGCCCTCGACGGCGCGGTACGTTTCCCTATCTGCTTCGGGGTTGAGGGTGCGCGGGACGTTCGACTGGACCTCGCGGTCGTCCTCGGGCCAGTCTTCGAGGAGGTCGACGCACTGTTCGATGATGCGCGCGGACTGCTCGACCTCCCGCATCCGCACCAAGAGGCGGCTGTAGTTGTCGCCGCCGGACTCGGTGACGACGTCCCAGTCGAGGTGCTCGTAGTAGCCGTACGGGTCGTCGCGGCGGAGGTCGTAGTCCACGCCGGACGCGCGGGCGATGGGACCGGTGACGCCGAAGTCCTTCGCCGTCTCCGCGTCGAGAACGCCCGTGTCGATGCAGCGGAGCTGGAAGAGTTCGTTGTCGGTGATGAGGTCGTGGTACTCCTCCAGCCGACTCGGGAGTTCGTCGAGGAAGTCCCGGACGTTGTCGAAGAACGTCTCCCGGGGTTCGGGGATGTCCCAGACGACCCCGCCGAGGCGGAAGTAGTTGAACATCATCCGCTGGCCCGTGAGGTCTTCGAGGAGTTTCTGGACGTTCTCGCGGTCCCGCATCGCGTACATGAAGATAGCCGTGAACTCGCCGTAGATGTCGAGGCAGAACGTCCCGAGCGCGAGCATGTGGCTGGCGATGCGGCAGAGTTCCGCGCCCATCGTCCGGATGACCTGCGCGTACTCCGGGACCTCGATGTCGTTCAGGTCCTCGGCGGTGCGGGCGTACGCCCACTCGTTCAGGAGGCCGGCGGACGCGTAGTCCCACCGGTCGGGGTACGGCATAATCTGGTAGCGGTAGTTCCCGTTCTGCGCCATCTGCTCCTCGCAGCGGTGGAGGTAGCCGATGTCGGGTTCCACGTCCGCTACCTGCTCGCCGTCCAGCACGGTTTCGAGGTGGAGGACGCCGTGCGTCGCCGGGTGGTGCGGACCGATGTTGAGGAACATCGTGTCGGACTCCTCGTCCTCGAACTTGCCCTGCAGGGGGTTCTTGTTCTCCTCGAACGTGACGATCTGGGGCTTGTTCTGGTTGTAGTCGCGGCCGAGCGGGTGGCCCTGCCAGGTCTCGGGCAGGAGGATGCGGCGGAGGTCGGGGTGCTCGTCGTACTGGACGCCGACGAGGTCGTACGCCTCGCGCTCGTGCCACTCAGCCGTCTTGAAGACGGAGGATGCGGACTGACTCACGGGGTCGTCGCGGCTCGTCGGCACCACGACGGAGACCTCCTCGGTCGGGTCGTTGTACTTCTTCAGGTGGTAGATGGACTCGAAGCGGTCCTCGTACTCCTGACCCGTGACTGCGGAGAGGTGGTCGAAGCCCGCCTCTTCCTTCAGGGCGCTCAGCGACTCCTCGACGCGGTCGGCGCGCACCACGAAGCCATCGGCGTTCAGGTGGGTTTCGCGGCCGACCACGGCGTCGCCGAGCAGGTCTTCGAGCGCGTCGTAGTCGACGCCCATCGGCTCCACCGACGGTTCGGGGTCCTCTTCCGGGGTGTCGTCTGCCTGACTCATCTGTCTCCCTCCGTCATGGCGAGTCAGCCCAGTTGTACCGCATGACGAGCGTTTCCTCGTCGATCTCGTCCGCGAGTTCCTGTACGAGTTCGTCGCGGTCGAGGTCGCCGAACTCCTCCAGTTCGTACGGCTTCACCGTCACCGGCGCGCTCTCGCCGTGCATCACGCGCTCCTGAAGCTTCACGACGCCGTAGACGAGCGCTTCGGGACGCGGCGGACACCCGGGGACGTGGATGTCCACGGGGATGACCTCCTCCGCGCCCTTGAGGACGTTGTAGCCCTCCTGGAACGGACCGCCCGAAATCGTGCACGACCCCATGCCGACGACGAACTTCGGCTCGGGCATCTGGTCGTAGACGCGCTTCATCCGGGGCGCGAACTTCGAGACGATGGTTCCGGGGACGATCATCACGTCGGCCTGCCGGGGACTGGCGCGCGGCACGCCGGACCCGAAGCGGTCGAGGTCGTGCTTGACCGCGTACGTGTGCATCATCTCGATGCTGCAGCAGGCGATACCGAACTGCAGCATGAACATCGAGTTCCCGCGAACCCAGTCCATGAACTTATCGAACTTCGTGAGGATGAACGGGGAGGTGCCGAGCGCTTCGCGCAGTTTCGAATTGAATCGGTCGTCGACGCCCTCGCCCATGCGGGCCTCCCGGGTCTTGGTCTGTGGTACTGTGCTCTCGGCTATCGCGTCCCGTGGCGTGTCACTACTCATGCTTGTACTCGTACCGTGGGTTCCGCACCCAACTCACCGCGCCGTTCCGCCACGCCCACACGAGCCCGATAACGAGAACAGCGATGAAGACGAGCATGGGTGCGAGCGCGGCAACGAGGCCCTGACTGTCGACCGCGGACCGATAGATGACGGTCCAGGGGAGAATGAGCACGGTCTCGATGTCGAAGACGACGAACAGCAACGCGACCATGTAGTATTGGATGTTGAACCGAAGACGCGTGCTCCCGGTCGGAACCTCGCCGCTCTCGAACGCGGCGCGTTTCCCTTGTTCGGGCACACTGGGGCGTAGCAGGGTGGAGACGGCCACCATCGAGAGAGGGATGATGACGCCAACAGCCGCCAGCGCGCCGATGGCGATCCAGGTATTCATAACTCCGTATCGTCCGTCGATTCATCAGCCACACCTATAAACGTTGATTCTTACGTCGACGGCCGAACGACGGCGTCTACGGGCGTTTCGCGTCGTCTCGAAGGAACGGGTTCGGTCAGTCGTCGCGGCGGTCGCGGAAACCCTCGACGCCGCGGTCGTGGAGGTCACGGGAGACGGCGGCGACGCCCGCGCGCCGGTCGTCGTGCAGGTCGCGCAGGCGGGCTTCCAGGTCGTCGTCCGAGCGCGCGAGCACTTGCGCGGCGGACAGCCCCGCGTTGTACGACTTCCCGGCGTCCACGGCGGTGAGCGGCGCGCCGGTCGGCATCCCGATGACGGAGTCCACGGACTTCTCCTGGACGGGCACGCCGATGACGGGCACCGGGTACGCGATGGACGCGGTCATGTTCGGGAGGTCGGCGGATTTCCCGCCTGCTCCCGCGATGATGACGTCGAGGCCGCGGTCGGCGGCGGTGTCCGCGTACGCGTACATGAGGTCGGGCGTCCGGTGCGCGGAGACGACCCACGTCTCGAACGAGTAGCCCGCGGGCGGGTCGTCGGGGTCGGTCTCCTCCGCGAACCCGAGGTCGGTGAGGGCGTCCGCGGCGCCAGCCATCGTGTCGAGGTCGGAGTCCGACCCCATCACGATACCCACGTCGGGCGTGTGTTCGCGCGCCGATTCCGCGTCGGATTCGAAGAAGTCGATGAGATCTTGGACGGTCATTGGAAGTCGAGTGCGTCGCGGGCGGTTCGCGCACGGGAGAGCGCGGTCTCGATGTCGTCGCCGCTGGCGGTGACGTGCCCCATCTTTCGCAGGGGACGCACGTCCCGTTTCCCGTACCAGTGGAGCGCCGCGGTCTCCACGCCGAGCGCGTCGGCGGCACCGGCGAGGCTGGCGGGCCGTTCCTCTCCAGTCCCGAGCAGGTTCGCCATCGCGGTCGGCGCGCGGAGTTCGGTGGAGCCGAGCGGGAGACCGAGGACGGCGCGAACGTGCTGTTCGAACTGCGAAGTGTGCGCGCCCTCGATGGTGTAATGCCCCGAATTGTGGGGACGAGGAGCGATTTCGTTCACGAGAATTTCGGTGTCCGCTCGCGGCTCCTCGCCGTCACCAGAACGCGGGCGTTCTGGGTTGCTCACGAGAGCGTCGCTCTCGTCACCGCTCGCGCGTTCGGCGTCCTGACCGGACGCCTGCGTCTCGAACAGCTCGATACCGAACACGCCGCGACCGTCGAGCGCGTCGAGCACGTCGAGCGCGACCTCGCGGGCGCGTTCGACAGTGGCGTCGTCGGTGCGGGCGGGCGCGACGGTCTCGCGGAGGATTTCGTCCTCGTGGACGTTCTCGACGACGGGGAAGGCGTCGCGCTCGCCGTCGCCGCGGACGCCGATGGTGGAGAGTTCGCGGTCGAAGTCCACGAGTTCCTCCGCGACGAGACCGGTGAGGTCGTCGAAGTAGCCGACGGCGTCCGAGACGGTGGCGGCGACGTGGTTCCCGCGGCCGTCGTAGCCGCCGCGGCGCGCCTTCAGCATGAGGGGGCTGCCGAGGTCGTCGAAGGCGTCGCGGAGGTCGCTCTCGGAGTGGACTTCTCGGAACGCGGGGACGGGGAGGCCGGCGTCGGCGAGCGCGCGCTTCTCCGCGAGTTTGTCGCCCGTCGTCCGTAGCGAGTCGGGAGCGGGGTGGACGGGCGCGTCGAGCGATTCGAGCGCGTCCGCGTCCGCCAGTTCGATCTCGTAGGTGAGGACATCTGCGCGCGCCGCGAGCGATTCGAGCGCGTCGCGGTCGTCGAAGTCGGCGACGAGCTGGTCGGCCGCGGGCGGGCAGGCGGGACAGTCGGGTGTCGGGTCGAGGACGACCACGTCGACGCCGAGCGGGCTCGCGGCCTCCGCGAGCATCCGGCCGAGTTGGCCGCCGCCGACGACGCCGAGCGTGCCACCGGGGACGAGCGAATCCATCACCCGATACCACCCCTCACTCCTGCATAAGAGTTGCCGAAGGCGTTCGAGAACTAGGCAGGGTCGTGCGTATCGTTCCGGATCCAGAACACGGTCGGCGTGTCCGTGGACGTGAGCCGATACGTGTAGGCCGTGTAGTTCTCCAGGGCGGGGTTCAGGTCGTCGTAGTGTTCAGCGAGCGCGACGACGACGGGCGGTTGCTCGGCGGTGACTTCCTCTGTGGAGAGCGTGCTCTCCGAGTCGGCGCCGAATCGTTCGAGGTACCACGGGAGGGGGAGTCGCCAGCTCCAGTGCTGTGGTTCGCGGGTGCCGTCTACGAGGTAGGGCGAGGGATCGGTCGTGGTGTGGAAGTGCTCGCCATAGAACAGCACGGTGTTCTCGGTGCCGTCGGTGGCGGCGTCGAGGTCGGCGAGGAGGGCGTCGTCGAGTCCGGGTTGGCCGTACTGGACGAGTGGGTTGTCGGCGTCCGCGGCGTTCGCGTACGAGGTCTGGTAGGCGGTCGCGCCCGCGTAGCCGGCGACGCAGACGAGGACGACGGCGGCGACGGTTGCTCCGACGCGGTCGCCGCGCCGCCAGAACGTGACTCCGCGCTCCGCGATCCAGCCGACGCCGACGGCCGCGGGGACGGCGAGCGGCACCATCGCGTGGACGAGCGACCAGTGCGCGGGGATGTCGGTGACGATGGGGTAGCCGACGACGCTAAGCAGCCCCCAGTACGCGCAGAACTCCACGAAGTCGCGGCGGCCGAGCCAGTAGCGGTCGTAGACGAACCCGGCGACCGCGAACGCGCTGAGCGGGAGCGCGACCGCGGCGTGCGCGCGAACGGCGAGTTCGAGGTATTCGACGTAGCTGTGTTCGTGGCCGCCGCCCCAGACGGAGAACATCTCGTCGAACGCGCCGAGCGTCGCGGCCTCGAAGCCGTCGAGGCTCGTGAACGCGTGCAGGAGTCCGGGGCGGGGCGCGAAGAAGAACGCGATGACGACCGAGAACAGGACGCCGAGGCCGACGAGTCGGGGAAGGTACTTGCCGAGCGCGCCGTCCGCGAGCGCGTCGAACCCGGCGACGAGGTGGGAGGGGATGTCGCCCTCGCGCTGGTCGGGGTCGCGGAGACCGTCGACCCAGGCGACGGTGGCGTCCGTGGCGTTCCACATCCACGCGCGGAGGTCGGCGACCCAGCCCTCGTCTCCGCCGAGGACGCGGTGGTCGGCGACGAGGAGGAGCGCGCCCGCCCAGCAGGCGAGGTAGAGGACGGCGTTCGCCTTCGTCGTGAAGGCGAGGGCGAGCGAGACGACGGCGGCGGGCCAGTACCAGCGGCGGCCGGTGGCGAGCGCGCGGACGACCAATCCGAGCGCGAGCAGGCTGAACCCGGCGACCAGGACGTCGTTGCGCATGAAGCGGCTGTAGTAGACGAGCACGGGGTTGATGGCGAGGAAGCCGGCGAACCCGAGGATTTCGACGTCGGTGAGGTGGTCGCGGAACAGCCACGCCGCGAGCGGGAGGAGGCCGCCGACCAGCGCGACGACGGCGCGCGCGGTGGCGTCGGTCGCGCCGAACAGCCCGAACACGTACTTGTTGACGTGGTAGAGGAAGGGGCCGTGAATGATGGGTTCGTAGTCGTAGTGGCCGGTTTCGACGTAGCGGAGGATCCAGTAGCCGACGCGGCCCTCGTCCCAGTGGAAGGCTCTGAGACCGAGCGCCCAGAACCGCACGAGGAGGGCGGCCGCGGTGAGGGCGAGGAGGCCGGCGACGACGCGTCGGCGGCCGAGGCGGGACGGAAGCATACCGAAGGCACGTTCGGGGTGGGGCAAAGACTTTCCGAAGACGGTAGCACTAAGCCCCGTCCCGCGCTCTCTCCGGCATGGTCTCTCTCGGCCTCGTGGTCGCACAGTTCAACAGCAGCGTCACCGACGGGATGGCGGACGCGGCGCGCGATGCCGCCGCGGACGCCGACGCCGATGTCGTCGAGACGGTGTCCGTGCCGGGGGCGTACGACGCGCCGCTCGCCGCGGACCGTCTCGCCCGCCGGGACGGCGTGGACGCCGTCGCGGTCGTCGGCGCCATCGTCACCGGTGACACCGACCACGACCAGGTCATCGCGCACGCGACCGCCCAGAAGCTCACGGACGTGAGCCTGGAGCAGGACACGCCGGTCGCGTTCGGCGTGAGCGGCCCCGGAATGAGCGGTGCAGAAGCCCGGGAGCGCGTGTCGAAGGGCCGGGAGGCCGTCGAGAGCGCGATTCACCTCGCGGAGGAACTACAATGACTGAGTACGCGGACCGCGTCGAACGAGTCGAACCGAGCGCCACCCTCGCGGTGTCGAACCTCGCAAGCGAACTGGAGGCGGAAGGGAAGGACGTCGTCGACCTCTCGGTCGGTGAACCCGACTTCCCCACGCCCGAGAACGTCGTCGAAGCGGCCGAGGACGCTCTCGAGGCCGGTCACACGGGATACGCGCCGTCCAACGGCATCCCGAGCCTGAAGAAGGCTATCGCGTCGAAGCTGAACGACGACGGACTGCCGTACGAGTCGAGTAACGTCGTCGTCACGCCCGGCGCGAAGCAGGCGCTGTTCGAGACGTTCCAGGCGCTCGTGGACGACGGCGACGAGGTCGTCCTCCTCGACCCCGCGTGGGTGTCCTACGAGGCGATGGCGAAAATCGCGGGCGGCGACCTCACCCGGGTCGACCTCGCTCCGCACGACTTTCAGCTCGAACCCGCGCTCGACGAACTCGCCGACGCCGTCTCGGACGAGACGAAACTGCTCGTCGTGAACAGCCCGAGCAACCCGAGCGGCGCGGTGTACTCCCGGGCGGCGATGGAGGGCGTTCGCGACCTCGCGGTCGACCACGACATCACTGTCATCTCCGACGAGATATACCAGCACATCAACTACGGCGCGGAGCACGTCTCGCTCGCGGGCCTCGACGGGATGTTCGAGCGCACGGTCACGATAAACGGCTTCTCGAAGGCGTACTCGATGACCGGCTGGCGGCTCGGCTACCTCGCCGCGCCCGAGGAGACTGTGTCGCAGGCGGGGAAGGTGCACTCGCACTCCGTCTCCTCCGCGACGAACTTCGTTCAGCACGCGGGCGTCGAAGCCCTCGAATACACCGACGAGGCCGTGACCGAGATGGTCGACGCATTCGAGGAGCGCCGCGACCACCTCGTCTCCCTGCTCGCCGACCACGGCGTAGACGTTTCAGTACCTGCGGGCGCGTTCTACATGCTTCTGCCCGTGGACGAGGACGACCAGTCGTGGTGCACGAACGCCCTGGAGGACGCGCACGTCGCCACCGTCCCCGGGAGCGCGTTCGGCACGCCCGGCTACGCCCGCGTCTCCTACGCCGCGAGTAAGGACCGCATCGAGGAGGCCGTCGACCGCCTCGCCACCGAAGGCTACCTCTGAGGACGGTTCGCACGCGAAAACGCCACACGGCGGCGTCCTGAACGACGACTATTTCCTTCCCATCGACCTCCTCCGAGTATGTTCACCGTGTTCGCCGCCCTCCTCGCCGGAGTGGCGACTGGACGACTCGGCGGTATGCGCGCCGCCCACCACGCCGGTCGCCTCCTCTCTATCGGATTGGTGGTTCTCCTCTTCCTCATGGGGCTGCGCCTCGGCGCGAGCGACGCCGTGCTCTCCAATCTGGGACAGATCGGGCTGTACGCGTTCGTGCTCGCGCTCGGCAGCGTCGTCGGCAGCGTCGCCTGCGCGTACGCCATCCGCGGGTTCCTCCCGTCGTTCGACGCGCCGGGCGACGTGGACGCCGGCGACGGAGATTCCCAACTACTCACCGGGCTCGTGCTCGGCGCGCTCGTCGCGGGCGCGGTCGCGGGTGCGGCCGTCCTTCCCGACGGGTCGCTCGCGCTCGTCGAGCGAGCGACCTCGCTCGCGCTCGCCGGCCTCCTGTTCGCTGTCGGGGTCGGCCTCGGCGCGGACGGCGCGCTCCTCTCGCGCGTGAAGCGACTCGGCATCCCAATCCTCGCGCTCCCGGCCTCGATTGCCGTCGGGAGCGTCGCGGGCGCGCTCGCGGTCGGCGCCGTCCTCGGGATGAGCGGCGGCGCGGCCGCGGCCGTCGGCGCGGGGTTCGGCTGGTACAGCCTCTCCGCCGTCCTCATCACCGACGCCGCGGGCGTCCACCTCGGATCGCTCGCCTTCCTCGCGAACGTCTTCCGGGAGGTGCTCGCGCTCGCCAGCCTCCCGCTCGTCGTCCGGCACTTCGGCCGCGCGGCCGCCATCGCGCCCGGCGGCGCGACCACGATGGACGTGACCCTGCCCGCGGTCAAGGACTCCGCCGGGAACGGCGCGGTCGTCCCCGCGTTCGTCAACGGCGCGGTGCTCTCCTCGCTCGTCCCGGTTCTCGTCCCCGCCTTCCTCGGGTTCTAGGTCTCGCTCGGGTCAACCACGTCGCCGTCGTGCACGAACACGCCGACCTGGTCGCAGATGTCGCTCATCGGGCACGCCTCCGGTCCCTCCAGGCACGCGGGTTTGCGGGCCGTGCAGAACTCGCGGCCGAACTGAATCATCGCCGTGTGCCCGAACCCGCACTTCGACTCCGGTACCTCGGCCTCCATCACCTGGCGCACGTCCTCGTGGTCGGCGTCCGGCGGCGCGAACCCCATTCGGCGCGCGATGCGGTGGACGTGCGTATCCACCGGAAAGACCCCGTCGCGGCCGCCCGCGAAGAGGAGGACGCAGTCCGCGGTCTTCGGGCCGACGCCCTTCATGTCGAGCAAGGTGTCCCGAACACGCTTGGGTGACTCCGACTTCACGAACTCGTCGAACGCAGACGCGCCGCCGTACTCGTCCACGACGCGGTTCGCGAGTCGAATAAGGGTCTCCGATTTCTGATTGTAGAGCCCCGCAGAGCTGATGGTGTCCGCGAGTTCGTCCTGCTCGGCGGCCGCGAGCGCGCGAGCGAGGTCGCCGGTGTCGGTCGCGTAGCGGTCCAGCAGGTCGTCGTGAGCTGGCTGGCTCGCCTTGTCGGACGTGTTCTGGCTCAGGACGGTGCGCACGAGGCACTCGAAGGCGTCCTGGCCGCCGTACGTCTTCTGCCAGTACCGCTCGCCGAGTCGGTCGACGAACGTCTCGACGCGCGAGGTGCCGTCGCCGGGGTCGAACGCGGACGCGCGGCCGCCGCCTGCCTGCCCGCCCGAGATGTTTTCGGCTGGCTCGTCGCTCATACCTGAAACTGCGTCTGCGGTGAGGAAAGTGGTTCGGGGTTACTCGACGCGGAGCGTCATCGTGAGCGGCGCGCCGTCCGCGAGCGCGGCGACGAAGTCGCGGGGGAGGTCGGCGGCCGCGGCGTCGGCGTCCACCATGATTGTGCGGTCGTCGACGTAGGTGCTGGTGCGGCCGACGTGTCCGCGGTCGTTCTCGAACGCGAGGTCGGGATGGCCGCGTCCGGTGATTGTGACGCGTTCGTCGGGGGTTTCGAGGACGGCGGTGATGATGGCGTTTTCGTCCTGGCAGGCGTCGACGAACTCGCGCGAGAAGTCGCTGGGGGCGCGGTCGGCGTCGATGGCGAGGATGCAGTCGCCGGCGGGCGTGAGGTAGTCGTCGGTCGTGACCTCGAACGTGCTCGCGTGGTCGGCGGAGACGTTCTCGTGGCCGTGGGCGTGCACGACTTCTTCCATACCCGGGTTCGGCCCCTCTCGCACTTGAAGGTCTTTATGTGCGCGCGGCGTTCGCTGAGTCGCGCCCGGAATCGTGCTAAACCCCCGCAAACGTCCGTATGGTAGCTGTTTGCACACCCCGGACTGGGGCAAATTTTAAATGTCCGTAGGAGGTACTAGGTAGTACCTGAACGCCCCAGCGTTCACCAGCACCGCTCGAGAATGACAGGCCGTTTTCACTTACGACGATTCGCAGCAACTCGCGAGCGACGCCTGTGTGGCGCACAGCGGCGGAATGGAACCGAGGTTTGAACAATGGTAGAACAAGAAACTATCGACGTGTCGTCCGCGGACGAGCTGATTACTGACGAAGAACTCGAGAATAAATCCAAAGGCCAGCTTATCAAGAAAGCGGGCCAGTTCCGTGACCGACGGAACGAGCTCAACCAACTCGCGAGCTCTCGCGCATCGAAGCGCGACGAGCTGAACGCGAAAACGCGCGAGAAGGTCGACGCGGCGCAGGAACACCGCGAGGACCGCGACGAACTGAACGAGCGCGTGCAGGAGCACAAGGAGATTCGGAACGAGCTCAACGCGGACGCGAACGAGCTCTTCGAGGAGGTCGAGGACCGCAAGTCCGACCTCGAACTCGACGAAGGAAAGGACCTCGAGGAGCTCAAGGAGGAAATCGAGCAGCTCGAGTTCAAGCAGCAGACCGAAGTCCTCTCGACGGAGGACGAGCGCGAACTCATCGAGAAGATCGAGCAGAAGCGCGAGGAGTACCAGACGCGCAAGGAGAAGCTCGACCAGACCGAGGGGCTCGACGAGCTCGTCGAGGAAGCCGAGGAAGTCCGCGCCGAAGCGTCGAAGCACCACGAGAAGGTGACTGAGCTCGCGGACCGCGCGCAGAAGCACCACAACGAGATGATCGAGGCCTACCGGGAGGCCGACGACATCCGTGACGAGGCCGACGAGAAGCACGAGGCGTTCGTCGAGGCCCAGGAGGCCGCCGACGCGCACCACGAGGCCTTCGTTCGCGTGCAGAAGCGTCTGCGCGAGCTCGACAAGGAAGAAGAAGAGGAAAAGCAGTCCCAGCGCGAGGCGAAGCGCCAGGAAGCGAAGGAAGAGGCCGAGGACATCTACGAGCGGTTCCAGGAGGGCGAAACCCTCGACACCGAGGACCTTCGGAAGCTCCAGAAGTCCGGTCTCCTATAAGTCGGATTCTCTCATCTCTCCGGTTTTCGCGTCGCGTAGCGATGCAGTCGAACTGGTGAGTTTTTAACACGCTCGCGTGTGTCGTGCCGGTATGGATACTGCATTCAAGCGATTCGGCCGGCTGGCGGTGTTCGTGCTCGCGCTCGTCGTGGGCGCGGCCGCGGGCTGGGTGGTGTTCGTCCGGAGTGCCGACGGGAGTCTCGCGCGCCTCCTGGGAATCGTGCTCGCGCTCGTTACCGCCGTCGCCGTGGCGCGGCTGGGAGCGAACATTGCGAAGTCTGTGTTCGCGCCGTACAACGTCGCGGAGGTCGGCGTCGACGGCCCCATCACGCGGGACGGCGGGAGTTCGGTGCCGATGCAGCCGGGAACGACGCCGGCGGACGCCATCGTGGAGCAGTTGGAGCGCGCGGACGCGGACGGGAACGTTGACGCGCTCGTCGTTCGCCTCAACACGCCGGGCGGCGAGGTCGTGCCGAGCGACGACATCCGGAACGCGGCCGAGGACTTCGACGGGCCGACGGTGGCGTACGCGACGGACACCTGTGCGAGCGGCGGGTACTGGATCGCGTCGGGCTGTGACCGCATCTTCGCTCGCGACGGCAGCATCGTCGGCTCCATCGGCGTCGTGGGGTCGCGGCCGAACGCGTCGGGGTTGATGGAGAAACTCGGGCTGTCCTACGAGCAGTTCACGGCGGGCGAGTACAAGGACGCGGGCGTTCCGCTGAAGGAGATGGAGGAGAAGGAACGCGAGTACCTCCAGGGTATCGTGGACGGCTACTACGAGGAGTTCGTCGAGCGCGTGACCGAGGGCCGCGACCTCGACGAGGACACGGTGCGAGACACGGAGGCGCGCGTCTACCTCGGCGAGGACGCGAAGGACATCGGGCTGGTGGACGAACTCGGAACGCGGGACGCCGTCGAGGAGTACCTCGAATCCGAACTCGGAACCGGCGTGGAGACGCGGGAGTTCGAACCGCAGCGCGGCCTCGCGTCCCGGGTGCGGCTGGGCGCGCAGTCGCTCGCGTTCGCGTTCGGCGCGGGGCTCGCGAACACGGTCGGCGCGGACGACCTCGGGTTCGAGTTCAAGTAGACGGGAGAGTTTTTACTCCGGGGTGTGCATCCTCTACGTATCTGAATGCACACGCTGGTCCTCTGTCTCGACCGGTCGGGCGCGGTGCCGCGAGCGACCGGCGTCACGCCCCCGGTCGCCGGCTGGGAGGCCGTGCAGTCCCTCGTCGTGGAGTACGGCGTCACGGACCCCGAGGACTCCGCGGTGAACTGTCTGCTCGAAGGGCTGCGGGTCGCGCGCGACCTCCGGGACGACGGCGAGGAGTCGACGGTCGCGGTCGTGTCGGGGAACGCCGAGTCCATCGTCGGCGCGGACCGCACCATCGCCGAGCAGGTGGACGCGCTCCTGGAGCGCTACGAGCCCGACGCCGCGATTCTCGTCGTGGATAGCGCGGACGACGAGCGCGTCGTCCCCATCGTCGAGAGTCGGCTTCCGGTCGATTCGGTGGACCGCGTGGTCGTCCGGCAGGCCCGCGACATCGAGTCCACGTACTACCTCCTGAAGCAGTTCCTCGCCGACGAGGAGCTGCGAGGAACCGTACTCGTCCCGCTTGGCGTCGTCCTGCTCGTCTTCCCGATACTGCTCACGCTCACGAACAGCCTCGCGGTCGCCATCGCCGCCATCACCGCCGTCATCGGCGTGTTCCTCCTCTACAAGGGCCTGAATATCGACGAGTCCGTGAGCGGCCTCCCGAGTCAGGCGCGGGACGCCCTCTACTCGGGGCGCGTGAGCATCGTCACGTACGTCGTCGCCGTCGGACTCGCCCTCATCGGCGTGTTCGCGGGCGCGCTCGGCGTCTCCGACATGGCGTCGATGGACCGCGAATTCGTCGCCGCGATGGCGTTCGCGTACTACAGCGTCCCCTGGATCGCGCTCGGCGCGCTCGCCGCCAGCACCGGCCGCCTCATCGACGAATCCATCCGCGAGGACGACCTCGGCGCGAACTACGTGAACCTCCCGTTCGGCGTGCTCGCCGTCGGCCTCGTCGTCAGGGGGTTCGCGGGCTACTTCCTCGAACGCGCCGCCGTCCTCAACCCCGTCACCGTCGGCGGCGTCGACCTCGGCGCGCTCTCCGTCGCGCCCGTCGTCCTCTCCGCGGAGGAGCGCCTCGCCGTCTTCGTCGTCGCGGGCGTGCTCGTCAGCCTCGTCGGCATCCGCGTCGGCGCGGTGCTCGGCGACGACTAACGGGAGTCCGCGACCCCTATAGTCTCCGAACGCGAACCCCGGGTATGACCGACGGCCAGTGGGTGGGGTTGTTCTCCGGCGGGAAGGACTCGAACTGGGCGCTCTACCGCGCGCTCGAAGACGGCCTCGACGTTGGTCGCCTCCTCACCGTCCACCCCGAGGAGGACTCCTACATGTACCACGTGCCCGCGACCAGCCTCACAGAACTCGCCGCGGAGAGCATCGGAATCCCGCTCGTGAACGTCGACCCGGGCGAGCTGAACGCGCTCGACGCCGAGGACTCGGGCGCGCAAGGCGACCGCGAACTCGAACCGCTGGAAGCCGCGCTCGAAGCCCTCGAGCCCGACCTCGACGGCGGCCTCGCGGGCGTCACCGCCGGCGCGATAGAGAGCGAGTACCAGACGAGTCGAATCCAGGCGATGGCCGACCGCCTCGACTGCGAGGTGTTCGCGCCGCTCTGGCAGGAAGACCCAGAATCCCTCGGCGAGGCGATGCTCGACGCCGGCTTCGAAATCACCATCCTCCAAGTCGCCGCCTACGGCCTCGACGAGTCCTGGCTCGGCCGCACTCTCGACCGCCAGGCGCTCGACGACCTCCGCGACCTCAACGACGAGTACGGCGTCCACATACTCGGCGAAGGCGGCGAGTTCGAGACGTTCGTCACGGACGGCCCGCACTTCGACCGCGCAATCGAACTGGAGTACGACACCGTCTGGGAAGGAAACAGGGGCCACGTCGAAATCACGGACGCGCAACTGGAAGAGGACGAATAATAGCCGTTCAGAACGTTAGTGGCCGTTCGAGATGGTGGTGTGTGCGCCGATGAGCGCGCCGGCGAAGTCGATGTTCTCGACGTGCGTCTCCTCGTCGATGATAGAGTCCCGGACGTCGCAGTCGACGACGGTGGCGTCGGGGAAGACGACGGAGTTGTCGAGACTGGAGTTCACGACGCGCGCGCCGTCCATCACGTGGACGTTTTCGCCGAGCGTGGTGTTCTCGACGGTGGCGGTGTCCGCGACGAGGTTGTCGCCTCCGAGCGTCCACGACACCGCGTCGAGATAGGATTCGGGCGTGCCGATGTCGAACCACGCGCCCTCGAACGTGAACGCGTGCACGGACTGGCGCTGCTGAAGCCACTGAACGAACCAACCCGGTTCGTCCGGGTTCTCACCCGCCTCCAGGTACTCGCCGAACGAGGGAATAGTGTCCGCGGGGAAGGCGTAACACGCGATGGAGACGAGCGTGCTCTTCGGGTTCGCGGGCTTCTCCTGGAAATCCACGACCTCGTCGCCGTCGAGGCTCACGAGGCCGTACGACTTCGCGCGTTCCTTGCTCCCGACATCGTACGCCGCCAGCGACGGCGTGTCCTTCTCCTCGAAGAAATCCAGGAACTCGGACACCTCGAAACTGATGAGGTTATCGCCCGCAATGACGAGCGTGTCCTCCTCCACCCCCTCCCGCTCGAACAACTGATTCAACGCCCCCACCACGCCGAACTTCTCGTCCTCCTCCGTCGTCTCCTCGATGGAGAGCGTCGGCTTCTCGTAGCCCTGCTCCCGGAGATGCTCGGCGAAATCGTCCGCGAACCGCTCGTTCGTCGACACGAACACCTCACTGATACGGTCGTCAGCCTCCAACTCCGAGAAGATACGGTCGATAACGGTAGACTCGCCGACCGGCAGGAACATCTTCGGCCGATGCTTCGTAATCGGCCACATCCGCGTCGCGTACCCGCCAGCCAACACGACAGCTTTCATACCCCACCGATACCCCGGCCGCGGTAAGGTCTTTTTCCTTCCATTCCACCTTTTTCCGGCTCGGGTGCGCCTCCGGCGCACCGCTCGCCGCAAAAACCTGGAGGGAAAAACCCGAACGCGCTCCGCGCGTTCGCCCGACGCCGGAGGTCCGCACCGCGCCACTGCCGCTACCGCCCCGCGACAGCACCGCATACCGCACGGCGCCGCCTCCGTCCCGCGACAGCACCGCCTCCGCACCGCTAGTCGATTTTGAAGGCGGGTTCCTCGATGCCTTCGTGTTTGCAGTCGGGGCAGCGAGACGGGAGGTTGAGCGGGTCGTCGAAGTCGTTGAACCCGCATTCTTCGCACTCGGGCGGCCGAACGAGCAGTTCCTCGTCCGTACCGTCGAGGGATTTCGCGACGTGCTCGACGTGCCGGAGTGCCGCATGCGCGGTGATGGCGTACTCGGTCGCGAGCGAACTCGGCGTCCCGGGTTCCTCGCGGAGCGCGTCGGCGATGCGTTCGCGGGTCGTCCGCTCGGGCATACCCCGGCTTGGACGGGCGGCGCTTAGTGTCCATCGGTGGACGTTAGTTCGCGCGACGGCGAGCGGTCGTATGACCGACGGCGACAGAATCACCGCGGCCGCAAACGTGCCCGCGGATTCGACGTTCCTGTTCACGGTTCGAACCGACGACGGCGAGGACGAGGCGGTGCTCACGCGCTCCGCGGACGGCATCGAGGGCTACGTGAACCGCTGCATGCACTTCACGCACATCCGACTTGACAAGGGAAGCGGCGCGCCCGTCCGGGACGGCGAGGTCATCTGTGCGAACCACGGCGCGATGTTCGAACAGGATACTGGAACGTGCACGTTCGGGCCCTGCGAGGGCGCACAGCTCGACCGAATCGACATCGAGACGCGCGAAGGCGGCGTCTACCTCACCGACGACGCGTACGAGTTCGTGCGCGACGGCGGTATCGAGTCCGACCCGGCCGACCTCACGTCGACGTCGAACGTCGAGTTCTAGCCCGGTACGCGGCGTGCAAGCGCTCCGTCACGGGGAACTCCCCGTAGGTGGCGTCGTCGTAGCGCGCGACGGGACGGAGTTCCCACGTGGAGTTCGTCAGAAAGACCTCGTCCGCGTCGCGGAGCGCCGCGGGTTCGTACCGCCCGGTCTCGACCGGGACGTCGCGCTCGCGGGCGATGTCGAGGACGACGCGGCGGGTGATTCCGGGGAGAATCGGGCCGTCGAGGCTTGGCGTGTGGAGGACGTCGTTCTGGACGAAGAAGACGTTGCTCGTCGCACCCTCGGCGACCGCACCTTCGGAATCGAGGAGGACGGCTTCGTCGGCGTCGACGCTCCGGCGCGCGAGGATGCCGTTGAGGTAGTTGTGGGTCTTCGCGGCGGCGGGAATCGCCTCGCTCGGCACTCGTTGGATGGGCGACGTTTCGAGCGTGGCGGGCGCGTCCCAGGTCGGACCGCGGTCGAGTTCGGCCACCTGCACGACGACGGTCGGGTCGGTCGCGGGACCGGGTTCGAGTTTGCCGGGTTGCACTCCCCGGGAAACGCTGAGTTTGACGTACGCTTCCGCGAGGTCGTTCGCGTCGAGCGTCTCCCGAACGCGCTCGCGGAAGACATTCTGGGGGATGCTGTGGTCGATGCCGAGGAGTGCGCAGGAGTTCGCGAGGCGGTCGAGGTGGTCGTCGAACCGGAAGACGCGGCCGTCGTAGGCGCGCATCGTCTCGAAGACGGCGTCGCCGTACTGGAACCCGCGGTCGCGGACGCTCACGGACGCGTCGTCGGCCGGAACGAGGTCGCCGTTTACGCTGTATAGCATGACTGGACGAACGTGCGAACCAGCTGTTTTCCGTGGTCCGTGAGGATGCTTTCGGGATGGAACTGGACGCCGACGTGCGGTTTCTCGCGGTGGCGGACGGCCATCACGAGGTCGCGGTCGTCGGTGGTGTGCGCGGTCGCTTCGAGGGAGTCGGGGAGCGCGCCGGTCGCGGCGAGCGAGTGATAGCGGCCCACGGAGAGCGTGTCGGGGAGGCCGGCGAAGACGCCGCGGCCGTCGTGCTCGATAGTCGAGGGTTTGCCGTGGACGACGCGCGGGGCGTGGCCGACCTGCCCGCCGTTCGCGGCGACGAGTGCCTGATGGCCGAGGCAGACGCCGAGCGTCGGGTAGTCGAGCGAGAACACGTCCGTGGAGACGCCGGCGTCCGCGGGCGTCCCGGGGCCGGGTGAGACGACGATGCCGTCCGGGTCGATAGCAGCTATGGCCGCCGTGTCGAGGGCGTCGTTGCGTTCGACGCGGAGCGATTTCTGGGGAGTGCGTCCCGATTCGGCGAGCGCGGCGCCGACGTACTGGACGAGGTTGTAGACGAACGAGTCGTAGTTGTCCACGACGAGAATCACGACTCCACCCCCAGCGACGCGTCGAGCGCGTCGTCCAGCGCGGTGACGAGCGCGCGGGCCTTCGCGAGCGTCTCTTCGTACTCGGCGGCGGGGTCGGAGTCGTGGACGACGCCCGCGCCGACGCGGAGGTGGTACTCGTTGCGGTGCCGGACGAGCGTGCGGATGACGATGTTCAGGACCGCGCGGCCGTCGAACCCGACGAGTCCCATGCTACCGGTGTAGGGGCCGCGACGGGTCGCTTCGACTTCGTCGATTATCTCCATCGTCCGCGGTTTCGGCGCGCCCGTGATGGTGCCGCCGGGGAAGACGGCGGCGACGGCGTCCGCGAGCGAGGCGTCCTCGCGGAGCGTGCCGGTCACGTCGCTCACGAGGTGCATCACCTCGGAGTAGCGGTCGACGCGGCGGTACTCGGCCACGTCGACGCTCCCGTACTCGCTGACCTTCCCGAGGTCGTTGCGTTCGAGGTCGACGAGCATCGCGTGTTCCGCGCGCTCCTTCTCGTCGCCCCGCAGTTCGGCTTCGAGCGCGGCGTCCTCGTCGGGCGTGTCGCCGCGCGGTCGCGTGCCGGCGATGGGTTCCGTCCGTAGATGGTCGCCGTCGCGTTCGAGCAGCAGTTCGGGGCTGGCGCTCACCAGGTCGACGCCGGGGAACTCCAGGAGGCCGGAGTAGGGCGCGGGGTTCACGTCGCGGAGCGCGGCGTAGACGTTCACGGGGTGGACGCTCGCCGACGCGGCGAGGCGCTGGCTGACGTTCGCCTGAAAGGTGTCGCCGTCGCGGACGTACTCCTTCACGCGGCGCACGCGCTCCGCGAACTCGTCGCGGCCGCACTCGGAGGCGAACGGCCCCGGGGCCGCGTCCGGGTCGGGGACGCCGGGGTCGCCCGTTCGGATGCGCTCCACCAACTCCTCGGCGCGGGCGACGGCGTCCTCGAAGGTGGCGTCGCGGGGCGCGGCGACGACGCGGAACTCGCCGTCGAAGGGCTCGCGCCACGCCGCGACGGCGTCGTACCGGCCGAACTGGAGGCGGGGGAGGCCGCGGTCGTCCGCGGTCGTGTCGGGGAGGGTTTCGAGTTCGCGTGCGGCGTCGTAGGACAGCCAGCCCGCGTACCCGCCGGGGAACGGTACCTCGCAGCCGGCTCGCGCGAGTGTGTCCGTCTCGAACCCACGGAGCGCGTCGAGTACGCCGTCCTGAGCGTCGACGAACTCACTGGGTTGGACGCCGAAGTAGCCCCAGCCGTCGCTCCCGCCCGTGGTTTCGTAGAAGAATCCGGGGTCGCTGCCGCGGGCTCGCCGGTACGCGTCGAACGGGTCCGAGACCTCGACGCGGAGTTCGACGGGGACGCGGACGCCGTCGCCGGTGGCGCGCTCGAAGCGCTCGCGGGGGGTGACGACGGCGACGTTCATAGTCGGAGAATAGCGGGCCGCGAACTTAGGGGAGTCGCTCCTGCGCGCGGTCGACCCAGCGCTGCACGCGGGAGGGCGACACGTCGATTTCGTCGCCGAGTTCGTCCGAATCGGCGTCCGCGAGGTCGGCGACGGTCTCGATACCGGCGTCGTGGAGGCGTTCCGCGTACGCCGGACCGATACCCTTCAGGAGTTCCACGTCCTCCGCGCCCTCCTCGTCGGGTTCGGACTCGCTCTCCGCGTCCGGCTCGACCTCGTCGATGTCCGTCGTTTCGTCGTCGGCTTCCGGCTGCCCAGCGCCCGCTTCCGCGGGTTCGGCGCGCTCCGATTCAGCGACCTTCTCACCCTCCTCGACGTGCTCTTCCACGAGCGACTCCGTAGAGGCAGAGGCGTCCGTTTCCTCCGCGACCGGCTCGTCCTCATCGGTCTCTTCGTCCGCGTCTTCGCCGCCGGTGTCGGGTTCGACCGCGTCCAAGCTCTCGTCGTCGGCTTCCGGCTGCCCAGCGCCCGCTTCCGCGGGTTCGGCGCGTTCCGATTCAGCGACTTTCTCGTCGTCTTCTACGTGGTCCTCGACGAGCGATTCAGTGGACGCCGAAGCGTCCGTCTCGGTGGCCGCTGGTTCCTCTTCGCGTTCTCGTTCGACGGTCACGTCGACGCTGCCGCTGCGCCCGGAGTCGGAGTCGAGTCCGAGCATCGACTTCAGTGCGGATAGCAGTCCCATGGGACGGCGGTAAGCCCGGCTGTCACTTAAAGCCGTGCCCGGAGTGCGGCGTTCATCGCGTCCACGGGGGCGTCCCGGCCTGTCCAGCGCTCGAACGCTTCGACGCCCTGGTACAGCAGCATCCACGCGCCGTCGACGGTCTCCGCGCCGGCGTCCCGGGCGTCCCGGAGGAGCCGGGTGTCGAGCGGACTGTAGACAGCGTCCATCACCGCGAGCCCGGAGTGGAGCGCGTCCGCGGGGACGGGGGTGGCGTCCTCGTCCATGCCGACGCTCGTCGCGTTCACGAGCACGTCCGCGTCCGCGAGTAATTCGGAGAGGGCGTCGAGGGCGTGCGCGGTCGCGGCGGGTCCGACATCCGCGGCGAGCGAGTCGGCGGTCTCAACCGTGCGGTTGGCGATGGCGACCGACGCGCCCGCGTCGGCGAGCGCGAACGCGACGGCGCGGCCCGCGCCGCCCGCGCCGACGACGACCGCGTTAGCGCCGTCCAGAGTCACGTCGTGACTAGTGAGCGCGCGGCGCGCGCCGCCGGCATCGGTATTGTAGCCGCGGGGCGTGTCACCCGAGAAATCGACGGTGTTGACCGCGCCGATGCGGTCGGCGAGCGGGTCGGGCTCGACGAGGCCGAGCACGTCCTGCTTGAACGGAATGGTGACGTTCAGGCCCGCGACGCCGAGCGCGTCAGCGCCCGCGATAGCGTCCGCAATAGCGGATTCAGCGGGCTCGAACGTGACGTACCGCGCGTCGATACCGAGGGCGTCGTACGCCGCCTCGTGCATCGGCGGGGAGAGCGAGTGCCCGACCGGGTTCCCGACGAGACCGTAGACGTCCATCAGTGACCGCCCGCGGTTGTGATGCCGAGGAACACGACGAAGTACACGAGCAGCGCGATGAACGCCGCGTAGAACGCGCCGCCGATGAGGAACGGCTTGTAGCTCATCGGGTCGTCGTGGGCGCTCCGGGCGCGAGCGTACAGGATGCCGCCGGAGATGACGGCGAGGATGACGGAGAACGCGTTCAGGAAGCCCGTCGTCCCCCAGGCGAGCGTGAGGTCCCAGTCGGTGTAGACGATGCCGAGCGTGACGGGGAGCGTTCCCTGGAACGCCATCGCGCCCGTGATGTTCCCGAGTGCGAGCGTGTCCTTATCGCGGCTGATCCAGAGCACCGAATTGAACTTCTCGGGGAGTTCCGTGGCGAGCGGCGCGATGAGCAGCGCGACGATGGCGACGGGGACGTTGAGGATTTCCTGGGACACCCACTCGATTTCGGTGACGAAGAGGTGCGCGCCGCCGATGATGATGCCGAGCGCGAACAGCGTCTGGAACGCGACGAAGAAGACACTCGGGTTCGCGCCGTGCTCGCGGGAGTCGTAGCCGAGGCGGGCGGCGAACCGCTCGAAGATGAGGCCGAAGTGGAGGTCGTCGAGGTCCTCGGACTCGACGAGTTCACCGGCCTGCAGGGAGCGGTAGAGGTAGAACAGGTAGAGGAGGACGAGCGCGGCGCCGAAGACGTACTGAACGGTCTCCTGACCGAGTCCGAACCCGTCGTCGGGGACGAACGCGGCGCTGAACGCGATGACGTACCCGACGAGGAAGAAGGAGAGGTCGCGGCGCGTCGTCTTCTCGTTGAAGTGGAGTTCCGGGCCGTGGACGCGTCGCGTCCGGAAGTAGTAGACGCTCGTGCCGACGAGGAACATCGCGATGGTCGCGAGCATGAACGGCGCGCCGAGAATCGCGCCGACGCCGACGTGGGAGGCGGACTCGCCGCCCTGAATGATGGCCATGACGGGGATGAGGGTCTCGGGGAGGGCGGTGCCGACCGCGGCGAGGATGCTACCCGTCGCGGACTCGGAGACGCCGAGGCGGTGGCCGAGCCACTCGATGCTGTTCGTGAAGACTTCCGCGCCGAGCAGGAGGAACGCGAACGAGAGGAGAAGGAGGATGCCGCGTTCGACACCCGCAGGGAATGGAAGAACGGGAATGGCGCTCATGGGCCGACTTACGCGAGGTCGCTGTTAAGCCCTTCCAAACTTCGACGCGCTCAAACGCCCGACGCGCGATTACGAGAACGATGATAGGCGTGGTCGTCAGTCGCGCGGACGAAGCGTCCGTCGCTATCGGCGAACAACTCAGAGAACTCGCGGACTGGACGGACGACGGCGATGTGCTCCGACGCGATGGGTTCGAACTCCGGGAGTTCGACGAGTGGCACGTCGAACTCGACGGGGTCGCGGACGCGTTCTCCAATCCCGATTTGGTGGTGTTCGCGTCCCGGCACTCGGGCGACACCGGCCCCTTGCTCACGGCCCACCACACCGGGAACTTCGGGCCGGGCGAGTTCGGCGGCGACGACTACGCGCTCGCCGAGACCGCGCCCGAAGCGCACCGCCGACTCCTCGACGGCTTCCGCGAGCACGCGCCCGACGGGTACGAGGTCGGGATGGAGTGCACGCATCACGGCCCCACGTCGGTCGGCGCGCCGTCGCTCTTCGCGGAACTCGGGAGCGGCGAGGACGAGTGGCGGGACGACGAGGCCGCGCGAGCGGTCGCGCGAGCCATCCTCGACCTGGAGGGCGTTGACCCGCGGGGCGGCCGGTCGCTCGTCGGGTTCGGCGGCGGTCACTACGTTCCGCGGCCGACGCGCATCGTCGCGGACACCGGCTGGGGATTCGGGCACGTCGCGGCCGAGTGGTGTCTCGACGACATGGGTGCGCCCGAGAACCACCAGGGGACCATCGACCGGGCGTTCGACGCGACCGGCACCGAGTACGCCGTACTCGACGGCGAGAAACCCGAACTCGAAGCCGTCGTCGACGACCTCGGCCACCGCGTCGTGAGCGAGACGTGGGTGCGGGAGACGGACGGCGTGCCGCTCGACCTCGTCAGGGCTCTGGAAGACGAACTCGAAACGGTGGACGACGGCCTGCGGTTCGGCGAGCGCGCGGACAGCGAGCGCACGGACGGCGAGTACGTAATCGTGGACCTGCCGGACGACCTCTGGGCGGACGCGCACAGCGTCGACCCCGAGCGAGCGCGCCGCGTCGCCCGCGAAACCGCGGTGGCGTACGAGACAGCGGAAAACGGGAACCGAGTCGAGGGGCGAGCGGCCTTCCCCGACCGCGACGCCTACGACGCGTACGTCGACCGGCTCGCCGACCTCCTCCGCGAGAAGTACGACAGCGTCGACATCGACCCCGAGGAGGTCGTCGTCACCGACACGTCGTTCGACCCCGAGCTCGCGCAGGCGGCAGGCGTCCCAGAGGGCCCGAAGTTCGGCCGACTCGCCGGCGGCCAGCCCGTCGAGGTGGACGGCGAGACTGTCACGCCTACAGACGTGTCGCGGGAGCGGACCGTCCGATACGCCGTCTGACAGCCGTCAGACGCGAGGGGGAAAGGTAATTAAACCTCGTTCGTTTACCCAACACCCAACTATGGACTCTATCGTAGAGGACGCGATCGACGAGGCCGAGGAGGAACAGGAGGCCTCGAACGCGGCAGCTGAGTCCGCCGCGAACGCGTCCGGTCGGATGAGCGACGAGGAACTGATGGACGTCCTCGAAGAGCTACAGACGAACATCACGGTCGTCGGCTGTGGCGGCGCGGGGTCGAACACCGTGAACCGGATGGCGGAGGAGGGCATCCACGGCGCGAAACTCGTCGCCGCGAACACGGACGTCCAGCACCTCGTCGACACCGACGCCGACGTGAAAATCCTCATGGGCCAGGAGAAGACGAAGGGCCGAGGTGCCGGCTCGCTCCCCCAAGTCGGCGAAGAAGCCGCCATCGAGAGCCAAGACGAAATCTCGGAAGCGCTCGACGGCAGCGACATGGTGTTCGTCACCGCCGGACTCGGCGGCGGCACCGGAACGGGAAGCGCGCCCGTCGTCGCGAAAGCCGCGCGCGAAATCGGCGCGCTCACCATCAGCATCGTCACCACGCCGTTCACCGCCGAAGGCGAAGTCCGCCGCACGAACGCCGAAGCCGGCCTCGAACGCCTCCGAGACGTGTCTGACACCGTCATCGTCGTGCCGAACGACCGCCTCCTCGACTCCGTCGGCAAACTCCCCGTCCGCCAGGCGTTCAAAATCTCCGACGAAGTCCTCATGCGCTCCGTGAAGGGCATCACGGAACTCATCACCAAACCCGGCCTCGTCAACCTCGACTTCGCCGACGTTCGCACCGTCATGGAGAAGGGCGGCGTCGCCATGATCGGCCTCGGCGAAGCCGACTCCGACGCGAAAGCAGTCGACTCCGTGAAATCCGCGCTCCGCTCCCCGCTCCTCGACGTGGACATCTCCAGCGCGAACAGCGCGCTCGTCAACGTCACCGGCGGCCCCGACATGAGCATCGAAGAGGCCGAAGGCGTCGTCGAGGAGATCTACGACCGCATCGACCCCGACGCCCGCATCATCTGGGGGACCAGCATCGACGAGGAACTCGACGGCACCATGCGCACGATGGTCGTCGTCACCGGCGTCGAAAGCCCCCAAATCTACGGCCGGAACGGGGACCAATCCGAACCCGACGACGAACCTGACGAGGGCGCAATCGAAGACATCGACTACGTCGAATAGTACCGTTTTGTGCTGCGGCGCGCGAAGCGCGCCGTGACACGCTACGCTGGAACCGTCGTCTCTGCTTGCTTCTCTGCCTGCCTCTCGGAGAGTGACGGAAAGCACTTGTTGGTAGCCGTGGGTTTTCGACCGTGATTCCGAACTTCGAGGAGAAGTACGGAGACGACGCGGTGTTCACGCCGTCGGACGCGCTCAACGCACAGGGCGAGGGCGTGGTGGACGTGCCACCCGCGGTGATTCTCGGGTATCAGGACGAACTCACGGACGCGGTGCGGGAGCGCGCGAACAGATCGGTGTCGCTCGTCGGGTCGCAGACGCTCTTTTGGCTGTCCGAGACAGTCGGATACGTCCCCGTCCACGAGGCGGGTATCGGCGCGCCCGTCTCGGGTATCGTGACAGAGAACGTCGTCGCGGGCGGTGCCGACGCCGTGGTGATGCTCGGCGGATGCGCGTGTCTCAACCCCGAAATCCCGCCAGACGCCGCAATTCTCCCGACCACATCCGTACGAGACGAGGGCGTCTCCCACCACTACCTCCGTAGCGACGACGACGTAGAGGCGACGCCAGATCTCGTGGACGACCTGGACGACGCGCTCGGGGCGGCCGGATTCGACACGCCGCGCGGGCGGACGTGGACGACGAGCGCGATGTATCGCGAGACGGGCGTGGAAGTCGAACACTACCGGGAGAACGGCGCGGTGTCGCTCTGCATGGAATCAGCGGCCATCTGGGCCGTCTGCAAATATCGGGGCGCGGCGGCCGCGACCGTCCACCAGATAGGCGACTACCTCGCACCGAACGAATGGACACCCGAAAGCGGTGGTGACGCTGGCCTCCGCGAAATGTTGACTCCGAGCGTCGAAGCACTCACCAAGTACGTGGAACGCGCGCAGTGACTCTTCGACTCGTCCCTCG
Organism: Salarchaeum japonicum; assembly: GCF_049705945.1. Classification (GTDB taxonomy): domain Archaea; phylum Halobacteriota; class Halobacteria; order Halobacteriales; family Halobacteriaceae; genus Salarchaeum; species Salarchaeum japonicum_A. The sequence goes on from NZ_JBNAMV010000004.1 coordinate 628,784, forward strand.
CGCGCCGCATCAATAGATAGAAAAGAGGTGACGCCGAATCGGGGGTATGGACGTTCCCCTAGAGCCTTCCGCGTACACGCGGGTGCTCAAACTCGCGAGCACGCCGTCGTGGAACGAGTTCTCCCAGATCGCGCTCATCGCCGGCGCAGGAATCCTCCTCGTCGGCCTGATGGGCTTCATCATCGGCGTCACGATGGGCGTTCTCCCGGGTGTCTGAAATGAGCGTGTACGCAGTGAAGACCACGGCCAGCCAGGAACAGACCGTCGCGAGCATGATCGCGAACCGCGAAGAGCCGGAGATTCACGCCGTCCTCTCCCCGGAATCCCTCACGAGCTACGTGATGGTCGAAGCCGACGGCTCCGCCGTCCTCAACCGCGTCATGGAGGAAATCCCCCACGCCCGCAGCCTCGTCCCCGGCGAGTCCTCTATCAGCGAAGTCGAACACTTCCTCAGCCCCAAGCCCGACGTCGAAGGCATCGCAGAGGGCGACATCGTCGAACTCATCGCCGGACCGTTCAAGGGCGAGAAAGCCCAGGTCCAGCGCATCGACGAAGGCAAAGACCAGGTCACCGTCGAACTCTACGAAGCCACCGTCCCGATTCCGGTCACCGTCCGCGGCGACCAGATCCGCGTCCTCGATTCTGAAGAGCGCTAAAGCGCTCTTCTAACCCCCGCTCACTGCGTTCGCGGGGACTCCGAGGAACGCTAACACGTTCCCCTAATCCGCCACTCGCTTCGCTCGCGGCGATTCCGAAGAACGCTGAATCATCTCGTTTTGGGTTAGTCGATGTAGCCAGGTGCGTCGTCGCCGAGTTCGTTTTTGACGTGGTCGCGGCCGTGGTCGGTGATTCGGTAGTGCGTGTCGTCGATTGGTCGAACGTAGTTCTCGGCTTCGAGCGCGCCGAACGACTCCTCGACCTGTGACGCCGTGATGTCCACGTCGGAGAGTTCGCGGAGGTTCGCGGCGACGCCTCCAGGCGAGACGGCGATTCCGGCCTGTGAGAGCACGCGCAGCACGGCTTCCTCTGAGTCACGCATACCAGTGAGGGAGAACGCACAACAGGAAAAACGACGTGGCCGCCTAGAGGTCGAGACGCTCCCGGAGCGCCGCAACCTCCACCTCGTCCTCGATACGGTTCTTCACGTCCTCGCGCTCCCGAATATCGTCGGAGTCAGCGTCGTACGCCCGCACGAACTCGGCGCGCGTGTGCTCGTCGAACATGTGTCGAATCGCGAAAAAGCCGTCCGGCACGACCGTCCCGCAGACGCCGCACTCGTGCCGCTCGTGCTCGGTCGCCTGATGCGCGAGCAGCGACTCGACGTCGCCGAACACCGCGTCACAGCCACCGATACCGCACGCCCAGCCAGTCATCACCTCAGAGTAACCGAAACTCCGGGATAAGCCTTGCCGTCCCCCGAACACCACACGAAACCGACACCGCGACTCGGAGAATTATGGAAAACGGCTCGTGGTACTCCTATCTCACACTCGCTCGCCCTGCTCGCTCGCGTGACTTACGCCGAGCAAAGCTCGGCTAAGTCTGGCTCATTTCATTCGCCAGACTTGCGCGAATCAAAGATTCGCTGGAAATCGCCTCGCGTTACTCGCCGCTCCCTTCTCGTTCGCTCCGCTCACGAGACTTGCGCTGAGCAAAGCTCAGCTAAGTCCGGCTCGCTTCACTCCCCGGACTGCCGATACACGAGGTTGCGCTGAATCTCGTTCGCGCCCTCGTAGACGACGGGGATGCGAACGTCCCGGTAGACGCGGGCGATGCGGCGGTCGGTGAGAATGGAGCGGCCGCCGTGGAACTGCATGCCCTGCTGGGCGTTGTCCCGTGCGACTTCGGTGGATTTGGTTTTCGCCATCGCGGCCCAGAGCCCGGGGTTGTCGTAGTCCCGGACTTTCTCGGCGGCACGGTAGTTCAGGGCGCGCGCGGCCTCGAATTCGAGACGCATGTCCGCGAGTCCGTGCTGGACCGCCTGGAAGTCGCTGATGTGGCGGCCGAACTGCTCGCGGTCGTGCACGAACTCCCACGCTTCCTCGAACGCTGCGGCGGCCAGTCCGAGGCCGTGCCCGCCCACGACGATGCGGCCGTGGTTGAAGAAATCGGCGAGCATCATGAACCCGCCGCCCTCGCTCCCGATGAGGTTCTCCTCGGGAACCCGGCAGTCGTCGAAGACGATGTGGGCCTGTTTCGACGCGCGCATCCCCATCTTCTCCGGGATGTGTTCGGCGTCGTACCCCACGGAATCGGTGGGGACGATGAACAGCGAGTAGTTCATGTAGCGGTCGTCCGTGTCGGCGGTCTTCGCGTACACCGTGAGCCAGTCCGCCTCCACGCCGTTCCCGATCCAGTACTTCTCGCCGTTCAGCACGTACTCGTCGCCGTCCTTCTCCGCGGTCGTCTGCATCCCGGCGAGGTCGCTTCCCACGTCGGGTTCGGACACCGCGAGCCCCGAAATCTGGTCGCCCGCCGCGAGCGGCCGCAGGTACTCCTCTTTCTGTTCGTCCGTCCCGTACTGTTCGAGCATCTCCGCGCCGAACGACGCGAGCTGGAGCGTGAGCGCGATACCCGCGTCCGCGCGGTAGAACTCTTCCGCCATCGCGAGCATCTGCACCACGTCGAGGTCGCGGCCGCCGTACTCCTCGCTGATGTCCTGCGCCACCAGGTCCGCGTCCTGGCCGGCTTCCAGCACCTCCCAGGGGTAGTCGCCGGTCCGGTAGTACTCCTCGGCGTTCGGCGCGATGTGTTCCTGCGCGAACTCCCGGGCTTCGTGTTTCACGTCTCGGGCGTACTCGGGGACGATGTCCTCGGAGAGCAACTCCATACTGAGGGTAGGGACGCCGCCCGCATAAATCGGGAGGCCGCGGAACCACAAACCGCTAAACCCTCCGTCGAGAAGTAGCGGGCGTGACTGCCTGCCGGGTCGACCTGCACGTGAAAGTCCTCGACGAGGACGTGGTGGCGCGCGCGAAGTCGCGGGGACTGGACGCGCTCGTGTACGCGCCGCACTTCGAGCGCCTCCCCGACATCCGCGAGCGCGCGGCGGCGTTCAGCGACGACGACCTCGCGGTGATTCCGGCGCGCGAGGTGTTCACGGGCGACTGGCGCGACCGCCGCCACATTCTCGCAATCGGCCTCGACGACCCCGTGCCGGACTTCATCACGATAGAGGGCGCGCTGGACGAGTTCGAGCGACAGGGCGCGGCCGTGCTCGCGCCTCATCCGGCGTTCCTGACGGTGTCGCTGTCGTCGGCGGACGTGGAGCGCTACCGCGACCGATTGGACGCCGTCGAGACGTACAATCCGAAGTTTCTCGCGCACCACCGCCGCCGGGCGAAACGCCTCGCGCGCGCCCAAGACCTCCCCGCGTTCGGGTCGTCGTACGCGCACCTCCACGGCACCGTCGGGGAGGCGTGGACGACGTTTTCGGAGGACGTGACGAGCGAGGACGCGCTGGTGGACGCGCTGCGGTCGGGCGCGCGCCGCGTCGTCGACCACCAGTCGGGCGTCGCGCACGAGGCGCGGTGTTACGCGGAGTTCGCGCACCTCGGATGGGAGAACACGTACAAGAAGGTCGACCGCATCCTCCTCTCCGGGATGGAGCCGACCCATCCCCGGCACATCGCGTACGAGGGGCGATTCGACGACGTTCGCGTCTACTAGAGGGCGTTCACGGCGATGTCGAACCCGCTCGGGAGGTACTGGGGCGCGTACGTGATGGCGGCCCAGACGACCGCGAGTTCGAGCGCGGTGATGACGATTGTGACGACGGTCGCGTAGTTGCTCACCGTCGTGACGCCGATTGGGAGGCCGTACTCCTTGTCCGAGAGCGGGTGGAACAGCGCGATGCCGCGTTTGCTTCCGACGATGTCGAGGACGTAGTGGGTGAGCACGCCGACCCACACCCAGTGGAGGTTGTCGAACACGTAGGGGTACGCGACGAACACGGCGAGCACGGGGAGGCTGTGCAGGGTCTTGCGGTGGCGGCCGAAGTCGGTGTCGACGTCGGGGAAGAGCGCGCCGAGCACCACGGGGATGGTCGCGGCGGCGACGGTGCGGAGGGTTTCCATGTCGCCGTCGGGGTGGAGGACGTACCCCAGTCCGATGCCGAGGAGGAGGCCGTTGAGGACGTGGTCTTTCTTGTTCATTCGAGTTCGGTCTCGACGGTTCGGAGGGCGCGGCGCGCTATCTTCTCTTTGATGTCGCGACGGTCGCCGTCGAACTCGTGGCGCTCCACGGTCGTGTACGTCTCCCCGCTCCCCCAGTCGCCCGCGTGCGCAACCCCGATGTAGACGGTGCCGACGGGTTTCTCGGGCGTCCCCCCCGAGGGGCCGGCGATGCCCGTGGTGGAGACGCCCCAGGTCGTGTCGGCCGCGTCCCGGACGGCTTGCGCCATCTGGCGGGCGACCGGCTCCGAGACCGCGCCGTGCTCGTCGAGCGCCTCCCGGGTGACGCCGGTGTCGAGTTTCGCGTCGTACGTGTACGTGCAGTACGTGCGGTCGAAGTAGTCCGACGACCCCGGGATGTCGGTGAGGAGCGACCCGACGAGGCCGCCCGTGCAGGACTCCGTGGTGGCGATTGTGTCGCCGCGCTCGCGGAGCGCGTCCCCGAGCGTCTCCTCTATCGGCGGGTCGCGGGCATGTTCACGCATACCCGCGAGTTTTCTCGGCCGACGGAAAATAGGTGCCGGCGGCGCGCCGAAAGAGCGAGGGGGGTCGAGTCCCGAGGGCGGGTATGGAGTACGAGGAGCCGTTGTTCTTCGAGGTGATGGCGTACGCGGAGAACGCCGAGCGCGACGTGGTGGACATGGTGTCGGGGAACCCGGACTGGGGGTCGCCCGACGGCATCAGCGAGGGCTTGCACGAGTACGCGGACCTCGGCGGCGACGACTTCCAGTACGCGCCGAGCGCGGGCCTCCGCGAGCTACGCGAGGAAATCGCGGCCCGCCGGGGCGTCGAGGCGGAGCGCGTCATCGTCGCGAACGGCGGCGGCGCGGCGAACTACCTCGCGATGGGGCGCGCGCTCGAACGCGACGCCGGACGCGAAGTCATCCTCACCGACCCCGTCTACCCGTACTATCCCGGGAAGACCACGATGCTCGGCGGCGAGCAGACGTTCGTTCCCGTGGACGACGACGGGACGCTCGACCCGGCGGACGTGCGCGCGACCGCGAACAACGACACCGCCGCCATCGTCGTGAACACGCCGAACAACCCCACAGGCGCGGTGTACGGCGAGGAAACAATGCGCGAACTCGTCGCGGTCGCCGAGGAGTACGACGCCATCCTCGTGAGCGACGAGGTGTACGACCACTTCGTGCTCGACGGTAGGTTCACGAGCGCCTTGGAGTTCGACTCCGAGCACGTCATCGTCACGAACTCCTACTCGAAGACGCACGCCATCACGGGCTTCCGCGTCGGGTACACGATACTGCCCCGAGAACACGTGCCGGCGGTTCGTGCGCGGAACATGCTGACGAACGTCTCCACGACCCGCCCCGGTCAGTACGCGGTGTTGAACGCGCTCCGCGAGACGAGTCCGGACTACCACGCCGAGAACCGCGACCGCCTCCGCGAACGCGTGAAAACGTTCACGACCGCGTTGGACGCGGCGGGCGCAGCGTACACGGAACCGGACGGCGCGTTCTACGTGCTCGCGAAGTTCCCCGACTACCCGGGCACGCTTGAGAACACGAAACGGCTCGTGGACGAGGCCGGCGTCGCGGGGATGCCGGGGTCGGCGTTCGGTGACTCGCGGAGCGAGTGGTTCCGGTTCGCGCTCGTCACGCCGCGGGTCGAGGCGGCCGCGGAACGCCTCGCGGACTACTTCGCCTAGTCGTCGAGCACCTGTTCAGCGCTTTCGAGCGGGTCTGCGTCCTCGGCCGCGGGGATGATGGTTTCCCCGAACTGTTCGAGTTCCCAGTCGTAGTTCAGGAAGCCCGCGAGCACGATGTCGATGCCGATGGCGTCCAGTTCGCGGATGCGTTCGACTATCTGGTCCTCGGTGCCGATGAGTCCCGTCTTGAAGCCATCGTTGTACTGCACGAGGTCCTCGAACTCTGAGTCCGCCCACATCCCCTCCCCCTCCGCCGAGGACTGGCCAGCCTGCTTCACTTGCTCCTTGAACGCCTCCACGGCCTCGTCCGTCGCGTTCTCGATGATGTTCTCCAGTTCCTCCTTCGCCTCCTGCTCGGTGTCGCGCTGGATGACGAACGCGTTCGCCGCGAACTTCGGTGGCTCCGTGTCGAACTCGTCGGCGTACTCGCGAACGTCGGCCATAATCTCCGCTAGTTCGGACGGACTCCCGCCGTTCATGAACAGCACGTCCGCGTTCCGCGCCGCCATCTTCCGCGCGCGCTGGGAGTTCCCGCCCTGGAAGATGGTGGGGTGCGGGTCCGCCGTCGGTTTGGGCTGGAGGGGCGCGTCGTTCATCTGGTAGAACCGACCGTCGTAACTGAACTCGTCCTCCGTCCAGAGACCCTTCAGGACCTCGATGAACTCCTCGCTGCGCTCGTAGCGCTCGTCGTGCGCCAGCCACGGTTCGCCGAAGCCCGTGAACTCGCGCTTGAACCAGCCCGAGACGACGTTCAGGTGGAAGCGGCCGTTGCTGATGTGGTCGCCGGTCGCCATGAAGTTCGCCACGGGACCGGGATGCCAGAGGCCGGGGTGGACGGCCGCGATGAGTTCGATTTCCTCCGTGTTCGCGACGAGCGCGTTCGAGATGCTCAGCGCTTCCAACTGTTTGTCCGCGTTGTAGCTCCCGAAGAACCGGGCTTGCGCGAGCGCGTACCGGAACCCCACGTCTTCCGCTTTCTGTGCGAGTTCCTCGTTGTAGTCGTACTGCCAGTCGGTGTCGGCGGGCCAGTCGGTGATGACGAGGCCGCCGCTGACGTTCGGCACCCAGTACGCGAAGTCTACGTCTACCATGGGCGAACGGAGAAACCGCGGGAAGAAGCCGTCTGGGTCCGCGCTAAGGCTTGGTGAGGGTTCCGACTACCGGAAACGCTTGCGTTAGAACTGTGGGCCGAGCGCGTCGAGGGCATCGGAGTCCTCGATGGCCGCGGAGAGTTCCGCGGTCGCCGCGCCGAGCGTCTCCAGACGGGCTTCGAGGTCGGTGTCCGCGAGCGCGTAGTCGTCGAAGTCGTCGTCGCTGGCGTACACCGCGCCGCCGACCGTGTGCGCGCCGAAGAACCCGAACAGCGGCCGGAGTTCCTGGTCGATAGCGAGGTAGTGGTGGTCGGTCGCGCCGGTCGCCACCAGCCCCACCGCGCTGTCCTCGAACGGCGCAACGTCCGCCGCCCAGATGCCGCGCGGCACCATGTCGAGGAAGTTCTTCAGGAGGCCCGAGCACGACCCGCGGTAGACGGGCGTCCCGACAACGTACGCGTCCGCGTCCACGACCCGCTGGAGGGCGTCGGCGGTGTCGCCCGTGTAGTTCTCGAGGCCGCGGCCGTCCGCGGTCGCGAGGTCGTACTCCGCGAGGTGGAGCAGACTCGTCTCCGCGTCCGCACCGGCGAGCGCGCGTTCGACCGCTGCCTTCGTCTTCGACTCTTGGGAGACGCTGCCGACGATGCCGAGCACGTGCGTCATACCCGGGGGTTCGCGTCCGGGGGAATACGGCGTTCGGGTTCTCGCAAAACGTGCAGTTACCGCGGTCGTGGCGTCACTCGGTACCGCGGGCGCGACGAATCGCGATAGTGGCGACCGCGAAGGCGAGACCGCCGACCGCGCCCGTAATCGCCGCACCGAGGAAGTCGTCCTCGAACAGCAGCGCTTCGAGCGCCACCCAGAGCGCCACCCAGAGGAGAACGCAGACAGCACCGTACGCCAACGGCCGTTCGGTCGCGAACGACATATCGACGTTCGGGTCGCGCAGCACCTAAGGCGTGTCGCCGTCGCGCGCGGAACCGACGGATTGACCGGAGCGCGGTCCGAGTCCCCGGGTATGAGCGATATCGAAGTCGAGGCCGTCGAGTCCGCGGACCTCACGGTGGACGCGGGGACGGCGGAGTACGTGCTGTACGGCGGGAAGGGCGGCGTCGGGAAGACGACGATGGCCGCCGCGACCGGGCTGGCGTCCGCGAGCGACGGGACGGACACGCTGGTGGTGTCCACGGACCCTGCGCACAGCCTCAGCGACACCTACGAGACGGAGATTCCGACGCGACCCCAGCGCATCCGGGACGACGTGCCGCTGTACGCGGTGGAAATCGACCCCGAGGACGCGCTGGAGCGCGCTGGCGTGTTCGGCGGCGGGGGAGAGAACCCGCTCGGCGGGATGGACGCGATGCTCCCGGGCGGCGACGGCGAGGACGGCCTGGAGGGGATGATGCCGGGAGCGGACGAGGCGGCGGCGATGCAGTTGCTCCTCCGGTACATGGACGACGACCGGTTCGAGCGCGTGGTCGTCGACACCGCGCCCACGGGCCACACGCTCCGCCTGCTCGAACTCCCGGACATCCTCGACTCGATGATGGGGCGCGTGATGAAACTCCGCCAGCAGTTCTCGGGGATGATGGAGAACCTGAAGGGAATGATGGGCGGCGACACGGAGGGGATGAGTGCGGACCTGGACGAACTCGCGGCGCGCGTCGAACGCCTGCGGAGCGTGCTTCGCGACCCCGCGCGCACGGACTTCCGCATCGTCATGGTGCCCGAGGAGATGAGCGTGTTCGAGTCGAAACGCCTCCGCAGCCAGCTCGAATCCCAGAAGATTCCGGTCGGAACGGTCGTCGTCAATCGCGTGATGGAGCCGCTGGCGGAGGTGACGGACGCACCCGAGGACGCGTTCGTCACGCCCGACCTCGACTCCTGCGAGTTCTGTCAGCGCCGCTGGAGCGTCCAGCAGGACGCGCTCGCGGAAGCCCAGGACCTCTTCAGGGGAACGGACGTGAAGCGCGTGCCACTGTTCGCGGAGGAAGTCCGCGGAGAACGGATGTTGCGCGTCGTCGCGTCCTGCCTCTAGGCGAACTTCGCGGCCAGACTGAACGCCTTGTCTCGGAGGCGGTCGGGGACGAAGCGCGCGAGCGCGCCGAGGCGGGCGGCGCGGCCGACGGGGTAGCGCGCGGGCGGGTCGGGACTGACCGCGGCGTCGACGATGCAGTCCGCGACCTCGCTCGGCTCGCTCGCGCCCGCGCTACTCACGAGCACGTAGTCCTCGTAGAGCGAGTAGATGTGATCGTAGACGCCCGTCGATTCGATGTCGTCGAGTTCGGCGGTCGCGCGGTCGCCGAACCCGGTGTCCACCGGTCCGGGCTCCACGAGACAGACGTCGATGTCGAACGCGTCGACCTCGCCGCGGAGCGCGTCGCTCATCGCCTCCAGCGCGAACTTCGACCCCGAGTACGCGCCCATCCCGGGCGTGCTGACGCGACCGGAGACGGAGGAGACGTTCACGATGGTGCCGTCCTCGCGCTCGCGCATGTGAGGGAGGGCGGCGCGAACCAGTCGGTGGGGGCCGTAGACGTTCACGTCGAACTGCCGGTGGAGTTTCCGCGTCGGCAGGTCTTCGAGCGCGCCGAGCTGTCCGAACCCGGCGTTGTTCACGAGGCAGTCGAGGCGGCCCTCGGTCTCGACGATGTCGTCGACGACGTTCTTGCACTGCGCGGGTTTCGTCACGTCCAGTTCGCGGGTCTCGCAGTCCTCGTGGGTCGCGAGGTCGACCACGTCGTCGGTGTCGCGCGCCGTCGCGTACACCGTCCACTCCTCGTCGAGGAACAACTCGGCGGTCGCGCGACCGATACCCGAGGACGCGCCCGTGATGAGAACGACCTTCGTCATACCCGAGTCCTGTACCGGCTCCGAGTTAAGTCATTTCACCCGGTCGGCGTCGGCGTCCGCGAGCCGCGTCGGCTCCGGGAGCTTGTAGCCAGCGCAGAGCGCCTCGACGAAGTCCACGGTCGTCTCGGCGCTCACGCGATGTCCGGGACTGACGATGAGCGGATTCACGTGACGCGTCTCCGGGTTCGGGTACTGCCGGGACTGGTAGGCGTGCCCGATGACGGTGCCGGCGGGCGCGCTCACGCGGTCGGTCGCCTCGATGGGGATGCGGGTGCCTTCCTCGTAGTACTCGTCGAGCGACCGTCTGGGCGTGCCGCAGAGGAGGTTCTTCGCGACGCCGAGCGCGGGCGCGTCGAAGATGACGCCGACGTGCGTGGCGATGCCTGCCTGCCGGAAGTGGATGCGGCCGCTCCCGTCGAGGACGAGCAGGTCCGCGGGCGCGTCGAGCGATTCGAGCGCGTTCACGATGGACCGGCCCTCGCGGAACGCGAGCAGTCCGGGGATGTAGGGGAGGTCGAGGGACGCGCGCCCCGTCGCGCGCTCCACGACGCGGTCACCCTGGATGGCGACGACGGCGCTCACCGACTCGTCGTCCGTGAACGCCTGGTCCACGCCGACGACGACCGGCCTGCCGTCGGGGTCGTAGTCGCCCTCGGACTCGACAGTATCGTCGAGACGAATCGCGTCCGGGTCGATGCCGTGGTCGTCCGCGAACACGGCGTCCGCAGCGGTGTCGTCTTGGAGCGCCTCCATCTCCTCGCGGGAGAGCGCGGAGTCGGGGACGTACTCGGGACGGACGACCTCCATTATCGCCGGCGGCGGCCACCCATGCCGCCGCCTCCGCCGCCGCCACCGAACCGGAGTTCGCGCGGCGCGCGCTCGCCGTCCCGCTTGAGCTTCACGCCGTACAGCAACCCGATTGCGAGGCCGGCGAGGTGTGCGAGCTGCGCGACGCCGCCCGCGCCGACGCCGCCGAGGCTACTCATCAGCACCGAGTAGCCCGCGAACAGGAGGGTCGCGACCCAGAGCGGCATCGGAATCACGAAGTACAGCAGGATGCGGAGGTTCGGATTCAGAACCGTGAGAACGCCGAGCAAGGCGGCGATAGCGCCGCTCGCACCGAGCACGGCAGTTCCGTTCGTCAGTCGGAAGAGCTGGCCGTCCTGCACGAACAGAAGCTGTCGACCGTACACTTCGGGGTGCTGGAGGAGCGTCGCGCCGACCTGCGCGAGGCCCGCGAGCGCGCCCGCCGCGAGGAACAGCGCAACGAGCTTCCGCGAGCCGATGCGGCGCTCCACCACCGGCCCGAAGAAGTACAGCACGATGCTGTTGAACACGATGTGCGTCAGGCCGCCGTGCGCGAACACGGACGTGACCCACGTCCAGACGTAGAGCGGATGCGTCGTGTTCAGCGTGAACAGGTCCACCCACGCCTGCGTTCCCTGCTCGATACCGAACGCGTACGGCGCGACAACGTACTGCACGAGGAACAGCAACCACATCACGCCCAAGAGGACGTAGGTCGCGTTCCCGCGGAAGTACGCGAGCACGCCGCCCGGTCCCGTGTCCAGTCCGAGCACGGACGACTCCGAGGACGCGTTCACGCTGTCGTCGAACCCCGAGTCGAACACGCCGCTCGGGTCGTTCCAGCTCTCCAATCCCGCACAGTCGTGGTTCTCCGGGAGCCGGTGCTCCGAGCAGAACGTGCCGCCACAGAGCCGGCACTGGTACGGCATCCCCTCTTCGTCGCCACACCGGTCACACCGAGCCATTGTCCGGGGTTCGAACGGCGGGCCGTTAAGCGTTCCGCGGCTAGTACGAGAAAGCGAACACTTGGCCGTCCCGACCGCCGGAAACTAGGCCCGAAAGCCCTCGGCGCTCTCGACTCCCGCGGGTCGCTGCGCTCGCTCGCTCCGCTCGCGTGCTTGCGTCCCCGGGGTTCCCGAGACCGCCTCGCCCTTTCAATCCACCAGGCCCGCACCGCTCCGTTCCGCTCAGTACCGCTCCGTACCGCACCGTGCCGCTTCGCCCGACCGCTCCGCGCCGGAGCACGTGGTTCAGTTCGTGCGAGCCCAAGCGCTTTCGGGAGTGCGGTCGTATGCCGAGGTATGAAGCCGTACGAGCGCAAGCAGCTCCTCGAACGCGTGGAGCGCGAGGGCGCGACGGTCGGCGCGTCCATCCCCGCCGAAATCGAGGTGCAGGGCGAACCCTTCGAGCTTCGGTCGTTCGTGTTCAACGTGAAGGACGCCGACGGGGTGGCGCCGGGGGAGCGCGAGCGCGTGCAGGAGGCGAAGAAGCTCCTGCGGCGGGAGCGCCTCGAACGCCTCGAACGCTTGGAGGAGGGTGATATCTCGTTCGAGAAGGGCGAGGAGTTGGTTGCGACAATCGTGGGATTGGACCGGGCGTTGAACGCGCTGGAGTCGCTCGGGTCGCAGAGCGTCGAGGCGGAGATGGAGGCCCAGGAGCGCATGGACACGAAGCGGTGGTACTCCTTCCTCTCGGACGCCTTGGGCTGGGAGGACACGCGAGGGCTGCGGCGATGAGCCGGAACGCCGAGGTCGCAGAAAGATTGGAGGAGTACGCGGACCTCCTGGAGGCCCAAGACGTTGGGTACAAGCCGACGACGTACCGGCGCGCGGCGTCGAACGTCCGCGACCACCCGGACGCAATCGAGGACCTCGTCGCGGAGGGCCAGGGCGCCGTGGAGGAGATCGACGGCGTCGGCGACGCCATCGCGTCGAAAATCGTGGAGTACGTCAAGACGGGGCAAATCGAGGAACTGGAAGAAGAGCGCGAGAAACTCCCCGTGGACATGGCGGCGCTCACGCGCGTGGAGGGCGTCGGTCCGAAAACCGTCGGGAAGCTCTACAACGCGCTCGGAATCCAGGACTTGGACGACCTCCAGCGTGCGGCGGAGAACAGAAAGATTCAGGACGTCGAGGGGTTCGGCGCAACGACCGAGCAGAACATCCTCGACCACATCGAGTTCGCGCGACAGGCCGGAGAACGCGACCTGCTCGGGGACGCTCGTCCCGTCGCGGACGACATCGTCGACTTCCTCGAGAGCGTCGAGGACGTGGAGCGCGTCGCGGTCGCGGGGTCGACGCGGCGGTGGCGCGAGACCATCGGCGACGTCGACGTGCTCGCGGCGAGCGACGCCGGCAAGGACGTGGGCGAGGCGCTCACGGAGTGGGAGCGCGCGGACGACACCATCGAGGTCGGGCCGACGAAGACCAGCGTGCGGAGCGACGGCCTGCGCGTCGACCTCCGGGTGGTGACGCCGAGCGAGTTCGGCGCGGCGCTCCAGTACTTCACCGGGTCGAAGGACCACAACATCACGCTCCGGAACCACGCCATCGACCAGGGGAAGAAGGTGAACGAGTACGGCGTGTTCGACGTCGACAGACGTACCGGGTCTGTCGGCCAGTCGGACGCGGACGCGTCCGACGCTGTCTCGGACATCGACGACCCGGACGCGGGCCAGCGCGTCGGCGACCTGCTCGCGAGCGATACGGAGGAAGACGTGTACGACGCGCTCGGGTGCGCGTGGATTCCGCCCGAACTCCGCGAGGACCGCGGCGAGGTCGAGGCGGCGGCGAACGACGGCCTCCCGGACCTCGTGGAGGCGTCCGACGTGCGGGGCGACCTGCACACGCACACGGAGTGGTCGGACGGCGCGAACACGATTCGGGAGATGCTCGCGGCCGCGGAGGAGCGCGGCTACGACTACTACGCGATTACGGACCACGGCGAGGGGCCGGGCGTGTTCGGTGACTCCGGGCTCTCCGGGAGCGACCTGCGCGAGCAGATGGACGAAATCGACAGCGTGCGGAACGACTACGACCTCACCGTGCTCCACGGCGTCGAGGCAAACGTCGACGCGGACGGGAACGTCGTCGACGTCCCGGACGAGGTGCTCGCGGACCTGGACATCGTCGTCGCCAGCCCGCACTCCGCGCTCGGCGACGACGACGGCGACCGGACCGACCGGCTCGTCGCGGCCGTCGAACACGACCACGTGGACGTGCTCGGCCACCCGTCGGGCCGCCTCATCAACGACCGGCCCGCGATGGAGTTCGACGCCGAACGCCTCGGCACGGCCGCCGCAAAGGCCGGCACCGCGCTCGAAGTGAACGCGAACTACCACCGCCTCGACCTCCCCGGAAGCGCGGTCAAAACCGCGGTCGAATCGGGTGCGACGGTCGTCGTGAACACGGACGCGCACAGCCCGAGCGAACTCGACCAGCTCGCGTACGGCGTCCACACCGCCCGCCGCGGCTGGTCCGAACCCGACGACGTGCTGAACACGTGGCCCGAAACGGACGTCCTCGAGTTCCTCGCATGACGCCCGACGACACCCGGTTGATGCTGGACGTGATGTGCGGCGACCTCGCGCGCCTCCTCCGAATGTGCGGGTACGACGCGGCGTACGCGCCGGAGCGCGGCCTGCTCGAAGACCCCGAGATAGCCGAGGCGGCGCGCCGCGAGAACCGCGTGCTCGTCACTCGGGACGTGGACTTCGCCCAAAGTTACGGCGAGAGCGTGCTGCTCGACAGCGTCGACACGGACGAACAGATCAAGGAACTCCGCGACGCCGGCCTCGAACTGGAACTCACGGCGGGCGCGCGGTGCTCACAGTGCAACGGCGAACTCGCGGAGACCGACGACCGCCCAGACCACGCGCCCGACAACGCCAGTCGAGTGTGGCAGTGCAGGGACTGCGGGCAGTACTACTGGGAGGGAAGTCACTGGCAGCACGTCGAAGAGCGCCTCTAGCTGTTCGGCGACCACTCCGCGCAGGCCTCCATGTCGTCCATGACTTCGTCGTGGAGGCCGCAGTAGGGCTTCAGGCCGTCGTCGGTGCGGACGTAGTCGAAGTGCTCGCAGCTCCCGCAGTACTTGTCCTGCGGGCCGTCGAGCGGCGAGGAGAGGTCGGCCGTCGCGCCGCCGTCGCTCGCGGACGCATCGGGGTTCGCCGCGTCACTGCGCTGGGTGGGGTGGTCATCGGTCGGCGTCTCCATGTCGCCGAACACGCCGACGCCGCCGAACGACCCGCCGCCGGAGAGCGCTTCGCGCGCCGAGTCCAGTTGGTCCTCGGGGACCTCGACTGTTCGTGTCTCGCCGTCGCGCGTAATCGTCATCGTCACCGTGCCCCCGGGGTCGTTCCGCGTCTTGAACGTCGCGACCGCCGTGAACAGACACCAGAGCGTCGTCATCACGCCCGCGGAGTAGACGACCACGAGCGCGAACACGGACGTGCTCGGGACGCCGGGGCTCGCGTACCAGTTCTCGGGGTACGTCGCCGCGAACAGGAACACGCCGACCGCGGCGAGGAGCGCGCCGCCGACCGCCGCCGCGCGCTGGAACCGGTTCGCCGGCAGCACGGTGACGATACCCGCGAACACCGCCGGCACCCCGAGGCCGACGAAGATGCCCGCGAGTTCGCGCGTGCCGGCCACGGCCGCGGCGGACGGATTGTCCCCGAGTAAGAGCGGCGTCGTCCCCGCGACCACGCCGAACACGACCATGAGCGCGCCGACCGCGAACACGGCCGTCCCCGCGTACACGCGGCGGCGACTCACGTCCCCCGCCTGCCGCTCGTACGCGTCCCCGAGACTCGTCATGCGCGAGACAAGCACGAGCAACACCAAAAGCACTGCGCCCCGGTCACTCGGCGTCGACACCAGCGCGCTCGCGAGCCGTTCTATCGAAAGAACTACCCACGCGTCCGCCGCAGAGTCGCGTATGGCTGACGACGAGGAAGACGAGGGGCCCGCGGTCGAACTCGGCGACGGCGAACCCGTCGATGGCGCGCCGCTCGCCCGCGTGTCCGCGCGACTCACCTGGGGCGTGGAGAAGAGCGAAATCGCCCGCCGCGAGGGCGACACGACGATTCGAACGCCGGACGGCCCGCGCGAACTCGGGACGGTGCTGGACGAGGTCGAGTCGACGTACTTCTCGTCGCGCAACGACTTCGAGACCGCGGTTCGCGGCGTCGTCGGAACCGGCGTCGTGCCGACCACGGAAGAGTAGACGTTTTTCCCGCTCGCCGCCGAACGGTGGGGTATGTCGCTTCCAATCGACCCGTCGCGAATCGACCCCGAGGACATCGGCGAGGAGACCGGAACCCTCCACATGAGCCACGAGGACGCCATCGAGCACGTCCGCGAGGCATTCTCCGACGCGGGGTTCGGGTTCCCCGCTGAGTTCTCGCCGTCCGACCTGTTGAACGAGAAGGTGGACGCCGACCGCGACCCCTACTACGTGCTCGGCGCGTGCAACCCCGCGATGGCGGACCGCGCGCTCGACGCGAACGAGGGGAAAATCGGCGGCCTGTTCCCGTGTAACGTCGTCGTCTGGCAGGAGGAACCGGGCGTCCAACAGGTGTACCACGTGTCCATCATGCGCATCGCCCGCCTCGTCGGCATCGCGCCGGACGACGAGGACTGGGCGGACATCGTCGCCGACACGGGCGAGTACGTCGACGAAGCGATGGCGAACTTAGACGCCGAGTAGGCTCGTAGATTCGGGCGCGTAGACGGTCGCGAGGTAGAGCATGGCGAAGAGGAAGGCGTCGTAGATACCGTGTGCGAGCGCGGGGACGACGAGGTTGTCCGTGCGCTCGTACGCGTACCCGAACGCGAGGCCCGGGAGGAAGAGGACGGCGATGGTGACGAGACCGGCCTGCAGGTCGCCGATGAGTGCGGTGATATGGAGGGGTGCGAACGCGCCGCTCGCGAGGAAGATGGCAGCGGGCGCGGAGAAGTGCTCGCGGAGCGTGCCCTGGATGACGCCGCGGAACAGCAGTTCCTCGCCGGGGCCGATGAGGAGGAAGGACGCGAGAATCAGGAAGGGAATGACCTCGGGGTTCGCGCTCGCGGTCTCGCCCGCGGAGTTCGACGCGGCTTCGAGGCCGAGCGCCTGAATGACGATGGCGGCGACGATGACGAGCGCGATAATGCCGACGAACGTCAGAACCGTTTGACCGAGTTCGCGCAGCGACGGCATGGAGTAGTTCAGGAAGTCGAGGCCGAGGCCGCGCCGGTGGAGGAACGTCAGTGAGACGAGCGGGAACGCGAGTCCCTGGAGCGCGATGAGGCTCATCCCGAGAGACGCGACCGCAGATATCTGGTCGGAGCCGGTGACGGAGAGATACGTGAATGCAATAGCGGTGAGGAAGACGACGCCGACGCCGAACGCGAGGACGGCGAGCGCGTACGTCAGGAGGACCGAGCGAGCGCGCGGACTCAATCCCCACTTGGTTTCAGTAGTGCTCATCAGTACAACCTTCGGCGAGCGGCCGTTTGAGTTCTCCGACCGCGAGTCCCTACGAGAACGAGGAGAGGTCGGTCTGGACGCCCGAGACCATCGTGGATTTTCGGCGGAGGGCGTTCAGGCTGACGGGGAGGTGGGGCGTGATTTCGCGGATGGCGTCGTGGAACGTTTCGGCCTCGCCGTGGTCGTCGGGGCGGTCGAGGTAGGACGCGCTCGGGTCGAAGGCGTTCCGCACGCTCTCGCGGACCTGCCAGACGCCGACAGGGGCCCAGTAGTCGTCGCTGACCTCGCGGAGGACGAGCGCTTTCGCCTGCCGACCCCGGTCGCGGAGGTGTTCGAGGACGCCGAGGCGGGCGGCGTAGTACGCGCCCGCGGTCTCGTCGACGTAGCCGGTGCGGCCCTCGTAGCCCTCGGACGCGCTCGCCATCCAGAGGTCGCCCTGGGGGTCGGGGTTCCAGATACTCCCTGGAGATTTCATCTCGACGAGTTCGAACTCCCAGGTGCCGGGCGCGAGCACGACCCAGTACCGGTTCCCCATGTACTCGTTGACGTGGACTTCGACGGTGTCGATGCTGCGTTCGTCGCGTATCTGGCCGCGGAGGAACTGGCCGACGGTGTCGTCCACGGCGGTGATAGACCAGCGCGTGGGGACGAGGCGTCGGTTCTCGCCCTGGCCGAGGCCGCCGACGGAGAGCACGCGGTTGATGTCGTACACGTCGAGGCCGCGGCGGTAGAGGTAGGTCATCGCGCCCTGGGCCTGCCAGTCGTCGTCTTCGAGGGTTTTCTCGACGGCGCGCGGGACGTGCGGGTTCTCCGCGAGGTCCGCGGATTCCGCGGTGGCGTTCGGGCCGGTAGGGGCGTTCGCGGCGGGGTTCGCGAACGCGTCCGGGTCGAACTCGGGCGTGTCGGAGAGCCCGAGTTCGATGTTCACGGGGCGGTCGGCGAGCGCGACTTCGCGCTGCACGCCGACGAAGCCGTCCCAGACGTCGTTGACGTTCACGTCGGCGGAGCGCCGCGAGTTCAGGAGGCCGGTGCGGTACTGGAGGACGTTCTCGACGCCGAGTCCGCGGTCGTACCAGTTCCCGCTCGTCGCGAAGTTCTCGGCGTCCTCCTCGTCGCCGACGGGGGAGAGGATGCCCGCGGAGACGTTCGGGTAGGACGACCGCCCGACGAACACGGAGGGCGCGGTCGCGCCGTACAGCGAGTCCCCGGATTTCACCGACTCGAAGCGCTCCTTCGCGCCCTCGACGTAGTCCAGAATCTCGTAGGACTTCTCGCCCGCGAGCTGGCGGCGGCGCGCGTCCTCGTCGGGCGAGAGGTCGTCGATGTACTCGTCGAGACGCATCTACCGTTCGTTGGGCGCGCGCGTCCTTGAACGCTTCTCCCGACAACCCACTCGAAAATAGTCATATCCAACCTATGTACTGAAAATGTGGATATTTGGCTGTATTTAGCGCAGTACGGTATCGTACTAGCACTCATATTAGGTATTTGGTGGCGTTTTGCCGAAGAGTTAAGTCAACTCGTGTTGTTTGTTAGCATGCAATGGGAGTGACGCAACGTCTCGTCGACCGTGTCGCCGCAGCGAGTTCGCCGAACAGCTTCGAGTGCCCCGTCTGCGGCGCACGCTATCAACGAGAGCCGTTGAACTGCGCCGCGTGCGGGAACACGCAGTTCGACGGAACGTAACCCGCCCGCCGTGCCCGCGGGCCGTCATGGTCGTGTGCCTCCCCGTCGAACGAGTCGAGAATCGCCACCCGCACGGCGCGGGCGACACCCCCGCTCTCGGTCGCGTTCTACGTACGTACCCCACAATAGCAGTCCGTTCTAGTTGGAAACAAGACTCTTTGTCCAGGGCGCCGTTCGCACACACGATGCCCCTCCGCGACGCACTCAAGCGGCTGACCGGGAGTACGAGCGACCACGACCACCCCTACGAGTGCGGCGTGTGCGGACTGACGTTCAAACGCCGACGCGTCAACTGTCCCGCGTGCGGGAGTACGGGCGTCCGGAAGCGCTAGTCCGCCTTCGCCTGCCACTCGCGCACGCGGTCGGCGGACACGCCGTCCACCTCGTCCGCGAGCGCCTCCGGTTCCACGTCCGCGAGGTCGCCCACCGACGACACGCCCGCCGCTTCCAGTTTCTCCGCGGTCTTCGCGCCCACGCCGTCCAGCGCTTCGAGTCCACGGGACTGCTGGCGTTCCTGGTACTCCGCGAAGTTACAGATCGGACACCCGAGCTCCCACGGGTCGTCGCCCTCGTCGTGCACCACGAGTTTCGGGAGGCGGTGCTCGTCGCACTCCTCGTCCGTGATTTCGATGTCGCCGTGCCGGGGGAGCGGGAGCGAGTACTCGCAGTCCGGATACCGCGAACACCCGACGAGGCGGTTGCCGTTCCGCAGCGTCTTGATGCGGAGTTCCCCGTGTTCGTCGCTGTCGATTTCCTGCTCGTCCGCGTCGTGCGCCACGCCGCACTCGGGGCACGGCCCGAGAACGGGTTCGTCGGCCTCGTCGGCTTCCTCGGCGCGGCAGAGCGGACAGCCGTGGACGAACGTGTTCCGGCCGGCGAGCATCTTCACCTCGTGCAGGCCGTGCTCGTCGCACTCGGCGTCGAGGACGACCGGGTCGCCCGTGTCCGGGAGCGGGAGCGTGAACTCGCAGTCCGGATAGCCGTCACAGCCGACGAAGAACGAGCCCTGGCGGCTCTTCCGAATCAGAAGCGTCTGTCCGCAGTCCGGACACGGCCCGAGCGTCTTGTCCGCCTTGAGCGACTCCTGGAGGTGGTCGCCGACTTCCTCGCGGGACTCGCCGAGCGAGTCGAAGATGCGGTCGAGGAGGTCGCGGGACTCCTGCGTGACGTCTTCGTACGTCTTCTCGCCGGACGCGATGGCGGCCATGTCGGCTTCGAGTTCGGCCGTCATCTCCTCCGAGACGAGCATGTCCGCGTACTCCTCGGCGGCCTCCACGACCGCCATCGCCAGCCGCGTCGGTTTCGGCGGGTCGTTCTCGATGTACCCGCGGTCGTAGAGCTTCTCGATGGTGTTGTGTCGGGTGGCCTTCGTCCCGATACCCATGTCCTCCATCGTCTCGATGAGCCGGCTCTGCCCGTACCGCCGGGGTGGCTGGGTCTGCTTCGCCTCGATGCGGGCGTCCGTCACGTCGAGCACGTCGCCCTCCTCGACGGCGGGCACGTGGTTCTCGTCCGTTCCGAAGTACGGATAGACCGCGTGGTAGCCCTCGTCGAGGAGGCGGCGGCCGTTCGCCTTCAGGTTCACGCCCTCGCAGTCCGCGACGACGCGCAGGTGCGCCCAGCGCGCCGGGTCGGCGAGCGTCGCGAAGAAGCGCCGAACCACGAGTTCGTACACCTCCCACTCGTCCTCGGAGAGGTCGCCACGGGCCGGCATGTCTTCGGTCGGGTGGATTGGCGGGTGGTCGGTCGTCTCCTCGTCGCCCTCCGTGGGCGTGAGGTCGTCCGCGTCGAGGAGTGTCTCGGCGTCGTCCCCGAAGTGCGGGTTCGCGGAGAGCGTGTCGAGCAGGTCCGCGGGTTCGAGGTCGTCGGGGTAGACAGTGTTGTCCGTCCGGGGGTACGTGATGTAGCCCGCGGTGTAGAGGTCCTCCGCGATGCTCATCGCGCGCCCCGCCGCGTACCCGAGACTGCTCGCCGCGCGGATGTACTGGGTGGTGTTGAACGGCGCGGGCGGGTCGTCCGTCCGCGTCCGCCGATTCACCGATTCGACGACCGCGTTCGCCGCGTCCCGGAGCACGCCGAAGGCTGCGTCGGCGTCATCCTCGTCCCAGACGCGCTCGGCCTCGTTCCCGTCCTCGTCGAGGTAGAAGTACTGCGCCTCGAACTCCGCGCTATCCTTCGCGAGGTCGGCGAACAGCTCCCAGTAGTCGTCGGGCTCGAACGCCTCTATCTCGCGTTCCTTGTCGACGATGAGCTTCAGGGTCGGCGTCTGCACCCTGCCAACGGAAATGAAGTCGCCGCCGGTCTGGCGGGCGGAGAGCGAGAGGAAGCGCGTGAGCGCGGCGCCCCAGACGAGGTCGATGGTCTGGCGGGCTTCGCCGGCGGCGGCGAGGTCGAAGTCGAGTTCGTCCGGCTCCGTGAACGCGTTCTTCACCTCGTTCTCGGTGATGGAGGAGAAACGCACGCGCTTGATGGGTGCGTCCTCGTTCACCTCGCGGACGAGGTCGTAGGCCTCCTTCCCGATGAGTTCGCCCTCGCGGTCGTAGTCCGTCGCGATGACCACGTCGTCCGCGCGCTCGGCGAGCCGCTGGAGGACGTTCACGATGTCCGATTTGGTCGCGGTCTTCGTCACGTCCGCGTGCACGAGTTCTGCGGGTTCGACGTCACGCCAGTCCGAGTACTCCGCGGGGAAGTCCACGCCCACGACGTGCCCCGAGAGGCCGACGCAGCGCTTCCCGCCCCAGCCGTAGACGTTCACGCCGGCGTCGCGCTCCATCGACGCGCCGCCGTCGCTGAGGATGTCGGCGATGCGGCGGGCCGCGTTGTTCTTCTCGGTGATGATGAGTTCCACTACTGTCCTCGGCTAGGCCGGAATCCCGCCTAAAGGTTTCGTCGCAAAACCTAACCCGGAGACCGACGATTCACGCGTATGCACGTGTCCTCTCGATGGTTCTCGCTCCTCGGCGGATTCATTCTCGCAGGCGGCGTTCTCGGCCTGCTCTCCGAAACAGGGCTTGCGCGCGTCCAATACGCCTTCCTCGCCGTCGGCGGCGCCCTCTTCATCGTCGGCGGCACCGAAAACCCCGTCCGCAAACAGTTCCCGTGGTACCAGCTCATCGGCCTCGGCGACATCGCGGTCGGCCTCGGCCTGGTGACGAGTTCGTTCGGCGACCCCTCGGGCACCGTCACGCTCACCCTCCGGACCACGCTCCTCGCCACCGCCGGCATCGCGCTCGCCGTCATCGGCGCGGACTACGTCCTCGGCGGCGCATACCTCGAAGTCCCCGAGGAAGCGCCGTAGGCAGAACTGTTATCGTCGTCCCTCCGACAGTCCTACATATGCAGTGGCCCGCTCGGTGGTACGCGGTTCTCGGCGGCGTCCTCACCGCCGCCAGTGTCGGCTTGCTCGTCGCGCTCACCCCGTCCGGCATCGGCCTCCTGCAGCTGCTCGCGCTCGCCAGCGGCGGCGTCCTCATGATTCTCGTGGGGGTGGAAAACCCCGTTCGCGACGCCGTCGGCTGGCATCGACTCGCCGGTCTGGCGGACATCGTGTTCGCCGCGACGGTTGTTCTCGGCTCTCTCCTGACCCATCCCGTGAACCCCTGGTACGTCGGCGTCGCGCTCGTCGGCGGCGGATCACTCGCGCTCATCGGCATCGACTACCTCCGCGGCGGTCACTGGTTCGACATCCCGACGGACTCGCCGTGAGTCGGCCGACACCGCCGCGGCCGAAGGCCGTATAGCCGGCCGCCCGCTACCCATAGTCGATGCAGGAAGTGGAAGCCGAGCGGTCGCTGTGCGAGGAGGTCGCCGCGAACCGCACGCCGACGCGCGACGTGGACCCGCTGTTCGTGAACCGCTGGTCGGGCTACGCGATGACGGGTGACCCGGTCCCGGAGGAGGACTATCTGCCCGTGTTCGAGGCGGCGCGCTGGGCGCCGTCCTCGCGGAACACGCAGCCGTGGCGGTTCGCGTACGCCGACCGCCGCGACGACGAGTGGGAGACGTTCGTCTCGCTCCCGAACGACTGGAACCGAAAGTGGGCGGAGAACGCCGCCGTACTCGTCGTGCTGTTCTCCGAGACCACGGACGACGAGGGCCGTGAGTTGTCCTCGCACTCGTTCGACGCGGGCGCGGCGTGGGAGAACCTCGCGCTCGAAGCGACCCGGCGCGGCCTCGTCGCGCACCCGATGGGCGGCTTCGACCACGACGCCGCCCGAGAGAAACTGAACGCGCCCGCCGACTACGACGTGGAGGTGATGGTCGCCATCGGCGAACCCGCGCCCACCGAAACGCTCCCTGACGACCTCCAGAACGGGGACGAACCGAACCAGCGGAAGCCGCTCGACGAAATCGTCTCCCGCGGCGGATTCTAAGTTATCGAGACATTCCCTTCGTTTCGGGCGCGGTGCGCTCGAACCCCCACTGTTCGTAGAACCCGTCGACATCCGCGAGAAGGTTCACGTACGCCGTCTCCGACGCGTTTTCGTCGATATATTCGACGACCGCGTCCATCAGCCGCGTCCCGAGACCGCGTTGCTGGTGGTCGGGATGGACCGCCATGTCGCAGACGTGGAAGACCGTGGCGCCGTCCCCGACGACGCGCGCCATCCCCACCGTCTCCCCGGTGGGTTCGTGAACGGCCGTGACGCCGTAGCGGCTGTTCGGCAAGCCCTCGCGGGCGTCCGCGACGGTTCGCGGCGCCATCCCGGCGGCCTCGCGGAGCTCGCAGAAGCGCTCCGGCGTCGGCAGTTCCTCCCGAAGGACGTACTCGCTCATACCGGAGAACACGCGCGCAGAGAAGAAGGAGTGTCGCTCTACAGGCGCTCGCGGAGCAGTTCGTTCACCTGCCCGGGGTCCGCGCTCCCCCCGGTCTTCTGCATCACTTGGCCGACGAGGAAGTTCAGCGCGCCGTCGTCACCCGCCTCGTAGTCCTCGACCGCGTCCGGATTCTCCTCGATGGCTTCCTCGACCGCCGCCTCGACCTCGCTCCCCGAGGTCTTCCCGAGGTCGTGGGCCTCGACCACGTCGTCCGGCGATGCGCCCTCGTCCAGCATCTCCCGCAGCACGACCTCGCGAGCGTTCTTCTCCGTGATTTCGTCGCCGGCGACGAGTTCGACGAGGCGCGTGAACTCGTCGAAGCGCCCCTCGATTTCCGTGATGGCCATGTCGCGGTAGTTGAGTTCGCCGAGGAGGTTGTCCGCGACCCAGGTCGCGGCGAGCGCGGGGTCGTACTCGGTCGCCACGTCCTCGAAGAAGTCCGCGACCTGTTTCGTGGACGTGAGCTTCGACGCCGCCTCCTCCGAGAGACCGTACTGGTCCTGGAAGCGCTCGCGGCGCGCGTCCGGCAGTTCCGGGATGTCCAGTCGTTCCTTCCAGTCCGAGACTTCGAGCGGCGGGATGTCGGCCTCCCGGAAGTACCGGTAGTCCTTCTCCTCCTCCTTCGAGCGCATCGACACCGTCGAGCCCGACCCCTCGTTCCACGCGCGGGTCTCCTGTTCCACCGCGCGGCCGCGCTTGAGGAGGTTGCGCTGGCGCGCGATTTCGTAGGACAGCGCGGACTCCGCGCCGCGGTGACTCGAGATGTTCTTCACCTCGGTCCGGTTCGCGTCCGCGAGCGCGTCCTCGCTCGGCCGGCCGTCGTCGAATTCGGCGGACTCCATCATCGAGATGTTCGCGTCGACGCGGAGACTGCCGTCGCGGCCGGAGTCGTAGATACCGAGGTACTCCAGGACTTCTTCGAGTTTCGCGAGGAACGCGCGCACCTCGCCGGGTTCGCGGAAATCCGGCTTCGTGACGATTTCCATGAGCGGCGTGCCGGCGCGGTTGTAGTCGACCTTCGTGTACTCCGCGGTCTCGATGCTGCCGCCGACGTGCTGGAGGCTTCCCGGGTCCTCTTCGAGGTGGGCGCGTTCAAGTTCGATGGTTCGTCGGCTGCCCTCGTGGTTGATTTCGAGCTCGCCGCCGTCACAGATGGGGGCGTCGTACTGCGTTATCTGGAAGCCCTTCGGGAGGTCGGGGTAGAAGTAGTTCTTCCGGTGGAACCGGGTGCGTTCGGGGATGTCGGAATGGAGGGCTTTCCCGAGTCGGACGGCGGACTCGACGGCCGCCTCGTTCAGGACGGGGAGCGCGCCCGGGAGCCCGAGGCAGACGGGACACGTGTGGGTGTTCGGTTCCGCGTCCGCGGTGTCCGTCGAACACGAACAGAAGATCTTGGTGTCCGTTTCGAGTTGGACGTGCACCTCCAGTCCGATGACCGACTGGAGGTCCGTTTCGGCGGCCTGCGTACTCATTACGCCACGTTTCTGGGTCGCGCGGCTTAGAACTGACGAACGCCCAAGTGACTAGTAATTGATAGTTGTCTGACGCCGGTTTTATACAGTCACATGAGGTTCATTGGGGTATGAGTGACGACCGCGTCGAGGAACTCGAAGGCCGCGTGAAGGAACTAGAAGCGACCGTTCGCGGGCTGACGGAGGAACTCGTGGACACGACGGAGCGCGTTCGCGAACTCGAGGAAGAACTCGGGCTGAACGAACCCGCGGAGCGCGCCCGCGACGAACGCCGGGACGCCGAAGCCGCGGCCGCCGCGGAAGCATCCGAATCCGAGGCGGAGACCGAGACGGAAGACGACCAAGAAGAGACGTCCGGGTTGGGCGACGACATCATCGTCGCATAGGCCCCGATGTACATCGACGAAATCGTCCTGGAGAACTTCAAGAGCTTCGGACGGACCACCAGGATTCCGTTCTACGAGGACTTCACCACCATCAGCGGCCCGAACGGCAGCGGGAAGTCGAACATCATCGACGCCGTGCTGTTCGCGCTCGGCCTCGCGCGAACTCGCGGAATGCGCGCGGAGAAACTCACGGACCTCATCTACAACCCGAGTCACGACGGCGACGAGGACGCGGGAGGGCCGCGTGAGGCGAGCGTCGAAGTGGTGTTGAACAACGAGGAGCGCACGCTCACGCGCTCGCAGGTCGTGAACGCCGCCGGGAGCGACGACATCGGGGACGTGGACACCGTGTCCATCCGGCGGCGCGTGAAACGCACCGAGGACAACTACTACTCGTACTACTACCTCAACGGCCGCTCCGTGAACCTCTCCGACATTCAGGACTTGCTCGCGCAGGCGGGCGTCACGCCGGAGGGCTACAACGTCGTGATGCAGGGCGACGTGACGGGCATCATCAACATGACCGCGGGCGAGCGCCGCGAGATTATCGACGAAATCGCGGGCGTCGCCGAGTTCGACGCGAAGAAAGCGGACGCGTACGACGAACTCGACGTTGTCGAGGAACGCATCGACGAGGCCGACCTCCGCATCGAGGAGAAAGAAAGCAGGCTGGAACAGCTCTCGGAAGAGCGCGAGACCGCGCTCGAATACCAGGAGCTCCGCGAGGAGAAGTCCGAGTACGAGGAGTACGTGCAGGCCGCGGAGTTGGCGGAGAAACGCGAGTCGCTCGCGGACGCGGAATCCGAGGTCGAGACGTGGACGGAGCGCCTCGACACCCTGCAGGACGAACTCGACAGCCGCCGCGGCCGGGTCGCCCGCCTCGAAGACGAACTGGACGACCTGAACGCCGAAATCGAGCGGAAGGGCGAGGACGAACAGCTCGAACTCAAGCGCGAAATCGAGGAAGTGAAGGGCGAAATCAGTCGCCTGGAAGACCAGATCGAGGCGGCGGAGGAGCGCGTCGAGGAGGCCGAGTCGGCGCGCCGACAGGCGTTCGTCGAAATCGACCGGAAGCAGGAGCAGATAGACGACCTCGAGGACGAGATCCGCGACATCAAGGTCGAGAAAGCCTCGTTGAAGACGGACGTGCAGGCGAAGCAGGAGGAACTCGCGACCGTCGAGGAGGAGATCGCGTCCGTCGACACCGAGTTCGACGAACTCAAGGCCGAACTGGAGTCCAAGAAGGAGGAACTGGAGGACGCGAAATCCGCACGGAACGACCTCCAGCGCGAGAAGGACCGGTTGCTTGACGAGGCGCGGCGGCGGTCGAACGAGGTCTCCGAGGTGGAGACGGAGTTGGACGAGGCGCGGGAGTCGCTGCCGGAGTTCGACGCGAAACTCGACGACCTCCAGTCCGAACTGGAGAAGGCGAAGAAGAACGCCGCCCAGATAGAGGAGGTCGTCGCGGACCTCAAGCAGGAGAAGTCGGAACTCCAAGACGACCTCGCGGACGTGGAGGACGACCTCTCCGCCGCCCAAGAGGAGTACGCGCGCCTGGAAGCGCAGGCGGACGAGTCCGGTGATTCCTCGTACGGCCGCGCGGTCTCGACGATTCTGAACGCGGACCGCGAGGGCGTGCACGGGACGGTCGCCCAGTTGGGTGGCGTGTCCAGCGAGTACGCGACGGCCGCGGAGACCGCGGCGGGCGGTCGGCTCGCAAACGTCGTCGTGGACGACGACAGCGTCGGCCAGCAGTGCATCGAGTTCCTGAAGTCGCGGAACGCGGGCCGCGCGACCTTCCTCCCGATTACGAAGATGCAGAACCGCTCGCTCCCCCGGAAGCCGAGCGACCCGGGCGTGGTGGACTTCGCGTACAACCTCGTGGAGTTCGACGAGCAGTACGCGCCGATCTTCTCGTACGTTCTCGGGAGCACGCTCGTCGTGGAGGACATGGAGACCGCGCGCGAGTTCATGGGCGACTACCGGATGGTCACCGTGGACGGCGACCTCGTGGAGAAGTCGGGCGCGATGACCGGCGGCAGTCGCTCCGGCAGCCGGTACTCATTCTCCAAGACGGGGAAGGGCCAGTTGGAGCGCGTCGCCACCCGCATCAACAAGCTGGAGGACGAGCGGCGGAGCATCCGAGAGGACGTGCGCGACGTGGAAGAGCGTCTGGACGCGGCGCGCGACCGGCAGTCCGACGCGAAGGACCAAGTGCGTTCCATCGAGTCCGACATCGAGCGCGTCGAGCGCGAACGCGAGGAGACCGAGGAGCGCATCGACAGCCTCGAAGAACGCATCGAGGAGATCGAGCAGGAGCGCGAGGAGGTCGACGAGCGGATGCAGGAACTCGAAGGCGAGTTGGACGAGAAGAACGAGGAGATCGCGGCCATCGAGGCCGACATCGACGAGCTAGAGGCGGAGCTCGCGGACTCCCGCATCCCCGAGCTCACCGCGGAGAAAGAAGAAATCGAAGCCGCCATCGCGGACCTCAAGGACGAGATTGACGACCTCGACGGCGACCTGAACAGCCAGCAGTTGGAGAAGCAGTACGCGGAGGAAGCCATCGAGGACCGCCACGACGACATCGAGGCCGCGCAGAACAAGAAGGCGGAGCAGGAAGAGCGCATCCGCGAGTTGGAGGAGAAGATCGAGGACCAGCGCGACCTGCTCGAGGAGAAGGAGGCCGCGGTCGAGGACTTAGAGGACGAACTCGCGGACCTCAAGGCCGACCGCGAGGAGAAGCAGTCTGCGTTGAAGGAAGCGCAGGCGGACCGCGACGAGTACGCGTCGAAGGTCGAGAACGCGAAGAGCGAACTGGAGCGCGCGGAGAGCGCGGTCGCTCGGCTCGAAGCCGAAATCGAGGAGCTCGAATCGGTCGTCGGCGAGTTCGACCCCGAGGACGTGCCCGACCTCGACGAGGTCGAGGCGCGCATCGCCGAGTTGGAGAGCGAGATGGAGGCGCTCGAACCGGTGAACATGCTCGCCATCGAGGAGTACGACGAGGTCGAGGCTGACCTGGACGACCTTCAGGAGAAGCGCGAGACGCTCGTCTCGGAGGCGGACGGCATCCGGGAACGCATCGAGTCCTACGAGTCCCAGAAGCGCGAGACGTTCATGGACGCGTACGAGGAGATCGCCGAGCAGTTCCAGCGCATCTTCAGTCGGCTCTCCGACGGGTCGGGCGAACTCGTGCTGGAAGACCCGGACGACCCGTTCGAGGGCGGGCTGACGATGAAAGCCCAGCCCGGCGATAAGCCCGTGCAGCGGCTGGACGCGATGAGCGGCGGGGAGAAGTCGCTGACCGCGCTCGCCTTTATCTTCGCGATTCAGCGGTACAACCCCGCGCCGTTCTACGCGCTGGACGAGGTCGACGCGTTCCTCGACGCCGTGAACGCCGACCGCGTCGGGGAGATGGTCGACGAACTCGCCGGGGACGCGCAGTTCATCGTCGTCAGCCACCGTTCCGCGATGCTCGAACGCTCGGAGCGCGCTATCGGCGTGACGATGCAGGAGAACAACGTCTCCGCCGTCACCGGAATTGACCTCACGAGCAGACAGGCGGAAGCGAGCGGTGACGACTGATGGCGGAGAACCCGGAGGACGCGCTCGCCATCGCCGGCCACGACGACCGGGAGCCCCCGGAGGGCGCGACCGACCTGTTCGACGCCGGTGGCGACGAATCCGACGCTGACGACGAGGAGGAAGTGGAGCCCGTGGAGTTGCTCGTGCAGTTGGCGAAGGAGGGCGAGATAGCGCCGTGGGACATCGACATCGTGGACGTGACGGATGCGTTCCTCGAACGGCTCGACGAAGCGGACCTCCGCACGTCCGGACGCGCGCTGTTCTACGCGAGCGTCCTGCTCCGGATGAAGTCGGACGCGCTCCTGGAGCCGGACGAACCCGAGGAGCCGGAGGAGCCGGAGCCCGCGCCGTGGGAGATGGCGGAGGGCGAGGACGGCGGTGCGCCCGGGTTCGACCCCGTGGACGCGCTGGAGGCGGAGATGGACCGCCGGCTCGAACGCAAGGACGCCCGCGGGACGCCGGAGACCCTGGACGAACTCGTGCGGTCGCTGCGGGAGGCCGAGCGCGGGTCGCGGTGGAAGGAGTCCCGGACGTACGACACGGACGGGTCCGCGCAGGGGTTCCAGCGCGGCACGCAGACCCTCGACTACCACACGGGCGACGACATGCGGCTGGACGACGAACCGACGGAAGCGGACGCGCTCGGCACCGCGCACGACGAGGACATCGAGGCGACCATCGAGGACGTGGAGGACGCGCTCACCAAGCGATTCGACCGCGACCGGACCGAAGTGCTGTACGAGGAAATCGCGGAAGCCGGCGGGACGCGCGTCGAGACGTTCCTCGCGCTGCTCTTCCTCGCACACCGCGGGAGCGTCTACTTAGAACAGGACGAGATGTTCGGCGACCTCTGGGTCAGTCGAGCGTGAGCCACGCGGACTCCAAGCCGGAGTCGTGGAGCCGCCACTTCTGACGGACGCCGCCGCCCGGCCGGGCTTCGGCGTCGATAGTCGCGTCGAACAGGGGTTCGTAGACCGCGAAGTGGCGGTCCGGGATGCCCGCGGAGACGTGCACGTGCAGGATGCCGTTCCGGTCGCGGACGCGCGCCGCGAGCAGTTGGATGAATCGGAACAGTTCTTCTTCGCTGGCGTCACCGCCGCCGACGGCGTCGAGGAGCGCGTCGAGCGTGTGCAGGCAGACGCGGAGTTCGCCCGCACCGGGTTCTCTGGGGAACAAGCGCTCCACGTGGTCGTCGACGGCGGCGAGCACGTCCAGGAACGCGGTTCGGTCCTCGACGGTGGTCCGCCAGTTGTCCGCGGTCGTGGGTTCGGGGAGTCCGGCGGTCGACCCGGTCGTGGCGACGGCGGAGCGCGTGTACTCGCCGGCGGACGCGTCGACGACGCCGAACTGGTCGGTCGAGAGGTCGCGGCCGTCGCGGACGGTGAGCGCGCGGTCGGGGTCGCTCGTGGAGACGATGACGTGCCGGCGGTCGAGCGACGGATCGCCGAGCAGGCGGTCACAGACGCCGTTCGTCCCGCGCGCGTCGCCGCGAACGAGAACCGCACAGCCCGTTCTCTTGAGGTCGGCGAGACGGGCGGCGAACGATTCGGCGCGGGTCGCGTCTGTTTCCATGACTGCCCTAGTGGACGAGCGCCACCTATTTAGTTTTTCTGAGCGTTCTGGTGAAGTTTAGAGGTAGTCGCCGACGAAGAGGTCGACGCGGTCCCGGGTTTCGTCGGGGATGGCGTCGGTCGGCGTGTTCACCGTGCCCTCGAGGCTGTGCCCGCAGTCGCACTCACGGGAGTCGGGCAGCGTCTCGATGGCGTGCTCGATGGTGCGCTTGATCGCCGTCTCGTTCGCGGCGGCGTTTTCCAAGACCTCTTCGAGCGTGACTTCGCTGTCCGCCTTCCACACGTCGTAGTCGGTGACGCCGGCGACGGTGGCGTAACACATCTCGGCCTCCCGGGCGAGTTTCGCCTCCGGGACGGCCGTCATCCCCACGAGGTCCCAGCCCTGCGCGCGGTAGAACTCGGACTCCGCCCGCGTGGAGTACTGGGGGCCCTCGATGCAGACGTACGTCCCGCCCTTCTCCGCGTCCGCGTCGGTGGCGTCCGCGGCGGCCTCGTGGAGGTGGTCGACCATGTGCGGACAGTACGGGTCCGCGAACGGCTGGTGGACGACGATGCCGTCACCGAAGAACGACGACTCGCGGTGTTTCGTGCGGTCGAAAATCTGGTCGGGGACCACGAGCGTCTGCGGCGGCAGGTCCTCGCGGAGGCTGCCGACCGCGTTCGACGCGAGCACGCGCTCGACGCCGAGTTCCTTCAGCGCGTAGATGTTCGCGCGGTACGGGAGGTTCGTCGGTTCGCGCTGGTGGTCGGGACCGTGGCGCGGCAGGAACGCGACCTCGGTACCCGTTTCACCGAACTCGCCGACCGTGACGGGCGCGCTCGGGTCGCCGTACGGCGTCTCTATTTCGTGCTCCGTGACGTTCGACAGGGGGAGCGCCTCGTAGATGCCGCTCCCGCCGATGAAGCCGATCATACTGGGGTTTCGCGCCGGCGCGGACTTAAGCCGTCCGTCATCGCTTAGAGCACGCCGAGGACGAACCCGACGCCCATCGCGACGAGCACGACCGCGGAGAACACGGGGAGGTAGGGCGCGTACGCCTCGACGCGCTCCTCGTAGCGCTCGTAGCCCGCGACGAGCAGCATCGTCAGCGCCACGATACCCAGGATGACGGTGAGCGCGTACGCCAGCATGAGTTCGAGACAGTACACCGACCCCGCGCAGAGCGCGATTATCTCGAACTCCTCCTCGTGCGCGAATCCGAGCAGGAACGCGAACCACGCGATACCCCACAGACCGCGGTCGGCTCCGTCCCCGAACCCGTGGTCGTGCGAGTGCCCGCCGCCGACGAACACGCCTCGCACGCGCGACCACACCCGCGACGCCAGCGACGCCGACCCTCCGCCCTCGTGCGAATGGCCGTGGTCGTCGTGGTCGTGCGAATGGCCATCGTGGGAATGGTCGTGGTCGTGCGAGTGAGCGTGTTCGTCGTGCGAATGCGCGTGGCCGTCGTCGTGAGCGTGTCCCTCATCGTGGCTGTGACCGTCGCCGTGGTCGTGGCTGTGGCCGTGGCCGGCGTATTCGCGGACGCCGAGGAGGACGAGGAGGACGCCGGCGACGACGCTGACGGGGCCGCCTATCTGGAGGCCGAAGACAGTGAGTGGTTCGTTGACCTGGGTGAGGGAGAAGTAGGATTTCGCGTAGAAGAAGACGGCGACCATGGCGATGCTGGAGACGAGGTGGCCGACGCCGAGGAGCACGCTGGCGGCGAGGCCGTGCAGCCACTTGTTCGAGCGGTCGAGCGCGTAGGACGCGGCGACCGGCCAGCCGTGTCCGGGTTCGAGGCCGTGAACCGCGCCGAGTGCGACCGCGCCGACGAGCAGGCCGAACGCGTCACCGTGGAGCATACGCGAGTCGAGCGAACTCGCGGCCCTAAGGGTTGTTAATACTCGACTGGGGGTGTCGTCATACGGAGGTTCTTGTGGCGGGCGACCCCAGTCGGGGTATGCGGACGAGTTTCAACATCCCGGACGAGGTCGTCGCGGAGTTCGACCGCGTCTGGAAAGAGGAGGGGTTGGCGAACCGCTCGCGGGCGGTTCGGGAGGCGATGCAGGAGTACGTGGAGGCGCACGACCGACTGGAGTCGATGACGGGCGAGGTGGTGGCGCTCGTCGGGTTCGACTACCGCCACCACGAGGTCATCGAGGAATTGCACGGCGTCCAGCACGAGTACCAGGACGTGATACTGAACACGAGCCACACCCATCAGGGCGAGTGGTGTCTGGAATCCCTGTTCTGTCGGGGTGACGTGGCGCGCGTCCGCGAACTCACGTATCGGTTGCGGGACTTCGACGGCGTCCGCCGCGTGAAACAGATGCTGATTCGCGCCGACTAGGCGTCCGCGCGCCGCATCCACTCGTTGTCGCTCGTCTTCACGAGCGCGTCCCGGCGCACCATCTCCTCGAGGACTTCGTCCAGCCGGTCGGGCTGGGCGATCTCCATCTCGATGCGTTCGATGTCGTGGTACTCGGAGAGGTAGTGGCGGATGTCGGCGCGGGAGAACGTCGCGGTGTCGGCGCGCTCCATCACGCCCTCGATGATGTCGATCATGTCCTCGATGAAGTTCCAGGGGTAGACAATCCACGCCCAGTCTTCGAGGCGTTCGCCGACGAAGTCGGGGTCGTACTCGCTCGTCCCGAGAAGCTGGAGGGTGGCGGTTCGGACTTCGTTGGCGTCGCGTTCGTCGACGTACTCGTGGGCGCGCTCGATGGAGCCGCCGGTGTCCGCGATGTCGTCGATGATGAGGACGTCCTTGTCCTCGACGGAGCCCTCCGGCATCGGGTAGCGGACTTCGGGCTCGCCCGACTTCTGCGCGGTGCCGACGTAGTGTTCCATCTTCAGGCTCGTGAGGTCGTTCAGACCGAGGAAGTCACAGAGACAGCGACCGGCGAACCAGCCGCCGCGCGCGAGCGCGACGACCACGTCGGGTTCGAACTCGTCGGCCTTGACTTGGTTGCTGACGTCCCGGCAGAGACCGTAGATGTACTCCCAGTTCGTGATAGTGCACTTGAAATCGTCCGGGAGGTCGCTCATTCCGCTCGCCACTCGGTGTCGTCGCCACTTAACGGTTTACAGGCGCGGTCAGCCGTCCTCGCTGTCGAGGTGCGTGGTGGCGGCGTCGACGAAGCCGACGAGGCGCGGCGCGACCTCGGGGTCGACGCTGACGCCGTACCCGGCGGTTTCGCTGACGGGGAGTTGGATGAGAATCACGTTCGAGAAGACGCGGACGGTTCCGCCGTAGTCGCCGAACATGCTGAGGGTGTTCGCGGCGTGTTCGCGGCGGGCGAGCGAGACGAGGTCCGGTATCTCCTCGCGGACGAGGTGTCGCCACTCGTCGTCGTCTTTCAGGTCGGTTCGGAGGTAGTGAACCTGGAACTCGCCGCCGTCGCGGTACGTGAGGACGCCGCGAAGCGAACTCTCCAGGTCTTCGCGGAGCCATCGAACGAACCGCTCGTCGGCCAAACCCATACACAAATATCCACGAGATGAATCATTAATCTAAGGGTGGTCAGCGGGATTCTTCCCTGTGGGGTTCGTAACAGTAGATATGGAGAAGCTGACGCGTCGGAACGCGCTCCGTGCGAGCGCGGCGGGACTGCTCGCGCTCGCCGGCTGTCAGGGCGATGAGGAAACGACCGCGGCGCCCACGGACGCGACGACGACCGGGTCGACGGGCACGACCGCGGCGACGACCACCGACCCCGACGCGCAACGGGAGGCGGCGGTGCGGTTCGTCACGCGACTCTCCGAGGGCGCGTACGAGGAAGCACACGGGATGCTGTCGGCGTCCGTGCGCGAACAACTGTCCGTGGCCGGACTGCGATCCGCGTGGGAGCAGACGGCCGCGTCGGACGGCGCGTTCGTCGGCGTTGCGGACGTGACGCGCACGACGAGCGAGGGCTACGACGTGCTCGTGGTGCGCGCGCAGTTCGAGGCGGGCGTCGTCGCGGTTCAGGTGACGTTCGATGCGGAATCCATCGTCGGCGTCTACTTCGCACCCGTCGCGGGGGAGTACTCGCCGCCCGGCTACGTCGACGAGACGGCGTTCTCGGAGCGCGAGGTGGCGCTCGATAGTCCGGCGTGCCCGCTCGGCGCGACCGTCACCGTCCCGTCCGGGGGCGCTGACGCGGGCGTCGTGCTCGTTCACGGGTCGGGACCGCACGACCGCGACGAGACCATCGGCCCGAACAAGCCGTTCAAGGACCTCGCGTGGGGGCTGGCCAGCGAGGGCGTCGCCGTCCTGCGGTACGAGAAGCGGACGTACGCGTGCGACGTGGCGACCGACGCCCTCGGCTTCGACGCGCTCGTCGTGGACGACGCGCTCACCGCGCTCGACCGCCTCCGCGCGGAAACCGGCGTCGCGGACGCGGCGGTGGTCGGGCACAGCCTCGGCGCGTACGCCGCGCCCCGTATCGTCGAGCGCGACGGCGACGCGGACGCCTTCCTGCTCGCCGCGCCCGCCCGGCCGTTGTACGAACTCGTTCCCGACCAAGTGGCGTACCTCGCGGAACTCGACGGCAGCGTCACGGAGGCCGAACGCGAGCAACTGACTGCGGTGAGAGAGACTGCCGCACGCCTCGAATCCGGCGACTACGCGGGCGGCGGGTTCTCGTGGAGCGCGGACTTCTGGCGCGATGTCGCGGACTACGACCCCGTCGCGACCGCCACCGCCCTCGACGCCGCCGTGTACGCGCTGCAGGGCGGCCGGGACTACCAGGTGAGTCCGACGGCCGACTTCCCCGCGTGGCGGGACGCACTCCCCGACACGCACACTCGGCTCTACGACGGCCTGAACCACCTGTTCGTGCCGGGCGACGGTCCGCCGAACCCGAGCGAGTACTTCACCGAGGGCCACGTCGCGGAAGCGGTCGTCGCGGACCTCGCGGGCTGGCTCGGAGGGAAAGACGGAACACGCGAGCGCCTGAACCCCGAAGTATGAGTGAGAACGTGCGGGCGTTCCTCGTGGACGCGTTCGCGGACGAGCCCTGCGCGGGGAATCCCGCGGGCGTCGTGCCGGACGCGGACGGCTTGAGCGACGACCAGATGCTGGCGGTCGCGTCCGAACTCGGCGCGAGCGAGACCGCGTTCGTGCAGGAGAGCGAGACCGCGGACCGCCGCGTCCGGTACTTCTCGCCGACGACCGAAGTCGACCTCTGCGGGCACGCGACGATAGCGAGCCACGCCCGGCTGTTCGAGAGCGACCGCATCGAGGCGGGAATGCACACGCTGGAGACGAACGTCGGCACGCTCGACATCGAGGTCACGGAGTCGGGCGTGTGGATGACGCAGAACCCGCCCGAGGTCCGGCAGGTCGCCCTCGACACCGAACGAGTCGCGCGGACGCTCGGCGTGCCCGAGTCGTCGCTCGTCGCCGACCTGCCGCTCGCGGTCAGTTCGACGGGCCTGCCGTTCCTCGTGGTCGGCATCGAGTTCCTCTCCGACCTCGGGGACGCCGACCCCGACTTCGACGCGCTCGCGGCGCTCTGCGAGGACGTGGATGCGGAGGGCGTGTACGCGTTCACGTTCGACACGCTGAGCGGCGACGCGGACGTGCACGGCCGCGCCTTCTGCCCCCTGCTCGGCATCGACGAGGACCCCGTGACGGGCACGGCGAGCGGCGCGACCGCCGCCTACCTCGACCACATCGGCGCGTTCCGCGGCGGCGGCGAGAGCCCCGCCGCGACGGACGTCTCAGTGGAGGATTCGGGGTTCCCGGACGAGCTCGTGTTCGAACAGGGTCACTTCCTCGACCGTCCCGGGCGGGTGCGGGCGACCGTGGACGGTACGACGGTGCGGGTCGGCGGAACCGCGACGACCGCGCTGGACGGCACGCTGCGCGTTCCCGAAGCGGAGAGCGACGAAATACTGGAAGCCTAGAACTCGTCGTCGTCGGTCTTGAGGTCGCGGAGTTCGCGGTTCACGGACTGGAGGTCGTGTTGCATGTCGCTGAGTCGGTCGTCGAGCACGGCGACGATGTCGCTCTTCACGTGTTCGGTGTCGAACGTCTCCCCGACTTCCTCCTCGGTCGCGGCGGTGAGCGTCTTGAACAGCGCCCACGCCTTCCCCAGCCGATAGATGACGAGGCCGACGAGCGCGACGACCAGTCCGGGTGCGCCCGCGGTGAGCGACGACGTGTACGATTCGGTCGATTCGTAGACTGCGAGGCCCTCTTGAAGCCCGTAGTAGCCGCCCACGGCGATGAGCGCGAACCCGACGACGGCGAACAGCGACGTGAGCGCGAAGTACTTCGCGGCCCAGGCGAAGGCCCGTTTTGCGTCCATGAGCGGCCGGAGACGGCCGAGCGGCTAAAGTCCTGCGTCACACGCGATTCGTTCGACGCGGTGCGTGCCGCGTGGTCCGGAACCTTCTTTATCGTATTCTCGGACTAGCCATTCAATGGCTGTACGCTGGCTGGCGGACGTACGGGCCGACGACATCGAGAGTGTCGGCGGCAAGGGCGCGTCGCTCGGCGAACTCACGGACGCCGGGCTTCCGGTTCCACCCGGATTCGTGGTGACAGCGGACACGTACCGCACGTTCCTCGAAGAGACCGGTATCGAGGAGGAACTGTTCGAAGCGGTCGACGTGGACCCGGAGGATTCGACGGCGCTCGCGGAGGCCGAGTCCCGCGCGAAGGAACTCGTCCTCGACACCGAACTCCCCGCGGACATCCGGGAGGAGGTGCTGGCGGCGTACGACGACCTGGACGACGGCGCGGCGTTCGTCGCCGTGCGGTCGTCCGCGACCGCCGAGGACCTGCCGGACGCGAGTTTCGCCGGCCAGCAGGAGACCTTCCTGAACGTCACGGGCGACGATCTCGTGGACCGCGTGAAGCGGTGCTGGGCGTCGCTGTTCACGCAGCGCGCCATCTACTACCGCCAGGAGCAGGGGTTCGAGCACTCGAAGGTGAACATCGCGGTCGTCGTGCAGCGGATGGTGGACGCGGAGAAGTCGGGCGTGATGTTCACGAGCCACCCGTCCACGGGCGCGGAGAAGGTCATCATCGAGGCCGCGTGGGGGCTCGGTGAAGCCGTCGTCTCCGGCGCGGTGAGCCCCGACAACTACGTCGTCGACCGCGCGACCGGCGAAATCGAGGACGTGACCGTCGCGGACAAGAAGGTGATGCACGAGAAGGACCCGGAGACGGGCGAAACCGTCGAGCGCGCGGTTCCCGACGAGAAGCGCACCGAGCGCGTGCTGTCGGACGACGAAATCCAGGAACTCGTGACGCTCGGCGAGCGCGTCGAGGACCACTACGACAGCCCGCAGGACGTGGAGTGGGCGATGGCGGACGGCGAGACGTACATGCTTCAGTCCCGCCCAATAACGACCATCGATGAGGACGCCGCGGCGGAGAGCGCGACCGAGTCCGGGGACGGCGAGAGCCTCGTTTCGGGACTCGGCGCGAGCCCCGGTATCGCGTCGGGCGCGGTGCGGGTGGTCGGGAAGCTCGACCAGCTCGACAAGGTCGGTGAGGGCGACGTCATCGTGACCGAGATGACGACGCCGGACATGGTGCCGGCGATGAAGCGCGCGGCCGGTATCGTGACCGACGAGGGCGGGATGACGAGTCACGCCGCCATCGTCAGCCGCGAACTCGGCTGTCCCGCCGTCGTCGGCACCGGGAACGGAACGGAAGTGCTCGCGGACGACCAGATCGTGACTATCGACGGCGACAAGGGGACGGTGCGGGAGGGCCGCACCGAGACGGAGAACGAGACGGAGCCCATCGAGGAGGCGCGCCCGAAGACGCCGGTGAAGCCGATGACGGCGACGGAGGTGAAGGTGAACGTCTCCATCCCGGAAGCCGGGGAGCGCGCGGCGGCGACGGGCGCGGACGGCGTCGGCCTCCTGCGGATGGAGCACATGATTCTCTCCACGAACAAGACGCCGGACAAGTACATCGCGGACCACGGCGTCCGCGCGTACGTCGACGAAATCGTGGAGGGCGTGCGCGGCGTCGCGGAGGAGTTCTACCCGCGGCCCGTTCGCGTGCGAACGCTGGACGCGCCGACGGACGAGTTCCGCCAGCTGGAGGGCGGACAGGACGAACCGCACGAACACAACCCGATGCTCGGCTACCGGGGGATTCGCCGGAGCCTGGACGAGCCGGACGTGTTCGAGCACGAGCTGGAGGCGTTCAAGCGACTATACGAGCAGGGGTACGACAACGTCGAAATCATGTTCCCGCTCGTGAACGACGCGAGCGACGTGCACGGCGCGAAGCGACTGATGGAGAAGGTCGGTATCGACACCGCGAAGCGCAAGTGGGGCGTGATGGTGGAGACGCCGGCGTCCGCGCTCACCATCGACGAGATGGCGGACACGGGCATCGACTTCGCGTCCTTCGGTACGAACGACCTCACGCAGTACACGCTCGCCGTCGACCGGAACAACGAGAACGTCGCGGACCGGTTCGACGAACTCCACCCCGCCGTGTTGAAACTCATCGGGCAGACCATCGAGACCTGCCGCGAGCACGACATCGAGACGAGCATCTGCGGACAGGCAGGGTCGAAGCCTGAGATGGTGAATTTCCTGGTGGAGAAGGGCGTGTCGAGCATCTCCGCGAACATCGACGCGGTGCGGGACGTCCAGCACGAGGTGAAGCGCACGGAGCAGCGCCTCATCCTCGACTCGGTGCGCTGAGAACGACACGGCTAAACCACACGCCCTACTTCTCGAAAACATGGACGCCGCGCCGCAGGACTTCACTCGCGTCCTCTCCTCGATGTGCACGGTGCCGCATCAGGACGCGCGCGACGCGGCAACAGCATTTCTCGCGGACAACCCCGGCGACCCCGCGACATACCCTACCGTTTCGCAATTGGAGGACGAAGTTGTGGGGATGCTGGGCGAGATAACGAACCTCGACGAGCCACGGGGCTACGTCGCCTCCGGCGGGACTGAGGCGAACATTCAGGCCGTGCGCGCGGCACGCGACCTCGCGGACACGGACAATCCGAACGTGGTCGCGCCGCAGAGCGCGCACTTCAGTTTCCCGAAGGCGGCGGACGTGCTCGGCGTCGAACTCCGCCTGGTGCCCGTGGACGACGACCGGCGCGCGAACCTCGACGCCGTGCAGGCCGCCGTCGACGCGGACACGGTGCTCGTCGTCGGCGTCGCGGGAACGACCGAGTTCGGGCGCGTCGACCCGATTCCCGCGCTCGGCGACGTGGCGGCGGACGCGGACGCCCTGTTCCACGTGGACGCCGCGTGGGGCGGGTTCTGCCTGCCATTCACCGAGTACGACTGGGACTTCGCGGACGCCGCCGTCGACACGATGACCATCGACCCGCACAAGATGGGTCGCGCGCCGGTCCCCGCCGGCGGCTTCCTCGCGCGCGACGACGCCGTGCTCGACGCGCTCGCGGTGGACACGCCGTACCTCGAAACGACCGGGCAGGCGACGCTGACCGGAACGCGAAGCGGCGCGGGCGTCGCCGGCGCGCACGCCGCCATCGACGCGCTCTGGCCCGACGGCTACCGGGAGAACTACGAGCGCGGGATGGCGAACGCGCGCTGGCTCGTGAGCGAACTCCGCTCGCGGAACTACGACGCGATAGACCCGACGCTTCCGCTCGTGGCGTTCGACCTCCCCGTGCCCGAGTTCGAGGCGCTCCGCGAGCGCGACTGGCGAATCTCTCGGACGGCGTCGGGCGAGGCGCGCGTCGTCTGCATGCCCCACGTGACCCGGGAGATGCTCGACGGCTTCCTCGCCGACCTCGACGACGTTCGCGCCGGAACCACGGTGAGTGTGCGGGAATGCTAGCCCCCGCGCTCTTCGGACTCGACTTCGGGTGGTTCCAGCACGCCGTCGAAGCCGCGACTGGCTGGGGCGGCATCTTCCTCATCATCGTCTACTCCTTCCTCATCGCGTTCGCCCTCCCGCTCCCGAGCGAAGTCGTCCTCATCCCCGTCTGCACGGGCGCAGCGGTATGCACGGGCACCCTCCAACTCGGCCTCCCACAGCCCGTCGAACTCGCCGTCGTCATCGTCGCGTCCGGCGCCGGAAAGTCCCTCGGGAGCGTCATCGCCCTGACCGTCGGGCACGGCGCGAGCCACTCCGGTCCCGTCGTCAACACGCTTCGTCGGATGGGATACGACCCGGTGGAGTGGTCGAAACAGCGCGTCGTCGAACTCGTCCGGAAGTGGGGGTACGCCGGCCTCGCCGTCGGCCTCACCGTCCCCGGGTTCCCGGACACGCTCTCCATCTACGCGTTCAGCGTCATCGAGAAGAACGAACTCAAGTTCGCGGTCGCCACGTTCGCCGGGAGCGTCGGCCGCCTCGTCGTCACCGTCGTCTTCCTCCGAGGATTCACCGCCGCCGTCTAGGCTCAACGCTTATCCGCTCGGGCGCGAAACCGCCGCGTATGGCACGCACGTCACGCTGGGGGTCCGCCGGATTCTTCGTCCTCCTGGGTATCGTCCTCCTCCTGTTCACCACCGACGCGGTCGACTCCGTCGACCTTTGGACGTGGCTTCCCGGCCTGTTCGTCCTGCTCGGCGCGTGGTCGCTCCTCGCGTCCCGCGGCCGCAACCTCACCGGCCCCGTCCTCGTCATCGTCGTCGCCGGCGCCTTCCTCCTCCGGAACCTCGACTACCTCCCCGACGACGCCATCTCGACCTACTGGCCCGCCGTCTTCGTCCTGCTCGGCGTCCTCATCCTCCTGAACCGCGGGCGCAGACGCCGCGGCCACACCGTCAGCGGGAACGGCGAATTTACGTCCGTCTCCATCTTCGGCGGGGACTCCCAGCACGTCGGCGGCGACGATTTCCGCGGCGGCGACATCGTCGCCATCTTCGGCGGCCCCACCATCGACCTCCGCGACGCCGCCCTCACCGACACCCCCGCCACCCTCGAAGTCGTCTCCGTCTTCGGCGGCGCCGAAATCCGCGTCCCCGAAAACTGGACCGTCAATACCGAGACCGTCAACATCTTCGGCGGCCTCGAAGACAACCGCCGCACCCCCGGCACCGCCGACGAACCCGACCTCGTCATCACCGGCGTCAACGTCTTCGGTGGCGTCGAGCTCACCGATTGAACTCGACTAACCCCCGCTCACGCTGTTCGCGGGAATATTCGTCAGGCTCGTAGCGCCTGACTTACCCCCGCTCGCTTCGCTCGCGGGGATGGCGTCGAACTCACTGACTGAAACCTTTTTGCGGTCGGCGCTCCGACCTGTTGACGTGACTTCGACGGCGTCGCTGGTGCGGTCCATGCGTATGCGGTAGCGACGCCTCGGGCGGACCGGACGCGGATTCGGCCCTCATACGGCCGCGGCGTCCGCGAAACCCGAACCTCCGTTTTTCGCGTCGACACGAAAGTATGCTATCGAGACAGATGATTCGGAATCCACGGGCTTTAGGCCCACACGGCGAGGTGTATCGAGCATGAGTCACGAGGACTTCCCGACGGAGAACCCCGCAGTGGTGACGTGCGGGCTTCCCTACCCCACGGGCGACCTGCACGTCGGCCACCTGCGGACGTACGTGAACGGCGACGCGTTCAGCCGCGGCCTCCGGAAACTCGGCCAGGAGACGGCGCTCGTCTCCGGAACGGACATGCACGGCACGCCGATTGCCGTGCAGGCCCTGGAGGAGGGCGTTAGCCCGCTCGAGCTCGGCCTGGAGCGCCACGAGCAGTACGCGGAGACGTTCCCGGACTTCAACATCGAGTTCGACAACTACGGGCACACGGACGAGGAGATGAACGTCGAACTCACGAAGGAGTTCGTGCGCACCTGGGAGGAGAACGACCACGTCTACGAGAAAGAGATTCAGGTCGCGTACGACCCAGACGCGGACCAGTGGCTTCCCGACCGATACGTCGAGGGGACGTGTCCGTACTGCGGCGATCACGCGCGCGGCGACGAGTGCGACGACGGCTGTCAGCGCCACCTCGAACCCGGCGAAATCGAGAACCCGACCAGCGCAATCACCGGCAACGACGCGGAGTACCGCGAACGCGCGCACAAGTTCCTCCGCCTCTCCGACTTCCAGGAGTACCTGGAGGGGTTCATCAATCGGATGGAGGGCACGAACAACGCGAAGAACCAGCCCCGCGAGTGGATCGAGGGTGGGCTGGAGGACTTCTGCATCACCCGCGACCTCGA
Source organism: Salarchaeum japonicum (assembly GCF_049705945.1). GTDB lineage: Archaea > Halobacteriota > Halobacteria > Halobacteriales > Halobacteriaceae > Salarchaeum > Salarchaeum japonicum_A. Next base: position 671,479 of record NZ_JBNAMV010000004.1, read on the forward strand.
CTGGGGAATCGACTACCCTGGAGAGGGCGGCGACGACCTCGTGCTGTACGTCTGGGTGGACGCCCCCATCGAGTACGTCGCGTCCACCAAGCAGTACTCGGAGCGCGTCGGCACCGACGAGTTCGACTGGGCGGAGCCGTGGCGGGACGGCGACGGCGAAATCGTTCACGTCATCGGCCGCGACATCATCCAGCACCACACCGTCTTCTGGCCGTCGATGCTCACGGGCGCGGGCTACAACGAACCGCGCGCCGTCTGCGCGACCGGGTTCGTGAACCTCAACGGGAAAGCCCTCAGCACGTCGAAGAACCGCGCAATCTGGGCGCGCGAGTACCTCGACGAGGGCTTCCATCCCGACCTCTTCCGGTACTACATCGCGACGGCGAGCGGGTTCGAGCGGGACGTGAACTTCTCCTGGGAGCGCTTCCAGGAGACCGTCAACAGCGAACTCGCGGACGTGGTCGGGAACTTCGCGTACCGCGCGCTGTTGTTCGCGGAGCGGAACTTCGACGGCACGCCCGACGTGGCGCTGTCGGACGACGTGGAGACCGAAATCGCGGCGGCGATGGACGACTACCAGGACGCCCTCAACGACTACGACCTCCGGGACGCCGGCGATGTCGCGGTGAATCTCGCACGATACGGGAACGAGTACATCCAGTCCGCGGAGCCGTGGAAGCTCGACGACGACGAGGCCGCGCCCGTCATCCGGGACTGCGTCCAGCTCACGAAGGCCGTCGCCGTGCTCCTCCAGCCGTTCACGCCCGAGAAGGCCGACGACCTCTGGAATCAGCTCGGCGAGGACGGGTCCGCCGCGGACGCGACCATCGCGGACTGCCTGCAGGAGCCGCCGGCGGAGTTCGGCGAGCCCGAGGCGCTGTTCGAGAAGATCGAGGACGAGCGCGTCGCGGAACTGAACGAGAAACTCGAAGCCAGTATCGAAGAAGCGAGTAGCGAGGAGGACGACGCCGAGAGTATGGAGTTCGAAGACCTCACCGAGGAACGCATCAGCTTCGACAACTTCCAGGACCTCGACCTGCGGGTCGGCCGCATCGAATCCGCGGAGGGCGTCGAGGGCGCGGACAAACTCGTGAAACTCACCGTTGACATCGGCGTCGAGACCCGGCAAATCGTCGCGGGCCTCAAGCAGTTGCACGACACCGACGACCTCGAAGGCCAGAAGGTCGTCGTCGTCGCGAACCTCGAACAGGCCGAGTTGTTCGGCGTGGAGTCGAACGGCATGGTGCTCGCGGCGGGCGAGCAGGCCGACCTCCTGACGACGCACGGCGACGCCGAACCCGGCACGAAAATCAAGTAACGCGGCCGGCGGCCCCGACGTTCAACCGCCGAATTTCTATTTTTCGAGCGCGCGTCCACAGTCGACGTTCGATGCGGACGAGCGTCAGCCGAGGAGGTCGTAGACGGTGACGAGCACGACGAAGCTCCAGAGCATGACGCCGCTCCCGTAGAAGAGGAGGGGAATGCTGACCGGTACATCGATGCTCGTCTGCGTCCAGCCGCCCTGCGCGTCGAGACCACCGGCGTTCTCGAAACTCCCCCCGTCCACTGGTCCGCTGCTGCCGACGCTGAGGACGACGAGCGTCATCCCACCCAGTCCGATGAAGAGAACGGGTATCCCGGAGTCAGTCAGAAGGTACACCGCGCCGACCGTGAGGGTGGCGAGCAGTCCCGTGTAGAGGGCGAGGGGTTTGGAGAGGGCTCTGAGGTTCATCGCTCGTGAGAGTCACTCTGGTCAGCGTGCATGAAAGTTCCCCGGGCCGACCGGTCGGCGAGGGCGACTTAGCGGGACGGCTTGACGGGGCGACGCTACGTCGGACACGGTCGTTCGTTATCGACCGGCGGCGAGGGTTTTTGCGCCGTCGCGCCCAAGCGTCGCGTAATGAGGAACGCGAAGATCGTGTGCACGCTCGGCCCGGCGACGAACGACCGGGCGTCGGTGCGTGCGCTCGCGGATGCGGGGATGACGGTGGCGCGCGTGAATTCGAGTCACGGCGAGCGCGAGGACCGCCGCGCGCTCGTGGAGACCGTTCGGGAGGTGGACGCGGCGACGGAGAACCCGGTCGCGGCGATGATAGACCTGCAGGGGCCGGAGGTCCGGACCGCGCCCATCGAGGGCACCGTCGAACTCGAAGCGGGGCGGACGGTTCGATTCGAGCCGGGGACGACCGCGGATTCGGACCGCGTCGGTCTGTCCACGAGCATCGCGGCCGCAGAACCCGGCGACCGGGTGTTGCTGGACGACGGCCGCATCGAGACGACCGTCGAGGAAGTCGACGGCGACGCCGTCGTCGCGCGCATCGAGTCCGGCGGCGAACTGGGGAGTCGGAAGGGCGTGAACGTCCCGGGCGTGAGCCTCGGTCTCGACGTGGTGACGGAGAAGGACCGGAAGGACCTGGAGATGGCGGCCGACTTGGGCGTGGATTTCGTCGCGGCGAGTTTCGTGCGGGACGGCGACGACGTGCTCGACGTGAGTAGCGTGCTCGAGGAGTTCGGCGCGGACATCCCCATCATCGCGAAGGTGGAGCGCGCGGACGCGGTGGAGAACCTCGACAGCATCGTGGAGGCCGCGCACGGCGTGATGGTCGCCAGGGGCGACCTCGGCGTCGAACTCCCAATGGAGGACGTGCCCGTCATCCAGAAGCGCATCATCCGGCGGTGTCGGAACGCGGGGTCGCCCGTCATCACGGCGACGGAGATGCTGGACTCGATGATTCACAACCGCCGGCCGACGCGCGCGGAGGCGTCCGACGTGGCGAACGCCGTGCTGGACGGCACGGACGCCGTGATGCTCTCCGCGGAGACCGCAATCGGCGACCACCCGGTGCGGGTCGTGGAGGCGATGGACCGCATCGTTCGGGAGGCGGAGCGCAGCGAGGAGTACGCGGAGTTGCGCGAACAGCGCGTGCCGGAGGCGGACGAGGGGCGGACGGACGCGCTCGCGCGGTCGGCGCGCTACCTCGCGCGGGACGTGGACGCGACGGCGGTCGTGGTCGCCTCCGAGTCCGGGTACACCGCGCGGAAGGTCGCGAAGTTCCGCCCGGCGATGCCCGTGGTCGCGACGACGCCGAACGACCGCGTTCGCCGCCAGCTCGCGCTCTCCTGGGGCGTGAACGCGCAGTACGCCGACATCGCGTCCGGCGACGCGTCCGACGTCATCGACTCCTCGGTCGGCGCGGCGCTCGACGCCGGCGTCGCGGACAGCGGCGACACCGTCGTCGTGCTCTCCGGGATGATGACGGAACTCGAGGGAACGGACACCGCGAACACGCTGAAGGTGCACGTCGCGGCGGAGACGCTCGCGGTCGGCCGCGCGGTCGTCGCAGGCCGGGTCACCGGTCCGTTCGTGTACGCGCCCGATGGCGACCTCACGGACGTTCCGGACGGCGCGATTCTTGGGCTGCCCGCCGACTTCGACGGCGAGTTCGACGGCGACCTCTCCGTCGTCGGTGGCATCGTCAGCGAGCGCGCCGGGATGACGGGCTACCCCGCGATGATAGCGCGCGAACTCGACGTGCCGATGGTGAGCGGCGTCACGCTCCCCGACGACCTCGCCGACGGCGACTCCGTCACGCTGGACGGCGAACGCGGCGTCGTCTACGGCGGCCGGCTCTGACGACGCGACAGTCACCAGCGACCCGCGGGCTTTTGTCGAACGAACACCCAAGCAGAGGTATGAGCGAGCGCGAGGAGTTCGACGACTCGGAGATACCGCGACCGCCGCCGATAGACGTGGAGTCGCCCGACGCGGAGAACGTCACGTTCTTCCTGCTCGGCGTCGCGGTCACCGCCGTCGCCATCCTCCAGATCGTCGTGTAGCGGACAACGGTTTTGGTGCTTCGCGTTCGACGACTAGTATGGCAGTTGAGACGCTCCCGCTGTTGCTCGTGATCGGCGGCGTCGCCCTGATGGTGATGGAGGCGTTCGCGCCGGGCGCGCACTTCGTCGTCATCGGCACCGCGCTGTTGGTCGCTGGCATCGCCGGGCTCCTGTTCGCACCGCTCGCCGCACCCATCGCGCTGGCGGTCATCGTGCTCGTCGTCGGCGGGATCTCCCTCTGGGTGTACCGTCACTTCGACATCTACGAGGGCACGGACGAAGGCAAAACGGAAGGCTCGGACAGCCTCCGCGGGAAGACCGGCTACGTCGTGGAGCGCGTGACCGAACGGGACGGCCGCGTGAAAATCGAGGGCGGCGGGTTCAGTTCGCGGTACGCCGCGCGCACCACCACCGGCGACATCGCGGAAGGTACGGACATCATCGTCACCGACCCCGGGGGCGGGAACGTCCTCACCGTCGAGGCGCTCGACGGCCGGGACGACATCGACCGCGAACTCGACCGCGGGCGCGAAGAGTAGACGAGGCGAACCTTTATCCGGGAACCGGGAGCAGATAGCGTATGGACATCTCTCCCCTCCAGTCGATCGGTGGGAGTTCCGTCTTCACCGCGGTAGCGATTCTACTGCTCGGCCTGGCAGTAGTCATCGTCTACCAGATGGTGGAGATCGTGGACGCCTACGAGAAGAAGGCGCTCACGGTGTTCGGCGAGTACCGAGGCTTGCTCGAACCCGGTATCAGCTTCATCCCGCCGTTCGTTTCCCGCACGTACGCGTTCGACATGCGGACGCAGACCATCGACGTGCCCCGGCAGGAAGCCATCACGCGCGACAACTCGCCCGTGACCGCGGACGCCGTCGTCTACATCCGCGTGATGGACGCGAAGCGCGCGTTCCTCGAAGTCGATAACTACGAGCGCGCCGTGTCGAACCTCGCGCAGACGACGCTGCGCGCGGTGCTCGGCGACATGGAGCTCGACGACACGCTGAACAAGCGCCAGGAGATCAACGCCCGCATCCGCGAGGAACTCGACGAGCCGACGGACGAGTGGGGTATCCGCGTGGAGAGCGTGGAGGTCCGTGAAGTGAATCCGTCGCAGGACGTCCAGCAGGCGATGGAGCAGCAGACCTCCGCGGAGCGCAAACGCCGCGCGATGATTCTGGAGGCGCAGGGTGAACGGCAGTCCGCCATCGAGACCGCGCAGGGTGAGAAGCAGTCCGACATCATCCGCGCCCAGGGGAAGAAGCAGTCCCAGATTCTCGAAGCGCAGGGTGACGCCATCTCGACGGTGCTTCGCGCGAAGTCCGCGGAGTCGATGGGCGAGCGCGCCATCGTGGAGAAGGGTATGGAGACGCTGGAAGCCATCGGGCAGAACGAGTCCACGACGTTCGTGCTGCCGCAGGAGCTCACGAGCCTCGTCGGCCGGTACGGCAAGCATCTCACCGGGAGCGACGTAGAATCCGCGACCGAATCCCTGGACAGCCTCGACTTCGACGCCGAGACCCGGGAGCTGCTCGGACTCGACGATATCGACGAGATTCTGAGCCAGCTCGACGAGGAAGCGGACATCGACACGGAGAAACTCGAAGAGAAGGCCGAGGAAGTGATGGCCGGCACGGACGCCGGGATGCAGGACGCGGAGTCCGTCATCGAGGAGATGGACCAGGAGTTCGAGTCCGCGAACGACGACACGAGCGGGTCGTCGAGCGAGAACGGCGACGAGACGAAGTAAGGCAACCCTTTTCTCGGTCTGTTACGTACTCACACGTAGATGGTCGACGAGGACAAGCGTTCGACGCTCCGACGGTTCGCGGCCGTCGGCGCGGCCGGCCCGCTGTCGCAACTCCCGACGAGCGACGACGGCGGGAGCGAGACGCGGGACGCCATCGCGGGGTACGTCGCGTCGACGCCGGGCGCGCACTTCTCGAAGCTCCGCGACGACCTCAAACTCGGGACCGGGGAGGCCCAGCACCACCTGCGGCGGCTCGTGGAGGACGGCGTGGTGGAAGCGCACCGCGACGGCGATTACCGGCGGTTCTTCCCGGCGGGCCAGTTCTCTGACTTCGAGCGGGTGGCGTTGAGCTATCTGCGGCGGGAGACTCCGCGCGGTATGCTGCGCGAACTCCTCCGGAACCCGGACGCGACCGGCGGCGAGCTGGCGGACGCGCTCGGCGTGTCGCCGCCGACCGTGAGCAAGTACGCGAGCGAACTCGAACGCGTCGGCGTGCTCTCCCGAGAGGACGGGTACGCGGTGGAGGAGCCGGAGACGGTGGTGATGTTGCTCGTTCGGTACGCGGAGTCGTTCGACGCGGACACGGCGGCGTTCGCCGCCGACGCTGCGGACTTCGTCTCCTACGACCCCTGAATCGGCGATAAGCCCTTTCAGTGCGCCTTGACTAGCTTGTTTCATGAGCAACAAGCGGCTGCCGGACCTCTCGCGGCGCGAGTACCTCGCGGGCGCGGCGACGGTCGGCGCGCTCGGGGCTGGCGGCCTGGTTTACAACGGCGACCTCCCGTTCACGGAGTCCGAGATGCCGACGTTCGTCGCCCAGCAGGGCTACCTCCGCTGGGAACTGGAACCGATGTCGTACGAGGACCAGACGGTGAAGGAGTTCTACGGCTACGGTGACGGCGGGGAGGCGAGCGCGAACCCGTCCGCACCCCTCGTCGAGGATGACGCGGCGAGCCGCGTGTTCGCGTACACCGGCCCCGTGAACGACAGCCTGGGATTCCTGCACGGCGGCCCAACCGGCCCCGCGGGCGAGGCGGACTTCGCGTTCTCCGGTCTGAACCGCTCGAAGGGCGAGTGGGTGGTGCGGGACGACCCGGCGGACGCGGACGACGACTACGAGCCCTGGGCGGGCGGAAACCAGCGCGTGGACTGGCAGTGGCCCGCGGGCAGCACTGACGGCGGCGCGTTCTGGAACGCGTTCGAGAGCACGGTGAAAATCACCCCGAAGACGCTGTCCGGCGTGGACTCGTGGCGGTTGCTCTCCGGGTCGAACCCGGCGGACGCGACCGTGCATGAACTCTCCCCAGAGAAACCCCTCAAGATTCGAGAGGCGAAGCGGCCGGTGAAGACGATGAACGTGGACGTGATGCCGGAGTCCGAGGACAACGTCTTCGACCCGTACTCCCAGGACACGCTCGACGTGGCGGTGAAACCGGGCGGAGAAGTCGGGCCGGACGACCTCGACCCCGGGAACTACTCGCTCTACTTCGGCTCCCGGGAGTACCTCGCCGGCCAGAACGGCGCGTCCCCGCAGAAGACGATGACCGTTGAGGGCGACCTCCTCCTGAAGTACAAGATTTCGGCGGCGAACTTCAGCCTGAGCGACCGCACCGCCTACCTCGTCGGGAAGTCGAAGTCGGGCGCGTGGGTGCGCGGAACCGACGCCATCCACCCCGGCGGGTTCGGAACGGGCGAACCCACGGGCGACCTCGTCGTCTCCGACCTCCACGTGGATGCCGCGGGCGCGGACGAGCAGAACCTGAACGGCGAGTGGGTGGCGTTCCAGAACGCCGGCGACGCCACGCTCGACCTCACCGGCTACACGGTGCTGGACGAGGAAGGGTGGGAGTTCCACCTGCCCGACGGCTTCACGCTCGACCCGCAGGAGACCGTCCGCCTCCACACTGGGAGCGGCGAATACGGCCCGCACAACCTCTACTGGGGACTGGAGTCGGAGGTCTGGCAGAACGGCGGCGGCACCGTCCTCGTCGAGGACGACACCGGGACGACAGTCGTTGAGTACGAGTATCCGCGGAACTAGGCCGTGACTTTCCAGGTCGTCGAGGACGAGTACCCCCACTTCTCGACGTCGAGTTCGAGGTCGGCCTGCTGGAGCGCGGGCATGTTCGTGCCGACTTCCTTCGCGGACATCCCGAGTTCGTCGCCGATGAGACGGGATTTGAAGTAGGTCTTGGTGGGAGCGTTCTCGCGGAGGAACGCGAGGATCGCTTCCTGTTTCTCGGTGAGGGTCGGAGCCTGGACGGCCTGTGCCTGGGACGCGGCGCTCATACCTGAGGGGAGAACGGATACCTCAAAAGGACCTTTGGTACGTCGAGTAAAAACCCCCTCAACAGACACCATATAGCCTGTTTTCAGCTGTTTCGGTGTTTCGAGTGGGTGCGTAATCGGGTCGGTGGTGGGGTGGTTGGTACGGGAGGCTAAGAGTCCAGAAAGTTCTTACGCGAAACCGTCCCCCATTAGGGCAATGAGCGACGAGGCCGTCGAGGTGAGTGTCGTCCTCCCGGCGTACAACGAGGAGGACACCATCCGGGAGACGGTGGAGACGACGCTCGCGACGCTCGACGGCTTCCTTCCCGCGGGGAGTTTCGAGGTCGTGGTGGCGGAGGACGGCTGTGACGACCGAACGCCCGAGATTGCGGACGAACTCGCGGCCGCCGACTCGCGGGTGCGGCACTTCCACTCGGACGAACGATTGGGGCGTGGTGGCGCGCTGGACTTCGCGTTCGAGCGCGCGGCGGGGGACGTGCTCGTGTACTTCGACACCGACCTCGCGACGGACATGCGTCACCTCGAAGAGCTCGTGGAGAGCGTGCGGTCGGGCGAGTACGACGTGGCGACCGGGTCGCGGTGGATGCCGGAGAACGTCGCGGACCGCCCGGCGAAGCGCGGCATCCCCTCCCGGGGGTTCAACGCCGCCACCCGGCTCCTCCTCGGCTCGAACCTCCGCGACCACCAGTGCGGGTTCAAGGCGTTCAGTCGGGAGGCGTTCGAGTCCCTGCACGGCGAGGTCGCGGACAAGCACTGGTTCTGGGACACGGAGATGCTGGTGCGCGCGCAGCGCCGCGGGTTCCGCGTGAAGGAGTTCGCGGTGGAGTGGACGCCGAAGGGCGATTCGAAGGTCGACCTCGTGCGGGACGTGTTCGGGATGGGGTCCCAAATCCTCCGGTGTTTCTGGGAGTTCCGGGTGTCGCCGTACGCGAACCGGCGGACGGGAATGGTGGTCGGCGTCCTGTTGTCGATACTGGCGTTCGCGTTGATGTTCGTCTACATCGACGTCGATACGTTCGTCGACGCGGTGTCGAACGCCGACCCGGCGCTCGTCGCGGCGGGCGCTGCCGTCTACGTCGCGTCGTGGCCGCTTCGCGGACTCCGGTACCGCGACATTCTCGCGGAGCTCGGCTACGACGGGAGCGTGGGATTCCTGACGGGCGCGGTGTTCATCAGTCAGACGGGAAACCTCGTGATACCGGCGCGAGCGGGGGACGCCATCCGCGCGTACATCGTGAAGGCGCGGCGGGGCGTGCCGTACACGACTGGGTTCGCGTCGCTCGCGGTCGAGCGCGTGTTCGACCTGCTCACCATCACGGTGCTCGCGGGGAGCGTGCTCGTCGGCCTCGCGCTGTTCGCGCCGTCGACGCTCGCTGACCTGGCGACCACCGCGTCCGGCGTCGGCGTCGCCGGGAACGCCGCGGCCGTCCAACAGGCGGTCGTCGTCGCGACCGTCGTCGGACTGCTCGCCATCGGGTCCGTCGCGCTCATCGTCTGGTCGGCGCGCTCCGACTCGAACTACGTCCGCCGCGTCGTGAACTGGGCGAGCGACGACTCGTACACGGAGTACGTCGCGAGCGTCTTCGAGGACTTCGTGACGGACGTTCAGCGCGTCGCCGGCACCACGCGCGGGTTCGCGCGCGTCGGCGGGACGAGCGTGCTCATCTGGACTATCGACGTGGCGACCGCGCTCCTCGTGTTCCGCGCGTTCGACCTCAGCCTCCCGCTCGTCGACTTGGTCGCCGTCGGCTTCTTCGCGGTGAGCGTCGGAAACCTCTCGAAAGTGATTCCGGGGCCGCCGGGCGGTATCGGCATCTACGAGGCCGCGTTCGCCGCCATCGTCTCCACGCTCCTCCCGGTGTCGTTCGCGACCGCGGTCGGCATCGCCATCGTCGACCACATCGTGAAGAACGTCGTCACCGTCGCGGGCGGCGCGGCGTCCATGATTCGGCTGAACGTCTCGCTCACAGAGGCGGTGGACGGCACCACAGACGCCGACGCGGAGGACGCGCCGGTCAGTAGTAGTCGGTGACGAACGGCCCGAGCGCGCCCGCGAGCGCGTGACGGAGCGCCGATTCTCGATTCACGAGGTCGCCGGTGAGCACGCCCGCCGCGCCGTTGGCGCGCGCGACGTTCTCCGCGCCGACCACATCGTCCATCACGGGCCCGAGTTCCTCGCCGGCCCGCACGCGTTCGGCGATTTCGTCGGGGAGCAACAGCCGCGGCCCGCCTCCGACGCCCACTGTTTCACCATCCGTCACAGCCGCCCACATCGTGAGCAGGAGGTCGTCGTCGAGCGATGTGACGCCGCCTTCGAGGCCGACGCCGAGGTCGTAGTCGCCGGCCGCGAGCGCGCGCTCCGCGCGATTCCGCGCGCCCTTCCGGGTCTCCGCGTCGGTCATCGGTTGTTCCGAGACGCCGGAGTCCACGGCTTCGGTGGCCACGGTGGCGTTCAGCGCGGCGGTCGCGCGCTCGGTCGCCTCGCGCTTCACGGGGTTCTCGCTCCCGACTGCGATTCGCATACCGGGTTCGTGGCGAGCGTCGGACGAAAACGTTCCGCCCTCCCTGTGAGTATGTGACGAACTCGATGCGAAGGGGAACGCTTATGCGCGTTTTGGGCTAACGCTGTTTCCACGACCCCCTCCGAGTTTTCGGAGTTTACGCATGACTAATCAGCGCATACAATCCCGAAGGCAAGAGACGACCGAAGCGGAAACCGAGAGCGAAGAGTCGAACGAATGCCCCGAATGCGGCGGCCTCGTCATCCAGGACGAGGAGCACGGCGAGTCCGTCTGCATGGACTGCGGTCTCGTCGTCGAGGAGGACGGCATCGACCGCGGGCCGGAGTGGCGAGCGTTCGACTCCGCCGAAAAAGACGAAAAATCCCGGGTGGGTGCCCCGACGACGAACACGATGCACGACAAGGGCCTCTCCACCAACATCGACTGGCGCGACAAGGACGCGTACGGCAACAGCCTCTCCTCGAACCAGCGCCAGAAGATGCAGCGACTCCGCAAGTGGAACGAGCGCTTCCGCACGCGTGACGCGAAGGAGCGGAACCTGAAGCAGGCGCTCGGCGAAATCGACCGGATGGCGAGCGCGCTCGGCCTCCCGGACAACGTCCGCGAGACGGCGTCCGTCATCTACCGCCGCGCCTTGGAAGAGGACCTGCTGCCCGGCCGCAGCATCGAGGGCGTCTCCACCTCGTGCGTGTACGCCGCCGCGCGACAGGCCGGCGTCCCGCGCAGCCTCGACGAAATCGCGGACGTGAGCCGCGTCGAGAAGGCCGAAATCGCCCGCACGTACCGGTACGTCGTGCGCGAACTCGGCCTCGAAGTCCGGCCCGCGGACCCCGAGAGCTACGTCCCGCGGTTCGCGTCCTCGCTCGAACTCAGCGACGAGGCCGAACACCGCGCCCGCGAACTCCTCCAGACCGCGAAGGACAAGGGCGTTCACTCCGGCAAATCGCCGGTGGGTCTCGCGGCCGCCGCCGTCTACGCCGCCGCGCTCCTCACGAACGAGAAGACCACGCAGGCGAAGGTCAGCGAGGTCGCGGACATCAGCGAAGTCACCATCCGCAACCGCTACCACGAACTCCTCGAAGCCGAAGACTCGATTCCGGTCTAAAATCAGACGGTTAGACGTGGAATTTGGCAGGGAGTATTCTATATACAAACGCCAATATATTTACTAGAGCTCCAAACACCAGTATAGCGGATATCAATACAGCAAACCACCAGCGACCGTTCCCCCGAATACTCGGGACTTCTGACGGATAATACGGTGCGAGAGGGTTAGTGGACTCGGGACGGTCGTCCGCCATAGATTGTGAAACTACGTGGGAGAAGGTAAGTCTCCGGTGTGGAGTTGTGGTATCGACCGGTCTGCCTGACAAAATAAACCGTGTACGGCCGCTGTGCCTACAACAATGATTTTTCACGCTCGCGTCCCACTCACTCGTATGCGAGTTCCCGAATCCCGTCTCGCCCGCGCGGGCGTCGCCCTCGCCGGCGCGCTCCTCGGCGGCGCGGTCGCCGCGCTCGCGAGCGCTGTTCTCCCGACGCCCTACCCGCTCGCAATTGGTATCGCGGTCGCCGTCCCCGTGATGGATGTCGGTATCTATCCCGAGAACGTACCCGAGGACACCGGCGACGCCGTGCAGGTCGGTGTCGGCGCGGCGGTCGGCGGCGTGCTCGCCGGCTGCGCCGTCGGCTGGGTGTGGCTGGCGTTCTCCCTGCCGTACGCGACGGTGTTCAGCGTCGCGACCGCGTATCTCGCGGCAGAGGTGGCGGGCTACGCCGCCCAATCCCGCCTGACCTAAGTCGGCGGCGCGAAAGTATCGGGTATGGAGTTCACGGAGTTCACGCTCGCGGCGTCGACGGACACGCTCGCGGACGAACCCGCGGCGCGCGAGCACGCGGACTGTCTGGAGTTCCGGATGGACCTCGCGAGCGACCCGCTCGCCGCGCTCGCCGACTACGACGGCGCGCTCCCCTTGCTCGTGACGAACCGCGCGGAGTGGGAGGGCGGCGCGGCGGCGGACGACGACGCCCGATTGGACGCGCTCTGCGAGGCCGTCGCGTACGACGCGGTCGACGCCGTCGATGTCGAGTTGGAGTCGATGCTGGACGGGGCCGGCGAGCGCGTGCGGGACGCCGCGCGGGACGCGGACGCGTCGGTGGTGGTGTCGGTGCACGACTTCGAGGGGACGCCGCTCCGCCAGGACATGCGCGGACTGCTCGGGAACGCCGTCGAGTACGGCGACGTGGGGAAACTCGCGGTCACCGCCACGGACCGAACTGACGCACTCGACCTCCTCACCGTGACGCACGAGTACGCGATGGCGGACGAACCGGTCGCGACGATGGCGATGGGAGAGGCGGGCCGACACACGCGAGCGGTCGCGCCCGTCTACGGCTCGAAAATCGGGTACGCGCCCGTCCGCGCCGAAGACGCGACCGCGCCCGGACAGTACGACCTCGAAACCCTCCGAGGGCTCGTCGACGACCTACAGTAGCCGGTGGTCGCGTTCGCCAGCGCGCGGCTGGCGGACTGTTCTCCAAATGGGTTCGTCGCTCGGAGTTTTGCGGGAGTTTCAGAGGTCTTCGAGCGCGCGGAGTTTCTGTTCGACTTCGGGTGGTGCGGCGCTGGGGCCGTCGCGGACGCGGTGGTCGGGGATGACGAGCGGGAGGGGGTTCTGGGCGAGGGCGGTGCGGACGGCGTCGAGGTCGTCGGGGTCGTCCGGGTCGAGGCCGGGCGTGATGCGGGCGAGGGCGTCGACGGAGAGCTGGTCGCCGTAGGGGATGTCGCGGACCTGTTCGAGGACGTTTCGGTGGGTGGTGGGGACGGTGAGGCCGGTTTCGACATCGCGGAAGTCGTCCTCGACGCCTTCGAGGTAGGCGGAGATGCGGTCAAGGAGGGAGTGGTCGTCGGTGGCGTCGTCGTCGGGGGTGGCGGGGAAGGAGACGCTGATGAGTCGGTCGCCGGCGAGGCCGAGTTGAACGTATCGGTCGAGGTAGTCGAAGTGGCGGGCGTGGACACCGGTCATGGGCGTGTGGTTGGGCGTCGGGTGTTTATACCTCCCGGGCCGGGAGGCGAAAGCCTAATGTACAAAAGAGTGCATTGACGTACAACAATGGACGAGCCCGAGTTGGCGCCGGCGGTGCGGTCCATCCTCGACGCCGCGCGCTCGAGAACACACGATGGCGAACGCCTCTCCGTCCGGCCGCGGTCGCTCACGGACGCGTTGGCGGCCGCGGAGGCGGACGGTCGCGTCCCGCTCATCGCGGAAGTGAAACCCACGAGCCCCACCACCGACGGTACGCGCGACGTGGACCCGGTCGCGGCGGCGGAGGCGATGGTCGCGGGCGGCGCGGCCGCGCTCTCCGTTCTCACCGAACCCGCGCACTTCGGCGGAAGCACGGAGACGCTCGAACGCGTGCGGAGCGCGGTCGACGTGCCCGTCCTCCGGAAGGACTTCATCGTTCGAGAGGAGCAACTGGACGCCGTCGAGGCGGACGTGGTGTTGCTCATCGCACGGTTCGTCGACGACCTCGACGACCTGCTCGCGGCGGCGCGCGACCGCGGCTTCCAGGTGCTCGTGGAGACGCACACCCGCCAGGAGGTCGCGCGAGCGCTCGCCGCCGGCGCGGACATCGTCGGCGTGAACAACCGCGACCTCGGGAAGCTCGACGTGTCCCTCGAAACGTTCGAGTCGGTGGCTCCCGAAGTACCGGATAGCGTGACGACGGTCGCGGAGAGCGGAATCAGTACGCGAGACGACGTGCGGCGGATGCGGGCGGCGGGCGCGGACGCTCTGCTCGTCGGGTCCGCCGTGATGGACGACACGCCCGACGCCATCCGGGAGAACACGCGAACCCTAACATGAGTCAGAAAACGTTCGGCGACTACGGCGGACAGTACGTCCCTGAGGCCCTGATGCCCGCGCTGACGGAGCTCGAGGACGCCTACCAGCGATACGTGCTGGAGAACGAGGACGGCTTCGTGGACGAGTTCGAGGAGCGCCTCCGCGACTTCGGCGGTCGTCCCACCCCGCTCCAGCGCGCGGACAACCTCTCTCAGCGGTACGGCTTCGACGTGTACCTCAAGCGCGAGGACCTCGTGCACGGCGGCGCGCACAAGCTCAACAACGCGCTCGGCCAGGCGCTCCTCGCGAAGTACATGGGGAAGGACCGCGTCATCGCGGAGACGGGCGCGGGTCAGCACGGCACCGCGACGGCGATGGCGTGCGCCAGCCTCGATTTGGACTGCGAGATATACATGGGGCGCACGGACATCAACCGTCAGCGGCCGAACGTCTACCGGATGCGGATTCACGGCGCGGAGGTGAACCCCGTGGACATCGGGTCGGGGACGCTGAAGGAGGCGACGAACGAGGCGATGCGGGACTGGTCGCGGACCGTGGAGGACACGCACTACGTCATCGGGTCGGTCGTCGGCCCGCATCCGTTCCCGACGATGGTGCGGGACTTCCAGTCCGTTATCAGCGAGGAGGCGCGCGAGCAGGTCAGCCGGCTCCCGGAAGCCGTCGTCGCGTGCGCCGGCGGCGGGTCGAACACGATGGGCGCGTTCCACGAGTTCGTCGGCGACGAGGACGTGGACCTCTACGCGGTCGAAGCGGGCGGGAGCGAGCTCGGCGTCGATAGCGAAAAGAGTTACGCGCCGAACTCCGCCAGCCTCGGCACGGGGACAGAGGGCGTGTTGCACGGTGCGCGCACGAAACTCCTTCAGACGCCCGAGGGCCAGATCGTGGAGTCGCATTCGGTCTCCGCCGGCCTCGATTACGCGGGCGTCGGCCCCGAACTCGCGCACCTCGTGGACGAGGGTCGCGTCACGCCCGTGAACGTGGACGACGACGCGGCGCTCCGCGCGTTCCACCGCCTCGCCACCCGAGAAGGCATCATTCCCGCGCTCGAATCCAGCCATGCGCTCGCCTACTTAGAGCAGTACGAGGGTGACGGGCCGGTGATGGTGAACGTCTCCGGTCGCGGGGACAAGGACCTGGACACGGTCATCGAGGAGTCGACCGAGCGCGGTATCGCGAACGCGCCCGACATGGAGGTGTACCAGTGAGCGACCTCGAATCGGCGTTCGACGGCGACCCAGCGCTCGTCTCCTACATCGCCGCCGGCGACCCGAGCGTCGAGCGGACGAAGGAGTACGTGCACGCGCTCGTCGAGGGCGGGAGCGACGTCATCGAACTCGGTCTCCCGTTCTCGGAACCCATCGCGGAGGGCCCGACGATTCAGAAGGCCGTGAAGCGCGCGCTCGACGCCGGCATGACGCCCGAGAGGTACCTCGACCTCGTGCGCGAGTTGCGCGCGGACGGCGTCGACGTGCCGCTGGTCTGCATGACGTACTACAACCTCCTGCTCCAACATGGACAGGCGTCGCGGAGCGACGCCGAACGCGCGAGCGCGGAGGGACGCGATGCGCGAGCGTCCCCCGAGGCGTTCGTCGCGGACGCGGCGGAGGCGGGTATCGACGGGTTCGTGATTCCCGACCTGCCCGTGGACGAGGCGGACGCGCTGAAGGCGGCGTGCGACGAGCACGGCCTCGACCTCGTGTTCATCGTCGCGCCGACGACGACGGACGACCGGCTCGAACGGATGCTCGCGAAGGCGTCCGGGTTCGTGTACGTCCAGGGCCGGATGGGAACGACGGGCGCGCAGGACGACGTGAGTGAGGACACGCACGGCAGTCTCGACCGCCTCCGTGAGGCCGACATCCCGAAAGCGGTCGGGTTCGGCATCAGCACCGGCGAGCACGCGCGCGAAATCGTCGCGGGCGGCGCGGACGGCATCATCGTCGGGAGCGCGTTCGTTGACCTTATCGCCGAGCACGCCGCGGACGGAACCGCGGCGGAGCGGTTGCGGGAGAAGGCGCGCGAGCTGAAGGACGGTGCCGTCGCGGGCGCGAAAGAGACGCCGGAATCACAATCGACATAGCCACCCCTTTGTTACGTAGTATCAATGAATTCTACCGGGAAATCCGCACGACTCGACCGAATCGGGACAGACGGAAAGCTAGTGACGATACCGATGGACCACGGCATCACGCTCGGGGCCGTCGAGGGCCTGAAGGACATCGAATCCACCATCGACGCCGTCACTAGGGGCGGCGCTGACGCCGTGCTCACGCAGAAGGGCATCGCGCCGCGCGTCCATCCGAACAAGAACGGGAAGGGCTACATCGTCCACCTGAACGCCTCGACGACCATCGGTCCGGACGCGAACGACAAGCGCCGCACCGGAACGGTCGAGGAGGCCGTGCGGGCGGGCGCAGACGCCGTCTCCTTCCACATCAACGTCGGGTCGGACCACGAACCCGACCAGCTCGCGGACCTCTCGCGAGTGACCGACGAGGCCGACCGCCTCGGTATTCCCGTGCTGGCGATGGCGTACGCGCGCGGCCCCGGCGTGGACGAACACGACGCGCGCAACCTCGGGCACGCGGTTCGGCTCGCGGAGGAGGCGGGCGCGGACGTGGTGAAGACCGCGTACTCGGGCGACAGCGAGCGCTTCGAGCACGTCGTCGAATCCACCGCGCGCCCCGTCATCATCGCGGGCGGCAGCCCGCAGGGCGACCTCGCGACCCTCGAAGCGGTACAGGGTGCGATGGACGCCGGCGCGAAGGGCGTCTCGATGGGACGCACCGTCTTCCAGCACGACGACCCGAAAGCCATCTCGGAGGCCGTCGCGGCGGTCGTACACGACGACGCAGCGCCCGCGGACGCGCTCGACGCGGCCGGTCTGTAGGACTGCCGGTATCCGCCACGTTCAAGCACGCCGGCCGAGAGGAGTCGAGTATGACCGAACGCGCCGTCTGGCTGAAGGCGGACGACTCCGTCGGGGACTGGGAGACGCAAAAGCGACGCATCACCGCCGGCCTCGAGGCCGGCGTGGACTGGGTGCTCGTGGACGAATCGGACGTGGAGCGCGTGCGCGAACTCGGGAACGTGAACGTCGCCGCGTTCGAGCGCGACGACGTGGACGTCATCGGGCAGGCCGAGGAGGAGACCGAGGCGGACTGTTACGTCGTCGGAAAGGACGGCGAGGGCGACGGCACCGTCGACCTCCCCAGCGACTTCTCGGGGAGTGCCGACCTCTCCGCGCTCCGCCGGAAGGAGGACGTGGGCGGCGCGTACGTCCGCATCCTCGGGAAGGACTACGAGACGTTCGCGGAGGCCGCCGCGGACGAGGCCGCGTACACCATCGTCGTCGGCGAGGACTGGACCATCATCCCGCTCGAGAACCTCATCGCGCGCATCGGCGACGAGACGACGCTCGTCGCGGGCGTCACGAACGCAGAGGAGGCCGAGACCGCGTTCGAAACGCTTGACATCGGCGCTGACGCCGTGCTCCTCGATTCGGACGACCCCGACGAGATTCGACGCACCGTGCAGGTCCGGGACGCCGCGCGCCGCGAAACCCTCGACATGGAGTGGGCGACCGTCACCGTCGTGGAGGAAGCGGGGAGCGCGGACCGCGTCTGCGTCGACACGGGCACGCTGATGGACGACGACGAGGGCATGCTCGTCGGCTCCATGTCGCGCGGCCTGTTCTTCGTGCACGCCGAGACCGCGGACTCGCCGTACGTCGCAAGCCGGCCGTTCCGCGTGAACGCCGGTGCAGTACACGCGTACGTCCGCACGCCCGACGGCGGCACGAAGTACCTCGCGGAACTCGGGAGCGGCGACGACGTGCAGATAGTGGACACCGACGGCCACACCCGCGAGGGCGTCGTCGGCCGCGCGAAAATCGAGCGCCGTCCGATGTTCCGCGTCGAAGCGGAGACCGCGTCGGGCGACCGAATCGAGACCCTCCTGCAGAACGCGGAGACAATCAAGGTCGCGACGAAGGACGGCCGGAAAGCCGTCACCGACCTCGAAGAGGGCGACGAGGTGAAGGTCTACCTCGAGGAGGGCGGCCGGCACTTCGGCGAAGCCATCGAGGAACGAATCATCGAGCAGTAATCAGCGGTACTCTTCTGCGGGCTGTGCGCCCGCGCCGGGTTCGGTGTGGCGGACGATGAACACGTCGTAGTAGTCGTCGGCGGCGACGCTGCTGCCGACGCTGCTCACCGAGGAGACGAGGTTGCCGGCGTTCTCGCTGCCGACGAAGACGATGTTCGCGTCCTCCTCGCGCGCCATGCTCCGGACGTGGCGGGCGACCGCGCCGGAGGACGCGCTCCGCCGGAGGAGTGCGTGGCGGAAGTTCGCTTCCGGCGCTATCTCCGTCACGTCCTCGTGGGCGGCGGCGACGACGCGGTCCGTGTCGAACTCCGCTTCGTCGTCGAGCCAGCCGTGCTCGCGGGCGAACGCGGCGTCACGTTCGATGACGGTAATCGCGACGAGGCGCTCGTCGAGCACGGGCCTGAACTGGCGCGCGCGTCGAAGCGCCGCTCGGGACAACTCAGAGCCGTCGAACGGAACGACAATCGACATACGGACAACATGACCGCGAGTCGATATAGGCCTACTCCTTACTCTCGAACTCGTACGTACACCACGGACAGAAGTCGAGGTCATCGTCGAGTTCCCGTCCGCAGTTCGGACACGTGGCGGCGGCCTCTTCCGGCGACGGCGACGGCGACGCGGACGCTGATTCGGCGTTCGTGTCACCGGGTGTCGGGACAGCGTTCGCGGCCGCCGCCTCGCGGTTCGCGGCCTGCGCGACCGTGACGAAGTAGGCGTCCGTCGCGCTGAGCACGCGAATCACGAGTAACGCGATGGTGAGTTCCATCGGAATGGTCGCGGTCTCGAACACCGCGAGCCCCTGCTCCTCGAACGCGGTGAGGAGTTCCGGCGGCGTGAGGAAGTACGCGATGGCGATGGCGAGCGTAACCCACGCGAGCGCGCGGAGCCACGCGCGGCGGTAGAGCTGACCGAGACCCGGGTAGACGAACGAGAGCGCGGCGGCGAGGATACCGCGTCGATTCAGAGCCACAAGTACGCGAGTACTGCGCGCGCCGCCTCCTTAATCCCCCCGGGTCGCGTGGCCGACGAGTTCGACGGCGTTCACGAGCGCGTGCGCGACCACGACGGCGACGAGGCTGTTCGTCGCGACGAACACAGCGGCGAGTGCGGCGCCGAGCAGGCCGGCGACGACGATACCGGCGAGTCCCTGCGCGCCGTGCGCGAGGCCGAACAGGAGGCTCGAGAACGCGACCGCGACGACGACCGGCGTGTCGAACCCGGCGAGTACGCCGACCAGCGCGGCGCGAAAGAGCAGTTCCTCCGCGAGCGCGACCAGCGGCAGCACGCCGCCGAGCAACGCGACCCACCCGCTCGCGGACGCCGGCGTGAGGAGGTCGGTGAGCGCGTCCGAGTACGGGACGCCGAGCGCGTCCGCGACACGCGCCGCCGCGGCGTTCCCGGCCGCGAGCACGAGCCCGGCGAGCACGCCCACGAGAACCGCGTCCGGGAGCGGGCGCGTGCCGACGCCGAGCGCCGCGTCCGGGACCTCGAACAGCCACGCGGTCGCCGCGACCACGACGAACAGCGTGCCGTGCGTGACCACGACGTTCGCGTACAGCACGCCCGCCGACACCTCGGACGCGTCCACGACCCCCTCCGACGGCGTCGTGCGGGACAGCGCGACCACCGCGAACGCGAGGAAGGCGCAGACACCGAGGAAGGTCGCAGAGCTACTCACTCATCGGTCTACACGAGACTGCACAAAAAGCCGTGTGGAACCGGGTTACTGCGGGCTCGGGTTGCTGTTCGGCCCGACCTGCTGGTCGAGCGCCTTCCCCGTGATGGACTTCAGTCGCGTGACGAGCGAGTCCTTCTCGGGCTCCCCGACGAGCGCCACGTCCAGCACTTCACTGAGGTGGCTGACGGGGATGATTTCGATCTGGTCCTTGTACTCGTCCTCGATCATCACGTCCTGCTCGTTCGCCTTCGGGATGATGACCTTATCACACCCGGCCTTCGCCGCGGCCTCGATCTTGTGCGTGACGCCGCCGACGGGCAGCACGTCCCCGCGGACGCTGAGACTGCCGGTCATCGCGAGGCTCTGGTCGATGGGGATGTTTTCCAGCGCGCTGATGACCGCCGTCGCGACGGTGATGGACGCGGAGTCGCCCTCGACGCCCTCGTAGGACTGGACGAACTGGATGTGGATGTCCTTGTCCGCGATGGATTCTCCAGTATATTTCTTGATGATGGCGGAGACGTTCTCCACGGCCTCCTGCGCGATTTCCTGGAGTTTCCCGGTGGCGTAGATTTCGCCGCCCTCGCCCTGCCGGGGCGTGACCTCGGCCATGACGGGCATCATGATGCCGGAGTCGCCGCCCATGACCGCGAGACCGTTGACGCGGCCGATCGCGTCCTTCTCGGTCGCGCGGAGTTCGTAGTCCTTCCGGCGGTCGATGTAGTCGTCGGCGACCTGCTGTTCGATGCTGCGCGAGCGCTTCTTCGCCTCCAGGACGTCCTGGCGCGTCGTCTTCTCGTTGCCCTTCGACTTCGCGATGTCGCCCGCGACGCGGACGAGACCGCCGAGGTCGCGGAGTTCGAGCGTCAGGCTGTCCTTCCGGCCGGCGCGGCGCTTCGCTTCGAGGATGATTTCGCTCACCGCGTCCGGTTCGAAGTGCGGGAGGCGGCCGTCGTTCTCGACTTCCTGCGCGACGAACCGCGCGTACTTCCGCCGCATCTCCGGAGTGTCGTCGATGGTGTCCTCCATGTACACCTCGTACCCGTACCCTTTGATGCGGGAGCGGAGCGCGGGGTGCATGTTCTCCATCGCGTCCATGTTCCCCGCGGCGACCAGGATGAAGTCACACGGGACGGGTTCGGTCTGCACCATCGCGCCCGAACTGCGCTCGGACTGGCCGGTGATGGAGAACTCGCCCTCCTGAATCGCCGTCATCAGCTTCTGCTGGCTGCGAACGTCGAGCGTGTTGATTTCGTCGAGGAACAACACGCCCTTGTTCGACTCGTGGATCGCGCCGGACTCCACGCGTTCGTGCGCGGGCGTCCCCATCCCACCGGACTGGAACGGGTCGTGGCGGACGTCGCCGAGCAGCGCGCCGGCGTGCGCGCCAGTCGCGTCCTTGAACGGCGCCGTCTGGCGGTCCGCGTTGTTGATGAGGAGTTTCGGCACCATCGCGTCGCCGCCCTGGTTCGTGTACCGGAACGCGAAGTAGAGGATACCGGCCGCGAGAATCCCCATGAGCGGCTGGAACGCGACGATGAACGCGTACCCGATGACGACCGCGATGATGACCCACATCAACAGCGACCGCATCTGGTTGCGCTTGCGGGACTCCTCGCGGTGGGCGTCCACGATCTGTTCGCCCTTCCCCGCGGGGACGGTGCGAACCTTGGGTTCGTTCGAATCGTCGGGGTTGTGGTAGACGAGGATGTCCTGGAGGTTCTCCTTCGGGAGGAGCTGGCTCATCGCCTTCGCCAGCATGGACTTCCCCGTTCCCGGCGACCCGATCATCATCACGTGACGGTGCTGTTTCGCCGCCCGCAGCACGATGTCGCGGGCGTCCTCCTGGCCGATGACTTGGTCGACCAGGCGGTCCGGGACCTTGATGTCCGAGGTGTCGTCGACTTTGAGGCCGCCGAGAAGGCCGTCCTCCGCGTCCTCGTCGATTTCGACGTCACCCTCGACATCGACCTCGCTACCGAGGTCTTCGAGGTCCCCGATGGGGTCGGCAGGCTCCTCGGGTTCGTTCCCGTGGCTGCCGTACTCGTTCTCGGGGGGTGAGTCGGTCGGGGGCTCGTTGCTCATAGAAGTCTACTCAGTACACGAAGGGAGGGTCGGGCGACTGATATACTTTCTCCCTCCGGCGAACGCGAGAGTCCCGTAATCAGCCTTCTAGAGCGCCCAAAACACTGTTCTCTCTTTATCGGGTGTCGTGGACTCGCCACGCTTATGCGGACGCGCCCGTTCTGTCCGCCAACGAATGACGCGCGGGTTCTACATCGGCCGGTTCCAGCCGTACCACGAGGGCCATCATCGCGTCGTCGAAGCGATCTCCGACGAGGTCGACGAACTCGTCGTCGGCGTCGGGAGCGGCGACAAATCCCACAGCGCGCGAAACCCATTCACGGCGGGCGAACGCGTGATGATGATAACGAAAGCGCTGGTGGACGTGGACGTCGTCACCTACGTCGTCCCCATCGAGGACATCAACCGGAACGCTGTCTGGGTGAGTCACGTCCAGTCCATGACCCCGAAGTTCGACGTGGCGTACTCGAACAACCCTCTCGTCATCCGGCTGTTCGGCGAGGCCGGCGTCGAAGTCCGCCAATCCCCGATGTTCGACCGCGACGTCCTGGAGGGAACCGAAATACGCAACCGAATGGTCCACGACGAGAACTGGCGCACGCTCGTCCCCGACCCCGTCGCCGGCGTCATCGACGAAATCGACGGCATCGACCGCATCCGCCAAGTCAGCGACACCGACGCCGGATAACGCCGAGCGGAAGCGAGCGTTCGGTACCCTCACCCGATCCAGTTCGGCCGCTCGCCATCCCAGAGTATCCGGAACGCCGCGTAAACGAACGCGACACCGATCACCAGAGCGACGACTGAGAGAACGGTCTCCATACTCGGGGATTCAGATGTCGTCAGTAAATATTTGTCGCCAGATACGACGCCTCCATGGCTCGTGAGCGAACGGCGACCCGGCCAAGACCGAAGGCCTGACTGGCTCACGACACCGAATGCACGCATGGACGCATTCGGTGTCATGAAGAAACGTCGGCGCGACGCGCCGACGCCTCCACGACTCGCTCACGAGCGAGTCGTGAACAACGCAAACGCCAAGCGTTTGCTGGCTCATCAGTCGAAGACATGAACGTCTTCGACGTGATGAACGCGGTCGGGTTGGTCGCGTTCGCCATCGTCGGGTCGCTGAAGGCGAGCGACGCGGACCTCGACCTGCTCGGCATCGCCGTACTCGGGTTTCTGACCGCGCTTGGCGGCGGTATCACGCGGGACGTGCTGGTGGGGCGGACGCCCGCTGCGTTCTCGGGAAGCGGGGACGTGGCGTGGGCGTTCGTCGGCGTGCTACTCGCCATCGGGCTAGCGGTCGTGGTGGACGAGCGCGGCCTGCTCGACAGTCCGGCGCTCGTCGTCCCGGACGCGGTGGGGCTGGCGGCGTTCGCGGCGACGGGCGCTCTCGTCGGCGTCGACGCGGGCGTGTCGCCGTTCGGGGTCGTGGTGCTCGCGACGCTGACGGGCGTCGGCGGCGGCACCATCAGCGACGTTCTCCTGGACCGCGTGCCATTCGTGCTCACCGAGGACTTCTACGCGTCGTGCGCGCTCATCGGCGGCGCGCTGTTCGTGCTCGCCGCCGACGCCGGCGTGGGACAGCGGACGGCGGCGCTCGCCTGCGCCGGCGTCGTGTTCGCGCTCCGCATCGTCGCAGTCCACCGGGAGTGGCGGCTCCCGTCAGTGTAGGTCGTCTTCGAGTTTCTCGACGCCGTCGGCGAGTTCGTCGCGCTCGAAGTAGAGGAGTTCGAGGACGGCCACGACGACGGAGACGGCGAGCACGACGTAGAAGACGTGGCGTTCGTCGCTCCAGAGGTGGTAGAGGAGGAGCGGCGCGAACGTCACGCAGCCGAGCGCGCCGAGCGCGGGCGGCACGGCGGACGCGTCGACGGCGTCCCGGTTGCGGAACGCGAGATAGCTCATCGCGCCGAACACCGCCATGAACGCGAGCGACCCGAAGGACGTGATGCCGTCGAGGCTGCCGTACGCGACGAACAGGGACGCGAGCGCACCGAGCACGAGGAGTGTGCGGTCGGGTGCGCCGTCGGCGCCGGCGCGGCCGACGCGGTCGGGAAGGAGGTCGTCGGAGAGCATCCCCTTCGCGAAGTGCGCGCTCGAGAACAGCGTGCCGTTGATGGCGCTTCCCGTGGAGAAGACGGCGGCGACGGCGACGACGAGGAAGCCGACGTGACCGACGAGGGGTTCGACGGCGTACGCGAGCGCGCGCTCCGGATGCGTCGTGATGACGGTCGGTTCGGCGAGGCTCGTGACGACGACCGCGATGACGCCGTCGATGAGGATGGTGATGAGAATGGAGAGGTAGATCGCTTTCGGGAGAGTCTCCAGTGGGTTCCGGATGGAGTCCTGGTCGTAGATGAGGAGTTGCCAGCCCTGGAAGGAGACGAAACTGATGGCGGTCGCCATGACGACGGGCGACACCTGCCGGATCTGGCTCAGGCCGAGTTCGAGGTCGGTGCCGGCGACGCCGCTACCGGGGTTCGTGAGCGCGTACCAGACGCCGAGGCCGCCGAAGACGGTGAGGACGGCGACCTTCGCGACGACCAGCACTTTCTCCGAGGTGCCGGTGGCGCGCGCGCCGAGGACGTTCAGGCCGACGAATCCGGCGATGGCGGCGATGGCGATGGCGCGATGCCAGGGAATCACGCCCTGTTTCGGTACGTCCACAATGGCGAGCGTGAAACTCCCGAACGCGTACGCGTACATGGCGATAGCGCCGACGTATCCGAAGAGGAGCGTCCAGCCGACCATGCCCGCGAGCGTCTGATTCCCGAGGTACTCTTGGAACTGGGCGACCGACCCGCCCTGGTTGTCGCCGTGTGCGTTCAGTTTGAGGGAGGAGTACGCGGCGCACAGCGAGACGAGGCACGCGCCGACGAACGCGGCCCACGCTGCCGAACCGGCCGTCTGCGCGACGACGCCGAGAACCGCGAACACGCCGCCGCCAATCATCCCGCCGACGGCGATGCTGAGAGCGCCGAACAGTCCGAGTTTCTGATCGGCCACGCGGTTCGTTTCAGCCGACAGTCAATAAACGGTTGTGGCCACCCCGGTCAGCGGCGGCGGCGATAGGAATCGAATCCGTCCTCGATACCGTCCTCGACGGCGCTGGCGACGCGGACGAGTTCCGCACGTTCGAAGTACGTGACTTCGACGACGAACACGGCGAGCGCGGTGAGGACGACCGCGCCGAACACGTTCGGTTCGCGGGTGGCGAGGTGGTAGAACATCAGGGGAGCGAACGTCGCACAGCCGAGCGTGCCGAGGAGCGGCGGGAGCGCGGACACGCGGTCGTCGGCGTGCTGGGTGAGTGCGAGCGCGCTCATCACGCCGAACACGGCGATGAACGCGAGCGAGGCGAAGGAGGTGATGCCGTCGAGGCTGCCGTAGACGGTGAACGCGACGGTGACGATGCCGAGAAGGACGAGCGTGCGTTCTGGCGCGCCGTCGGCGCCGGTGTCGCCGACGCGGTCCGGGAGGAGGTTCTCGTCTATCATCCCCTTCGCGAAGTGCGCGCTCGAAAAGAGGGTCGCGTTGATGGCGCTTCCCGTGGAGACCAGGGCGGCCGCGGAGACGACGGCGTACCCCGCGCTCCCCATGAACGGCTCGGCGGCTTTCGCGAGCGCGACGTGCTTGAATTCGAGTATCTGCGCGGGCGTGAGGAGGGTTGTGGTGACGACGGCGACGAGCACGTAGACGAGGACGGCGACGGCGATTGCGGCGTACACCGCACGCGGGATAGTTTGGTCGGGGTCGCGGATGCTGTCGCGGTCGTAGAACAACAGCTGCCAGCCCTGGAACGCGACGAAGGAGACGGCCGCGGCGACGAGCGGGTCGACGCCGCCGAGTCCATCGATACCGAACGCGAGACCGCCGGTGGTCGCGCCGTAGTACGCGCCCCAGCCGCCGACCGCGAGGAGGATGAGGAGTTTCGCGCCCACGAGGACGTTCTCGGTGGTGCCGGACGCCCGCGCGCCGAGGAGGTTCAGCGCGACGAACCCGACGACTGATAGCGCCGAGACGGCGGGGCGCGTCGGGACGCCGAAAACGGCGTGCACGCCCGCGAGTTCGACGGTGAAACTCCCGAACGCGTACGCGTACATCGCCATCGACCCGACGTACCCGAAGAGGAGCGTCCATCCGACCATGCCCGCGAGGGTGGTGTTCCGGGAGAACCGCTGGACGTACGTGACGGACCCGCCGTTCGGGTCGCTGACCGCATTGAGTTTGTTGTACGAGTAGCCGGCACAGGCCGCGACGACGCCGGCGAGGACGAACGCGAGCCAGGTGCGCGGACCGGCGATGGTCGCGACCAGGCCGAGGATGGAGAAGATGCCGCCGCCGATCATCCCGCCAAGCGCGATGGCGACGCTCGCGGACAGCCCGAGACCGTCGTCGCTCATTACGGGACGGCTACGGGATACGTCGTGTTAGGCGTGGGGGCCGCGTCGACCGCGCGGGCGACCGGTAGGACGAAATACGGGGCCGTCCCTCGTACGAGCATGCTGGAACTCGAACACGGGTTCCGAATCGTGGACGTCCACGCGCGCCTCCACGCCGGCCCGAACCCGCCGCTCCGCGGGCGAGACGTGGACGCGGAAGGGCTGGAGCGCGAACTCCACCAGGCGGGCGTGGTGCGCGCCGCCGTCTTCCCCGGCGAGCAGGCGAGCGACCGCGGCTACCTCCGCGCGAACAACGCCGTCGCCCGGCAGACCGTGGAGCGGCCGTTCGTCGCGCTGGCGCGCATCGACGGCCCCCGCGACCCCGGAACGAACACGAGTGCACGCCTCCACAACCTCCGCGCGACCCGCGAGGAGTACCACACCGACCCCGACGACGTGGAGCAGTACGCGTACGACGACCGCTTCCACGGATTCCGACTGCACCCGCCCCGGGACGGCCTGCCCGACGAGGAGACTCTGGACGCGCTCGGCGACGCCGGCCTCCCCGTGCTCGTGCACGCGGGCCGCGACTTCCACCCGGAGACGGTCGCGAACACCCTCCTCGACCGCGGCTTCCCCGTGATTCTCGGGCACTTCGGCGGGCATCCGCTCGACCGCGACGCGATGACCGGCGCCCTCGCCCTCCTCGACCGCCACGACGACCTCTACCTCGACACGAGCGCGGTCCGGTACCGCGACATCCTCGAACGCGGCATCACCGAACACCCGGACAGAATCGTGTTCGGGAGCGGCGCGCCGAGCGTCCACCCCGACGTGGCCGTGATGGAAGTGCTGACGCTGGACGTCCCCGAGGATTTGATGAGCCGCGTATTCTCGAAGAACCCGGGGCGCGTCATTGACGCTCTCAGCGAGTGAGCGAAGGTTAGTCGTAGCGGGCGAGGGTGCGGTCCATGCGCTGGGAGATGCCGTTGGGGTTGCGGCGGGGCGGGTCGTCGGCGCGGCGCGCGGCGAGGCCGTCGCGTGCGCCCCGGACGGTGTTCTGGAGGACGGCGCGACCGTTCGCGGCCCACTCTGAGGGGCGTTCGTCGCCGGTGAGCACGTCCCTGGCGACGGCGAGCGCGTCGGTGACGGCGTGGCGGCCGATGCGATAGGGGACAGTGGGGTGGACGCCGTAGTTCTTCGCGAGGCGGTAGGCGAGCGAGCGGTACTTCACGCCCCAGAGCGGCACGTCCGGGTCGGCGG
Source organism: Salarchaeum japonicum (assembly GCF_049705945.1). Lineage (GTDB taxonomy): Archaea > Halobacteriota > Halobacteria > Halobacteriales > Halobacteriaceae > Salarchaeum > Salarchaeum japonicum_A. The sequence goes on from NZ_JBNAMV010000004.1 coordinate 699,267, forward strand.
CGACGCGGTGGGTCACGTCGTCGGCGTCGGTGCGGACGACGGCCATCCCGGACTCCCAGGCGACGGTGCGGTTCATACCGGCGAGTCGGTGCGCGGCGTCGCGGGCCGCGCCCGTTTCGAGGTACTCGTCGAAGCCGTCGAGCGCCTCGATGGCGTCGCGGGTGAACGCGACGTTTCCGCCGTCGAAGTACGTGACCTCGCGACCGCGGATGCGGCGGTGCTCGACGGATTCGGTCGTGTGGCCGCCAGCCACGTCCCGGTGGACGGGGCCGGTGACGGCGTCGGCGTCAACGAGACCGTCGTGGACGGCGTCGGTCCAGCCTTCGCGGACGCAGCTCGCGTGCCCGACGAGCGCGAGCGCGTCGCCGGTAGCGGCGGCGAGGCCGGCGTTCCGGGCGGCGTTGACGTTCCGCTCCGAGAGTTCCAAGAGCACGTCGACTGCCGAGTGGTCGCGCACCAGACCGCTCGTACCGTCCGCGGACGGGCCGTTCACGACGACGATCTCGGCGTCCGGCGCGTGCGCGCCGAGCGCGTCGAGGGTCGCCGCGAGGCGGTCGCGGGCGTTGAGCGTGGGCACTACCACCGACAGGTCCATACCCCGTGATTCGGACGTCCGACCAAAAACATCCCGGCACGACCGCGAAAAGTCCGGAATATTACACTCTGGCGTCCCAGTAGGAGACGGAAGCGAGCGCGTCGCCGACGCGCGTCCGACCGAGCGACGTGTCCGCGGACCGGAGCGTGTTCGCCAGCCAGTCGGGGAGTTTCCGGTAGAGACCGTAGGGGAGGACGAAGTCGTGGTTCGCGCCCGCGAGTCGGAGGTTCGCGCCCGTGACGAGGTCGCGGACCTCGTCGTCGCCGTACAGCCGCGACCCCATCGGGAGCGCCCAGTTGTAGAGCGAGCGCGTCGAGGTGTCGTTGAACGTGTCGAAGAACACCTGGTTCTTGGAGACGCGCGCCATCTCGCTGAGGAACTTCGCGGGGGTGTCCGCGAGGTGGAAGAACCGCATCGCGAACACGGTGTCGAAGTGGTCGTCGGGGAACGGGAGGCGGGCGGCGTCGCCGCGCATGAACTCGAGGTGGTCGTCCACGCCCGCGGCGCGCGCCTTCTCCCGGCCCTCCTGAAGCATCGCACTGGAGATGTCGAGGCCGACGATGTCCGCGCCGCGGTCGGCGAGCATCACGGTGAACCGGCCGGTGCCGCAGGCGATTTCGAGGACGCGTTTGTCCTCGACCGGGCCGAGTGCTTCGAGAACTGCTCGTTTCTCGCGTCGGTCGATAAGCTGTCCGCCGCGGGAGAATCGCTTCTCGTCGTACTCCTCCGCGACGTCGGAGGCCTGGTACCACTCCTGTCCCTTCACGCTACCTTCACGTCCACGCCCGGCCCCTAAAACCGTACTGGAACGCAGGAGGGTTACGCGGTGACGACGCGGTCGGGGCGGATGCGGACGACCACTCGCTCGCCGTCCTCCTCGCCGTGATGGGGGTACTCGTCGACGTCGAAGTAGCGCCGCGCGAGCGCGTCGATGTGTTCGATTGCGCCGGTGGTGTCGACGCTGTCCACTTCGCCGCGGACGGACAGGTAGCGGTAGGGGTCGTCGGGGTCGGTGATGGACACGCCGACCTTCGGGTTGGCCCGGACGTTCTTCTCCTTCCGGCGGCCGCGCGCGGTGTTCACGAGGAGGTGTTCGTCGCCGCTCGACCACGGGTGCGCGTCCTCGCCGGGCGCTTCGTACCCGACCCAGACGGGCGTGGTGTGCGGGGTGCCGTCGGGCATGACGGTGGCGAAGTGCGCGAACGATTCCGTCTCGAAGAGGTCGCGGTAGTCCTCGGGGATTGCGGCCATACCCGACCGTCGGCCCACACACCCATCAAGCCCACTACCTAATATTGTATTAACCCATTAGACAGCAGTATAGCCAACCTTTACGTATAGGTGTGTGGCAGTAATTGTCATGAGTACGACCGCGGAGCAACACGTGGCCACGGACGACGAGGAATTCAGGGAGCGCCTGCGCGAACTCCCCCCGAGCGCGAAGCTCGTCGCGAAAGTCCTCGAAATGGACTCCCCGCTCTCCCAGGGCGACCTCGCGGAGGAGACGCTCCTCCCGGACCGCACCGTCCGCTACGCGCTCAACCGCCTCGACGACGCCGGCCTCGTCAGCGCCCGGTACAGCTTCGAGGACGCGCGCAAGCAAGTGTACTACCTCGACGCGTAACTTTTCCTCCCCACGCCCCCACGTCGGCGTGTGTTCGAACGAATCTCCGTCCCGGTGGCGACGCGCGCCCCGACGGGCGCGACGAACGCCTACCTCGCAGACAGCGTTCTCCTCGACCCCGCTGCACGCAGCGACGCCCTCGATGCGCGCGTCGCCGAGCGCGACGTGACCCACATCGCGGCCACGCACACCCACGAGGACCACGTCGGCGCGCTCGCGCACTACGCCGAGGAGACCGGTGCGACCGTGTGGGCGCGCGCCGGCCGCGAGGAACGGTTCGCGGCCGCGACCGGCGTCACGCCCGACCGCGTGTTCCGGGAGGGCGACGCGGTCGGGCCGCTCACCGTCCTAGAGACTCCGGGGCACGCACCCGACCACGTCGCGTTCCGCGGCGGCGACGAACTCGCGGTCGGCGACCTCGCGATGGCGGAGTCCAGCATCTTCGTCGGCACCCGGGACGGCGACATGCGGGCGTACTACGCCAGCCTCCGCCGCCTCCTCGCGCGCGACGCCGCCACGCTCTACCCGGGACACGGCCACGCAATCGAGAATCCCGACGAGCGAATCGCGGACTTACTCGCGCGCCGCGTCCGCCGCGAGCGGAACGTCGAGCGCGCCGTCCGGGAGGGCGCACGCGACCTCGACGACATCGTGGACGCCGCGTACAGCCGCAACATCGCCGACGTGCGCGACCTCGCGGCCGAGACCGTGCGCGCCCACCTCGAAAAGCTCGCCGTCGAACGCCGCGTGCGCTGGTATCCCGCGGACGACCGAGCGACGCCGGCGTAGACGGGCGAGCACGGAGTTTTTCATCACAGAGCGCGACGAAGCGGTATGGAGTCCCTCGACGCTGAGCTCGAACGCGCCCGCGCCCTCGACGAAGCCGCGTTGGCGGACGCCATCGAGACAATCGGCTTCGAGTGCACGCGCTGCGGCGAGTGCTGCACGGCAGACCCGAAACCCACCGTGGACGACGAGGATGGGGAGCAGGCCGCCGACCCGCACACCGCGACGGTGTTCCCGGGCGAGGTGCGCGACCTCACCAACGAGACGGGACGCGCGTGGAACGACGTGGCGCGCCCGATGCCCTATGGACTGGACGATTCCGGAGAGGGCGAGACGTTCGAGTGGGCGCTTCAAACGACAGCCTGCGGCGACTGTACCTTTTACACCGAGAAGAACGGCCAGGGAGCGTGTACGGTGCACGAGGACCGCCCGCTCATCTGCGAGACGTACCCGTTCAGCGTCGCGCTCGGCGGGACGAGCCAGCCGATGGGCGAGGCCGTGGACGAATCCGGGATGGTGCGCGCCCACGAGTGCGAGGGGCTCGGCCGCGACATCAGCCGCGAGGACGCCGAGGTGCTGGCGAGCGCGCTGAAGGAACGCGCGGTTCGAGAACTGGAGGAAGCCATCGCCGTTCGGGACAACTACGAACCCGCGCGACCCGACTCCGGCGCGGTCGTCCACGATTCCGAGGGCGCGAAACGCCCCGACGGAACGCCCTACGAGGGGTGACGCAGGCCATACTACTAAGACCACCCCCTCCCTGCGTTTGGATGAGTGTCTGACTATGGAAATCTCTGAGAAACTGCTGTGTCTGTTCAACGGCGAAGTGTCCGTGAAGGACGACGAGTACGTCGTAACGGTGCCGAAGAGCGAGGTCGACGCGGGCTCCATCGACCCCGGCGAGGTGTACCGGGTCGCGCTCATCGCGCGGGACGGCGAGGAGGAGCGCACCGACGAGGAGCGCGAACGGAGCGCCGCAGGTGAGCCGCAGCCGCCGGTCGAGGAGGGCGAAATCCGGTACGTCGAGGTCGAGGATATCGGGAAGCAGGGCGACGGTATCGCGCGCGTCGAGCGCGGCTACGTCATCATCGTCCCCGGTGCGGACATCGGCGAGCGCGTGAAGGTCGAAATCACGGAAGTGAAGTCGAACTTCGCGGTCGGCGAGGTGCTCGACGAGGACGTGACGGAGTAGCTACACCGAGAGGAAGCGGGAGAGGTCGACGTCGGCGTCCGGGAGCGTGTCGTGGGGGCGGGCGACGACGATGTCGCCCGCGGTCCCGCTGCCGATGCCGGGAATCGCGGTGAGTTCGTCCATCGACGCGGCGTTCACGTCGAGCGGATACGGCACGCCGGTCACGGAGCGGAAGCCGTGGTCGGTGATGACCACGTCGGTCGTCCGGCCGAGTTCGCGCTCGCCGGGCACGGCGACGAGGAGGCTGTACGTGCCGAGCGACCGCCCGAACGTCTTCCCGTCCTGATGGTACTCGAAGTGGACGTCTTCGAGCACCGCGCCCGGCGGGACGACGCGTTCGAGCATCGGCTGGTCGATCTCCTCCCGAACCTCCGACTTGTACGTCTTGAAGCGCTTCTTGTTGGCGTGCGCGACGTCCGCGCCGGTCTCGTCCATCTCCGTGCCCTCGAACGCCATCACCTGCCGGATGTTGATGCGGCGGAGCATCAGGCCGGCGTCGTACACGTCGTGGAGGAACTGCTTGTTGTGCTCGTAGGTCTCGGGGCGTTCGCCCGTGAGGCCGTGCAGGAGGTTGATTCCCGGCAGTAGTTTGGGGAGGCGGGGGGCGTCGTCGTCGCGGTCGGGCCGCCAGCCGCCGGCCTCGTTCACGATGCGAACGGCCTCCAGGCACTCGTCGGCGGTGACGAGGAGGTTGTTTTGCTCCTGCACCACGGGATCGGCGGATTCGAGGCCGAACGCGGCCGTGTCGCCGGGCGTGTTGTGTTCGGCGATGACTTCGATGGCCTCCCGCGACTTCTCGGGGTAGTCCGTGATGGTCACGGGGTTCATGTTGTCGAGGTGGAGCGTGCGGAGGTCGGGTGCGACCTCGCGGATGCCGCCGTACAGGTCGCGGAGCGCGTCCGGATTGGGGGCTTCGCCGTCTCCGCCGAACGCGAGGATGTCGGCCTGTCGGCCGAGGCGGAAGTCCCGCACGCCCGCGTCGGAGAGCGCGTCCACCTCCTCGACGACCGACCGCGCGCTGCGGAACGAGGGGTCGCCGTACATCGGTTCCGTGCAGAACGAACACCGGTACGCGCACCCGCGAGAGGTCTCCATCTCCGCGATGAGGTAGTCCGGATAGTTCGGGTGCTGTTCGACCACGAACGCGCCCTGTTCGGCCCAGCGGTCGATCTCCTCGTTGTCCCGGTAGCGGTTGTTGAACCCCTCCAGGCCGCTCTCCACGAGGTCGTGCGCGGCCGCTTCGATGTCGGCCATCGCGAGGAAGTCGAAGTCGAGGTCCTTGCGCTCCATCTCGGACGCGCCGGCGTTCTCCTCGCCGACACCGAACCGGATGGGGCCGCCCATCAGGCTCACGCCGTCCGCGGTCCACGCCAACTCCCGGACTTCGTCGGGTTCCGCGGGCGTGCCGCCGACGTAGCTCCCGGGAACGGTCATGCCGCCGATGTAAATCAGCAGGTCGGCCTGTTCCACGTCGAGCCAGCGCGAGCGCTCCTCGCGGAGCGCGTCGATGGTGTAGTAGGTGACGTTCTCCGCGGGGACGCCCGCGTCGACGAGCGCGCCGGCGGTGTACCGCGGGTAGGTCGAGATGTAGGGAGGGACGCCGAAGTGCGCGGGCTCGTCGACGTAGCCGTCCACGAGCACGACGTCGAGGTCCGCGGCAGCAGTCATAGGGGAACGAAGAGCGCGAGCGAATAAAGGCTACACGAAGATGTGGCCCTCAGCGGGGTCGACCGGGTCGACAGCGAAGTCGGGGTGGTGGCGGGCGGTGGCGAGCGCGGCGAGCGCGCTGTCGAGCGCATCGCCGGTTGGGTCGTCGAGGAAGCGGTCGCGGGGGACGCCCGCGAGGGCGACGCCGGCGTCGGTGAGGGCGTCGAGAATCGTCTCGCGGCGCGCCCTGCTCGCGGCGGTGTCGGTCTTGTAGTTCTCGCGGGGCGCATCGAGTCGGTCGAGCGTGCCCGCGGGATAGGCCTCGACGAGCGTCGGTCGGTCGTCGCGGGGCGCGTGGAACGGCGGGCACGCGATCGATTCGGAGAGGACGAGCGGGCGGAGCACGTCCCGCATCGCGTGGAACGCCGCGGTGTTCAGGATGAAGCCGTACGCGCAGAGCGCGCCGTGTTCGCGGTCGGTCGCCCGCAGGCGTTCGACGCGGTCGCCGTCGAGGCCGCGGGCGCGGTCGAGACACGTCGCGCGGAAGTCGTCGGGGTCGGCGAACTCTCCCGGGAACGAGAGGAGGAAGTGCCGCCAGTCGTCGTGTTCGTGGAGGGCGCGCGGGAGCGCGAACGGCGCGTCAAGCCCGATGGCGTCCTCACCGGAGCGGGCGGCGAGGAACGCCCCGAGTTCGGGGAGTACGTGCTCGCGGTCGCTCGACCCGAAACGCTCGCCGGCCAGCCAGCAGTCCAGTACGCGAATCCCGTTCGATGTCGGTTCGGCTTCGGTGACGCGAATCTTCGCTCCGGCGTCCGCCGCGCCGCTGAAGTCCACGCCGTAGACAGTCACGTCCGATGGTCGCGGCGCGCGGAGAAAAGCGTGCAGGCCGCCCACGGGACTTATGCCGCCGCCCGTGGTACATTCGGGTATGCCTGCGACGCTCGAAGTGAAGTGTACGAGCGACGACTGCGAGATGGACATGTTCGAGATGCACTACACGTACGACATGCCGGACGACGTCGGGGTGTCTGACTTCCAGTGCCCGTACTGCGGCGGCACCGACTGCTTGGAGGCGTTGTCACCGTGAGGTTCGAGTCGGTGGGGCGGTCGGTCGGAAACGCCGTGCTCTCCCGACTCGGCCGCGCCGCGAGCAAGGTCGGTGAGGAGACGCCGCTCCCGGTGGACGTGCTGGAGGACGAGGACGAGTACCTCGTGGTGTTCGACGCGCCCGGCGTCGCCGTGGAGGACGTACAGGTCGGGTACACTGGGGGCGACGTCGAAGTCCGTATCGAGCGGTTCCGCGACCCCCACGCGGGGTTCGAGATGCGGTATCCGGGTCGTGCGCTCGCGCTGGACGGCCGCGCTGAACTCCCCGAAGACGCTGACGTAGACGCGGACGCGGCGCGCGCCGAACTCGTCGACGGGACGCTGCGCGTCTTCCTTCCGAAGAACTAGTCCGGGTCGCTCCCCGAGCGCACGCGGAACTCCTCCTCGCCGGTGAACCGCGTCGGGTCGAACGGATTGATTTCCTCGCGGGTTCCGAGAATCTGTTCGGCGACGGCTTCGCCGGTCGCGGGTGCGCGCATGAAGCCGTGGCCCTGCCAGCCCGCGGCGACGAACAGTCCGTCGCGCAGCTCGCCGAGCAGGGGGTTCTTGTCGGGCGTGGCGACGCAGAGGCCCGCCCACGCGCGCTCGGCGGAGATATCGGCGGCGGGGAGGCGGTATCGGAGTTTGGCGAGCGTCTCCTCCACGAAGTCGTCGTCAGCGCTCCGGTCGTACGTGTCGGGGTCGAACTCGCGGCGCTGCGTGCCGTCCCCGGCGAGCACGCCGCGGGCGTGGGGGCGGGCGTAGTAGTCGCGGGTCGCGTCCCAGAAGAGGGGGATGTCGAGGCCGGACGCGACGAGCGCCTGCACCCGATAGGGTTTCAGCGGCACGCGAACCCCGGCGTCCGCGAGCACGGGTTTCGTGTGCGCGCCCGCCGCGACGAGCACGGCGTCGTACTCGACTCCGTTGACGCGCACCGGGTCGAGCGCGACCGTGGCGTGCGTGCCTTCACGAATCTCCGCGCCGGCGTCTCGGGCCTTCGCGGCGAGGAGGTCGGCGTAGGTCGCGGGCGTGGTGTAGCCGGCGTTTCGCGCGACGGCCGCGGCCGCGATGTCGTCGGTGCGGAGCGCTGGGTACTCGGATTGGAGTTCGTCGGGACGCAGGTGGGCGACGTCGAGTCCCTGCGCGCGCATCTCGTCCGCGTCGCGGGCGACGGCGTCCGCGGCCTGCCCGGGTTCGGTGGCGAACCAGACGTAGGGCGCGCGCTCGAAGACGAACTCGCCGTCGCCCGAGAACGCCTCGAAGCGCTCGATTGCGCGCGCCGCGATGCGGGCGTCCACGTCCTCCGCGTACGCGTCGTACAGCAGGCCTGCGGCGCGGCCCGTGCTCTCCGCAGCCACCTCGTCGCGCTCGTACAGCGTCACGTCCGCGCCGCGTCGCGCGAGGTCGTACGCGGCGGTGATGCCGACCGCGCCGCCGCCGACGACCGCGACCGACTGGGTCATGGCTCGGACACCGCGTTCGGGCTACTTAGCGTCCGTGCCTTCCGCCCGCGGCCACTTTCACTTTCACCGCGCACGGGTCGACTTGATAACCCGAACGCGACTACGATTGGGTATGGCCGCGAAGCAATCCGAACGAGTCGAAGTGTCGGACCTCCCCCTGAACCAAATGGAAGCGTTCGTCGCCGGCGCGGACGACGTGTACGTCGAGCGAACGCCCGCCGAGACCTACGTCGTCACCGAGTAGTCTCGTTCTCGGCGTCGACGACGCGTTCCGGTTCTCGAGGCGGTTCCCAGTCGAGCGCGAGTTCGAGGAACTGCACGAGGATACGCGCGGTCGCACCCCAGACGGTGTAGCCGTCGACGTGGAAGAAGTGAACGATGGCCTCGCCGTACCGGGGGTGAGTGCGGTGTTCGACCTCGTAGTTCTCGGGGTCGACGAGCCCCGAAATCGAGAGGAAGACGACTTCCGCGACCTCCCGTTCGTCTGGCGTGTACTCGCGGTCGGGGACGCGCGCGACGAACGGCGTCACGGCGTACGATGAGGTGGTGCGGATGTCGTCCAGTTGGCCGACGAACTCGACTTCCTCCGAGCGCAAGCCGATTTCTTCGTTCGACTCGCGGAGCGCGGTCGCGCGGAGGTCGCGGTCGCTCGGTTCGCGGCCGCCGCCGGGAAAACTCATCTGACCGGGGTGTTCGCCGAGGTGGTCGGCGCGCTTCGTGAACACCAGCGCGGGGCCGTCGGGACGCTCGACGACGGGCGCGAGCACCGCGGCGTCCCGGTCCTCGTCCTCGATAGTGGCTGGTTCGTGCGCGGCGACCCGACCCAGGTCCATGCTCTCACGTACTCCCTCGGACGCCATTAACCCTCCCGTCGGTCGGCCAGTCGCTCGCGGAGGCCCGCTGCATCGATGTCCGCCCAGGTCGCCGCGTCGTACGTCACGTCGACGAGGACGTCGAGGCGGTCGGCGTCGGGGTCATCGGCGATTTCGGCGGCGAACCGGGCGCGGAGCGCGTCCGCGCGTTCGTCACGGGGAACGTCGCGGCGTTCGATGTCGAGGATGTGCGGGAGGTCGGGTCCCCCATCTGGGACGGTGGGGAAGGCGGCGGGTCCGGGCACGATGAGGTCGGCGTCGTCCCGGGTGACGGCGACGAGCACGTACTGGTCGAGCGCGCGCTCGATGGCGGCGTCCACGGCGTCCGCGTCCACGTCCTCGCCGCGTTTGAACGCGAGTTCGTGGAGGGCGTCCGCGAGTTCGTCGCGAGTGAGTGCGCCGAACAGGTCGACGACGCCCGCGAGTTCGTCGAGCGTGCGGTCCATACCCGTGAAAGCCGACTCTTCCGTCATGAGTCTACCGCGTCCAGGTCGGCGGCCGCAGCGGCGCGGACGTCTTCGGCGTCGAGCGCGGTGTCCTCCCAGGCGGGCAGGCGGTCGTCGCCTTCGGGCGGACGGACGGCGTCCGCGTACTCTGCGACCTGCGCGCGTTCGTCTGCAGGGTCGTAGTCGAGGCCGTTGAACGCGGCGTCCGCGGCGTACCCACGGACGTATCGGTGCGCGGTCTCCCGGTAGCGGTCGGGGAGGGTGTCGTAGTCCACGCTGACGCCGTGGTCCTCGCAGGCGCGGAGGAGCGCGGCGACGACGCCCGCGCTCATGTCGGAGAGTCCGGAGGGCCCGGAGACGGCGCGGTGGTCGTGTTCGTACCGCCCCAGGTCGACCTGGGCGGTGCCGTCGAACCCGGCGGCGTCGTAGGCTTCGCCGAGCGTGCCGACCTCCAGTCCCCACGTGCGGGGGACGCGGATGGTTCGCGCGACGTCGCCGGTCATCGCGCACTCGCCGGCGAGCGCGTACCGGAACGCACCGAGGTAGTCGAGAATCGGTTCGTCGGAGCGCGCGTCGAGCGCGTCGACGAGCGGTTCGTAGCAGAGGCGGAAGAGGCGGCCGTAGAGCCGCTGATTCTCGACGCGGGCGTAGTAGCCCTTCACGAAGTCGAACCCCGCATCGAGGGGGTGGAGGAGTTTCGGCACGTCCCGCGCGGAGTACGTCTTCGTGTCGGCGTCGTGGACGGCGAGGAAGTCGGCGTCGGCCGCGACGCCGAGCGCGAGCCAGATGTCGCGGCCCTTCCCGGCGTCGCCGTTCAGGCCGTGGTCTGCGAGCAGCTCGGCGACCCGGGGGCCGTTACACCAGAGCACGTCGAGCGGAACGTCGAAGGAGTCGAGCCACTCCGCGAACGCGCCCGCCTTCTCCGCCGACGCGCGGAGCGGAACGACGACGCGGTCGACGTCGAGGGTTTCGAGCGTGGAGAGTACGCTCTCGGGCGCGAGGCCGCCGTACTCGCGTTCCGTCATCGGGACGACGACTGTCGCGCGCTCGGTCGGCGCGTCGGGGTGGGCGTCCCCGTAGTCGTGGAGCGTCGCCACGCGCTCCTGCGTGTAGTCCATATCCCACCGTCTCCCCGCGGCGGCATTTAGGTTGGCGTCTCGGCCGCGCCCTCCGGAAGCAGGTCGGCGCGGTACGCGACGACGAGCACGACCACGAGCGCGCCGAGCGCGACGGCGAGCAGGCGGAACACGAGGTCGTAGGGGAGGTCGGTGCTGAGCACGCCGACGACCGTGCCGCCGGCGGCTTGCATCGTCATCATGCCCGCGCTGTACGCCGAGTAGGCGGAGGACCGGTCGGCGTCCGGCAGGCTGTCGAGGAGGAAGGTGTCGATGGTGGGGAAGAGGCAGTGGACGACCGCGCCGGTCGCGAGCGTGGCGACGGTGACCGCGACGATGCCGGAGGCGTACGTGAGCGCGAACAGGCAGACGACGAACCCGGCGAGCACGGAGAGGAGGAGGGGGACGTAGGCGACGCGGTCGGCGAGTCGGCCGGCGAACCAGAACGCGGGGACGCCCGCGGCGAACATCCCGGTGAGGAGGAGGTTCGCCGTGCCGGACGTGAGGCCCTTGGCTTCGACGGCGTAGAGCGTGTAGAAGTTCCAGAAGCCGTTCCAGACGAGCGTGGTGACGCCGAGGATGGCGATACCGGTGAACACGAGCCGCCACTGCCGGCGGACCGCGCGGACGAGGTGGCGGTCGTCCGCACCGGCTTCGGGGAGGTCGGCGCGCCGCGTGGTGACGAAGAGGACGAGCGTGGTGAGACCGGCGACGGCGGCGAGCAGCCAGAACACGGTCCGCCAGTCGGTCACGCCGAGCAACGCGCCGACGGTGACGGGCGCGCCGACGGCGGCGAGCTGCATCGCGGTGCCGTGCACGCCGATGACGCGCCCCACCCGCTCCGGGAACAACTCCGAGATGAGGGGGTTGGCGGCGATGAAGTACGCGCCGGAGGAGACGCCGATGAGGAACCCGCCGACGAACACCATCTCGATGGTCGCGGCGAGCGCGGTGAACGCGGACGCGCCGGTGAGGAACGCGCCGGTCGCGAGGACGACGCGGTGGCGCGCGACCCGCGTGAGGAGGTAGCCGGTCGGGATGCGGGGGAGCGCGCTCCCGAGCCAGACGAGGGAGGCGGTGACGCCGACGGTCGCTCGGTTCACGCCGAATTCGGCGATGAACGGGCCGTAGAGCGGCGCGAACGCCACCCGGCCGAAGTTCACGAAGAACACGAGCGCGCACAGCGACCCGAACACGTGGACGCGGCGCGAGCGATTCGACGCTGACACTGGTGGGGGAAGGACCGAGCGCGGTTCAAGCCTTCCGGAGTCCGCGCGTGGGTTTTTACGGCGGGCGCGCGAACCCCGAGCCATGAAATCAGTCAGGAAGGGCCTTCGGGCGGGCGAACTGGAGAAGGACACCTACGACCGACTGGTGTGCGCGGAGTGCGGGGAGAACCTCAAGACGGAGAACGACCCGGACGAGGTCGGGAGCGTCCGCGTCTGCCCCGAGTGCGGGCGGCGCTGGCAGCAGATATAGCGCGTCAGTACGCGTCGAGGGCGGCGCGATAGCCCTCGCGGAACGTGGGATAGGCGAACTCGTAGCCGAGTCGATGCAGCAGCGCGTTCGAGCAGCGTTTGCTCGTCAGCACGCGGCGCTCGGCCGCCTCGGAGAGGTCGCCCGCCCGCAAGCGCTCTTCTTTCGTGCGTTTCAGCGGGCGCGGGACGCCGGCCTCGTCCGCGAGCCAGTCCGCGAACGCGTGCTTCGAGACGGGTTCGTCGTCCACCGCGAGCAGTACCTCGGGCACGTCCTCGGTGAGCGCGAACCGCACGACTCCGGCGGCGTCGTCCCGGTGAATCATGTTCAGGTAGCCCGCCGTCACGGGGCCGTCCAAGTAGCGTTCCAACCGGTAGCGGTCGGGACCGTAGAGGCCGGCGAACCGGACGACCGACCCGTCGATGCCGTGGTCGGCGGTACGTTCGCGCGCGATGCGTTCGGCCTCCACGAGCACCTCGGTCTTCTCCGTGGTCGGGTCGAGCGGCGTGTCCTCGTCCACCCAGCCGCCGTCGTGGTCGCCGTACACGCCCGTGCTCGACGTGTACACGAACTCGTCCGGCGGATTCTCGCGTCCGCCGAAGTGGTCGATGGCGGTGCGGAGGCCGTCGACGTACACCTCGCGCGCGGCGTCAGCGTCCCGGCCGCCCGAGGACGCGATGAACACCACCGCATCCGCGTCCGGCACGACTTCGAGACTTCCTGGGTCGGTCACGTCGGCGCGCACGCCGTCGAAGCCCGCGTCCGCGATGGCCGACAGCCCGGCGTCCGAGCGCCGGACGCCGACGGGGTCGTGGCCGGCGGCGGCGAGCTGGCGGCCGAGTTCGAGCCCGACGTAGCCACACCCCAGAATCGCGACCCGCATCACCAGGGGTTCTCGACCGCGAGGTAGTGATGGATCTGCGCGTACTCTCGGAGCGTCATCGGCTGGCGGCCCTCGACCTTCTGCTGAACCTCCTTCGGGTCGAGCGCGGCGTCGATGCCGTCCGCGAGCGAGTCCACGTCCACGACCGCGGAGCTCATCTGGAGCATCACGTGGTCCTGAAGCTCCAATCGGACTGTCTCGGCGTCCGGCCAGTCGTCCGTGAGCGCGAGGATGTCCGCTGCTTCGGAGACGGTGACGGGGTCGCCATCGCCGGATTCGATGTCGGTGACGCGCTCGGAAGTCAGTCCGGTCGCGTCGGCGACCGCGTCGACGCCCTCGGCCTCGATGACGGTGAGCAGGGCGGCCTCGTACTCCGCGAACACCTCGTCCGCCGAGACGGACTCGGGTTCGGAGATGGTGTCGGTCAACATAGCCCGGGATAGGCGACGGGCGCGTATGTGGTTTTATGTTACCAGCCGGGCGAGCGCTCGTCCGCGTTCCCATCGGTGTCGCCGACGCCGCGCGGACCGGGCGGAACCGCGGCGACGACCACCGTATCGAACGAGAACTCAATCCGGGTGTTTCGTCCGAGCGTCTCCGGGCGGCCGTCACCATCTACGTCGAACGAGACGGCAGCGTCCTCTCGGACGTACTCGTACGCGCCGACGTCGAACCCGGGCGGGAGCGCGCCGCCGGTGATGGCGACGCGCTCGTAGCCGCCGCGGACGGAGACCGTCCAGGCGTTCACGGTCGCGTACCAGAACCCGGGCAGGGGAACGACCGGGAGGCCGGCGGGGAGCGCGGCGAGACGACCGCCGAGCGCCCGGCGGACGCGGTTTGTGGACGCGCGGCCGAGCGCGGCGGTGAGTTCGCTGCGGGCGGTCTGGCGGGCTGCGCGCACCACGTCCTCCGACACGCCGCCGCCGTCGCTCCGGGCGAGCGCGCGGGACTCGGCGCGGAGCGCCGCGGTGAGCACGACCCGCTCAGTCCCGTGCGTATCCGAAGCGGCGACGACAGCCGCAGCGAGCGAGCCGTTCGTCGCCGCCCGCGCCCGCGCCGCATCGGTTTGCCAGCGGGCTGACGCCCTCGAAACCGCGCGTTCCGCCGCATCCGGGTCGAGTCGTGTTCGGTCGGCGACGACCGACGCGAAGCGCTCGCGGACGCGAGCAGTTTCGGCGCGAACGGCGGCCGCGAGGTCGGGCACGCGGTCGGGAGCGGCGGCGAGGAGGTCGGCGGCCGTCGCGAGCCGGACCGCGCGCTTGCCACCGTCGAACGCCGCGTCCACGACGGTGTCGGCGGCGTCGCCGTACGGGAGCGAGAAGACGTTCACGTTCCGCGCGGCGAGCGCCTCCGTGTCGACCAGCGAGAGGTATCGCGGGGACGCCGACACCGAAGACACGACCGTCTCCGGGGTCTCCCTGGTCGTCGCGCCCGTCGGAATCCACCCGCCGAGTCGAGTGACGGTATCTCGGAGCGCGCCGCGAACGCCGGCCGAGTCGGCGGCCCGGTCGCGAACCAGGGCGAGCGTTCGGTCGACGTAGCGGGCGCGGGACACGACTAGCGCGCGCTCCGCGAGCGATTCGTAGTGGGCGGGCGCGTCGAGCAGGCGACCGCGGTCGGCGGCGAGCGTTCGCGCGAGCGCCGCGACCGGTGACGACGCCAGGACGCTCGCGCCGCTCACGCGAACCGCCGTCGAGGTGTTCGCGACGCGGTTCCGGGTTCGGCCGAGCGACCTCGCCGCGCGCTCCCGGAGCGCCGACGGCGGCGCGACCGCGACGGTCTCAGCGAGAGCCCCCACAGCACCTGTGACGGCGTTCGCGGCCAGCGCGTCCGCGCCGTCGGGGAGGAGCGCGCGCCGAACCGCGGCCGTCACCCGTTCGTCGAGCGCGTCCACGGGCCGCGCGGGAACGCCATCGAGCAACGCGGGGCGCGCGGCGAGCGCGACGGAGACATGGTACGTCGAGCGTTCGACGCTGGAGAGCGTACGGACCGCCGACCCGTTCGTCCACGAGGTTCGGGTCGTTCGCGTCACGGTCACACGGCGGTCGATAGTCTCGAGAACGGTGAAATCACGGGGAGCGTCGACCGGCCGGGCGGGAGCCGCCGTGACGGCGGTCTCGCTCGCGGTGTCGGTCGCGCGCCGCGTCCAGTTCGCCGGCGGTGTGGCGGCGTCGGCCCGATGGGCGGTTCGCGTCACGCGGACGAGGCGGCGCGCATCGACCCGATAGGCGTCCGCGAGCCCTGACTTGAGACCACCGTCGAGTGCGTCGAGAAGCGCGCTGTCGGCGGCCGCGGCGGGCGTGAGCGACGATTCGGCAGTCGGGTCCGGCGGTGGCTGCGCGGGCGTGGCGTTCATCGAGTCGAGAATACGGGTCGCACGCGCTCGGGCGCTCGACCGGGTGACCGCGAGCGCGTCGGTGACGCCGGTGAGCGCGTACGCGCGGCCGACCGCCGCCTCGGATGGATTCGACGCGCGGCCGAACGTCGCGCGCAGCACGGCGAGCAGGCCGTCGTTCGCCGCGACTTCGACGTGGCGGTTCGCGAGGACGTTCGCGATGGGTGCGCCGGCGTACTGCGCGAGGCCGCGGGCGGCCGTGTAGGGTGTGAGTCGCAGCGTCGTCTCCCGGGCGAGGCCGTAGCCGTCGACGACGCCGCGGTCGACCCGCGCGGCGAACGACGCCGTCCGGTCGTGGAGTGCGAGTACGGGCGTGTCGACGACGACCGAGACGGCGCGCTCGCGGACGCCGACGGTCTCGCCGTTCTCGGTGACAGTGAGCGTCGCGTTCCGGACGGTAACGCAGACCCGACCCGGCCGGACCTCCCCGATTTCGACCGCGCGAATCGCCCGGCGAGCGTCGTTCGGACCGTCTATCACGTCGAGTGCTACGCGGGCGGTCGCGTCGCCGTGGCGAGCATTGAGGTCGGCGAACGCCGCGCGTGCGGCGGCGTAGACGCGGAGCGCGAGCGCGTCCCGGAACGCGGAGTCCTCGCGGAGAGCGCGGCCGTACGGCGTGTCCGCGGGAGTGACGACGGGGTTGGCGGCCGAGGCGGCGCTCGCTTCGATGGTCGCGCGTTCGAGCGCGACGCGTGCGCCGGCAAGCGCGCGGTCGGCAGCGCGGTCGGCGGCGTTCGTTCCCGTGGTCGTGTCACGGGTGGCGAGCGTCGCGCCGACGGCGGTTGCGGTGACGAGGAGGACGACGCCGACGAGCGCGAACGGTACGCGGCCGCGGTCGTCCATCACGCCCACCACCGGCGGAACACGACCGTCGCGTTCCCGACTCGGAGAACCGCGGCGGTCGTGTCCGCGGTTCGGGGCGGCGACGGACCGATTCGAAGCGCGTTCTCCTCGCGGTGGACGACGACGTTCGACCGTCCGGGAAGCGCCACGAGATGCTTCCGAACGAGGGCGGTCACGTCGCGAGCGTACGCGGATTGCGGGCGGGGTGCGGCCGCGGCGAGGTGGGTGGCGACGGTGGCTCGAACCGGACCAATCGTAGTGTTCACGGTCGCGGTGGTGACCGCGAGCGCGTCCAGTGCGGGACCGGCGTCGGGCGGCGACAGTTGCGGCGCGGGCGTCAGGACGAACAGGGCGGTGACGGCCGCGGCGACGAGGGAGACGGCGAGAACGGTGTCGATAGCGGTGCTGACGCCGCGAGCGCTCACCACACGATCACCCGGAGGCGACCGAACCGAACGTCGCCGGGCGCGACCCGAACCGGGACGGGGCGGCTCGCGGCGTCCGCGCCCGCTGGCGGAACTGGCCCCGCGGTCCACGTTCGGTCGCCCGCAATGAGGGTGACGTTCACGGCGCTCGAAGTCGCGCCGAGCGCGTCGCGGATGTGGTCCGGGCGGGCGACAGCGTCGACGAGGACGGCGTCGGTCGCGGCGTCGAGGACTGGTGGAGCGCGGTCGCGGTCGGCGGTCGGGAGGCTGTGGTCGTAGGCGGTCGCGTAGCCGGCGAGCGCGGTGCAGAGAACGGCGACGCAGACGAGCGCGACAACCGGTTCCGCCTGCGCCCTAGCCGACGAGGACGACATCGACCCCCCGCCACGCGAGGTGGCGAACGCGGAGCGTTTCGGCGGCCCGCCAGTCCGGGTTGCGGGCGCGGGCGTCGACAGCGGCGCGAACGAGTTCGAGTTCCGTGTCGAAGACGAGCGCGGGGTCGCGGCCGGCGAGCACGGCGGCGAGCGGCCCATCAGGTGGCACCGGAACCACGCGCGCGACGAGCGCGGCGGACGCCGTTCCGCCGGCGCCGCGCAGGCCGATGCTTCGGGTGGTGACGCGGACGCTGTCGACGTTGAGGTGGACCGCCGTATCCGTGTCGTAGTCGCTCTCGGCGACCCGGTCGACCGTGGCGGCGACCGCGGTCGCGTCGGGCGGCGGCGCGGCGGGGATGGCGAGCGCGGCCGCGACCAGCGCGGCTCCCACGAGCGTGAGGCCGAGCCAGGTCGCGAGCGCGTCTGCGGCGTCGAACACGCCCCTGGCTGTGCCGGTATCTGATTTAAACGCTCGTGACGACCGCGGCGGCCGTGGCGACGACCGGATACGCGAGACAGGCGGTGGCGAGCGCGCGTCCGGCGGCGTGGGCGGCGCGGGCGCGGTCCGCGCCGTGCTGGACGACCGACGCGAAGACCGGGAGGAGCACCGCGAGCGCGGCGACGTATCCGGCGACGACGAGCGCGAGCGCGTCCGGCGAGTACGGAAGCGCGCCGTCCCCGAACGGGCGGAGGGTGCGGGCGAGCGCGACGGTGACGCCGGCGACGCAGGGTGCGACCCAGCGACCGGTCGTGTCGAGCGCGTTCGTGACGGACGCGAGGTCGGCTGTGGTGTCGCGCTCGACGCGGACGAGGCGGTCGAGGTGGTCCGCGAGCGAGACGAGCACGCGACCGCCAGGCGGGCCGGCGGCGACCGCATCCGCGAGCACGGCGACCGTTGACCGTGCACGAACGCTCGGGAGGTCGGTCAGCGCGCCGTGCGGGCCGAGGAAGGCCGTGTGAGTGTCGACGGTAAGCGTTCGCTGGAGGCGGCTCGCGTCCGCGAATACGGCGGCGACGGTGCCGTCGAGTTCGTCGGCTGCGGCGGCGAGCGCTCTCTCTGGCGGACGGCCGCGGCGGACGTGCTGACCGACGACGACGAGCGCGTCGGGCAGCCCGCGTTCGAGCGCGGCCACTTCCTCGCGCACGGCGAGGACCGGCTGCGTCCACCGAACCAGACCCGCGCCGAGTCCGACGACGGGCGCGAGCGGGAGCGCCCACGGCGCGAGAACGTGGAAGACGGTGAGCGCGACGATGGCGGTGGCGACGGCGTACGCGAGGGCGGGGCGGGCGCGGCCGACGAGCGCGGGGTGGTCAGCGGGTATCGGGGCGGCCGGAAAGGCCGCGGGGCGGCGCGCGAGGACGACGGTGATACCGCCGGCGAGCGCGAGCGGAAGGAGTACGTCGTAGACGACGGCGAGGCCGATGAGCGGAACGGAGATACCGGAGACCGGTGCGACGGGGAGCAGGCCGACGAGGGCGAGCGGGAGGACGACGCCCACAGCGTAGACGGCCGTGACGAGCGTCGAGAGCGTGCTCGCGTAGTCGGTGACGCGGTCGACGACGGCGTCGAGCGAGACGGCGAGCGCGCGGTCGAGGAGGCGGTCGCGTTCCCCGTCGGGGGCGTTGGTGGCGGCTTCGACGAGCGCGACGGACCGCGCGAGCGCGGGGTCGTGGTCGCGCCACGCGCGCCGGAAGCGCGTCCAAGCGGTGGTTGGTGCGCCGAGCGCGTACCGAACGTGGCCGGCGAGGCGGTCGGCGAGCGGTCCGGGGGCGTCCGCGGCGAACGCGGCGGTGTGTTCGGGCGTCGGTTCGAGCGCGCCAGCCAGAACGGCGCGGCAGACGAGGTCGGAGCCGTCGCCGAGCGCGCGCGAGCGGGCAGCGTCCGCGGCGAGGGTCGGAACAGCGAGGAGGGCAGCGGCGGCGAGCGACCCGAGCGCGAGCACGGCGAGGCCGAGCGCGGGCGAGATGAGGACGAACGTGGCGAGCGAGAGAGGGACAGTGAGGGAGACGACCGCGAGGGCGGCGGACCGAACGGTCTCAGCGTCCTCCGGGCGGTCGAGGAGCGCGAGCGCGCGGTCCAATTCGGAGTCGCCGCCCGGCGAAACGGGTGCGAATCGGGCGAGGCGGGCGACGACGGTCACGCGAACCGCTCCGTGCGGTCGGCGATGGCTGCGCGAACGTCCGCGTACGTCTCCGCGTGGTCGGCGAGCGACGCGACGAGCGTCGACTCGCCGCGGTCGACCAGGCCGGACGACGCGAGACCGTCGGGCGTGCGCTCGAAGAGCGCGTGGAACTCGCTGTCGAACTCCTCGACAGCGACCACCTGCTTCCCCTCGGCGGTGTCCGCGAGCGTGACGACGAGGTCGGTCGCGGCGAACGAGTTCGCAGGAACGCCGAGGTCGGAAACGACACGCTCACGCACGTCGTCACCGCCGTCACCGTGAATGGTTCCGAGTACGGCGCTCGCGCCCGCGCCGGTCCGCATCGCCTCGTACAGCACGCCGGCCTCCGCGCCGCGAACCTCGCCGACCGCGAGCGCACTCTCGCCGAGGCGGAGCGCAGTTCGGAGCGCGTCCGCCGTCGACACCTCCGCGCCGTCGCCGTCCGCGGTCGCACGGAGCGCCTGCACGTCCCGGCCGGCCGCCTGAAGGCCGGGAACGGGGAGTTCGGGCGCGTCCTCGATGACGACGGTTCGAGTGTCCGCGGGGAGTTCCCAGAGGAGCGCACCGAGGAAGGTCGTCTTCCCGGCGGCGCGAGCGCCAGCGACGAGCACGGCTGCGCCGCGCGCTACCGCGACGGAGAGCACCGCCGCGGCGTCCGGCGTGAGCGTGCCCGTCTCGACCAGTCGCGGGAGCGTGAAGCGCCGGTCGCCGTGCGCGCGGAACGCGAATCCGACGCCGTCAGCGACCGGTTCGGAGACCGCGGCGACCCGCACGCGGTCGGCCGCGCCCACGTCGGTGAGCACGGCGTCGAGCGTGGGGTTCACGGGCGAGAACGGCCGGCCGCTGGCGGCGCGGACGCGGGACGCGAGCGCGTCGACGCCGCGGGACGTGAGGCGGACGTTCGTCGGGAGCAAGCGGCCGTCGAGGACGACCCGCAGGCGGGTGTCGGCGGCGGGTGCGGACGCGTACACGTCGGTGACGCGGTCGTCCGCGAACAGGTCGTCGAGTACGCCGTATCCCCGTGTGTGCTTCTCCAAGACGCCGGCAATCGCTCCCGAGGACGCGGTGGTGCGGTCGGCGGCCCGGGTGGCGGCGCGGTCGCCCGTCACGACGCCGTCAGCGAGGAGTTCGTGCGCTCGGTCAAGCGCTCGGTAGGCGTCGTCGCCGAACGCGGACTCGGGCGGTTCGAGGCAGTACGTTCGACCGTTCGGACCGTCGTATCGGCGGGCGGTCGCCCCACCTGGAAGGTCGACGGCGTCGACGAGGGCGGCGTCGGCGGGCGGGTCGGGGTCGACGCGGGCGTGAGCGATTCGGGGGCCGACGAACCCGCGAACGGCGTCGTACTCCGCGACGCCCTCAGCGGCTACGGCAAGACCGGTTTCGGCGGCGATGTCGGCGATGGGACCGGCGCGACCGGTGGCTTCGCGGGCGGCGGCGAGCGGATCGGTGGCGGCGAGCGCGGCGAGGCGGGCGTCGCGGTCGCGGACGCGGGGAGCGAACCGGCCGGCGGCGACGAGGAGCGCGGTGGTGGCGTCGTCGTATCGTCGGTCGCGTCCGACCTCGCGGACGACGACGGCGTCGGCGTCACGGTCACTGAGCGCGGCGACGGCGGTCTCGCGGCAGGCGGACGCGGCCGCGAGGTCGCCGTCGCAGTCGGCCGCGTCGAGGACGAGCGTGTCGCGTTCGAAGGCGGGTCGGCAGCGACACCCGGTGTCGGTGTCGCCGCCGAGGAGCGCGCGGAGTCGTCGCATGGCCCCGAGTCGTGCCGTTTCCCTACTTGAAGGTTCGTCGCGCGGAGCCGCGGGCCGGACGGGCACGCGACGAGCGCCAGCGAGAGCGTCGTCCGCCCGCGCAGCGTCACGCGGTCGGAGACAGCCACTGAAGACGGAAGCCGACAGACTCGTCGGTCGATGCCGTGGCCGGTACGAACACGGACTGTTCGGCCGAGCGAGAGGCGGGTGTCGGCGGGGAGCACGAGCGTGAGTGTTCGCGTCGCGGCCGCTCTGGGTGGTGCGGGGTTCGAGGTTTCGGTCAGGTCACGTGCGGCGTCGCAGACGCGGTCCGCAGCGGCACTCGCGGCCGCGAGTGCGCGGTCGGCGCGGGCGTCCTCGATGGCAGGGAGTGCGGCCGCGACCAGCGCGGCAGCGACGACAATCGCGACGAGCGCACGAACGGCGTTCACAGGAACGCTCGGACACGCTCGCGGATCGACTGCGTCTCCGACGACTTGTCTTCCGGAGGTTCGGTGTCGGGAACGGGATGCGGGAAGTCAGCCGCTCGCGCCGGCCGTGGGGCGTCCTGCACCGACCGTGGGTCGTCTCGCGTCGGTCGGGGGTCGTCTCGTACTGACGCGTCGGTAGCATCGCGTGCGGTATCTCTCGGCGGCGTTCGGTCGAGTTCGCCGACGTGTCCGCGGACGGCCTGGAGGTCCGCGTCGAGGTCGGCGAGCGCGCGCTCCACGCGGTCGAGTCGCGTCTCGATTGCGTCGATGCGCTCGGCTGTCGCGGTGTCGATCTCGGGGAGTTCGTCGGCGTCCGTCAGCGCGCGTTCGACCGCTCGGACGCGGTCGGCGAGCGAGGTCGTGTCCGGCATACGGTGAGGTGGCCGCGGCTTCCGGTTTCAACCCTCGGCGCAACCTTGAAGGCGTCAGACGGAGAGCATCCGTTCATGAAGGCCGCCCTCGTCGGCGTCGGCCAAGCCGGCGGTAAACTCACCGAAGCCCTCGTCCGAAACAACCGCGAGAACGGCTACGGAGCCGTTCAGGGCGCGTTGGCCGTCAACACCGCGCGCCAGGACCTCACCCCGCTCGACATCCCGACCCTCCTCATCGGCCAGAGCGTCGTCAGCGGTGACGGCGTCGGCGGCGAGAACGAACTCGGCGCGGAACTCATGGAAGAAGACACGCGCGAAGTCGTGAACGCCCTCGACGGCACCATCACGAGCCGCACCGAAGCCGTGTTCGTCGTCGCCGGTCTCGGCGGCGGCACCGGCAGCGGCGGCGCACCCGTCCTCGTCCGCGAACTCAAGCGCGTCTACGACATCCCCGTCTACTGCCTCGGCGTCCTCCCCGGCCGCAACGAAGGCGCGCTCTACCAGGCGAACGCCGGCCGCAGCCTCAAAACCGTCGTCCGCGAAGCCGACAACACCCTCCTCGTCGACAACGACGCCTGGCACGCCAGCGGCGAATCCGTCACCGATGCCTACGCCGCCATCAACGACACCGTCGCCCACCGCATCGGCCTCCTGCTCGCCGCCGGCGAAGTCACCGACGGCGTCGCCGAATCCGTCGCCGACTCCTCCGAAATCATCAACACCCTCCGCAACGGCAGCATGGCCGCCATCGGCTACGCCAACGCCGACGCCAGCCCCGACCCCGAAGAAAACATCAACGTCGTCACCAGCACCGCCCGAAAATCCCTCCTCACCGGCATGAGCGTCCCCGAAACCACCGACGCCGACGCCGCCCTCGTCATCGTCGCCGGCCACCCCGACCGCATCCCCCGCAAAGGCGTCGAACGCGCCCGCCGCTGGATCGAGGACGAAACCGGCAGCACCCAAGTCCGCGGCGGCGACTACCCCCTCGAAAGCGACCAAATCGCCGTCCTCGTCCTTCTCTCCGGCATCACCCGCTCCCCCCGCATCGAATCCTTCCTCGACCGCGCCCGCGAAGCCGCCAACACCGACCCCGAACCCGAACCCGCAGAAGCCTTCCAGAACGACGACCTCGACGGACTCTTCTAAGGGACTTTTTTACTGCGGGGGGTTCGCTCCGCGAACCCCCGCTTGCAAAAACCTCCACTAAAAACTCCCGAGCGCGCTGGCGGCGCGCTCGGTGCAGCATCGGAACGACCCTCCGCAACGCACCGCCCCCGCAACGACCACCGCGCCGTGCCGCACAACACCGCCCCGTACCGCGTCGCGCCGTTATAGGAGTGTTTTACCGTCGAAGCCGCTCGTGTCGTAGTCGATGTCGAGGAGGTCGAGCATCGTGGGTGTGAGGTCGTAGAGGCTGGCGGCGTCAGTTCGGAGGCCGGGTTCATCCGTGACGAGGAGGGCGTCGTCGAAGGTATGCATGCCCGTTCGGTGACCGGTCTCGAACACGTCGCGGCCGTTCCTGAAGCCCGCTTTGAGGTCGAAGCCGTCGTTCGGGATGGCGACGAGGTCGGGCGCCATGTCGTCGTGTGCACCGTCGAACGCCGCTTCTTTCTCGACGACGCGGTCGACGACGGGCGTGCCGTCCGGTCCGGTGAACTCGCGGATGGCGGTCGCGAGTTCGTCCCGGACCGTGTGGTACTCCGATTCGGGGACGTTCCCGCGCGGTTCGCGGCCGTCGAGGTTCAGGTAGAACCGACCCGGGCTGAACGAGTACGCGCGAGTGTCGTCGCTGATGTCCGCGAGCGTCTCCGGGTCGTCGCTCTCGTAGTCGAGCCAACCCTCGCGCTGGAGCCACGCGTTCACGGACACCTCGTAGTCGAGTCCCGTGAATCCGTGGTCGGACGCGACGATGAGCGCCACGTCGTCGGGGAGACTGTCGTGGAGCGCGCCGACGTACCGGTCGAGTTTCTCGTAGAATTCGAGGAACTCCTGCTTGTACTCGCCGTCGGTGAGGTAGTCGCGGTAGAGGAAGTGGTTCACGTGGTCGGTCGCGGTGAACACGCCGCAGAAGAGCGCCCAGTCGTTCGCGTCGACGAAGTGGTCGAACGCCTCGTAGCGCGCGTCCAGCGTCTCGTGCGCGTTCGCGAGGAAGTCGGACTTGTCGTCGCGGTGGCCGAGCTTCGCGTTCGTCTGCAATCGATAGCCGATGCCGTCGAGGTATTCGGCGACCGCGGGTGGATGTGCGGCCTGGTCGACGCTCGGCGAGAGGAACCCCGACACCATCCGCTGGACGTCCTGCTGGGGCGGCGCCGTGACCGGGACGTTCAGGACGGTTGCGTTCCGGTCGGCGGCGGCGACGTAATCCCAGACCCGGTCGGTCTGCACGTCGCCACCCATCGGTACGTACGTCTCGTACGTCCCGGTCTCTCGGTCCTGAAGCCCGTACACGCCCGTCCGTCCCGGGTTTCGTCCGGTGGTGAGCGCGGGCCAGCACGCGAGTTCGTCCGGCGGCGTGACGGAGTCGATGATGCCGGTGCTGCCGGCGTCCGCGATGGCGGTGAGGTTCGAGAAGACGTCCGGGTGCTGGGCGACGAGGCTCGCCGGCACTCCGTCGAGACCCAAGAACGCGACCCGTGGCGCGCCGCCACCGAGGCGGTCGAGCAATCCCATACCCGACCTTTGCGCGGCACCGTCAAGAAACTTCTCGGACCCGACTCGCTCGACGGCGTCGGCGCCGCCCTACTCGTTCGCGTCGTCAGCGCCGTCAGCGCGGTCCGCGTCGTCCGTCTCGTCCTCGTAGTTCATCGGAACGACCGTGACGTGCTGGATTCCCACGGACTGTTTCGCTGCCATATTCGATGGGTGGGACCAAACACACCTAAAATTACCCATAGGCATAACGCATCAGGTGTCGGTGGGTGGATGCGCGAGAAGAATAGCGACGGAGAAGAAAGCGGAACGCGCGTTAGGCGAAGTTCTCCTCGTAGAGGTCCTGGGAGTGCTCGATGGCGTCCTTCGCGGCCTGCTTGCCCTGCCAGCCGAGCACTTCGACTTCCTTGCCTTCTTCGAGATTCTTGTACGTCTCGAAGAACTCCTCAATCTCCTCCTTCTTCTGGGCGGTGACGTCCTCGATGTCGTCGATGTGGTCGTAGCGGGGGTCCTCGACGGGCACCGCGATGACCTTGTCGTCCTTCTCGCCGTCGTCGTCCATCTCCATCAGGCCGACGGGGCGTGCCTCGATGACGCAGCCGGGGAACGTCTGGTCCTTCACGAGCACGAGCACGTCGAAGGGGTCCTCGTCGTCGTAGTACGACTGCGGGATGAAGCCGTAGTCGGAGGGGTAGTGGACGTTCGAGTGGAGGACGCGGTCCAGCATCACGCCGGGGATGTCCTTGTCGTACTCGTACTTGTTCCGCTCGCCCTTCAGGCACTCCACGACGGCGTAGATGACGTCGGGCGCGTCGGGGCCGGTTTCGAGGTCTTCCCAGAGGTTCGTCATGTGGATTCGACTGTGTTGAGTGGCCTAAAGGGCCTTTCGCATCGCTTCCGGCCGTTGAAACTCTCGACGGCGTGAGAAGCGTTTAAATAGAGGGATGACATGTGTCTCGGTATGTCAGAGGCACAACGCGCGGTGCGTCAGAACGCCCGCGATCTGACTGCGTTCCAGAAGAACATCCTTGTCGTACTCGCTGAGGAGGCCCGCTACGGTCTCGCCATCAAGCGTGAGCTCGAAGACTACTACGGAGAAGAAGTCAATCACGGCCGGCTCTACCCGAACCTCGACGACCTCGTCAATAAGGGCTTCGTGGAGAAGTCCGAGCTCGACAAGCGCACGAACGAATACGCACTCACCGACGACGGCTTCGAGGCCGTCCTCGACGACATCGAGTGGACGCTCAGCAAGTTCGTCACCGACGACGACCGCGCCGCGACCGTTCGCGACCTCGTCGACAACTAAGCCGGATACGGTTTTTCCGCTATTTCGAACACCGCGCGCAGCGACCGCTCCAGCGCGTCTCGCTGTTCGTCGGTCGGCCAGACGTTCCGCGGGTAGTACTCCTGCTCGAACTCCCGGAGTTCCGCCTCTGTCGCGGTCTCCATGCGCCGCGAGTAGTGGTTGCCCATGAAGTCCGCGAACGCGCGAGCGTTCGCCGCCTCGGCGTCCCCGTACGCCTCGCGTACCGATTCGACGAGGCGGCGGTTGTGTTCCTCGACCGACTCCCACTCCTCGGCCTCGCCGCCCCGCGAGAGCGGGCGTTCCGCGGCGCGGTCGGTGTCCTCGATACGCTCCACGCGGACCGTGCCGTCGTCGAGCCACTCCGTGGGATAGCAGACGAGCGTGTCGCCGTCATCGTCCTCCCGAACGCGTGCCTCGTAGTCGTGTTCGGCGAGGAGTCTGTCGCGGCGCTCGCGGTACGCGGCGGCCTCCTCGTCGTCGCCGACGCGGCGCGCGAGCCGAGTCAGGCGTTCCGCCTCGTCCACGGCGTCGTCCGGAGCCTCACTCATGGTCGAGCGCCTCGTTCGCGAGGTCGTCGGCGCGGTCGTTCACCTCGCGCGGGACGTGCGTGAGCGACCAGTCGTCGAACCGGTCGAGCAGTTCGCGCACCCGGACGCGTTTCTCCTTCAGCGTCGGGTCGTTCGTGTTCCACGCGCCCGTCACCTGCTTCACGATGAGCTGGGAGTCCCCCCGAATTTCGACCTCGTCGAACCCGTAGTCGGCGGCGGCTTCGAGTCCGGTGATGAGCGCGTCGTACTCGGCCTGGTTGTTGGTCGCACGGCCGATGCGTTCGCCGCCCTCCGCGACGATGCCGTCGCCGGAGACGAGCACCCAGCCGACGGCGGCGGGCCCGGGGTTCCCGCGGCTCGCGCCGTCGAAGTAGACGTGCACGCGGCCCGCGTGGTCCTCGATGACGGCGGTGATGTCCGTGGGGGTCGCGCCCTGCACGACGACCTTCTCGTCGTACGCGACCGCGGTCGCGTCCCCGAGGCTCGCGCGCCAGCGTTCGTGATCGGTGTTCCCCTCCTCGACGGACGCACCGGCCTCCTGGAGGCGGTCGCGGGCGTCGTCGGGGTCGCAGTCGATGACCGGCATTCGCCCGAATCGTGGTGGCTGGGGCGTAAACGCGTTGCGTGTTCTCCGCACCCGCGACCGGTCAACGTGTAAATTAGTCGGTGATTTTATGTGAAATACTACCACACACTGTACGTACGATGACCCGCCCCACTCGCGAGCGGGAGCGCACCGACACCACGGAGACCCCGTCCGACGTGCGAACCTGCCCCGAGTGTACATCGGAATCGCTCGTTTTGAACGCGGACCGCGCCGAACTCGTCTGTGAGGACTGCGGCCTCGTCGTCGAGGACGAACAGATAGACACCGGCCCGGAGTGGCGGGCGTTCAATCACTCGGAGCGCCAGGAGAAGTCGCGCGTGGGCGCGCCGACCACCCAGACGATGCACGACAAAGGGCTGACTACCCAAATCGACTGGAAGGACAAGGACGCCTACGGCCGTTCGCTCTCCTCCGAGAAGCGGAGTCAGATGCATCGGTTGCGGAAGTGGCAGGAGCGGATTCGGACGAAGGACGCCGGCGAGCGCAACCTCCAGTTCGCGCTCAGCGAAATCGACCGCATGGCCAGCGCGCTCGGCGTGCCCCGCAGCGTTCGCGAGGTCGCCTCCGTCATCTACCAGCGCGCGCTGAAGGAGGATTTGATTCGCGGGCGCTCTATCGAGGGCGTGGCGACGGCCTGCCTCTACGCCGCCTGCCGCAAAGAGGGCATTCCACGAAGCCTGGAAGAGATTTCGGAGGTGTCCCGGGTGGAGCGCAAGGAGATCGGTCGGACGTATCGCTACGTCGCGCAGGAGTTGGGGTTGGAGATGAAGCCGGTTGACCCGAAGAAGTACGTGCCGCGGTTCGCGAGCGAACTCCAGTTGTCCGGGGAAGCCCAGGCGAAGGCGAACGAGATTATCGAGGAGACGGCCGACCAGGGATTGTTGTCGGGGAAGTCACCGACGGGGTTCGCGGCGGCCGCGATTTACGCGGCGTCGCTGTTGTGTAACGAGAAGAAGACCCAGCGCGAGGTCGCGGACGTCGCGCAGGTCACCGAAGTCACCATCCGCAACCGCTATCAGGAGCAGATAGAGGCGATGGGGATTCACGGCTAGACGGGTGTGTTAGGCGGACCGAAGGGGTTTTTGCCGCGTGATAGAAATGACGGGCCATGAGTAACGCGTGGCGGAATTGGGACCACGTCCTGAAGGTCGACCCGGACAAGTCGCTCGTCGACGGGGAGACGTTCGAGGACGTGTGTCGAACCGGGACGGACGCCATCGAAGTCGGCGGAACGCTGGACGTGACCTCGGAGAAGATGGAGCGCGTCATCGACGCCTGCCGCAAGCACGACGTGCCGCTCTACCAGGAGCCGTCGAACCCCGCGGTCGTGGTGGACGACGAGGCCCTCGACGGGTATCTCGTTCCTATCGTGTTGAACGCGGGCGGCGTGTCCTGGATTACGGGCGCGCACAAGGAGTGGGTGCGCATCGACGACGTGAACTGGGAGAAGACGACGACCGAGGCGTACATCGTCCTGAACCCGGAGTCGAGCGTCGCGGAGTTGACGGACGCGCAGTGTGAGCAGACGCCGGAGGACGTGGCGGCGTACGCGACCGTCGCGGAGCGCATGCTCGGCCAGGACATCGTGTACGTCGAGTACTCGGGGACGTACGGCGACCCGGACGTCGTGGGCGCCGCGCACGACGCGCTCGACGAGGCGACGCTGTTCTACGGCGGCGGCATCGGCGGCTACGACGCCGCGTACGAGATGGGCGAACGCGCGGACGTGGTCGTCGTCGGCGACCTCCTGCACGACGAGGGCTGTGACGCCGTTCGCGAGACCGTCGAAGGCGTCAAAGACGCACACGGAAAGACTATCGACGCCTGACCACCCCACGCTTTTGGTGGAGATTTTGCGAAGCGCGACAGCGCGAGCAAAAGGTCCGCGTCAAAGACGCACACGGGAAGACCATCGACGCCTGACCGCCCCACGCGTTTACTGGAGGTTTTGTGGCGGTCTTGCGAGTGCTCTCGTCGGTCCGGGTCACGGCGTCGTCCTGAAACGTTTATCCTTGGGGGCGGCCGAGTGAGAGAGGATGAGAGACGGAGCGCGCGCGTTCGTCCCCGGGCACGTCACGGGGTTGTTCAGTATTCACCGCGACGACGACCCGGCGCGGGCGGGGTCGCGGGGCGCGGGACTGACGCTGACGGACGGCGTGACGGTGTCGGTGCGGCCGGCCGACGAGTCCGTGGTGCAGTTGAACGGCGAACGCGCGGACGTGCCGGCGGTCGCGGGTGTGCTCGACGCGCTCGGCGTGACGGCGCGCGTGGAGGCGGAGACGCCGCTGCCCGTGGGCGCGGGGTTCGGCGTGTCGGGCGCGATGGCGTTGGGCGCGGCGTACGCGGCGAACACGGTGTTCGACTGCGGGCGCTCGGAGAACACGCTCGTCCGGTTCGCGCACGCGGCCGAGGTCGACGCGGGCACCGGCCTCGGGGACGTGGTGGCGCAGGCGCGCGGCGGCGCGCCGATTCGGGAGGACCCGGGCGCGCCTCCGCACGGTCGGCTGAACGGCGTGCCGGAGACGGCGCGCGTCGAGTACGTCTCGTTCGGCGGGCTCTCCACGTCGGAAGTGCTCTCCGGGGACACCGAAACGCTCTCCGCGGCGGGCGAGCGCGCGCTCGACCGACTGCTCGAAACGCCGACGCTCGACCGGTTCGTCGCCGAGTCGCGGACGTTCGCGGCGGACGCGGGCCTGCTGACCGACGACATCGAGTCGGTCGTCGCGGACGTGGTGGACGCGGGCGGGCGGGCGTCGATGGCGATGCTCGGCCGGACGGTGTTCGCGCTCGGTCACGGGCTGACGGACGCCGGATACGACGCCGAAGCCTGCCAAATTCATCCGGCGGGCGCGAGGCTCCGGTAAACGGCTCTTTTTTTGCCGGGGCGGGCGTGAGAAGTGGTATGAGCGACGTGGACGTCCCGGAGGACCACCCGCGATACGAGTCCCTCCTCACCCGGCATCGCATCGAGGAGGGCGTCGAGAAGGGTATCACGAGCAAGCAGGGCCTCATCGCGGAGGGTCGCGGTGAGGCGTTCGACTACCTGCTGGGCGAGGAGACGACGCCGAGCGCGGACGCGGCGGCGCGCGCGGCGGCCGCACACCTCCTGCTCGCGGAGCATCCCGTGCTTTCGGTGAACGGGAACGTCGCCGCGCTGGTCCCCGGTGAGATGGTCGAACTGGCGGACGCGGTGGGCGCGGACCTCGAAGTGAACCTGTTCAATCGCACCGAGGAGCGGATGCGCGCCATCGCCGAGCACCTGCGCGAGCACGGCGCGAGCGATGTGAAGGGGCTCGCGGCGGACGCTCGAATTCCGGGGCTTTCGCACGAGCGCGGGAAGGTGGACGCGGACGGCATCGGGGCCGCGGACGTGGTGCTCGTGCCCCTAGAGGACGGCGACCGCGCGGCGGCGCTCGCGGAGATGGGGAAGACCGAGATCGTCGTGGACCTGAACCCGATGAGTCGGTCGGCGCGGAGCGCGGCCGTTCCAATCATCGACAACATCATGCGCGCGGTGCCGAACGTCACGCGACACGCCCGCGGCCTCGCGGACGCGAGCGACGCGGAGCTCCGCGAAATCGTCGAGGAGTTCGACCGCGCGGCGGCGCTCGCGGACGCGGAGCACCACATCCGCGAGGGTGTGTCCGACCGATAGAACTACGTTGTTTTAGGCAGACCTAAATCGTATGTGTGGTGTGACGCTCGCCGCCCTCCGGCGGCAACTGGACACTCTCGCGACCGACGGTCCCTACCGCGTCGCCTGCCTCGACACGGGCGAGCAACCGTATCCGGTCGCGGGCCGGCAGTACCCCGACCGAGAGACCGCGCGGGACGCCGTGGACCTCGCGACCAGGTACAGAAATCGGCTCGCCGCGTACGACCCGCGCGCGCCGACCTACGACCTCGCCGTCGAACACGGTCGAAACCGCGGCGGCGAACCGCTCCGAGAGGCCTGCGGACGGCTCGCGGGCGCGCTGTTCGACGC
The DNA here is from genome assembly GCF_049705945.1 of Salarchaeum japonicum. Lineage (GTDB taxonomy): Archaea > Halobacteriota > Halobacteria > Halobacteriales > Halobacteriaceae > Salarchaeum > Salarchaeum japonicum_A. Next base: position 730,344 of record NZ_JBNAMV010000004.1, read on the forward strand.
GCTCGGGGACTGCGGCGAGACAGACGTGGAGCGCACGATTCTCGACACCTACCTCGCGGCCGCGAGCGACACCACCGACCCCGACTCGCTCGGCGTCGCGCTCCTCGACACCATCGCGGGCGTGCTGGACGACGCGCTCCCGCCCGCGCGCCAGCAGGCCGTCGTCGCGCGCGCCACCGACCACCTGCCCGACACCACGGACGCGGCCGCCGCGCTCGACGCGCTCCGCGCCGGGTCGCTGCTCTCCGGATACGCCTACCGCTCTCGCCCCGAACAACTCGACCTCCGCCTCGACGGCTACGCGTTCGACGCGGCCGACGAGCGTCTGCCGACGCTCCCGCTGACGGTCGCGCTCTCCCGCACGGACCGAACGGTCGCCGTCACCGACGCCCGCCGAACGCGCTCGGGTGACTGGCGGCTGTCCGTCTCGCTCGCCGCCGACGTCCCGCGCGGCCTCGCGCGAGCCGCGGTGACGCCCTAATCGAGGAGCTTTCGGGCGGTTTCGGCGACCGCGGGCGCGGACTCGCCGAGCACGTAGAGCACGGGTTCGATGCCGAACCCGCCCGTCTGGTAGAGCACGGTCGCGTCCGGCCGGTCGGCGAGCGCGTCCGCGACGGCCGCGGACACGTCGTCGTACTCCGCGTCGAACTCCGCGGTGACGTGGCCCTGTTCTTCGAGCGCGGCGACGATGTCCGGGTCGTATCGGAGGTCGAGCGCGGCCGTCGCTGCGCTTCCGTTCGCGCGCGCGGCAAGCAGGACGCTCGCGACGTGCTCGGAGACGCCGAACGCGGGCTCTCCCGGCACCTCGATGCGCCCCATCACGTCGAAGATGCGTCCCGGGACGCCCGCCACGTCCTCCACGGAGTCGGCGTCCGGCAGACACTCCACGAGGTTCGACCCGACGTTCGGCACGAGCGTCGCGAACCCGCTCGCGTGTTCGATCGCGCGGACGCCGCGGCGGACGCTGGAGCGCACGCGCTCGCGGGCGAGGAGTTCGCTGTCCGGGTCGTGCACGCGGAAGTCGCCCTCGTACTCCGCGAGGTCGGGGACGGCGTCCTCGTGCAGGCGGGCGAGCACGTCCCCGCGCGCCTCCAGTTGACGAATCAAGACCTCGGCCTCGACGAGCGCCTGCACCGTGCTCATGTCGCCGGACGCCAGTCCCTCGCCGACGCGCTCCACGAGGTCCCGCACGCGGTCGTCGTCAGCGAGTTCGGCGTTTCGCGCCACGTCCCCCGTCGCGTACTTCGACACCGCCGACTGGCTCACGCCGAGCACGTCCGCGACCGCCTGCTGGGTCAATCCCCGTTCCCGGAGGTCGGCCGCGAGCATCGACCGGAACGTGGGGAGGAACTCCTCCACCACAAGCTCCTCGACGAACTTCACTGCTCGCCCCCGAACTCGCGGTCGCCCCGAATGCGGGACGCCTGCGGACCGCCCTGGTCTTGGTACTTGGAACCGCGCTCGCTCCCGTACGGCCTGTCGGCGCGACTCGTGAGCTCCGTGAACACGAGCTGACTGATGCGCATCCCCGGGCTCAACGCGACCGGCGCTGTTCCGAGGTTAGAGAGCTCGAGAGTTATGTTTCCACGGAAGCCCGGGTCGATGAAGCCGGCAGTGTTGGAGAGGAAAACACCGCCGAAGCCGCCGAGGAAGTTCTCCACAGGCTTCCCACGCGGTTGGACTTCGAGGTCGTACGTCGTCTCCACACGGTCGGTCGCTTCGACGGAGACAACGCGGTCGAACAGGACGTTCGCGTCGAGGATGTCGTCGAGGCGTGAGACGTCAGCGCCGTGTTCGGCATAGCAGTCGCGGAGTTCGCGGAGTGTTCCGCGTTTCACCGTGTCGTACGCTCCGTTTTCGACGTTCGAGATGCTCGATTTCGAGGAGCGTCCGAGCGCGTCTGCGGTGTCAGCCATCGTGAGACCGGTATCGTTCCGTAGTTCACGAAGGAGCGCGGACGGGTTCGGAACGTACTGGCCGCGCTTGTGGGCGTTCCGATAGAAGTCCACGCTCCACTCGTCGCTCTCCGCGTCGTTGTCGCGCTGTCGGTGATACGTGGACGTCGCGTACCCGAGACGGCTCCCGAGATACGTCGCACGGTCTGCGAGTTCCTCGTTCGCCGTGTAGAGCGTGTCTCGTTCCTCCCGTCGATGTCCGTCCCCGTAGATGAGGCCCTCGTAGAACGCTTCGACGACTCGGTCGGGCCAGTTCCAGAGGCGGTCGGGAACGTTCTTCTCCGAGCCGGCACCGGCGAGCGCGCGGAAGATACGTGACCAGAGCGCGGAACAAATGGTCAACTGATGTATCCCGTTCGTGGTCTGCGACCACGACAGCGGCGTGTCGTACTGGTCGAACCAGTCTGCGACGCGCTCAAGCGGCGCGCGGTTCTTCTGTCCGAGAACGACTTGTTTCCGCCGCGCGAACCCTTCCGCGACGTAGAACCCGAGAAGCCACCCGAGGTCGGGAGTGACCGGAAGCGAGCGCGGGAGTCGGGTGTCGCTCTGCTTGAATGTGAGTTCCGCGTTCGCGGGAACGGTGGTTCGTTTCGTGGCGGAGAGCGGCGCGCTGTCCCGTGACTGGTAGTGACGCTGTGATCCGCGCGGGATGTCCGCCCAGTCGACCACGCCGACGCCGTCGGTCGCGTACACCGTGATGTCGTCAGTGTCGTCGTCAAGAAGGTTGAGAAGGTCGAGTTCCGTCTCCGTCCCGCGCGCGCTCGGAAGGGTTCCCGGAACCATCACGAACTCGTCCTCTGCGTCCTCGCTCTTGACGCGGGTGGTCTCTCCGTGTTCGTCAAGCGTGAAGACGTTGTGGTCGGCGGTTACGCGCACCTGTCTCCCCGAATCGAGCGTGACTTCGTAGATTCGCTTCGCGGGATTGGTGATGAAATCCGTGATTTCGAACGTCCGAACGCCGAGCGTGTCGGGGTCGAACGAAACAGCCCGCGCGTTCGGTTCGTTCTCGATGACGTCGCCTATCTCGTGGAATCCGAACCCGTCCTCGGGCGTCCAGAGAAACAGTTGTTCGTCCGCAGGGAGCGATGCATGCACCACGACCGCGAGCCGGCCGAGGCTGGACCGGCCTTCGACTTGTGCGACGAGGTCCGAGGGGACTTCGACGCGTTCGTGCGTCGTCCCGAGCACGAAGTCGCCGGGGTGGAGGATGAACTCCCCGTCCTCCTCGACGACGGTTTCGGTGACGTAGTCGTCGACTTCGGTCTCGTCGTTCGGGTGGATGCAGGGGATGTTCGCGCGCTGGAACTCCAGGAACTCGCGGCCGAGGCGTACGTCGATGCTCGCGGGCTGAATCTGCAGGTCGGGGTCGTCGAGCGGTTCGACGACGAGGTCGCCGGCCTCCAGTCGGTCGAGGAGGTCGGCGTCGGAGAGTATCATACCGGTGTCTGGACGCCCGGGTCCTAATAGGTTTCAGATGAGGCCGAGCAGCCAGCCGCCGTATGCGGCCAGGAACCCGAGCGCGCCGGTGGCGAGCGTGTCGGTGTCGTAGACGGCGGCGAATCCGTGTGCGTAGACGTATGTCTGCCAGCCGGCGACCACGAACCCGATACCGACGCTTCCAAGCGACGCGCCGGAGAGCGTGGTGCGGAGCGCGGCGACTGACGTACCGCCTGCGGCGCCGAGCGTGCCCGCGGCGAGCGCGAACCCGAGAACGGACGTGAGCGCGCCGGGGGCGGTCGCCCACGTGGCGACGGTGAGCGCGGGACCGACGCGGCTCCGGTCACCGAGGAGGGCGTCCGCGACGACGGTGATGAGGAGAACCGTGATGACCCAGCTGACGACGCCGAGGAGGACTGTGAGGAGGAGGGGCGGGAGGAGGGTAGCGAACGCCGGCGCGTCGTCGATTCGGCTGACGAGGATGGCGGCAGTCGCGACGACGGCGAGGACGAGGGCGACCGCGGCGACGGCGAACGCCCGAAGCGCCGGTCGGAGGTGGAAGCCGTTCGACTCGAAGTACGCGCGGGGTCGGAGGAGCGGCGTCCGGGGACTGGAAGCCATGCGGTGAAATGTCCAGTTTTCAAAATAAGTCTGTCGTGCGAACGGGCTGTGAGTCGTAGCGGCTTTGATGCGTCCGCGACACCACACCCTATGAAGCAAGCCATCGTCGTGCGCGCCGACCTCGGGATGGGGACGGGGAAGGTCGCCGCGCAGGCCGCGCACGCGTCGCTGCGGGCGTTCGAGTACGCGGACGACAACGCACAGCGAGCGTGGAAGCAGGGCGGGCAGAAGAAGGTCGTGCTCAAGGCTGGCTCGGAGCGCGAACTCTACGAACTGAACGAGGAGGCGAAAGCGGCCGGCCTCCCGTCGGCGGTCATCGAGGACGCGGGGCACACGCAGGTGGAACCGGGGACGCCGACCGCGCTCGCCATCGGGCCCGCGCCGGAGGCGGACGTGGACGCGATAACGGGCAACCTCTCCCTGTTCTGATGGCGGACGCACATCCGCTCGAACGCGCGGTCGGCGTCGAGCGCTACGCGAGCGAGACGGCGGGAACGGGCGGCCGCCTCCGCGACGCGCCCGGGGACTTCCGGGTGCGCGAAATCGAGGACTTCGACGCCGAGCCCGGGAGCGAGAGCGCGGGCGACTACCCGCACGTCGTGCTGCGCGCGACCCTCACCGACTGGGACACGAACGGGTTCGCGCGCGAGCTCTCGAACCGACTCGGAATCAGTCGAGAGCGCGTGAACTGGGCGGGCACGAAGGACAAGAACGCCGTCACCACCCAGTTGTTCACGGTGCGCGGCGTCGACCCCGAGGACGTGCCCGCGGTTCGGGACGCCGAGGTCGAGGTCGTGGGGCGCGCCGGCCGCAATCTCCAGTTCGGCGACCTCGTCGGCAACGAGTTCGAAATCACCGTCCGAGACCCCGACCACCCCGAGAACGCGGACGCGATTACGGACGAACTCGCAGCGTTCGGCGGCCGGTCAGGAGACGGCGAGTCGTCGGAGTCCGGGCGTCCCGTCGGGGTTCCGAACTTCTTCGGCCAGCAGCGCTTCGGGAGCTATCGCCCGGTCACGCACGAGGTCGGTCTGGCAGTGGTTCGCGGGGACTGGGAGGACGCCGTCATGGCGTACGTCGCGAACCCGAGCGAGCACGAACCCCCGGAGACGCAGGCGGCGCGCGAGTTCGTCGAGGAGACCCGGGACTGGGGCGCGGCCATCGAGGAATTCCCCGGACACCTACGGTACGAGCGCACCGTGTTGAATCGACTGGCGGAGAACGGCGGGCGCACCGAGGACGACTTCCGAGAGGCGCTGGAGACGTTCCCGTCGAACCTCCAGCGGTTGTTCGTGCACGCGGCGCAGTCGTACGCGTTCAACCGCATCCTCTCGGAGCGGATGGCGCGCGGGCTGCCGTTCCACGAGCCGGTCGAGGGCGACGTGGTGTGTTTCGCGGACACCGACGCGCCCGGCGACCTCACGATTCCGGACCCCGACCGCTTGCAGCACGCGACCGCCGAACGGGCGGACGTGTTGGCCCGGCACGCCGAGCGCGGGCGGGCGTTCGTCACCGCGCCCCTCGTGGGAACCGAAACCGAGCTGGCGGACGGCGAACAAGGCGACATCGAACGCGAGGTGCTCGCCGACCTCGGCATCGAACCCGCGGACTTCGACCTCCCGGGCGAGTTCCACTCGACGGGGACGCGGCGCGCGATACTCGTCCGGACGAACGTCGACGTCGAACGCGACCCCCTGACGTTCACGTTCGCGCTCCCGAAGGGCTGCTACGCGACCGTCGTCCTCCGCGAGTACCTCAAGACCAGCCCGCTCGACCTGTAGGCAGTCCCCGCGCGGATACCTACGCTTTTCCCGGGTCGGGCCGTTCAATCGAGTATGTCCGAGTATCCAGTTACCGACGAACTGCCGGACGCGCCGTTCCACACGACGGGCGTCGACCACATCACGATGATCGGGTCGAACGAGGAGGACACGATAGAGTTCTACCGCGACCTCCTCGGGATGCCGCTCGTGCTCCGGCAGCCGAACCTCGACGACCCGAGCCAAACACACTTGTTCTTCGACGCGGGCGACGGCCGCATCCTCACGTTCTTCGTGAACGAGGACCGCGACTCGAACGCCCAGCCGCACCGCAATCGCGTCGGGTCGGTTCACCACATCTCGGTCTCCATCGACCCCCACGAGTTCGAGACGGTGATGGAGAGCCTGGAGGACGCCGGGCACGGGTTCAACGTCTTCGACCGCGGCGTCTTCCACTCGCTCTACACCCGCGACCACAACGGACTCGTCATCGAACTCGCGACGGACAAGTACGAGATTCCGGACGACCGCCGCGCCGAAGTGCTCGCGAAGACCCAAGAGATTCGAGAGGCCGACGGTTCGGACTACGCGGAGGCCGAACACCTCGAAGAAGCCCTCGAAGCACTCGGACTGGACGCGGAACCCGTGGAGTTGCCGGACGCGCCGACTGGCGCGGGCGTCTGAGGACCGTTCTGGTTTTACGGACATCCGCCATAGGCTGAGGAAATGGAGTGTCGGCAGTGTGGCGCGCCGCTGGACAAGCCCGGCGACTACTGCCTGCTGTGCGACACCGCGAACTGCGACGCGGTCGTGGTCGAAATCGAGGCGTCGCGGGCGACGTTGACGTTTCTGGACGCGGAGCGCGCGGAGGACGAGAACGACCCGCGGAGTCCCGTGCTCGGGGAGACGGTGGTGCCGACGACGCCCGAGCCGGACGAGGAGCGCGAGCTCGTGCAGGTGCGGAACTTCGCGGGCCGCATCGCGGACGAGGTGCGGCGAAAGCGCCCGGAGACGGTGTTCGTCACGGGCGAGCGCGACGTGGTGCGGGCGCTGCGCGCGGACCTCCACCACGAACTCTACCGCGTGAGCGGTGACGACCCCGTCGAGCGCGTGCTCGACCGATGGGGCGACCGAGACCTCGAAATCGTGGAGAAACCGCCGGCGGAGAAAATCGGCGGCGCGCACACGACGCTGGTGGGGGAGCGCGAGGGCTGGCAGGCCATCGAGACCGTCGCCGGCCACCCGCACGTGAAGAAAATCGTCCCCGGCCCCATCGACGCCGGCGGCGCGAGCACGCGCGGCGGCGTGCGGGCGAAGGTGACGCGGGCGGATACGAATGGAAACGTCCGCCTGCTCATCCGGGACGGCTCCTCCGTGCAGGAGAACCGCGTGGTGACGACGGCGATGGACCGCGAGACCGGCGAGCGCGTGCGCGACGACCTGAACGACGCGCTCGAGGACGAGGACCTGAAGCGGGACGCGTAGGCTCGCCAGCGCTGGCGCGGTAGCGACTCAAAGCCCTTATGTGGGCGCTGTGGCTACGTGCTTGTACTATGGCCGAGAAGAAGTCCACGACCGGGAGCGCCGGCCGATTCGGCGCTCGGTACGGTCGCGTCGCGCGTCGCCGCGTCTCCGAGATCGAGTCCGACACCAACGCCGACCACGCCTGCCCCGAGTGCGGCGCGGAGAAGGTCTCCCGCAAAGGCACCGGCATCTGGCAGTGCGCCAAGTGCGATTACAAGTTCGCGGGCGGCGCGTACCGCCCCGAAACCCCCGGTGGCGAGTCCGTGCAGCGCTCCATCCGCACCGCGCTCTCCGAGGAAGAGAACGAGGCATAATGTCCTACAAGTGCTCGCGCTGCAAGCGGGACGTCGAACTCGACGAGTACGGCGGTATCCGCTGTCCGTACTGCGGGCACCGCGTGCTCCTCAAGGAGCGGGCGCGCGACGTGAAGGAAGTTGACGTCCGATAGGCACGCGACGACGCTCCGTTTCTCCTACGCTTCTCCCGCCGTCGCCGAGCGAATCGCCGCGAGCGTCCGCCCCGAAGCCGGTGCTATCGAGGGCGAACGAACGGCAGCGTCCCTCTCCCGAGACGGCGACACTGTCAGGGTCGAAATCGTGGCGAGCGATCTGACCGCGCTCCGCGCCGGCCAGAACACGTGGGCGACGCTGCTGGAAGTCGCGGAACGCGCCGGGGATACCTAACCAGTTAGGGACTGCGCTCTTGTCCGTGACGCCGATAGTACTAGGTGCCGGCCCCGCGGACGTTTCCCCCTCCCCTCTCCCCAGCGTCCGCGGACCTCCCCCTTTGCCGGCCCGGGCCCGAATGCAGGGTCTTTTTCCCTCTCGGGCCTCGACTTTTCGGGTATGCAGGGTAACCTTCCGCCGGAGGCCCAGGAGAAACTCGAAGAGCTTCAGGACCTTCAGGAGACCGCGCAGACCGTGTCGACGCAGAAACAGCAGGCCGAAACCCAGCTGAGCGAGGCGGAGGCCGCGCTCGACGAACTCGACGACATCGACGAGGACACGACGATGTACCGCGAGGTCGGCGAACTCCTCGTGCAGACGGACTACGACGAGGCCGAAGAAGACCTCTCGGAGAAGGTCGACAACCTCGAACTCCGCGTCGAAACCCTCCAGAAGCAGGAAGAGCGCGTGCAGGGGCAGTTCGAGGACCTCCAGCAGGAGCTCCAGGACATGCTCGGCGGCGGCGGTGCGGGCGGTCCGGCGCCCGGCGGCATGGGTCCCGGCGGCGCGTAAATGGAACCGACTGACGAAGAAGTCGTAGAGACCGCGGCCGAGGCAGCCGAGGGCTACGTGTTCTCGCAGCTGGCGACCTCGGACGTGGACGATTTGGACGTGACGGTGTCGTTCGAGGACGGCGTGCTCGACGTGGAAGTCTACATCACGGCGCCCGACGCGGACGTGAACCTAGAGGACGTGGCGGACGACGCCGCGCTGGTCGCGGGGCAGGCCGTCGACGACCTGTTCGCGGACGGTTAGGTCGCGAAGAAGATGAGCGCGCTCACCACCATCGTGGCGAACGCGACGACGAGCGCGAGCGCGCCGCCCATCGAGACGACGGCGTTCGCGTGACTGGCGAGCGTTTCTGTTCTGTCGTTCCCGAACACCGTGACCGTCGCGTGTTCCGACGCCATCCCGGCCTCGACGGGTTCGAGGTCATCGATGGCGTCCTGCGTCAGGTCGCGGAGCAGTGCTTCGAGTTCGTCCACGTCGAGCGCGCCGCCGACCTGGTTCACTGACTGCACGGTGTTCACGATGTGCGTGTCCGTCGTCATCACTTCCGCGTCGTCCAGCCCGACGGTTTCGAGCGCGTCGACGAGGCGGTCGCGGACGCCGGGGTCCATGTTGTTCCCGTCCACGAGCACGTAGCCGGTGCGCTGGCCGTCGGTTTCGAGGACGGCGACGCGCACGCCGAGCGGGCCGATTCCCTCGGCGGGCGTCCAGTTCGTCTCGTCCCACGCGACGCCCATCCGGAGGTCGGTCTGGTCGGCGTCGACGAGGCGGTCCGCGGCCTCGCCCGCGCCCCGTATCAGGTCGAAGGAGCGCTGGCTCCCGGGGACGACGTGCCCGAGGTCGTCGCCGTCGAGGCCGTCGTTCGAGTTGTGCGCGTCCGCGAGCAGCACGTCGTCCACGCCGGCGACGCGGGCTTCCGTGCTGGCGGTGAGACCGACCGCGTACGCCACGTCGTCCGCGAATCCGGGGGCGAACGTCGACGTGAGCAGGAGGTCGTCGCCGAACACCTGTCCGAGGAGGGACGCCTCGCCGGACTGCACCCGCGTGCTCCGAGTCGCGGTGTCGGTGTACGTAATGTCGTCGTGCGCGCGGTCGGCGGCGTCGAGGAGCGGGCGGACCTCGCGCTCCGTGACGAGGTTGAAGTCGTGGCCGGCGGTCGCGTGCGGCGGGAACGCCAGTCCCTCCGCGGACTCCGCGATACGCTGCGGGAGGTTCCCGCCGCCGATTTCGCCCATTGGGCCGGGATGAATCATCGGGAGGACGAACCGCGCCTTCTCGCCGTCGTCGGTGCGCGCGGAGAGCACCGTGACGGGGACGACGGCGTCCTCGCCGAGTTGCTCGAAGAAGTCCTCGAGCTCTCGGGTTCCTTCGGCGATGTGGCCGATGAACCCGCGGACGAAATCGAGGACGCTGACACCGAGTCCGCGCTTCCACGGACGGTCGATGACCGCGAGAAAGCCGTACGCGACGAGGCCGTAGAGCGCGGTCATCCCGAGGAGGAGGAGGAAGTCACCGGGGGTGAAGATGTACTGGATCTTCGTGGGGGCGCTCTCGGGCCGGGAGAGGAATGCGCCGACGAGCGGGCCGCCGAGTTCGAGGTAGTTCATCGCGCCCGAGTAGACGAAGAGGAGGACGGCGGCGGTCGCGGTCTGGATGCCCGCGGGCACCGCGGCGAGCAGCGGGGAGTTCCGGGATACGGCGAGCACGACGAGTAAGCGTATCGCGAACACGAGCGCCAGCGCGGCGGTGAGCGCGTCGAACACGAACTGCTGGGCGAGCGGCGTGAGCACCGCGATGACGCCGGCGACGATGAGGATGGCGACGACGACGAGTTCGCAGACGAGCGCCAGCAGGGAGGAGCGGTTGTAGGTGAGTTGGCCGCCGAGTCGGCGGTCCACGGGCGTCGTCGCGAGCGCGGCGACGACGGTGGGAATGCCGACGAAGAAGACGCCCTGCCACGCGTCCTCCAGCACGGACGGCGTCTCGAACGCGCCGATTCCGGTTATCGCGGCGACGAGCAGGGCGAACGCGACGCTGACGTACCAGTTCGGCGCGCGGAAGATGTAGCGCGAGAGGCTCGCGAGGTCGCCCTGCGTCTCCGTCATCCCTCGCAGCGCGTGAGGAAGTTCTCGAACACTTCCTCGCCGCGTTCCGTGTGCGCGACCTCCGGATGCCACTGGACGCCGTAGAGGTCGCGGTCGGCGTCACTCATCGCCTCCACGTCACACACGTCGCTCGTCGCGGTGAGCGTGAAGCCCTCGGGGAGTTCTTTCACCTCGTCGGCGTGACTCGCCCACACCCGCGTCTCGGGTGCGAGCGACCCGACGAGCGGGTCGTCCTCGTCCACGATGTCCACGGTCACGTCCGCGTACCCGCCGTAATCGCCGGAGCCGACTCGGCCGCCGAGTTCGTCCGCGATGAGCTGCATGCCGAGACAGATACCCAGCACGGGAACGTCGAGGTCGAGGTAGTCCGCCGACCGGCCCGCGCGATCCATGCTCGGCCCGCCGGAGAGCACGATGCCGTCCGCGTCCACGTCCGCGGGGTCGGTGGTGTTGTCCACCATGTCCACGTCCACCCCGAGGTCGCGCAGCGCGCGCTTCTCCAGGTGCGTGAACTGGCCGTGGTTGTCCACGACGACGATGTGCGTCATTACCCGTGATTGGACGCCGCCGAATAAAAACCCACTCGACTCGACTACTCGAAGCGCTCCGCCGCCGTCTCGAACCCCAATTCGTCGAGTTCGTCGCTTCGCCGCCCCTCCCGCGCCGCGAGCGCCTCCGGATCCGGACTCGCGTCGTCACCGATAGCCGCCCACGAACCGTGCACCTTCGCGTGACACCACCGACACAACGTCACCGTCACCTCGTGCCCGAGTTCCCTCTCGCTATCCTCACGCGCGTTGCTCACGGCTTCGCCGTTCGCACTTTCCGCGGACTCACTTCGCTCGTCCGCGTTGCTCGCGGCGCTGCCGCTCGCTCGTTCCGCGCGTTCGCTTCGCTCACGCGCGTACGACAAATGGTGTTCTTCGAGCAACGGTCGGTCGTCGGTGTGGGCGTTCCGGCGCTCTTCGAGGCCGCAGCGCGCGCACTCGTGGGCCGTACTGGTGTCGCGGTAGTGCGGGCAGTCGCGCCACTCCCACTCGTCGTCGGCGGCGGGACAGCGGTAGTCGTCGTCGCGGCGGTCGGCGGCGAACTCCGGGTCGTGCTGGGGGTAGTCGAAGGCGTACCGGCACGTGCCGTCGCCGGTGACGTGGTCGCAGACGCCGGCGTGCTCGTAGGGGTCGTCAACCCCGACGCTCGTGCCGGACGGCGTCTTCTCCATGGACGGGAATCGGACTCCGGGGGCTTAGGCGCGTCGACGCCCGTGTAGGTGGGGAACGCTTACTTCGCTGACCTGATTCGAGGGGAACGTGCGACTTCGACATAATCCCGACGACGACGTGCGGACGCTCGCCGGCGACGTGGAGGTGGCGGACGGCCTCGTGAGCCGCGGGCTGGGCCTGATGTTCCGGCGGTCGATTCCCGAGGACTACGCGCTCGCGTTCCGCCACGACGATGCGAAACCGCGCGGCCTCCACATGGTGTTCGTGCCGTTCGACATCGACGTGGTGTGGACGGAGAACGAGGAAGTCACGGCCGTGGAGACGCTGTCCGCGTGGACCGGCCGCGGGAAGGCGGTGGCGGACGACCTGTACGAACTCCCGGCCGGCGCGGCCGAATCCGTATCGGTCGGCGACCGCGTCTGGTTGGAAGGATGACGCTATTTCTGCCCGGTTTGTCAGGGGATTAAGTGCCTGAACGCGGTTCCTACTACTAAGATGGGAGCCGGAAACAGCGAATCCGAGTACGACCTTATCATCGTCGGCGGCGGTATCAGCGGCGCCGCCCTGCTCTACACCACCGCGAAATTCACTGACGTGGAACGCGTCGCCCTCGTGGAGAAGGAGGAGGAGATAGCGGCTATCAACTCCCACCACACGAACAACTCGCAGACGCTCCACTTCGGCGACATCGAGACGAACTACACGCTCGAAAAAGCCGAATCCGTGAAGGAGGGCGCGGAACTGCTCGCGGGCTACCTCGAAAACGTCGACCCCGACCGCGAGTTCCACTCGAAGCGCTCGAAGATGGTGCTCGGCGTCGGCGACGAGGAAGTCGAGAGCCTCCGCGAGCGCTACGAGGACGACGGCTTCGGCGACCTCTACCCGAAACTCCGCCAGATCGGCCGCGAGGAAATCGAGGACCTCGAACCGAAGGTCGTGGAGGGCCGCGACCCCTCGAAGGAACTCCGCGCGCTCCAGACGCCCGACGGCTACGTCGTCGACTACGGCGCGACCGCGAAGTCCTTCGTGGACGACGCCCGCGAGGAGGACGGCGTGGACGTGCTCACCGGCACGAAAGTCGAGGACATCCAGCAGGGCCCCGACGGCTTCACCGTCGAAACCGCTAGCGGGAGCCTCCAGGGTGACGTGGCGGTCGTCGCCGCCGGCTCGCACAGCCTCCAAATCGCGAAGGAGATGGGGTACGGGAAGAACATGAGCCTCCTCCCCGTCGCGGGAAGCTTCTTCCTCGCGGACAGCGGCCCGCTCAACGGAAAGGTGTACACGCTCCAGATGAAGAAACTCCCGTTCGCCGCCGTCCACGGCGACGCCGACGTGTACGACGACTCCATCACGCGGTTCGGCCCGACCGCGAAACTCGTCCCGACCCTCGAACGCGGCCGCTTCAAGACCGTCGGCGACTTCTTCGACGTGTTCGGCCTCAACATCAACTCCTTCCTGAGCTACGGGAACATCCTCGCCGACCGCATCCTCCTCCCGTACGTCCTGAAGAACCTCGTCTACGACGTGCCCGAAGTCGGCAAGCGCGCGTTCCTCCCCGAAGTCCAGAAAGTCGTCCCGACCGCCGAACTGGACGACATCGAGCGCGCAAAGGGCTACGGCGGCGTCCGCCCCCAGATCGTCAACACCGAGAAGAAATCCCTCGACATGGGCGAAGCCAAAATCGTCGGCAACGACATCATCTTCAACATCACGCCCAGCCCCGGCGCCTCCACCTGCCTCAAGAACGCCATGCGCGACACCCGCCAGGTCATGGACTTCCTCGACGACTACGGCTTCGACGAGGACGCGTTCCGCAACGAAACCATCGACAACTTCCCGCGCGCCGACTAACGCCGCACCGCCTCGCGGTTCACGTCTTCTCGCAGTCCGCGTCTTCTCGACCGTTTCTGAATTCTCTCGACAGCGCTCTCGCTATCCAATTAGAGAACGATAGAACCGCCGAGGGAGAGATTTGAACCTCAGTCACTCCGCTACGCTCCGTTCCTTGACTCAAACTCACCGTCACCGTCTGTTCTCGCTTCGCTCGAACAAGAGCGCCGAGGGAGAGATTTGAACTCCCGAGTCCGTGAGGACAGTAGATTTCGAATCTACCGCCTTGGCCAGGCTAGGCTACCTCGGCTCACTCGCGTCTTGTCGGTTTTGGCGCTTGTAGGTTTCGGTTCGGGGGCATCGGCAGACCTTTGGGCGCGCCGTCGGGGACGTGTTGTATGAACGTCACGCAGGCGAGCGAGGAGGCGGCGGCGGTGCTGGATGCGGTTTCTGACGCGGTTATCGCGGACCGAGAGGTGCTGGAGACGGTACTCGTGGGGTTGCTCTCGCGCGGCCACGTGCTGCTGGAGGACGTGCCGGGAACTGGGAAGACGCTGACGGCGCGGAGCGTCACGACCGCGCTCGGCCTCGACTTCTCCCGCGTCCAGTTCACGCCCGACCTCCTCCCCGCGGACGTGATGGGGACGCACGTCTTCAACGAGAAGACCCGCGAGTTCGAGTTCCAGGAGGGGCCGATTTTCGGGAACGTCGTACTCGCGGACGAGATCAATCGCGCACCGCCGAAGACGCAGGCGGCGCTGCTGGAGGCGATGGAGGAAGGCCAGGTGACCGTCGGCGGGGAAACCCATCAGTTGCCGGAGCCGTTCTTCGTCATCGCGACGCAGAACCCCGTCGAGCAGGAGGGGACGTTCCCGCTGCCGGAGGCGCAGCTCGACCGGTTCGTGGTGAAGTCGAGTCTCGGCTATCCGGACGACTCGGGCGAGGTCGAACTCCTGCGGCGGCGCGCGGGCCGCACCGAGCAGAGTCCGAGCGTCGACACGGTGCTCGACATCGAGGGCGTGCGCGCGCTCCGCGCGGTCCCCGAGGACGTGCGAGTGAACGACGACGTGCTGGAGTACGTCTCCGCGGTGGCGCGCGCGACCCGCGAGGACCCCCGCGTCGAGGTCGGCGTCAGCCCCCGCGGGACGCAGCGGTTGTTCGAGGTGGCGCGGGCGCGGGCGACGGTTCGCGGCCGCGAGTTCGTGACGCCGGAGGACGTGAAGCGGATGGCGGACGCGGCGCTCGCGCACCGACTCGTGCTCACGCCGGACGCGTCCGTGCAGGACGTGTCGAAGCGGGACGTGGTGGCGGACGTGCTGGACGGCGTGCCGGTGCCGACCGTGGATTAGCGGAGCGCGCCGAACAGCGCGAGCGCGCCCGCGGCGAGCAGGACGACCGCGGCGACTGGGCGGCCGTCGGCGCCGACGAGGTAGACCGCGTAGCCTGCGGCGACGGCGAGCGCGGCGACCGCGAACGTGACGGTTGCGTGGACGAGTTCGGCGTTCCGGGTGCGGGCGTCCGCACCGACGTGTTCGCCGAGGCCGATGCCGTGTTCGCCGAGGTCCCACGCGGCGACGGCGAGCGCGCCCGCTGCAAGCGACGCAAACACCGCGCCGCGGAGCGCCACCGCGGCGAGCAGCGCGGCGAGGAAGACGACGGCCGCGCCGGCCGTGACGGAGAGCCGCGACCCCGCGAACGCGCCGTACGCGAAGACGAGAACGCCGACCGCAGCGATAGCCGCAACGCCTGTCGAGACGGTGGCGACGAACACCGTGGCGAGCGTGAGGGCGACGGTGGCGGCGGTCGCGGTGTTCCGCGGCGGCGTCGCGTCGAACTCGGTCACGTCCGCCACCTCCGTTCTGCGGTCGCGAGCGCGACTGCGAGCGGCGTTCCGGCCGCCCAATCGAGCACGCGGACGCCGGCGCGCCGCACGTCCCGGATTCGGAGGCGGCGCTCGACGCGGGCGAGCGTCTCACCGACCTCGCTCCCGCCGGTCGGGTCGGGGGAGACGACCGTCACCGGGTGGCCGTGCGCGTCGAGCTGGCGGGCGAACGCAGCGACGCCGTCGTCCACGAGCGGCGTGAAACAGACGACCTGGGCGTCGGAGGGAAGACGGCCGAGGAGCCGAACCAGCGTCGTCCGACTGAAGAACGGTTCGTCCGGCGGCGTCGGCGCGAAGGCGTCGTCGAGCGCGAGCGACCGCCGGAGCCGCTGGCGGTGGTCGCGGCCCAACCCGGGCGCGAGCCACGCGGTCCGCGGACCGCAGCTCGCGAGGCCGACGCGGTCACCAGCGTCAAGCAGGGCGCTCGCGACCGCGCCCGCCGCGCCGACGCTCCGGTCCACCGCGGATTCCTCGTCGGCGTCGGCGACGTACGCCGACTCGCGGGTGTCCACGACGAGAACGACGGTACCAGCGCGTTCCTCTCGGAACTCGACCGTGGAGAGTTCGCCCGTTCGCGCGAGGCGCTGCCAGTCCAGTCGCGAGAGCGGGTCGCCGCGGCGGTACTCCCGGGTCGCGTGGAACTCCACACCCGTTCCGCCCTCGTTCGTGGTGAGGCGGCCGACCTGCCGGGTCGCCTGCGAGCGCAACGGGAACCCGTCGATTGTGTCGAGTTCGGGGACGCAGCGGATGGTGTCGTCGCCGTCGACGGCCACCGTGGTCTCGACCTCGACCGACCCGGCGACATCCCGCGCGACGACCGTGAGGTCGCCGAACTCGTGGTCGCCCCGCGGCGCTTCGACCAGGTAGGAGAAACTGGCTTCCTTGCCGGCGCGGAGCGCGGTCGCGAGTCGCGGCGACCCGCCGGTGACTTCGACCGCGTCCGGCACGCCGTCGAGGAGGCGGAGGTCGGGGAGGAAACCGCCGTCGTTGCGAACAGTGACAGCTACCTCGACCTCGTCGTCGCGGGCGGGCGTCGAGTCCGAGACCTCGCGTTCGACCGAGAGGTCGGGCGATGGTTCGGTGTCGAAGCGCGCGTAGCCGGCGTACGCGCCGCCGACGACGGCGACGAGGAGCGCACCGGGCGCAGTGAAGAGGAGGGCGACCGCCGCGGAGACGAACGTGACGGCGGCGATGCCGCGCCAGCGCTCTGTGTCGGTCATGCTTCCTCCGCGATGGCCGAGAGTTCAGCGACGGCGCGGGTCGCCCGCCGGTCGAACGCTGCGGTGCCGCGGACCACGTCCCGGAGTTGTATCCGGAGCGGCCGCGTGGGCGTGGTTCGCGCGAAGAACGCGGCGGCGTGCGGGTCGTCCGTCCACGTGCCATCGCGGAGCGCGGCCTCGGCGTCCGCGGTCGTGTAGCCGCCGTACGCCGTGAGGACGCTCATCGCCGTCTCGCGGAGGTCCTCTCGGAGTTCCCGGCGGTCCCTGTTCATACGGCTGGACGCCGCCGTACGGAGGCGGTCGGTACGGTCCGCGCCGGGGCGGTCGAACGTCACGCGCGACTCGACCTCGGGGAGCGACGCGGACTCTCGGGATGCCGCCCGGCGAGCGCTGCCCGCGCGGACGCCGAGGAGGAGCGCGAGCGCGCCGAGCGCGAAGATGGCGGTCCGGTTCGTGCCGAGCGTGCCCGCGAACCCGGGCGCGACGACGAATACGACACCGAGCGCCACCGCGGCGACGCCGACCGCGAGCGCGACGGCTCGCGTGTTCACTCCTCGTCACCCCCGTAGGCGGCCTCAATGTCGCGGAGCGCGTCGAGCGCGCGGCGTTCGCGTTCCGCGGTGACTGGCTGGTCGCCGTACCGGACCTCGCGGAACACGTCGGTGAGCGTATCGACGTGCTGCGGGTCCATGCCAGCGTCGTGGGCGGCGCGCGCGAACTCGGCGGGCGTCGTCGTCTCCGGGGCCGCGATGTCGAGGTGGTCGGTCATGTCTCTCCACGCGCGGTAGACGGCGTTCTCCACGTCCTCGTCGTCCTCGATGCGGTCCGCGGCGACGCCCGCGGCGGTCGCGACGGCGTCCAGCGACTCCTCGGGTTCGGGGTTCCGGAGGGCCTCGTCGTCGGCGTCGTCACCGCTTCCGCGGACGAAGAGGTAGACGAGGACACCGCTCGCGGCGACGAGCACGAGCAGGAGGACCGGCGGCGTGGTGACCGCGGATACCGCGTCGGAACCGGCACCCCCGCCACCGACCGGAATCGTTTGGTTCTGCACCTGTCGAACGGTCTCCTCGACGGGGTTCGAGTCGGTTCCACACTTCGTGAGGAAGGCGTGCAGGAGGACGAAGGGGAAAACGAGGACGAGGAGGAGCGCGAGCGCGATAGCCGTGTTCGCCCGCCATCGGATGAACGCGAACAACGCGATAGCGGCGAGGACGGCGAGCGCGAGGAACGTCGGCGTCAGGAGGAACGGGATGCAGACGACGAACGCCGACCCGAGCTTCGGCAGGCCCGAAACCGACGACCCCTGACCGGTATCAGTGCTGCTACCGTTGCGGTCGGCGTCCGCGGGACCGCTCGGACCGCTGAAACCACCACCACCGCCACCGCCGCCGCTCGTCGCCGGGTTCGCGAGCGTCGCGGCGGCGAGACCGAGCGCGACGACGACGAGGAGGGCGACGACGAGCGCGAGCCGGTTCCGCTTCACGTCACGGCCTTATCCTATCTCTCGTAAATTACTATCGCACGACAAGTACCATTCCTTATTCTGAAAATTTAAATACTGAATAGTCTGATTCTAATATCGTGAGTTCCCCGCCCGAGGTGCCTGCGCCGGTGCCGCCCGACGCGGCCGACGCCTGGTACGCCCCCGACGTTCACAGCCAGTACGAACCGACGCCCGGCGTCGTCGTCACCATCACTCGCGACCGCGGCGCGTTCCGCTACCGCGTCCGCGAACCCGTCCTCACCGCCGCGGAAACCGACGCCGACGACCGCGTGCACGCCTACTTCGAACGCGGCCACCCGACCCAACCGCGGACCCGTGAGGGCGCGCGGGAACGCTACGCCAGAGGATTGGACGACAAACACCGCCGCGCCGTCGCGCGCCTCGCCGACGCGACCCCGGCGGGCGAACGTCGCCTTCGATACTACGCGCTCCGGGACGTGCGGTGTCTCGGCGCGCTCACCCCGCTCGCGCTCGACGACAACGTCGAGGTCGCGGACGCGGACGGCGACCACCTCGTCGTCCACACGACCGAGTACGCGCCCGCCCGCACCGACATCGCCGCCGACGCCGACGCGCTCGACCGCTTCCTCTCCGAACGCCTCGACACCTACACCGTCCCGTTCCGCGAGTTCGACGTGCCCGTCGTCGTCTACCGCGAACACGTCCTCGGCACGGACGCCTTCGACGTGCAGTACGCCGTCCGCGAACCCGACCTCCTGCCCGGCGACCGCGAACTCCTCACCGACTGCAAGACCCACGTCTGGGACGCACGCGTCGGCGACCTCGTCACCGACCACGCCGCGTTCGTCGCGGAGCGCGCCGACCGCTACCTCGCGCGACGCCTCACCGCGCGGAACGCCGGGCGCTGGCTCGACACCCTCCAACACCGCGCCCGCGACGCGCTCGCCGCCTACGACCTCGCGCTCCCTCCAGTCGACCGCCGATTCGCCGACGACCGACTGGACGACCTCCGATACTACGTCCTCCGCGACTTCGTCGGTCACGGCGAACTCACCGTCCCCATCCGCGACGACCACCTCGAGGACGTGGAAGCGAACCGCGTCGGCGAACGCGTGAAAGTCGTCCCCCGGCACTCGCTCTGGAAGGACGGCCGCATCCCAACGAATCTAATATTCGATGACGAACGGTCGTTCGTCGACCTCGTCACCCAGCTCGCGGCCGAGGACGGCGTCGAACTCAACGCGAGCAATCCGAGCGCGAAGGTGAACATCCGACCCGAGGGCGTCGGCGACGACGTGACGGTGCGGTGTGCGGTCGCGTTGCCCGCCATCAGCGCGGACGGCCCGCACGTCTCCATCCGCAAACAGGCCCCGGACGCCCTCACGCCGACCGACCTCGTGCGCACGGACTCGATTTCGCCGGCGATGGTGGCGCTGCTCTGGATGGCGTACGAACACCACGGCGTCGTCGTGTTCTCCGGGCCGACCGGCGTCGGGAAGACGACGCTGATGAACGCGCACGCGCCGTTCATCCCGCACCGCGACCGCCCCGTCAGCATCGACGAAGGCTCGCGGGAAGTGAGTCTCCCCCACGAGACCGGCGTCTCCCTGACGACGCGCGACCACGAGAACCCCCACAAGCGCGTGACGATGGCGGACCTGATGACGGAATCGAACTATCTCAATCCCGATGTCGAGATTATCGCGGAGATAAACACGCCCGAGAGCTTCGAGACGTTCGCGGACGTGCTCAACACGGGCCACGGCGTCATCGGCACGACGCACGCCGCGGACGCCGACCGCCTCGTGAACCGCGTCGTCGAACAGGGACTGCCCGCGTACCTCCTGCGCGAAATCGACCTCGTCGTCTTCCCGCGGCACGTCGAGGGCGAACGCTACGTCGGCGAGATACTCGAACTCGTAGATAAGTCGACGTACGACCGACTCCCCCGAGGACTCGCGAGGCCGTATCGAGAAGGACGACACGACGATTCACTACCACCGGGTTGCCGGCCGCCGCGAGGGCGCGTTCGCGTTCGCGGACGCGAGCGAGGTAGCGTTCTTCGACCGGCTCGCCGCGCACACCGACCGACTGCGTGACGCCGTCGTCGCGGAGTTCGAGCGGAAACAGCGGTACGTCGAGTACTTCGTACAGGACGACCTGAGCGACCGCGACGACCTGTTCGCGTTCCTCGCGGACCTGCGGACGGACGAGGCGGCGACGGTCGAGCGCGCCGCGGGGGACGCGTGAGCGGCGTTCTCGACCGCGCGCTCTACGCTCTCTTCGGCGGACACGCCGACCGGCGACGGCACGCGACCGACCGCCGGCGCTACCGCGGCACCACCGGCACGGAAGGGTTCGACGTGTACCTCGCGCGGCTCTACGGCGCGTCCTGGGTCGCGTTCGCGCTCGCGGCGGTGCTCGCGGGCGGACTCGCGTGGGCCACGCCGCTCGCCACGACCGTCGCCGGGGCCGTCGACCCGCTCACGCCGCTCGCGACGGCGGGACTCGTCGGCGCGCTCACCGGGCTCCTCGCGAAGCGCGGCGCGTTGCTCGCCGGCAGCCTCCACCTCCGCTGGGTGCTGCACGCGCGGCGCGCGGACATCGACCGCACGCTCCCGAGCGCGGTGCGCTACCTGCGCGTGCTCGCGTCCGCCGGCTCCGGGGAGCGCGCGCTGTTCGACGCCGTCGCCGCCCGCGAGCGCGCGTACGGCGAGACCGCCGTGGCGTTCGGCACCGTCCGGAACAAGGCCGCGCTCTCCGGCAGCCTCGGGCAGGCGCTCCGCGTAGTCGCGCGGGACACGCCCTCCCGGGACGCTCTCGCGCCGTTCCTCCTGAAGTTCCGCGAGCACGCCGCGACCGGGCCGGACGCCGTCGAACAGTTCCTCCGACTCGAAGCCCGGATGCTCGCGAACCGACAGGCCCGCGCCCGCACGGAGGCGGAGGGCTTCCTCGAACTGCTCGCGGAACTGTTCGTCGTGCTGCTCGTGATGCCCGCGCTCGTTGTCGTCTCCGTGACCGTGATGAGCGTGCTCGCGCCCGGACTCGGCGCACCCGTCGCGATTGCGGGATACGTGACGACGCCACGGACGCTCCTCGTCGCGGGCTGCGGCGTGTTCGTGCTCGGTATCGGCGCGATTGCGGCCGCGCTCGTCGGCGTGTTCCGGCCGAGCGGGTTCGGCGACCACTGGACGCGCTCGCGCGGCCTCGGCGTGCTCGCGAACGCGCCGCACAACCCCGCGGACGCCCTGCTCGTCCTCGCGCCGCTCGCCCCCGCGCTGGCAGTCGGATTCGCCGCTTTCGGCGTGGGCGTCTGGGACGCGCTGGTGCTCGCGTACGCGGGCGTCGCCGTCCCCGTCGGGGTCGTGGCGGCGCGGCGGTCGCGGGCGGACGACGCGAAGGACCGGGAGTTGAAGGACGCCGTGCACGCCATCGCGGGCCACGTCAGCCTCGGCGTGCCGTTCGCGGACGCGGTCGGCCGCGTCGTCGAGGACGGGTCGCTCGACGCATTGCGCGCCGACACCGCCGACCTCGCGCGCCGCCTCGACTTCCCATCGTCCGGCGAGGACCGTCGGACTGCGGCGCTGGCCGCGTACGCCGAACGGGTCGGCACGCCGCTCGCCGACCAGGCCATCGGGCTCGTCGCGGGCGCGCTCACCGCCGGTAGCGAGGTCGAAACCGCGTTCGACGCGCTCCAGGCCGAGGTGGGGCGGCTCTACCACGAGAAGAAGGCGCTTCGGTCGGAGCTCGCGGTGTACGTCGCGGTCGGCTGGACGACCGCCCTCCTGGTCGTGGGTATCGTCGTCGCCATCAACGCGTACGTCCTCGATAGCTTCGCGCAACTCTCGACCGTCTCGACCGCCACGACCGGTTTGTCGCTCGCGCCGGACGCGGTCGACCCATCGCGCGACCGCCACCACTTCTACCTCGTGACGCAGGCGACGATGCTCTCCTGCGGCTGGTTCGCCGCCATGGCGAGCAGGGGGCGGTACGCCGCGCTCCTCCACTCCGGCCTGCTCGCGCTCGCCGCGTTCTGCGCGTTCCGCATCGGAGGGTTCGCGTGACGGACTCGCGCGCGCAGTCGAACGTCGTCGGCGTCGCTATCCTCCTCGGACTGACGGTGCTCGCGCTCGGCGCGGTGACCGCGAGCGTCGGCAGCCTCGTCGAGACGAACGCGGCCGCGGCGGACGCCAATCGGGTCGCGTCCGACCTCGCGGCGGCGATACAGCCCGTCCGCACCACCGGCGTCCGCGTGGGGACGCTCGCGTTCACGGACGGCCGCCTCGACACCGTCGAGCGCTCGATTCGCGTGCTGAACGACTCCGGCGTGGTGCTGGAACGACCGGCAGACGCGCTCGTCTTCGAGGCGGGCGCGTACACCACGACCTTGCTCGGCGGCGCGGTGACGCTCGGCCGCGGCGACGGCGGACGGTTCGTCCGCGAACCGCCGATGACCGTCGACGAGGACGTGCTCGTCGTCGGGCTCCCTGTCCTCGACGGCGCGGTCGCGGCGGGCGGCGAGAACACGCGCGTCCGCCTGCAAACACACGTCACGCACACCAGACACGACCTCGGCGCGGGGAGCTACGGCGTGGCGGTCGAGACGACGCGGCCCGGGCCGTGGGAGCGGTTCTTCGCGGCCGCGAACGCCACCGTGTCCTCACGGGATTTCGACGGAGACGGCGTCGCGAGCGTGGTCGCTCGGTTCCCCGGGGAGCGCGCTGGCTACGTCGTCGTCCACCGCGTGGAGGTGTCGCGGCGTGGATGACCGCGGTGTCGCGCCCGTTGTCGGAAAGGCGCTCGAAGCCGGAATCGTCCTGCTGTACGTCGGCGCGGTCGCGGCGGCGATGTACGGGTCCGTCGTCCCCGACTACCAGACGACCGCCGGGGACGCCGTCGCGGAGCGAGCGTTGGCCGCCGCGGCCGCGGACGTCGAAAACGCGATACCCGCGGACGTGCGGGCGGCGACCGTTCGCGCCGACGTCCCGCTCCCGGCGACGATTCGCGGCCGGGCCTACAGCGTCGAAGTGGAGAACCGAACGCTCGTCCTCGACCATCCGGACCCCGACGTGAACGCACGTGTTCGGCTGTCGCTCCCCGACTCCGTGACCGATGTCTCGGGGAACTGGTCGAGCGCCACATCCGCGGTCGTGGTGGTCGCCCGCGAACACGGCGAAACCACCGTTCGCCTGGAGGCGCGATGAGGGCGCAACTGAACCTCCCGGCGCTCGGCGTCGCGCTGTTGCTCGTCACCGCGGCGACGGGCGTGAGCCTCGCGGTGGCGAACGGCGCGTTCGCGGCCGCCGAACGCGACCCGATAGCCGACCACGCCGCGACGGCGCTCGCGGACCGCCTCGTCGCGGCGGATGGCCCGCTCGCAGTCAGGAAGAACGTGCTCGGCGCGGACGCCGTCGCGGCGTTCGACTCGGCGCGGTTGCGGTCGCTCGTCGGGGAGCGCGGCGCCGTCGTGCGGCTGAACGGCAGGGTCGTCGCGCGATCGGGTGACGTGGCTGACCCGCGGACGATGCGGCGGCTCGTGCTCGTCGCGACCGTCGAGAACCGGACGCTCACACCCCGAGTCGAGCGCGGCGCGGCGGTGACACTGCCGCGGCGCACCGACCGCGTCACCGTGACGCTCGACCCGCCCGCGGGGACCGGGGTGCGGGCGGTTCGCGTGAACGGTCGCACCGTCCTGTCGAACGACGACGGCCTCCGCGGGACGTTCGCGCTCGACTCGTCGCGCGTCCGCACCACCACCGTGAAGTTCGACGCGACCGACCGGCTGCCGGCGGGGAGCGTCACCATCGAGTACGCGGTGGAGCGGACGGAGAAGGGCGTGCTCGGGGTGAGCGTCGATGCGTAGGGCGCAGCTCTCGCTCTCCGCGGTCGAGGCGGGCGTCGGCGTCCTGCTCGTGTTCGCGGTGACGACGGGGTTCGTGCTCGGCAGTCCCGCGGTCGCGGGGGACGCCCAGCTCGACGCGTACGCGACCGACCTGGGTGCGGTGCTGGCGAACGACGCGCCCCGTCACGGGGACGCGACACGACTGACGGAGGTGACGCGTTCGCCGAGCGGGTTCGAGCGCGAGTCGACCGCGCTCGCGGAGCGAATCAATCGCGTGCTCCCGGAGAACCTCATGTACAGAGTGGAGACGGCGCACGGCACCATCGGGTATCCGCGGCCGGACGGCGTGGCGTACGGGACGGCTCGGCACGCGACGCCGTACGGCACCGTGACAATCTGGGTGTGGTACGCGTGAACCGCCGCGGCCAGCTCGTGCTCGTCGCGGCGGCGGTAATCGCGCTCGCGCTCGTCCCCGTCGTCGCGGCCTACCTCCAGCTCGGGTACGCGCCCGACGCGGGGACGACGGTGGAACCGCGGCCGGGCGCGGACGCCGAGCGGTTGTTGTCGCGGGCGGTGGCGCGTGCGCCCGTCCTCGTCGACTACGACTGGGCGGACCGAGCGCCGGCCGTCGAGTCGGTGCGGGGCGCGCTCGCGCCGCGACTGGACGCGCTGCGGACCGCGCGGCTGACCGACGGAACCGCGGCCGTCGTGTCGTACGCGCCCGCTATCGCGGCGTCGTGGGCCGCCGCGGAATGTCCGGCCGGGCCGAACCGGCAGTTCGGCGCGTGTCGCACGGACGGCGGCGTAGTCGTTCAGGAGCGCGACGGCCAGACGCATCTCGTGGCGGTGGCGTTCGCGGTGCGCGTCGTCTCCGATACCCGGACCGCGGACCTCACGCTCGTGGTCGAACGCTAACGGCTTTGGTCGGGCGGAGCGAACTCCGCGTGTGACGGAACCGCTGCGAACCGGTGCGTTCGTCGGATCGGAGGTCGAGTCGTTCTCGCGGGCGGACGCGATGGAACAGTGGCAGGGCACGGGATTGGACGTGCAGAACGTGTTCACGACGTGGGACACCGCAACCGACCCGCTTCACGGTATCTTCGACAGGCAGCTTCGCGCGATTCGGGACGCGGGCCGGACGCCGATGTTGACGTGGGAGCCGTTCACCGACGGACCGGAGGAGACGCCCGCGGACGTAGCGTCGCGCATCGTCGCGGGCGAGCACGACGACTACCTCGCGCGGTTCTCGCGAGCACTGGACGAGTGGCTGAACGAGGGTGAGGACCGGCGACTCTTCCTCCGGTTCGCGCACGAACCGAACGGCGACTGGTATCCGTGGGCGCCCGCCGCTGGCGGCGTCGGTAGCGCGGACGCGTACGCCGACATGTGGCGGTACGTCCGTGACGCCGTCGGCGCGGACGACCGCGTGACGTGGGTGTGGGCGCCGAATCACGTGGACGTGGGCGAGCACACAGCCGAATCGCTGTATCCCGGCGAGGCGTACGTGGACTGGGTGGGCGTGGACGGTTTCAACTGGGGGGCGACGGAGCCGTGGAGCACGTGGCAGTCCCCGTGCGAGGTGTTCGAGGACATGCTCGCTCGCGTGGACGCGCTCGGCGACCATCCGGTCTGCATCCCGGAGTACGCGAGCACGTCGGTGACGGCGGACGGCCACAACGTGGCCGCGAAGAACCGCTGGATTCGCGAGTTCTTCGCGTACGTCCGCGACTCCCCGGTCGAGCTAGCGGTCTGGTTCAACATCGACAAGGAGACGGACTGGGCGGTGTTCGACGCCGATCGCGGCGACACGGTGGTCACGATAGGCGAGGAGAGATATACGGCGTACTCGGCGTACGGCCGCGAAGCGGGTCGTTAGTCGTCTCGGCGGTCGGTCGCGTCGCCGTCGGTCCCGAGGGGAGTGAGTTCGACGACGGTTTCGGCGGCGTTCTCCACGGTGTTCGATACTTTCTCCGTGACGGCGAACTGGCGGGCGGGCGAGAGGATGCCGTAGAGCGCGCCCGCGGAGTGGAGGAGGACGACGAACGGCGTGAGCACGAGCAGCCCCAGCCAGATGTGGGGGCGTTCGCGGTAGTAGACCAGGCCGAGCAGCGACCAGAGGTAGACGTGCGCGAGCAGGACGAGCGAGAGCGCGACGTACACCTCGGGCAGGACGAGAACGGTGAGCGGAATCGTCTCGATGCCGGCGTAGGTGAGCGCGGAGGTCACCCAGAACACGGGTCCGAAGACGGACACCGCCCAGCCGATGTCGCGGAAGTGATAGAGAATGCGGTAATCCCAGGGGAGGAGGCGGGACTTAGACCGCGTGCCGGTGAGCCAGCGGCGGCGCTGGCCGATCATCGCGCGGACGGACGGCGGCGCCTGGTTCTCGAAGAACGTGTCCACGACCTCAAACGTGGCGTCCTCGTCGAGGACGGCGCGCCACGCGAACACGGAGTCCTCGACGATGGTGTCGGTGTCCCACGTGATGCGGTCTTCGAGCGACCGACGGATGGCGATGCCGCCGCCCCACGCGTAGAAGGGGACGCGGAGGTAGGGAAAGGCGCGCTGTTCGATGTTGAAGCCGATGCGGTGGATTTCGGCGAGGTAGGGGAGGATGCCGCCGGTGCGGACGGGGCGTTCGCGGAACTGGACGATGTCGGCGTTCGAGGGGATGCCGTCGAACGAGGGGATTCGGGTGTCCTCGTCGAGGTAGAGGACGTACTCCTTGTCCGTCGGGTGGTGGATGCGGGCGTACTCGATGGCGCGGCCCTTGAACTGCGCGAACTCGCACGTGAACGACTCCGGGACGACGACGACGTCTGCGCCGTCCACGTCGATGTCGGCTTCCGCGACGACGACCACGTCGCTGAGGGTGTCGGGGAGCGAGTCGACTGTTTCCTGCACGACGTTCTCGTTGTCGATGGTGAGCACGCGCACCTGCACGGCGTCCGGCGTCCATTCGATGGACACCTCGTCGTCGCCGCGGCGGGTCGGCCGGTAGTGCTTCCAGAGGTAGAAGACGAAGAGGTAGCTCCAGAAGCTCACGGGGATGGTGTAGAGGAGGACGAGCTGCCAGAGCACGAACGTCATTACGAGCGCGGGCGACTCACGGAGCGTCTCCCAGAATCCACCGATGACGCCGTCGAGAAGCACAAGCTCGGGCGGGAGCACGAGAATCGCGAGGTCGACCGCGACGAACAGCGCGGCGAGCGTTCCGACGACGGTGAAGACGAGTTGGCGGCGGCGAGTCATGAGAGAGTGGACGGGCGGACGTGCCCGCCGTAGATACCCTCCGTAGGCGACAGGAGGATATGAACTTAGAGGTCGTCCCAGTAGCCCGAGTCGTTCCCGGTCCATCTGATGCTGCAGCCCTGCAGCCGTAAATGGGGCCGAGTTCGCGGGTAGGTCCGACTGACACCACGCTTCACGCCATCCGCGTGGCCGCACGTGACGAACCGAGAAGGACTAGTCCTGCTGGCGGGAGCCGATGAGCTCCCGGTTCTGGGCGACGCGGTAGACCGCGAACAGGCCGAACAGCACCGGGACGCTGACGAAGAACAGCAGGACCGCATCTCCGCGCTCCAGCGGGCCGGGGAACGCGCCCGGACCGGACGCCGGGAGTCCCGCTAGGAGGATGGGGATGAACAGAAGGGTTGAGCAGAGTGCTGCGGCAGTGATGCGTGTGTACGTTCGTGGTCCGATAGTGAACGGAGCCATTATTGGGACACCTCCGTCGGCGGCATCTCGGTCCGCGCGTCGCGCTCGGCCGGCGGTTTCGCTAACGTCTCCCAGTTCGTCCGTGCCCATTCTTGGGCGCGTTCGACCCGTTCCTCAGCGGACCTAAACTGGTCCGGCTCCCCGTTGGCTTCGACAAACCGAAGTCGGCGAAGCAGTCCAGCCATGTTCGCGTTCTGAATCCCCAGACCCGGACGCCGATTGATTTCGAGAATCATCGGCCCCGCTTCCTCGTCGAAGACGATGTCTACTCCGGTGTATCCGAGGTTGCTCGCGATGGCGCCCCGGCAGGCGGTCGCGAGAACGTCGTCCCAGTTCGGAATCGTGAACTCGAGGGACGCGCCCGTATCCGGGTGGGCGTCGATGAATCGGTCGTGTGTCTGTTGGTACCCCCCGGAGGATTCCCCGGTCTCGATATCGACGGCGACGGCGACGGCCCCGCTGTGGATGTTCGCCGTCCCGTCGGACTCTTCGGTCGGAAGTCGGACCATCGCCATCACGGGGAACCCCTGCAGCGTGATGACTCGGAGGTCCGGGACACCCCCGGTGGTCCGATCGGCGAGCATTTTCTCGGGTGTAATGAACGCCTCGACGATCGCTTTGGTCCGTGCGCCGTAGTCTGCGACCCCTCCGACGCAGATGTTTCGGGTGTGGGTCACCACGCCATCCAGGTCCATTCGCCCTCGGTTCGTCAGGAACTCGCCGGTGGCATCGTCGCGGCCACGGACCACTAGAATCCCGCGTCCACCCGACCCACCCATCGGTTTGATGGCGAGTTTGTCCGTCTCGGCGAGGAGTTCGCGGAGCTCGTCGAAGTCCGACTGGCCCTCGGCGACCAAGTAGGTCTGCGGCGTCGGAATCGAGAGGCCGTGAAGGGTTTTCTTCATTTTCTCCTTGTCGAACGCCCCCATAACGGACCGGGGGTTGTACTTCCCCACGAACTCGCGGTTCCGAACGCGCATCGTGAGTATTTCTCCCGGACGCTTCGAGCCCAGCGAGCGTCGAATCGCTCGAAAGCGGACGTACTCGCTGAGGCGGGTCTCGGTCACCGCGCCCAGGAAGATATTGAGGGCGACGAGCGCCACCCACGTTTCGGGTGTGTGGATGACGAAGGAGATGAGCGGCTCGTAGGATACGATGGCGTATCCTGCTGCAATCGCGACCAGTGTCGCGCCGAGGCGCCGTGCTGCTGGCGGCCACCCGGTTTCGTCCACACTGCCGACGAACCGCTCGGCGTACCACGCCGTGATTACGATGGGGAAGATGAGCGCGGACTGGAGGGACGGGATGTTCTGAAGCTGTCCGACGGCCTCGAGGACGAACAGTCCGATAGCCGCAACCACGAGAAGCGAGGCGACGCGGTGGGCGGTTCCGAGGTCAAGGTCGCTGATGGCGACGCGGGCGAGCGCGCTCACCACGAAGACGTAGGCGACGGTGAGGAACCCCCAGAACGGCCCCAAGATTACCCACGAGAACGCCAGTATCACCGGCCCGAACACCCCGAACGTGCTCATCCCCGCCTCGTTACGGAGGATAGCCACGACCGTTCCAGCCACCATCAACTGGAACACGAACTCGAGTTCCTCGGCCACCGGGAGGAACAGCGAGAAGTTCGTTCGGAGGAACGCGGTCGTAACGAGCAACCCGAATAACAGCATTCCAACTGCGAGTAGACGGCCCGAGCGTCTCTTCCATTCCATTACGTAAAGTTTGCAACTGATAGCTGATTCAATCTGTCGGAACATCCCCGAGCGATACGCGGAATCGACGCGGGACGAGCCAGGCGAAGAAGGCGCGCGGCGTTAGAGGTCGTCCCAGTAGTCCGGCTCGTTCCCAGGCGTCCACTTGATGCTGCAGCCGCGGGCCGGCGCGAACTCGCGGGTCACGTCCTCGCCGGCGAGGACAGTGTCGATGGCGTCACGCATCTCGAAGCCGGATTCGCCGGACGGCTCCGCGTCCGGCGATTGTGCGTCGTCCAGTCGGCCGTGGTAGGCGAGCGTGAATTCGCCGCGGTTCGCGAACAGGAACGGGTCGGGCGTGCAGACCGCGCCGTAGGCCGCCGCGGTCGCCTGGGAGTCGTCGCGGAGGTAGGCGTCGTAGTCGACGGTGCCGTCGCTGGCAGCGTCGCGCATCGCGTCCAAGGAGTCGTCGGGGTAGGCGTCGGCGTCGTTCGGATTGATGCCGACGACGGCCACGTCGTCGTAGTCGTCGGCGATTACGTTCAGGGTCGGGTGTTTCGCCTGCGCGTACGGGCAGTGGTTGCACGTGAAGACGACGAGCAGGGCGTCGTAGTCGCTGAAGTCGCCGAGTTCGTAGGTCTCGCCGTTCGTTCCGGGGAGCGAGAAGTCGGGCGCCGAGTCGCCGCGGTCGAGCACGCGCGTGGATTCGCCTGCCATAGTTCAAGAAACGGCGAGCGGCCGGAAAAGCGCTCGGCCCGCGGACGCGGTCGCCTACTCAAACCCCCACTCGTCGGCGCGGCGTTCGGCCTCTTCGCGGGCGCGCTCGCGGATGTCAGCGATGGCGGCGTCATCAGCGAGGAAGGCTTCGACGGCGTCGAGCGACTCCGCATCGGCGTCCGCGTCCTCGGGCGCGCGGTCGCGGGTGCGAGCGGCGAGTACGTCGTCGCCGGCGAGGTGGGTGGCGGGCGCGTCCGGCGCGACCCCGCACTCCGAAGGTGCGTTCGGCGCGGGGTCAGCGTGGAGTTCGACGCGAACGGGGCCTGGGTTCGCGAACGCGGCGAGCGCCGCGCCGCCGGTGCGGCCGTCGCTGTGGCGTGCGTGCGTCGGGACGCCGTCGGCGAACCAGAGGGTGAGACGGTCGGCGGCGTCGAGGAGGAGCGTCTGCTGTGGTTCGAGAACCGCGCGGCCCGTGTGGGCGGCGTCGAGGGCGGTTTCGAGGGGGGCGGCGGTGTCGGGGACGGTGCGGGAGAAGACGAGGCGGCTCATACGTCGTCGGGGACGACGGCGCGCCGGAATCGGTCGGCGACCGCGGCCTCGTTCCCGGGTTTGACGGCGAGTTCGTCGGCGATGCGGCGGTACGCGGCCGCGGCGGGGCTGTCCGGCGCGTGCGCGAGAAGCGGTTCGCCGGCGCGTCGCGCGTGGCGGGCGGCGTCGTCCTCCGGGACGCTCCCGAGGACGGGGCCGTCGAAGTAGCGTTTGGACTGCGCGGCGACGCGCTCGACGCCCGCCTCGTCGCGCACGCGGTTGTAGACGACGCCGGCCACGTCGGTGTCGTAGGACGCGGCGTACTCCTGAACCTTGAGCGCGTCGCTCAGCGCGGGAACGGTCGGCTGCGTGACGAGGACGACGCGGTCGGCGAGTACGATTGGGAGGACGGCGCGCCGGGATGCGAGCGTCGCCGGAGAGTCGAGTAATAGCACGTCCGTGTCGGCGGCGAGCGTCGCGACCACGTCCCTGAGACGGGTCGGGTCGGCGGCGCGGAAGTCGCCGAGGTCGGTGCCGCAGGGGACGACGCGAAGCCCGAAGCGCTCGTAGGTCGCGTCGGCGACCCGGGCGTCCGCGTCGCCGAGGAGGAGGTCGTGGAGGGTCGTGTCGGCGTCCGCGAGGCCGGCGTGAAAGAGGAGGTTCGCCATGCCGGTGTCGGCGTCGACGACGGTCACGTCGTAGCGCTCCGCGAGCGCCATCCCGAGGGCGAGCGCGCTCGTCGTCTTCCCCGTCCCGCCCTTGCCGCTCGCCACCGCGAACACCTCGACCATTAGTTCTCCCGACGCGGTATCGAGTAATAAAGTCGTGGGTTAGAGCGTGTTCGACTCGATATCCCGTGGGAAGTACGTGAGTTGGTCCGTGCCGTCCTCGGTGATGGCAACCGTGTCTGAGTGCCGGTAGCCGTACGTATCCGTGTAGATACCGGGTTCGATGGTGTAGACGTGCCCGGGTTCCATCGTGCCGTCCGCGCCCGCGTCGATGTACGGCGGTTCGTGCGCGCCCAGTCCGATGTTGTGTCCGACGTGGTGCTGGGCGTGCTCCGCGACGCCCTGCTCCTCGAAGTACTCGGCGACGATGTCGTCCACGTACGCGAGTTCGACGCCCGGGCCGAGCGCCTCGATGGCGATGGTTTGGGCCTCGTGCATCAGTTCGAAGTACTCCGCCTGCTCGTCGGTTGGCTCCCCGACGAACATCGTGCGTTCGAGTTCGGAGTGGTAGCCGTCCACGTTCGCCGTCGCACCCGTCACCAGCACGTCGCCCTCGCTGAGACGCTCGTTGGCCGTGTGACCGTGCGGGAGGCGGGTCTGCTCGCCCGCGATGTACCCCGCGTGCACGGGACCGTCGCCGCGCGTGCGCACCGCGTACTCGTCGCCCAGCGCGTCCAACATCGCCCGCGACCCCTCCATGGACGCGCGCTGACTCACCGTCACCGGATGCGCGCCCGCCTCCGTGTGCTCCGCGAGGTAGCGGTGCGCGAGGTTCGCCCAGCGCGCCGACTCCCGAATCAGCTCGACCTCGACGTTGGATTTCGCGTACCGCATCCGCGACACCCAGTTCTGGGACTCCACGTCCACGAACTCGGAGAGCGCCGGCCCCTCGTAGCCCATCACGCCCGGCGCGCCGTCCATGTCCGCCGCCACCGACGACGCGTCGAGGGCGTCCAGCATCCCCGCCGCCGTCTCCACCGGCGCGCCCTGCGGGTAGTCGAAATACGAGTGGACCGCGTCGATGCGCGGGTTCTCGGAGACGCGCTCGACCTCCAACCGCGGCACCGTAATCGCCACCTCGTCCAGCGTCACCGCGAGCACGACCGGACGCTCCGTCTGGATGTGCGCGAACCCCGACACGTACTCGATGCTCGTCGCACCGAACCACACGCCGGCGTCCACGCCAGCGTCCGCGATACGGTCGCGAACCGCGTCCAACCGCCGGTCGAACTCGCTCCCGGGAACCTCCGTATGCATACGCGGAGCGACCGCAACCACCCCGAAAAAACCCCGCTTCCCGGAAAACCGCCACCACGCCCTTCCGACCACACGACGATACTCCAGACGTGAACACCCACACCAAAGTCCTCCTCGTCGGCGCCGCCGTCTTCGCACTCCCGATTCCCGGCACGTTCGTCCTCGGCGCACTCATCCTCCTCACCGGCACCGCACTCTACGCACTCCACGAATAACCGCGCCAAGACCCCTGTTCAACCCGCGTTCGCACGCGGCGCTTCCAAAATAGGAATCAGCAGCGAGAAGTGTCCATACCCGTCGTTTACGGAGTTTCGGCTTCTGCGTGGAATCGACGGGAGGAGAAGTCCGCCCTCCCCGATTTGAAACGCGCGAGACTCCCGTTGGTCGTCTCGCTGTTCCCCGTTCGCTCCGCTCACGGGGACGGGGGCAAGCCGGGCTACGGAGTACACGCGTACTCTCCGCGGTCAGGTCTCAAAACAAGACTATGACCGCACAACACACTCTCGAACCCCTCGCTCCTGAACGGGCGAAGACGATGTATAAACACGAACGGGAGGGAGAGGTCTCGGAACGAACGCTCCAAGCACACCACTATCGACTCGTTCACTTCATCCGGTGGTGCGAAACGGAAGGAATCGACAACATGAACGACCTGACAGGGCGCAAGCTTCACGAGTTCCGGCTGTGGCGGAAGGAAGACGGCGACCTCAACGCTGTGTCTCTACGCACCCAACTTGAGACCCTGCGGGTATTCATCAAGTTCTGTGAGACCATCGACGCCGTCCCTCAGGACCTTCACGAGAAAATCCTGCTCCCAACTCTCTCGAACGACGACGAACAACGCGAAGAGATACTACGCACCGAGCAAGCGGAAGCTGTTCTCGAATACCTTCGCCGCTTCGAGTACGCATCTCGAACCCACGTCATCCTCGAACTACTCTGGCATACCGGGATACGACTCGGTTCACTCCGAGGGATTGACCTCGATGATATAGACCAGGAGAAAGAGCGCCTCCGAGTTCGACATCGGCCCGACACCGAGACCAGCCTGAAGAACGGGTCAGAGGGAGAACGGCTGATTGCGCTCCGGAGAGACGTGTGCGAGATGCTGGAGGATTGGATAGACCACCAGCGGCCTCCAGAGAATGATGAGCAAGGCCGTGAGCCACTGCTAACGACCACTCAGGGACGCATCGCGGGGACGACCATCCGGGAGACCGTCTACAAGGCTACCCGCCCCTGTTACTACGGCGACGAGTGTCCACACGACAGAGACCCCGACGACTGCGAGGGAACGACGTACGGGTATCACAGTCGATGTCCATCAAGCGTCAGTCCCCACTCAGTACGCCGGGGAAGCATCACCCATCATCTGACCGAGGATGTCCCGGAACAGGTAGTGAGCGACCGAATGAACGTAGGCCAAGACGTGCTCGACAAACACTACGACAAACGGAGTGAGGAAGTGAAAGTCGAACAACGGCGAGGGTATGTAGACCAGATATGAGTTCGAACACAGGACAGAGATTGACGGTCAATCCATTGAAGACGGGCAAGCAAGCTTCGCGTGTAGTGTCGACCAAAGAAACATATCCCACCGTCAGAGGAGGAATAGCATGAACGACGACGAAACGCCGCGGAAAGCGAGTGCAGAAGAATTGATTGACTGCCTCAAATCGCTTCCCGACGAGAAGGTCTCGGCAGCACGAATAATGAGCGAACTACGGGACTCCGACAGCCAAATCAGAGAGGCCCTGGATGAACTCGTTGTACTCGGTGAAGTCGAGCTCTGTCAACGACGAGGGACGGGACCGAGAGTGTGGTACAAGCATCGTGAGACGCTGTCTGAGGACTCTCCGAGAGAGGTAGCGGACTACATTTGGCGGTGCTACGTGAGCGAAGACCGAAGTAGGCGGATAGCTGACCGATGCTTCCAGCGGCGCAGTGACGCGCTACAACATCTGGAGAAGTCAGCAGTTGTCAAGCCAGATGATTTCGAGGCTGTGCCATATCTGGATGGCGTCTGGCGAGCATCAACGAAGGGAAAAGAGGGCTACGCAAGGATGACCGCAGTAGTGAGAAAAGAACCAGTGTACCGAGAGCAAGATACGTCCGACCAAACACAGGGCCAGCTCCAATTGTAACGCCGATTACCACCACACCCGAGTCCCCAACATCCTATATTTCTGTTCGGCGATTGTTGACGTCGACTCAGGCTTCTGCCAGAGCCGTATTAGACGGAGGAGGCCATAGAAGTCTCCATAGGGCATTTTTCGATGATTGTACTTGGACAACGCTCGCTAGGTATGCGTGCTTATTCAGCAAATTCTCAATCCCGTTTTCGAAACGAATTGGGGATCTGTATTACCAACTACTGGCGTCCGTCGCGGTACTCGCTCAGTTCTATTCAAAATCCCTGCCGAAGATTTTCGTCTTGGCATCGAATGCTTCCGGAAGTTCGTTGATGGTGACTCCGATCACGGTGGGAAACACATTATTCGGCGTTTTCGCGATGGCACGTGCGACTTTCCGCTGATTTCGCTCTAGTGTCGCATGTGGCCCAGTCTTTACATCTACTGGGAACACTGCTTCTACGTCGCTGTGTGCGAACTCGTGATCGACTTCTTGTTGTGCTTCTTGTGAACTCCAGCTAATAGTGATCCGCCCGTCAGCATGCCAGACCAGCTTTTCCCCGTCTTCGTCAGTGGCATTGAAGTAGACATTCCTACGAACCCGTGCAGTCGGTCTCGGGTTCTCCCCGACATCATTTAACGAAGATAGAAATCCAAAAAGTTCGTCGACTATCGGTTCTGGGGGTGCTCGGTTCCCCAGAATTAGCGCCTCTCCGATTGCGCCTTTCGTATTCGCTTCTACCTCAATTCGAGTCATAGCTAATAGAAAACTCCGGGATAAATAATTCCGGGTAGTGTTCTTTCTACGCTGTTCACGAGTTCGGTGTCTCTCCATCCAACAGTTCGACCATCTACGGTTGCCCGACCATCCGAGAACCCCACTTGCTCGTTCTTCAGACCCTATACGCCTGATATTCTGATATACCACTACCGCTCAAGGACGTCACAGAACCCGTAGAGCCTAGTGAGGAGTTGTATTCCCCATACCCCTCGGAAGGTGTTCGAGGCTCTTCTGAGTGTGTGTATGGTGCGCTGCACCGTCCCTGGCAACCCTCTAATCAACATCGGCGACCCAGGGTATGCTGACAACCGAAACCCACAATATCGCGAAAGGTGAAGCAGAATACTTCCCCGAGAGAGTGCGACCAGATTTTCCTGTGACTTGAGGGGGTCCCGGAAGTCTGAACCTTCAGTTACCGTTCCGCCGGGGTTCCACGAAACCAGTTCAGGAAGTGAAGCGGCCAGCGCAGACGTGAAACTTGGTCGGAGACAGTAGACTGCTTTCGATCAACAGACGACAACTCTCGTGGTCGAATTGTGTTCACATGGTCCAGCGGGAGGACGACAGGCAAAGGATAACTACGGCCAGTGTAATTGACGGCGTACATGGATTCTGAGCAGGACGTCCTCCCAGGGACCGAGGAAGATGGGACACTCGAACTCGATACCCTAGAAGCCCATCTTTGGGAGGCTGCTGATATTCTACGCGGTAGTATTGACGCCGCAGACTACAAGAACTACATCTTCGGTATTCTCTTCCTGAAGCGCATCAACGACCGGTTCGACGAAGAAACCGAGGAAGTCGTCGAAGAGGAAGGTATCGACGAAGAGATTGTGCGGAACGACCGCGGCCTTCACGAGGAGTTCTGGGTTCCTGAACGCGCCCGTTGGGACCACATCACCGCCCAAGACACGGACATCGGCGCGGCCCTGAACAAAGCCCTCGAAGCCGTCGAAGACGAGAACGACGAGATCGCCGACCGCGTCCTCACCACTGTCGACTTCAACGACAAGGAACGCCTCAGTGACGCGACGCTCGACGAACTCGTCACACACTTCGACAAACACCGATACCGGAACGCGGACCTCGACGACCCCGACATCTTCGGGCGGGCCTACGAGTACCTCATCCGGCAGTTCGCCGACGACGCTGGCAAGAAGGGCGGCGAGTTCTACACGCCCCGCGAAGTCGTCCAGCTGCTCGTCGATTGCGTCGACCCCGAACCCGGCGACCGCGTCTACGACCCCGCCTGTGGGTCCGGCGGGATGCTCATCTACTCCGCGCAGCACGTCGAACAGGAGGGGGGCGACCGCGAAGACATCTCCCTGTACGGCCAGGAGAAGAACCTGAACACGTGGGCCATCGGCGAGATGAACATGCTCCTCCACGAGCTCCCGGACGCCCAGCTCGCCAAGGGCGACACCATCACCGAACCGAAGTTCGTCACCGAGCACGACGAACTGGAACAATTCGACCGCGTCGTCGCCAACCCGCCGTGGAACCAGAAGAAGTGGTCGAAGGACTGGGTGCAGGACAACGAACCATACAACCGCTTCCCGTACGGCCTCCCGCCGTCGAACCGTGGCGACTGGACGTGGATTCAGTTGATGATTGCCTCGCTCAACGAGACCGGGAAGGCTGGTATCGTGATGGACAACGGCGTCCTCTTCCGGTCGCGCTCGGAGAAGAAAATCCGAAAACCGGTCTTGGAAGACGACCTCATCGAGGCGGTCATCGCCCTCCCAGAGAACCTCTTCTACAACACCTCCTCACCCGGTTGTCTTCTCATCTTCAACAAGGACAAGCCCGAAGAGCGCGAGGACAAAGTCCTCTTCATCTACGCGGAGGACGAGGAACTCCGGGAGTCCGGCACACAGATTTTCGAGGAACTCTCGAACCAAAACCAACTCACCGACGAGGGCGTCGAGTACCTCGCGGAGACGTACCTGCGTGGCCGCGAGGAGGACCACCACAGCCGACTCGTCGACATCGAAGAAATCGAGGAGAACGACTGGAACCTCAACGTTCCTCGGTACGTCGACACGACAGAGCCCGAAGAACCGATAGACGTCTCGGCGAAACTGGAAGAGTTGGACCGGCTGAAGCGCGAACGTGAGGAGACGGACGCGGAACTGGAGGAGTACATGGAGGAGCTGGAGTACCGATGAGTGACGTTGTCGAGACGGAGCGTGAATCGGGGACAGTAGCCCGACTCGGTCCCCGGCAAGTCTCTATTCCGGACGACTGGGAGGCTGTTCCGTTCGAGGAAGCCATCGATCTGAACCCCAGCTACGACAAGCCCGACGAGGGCACGTTTGACTACCTCCCGATGGACGCGGTGGACGAGGAGATGCAGACCATCGAGTACTGGACGCAACGGGAGAAAGACGACTGCACCACGACGTGGTTCAAGAACGGGGATACCGTGTACGCGAAAATCACGCCCTGCACAGAGAACGGAAAAATCGCGTTCATCGACGGTCTCGATACCGAAGTCGGGTCAGGATCCACGGAATTCCTCGTATTCCACCCGCGGGAGGGCGTGACCAACGAGCGGTTCGTCTACTACCTCGCAAACCTCCCGGAGTTCCGCTCGGTGACGATTTCGCTGATGGAAGGTTCGACAGGACGGCAGCGTGTTCCGAGTGACGTATTCAGCGGCGGTTTAGAGGTTCCGCTTCCTCCGCTCCCCGAACAGCGCCGCATCGCCGACATCCTCTCGACGGTCGACGAGCAGATTCAGCGGACGGAGGAGATTATCGAAGAGACGGAAGAGTTGAAGCAGGGGCTACTTCAGAACCTATTGCGGCATGGAATGGGTAAATCCAGTATAGAGGAGCGCCGTATTGGTCCTAAGGAGTTTACTTTCCCAAAGAATTGGAGGATTGAACAAGTCGCCGACCTACTATCAGACGAAACTGAGGGAAAGCCATTGCGAGGAGGGCCACCGGGTGGAAAAATCCATAAAGAGGACAGGTCGGAGGGAGGATACAAACTCTATACTCAGGAAGTAGTAACAAAGAGAGATATAGACTTTGGCGGTGAGTACATAACAGAGGATCTATTTGAAGAGTTGAAGTCTGCCGAGCCAAAGAGTGGAGATATACTGATAACTCGTGCAGGGACGGTCGGAGAGGCGATTGTTTTCCCAGAAGGTGCAGCCCGAGGGATCATTGACTCTGCACTAATGCGGCTCCGGCTCGATAAAAGTATCTGCGACCCTCGTTTTATCGCATTGTTAATCGACGAATCCAGAGTAGTCAAGGACCAGATTGAGGCGATGACTCAGAGCGGCGTCGTTAGAAACCTCAACAACCGGATTATAAAACAGCTACAGATACCGATCCCTCCGAAGGAAGAACAAGAACGCATCATATCCATTATTTCAACTACTAACGAGAAAAGAGAGAAAGAGCGTCAGACCAAACAGGCCTATCAAGAACTCAAGCGCGGCCTAATGCAGGACCTCCTCACTGGCAAGGTTCGCGTGAACACCGAATAACGATGTCTAACGAGTACGTCGACACGGAACGGCCCGCGCTCGAAACCCTCGCCACGCTCGGCTGGGAGGTCTGCGACCAGCAGGTCGAGAACTGGGAGGATCCACGCGAAACCCGTTCGTCGGTTGTACTCGAACCGCGTCTCCGCGACGCCGTCGAGAATCTGAATCCCTGGCTCTCAGAGAATAATCTGAATCAGGTGGTTCGCGAGATTCAGCAGGTCGCGGGGACGAGTACGATGGCCGAAAACGAACAAATCCACGAACTGCTCGTTCGGCACACGTCCGTCAAACAGGACCGCGGACACGGCCTGAAACATCAAACAATCCAGTTCATCGACTACGAACACCCCGAGAACAACGACTTCTTCGCGCTGAATCAGTTCAGCGTCGAGGGCGACATCGAGACCATTCGCCCCGACATCACCCTGTTCGTCAACGGCCTTCCGCTCGGCGTCATCGAATGCAAGTCACCGACCGTCGCCGAACCGCGGAGCGACGCGCTCGAACAACTCCATCGCTACCAGAACGAACGCACCAAGACCGGACGGGAGGGCGCAGAGGAGCTCTTCCGATACAATCAGTTCTCGGTTGCGACGTGGTACGAGGGCGCGGTGATGGGCACGTACGGAACGCCGAAGAACCAGTACAAGCCGTGGCGTGACCCCTACCCGCTCGAAGACGACGACCTCGCAGGACTGTTCGACGTCGACTACGTCACACCCCAGCACCGAATGCTGTACGCGCTCTTCGACCACGAGCGCCTGCTGGACCAACTCCGGCACTTCACGGTGTTCGAGACGAAGCAATCGGGGCCGGTGAA
Source organism: Salarchaeum japonicum (assembly GCF_049705945.1). GTDB lineage: Archaea > Halobacteriota > Halobacteria > Halobacteriales > Halobacteriaceae > Salarchaeum > Salarchaeum japonicum_A. Next base: position 770,319 of record NZ_JBNAMV010000004.1, read on the forward strand.
GATGGTCGCGCGCTACCAGCAGTACCGCGCCGTCCACAAAGCCCTCGAACGCATCAACAAGCGCAGCCAGCACGAAGCCCAGGGCGGCGTCATCTGGCACACCCAGGGCTCCGGGAAGTCGCTCACGATGCTCTTCTTGGGACTTAAACTCCGCCGACAGAAGCCCGACCCCACACTGTTGTTAGTAACGGACCGGTCCGCCCTCGACAATCAGATACATGCAACCTTCGAACGCTGCGGATTCCCGAACCCGCGAAAGGCCGAGGACATCGAGGACCTACGTGAGAAACTCAGTCACAACGCCGGCGAAACCATCACGACCCTGATTCAGAAGTTCCAGACGACCGAGGACGAGGAAGATGACTTCCCCGTGCTCTCAGGGGACGACGACATCTACGTGATGGTGGACGAGGCGCACCGAACCCAGTACAGCCAGCTCGCGAACAACATGCGGACCGCCCTCCCGAACGCGTTCTACGTCGGGTTCACCGGAACCCCCATCGAGAAGGACGAACGCGACACCCGTCGGACGTTCGGGAACTACGTCGACACGTACACCATCGACCAATCGCTCGAAGACGACACCACCGTCGAAATCCTCTACCAGGGACGCCTCGCCGACATCCACCTCGAAGGCGCAGACCTCGACCGCGTGTTCGACCGTGTCTTCCGAGACTACGACGAGGACGAGAAAGCGGAGATCAAGAAACGCTACGCTCGCGAGAAAGACCTCGCCGAGGCCGAATCCCGCATCAAGCGGGTCGCCCTCGACATCGTCGAGCACTTCGAGGAACAGATCGCGCCCCCGTTCAAGGGAATGGTCGTCACCCCGAGCAAGCGCGCCGCCATCCAGTACAAGGAGACGCTCGACGAACTCAACGGCCCGGAGTCCCGCGTCGTCATCTCCCACGACCACAACGACCCCGAGACCGTGAAGCAGTGGGCGCCGTCCGACAGCGAACTCAGCACGTACAAAGAGCAGTTCGTTGACCCCGACGGCGAGGTCGAACTCCTCATCGTCTGTGACATGCTCCTGACTGGGTTCGACGCACCGGTCGCGCAGGTGATGTACCTCGACAAACCACTCCGCGAACACAACCTCCTCCAGGCCATCGCTCGCGTAAACAGACCGTTCGAGGACAAGAACCACGGCCTCATCGTCGACTACTACGGCGTCTCCGACGACCTGAAGGAGGCGCTCGCGATGTTCAGCGCGGACGACGTCGACCGCGCGATGATTCCCTTCGAGAACAAGGAACCCGAACTCGAAGCCGCGCACAACAAGGCAGTCTCGTTCTTCGACGATCTCGACGACACTGAGGCATGCGTCCAGACCCTCGAACCCGAAGACGTCCGCATCGAGTTCATGAACGCGTTCAAACGCTTCTCGAAACTCATGGACATCGTCCTCCCCGACCCTGCAGCGAATCCCTACAAGCAGGACCTCGAACGACTCAGTGACGTCTACGGTCGAGCGAAGGAGCGCTACCGCGACCAGTCCATGAACCTCGAAGGATGTGGAGCCAAGGTTCGGGAGCTCATCCACGACCACATTCGGTCGTCCGGTATCGAGGTTCTCAACGACGAACCGGTGTCCGTGATGGAGAGTGGTGAGTTCGAGAGGCACATAGAGTCCTTACAGGATGACGAAGCACGGGCGAGTGAGATGCAGCATGCGATCAAGCACGAGATCAACGTCCGGTACGACGAAGACCCCGTTCACTACCAATCGCTCCAAGAGCGCGTGGAGGAGCTCATCGAGAAGTACAAGGAGGGGCGCCGAACGGATCAAGAGGTCATCGAGGAACTGCGTAACGTCTTGGACGAGATGCGGTCACGCGACCAGCAGGCCCGCGAGAAGGGGCTTAGTGATTCGACGGAGTTGTCGTTCTACCACGCGCTCGAAGACATCCTACAGACCGAAGAACGGGATGTCGAGGAGGAGGACCTGCTGGCGCTAACAGGTGAAATCGTCTCGGAAGTCGAAGAGGTCGTGTCCGTGGTGGAGTGGAAGCGGAAGGTGAACGTTCAGAACAAACTCCGTAAGCGGGTGAAAATACAGCTCTACAAATCGGACTTGGAACTCACGGAGGAGGAGCGGGACGCGCTCACGAACAAGATCATCGAGCTCGCGCGTACTCACTACGAATGAAGCGTCAGTACCACATCGGTCAGACCGTCGTCCCTTACGAAGTCAACTGGTCGGCGGACCGCGAAACAATCGGCCTGTCGGTCGATACCTCGATGGAGTTGACCGTGACCGCGCCGATGAGCGCAACCCACGATGACGTCGAAGCCGCGCTCGACGAGAAACAGCCGTGGATTCTCGAAACCCTCTACGGACTCGGTGAGCAGAAGGACCCGCCGCTGGATAAGGAATTCTTGAGCGGGGAGAAACTCCTCTATCGCGGCCGCCAGTACCGTCTAAAGGTTCAAGAAGGGGATGTTCCCGAACCGACGTTGTCGTTTGACGGGAACACGTTCACGCTGCGAGTGCACCGCTTCGACAAGCCGGGGGACGATGTGAGCGTGCGACGGAAGCGCCAGGCCGTCGTCGACTGGTATCTTGAACGTGCGAGGAGAGAACTGGAGGAACGTGTGGAGACGCACGCCTCGAAGCTCGGTGCAACAGACGCCACAGTAGATGTCCTTGATCTCGGTGACCGCTGGGGGGAGTATCACGAGGGGACGGTACGGCTCCACTGGCGGTTGATCCTCGCACCCGTTCGGATTCAGGACTACGTTGTTGTTCACGAACTCGCCCACGAGAAACACGACGAACACTCACCGGGCTTCTGGAATACCGTCGGGTCAGTCGTTCCCGACTATGAGGACCGCCGAAGGTGGCTGCGATTGAACGGGAACACCCTCACAGTTTGACTGAAGAGTCCAGCAGAGGTTCGGAAGTTTCCAACCGCACTGGGCGCGACTGGGGGTTCAGACGCAGGGATTTTCCAACGTCCGCCGTCTGAAGGTTCAGACGAAATTTGCTGAATAATACGGATTGGGTGTAAATTCCACCAATTTATCCCGAAGTAATAAGATATTGTGGACTAATTGTAGTACATGGTAAAATCTCAGCGAGCAACTTTGAAGGTTCAGACCTCAGTTCGAGACAAAGCCCGAGTCACAAAGGCCAAACTCGACCTCACCTGGTCTGAATTTCTTGAAGAAGCAGCCAGACAGCTCGACCCTTAGAGAACTAACTAAGACGCCACCGAAAACCGGGGAGAACCAGTCCCCGAATAGGCGTGGTCGCCTGAACCCTCAGACAGGAATACCACAATGTCCAATAAGAAGTCCAACCACAAAGTTCCGACGAATAGTTCGATCAATGGCCTCAAACAGGTTCGGAAAAGAGTCGTATCCCACATTTCCGATGCTCTGACCGGGAATGACGCAGTACTCCTCGAAGCACTCCCTGCTACCGGAAAAAGCCGAGGACTCGTGAAGGCCATCGAGCAAACCGGAGAAGCAGTCACGGTCTTTACTCAACGAGGACGCAAAGAGCAATACGCTCAGTATAAACAATGGTGTGATGCGGCCGGGTTAAGCTGTAAAGTGATTCCGTCTGCAGATGAAACGTGTCCTACGTTCCAGGGAGATTATGGAGAAGACCAACAACGAAGAGTCCAAAAGCTCCGAAACGCCGGAGGTACTCCCCGCCGAATTCACCGCCACGTAGACCCTCCCTGCAAAACCGAGGGAGACTGTCCGTATGAAAATGCGCTCGACTTCACGCCGGCTGACTATGATGTCCTCGTCGGACATCCAACCCACGCATACGTCAAGCGGTATCTCGAAAACCGGATTCCTGTCTACGACGAATTCCCGGCAGGAGCATATCTTGAAAAAATCCCAGACACCCCGAGTGCCATAACCGATTTCCTCGGCTCACACAACCTCCCTTATCAGGACTTCCACGACCTCCTTAACGGCAGAACAGATCCAGCACGCCGAAGGAAGGCGCTCCGGAAGCTATCATCCACCCAATTGATGGATGAAAAAGGGTTGTTCCAGGAGCAAAGTCCGGCGGTTCACAAGCTGGCTGGCCTATGCGTTTTGACACTATTAGAGGGAGAGGACCTCGGAAACGGATGGGAACAAGCCATCCTCGGGAAGTGGAAGGTAGGGGTGTACGACCAAGGAAATGCCGACATATATATTCTCAATCCGCCGGATTTGCCCGAAACCATTCTCGGTCTCGATGGTACACCGACCGAATCAATGTGGAATATAGCACTGGGGCTCTACGATCGACGGCAGCGGCGACTAAACCCTCGTACAGTCCTCAATAAGAGAGAACGCCGGGAGTACATCACGGAAATACAGAATATTCGAATCATCCCCACCACCACCCATGTCAGACCGTATTCTGGTGTGAATACAAATCCGAAGCGTGACGCCGCATTACTACATGAGGTGGAAATGTCGACTGACGGAGACGTGGGAGTGATATCCTCCAGACAAGGAATTGACGACGTGAAGTCGGAGCTGGATAGCTTCGGGAACTGGAAGTCAACCCATTTCGGGAATCTGATTGGGTCAAACAACCTCGGTAACGTAGAAACTGGAGTTATCTTGGGCTCTACGCACTATGGTGATGAGTTTGTTAAGAGGTGGGGAGCGCTCGCAGGCGAGTCTATCAAATCTAACGGGAAACAAGGGCTCAAAAAGTCCTACGGTGAGTTTGGGGATGAGATTCTCCGTCATATGCGTGAACATAGAGTTCTTCAAGCCCTTTTCCGATTCGGCCGTATGGGTACTCCAACAACTGTTTATGTCGATACTGCCGCGATGCCTAACTGGATACCTGTCGAAGCTAACCCCCGAGACACAAATATCACACCCTGGAAATCCGCGGAAACGAGGTTTGACATCCTCACACACCTTCAGAAACAAAGCCAGGCATCGACAGGAAAAATCTCCAAAAAGGTTGGGTGCTCATCGCAGTATGTCCGCGATGTGTTGAACGGATACGCAAAGAAAGGGATTGTTGAAAAGCGAGAGAGGCCACACGAACCCGGAGGTGCAATAATCTGGGTCGACCAAAGCAGTGACGCCATCAATCCATACGGGGAAGTTGTTCTACCGGACCACAGGAAAGCAACCAGGTATTCCAAACTTCGCCCTTATAGTAATACAAAGGAGAGAGTTGGGAATAGCCCTCCTCCTTCTCTTGGTTCCTTGAGAAAGAAAAGAGAGCAGAAAAAGATGGGAGAGGCTCAGAAGCGAATGCGTCGATGGAGTAGACAAAACGAGATGGAGAGGTGGTACTGGTCCTGAATGAAATCCCAGTACGATGGTGAACAACCGAACCCACATTTGAGAGACCATGGGGTCTGGATAGGCCCTCATAGTCACACCGCCCGATAGCTGGAATCAACAGCGGCGCTGATTAACTGGAGGACCAGTTAATAAGCGGGAAGAAACAGCCGTCAGAGTTCGCCAGGTGAACTATTCTGTAACGGGATGCCTGAAGTACTGGAATGCCAGCGACTATCAGCACGACTCCACCTTACCGGCGTCGGAGTTTCGGACTTAAACTGGTACTGGCTGAGAGTCCAGACGAACCCATCCCAAATGCAGAGAGCGACTTCAATATAGGCACATCCTGTTGCCTGAAGGTTCAGCCAGCTATCCCAGAGACGGTATAGGGCATCTTTGTAGGGAGCGAGCGCAATCCATTCAGGCTACGGGGGGCCCTCAGTCGGTCTGAGGGTTCAGACACAGTTATTCGAGATCAGTGAGCGCCAAAAGGAGATACTCACCGTTCTGAGTTAATCCGTACACTTTCTTCCCTTCGGACTCCTCGACGACCTCAATCATTCCCTCTTCACGGAGTTCCTTCAGGTGGGTGTAGATATACCCGTGGGAGAGACCCAGTTTTTCCGCGAGCAGATACCCGTGCGCTGGCTCCTCCTCCAACGCCTCCAAAATACGTACCTTCGTCTCCGGCACTAGACCCATCTGTTTGAAACTGCTGACCGGTAGCTCCGAAAGTGGTAGAACAGGAATCTCTGAGGGGTCAGACATGCCAAACAAGTAAATAATCCAATTGTGTATGCGCAGGTATAGCCACATGAGAGAGCTTGGACTAACTATTCGGATGGCTGTTGCCAGCACTGTTTTACTAGTAGTCTATTTAATCGTAGGCATCATTCTAGCCGGAATCGGGGGCATATGGTTAGCAGCGACAGGTCTCCCCGTCCTTATCCTACTACAATATCTACTCAAAGTTCAGTTGCCACTGTGGAGCGATAGCACCGGCGAACTAACCAAGGAGGACGCACCGGAGCTACATAGGCAGGCCGAGCATCTTGCTGAGGAGTTCGATATTAGCAAACCGTCGTTGTATGTGGCTGATAGAAGTGACATGAACGCCTTTGCGCTCGGACGACAGGGCAGTGGGAAGGTTGTTATCCACCGGGGTTTGCTCCAACGGATGTCGCCTGATGAGGTTGAGCCCATTCTTGCGCACGAATTCGCACACCTTAAGAACAGAGACTCGATTTTGATGGCGCTTGGAACCTCTATTGTGAGTATTGTTTCTGCAGGCCTTTTCCTCCTCTTCGTCATCGCCTCATTAGACTCCGACCGTCCGTGGCTCGTTCGCATCATTGGTGGGGCCGTGAGCGCCTTCGTTCACTTCTTCCTGCAAATTTTTGTGGGAATGATGTCTCGGTACCGCGAATACGTTGCTGACGAAGACGCCGTCCGAGCGACAGGAAAGTACGACGGGATGCGAAGAGCCCTATCGAAACTGCAGTCCGAGAAGCAGCGTGTTGATGTGTCTGACACGAGCGCTACCCGGAGTGCCATCAATTTCGTGGATTTTTCGGGCGGGATAGCGGACCTCTGGCTATTCAGGACACATCCCCCGCTGGATAAGCGAATCTCTCGGATTGAACGACTAGAGTCGGAGGTAGTGACTGATAGCGTGGATTCTCCTTCGACGACCACGCGATCAGATACTTTCACCACTACCGATGCCGATGAGTCGGCTGAATCCCTCACCGATAGGGAACTCCTCAGCCGGATTCAGTCGATGGATGAGTATGAGTTTGAACACCTCGTTGGTGACCTCTGGGAGGAAATAGGGTGGCGGACCTCGGTGACAACCGCCTCGAAGGACCGAGGGGTAGACGTTGTCGCTGAGCGCGAGTCTCCCTATTACCAAAAGCAAGTAATTCAGGCAAAGTGCTACAGTTCCGGGAATACAGTCAGCAGTAGCGAGGTTCAGCAGTACGCTGGACTTCACCTACAGGAAGACAACGTAGATGCCGTTGTCGTCGTAACCACCAGTCGGTTCACTTCGGACGCTCGGGACGTTGCATCCGACTCGAACGTCAAGCTGGTTAATGGGGGAGACCTCTGCGAGTTGATTCGGACCCTCGACACGGACATTTCGATAGACCGATTGAGTAGCTAAGATAGACCGAGTTCCACAAGTACTCTCACGCCACGGTTCTGTACCCTACAACGGATTTTTCCGCAGATAGGTCCTCAACCCCTTCCACCGAGAAGAAACCGCGCATAGAGTCAGTTGGCCTGAGCCACAGTACCTGTGCGACACTCTACACTCGGGGGGAGACCAATCTATAACAGGTTGGCCTGCGTTACTCTAACTGAGACCTGACTAGGAGAGTTCACCGGGGTACGTGGTCGACTCACGAGCGGATTTCGGCTGTGCGCGGCGTGAACGCCGCGCTGTGGTGCGAATGTAGTCCGCTTGGTGAGAAAGTCCGCCCTCCCCGATTTGAACGGGGGGCAAGCCGATCTACAGTCGGCTGCTCTACCAGTCTGAGCTAAGGGCGGTCGCACTCGTTCATAGCTGCTGATTCGGATAAAAGGGTTATCATTCGGTCGGCGTGTGACAGTGTCCGACAGCGGCGGTAGGTTGATGTGGGATACGTGGATAGTTCGAGGTGAGTCGATGAGTAAGATAACGTTCCGTGCGGACGACGACCTCGTTCGGGCGGTTGAGTCCCTGGACGCCTCGAAGAGCGAGGTGATGCGGGACGCGCTCCGCCAGTACCTCGACGAGCGTACCGAGGGGGCGGAGCGAGGGGCGTCGCGCGCGGAGCGTCGGTCGTCGGACGGCGACCGCGGGTCGTTGGACGCGCTGGTCGCGGAGCGTGTGGACGAACTCGTCGCGGAACGCCTGGGTGGCGCGCAGGATATCAACGTAAACGTCACCGTTGACGGCCAGACGACGGATTCGGGGCGTTCGACCGAACGTTCCGAGCGTGTTGACGCGGGTGCGGAACAGGAACGGGAGACGCCGGCGTCGTCGCGAACGTGCACGCAGTGTGGCGAGGACGTGGCGGCGGAGCACGTGTACTGTCCGAACTGCGGGGAGAACGCGAGTAAACGCGCGTTCTGCGAGTGCGGCGGTGAGCTGCGGGCCGAGTGGGCGTTCTGTCCCGAGTGCGGCCGTCGGGCCGCGTCAACGGGCATCGTGGAGCGGTGAGGTACTCGTTCTCAGGCCCCATTAACTATTTACGTGATTACATAGATTGTTGGGACACGTAAGACGGTCGTCTTACACGGAACCCGTCGGCTGTGGCGCGGTACGCCGCATCCCGGAATCAGTGTAAGACAAACGCCGGCTTACTGGGGAAACAAACAATGGAGCGTGTGACTCTCCGAATACCACGGCAGCAAATCGAGGAGGTCGAGCGGATGGTCGAACGGGGTAAGTACCCCAATCGCAGCGAAGCCATCCGATCCGCCGTCCGAGAGATGCTTGATGAACAGCAAGAGAACAGCCCGAAAAACTGGGCCAAGGTGTAAACAATGCAGGATATAGTCAACGAGGCCCTCGAGAACGCCGAGAAAGAGCAGCGAGACATGAGCGACGCCAGCAGCGACGGCGACGAGTTCGGCGACCCCCGAATCGTCATCGTCGGCTGTGGCGGCGCCGGCAACAACACCGTCAATCGCCTCTACAACATCGGCGTCGAGGGCGCTGACACCGTCGCCATCAACACGGACAAACAGCACCTCAAGATGATTGAGGCCGACACCAAGATCCTCGTCGGGAAGTCCCTGACGAACGGCCTCGGCGCGGGTGGCGACCCCTCGATGGGCGAACGCGCCACCGAAATGGCGCAGGGCACCATCAAGGAAGTGCTCGGCGACGCGGACCTCGTGTTCGTCACCGCCGGCATGGGCGGCGGCACGGGAACGGGCGCGGCTCCCGTCGTCTCCAGCATCGCGAAAGAACAGGGCGCAATCGTCGTCGGCATGGTGTCGACGCCGTTCAACGTCGAGCGCGCACGCACGGTGAAGGCCGAGGAAGGCCTCGAAAAGCTCCGCGAGGAAGCGGACTCAATCATCGTGCTGGACAACAACCGCCTGCTCGACTACGTTCCGAACCTCCCGATCGGCAAGGCGTTCAGCGTGATGGACCAGATTATCGCCGAGACCGTGAAGGGTATCTCGGAGACCATCACCCAGCCGAGCCTCATCAACCTCGACTACGCGGACATGACCGCCATCATGAATCAGGGCGGCGTCGCCGTCATGTTGGTGGGGGAGACCCAGGACAAGAACAAGACCGAGGAAGTCGTGAAGGACGCGATGAACCATCCGCTCCTCGACGTGGACTACCGCGGCGCGTCCGGCGGACTGGTCCACATCACGGGCGGCCCCGACCTCACGCTCAAAGAGGCCGAGGGCATCGCCGACCACATCACGGAACGCCTTGACGCGTCCGCGAACGTCATCTGGGGCGCGCGCATCCAGGAGAACTACAAGGGCAAGGTCCGCGTCATGGCAATCATGACGGGCGTCCAGTCCGCGCAGGTCCTGGGTCCGAGCACCCAGAAACAGGCGGACAAGTCCCGGCAGGAACTCCAGGACGTCGACACGAACCCGTCGCGTGACGTGGACGCGCAGACCCAGACCGGGAGCACGGGCTCCGAATGGGGCGCGCACTCGGACGGCGGCGAGGACGAAGTCGAGCAGAACAACGGCCTCGACGTCATCAGATAATCGGACAGCCGGTCACGCGCCCGTCGCACAGTTCCCCAGTCTGCGGGAGCCATCGGGGTGCGTCAGACCGACTGAACGGCGTCGACCAACGCGCACTTCCGGCACACGTCGCGCGTCGTCGGCGCGCCGCACTCCGTACAGGAGTCCAGCGAGGACTCCGGCTCACCGCCACGATACTTTTCCGCAGCCAATTCCGCCAGCTCCTCGTATCCCGCTATAATCGAGTGCCGCGTCCCGGGATGGTTCTCCTCGAGTGATAGGAGGAGGTCCTGGATTTCGCCGCGGAACGCCTCGCTCGAATGCGGGCACTCCGCCATGTGCACGGGGAGGTCCTGTAGCTGCGCGTAGAGCGCGACTTCCTTCTCGGGCACGTCCCGCAGCGGTTTCGCGCGCGGCACCATCTCCGGGCGCGTCTCGCGTTCGTCGAACCCGCCGAGCGACGCGTCGAAGTGCTTCGCGACCTGTTCGACGTTGCCCTCGAAGATGTTCATCAGCGCCGTTTCGGCTTCGTCGTCGAGGTTGTGGCCCGTGAGGAGTTTATCGGCGTCGTACTCGTCGGCGTACCGCGCGAGAATGTCGCGGCGGAACACCCCGCAGTACGCGCAGGGCGCCATGTCTTCCGGGTCGTCCGCGACCACGTCGTCCATCTCCAGGTCGAACTCGTCGCGGTACGTGACGAGTTCGTGGCGCACGTCGAGGTCCGAAGTGAGTTCCTCGCAGGCATTCACAGAGGCATCCCGGTAGCCCTCGATTCCCTCGTGGATGGTGAGGCAGACGAGTTCGACGCGGGGGTCCTCGGCGAACGTGTCGTGGAGAATCTTCGTGAGAACCACGGAGTCCTTCCCGCCGGAGAGGCCGACGACCCACGTCTGTGGGTTCTCGGGAGTCGCGTCCCGCGGGAGCAGGTCGTCCTCGCGGACACGTCGACGCACCCGGCGTTCCACGGACTCGAAGAGGTGGGTGTCGCAGAGATGCGTCCCCGAGTACGCGGCGTGCATCACCGCCTCGCGGTCGCACTTGGTGCAGTCCATGGAGTCGGTTGCGGGGGAGCGCGTTTCACCGTTTCGCACCCGAATAAACCACATACGGAGATATCAAATCGCGTGTCGGCGGCAGTGTTTTGATGCTGCGGAGTGCAATTTCAGGTCTATGACGGGAATCACGTACGAGGACTTCCTCGACCTCGACTACGAACCGGCCGACGACGAACTCGTCTGTGACTTCCGCGTCACGCCCGCGAGCGACATGGACATGGAGTCCGCGGGGAGCAGGGTCGCCTCCGAGAGTTCGAACGGCACGTGGGCTGAACTCCAGGTGGAGGGGAACATCACCGACTTGAGCGCGACCTGCTTCCACATTGACGGCGACAGAATCAGGGTCGCGTATCCGGACGCGCTCTTCGAACACGGGAACATGCCGCAGGTGCTCTCCTGCATCGCGGGGAACATCCTCGGCATGAAGGCCGTCGAGCGCATCCGCCTGGTCGACTGCGACTGGCCGGAGCCGCTGGCGACGTCGTTCCCGGGGCCACAGTACGGGACGAGCGTGCGTTCGGAACTGCTGGACGCCGCCGACCGACCAATCACGGCTACCGTCCCGAAGCCGAAAGTCGGATTGAGCACCGACCAGCACGCCCAGATCGGATACGAGGCGTGGACGGGCGGCATCGACCTCCTCAAGGACGACGAGAACCTCACCGACCAGTCGTTCAATCGGTACGAGGACCGGCTCTACCAGTCGCTCGAACGCCGCGACCAAGCCGAGGAGGAAACGGGCGAGAAGAAGAGTTACCTCGTGAACGTCACCGGGACGGGCGACCAGATGCTCGACCGTGTGCAGATGGCCGCGGACGCCGGCTGCGAGTTCGTGATGGTTGACGTCGTCACCGCGGGCTGGGCCGCCGTCCAACAAGTCCGCGAGGTCACCGAAGAGGAGGGGCTGGCGATTCACGCGCACCGCGCGATGCACGCGGCGTTCGACCGCGTCCCCGACCACGGCGTGTCGATGCGCGCGCTCGCGCAGGTCGCGCGGCTCTGCGGCGTCGATCACATCCACACCGGCACCGCGGACCTCGGAAAACTCGAGAACGAGGACACGGCCGGCATCAACGAGTGGCTGTACAGCGACCTCCACGGAATGAACGACGTGCTCCCGATGGCGTCCGGCGGCCTCCATCCCGGGCTCGTCCCGGAGCTCGTCGACCGCATCGGCACCAACATCGGCATCCAGGCCGGCGGCGGCGTCCACGGACACCCCGACGGCACGCACGCCGGCGCGAAAGCCCTCCGTCAATCTATCGACGCCGCCGTGGACGGCATCGACATCGAGGAGTACGCCGACACCCATCCCGAACTCCGGACGGCGCTCGACAAGTGGGGAACCGAGACGCCCCGATAGTTCATATAGGAAGCCGCGGCCAGCGGGCGGTGTGACGTAACCACAGTCGGCCGGGGGACGAGGCGGGAGCGCGGCACAGCCCGGTCGAACCAGTCCGCCGCCTGTCAGCCCCTAGAAGCCGTCTTCGAAGCGGAAGGTGCCGTCGCGCTGCACGACCTCGCCGTCAACCTCGATGACGGAGTCCTCGCTCATGTCCACAATCATGTCCACGTGCGTCGCGGACTGGTTTCCGTCGACCTCGGCGTCCTCGGGGACGCACTCGTCGATGGCTCGCCCGACAGCGAGGTGGACGGTGTCGCCCATCTTCTCGTCGAACAGCATGTTGTACGTGAACCGGTCGATATCACGGTTCATCCCGATACCGAGCTCGCCCAGCCGTCGCGCGCCCTCGTCCGTGTCGAGGATGGCGCCGAGCGCGTCCGCGTTCTGGTCGGCGCCATAGTCCACGACTTCGCCGCCCTCGAATTCGAGGTACGCATTCTGTATCTCGCGACCCATGTACAGCACGGGCTTGTCGAACGTCACGTGCCCCTCGACGGAGTCGGGGACGGGCGCGGTGAACACTTCGCCGCCGGGGAGGTTCTTCCGGGCGTCGTCGTTTACCGCCCGCATCCCCGTGACGCTCATCGTGAGGTCGGTGGTGTCTCCCGAGCGAATGTGCACTTCCTCCGCGGGGTCGAGAATCTCCACGAGCTGCTGCTGGTGTTCGTGCTGGGCGTCCCAGTCCTTGTTGACGGCGTTCCACACGAACTCCGCGTACGCCTCAGTACTCATCTCGGCCTTCTGGGCGTTGCCCGCCGTCGGGTACTGCGTGCCGACCCAGCGGTCGGGTCGTGCCTCCTGCGTTTCCTGGTTCGCGCGCTGGGCGGCGGAGAGGTTCTCGGGCGGCACGTCGCTCGTCTCCGCGGTGTTCTCGTCACCCCGGATACCGATGAGTGCGTCCGCTTCGTCCATCGCCGCGAGCGAGTGCTCGCTGAGTGTGTAGTCGTCGGCGTCCATCTCGCGGTGGTAGGCGCGGGAGGCGGCGCTGTTCCGCCACGAGAGCATCGGGTTCGCTCCGCGCTTTCCAATTTCGGCGTGCAAGGCGACAACGAGGTCGTTCGCGGCCGCGGGGCCCGAAATGTAGACGTCGTCGTTCTCCTGGATGTCGACACAGTGGTCGGCGATGAGTTCGGCGTGTCGCTCAATACGAGAGTCCATACGGATTCCGTGTCCGCGGGGATACAAAAGCCCTCCCAGAACGCGCGTTCTGTTACGTCTCCGAGGATTCGGGAACGCGGCCGACCGTGACGTAGAATGGGATTACCGCACGACGGCGATACGACTCGTCCTGCATCTGCGCGACTGCCGCACGCCCCATCTCGCGCCACGCGGAGCGGAGACGGTCGTACTCGCGTCCAGTCATTCCGCCGGCTTCGAGTGTCGGGCGCTGGTCGGCGAGCCGGCTCGCCGTCGCTTTCCGCTGTGCGTCTTCGAGTTCAGCGCGCGAGTACGGCGGTTCGACGGTTCGGACGTGTTCGTGGCGTCGCGTCACCACATCGGTGAGCGCGGCGTCCTCGAACACGGCAGCGGCGCTCTGCCCGAGCGTCACGTCCGTCTCGACGCCCTCGATGTAGGTCCGGCGAGCGGACTCAGCGAGCGACGCTTCGTCCGACACCGTCGATTCGACGCGCACCTCGCTGTTGTCGGGTTCGATGGCGGCGACGAAGTCGCTGGACGCCCGCGAGAACTCGCGAGCGGCGACGACCGGGTCTGGGAGATTGATGAGGAGTGCCTGGCACGTCACGAGGTCGAACGCGTCGTCCCGAACCGGAAGCCGCGTCGCGTCCGCCTGAATCCGACCGTCGGCGTCAACGTGCGCGAGCAACTCGCGGTCCGCGTCCGCCCCCACGACCGTCGCCGAGGACTCCTCGCCGAGCACGCGGGTCAGCTCGCCGGTCCCACAACCCACGTCCAGAATTCGCTCGCGGTCGTGGAGGGAGAGCGGCGCGAGCGCCTCCCGGTCCTCCCACATCCCCCGCCGCGTATCCGTCAAGTACTCCGCGGAAAACCGTCGCACACCCACGCGTACGACCCCGGATGAGAAAAACGGACCGCCTCCCGGCCGCCGTTCACGAATCTACAATTCGCGTAGTCTCACGCCTGCGGCGTCACCAGAACGCTCCGCGTTCTGGTTGGCTAACGAGAGCTTCGCTCTCGTGAACGCTCGAGGGGTCGCGACGCTACGCGTCGCGGAGTTCCCGCACTTTCTCGATATTCCACGCGAACCCGCGGCCGTCCTCGTTCGGGGTTTCGAGGACCAGCGGGACGTCGCGGATGGCGTCGTGGTTGACGAACGCGGTCATGCCGTCCTCGCCGATGTGTCCTTCGCCGATGTGGGCGTGTTCGTCCTTGTTGGTGCCGCACTCGTGCTTCGAGTCGTTGAGGTGGACGCACTCGAGGTGGCCGAGGCCGATCTCGTCGTCGAACGCCTGAAGCGTCTCGTCGACGCCCTCGGGCGTGGAGAGGTCGTAGCCGGCGGCGAACGCGTGCGCGGTGTCGAGGCACACGTCGAGGTCCTGACTGGAGCGGTCGAGGACGCCCGCGAGGTGCGCGAAGTCGCCGCCGAGTTTCGTGCCGGACCCCGCGTCGGACTCGACGAGCACAGTGACACCCTCGGGGATGTCGAGTTCGTCGAGCGCGCTCGCGGCGTTGTCGAGGCCCTGTTCGACGCCCGCGCCGGTGTGCGCGCCGAGGTGGACGTTCACGTACTCGATGCCGAGGTCGGCGGCGGCGTCGACTTCCTTCTGCATGGAGTCGATGGACTTCTCGCGGAGGTCGTCCTTCGGCGTGCAGAGGTTCACGAGGTAGGAGGAGTGAATCACCCAGGGGCCGTCGAGTTCCGCGGTGGTGTCGTCGCGGAACGCGGCGGCCTCGTCGTCGCCGATGTTCGGGTCCTGCCAGACCTGTGGGGAGTGCGTGAATATCTGGCCGCAGTTCCCACCGACATCGACCTGGCGTTCGACGGCGTTGTCGACGCCGCCGGCGATGGAGACGTGTGCGCCTACTCTGAGCATACGGACTGTGCGTGACCGGTGGACGAAAACGCTTCGGAACCCGGGACGCTTTAGGTCATTACGCTCCTTCGTCGAGGTATGCCGGACTCGCCGCTGGAGGTGGGGGCGGACGCACCCATGTTCAGCGCGCCGCTCGTCACACCAGACGGCGACGTAGAAGAAACGCCGCTCTCTGACCTATTGGCGGAGAAGCCCGTGCTGTTGGCGTTCTACACGAACGACTTCAGTCCGGACTGCGTGAACGAGTGGTGTTCGTTCCGCGACTACGACTGGTTCGCGACCGGGGGTCGCGTACAGGTCGTTGGCGTCAGTCGGTCGCGGACGTACACGCATAAGAAGTTCATCGACTACCTCAATCTCGGGTTCCCGCTGTACTCGGACCGCGACCTCAGCATCACGGAGTCGTATGGCGTGAAGTACCGGGCGCTCAGGGTCGCGGCGCGCTCGAAGCGCTCCGTGTTCTTCATCGACCAGGACGGCGTCATCAGGTATCGCTGGGTGGGCGAACATCCGCTCGACCCGACGCGGGACTCGCCGCCGCTGGAGGAGATTCGGGCGGCCGTGGAAGACGTGCTCGGGCCGCCGGCGGAGGAGGAGTCGTTCGGGTTCAGTTAGTTTCGCGCGTCCACGCGTCGGTCGCGTACTTTTCTCCAGCGAGGTCGCGAGCGTCCGCGAGTTCGTCGTCCCGCCACTCGCCGGGGTCGGCGTCAGCCCAGTCCGAGAGCGCGTCCTCCACGGCTGATACGGCCTCGTCGCGCGAGATGCCCGCGAGTTCGCGGATTGACGTGACTCGGTCCTCGAAGGTCTCGGACGCGGGCGGGTCGCTGAACACGCCGAGGTGGCGGTCGGTCGCGAGCGAGTAGGAGAGCGAGCCGTGCTGGATGACGGCGTCCCGCTGACGGTACTGGGCGTTCCCGCTGATCTTCTTCCCGTCAGCGACAATGTCGTGGGCGGGATGGAGTTCGCGGAGGTAGCACGCGGGCCGGTGGAGTTCGGGCATCGACTCGTCGACGTAGTCGGCGTCGATGCCCATGCGGGAGAACGCGTCGAGAATCGGCTGGCAGAGCACGTGGTAGGCGTCCATGAGGTCGCCGGGGAGTTCGTCGGCGGGCGCGACGAGCGTGTACGAGATGTCGCCGGTGTAGTCGTGGTAGATGCCGCCGCCGCCGGTCGGCCGCCGCGTGACCGTGACGCCGGCGTCCTCGCAGTAGTCCCAGTCCACGCTCTCCGGGGCTTGGTTGTAGCCGAGGGAGAGCGTGCTCGGCCCCCAGCGATAGACGCGCGCCGTCCGCAGACCGTCCTCGGCCGCGGTGCGCGCGGCGACCTCGTCAAGCGCCATGTTCGTCGGGCCGTGCCACGTTTCTTCCTCGATGAGCCGCCACTCGCGGTCCGCCGGGGTCATACTGGAGCGTAGGGCTCGCGCGACTTAATCAGTAGAGTTCGCCGCCGGGCGGCACGTCGCCGTCGGGTCGGACGAGCACGGGGTTCCCGTCGTCTCCGGGAACGCCGAGCGTGAGCGCCTCGGACTCGTAGCCCGCGATGTTCACGGTCCCCAGTCCGAGCGCGCACAGGACCTGGGTGCCGGGGAGCGCGTCGGGGTCGTGGTGGTAGCCGAGCTGTGCGGCGGACTGCACGGTGTCGTCGCCGAGGTCAACGGTGAGTTTCACCATCTCGGGTTTCCGGGTTTCCGGGAACGGCTGCGCGGATTCGACGGTGCCGACTCGAACCTCAGTGTCGAGCGGTGACATAGCGGAGCGAATGAAAGAAGGGAAGAAAACGGTTCGGGTCGCTACGCGCTCGCGGGCGTCGCGGCGTCCGCGCCGCGGAGGTTCGCGACGGCGAAGAAGGCGAGCGCGAGGACGGCCGCGCCGGCCTGCACTGCGAGCGCGCCGGAGCTACCGACCACCGCCTCGCTCGCCGGACCGAACAGGCAGATGGCGGCCAACGCGAGGAAGACCGCGCGCCACGGCGTCGTGAGCGTCCGCGCACCGTCGTGGCCGATGGTGGCCGCGGTGAGCGAGACGACGCCGAGGAACACCCCGAACACGGCGAGCGGGGTGCCCGTGAGCGTCCAGTCGATGAGCGCGGGGTTCACGACGAGCGCGAACGGGATGAGGAACCCGGCGGCGCCGATGCGGAGCGACTGCATCGCTGTCTGCATGAAGCTACTGTCCGCGATGCGGGAGCCGACGGCGACGCCGACAGCGACCGGTGGCGTGATGGCGGAGAGCATCGCGAAGTAGAACACGTAGAGGTGGGCGGTGATGGAGCCGACGCCGAGGTCGACGAGCGCGGGCGTGATGAGCGCCTGCACGAGGATGTAGGCCGCGGGCGTCGGCATCCCCATGCCGAAGAGGATGCTGCATACCATCGCGATGAGCAGGACGAGGACGAGCACCCCGCCGCCGAGCGATATCATGCGGAGGCTGATGGTCTGCGTGAGTCCTGTCTGGGTGAGCATCGCGATGATGACACCCATGGACGCGAGCACGCCGACCAGCGGCGCCATGTCGAGCGACCCGCGCTTGAACCCGCGAAGGGTGTCCACGGTGGTCGCGACGAGCGCGGACGGCACGCCCTGTGAGGCCGCGTCCACATCCGCGTCCGTGTCTGCGGACTCGATTTCTCCGTCGCCGATGAGGGCGAGCAGGACGTTCCGGGCGTACATCGTCCCGACCATCGCCAGGGTCGTGTACAGGCCGGCGGCGAGCGGCGAGAGCCGCATCACGACGAGCGTGTAGAGGAGGACGGCCATCGGCACGAGGAAGTGCGTTCCGGCGAAGAACCGGCGGAGCGCCCCCACGAAATCGTCGACCGTGGCGTCCGAGAGCGCGACCGCCTGAAGCAGGCGGACCACGAGGAGCACCGCACCGGCGACGGCGGCGGCCGTGAGCGGACCGTACCCGAAGGTGTTGCGGGCGACGAAGAACGCGCCCACGGTAAGCGCGGTGTAGAGCACGGTTGTGAGCGTGCGGACGCTGAACAGCGACGCGAGAATGCTGTTGTCGGTCTCGTTTTCGGTCGTCCAGCCGTGTCGGAGGACGGCGAACTGGATGGCGATACCGACGCTGAAGTAGAAGAGGAGCGCCGGGAGGAACGCCGCCTGAATGACGCGGAAGTAGGAGACGCCGAGGATGTCCGCCATCAGGAACGCGGCGACACCCATCACGGGCGGCATTATCTGTCCGCCGGAGGACGCGACGCTCTCGATAGCGCCCGCGTAGTCCTCGCGGACGCCCTGGCGTTTCATCATCGGGATGGTGAAGCTCCCGGTCGTCGCGGCGTTCGCGGCCGCGCTCCCCGTGATGGAACCCATCGCCATGCTGGAGAGAACGGCGACGTGGACGACGCCGCTCTTGAGGTTCCGGCCGAGGCGCTCGCCGAGGCCGAGGATGACGTCGAGCGCGCCGTAGACGCGGGCGAGCCCCGCGAACATGATGAACACGGCGACCCACGTCGCGCCGATTTCGGTGATGAAGCCGTACGCGCCGTTGATGCGGACCGCGCCGTACGTCGCCACGTCGGCCCACGTGAACCCGGAGTGCGAGAGGAATCCGGGGAGGACGGGGCCGATGATGGCGTACACGACGGAGCCGATGCCGACGAGCGCGATAGCCCAGCCGTACGCGCGCCGGGTCGCGTCGATGACGAGCGCGACGACGACCAGGCCGACGACGATGTCCATCTGCTGGAATCCGACGACAATCGCGCTCTCGTAGAGCCGCGTGAAGTTCAGTTCGACGTAGATGCTCACTGCGGCGGCCGCGAACGCGGACAGCACGCAGAGGTGTGAGTCGAGGCGTCCGACGTGGTCGTGGTAGCGGTCGGGAACGAACCCGAGCAGTCGGGAGTCACCCTCTTGGGCCTGTACGGAGAGGTTGAGGTAGTAGATGACGAGCCCGAGCCCGAGGAAGATGTTCGTCCAGCGCACGCGGACGATGGGTCGGAACCACGCGAACGCGAGCGTGGACGCGGTCAACAGAACGGCGAGCGCGGACACGGTGGCGATGATAACGCGTTCGCTGACCGGTCGGCTCCCGAAGGATTCGCGCAGTTCGGCGACAGTCGTGCCGTCGCTCAGTCGAAGGGAGTCGAACATCGAGTGCGCTACTCTTCGCCGACTTCGAACTCGTCAGACCAGACGCCCTTCTCCTGATAGAAGTCAGCGGCGGCCGGGTGGAACGGGAGCGTGTCGTACGCGTTCTCCGTCCAGAACTCGCCGTCGGCGAGGCCGCCGAGGAGCGCGTTGTCCTCCTGGAGGGCTTCGCGCTGCGCCCACAGCGTCTCCAGGAAGGAGTAGAGGGTGTCGTAGGAGAAGTCGTTGCGCACGACGAAGTTGTACGCGAGCGTCGGCGTGTGGAGCGTGTCGGGGGCGTACTCGTAGCCCTCGAAGGTGCTCATGTCGATGTCCGACATGATGATTGCGGGGTCGTCTTCGAGCTGGGAGACCGCCTCGTCCGGCCACTGGAGGACGCGGAGGCCGACGGTGCTCTTCATCTGCTGGACCCAGCCGGGTTCGACGGCCTTGTTGATGAAGGTCGCCGCGCCCACGTCGAGGCGGCCTTCGCTCATCGCGCTCGCCTGATTGCCGTAGCTGATGCTCACGCGCTCGTAGTCGTCGACGACGTAGTCGAGGGAGTGCTGGAGCATCTCGGCGGTCCCGGAGCCACGCGGCGTCGGGGATACTCGGCTGTCGGACTGGATGTCGGAGACGGACGTCCATCCGTCGTTCGGGGACGCGAGCAGCCACGCGAGGTCGTAGAGGTGGAACACCTGGTTCGGCGTGAAGTCGATGTCCTCGAAGGGGGCTTCGTTGTTCGCGACCTTGCTCGCGGTCCAGTTCTGGATGTAGGAGATGTCGGATTCGTCGCGGGAGAGACGGCCGATGTTAGCGTTCGTCCCCTCGCTCGGCCGGGCGTCGACTGTAACCGCGTCCGTGTTCTGGTTGACGCGGTTCGCGATTGCCTGACTCATCGCGTACGCGGACGTGGTTTCGGTGGACGTGGTCATGATCATCTCGCCGTCCGCGCCCGGCGCGTCACCGCTCCCGCTGCCCCCCATGCAGCCGGCGACGCTCGTGAGTGCGAGGGCTCCCGCGGAAGTTTTCAAGAAGGTTCTACGGTTAGTGTTCAAATTGGCAGTCATACCTGTGTCGTGTTCTAACGTTGGTAACGTATATAGATTGGTACTGTCCAACAGTCACTAAACTCTTTTAACACTCGAATCTCGGTAGCCAGCCGGCCGCGCGAGCCCCGAGGAAACAAGGGTTTCTGTATCGCCATATAGAATTTATCGGCGGCTCCGCGGTGTTTTTACCCGACGCGGCCGAATCCCGGGTAGATGGTTCAGAACGTCGCCCAGGAGGTCGCGGAGCTGGAGCAGGAGGATTTCAACCTCCTCTCGGGCGTTGAACACGGGATGCGCTTCTCGGAGTGGGTGGCGCGCGAGAAACTCCCGGAGTTCGCGCGCCTCACAGAGGAGGAGGTGGACTACCGACTGGACCGCGTTGAGGACCGGGGGTTGGTGGAGCGACAGACAATCCAGTACGAGGGGTTCCGGCTCACGTTCGAGGGGTACGACGTGCTCGCGCTGAAGACGTTCGCGGAGCGCGACACCGTCGAGGGGTTCGGCGCGCCGCTCGGCGTCGGAAAGGAGTCGGACGTGTTCGAGGTGCAGTCGTACAAGCCGATGGCGCTCAAGTTCCACCGCGAGGGATACACGAACTTCCGCGAGGTGAACAAGGAACGCGACTACACGAGCGAGAAGGAGCACGTCTCCTGGTTCTACACCGCGCGAAAAGCCGCCGAGCGCGAACACGAGGCGCTCGAATCACTCTACCCGGACGTGCGCGTCCCGCGGCCGGTCGACCAGAACCGGCACGCCATCGTGATGGAGAAGATCGACGGTGTGGAACTGAACCGCGCGAAACTCGACGCCGAGCAGGCGGAGGGCGTGCTCGACCTGATACTCCAGGAGATGGCGCTCGCGTACACGAAGGGTTTCGTGCACGCGGACATCTCCGAGTACAACGTGTTCGTCCACGAGTCCGGCATCACGCTGTTCGACTGGCCGCAGTCGGTCCCCACCGACCACGAGAACGCGCGCGAACTCCTCGGACGCGACGTGCGAAACATCGTCTCCTACTTCCAGCGAAAGTACCCGAACGCCATCTCCGACCCAGATGTGGATGCGGTTGCGGACGCCGTCACAGACGACACCTTCGAGCGAATCGAGAACTACACGGCCTGATAGGTGACGTTTCTCGGTTCTGAGCGATATCCCGTGATAACTTCCGGGAGACCAGTCGGTCACGACGATTGCGTTCGCTACCGTATTCGCTCAACGAACTCGGTCCGGCTCGTCGTTAAGGACTGAGTCTCCGTATCGGGTCGTCTCTGAGGGCCCGCTTCCCGTAGCCGTTCTCACACTAACCGCACTGTTCTTGCGGCCGTGACTCACTTATTGCCGTTTTTACCCGTGTTCGTTTTGTCGTTCGGAGAGAGCGGACACTCGGACTTCGCGTAGACGTCGGCGGTGACCGTGGCGGAGAACCCATTAGAGTTCACGTAGACAGTAACCGTATCCGCACCAAACGCTGGGTTGATTCGCACGCGTTTACCCGTCTGGATTTTCTTCGTCGGCGTCGTGGTTCTGTCACCCTCAATTCGTTCGACGGTGAACGCGTCGGTGTAGCGGTTGGTCACCCAGACGCGCATGGGATTCGCGCCGTTTCCATTACCGTTGCTCTTTTCGCAGGCGACGACGCCGACGTACGCGTCGTCCTTCTCGACGACGTTGACCGAGACTGGGCGGTCGGCGGAGACGCTGGTGAACCCCATTGTGCCGACGCTGAGCGCGGCGACAGCGATCACGGCGAGCGTGACACTGATCGCTTTCGAGGTGTTCATTTATTCTCTAGTTCAGGTGGTCGTTCTGTCTCGCCGATTCGAAGACCGTTCGCGTAGACAGTGTGGATGGCCGCGGAGACGGTAAACGCGACTGCGGTCGCAACGAGCCACGCGAAGTTTGAGAGGAAGGTGAACGGCCACGCGTTTACCGCGACCGCGAGTGTGAGCGCGAGGGCCACACCGGACAATCCGAGGTAGTACTGGCTCCACGGTATCTCGCGGCCTTGGACGACTTCCATGTAGACATCCGCATCGGCCAATGCGGGCGTGGGTTCGACGACACCACGGCGTTTGTCGAAGTCGACGACGTTCGCGTCGTCCATCATCGGAAGGTGGGACTGCTGGAGCGCGGTGTACACGCGTTTTCGTTCCTCGTAGGAGACTTCGGAGATGGGCGTGTCGTATTCCCACGCCGCGACCTGTTCCGCGAGATCCCCGAGTTCAACAGCCGATTTCTCACGTTTCAGCGCGTGAACTGCGTATCGTCTGCGGCGGTTCGAGAGCACCGAGAAGAGCGCATCCTCCGTGAGCTCCCCCTGTGTGCTCGAACCTCCGGTGGCTTCCGAGGACACAAGAGATAGGTATAGAAAGATCCGTAATAAGTGTTAGAGTTAGTTAATATCCAGACCAGTGTGAAGTAAACTATTCGACATGAGATGGGTTGCAGAGTAGAGTGACCCAATACAGTGGATAGAATTTATAATCTCCTTGATTTCCTGTAAAGTATCTACGGCAGTCCGCCGTTCATCAGAGCCTTGACCGCTCGAAACCGTCGGCGACTTAGGTGACGTGTGTTTCAAGAAGGGACACGTCGCACACGCTTCCGCACGGCCATCCATGCCGCGATTCGATGACTCGGTGGTCCGACAGCCCACGAAAGTCGGACCGCAGCGCCCGCGTCGGGAGACTGCGGTGGCTCGACGCGTGGCTGGAAAACGGGCACGTCGTCGTAGCCGCCCCAACATCGCGGGCCGACTCCCTTCCACCGAAATACGACGTTTAATTCGTCGTTTAGCGTGATTCAGTGTCCGCCAGCGGTTCCGAACGAACAGCCTGACGACACGTCAAGTCACTCCTGAAACACATCTGGCGTGTCAATACTACTTACAAAGGGGTTGATGGGTTGAACTGAGTGCGCCCCCCTGAAGGGGCGTACCACAAACAACCATGCAACGACGCAAGTTCCTCGCAGGACTCGGATCGCTCACCGCCGCCGGGGCGGCTGGAATCGGTACGGGCGCGTTCACGAGCGTGAGCGCAAAACGTAGTCTGGAGGTTCAGACGGCGGGCGACGCAAACGCACTTCTAGGAATCGAGAAGATTAGTAGCTCAGCGAACAGCGAATACGTTGACGTTTCCGGGGATACGATTTCGATCGATATCTCGACGGACACGGACAACGATCAAACTGAGGAGGGGGTTGGCCTCAACAAAAACGCGACGACAAAAATCCTGGATCTGTTCCGGGTGACGAACAACGGTACGCAAGATGTCGTCGTCTACACGAAGGGAGGACCGGACGGTGTCCGGTTCTCTGCGCACGGGTCGTTCGCAAACTCGGATGGAAAGTACACGAGCGATGGTACCACCTTCCAAGTGAACAAGGGCGCTCTCTCCATCACGAGCAATCTCGATGAGAACAACCTGAAGGGAGGTACTAATCCATCAGGCGACGAAGGGGTACCTGTGCTCAAGCCGGGACAGAGCCTCAGTGTCGAGCTCTTCTCGTACGGCACCAAGGACGTCGACTACAGTAAGAAATTCAAGCTCGTCGCGAAAGACACGGGCGAAATCTAACCGGCCCCTATTAATCCCCAAGTATAGACATGAAACGAAGAAATCTGCTCACCGGACTCGGCGCGCTCACGGCGAGCGCGAGCCTCGGCCTCGGCACCGGGGCGTTCTCGAGTGTGAGCGCGAAACGGTCCCTGTCCGTGTCAGTCGCTGACGACTACGACGCGCTGTTACAGCTCACCGAGCGCGGGAAGGGCGGTCGGAGCCGTGGAGACGGTGGCGTCGTGGAGTTGAAGTTGCCGTCGAACGACCGGAGAGTCAAGGACCCGTCTATCGGTCTTGGCGTGGATTCGGTGTACGAGTTCGACGACGACGCGGACGCGACGACGGACGACGGCCTCTTCGGAATCGCGAACCACGGAACACAGCCCGTGGACGTGTATTCGGAGTCGCCGGAGTCGTCCGACATCGACGTCGAACTGTACGACGTAACCGACCGGTCCAAGATCGCGCTACGGGACGACCCACCGACGCTCGGCGTGGGCGACCAGATCAACGTCGGAATTCGCGTCCTGACGTTTGGCGCGAGTACGAAGACGTACGATACGGATATCACTATCGTCGCTGAGGCATCGAGCGACTAACCCCCGCCCACGACGGTCTTTTCGACGGTTCGATTCCGTCGGTGGGTCTTCTAGGATGAAACGCGTCGCCGTGGTGGTCGCAGTCGTTGGGCTGCTGGGTGTGCTGGTTGTGCCGTCAGCGGCGGTGCCGCTCTTCTCGGCAGAGGATTCTGTCGGTGGTGACGTGAGTTTACAGCCGGCGGCGGGTTCGAACGGGAATTACAGTTACGTGGAGGAGGGGGATCTCGTCGTCGATGTCTCAGGGGCGAACCCGCAAGTGGACGCCGCTGGTCTCAATCCGAGCGCTGTCACGACGTTCGACGACGTGTTCTCCATCGAGTACGGGGGCTCCGAGTACGCTCGCGTGTGGATTACGCACGAGTCGGACGCGGTGTCGTTCTACGCGCGGAATCACCCTATCGAGTCTGTCGAGGACGCGGTGGTGGTGGGTCCGGACGGCTCTGTTCCGGTCGGGTTGCAGGTGAATTCGACAGGAGCGATACCAGGCGACCTGCTAAAGAATATCACCGTGCACGCGCGGGTGGCGGAGCCGCCTACACAGACGCAGACGCTGGGTTCGGTGTCGATTCAGTCCGTGCGGTCAGACGGACGTCGTCAGTTCTCAGTCGAGGACGCGCGAGCGGGTGAGCCAGTGACGCTTGACGGGCAGTCGTTGCTCGTCTCCGAATTCGGCCGGATGACGCTTGAAGAGCTGCGCGTGTCGTCGCGGGAGAACGGCGCGTTCGACCTGACCGTGCGTCGCGTGGACGCGTCGAACGAGTCCGACCGCGGGTTCGACGCGCTCGGAGCCGTGGCGGTGGAGGCGTCCGCCCCTGAAGCGTCGGGCGTATTCCGGTTCGAGATGAACGCGTCGGCGTTCGAGGACGCGAACGTCTCCACTGACCAGCTTGTCGTCCGGCATCTCCACGAGGGGGCGCAGAGCACGCGACCGGTTCGCGTCGTCGGCCGGAGCGGCGATAGAGTTGTGTTGGAGGCGGAGACGCCGAACTTCTCGACGTTCGTCGTGGGAGTTCGACGACCGTCGGTGGACGTGGTGGACGCGTCGGTGAATCGGAGCACCGTGGCGGTGAACGACGCTGTGGCGGTGTCCGCGGTGGTCGCGAACCGCGGTGAGTGGCGCGGGAACCGAACGATAGTCGTGCGGGCGGGTGAGTCCGTCGTCGCGACCCAGATGGTATCGCTCGACGCGGGTGAGCGGACGAACGTCACAGCCGTGTTCAGCCCGAGCGAACCGGGAGAGGTGGAGGTCCGCGCCGGGAACGCGACGGCGACGGTTCGCGTGACGGCCGACCAGACGACGACCCGGACGACGCCGACGACGACGAACGCGGGGGCGGACGAACGATCCACGTCGACGGTGCGGACGACAACGACCGAAACCGCCGGTTCGACGACCGAACGCCCGCCCGCGGAGCAGAGTGGATTCCGCCTCCGGGAGGTCGTCGGGTTCGCGGGCGTCGCCGCGTTCGTCGTCGTGGTGCTCGCGTTGGCGCGGTGGCGGAGCCGGGAGAACTGACGTGTCCGCGCCGACACGCCCGGCAGGAGGGACGGGGTTCGGGATGGGCGGTTCGCGGGTCGCTCACGTTTGTCGCGCCGCACACCGCCGTCGAAGTCGGCGTCGTCGGGCACGACGGATAGACCCCGAGGGTTTTTGTCGGAATAGTTTGATTACACGGGTGACTCTCCCGTGATGTCGTTCAGACGAGCGGTCGGACTGTCCTTCCAAGCCGCGCTCGTGTTCGTCGTCGTCGCGCTCGTGGCCGGCCAGATTCTCGGTACACCCGTGCTGTTCGGCTACGTCGAGACTGGAAGCATGACGGGCACGCTGAATCCGGGCGATGGATTCATCGCGATTCCGGCGGCATTGGCCGGCGATGTCGAGACGGGAGATGTGGTGACGTTCCGTGCACAGGAGGTAGGGGGTGGCGGGCTGACAACCCACCGAGTCGTCCGTGAGACGCCTCAGGGGTACTACACGCAAGGCGACGCGAACCCGTTCACTGACCAAGCGGGCGGCGAGCCTGTCGTGAAGGACGCACAGGTAGTCGCAGTCGCTCTCCAGGTGAACGGACGCGTCGTACGGATACCACACCTTGGGACGGGGATTACGAGTGTTCAGAATTCGTTCGAAGACGTTCAGCGTCGCCTCGCAGTGATGACGGGGTCGCGCGCGTTCCTGGGGACGCGCGGCCTCTCGTACCTGTTACTCGCGCTCTCCGTGATGCTGTACGGCTACGACGTACTCGCGTCGAGGAGTCCGGTACGGGAGCGAGAGCGGACGCGCGACCGGGGCGACGGATTCGACAGCGGGCGCGTTCTCCTCGTGCTCGCCGCAGTCATCGTGGTCACCGCGACGGCGGCGATGGTCGTCCCTGCGGGCACGCAATCGTTCGGTGTAGTGAGCGCGGAGTTCGAGTCCGACAGCCCGACGGTCATCCGGGCGGGTGAATCGAGCACGCTCCCGTACACGGTAGGTAACGGAGGGCTGATTCCGGTCGTCGCGTATGTCGAGCCTGCGAGTAACGGTGTGAGCATCTCACAAGAACGGCTGTACGTCGACGGTCGGTCAACGGCGCGGACAAATGTGACGTTGTCTGCACCCCCTGACACCGGCTACTATCGTCGATTCGTCACCGAACACCGGTACCTCGCCGTCCTTCCCGGCTCCGTCATCGACGGCCTCCACGACGTCCACCCGTGGCTTCCGATCGTCGTCATCGACGCACTGCTCGGTGGTGGTCTCTACCTAATCGGATACGTGCTTCTGCGCGGACGTCGCGTCCGCCTCCGCACCCGGGAGTCACGCCACGACCGGTCGCTGTTTGACAGAATGTTCGACTAGCGATATATTCGCCCCACCGACAATTCTTTGTGAATGAGCGACACAGAGAGGGGTGATGGGTGATGGGAGATACCTTCTTCGACTGCGCGAAGTGGCTTCGTCGTGGTTCACAGTCGCCATCGTTGTTCTCGTCCTTGTCGGAATGGTCGGCGGGTACGCGACGCTGGTCGCGTACACCGCCCCGGGGTCAGTGCAATCGGAGCAGACCGTAGAGGAGTGGCGGCTCGTCAGTTCGTTCGACCACTCGGCCACGGTGACCCGTGAGAACCCCGCGTTCCCGGTCGGCGAAACGCTCGAGAACCGCCAGCGGTACTATCGGTCAGCCTCGCCAACCCTCGATGTGCGGTTTCTGACATCGTATCGTCCGCGGACCGACGCTCCCGCGAACGTCTCGATGAACGCGTCGCTCCTCATCCAGTCCGTCGGGGAGAGCACGACGTATTGGTCGAACCGAACAACCCTGAAAACGAATCAGGAGACCGTCAACCCTGGGGGGACCGCGTCGCTGAACGTGTCGTTGAACACGACGCAAGTGCGACAGCGAACAGCCGCGATACGCGACTCGCTCGGTGGCGACGGGACACTCGAAACGGTCGTCGTGGTGAACGCCACGGCCCACAGTCGCGCTAGCGGCTCACCGACCACGCTCACGTTCACGCGTCGACTTTCCCTCGCCAACGGAGACGCGACCTACTCGGTGAGCGGTGCGGGCTCTCAGTCCGAACGCGTGACGACTACGGAAACCGTCTCCCAGCCGCGCGACCGCGGCGTGCTTTGGAAGGCGGGGGGACCGCTCGCGTTCCTCACGAGCGTCGCTCTACTGGGGCTGCTCGTCCCCGCCCGCCTCCGCGGCAGCCTCGCGTTGAGCGACGTAGAACGAGAGCGTTTGCGTTTTCTCTCCAACCGCGAAGAGTTCGACGAGTGGGTAGTCAGAATTGACCTCCCCGCGTCGGTTCGCGAACGGGAGTACGCCGACGCCGACTCCCTCGGGGATCTCGTCGACTTCGCCATCGACTCGGGAGTGGGCGTGGTCGAAGACCGAACCACCGGTGCGTTCTACGCCGTCACGAGCGACCTCGTGGTGCGGTACGAACCGCCCGAGGACCCCGAAACACGGGGCAGCGACCCTCTCGACCTCCAGACGGTGTACGACGGTCTCCGGCAGGACGACGAGTCGTAGCCGCGTTCCGTAGTCCTTTTACTCGCGCTCCACGAAGCACGGGTAACTCGCTGGCCACGGGCTCCAGCGGGCACCCGTTTCGACGGGACGAAATGTGGTTCGCGTTCGCGAACTGAATCGCAAGCGCCCGACTGATAACCATGGCACGAAGTTTCTACTCCCACATTCGGGACGCGTGGAAGCAGCCCGGCGAGGGCAAGCTCGCCGAGCTGCAGTGGCAGCGAAAGCAGAAGTGGCGCGACCAGGGCGCTATCGTCCGCGTCGACAACCCGACTCGCCTCGACAAGGCCCGCGACCTGGGCTACAAGGCGAAGCAAGGCGTCGTCGTCGCACGCGTCAGCGTGCGGAAGGGGACGGCGCGCAAGCAGCGGTTCAAGGCCGGGCGTCGGACGAAGCGCCAGGGCGTGAACCGCATCGGTCGCTCGAAGAACCTCCAGCGCATCGCGGAGGAGCGCGCGACCCGGAAGTACCGGAACCTCCGCGTTCTGAACTCGTACTGGGTCGGTGAGGACGGCTCGCAGAAGTGGTTCGAGGTCATCTTCCTCGACCCCGAGCATCCCGCCATCCAGAACGACGACGACCTGAACTGGATCTGTAACAACTCGCAGGAGAACCGCGCGCACCGCGGTCTCACCGCCGCCGGCAAGCGCGGGCGCGGTCTCTCGAAGAAGGGCAAGGGCACGGAGCGCACGCGCCCGAGCGTGAACTCCGACTGACTACGGCTTACTTTTCGTCTAAGTATTCGCGTTCGATTTCGGTTTCGCCGCCCGCGAGCCGTGCGAGCGTCCCGGTGAGTCCGTCGAAGAAGACGACGAGCGGGTAGAGGAGGAGTTCGATGGCGCGCATCGGCCCGACGACGCGCAGCGACCAGGATTCGGCGTTCGCGAGCCCCCAGGTCTTCGGGAGGATTTCGCCGAACACGAGTACCAGGGTGGTGGCGGTGAGGGTCGCGACGACTGCGGCGTAACTCGGCGGGAGGTAGGTGACGAGGACGACGGTGACGATGCTCGAAATCCCGATGTTGACGACGTTGTTCCCGACAAGGAGGGTGACGAGGAGGCGGTGGGAGTTCTCGCGGGTCTCGGCGAGGCGGCGGCCGTTGGGTGTGTTGGCGAGTTCGCGGACGCGTTCGATCGGGAGGGAGAACAGCGCGATTTCGGCGCTGGAGAAGAAGGCGCTCACGGCGAGCAACACGGCGACGCCGCCGACTATCGGGAGGAGTGTCCAGTCCATACGGGAGCGTAGAGCGGGAGGACTGTAGTTACTGCGTCCAGTCGGCGTCGGCGAGCGTGCGCTGGACGGCGTCGTGGCCGACCGCGTCCGCGAGCGTGCGGAACGCGGCCTGTTCCTCGCGGTTCTCGGTTTCGGCGACCAGTCGGGAGACGATGAACTCGGGCGTGGACTTCCCGACGGTGTCGAAGCGCGGCTGGTAGTCCACGGCGAGTTCGAGGTCGGGCGTGAGGCCTTCGGCGAAGATGCCGTCGATGCGGGCGTTCCCGGGGAGGGGCGCGAGGTCGTCCGCGAGGTGGGTGACGTAGACGCCGAGCGCGTTCTCCCGTCCCGTGAGCGTGACGAGGCCGTGGAGGAGGTCGGCGGCGCTCCCGGGTTCGGTGATAGCTTCGAACTCGTCGACGAGCATGAGGGTGCGGCGGTCGCCCGACAGCGGCGGGACCACGGAGCGAAGCGTGGACTCGAGGACGCCGGCGTTGAAGCTGGCGTGGCGGCGGTGGAAGACGAGGGCGTCCACCAGGCCGACTTCGGCGGCGTCCGCGGGCACGGGGAGTCCCATCTGCGCGAGCAGGGCGACCTGGCAGAGGGTTTCGAGGAGCGTGGTCTTCCCGCCGGAATTCGCGCCCGTGAGGACGGTGACGCGGTCGCCGCTCGGCGCGTCCCCGGTGGTGTGGTCGCCGACGCCGTACGTCACCGGCTGGACGTCCACGCCGTCCCGGCGGAGGGAGAGGTTCCGCGCGCCGACGACGGCGAGCGTGTCGGTGTCCACGATGGTGGGTCGGGTAAGGTCGAATGCGTCGGCGAACCGGGCGAGCGAGAGGTAAAAGGCGATGTCGGAGACGGCGTCGACGGCGGCGTCCACGTCCTCGCGTGCGTCGTCGACGCGTTCCTGGAGGTCCGCTCGGACCGTGTCCTCGCGGGATTCGACGGCCTGGGCGAGGTCGGTTTCGAGGTCGCGTGCGGTGGCCGCGAGGAAGTCCGCGGCGTCGGCCGCACCTTCTCCCATCGCCTCGCGCGCCCGTGACGGGTCGATGGCGGTCTGCTCGCGGACGTACGCGACGAACGCCTCCCGGAACTCCTCGGTGCCGCGAACGCCGGAGCCGCGGATTTCCTCCAGCACGTCGAACGTGTCGCGTTCGAGGCGTTCGGCGTCCGCGTGCGCGTCCCTGAGTTCGTCGAGTCGGGCGTCCGCCCCCGCGGTGACGCGCTCGCCGTCGAGGTACTGCAGGGCGTCCGCGGCGTCCGCGAGCGCGTCCGGGTCGCAGTCCGCGAGCGGCGCGAACACGCCGTCGTGCAGGCCGGTCTCCCGGAGGACGAGCGCGGCGTCCACCGCGGCGCGGTCGGTGCCGCCGGCGTCGTCGTACCGCTCGAACGCGTCCAGCACGTCGGTTCTCGTGTCGTCGTCGAGCGCGCGCCACGACTCGACGGCCGCGGTCACGCGGTCCAGACGGGAGTCGACAGCGTCCCGGTCGAGGAGCGGCGTGAGAACGCGGATGCGGTCGGCGGCGTGGTCGGTGACGGCGTAGGATTCGGCGAGCGAGACGATGTCCTTGTAGACGGCGCGGGCGTCCTCGGTGGCGAGCACGTCCATGCCGGCCCCGCCGTTCGCGCGCCGGAGGATGCGGGTCGCGCGACCCCGGGCGAGGCCGGCGTCCACGAGCGTCCGACTGTCCGCGGATTCGATGGCGGCGACGGCGGCCTCGGTTCCGAGCGCGTCAGTGAGGAGCGCGGCGGTCTTCGGGCCGACGCCCCAGTAGTCCTCCAGTCGCATACCGGAGGAGAGAGGAGAAGTCCGTTTAGTCGTTTCTCACGCGATGCGTTCGCTCCCCCAGTAGTTCCAGACGCCGCCGACGCCGGTCGCGGCGAGACCGGAGAGCCACGCGGGGAGCGCGAGCGCCAGTCCGATTGTGAGGAGACCCGCGTAGATGACGTAGCCGACGGCGTAGACGCCGACGTAGTGCGGGATGCGTTCGAGCGCGCCGCCGTCGAAGTCGAACGTCACGAGGCGGTTGAGTCCGTACGTCCAGAGGACGCCCGCGAGGAACGCGGCGAGCGCCGGGACGAGGATGGCGTCGCCGTCCGCGAGCGCGAGGAGGACGGCGAGGTTGACGAGCGCGCCGGTCGCGCCCACGCCGCCGAACTCCGCGACCCGAACCGCCCGCTCGGGCGCGACGTACTCCGCGAGAGGGGTGCCGCGAACGGCGGACGCGAGTGCGGTCTCGATGCGCTCCATTCGTGCCCCAACGCTCGGGACTCGTTTCGGTTAAATGTTTTGTGGTCGTGTGAGTGGTTCCCAGAGCGGCGTGCCGCCACCGCGTTCCTTTTCGGCGGGCGGGGAGTAGGACGCGTATGAGCGACATCGTTCCCGAGGACACCCTCGCGGTGTACTCCGACTTCGTCTGCCCGTTCTGCTACCTCGGCCGCGCCAGCCTCCGACAGTACCTCGACGACGCCGACGACCCGCCGACGGTCGACTGGCGCTTCTTCGACCTCCGCGGGTACAAGCGCGGGCCCGACGGCGACATCGACGACAGCGTCGAGGACGGGAAGGACGACGACTACTTCGAGAACGTGAAGGACAACGTCAAGCAGCTCAAGGAGCAGTACGACGCCGAGGAGATGCTCGGCCTCGACGAGGCTCCCGACGTGGATTCGTGGGACGCCCAGCAGGCCGCGCTCTACGTGAAGCAGTCGTACGACGACGAGACCTTCCGAGCGTTCTACGACGCGCTGTTCGACACGCACTGGGTGGAGGGCCGTCCCATCGACGACCCCGACGTGCTGGCGGACGTGGCCGAGTCCGTCGACGTGAACGGCGACGAGGTTCGGGACGCCATCACCGACGACGCATTGGCGGCCGAACTCGAAGACCGGTTCGAGGACGCCACGGACATCGGCATCACCGGCATCCCGACGTTCGTCTACGACGACCACGCCGCCCGCGGCTCCGTCCCGCCGGAACAGCTCGACCGCCTCGTCAACGGCCGCTAACGCGCTCGAACGCGCCCCACGACCGCGTTCTTTTTCGGGCGCGCTACTCCGACACGCGTTCCGCGGAGCTGTTCTCCGTCACGAACTCGACGACCGCCTCGGTGCCCTGGAAGCCCTCCGCGAGCCGGCCGACGACCTCGCCGTCCTCGAACAGGAGGAGGGTCGGGACGCTCCGAATACTGTACTCGTCCACGAGGTCGAGGTCGGTCTGGGGGTTGCACATCGCGACGGTCGCGGTGGTGGCGCGCGCGACGTTCCCGACGATGGGTTCGATGGACTGACAGAGCGTACAGCCCTTCGTGTAGAAATCCACGAGCACCACGTCCTCGGATTCGAGGAGGGCGTCGAGGTCGTCGCTCGTCTCGAGCTGCCGGGGTTTCTCGGTGAGACTCATACGCCGTATAGGCGCCGAACAGGCTTAGGCGGCGCGCCCGCGGCACTCGACCGTCGGCGACGCTCGGCGAGGCGTCGAAAGTGGTAGGACGTGGAGAACGCGGTCGCTCGGTGGTATGGCGTCTGAAAGAATTGAATGTCGGGTCTGTCGCTAGTGCGACAGGTGTCTCGTATTACTGCCGAACGACGTTCGCTGCGCGGGGGCCCTTGGGGGAGGACTCGATGTCGAACTCGACCTCAGTCCCTTCGGTGAGGTCTTCGCCGCCGACGTCTTCCATGTGGAAGAACACGTCTTCGTCGTCGTCGAGGTCGCCGTCGTCAGTCGAAATGAAACCGTAGCCGCCTGTGTCGTTGAAGAATTCAACGTTACCGTTTGCCATTACAATCAAATACAAGGCCGCTCCCCGGATAAGGCTTGCGAGGGTCAAGGTACCACGACCCGCTGCAGGACATTTGTCCACCAGAGACGAGCGATGTTTTGAGATTGTCACTCTCAATCCAAAGGCGCAATTGCCGTTCTGGACGCGGAGCGACGCCGAGCGGCGCGTCCGCGAGACCACCAAATATTTACCGGATAGTGTTGAACGCCCGGTGAGTCGAATGGTTCGACAGCCGCGGCCGGTCCACAGTCCTCGTTCTCCTCCCGCCGCGCGGGCGGCCCGATAGCCGCAGCACTCGGGTTCGCCACGCTCCCCGTCGCGTCCGACCGGGAGTCGCAGTTCTCGCCGTCGACCACACGACATGCAGACACACGCCGCGTCCCGCCGGGACGCACCGACCAGCGTATCGCTCGAAACCCACCACGATAGCCGTCGCTCGCGCGTCCGGGGAGGTGGGTCGTGACCGACTCGGTCTGGCGGAACCCGAGTTTCCGCCGGTTCTTCGCGGGGCAGTTCGTGACGAACGCCGGCGACAGCCTCTACACCGTCGCGGTGCTCTGGCTCGCGTTCGACCTCACCGGCTCCACGGGCGTCACGGGCGCACTGAATTCGATCCTCCTCCTACCGTGGCTCCTCCAGATACTCGCGGGCCCGCTCGTCGACCGCCTCCCGCTGAAGGGCGTGCTCGTCGGCGCGCAGCTCGCGCAGGGCGTCGTCGTGCTCTCGCTGCCGCTCGCCGCCGCGGCCGGTCATCTCAGTGTCGAACTGCTGTTCGCCGTCGCGCCGCTGTTGATGCTGGCGTCGCTCGCGATGGCGCCGATGGAGACCGCCGTCCTCCCGCGAATCGTCGACGACGCCCGTCTCTCGAACGCGAACGCCGCGCTCGCCACCGTCACGCTGGGCCTCGATATGGTGTTCGACGCGCTCGGCGGCGCGGTCGTCGCGACAGTCGGCGCGACCGCGTTGTTCCTCGCGGACGCGGGGACGTTCGCGCTCGCCGCACTCCTGTTCGCCGGCGTTCGACTGAACGCACCAACGTCCGAACCCACAGCGGACGCGCCGTCCGTCCGCGACGTGCTCGGGTCGTACCGCGACGACCTCAGGGAGGGAATCGACGTGCTCCGCGGAACCGTGTTCGTCGAACTCGTCCTCACCACGGCGGTCGCAAACTTCACCACGGGCGTGACGCTCGCAGTCCTGCCGGCGTTCGGCGCGGCCATCGGCGGCCCGCTGTTCTACGGCCTCCTCCTGGGCGCGCTCGGCGTCGGGCGACTGCTCGGGTCGCTCGTCGGGCCGCGACTCGAGAGCGTGCCGTTCGGCCGCGTCCTGCTCATGCAGGGTGTCGGCGCGGCGTGCTGGCTCGCCGCCGTGTTCGCGCCGACGCCCGCGCTCACCGTCGCCCTGTTCTGCCTCGCGTGGGTTCCCGCGGGCGCGAGCGGCGTCGTTTCGTCCACGCTGAACCAACGCGTCTTCCCCGCCGATTTGCTCGGGCGCGTGTCCGCGACGAAGGGCACGGCGTCGGGCGCGACGCTCCCGCTCGGGTCGCTCCTCGGCGGCTTGCTCGGAGAAGCAGTCGGCGTGCGCGCGACGATGGCGCTCGCCGCGTCCGGGTTCGCGTTCACCGCCGCCTACGTCCTCCTCCGCCCCCGCCTCCGCCGGCTTCCCGCCGTCGCCGACGCCGACCCCGAGGACTTCGGCCTCTAGAGGCCGGGCGTGGGCGGGCGTCGTCGCTTGTGCTCGGTGGACTCGTGACGGGAGACGAACCGCTCGACGAGGTCGCGGTCGATGCCGGTGTCCGCGACGATCTCCGCGACAGTGAGGTCGCGGTCGAGATAGCGCCGGAGCACGGCGTCGATGACCTCGTAGGACGCTCCCAGTTCATCCTCGTCGGTCTGTCCCTCCCAGAGTTCCGCCGTTGGCTGTTTCTCGATGAACGTCTCGGGGAGTCCAAGGTACTCGGCGAACTCGTAGAGGTCGGTCTTGTAGAGGTCGCCGAAGGGCGCGAGGTCGACCGCGCCGTCGCCGTACTTCGTGAAGTAGCCGAGTTCGTACTCGGATTTGTTGTCCGCGCCGAGTACCAGATAGTTCCGGGCGTTCGCGGCCTCGTAGCAGTAGGTCATTCGGACGCGGGCGCGGACGTTCCCGACCGTGGTCTCGTCGAAGTCCCCAGAGAGTCCGTCGCGGATGGACGCGACCGCGGGCCGGATGTCGTCCTCCTCGTACGGAATGCCCAGGAAGTCGCAGAGGTCGCGGGCGTCCCGCATGTTCGCCGTCGAACTCGGTGCGCCCGGTAGAATCAGACCGAGGGCGTTCTCGGGGCCGACGGCGTCCGCGGCGACCCGGGCGCCGAGCGCCGAATCGAGGCCGCCGCTGACGCCGAGCACGTAGCCGTCCGCGCCCGCGGCGTCGAGGCGGTCGCGGAGGAAGTCGTGGATGCGGGCTTCGACGCGCGCGTAGTCCATACCGCACCCTGAACCGCGCAGTCCGTAAGTCTGGGGTGGAATCGGGGGAGTGCGACGACTATTTCCGGCCGAACCCCCTGCGTTCCGGGTATGACTGAGGCGCTCGGCGCTCCCGAGAAGATGGCGGAGCGCCGCGAGGAACTGACGCCGATGCTCTCTCAGTACCTCGACCTCTGCGAGCGCTACGACGACGCGCTCGTCCTCTTTCAGGTCGGGGACTTCTACGAGACGTTCTGCGAGGCCGCGGAGGAGGCCGCCCGCGTGCTCGAAATCACGCTCACCGCCCGCGAGGACTCCACGGGCACCTATCCGATGGCGGGTATCCCCATCGACAACGCCGAACCCTACATCGAGACGCTGCTCGAATCTGGCTACCGGGTCGCGGTCGCCGACCAGGTGGAGGACGCGGACGCGACGAATAGCCTCGTCGACCGCGCGGTCACCCGAATCGTCACGCCGGGCACCGTGACGGAGGACGAACTCCTCGGCGGCGACGAGAACAACTTCGTCGCCGCGCTCACCGGCGGCGAAACCTACGGGCTCGCCTTCCTCGACGTGTCAACGGGGGACTTCGTTGCGACGAGCGCGGACTCCCGACAGCAGGTCCGGGACGAAGTAGGGAGATTCGCGCCCGCGGAGGCCGTGGTGGAACCGGGCGTCGACACCGACCTGTTCGCGGCGGACTGCATGGTGACGCGGTTCCGCGAGGACGCCTTCGACTCCGCGCGGGCGCGCGAGAAGCTCGACGCGTACTTCGGCGCGCCCGAACGACGCCTCGCGGGCGACAGCGAGATTCGGGCGTGCGGCGCGCTCCTCGCGTACGCGGAGTACACGCGCGCCGGCCAGCAGGACGAACTCGACTACCTGAACCACCTCACGCGCTACGACCCGCGCGACTACATGGTGCTCGACGCGGTCGCGCTCCGCAGCCTCGAACTGTTCGAACCGCGGAGCGTGCACGGCCGCGAGGGCACGACGCTGGTGGACGTGCTGGACGAGACCTCGTGTGCGCTCGGCCGCCGGAAGCTCACGGACTGGCTGCGGCGGCCGCTCGTCGACCGAGACCGCATCGACGCCCGGTTGGACGGCGTGGAGGAACTCCGCGGCGACCTCCGGACGCGCGAGGAACTCGCGGAGGCCCTGCGGGACGTGTACGACATCGAACGGCTGATTTCGCGGGTGTCGCGGGGGCGCGCGAACGCCCGCGACCTCCGGTCGCTGCAGACGACGCTCGACGTGATTCCCACGCTCCGCGAGTTGCTCGCGGACGCCGACTCCGGGAAGCTCCGCGACCTCCGCGCGCGCCTCCAAGACCTCTCGGACGTGCGCGAGGAAATCGGGGACGCCATCGTGGACGACCCGCCGCAGGAACTCACGGAGGGCGGCGTCGTCCGGGACGGCTACGACGAGACACTGGACGACCTCCGAGAGACGGAGCGCGAGGGCAAGCAGTGGATTCGGGACCTCGAGGAGTCGGAGAAAGCGCGCACGGGCGTCGAGTCGCTGAAGGTCGGGCACAACAGCGTGCACGGCTACTACATCGAGGTGACGAAGGCGAACACCGAGCACGTCCCGGAGAGCTACGAGCGACGGCAGACGCTGAAGAACTCGGAACGGTACGTGACGCCCGAACTGAAGGAGCGAGAGGACGAAATCGTGCGCGCGGAGGGGCGGGCGGACGACCGC
Source organism: Salarchaeum japonicum (assembly GCF_049705945.1). Classification (GTDB taxonomy): domain Archaea; phylum Halobacteriota; class Halobacteria; order Halobacteriales; family Halobacteriaceae; genus Salarchaeum; species Salarchaeum japonicum_A. Next base: position 808,221 of record NZ_JBNAMV010000004.1, read on the forward strand.
GAGTACGAGCTGTTCGTCGCGGTGCGGGAGTCGGTCGCGGCGGAGGCCGAGCGCGTGCAGGACGTTGCGGCCGCGGTCGCGGAACTCGACGCGCTGTGCTCGCTCGCCACGGTTGCAGCCGAGTACGACTACTCGCGGCCCGAGATGCGGGAGGCCGGCGCGCCCATCGACATCGAGGGCGGGCGGCATCCGGTCGTGGAGCGCACGGAGGACGGGTTCGTGCCGAACGGCGTCCACCTCGGCGACGACGAGCGAATCGCGGTCATCACCGGCCCGAACATGAGCGGGAAATCCACGTACATGCGGCAGGTCGCGCTGGTCTGCGTGCTCGCGCAGGTCGGGAGTTTCGTGCCCGCGGAGTCCGCGGAACTCGGCGTTCTGAATCGTGTGTTCACGCGCGTGGGCGCGAGCGACGACATCGCGGGCGGCCGCTCGACGTTCATGGTGGAGATGACGGAGCTCGCGGACATCCTCCGGGACGCGGACGATGACTCGCTCGTCCTCCTCGACGAGGTCGGGCGCGGGACGAGCACGGCGGACGGCCTCGCCATCGCGCGCGCGATCACCGAGTACATCCACGACGAGACCGGGGCGAAGACCCTGTTCGCGACCCACCACCACGAACTCACGGACCTCGCGACCAATCTCGACGAGGCGGTGAACCTCCACTTCCCCGCGACCCAGGAGGGCGACGAGGTGGCGTTCCGGCACGACGTGGCGTACGGCGCGGCGACCGCGTCCTACGGCATCGAGGTGGCGAAGGCCGCGGGCGTCCCCGACGACGTGGTGAACCGTGCGCGCGAACTCGTGGAGCGCGAACGCGAGCGGGACGCCGTCGCCGACTCGACCAGCGAACGGGCCGCGAAGGAGGCGGACGGCGGGAGCGCGCCGAGCGACATCGAGGACGCATTGCGGGATGTGGACTTGGCGCAGACGACGCCGCTCGAAGCGATGACGGTTCTGCAGGAACTGAAGCGCCGGCTCTAGGGGGTGAGCGGGACGAAGTCGTGGCCGGCCTCCGCGAGCAACTGACGGGCGCGGTCGGTGACGGAGGGCGCGACGAGCACGCCGCGCACGTCCGCGTCGGCGTGGAGGTCGCGTTCGAGCGCGTCGACGTACCGGTCGAGTTGGCTCGCGGCGTCGGGGCCGACCCGGCGGCGTTTCAGTTCCACGACCACCCGCGTGCCGTCGGCGTCCTCGCCGTACACGTCGACGGGACCGGCGGCGGTGTCGCGTTCGGTCGCGAGCGGCCGGAAGCCCTCGGAGACGAGGTCCGGGTCGGCGAGCACGCGCTCGCGGAGGTCTTCTTCGGTCCCGGAGACTTCGGCGTCGGCGTCGTCCAGCGGGAGGAGTGAGACGTGGTGGATTCGGGTGAATCGGCAGTCGAGGGTTTCGCCGTCGCGTTCGCCGCGCAGGAGGAGTTCGTCGTCCTCGACGGAGACCGTGAGGGAGGCACCGGGCGCGAGCCAGTTCGCGGGCTGGTGGCCGGTGGCGGCGTGCGCGAGCAGGGTGCCGTCGGGCTTGCGGAGGACGTGCCGGCGGCCGGCGGGGAGGGTGCTGGTGGCGCGGCCGTCGTACGCGAGTTCGCACGCGCCGTACAGCGCGACGGTGCGGTCGTCGGCCTCGCGGACGGCGTCGGCGGCCTCGGCGGGCGTCGGGTCGGCGAGGAACGCCGCATCAGTCATATCCGAGGGGAGGGCGTGCGGGGGTTTACGCTATTCGACGCGCGCGCCACAGCGCGGGCAGTAGGTCGCCGTGGTGAGCACGGGATGGAGGGGTTTCACCTGGAATTCGTACTCGCAGTCGGGGCACGCGTAGGTGGGGGCGCGGCGAATCCAGACGGAGCGGTCGCCGACGGACTTCCGGCGGACGTCGTCGGATTCGACGAGCGCGCGGAGCGCGCGTTTCACGGCGTCCCGGGTACGGTCGATTCGGGACGCCACCTCGTCGGTGGTGTACGGTTCGAGCGGCGTCATCGCGTCCCGCACGGCGTCGGCGTCGTCGGTCACGGGCGAGGATGGGCGACGAACGCGGATAACGGTTCGCCGACACCCATCTATATACACGATAATCATTAAGGAATTGGTATGTCACGGGATGGCGCACCACTGTACACGCACCGAGCCGAAACCGTCTCGACCGACCGCGGAAGCGGGGACGCCGTCGTGTTCGCGCACGGCACCCTGATGGACCGCACGATGTTCGCGCCCCAGCTGGACGCGTTCGCGGACGACTACCGAACCGTCTCGTTCGACCTTCGCGCTCGAACCGACCGGTACGCGGGCGACTACGACCTCGACGACTTGGTCGCCGACACCGAACGCTTCCTCGACGCGAAAGGCATCGACTCCTGCGTCCTCGCCGGCATGTCCATGGGCGGATTCATGGGACTGAAGTTCGCACTCACGCACCCCGACCGGCTCGACGGACTCGTTCTCATCGACTCGATGGCGAAACCGCACTCGGCGGAGGACCGCGAACGCCACGGGCAGACCGTGGACGCGCTCGAAGGCCTCCCCGCCGTCCCCGAGGACGCCGCGCGACCCGTCACGCACGAACTGTTCGGCGAGACGACTCGCGAGGAACGAACGGACCTCGTGGACGCCTGGGTGGACCGCTGGACAACGTATCCCGGGGACGCCGTGAAGGGCGAGGTCGACTCGTGGCTCGGCCGCGACGACCTCCGCGACGACGTAGCGGAAATCGACGTGCCCGTGCTCGCGGTGCACGGCGAGGAGGACGCCACGCTCGGCATCGAGGAAGCCCGCGAATCCTACCAGAGGATTCCGGACCTGACGTTCGAACCCATTCCGGAGGCCGGGCACTCCTCGAACTGCGAGAACCCGAGCGCGGTGAACGACGCGCTCGACGACTTCCTCGACCGCGTCTACTGAAGCGGATACCGTTCGATGGTTTCGAAGTCGGGGAAGCGAACAGACGGGTCGACGGCGACCAGTTCCACTTCATCGATGGTCGCTCTCGCTTCGAGCGACCGGTTCGCTTCGAGGACGTCGAGGAGTTCGTCGTAGTCGGAGTCGTCCGTGAACTGAGCGAGCGTCGCGTGCGGGACGAACGCGTCGTCGCGGTCGTGAACTGGCACGTCGTCGATTGCGCACGCGCGGTCGTTCAACGCGGCGAACGCACCGCTGTCGTCGACTTCAGCGTAGACGACGGTCGGGAAAATGTTGTACCGGGGGAAGGAGACGTCGAACGCGTCGATGTCGACGAACGCGTCGCGGGCGGCGTCTCGGATGCGTTCCTCGGCCGATTCGGAAATCGAGTCGCCGACGTTCCCGACGACAGTGACAGTGACGTGGTGGTAGTCCGGCGGCGCGACGGTGAGACAGTCGAACTGGTCGAGACCGGTGCAGGGCTCGGTCAGCGCGCCACCCACGTCCGCGAGGAAGACGAGGTGGCGTGCGGACTCGTCCGCGGGCGTAACCGGCTCGGGTGTGAGGTCGCGGCGGCGGTTCCAGAACGCGGCGGGCGAGGTCGCAAGGTCGCTCACACGCGGAGTCGTTGCTTCACCCACTTGAATCCCGAACCGCTTACGCCGCGAGAGCAACGAGGGCGTGTATGAACCACGGGAAGGCGAGCCGCGAGTTCTTCGACCGACACGTCGCGCCGAACCTCGGCGCGGAGCGCGACGACGTGCTCTTGGGACCGACGCACGGCGCGGACTTCGGCGCTGTCGACCTCGGCGACCGCGTGCTCGCGCTCGCGAGCGACCCCCTGTTCGTGCTCGGCGACCTCGGCGTCCGGGACGCGGCGTGGTTCGCGTTCCACATCGCCGTCTCCGACGTGGCGCTTTCCGGCCTCCCGCCAACGCACCTCGCTCTCGACTGGAACCTCCCGCTCGACGCCGACTCCGCGTTCGTCGGCGAAATTTTCTCTGTGTTCGACGCGGAGGCGCGCGACCTCGGAACGAGCATCGTCACGGGCCACACGGGCGCGTATGAGGGGTGTTCGTTCCCGACGGTCGGCGGCGCGACAGCGCTCGCATTCGGCGACCGCGACGATCTCGTTCTCCCCACCGGCGCGACCCCGGGCGACCGCGTCGTCGTCACGAAAGGCCCCGCAATCGAAACCGTCGGAATCATCGCGAGCGTCTTCGGCGACCGTCTCAGCCTCCCGGGGAAGACCGTCGACGCGGCGCGAGAGCGCCTGCGGGACGCGTCGCCCGTCCGGGACGCGCTCGCGGCGGCGGCGACCGGCGAGGTGACGGCGATGCACGACGCGACCGAGCGCGGCCTCGCGAACGGCCTCCACGAACTCGCCGCCGCGAGCGGCGTCGGCCTCGAAATCGATCGAGAGGCGGTGCCGACCTCACCCGGGGTGCGCGAAGTCTGCGAACACCTGGATATCGACCCGTGGACGGCGTCGAGTTCCGGGACGGTCGTGCTCGCCGCGCGCGACAGCGCGGCCGTCGTGGACGCACTCGCCGCCGAAGGGATACCCGCCGCCGACGTGGGACGGGTGACCGACTCGGGCGTCCGCGTCGACGGCAGTCCGCTCCCGGAACCCGAATCGGATCCGTTCTGGCCGGCGTACGCCGCACTCCGCGACGAGGACCGCCGCGGGCCGAACGCCTAACTTCGCAGCCGTCGTTCTTCGAGTATGCCCCACGTAGTCGTCATCGGTGCGTACGGGAGCGCCGGCGTCGCGGCGGCGGAGACGCTCGCTGACTCCGACTTCGAGGTGACGTTGGTCGACGACGGCGACCCCGGCGGCGGCCTCTGCATCCTCCGCGGCTGCATGCCGTCGAAGGAACTGCTTTCGGCCGCCGAGCACGCGCACCAGGCGCGCCACGACCACCGCATCGAGGGCGCTGACGCGCTGTCCGTCGACCTCGCGGACACCGTGGAGACGAAGAACGACCGCGTACTCGGGTTCGCGGAACACCGCCGGAACGCCGTGCACGAGCTCGCGGAGCGCGAGAACGTGACATTCGTCCACGACACGGCCCGTATCGTCGGCGAGCACGAGATCGAAATCGGCGGCGACCGCGTGGACGCGGACTACGTCGTCGTCGCCACCGGCTCGAACCTGGACGTCCCCGCCGTTCCCGGTATCGAGGACGTGGACTGGATGGGGAGCCGCGACGTGCTGGACACGACCGACTTCCCCGACTCCGGGGTGGTGATGGGGTTCGGATACGTCGGCGTCGAACTCGTCCCGTACCTCACCGAGGCCGCGGGGATGGACATCACGGTCATCGAGCACGACGCGCGGCCGCTCGACCGCGCGGACGACCGCATCGGCGACGAACTCCTCGAACTGTACAGGGATGAGTTCGACGTGACCGTGAAGACGGAGGTACGGGAGACCGCGGTCGAGGAGCGCGATGACGGCGTGCGGTTGTTCCTCGACGACGGTAGTCACGTGGACGCGGACCAGTTGTTCTGCTTCACGGGCCGCGAACCCGCGGTTGACGGCGTCGGCTTGGAGAACGCGGGCGGGGACGCGACCGGCGACTGGGTGGCGGACACGATGCAGTCGCGGGACGCGCCGTGGGTGTTCGCAGCCGGGGACGTTCTCGGCGAGCGCATGATACTCCACATGGCGAAGGAAGAAGGATACATCGCGGGCGAGAACGTCCTGCGTCAGCACGCGGGCGAGTCGCTGGAGGCGTACGACCCGATTCCGCACTACGTGATGTTCGCGGGTGCGGGCGTCTACCCGTACGCGTCGGTCGGATACACGGTCGAGGAAGCCGAATCCCGGGGATACGAGGACGTGGTAACGGTCTCCCGGGAGGCGAGCAGCGACGGCATCTTCAAGTCGAAACAGGTGCCGTGGGGGTGGGCGAAGCTCGTCGTCGCCGCGGACGGGACCGTGCTCGGGTATCACGGCCTCCACCACCACGCGGACGTGATGGCGAAGACGCTGCAGGTCGTCGTGGAGAACGGGATGGACGTGCGCGACCTCCCCGACCGCGCGTACCATCCGACGACGCCCGAGCTCCTGGACGGACTGTTCCGGGACGCGAAATCCACGCTGGGCTAGCAGGCGGCGCTCCCGAATCCGTGCGCGACGCGCCGCCCTTCCGGAGTAGCCCGCGCACGGCCCAAGTCAGGGCACGCCGCCCGCTGGCCGCGGCTTCCTACTTAAACTCTACAACCGTCGGCGTACTCGACCTCTCGCACGCTCTCGATTTCGGGAGTGTCGCCGCAGACCGGGCAGTCGGGGTCGCGCTCGAAGTCGATTTCCTGGAACGTGGTGTCGGCGGCGTCGTAGAAGAGGAGGCGACCGTCGAGGAGGTCGCCGTGGTCGAGCAGGCGCTTGACGGCCTCTGTGGCCTGAATGCACCCGACAGTGCCAGGGAGGACGCCGAGCACGCCCGCGGTCGCGCAGTCCGGCACCGTCCCCTCCGGCGGTGCTTCGGGGAACAGACACCGATAGCACGGAGAGTCCTCGGTCGTGTCGAACGTGACGACCTGGCCCTCGAAGCGGTAGATCGCGCCGTGGCTGAAGGGAACGTCTTCGAGTGTGCAGGCGTCGTTCACGAGGTATCTGGTCGAGAAGTTGTCCGAGCAGTCCACGACGAAATCGCGGTTCTCGACGAGGTCGTGGGCGTTCTCGGTGTCGAGTCGCGTGTGGTGGGTTTCGACCGCGATGTCGGGGTTCAGTGATTCGACGTAGTCGCGCGCGCTCTCGACTTTCGGGGTGCCGATATCGCTGTCGGCGTGGATTATCTGGCGCTGGAGGTTCGAGCGTTCGACGGCGTCGTCGTCCACGATTGCGAGGTGGCCGACGCCGGCGGCGGCGAGGTACTGGATGACGGGCGCGCCCAGGCCGCCCGCGCCGACCACCAGCACGTCCGCGTCGAGGAGGCGTCGCTGACCCTCTGGACCCACGTCGTCCATGATGATGTGACGGGAGTACCGGTCGAGTTGGGTGGGGTCGAGGTCGAGACCGCTCATACTCCGTGTTGTCGTCGGGCGGCCTAACGACTATCGGTGGCAGAACCGCCCCCACGGCGGGAGCGTCCGGTAGCGGTCGCCCCTGTCAGGGAGCGGAACGACGACGGTGTCCTCCGAGTCGAAGCGGCCGCGCCGGTCGAGTTCGTGGACGGCGGCGACAGCGCCGCCGCCGGACGCGCCGACGAGGAAGTCGCCGTCGACGCGCAGGCGCTCGCGAACCACGGATTCATCGTATTGGCCGAGGTCACGGATGTCGATTCGGTCGGCGTGGCGGCCGCGGAGGCGGTGCGTGTGCGCGTACGCCGCACGAGTGGAGATGTCGAGGCGGTCGTTGAGCACGGACTCGTCGTAGACGGCGGGCGTCTCGAACCGCCGTCCGCGCATGAATTTCAGGCCGTCGATGGCGTGATAGGGCGCGTGCGGTTCGTAGCCGATGATTTCGACGCCCTCGGGTGCGAGCGCGCGACCGACGCCCGTGATGGTGCCGCCGGACCCGACGCCGGCGACGAAGTGCGTCACCTCGCCCGAGGTCTGTTCGTGGATTTCGGGACCCGTTCCGGTCTCGTGCGCGCGTGGATTCGCGGGGTTCGCGTACTGGTCGGGCCGATAATACCCGCCGGAGTCGAGCAGTCGGTCGGCCTCTGCGAGCATCCCCTCATACGTTTCCGCGAGATGGACGGTGCCGCCAGCGTCCCGGATGGCGTCGAGTTTCGTCCGACTCGTCCCCTCGTAGCTCACGATTTCCACGCCGTAGCCGCGAGCGACGCCGACCCGCGTCAGCGCGAGACCAGTGTTCCCGCTCGACGGTTCGAGAATCGTCCGACTCCCTATCTCGTTCGCGGATTCGGCGGCGTCCAGCATCGACACCGCGATACGGGACTTCACGCTCCCGCCGCCGTACGGCTGGTCGTGGAAGTTCAGCCACTCCACCTTCCCGTACACGTCGGGCGTCACGTCGAGGTCGAGGGCGACGAGCGGCGTGTCGCCGACCGCTGACTCCGCGCTCATACCCGAGGATTGCGCGCCGGGGGATTAAGCGCCGGGGCCGTCCGCGAGCGCGTCCGCGAACGCCTCGATGGGCGTTCGGGGGTCGTTGGGGGCGTCGTCGAGGTCGGTGAGTTGGGTGCGGCAGGACGCGCCGGGCGCGACCACTTCGTCCACGTCGGCTCCCGAGACTTGGTCTTCGAGGATGGAGCCGATGGCCATGCTCATCGAGTGGTGTTCGGCTTCGTAGCCGAAACTCCCGGCCATCCCACAGCACCCGGAGTCGAGGGCGTTCACCTGGTAGCCGGCGCGGCGGAGCACGCCGACCGCGTGGTGGTCTTTCTTCGTGGATTTCTGGTGGCAGTGGCCGTGGTAGGCGAGGCTGGCGTCGCCCGCGAGCGCGAGGTCCTCGTCGAGGCGGTGGCGGTCGAGGTATTCGAGGACGCCGTACGCGTGGTCGCTGACGCGCTCCATCTCGCGGCCGTCGAGGAGGTCGTGGTAGTCGGACTGCAGCATGACGGCGTCGGACGGTTCGACGAGCACCACGTCCTTCCCGGATTGGACGGCGGGCGCGAGGTCGCGGACGGTCGCTTCGGCGCGTTCGCGGGCGGCGTCGAGGAAGCCCTTGGAGAACGCGGGCCGCCCGACGTCGGTGCGGTCGGCGAGCGTGACGTGGACGCCCGCGGCTTCGAGGACGCGAACGGCGGCCTTCGCGGGGGCGGGCGTGCAGTAGTTCGAGTACGTGTCCGCGACCAACACGACCGCGTGGTCGGCGTCGGATTCGGGGACCCGACTGCCGCCGCGGGCGTCGAACCAGTCGTGGAAGGTCTCCCGGGAGAACGACGGGAGCGTGCGGTCTTTCGAGACGCCGAACAGGCGTTCGCCGAGTTCGCGCGCGCCCGGGAGTTTCGTCGCGAGGTTCGAGACGGGGGCGGTCGCGCTCCCGACCTTGCAGAGCGTGTCGATGTTCGCGAAGAGTTTGGAGCGGAAGCTCGCGCCCTCGCGCTGGTGGTGTTCGTGCGTGAGTTCGGCCTTCATCTTCGCCATGTCGACCTCGCTCGGGCAGTCCCGCGAGCAGCCCTTGCAGCCGATGCAGAGGTCGAGGACTTCCGTGACGAACTCGTCGCTGAACTGCTCGTCCTCGGGGAGGTCGCCGCTCATCGCCTGCCGGAGGAGGTTCGCGCGGCCCCTGGTCGCCTGGATTTCCTCGTCGACGGCCCGGTACGTCGGGCACATCACGCCGCCCGTCGCTTCTTGGCTGCCGCGGCAGCCGCCGCAGCCGTGGCAGAGTTCGGCCATCCCCTGGAAGCCGTTCTCGTTCTCCCATGAGAGCGTGGGCTGGAACCCGGCGTCGAACTCGTAGTCCGCGCCGTACCGGAGGTTCTCCGTCATCGACACCGCGGTCGCGCGTTCGGGGAGGCCGGCGGCGTCGGCGCTCTCGGTGTCGTCGAACCCGCAGACCTGACCGGGGTTGAGGAGCCAGTTCGAGTCGAACGCGGACTTGAGGTCGCGAAACGCCCGCCAGAGGCGGTCGCCGTACAGTTTCCGGTTCCACTGGGTGCGCGCGCGGCCGTCGCCGTGTTCGCCGGAGACACTCCCCCCGTATTCGACGACGAGGTCGGTGACCGCGTCGGAGATGGACTCCATCGTCTCCGCGCCGTCGATGGCTTTCGTGTTGACCAAGGGGCGGACGTGGAGGACGCCCGGACCAGCGTGCGCGTAGAAGGACGCAAACGTGTCGTGGGCGTCGAGCACGTCCTGGAAGTCCTGAACGTACTCGGGGAGGCGTTCGGGCGGGACGGCGCAGTCCTCGATGAACGAGATGTGTTTCTCGTCCGAGGTCCGGGAGAGCAAAATCGGCATCCCGGCCTTCCGCATCTTCCAGAACCGACCTCGTTTCTCCTCGTCGTGGGCTTCCGTCGCGTGCGTCGCGTACACGGGCGCGTCCGCGACCGCGTGGTCCTCGCTGGGCGCGACCTCGGTTTCGGTGCCGGGCGCGCGGTCCGCGACGAGGTCGGCGACCTGTTGACGTCCGTCGTCGTCGCTCTCCGCGTAAAACTCCACGAGCAACGCGCTCCCCGTTCCCTCGGGGAGCATGCCGACCACGTCAGCGAACTCCTCGGTGTCCGCGGCGAGGTCGAGCAGCACGTCGTCCACGAGTTCGACGGCCGCGGGGTCGTGTTCGAGTATCGGCGCGACGTCCGAGACGGCGTCCACGAGGTCGTCGTACGCGAACAACGCCACGGACTTCGTCTCCGGGACGGGTTCGAGGGAGACCGTCGCCTCCGTGATGATTCCGAGGGTGCCCTCGCTTCCGGCGAGGAGCGCGGCGACGTTCACGACGCCGCCGTCCGCGTCGGCGTCCCGGAACGCGTAGTCGAGGTTGTACCCGGAGACGTTCCGCTTCATGTCCGGGTACCGGGCGCGGATTTCGTCGAGGTCGTCGTCGAGGAGGCGTTCGATTTCGGCGTAAATCTGGGCGTCTCGGTCGCCGTCGGGGTCGGCGCGCTCGCGGAGTTCGGCGACGCTGAGTTGGCCGAACGTGGTGCGGGTGCCGTCGGCGAGCACGACCTCGAGGGACTCGACGTACGCGTCGGTCTTCCCGTAGACGAGCGAGTGCGAGCCCGAGGAGTTGTTTCCGATTGCGCCGCCGAGCGCGGACTTATCGCCCCACGCGGGGTCGGGCGCGAACTTCAGGCCGTGCTCGGCGAGGTCGGCGTTGAGGTCGCCGAGCGTGATACCGGGCTGTGCGGTGACGAGGGCGTCCTCGGGGGAGACCGACCGCACGTCGTCCATGTGTCGGGAGAAGTCGAGGACGACGGCCTCGTTCACGGTCTGGCCGGCGAGGCTCGTGCCGCCGCCGCGGGGGAGGACGGGGATGTCGTGGTCCGCGCAGTAGGAGACGGTCGCCTCCACGTCCGCGGCGTTCTCGGGGAAGACGACGCCGACGGGCGTGAGTTCGTACGCGCTCGCGTCCGTCGCGTACAGCTGACGGGTGTACGTGTCGAAGCGCACGTCGCCGTCGACGACGCGGGAGAGCGCGTCCACGAGGTCGGGGCGCTCTACGTCGTCGCTCGCGTAGTCGTACGCCGCCCGGGAGTCGGCGGCGGGGTCGATTGCCATGGCGGAGGTAGAACGCCAGGGGGTGTAAAGCCGGACGGTCGCGGCGAACCTACTGCGAAGAAAGAGACGCGCGATTTACTGGCGGACGACGTCGGTTTCGAGGTCGGCGATGGGTTCGACCTCGGCGCGCGCGGTGTCGCCGTCCTCGATGACGCCCGCGCCGGGCGTGCCGGTGCTGATTACGTCGCCGGGCTGGAACGTGGTGGACTGAGAGAGGTAGTTCAGGAGTTCCGGCGGCTTGAAGAGCATTCCATACAGGGTGTTCTCGGAGACGACTTCGTCGTTCACGACGGTGCGAACGGCGACCTGGTCGAGGAACTCGGAGACGTTCTCGGGGACGGCGATGTAGGGGCCGGCGACGAGGAACGTGTCGAAGCTCTTGGCGCGCGTGAGGAAGCGCGGGTTGCGTTCGAGGATGTCCTCGGACGTCATGTCGATGATGGGGACGAACCCGGCGACCACGCTCTCGAAGTCGTCTTCGGGGACGTTCGAACACGTGCGGCCAAGCACGACGCCGAGTTCAGCTTCGGCGGTGACGCGGTCGGTCACGTCCATCGGCGGGAGGCGAATCGGCGTGTCCGGGCCGGCGGCGACCGACGGCGGCTTGATGAAGCTCGCGGGTTCCTCGGGGCGAACCTCGTCCAGGTCCTCGGCGTGGTCGGCGTAGTTCAGGCCGATGCCCCAGAGTTTGCCGGGCTGGTCGAGTGGGAAGCCGAAGGCGAGGTCGTCGGCGGCGACGCGCTCGGCGGTCGCATCGGCGGGGTCCGGGAGACCGTCGGGCGCCTGCGTGAGCGCGTCTTCGACGGTTTCGAGCGCGGGGTCGGCGGCGTTCAGCGGGACGAACCCGTCGTCGTCGCCGAGCAGGGGCGTGCCGTCCGCGGCGCGGGCGACGTACTTCATTGGCGGTCCGTCCAGAAGTCGAAGCTCCGGCCCGGCGCGAACACGTCGAGGCCGACGGCGCGTTCGTCGCCCGTGTTCTCCACCCGGTGTTCCTCCCATGAGTCGAGGTGGACGGAATCGTACTCGTGGAGGGTGACGGAGTCGTCCTCCGTGTGGATGGTGAGTTCGCCTTCGAGGCAGACGCAGACCTGTTCGTTCTCGTGGTCGTGCATCGGCGAACTGTGGCCCGCGGGCTTCTCGAACCACTCGAAGGTGAACTTGTCGCTGCCGGCGAGCGCCTTGCGCCCCCAGCCCTCGTCGGGTTCGTACGTCTCGGCGTCGTCGAAGTCGACTGGCTCCATGCGAAACCGAACCCGGGGCTGCGATAAGTAGGTGACGGAACGGGTAACCTTAGAGGTTAGAACTGCCCGCGCCGCCGTCGATGGGGACCGCCGTGCCGTTGATGTAGCCGGACTTCGGCGAGGAGAGGAACGCGACGGTGTCGCCGAGTTCCATCGGGTCGCCGATGCGGCCGAGCGGGTTGCCCTTCCCGCGCTCCTCAAGGCCGTGCTCGTAGGAGTCGTACTCGCCGCGTTCGACGCCCTGGTCGATGAGGTCCTGGATACGGCTGGTCTCGTGGGGGCCGGGGAGAACGGCGTTCGCGCGCACCTCGGGCGCGAGCTCCGTCGACAGCGTCTTCTCGAGACCGATGACGCTCATCCGAACGGAGTTCGAGAGGACGAGCGACGGAATCGCTTCCTTGACGCTGCGCGAGGTGATGTTGACGATGGTGCCGCCGTCGCCCGCCTGGAGGTGTTCGGTGGCCTCTCGGACGGTGCGGACGACGCTCATGACGAGCAGGTCGTAGGCGTCGTACCAGTCTTCGTCGGTGGTGTCGAGGAAGGGGCCGGACGGCGGGCCGCCGGCGGACGTGACGAGGTGGTCGAGACCGCCGAACTCGTCCACCGTCGTCTGGACGAGGTTCTCGATGTCTTCCTTCTCGGTGAGGTCGGCCTTCACGCCGACCACGTCACCGGTCGCGACTTCCTCGACCGCCGCGACGCCCTCCGCGACGGATTCGTCGCTGCGGCCGTTCACGACGACGTTCGCTCCCTCTCGGGCGAGCGCCTTCGCGGAGGCCTGACCGAGGCCGCTACTGGATGCCGTTACGAGCGCCGCATTCCCCTCGATATCGAGGTCCATACGCACAGCATAGCCTCCCGGGACTTAGGTATTGAGAAGTCGCGCCAACACTGCCGGAAAACGGTACACCAAAGCGCGGGGGTGAGAAGGACTAGTCATGACGACGCACGACGTGGCAATCGTCGGCGGTGGCTGTGTCGGGCTGTCGGTCGCGAAGCACCTCGCGGAGCGCACCGACCTCGACATCGCCGTCCTGGAGAAGGAGTACCATCTCGCGGAACACCAGTCCGGCCGGAACTCGGGCGTCCTCCACCCCGGATTCAACTATCCGCCGGAGTCCGAGAAGGCGCGGTTCGCGACCGAGGGGACGAAACGGATGAAGGAGTACTGCGCGGAGCACGACATCCCCTGCGAGGAACTCGGCGTGCTCGTCGTCGCGACCGACGACAGCGAGGAGGCGCGGCTCGACGACCTCGCGGAACAGGCGGAGGCGAACGGCGTCGAGTACGAACTGCTCGACTCCCAGGAGGAGATTCGGGAGTACGAACCGCACGCGGTCGGGCAGGCCGCACTCCGCGCGCCGGAGGCGGCGTCCGTGGACTCCCAGCAGTACGTGTACACGCTCGGCCGCGAAGTCCAGCGCGAGGGCGTGTCGCTCTACCTCGGCCACGAGGTCTCGAGCGTCCGGGAGACCGACGAGGGCTACCGGCTCGCCACGTCGAACAGCGACATCGACGCGACCTACCTCGTGAACGCCGCGGGCCTGCACGCGGACACGCTCGCCCATCAGGTCGGCGTCGGCGAGGACTACCAGGTCGTGCCGTTCCGCGGCGAGTACTACGAGGTCACGCCCGACCGCGCCGAGCTCTGCCAGTCCATGATCTACCCGACGCCCGACCCCGACCTCCCGTTCCTCGGCGTGCACTACACGCGGCGCTCCGACGGGAAGGTCATCGTCGGCCCGAACGCCGTGCTCGCGTTCGGCCGCGAGGCGTACGAGAACACGGACTTCGACCTCTCCGACCTGAAGGAAACCCTCACGTACGACGGGTTCTGGAAGCTCATCGCGGACCCGATGATGCTCGGGGTGGCGTGGGACGAACTCAACAAGTCGTACCGCAAGGAGAAGTTCGCGGCGGCCTCCCAGAAGCTCGTGCCCGAGATTCGCGAACGCGACCTGAACAAGAGCTACGCGGGCATCCGCGCCCAGCTGGTGAGCGACGACGGCGACCTCGTGAAGGACCCGCTGTTCGTCGAGACCGAGGACGCCGTCCACATCCTGAACGCGGTCTCCCCCGGTCTCACGTCCTCGCTCCCGTTCGGCGACCACATCGCCGGACTGGTCGAGGAGAAACTCTAGACGTTAAGTGGCGACCCGTGGTCTGGGGTGACAATGCAATCGGAATTCCCCGACGAGATGCGGGTCGCCATCGGCACGTACAAACCCGCGACCGACGACTTCCTGCGGTTCGCCGCCCAGCTCGGCGTCGACGACATCCTCCTCACGCCGCACCGCCACCCCGGCTTCGAGTCCGCGCTCCCGCTCGGCGAGGCGTGGAGCGAGGACGCGCTCGCGGAACTGAAGTCGCGCGCGAACGGCGCTGACCTCCGACTGTACGCGGTGGAGAAGATGCCGGTGCCGCTCTACGAAATACTCCTCACCGACGACGACGCGGAGCGCGCGGACCTCACGAGCATCATCACGGAAACCATCACGAACATGGGCGCGGCGGGCGTGCCCGTCCTCGGGTACAGCGGCCACCCGCCCGACGGCGCGGTCCGCACCACCCGCGAGCACTCCATTCGGGGTGGCGCGCTCGCGTCCGCCTACGACGTGGACGACCTCCACGAACTCGACCGCGACGACGACATCGAGCGCGACGTGTCTGAAGAGCTGATGTGGGAGCGCTACGAGGAGTTCCTGCACGAAGTGATTCCGGTGGCGGAGGATGCGGGCGTGACGCTCGGCGTTCACCCCAGCGACCCGCCCGTCGAACAGCTGTTCGGGATTCCGCTGCTGTTCCGGAACCGCGAGAACTTCCAGCGCGCGCTCGACATCCACCCGAGCGACAACCACGGCCTCAAACTCGGAATGGGCTGCTGGTCCGAGATGGGCGAAGACCTCGTGGACGTCATCGAGCACTTCGGCGGCGACCAGATCGTGTACGCGCACTTCCGCGACGTGGTCGGTACAGTACCGAAATTCCACGAGACGTTCGTGGACGACCCCGCGGGGAACTTCGACGAGTACGAGGTCATCGAGGCGCTCGACGACGCCGGGTTCGGCGGCGTGATGACGCCCGACCACGTTCCGCTGATGGAGGGCGAGTCCGACTGGGAGTTCGGGAGCACGCTCGGGCGCTCCTACACCGTCGGCTACCTCAAGGGGATGCTGAAGTCGCTCGAATAGAGGGGGAGAGTTAGAAAGCGGTCGTGCCGTCGAGGACGTGTTCCTCCACGACCGATTCGTCGAGTTCGATGCCGAGGCCCGGTTCTTCGGGGACCTCGATGTAGCCGTCCTCGATGAGGTCGCTGCCGGTGTGGAGGTCGTCCCACCAGTCGACTTCGAGCGCGTGGAACTCCAGCACGTCGAAGTTCGGCATCGCGGCGGCGAGGTGGACGCACGCCATCGTGCCGACGGGACTGCAGACGTTGTGCGGCGAGACCGGCATGTAGTTCTCCTCCGCGCGGTCCGCGACGCGCAGGGTTTCGGCGAGGCCGCCGACGGTCGTCGGGTCGGGCGTGAGCACGTCCACGCCGTGGTCGTACACGAGGTCGCTGAGTTCGAACACGCGGAAGCGGTTCTCACCCGTTGCGACGGGCGTTCGCGTGGCCTTCGTCACCTCGGTCTGCGCGTCCATGTTCTCCGGCGGCACGAGGTCTTCGAGCCACATCAGGTCGAACTCCTCCAGTTCGTACGCGAGGCGTTTCGCGCTCTCGACGGAGTAGTCCCAGTGACAGTCGAACGCGAGGTCCACGTCGTATCCGATTTCGTCCCGCACCGCTTCGACGATTTCGCGCTTCTCCCGAATCGCGGTGTTCGACAGGCGGCCGTTGTAGGGGTCGGGTTCGTTGTCGCGCGGGAGGTCGAGGTCGAACTTCAGCGCGCTGAAACCCATGTCCACGACGCGCCGGGCTTCCGCGGCGTACGCCTCGGGCGAGTACGCGTCCGCCTCGGCGTACGCGGTCGCGCCGTCCTCCACGGCGTACGCTTCGCCCGCGTGGCAGTCGCAGTACATCCGGACCTCGTCGCGGTACTTCGACCCGAGAAGCTGGTAGACCGGGAGGTCGAGGAGTTTCCCGGCGACGTCCCAGAGCGCCACCTCGATGCCCGAGGCGGCGGTGACGACCTTGCCCGTGGTTCCGCCGTGGCCGCTCATCTCCTGGAAGATGTAGCGGGTGAGGCGTTCCACGTCGAGCGGGTTCTCGCCGATAAGGAAGCGCTTCGTGTACTCGATTATCTCGGGGATGCCGCCGCCCCGGTAGGACTCGCCGATGCCGGTGACGCCGGCGTCGGTCTCGACCTTGACGAGGTTCCACTCGAAGTTCCCCTCGACGACCGCGGTCTTGATGTCCGTGATTTCTACATCGCGGGCGTTCGAGCGGGTGGTCTGGAGCGAGTAGTCCCTCATAGGCGGTACTCCTCCAGCGCGTCCTTGTCGAGCGGAACGCCGTGTCCGGGCTGGTCGGGGAGCGGAATCATGCCGTCGTCGTCGGGCGCGAGCGGTTCCTCGACCACGTCGTCGAACACTTTCACGTCCATGTCCCGGTAGAAGTACTCGATCCAGAGGCCGTTCTCGATTGCGCCGAGGAGGCTCGCGTGGATGTTCCAGTTGTAGTGCGGGGCGATAGGGATGTCGTAGGCGGACGCGTAGTTCGCTATCTTCAGCCACTCCGTGATGCCGCCGCAGACGGTCACGTCGGGCTGGAGGATGGTCGCCGCGCCGGAGTCCACGAGGTTCGCGAACTGGTGGCGGGTGCCTTCGAGTTCGCCCGTGGCGACCGGGTAGGAGAGCGCGTCGTTCACCTCGGCCATCGTGTCGACGCGGTCGATCATCACGGGTTCCTCGATGAAGTAGGGGTCGTAGGGTTCGAACGCCCGGCACGCGCGCACGGCGTCCGTGGTGGTGGGGTAGACGCCGTTCCCGTCGAGGAGGAGCGTCACGTCGTCGCCGATTTCGTCGCGCACGGCGGCGACGCGGGCTTCCTCTTCCTGTACGGACTTCCGGCCGACCTTCATCTTCACGACGTCGTGGCCCTCGTCGAGGTAGCGCCGCATCTCCGCGCGCAGGCCCTCGTGGCCTTTCTCGTCGCGGTAGTAGCCGCCGCTCCCGTAGGAGGGAACGGCGTCGGCGTGACCGCCGAGGAGTTTGTGGATGGGTTCGCCCGCGGCCTTGGCTTTCACGTCCCAGAGCGCGATGTCGACGGTCGAGATGGCGCGGAGGAAGAGGCCGTGGCGACCGATTTGGACGTTCCCGTTGTACATCTCGTGCCAGAGGCGTTCGGTGTCGCGGGGGTCCTCGCCGACGAGCAGGGGTTCGAGGAGGTCGTTGACGGCGTCGGCGATGAGGCCGGCACCGTCGTAGCCGAGCGAGTACCCGACGCCCTCGTGGCCCTCGTCCGTCCGGACGTACGTGATGGCGTGGTCGCGGTAGGTGAGGGTTCGGTTGGAGAACGATACGGGGGTTTCCAGTGGAATCTGTATCGGGAAGGACTCCACCTCGGTTATCTCCATACGTGGACGCTACGCCCTCCAGAGAAAGAGACGCGTATGGCGGCAATGGTTGCCGACTGCGACAGGCCACCGAATCTTTATGCCGGGGGAGGCGAGTCTCCCTGTATGTACGAAGTACTATTGCCAGTCGGGGAGAGCGAGTCGCGCGCGAAGCGAGCCGCGGAGGTCGTGACGGACTTCCCGGGCGCGGTCGACGAGATTTCAGTGGTTGTGTTGAACGTGTTCGAGGACTTCGAGGTGTCGGGCGAGGCCGGACACGTCTCCTCCGACAGCGCGTACGAGGAAGAGATTTCGGACTCCCACGAGGGGAACTTCCCGCCGAGCGTGGACGCCGCCGTGAACTACCTGGAGGACGCGGGCGTCGAAGTGTCGAAGCGCCGCGAGGAAGGCGAACCGGAAGAGGTCGTGCCGTCGGTCGCAGAGGAGTTGGACGTCGACAACATCGTCATGAGCGCGCGGAAGCGCAGTCCGACCGGAAAGCTCCTCTTCGGGAGTACGACGCAGGCAACGATGCTCTCAGTCGACCGTCCGGTGACGGTCATTACGAGCGAATAATACCCACTTAACTATCACGAATTTTCAGAGATTTCAGCCCAATTAGCGGTACTAATAGTCTGAAAGGAACAGATTATTATATATGGTTGTGAGTGTTACGAACGACTATGTCGGATGATGGCATGAACCGACGGGAGTTCTTGTATGGCACGGCAGCAATGGGTGCGCTCGGACTGGCCGGGTGTACGAGCGGTGGCGGCGACAGCGACATGTCGCTTCGCGTCGGCACGTCCGCCGGCGGGACGAAGAACGTCGGCCTCGCGGTCGAACAGGCGGCATCGAACCACAGCGATAGCCTGGAGTACGCGACGGTCGAGAGCCCCGGTTACATCGGCACCATTCGCCGGATGGCCCAGGGCCAGTTCAACTCCGGTATCACGGACAACAACTCGCTCAACAAGGCGATCGAAGGCACGGGAACCTTCGCCGAGCAGGGCGTCGACAGCATCCCGTGGTACGGCTTCTACGCGTTCCCGTACAGCATCTACGTCGTCGCGCGTGACGGCACGGGCATCGAGACGTTCGACGACCTCGCCGGTAAGAACGTCTACCCCGCAGAACCCGGCTACTCCACGCGCGCGACGACGCTCGACGTCTGGTCGCAGGAACCCACGGCGGACATCTACGACCAGATGAACATCGTCGACCTCAGCGTCGAGGACGCCCCCGGCGCGATGGAAGAAGGCGAAATCGACGCGAGCATCGCGTACGGGACGCCCGGCGCGGGCTACACCGGCTTCGTCACTCAGATCGCGTCCCGCATCGACGTCCACTACGTCGAACCGACGGACGCACTCAAGCAGTCCGCCGAAGGCTACGGCGGCGCGGGTACGTCCACCGTCTCGTACAGCGACTGGTCGCTCGGGAACGCGGACATCGGCACGGACGAAGTGTTCACGTGGGACCTCGAAGTGAACTACACGTTCAACCCGACCGCGAGCGACGACGCCGTCTACGAGCTCTGCCGGGTCGTCGAGGAGCACAACGAGGACATCAACAGCACGGAAGCGCAGTTCAACAACTTCGAGTCGACGAGCGACATGCACGCGTCCGCCCGCGAGCAGATTCCGGTTCACCCCGGCGCGGCCCAGTACTACAAGGACAACGACGCGTGGGACGACAGCCTCACCGAGGCTTCGCGGGACTGAATCCGTAACTAACGCGCGGACTGTCCGCGCATTTTTGCGGTTCAGTCGCATTCACGACACCAAGCAATACCACACATGAGTACGCAATCGAATCAAAGCTCACCTAACACAATCGTCAGCCGCGGGCTCGACATCACAGTCACAGTAAGCGCGATATTCTTCTGGGCGATCGTCCTCTACCGCTCGTACGCGAACGGGTTCCTGCCGTCCACGGTGCAGTACGGCGTCGTCTTCGTCGGCGGTATTATGACGGTCTACGCGCTGAACGAGACGAAGGAAGCCGTCGAGAATCAGGACTGGATAGACGGCATCGTTCTCATCCCGTCCTCGATTATCCTCATCAGCGCCGCCGTCTTCTTCGCCACGAACTTCCAACTCGTCTACCTCCAGCAGCAGGGGTACGCGACCGAGCACCAGTACATGCTCGCGCGCCTCATCATCCTCTCCATCCTCTACCTCACGTGGCGCGAGTTCGGGAACCTCTTCCTCGGCCTCGTCGGCGGGATGATAATCTACGGAATGTTCGGGAACTACATCGCGGACAGCATCATCCTCAGCCACGGCGGGATGGATCAGCTCACGCTCCTCCAGACCCTCGTCACCGACCTCGGCGGGTTCTACGGGAGCCTGACCCAGCTCACCGCGTCCTGGATCGCGCCGTTCCTCCTGTACGCGGGCCTCCTGTTCGCGTACGGCGCGTTCGACCTCATCCTTCGCGTGGCGATTCAGTCCGCGAAGTACATCGAGTCCGGCGTCGCGCAGACCGCCGTGCTCGCGTCCGCGGTCATCGGCTCCATCAACGGCTCGTACACCGCGAACGCCGCGATGACGGGGTCGTTCAGCATTCCGACGATGAAGGAATCCGGGATGTCCGGACACCGCGCCGCCGCCATCGAAGCGGTCGCGTCCACGTCCGGCCAAGTGCTGCCGCCCGTCATGGGCGCGTCCGCGTTCATCATGGCGTCGACGCTCCAGACCGGCTACATCGACATCGTCGTCGCCGGACTCGTTCCGGCCGCCATCCTCGTCGCGTGTATCAGTATCGCCGTGCACTACACGGCGATCAGCGACCAGAGCAGCCAGAACATGGACTTCGACAGCTTCTTCGACGACGAGCTCACGACGACCGACAAAGTCGTCGAGGCCGTGCGGTTCGGCGTTCCGTTCCTCGTCCTCATCGGCCTGCTGGGCGTTCTCCAGTTCACGGTGACGACGTCCGCGATGTGGACCATCATCGCGATGGTCTCGTTCGGCGTCGTGCTGCCGGTCGTGCGGTCCGCGATCACCGGAGAGTCGCCCTTGAAAGAGCTCGTGAACCAGTTCTGGAACACCGTGCACGGCTTCCGCCGTGGTGCGGTGATTCTCGCTCCCATCGCCATCATCCTCGTCGCAGTCAGCGGCGTCATCGGT
Source organism: Salarchaeum japonicum (assembly GCF_049705945.1). Lineage (GTDB taxonomy): Archaea > Halobacteriota > Halobacteria > Halobacteriales > Halobacteriaceae > Salarchaeum > Salarchaeum japonicum_A. The sequence goes on from NZ_JBNAMV010000004.1 coordinate 829,121, forward strand.
ATCCTGCAGGTCACCGGCGTTCCGAGCAAGATCGCGATTATGATCATGGGCATCTCCGGTGGCGTGCCCTTCATCGCGGTGCTGCTCGCGATGGCTGTGAGCATCCTGATGGGCGTCGGTATGCCCACGGCTGCGGCGTACGTCATCGTCTCCGTGCTCATCGCACCGGCGCTGACAAACAACTTCGACATCCCCCAGATCGCGTCGCACTACACGGTGTTCTACGCAGCCATCTTGGCGGGTATTACGCCGCCTGTTGCGACAGCGGCCGTCGTCGCCGCCGGTATCGCGGAGGCGAACTTCTGGCGGACGTGTGGCGCGGCCATCAAGATCGCCGCGCCGCTGTTCGTTCTGCCGGTCGCGTTCTTCTACAATCCCTCGCTCGTGTCGTTCTCGCTCGGGCTGACGACCCTCTGGGTCGGCCTGCTCGTGCTGCTCGGCGCAATCTCCATCATCTACGGCCTGAACTATCCGTTCACGCTCGGGTTCTGGCAGACCGTGGCCGCGCGAATCGGTCTCTCCGTACTCGGCGCGGTCGTGATGGTGTACCCGAACGACTACGTGAAGATCGCGGGCATCCTCGTGTTCGCCGCAGTGTTCTTCGGTGAGAAGATGCTGTACGGTGATATGAGGCGGCCAACCACAGGTGATGCACAATGAGTGAGCGCCGCGAAGCCCCCGAAGACCAGGTCGACACGAACGACGTCGGCGGCCTGGGCGAAGTCCTCCCAGAACCCCTGCAGCCGTTCTGGATGCCGATTCAGCGCATCCAGGAGTTCCGGGACACGTGGGGCGACACCTACACGAGCGTGATGGAGCTCGTGCTCGGCCTCGGGCTCGCCATCGGCTACGTCTGGTGGCTCACCATCTACCTCGGATAAAAACCGCCGTCTCTCTCTCTTTACTGCCAGTTCGCCGCGCGCTCTACGTCCATCGGAATGTGGGCGTCCTGCGTTTTCACGTCCGCGAGGTAGTCGCGGAGGTCGTCGACGAACGCGGGGTGCGCGCAGTTCTCGATGATGCGTTCCGCGCGTTCGACGGGCGCGAGGCCGCGCACGTCCGCGACGCCCTGTTCGGTGACGAACACGTCGATGTCGTGTTCGGTGTGGTCGACGTGGAACGACATCGGGACGACGCGCGATACCTCGCCGTCCTTGATGGTGGAGGGGAGCGCGCAGACGGACACGAGGCTGTTCCGGTTGAAGTCAGCGCTCCCGCCGACGCCGTTTATCATTCGGCTGCCGTTGACGTGCGTGGAGTTCACGTGCCCGTAGATGTCGAACTCGATGGCGCTGTTCACGCCGACGACGCCGAACTGGTCGATGAGTCCGGGGTGGTTGGAGATGTCGGCGGGGCGGAGGACGATGTCCTCGGCGTAGCGCTCCACGTCGTCGAACAGGCGTTCCTGGCCTTCGGTGGTGAGCGCGAGCGAGGTGGCGCTCGCGGCTTCGAGGCGGCCCTCGTCGAGCATGTCGAACAGGCCGTCCTGGATGAGTTCGCCGAAGTACACCACGTCGCGGCCGCCGAAGTCGAGTTCCTTCAGTTCGCCCATGAGGGCGTTTCCGAGGCTGCCGACGCCGAACTGGAGGTGGATGGAGTCCTCGAAGACGGGCGAGCGCTCCATCTCCCGGGTGAGGAAGTCCCCGAGGTTCTCGGCGATGGCGAGGTCGTCGTCGGTGGGGTCGCGGAACGTGTAGGTGTCGTCGGGGCGGTCGGACTCCACGACCGCGGTGAGTTTCTCGGGGTCGAACTCGACGCGCGTGCTCCCGATGCGTTCGCCGGGGTCGGTGAGTGGAACGGGGTCGCGGTTCGGGGGCGCGTCCGGCCGATAGATGTCGTGGAGCGCCTGAAGTTCGAGCGGTTGCGCGGCGTTGACTTCGACGACGAGTTCGTCCGCGGCCTCGACGAACGCCGGCACCTGGCCGAGCGATGTCGAGGGGATGAACCAGTCAGGGCCGACGGCGACGGCTTCGACGACGCAGATGTCGGGGTCGACGATGCCGCGGTACTGCACGTCGTCACCCATCGAGGACGCGTTCCGGTCGCTGAACGCGATGTCGCGGCGGTTTGTCGCGGTGCGCGCGACCTCCGAGGACTGGTAGCTGAACCGACGGGCGAGCGCGCCGGACTCCACGAGGTCCACGTCGATTTCGTCGCCGACGTTCCCGCTGCTGACGAGCGTGAGTTCGAGGTCGCGTTCGTCGTCGGCCAACGCGAGCGGCACCAGTTTGGGGTAGCCGACGCTCCCGAACCCGCTCGTGAGTACGGTCGCGTCCGTGTCGATGTCAGCGGCGACCGAGGCGGCGTCCCGGACGGGGAGGTCGCCGTTCAGGCGGTCGGTAACGTTGTCAGTCATCGAGAATCAGACTCGGAGAAGTCGTGCATGTGCGTCTGGCTACCCCGTACGCGGTCAAAAAGGCTTCCGTCGAGGGGTTTACTGGAACGCCTGGATGCCGGTGAGTTCCTGGCCGAGCACGAGCGTGTGGATGTCGTGCGTGCCCTCGTACGTGTAGACTGTCTCCATGTTCGCCATGTGCCGCATCGGCGAGTAGTCCGCGCTGATGCCGTTCCCGCCGAGCATTTCGCGGGCGACCCGGCTCATGTCGCGCGCCATCCGGACGTTGTTCCGCTTCGCCATCGAGACGTGTCCGGGTTCGAGGTCGCCGCGTTCCTTCAGGTCGGCGAGGCGGTGCGCGAGCAGTTGCGCGGTCGTGATCTGGGTCGCCTGTTCGGCGAGCTTCTGCTGCTGGAGCTGGAAGCCCGCGATGGGTTTCCCGAACTGTTCGCGGCCCTTCGCGTACTCGCGGGCCTCCTCGAAGGCGTCGCGCGCCGCGCCGATGACGCCCCAGGCGATACCGTAGCGCGCCTGCGTGAGACACGAGAGCGGCCCCTTCATGCCGGAGACGCCGGGAAGGACGTTCTCCTCGGGGACGACCACGTCGTTCAGGCCGATTTCGCCCGTGATGGACGCGCGGAGGCTGAGCTTCTCGTCGATCTTGTTCGTCGTCACGCCCTCGCGGTCCGTCTCGACGAGGAATCCGCGGACGGTGTCGTCGTCGCTGCGGTCCTTCGCCCACACGACCGCGACGTCAGCGATGGGCGAGTTCGTAATCCAGGTCTTCGAGCCGTTCAGGACGTACTCGTCGCCGCGCTTCTCCGCGTGCGTCTCCATCCCGGACGGGTTCGAACCGTGCTGGGGTTCGGTGAGCCCGAAGCAGCCGACGGCTTCGCCGCGACCCATCGCGGGCAGCCACTCCTCTTTCTGCTCCTCGCTGCCGTAGGCGTGAATCGGGTACATGACGAGCGCGCCCTGCACGCTCGCCATCGACCGAAGCCCGGAGTCGCCGGCTTCGAGTTCCTGCATCAGGAGACCGTACGCGGTCTCGGACACGCCGGGCAGGCCGTAGCCGTCGAGGTTCGGGGCGAAAAAGCCCATCTCGCCGAGTTTCGGGATGATCTCCGTGGGGAACGTTCCCTCGATGAAGTGCTCGCCGATGTCCGGTTTGATTTCGGACTCAACGAAATCACGGGCCGTGTCCCGAATCATCCGTTCTTCGGCTGAGAGGTCCTCTTCCAGACCAACGAAGTCCAACATTACCTGTAACTAGTCGAAACGACGCATAAGGATTGTGCAACCGGGCCGGAAAACCAATAAGACGAGGGGCGAAAGAGGAGATAACGTATGCCTGACGGACGACTACGCCGGGACGCGTCGCCATACCTCACGTCGCTGGACGGGAGCGCGGCGGAGCGCGTCACCGCGATGGAGTGGGGTCGCCACCTCGGCCGCGCGTTCGGCGCGTCCGGCGCTATCAGCGCGCTGCGCTACTACGAGGAGGTCGGCTGGGTGAGCGAGACGGTGAAGGAGACGATGGCCGACTACGTTCGCGGCCTCCCGCTGGACGCGCTTGAGTCCGACCCCGACTACGACCCCGAGTTGAGCACCGAGCTCGACGACCTCGACGACTCGCCGTTCGACGCGCACGCGAAATCACTGGAGTACGTCGCGGCTATCGCGAACGACAACATTACCCATCAGCTCGCGACGATTTCGGGGAGCGCGGCCGCCCGGGAGGCCGCCGCCGCGGCCGGCGAGTTCCAGGAGGAGATTCCGGAGCCCGCGCAGGCCGCCGCGCGCGACGACGATGAGGACGAAGAGTAGTTTTTAGACCTGGACGAGCGCGCCGACGAGGTAGCTGGTGGCGACGGCGACGACGGCGCTGATCCAGAGTTGGGCGACGAAGTGCGTGAGCGTGGTGAGCGAGTGGCCGCGGCTGACGATGCGAATCATCACTGACGTGAGGAGGGCGTTGAGGAGGACGATGATGAACAGCATGAACTGCAGTTCGGGGATGTCGTACTGACTGACGGAGAGTAGGCCGCCGAGTTGGGCGTTGCTGAGGTCCATGTCCTGTGCGATGGTCATGAACAGCCGGGAGATTTCGAGGCCGACGAACATCGCGAACACGCTCGCGCCCGTGATGCCGTAGATGGTTCCGACGACCGTTCCGGCTTCCTGGCTGCGTTTCCGACGGAGGTTCAGGACTTCGCTGATATTGGCCTCGATGAGGCTGCCGAGTTGGCGGGGTTCACCGCCCATGCGGCGGCCGGTGACGTACATTTCACTGAACTTCTGGATGAGGTAGGAGCCGGTTTCGGCGGCGAAGTACCGCCACGCGAGGTTGGAGTCGATACGCATCGAGAGGCGCTTGTAGAGGTCGTCGACGTTGTCGGTGAGGTTCCCGAAGTCCTTCTTCCGGAGGCTTTCGAGGACCGAGCCGGTGGAACTCTGTTTGACGGATTCGACCGCGCCGAGCGCGCGGATGAACGAGGGGAAGGACTCGTCGCGGTTCTTGATGCGGTTCTGTTCTTGGCGTGCGATGAGGCCGGGGATGATGAACGGCGTGAACGGGAGCGCGAGGTAGATTGGGAGCGGGATGTCGGACCCGAACGGGACGAGGCCCGAGAGGATGCCGTAGGTGAGCGCGGTGAGCGCGAGGCTGAGTCCAGTGCCGACGAGCAAGCCGGTGCGGAGGCGGGCGTTCCGGTCGAGCGCGATTTCGGTGCGGTAGAACCAGACGGGGTCCTTGGGGGCGACGCTGTTCATCGCGTACACGAACACGACCTGGAGGAAGAGGTAGAGGAGGATAACCGCCATTACGGGCGTCATCGGGTCGATACCGACGATGAACGGCACGACGAGCGCGAACACGAGGCCGAACGTCGTGGAGAGCACGATGCTCATGTAGACATCCTTGATGAGGGAGAGCCGGTCGAGTTGGGCTTCGTAGCGCGTGACGAAGCTCTGAATGATGGAGTCCTGTTCGGAGAGCAGGAAGTCGTCGATGGTCTGTCCGGCGCCGACGGTGTACGCGAGGCGTTCGAGGAAGTCCTGCATCAGGGGACTGGGGACGCGTTTCGCGCGCATCCGACAGGCGTCCTCGAGGCTCTGATTCCACGTGTCGATGAGGCCGACGACGTGCCCCATCTCCTCCGCGATGGCTTCGTACTCGTCCTCGTGTGCGAGCGTCCGGAACACCTCCACGCGGTCGATGTTCGTCGTGGAGAGGATGGTGATGTGGGTGATGAAGAGGTGGAAGTGTTCGCGTATCTGCTTGCGCTTGCGGTCCTGGAGGATTTTCGGGTAGATGAGCGCGACGAACGGCACGAACACCCCGAACAGGACGGTGACGGGAACGACGAAGAGCGGGAGACCGAGGATGAACGGCAACAGCATGACGCCGAACCCGAGGACGACCGACGGGAGGATGACGACCAGCGCGTACCGCTGCGCGGGCATCCCCATGTACTCGTAGTCCCGCAGGAGCGACCGGACGACATCGCCGATGTCGAACTCGTCGTCGTCCCGGCCGACCTGCGTTCCCGCCCCGGTCTCCGTCGCCATCTATGCTTCCGGTGAGTCGGGCAGGCCACCAGTATTTATCGGCAGTGCCTCCACGCCGTCGCGCTGGAAGGTCGAGATGGCGTTGTTCGCCTCCGACCACGACAGCACGTCCTCGTCGATGAGGCGGCGGATGATTTCGGCCCTGCGGCGGAGTTCGTTGTATATCTCCCGGGTGTCCTGGTAGCCGAGGAGTTCCGCGATCTGGTCTTCGAGCACGTGACTGTTGTTCATGCCCGTGAACACGACTTCGTCGTCGCGGGGGTCCCAGTTGAACGCCTGCCGGGTGATGACGCCGCCGTCGTGGTCGCTGTACCCCTCGATTTCCTGGACGGAGGTGACGCGGCGGAGCACGCGGTCGCCCTGCTTCACGCGGTTCTGGAAGAGCGCCACGTCGCAGTTGTCCATGAACGTCTCGGGGACGTTGATGGGTTCGCCCGTGAAGCGCTGAATCATGGAGACGATGTCGCTCGCGTGGAACGTCAGCATCACCGGGTGGCCGGTCTGTGCGGCCTGGAACGCCATCTGCCCCTCCGCACCACGGACCTCGCCGACGATGATGTAGTCGGGACGCGAGCGGAGCGCGGCGGCGACGAGGTCGAACATGTCCACGTCCGCGTTCTCGTCGTTGCCCTGGCCCTCCCGCGTGAGGAGTTGCTGCCAGGTCGAGTGCGGGACGTTCACCTCGGCGGTGTCCTCCGCGGTGTAAATCTTGGAGTCGCGGGGGATGAGCGAGATGGAGGCGTTCAGGGTCGTCGTCTTCCCGGACGCGGTCTCACCGACGACGAACACCGTGCGCTCGTTCTCCAGGCAGAGCCAGAGGTAGGCGGCGAGTTCGGGGCTGAGCGTCCCCCACTTCGTAATCTGGAAGATGGAGAGCGGTACCTCCTCGCTCTGACGGATGGTGAGACTCGGGCCCTGCACGGACACGTCGTCGGAGTAGATGATGTTGATACGGGAGCCGTCGGGGAGCGTGGAGTCGATGATGGGGTTCGAGTCGGACACCGGCGTGTCCATGCGCTCGCCCATGTTCCGAATCCAGTTCTCGAACTCCTCGCTCGACCCGAAGTCGACCGTGGTGGGGAGCATGCTGTACGTCGCGTGGTCGACGTAGCACTGGTGGGGGCCGATGACGTGGATGTCCTCGTTCTCGGGGTCGCTCATGATGGGGTCGAGCGGGCCGAGTCCGACGATGTCGCGCTGGAGGCGGTAGCGCACTCGGCGGTAGGTCTCCGGGTCGACGTTCACGGTGGTGCCGATGAAGGAACCGATAGCGCCGGACGCGACGCCGCCGACGGAGACGATTTCGTCGAGGAGTTCGTCGAGGTGTTCGTCGAACTGGCGTTCCTCGCTCGGCGCGGGCTTGGTGACGCTCTTGTCGAGGAGGAGTTGGCGGATGGTCTCGTACTGCTGGTGTTCGTCCGGCCGGAGCGACGGTTCGATGACGTAGTACGTGGTGTCGATACCCACGTCCCCGTGGATGTGGCAGAACGTGGGGTGTTCGGAGACCGTCGGATAGATGACGTGGGGATTGTGCATCTCGTGTTCGTCCGACAGTTCGTCCACGTACAGCGGGTACTCGCCGTGTTCCTCTCGAAACGTCTCCAGGTGGTCGCGGAGATGGGTGTGTTCGTCCATCAGCGACTGGAGTTCGGCGCTCGCGCGCTGGGAGCCGAGTTCCGTCATCTACGCCACCGTCCGCGTCACGATGGTCAGTCCGCGGCCGGTCTGGACCTCGTACCCGATGGTGTCGTCCACCTGGTTGCCCATGCCCGCGAACTTCCGCACGACCATCTGTCGGCGGATGTCGTTCCCGACTTCCTCCGAGGAGAGTTTGAGGTAGACGTCGGAGACGTCACGAACGGGACGGAGCGCGGCGTCCGTCAGGGAGTCGGGGTTCACGGTGAGGAGAATGGTCTTTCCGTGGGAGGTGATCGTCCGGAAGAAGCTGATGAGGTTCTGCATCACGTCGTCCTCGTCCCCGTGCTCTCGGATAGACTCGTAGTGGGGGTCGTGGAGGAGGATGGAGTCGAACCCGTCGAAGATGATGACGTCGCTGTTCCACATCGTCTCCGCGTCCATCAGTCGCTGGAGGAGCGGGCGCTTGGCGTCCACGTCGCTGAACGTGTTCGTCGTGTCCACGTCCGCGTGCAGGAAGAGCATGTTCTCGCGCGTGAGGTGTTCGACGACGTCGTAGTCGAGGGACTGCATCTGGTCGATGAAGCTCGCCGCGGTCTCCTCCGTGGAGACGTACGTGACCGTGTTCCCGGTCTCGCAGAGTCCGTACGCGAACCGCTGCGTGATGACGCTCTTCCCGGAGCCGTGCTCGCCTTCGAGGATGCCGAGGCTGCCCGTGGGGAGGCCGCCGCCGAGCTGCGCGTTCACGCGGTCACGGGTGTCGAGTCCGAGTTCGTAGAGGTCTGGCATGGTTGGTCTACACGTAGATGGTCACGGTCTCCTCGTCACCGACGACGTGCACCGAGATGGTGTGTTCGCCGGCGTCGAGGGGGTACGAGAGGGTGAGGCGAAGGATTTCGCCGGTCGCCCACACGTCGCCCGTCGCGTTGTCGGGCCTGGAGAGGGCGTCCACCGTCGCGTACTGACCATCAATGAATACGTCTATTTGGGACGTCTGGGCGTATAAGTCCTTTTGCCCGGTGTTCTTGACGAGGAGCGTGACGTTCCCCGTGGAGTCGTTGTAGAACGCGTCGCTTCCGGTGTCGCCGACGATGTCCACGTCGGTCTCTATCTTGTCGGCGGCGGCGAGCCCCGACCCTTCGAGGGTCTGGTCGAGGTCGACGACGCTCGCGGTGAGCGTGGACGCGACCGTCGCCGCGACCATCAGGGACGCGATGAAGATGATGAGTTTGTCGACGGAGACGCTCGCCATCAGGACACCACCGTCACGTTGTTCGTCCCCGCGCTCACCGCGTGCTCGGTCACGACGACAACCCGTTTGGGCTCGTCCGCTGTCGATAGCGTGAACGTGAGTGTCTCACCGGGCGCCCAGACGGTGCGTGCGCTCGCTCCCTCGACGGCCGTCTCGGGGTTCGTGAAGGCGCCGTCGACGAGTAGGTCGGTGTCGGTCACGTGCAGGCTGGTCGTGCCCGTGTTGGAGACGTGAACGGTGAGCTGGTCCGAGGTGTTGTTGTAGGTCACGCTGTCGAGCGCGATATCGGTATTTCCGGCGTCCAGCGCGCGGTTCTCCTGTGCGCTCATCGACTCGGAGACGTCCTCGAAGCCGGCCTGCGCCGCGGGAACGACGACGCCCACGACCATGAACGCCGCAACGAACAGAATCGCGGCTGCGCCGTTCGTACTGAACCCCATGAACTGCTACGTCCCCGCGAGCTCCGTCTGCTGTGCCAGTTTCTGGATGTGTTCGAAACTCTCGCTGTGCGCTTCCACGGACAGTTCGCTCGGCGGCCGGGACGGCTGGTCCTCGTCGATGTCGTGCGCGCCCGACAGCACCGTCTCCAGTTGGCGCTTCACGGACGGACTGATCCAGTCGATCTGAGCGTAGTAGTCGATGGTTTTCAGCGCGCCCGCCGGTCCCGCGGTGTCGACGAGCATCGCCACCCACTGCATCAGCACCACGTCAGTCGCGTACGTCGGCGCGAGCGCGTTCAGGTAGGGCGAGTCGCCGGACTGGGACGCGGACACCGGCCGCGCCGGTGTATCCGCGGGCGTCTCGGGTTCGTCGGGTTCGTCTTCCTCGGCGTCCTCGTCGAGGTTCTGCTTGAGGTCCGCGAAGCTGACGACATCCTCGTCGTCCTCGTCTTCCGAGTCGTCAGCGTCCGCGTCAGCGGTAGTGTGGCGTTCGTGGCCGATGTCGTCGGACGCCTCGCCGGACATCACGCCGTACGTCTCGTCGTCGGGCGCGGCCGCCTCGCGCTCGTCGTCCGACGAGAAGGGATTGATGTCGTCGGTGAGCCGGTCGTACACGCCGAGAAGAATCGTGTTCGTCTCCTCGATATCGTCAAGGCGGCCGTCCATCGACTCCTGGGTGTTCTCCAGGGATTCGATGGCGGACTCGTTGGTGTCGACGCGGTTTCGGACTTCGTCGAGGTTGTACTGGAGTTCCTCGACCGCGTCACCCACATCTCCCTCGAACGCCTCCGTCGAAATCCGGGGCTGCTGCGGTTCGGAGACCGCTTCTTCTTCCTCCGTGTCCTCCCCAGCGTCAGCGTCCGCGTCCGCCTGTTCCGTCTCGTCCTCGGCGTCCTGTTCGTCCTCTCGTGACTGATTGTTTGGAACGAGGGAGTCGAGGCCGAGTTCCCGCATCACGTCGCCGAGGTTCATTCGTAACTCGGTTCGGTCCCGGCGAAGAAGAACCTTTGGGCAGGGAGACTGGGGTTTAAGCCGCTCTGGGGCGACGAGTGGACAGAGACGCTACAGATGGCTGACGAGAACGCGGTACACGAGGCGGTCGTCGACCTTCTCTCTCGGTGGGAGAGTCCGGTGGCGAACAAGCGCGTGTTCAATCAGCGACTCGCAGCCCACCTCGAATCGGAACTCGACGACCGCGGCCTGGACGTGTCCGTCGAGCGGACGGCGCAGGGCCCGTGCGACATCACCGTAGACAGTGTAGGCGTGCTCGTGTTCACGGACTTCAGCCACGCCGACTCAGTGGAGTTACACGCACAGAGCGACCGCATCCAGGAGCGCGTCGACACGCTCGTCGTGTTCGGCTACCTGCTCCCGGAGCGCGACCTCGACCGATGGCGGATGGGCGAGTTCAAGTACGAAGCGATGGGGCTGGATATGGAGGAAGTGACGTTCCTGCGGCGCAACCCCACCACGGAAACCGTGGAAGAGCACGGTTGGCCGAGCCGCGTGTGGCGGTTCGCCGTCGCGGTCGTCGCGCTTCTCAGCATCGTCATTGGCGTCGAACTTGCCATCCTCTACCAGGCGTTCGGCGGCGCCGCGCCGAGCCCCGAGCTCACGCTCGCCGCGGTGGTCGTGCTGTCCGCGTTGCTCGTCTTCCTCTACGAGCGCATCCCCCTCTAGAGGTCGAGGTCGGACTCCGCGAGCAGCACGCGCAGCACGTCCTCCGGCGGTTCCGAGGCGTCGATGCGGCGGGCGTACCAGCGGAGCGTGTGCTCGAACGCGTCCACGACGTTGTTCGACGCGAACCGCTCGTCCGCGACGCCGCGGTCGGTCTTCACCGCGAGCGCCGCCGCGTACTTCTCTGGTACCGCCGATAGCGCCGCGGCAGCGGACGGCGTCTCAGCGGGCGTCGGGGAGTCGTCGGCCTCCGCTGGGAGGTCGGCGGTGGGTCGCGGGTCGGGTGACTGTCCCTCGCTCGTGGAGACGACGTACCGGCCGTCCCCGATTTCCTGGACTTCGTCGCGGTCCTCCACATCCAGGTCGTCGGGGGAGAGCACGCCGTCTTCGGCGAGGTCCTCGGGTGGCACGTCCTCCACGTCCTCGACCGTGGGGTTCGAATCGTCGGCCATACGCGTGGAGTGGAGCGCGAGCGACATAATCCCGTGGGCGAAGCATTGAGGACGCGCGCGCTCGTCCAGTCGAGTATGGTCTCGCTCTCGGTCGTCGCGGCCGGCCTCGGGCTGGTCGTCGCGGCGGCGGCGTTCCTCCGGCTCGCGGACAGCGACGAGACCGACGCCGTCCACCTCGTGGTTCTCGAATACGGGTTCGCGTTCGCGCTCCTCATCGCGGGGTTCGGCCTCATCGTCATCGAGATGCTGGCGTGAGGCAACAACGCTTTTCTCGGTAAGGCGCCGCGTACTGGTATGAGACTCGACCGACGAGCGTTCGCCAGCGCACTCGGTGTAGCAGGCGCGAGCGCGCTTGCGGGCTGTTCGTCGCTTACCGGCGACGACGGGCGGACCGAACGGACGGTGACGGCGACTCAACCGAACGCGGACGGGGAGGGAACGGTCGCGGAACTCCGCTACCTCATCGAGACGGAACAGGGGGACAACGACTTCGCGATACCCCTCACGCGGATGGCGACCGGGACGGCGAGCAACGACGAGGGATCGTTCACGTACATCACTGCGACGTACGACTCGACAGCGGGCGACCGCGGCGAGTTCATTTCCGAGGTGGGCGTGTTCGCGCGGAGCTACGCGACCTACGTCGGTGCGGGCGGAGAAGCGGCGACGGACTTCACAGTCACCGTCGAGGACAGGTATGACGGACAGCCCGCCTCGTTCGGTATCGCGCGGGAGTGGGCCCGACAATACAACGCGGGCGAGATATCCGGAAACCAGTACATCGGGGAGATCGTGTCGACGTTCGAACAACCGACGACTACGAGCGAGAACATCTCACTTACGGGCGATAAGCTATAACCGTCCGTAGCCGCCAGTTTCATACGATGAACGTATCGTTCGAGAACGTGCTAGATTGGGGTCTGGACCGCGCAGTCCCGGGCTGCCGCGCGCATCTCCCGCTCCGAGTGGCCCCGATGCTGCTCGTCGGGATGATCCTGCTCGTTCTCGGTGTGTTGAGCACGACGGCGTTCTGATTCATGTCGTCCGAAACCCCGAGCACGAAGGAAATCGAGGCCGTGAGCTGGCTCGTCTCGCGCCAGATCTGGGCGAGCACGGTTGTGCTCACGGGCGTCCTGGTCGTGTTCGTCGCCATCACGGGAGTCGTGCTCTACGACGCACCGCTGCTGCGTGGGTTCCAGCGGAGCGTGTCGAACTCCATCGGCGTACTCTCCATCTTCTTGGGGGCTCGCGCGCTCGCGTTCGTTCTCGCGCAGGCACGGCGGGACGCCGTGGTCGCTCGCGGCGACCTCTCCATCGCGAACGACGCGTCCCTGATCGGAATGACGACCGTCGCCGCGTTCTCCGTCATCGGCGTCATCGCGGCCGGCGTCGCCCTTCCGCTCCTCCTCTCGACGACTGAGGCGTTCACGTACCTCGCAATCGCCATCTCGGTATTCGTCGTGCCCGTGAGTTACGTGGTGCTCGTCTACCAGCTCGGCCAGCGCACCGCGACCGACCGCTACGAACGCGGATTCCACGTTCTGCCCGCCGTCTGGCACTACCTCTGGACGCTTCCCGTAATCGTGCTCGCGTGGTATCTCGCGCTCGGCGTGGACCCCGTCCCAGTGACCGGCGAAGCCGCCCAGTTGTTCAACGTACGAACGGTGTTCGTGGACGTGTGGACGCTGCTGTACGTCGCCATCGGCACTCCGACCCTCCTCGTCTTCCTCTACCCGTTCCGCTGGTACGCGGAGCGCGTCGTCCGCGTCGTCGTTCCAACATAGCCCACGGCCCTTGATATTTAAGACGGCGGACGGTGTAGCGAGCGCCAATGGCCGAAACGAAAGACTACCTGCCCGACAGGCTCCCCGGCTTCCGCGACATCAAACCCCGTAACCAGGCCGCGCTCGTCATCCTCTCGGCGTTCGTCGTCAGCATCGCCGTGGCCGCGGTCGCGACCGTCGCCCAAATTCAGCCCGAACAAGTCATCCCCGTGCTCGGCACGGTCGTCTTCCTGCTCTTCCTCGGCGCCAGCCTCGTCGTCTTCCGCGCGATGTTCGTCGCCGCCCAGAAAGCCGACGGCAGCGTCCAGAGCGCGTTCACCCACCCAGCGTTCGCCCTACTCTTCCTGCTCGTCGTCTTCGCCGGCGCGCTCTTCCTCGGCTTCCTCAACCAATACCTCTAGCCAGCGAAAAGGCCACTCGGTTGCTACCCGGTACGTGCGCCATGGATAGCATCACAGCCTAGAACGAGTTCGAGTGGGTGCGGGAGGGGCGTCACGGGGACGAATACTACTGAAAACGAGACAGCGGACGCGTTCTAGAGTAGATGGGTACAGTAAGGCGCAACTACCACAAGCCCGCTCTGTGTGGCAAAGACGCGTGTGCCCCGGAGTATGGAATTTGTACAGAACTACAGCGATAGGCGACTGGCGAGAAATGCCGGACCGTGAGCGCGAATGTGGCGATACACGCGACGCTGATTGAACGAGCCAGACTACCCAGCGAGTGGGAATGGACGCGTCGCTATCCGGTTTGTGTCCGAAAGAAAAACCGCGGCGTGTTCGGAAGTGAAAGTCCGACTTAGAGACGGACAGCTTCGCCTGGCGAAGCGTCAGCGAGCGAGGCCGGGACGTTCATCTGGAACACCGTCTCGGCACCCGAGGACGTTACGAACGTAAGGTGAACAGTTTCACCGCCCTCAAGTACGCTGACTGGCTGCTCAGTAAGATTAATCGTAACCTGGAAGCGATCCGTTTGAGAATTGAGCACCGGTTTGGTCTCACCCTCGTCCGTCACTGCGCTGACCGTGAAGTTCTCGTTAGTAAGGGTCGTAGCACCGCCCGGTCCCGTCCAGCGAATCGTAGTGTCATTTACATTAATAGGATCGGAACCTGGCGCAAGACTGACCGAAATTGTGGTCTCATTAATGACTTTACTGGAATTTTCGTGGCCAGCGCTGGCAGGAAGTTTACTCGCGTTCTGGACAACACCGGTCGCGGCACTCACGTCGAGCCGGTCCGTGACGCCGGACTGGGCGTCCTGGCTCGTGGATTGCGCGGATGTCTGAAGCATGCCTGCCGTGTTGATGAGGACGCCGGCCGCGAGTGCGGCGACGAGGATCATTGCGATGAACACGACGAGCGTTTCGATACCGATCTGGCCCCGGTCTTTCTCGAAGTCGGGGCGGGGAATGCTGATGTCTACCATGATTGGATTGGGATGGTTTGTTGGCGGTCCGTCAGCGACGCAGTCACACAGCCTGCGCGCCGCCTGTAACACCACAAACACGGGACATACACATAAACTCATTGGCTAAATCAGGGGTCGAGACCCGGTTTTTCGAGACAGCTGGCCGACAGTTTAATGAGTGGTTTAGGGCCGTGCTCGCAGAGCGCGAGTGAAAGAAAGCACCGCTTAACACTACGCGACGCCGATCGTGGTGTCGGTATCGACGATGACGACGGTGCCGGATTCGTCGCGGAGATACCCGATGTCGCCGGTGGTTCCCTCCATATACCGTAGCGGGGCCGGGTCGCCATCGTTCGAGGCGTACTCGACATAGATTATTTCGGGTGTGCCGTCATCGTCGACATCAGCCGCGCCCATTCCAGTTCCGCTCTCCGGTTGTTCCTGAACGCCGTTCGGTTGGTAGGAAGAGAGCGACCCCGACGTGTATTCGAGGACAGAGATGTATCCAGAACTGTCGCGGTAAGGGACGCCGACGTTCCCGTCGCCGTCGAAGTCAGCGGGCGTTCCGACACCAAGCGACGAGGAGAGACTCTTGGACGAGGAATGGACGGTCCCGTCGTCGTCCAAGAACGTGAGCCCGGGGTTCGACGTGACGAACACGATTTCGTCAGCGGAGTCCCCATCGAAGTCCGTGATGCCGACGATGCCGTTCGCCTGTGCGTTCGACTGGTCGGCGACGGTGAACACGTCTCGGCTGTCAAGCGTGACACCGTAGATGCCGGAGTTGTTGCCGAAGAAGATGGAGCGGTCGGAGCCGTTCCAACTGCCGACGGCGAGCCGCGTGCCCGCGTCCGAGCTGGTGCTGGTGAACGGTTGTCCAGGAAGCGTGACGTTGGTGCCGTTACCGTAGGCGATCTTCAGAGCACCGGACTGGTTGACGTACGGGATGTCGGCCGCGCCGTCCTCGTCAAAGTCCTGTGACGGCCCGAGTCCTTCCGGAACCATTTCGTTGAGATACGTGGTGACGACTTGCGTGTCGGCGTCATACAGTTTCACTGACCCGGAGAACACCACGTCACCGCTAAGATCCGCAGCGCTTCCGTAGAACGGGAAGGTGAGGAGTGAGCGGCGTTCGTTGGCGCGAACGACGACGCGGTGTGCGCCGTCGTCGAGGGTGGTGTCGAGGGTGATTCGGGCGACGTTGCCGGGCCGCCAGTAGTCGCCATCGAGGACGGTGATGTCGGTCTCTTGCACGAATTCGCCGTCGATGAGGGTGTCGATGCGGTTGGGGTCGGTGGGGAGGACGTTCGCGCCGGTGTTTTTCACGAGGAGGGTGACGGTCGTGTTTGAGTCGTTGTAGATGGCGCTGGAGCCGGAGTCGCTGATGATGGCGAAGTCGGTGTCGAGTGTCTCCCCGTAGTCCTCGCCGGTGTCGCGGATGGCGGTCGAGACGTCGTTGGCGACGCCGGTGGCGGTGCCGGCGAGCATCGCGGCGACGGCGACGGCGGCGATGAAGAGGATGACGTGGGAGGCGGAGACGCTAGCCATCGATTAGGAGTGCTTCGTCGCACGGACGGATAAGCGTTGAGGCAGCCAGGAAGCCGGTTATTCGGGTGTGTTGACGGTGAGCGGGCCGCCGCAGCGGCCGCACGCGTACTGCTCTGGGTTGCGGACGAGACGGGATTCGCGGTAGCGGGGGAGACGGTGGTCGCAGTCGGTGCAGACGACCCACCAAGTGGGCGGCGTGAATCGCTCGCAGTGGGTCGCGGTGTTGAGTCGGTCGGCGAGTCGCTGGAATCGCGGGCCGTGGCTCCCGTCGCCGTGTTCGGTGACGAGGTGTGCGTGCGCGAGTTCGTGGCGGACCGTGCTGGCGACGGCGTGCCAGCCCCGGTTCTCGAAGAGCCGCCACGCGAGCCGAACCTCGACGGGCGTGTCGTCGCGGTAGCGGAGGACGCCGGCGCGTCGTTTCGCGCGCGTGCTCACGGACCACGCGAGGTCGGAGACCTGGACGGAGAGGTCGTGGGCGGAGACGAGGTCGCGTGCGTACACGCGGACGGCGGCGAGGAACTCCTCGTGGCTGCAGGGCGGCGTGACCGCGTACCACTCGACGTCGTTCACGGGAGGAGACTGGACGGGGGCGAGTATAGAACTGGGGGTCGGGCGTTAGAAGACGAACGGGCCCTGCTGGCGGATTGGTTCGTCGTGGGGTTCGCCGGCGACGGCGACGAGGCGGAGGGCGTCGTCGGTCTCGACCGCGAACTCGTCACCGTTCGTGGTGGGGAAGACATTACCTTCGGCGAAGTCGTCACCGTCTACGGTGCCCTCGCCGGCGACGCCGTAGAGGAAGCCGGCCCAGCCGTCGGGCACGGTCCACGTCCACGAGTCGGTGACGCGCACGTCGAGGTACTGCATGTCGGTGTGGAGGCTGAGCGGGGAGCCGTCGCCGACGACCGTCGTGACGGTCGCGCCGTCCTGTTCCTCGGTGGGGAGGTCGGTTTGGTCGGCGTCCTCGTAGTCCGCGTCGATCTCCTTCTTCTCGCGCGGGAGGTTCACCCAGAGTTGGAGGCCGTTGCAGGCGTCGCCGTCCGCGGGGAATTCCGAGTGCTCGATGCCGCCGCCGGTGGTGATGCGCATCGCCTCGTTCTCGTAGGCGGTGTGGCTGACGCCGAGGGAGTCCTCGTGTTCCATCCCGCCGTCTATCATGTAGGAGACGATCTCGAATCCCTTGTGCGGGTGCATCGGGAACCCCTTGTCGGGGTCGATGTAGAACCGCTCGAAGAGGACAAATGGATCGAGGTTGTGCGGGTAGTTGTTCGTCGGGAACGCGCGATTCGAGTTTACGCCCGTTCCGTGCTGGACGGTCTGTCCGGCGACCGGTTCGGGCCGTCGTTCGGGGTCGTCAGTAGACATACCGAAACGAACCCGCCCAATACTGATAAGCATCACGTAGCCGGAAGTCGGAAAGTGGCCGTTGGGCAACCTTAATTTCGAGTTTTCTTTTTTTAGACCGCATAGAGGCTCTTTTGAGCGTTTCAGAAGAAGTTGTTTTTCTTACTTGAACGCGCTACAGAGAACCTTCATACTCGTAGCGCCGGTAGAATGGAGTGCACTATGAGCGACTACGAACTTCCCGCGTTGCCGTACGATTACGACGCGCTCGAACCGGCGCTTAGCGAACAGGTACTCACCTGGCATCACGACACCCACCACCAGGGCTACGTCAACGGCTGGAACTCCGCCGAAGAAACCCTTGAATCCAACCGCGAGGACGGCGACTTCTCCTCCTCCGCGGGCGCAATCCGGAACGTCACCCACAACGGCAGCGGTCACGTGCTCCACACGCTGTTCTGGGAGTCCATGAGCCCCGAGGGCGGCGACGAACCCGAAGGCGACCTCCGAGACCGAATCGAGGAAGACTTCGGCTCCTACGACGCCTGGAAGGGCGAGTTCGAGGCCGCGGCGTCCGCCGCCGGCGGCTGGGCGCTCCTCGTCTACGACAGCCACAGCCAGCAGCTCCGCAACGTCGTGGTCGACAAGCACGACCAGGGCGCGCTCTGGGGCAGCCACCCAATCCTCGCTCTCGACGTCTGGGAGCACTCCTACTACTACGACTACGGCCCCGACCGCGGCGACTTCATCAGCAACTTCTTCGACGTCGTCGACTGGAACGAGCCCGCGAGCCGGTTCGCGGACGCCGTCGAGCGCTTCGAGTAAGCGGACCACCGGTTCCACCCCGCGGTGACAGTCGGCCCACGGTTGGCACCTTTTCGGAACCCATCCGGGTTCCACCCGTCTCAACGAGTCGCGAAGCTACGCGTACGCGCAGCGAAAAGAACAGAAATAGAAATTAGCCGGTTTCAGTCGTCGAACGGGTCGTCCGTGACGGTTCCCCACTCGCCGCGGTAGAACGTGAGCGGATCCGCACTCTCGGTTCGGACGGCGGCGTGTTCGGCGCGTCCGGCGTAGATAGTGTGGTCGCCGACGGTGAATGTGTCGTGGAGCGTGCAGTCGATCGTCGCGAGCGACTCCTCGAAGAGTGGGGCGCCGGTGGCTTCGGTGGTCGTCGCTTCTTCGGTGAACGGGTCGCCGTCCTCGGTCATGCCGGCGAAGTGTTCGGCGAGGCCGCGCTGTTCGGTGGTAAGGACGTTGACGGCGTAACTGTCAGTGTCGGTCTCCTGGAGGATGCGGTGGGCTTCGGTTCCGTGGTCCAAGGAGACGAGGACGACCGGCGGGTCGAGGCTGAGGCTGGCGAAGGCGTTGACGGTGATGCCGTGCGGGTCTTCGCCGGGCAGCGTGACGACGGTGACGCCCGTCGCGAAGTTCCCGAGGACGGTGCGGAAGGCGTCGGCGTCCACCATCACACACCACCCCGGTTCGTCGCTGGTTCCGAGGCGGTGCGTGCGTGACGAGTCTGGTGCGTCATACTCGAACAGTGGGTCGGGAGGGAGAAGAACGCTTTCTGCAGACGCGTACAGCAGTCAGTTGGAGAGGTGTTCGACGACCGCGGTGTCGGTGACGGTGACGTCGTCGTCGACGAGCACGCGGAGTTCGTCGCCCTCGCATTCGAGGGTGAGTTCGACCGTGAGCGGGTCTTCGGCGACGACTTCGGTGTGGCGGTCGCTCACGCACCAGTCGAAGTGCCAGAAGGGTTCGGTATTGAGGTCGATGCCGCGCTCGGAGTGGAAGACGAGAACGTGCGCGTTGTCAAGGAGGGTGACGCCGACGGTGGACTGAAGCTGGTAGCCACAGCGCGAGCAGACGTGGCGAACGGCGACGTCGAGGTCGTCGCGGTCGGGGTCGCGGACGAGGCTGGTGTCGACGCTGCCCGTGCATTCGGGGCAGACGCCGTCCGCTGCGAGGCAGTAGTGGTGGCGGACGTAGTGATGGAACGCCTGCATCAGGTCGTCGGTCGTCCGGTCGTCCAGTCCACCGGAGGGGAACGGATAGCTCACCTGGATGGTGCCGCACTCGGTGCAGCCGACGGTGAGCGTGTCGTCGACGTACCAGCCGTGCAGGCTTCCCGCGCAGTCGTAACACGACCCCGTGACGGGGAAGAACCCGAGTTGCGCGCGCTCCGTCAGCGTCCCCGTGAAGATCGAACTCACGACCTTCCGGCCGGGATAGCGGAACGCGTAGCCGTCCTCCGTCTGTTTCACGAAGTGGCCGGTGAGCTTCCGGAGGTGGTAGTTGAAGTTCGCGCTGTCCGCGATATCCACGCGTTCGAAGAGGTCCGTGAAACTCACGGGCTCCTCGTCCGCGCCGAGTTCGAGCAACGCCTGCAGGATGTCCACGCGCGTGTCGTTCCCCAGCACCGAAAACACGTCCGCGGGCGGAATGCGTTCCTCTGTCCGGGGCGTCGCCACACCGCCCTCGCCAGCGGCCTCACCCGCGCCGTCCGCGTCCTCGCGCGCGGACCGGTCGAACTGACTCATACCACACATATGAACGACCGCGCGGTAAAACGTATCGGGACCACTCATCGAACGCCAGCGACACCGCCATCGAACACGCGTGTCGAGTCGGACGGAGGACGGCGGCCGGGACACGGGAGGATAACGCGACCCCCCTCAATCGTACGGGTGGGTTTGGCGGTGCACCCCTGCTGTCCGGTAAACGCCGAGGGAATCACAAGCTCTCGCGACGGATAGTGGCTAACGGGCGGGGTTCTCTCCCACGCTCTCAGTAATTAAAAGCGCAGCGCCGACCAAACTCGTGAAGGTTTTCTGAAATCCGACATTCGGGCGTCAGACACTGTCAGGCGTGCGTCTATACAGGTATGGCAATGGCATTTAAGATGCTTTGGCTCCCACTATATGGTAAGCACGCGGGAAAAACCACGACACCACCTGACCGCCACCGGATTTTCCGGCCTACCTCACTATGGGTGTTGTGGTGCTCTCGGTGCACACCCAATCATGAAACTCGAAATACCGTCCATAGACGCCGACGAACGTGGCGTCAGCCCCGTCATCGGAGTTATACTGATGGTCGCCATCACTGTCATCCTGGCAGCCGTCATCGGTGCGTTCGTCCTCAACCTCGGCAACGACATCCAGAACACCGCACCCACCGCATCCATCGGCGCCACTGACGCCGGTCAACAGCTGAATAGCACGGGTGATCAGACTGTCCTGTACATTAATCACCAGCAGGGCGATTCCATCAAGCAGTCCAACCTCCGTATCACGGTCAGTAACGAAAGCGGAGCCCAGATTGCGGACATCACGTGGAACACCACCAAGGGAAGCTGGGACGCCGGTACCAACAGTAATCTGAACGTCTCTAGCGGCGCGCTGAGCGACAGTTCCTTCGATGCAGGGGACCAGCTCACCCTCAAAGAAGTGTCGGGCACTAACGTGACCGCGGGGCAGACGCTCACCGTGCAGATTATCGACACGGAATCCGGTTCGACCGTCGCGACGCCGACCGTCCGCGTCGAATAACCCGATTTACACCGTCGCCTTTCTTTCGTACACAACACGCGAGAGCCGCCGCCTCGGAGCTGCTCTCCTCGAAACGCGTAAACGAATAAACTTTAGAGAGAGAGTTACGGCTATGGAGGGGTTTCACTAGGAAACGGGCGTGAATCGGATGGGCCCTGGCGGATTTGAACCACCGCTCACCCGGTTATGAGCCGGGCGCTTTAACCAGACTAAGCTAAGGGCCCTCGCGTCTACGTAACCGAGTCCGCGACTTTAGACTACCGGGACGCGGCGAGCCGACGCTGCCGGCGATTGCGGGGTTTGCGGGCCGATATCCACAAGCGTGTCCGTGGAAACGTCCGGACGGAGTCCCCGCGAGCCAGCGGCGAGCGGGGGCAGGCCGGGCGTTTCGAACGAGCGAACGGCGAGCGGGACGCTCGCCGTGTAGCGATGTGAGAAACGTCCGGACGGAGATTTGAACTCCGGTCCCTGGCTCCGCAAGCCAAGAGGATAGTCCACTACCCTACCCGGACTCATCTATCTGTAGCGTGGTGGTATGTAAAGCGGTTACGATTCGGCGGTCGGGGTGTGAGGGTTCTTGTGTGATGGCGGGGGAGTCGTGGGTATGGATTGCTGGGTGAGCGTTCGGGAGAGGGCGTCGGTGTGTGGTGGAGAGGACAATGTTTATGCGCGGGACTCACGTGGCTTGATTCACGATTATGGGCGCTATTGAGGAGACGTACGAGGACCTCGACACGGACGTTTCCCTGGAGGAGTTTCGGGAGGCGGTGGAGGCGAAGGTGGAGCAGATGGGGGGGTTGGCGGACGAGGAGACGGCGGCGATGTTGCTCGCCCACGAGTTAGACGAGGGGGAGGTGAACGGTATCGCGGATATCGAGCCGGAGATGGAGGAGGTGAAGTTTCTGGCGAAAGTGACGAGCGTGGGGGAGGTGCGGACGTTCGACCGCGACGAGGAGGACGAGGACGGTCGCGTGTTGAACGTGGATGTGGCGGACGAGTCCGGGTCGGTGCGGGTGTCGTTCTGGGACGAGCAGGCCGCAGCGGCGACGGACGAACTCGAACCCGGCCAGGTGTTGCGTATCAAGGGTCGGCCGAAGGACGGCTACAACGGCGTCGAGGTGAACGTCTCCCAGGTCGAGGTGGACGAGGACGAGGAAATCGACGTGCAGGTCGTGGACACGTATCGCGTGGAGGACTTGACGATGGGCGCGTCTGACGTGGACCTCGTGGGGGAGGTCCTGTCGACGGATGACGTGCGGACGTTCAGTCGCGACGACGGGTCGGAGGGGAAGGTGTCGAACTTGCTCGTGGGCGACGAGACGGGGCGCGTGCGGGTGACGCTCTGGGACGAACAGGCCGACCTCGCGGACGAGTTCGCGGCGGGCGAGATTGTGGAGATAACGGACGGGTACGTGCGGGAGCGCGACGGGTCGCTCGAACTGCACGTCGGGAACCGCGGGCGCGTCGAGACCGTGGACGAGGACGTGTCGTTCGTGCCGGACGCGAAACCCATCGACGACCTCGAGCTGGACGAGACCGCGGACATCGCGGGCGTCGTGCGGTCGGTGGACGAAAAGCGGACGTTCGACCGCGACGACGGCAGTGAGGGCCAAGTGCGGAACGTTCGCCTGCAGGACCAGTCGGGCGACATCCGGGTGGCGCTCTGGGGCGAGAAGGCGGACCTCGACATCGGACCAGGTGACGAACTCCTGTTCACGGACGTAGACGTACAGGACGGCTGGCAGGACGACCTCGAAGCGTCCGCTGGCTGGCAGTCCACGGTCATCGCGCTAGACGACGGCGCGGCGACCGAGTCGGAATCCGAGTCCGCGGGCGCGGACCTCTCCTCGTTCGAGGACGGCACCAGTCCCGATACGTCCTCTTCAACCGAGGAGGCGGAGGAGGAAGCGTCCGCGGGCGGTGAGGACGTGGAGTTCACGGGCGTTGTCGTGCAGGCGGGGTCGCCCGTGATTCTGGACGACGGCGAAGAGACGATGAGCGTCGACACCGAGACGGACGTGACGCTCGGAGAGGAAGTCACGGTGCGCGGAACGCTCCGCGACGGCACGCTAGACGCCGAAGACGTGCGTTAGTCGTCGTAGGGTTCGTCGTCCCGGAAGTTATCGGGGTTTCGCTCCTCTTTGGCGTCCTCGTGGCGCGCTTCGTCCTCGTGGTCGAGTTCCTCCCGAATTCGTTCTTCCTCGTACTCCTCGTCGGCGGCGCGGCGTTCCTCGACGGCTTCTTCGGCCTGTTCTTCGTTCGCCTCTACTTCCTGCTCCGCGATGTCGTCGGCGTTCGACTGGTGTGGGTTCTTCGCCATATACGGGGATTCCGGCGCGCGCCTGTTATTCGTGATGGCGGAACGGTGTGCGAGACGCGCCCACACGATAAGTGTTAAGAGAGAGACTGCCCCGTAGTTGGGTATGAGCGTCGAACTCCCGTTCGCGCCGGTGGACGATATCATTCGGCGGCACGCGGGCGACTTGCGGGTGAGCGCCGACGCGGCAGAGGAACTCGCGCGACGCATCCAGAACCACGGCGCGGCGGTGGCGGCGACCGCTGCCGAGCGCGCCGACACCGACGGCCGGAAGACGCTGATGGCGGCTGATTTCAGCGTCGAGAACGTGACGGACCGGGAGTCGCTCGCGCTTCCGGTCGCTCCCATCGATCGTATCGCGCGACTCGACATCCCCGACGAGTACCGGGTGTCGGAGGACGCGCGACTCGCGCTCGCCGCACGCTTGGAGGAGTACGCGGCGGACGCGGCGGCGGGAGCGGCGATACTGGCGGAGCACGCGGGACGACGTACTGTGCAGGCAGAGGACGTCGAGACGTACTTCGAGCTCGTGGAATGAGGTTCGGGTACGCCGACGCGTGTCTCGACCACGACCCGGGGCCGCGTCATCCGGAGAGTCCAGACCGCTTGCGAGCGATACGGCAGGCGTTGTCGAAACGCCACGGCGTCGAGTACGTCGCGGCGCGGGACGCGGAGCGCGAGGAGGTGGAGCGCGCGCACGAATCCGGGTACGTGGACCGGCTCGTGGAGTTCTGTGAGTCGGGCGGCGGGAGTTGGGACCCGGACACGTCCGCGGTGGAGGAGACGTGGCCGGCCGCGTTGGCGTCCGCGGGGCAGTCGATGTGGGCGGCGCGACGCGCGGTCGCCGGTGATTCGGGCCGGAAGACGCCGTTCGCGCTCGGGCGACCCCCCGGACATCACGCGGTCGCGGACAACGCGATGGGGTTCTGTTTCCTGAACAACGTCGCCATCGCCGCGGAACACGCGCTCGCGACGACCGAAACAGAGCGCGTCGCGATTCTGGACTGGGACGTCCATCACGGGAACGGCACGCAGGACATCTTCTACGACCGCGGCGACGTGTTCTACGCGTCCGTCCACGAGGACGGCCTCTACCCGGGTACGGGGGACATCGAAGAGACCGGGGAGGGCGACGGCGAGGGTGCGACGCTGAACGTGCCGTTCGAGGCGGGCGCGGGCGACGCGGAGTACATCGCGGCGTTCGACGAACTCGTGATTCCGGCGTTCGAGGCGTTCGACCCCGACCTCGTGCTGGTGAGCGCGGGGTTCGACGCGCACCGCCACGACCCCATTTCGCGGATGCACGTCTCGACGGACGGCTACGGCGTGCTTACGGAGCGAATGCGCACCGTCACGGACGCCGTGGACGCCGGTCTCGGGTTCGTGCTCGAAGGCGGGTACAGCCTCGACACGCTCTCCGACGGCGTCGGGATGGTCCACGAAGTGTTCGACGGAATGACGCCCGTCACGCCCGAGGACGACGTATCGGAGGCTGCGCGCGCGGTCATCGACGATGTACTCAACGCGCGTCAGGGAATCGGGTCGAAGTAAGTCGCGAGTTCGCGGCCGAACTCGTTCGCGAGCACCGCCACGTCCGCGTCCACGAGCACCTCGTAGTCGCCGGCGTCGACAACGGACGCGACGTGGGTGCCGAGCGCGACTTCGTCGAGTCGCTCAGTCGCGAATCCGGCGGCGGTGCGGATGTCACGCTCGCGCTCCACGACGTACCGGTCGCCGTCGAGGAACGGCCCGTACACGCCCTCGTTCTCGTACTTCTCGAAGAACCCGGTCGCATGCTCGCCGACGTGCACGGGCGGACCGTCGTGGCGCTCGACCGCCGGCAGCGTCGCCGTCGCGAGTTCGACGAACAGCACCGCGGAGTCGTCCGCCCACGCCGCCGACCGCAGCACGTCGAACCCGGCGTGTTCGAGGCCGCGCACGAAGCCCTTCCGGGAACGCCGGAGCTGCGGGTAGAGCTGGTCCTCCACGAGGTCGGGGGCGTCGAACCGCACCGCGAGCGCGCTCGTCCCGCGACGCTCCAAGTGCGCCTCCACGTCCGCTGGGTCGAGCGCCGAGCGTTCGTCCGGGAAAAACACGCGCTCCCGGGGAGTGTTGAGGAAGACGCGGGCGTAGTGCTGGAGGCGCGCAACCTGTTCGTCGGAGACGACGGCCGCGACGTTCCGCTCGGGGTCGGTCGGGTCAACGACGACGAGCGGGTCGTCGAACGACGCCTCGGCGTGCGCTTCGGGGTCGTACTCCACGGGCGGATGCCAGTCCCGCGCCGCCTCCAGAACCTCGCGGAACCCGCCGTGTTCGAGGACGAGGAGTTCCGTCAGGTAGCCCGAGAACCCCCGGGTTCGGAGGTCGCTCCCGTACGCGCCGACGCCCTTGAGGAACTGCTTCAACAGCCGGACGTCCGCCGCGAGGTCGTCGGTGAGGCGCTCGCGGAGGTAGACGTTGTGGAACGGCGTGCGGTCCACCGCCGACTGAATCTCCGTCGCTGACTCCACTCGATAGCACGGCACGAGGTCCACGTCGTACGCCTCGAAGGTCCCTTTCACGTACGGGTGCTCGGCGTACTCCTCGTGCCCATCCGGAAGCACGCGATTCCCGACATCCAGCCCGAGGTCTTCCAGTTCCTCCCGCGAGAGACTCGGGTCGAACCGCACGAACACGTCGATGTCGCGGTCCCCTCGAACCCACGTCCCGCGCGCGGTACTCCCGACCTGCATCACGTCCGCGTCGACACCGAGGTCGGCGAGCGCGTCCTCCGTTCGCGCCACCAGCCGGTCCGCCGCAGCCCGCAACTGCTCGCGCTCGCTCGGCGTCGGGTCCACGCGCTCACGCACCCGCGCCAGCACGTCCTCGAACTCACTCATACCCCCGGATTCGCCCGCCCTCCGGGAAAGAATACCGGCACACACCCGCCGAGAAACGAAAGCCCTTTCAAAAGAACGCGACTACTGACGGGTGCGAGCCGCCGTAGCTCAGTTGGTAGAGCACCTGGTTGTTACCCAGGTTGTCCCAGGTTCGAGCCCTGGCGGCGGCGTGTTTTTCAGCGAAAAACACGCTCAGCCAGACGCTCGGTGTCTGGCGCGAGTCCAGAAACCCCCGGGTTTCTGGAAGTGGTTTTGCGTTCGCTTTTCGTGGGTTCGGTAATCGGGAGTCGTTTTAGTTCGTGTCTCGTGTCTCGGGTATGGACGGGCTTCGTGCGGGGGTGGCGGTGTTCGATTCGGGCTACTATTATGCGGCGCACGACGTGTGGGAGTCTGCGTGGTTGGACGAGCGGGACGACCTCTTGCAGGGGTTGATTCAGTACGCGGGGGCGGTGCATCACGCGCGGGAGCGGAACTGGGAGGGCTGTGTGAGCCTGGCGGGGAGTGCGTGCGAGTATCTCGAGTCCGCTGAGTCGCGTGGGGTGAACGTGGACGATATTCGGGCGTATCTGCGGGGGTTGGCGGCGGACCCGGAGCGGGTGGAGCGCGGGCCGCCGCAGGGAATCACGATAGACGGAGAGCTAGTGTCGTTGAGTGCGTTGGGTCCGGAGGCGGCGTTGCGTGCTGCGCCGGTGCTCGCGGACGAACGCGGCGAGGACGCGGTTCGTCAGGGCGTGGCGTACGCGCGCGAGGATTTCGAGTTGGGGGAGACGGACAGCGTGTTCGTTCGGCTGGCGATCGATTTTGTGACGGACGCGGAGAAGCGCGCGATCGTCGCGCAGCGGTTGGGTGAGCACGCGGAGGAGCGTCGGCGGCGCGAGCGGGACGTCGAGGGCTTGTTCTAGAGGAGTTGGAGTGCGACGTAACCGGCGACGAGGAGGCAGGCGGCGCCGATGAGTTGGACGACGCGCACCCAGCCGCTCGGCGCGTCGTCGCTGCCGTAGTGGCCGTGGCGGTCGTGGGGGACGCGGCCGAGCGTCTGAATGCGGATGAACGCCTGTGGGTACACGAGGAGCAGCACGCCGAGCACGACACCGAGCGCGACGGCGAGAAGTTCACGAATGCCAGCCATAGCTAGGGGGAACAGGGAAGCGATAAAACCCCTGCGTTACTCGCGGAGGCGCTGGATACGCTTCTCCATCGGCGGGTGCGTGGACAGCACTTTCTCGAGGAAGCCGCGTTCGGGGCTGGCGATGCAGAGCGCGCTCACTTGCTGGTCGACCCCGGAGTCGCGCTGGCGGTTCTGTCGGCCGCGACCGCGCGTGCGCTGGGCGTTCCGGGAGGTTTCGGCAGCCTGCGCGTTCCCTTGACTAATCTTTTCGAGCGCGCGGGCGAGCGGGTCGCCGTTCCCGATGGCGCGCTTCGCGTCTGCGTCCGCGACGTACTCGCGGTATCGGCTGATGGCGAGCACGAATATCATCACGATGAACTGGACGATCTGGCCGACGAAGATGGCGAGGAAGAAGTCGGCGAGGTCGTTGTCGCCCGTGAACAGCACGATGTACTGTGCAACGATGGCGACGATGGACGCGATACCTTGGCCGAGCTGCATCGTAACCACGTCGCGGTTCGCGATGTGCGCGATTTCGTGCGCGAGCACGCCCTCGATTTCGTCCTTTTCGAGTATCTGCATGAGTTCGCGGGAGACGACGACGACGCCCGCGCCCTTCCGACCGACCGCGAACGCGTTCGGCACGCCCATGTCCGCGATCATCAGCCGCGGTTTCTTGACGTTCATCGACTCGGAGATGTCCTCAACCATCCAGTGGATCTCCTGGTACTGGTCTTCGGACATGTCTTCCGCGCCGACCGACCGGAGCGCCGCCCACTTCCCGACTTTGTACTGGACGCCGACGAGCAGGACGCTGCCGACGATGGCGATACCGAGAATCGTCGTACTCTGGCCGAAGAAGAACCACGCGGCGGCGACCGCGACCGAGTAGAACGCGAAGAGGATGGCGCCGACGATGGCCATCCGGACTTTCAGTCCGACGTGTCTCATACTCGCTTCTTAGCCGTCGTGGGCGATAAAGGCGGCGGTCAGGCGTCGTGTTCCGCGCTGTTGTCCCGCGGTTCGTATCCCAGCACGTCGCGGGCGCGTTCGAGGCTGTAGTACTTCCGGTCGTTGTCGCTGATGCCGTACACGATTTCGTAGGCGTAGTCGGCTTCGATGCAGCGTTCGAAGAGGTGCGCGCAGTCCCGGTAGGAGAGCCACATCGCTTGGCCGCGTTCGTAGTCGATGGGCGGATGGCCTTTGGTGAGGTTGCCGATGCGGACGCAGACGACGGAGAGGTCGTGTTCGTCGTGGTAGTAGCGGCCGAGGACTTCGCCGGCGGCCTTCGAGACGCCGTAGAGGTTGCTGGGTCGGGGGAGTTCGGTGCCGTCGAGCGCGAAGTCGTCGTCTTCGCGGTAGAGGCCTGGTTTGCGGTCGGTCTCGTAGTGGCCGACGGCGTGGTTGGAGGACGCGAACGCGAGTTTGTCGACGCCGGCGTCGACGGCGGCCTCGTAGACGGTCTGAGCGCCGTCGATGTTGTTCGCGAGGACGGAGTCCCAGGGTGCGTCCGGGCGGGGGTCGCCGGCGAGGTGGATGACGGCGCCGACGCCCTGCATGGCGTCGCGGACGACATCCTCGTCGGTGATGTCGCCGACCACGACTTCGTGGTCGGCGGCGGCTTCGGGGGGTTCGCGGTCGAACAGTCGCCAGTCGTAGTCGTCCTCGTTACCGCCGAGGATGGCCTGTCCGACGCGCCCCGACGCGCCCGTGAGCAGTACCGGGTCGTCCATTCGAGTAGACACTCGGCGAGTGGGAAAATCAATGGTGCGGTTCCGGTCGGAGGCGACACGGCTTACTCGCCGCGGGTTCGAGGACGGGTATGGCGAGCACTCCGGAGGAGGCGTGTTTCGAGGCGGGAATCAAGTTCGGGACGCTCTACCATCAGTTCGCGGGGACGCCGGTGAGTCCCGGGAGCGCGGCGTCGCTGGAGCGCGCTATCGAGGAATCCATCGAGAATCAGCCGTACTGCGAGCGCGTGTCGGTGGAGATTCTCACCGACCGTTTAGACACCGCGCACGGGTACACGGAGTTGACGGGCGAGTACATGGAGGTCGAACTCGTCGTCGCGTACGAGGGCGCGACCGTGGTGGCGTCGATGGAGATGGCGGACGGCTATCCGCTGATGCGCCTCGATTCGGTGGAGAACGCGGCGTAGTTTTAAACCACTCTCCGTCGAATTCCCGGGTATGAGTGACATGGCGGACGACGAGCTGTTCGGCGAGGCGGCGGACGAAATCCGCGGCGACGTGGAAGAACACCTCGATGCGGCGCGTGCGGCCCTGCCGGACGCGGACGCCATCTGGACGGTCGAGGCGGACAACACGCTCGGCGTGCTCAACGGCCTGCGGTCCGCGCTCGCAGCCGAGGAGGTCGAGAGCCACCTGCGGGACGCGAAGAAGTGGTTCACCATCGGCGAGCGCGCGGACGCCTTCGAGGACGCAGACGACCTCCGCGAGGAAATCGAGTCAATCGAGGACGTTCTCGACGACCTCGAAGAGGTCTCCGAGAAAGTCGGCGACCTCGCGTCCACCATCCCGGAACTCCGGGGGGAACTGGAGAGCCTGGACGACGAGGAGTAGGGTTACGTCTCGTCGAGTTCCCAGTCGGTGTGTTCTTCGATAGTGCCGAGAATCGCTTTCACGACGTTCTCCTCGGCCTCGAAGTAGGGCGTATCGACGGCGACCGCCAGCCCCTCGCCGTCGGAGACGACGAAGTTCATCTCGGTGGCCTCGGAGAACACGACGAGGCGACAGTAGAGGTCGCCGTGGCGGCGCTGGAAGACGCTGTTGAGGTAGTTCTTCTCCAAAGTTTCGAGACGCATCTCCTCGACGGCCTCGTCGAGTTCGTCTTCCGTGTAGCGTTCGCGGACGTCGTCGCGGACGTAGTGGAGCGTGTAGTTGTCCCGAGTGTAGCCGACGATAGAGCGGAGGTGGTCGCCGGCCTGGTCGCGGAGCGCGGCGACGACGACGTCCCCGAATTCTTCGGAATCCATGATCGAGGCGTTTTCTCGGGCGCGAGAAAGCAGTTTCGGCGGGTGTTACTTGTGCGGCGGTCGGCCGTTCTCCCGGGACGCGAGGCGGTCGACGAGCCGGCAGAGCGCGTCGGTCGCGAGCGCGAGGAGGTCCGCGCCGCGGTCCGCGGTTCCGTCGGTTGGGTCGCCGACGACGCCGTTCTCGGTGAACTCCGCGGCGTCGTACGCGAGGTTCGTGTAGCTCGTCCACTCGCCCCAGCCGTCGCTCGCGCCGTCGCGGGCGGCCTCGACGCGGTCTTCGCGCACGAGGTCGGGATGGGTGTGTCGGAGGAAGGCGGTTTCGAGCGGGCCGGCGTGGCCCATGTCGGAACTGTGGTCGCCGACGGCGTCGAACCAGGTGTAGGCGGCGGCGTACGCGTCCTCGTGGCGGGTGATGTCGGCGGCGACTTCGCGGAGCGCGTCGGTGTTGCCGCCGTGGCCGTTCACGAAGACGATGGTGCGCCAGTCGTGGTCGAGGAGGGAGGTGGCGGCGTCCCGGACGTAGTCGCGGAAGGTGTCGGGGGAGACGTACATCGTTCCGGGGAACTGGCGGTGTTCCTCGCTGATGCCGACCGTAATCGTGGGTGCGACGGCGAGCGTGTCGTCGTAGGCGTCGTCCGCCGCGTCGGCGACAGTTTCGGCGGTGAGGTGGTCGGTACCGAGCGGGGCGTGCGGGCCGTGCTGTTCGGTGGAGCCGACGGGAACCAGAACGGCGTCCGGGTCGAGGTCGGTCGTGTCCGGCCACGCTGCCTCGCTGAGTCGCATACCAGGGGGGACGATAGAGACCGTAATCGGCCTTTCCCTTCGTGTATCGGCCGACGGCATTAATATAGGCGAAAGAAAAAGAGAGGTACAGTCATGCCGGAGTGCCAGAACTGCGAGTCGTTCGTGACGGACGCGTACGCACGAGTGTTTACGCCGGATGGCGAGTCCGAGCCGCGCGTCTGTCCGAACTGCGAGGACAAGATTCGGGACGGTGCACAGGTGAGAGAGGCCCGGTCGACCCGGCGAACGTAACCGCGAAGTCACGCTATTTATACGGTATCGGTCCCTGTTGTTGTCCAATGACCGAGTCGGAGCCGGCAGTCACCAGGTTGTTCGGTGGGCCGGGTAGCGGGAAGACGACCGCACTGCTCGACCGCGTGGAGGAAATCCTCGAAGACGAGGACGTGGACGTTCGCGACGTTCTCGTCGTCTCCTACACTCGCGCTGCGGCCGCCGAGGTCCGTGAGCGCCTGGCGGAGCGGTTGGACGTGAACCCGCGGTCGCTGCAGGGGAACGTCTGCACGATGCACGCGAAGGCGTACGAACTCCTCGACCTCTCGCGGAGCGACGTGGTTGGGGAGTCCGCGAAGGAAGATTTCTGTGAGGACTACGGGCTGCCGTACGAGGACGAGTACTCTTCGGGGAGTCGGCGGACGGCGCGTTCGACGACGCTCGGGAACAAAGTCATCGCGACGAGCCAGTGGCTCCAGCGAACCAGCCGCGACGTGGCGGACTGGTACGACGTGCCGTTCCGGTGGAACGACGAGGAAGTCCGGCTTCCACCCGATATCGACGAGAACGCGCAGACCGGGAACAAGTACACGCCGACGTGGCCGTCGGACGACGACCGCTTCGACATCCCTGAAGCGATTCGCGCGTGGCGGACGTACAAGGGCGAGGAGGGGCTCGTCGGGTTCGCGGACATGCTCGAACGCGTGGAGCAGCGGTCGCTCGTCCCGCGAGTCGACTACCTCGTCATCGACGAGTTCCAGGACATCACGACGCTCCAGTACGACGTGTACGAGGAGTGGAAGCCGCACATGGAGTCGGTGCTCATCGCGGGTGACGACGACCAGGTCGTGTACGCGTGGCAGGGCGCTGACCCCGACCTCCTCCTCGAAACCGAGGTGACAGACGATGTCATCCTCCCGAACTCCTACCGCCTCCCCTCGGAAGTTCTGAAGGTAGTGCAGCAGGAGGTCGGGCACATCGAGAACCGCCAGGAGAAGGACCTCAAGCCGCGGAAGGAGGGCGGCACCGTGGAGGCGGTGGAGAGCCCGTCGATGCTGGACGTGGCGCGGAACGTGAAGCAGACCATCGCCGCGACGGAGGACGACACGGTGATGGTGCTGTTCCGGGCGCGCTACCAGCTGTTCGAGTTCGTGGACGAGTTCATCGGGAACGGCATCCCGTTCAAGGCATTGACCGACCAGCGCCTGTGGACGGACCGCCTCGCGGACTACGTGCACGCGGTGGAGAAAATCGACGCTGGGGACCCGGTGACCGCGCTCGAAGCGCGGCGGGTCGTCGATATGCTGCAGGATTCGGCGTTCAGCACGAACGAGCGCAGCGACCTCCGGGACGAAATCGAGGACCGCGAGGAGGCCGCGGAGACCGAGGACGCGACCGAAATCGAGATCGGCGCGGACGTGATTCAGGAGTACGCGCCGTTTATGCCGTCGCCGGGCGCGGCCGCGGACATGCTGCGGAAGGTGACGCGCTACCAGCGCAAGTCCGTGGACGCGTACTTCGCGGGCGACTACCGCGGGATGGACCCCACTCGCGTCCGCGTCGGAACGATTCACTCCGCGAAGGGCCGCGAGGCGGACCACGTCTTCCTCGGGACGGACCTGACGGAGAAGGTCGTCGAGCAGATGGCGGCGACCGTCGAGGAGTCCGAGATTCCGGACGGCGTGGAGGAGTTCACGCGACAGACCGACCCGGTTCCGCTCGTGACGGACAACGAGCGCCGCGTGTTCTACGTCGGGATGAGCCGCGCGCGCGAGCGCCTCGTGCTCATGCAGAACGTCATCAACGGCGCGCCGACGCTCCCCATCGACGTGTTGCTGTACGGGGAGCCGTCGGGCGCGCCGCTGGAGGAGTCGCTCGGTGACGCGGAAGCCCCCATCCAGCTGAACTGATGGTCGCGCCGGAGACGACGTTCGCGTTCCTCTACGACGAACTCGAAGCCCGGGACGCCGCCGGGTTCGTGCACGTCGGCGGCCGGTTCGACGACACCTTGCGGTATCTCACGCGCTTCTCGGGTTCCGACGACCGGTACGCGTTCGTGTTCGTCGGCGGCGACGCGATACTGTGCGCGCCCGACGGCTTCGAGCGACAGGCGCGCCGCGAGTTCACGGGCGACTACGTGTACACGCCCGAGGACCTGCGCGCGGACACGCCGGGCGGGCGCGCGGTCGAGGTCTTAGCGGCGTACGACGCGGACGGAACCGTACTCGTCCCGCAGGACGTGCCGCACGACGCCGCCGTCCGCCTCGAACGCGCCGGGTTCGAGGTCGCGTCCACCGACGCGGTGGCGCGCGAACGCGTCGTGAAGGACCCGGAGGAAATCGAAGCGTTGCGGAAGGCGCAGGCCGCGGCGACCGCGGGGATGCGGCGCGCGGAGACCGTGCTCGCCGCCGCTGACGCGGACGGCGCGGACGACGCACTACAGTACGAGGGCGAGCGATTAACGACGACCCACCTCCGCCGCGAGGTGGACGCGGCGGTCGTCCGCGAGGGCGCGCTCCCCGGGGAGAACACGGTGGTCGCGGCGGGCGGCGCGTGCACGGACCGCCACTTCCGCGGGGACGTGCCGGTACGGCCGGGCGAGACCGTCGTCGTCGCCCTCGCGCCGCGGGGGCCGCACGGCTACCACGGCGCCTTGACCCGGACGTTCGTCGTGGACTCGGACGGCGGCTGGGAGCGCCGCGCGTTCCTCGCGGTCGAGTCCGCCCAGCAGGTGGGCCTGGACGAACTCGCGGGCGGCGCGGACGCGAGCCTCGTGCACGAGGAGACGGCGGCGGAAATCGGCGCGTACGGTTTCCCCGCGGGCTACGGCGACACCGGATTCACGCACGGCGCGGGCTACGGTGTCGGCGTGAGTCGGCGAGAGAGCCCCGACCTGCGGGACGACACGCGCCTCGAACCCGGGACGGTGCTCGCGATAGAACCGGGCGTCTACGACCCGAGCGAGGGCGGCGTCCGCCTCGGCGACCTCGTGGTCGTCACCGACGACGGGTTCGAGTTCCTCGGCGAGTATCCGCGCTCGTTCACGCCGCGCGCCTAGTCCTCGTCGTCGTCCGCGACGGCCGCAGCGGCTTCCTCGGCGGCGCGCTCGGGTGCGTCGAACGGCGTCGTGATGTAGCGTTCCGCGGCGAGCATCACGACCGCGATTGCGAGGAACGCCCAGCCCGTGTTGTGGCCGGCGACGACGCGGTTCACGCCGTACAACGCGACGGGGAGCGCGAACGCGAACGTCGCGGCGAACTTCACGGTGCCGATGATACCCATACCTGTCTTGGAGTGACGGAGCGCCCTAAACCCCGCGTTCGCAACACATTTGAGTCGCATCCCAGTACTGGACGTATGTTCACGGGCATCGTCGAGGACACCGGCACGGTAGCGTCGGTGGAATCGACGGACGACGGCCGCAGGCTCCGCATCGAAACCACGGACCTGAGCGGGTTCGCGCACGGGCAGAGCATCAGCGTGAACGGCGTCTGCCTCACCGTCGAGGAGTACGGTGAAAACTGGTTTTCGGCGTTCACGGCGGCGGAGACGCTGGAGAAGACCTATCTGGGCGAACTCGACGAGGGCGACGTGGTGAACCTCGAACGCGCGCTCCCGGCGGACGGCCGCCTCGACGGCCACATCGTACAGGGGCACGTCGACACCGTCACGGAGGTCGTGGCGGTCAAGCAGGTGGGGGAGGACTGGACGTTCACGTTCGCGCTGCCGGACGGCTACGAGCGGTACGTCGCGGAGAAGGGGTCGGTGGCGCTCGACGGTATCAGCCTCACCGTCGCCGGCGTGGACGACGACGCGGGGACGTTCGACGTGGCGGTGATTCCGACGACGTACGACCTGACGACGCTCTCCGCGAAGGACGCCGGGAGCCCGGTGCACGTCGAGGTAGACGTGGTGGCGAAGTACGTCGAACGCCTCGACGCGTACTAGTCGACCCTGCGGACGGCGCTCTTGCGGTCGGTGTCGCCCTCGTCGTAGCGCGCGGCGTCCGATTCCTCGTAGGCCGCGCCGTAGCGCTTGAGCTTCCGGACGAGGACGGAGAGGAAGAAGCCGTCGTAGAGGAGGACGAACGCGATGAACACGAACCCTTCGGGGACGCCGAGTGGGTCGTAGACGAGATGGAGGTTGCTGACGGCGGTGTTGTAGGTGGCGTGGATGAACGCCGCGACGAGCAGTCCCTTCACGACGATTGGGCCCCTGTTCTCGGGGTTGAACTTCGCGAGGCCGAGGTAGTAGCCGGCGAACGCGGAGTAGATGACGTGGCCGGGACCGGCGAACGTGCGGACGGCGGCTATCTGGAGGACGGCGACGTTCGCGTCGACGCCGGTCGCCTGGAGGGTCTGGAGCACGTCGCGGCCGATGTAGATGGCGTTCTCGATGGTGGCGAACCCGAGGCCGGCGACGGCTCCGTACACCGCGCCGTCGACGACGGCGTCGAAGCGGTCGCTGCGGTAGGCGTAGAGGCGGACGGCGAGGAGTTTCACGGTCTCCTCGACGGGCCCGACGACGAGGTAGAAGAAGACGACCATCCAGGTGACGCCGACGAGCGCGAACGCCTGCTGGAAGGCCGTGTTGAGGACGGCGGCGAACCCGGCGAAGAGGAAGCCGAGGACGAAGGTCGCGGCGAGCAGGTGGAGGGGTTCGCCGGTGGTCGCGTCGGCGTGCCAGACGTAGGCGACGAGGCCGAGCGCGGGGAGGACGGAGAGGACGACGTACGCGGCGATGTAGGGACGCTGGAGGAACACGAACCCGAGGCTGGCGGCGAACAGCGCGAACACGACGAGGAGCGCGAGCGTGACGACGGCGTACCGACTGCCGGCGAGGAGGCCGTTGTGGACGGCGACCGCGGCCCGGTCGAGGAGGCCGCGGACTTCCCAGTCGGTGATGTCGTAGAGGTCGCGGTCGCCCGTGGCGGCGCGCTGCACTGGGTCGCGTTTCTCCGGCATGCGCGAGTGGTACCGATGCGGCGTACAAAACCGTTCCCGCCCAAGAGATTTGTATGTCATAATATGCCTAAAGGAGACGGCTTATCTACGATGGCCATGTCACCAGTTGGTATGGCATTCAGTCAGAGCCGCGGATTCCTGTACACGGAACCGCCGAAATCCGAGGAGGAACGAACACCGACGGCCGAGAGCGAGGGCACGACGGCGGCGCCCGCTGACGACTGATTTTAGGGAGTGCGGTGTCGAGGTAGCCACATGTTGTTCGACCAGCGAGTGCGCACGGAACTCCACGACGCGGGCGTGGACCCGGCGACGCTCCGCGAGATAGAGGACCGCGTGGCGGCGGACGCGCGCGAGACGGCCGAGCGCGTGGCGGCGTTCTTCGACGCACAGGACACCGTCTACTCGGATATGGAGTTGACGCACAGTTCGAGCGAGCACCCCGAGCACGCCGTCGAGTACGCCGACCTGTTCACGCACAGCCAGGACGTGCACGGGTTCCTGCGGTTCGACACGTGGGGCGCGTACGTCGAAGACGCGCGCGTCCTCGACGACGCGGACGGGACGCCGACGGTCGTGGAGCTCGAACTCGGGCAGACGGTGCACGACCGGGTGCGGTTCGCGCCCGACCGGGAGCGCCTGGAATGACGGTCTCGGTACGCGGCATCTACGCGACAGCGCTCACGGAACTCCTCGCGGATGTCGGTGTGGTGAACGCGTCCGAGCCGATTCGGGAGCGCTTCGACCGCGCGTTCGACGCGGGACCGGCGGCGGCGCACGTCTCCACGACGAGCGACCGGCAGGGCGTCGGCGTCACCGGCGACCCCGACACGGTGGCTGAGACCGTCGAGCGCCTCCGCGACGTGGGTCTGGACGCGTTCCGGTATCCGGACGACGCGCCGCGCGGCGCGGTGTTCGAGGGATACGTCTCGGAGACGCGCGGCGGCGGCGCGGTCGTGGACCTCGGCGACACGGAGGGCTACCTATCGTTCGACGACGCCGCCGAGTACGTCGACGACGGCGATATCGTGCGCGTTCAGGTCGTGGGCCCGAAGCCGCCGTGGGCGTCCCGGCGGCCGCGGCTCTCGACCGACATTCGGGCGTTCGGGGACGCCGCGACGCTCGTCCGGGGACGGGACGCGTTGGTCGCCGACACGCCCAGCGGCGCGCCCGAACTCGCGCGAACGACCGAAATCCTGCCGCCCGAGATACCCGACGGCTGGGCGGTCGAGTGGGGGGACGCGGCGACCGACCTGTCGATGGACGCTCTCGGCGACGCGCTCGCAGCGGCCGTCGCGTCGGCAAAATCGCTCGATGACGCGCTCGGCGGCGTGGACGTGGACGACGTGCCCGCGCGACTCGCCGCGCCGGACGCGACGACCTGGGTGTGGTTCGGCGGGGACGCGCGGCGCTCGCTGGACGACGTGCGACGGCGCGTAACGGACACCATCGTCGGCCACCACCGCATCAAGGCAGGGAGTTCGTCGGCGAGCACGGCCGTGGATTTCGCGGAGTCGCTCGGCGCGCTCCCCGACGAGTTCCCGTTCGCGGCGGTGAGCGAGCAGTTCGGGCCGGCGGCGGGCGACCGCGTGCGCATCGAGCACGGGAAGCCGGACGGCCGCCTCATCACGCTCGGACGCGGCGACGTGACGGACATCGACCGCGACGCGGGCCGCATCACCGTCGAGCGCGAGATGACCGCGGGCGGGACGTACGACGCGCTCGGCGTCGAACGCCAGGAGGGCGACGTGGCGGTCACCCGCTTCCAGGAAGGACGTTGGTGGTATCCGACGGTCTACCGCGGCGAGGACGGCACCCGACGGGGGACGTACATCAACGTGAACACGCCGCTCGAACTCTTTCCAGCAGATGTTCGGTACGTCGACCTCCACCTCGACGTGGTGAAACACGCGGACGGCACCGTCGAACAAGTGGACATGGACGAACTCCGGGCGTGCGTGGACGACGGCCTCGTGACCGAAGACCTGGCGGAGAAAGCGGCTGGCGTGGCGGACCGCATCGAGGACGCGTTCAGCTAGTCCTGGAGGGTTCGCTGGCACTTCACGACGAACCCAGCGAGGTTCTGCGCGATACCGACCTCGAACGCGAGCACGACGCCGCTCTGCGGGCCCTCGCGGAGGTGGATGAGCACGCCGTCCTCGTAGAGTTCGACGCTCGCTCGCACGTCCCCGAACGGGCTATCGGGTTCGCGGAGCGGTTCGTGGTCGCGCGCCCGGTCCACGATGGATTGGCTTCGCTCCCGGAGTCGCTGTTCGGGCAGGTCGTTGCGACGGTAGAGCACTTCCAAGCCGGAGGCCGTGTACCGGGCGCCCGTGCGGAAGGCGTCACCGGCCTCCGCCTGCACGAGTCTTACGAGGCGCGCGTGACGGTCGCTCGCCATCTAGAAGTGGCTCTGGTGGTTCGCCTCCCCCGGTCCGCTCTCGCCGCGGCCGCCGCGACCGCCCTCGTTCCGGTCGATGCCCATGACGGACTCCGCCTGCTCGGTGCCCCAGTTGTCCGAGCCGTCGCTCGCGAACCGAACGGTCACGTCCGTCACGGCCGGGAACTCCTTCGCGAGTTCGGTCTTGATGCGCTGGGCGGTACGCGGACTGATGCCGCAGCCGCTGCACGTGCCGCCGAGTTCGACGACGACCTCGCCGCTCTCGGGGTCGGCCTTGCGGACGGCGCTCGTCCCGCCGTGCATCTTGATGATGGGCATCTGGGCCGTGAGCCAGGTCTCGACCTCGTCGTGGAGGCTGGCGTCGGTTGCGGCGTCACTCATTACGTTCTAGGTGGAGGTCGAGACTCCTAACTGTTCGGTTCGTTCCGCAGCCACCGAACCACACTCGCAGCGCCCGCCGCGCCCAGCACGCCCGCGAGAACCCCGAATCCGGGCGTACCTCCCTCGGACTCGTCCGTCTTGGGGGTCTGCGTCCGCGTCGGCGGTCGCGTGGCTGCGGTGGTCGTTGCGTTCGTGGTCGCGCCGGTCGTGGTCGTCCCGGTGAGCGAGGGCGCGTCCGGCTGGTAGCCGGCGTGGTCGGGGAACGCGTAGAGCGCGCCCCGGGTACCGGCGGGAACGCCCGCGTAGCTGCTGGCGACGAAGCAGTCGGCGGCCGCGCGTGCGGTCCAGAACGCGGCCTCCGCGGGCTGTCGCCACCACGCGAGTTCGAACGGGTCGGTCGGGTCGCGCACGTCGAACAGTTTCACGCCGCCCTGGTACCACGACGTGTAGAGGCGAGTACCCGCGAGTTCGAAGTTGTGGCTCGTCGTCCACGTCCCGCCGAGTCCGGGGTCGGCGCTCTCGGGTGCGGGGATGTGTGAGAGTTCGCGCGGGCTGGCGGGGTCGGTGATGTCGTAGAGCGTGATGCCGCCCGGCCCGCCCGCGTGGTCGTCCTCGGGCGTGGTCTCCCACGCCTCGCTGTTGACCGCGAGGACGCTGGCGTCGTCGTTGGGCGCGGCGTAGTGGTGGTTGCCGGGGAGTTCGTACCCCTGGCTCGTCGGCGCGTCCGCGAGGTCGGCGGGGTCGTGGGGCGCGATGTGCGAAACCACGGTCGGCTCCGATGGGGTCGACACGTCGAGCAGCCACGTGCCGGCGTCCCAGTGCGCGACGTACGCGACCTCGTCCTGCACGAACACGTCGTGGCACGACCAGAGGAAGCCGGGAACGTCGAGCCACGCGGGGTTCTCGTCCGCGGCGCTCCAGCGCGCGACTTCCCGTGGCGGGTCGTCGAGGGCGACGATGGCGAGTTCGCGGCGGTCGCTGCCGTTCGCGGTGAGGTAGGCGTGGGAGTCGGTGAGTGCGCAGTTGTGAATCGGGTAGTCGGTCTCGTAGACGGTCTCCAGAACGGGGTCGCTGGGGGTCGACACGTCGTAGAGGAGGAGCGCGCTGGGGCTGCCGGCGTTCGCGGGGCCGACGACGGCGAGCCGGTCTCCCTGGATTTTCACGTCGTGAATTCCGTCGAGCGGG
This sequence comes from Salarchaeum japonicum, assembly GCF_049705945.1. Taxonomy (GTDB): domain Archaea; phylum Halobacteriota; class Halobacteria; order Halobacteriales; family Halobacteriaceae; genus Salarchaeum; species Salarchaeum japonicum_A. The sequence goes on from NZ_JBNAMV010000004.1 coordinate 869,360, forward strand.
CCGTTCTCGTGGTCGGCGAGGAGGCCGCAGCGGTCCGCGAGCACGGTGAGGTCGGTGGGGTCGCTCGCGTCCACGACGGCGAACCCCGTCGTCGCGGCGACGAACACCGTCGTTCCGTCCGGCCCGACGACAGCCTCGGTCGCGCCCTCGATAGCGACGCTGTCTCGTGGTTCGTACGGCTCCGGGTGCGCGCTCGCACGACCGACGAGCGGGAGGGTGAGCGCCGCGCCGCCCGCCTTGAGCGCGGCACGCCGGGAGAACTCCATACGCGGAGTTCGCGTGACGCGGAGAAAAGCGTGGCGTCCGTCGGAACCCTCTCCTCGCTGGCGGTCGAGGACTCGGGTATGCTCTCTCCAGACCTCGACGGTCGGACGGCGCTCGTGACGGGAAGCGCGAAGGGCCTCGGGCGGGCGTTCGCGCTCGCGCTTGCCCGGAACGACGCGGACGTCGCCGTCCACTACCGGTCGAGCGACGCCGCCGCGTACGCGACCGCCGAAGAAGCCCGGGAAACGGGGCGCGGGGACGCGGTCGCCGTGCAGGGCGACGTAACCCACCCCGGCTCCGTGGACGACCTGTTTTCCGAAATCGAGGACGAACTCGGCGGCGTGGACGTGCTCGTGAACAACGTCGGGAACTTCGCGCCGAAACACTGGACCGACATCGACCACGAAGAGTGGGTGGACGTCATCCACACGAATCTCACCGCGACCTACCTCACGTCAAAGCGCGCGCTCCCCGGGATGCGCGAGCGGTCGTGGGGCAGGGTCGTGAACGTCGGATACGCCTCGGGCGAGAAGGGACTCGTCAGCCCGAAGAACTTCCCGTACTTCGCCGCGAAAACGGGCGTCCTGATGTTCACGCGGATGCTCGCCGCCGACACCCAGGATGATGGGATCACCGCGAACGCCGTCTCGCCCTACGTCGTCGAGAACTCGGACGAGTTCCCGGACGACCTTCCCCGCGGCCGCCCCGCCGACTACGCCGACGTGACGCAGGCGCTCCTCTTCTTCTGCGACGAAAACTCCGCGTACATCAGCGGCGAAAACATCGAAATCGACGGCGGCTGGCTCCCCGAAACCGTCTAAGTCGCTTTTCGTGGAGGTTTTGCGTCCGAGCATCGCGAGGCCGGAAAAGGTCCGTGTAGAACATCGAAATCGACGGCGGCTGGCTCCCCGAAACCGTCTAAAGAACGGGTGGTCGAGGGTTTGCGTGAGCGCGAACGTTTTTGAGGGATGGCGGGGAGAACGTGGTATGCACGAACGAGCGGCGGAGTTCGCGGAGCGCGTCGAATCCGAGTTCGGGTTCCGGCCGGAGGTGGAGGAGTTCCCGGCGGGGACGAAGACGGCGGCGGACGCGGCCGAGGCGCTGGACTGCGAGGTGGCGCAGATAGCGTCGAGTATCGTGCTCGTAGCGGACGACACGCCGGTAGTCGTGGTGACGAGCGGCGCGAACCGCGTGGACGTGGAGAAGGTCGCGGCGTCCGTCGGCGCGGGGTCGGCGCGAATGGCGGACGCGGACGAGGTGAAGTCGGCGACCGGGTACAGCATCGGCGGCGTACCGCCGGTGTGTCACGACGGGCGTCCGCGCGTGCTGTTCGACGAGACGCTGCTCGGCCACGACCGGGTGTGGGCGGCCGCGGGGACGCCGGAAGCGGTGTGGCCGAGCGACCCCGACGACCTCGCGGACCTGGCGGACGCCGAGGTCACGGACGTGGCGGAGGACTAGTTGTTTTCGAGGGCGTCAAGGATGCACGCGGCGGCGAGCACGGCCTCCTTTGGCACGTCGGTGGCGTCGTCGATGGTGACGGTGTAGGTGTCCTTGAGGGAGAACTGGCCCTCGATATCGCCGACGTGGTCGCCCTGCGGGTCGCGTATCTCGTACTTGTTCGGGATGAGGTTCGCGGCGCCGACGAGGTGGCGGAGAACCTGGAGGACTTTGTTCTTGGAGGTGATGGTGGCGAGCGCTTCGCCGGTGTCGGGGTCTCGAATCGTCCAGTTCTCCATGAACCACGACCAGTCCTCGTCGAGGACGACGACGGGGTCGCCGGTGCCGGCGTCGGTGATGGTGTAGTTCCCGGCGATGTCCATGATGCCGCCGGCTTTCACGGTGAAGGCGCCCTGGTCGTCGCCGGTGACGAACGGGAACTCCTCCTTGAGTTTGAACATCTTCTGCTTCCCGCGGAGGACGACGGTTCCGGACGCGTCGGTGACGGTGTACTTGTTGCGGACGAGGGACTGCTTGACCTCGTAGCGGTCGCCAGTGAGGTCGACGGTGGAGATGTCGTAGTCGCTCACAGGTGAGGGGTCATCGCCGGACGGGAAAAGCCTCGTGGTGAGCGCTCTCCGGCACCGAGGGGTTTTCGTTCGTTCGCGCGTAATGACGGTAACTAATGAGTGAGGACTACATCGAGGTCCGCGGGGCGGAAGAGCACAACCTGAAGGACCTCGACGTTCGGATTCCGCGCGAGGAGTTCACGGTCGTCACCGGACTCTCGGGGTCCGGGAAATCCTCGCTGGCGTTCGAAACCATCTACGCGGAGGGGCAGCGGCGGTACATCGAGAGTCTGTCGGCGTACGCCCGGAACTTCCTCGGGCAGATGGACAAGCCGCAGGTCGAGTCCGTGGAGGGGTTGTCGCCGGCTATCAGTATCGACCAGAAGAACGCAGCGAACAATCCGCGCTCGACGGTCGGGACGGTGACCGAACTCCACGATTACCTCCGTTTGCTGTACGCGCGCGTCGGCGTGCCGCACTGTCCGGAGTGCGGCCGCGAGGTGGGCGAGCAGTCCGCCCAGCAGATGGTGCGCCGCGTGATGGAACTTCCGGAGGGAACGCGGGCGAAGGTCGCGGCGCCCGTGGTGCGCGACCAGAAGGGCGCGTTCGAGGACCTCTTCGAGGACCTGATGGCGGACGGCTATTCGCGGGTCGAAGTCGACGGCGAGTCCTACGACCTCGCGGTGGAGTCCCCCGACTTGGACGAAAATTACGACCACACTATCGACGTAGTCGTGGACCGCGTGGCGGTCAGCGAGGACGCGCGGTCGCGAATTACGGACTCCGTCGAGACGGCGCTGGACGAGGCCGAGGGCGTGCTGAAGGTCATCGTGCCGGACCCGCCGGCGGACGCCGAATTGGGCGGCGCGACGGCGCGCGCGACTGGCGATCTCGCGGACGACGACGGCGACGACCGCCTGGTGGTGGAGTTCAGCGAGGACCTCGCGTGCACGCACTGCGGCATCGACATCAGCGAGATCGAGACGCGGAGTTTCTCCTTCAACAGCCCGCACGGCGCGTGCCCGGAATGTGAGGGGCTCGGGCAGTCGAAGGAGGTCTCGGAGGACCTCGTGGTGCAGGACGCGTCGAAGCCCGTGAAGCACGTGTTCGAGCCGTGGAGTTACAACCGGTCGTACTACCGGAACCTCCTCGACAACGTCGCGCGCCACTTCGACGTCGACCTCTCGACGCCGTTCGAGGAGCTATCGCCGGACGTGCAGGAGGCGTTCCTCTGGGGGACGACGGAGGACGTGGTGTTCCGCCGGGAGACGAAGAACGGCGTGCGGCGGAAGGAAGAGCCGTTCGAGGGCGTGATTCCGAACCTCGAGCGTCGGTACGGCGAAACGGACTCTGAGCGGGTGCGCGAGCACATCGAGGACTTCATGAGCACGACCGCGTGTCCGGCCTGCGACGGGACGCGACTGAAGCCCGAGTCGCGCGCGGTGCTCGTGAAGGGCACGGCAATCACGGAAGTGAACCGGATGAGCATCGGGGACGCCCGCGAGCACTTCGAGGGTCTCGAAGCCGGGATGTCCGACCGCGAGCGCAAAATCGCGGAGGAGATTCTCAAAGAGATTCGGGCGCGTCTCGGGTTCATGGAGGAGGTCGGGCTCGAATACTTGACGCTTGACCGCGAGGCGTCGACGCTCTCCGGCGGCGAGAGCCAGCGGATTCGGCTCGCCACCCAGATCGGGAGCGGGCTCGTCGGCGTCCTCTACGTGCTGGACGAGCCGTCCATCGGCCTGCATCAGCGGGACAACGACCGCCTCCTGAACACCCTAGAGGAACTCCGCGACCTCGGGAACACGCTGCTGGTGGTGGAGCACGACGAGGAGACGATGCGGCGCGCGGACGAAATCGTGGACATGGGGCCGGGGCCGGGCCGACACGGCGGCGAGGTCGTCGCGCAGGGCGACTTCGACGACATCGTCGCGTCCGAGGAGTCCATCACGGGCGACTACCTCGCGGGTCGCAAGCAGATTCCCGTGCCGGAGGAGCGCCGCGAGTGGTCGGACACGCTGACGGTTCGGGGGGCGCGCCAGCACAACCTCAAGAACGTCGACGTGGACATTCCCGTCGGCGCGTTCACGGCCGTCACGGGCGTCTCCGGGAGCGGGAAGTCGACGCTGGTGCACGACGTGCTGTACAAGGGACTGGCGCGCGGGATGAACGGGAACACGAGCGTCGACCCCGGCGAACACGACGGCATCGAGGGGACCGAGCACATCGAGAAGGTGCGATTGATCGACCAGTCGCCCATCGGCCGAACGCCGCGGTCGAACCCCGCGACGTACACGGGCGTGTTCGACTACGTGCGGGAGAAGTTCGCGCAGACGAAGCTCGCGCAGCAGCGCGGCTACGACAAGGGCCGATTCTCGTTCAATGTGAAGGGCGGGCGCTGCGAGGAGTGCGGCGGCCAGGGCACGGTGACCATCGAGATGAACTTCCTCTCGGACGTGCAGGTTCCCTGCGAGGAGTGCGGGGGCGCGCGGTACAACGACGAGACGCTCGACGTGACGTTCAAGGGCAAGACCATCGCCGACGTGCTCGGCATGTCCGTGGAGGAAGCCCGGGAGTTCTTCGAGGCGGACAGCCGGCTCGGCCGCCGCCTCCAGTTGCTGGAGGACGTCGGACTGGACTACATGCGGCTCGGACAGCCGTCGACCACGCTCTCCGGCGGGGAGGCCCAGCGCGTGAAGCTCGCGGAGGAGCTCGGGAAGAAGGCGACCGGTGACACGCTCTACCTCCTGGACGAACCGACGACCGGCCTCCACAGCGAGGACGAGCGGAAGCTGATTCAGGTGCTCCAACGGCTCACCGACCGCGGGAACAGCATCGCCGTCATCGAGCACGAACTCGATCTCGTGAAGAACGCCGACCACGTCATCGATTTGGGACCGGAGGGCGGCGAGAACGGCGGCGAGGTCGTCGCCGCGGGCACGCCCGAAGAAATCGCGCGGAACGAGGACAGCCACACCGGCCGCTACCTCCGCGACAAACTCCCAGCCGTGGACATCGCGGGGCCGCGCGACGAGCGCGAGAAGCCGGACGCGCCCGCTCCCGCACAGGACTGACTCCGTGCCAGTCGGTGTCGATGAAACCGGCGTAATCGGGTGACACAGGGGTTACTCACCGGGGCAGCGGCCGCCGCAACCACGCCGTTCTTCCGGCGTCCAGCCCACTCTCTCAGTATGTCTGAACAGACGAAGGCGGACTACATCGACGACGTGAGCGTGGACGAGGAGTGGGACGCCACGCCGAGCCAGAGCGAACTCGACGAGACCGTCGAGAGCCTCGAAGCGAGCGGGTTCGAGGTCGAAGTCGTGCCGGACGCCGAGGCCGCACTCGACTTCGTCACCGAGGAGATTCCCGCGGACGCGTCCGTGATGAACGGCCACTCCACGACCCTCGAAGAGATCGGGTTCACGGAGTACCTGAACGAGGGCGACCACGACTGGGAGAACCTCCACGCCGAGGTCTTCAGCATCGACGACGACCAGGCGCGCGCGAAGGCGCGCCGCGAAGCCCAGACCGCGGACTACTTCCTCGGGAGCGTGAACGCCATCGGCCGCGAGGACGGCACGCTCGTCGCCGCCGACCTCTCCGGCAGCCGCATCGGCGCGTACCCGTTCGCCGCGGGCCACGTCGTCACCGTCGCCGGCGTGAACAAAATCACGACGGACGAGGAGTCCGCCCGCGAGCGCCTGCAGGAGTACGCGTACGCGTTCGAGAACGAGCGCGCACAGGAAGCCTACGGCGTCGAAAGCTACCCGTCGAAGGAACTCGTCTTCCGCCAGGAGACCGTCGAGGGCCGCACGACCGTCGTCCTCGTCGAGGAGACGCTCGGCTACTAAATCGGCGAAATCTTTTGATCAACTGATCACCTACGCCGCCACATGACGTGGCGGCAGGTGGTTCGTCGGGAACTCGCGCGGTACAGAGAGCAGACCGGGAGTGACTTCGTCGACCGACAGGAGTTCCTCTCGTTCGCGCGCCCGGTGTTCGAGTCGGAGTACCCGGACGCGAGCACGCCGGGACAGACGTTCAGTCGGGTGATGCAGGACCTCCGAGACCGCGACGAGGTGGACTTCGTCGACGGCGCGGGCACCTATCGGATTCTCGACCTCGACGCGGACCGCGCACCGGAACGCGAAGGAGAGCGGGACAGCGGCCCCGAGTACACCGCGCGCGAGTACGAGACGACGGTGGGCGCGCGGTCGATGCCCGCGGCGTTCCGCGAGTACGTGCTCGACCAGTACGGCCGCCGGTGTCCCGTGTCCGCTGTCGACCACGACCGCCTCCTCGACGTGGCGCACGTCCTCTCGTGGGCGGACCACCCGGAGCGGCGAACCGACCCGGCGAACGTGCTTCCGTTGAGCAAAACCCACCACGCGGCGTTCGACGCGGGTCTGTTCACGCTCGACACCGACTACCGCCTCCGCATCGCGCCCGACTTCGAGACCGAGAGCGAGACGCTCACCCGGACGCTCGTCGAGCAATCCGCGGAACGCATCGACGTCGACGTCGCTCCCGAGTACCTCGACCGCCACAACGAAACGCTCGACTGGTGGTAGCTACGCGTACACGTGCCGCACGGCATCCGCGAGTTCGTTGACGCGCTGGCGATGTTCGAGTGGGTCTCGGATGCCGTTGGTGACGTAGGCGAAGGCGACGCCTGTTTCGGGGTCGGCCCAGGCGACGCTGCTGCCGAGGCCGCCGTGGCCGAAGACCGCGTCGGGGGCGAGCGTGCCGTACTTGTCGTGGGCGGTGCCGGCGCGGACGACGCCCAGTCCGTAGCGGCGGGGGACGCCGAGTGTAGGGTCGCGTTCGGTCTGGGCGTGGACGCGGGTGAGTGTGGCGACGGTGTCGGTGTCGAGGATGCGGTCGTCGCCGATGCGGCCGCCGTTGGCGAGGCAGGCGTAGAAGCGCGCCATGTCCGCGGCGGTACCGACGCCGCCGGCGGCGGGGATTTCGGCGCGGTGAATCGATTCGCGGTTGAACGTGGCGGCGGAGTCGCCGCGGTCGAGGCCGAGGCCGCTATCGGGAGTTCGACAGCGGTCGGGGTCGGCGAACCCGGTGAGGGTGGCGACGTCGTCGGGTTCGCTCTCGGGCAATCCGATGTGGGTGTCGTCCATCTCGATAGGTTCGAAGATGTGGTCGCGGGCGTACCTGCCGACGGAGCGACCGGTGACGCGGCGGACGAGTTCGCCGGCGAGGAACCCGAAGCTCACGGGGTGGTAGGCGGGTTCGCCGAGACCCTGCGGCGTGGCGTTTTCGAGGATGCTGACCGACGCGTCCCAGTCCGTCCAGGTATCCGGCTGACGGTCGAGGTCGGTGAGCGCGAGGCCGGCGCGGTGGGTGAGCACGTCCGCGACGGTCGTCTCCGCTTTCTCGGTACCCGGGTCGGCGTACTCGGGCCAGTACTCGGTGAGTGGGTCGTCGTACGCGAGGTCGCCCTCGTCGACGAGGTGGTGGACGCACGCGGCCGTGTAGGGTTTGGTGCAGGAGAACAGCACGAACTTCTGGTCGGGCGTGACGGGGTCGCCGTCGGGGCCGACCTCGCCGCCCGTGAGCGAGAGGACGCGGTCCTCGCCCCGGTAGACCGCGAGCTGCGCGCCGTGGTGGAGGCCCGCGTCGAGCTGCGCGGCGAACAGCTGTTCGATTCGGGCCGGACCGTCCGCGTCGAAGACCGACATACCGGAATGTGGCGTTCGGTCGACAAATACGTTCGGCCGTTCGGTGACCCGAACAGAGTAGTGACGGGAGCCGCAAGCCCCGGTATGGAGCGGTTGTACGTGTACGAGGGCGCGCTCGCCGCCATCGGGCTGTCGGTGGCCGTGCAGGCAGCGGTGTCGCTCGATGGCGGCGACCCATCGCTCGGAACGGTCCTGATGGTGGTGGGTGGTATCGGGGCCCTCGTCGGTGCGAGTTACGACGTGGTTCGGCGCGACCCCGCGACGTTCGACGCGTCCGCTGGCGCGGTGTTCGCGCTCGTTCTCGCCGCGGCGGTGAGTCTGCTCGGCGCGCTGTTGAACCTCGCGCTCTCCCTGTAACGTCTCCCAAGACCTATCTCGACACGGGGCCTACGCCGGAGTGATGTACGATTTCGCCGTCGTGGGCGTCGGGCCGCCGGGCGCGCGGTTCGCGCGACGGGCCGCCGAGGAAGGCTACGACGTGGTCGCGTTCGAGCGCGGCGAGATAGGGAAACCGCTCGCGTGCTCGGGGCACGTCAGCCTCGACGTCTGGGAGTACGTGCCGGAGTCGGCGCGCGAGGAGTTGTTCCAGAACGACATCTACGGCGCGCGATTCCACACGGGTGGCGCGCGCTCGGAGAGCCACGAGTTCTACACGGAGACGCCGATTTCGAACGCGGTGGACCGCGTTCAGTTGGACAAGACGCTCGCCGAGGCGGCGGGGGACGCGGGCGCGGACGTGCGGGACGGCCATACGGTGACGGCCGTCACGGAGCGCGCGGGACACGTCGAGCTGACGGTGAACGGCCCGGACGGCGTGTTCACGACCGAGGCGCGGATGGTCGCGGGCTGTGACGGCCCGCGCTCGCGCGTCCGCGACGAACTCGGCCTGCCCGAACCGGAGGAGTTCCTGCACGGCGTGCTCGCCTTCGACCCCGAGCCGGACGACCAGGACTTCGTGGACGTTCACCTCACCGTGCCGGGCTTTTTCGCGTGGCGCATCCCGCGCGGCCCGGGCGGCGTGGAGTACGGACTGGCGGCCGCGCCGTCCGCCGACGGCGACGTGGCGACGCGGTTCGACGACCTCGTTGAGGACTACGGCGTCGCGGAGCGCATCGAACACCGGTGTTCGGGGCTGATTCCGGTCGGGCCGCCCGACTCGGTGACGAGCACGCGCGGCTTCCTCGTCGGGGACGCGGCGGGGATGACGAAGCCGTTCACGGGCGGCGGCATCCTCTACGGGATGACCGCGGCCGACCACGCCGCGGCCACCATCGACCCAACGAATCCGCGGACGCTCGCTGACTACGAGCGGGCGTGGCGCGACGACCTCGAACGCGACATTCGGCTGGGGAAGCTCATCCGAATGGGGTACGACGCGCCGGAGGTCGTGCAGAAACTCGGGATGCGGTTGTTCGAGGGTGAAATCGGCGTGCACATGGACCGCCCGACGAGCGTGTTCTCGGTGGAGCAGGTGCGGTCGATGCTGCGCTAGTAGGTCGGGAGGCGGGCGGAGCGGTCGCTCCCCTCGACGAACGGCAGCGGTTCGAGTTCGCCGCGGATGTCGTCGACGGCGAGCGTCGCGTCCGCGGGCGTGTCGAAGTCGACGTACGCGAGGGCAAGGTGGGCGTCGAGCGTGTGGCTGTGCCGGACGCGCGTGAGTTCTCCCACGACGTCGCCGTCGTGGAGGACTTCAGCGCCTCCCTCCGTCGCGTCGTCCAGCCGAACGCCGACGAGGCGCTTGCTGGGGCGGCCGCGGTTCTCGACTTTCGACACGATTTCCTGGCCGACGTAGCAGCCCTTTTCGAAGTCGAGCGCGTTCCGGACGCCGGCGACGTTCGGGATTCGGTCGCGGAGTTCGTACTCGAAGAGCGGCGTACCGGCTTCGAGCGTGAGCGCCTCCCAGACGGTGCGGCCGAACGGCGCGGCGTTCAATCCCCGCGTGAGCAGCGTGTCGAACACGGTTTCGGCGTCCTCGGCGGCGCACACCACGTCGTATCCCTCCTCGCCCGCGAGCGCGTCCGTCCGCACGACCGTCACGCCCGCTTCGTTGATGCGGCCGCGGTCGAACGTGAGGCGGTCGTCGGGCGGCGTGCCGCCGTGCAGCACGCTCGCGACTTTCTCCGTGGACTTCGGGCCGTGCACGCCGAACACCGCGAAGTCGGTCGTGGCGTTCCGGATTTCCACGTCCTCGATGAAGACGTTCTCCCGCCACTCCTCGACGAGGTCGCCCGCGGTTTCGGGGGGCGTGAAGACGAGGAGTTTGTCGTCGGCGTTGTAGACGTACATGTCGGTGCGGACGCGGGCCTGCGCGTCGAGCAGGAGCGCGTAACAGCCCTCGCCGTCGGTCTCGGGGACGCGGTTCGAAACGGCGTTGTCGACGAAGTCGACGCGGTCGTCGCCCGTGACGACGAGCACGCCGTACGCCATCTCGGTCGCGCCCGCGGCGTTCCGGACGGCGCGCTGCGTGCGCTCGGGCCGGCCGTAGTCCTCGGGGAGGTCGCGGTCGCCGACCTCGACGAACGACGCCCCGTAGTCCTCGTGGAACTCCCGCAACACAGTCATATCTGAAGAACGGAGCCGCGGGCGGTTAAAGCCATAGAAAACGGCGTCAGAACGGAAGGCGGTCGAGCACGCGGTCGACCCAGGTCTCCTCGACCTCCTCGCGGGTGGGTTCGGCGCGCTCGGTGGCGGTGATGACGGTGCGGCCGTTCTCGGTCTCCGCCGCGATGAGGGAGTCAGATTTGAGCTCGGAGAGCGCGTCTTCGAGGGTGTCGATGTCCGCGTCGACGTGCGAGCGGAGTTCGAACACCGTCATCCCCTCGTCGCGGCCGACGAGCACGTCGAGTATCTCCGTCTGGGGGTTCTCTCGGTCGCGGTGTTCGCGCGCTGCCTGCATGGCGAGACGTACGCGTCGCCGGCCCTTAGCCGTGTTCCCCGGCGAGCGGTAGTCTTTTGTCGCTGGCTCGGATACGCGTTCGCCAATGGGACTCAGGTGTTCGCTGCTCGGCCACGACTTCGGGGAGCCCGATGTCGAACGCGAGCGCGAAGAACGCGGAAACGAGGTTATCGAAACCGTTCGCGAGGTCAAGGTCTGCGAACGGTGTGGGTCGGAGTCGGTCGTGAGCGAGAACACCGAGGTCCGCTCCATCAAGCCCGACCCGCGGGCGGAACGCGACTCCGCGGACGCCGAGGAATCCGAGGCGGCGAGCGCGACGACGGACGCGTCCGCGTCGCCCGCTCCCGACCTCGAAGCCGCCGTGACGCGCGTCTCCGATGGCGAGAACGCCGCGGACGCCGCTCCGGCGTCCACGGACAGCCCGTCTGCGGGAGCCAGTACGGGGGAGTTCGAGGACGTGTCCGCGGCGGAAGACGACGGCGTCATCCTCTCCGACGACGAGGACGAAGAGGCGGTGCCGGCGGACCGCGAACCCGGTCAGTGGCCGGACGCGGACGACACCCGGCAGGACGAACGCGACATCACGGAAGCGGGTGCTGGAGAAGAGGCCGAGAACGCGATGGGCGAGCGTGACGAGAGCGCGGAAGTCCTCGACGCCGACGCGGAGGGCGGCACCGAGACTGGGGGCTCGGACACAGCAGAGCCAGTGGACTCGGCGGACGCGAGCGCCGAGAGCGAGCACGACCCGTGGCCGGACGTGGACGGCGATGACGAGGGGTTCGACGCGAAACCGGGGACGGGCGGCGGCGTCGACCTCGACGGGAGCGGACAGGCCGCGGCACAGGCCGAACCCGCGGACGGGGAGGAGGACGTGGAGTACGTCGAAGCCGGGTTCGAGTCCACGGGCAGCATCGACCCCGAGCGCGCCGCGGACGCGGACGGCAGTGAACTCGTCTGCCCGCAGTGCGGGCATCGGACGGCGGTGAGCGGGTCGTCGCTGCGCGCGGGCGACATCTGTCCCGAGTGCCGGAAGGGCTACCTCGCGGAGCAGTAGGACACGAAGGGGTTATAGTTCCGCCGCGGCTTCTCCCGTCCATGAAGGAGTACAAGATGCGGCGGGGAGAGCACCTCGAAGACCGAGTTCCCGACCTGAAGGGGAAAGTCGAGGAGTACTTCGGAGACATCACCGCCACGGAGGAGTACAAGGGCAGCGACCTCTTCGTCGTCGAAGACCCCGACAATCCCGTGTTCAAGCGCATCGTCGCGGGCGCCGTCGAGTACTCGGGGAAGAAGGACAAGCTCGGCGTGGACTTCGTGGAGCGCGACGCCGCGGACGTCATTGCGGAGGGGAACGCGGACGCCGCGCAGGATGCCGTGAGCGCGAAGAACGACTTCCTCAAGGAAGTGACCGGCCGGGACGCGAAGTCCCGCCGCGACTCGATGAAGCGCTCCGTCGAAGACGACGCGGACAAGCCGGACGGCGTCTCGTAATCCGCGTTATCGGTTGAGTTTTTCGCGGCTGACGGAGATACCGGAGGGCGTGACGATGAGTTGGTCGTCGCCCTTCTGGACGATGTCGCCGCCGACCTCCTGGGCGACCTGGCGGAGTTCGTCGATGACGTGGTCGACCATCTTGTCCTCGGTGCGGAGGCGCGTGATGTCCGCGATGACGACGTCGCCGTCGTAGACCGCGTCCTTGATGGCGATGACGTCCTCTTGACCGTCGATTTCGGCGATGTGGACGCTCTTGCGTGCGTTGCCGGCGCTCGTTTCGAAGTCGCCGACGTCGAGTTCGACGTAGTCCTCGGTCGAGTTCCCGCCCGCGCCGAGGATTTTATCCATGAATCCCATACCATAGTCCTCCCGAGGCGCCTCAATAGAGTTTACGGAGGCGGGTCTGCCGGTTCACGGACCTTTACGCGGGACGCCCGACTCTCATTTCGGTATGACGTTCAGTATCTGCGTGCGAGAGGAGTACGAGGACGACGACGGCGACACCCAGCACCGGTTCGGGGTTGCGGTGACGACGCGGCTGCCGGGCGTGGGGACGCTGTGTCCGTTCGTCTCCAAACACGGGGCGGTGGCGACGCAGAGCCTCGTGAACGTCGAACTCGGCCGGAAGGGCGTCGAATACCTCGGGGACGGACTGGCGGTCGAGGACGCGCTGGACGCGCTGTTGAACGCGGACGACGGGAAGCCGGAGCGCCAGCTTCACGGCGTCGACGCTGACGGGGAGTTCGCGTTCTCGGGCGCGGAGTGCGGGGAGTGGTTCGGCGACCTCGTCGGGGAGAACTACACGGTCGCGGGGAACCTCCTCACGGGCGAATCCGTCATCGAGGAGACCGCGGCCGCCTACGAGGAGAGCGACCGCGACGAACCGCTCGCGAAGCGCCTCATCGACGCGCTCGGCGCGGGGCAGGCCGAGGGCGGGGACAAGCGCGAAGACCTCGAAGTGCAGTCCGCGGCCGTGAAGGTGGCGACGACGGAGGACCGCGAGTTCGACCCGTACTACGACGACCTGCGGGTGGACGCGACGACGGAGCCGGTGCAGGACCTCCGGGAGACGTTCCGCCTCGCGAGCGAGGGCCAGGAGACGGCGCTCGAAAAGTACGCAGAGGACGCTGAAGACGCTGAGGACGGGGACGCAGACGAAAACGCGGATGCAGACGAAAACGCGGACGCAAACGAAGACGCGAGCGGGAGCGCCGACGCGGGGAGCGCGGAGTAGTTAGGCGCTACGGACGCGGCTGGCTCGTGAGTCGCCACAGACGGTGCACTCGGTGACACGGTAGGGTTCGCGGGAGTACGCACAGTTCTCGCCGTCCGGGCGTTCCTGGCGGACTTCGATGGTGACCACGTGTTGCGTGGTGGCTTCGCAGATGGGACAGGGTTCGTCGCGGCGTGACTGGTCGCGAACCATCGTGCTTCGGCTGGGAGTACAGCGACCGACCGCATATAATTTTCTCCGAAATAGTCAGGGAACGAACTCGTAGAGGTCGTCGCCGACGTGGTGAATGGACTCAACGACCTTCCCGGAGTCCCCGGTCATCTCGCTCCCATCGACGAGCGCGCGGCCGACCGCGAGCGCCTTCCCGTGCGTCTCCTCCACGATGACGACGAGGTCGCCCTCGCTGATGGAGTCGGTCGCGTCGACGATACCGGGCCGCATCACGTCCGCACCGCCGCTCACGAACGAGATAGCGCCCGCGTCCACCGTGACCGTTCCCGTCTCGGGGTTCGTTTCGTTCGCGCCGCGCACGGTAACGAACGGTTCGTCGTCGATGTAGCACGCGAGCGGTTCGCCGTCCACGAGGATGAGGTCGAACTCGGAGTCCGTGAGTTCCACGAGTTCGTAGGTGTCCGCGTCGAACGACACCCCGAGCGTGTCCTCGAGGTTGTCGTTCAGGCGCGACACTTCGTCGCTCCGCAAGTGGTGGCGCGAAGAGATCTCCATACCCCTTGATGGGTGGGCTCACCGCTTAAAACGTCCGTCTCACGATGTCGTGTCGGCGTGCGGAGGGCGACACCACTAACTACGGGACTCACGTATTCCGGGGTATGTCAGACGAGCAGGCCGCGGCGGGCACCCCGGACGGACAGGGGCCCGTGCGCGTCCCCCAGGACCTCGCGGACCGACTCGAATCGAAGCGCGAGGACCTCTTCGAGAAGTTCGGTATCGAGGACGCGTTCCCGCCCGAGGTCGTCGAGGAAGCGGAAGCGCGCACGGAGGGCGTCCAGCAAGAGATTCAGGACGAACTCGGCGAGCGCGAAGACCTCCGGGAGATGACGACGTGGACGACCGATCCCGTCGACGCGCAGGACTTCGACGACGCGATCAGCGTCGAGGAGCGCGAGGACGAGTACGTGCTCTGGGTGCACATCGCGGACGTGACTCACTACGTCACGCCGGACACGGAGATGTGGGAGTCCGCGGTGACGCGCGCGAACACCGTCTACCTCCCCGGGTACACGGTCCACATGCTGCCGCCCGTGCTCGCGGAGACTGTGTGTTCGCTCGTCCCGAACGAGGACCGGCTCGCGCACACGGTCGAGATGCACCTCGACAAGGAGACGCTGGGGTACGAGACCATCGACATCTACAAGTCCGTCATCCACTCGGACGAACGCCTCACGTACACGCAGGCCGAGGACCGCCTCGACGACCCGGAGAGTCCGCTGCACGACGAGATTTCGCTCGTGTTCGACCTCGCGGACCAGATGCACGAACAGCGCAAGGAGGACGGCTCGCTCGTGCTGAACCCGCGGCGGGACCGCGCGCACACCATCATCGAGGAGAGCATGCTGAAGGCGAACAAGGCGGTCACGCACGAGCTCATGTGGTCGCGTGGCGTTGAAGCCGTCTACCGCGTCCACCCCCAGCCGAGTCCCGACGAGTGGGGCGACGCGCTCCGCGAGATTCAGGAACTCGACGGCGTCTCCGTTCCCGGAGACTCCTGGGACGACCCGCGGAAGGCCGTGAACGCGACGCTGGAGCAAGCGCCCGACCGCCAACTCGGGAAGATTCAGTGGGCGGTGATGAAGGTGATGCCGCGCGCGAAGTACATGAACGACCCCTTCGGCGGCCATCACGCGCTGAACTTCGAAATCTACGGCCACTTCACGAGCCCGATTCGGCGGATGAGCGACCTCGTGAACCACTGGATCGTCTACCAGAACGACGTGCCGGAGACGCTCATCGAACTCTGCGACCACGCGAGCGAGAAACAGAAGGACGGCGAACAGTGCGAACGCGAGTACAAGCAGTTCCTCGAGGAGGTCGGCCTCGACCCGAACGCCGTGAACAACCGCGGTATCGAGGTCGCGGACGTCGACGACATCGAGTACTGATAAACCTGCCTCGATGAACAGCCCTGAGAACTACTAAGTAGGGGGAGCGCAGACAGACGGCACACGATGGATTCTGCCGGGGACGACACGACGCCGTACCGCGTCCTCGTCGTCGACGACGACGAAGAGGTCGCCGCAACGATCAGTCTCTACCTCGAAGACGGCACGAACCTCGAAACCGTCATCGAGACGAGCGCTGCGGACGCACTCGACCGCCTCGAAGAATCGACTGTTCACTGCGTTATCTCCGACTACCAGATGCCGCACGCCACCGGCATCGACCTCCTCGAAGACATCCGCGAAGACTACCCCGCGCTCCCCTTCCTCCTGTTCACCGCGCGTGGCAGCGAACTCGTCGCGAGCAAAGCCATCTCCGCGGGCGCGACCGATTACCTCCCGAAGGGCAGTCCCGAGAAGTACGACTTGCTCGCGAACCGCACCCAGAACGCCATCGAACAGGCCGAAGCGCGCGCCGACCTCGAACGCGCGAAAGCCCGGTTCGACGCGCTCGTGAAGAACACCGAGTACACCGTCATCACCATCGACGAGACTAGTCACATCGAGTACGTGAACGACGCCGTCGAGGACCTTCTCGGCTACACTCCCAGCGACCTCGACGGCGAACGCCTCGACACCATCATTCCGGACCGCCTCGCCGACGACCACGAGACCGCCGTCGAGTCCTACCTCGAAACCGGCGAGACGCACGTGGACTGGAACGGCACCGAGTTCCCCGCGGTACACGCTGACGGCACCGAACGCACCGTCGAAATCGCGTTCGACGAGTACGAAACCCGGAGCGACGGTCTCCTCTTCACGGGTGTCATGCGACCCGTCGACGACTAACGACGGGGAATAATCCGAAACGACCGCGAACGCGGCGTGTTAGTTACCCCGTGTGTGCCGGACAGCACAGAGGTAATGTCAACGTACTCGGCGAATGCTTTTAAGCAAGTAGAAGCCCACTTGATAGGTACGCACGCAGGGTGCCGAAAGAAAGCGGCCTCCCAACCGCTACTAGCGCGTCAGCCGCTATGGCGTTGCCGGCCATCCAGAGTGCAAGCAACCAATGAAACTCACCATCCCATCCCTCGAAGCGGACGACGACCGGGCCGTCAGCCCCGTCATCGGGGTTATCCTGATGGTCGCCATCACAGTAATTCTCGCGGCGGTCATCGGCGCGTTCGTCCTCAACCTCGGCAACGACATCCAGAACACCGCACCCACGGCCAGCATCGGAGCCTCTGACGCCGGCGGCCAACTCAACTCAAGCACGGTTGACACCGTCCTGTACGTCAATCACCAGCAGGGCGATTCCATCAAGCAGTCCAACCTCCGCCTCACAGTAACCAACGAATCCGGCGCGCAGATCGCGGACATCAACTGGAACAGTAGTGACGAAGACTGGGAAACAACCGGGAATCTGAACATATCGAGCACGCTCGCGGACAGCTCATTCGACGCCGGTGACCAGCTCACAATCAGTGAAGTAGAGAACGATTCGGTGACCGCAGGCGACTTCACCGTACAGGTCATCGACACTGAATCCGGTTCGACCGTCTCGACCGCGACTGTCGCCGTCGAGTAACCCCCTGGACCCATTCTTTTTTCGACGAGCGCGATTCCACTGAGCGGCTGAAGCGAAGCGAAAGGAAGTGAAGTGGACTCGCTGGGATTTGAACCCAGGGCCTCTTCCTTGCGAAGGAAGCGATCTACCACTGATCTACGAGCCCGCATCCGATTGAAGTCGACCGATGTATTTCAGGCTTCTGTTTCCAGTACGGCGGCGCGTGGAGCGGCTGGGGACGCAACCTCGTCCGCGTCGTTCCGGGTCACGTCGAGCCGTGGACGTCCACCTCCCACATGCCGGTGTTGGTGAGGAAGTCAATGTCGACGGTGTACGCGATTTCGTCGTCGGTGGCGTACTCTCGCTGGGGCGTCCGCAGTACTCGGTTCCGCCAGGACGTGTTGGTGTGGAACGGGGACGTGTCGAAGTGGGTATCGTCGTCGAACGTGACGCCGAAGAACAAGCACAGTCCGTCCATCACGCCGGCTCGGTCGACGCGGCGGGACGCAGTCAGCTCCGACGAGAGGGCGTCCCCGTTCTCCATGTCATTGAGGTCGAACGAGAGTATCGGCTCTGGCGTCGAGAGGAAGCCGTCGACGGCCGACGCGTCGGCGAACCGGCGTTCGTAGCCCGTGGACTTGTACGGGTCCAACAGTGGATGGTTTTCGAGCACGCCGAAGTCGACGCCCGCGACCGACAGCTCGTGAATGAACGGGAAGCGTTCGTCGTCCGTCAACGTGACTGGTTCGAGGAACAGTTCGAAGCGCCCGGGGAGAATCCGCGCGTCGTCGGCGAGGCACCGTTCTTTGAAGTCCAGGACGTTCTCGACGAGGTTCTCGTTGAATAGGTCGTCACCCATCTGCTCGTGGAGGAGGATGTCGACTGGCTCCGGGCACGAGAAATCCTTGCTGTGGACCTGTCGGAAGTCGATGTCCGTCACGTCGTTGTGTTCGGCGACCAGTTCCGCGACCTCAATGAACTCCGAGTGGTCGATGGCGTAGACGGTCGCGCCCTCGCGTGCCGCCAGTATCGCCAAGATACCGGTGCCGGTTCCGAGGTCAACGACCACGTCGTCAGACGACACGTGCCGGTGGATAGCCGCGGCGTAGTTGTCGATGCGGATGGAGTCGGCCAGCATCTTCTCGTGCTCGTAGAGGTCACTGAACTCCCCGGCGTTCACGACATCGTACACGAGACTGTACAGCGTCTCGCTGGACTTCGCTCGCGTCTTCGCCTGGTCGAACGTCCGCCTGAGTCGTTGCGGTAGCATTACCGGGACCGTACCGGACCGGCGACAATGTTATAGACCGCCTATCGGCCGCTGTGGGCCGTCGACGGCCGTGAACGGCTTCGGCGTGCGAGCACCGCCGCTACGCGAGTCGAATAACGGAGAGAGTAGAGTCGCGTGAGAGCCGCTCAGTGAGAAGCGCTCCGCGCTTCTCGGCTCGCGGGCGACGCCCGCTTGCTAGGTTAGTCAGCCCGAAGGGCTGACTCTGCCTCACGGCGTTGCCGTTTGGCTGTTCAGAAGCGCGGAGCGCTTCTTAGTCTTCCAGAACGATTTCGATACTGACGTCGTTCGGGACCTGGATTCGCATGAGCTGTCGGAGCGCGCGTTCGTCCGCGTCGATGTCGATAAGACGCTTGTGGACGCGCATCTCCCAGTGTTCCCACGTCGCCGTCCCTTCACCGTCGGGGGACTTTCGCGAGGGGACTTCGAGAGTTTTTGTGGGGAGCGGAACCGGCCCGCTGAGGTTAACGCCGGTTTTCTCCGCGATCTCTCGGACATCAGCGCAGATGTCGTCGAGGTCGTCGGGACTGACACCGGCGAGGCGAACGCGTGCCTGTTGCATGCGTTAGTTAGGCCTCGTTGACGTCGAGGACCTTGCCGGCCGCGATGGTCTGACCCATGTCGCGGACCGCGAAGGAGCCGAGTTCCGGAATCTCGGAGGACGGCTCGATGCTGAGGGGCTTCTGCGGGCGGACGGTGACGACCGCGGCGTCGCCGGACTGGATGAAGTCCGGGTTCTCCTCGGCGACCTCGCCGCTCGCGGGGTCCATCTTCTTGTCGATGGATTCGATGGTACACGCGACCTGCGCCGTGTGGGCGTGGAAGACGGGCGTGTAGCCGGCCGTGATGACGGACGGGTGCTGCATCACGACGACCTGCGCCGTGAACGTCTCCGCGACCGTCGGCGGTTCGTCGGCGGGACCACAGACGTCACCGCGACGGATGTCGTCCTTGCCGATGCCGCGCACGTTGAATCCGACGTTGTCACCGGGCTCGGCGCTCGGGACTTCCTCGTGGTGCATCTCGATGGTCTTGACCTCGCCACCGACATCAGACGGCTGGAAGCTGACGTTGTCGCCCGTGTTCATCGTTCCAGTCTCGATACGTCCGACAGGGACGGTACCGATGCCGGAGATGGTGTAGACGTCCTGAATCGGGAGGCGCAGCGGCGCGTCCGTCGGCGGCTGCGGCTCCGGCAGGCTGTTGAGGGCCTCGAGGAGCGTTTCGCCGTCGTACCACGGCGTGTTCTCGGAGGCTTCCGAGACGTTGTCGCCCTCGAAGGCGGACGTCGGGATGAAGGAGGCGTCGTCCGTGTTGAACTGGACCTGCTTGAAGAGGTCTTTCACGTCGGAGACGACCTGCTTGTAGGTGGCTTCCTCGTAGTCGACGACGTCCATCTTGTTGACGGCGACGATGAGTTCGTCGATACCGAGGGTGCGCGCGAGGAAGACGTGCTCGCGGGTCTGGGGCGCGACACCGTCGTCGGCGGCGACGACGAGAACGGCGTTGTCGGCCTGGGACGCGCCCGTGATCATGTTCTTCACGAAGTCGCGGTGGCCCGGACAGTCGACGATAGTGAAGTAGTAATCGTCGGTGTCGAACTCCTGGTGGGCGATGTCGATGGTGACACCGCGCTCACGCTCTTCCGCGAGGTTGTCCATGACGTAGGCGAACTCGAATCCGCCCTTGCCCTTCTCCTCGGCTTCTTCCTTGTGCTGTTCGATGACGTGCTCGGGCACGCTCCCCGTTTCGTAGAGGAGTCGGCCGACCATCGTGCTCTTTCCGTGGTCAACGTGGCCGATGACGGCCAGGTTCTGGTGCGGTTTGTCGCTCATGGTCAGGATTCGCGCGTAAGTGCGCTCTGTGCGTTTTATTCGCCTGATTCGGTTAAAACCATTTCGGAATCTCCTTAGCCGCATCGCCGCGCAGTCTGGCGATTAGTGAGAGTAAGTGTCGTGCTAACTCCCCCCAGTCAGGGGAGTCGCGTGATGTCCGCCAGCACCGCCGTCGCGGTCTCGGGACCGCCCGCGCCCGCGCCGCTGAGGTTCAGTCGGCCCGCGTGCTCCGTGTCGAGCTGGACGATGTTGTCCGTGCCGGTGACGGCGAGCGGGTCGTTTTCAGGGACGAGGCGCGGGCTGACGCGGATGTCGCCGCCTGCGGTGACCTCGCCGATGAGGCGGACCGTCCGACCGTCCTCCGCGGCGACCTCCAGTGCGCTCCCCGGGAAGTCCTCGATGCCTTCCACGTCCACATCCGCGAGCGAGTACCCGCCGCCGTGGATGACGTTCGCGAGAATCGCGCCCTTGAGCGCGGCGTCCGTGCCGTCCACGTCGAACGAGGGGTCGGCTTCCGCCACGCCCAAGTCCTGGGCTTCCGCGAGCACGTGCTCGTACCCCAGTCCGTCGGCGCTCATCCGGGAAAGCACGAAGTTCGCGGTTCCGTTGAACACGCCCCGCACCGCGTTCACGCGCGCCGCACCGACGCCTTCGATAGTGGAGAGAACGGGAATCGTTCCGGCGACAGTCGCCTCAAACCGGAGTTCGCCCGCGCTCGAATCAGCGAGCGCGACCACGTCGTCGTAGCGTTCGGCGACCGGACCCTTGTTCGCGAGCACGACGTGCTTGTCGCGGTCGAACGCCGCCTCGACGTGCTCGAACCCGGGGTGTGCGTCCCCGAGCGTCGTCGGTGTCGCCTCCACGAGCACGTCGTACTCGGCCGCGAGCGCGTCCGCCGGATCGGACTCGCCGACCGACCCGACGCGGTCCTTGTGCGCGAGCGCGCCCGCAACGTCGATACCACCGGCGTCGACGGCCGCGCCAGTCGAATCCGCGAACGCCGTCACCGTGTGTCCGTAGTCGCCCGCGAGCCGAGCGACCGACGCTCCGACCGCACCCGCACCGAAGATGCAGAGCCGCATTCAGGCCACCCCCGCGAACGGCGCAACCACGCGCAGTCCCTTCTCGTCCGCGATACTGCGTACCGCCTCCAGCGTGCGTTCCACGGACCCGGATTCGACGGCAAGTCGGACGCGCGCGCTCGACCGCTCGCTCGTTCCTTCCTCCGAACTCAACGAGAAGTCCGTCACGCTCGCCTCCGCCTCCGATTCGAGCCGGGAGAGCGTGTCCGAGAGGTCGGTGTCGACGAGGTGGCCGGCGATGATGACCGTCACCTCTTCGCCGTACGCCTCCGCACCGGCTTGCGTGACGTTCACGCCGTTCTCCCGGAGCGCCTCGACGATGGTGTCGAACTGGCCGGCCGTACACTCGAGGTCGACCTCCACGGGAATGTGGCCGCGCGGCGTGACGTGCCCCCGTTCGTGGAACACGCTCAGGAGGTTCCCGCCGTTCTCCGCGATGGGCTGGAGCGCCGCGAGGAGTTCGCCCGGTTCGTCCACGAGTTCGAGGCGGACCGTGTGCGCCTGCCGCACCGCGTCCTCACTCACGGCCACCACCTCGTGCAGTCGGGATGTCCCTAATTGTCGACGCGAAGCGCGATACCGGTGGCTCCGCGTCGATACGGCTCGCAGCATCCCTGCCTGCGTGCATACCCACTCCTCACATCCCTGTGCGGTATAAGCCTTCGGCAGGGGTCGAAATTGCCGGACGCACCGCTCCCGGAACTATCGTGAAACGGTGAACGGGTGTGGAGGCCCGCGGTCGAACGACGGCGTTAGAAGTAGTCGATGCTCTCGGGGAGCTCGGTCTTCATGCCCTTGCGCTCTCGAATCTCCGTGATCTTCTCGGGCTGGAGGTTGTCGGAGAGCACGCGGAAGCCGGCGTTCTCGGTGTTCCAGGACGCGCGACCCTCGGTCGCGGAGCGGATGTCGCTGGAGAAGCCGATCATCTCCTCGACGGGCGCGATGCCCTCGACGACCATCAAGTCGCCTTCCTGGTACATGTCGTCGACGCGGCCACGGCGACCCTGAATCTCGCCGGACGCCGCGCCCATGTGCTCGCTCGGGACGTCGATGCGGACGTCCTGAATCGGTTCGAGGAGGCGAACCTGCGCGTCGATGAGCGCGCGGTGGACCGCGTCACGCACTGCGGGGATGACCTGTGCGGGGCCGCGGTGGATGGCGTCCTCGTGGAGACGAGCGTCGTGCAGGCGGAACAGCGCGCCCTGAACGGGCTCGTTCGCGAGCGGGCCGTTGTCGAGGGCGCCCTGCAGGCCTTCGAGGACGAGTTCCATCGTCTCGTTCAGGTGCTGGATACCCTTCGTGTCGTCGATGAAGACGTTCGTCTTGTGGATCTCCTCGACGTTCTGCGTGGTGTCCTTGTCCATCCCGAGGTCCTGAAGCGCCTCGCGGCGTTCCTGCTCGGGCATGTCCATGGAGACCTCGCCGAGCTGGATGGCGTCGACGATGTCCTGCTCGAGCGGTTCGACGGTGATGTAGAACCGGTTGTGGTTGTTCGGGGAACGCCCTTCGACCTCGCGGGACTCCTGAGTCGGCGCTTCCCGGTAGACGACGATGGGTTCGCCCGTGATGACCGGGATGCCCTGGTTGCGCTCGATGCGCTGCGTGATGACTTCGAGGTGGAGTTCACCCTGACCGCTGACGAGGTGTTCGCCGGTGTCCTCGTTGATCTCGATCTGGATGGTGGGGTCCTCCTTCGCGACCTGCTGGAGCGTCTCGATGAGCTTCGGCAGGTCGTCCATGTTCTTCGCCTCGATGGACTTCGTGATGACGGGCTCGCTGATGTGTTCGATGGACTCGAACGGCGTCATCTCCACCGAGGAGACCGTGGAGCCGGCGATGGCGTCCTTCAGACCGGTGACAGCGGCGATGTTGCCGGCGGGAACACGGTCGACTTCCTCGCGTTCGCCACCCATGTAGATACCGACGGACTGCACGCGGTTCGTGTTCGCGGTACCGGAGACGTGGAGGTCCTGGCCCTTCTCCAGCGTTCCGGAGAAGACACGACCCGCGGCGATTTCGCCCGCGTGGGGGTCGACGCCGATGTCGGTCACCATGAGGACGACTTCGCCGTCGGGGTTGACGTCCCGCATGTCGTGGGCGAGGTCGGAGTCCGCGTCGCCACGCCAGACAGTGGGAATACGGCGGGGCTGCGCCTCGATGGGGTTCGGGAAGTGCTCCGCGACCATGTCCAGGACGACATCCGCGAGCGGCGTGCGGTCGTGGAGTTCCTGGCGCTTGTCGTTGCGTTCGAGGTCGATGATGTCACCGAAGTCGATGCCGGTGCGCTGCATCGACGGCATCGAGACGCCCCACTTGTAGAGCGCGGACCCGAACGCGACCGTGCCGTCCTCGACGCTGACCGTCCAGTCGTCGATGTCGTCGCGGTCCTCGGTCATCCCGCGAATGAGCTCGTTCACGTCGTTGATGACGTCGAGAAGCCGCTCCTGCATCTCCTGCGGGCCTTCCTGGAGTTCGCTGATGAGGCGGTCGACCTTGTTGATGAACAGCGTCGGCTTCACGCCCTCGCGGAGCGCCTGCCGGACGACGGTCTCCGTCTGCGGCATCGCGCCCTCGACGGCGTCCACGACGACGAGCGCGCCGTCGACCGCACGCATCGCACGCGTCACGTCGCCACCGAAGTCGACGTGGCCGGGCGTGTCGATGAGGTTCACGAGGTGGTTCGTATCCTCGTACTCGTGCGTCATGGAGACGTTCGCGGCGTCGATGGTGATACCGCGCTCCTGTTCGTCCTCCTCCGTGTCCATCGCGAGCTGCTCGCCCGCGGTCTCGTCGGAGATCATCCCC
The DNA here is from genome assembly GCF_049705945.1 of Salarchaeum japonicum. Taxonomy (GTDB): domain Archaea; phylum Halobacteriota; class Halobacteria; order Halobacteriales; family Halobacteriaceae; genus Salarchaeum; species Salarchaeum japonicum_A. Next base: position 893,650 of record NZ_JBNAMV010000004.1, read on the forward strand.
GCGCCGGCGAGGAGGTTGTCGGTGAGGGTGGTCTTCCCGTGGTCGACGTGGGCGGCGATGGCGATGTTCCGGATGTTCTCCGGTTCGTCCATCAGCCGCTCGCACTGTTCGACGATCTTCTTGCGTCGGCCCATTATGGAGGATTATACCGGCAGCGGGTTCAAAAGGGTAGTGTTTCTCCGCGAGGAAGCCGTCTCCGTACGGTATCGGGTATCACAGCAGGACCCGCGGCGGGCGCAAGAGCCTTATTCGCTCGAACCGTGCTAACGACTTACATGGATGTTCTCGTGCAAGGTGCGGGTCCGACCGCACCGTTTCTCGGTGCCCGTGACGTCTTCGAGATAGACCACGACCTCAGTAAGCCCGTGCACGTCCACGTCCGCGAGAACCCGGACGAGCGCACGTGGGCGGGCCACCACGACGACCACCACGTCCTCAACATCTCTCGGAAGGCCGCCACGTCCGCGATGGCGCGCGAACTCGCGCTCCACGAGTACGCGCACATGCACCGCCACGAGGAAGGCCATCCCTCCCACACGCTCTCGATGGACGAAGTCCTCTTCCTCGCGCTTCCCGGACGACAGGTCGAGCGGCGCGTGCTCACGCAGTGCTATCAGCTCGCGAACCACGCGAAGGACATCTACGCCGACGACATCACGCTCACCGTCGGCCCGGCGGATAAGCTCGCGGCGTTCCTCGAATCCGAACTCGCCGCCGCCGTCTCCGACCGCCCCGAGCCGGCCCGGGACGGCCACCGCATCACCGCCGGCGCCGACCCCGGGATGACCGCCGTGAACGCCGCGTTCGCGCTCGCGCTCCTCGAACGCCACGACGCCATCAGTCCGACCAGCCGACTCTACGACCTCGCGCACGCCGCGGACGAGGACACGCCCCACGTGAGCGTCGACGAGTTCCGCGACCGCTTCGCGTCCTTCGCAGACGACCCCGACCAGTCCACGTACCGCCGCGAACTCGTCGACCTCGTCCGCGCGTACGTCGACAGCCAACCGACCACGAACGGCCCCGCCGCGGACTGAGCAACCGCTACTCGGCTGTGAGAAACGAAAGAAAACCGCGTTAGCGTGCCGCCGCGGCGACGCGTTCCTTCTCCTCCTTCTGACTGACGGCGTACGTCTGCACGTCGTAGTCAGCCGCACCGAGGAGCTGCTCCGCGAGCGCGTCCGACGCGCTCGTGGCCGACTTGAAGGACGCGGAGTGCATGCCGTCCGCGATGAACTTCAACGCCTGGTCAACGCGGCGCTGAGGCGCAACGTCGACCGCCTTCGGCACCGAGATACCGCCGTACTTCAGGCGAACCGTCTCCTCGCGGGGCGCGGCGTTCTCGACCGCGCGCACGAGCACCTGCACGGGGTTCTCCTCCGTGCGCTCGTGAATCGTGTCGAACGCCTCGCGCACGATCTGGAGGGCCTTCTGCTTCTTCCCCGTGTTGTCCTCCGTCTGCATCAGACGGTTCGTGAGGCGCTCCACGATGGAGATCTCGCTCTTCTTGAACTGCTTGTTCGCGTGTCGCCCCATCGTGTGCGCGATGGGCGTGACCGTGATGTAGCGCCGCGTGCTCGGGTCGCGGTACTGGATGTCCGTGACGCTCCACTTCCCGAAGAGTTCGGCGTTCGCCTCCGCCTCCTCGCTGCCAGCGGGCGTCTCGGGCTCGGGTGCGTCGCTGCTCATCGTACCGGCTTCTCCGCGTTCCCACGCACGAGCTCGATCATCGAGACACCGTTCACTTTCTCGACCTTGTAGTTCACGCCGGAGAGGTCGCCCATCGCACGACCCTTCGCACCGCCGATACCGGCGATGGTGACCTCGTCGTGCTCGTCGATGAACGAGATAGCGCCGTCACCGGGACAGAACGCGGTGACCTGCTTCCCGTTCTTGATGAGCTGCACTCGGACGCACTTCCGGATCGCCGAGTTCGGCTGCTTTGCTTCGATACCAACCTTCTCCAGGACGATGCCGCGACCCTGCGGCGCGCCCTCGAGCGGGTCGGACTTCGACCGGAGCCCGCGCTCTCGCCGCGCGTAATCCGAGTCGGACCACCGGTGACTCTGGCGGTCCTTCTTCAGCTTACGGGCGGCATACTTGCCGTTAGCCATACGGATGGATTACGGAGGCAAATACTTAAATTCGGCCTTTCGCGTCGACGAGCGTGTGACAGAGGAACACGGCCCGCTCAGGTCAGTTGGATGTCGTCGATGTCGAAGTGGCGTTTCGCGAGCGTCTTCGCGAGCTCGATGTTGTGCCCGGCTTCGCCGATGGCGACGCCGCGGTCCTCGTGCGCGACTTCGGCGTACGCGACGGTGTCGCGGTTCTCGCTGATGGTGACGTTGTAGACGGCGGCGGGGCTGAGCGCGTTCGCGACGAACGCCTCCGGCGTCGGCGCGTCCTCGACGAGTTTGACGTCCCGTCCGAGTTCGTCCTCGACGCGTTCGACGTTCCGACCGCCGGGGCCGATGGCGCTCCCGATTTCGCCCGCTTTGACGACGAAGACGACGCGGTCGTTCTCGTCGTCGACGAGGCAGTCGACGGCAGTGGCGTCCGTGACTTCCTCGAACGCGACGATGCACTGGCGGGCGTCGTCGGAGAGCGTGACCGTCATCAGTCCGACTTGGAGCCCATCCGGAGGTCGACGTCGCCGGTCCCGAGTTTGACGGGTTTGCCGACGATGACGTTCTCGATGACGCCGTCGAGGTCGTCCGCTTCGCCGTAGATGGCGGCGTCGAGGAGGTGGTTGACCGTGACCTCGAACGCCGCGCGTGCGAGCACGGAGTCCTTGTTCCCGCTGATGCCGTGGCGGCCGATGGACTGGATGGTGCCGTCGTTCGTCATGATGTCCGCGACCAGCATCAGGTGGCGGATGTTCACGTCACCGAGGCCCTGTTCTTCGAGCGTGTCCATCGTCTCGTTGATGATGGCTTCGCGCGCGGCCTCGATGCCGAGCGTCTTGTGAATCTCGTGGATGTTGTTACACGAGGTCCGGGTCTCGTCGACGCCGTCGATGCGAAGCACCTTCTTGAGCGCCGAACCCTCGGTGTAGAGGACGAACTCCTCGCCCTCCTCGGTGTCCTCCTTCCGGACGACGACGCGCGTGACGTCCTCGATTCCCTTGAACACCACGTCGCGGAGCTGTTCGACGAGCTGGAGGAGGTCGCGGTAGCTCGGTTCTTCCGGCCCGAATTCGAGGACGGTTCCCTGCTGGGTGACTTTCACGCCGAGGGAGTCCTCGATGATGTCCGCGATGTCGCCCGCGATCTCGTTCGTGGAGTCCATAGTCGGCCAGCGCTCCTGGAGCGTGTCCTCGTTCAGGTTGATGCTGACGATCATGTCGGCGACGTTCGTCGAGATGTCGCCGAGCGAGAGGATTTTCGTGGACTCGATGTTCCACACGACCTCGTGGGCTTTCTCCCGAGTGCCCCGGTGTTCCTCGTCCAGGTGGACGGTCATCACGGGCGTGTCCGGGTTCTTTCGGGCGTCCACGAGTTCGATGAGGCGCGGAAGGCCCTGCGTCACGTCCATCTCCGCGACGCCCGCGTAGTGGAACGTGTTCATCGTCATCTGCGTCCCGGGCTCCCCGATGGACTGCGCGCTCACCGTCCCGACCGGGTCGAGCGGGTCGACGCGCGTGTCGAGGTACTGGGACTCGACGGCTTTCGCGATCTGTTCTGCCTGCTTGGTCGTGACGCCGTCACGCGCTTCGACCGCGTCGTAGACCTCTTCTTTGAGCCGTCGCGGGAGGCTGCGGTCCTCCACGGCGGCTTCGATGTCGTCGGTGATTTCAGTCATCAGTCGTCACCCTCCGCGAGCCAGGACTCGCCGTGTTCGGAGAGGTTCGTCGGCGGTTCTTTCTCCCCGAGGAACTCCTCGAGGTCTTCGTCGGTCTCGAACTCGGTTTCGAGAATGCGGTCCGCGACGTTCTCCACGTCGATGTCGGTGTCCTCGTTGGAGGACACGCGGACGGGACTGGTGCCGTCCTCGCCGAACTCGAACTGCACGATGGTGTCCGAGGTGTCTCGGACCGTGCCGTCGTACTGGGTTTCGAGTTCGGAGAGCGCGTTGATGAGGCGGCGCTGGAGGTAGCCGGACTTGGACGTCCGGACTGCCGTGTCGACCAGGCCTTCGCGGCCGCCCATCGCGTGGAAGAAGAACTCCGTCGGCGTCAGGCCGTCAGCGTACGAGTTCTCGACGAACCCGTGGGCTTCCGCGGAGAGTTCGTTCTCGGGATAGTGGCTGAGCGTCCGGTTCTCGTATCCGCGGTTGATGCGTTCGCCGCGAACTGCCTGCTGACCGACCATACCGGCCATCTGCGTGAGGTTCAACATGCCACCACGCGCACCGGACTCCGCCATGACGACGGCGGGGTTGTCGTCGGCGAAGTCGTCCTCCGCGATGTCGCCGGCGGAGTCACGCGCCTTCGAGAGCGTCTGCATGATCTTCATTTCGAGCGTCTCGTCGACGGTGCGGCCGGGCAGGCTTTCGAGGTCGCCGTTCTCGTAGGTCTCGATGAGTTCCTGCACGCGGTCGTACGCGTTCTGAACGGACTCGTCGATGCGGTCGCGGGCGTTCGAACTAATCGTCTCGTCGTCGATACCGATACTGAACCCGAAGTGCATGATGGCGCGCATCGCGAGCGCGGCAATCTCGTTGATGAAGATGCGCGAACGCGTGTTGCCGTACACTTTGGTGATGGTGTCGACGATTTCGCTCCCGAACTCGCCGACCTCGTCCTCGGCGATAGTGCCCTCGATGAGCTGGCCGTCCTCGATGACGACCTGGTCGCCGGTGGTACCGGTGAATTCGAGGTTGAGGTCGTCGGGAAGGAGTTCGCTGAACAGCTGGCGGCCCGTCCAGTAGGGCGTTCCGTCCGCTTCCTCGCCCGCGGGGTCGGGGAGTTCGTTGATGCGGGTTTCGCGGAGGAGGTCGAGCGCTTGCGTCTCGTTGAACGACGGGTTGTCGTTCGTCAACAGGTACATCCCGCTGATGTGGTCCTGAATCGCGCCGATGATGTTCTCGCCGAACCGCGGGCTGAGGATCTGCTCCTGCACGCGCATCAGCACGCGCGCCTCCGCGCGGGCCTCCTCGTTCTGGAGGGCGTGCATGTTCATCTCGTCGCCGTCGAAGTCAGCGTTGTACGGCGGGCAGACGACCGTGTTGAGGCGGAACGTCTTGTACGGCATCACGACGACTTCGTGCGCCATAATAGACATCCGGTGCAGGGACGGCTGGCGGTTGAAGATGATGACGTCGCCGTCGATGAGGTGTCGCTGGACCTCCCAGCCGGGTTCGACGCGTTCCGCGAGTTCCTCACAGACCTTCTCGGTGACGCGGACGCGCCGGCCGTCCGGCCGCTTCACGTAGTTCGCGCCCGGATGCGTCTCGGGTCCGTTCCGAACGTAGCGGCGGGCGCGTTCGATGTTCTGGTCGTTGACGACCATCGTCTGCGTCATCTCCGTCGCGACGCGGTCGGGAACGCCGACCTCGTTCAGGCTGAGCGTCGGGTCGGGGCTAATGACGGTACGCGCGCTGAAGTTCACGCGCTTCCCGGAGAGCGACCCGCGGAACCGTCCTTCCTTGCCCTTGAGACGCTGACTGAGCGTCTTGAGCGGGCGGCCGGAGCGGTGTCGGGCGGGCGGCGTCCCCGAAATCTCGTTGTCCATGAACGTCGTGACGTGGTACTGGAGGAGTTCCCAGAGGTCCTCGATGATGAGCTGGGGTGCACCCGCTTCGCGGTTCTCCATGAACCGCTGATTGATGCGGATGATGTCCACGAGCTTGTGCGTCAGGTCGTCCTCGCTGCGCTGACCGTTGTCCAGCGTGATGGACGGGCGCGCGGTGACCGGCGGAACCGGGAGGACGGTGAGAATCATCCACTCGGGACGGCTGTGCTCGGCGTCGACGCCGAGCACTTCGAGGTCTTCGTTCGGGATGTCCTCGAACCAGTCCCGGATGTCGCTCGGCATGAGCTTGTTCATGTCCTCGGTCGTGAGGTCCGTGCCGAGCGCCTTCTCCAGCGCCTCGCGGTCTTCGCGTCGCGGCCGGAACTCCCCGCTGAGGATGTCGTTGATGCGGGAGAGGTCGACGCCGGACTCGTCCGCGAGTTCCTGAGGACTGATGGCGTCGTCCTCGTCGTCCTCGGGCTGCATCGCGGACGCGATGCGCTCGGGGTAGTCGCTCGCGAGGACCTGCTGGACCTCGTAGTACGTCGTGGGTTTCTCGTGTTTCACGTCGTACTGGACTTCCCCGCAGTGCGGACAGTGCGACTTCTTCCGGGCCTCCCGGATCGCGTTCTTCGTCACGTCGGAAACGTCCTGCTGGAGGCCACGGGTTCGCTCCACGTCGTCGAGGAACTGCTCCTGTTCGTCCTCGGTGAGCAGGAGGTGACTGCACTCGCGGCAGGTGCCGCGGAGGAGGCGACGAATGAGCTTCGAGAACCCGACGTGGATGACGGGCGCGGCGAGCTCGATGTGGCCGAAGTGGCCGTTACACGAGCCGGAGCGGCCGCCGCACGTCTTGCACTCCAGACCGGGGTCGATGACGCCCAGTCGAGGGTCCATGAGGCCCATGTCGATGGGGAAGCCGTCGTCGTCGTACGTGTCGGCCGTGATGACCTTCGTCGCACTCATGTCCCGGTACTCCTCGGGGTCCATCAGCCCGAAGCTGATTTCGCCTATCTCCTTGGGTGATTGTCCTGCACTCATGTTAGACTGCGTCCTCCAGTTCGAGTCGCGGCGCGATGCCGAGCGCCTTCATCTCGTCGAGGAGGAGTTTGAACGCGTAACTCATCTCGATGCTGTGCACGTCCGTCTCCTCGCCGCAGTTCGGACAGTAGACGCGGCGCTGTTCTCTGTTCTCCACCGCGGTCATCCCGCAGTTCCCACAGATGTCGACGTACTCCTGGTCGGAGGATTCGAGGAGGCGTTCCTTCAGCACCATCGCCGCGCCGTGGGCGATGACCGTGTCGCGCTCCATCTCCCCGAGCCGGAGACCGCCTTCGCGGGCGCGTCCCTCGGTCGGCTGTCGAGTCAAGACCTGCACCGGCCCCTTCGACCGGGCGTGCATCTTGTTCGACACCATGTGGTAGAGCTTGTGGTAGAAGATGTTCCCGACGAAGATCTCGGCCTCGATCTTCTCGCCGGAGACGCCCGAGTAGAGGACTTCCTTCCCGCTCGACTTGAATCCGCGCTCCTGGAGCGAGTTCCGGATCTCTTCCTCGTCCTCGCCAGTGAACGCGGTCCCGTCGACCGTTCGGCCTTCGAGCGCGCCGGACTTCCCGCCGAGCATCTCCAGCACGTGACCGACCGTCATCCGGGACGGCAGCGCGTGCGGGTTCAGCACGAGGTCGGGCACGACGCCCTCCTGCGTGAACGGCATGTCTTCCTGAGGCGCGAGGTGGCCGACGACGCCCTTCTGGCCGTGCCGGCTCGCGAACTTGTCCCCGAGTTCGGGGATGCGTTCGTCGCGAACGCTCACCTTCGCGAGCTTACTCCCGTCCTCGCCTTCCATCAGCGTCACCGTGTCCACGACGCCGTCCTCGCCGGACCGCATCGTCACGGAGGTCTCACGGCGCTTCTGCGGACTCAGTCCACCCATCTCGTCGGGCTCCTCGAGGAACCGGGGCGGACTGGTCTTCCCGAGCAGGACGGAGTTCTCGTCCACGCGCGTCTCGGGATTGACGAGGCCATCCTCGTCGAGGTGCTTGTACGCGTCCTCGCCGCGGGCGCCGCGCACGTCGTCGTCCGGCATCTCGAAGCGGTCCTCCTGACCGCCGGGGTAGCGGCGTTCCTCGCCCTCGTAGGTGCGGAAGAAGTGCGAGCGGGCGAGCGCGCGCTCCACGGACCCCTTGTTCATGACGAGCGCGTCCTCGATGTTGAACCCCTCGTAGCTCATCACGGCGACCGTGAAGTTCTGGCCGGCCGGCCGGTCGTCGTACCCGATCTGTTTCGTCGTCTGGGTGTTCACCATCGCCTTCTGCGGGTAATGCATCAGGTGCTGACGGGTGTCCGGCCGGATGCGGTAGTTCGCCGCCGGCAGCCCCAGACTCTGCTTCATCATCCCCGCACCCATCGTAATGCGCGGGCTGGCGTTGTGCTCGGGGTACGGAATCATCCCCGCGCCGATACCGAAGATGAGCTGCGGGTCGATTTCGAGGTGCGTGTGGTCCTCGGTGAGGTCCTCTTCCTCGACGGCGACGAGGATGTCCTCTTCCTCCTCGGCGTCGATGAACTCGACCTTCCCCTCGTCGACGAGCGACTCGAACTCGACCTCCTCGTTTTCGAGCGCTTCGAGGTCGTCCTCGGTGACGAGGGGTTCGCCGTCCTCGACGACGAGGAGCGGGCGGCGGGCGCGGCCCGCGTCCGCGTTCACGATGACTTCGCCTGTGCGTTCTTTCACCGAGACGTTCACCATGTCGCTGATGTCGCCGCGGCGTCGCGCTTCTCGGATGCTCTCGGCGAGCTCGTGCGGGTCGTCGTGCGTCCCGACGAGGCTGCCGTTCACGTAGACTTTCGCTTCCTGTGACTGGCTCATGTTAGTCGTCTGCGGAGGTGGGTTCGGTGGTGAGACCGGGGACGCCCTCGACCCCCATCGAGGAGAGTTCCCGTTTCAAGTCCTGTTCGTCGTCGACGTTCTGTGAGAGCTCCATCGCCTGCGCGAAGTTCTTCACCAACCCACAGTTCGGTCCCTCCGGCGTCTCGGATGGACAGATGCGACCCCACTGGGTCGCGTGCAGGTCGCGCGCCTCGAAGTGCGGCTGCGACCGGCTGAGCGGACTGCGAAGCCGCCGCAAGTGCGAGAGAACGCCCATGTGGTCGGTGCGGTCCACGAGCTGGCTCACGCCACTGCGGCCGCCAACCCAGTTCCCCGTCGCGATGGGGTGTTCGAGGCGTTCCGTGAGCACGTCCGACCGCACGACCGTGTTCACGGTGAGCTGCCGGTTCCGCATGTTCGCGCGTTCGAGCTGGTACTTCACGTCCCGCGACAGCTTGTTCAGCGCGGTGCGGAACAGGTCACGCATCAGGTCGCCGCTGACCTTCAGGCGCTTGTTCGCGTAGTGGTCCTTGTCGTCGGACTCGCGGCGGTCGAGCGCGAGTTCGAAACACGCCTCCGCCATCCGACAGAGATAGAACGCCTTGTTCATCCGCGTCTCCTCCTCCTCGATACCCTCCTCGTGGAGGTGCGGGAGCAGGTAGCGGTCGATGACGTAGTTCGCACGCTTCAACTGGTAGTTCTTGCCCTGGCCGGACGCGACGCGCTTCCCGAGCGTCTCGATGGCTTCTTCCTGGGTCTGAACGTCCGCTTCCTCCAGGTTTTCGAGCATGAACTTCACAATCTCGGGGTCGTCGCTGACGCGGTGGACGATCTCCTCGTCGGATTCGAGGCCGAGCGCGCGAACAAGCGTGACGAAATCGATAGAACCGGAAACGGAGGGGAAAGAGACTTCGAGAAGGCCGGAGCGGTTGCGCTCACACAGTACGAGCGCTCGATATCCTCGTCGCTGACTGAACGTCTTCGCGACCTGAATCTCGTCGCCGTACTTCGTGTCGTACTCCGCGAGAATCTTGTTCGGCGCGAGGTCCTCGGACGTCATCAGCACGCGCTCGGACCCGTTCACGATGAAGTACCCACCGGGGTCTTCGGGGTCCTCGCCGATATCGATGAGTTCCTCCTCGCTGAAGTCGGAGATATTGCACTTATCGGACCCGACCATGATGGGCATCCGACCCACCTTCGTCTCGGTCGTGTCCAAGAGCTCCTCCGGCTCCTCCTCGCCGCCGCGCTTGATGGACATCTCCATGAACACGGGCGCCGAGTACGTGATGTTCCGCAACCGCGCCTCCTGCGGATAGAGCAGTTCCTCGGACCCGTCCGCCTCACGCACGCGCGGCGTCAGAATGCGAACGTCACCGAGTTCCACCCACACCGGCTCCTCCTCTTCCTTGTCGCCGATGTCCGTGTCGATCGTCTCCTTCTCGTCAACGACCTCCTGCATTCCGCGCTTCAAGAAGGCGTTGAACGAGCGATAGTGATGTTCTGCGAGTCGTTCCTTCGAGAAATACGCCTTCGAGAGCGTGCGTTTGTTGTCGAGTTCCATCAATCGATCACCAGTCGGTACACAATCGCTGTGTCAGTCGTTCGGGAATCCCGCGTGATCTTCACGACGTCACCCGCGCTCGCGTCGTCCGGGAGCGCCGGGTCCTTGCGCTTGATCTTCGGGAGGTCGGTACGTTCGATATCATACTCCTCGAGAACGGACTCCACCGCGTCCTCCTCGAGAAGCTCATGCTCGGGTACGAGTTCGTGGTTAGTTACGTCATCTACCATGGGAACACCTGCCTGGGGGGAGAAGTGGCTCTCACGAGATACTACAGGCACGTACACGCGAAACCTACTTAACCCTTGCCAAAACAACACGCCATGCACCCGAATACCGGACGAGACGCCCTCACACGCCACTCCCGATTGGAAACCCTTATCTGTAACACCCGGCTACGAATGAGTGCAGGGAGCCCGGGTGGTGTAGTGGCCCATCATACGACCCTGTCACGGTCGTGACGCGGGTTCAAATCCCGCCTCGGGCGCTTTCCTTTCGACGCTAATTTTCGACAGCTTCGGTGCTATCCACGCAGAAGATATGTAGTCGATACTCCTGGTCGTGGTATGGTGAACACGAAAGAGACAGGCGACGTAACGGAGACTCGTCTCCTCCACGAGCTGGTGGCAGCCGGGTACAGCGTCTCGGTTCCGTTCGGCGACAACGACCCGTACGACCTCGTCGTCGATACGGGTGACGAGTTCGTGCGCGTGCAATGTAAGACCGGCTGGCTGGAGGATGGTCGAATCCGGTTCAAGACCGCGAGTAAAACCACGGAGAACGGGAAGGCGACGACAACCGACTACGACGGGAAGATTGACGCGTTCATGGTTCGCTGTAAGGACACCGAGTCAGTGTACTGGGTCCCCGTGGAGGACGCCGGACGGAAGAACACGTACCTCCGTGTCGAGGACGCCGATATCGACCATCCGTCGATTAATTGGGCGTCGGGGTTCGAGTTTTCGGGGGTTATCGGGTGAAGTGGTCTTCGAGGTTGTAGTCGGTTTTGGTGGCGACGTAGAGGGCGTCGTCGAGGAGTGCGGCGAGCTCGGGGAGGATGCGGAGGAGGGCGAGGGTGATGAGGACGAGGGCGACGACGGAGAGGCTTTGGGCGAGGATTTTGTCGGCGAAGAGGTAGGAGACGCGGGGGTCGCTCTGGAGGGGGGCGTAGAGGAGGGTGATGAGGGGGCGCGTCCACTGGAACCATTGGTTGCCGAATGCGATGGCGATGAAGCTGACGCGGATGACGTTGAGTGCGTAGATGAGGGGGACGACGAGGGCGATGCCGGTGAGGCGGCGGCGGATGGGGGCGGTGGTGGCGGCGATGAGGCCGCTGACGATGGCGATGCTGCCGATGCCGCTGCAGGCGAGGAGGATGTTGGTGGTGATTGTGTGGCCGTCGTGGATGAAGACGACGGCGCTGGGGTAGGGGTCGGTGATGAATTGGGGGTTGTAGCCGACGAGGGTGATGAGGGCGTACGTGCTCTCGGCGGTGATGGTGATGGCGGCTTCGGTGAGTGCGGGGATGGTTTGGAATGGGAGGTAGATGATGCCCATGACGGCGATGGCGCGGGAGAGGCGGACGAGGGTGGGGCGGTCGGTGAGGACGAGGTAGGCGGCGTAGAGGCTGAGGGGGACGGCGAGGGCGGAGAGGACGCCTTCGATGAAGCTGTTCTGGGTGAAGAGGAAGTGGTCGATGAGGAGCGCCCAGAAGACGGCGAAGACGGTCCAGGCGGCGGCTGCGGCGACCCGGGCGGGGTGTTCGTCGTCGCGGGTTGCGAGGAGGGCGCTGAGGGCGAAGGCGGAGACGACGACCCACGCGAGGGTGTTCGTGAGGGCGAGCGACATTGGCCGTGAGTTCGTGGTTCTCGGGGATAGGCGTGACGGTCAGGTGACGGTGCGGCTGCGGCCGCCGTGCGGTGCGTCGCGTTCGCGGACAGTGAGGTCGTGCGCCGTCTCGCCGGCATCGTCGACGACGAGGGCGTCGCCGGGATTACGCGGGAGCGCGTCGGCGAGCGCGGCCGGGAGGTAAGTAGGGATGGCGGTTTCGAGGGCGTCGATGTCGTCGCGGGCGGTGAGGCGGTGGGCGACGAGGAGGTCGGCCTGCGAGACCGCTTCCGGTGGAAGTGCGCCGGGGCGTTGGGTGGCGAGAACGGTGCTGATGCCGGGTTTGCGGCCGCGTGTGAGGAGGCGGCGGAGACCGGGCCAGACGGCGGTGTCGGTGACGGCGTGCGCTTCGTCGAGGAGAATCCAGGGGAGCACGTCGAGTCGGCCTGTGATGGCCGCGTCGTAGACGGTGTCGGTGACGGCGCGGGTGACGGCGGCGAGCGCTGGCCGGGGGAGGCCGGCGCAGTCGAGAACGGTGACGCGGTCGAGGTCGAGAACCTCGGTTCGTTGCTCACCGAAGACGTTCCAGGAGTCGGCGAGCGCGAGGGCGTTCCGGGCGGCGCGGCCGGCGGTCGTGTCGTGAGCGGCGAGGAAGTCCCGCATGGCGTCGAGTGTTTTAGCCTCTGCAGCGGCCTGCCAGAGGAGTGCGCCGGCCGGAGTATGCGACGGAATGGAAAGTACGTCGCACCACGCGCGCGGCGGGAGCGCGCCAGCGGGAATCCGCGGTCGGGTGACGGTTGCGGGGACGGCGTCCGGGAGCGTGGTGAACGCCCGCATCGGATCGACGACGACGGCGGTGACGCCGTCGGTGCGGGCGAGCGCTTCCGCGAGCACGCCGAGCGTGTACGTTTTTCCACTGCCGCGTTTCCCGACGACGAGCGCGGCGTGCGGGCCGTTCGCGTCGACGCCGACCCGAACGCCGTGGCTGCCGTCGGGGGCGCGGAACCGGCCGAGCGGGAGGACCGGCCCGTCAGTGTCGCTGGAGCGACCGAGGACGTGCATCACCCGGACTGGGTTCGGCTGCCGGTTTGAATGCTCGGACGAGCGTTCAAGTGCGAAGCCGCAGCCACACCGGGGTATGTTCCACGAACTGCGGCGGGACGAGCGCGCGATAGAGGGGCTGCCGGTGCGGTTGCTCATCGCGTTCGTCGTCGGCGTGGCGACGCTCGGTGTACTCCTGCAGACGGTGTCCGGCGTGGGGACGCTCGCAACGACCGAACTCGACGTGAAGCCGACCCCGGACGTAGTCGGTCCTGACGAGCAGTCGCTGGCGCTCTCTGTGGTGGACGCGTCGGGGAACGGCGTCGCTGGCGCGACGGTTCTGGTGAAGGCGGGGACGGCGCGGCTGGACGGGACGGTGGTCGCACGCACGAACGAAACAGGCGTAGCGATGGTGACCGTTGATCCGGCGCTCGGTGCGAATCAAGCGGACGGCACTCTCACGGTGACAGTGAAACCGCCTGCTGGCGGCGAGTACGTGGACCGCCGTGGGAACACGCGAATCCTGGTCGTCCGGGGGTACGGAGGTTAGCGGGCGTCCCAGTCGATCCAGTCCTGCTCCCAGCCGTGACGGCGCTCATTGACCTTCGCGGCGCGCTCGCGGTCCTCGCGGACGGTTCGGTTGCGGACGGGCGCGCTCGCCTGCTCGCCCTCGACGAGCAATGGCGCGAACTCGATGTCGCCGTAGTCGCGCTGTTCGTCGTTCTCGACGGCGACGAGTCGCTGGCGCTGCGTGCCCTCGGGGTAGACGAGTCGGCCGCCGTCCGCGAGCTGCGCGCGGAGCGCTCGCGGCGGCCGAACGGCGGCCGCTTCGACGAGAATGCGGTCGTAGGGCGCGTACGCGGGCAGTCCGTCCGCGCCGTTCGCGCAGTCCACGAGCACGTCGCCGTAGCCGGCGTCCGCGAGCGTTCCGCGGGCGTCGTAGACGAGTCGTCGGTCAATGTCGACCGCGTGGACGTGCTGCGCGCCGATGATTTCCGCGAGCAGCGCGGCCGTGTACCCCACGCCCACGCCGACGACGAGCGTGTCGCTCCCGGGTTCGGGCTGGAGGGCTTCGACGAGTCGGGCGGCCGTGGAGGGTGCGAGAACGCGCGTCCCCCGGTGTTCGAACTCGCGGTCGGCGTACGCGCGGTGACCGCCGTCCTCGACGAACTCGTGGCGGGGGACGGTGCGCATCGCGTCCGCGACCGCGGGGTCGTGGACGACGTCCTTCGTGTCGTGTTCGAGACTCGTCACCATGTGGTCCCGAACCGCCGCGTACTCCATACGAATGGGTTGGCGTGAGCGACCTTCAATCGTTCGCGGGGCGGTCGGCGGCGACGGCCTGCGAGCGCGTGCCGGGCACGTCGGAGACCCGGGGGTGTTCGAAGCCCGCGGCCGCGAACCACTCGCCGAAGTCGGCTTCGGCGTACGCGTCCCCGCCGTCGGTGCGTGCAAGCATCTCGGCGGCGAGCAGTCCGGGGTGCTCCGCGTGGTTGCGGAGTCGGTCGACGTGCACGACAGTACCACCTGATGCGACGGCGTCGTAGAGCGCGTCCAGGAGTCGTTCGTTGGCGTCCGGGGAGAGCGTGCGTGCGGTGTTCGCGCAGAACACGAGGTCGTACGTGCCGTCCACGCCGTCGATCGGGTCGGTCGCCTGCAGGGTAACGGGTTCGTGTTCGAGGAGCGGTTCGTCCACCTCGATGACCTCGTCGGTGTCGGCGAGCGTCACGTCGTAGCCGCGGCGAGCGAACTCCCGGGAGAAGGTGCCGGCACCGCCGTACGCGTCGAGCACGCTGTCCGCGTCGGGGTGTTCGTGGACGGCGGCGGTGACGGCGGCGCGCACGTCACCCTCGTCGAGCGCGGCCATCGCGCCGAGGCGGTTCCGGGTGGCGTCGGGACTCGGCGTGGGTCGGTCGCCGGTCCGCATCGTCTCGGGGAGCGCAATCCAGTCGTCGAGCGTGTCGAGTTCGTGCGGGAGCGAGCCGACGGAGCGGAGGTCGGTCTTCGAGAGGAAGCCGAGCATGCGGTTCGTGGGTTCGAACCCCTCGTCGGTCCGGTGAAGGAATCCGAGGTCGCAGAGCGTCTCGACGCCGATGCTGGCTGCGCGTTCGGTGACGCCGGTCTCCTCGGCGACGGCGTCGACGGTGTCGGCGTCAGTGACGACGGCGTCGAGGACGCCCGTTTCGCGGACGGCGCGGAGGAACAGGAGTTCCCGGTAATCCATACGGGAGAATCGTCGCGGGCCGGGATAAAATCACTCGCTGTCGCCCTGCATGCGGACGAACCGGACGCCGGAGAGGAACTCGCGGTCGAGCGTTTCCCCGGTCTTCTCGCCGTAGACGAGCGTCTGGCTCACGTCGCCGACCGGTGCGAGCACGCGACCGCCGTCGCGGAGTTGGTCGATAACCGCGGTCGGAATCGAGCGAGTGGCGCAGGTGAGATAGGCGGCGTCGTAGGGCGCGTGCTCGGGCCAACCGTCGTGGCCGTCGCCGCGTCGGACCGAGATATCGCCGTAGCCCGTGTCGGCGAGGTTCTCGCGGGCGGTGTCGGCGAGCGATTCGAGGTATTCGACGCTGTAGACGTGTTTGGCGCCGACGAGTTCGGCGATGACGGCGGCGTGGTAGCCACAGCCGGTGCCGATTTCGAGGACGTGTTCGCCCTCGCGGAGGTCGAGGCGGTCGCACATCGCGGCAACGATGTGGGGCGCGCTAATAGTTTGGCCGTCCCCGATGGGGAGCGGGCGGTCGGCGTACGCGTCCTCGCGCTGGCCCTCGGGTACGAACTG
The DNA here is from genome assembly GCF_049705945.1 of Salarchaeum japonicum. Classification (GTDB taxonomy): domain Archaea; phylum Halobacteriota; class Halobacteria; order Halobacteriales; family Halobacteriaceae; genus Salarchaeum; species Salarchaeum japonicum_A. The sequence continues at coordinate 909,408 of NZ_JBNAMV010000004.1, forward strand.
GTGGCGTGGAACAGAGCGAAGCGCGTCGAGAACGTGCTCGGAGAAGTCGTGTCTGCGGGCGAGGTCGTCGACGAGGCGGTCGCGGGCGGCCGCGGGGTTCATGCTACCAGGCGGACCAAGCGGTGGACGTCTCGTCGTAGCCGTACACGCGCTTGATGTCCTTCGCCATCGCCACGTCGCCGTCGTGACCGATCTTCTGGAAGTCGTAGCGTTCGATGGCGTCCTGGCGGACGTGGATGCCCGTGATGGAGAACGCCTCCTCGCCGAACTCGTGGGTTTCGCCGACGGTGAACTCGTAATCGCCCGGAACGTGGAGCGTGATGCTGCGCGTCTGGTCGTGCGCGCCGTCCTGCGGATGGAGGGTCACGTCGACCTCGACGTTGTCCACGGCGCGCGTCCAGAACGTCTCCACGTCCTCGGCGTCCGCGCGGACCGCGCGCGTCTCGTCGTCCGTCTGGAGGTCCGTGATGCGGACCTGCATGATTGCTTCCTCGGTCTCGACGATGAACTCCTCGCCCGTCTCCACGGTCTCGTCCGCCGGCACCTCCACCGTCGTGGTGAAAGACTCGCCGCCCTGGGAGACGACGACGTCTCGCTCTATCGTCCGCTCGGACTCCAAGGGCTTCTTGTGGACGTGCCCGCAGTCCGTGCACTTCACCGTCGCCGTCCCGCCGCCCGTCGTGAGGACCTCGTGTTCCGTTTCGAGGTCCGGTGAACACGACGGACACGGAATGCCGACGCGCTGCTGTTGGCTCATATCGACTCCGAGGGCGTGGAGCCGTAAAAATCCGCGGAGTTAGTCGTCCGCGCGCGGAAGCGTGACCGCGTCCCCGCTCGCGGTGTTCACCGCTCGCCGTTCGGAAGCGTGATCGCTTCCCCGTCCGCGTACACCGTAGGGTTCTCGATGATGCCGTCGAGGTGGAGCGGGGCGTCGGTGTCGCCGCCGATGCCGGCGTCGTCGCCGATGGCGATGTGGACCGTGCCCGCGGCCTTCTCGTCGAGGAGGACGCTCCCGACGAGGTCGGTGACGGCAACGTTCGTGCCGATGCCGAGTTCCGCGAGGTTGCGCGCGGCCTTGCCGACTTCCTCCTCGGCCGCCTCGACCTGCTCGCGCACGTCGTCGTCGGAGATGTGGGTGACGTAGCCGTCCTCGACCTCGAACGTGAGTTCCTGTCCCTCGTCGAGTTTGCCGTGGGGCATCATCGTGCCGTCCACGACGTACGTGCCGTTCGCGGTCTCGGGGCTGACGAACACCTCGCCCGCGGGGAGGTTCGAGAACTCGCCCGCCTCGTGGACGATGCCCGTGTCCTGCAGCCAGTCTCGCGCGCCCGGTTCGAACGTGATGTCCGTCCCGGCGGGCGTCGTCACCCGGATTTCGTCGGCGTCACCGACCTGACTCAGCACGTCCGCGCAGTGCCGGCGAATCAGGGTGTAGTCCGCGTCCAAGCCGGTGGTGAACACGTCCTCCGTGATGCCGGGGAGGGTCGCGCCGCGAGCGCCCGCCTCGTTCGCGCGGGAGCGAGCGCGAGTGTGCGAGAGCGACTTCGTCGTCGGTGCGAGGAACACGTCGCTCTCACGCATCGCGGCCGCGACCGGTGCGGGCGGTTCCGCGCCGTGCTGGTCGCCCGGCGGATACCGGAGTATCGTCGCGTCGTCGGTGACGTCGCTGGCGGCGGCGTAGAGCGCCTCCCCGATGCGTTCGCGTTTGTCGTCGGTGACGACGACGCACGTCTCACCGGGTTCGACGCCGAGGCACTGGACGACCGCGGTCTCCGCGGCCTCTTCGAGCGTGCTCATAGCGGGGGTTTCGTGGGAAGGACGTTATGCGTTGTCTTCTCTCGAAACGGTTATCCGGCGTCCGTGGGGAGTGAGCAGTATGATTCGCGTCGGTATCAACGGCTACGGAACCATCGGGAAGCGCGTGGCGGACGCGGTCCGCGACCAGCCGGACATGGAGGTCGTCGGCGTCGCGAAGACGCGACCGAACTTCGAGGCGGAGCGCGCGGTGGCGCGCGGCTACGACCTCTACGCAGCCATCGAGGACCGCGCGAGCCAGTTCGCGGACGCCGGCATCGAGACCGCCGGCCTGGTGGACGAACTCGTCGCGTCGAGCGACGTGATGGTGGACGCGACGCCGTCGGGTATCGGCGCGCAGAACAAGGAACTGTACGAGGAGTACGACACGCCCGCGCTCTACCAGGGCGGTGAAGACGCCGACGTGGCGGACGTGAGCTTCAACGCCCGCGGGAACTTCGCGGACGCCCGGGACGCCGACCACGTCCGTGTCGTCTCCTGCAACACAACAGGACTCAGCCGGCTGCTCGCGCCGCTCCAAGAGGAGTACGGCGTCGAGAAGGCGCGCGTCACGCTGGTGCGGCGCGGCGGCGACCCCGGACAGACGAGTCGCGGCCCCATCGACGACATCCTCCCGAACCCCATCACGCTCCCCTCGCATCACGGCCCGGACGTGAACACCATCTTCCCCGACCTCGACATCGACACGCTCGGCCTGAAGGTGCCCGCGACCCTGATGCACATGCACTCCGTGAACGTCACGCTCGACGCCGAACCGAGCGCGGACGACGTGCGCGACCTCCTCGAGGACGAGTCCCGCATCTTCTGCATCCCGCCCGAGTTCGACATCGACGGCACGGGCAAACTCAAGGAGTACGCGAAGGACCTCGGCCGGCCGCGCGGCGACGTCTGGGAGAACGGCCTCTGGAGCGAGTCCGTCACGATGGAGGGCCGCGACCTCTACCTGTTCCAGGCCATCCACCAGGAGTCCGACGTCGTCCCGGAGAACGTCGACGCCATCCGCGCGGTCACCGACTCGATGGACGCCGCGGAGAGCATCGAGACGACGAACGACGCGCTCGGCATCTAGACCCCCCGAAACCTTATCCCCGGGCCGGCGCTAGGGCGGAGTATGCGCCGCGACGACCGAGACGACCCGTTCGACGACTTCTTCGACGAGATAGAGCGGATGATGAACGACATGCGCGGCGGGATGGACGAGTCCGGGTTCGGGACGGACACGCACGTCACCGTCTACGAGGAGGACGGCGAGGTGCGCGTGGTCGCGGACCTCCCCGGCGTCGAGAAGGACGACATCGACCTGAAGTGCGACGGCGAAGTCCTCACCATCAGCGCGGCGACGGACGCTCGCGAGTACGACGAACGCATCGACCTTCCCGCTCGCGTTGACGAGCACTCGGCGAGCGCGACCTACAACAACGGCGTGCTCGAAGTGTCGTTCGACCGCCTCGAGGACTCCGCGGACATCAGCGTCGAGTAGCCCGCACCAGTTCGGCGAACCGGTCGTAAAAGCCGTCTTCGTACTTCGTTTCCGCATCTATCGTCGGTCGCGCGTTCGTCTCGTTCACCAGCGCCCGCGACCCGGTGTCCAGTACGTCCACGCCGAGAATCGGGATGTCGAGGACATCCGCGGTGTCCTCGGCAATCGACTTCACGCGCTCGGGCGGGTCGGTTCCGGTGGCGTCCGCGCCGCGGTGGACGTTGTGTTTCCAGCCGGAGCCGCGGCGTTCGACCGCGCCCGCGTACTCGCCGTCGAGCACCATCACGCGGTAATCGGTGGCGTCCGGAACGTACTCCTGAACGAGGTAGGACTTGTCGTCGGTCGCGGGGAAGTCGTGAATCAGGTCGAGGTAGTCCGTCACGCCCAGCGCGGAGTCCGCGTCGCCGAGCTTGGTGACGCCGACGCCACGGGTAGCGGAGTTCGGTTTCACGACCACCGGATAATCGAAGCCGGCGAGCGCGTCGAGTACGTCGTCCTCGTTCACGGGATTCGAGACGAGCACCGTGTCGGGGACCGAAACGCCGGCGCGTTCGAGGCGAGCGAGCACGCCGGCCTTGTTCCGCGACCGCAACACCGTCTCGCGGTCGTTCACCCACGGCACGTCGAGCAACGCGTCGAGCACGCCGCCCTCCATGAGGCGACCCGGGTAGACCAAGCCGACGTCGAACTCGTCGGGCGAGAAGGGAGGATCGGAGAGGGAGAGCGTTCGCTTCCGGTAGGGAACGTAGGACGCCGAGATACCGCGGTCGGCGAGCGGGCCTCGAATCCGGTCGAGGGTCTCCGCGTCGGTCGCGACCGCGAGGGAGAGCACTAGTCGAGCTGCGTGATGAGTTCCTCGCCGCGCTCCACCGAAATCTTGCACGGCGGCGTGATCTTGTTGTACGCGCGGCGGAAGGCCTCCTTGACGACAGCGGCTTCCTCGGGCTGACACCAGGCCGTGAAGATGCGGTCGCCGGGGTAGATTCGGGCGGCCGTGCCGACGGGCACGCCGAACGCCTGACGCATCCCGTCGGAGACACGGTCCGCGCCCGCGCCGGTCGCCTGCTTGTTCTCGCGGAGGATCTGGTGCGGGAACTTGCGGAGGATCATCTTGTAGTTCCCCTCGCCGAGTTCCTTGATGAGGTAGCGGTTCGCGGAGAGGCGCGCGGCCTCCATCGAACCGTGCCGAATCTGGCACTCTTCCTCGGTCTCGAGGCTAATCTGGACGGGGTAGTCCTCCGGTTCGGACTGGAGGTCTCCCATCTTGAACTGTGCGATCTTCGAACCCGGAATGCCCGTGACGTAGTCGCGACGCGTGTACGAGGGCTTATCGATGGTCCGGTACATGGAAGCCGGATTGTCAGCCATGGTTACTACAGGCGTGTTCGGTCAGCGCGCCCATAAACCCATCCTTTTGCGCCGACCGGAGTACCGGCCAGGATTCCCCGTATCGGTTCGTTTTACCCCGCGGCGCGGGAGACTGAGGTATGGCCGAATTCCGCACGCACGACGAACTGGTGGACGCGGTGGCGGCCGCCGACTTCGACCGGCCGCCCGCCATCGTCGCGAACGCACACATCACCGGACTCGGCGTGGCGCGCGCGCTCGCCGCCCACGACGTGCCCGTCATCGCCGTGGACCGCGTCGGAGACGGCGCCGCGCCCACGTCGGACGCAGTGGACTTCGCGGGCCGCGTCACCTACCCGCTCAACGACCTCGACGGGTTCCGCGAGGACGTGGAAGCCATCGCCGACGCCGCCGGCCGCGACCTCGTGGCCTTCGGCTGTATGGACGAGTGGGTGCACGCGTTCGCGGACGCGGACCCCGACGGCGTCCGCCTGCCGTTCGCCGCCGACCGTGTCGACGCCGTGCTCGATAAGAGTTCGCTCTACCGCATCGCGGACGACCTCGACGTCCCCTACCCCGAGACCCGATGGTTGGACGAGACGAGCGTCGCGGACGCTATCGACGACCTCGGCCTCCCGCTCGTGGTGAAGCCCGCGCTCAAGCGCGAGTTCGAGGAGGCGGTCGGAACGAACGTCGTGGAAGTCGCGACGGAAGAGGAGTTCCGGGACGTGGTCGACCTCGCCGACGAGGAAGGCATCGAAGTTCTCGCACAGGAGAAAGTGGAGAAGGCGACGGGCGAGGACGCGAGCCTCGCGTCCTACGTCCCGCCGTCGGGCACCGAGGACGCTCTCGGCATCGTCGGGAACGCGCGAGTTCGGAAGCCGCTCGGGTACGGCACGTCGTGCGTCGTTCAGCGCACGGCGAACGACGCGCTCCGCGAGCGCGCGCTCGGCGTGCTCGACGAAACCGACTACTACGGCATCAGCGAGAGCGAGTTCGTGTACGACGAACAGCGCGACGAGTACGTCCTGCTCGACATCAACACCCGGCCGTGGAAGTGGATCGGGCTTCCCGTACAGGCCGGCGCGAACCTCCCGATGGCCGCCTACGCCGACGCCACCGACACCGACTACGAATCCGACGACCTCCGGGACGCGACCTGGGTGTTCCTCCCCGACTACCTCGAACTCCTCGCCACCGACCAGACCTTCGTCGACGTTCTCCAAGCGAGCGACTGGACGAGCTTCCTCTCGGGCGACTTCGTCACCAGAGGCGACCTCACCGCCGGCGTCTACCGCCCCGACGACCCCGACCCCGCCTACCAAATACTCAGAAATACTCTCGGCATGCAGGACTACTACTGCGCCTGCTGACCCACCTTTTTACTCTGCGGGTCGCGCGAAGCGCGACCGCTTGAGTAAAAACCTGGAGGGAAAAAGGCTCGCTCGCTCCGCGAGCGAGTGAATCGCGGCGCGTTGCGCCGCGAATGCTTCTCCGCCACTCCATGACTGTCGTCTCAGCAGCCGTTCTGTCGCGACTGCCTGCGCGAGGGTTCAAATACGAAGACGCGGCCAGCGGTCGGTATGTCCTGATAAGGTATCGCGCGAGGTCCGGTTCGGAGGCGGTGACGAGCCTCGCGCGGCGGCGGTGTCATCCGAACGCCATTCTTGCCGGTGTCGGTGACTGCAGAGAGAAGACACCACGCAAACTCGCCGGTGTCCGTCGCTATTAGGCGGTCGCGGCCGTCCCATTGGTCAATGAGCGACGACTACCTGCATCTGAACCTCTTCACGATGAACTCCGTGGAGCACGTGACGGTCGGGTCGTGGCGATATCCCGGCGACCAATCGCACCGCTACACGGACCGCGAGTACTGGACGGAGGTCGCGCGAACCGCCGAACGCGGCGGGTTCGACGCCGTGTTCTTCGCGGACGTGCGCGGCGTCTACGACGTGTACGACGACTCCGTCGACCCCGCGGTCGAGAAGGCGGTGCAGACGCCGTCGAACGACCCCGCGTACGTCGTGCCCGCGATGGCCGAGGTGACGGACGACCTCGGGTTCGCGGTGACGAAGTCCACGTCGTACAACCATCCCTACCAGCTCGCTCGGGAGTTGTCGACGCTGGACCACGTGACGGACGGCCGCATCGCGTTCAACATCGTCACCTCGTACCTAGAGAGCGCGGCGGCGAACCTCGGTCTCGATGGCCGAATCGAGCACGACGAGCGCTACGACCGAGCGGCCGAGTTCATGGAGGTCTGTTATCGGCTCTGGGAGGACTCCTGGGAGGACGACGCGGTCGTCCGGGACCGCGACTCGGGCGTCTTCACGGACCCGGAGAAGGTTCACGAGGTCGACTTCGACGGCGAGTACTTCCAAGTGCCGGGGCCGCACGGCTGCGAGCCGAGCCCGCAGCGCACGCCAGTCCTCTACCAGGCGGGGTCGTCCGACAGGGGCCGGGAGTTCGCGGCCCGGAACGCCGAGGCGGTGTTCGTCAGCCAGCCGAACGAGCAGGCGGTCGTGGACTACATGGAGGACGTGCGCGAGCGCGCGTCTTCATACGGCCGCGACCCGGACACGCTCGAGTTCTTCCCGGGTATCGTTCCCGTCGTCGGTGAGACCGAAGAGCTCGCTGAGGCGAAGTACGAGAGCTACGTCGACGCCATCGACGTTGAGGGCGTGCTCACGTTGCTCTCCGGGTTCGTGGACATGGACCTCTCCGAACTCGACCCCGACCAGAAGCTCGAACACATCGAGACGGAGGCGATTCAGGGTGTCGTGAACGCGTTCACGACGAACGACGACCGCGAGTGGACGGTTCGGGAGGTCGCGGAGTTCGCGGGCCTCGGCACCACATCGCCCGTCGTCGTCGGGACGCCCGAGCAGGTCGCGGACGAGTTCGAGCGCTGGCACGACGAGGTCGGCGTGAACGGCTTCAACGTGAAGGAGGTCGTGCGGCCGGACACGCTCCAGGACTTCGTGGACCTCGTGGTTCCCGAACTCCGCGAGCGCGACCTCCTCCCCGAGGAGTCGTCGTCGGGGACGCTGCGGGAGCGGACGTTCGGCCGCAGCCGTCTCCACGAGAGTCATCCGGCGCGACAGGAGTAACGTTCATTCGGGCGGGCGCTCATTCTCCGACAACTGATGGAGCCGACGAGCACCGACGAGGAGCACATTCACGTCGGGGAGACGGCGGACGGCGCGCCCGTGGAGTTGCCGACCGTCGACATCCTCACGGGACGCGCGTTCCTCACGGGGAAGTCCGGGAGCGGGAAGTCGAACACGGCGAGCGTCGTCATCGAGGAACTGCTCGACGCGGGCTTTCCCGTCCTCATCGTGGACTGTGAGGGCGAGTATTACGGATTGAAGGAGGAGTTCGAGTTACTGCACGCGGGCGCAGACGAGGAGTGCGACATCCAAGTCGGCCCGGAGCACGCGGAGAAGCTCGCGAGCCTCGCGCTCGAACAGAACGTTCCCGTCATCCTCGACGTATCGGGGTTCCTGGACGAGGACGCGTCCGACGAGCTGGTTCGGGAGACGGCGCGTCAGCTGTTCGTGAAGGAGAAGAAGCTGAAGAAGCCGTTCCTGCTCGTCGTGGAGGAAGTCCACGAGTACATCCCGGAGGGCGCGGGGATGGGCGAAACGGGGCGGATGCTCATCAAGGTCGGGAAGCGCGGGCGCAAGCACGGACTGGGCGTGATGGGTATCAGTCAGCGCCCGGCGGACGTGAAGAAGGACTTCATCACGCAGGCGAACTGGCTGGTCTGGCACCGGCTCACGTGGGAGAACGACACGAAGGTCGTCGGGCGTATCGTCGGCTCGGAGTACGGCGAACAGGTGTCCGAGTTGGATGCGGGGGAAGCGTTCGTGCAGGCGGACTGGACGGACGACGCGGTGTCCCGCATCCAGTTCAAGCGCAAGCGGACGTTCGACGCCGGCGCGACCCCGGGATTGGACGACTTCGAACGCCCGGAGTTGAAGTCCGTGAGCGAGGGGTTGATGGACGACCTGGCGTCGATTTCGGAGCGCGAGGAGCGCGAGGCGGACCGCATCGCGGAGTTGGAGGAGGAACTCGCGGCGAAGCGCGAGCGCATCAACGAACTGGAGGAGGAACTGCGGTCGGCGCGGAACGTCTCGATGGCGGCGCGCCAGATGGCGAACGTGCTCACGGCGGAGGGCGTGCAGACGACGCTTCCCACCGATTCGGACGAGGACGTGGAGGCGCTGCGCACGAAGGTCGAACGGTTGGAAGACGCGCTCGACGAGGAGAAACCGGAGTCGTACGACATCGAAGAGATTCAGGAGAAGTTCCGGGAGCGCGGCGAGGAACTCACCGACGGGACACCGGACACGGAGTCCGGTGAGGACACGGATACGGCAGAAGACAGTCAGTCGGAGCGCGTGGACGCGTTGTTGGAGTCGCCGTCCGTGCGGGTTCGGGTGGAGGCGGCGATTCGGGAGTCGCAGTGTAACGAGGAGCGTGCGCGGCGGTTGCTGGACGAACTCGACGGGCGACGGACCGCGCACGACCTCTGCGAGGCGGCGTCGCTCCCCATCGGGGACGCGCAGAGCCTGCTCGACGCGCTGCGGAGTCGACGGCTGGTGACGCGGAACGGGGACCGCGAGTACGCGTTCGACGGCGAGGAACTGCGGCGGCTGGCGCGCGGCGACGACCCGCGGGGTGCGGTGTCCGAGCTGAGCGACCAGTGGCGCTTCGAGTGACTATCGGTTCGGGTGAGTAAAGCGGTCGCTACGCGGTGTGAATACGTGGAAAATCTGTTTTGCTACCGTTACCGTGGGTTACGCCTTATTCGAGGCGCTTGAGGTTCTTCGCGCGAGGACCCTTCGGGGCGTCCTCGATCTCGAACTCGACCTCCTGCCCTTCTTCGAGGTCCGGGCCGCCAACGTCCTCCATGTGGAAGAAAACGTCCTCGTCCGCATCCTCAGTCTCGATGAAACCGTAACCGCCAGTGTCGTTGAAGAAATCAACCGTACCAGTTGCCATTACAGTTCGATACACTGGCTCCTCACTCATAACCCTTGCGCGATAGGTAGTGTCAACTGAGTTAGTCGTCTGCGGGGGTGCCGGGGCGGAATTCGCGGCTGCGTTCCTTCCAGATGCCGGTAGAGAACCACCAGTAGTTGATGGCAGCGGGGACGAACGTTTCCGCGACGAGCGAGAGGTAGAGGCCGACGAGGCCGAGGTCGGTGTACGCGCCGAGCGCGGCGAGCGGGAGCGCGAACCCGAACATGCCCACGAGTTGGCTGTAGAAGGGGACGCGAGTGTCGCCGGCGGCGTCGAGCGGGCCGGCGGCCGCGCCCTTCACTGCCTGCGCGAGTACCGCGATACAGCAGACGTAGACGAACGCGGTGGTAGTGGGGATGACGCCGGGTGCTGCGTCGGGGCTGACGAACAGGACCGCGATGGGGTGGGCGAAGGCGGCGACGATGGCAGATGCGACGAGGTAGGTGCCGATGGAGAACAACACGACGTCCTTCGCGACGGCTTCCGCGCCGGCCTCGTCACCACGGCCGAGGTTCTGGCCGACGAGGCTGCTGGACGCGAGGCCGAACCCCCAGCCGGGCGTGTTCATGAGGGCGTAGATGCGTCGAGCGACGGTGTAGGCGGCGAGGACGGTGGTGCCGAAGCTGGCGACGATGGCGAGCATCGGGATGCGGGCGACGGTCCAGACGCCGTTCCGGCCGACAACGGGCGTGCCGATGCGGACGATGTCGGTGATCGTTTCGCGGTCGAAGTAGCGGTCGCGGAGGGAGACGGCGGCGGGGAGCGGGTTGCAGAAGGGGAGGCGGCCGCGGGCGAGGCCGACGGCGAACGCGGTGGTGCCGAGGACGTTCGCGAGCACGGTGCCGAGCGCGGCGCCGGTGACGCCCATGCCGAGGCCGAAGATGAAGAGGGCGTTCAGGGCGATGTTGGAGACCGCGCCGCCGCCGCGCACGATCATCGGCGTGTAGGCGTCGTCCGCGCCGATGTAGATGCGGCTACCGACGAGGTTGAGGCCGGCGAACGGCACGCCGAACGCGAGGATGCGGAGGTAGTCCGCGCCGTACGTGACGGTGGTCTGGTCGCCCGAGAGGAGGCCGAGGAGGTCGGTCGGGAAGAAGAACAGGACGGCAGCGAGCGGGAGGGTGAGCGCGAGGACGACGAGCACGCTGGAGCGGATGGCTTGCCCGAACTGGTCGTAGTCCTCGGCGCCGTGGCCTTGGGAGACGAGCGCGATGGTGCCGGCGGCCATCCCGCCGCCGATGGAGAACGCGAGCCCCCAGAACGGGGAGGCGAGACCGACGCCGCCGATGGCGGCTTCGCCGAGGACGACGCCGACCATCGCCACGTCGGCGGCGTTCTTCGACATTCGCGCGAGTCCCGTGACGATGCGGGGCCACGAGAGGTCGGTCGTCGAGCGCACGTGCTGGCGGTCGACGAGACCGGCCCGGGAGAGGAGGAGGCCGACCCCGAGGATGACCAGCCGAACGGGGTTCGGAAAACGCACTACCACACACTATTTCGGTTCGAAACAATAGGGGTTTCCATCCCGGCTCGGCGTTAGCGCCCGGAGAACTCGGGCTCCCGGCCCTCCAGCTGCGCTTCGAAGCCCTCGCGGCGGTCGTCGGTTCCGTACACTTCCATCGCGAGCGCGTGCTCGTAGTCGAGGCCCTCGTCGAGCGGCACGTCGAACGTGTGGGAGAACGCCCGGAGCGCGTTCTCGACGCCGCGCGGCGCTTTCTCCGTGAGGTCGTCCGCGAGTTCGCGCGCCCGGTCGTCCACCTTGTCGCCAGGCACGACCTCCGTGACGAGGTTGATGCGGTCGGCCTCCGCGGGGTCGACGAACTCGCCCGTCAACACCAGTTCCTTCGCCTTCGCGAGGCCGACGAGGCGCGGGAGGCGCTGCGTCGACCCCTGGTGGGGAAAGATGCCGAGGTCGACCTCGATGACGCCGTACTTCGCGTCAGCGCCGAGCACGCGGAAATCGCAGGGGAGCGTGAGTTCGAACCCGCCCGCGATGCCCGCGCCCTGCACCGCCGCGACGGTCGGCGTCGTCATCGCGTCGATAGTGTCGAGGAGCTCCCGGAAGTCCCGGTGGAGGGCGTCGTGTTCGCGCACGTCGTTACCGGCCATCATCTCCAGGTCGAACCCCGCGCAGAACACGTGGCCCTCGCCGCGGAGCGTCGCCGCGCGAACGTCGTCGTCGGCTTCGACGGCGCGCACCGCCTCGGTGAGGTCGCGCACGGCCGCCCCCGTGAGCGAGTTTCGTTTCTCCGGGCGCGTGATGACGACATCCGCTCGCGTTCCTTCGACCTCGATGCTCACGTGCTCGCTCTCGATAGACGGCATACCGTGGCGTGCACGACAGCCCGTGATAAAGGTACCCACGGCAAACGCTTTGGGCGCGCCCGCCCGACTTCAAGTATGCGACGCGTCGACTACGGCGACGGCGACGACCGCCTCGTCCTCGTCCTCGGCTGGGGGAACCGACCCGAACACGACGGCGTCCAGTGGCTCATCGACCACCTCACCGACGCCGGATACCGCGTGAGCGCGTTCGAACTCCCGCGCACCATCACCGACTTCGAGCGCGAGTACCTCGCGCCCGTCCAGTCGTTCGTGGACGACCTCGACGAGTACCGCCTCCTCAGCCACAGCACGGGCGGCCTCGTCGCGCGCCACCTCGACGCCGACGACGCCCGCCGGACGCGCACCTACCTCAGCCCCTGGTTGGGGTTTCACGGCGACCTCCAGAACCCGCTCGTCTCCCTCCTCCGCAAACTCCCCGTCTCCACGCCCGTCCTCCCGGCGAGCGCGACACGGGACGAACTCGGCAGCCTCGCGAGCGACGCCTGGGTCGCCGACTCACCCGACTACGCCGCCCCGACCTTCCTCCGCGAAGCCAAGCACGCACAGGAGTCTCTCCCGCCGTTCGACACCCGGGACGCCGTCTTCTACAACCCCGACGACCCCATCGTCAGCGGCGCCACCATCGAATCCCAGGTCCCCGAAGCCAACCGCGTCGCGTTCACCGACGGCCACGAACTCTTCAATTCGAGCACGCGAGACGACCACATCGAGACCGTGCTCGCCACCGTCCGCGACGGCGCGAGCGCGCTCTAGGCGTCCACTCGCGCGCACCACCACGCCCACAGCACCAACACGCCCTGCAACGGCAACCGCGCCCACGCGACCACGTCCACCACCCACGAGAACCGCTCGGGCACCGCATCCCGAAACACGTCACTCCGCGCCATATGCACGTTCGCCGGGAACACCGCCACCAACAACGCAATCAACCCCCACGCCGACACCCGCCGCGTCCGCCGAACCAACACCCCGAGACCCAACACGACTTCCGCGACACCCGACACGTACACCAACAGCCGCGGCCGCGGCAACGACGGCGGAACCGCACGCTCGAACCCCCGCGGCCACAGGAAATGCGCCACACCCGCCACCACGTAGAACGCACTCATCACGAACACCGACAACCGCCGAAACCGCGCGAACGAACCCATCAACAGAACCCTCGCGCCACGACGAAACAAACGTTCCCCCACCAGAAAGATTTGAAGCGCGCGAGACCCTCGACGGCCGTCCCGCTGATTCAAATCGGCTCGGTGTCACGTTTCGATTCCGACGGCTCGCTTCGCTCGCGTGTCGGAATCAGAGAAGTGCCGCCTCCCCGATTTGAACGGGGGACAGCTCGATCTTCAGTCGAGTGCTCTCCCAGTCTGAGCTAAGGCGGCGTGCACGCTATCGAATGAGGAGTGCGTGAAAAAGGGTTTCGGATTGCCGTCGGGCGGCGGTCTCGTTGCGGTCGAGACTGCACGAGAAGTGGACTCGGGCGGAGTCGAACCACGAGGACTTCGCTCTGCTCGTCCGCTGGGCCGCGAATCCGTCCTCCGCACGACTTCACGGCTCACCTTGGCTCGCCGCAGAAGTAGTGGGTCCGGGCGGAGTCGAACCAACGCGAGACGATCGCTCACTTCGTTCGCGCTGCGACTCGCTGGATTCGGACTCTGTCCTCCCCCCATTCTGTTTCTCCTCACTACGCTCGTCGAAACTGCTCATGGGTCCGGGCGGAGTCGAACCACCGACCTCTTCCTTGTAAGGGAAGCGTCATAACCACTAGACCACGGACCCGCACCGGAATTTGGCCGGTGAGCGGGGAAAACGTTTGCCTTTCGCCCGACTACCTGTGGTATGGTGCGTCGTTCGACGGTGGTCGCGGTGGTGCTGGTCGCGGCGCTCGCGGCGGTCGGCGTGTGGTGGTTCGCGGACGACGGGGTCGACCGGGCCCGCGTGACTGTGGAGACGGCGAACGGCACCGCGGTTCTGGAGATGGTAGTGGCGGACACGGCGCGGGAGCGCTACGAGGGCCTCAGTGGCACCACCGACCTGCCGGCGGACGGGATGGTCTTCCGGTACGCCTCGGTGGGGGCGCGGGCGTACGTGATGCGGGGGATGAACTACCCCATCGACATCGTGTTCGTCGCGGACGGCGAGGTGACGGCGGTCCATCACGCGGTCGTGGAGGACGCGCCGCTCACGCGGTATCGGGGGCGCGCGGACTGCGTGCTCGAACTTCCCTACAACTGGACCGTGGACCGCGGCGTCAGCGCCGGAACCGAGGTGGCATGTTTCGGTTCGTAGGAAACTCTTTTGTTAGGGTGTCACTTTCTACCAGTAATGAGTAGCTTGGACGACGACGACCCGTTCGAGGACGTCCGCGCGGACTCCTCGAACGCGATGCGTCGTCTCTTCGAGACCTACGGAAGCGAGAACAGATTCGCGTTCGTCGTGGGTGTGGTGGCGAGTCTCTTCGCGCGCGTCCTCGACCTCGTACCCGCGCTGATGCTCGGGTACGCCATCGACAGCATCCTCTACGACTCCTACCCATTCCTCGGCTTCCTCCCCGCCAGTCTCCAACCGACTGGCGATATGAACCAACTCCTGGTGGCGTCCGGCATCATCGCGTTCGCGTTCTTCGGCGGCGCGGGCTTCCACTGGTTCCGGAACTGGGGGTTCAATTCGTTCAGCCAGCACATCCAGCACGCGGTCCGGACGGATACGTACGACAAGATGCAGCGGCTGAACATGGACTTCTTCGCCACGAAGCAGACGGGCGAGATGATGTCCATCCTCTCGAACGACGTGAACCGCCTGGAGCGCTTCCTGAACGACGGGATGAACTCGGCGTTCCGGCTCTCCGTGATGGTGTTCGCAGTCGGTTGCGTCCTCTTCTACCTGAACTGGAAGCTCGCCATCATCACGATGCTCCCGGTGCCCATCATCGCGTGGTTCACGTACCGGTTCGTGAAGCGGATTCAGCCGGAGTACGCGGACGTGCGGTCGTCCGTCGGGCAGATGAATTCGCGGCTGGAGAACAACCTCGGCGGCATCCAAGTCATCAAGACCAGTAACACGGAAGACTACGAGGGCGAGCGCGTGGAGGACGTCTCTCAGGGCTACTTCGACGCGAACTGGGGAGCGATTACCATCCGCATCAAGTTCTTCCCGGCGCTCCGCGTCATCGCGGGCATCGGGTTCGTGCTCACGTTCCTCGTCGGCGGGTACTGGGCGGCGGTCGGCGCGCCGTTCGGGCTCGCGGGCTCGCTCACCATCGGTCAGTTCGTCGTGTTCATCCAGCTCAGCCAGCAGTTCATCTGGCCGATGGCGCAGTTCGGGCAGATCATCAACATGTATCAGCGGGCGCGTGCGTCGGGCGAGCGCATCTTCGGGCTGATGGACGAGCCGTCCCGTATCGAGGAGGACCCGAACGCGGAGGAACTCGACGTGACCGAGGGCGAAGTCGTCTACGACGACGTGACGTTCGGGTACGACGACGAACCCATCATCGAGGACGTGTCCTTCGACGTTGACGGCGGCGACACGCTCGCGCTCGTCGGGCCGACGGGTGCGGGGAAGTCCACGGTCCTGAAACTCCTGTTGCGGATGTACGACCCCGACGACGGCCGCATCGAAATCGACGGACAGGACATCCGGAACGTCACGCTGCCGTCGATTCGGCGGTCCATCGGCTACGTGAGTCAGGACACCTTCCTGTTCTACGGGACGGTGGAGGAGAACATCCGGTACGGGTCGTTCGACGCCAGCCAGGAGGAGGTCGTGGAGGCCGCGAAGGCCGCGGAGGCCCACGAGTTCATCACGAACCTCCCGGACGGCTACGAGACGAAAGTCGGGGAGCGCGGCGTGAAACTCTCCGGCGGGCAGCGCCAGCGCATCGACATCGCGCGCGCCATCCTCAAGGACCCGGACATCATGATTCTGGACGAGGCGACGAGCGACGTGGACACGGAGACGGAGATGCTCATCCAGCGCAGCCTGGACGACCTCACCGAGAACCGCACCACGTTCAGCATCGCCCACCGGCTCTCCACCATCAAGGACGCCGACCAGATCGTCGTCCTCGAAGACGGGAAGATAGTGGAGCGCGGCACGCACGAGGACCTCCTCGCGGAGGACGGCCTGTACGCGAACCTCTGGGGCGTGCAGGCGGGCGAAATCGACGAACTCCCGGACGAGTTCATCGAGCGCGCCGCGGAACGCACGAGCCAGGTCGACGTGGACGAGGACGGCGAGACGCCGACCCAGGACGACGACTGACACCGACGAGCGGCCACTAACTGTTTTCCGCTAGGAACAGACCTCCCGGGTATGGATGTTGGGTTCTTCGCTGCCCACGAGCAGTACGCGCCGGGTCGGCTCCTCGACCACGCGGAACTCGCGGAGGGCGCGGGGTTCGATTCGGTGTGGACGAGCGACCACTTCCATCCGTGGTGGGACACGGGCGCGCACTGCGGGGCGGCGTGGCCGTGGCTCGGCGCGGCGCTCGAACGCACCGATTCGATGCGGATGGGGACGGGCGTCACGCCCCCGGTGGGTCGCTACCATCCGGGACTGTTGGCGCAGTTCGCGGCGACGCTCGGGTCGATGTATCCGGGGCGCGCGCACCTGACGCTCGCGACGGGCGAGGCGATGAACGAGCGCCCGCTCGGCTACGACTGGCCGGACTACCCGGAGCGTCGCGCGCGTCTCGTGGACGCCTGCCGAATCTATCGAAAGCTGATGAGCGGAGGGTTCGTGGACTACGACGGCCACTACTGGAATCTGGACGACGCGAGGCTCTACACGCGCCCGGACGAGGACGTTCCGCTGTACGTCGCGGGGAACGGCGTGCACTCGGCGAAGGTGGCGGGCCAGTACGCGGACGGGTTCCTCACGCTCGCGCCCGTCGAGACGTACGAGACCGAGCTCGTGCCCGCGCTCGAAGCCGGCGCGGCGGAAGCGGGCCGCGACCCCGACGACATCCGTCGCATCCGGCAGGCCGGTGTCTCCTACGCCGACGAGTACGCGGACGCGCTGGACGCGGTGGAGTTCTGGACGGGAACGATGGCGGTCGGGTTCGACGAACCAGTCGCCGACCCGCGCGAAATCGAGTCACGCGGTCGCGACGTACCTCGGGAAAACTGGACGGACTGGGGGCTCGTCACGGACGACATCGGCGAGGTAGGGGAGTTGCTCGCGCGACACGCGGACGCGGGGTTCGACGAGGTCGAACTCCTCTCGAGTAGCCCGAATCAGGAAGCGTTCGTCGCGGCGATGGCGGACGGCGTGCTCTAGGGCGCCCACCCGCAGACTGTGCAGGTGGTGGCGTCCTCGTCGTGGAGTCCGCCGCAGTCGGGACACTGTTTCTTGTTATAGCTTCGGTCCCACGCTACCTGCGACGTGTCGTGACCGCGTGCTTCGAGGAACTCGTCGAGGACGCCGTCGATTGACTCCTGTGCGCTCGACATACACGGTATGCTATACCACACCACGACTTAAGCGTGTCGGGCGGACAGCTGAAACTGTAGAATCAGAAAAATCGGACGCGAACGCCGCAAACGCGAGAGGAGCGCGCGGAGGCGTGTGCTAGATGGTGTCGACGATGCCGCCGATGGCGCCGAGAAGGAGCGGGTAGACGAGGCCAGCGACGAGAATCGCGGACGCGAGGTTCGGCGCGAGCGAGGCCGACGCGCCGAACGCGGAGACGGTGTACTCGAAGACGAACGCGCCGATGGCGGAGAGCACGAGGTAGCCGCCGACGATGCCCGCGCCGACGCCCGCGGCTTCGACGCCGCTGAGGCTCGCGCGGACGCGGCGAGCGGCGAGGAGTCCCGCGAGCACGAGCACGGCCGCGGGCACGACGTAGTAGACGAGTTTCGGGACGGTGCTCGTGAGTTGGGAGATTGCGTCGGTGAGGCCGCCTGCGGCCGCGCTCTCCAGGTAGTTCACGGACGCGGTCTCGCCGCCGACCGTCGCCGTCACGTCGACGTTGTGGGCGTTGTAGAACACCCAGCCAGCGACCTTCCACGCCGGGATGTCGCCGCCGGACTCGACGCCGTCCACGAGCATGAACAGGTAGACGAGGACGTAGTTCAGGACGTACGCGGCCGCGCCGATGGCGGCGCTGACCGGGAGGGCTGACGGAACCGCGCTGCCGGAGTCGGACCGTCGGTTCGTTGCCATACCGGATGCGGGACGCCTGTCCATATAAAATCTCGCACGCGGCCGCCGGTGAAAACAGCGGTTTCGCGGCCGCTGGAGGTTGCAGGCGTCGAAGGCGCGTGCTCACGCCGAGAGGTCGTCGTAAGCGTCCACAGTCACCCCACTACAGGGAGGGGCGGAAACGCTACCGGTCAGTTCACGCCGAAGTAGCCGCCGATGGCGCCGAGCACGACCGGATAGACGAGGCCGGCGACGAGAATCGCGGTCGAGAGTTTCGGCGCGGCGGTACCAGTAGTGTTGAGCGAGGACTGCGTGTACTCGAAAACGAACACGCCGGCGGCAGAGAGCACGACGTATCCCCCCGCTATCGCTGCTCCCACGCCCGCCGCGCTCTCGGCGCCGAGGCTGCGGTTCGAGCGCTGGTAGGCCACGTAGCCCGCCACGAGGAGGACGAGAGCGGGGACCACGTAGTAGGCGAGCTTCGGGACCGTACTGGTGAGGTTGCTGGCCGACGGTGCCGCCGACAGGTAGTCGATGGTCCGCGATCGGCCCGCCGAGGTCACTTCGATTTTGACGTTCTGCGCGTTGTAAAACACCCAGCCGGCGATTTTCCACATCTCGACGTCTGTACCGGTAAACTCCACGTCGTCGATGACCATCATCGCGTAGACGAGGATGTAGTTCGCGACGAACGCGAGTGCGCCGACGACAGCGCTTCCCGCGAGCGATTGACGCGCCGCGCCGACGAACCCAGGCTGTTGAGTTCGAGACATGCGCGAAGTGACAGACTGCGTTGGTATAAAAACTCGTAGTCGTGTGAATGTTGTTATCGCGGCCGTTAGAGGTCGTAGAGGTCGCGGAACTTCGATTCCGCGTAGTCGAGGAAGTAGTCGGCCGTGTAGGGTTCGCCGGTCGCTTCCTCGACGAGTTCGGGCGTCGTGTAGCGCTTTCCGTGCTGGTGAACGTTCTCGCCCAGCCAGTCGTGGAGGTCGTCGAACTCGCCCGCCGCGACCTTCCCGTCGAGGTCGTCGATGTCGTCCTCGGCGCTCGCGTACAGTTGCGCGGCGAGCACGCTCCCGAGCGAGTACGTCGGGAAGTACCCGAAGTTCCCGTGACTCCAGTGGATGTCCTGTAGGCAGCCCTCAGCGTCCGTGTCCGGAGTGACGCCGAGGTACTCCTCCATCTTCTCGTTCCAGACCTCGGGTACGTCCTCGACGTCGAGGTCGCCGCTGATGAGGTCCCGTTCGATTTCGAACCGGAGGATGATGTGCATGTGGTAGGTGAGCTCGTCCGCCTCCACGCGGATGAGGTTCTCCGGATAGATCTGGTTCGCGGCCTCGTACACGTCCTCGACGGTCGCGTCGTCGAGGCCGTCGAAGTGCTCCGTGAGGTCGTCGAGAACGAGGTCGTAGAACGCGCGGGAGCGGCCGATGTGGTTCTCCCAGAGTCGGCTCTGGGACTCGTGGACGGTGAGGTCGCGGGACTCGCCGAGCGGCGTCCCGTACTCCTCCTGGGGGACGCCGAGGTTGTACTGGGCGTGTCCGTACTCGTGGACGGTGCTCATCAGCGCGCCCAGCGGGTCGGATTCGTCGAAGCGCGTGGTGATGCGGGTGTCGAACTGGTTCCCCGACGTGAAGGGGTGACTGGAGGTGTCGAGGCGGCCGCGCTCGAAGTCGTAGTCCACCAGTTCGAGCACGTCCCGGCTGAGCGCCTCCTGGGCGTCCTCGGGGTACGTGCCGTCGAAGGGCTGGGCGAGGTCGGCGTCCGCGTCGTTCAGTTCGTCGATGAGCGGAACGAGTTCGTCGCGAAGCCGCGTGAGCACGCGCTCCGCGGTGTCCAGGTCGAGGTACGGTTCGTAGTCCGCGAACAGGACCTCGTACGGGTCGGCGTCCGGATCGATGTGCTCCGCGTACTCGCGTTTGAGTTCCACGAGGTCTTCGAGGTAGGGCGCGAACTTCGAGAAGTCGTCCTCGGCCCTCGCGTCCTCCCACACCTGCAGCGCCTCGCTCGACGTCTCCGAAATCTCTTCCACGAGTTCGACGGGCACGGCGTCCGCGCGCTCGTACTGCCGTCGAATCTCACGGACGACCGCGGCCTGCTCGCCGGTGAGGTCGGCGTCCTCCAGTTCGTCCAGCCACTCCCCCACGTCGTCGTCCGTCAGGAGTTCGTGGTGGATGGCGGAGAGCGCCGAGAGCTGCTTCGAGCGCGCGGGCGCGCCGCCCTCCGGCATCATCACCTGCTGGTCCCAGGACAGCACGCCGGACGCGCCGCCGACGTACGTGAGTCGTTCGTACTGGTCGAGTAGTTCCTCGTACGCCTCGGGGGCGTCAGTCTCCTCTGCGGTTGCCATGCGAATCAGTCACTCGCGCGGACGTATCAATCCTCCCGAACCGGCCAAGCGTTCGCCAGTCCGAGGTACGTCTCGTAGCAGACTGAGAGCGTGTCGAGGGAGACGCTCTCCGACTTCGTGTGGGCTTCTCCGGGTTCAGACGCGCCGCAGACGACGCACGCGGTTCCCTCGTCGGCGAGCCAGCCGGCGTCGGTGGCGTGCGGTTTCGAGACATGCTGGGGGGTGCCGTCCTGGGCGGCGTTCGCGGCGTTGAGGACGGCGTCCGCGAACGCTTCGCTCGTGCACTCCATCGGCGGGAGGTCTTGGTCGACGGACCAGGAGACGCCGGGGACGCTGGTGACGCGGCGCAAGTCCGCGCGCTCGCCGGGAACGGTGCGTTCGTCCACGGTGACTTCGCACGTGTCGGGGATGACGTTCCACGCGCTCCCGCCGTCGATCTCGGTGACCGCGACGCTTCCTTCGACGCGCTCGCCCAGCACGTCGACCGCGGGAGCGTCGAGTTCGCGCACCACGTCCATGGCGTCGCTCGCGCGATAGATCGCGTTCTCGCCGGACGCGGGTTCGCTCGCGTGCGCGGCGACGCCCTGTGCGCGGATGGTGCTGCCGCGGCGGCCCTTGTGCGCGATGACCACGTCCGTCACGCCGTCGGTCGTGTAGCTCGTCGACCCTTCGGCGACGATAGCGTAATCGGGTGCGTCGTTGTGGTCGAGGTAGTGTCGAGCGCCGACGCCGCCCTGTTCCTCGCCGACGAACGAGCAGAAGACGAGTTCGCAGTCCGGGTCGGCGTCCCGGAAGGCGACCATCGCGGCGGCGACGGCGCCCTTCATGTCCGCCGCACCGCGGCCGTACAGCCGGCCGTCCTCCTCGGAGACGACGTACTCGCCATCTTCCGTCTGTTCGTCCGCGGGCGGCACCACGTCGTGATGGCCGACGAGCGCGACGGACTCTCCCGAGCCTTTTCGCGCGATAATGTTTCCGCCGTTTGGCGCGTCGTCCCGGGTGACCTCGGCGTCGGTGTGTTCGCGGAGCCAGTTCTCGATTTCGTCCCCGGCGGCGGTCTCGTCCTCGTGGCTCGGTACGTCGACGAGCCGTCGCGCGAGCGCGTGAACCTCGTCCATACCGAGAGACAGGGGACACGAGCGGAAAAAGAAGGGGGCGCGCTGGGTGGCGGTTTCGGGGTCAGTCCGCGGGGCAGTCGGCGAGGAAGGCGGCGGAGTCAGTCGGCGGGGTCGTCGTCGGCGCGCGTGGTGGTGACGTAGACGGAGGGTTTGTCGAGCACGAACTCCTCGATGAACGCGACGACGTACACGACGGAGTTCACGACCATGTAGGCGCCCATCGTGAGCGCGACGACGTACTCGGCGGGGTGGTGGGAGTAGCCGTCGCGGCGGTCCGCGGCGAACACGGCGAGCGCGGCGGCGACGGGGAACACGCCCATAATCGTCCAGAGTATCTCGCTGTAGGGGATGTAGGCCGAGGCGTGCGCGCCCGCGACGTCGAACAGGGGGAGCGGGAGGCCGACGACGAGGAACGGCGTGAGCATCGTGTATCCGAACGTCTGGGCGGCGTCCGCCTTCGCGACCCGCGTCGGGTTGTTCGACCGGAGGACGGACGAGAAGTGCCGGACCGACACCTGAAGCCAGCCGCGCGCCCAGCGCTTGCGTTGACTCCACCACGCGGAGAGCGTGGTCGGTTGTTCCTCGTACGTCACGACGCCGGGGTCCATGCGGATGCGCTTGCCGTTCGCGTGGAGTTTCGCGCTCATGTCGATGTCCTCCACGAGGATTTCCTCGTCGAACGGCCCGATTTCCTCGAAGACTTTGCTGCGGAAGAACGCCTGTCCGCCGCCGAACAGCCGGAACCCGCCGAACAGTTCGCGCGCGAACAGTTCGACCTTCTCGACGATGTGGCGGTCGACCGTCGCGTAGAGCGCGACGAGGGAGTCCGTGGGGTTGTGGCCGTAACACCGGCCTTTCACGCACCACGTCTCGGGTTCGGCGACGAACCACGTGACGGCGCGGCGGATGGCGTCGGGCGCGAACTCGTGGTCGGCGTCGATGCTCGCGATGATGTCGCCGCTCGCGCGCTCGATGGCGTAGTTCGCGGCGGCGGCCTTTCCGCCGCCGGGTTCGTCGCGTTCGAGCGCGACGATTCGGTCGTCCGCGGCGGCCGCCGATTCGACGATGTCGGCCGTGCCGTCGGTGCAGTCGGACTCGTAGCAGACGACGATTTCGAGGCGGTCTTCGGGATAGTCGACCGCGCGGCAGGCGTCGAGAGTGCTCGGGAGGACGGCGGCCTCGTTGTACGCGGGGATGACGACGCTCACCGACGGGAGGTCGGCGTCGGGCACGTCGAGGTCGGGCGGGTCGGAGACCTCTGGGTAGGACGCGAGCGTGGAGGCGGCGAGCCGGGCGAGCTGGACGAAGATGACGACGAGGAGAATCGTTTTCAACCATCGACGGTACGGCACGGAGACGACGCCGGGTGCGAGGACGAACACGAGGAAGGCCGCGACTACCCCGACATAGGCGACGAGGCGGCCGACGGACGTCCCCTGTTCGTCGACGGTCTTGACCTCCATCCGTTTGTCGAGTGCAACGGCAACCCCCGCCAAAACCGTACCGGTCCCCGACAGCTCTGTCGAGTGATTCGACGGCGGCGAACGCGTCCCCGGAAGCGTCGCGTGTTCGCTCGCGCTCCGCGCCGCGGCGGTGGTTGGCGTGTCGTGGAGCGGCGATGCGGGCGGTTCGCGTCGGCGGCGACGAACACCCTTATCAGCGGGCCGCAGTTATCTGTGGGTATGAAATTAGTGCCGGACACGAGCGTCGTCATCGACGGCCGCGTGAGCGCGGGCGTCGAGTCCGGCGAGTACGCTGGCGCGACGGTTATCGTCCCCGAAGCGGTCGTGGGCGAAATCGAGGCGCAGGCCAACAGCGGCCGGAGCACCGGCTGGGACGGCCTCTCGGAGCTACAGCGGCTCGCGGACCTCGCGGACGACGGCGACATCGACCTCCAGTACGTGGGTGACCGAGCAACGGAAGAAGATATCAAGCGCGCCGCCGCCGGGGCCATCGACGCCATCATTCGGGACGTGGCGGTGGAGTACGACGCGACGTTCGTCACGAGCGACATCGTGCAGTCCGAGGTCGCGAAGGCGAAGGGCCTCGACGTGCAGTACCTCGAACCGCTCGACGAGGAGGCTGGCGCGCTCGAAATCGAGCAGTACTTCGACGAGTCGACGATGAGCGTCCACCTGAAGGCGGGTGTGGTCCCGATGGCGAAACGCGGCGACGTGGGCGACATCTCCTATCAGGAAATCGGCTCCACGAAGCTCGACGTTGACACGCTCAAGGAGTACTCGAACGAAATAATTGACACCGCGAAACGCACGGACGAGGGGTTCGTGGAGCTCTCCGAGGAGGGGATGACCATCGCCCAGATTCGGGACATGCGTATCGCCATGGCGCGACCGCCGTTCAGTGACGGGTTCGAGATTACGGCGGTGCGCCCCATCGTGAAGACGACGATGGAGGAGTACGAGTTCTCGGGCGAACTCAAGGAGCGGATGCTGGAGCGCGACCGCGGCATCCTCATCGCCGGTTCGCCGGGCGCGGGGAAGTCGACGTTCGGGCAGGCGGTCGCGGAGTTCCTGGACGATAACGGCTACGTCGTGAAGACGATGGAGAAGCCGCGCGACCTCCAGGTCGGCGACGAAATCACGCAGTACACGGAGCTCGGCGGGTCGATGGAGACCACCGCGGACTCCCTGCTGATGGTGCGACCGGACTACACCATCTACGACGAGGTCCGGAAAACGGACGACTTCGAGGTGTTCGCGGACATGCGGCTCGCGGGCGTCGGGATGGTCGGCGTCGTGCACGCCACCCGCCCCATCGACGCGCTCCAGCGCCTCGTCGGCCGCGTCGAACTCGGCATGATTCCGCAGATCGTGGACACGGTCGTGTTCATCGAGGCCGGTGACGTGGACACGGTGTACGACGTGACGACCGAGGTGAAGGTTCCCGAGGGTCTGATGGAAGAAGACCTCGCGCGCCCCGTCATTCAGGTGACGGACTTCGAGACGGGGCGGCCGGCGTACGAGATTTACACGTTCAACCGCCAGGTCGTCACCGTCCCGCTCGACGAAGCGGGCGGGAGTACGGAGTCGGGCGTCGGGAACCTCGCGAAGCAGGAGATAAAGCGCGAGATCCAGTCGGCGACCCGCGGTCCCGTGGAGGTCGAACTCCGCGGGCAGAACACCGCGGTCGTCTACGTCTCCGACGACGAGATCAGTCACGTCATCGGGAAGGGCGGCGGTCGCATCAGCGAAATCGAGGAGCGCCTCGGCATCAGCATCGACGTGCGGACGCTGGACGAACTTCCGGACACGCCCACGGCGTCGGGGGCGGGCGGCGCGAACGGCGCGAGTAAGTCGGGCGGCGCGGAACCGCAGGGCGAGGTCGTGACGCCGGACATCACGTCCCGCCACATCAACATCCCCGTGGAGACCGCGAGTCCGGGCGACACGGTCGAAGTGCAGGCGGACGGCGACTACCTGTTCACCGCGACGGTCGGTCGCGGCGGCGACATCCAGGTCTCCCGGGGGAGCGCCATCGCGGAGGAACTCGAACGCGCCATCGACCGCCAGGAGCGAATCACGGTCGTCGCCAACGAGTGAATTCGGTGGTGATAACACCGAGTGGTTAGACGTGTGTTCTATGGCTACGGACCGCGGCGGAACGGGGGCGACGACTCGTGGTTGACGTTCGTCTCGACGGCGTAACGAAGGCGTTCGGCGCGACGACGGCGCTGGACGGCGTGTCGCTCGACGTTCGGGACGGCGAGTTCTTCACGCTCGTCGGGCCCTCCGGCTGCGGGAAGACGACGACTCTCCGTATGGTCGCGGGGTTCGAGGAGCCGACGGCGGGCGCGGTGCGGTTCGACGGCGCGGACGTGACCGGGGTTCCCGTAGACGAACGCGACGTGGGCATCGTCTTCCAGAACTACGCGCTCTTCCCCCACATGACGGTCGCGGAGAACATCGCGTACGGCCTACGGTTCCGGGACGCGCCGGGCGGCGCAAGCAGGGACGAACGCGTCGCGGAACTGCTCGACCTCGTCGACCTCGAAGGGTTCGAGGACCGCGACCCCGCGGAACTATCGGGCGGCCAGCAACAGCGGGTCGCGCTCGCCCGCGCGCTCGCACCCGGCCCGAGCCTCCTCCTGCTGGACGAACCGATGAGCGCGCTCGACGCCCGCCTCCGCGAGACGCTGCGGCGGCACGTCAAGCGCATCCAGCGCGACCTCGGAATCACGACCATCTACGTCACGCACGACCAGGAGGAGGCACTGAGCATCTCCGACCGCCTCGCGGTGATGAACGACGGCCGGGTCGAACAGGCCGGCACGCCGCAGGAGGTGTACCGGACGCCGGGGACGCGGTTCGTCGCGGAGTTCGTCGGCGACAACAACGTCCTCGACGGCACGCTCACCGGCCGCGAGGACGGCGTCGCGACGGTGGACGTGGACGGAGAGGCGCTCCGCATCACGGACGACGATATCGACGCCGCGGCGGGCGACCGCGTGACGTTCTGCGTGCGCCCCGAACGCCTCACGCGGGACGCGACGGCGAACCGCCTCGATATCGCCGTCGACACCGCGGAGTTCCTCGGGGAGACGACGAGAGTGTACGGGACGTGGAACGACCGGCAGGTCGTCGTGCGCCTCGACGACGTACCCGAAACGGACACGCTCACGCTCGGGTTCGCGCCCGAGGACGCCACGGTACTATGATAACGCTCACCTCTGACTTCGGCAGTCCCTACCCGGCGGCGATGAAGGGCGTCGTGCTCCAGCGGACCGACGCCCGCCTCGTGGACATCGCGCACGACCTCCCGCGCCAGGACGTCCGCGCGGCCGCGTTCTGGCTTCGCGAGGTCGTCCCGCACTACCCGCCCGCAGTCCACTTGGTTGTCGTGGACCCGGGCGTCGGGACCGACCGCGCCGCCGTCGTCGTCCGCGTCGGCCACCACGCGTTCGTCGCGCCCGACAACGGCGTCGTCCGGCCCGCCGCCCGCGCGCTCGACGGCGACGTCGAGGTGTTCGAAATCGGCGTCGAGAACCCGGCGAGTTCGACGTTCCACGGCCGCGACGTGTTCGCGCCCGCCGCGGCCGAGGTGCACGAGGCGGGCGTCGAGAACATCGAGTCACTCGAAAACGTCACGCCCGCCGCGGACTGCGTCGACCTCACGCTCCCCGACGCGACCGTCGAGGGCGACGTGGCGCACGGCGAAGTGCTGGTCGTGGACGACTTCGGGAACGCCATCACGAACGTTCCCGGCGGGTTCGTCGCGGACGCCGCCTCCGTGCTCGTGAACGGCGAGCGCGCGCCCGTCGAACCGTCGTACGCGCACGTCGCGGTCGGGAAGCGACTCGTGACCGTGGCAAGCCACGAGAACGTCGAACTCGCCGTGAATCAGGGGCGAGGCGCGGACGCGTTCGGCGTCCGGCCCGGCGACGACGTGACAGTGAAGAAGTAGTTAGTCGTCCTCGCCGGTCGCGGCGTCGCGGAGTTCGTCCTCGAGTTCCGCGCGGCCGCGCTTGAACTCGCCAATGGCCTGCCCGGACGACCGGGCGAGCGCGGGGAGTTTGTTCGCGCCGAACAGCAGTATTGCGAGCAGCAGGATGACCGCGAATTCCATGCCGCCGGGCAGTCCACCGATGAACGACGGGAGTATGTCGTACATAGAGAGACGGAGGACGGCACGGGAGATAGGTATGACGGGGCTACCGGCGCGATAGGGTGGCCCTCAGTCCTCGCGGGGCGGCACGCGGAGCGTTCGGGACGTGACGTGCTGGGCGAGCGCGGACGCGCCGAAGGAGAGGGCGGAGAGCCAGACGAGGAGGGAGTTCGTCAGCCAGCCCGGCGCGACGCCCTGCTGGACGGCGAGCGCGAGCGACGCGACAAACGCGGCGAGCAGGCCGTAGTACTCCGCCCACGTGAAGTGGTGTTCGGGGACGACTTCGACGTACAGTTCGACCTCGCGCGCGGCGGCCGTGAGCTGGACGGTGGTGCGGTTGCGGTCGTACTCGACGACGCCGAGCGAGTCCATCATCGGGAGATGTGTCTGGTGGAGCGCGGTGTAGACGCGTTTTCGTTCCGGCCCGGTGAGTTCGGCGACCGGCACGTCGTTCTCCAGGGACGCGACGTACTCGGAGAGGTCGCGGAGGGAGACGGGACTGTCCGCCGACCGGAGGTAGTCAAACGCGTAGCGGCGGCGCTGATTGCTCATCGTTCGAAACACGTCGTCGGGCGTGAGCGTCGTTTCGAGCTTCGTGAAGAGTTGTTCAGACATCGAGGGAATCCATCGTTAGCGAAGTAGGATAGCACCCGTCATAGTTAATTGGGTGTTTTACACGTTTGCGGCGTCGAGAACGCGCGGGTCGAGTTCCACCTCGAAGAGGCGCGCGCCGCACTGCGTGCAGTCGGCGGCGGCCACGTCGACGCTCCGACAGCAGGACGCCACGGTGTCCGCGCCGAGTTCGACGCGGCCGTGGCAGGCCGGGCAGGTGTCGAGGCAGGCGCGGAGGGCGGCGAGGAGTTCGCCGCGGTGTGTGAGCGGGAGGGCGCGCCACTCGTCGCGCGCGTCGAGCACGGCGTCCGCGGTCACGTCGGCGTTGAACGCGGCGGGGGACTCCCAGCGTCCGACGATGTCGGGGCCGCAGAAGACGCTGCACGCGCCGTCGCCGTGGTACTGCACGTCGATGTCGGCGGGGTCGGCGTCGAGGAGCGCGGCGAGGTCAGCGGTTCGCGGGGTGGTTGTGTCGCTGGCGACCATGCGGGCGCGCCACTCGGCGTCGAAATCGGGCGCGAGCCCCACGTCGCTGTCCGGGGTTTCGACGACTGCGCCGAGCGCGCTGAGAGTGTCGAGGACGTCGAGGTCGCCGGCGTCGCGCGCCGGCCGCTTGTCGAACGCGCGGAGCACGCGGTCGGGGAGGTAGCGCGCGGTGAGCGCGGGCGTGCCGGGGACGAGGTAGCCCCGGACGTAGATGGCCGCGAGCGCGAGCGCGAACGCGGCGAGCGCGACCGGCGTGGAGACGAACGCGGCGAGCGCGAGCGCGCCCGCGGCGGCGAGCACGATGTTCACGCCAGTACAGGGGAGACAGCGGTTCTCACCCGTGTATTCGGGGCGGCGGACGGCGTCGAGCGTCAGCGGGAGTGCGAGCATGGTCAGTGGGTCGGGGTGCGTCGATCGGCGAGCAGTTGGTACGCGCTCACGGCGGCGAACAGCGCAAGGAACGCGGTCGTCCAGACGAGTGTCGGGAGGGCGTCGAGGACGGGGAGCGCGAGGAGCGACCCGAGGACGGTGAGGAAGCCGGTGATGCCGATGTACTGGTAGCACTCGCCCCAGGTGACGCCGTAGCGCGTGACGAGTTCGAGGTAGAGCGTCACGCCTCGCGCACGCGGGAGGACGCGAACGGTGTTCTCGTCCGCGTCGAACTCAACGAGGCCGGCCTCCGCGAGCCGCGGAAGGTGGACTTGTCGGAGGGAGACGTAGACGGCGGTGCGGACGGCGTCGGACGGGGTGTCGGTGCCGGCTTCGTCCGCGGCGACGAGGTCGGCGAGCGCGCGGAGCGTCGTGTCCTCGGCCGTGACGATGTACTCGATCGACCGGCAGCGGCGTTCGTTGCTGAGCAAGTCGAACACGTCCGTCTGAGCCACGTACGGTCGAGGGAAATACGTCTGGAGTACCACGACACGAGAGAAGGGCGTGGAAGGGGATAGGTATGGATTGCCTAGTCACGGGGTAGGCAGCGCATAAACGGAATGGACGGTCGGTAGGGGGTGCGTACCGCGCGTAAACGGTTCGTTGTCGGTCGGCGCGAGCGAGCCTACGCGCCGGTAGGCCGACCCTCGGCGGAGTTAGGCCGACACCCAGGTCGTGTCAGCGGAACCATACTTAGAAGGGTGTCCGTCCTGGGGTCGAGTACCCGAAACAGTCGGCCTCGCCACCGCGGCGCGACCGCGTCGGGCCAACACACCATGGAAGACGACAACCAACTCTACAACCTCTCGCGGCGCAAAGTCCTCGGCGGCCTCGGAGCCGTCGGCCTCGCCTCCGCCGGTGCCGGCCTCGGCACCAGCGCCTACTTCACCGACACCGAATCCCTCAACAACAACACGCTCACCGCCGGCGAACTCGACC
The DNA here is from genome assembly GCF_049705945.1 of Salarchaeum japonicum. GTDB lineage: Archaea > Halobacteriota > Halobacteria > Halobacteriales > Halobacteriaceae > Salarchaeum > Salarchaeum japonicum_A. Next base: position 939,127 of record NZ_JBNAMV010000004.1, read on the forward strand.
TCGTGGTGGACTGGGTCACCGGCGTCGACCAGGGCTCCGCGACGCCCGCGCAGCCCACGGCCAGCGGCACCATCGACGGCAATCCGTCGAACTATTCCTACGAAGTCTCCGACGTGAAGCCCGGGGACAGCGGCGTCCTCGCGTTCTGCCCGAAGATCGTCGACAACCCCGCGTGGCTCTGGTTCGGGAGCGACGGCGTGACCGACTACGAGAACGAGCAGTCGGAACCCGAGGCCGAGGTCGACGCGACCGCCGGCGCGGAAGAAGGCGAACTCAGCGAGAGCATCATCGTGTCCGTCGCGTACGCGGACAGCGTCGCCATCGAGGACGGCGAAGTCGTCTGCACGAACGAAGCCGTGCTCAACTACCCCGCGGACTTCACGCTCGCCGACCTCGCCGCGGAACTCGAATCCGGCTTCCTGCTCGACGCCGACCGCAGCACCCAGGAAGTCGACGCGTACCCCGCGTCGCCCGACGCCGAAACCCAGACCGGCCCCTGCATCTGCGTTCACTGGGAACTCCCGACGACCGTCGGCAACGAGGTGCAGACGGACTCCCTCACGATGGACTTCGACCTGGTCGCCGTGCAGGAACGCCACAACCCGAACGGCAACGCGTCCGGCGCGAACCCGTTCAACACGACCACGACCTCGAACTGACCCGCTCCAGGGTTCAGTTTCCCCACGCCGGCTATCCGGTCACGCGACCGCGGCGGTTCGACTCCGCCGGTGGGCCTCCCCCGAGCGGGGAACACAGCCATGAACGACGACACCAACGACGGACAACCGTACAACCTCTCGCGGCGCAAAGTCCTCGGCGGCCTCGGAGCCGTCGGCCTCGCCTCCGCCGGTGCCGGCCTCGGTACCAGCGCCTACTTCACCGACACCGAATCTCTCACCGGAAACACGCTCGCCGCCGGCGAACTCGACCTCAAGCTCGACTACAAGTCCACGTACGCGGGCGGCCCCGGTCGCCTGGACGACATCGTGTCGATGGGGTACGGTGACGCGGAAGACCTCGGCGACGGCGTCTACCTCCTCGACCAGACCCCGCAGCCGAGCGACATGGAAGCGTGGGAGGACAACCTCGCTGAGTTCGACTTCTGTTCCCCGGAGGCCGACGAGTTCCTCGTGAACGGCGACGGTATCTCCATCTTCCACCTGGAGGACGTGAAGCCCGGCGACTCCGGCGAAGTGACCATCAGCATCCACATCTGTGACAACCCCGCGTGGCTGGAGATGGGCGGCGAACTCAGCGAGAACGCCGAGAACGGCATCAACGAACCCGAGAGCGAGGTCGACGAGACCGACGGCCCGATGGCGGGCGAGCTCGCGGACGCCATCGAGGTCACCGCCTGGTACGACGAGGACTGCGACAACGTCTACGAACCCACGGGAACCGGCGAACAGCAGGAACTCGAAATCGCGCTCGTCAGCGACACCTCCGGCTCAATGAGCCAGGAGATCGGCGACCTGCAGACGGCGGCGAAGGACTTCGTCGACAACCTCTCCAGCCCCGACGAGGCCGCGGCGATTTCGTTCTCGGACGGCGCGAGCCTCGACCAGGGGCTCACGACGAACTACCAGGCCGTCAAGGACGCAATCGACCTCTACACGTCGGGCGGCGGCACCGACATGGGTCAGGGAATCACCACCGCGTCGAACGAACTCCAGGGCGGCGCGAACGCGACGGCCAGCGCGTCGAAGGTGATGATCGTCCTGACGGACGGCCAGCCGACCAGTCAGAGCGCCGCGACGGCCGCCGCGACCGCCGCGAAGAACGCGGGCATCCGCATCTTCGCCATCGCGCTCGGTTCGGGCGCGGGGCAGAGTTACCTCGCGAACAACATCGCGTCCAGTCCCGGCGACGCGTTCGTCGCACCCGACGCCGCCGACCTCGACACGGTCTACTCCGAGATCGCGCAGATCGTGCTCGCGGGCGAACAGGTCATCGCGGAGGGCACGCTCTCGGACGTCATGGCGACGCTCGCGGCGGGCGTCGAACTGGACGGCGACCGCAACGAGGAGGAGCGCCAGCCGTACCCCGGGAACACGACGCAATGCATCGGGTTCGAGTGGGAGCTCCCCGCCGAGGTGGGGAACGAGGTGCAGACGGACAGCGTCTCGTTCGACATCGACTTCACCGCGACCCAGTACCGCCACAATCCCCAGACCACGACGCCGCAGTAGTATCGGCTTCGAGACGCTGACCCGTCACGGCGTTCGGCGGTTCGATTCCGCCGGCGGGTCTTCACGGTACGCTCGACCTACCGCCGGGGTAGGAGACCTATACCCATGCCTCGGGACGGCCTGAGGGAGAACCACGCAGCGGCCGCGGGCCGCCACCCGACGATGACTCCACACTTCACTCGACGACATCTGCTCGGCATGCTCGGCGCGGGCGGCGCGACCGCTCTCGCGGGCCGTGCCGTGCTCGCTCGCGACCGCACGCCGCCCTATCAGCACTACACGTACGCGCAGTCGGACGGCGGCGCGTTCCGGGTGGCGTGGTACGAGGAGTACAACGGCCGCGTGCGGTCGGCGTCGAACGGGACGACGCGCGCGAGCGCGCTCGAAGCAGAGACCGGGTACGTGGACGACCCGGCGTCGCCCGTGGTCGGTGTGACGAACGCGCTCCCCGGCGACTACGGTTCCGCCATGTTCGGGTTGCTCGCGGAGGACGTTCCGCTCGACGTGTGGCTTCGCGTTCGCGCGACGACGAACGCGGCCGACCCGGAGCCGGACGAGGACGCCGCGGACGCGACGCTCGCGGACGTGACGGACGTGTCCGTCGCCCTCGACTCGTGCGCTGGCGGATTGAGCGACGAGTACGCGTACGTCGCGGGCGGCACGCTGCACGGCGTTTCGGACGCGCTCGCGTCCGGCGTCCGACTCGACTTCGACGGCGCGACCGGCTGTCCGGGCGCGCTCCCGGCCGGTGAGCCGCGGTGCGTGACGTTCGACTGGTCGCTCGCGACCGCCGTCGGGAACGCCGCGATGGGGGACAGCGTGACGTTCGACGTGGAGTTCGTCGGCGCGGACTGCGCGGCGGGCGTCGCGAACCCGTGGGGGGAGGAATGACCGGACTGCGCCGCCGCGACGTGCTCGCGGCGGTCGGCGGCGTCGGCCTCACGGGCGCGTTCGCCGGATCCGGGACGGCGGCGCTACTCCGCGAGTCGGAATCGTTTACGGCCGGTCTGCGCGCCGGCGCGCTCGACGTTCGCGTCGAGGGCGGCGACGGCTGCGTGGTTCGTGAGGAGCGCGTCGCGCTCGACCTCACCGACCTCGACCCGGGCGCGTGCGGCGACGCGACCCTGTGCGGGGCGGTAGACGGAAACCCCGCGTGGCTGTGGCTGCGCGCGACCTGCCCGACGAACGACCCCGTCTTCGATGCCGTGTTCCTCCGCGTCCGGTACGCGAACGGAGCCGTGGTCGAGACCGCGGACGGCACCGTGCTGGCCGGAACCGCACGCCGCGTGTTCGGCGTACTCGCCGACGCGGTTCGGCTCAACCCGACCGGCGCGGACGCACCGGTCGCGCCCGGCGACCGCGTCTGCCTCACTGTCGAGTGGGGCGTCGCGGACATCGAGGACGGCGTCGACACAGCCTGCACGGTCGAGTCGGACGCGCTCGGCGACCCGGTCGCGTTCGCGTTCGAGTTCGGCGCGCTGCAGGCACGCCACGCGTCGCCCGACCTGTCGCCGTGGAACGCGGCGGACTGTCAGTCCGTCGCCGCCCGCTGCGTCGGCTGTCGCGGCCTCGGGAAGGTCGACGACATCGACGGCGACCTCGCCGTGGGAACCGAGTACCGCGTCGGCGACTCCGGGTACGCGATGCTCGTCGACGCCGTCGAACGAACGGACGACGGCGAGACGGTGGCGGTTCGCGCGTTCCGACTCGTCGAAGCCGGAACCGGGGACGCGCCCGTGCTCGGCCCGCCGGTCTGCCGCGTCGACGTGAAAGGCGGGCACGGCGGCCGCGACAAGCGGACGAACTCGGCGTCAGGATGGGACGGCCACGGCGGCCGGACGGGCGGGACGCGGACGCACGAGGTGTGCCCGCCGACCGCCGCCCCGTCCGGGGCGTTCGACGCGCCGACGAACGGGGGCGAGAAACGCCCCGGAATCAGCCACGTCACGGTCTACACGTGCGGCGTTCCGCCGCGCTGTTGGTAACTCATGAGAGACACTATTCGCTCGATAGGACGGAAGCGGGCGCTCGCGGTCGCGGGAACGCTCCTGCTCTGCGCGCTCGTCGTTCCGTTCGCGGTGTTCGCCGTTCCCCAAGTCGCCGGCGGGAGTCACAGCTACGTCGTGCTCAGCGGGAGCATGGAACCCGCAATCAGCCCGGGTGACGTGGTCATCGTCTCGGACGTCGACCCAGCCGCCATCGTCGTGAACGACGTGGTGACGTTCCAGCGGGACGCCTCCCCGGTGCCGACGACGCACCGCATCATCGAAATCCTCGACGACGGCGGCGGCTCGATGGCGTTCCGCACGATGGGTGACGCGAACGAAGACCCCGACGGCGCGGCCGTCGCGGCGAGCGACGTTGTCGGCCGGGTGACGCTCGTCATCCCGTACATCGGGTACGTGGTGAACGCGGCGAACACCCAGGTGGGGTTCCTCGCGCTCGTCGTCGCGCCGTTCGGCCTGCTCGCGCTCACCGAAGCCTACGCGTACCTTCGGCGGCGCGAGAACGACGGCGGAAACGACCGCAGTGGCGAGAACGGGGGCGGATCGGGCGCGTTCGACGCGGCGGACGACGTGGTCGTCGTGTCGGGGCCGACGCCGGTTCCCGAGCGCGAGACGGCGACCGGGTTCGCGGTGACCGACGGAACGCTGAACGCGGTGCTCGGCGTGCTCGGCGCGGCGACGGCGTACGCGCTCGTCGTCCTGTACCTCGTGCGGACGGCGTGGGCGGTCGCGGCGCTCGTCGCCGGCGTCGTCGGCATCGCGTTCGTCGCGTCCGTGAAGTACGACGGGCGCAGTACCGGCGACCCCGCGACACACGCGGATGGCGGCCTCGGCGCGGTCGCCGGCTCCGTCCCGGAGCACTACGGCGTTCCGGTCGTCGCCGTGCACGCGGCGGGCGACCTGGCGTCGCTCGCGGCCGACCTCGACCGCGCCGTCGTGTACGACCCCGACACCCGCCGGTACGTCGTCGTGGACGACGCGGCGGTCTACGTCCACGACGAGGACGCGGGGAGGAACGAGTGATGCGCGCCCTCCGGTTCGCCCTCCCGGTCGTGCTCGCGCTCGCCGTCGTCAGCGGCGGCGTCACGTACGGCCTGTTCACGGACACGGAACAGGTGTCGGGCACCATCAGCATCGACACCTCCCACACCACTGACGGGGGGCACGGCTGGGCCGTCCGAACCGCCGCCGTCACGTCCGACGCCGCGAGCAGCGAGAACGACACGACCACCCCCGGAAACGACACGCCACCCGCGAACGGCACCGACACGCCGCTCAACCCGGCGAACGACACCGTTTCGAACGAGACGACCGCGCCCGGAAACGACACGCGAACCGACGGCACCGCCACCGCGAACGGCACCGGCGCGCCGTCGGCTGACCACGAAACCGTCGGGAACGAGTCAGCGGGGAGCGGGAACGAAACAGTGACGAACGGAACGGCGACCGCGCCGCCCGCGAACGAAACGGCCGGTGGAACCGCGGATGCCGACTCGGCCGTGGTGAACGAGACCACGGTAAACGAAAGCAGTGTGTCGGTGAACGAAACGGCGGTCGGTACGTCGGCGGACGAAACGCCGCCCGACGATGGGGCGGCGGACGAAACGGCGCGGGAGCGAGTGGGTTACGTGGCGGTTTCGGCTTCCGTCTCGGCGTCGTCCGGGGTCGTGGTGAGGGAGTAGAGGCTCTGCCGGGCGTCGGCGAAGTAGATGTCCTCGTCGACGACGTCGCGGTTTTCGAGGCGTTCGAGCGCGTACCGGACGGTGCGCGCGGAGAGCATCGACTCCTCGACGATTCCCTTCTGTGTTTTCGGACCGTCGTACTCGAGAACCTTGTAGACGAGTTTCGCGCTCGGCGGGAGGTCTTCGAGGACGTCCTCGGCTGCATCCATCGTTACGAATCGAAACATCCCGGATAACCATAAATCTGCGGGAACTCTTCTCGTGGGGTGGTGTGGCAGAGCGCGCGGGGCGAGCGTACGGCAAGCGAACCGCTTTTGAGCGTCCCGCGCGCAGTTCCGGGTATGTCGACCGAGACAGCGTCCCGAATGGACGCTCACCGCCGCGGCGTGACCGTGACCACGGTCGCCTGCCTCGCCGGCGTGGCGGCGGGCGTTCTGTCGAGCGTGCTCGCGACCGGTGCGACGGACACCACCGGTCTCGGGCTCGCCATCGTCGCGATGCTCGTCAACCTCGGGGTGCTCCGCGTGGTCGGCGTGAACGTCAGCGAGTTCGGCGCGAAAGACCACCTCTACACCGGGTTCATGACGTTCGCGCTCTGGTTCATCACGTGGGGCATCCTTCTCACTGAATCGGTGAGCCTGTAGGATGGCCGAGGACAGCATCGCGGTCGTGGACCTCGATAGGTGCTCCCCCGACCGCTGTAACTACGAGTGTTCGAACTACTGTCCGCCGAACCGGACTGGCAAGGAGTGCATCACGCTCCGCGGCGACGACGCCGAGACCGGCGCGCCCGACCAGGTCCAGATTTCGGAGGAGATCTGTCTCGGCGAGACCTGCGGCATCTGCGTCGAGAAGTGTCCGTTCGACGCCATCGAAATCATCAATCTCCCCCAGGAGTTGGAGAACCGCGCGACCCACCGCTACGGCGACAACGCGTTCGCGCTCTACGGCCTCCCCATCCCCGAGAAGGGGAAGGTGACGGGGCTGCTCGGCCCGAACGGCATCGGGAAGAGTACGGCGGTGAAGGTGCTCGCGGGCGAAATCACGCCGAACCTCGGACGCGTGGACGACGAACCCGGCTGGGACGAAGTCATCGAGCACTACCGGGGCACCGAACTCCAGGACTACCTACGGGGCGTGCGGGACGGCGACATCAACGTCGCGCGCAAACCCCAGTACGTCGACCAGATTCCGGAGACGTTCGACGGGAACACGCGCGAACTCCTCGAACGCGCCGACGAGCGCGGCGTGCTCGACGACCTCGCGGAACGCCTCTCCATCACGCCCGTGCTCGACCAGAAGATAGACTCGCTCTCCGGCGGCGAGCTCCAGCGGGTCGCGCTCGCGGCGACGCTCGCGCGGGACGCGGACTTCTACTTCGTCGACGAGCTCACGCCATACCTCGACATCGGCCAGCGCGTCGCCGCCGCGCGACTCGTGCGCGAGCTCGCCGAGGAAGAGGACAAGGCCGTGCTCGTCGTCGAACACGACCTCGCGGTCCTCGACCTACTCGCGGACAGCCTCCACGTCGCGTACGGAGAACCGTCCGTGTACGGCGTCGTCACCGACCCGAAGTCGGTGCGTAACGGCATCAACGAGTACCTCCGCGGCTACCTCGACAACGAGAACATGCGGATTCGTCCGGAAGCCATCGAGTTCCAGGAGCACGCGCCGCGTCCGGTGACAGAGGCCGACACGCTCGTGGACTACCCCGCGATGACGAAATCCTACGGTGACGGCGAGTTCAGCCTCGATGTCGAGGGCGGCGAAATCCGGACGAACGAAGTGCTCGGCGTGGTCGGCCCGAACGGAATCGGGAAGTCCACGTTCGCGAAACTGCTCGCCGGCCGCACCGACCCGACCACGGTTTCGGGCGAGAACACTAACCTCGACCTCGACCTCGACATCGCGTACAAACCCCAGTACGTCGAGGTCGACCAGCACATGCGGGTGGACGCCTTCCTCTCCTCGATTACGGACGAGTTCGGGACGAGCTACTGGAACACGGAAATCGCGCAGCCGCTCCAGCTCGAACGCATCATGGAGCAGAACCTCGCCGACCTCTCCGGCGGGGAGCGCCAGCGGGTCGCCATCGCCGCGACGCTCAGCCGGGACGCCGACCTCTACCTGCTCGACGAGCCGAGCGCGCACCTCGACGTGGAGCAGCGCGTGCTCGCGACGAGAGCAATCCGGCGGTACGCGGAAAACCACGAGTCCACCGTCATGGTCATCGACCACGACATCTACATGATAGACCTCGTCTCCGACCGCCTGATGGTGTTCGACGGCGAACCCGCCCACCACGGCCGCGCCAGCCCCGCCCAGGAGATGCGGGCCGGCATGAACGAGTTCCTCGCGAACCTCGACATCACCTTCCGCCGCGACGAGAACCTCGGCCGTCCCCGCATCAACAAGCCAGGGAGTCAGCTCGACAAGCAGCAGAAGCGCGACGGCGAGTACTACTACACGCAGTAAGCGGGTTCGGCCCCGCCGCTTTTCCGGAATCCCCCGATAGTCGACGTATGGCGGAGTGGGACCGCGGGGAGCGCATCGAGGCGGTGCGGGCGGCGGACGCGGACGGCGACCGGCTGGTGTCGGTGGCGGTGCCGCCCGACAGCCGCGAAGCCGTCCTCGAACGCGTCGAGGAAGCGCGCGCGGAGGCGGAGTACCTCGACGGCGGGGCGAGCGAACCGCTCCGGGAGGCGTTGGACCGCGCGGTCCACGTTCTCCACGAGGCCGAGGTGGGCGACGACGGCGTGCTCGTCTACACGGGCGTACTCGACGGCGACCTCCGAGAGTTCGTGTTCGCGGACCCGCCGGGTCGCGTGTCCCAGACTGTTTTCGAGCACGGGAACGCGTTCGTCACGGACCCGCTCGACGACCGCACCGAGGACGCGCCGACGGTCGGACTGATTGTCGTGGAACGCGGCGGCGCGGCCGTCGGCCGAAGGGACGACGGCGTCGCGGTGCTGGAGACGCTCGACAGCGAGGTTCCGGGGAAGACCCGGGCCGGCGGGCAGTCCGCAGACCGGTTCCGGCGGCGGCGCGAGGAACGCAAGCGCGAGTTCTTCGAGAGCGTCGCGGACGCCGCCGACCGCGCGTTCGACGACCCGGACGCAGTCGCCCTCGGCGGGACGCACGTCACCGTGGAGGACTTCCGGGACGGCGACTACCTCCCGACGTGGCTCGCCGACCGCGTCACGGACACGTACGCGGTCGAACACGCCGGAGAGCGCGGTCTCGAACAGCTCGCAGCGAAATCCAGGGGCGACGTGACGGACGCCCACGCGGACGCCCGTGACGCGCTGGACGCGTTCTTCGACCGCCTCCCCGACGACGAGGTTGTGTACGGCACGGAATCGGTGGACGACGCGCTCACGTACGGCGCGGTCGACCGCCTGCTCGTGTCGGAGACCGTCGACGCCGCAGCGCGCGAGACGTACGTCGAACGCGCTGAAGACGAGGGCGGGGAGTTCGTCGTCGTCCCCACGACCATCGAGGGTGGCGAGCGGTTCGCGGACGCGTTCGGCGGCGTCGCCGCGCTCCTCCGCTTCCCCGTCGAGTAGGCCCAAGATTCTTGTCGCTCGCCTGAGTGTGTCGAGTCGACATGGAGACCCTTTCTCAGTAACCGGGGCCGCCGCCCGGTAGCGACTGGGTCGGCCGGCTCACGACGTGTTCGTTCGTCGAGCAACCGACACCCAGAATCCAATGTCACGAGAAGACACAGCGATAGTAGCGAAACGCGTAGACGAGTCTCCAGCGGACACCGGAGAAATCAGGGCGCTCGCCCAGTCGGCGGGCTACACCGTCGTGGGCGAGGTCGTCCAGCAGCGCGACCCGCATCCCGGCCACGAGTTCGGCACGGGCGCGATTGCGGAGTTGCGACGTGAGGTACAAGAGTGCGACGCGGGCGCGGTCGTGGTCGACAACGACCTCGACGCGAACCGGGCGTTCGCGCTCGCGGACCGCCTCCCAGACAACACCGCCGTTCGCGACCGGAAACGCCTCGTTATCGACATCTTCGGGGAGCGCGCGGCGACCCGGCGCGCCCAATTAGAGGTTCGATTAGCCGAACTGGAGTACGAACTCCCGCGGGCCGAGGAGCGCGCGAAACGCGGCGAGGACGTGGGTCGCCAGGGGTTCAAGAGCGCGGGCGAGTCCCCGGCGTCGCAGGTTCGCGCGGCGTACAAGCGCGAAATCAAGCAGGTCGAGGACGCGCTCGCGGACATCGAGAGCGCGGACGCGAACCGGCGGGCGGACCGGCATGCGGCGGGGTTCGACCTCGTCGCGCTCGCCGGGTACACGAACGCCGGGAAGTCCACGCTCCTGCGGCGGCTGGCGGACGACCACGCGGTCGAGGAGAACGACCGCCGGCACGCGGACCTCGCGGGCGTCGCAGAGTCGCGGGACGGGCTGTTCACGACGCTGAACACGACGACGCGGCGCGCGACGCTCGGCGACCGTCGACTGCTGGTGACGGACACCGTCGGGTTCGTCTCCGGGCTCCCGCACTGGCTCGTGGACTCCTTCGAGTCGACGCTCGCGTCGGCGTACCGCGCGGACGCGGTGCTGTTGGTGGCGGACGCCACCGACTCCGTCGACCGTCTCCGCGAGAAGGTCACGACGAGCCGGGATGTGCTCGCCGACCACAGGGACGCGGACGGCGGCGTCGTTCCCGTCCTGAACAAGGTCGACGCGGCGAGTCGGCTCGACGAGAAACGACGGGTCGTCGGGGACCTCGTCGGCGACCCGGTGTGCGTGAGCGCGCTCGACGGGAGCGGACTGGACGCGCTCGCGGACCGCCTGGCGGCGTCGCTCCCGGAGCGCGAGACGGCGCGGTTCTCGCTCCCGCAGTCGGATGCGACCATGTCGTTCGTCTCGTGGCTCTACGACCACGCGAACACGGTGGATGTCGCGCACGGCGAGACCGTCGAGGTAGAGATATCGGGACGGCGCGAGGTCGTGGCGCTCGCTCGCGGTCGCGCGGACGACGTTGGGGCTGACACGGCGGCGCGTCGGGACTCGTAGCGGGCGCGCCGCCGGGTTTCGCGCTCTCCGCCACGGCTCGTCTCAGAGCACGCCACCCGCTGGTCGCGGCATCGTACCTAAACGTTCGCTCGTGAGAGAGCTTATCTGGGAAAGGAAAGTTCGCTAGAAGACGGAGCGTTGACAGCTGCCGCAGAGGGTCTGTTCCTTCCGGTCGACTTCCTGAACGGTGGGTGAGAAGCTCATCGCGCAGCGGTTGTTGTCGCAGTGTTCGAGGCCGAGGGTGTGGCCGACTTCGTGGACGACTTCCTTGCGGACGCGGTCGGCGAACACCTGCGTGGAGGAGCGTTCGGAGAACCCGCCGTCGCTGGAGGTCTGGAGGCGGTAGGTGGAGACGACGCAGCCGCGGCCGTCGAGGTAGGCGAGGCCGAAGACGTAGTTACGGCGGCGGTAGTAGAGGTCGTTCGGCGTGATGGCGATGGCTTTCTCGCCGGTGCCGGCGCGGGTGGCGATGTCGATGAATTCGCTGGCGCGGTATTGGCCGCGTGCGCTGTCGTATGCGCCGTCGGGAACGGGCTGTTCCGTGACGAGAGTGACATCGCAGTCGTAGATGGAGCGGAGGCCCGCTGACGCCTCTCGCTTGACGCTCGCGGGGACGTCCCCGATGGGGACGATGTCGACGCGCATGGGAACGCCTATGCCGTGCTGTGGCATAAACATCCCGACGTGAGCGATTTCGCGGGCAGTCTCGTGGACGCGTTGGCGGGCGCGGAGCGCGTGGTGGAGGTCGGCGTGGGGAACCGGCCCGACGTGGCGGCGGGGCTGGCGGCGCGCGGCGTGTCGGTGGTTGCGACGGATGTGGTGGATCGGGAGACCCCGGCAGGCGTGTCGTTCGTCGTCGACGACGTGACCGACCCCGACATCGCAGTGTACGAGGACGCGGACGTTGTGTTCGCGCGGAACCTTCCGCCGGAGCTCCAGCGGCCGGTCGCGGACGTGGCGGAGCGAGTGGGGGCGGCGTGTCAGTTCACGACGCTCGGCGGTGACCCGGCGGTGGTTCCGGTGGAGCGCCGGACGGTCGGGCGGGAGACGTTGTTCGTCGGTTCCCGGAACTGATTTTTCGCGGGCGGGGCGAGTAGGGTGTATGAACGTGGACGCGGTCGTCCTAGACGTCGACGGCGTGCTGGTGGACGTGGCGGATTCCTACCGGCGGGCCATCGTGGAGTCCATCGAGTCGGTGTACGGGGAGACGATTCCAAAAGACGGGATTCAGTCGTTCAAGGACGCGGGCGGGTTCAACAACGACTGGACGCTGACGGACGCGGCGGCGCTGTTCGTGCTCGCGAAACGCGAGGGCCTCTCGATGAGCCTTGACGGTTTCACGGATGAGATCGGGAAGCGCGGCGGCGGGCTGTCGGCGGCGGAGGCAGTGGTCGAGGCGGCGCTCCCCGCGGACGCCGAGGAACGCGTGCGCGACGACTGGGAGCCCGAGCGGCTGCGGGAGACCTTTCAGGAACTCTACCTCGGGAGCGAACTGTACCGGGAAATCGAGGGAGGGGAGCCGACGCGGGAGACTCGGGGGTTCATCCACGACGAACCGGTCATCGTCGAATCGGAGACGATAGCGCGCCTGACGAGCGAGTACGCGGTGTGCGTGCTGACGGGGCGGCCGGAGGCGGAGGCCGAAATCGCCCTCGAACGGGTGGGCCTCGAGGTTCCCGTCGAGCGGCGGTTCACGATGGACGACTGGGAGGAGGGGAAGCCGCATCCGCGGGCGTTGGTGGCGCTCGCGGAGCGCTGTGACGCCGATAGCGTGGTGTTCGTGGGGGACACCTTGGACGACATCGAGACCGCGGTGAACGCCGCGAACGCCGACCCCGAGCGCGACTACCACGGCGTCGGCGTCCTCACCGGCGGATTGACCGGCGCTGAGGGACGGCGGAAGTACGAGGACGCGGGCGCGACCGCCGTGCTGGACTCCGTGAACGACCTCCCGGACTTCCTCGAGGGATAGTGGCGAATCTCGCGCCCACCTCGTTTCATCGGTAAATCCGGACGAGGACCGCGTTCCTTTGCCGTTCACGGGTGTGGTGTGTGGTGATGAGTTCCGAAACCCAGTTGCCGGAGTTCTCGGTGAGCGCGGAATCGAACGACGCGGCGCAGACGACCGTGTCGACCCGCGGTCACGAGTTCGTCGTGGACGAACCGACGGCGAACGGCGGGCAGGACGAGGGACCGACGCCCGTCGAGTATCTGCTCGGCGCGTGGGCGGGCTGTCTGAACGTCACCGGGCACGCGGTCGCGGACGACCACGACATCACCATCGAGTCGCTCGAAATCGACCTCGCCGGCGGCCTCGACCCGCGGAAGCTCCAGGGTCGCGCTGACGACGTTCGCGCGGGCTTCCAGCACATCGAGGTCGAACTGGACGTGGAGTCGGACGCGACCGAGTCGGAACTGGACGCGTGGCTCGCCGCCGTCGAGGAGCGCTGCCCCGTCGCCGACAACCTCACGAGCGAGACGCCGACCACGCTCGGATTCGCGTAGAGCCCGACATTCTTATTCGCGGCCCGGGTGACGTATCGGTATGCGAATCGCGTTACTCGGCGGCACGGGCGACATCGGCGAAGGCCTCGCGCTCCGATGGGGATACGACACCGACCACGACATCGTCATCGGGTCGCGAGACCCCGCTCGCGCCCGGGAGAAAGCCAACGAGTACGAGACTGAACTGGATAGCCGCGGTATCGAGCGGAAGGTGACCGGATTCGAGAACGGGATGGCGGCGGACCGCGCGGACGTGGTCGTGGCGGCGGTGCCCGCGTACCACCTCAGCGACACCGTCGAGTCGGTCGCGGACTCGCTCGACGAGGACACGATTCTGGTGTCGCCAGCGGTCGGGATGCAGCGCGACGAGGACGGATTCCACTACAATCGACCGGGCGCGGGGAGCGTCACGGCGCTCGCGGCGGAGGCCGCGCCGGACGACGTGCCGGTCGTGGGCGCGTTCCACAACCTCGCGGCGGACCGCCTCGCGAACCTCGACGTGGAACTCGACCTCGACACGCTCGTCGTGGGCGACGACGAGGACGCGAAGGGACTTATCGCGGAGCTCGGCGGCGACATCGAGGGGTTGCGCGTGCTCGACGCCGGCCCGCTCGGGGTCGCGGCGGAAGTAGAGACAGTGACGCCGCTCGTTATCAACATCGCGATGAACAACAAGCGAATGCACGACGTCGGCGTGAAATTCGACTAGTCGCCCTCGATTCCTCTCGGTCGTTCGCGTTCCTGTTCCGACAGGCTTAACGCTGACTGACTGATTAGTCAGCATCGTGTTGAACGATACTTCACGGGGTGGTCAGCGTGAGTAGCACCGAGAACGGCGGTCTCGGGCGAGAACGCCTCGTCATCCTCATCGGCCTCATGCTCGGCATGCTCCTCGGCAGCATCGACCAATCAATCGTCTCCACCGCACTCCCGACCATCGTCGGCGAGCTCAGCGGGAACGGCAGCCTCTCCTGGATCGTCACCGCCTACCTCATCACCACGGCCGTGACGACACCGCTCTACGGGAAGATTTCCGACCTGTACGGCCGCAGCATCGTCTACGAGTTCTCTATCGTCGTCTTCCTCCTCGGAAGTATGCTCAGCGGCCTCGCCGGCGACATCCCCGTCCTCGACCAGTACGTCAGCGGAATGGTCCAACTCACCGCCTTCCGCGCGCTCCAGGGAATCGGCGCGGGCGGCCTCATCGCGATGGCGACGACGATTCTCGGCGACATCTTCAGCCCCCGCGAACGCGGCCAGTACATGAGTTACATGATGCTCATCTTCGGCGCGTCCACGGTCGCCGGCCCCCTCCTTGGTGGCTGGCTCACGGACAACTTCACGTGGCGGTACATCTTCTACATCAACATCCCCATCGGGGTCGCCGCCCTCGCCGTCATCCACCGCTACCTCGACCTCCCCGTCCCCTCGGAAACGCACACTATCGACTACCTCGGCGCGGTTCTCCTCACCGTCGCGGTCGGCTCCCTGATGCTCGTGACGTCCTGGGGCGGCACGACCTACGACTGGTACTCCACGCAGATACTCGGGCTCGCCGCCGTCGCGGCCGTCGCAACCGTCCTGTTCGTCTACCAGGAACTCCGCGTCGACGAACCGGTCTTCCCCATCCACTTGCTCCGGAAACGAACCGTCGCGGGCGTCGACATCCTCAGCTTCTGCGTCGGCGTCGGGATGCTCGGCGGCACCACCTACCTCCCCGTCTTCCTCCAGACCGTCCTCGGGCAGTCCGCGACGAACTCCGGACTCCTCCTCCTCCCGCTCGTCGGCGGCCTGATGATAACGAGCGCGCTCACCGGCCAGCTCATGACGCGACTCGGCTACTACAAGCCGTTCACGGTCGCGGGCGGCGCGATAGCCACCGTCGGCTACTACCTCCTCTCCACGATGGGGACGGGAACCACCCAGTTCTGGTCGAGTACGTTCATGTTCGTCACCGGACTCGGCCTCGGGTTCGTGATGCCGACGCTCACCGTGGCGGTGCAGAACGTCGTCACCCGGAAGAACCTCGGTGTCGCCACCACGTCAGTGACGTTCAGCCGTAGTCTCGGGAGCGCCATCGGCGTCTCGGTCTTCGGCGCAGTGCTCACGAACCAGATGAGCGACCGCGTCGCGAGCGCGGCCGCCAGCGGCGAACTCCATCAAGCCACGATAGCCGCGCTCTCCGACACCGGGTCGAACCTCAGCCCCGAGGTCTTCGACGCGATGACGGCCGCCGACATCCCTATCGTGAAGGGGTTGCTCGCGAGCAGCATCGACGTGCTGTTCCTCACCGGCGCGGTCATCGTCGGACTCGCGTTCGTCGTCGCGCTCGTCCTCCCGAACATCGACCTCGGCGAGGAAGCGCACGTCGACATGGACGCCGAACCGATGGCGGACGGCGGTCACTCCAGCGAGTGAGCGCACGACTACGCGTCCGGTAGCGAACGAAGAAGAATCCGCGATTACGCGCCCGCTTCCTCGAACGCGGCTTCGAGCTTCTCGGCCTGCGTCACGCCGACGAACCGCTCGACGATGCCGTCGTCGTTCTCCACGACGATGGTCGGGATGGAGCGAACCTGGTACTCGTTCGCCACGTCCTGCGCTTCGTCCACGTCGATCTTCTCGAACTGGACGCGGTCGCCCCAGTCCTCCTCGAGTTCTTCGAGGATCGGGTCTTGCGTCTTGCACGGGCCACACCAGTCGGCGTAGAAGTCTTTGAGGGTGACAGTCATCGGTCTATCAGGATTTGCTCTTCCGCTCGCATAAGGGTTTCTCAGAGCACGGCGCTTGCCGCCATCCATGGAAAGGTTTAGGCGGTCCGAGCCCCGATACCGGGATATGAGCAGTGGTCAGAATTCCGGCGGCCTGATGTCGAGCGCGGGACTCGTCCGGTACTTCGACTCCGAGAGTTCGAACGCGATCCGCGTCGGTCCGAAGTCCGTCGTCGCGTCCGGCGTCCTGTTCGGCATCGCCATCCTCGTTCTCAGCATGATGGTCTGAGTTCCGGGGCGCATAAACCGGTCCCCCGCGAACCTCCGAGTATGAGTCTGACAGCCGGTGTCGTCGCCGTGCAGGGCGACGTCAGCGAACACGGCGACGCGATTCGGCGAGCGGCCGCGAACCACGGCCGGGACGCCGAGGTCGTCGAAATCAGGAAGTCCGGAATCGTTCCGGAGTGCGACGTGCTCTTGCTTCCGGGCGGGGAGTCCACCGCTATTTCTCGACTCCTCTCCCGGCAGGGTATCGACGACGAAATCGAACAGCACGTCGCCGAGGAGAAACCGGTTCTCGCGACGTGCGCCGGTCTCATCGTGTCGTCCCGTGACGCGCGCGACGAGCGCGTGGAGACGCTCGACTTGGTGGACGCGACTGTCGACCGGAACGCGTTCGGCCGGCAGACGGACAGTTTCGAGGCACCGCTCGACGTGGCGGGCCTCTCCGAGCCGTTCCCGGCGGTGTTCATCCGCGCACCCCTCATCGCGGAGGTCGGGCCGGACGTGGAGGTGCTCGCATCCTGGGAGGAACGGCCGGTCGCGATTCGGGACGGCCCGGTCGTCGGCACGTCGTTCCACCCGGAGTTGACGAACGATAGCCGCATCCACGACCTCGCGTTCTTCACGGAGGCCGAGGCGTGAGCGACCTGCTGGACGCCTCCGTGGAGGCGGTGAAGGTCGCGGGCAGTCCGGACGGCCCGGTGCCCGTGCTCGTGCTCGGCGTTGAGGACCGACGGGACGTGCTGCCGGTGTTCATCGCGTTCGAGGAAGCGGAGTCCATCGCGCGCGGCCTGGACGCGGAGGACTTCGGGCGGCCGCTCACGCACGACCTGACGCTCGACCTCGTGGAGGAACTCGGCGGGCGCGTCGACCACGCCGTCATCCGCGGCGTCGAGGAGGGAACGTTCGTCGCGGACCTCCACGTCGACACGCCGCGGTCGAGCGCTGTGGTGGACTGTCGGCCGAGCGACGCGGTCGCGCTCGTCGCCCGCACGAACGCACCCATCAAGGTCGCGCGCGAGGTGTTCGAGGACGCCCGCGAACCGCTCGCGAACTACGCGGACTTCGAGGACATTCGGGAGGTGGCGCGATGAGCGACGACCTCCTCCGCGACCTCTACGCCGTCATCGAAGACCGGAAAGAAACTCTCCCGGAGGATTCCTACACGGCCAGTCTGTTCACCCACGAGAAGGGCGAGAACGCCGCACTGGAGAAACTCGGCGAGGAAGCCACGGAGTTCGTGCTCGCCGCGAAGGACAGCGACGGCGAGGAACTCGCGCACGAGGGCGCCGACATCATCTACCACATGCTCGTCGTCCTCGCGCAGAACGACGTTGACGTGGAAGAGCTTCTGGAAGAGCTTCGCGAGCGGCGCGGATAGCTGGCATCGCCGAACGAAGTGAGGCGTTCACGCGCACGGAGTGCGCGCCTTTTTCGTCCAGGGTTTTGCCGTGAGCGGTGTGCGAGCGTGGCGAGCACAGCCGAGCGGGAGACGGTGGTGTGAGCGCCGATAAACGGCCTTTTAAGCCGTGCGCGAATAGGGTGGCGTATGATTTTCGAGGATCTTCCGACGACCCCGAAGTCGGAGGAACTCATCGACAAGGCGTTCTCGCGCGCGGCGCGGTCGGGGCGAGCGAAGCACGGGCGGGAGGCACAGGAGTCGATGCTGCAGACGGCGTCGAACATCCTCTCGGACAACCTGGAGAACGTGGTGACTGCGTGGCCGGACTTCGGCGAGGTCGACCCGTTCTACTACGAACTCGCGGACGCGGTCGCGGACGTGGACGAGATTCGCGCGAGTCTCTCCGAGGTCGGGTGGGCGTCCCGGAAGACGAAGGAGCTCGGCCGCGAGTACCAGGGGAAACTCCCGGGCGACGTGGACGGCGCGCGGAAACTCCGCAAGCAGGGGTTCGCGCGGATGGGGTCCGTGATGCGGGAGGTCGAGGACGACCTCCAGTACCTGAACGACGCGCGGAACAAGCTCTCGAAGCTCCCCGACATCCGGCCGGACGAGCCGACAATCGTGGTCGCGGGCTACCCGAACGTCGGGAAGTCGTCGTTCGTGAACTCGGTGACGAACGCGCGAAACGAGACCGCGGAATACCCGTTCACGACGACGGGCGTCCGGGTCGGGCACATCGAGCGCGACCACATCCGCTACCAGCTCGTGGACACGCCCGGCCTGCTCGACCGGCCGCGCGAGGAGCGCAACGACATCGAGAACCAGGCGGTGTCGGCGGTCGCGCACGCCGCGGACGCCATCCTGTTCTTCTTGGACGCGAGCGAGACCTGCGGGTACGAACTCGACGACCAGTACGCGCTCCTCGAGGACTTGCGTGAGGATTTCTCGGACGCGCCGTTCGTCGTGGCGTGCAACAAGAGCGACCTCTCCACTGACGCGGACGCCGATTACTACCTGAGCGTGGAGACGGGCGAGAACGTCGGCAGCGTGCTTGCCGCCGCGGTCGACGCCGTGGACTACGACGCGGAACTCCCGTTCGAGAACTAGGTTAGCCGCTCGCGGTGTCTATCTCGATGAACCGTACTTGTACCGCCACGTCAGTGCCGAGCGCGGCGTCTATCCTGTCGTCCAGCACGTCCGCGAGTCCGGGATAGGTGCCACCCGGCGGCGCGCCGACCGTGATGATGACTCGTGTCGGTGACTGCGTGAACACGATTCCGTCCGTGAACTCGACGTCCGCGCTGAGGAAGGTGAGGTCGGCGTACTCGGGCGCGGTGAGCGCGGCCTCGGTCTCCGCGGAGACGGTCTGTTCGGTGTTCGCGTGCTGGTAGGACGCGAGCGTGACGCCGCCGAGGAAGACGGAGAGCACGGCGATAGCGGCGACGAGCGCGCCGACGCGCTTGACGGTCGCGGCGCGGGCCTCGGACTGCCGGAACCAATCTTCGGGGCGATACCCGGAGAGCCAGAGCACGCCGAGCGCGGCGAGGTTGATGGAGAGCATGTTCACGAGCACGAGCACGCCCGACCCGAGCGCCATCGACGGGAGGCCGTACGCGATGCCGACGCCGACGGTGGCGGCGGGCGGGATGAGCGCAACGGCGATCATGACGCCGACGAGCGCGGAGGAGACGCCCGTGGTGAGACTGATCGCGCCGGCGACGCCGGCGCCGAGCGCGACGGCGAGCGAGAGGAAGTCGGGCGCGAGGCGCTCGCGGACTTGGCCGATGGTCGAGGGGTCGAGGCCGGGCGGGATGAGGTTGAGGGTGCGGACGCCGAGCGCGAACACGGCGGCGGCGCCGACAGCGAGACCGAGGCCGAGCGCCTGCATGCGGACGCCCCGCCGGAACAGGTCGCTGTCGTCCACGACCGTGCCGACGCTCGCGGCCATCGCCGGCCCGATGAGGGGGGCGATGACCATCGACCCGACGACGGTCGCGGGGGAGTCGAGGAGGAGGCCGGCAGTGGCGATGACGGCGCTCACGACGGTCATGATGGCGTACGTCGGAACCGCGGACGCGAGGTCGCCCGCCTTCGCCTTCAGTTCCTCGCGCGCGATGCGGTCCTCGCTTCCCTCCTCCTCGTACTCGGCTTGGAGCTGGTCGAAGTGCCGCGATATCACTGTCTCGGCGCTCAGAACGACCGTGTAGGCGTCCTCGCCGAGGCCGACCTCGCGGAGCGTGGCGAGCACGGGTTCGACGGCGTTCGTCGGCAGAGGGAAGTAGACGACGGCGGTGTACTCGCGGCCGCTCACTTCCTCCGTGACGACGTAGTCGACGCCCTCGTCGTCGAGCGCGCCGAGCACCGCGTCCCGCTTGCCCGCGGGAATCGTCACCTGGATGAGTCGCACGACGCCACCGACGGCGCGCGGGGAGAAATGGTTTCGGGGTTAGGCGGCGGTGACAGTGACGGACACCGTGGCAGTGACGGCGACCGAGCTCTCGCGGATTTCGGTGCTCGCGGTCGAGACGCTGCCGCTGTAGACGTAGTTCACGTCGGACGTGGAGACGGCCTGCACGCCCGTGACGCTGAGGTTGGCGGCGTCGGCGAGCGCGTCGGCGTCACCGCGCGCGTCGGCGACAGCCGCGGCGAGCGCCTGGCGGTGGAGGTCCGCGCGGGTTTCCTCGCTGAGCGTGAACTGGACGCCGTCGACGCGGTTCGCGCCGTTCGACAGCGCCACGTCCACGAGGAAGCCGGCGTTCTCCACGTCGTCGGAGGTCACGCGGAACGCGTGGACGCCGCGGTAGGTCTCGCCGGACTCGCGGTCGCGCACGGCGAGGTCGTAGCGCGACTTGACGATGTCCTCGCTCGCAACACCCTGTGATTCGAGCGAACTCGTCAAGTCCGCAGCACCAGCGTCGAGCTGGTCGCGCACGTCGCTCGCGGAGTCACCGGTCGCTTCCACTGCGATGTGGAGGACGACCTGGTCCGGCGTGGCGTAGATGGTTTCCGACCCGGAGACGTCGATGGTCTTCGTCGTCGTGTCGTCGGACGACGCGGCCTGCACGCCGCCGAGGCAGCCGGCGGTCGCGACGAGCACCGCGAGTCCGAGCACGGAGAGCAATTTCTTCGTCATACAGTCGTCGAGACGCCATCACTCGGTATCAACCTCGCTATAACTCAAAGCGCGGCTTGTGTCACGACGGCAGGCTTACCCGCCGGGACGAAATAGAAATAGTATGTTCGAGACGCGGCCCGACCGCACCGACGAAGTCGCCCTCATCGGGCGGTCGAACGTCGGGAAGTCCACGATAATGCGCGAGATAACGGGCCACACGTTCAGCACGGGCGGCAAACCCGGCGTCACCCGGGAGCCGAACCACTACGACTGGGCGAGCGACGACTTCGTCATCACCGACCTCCCCGGGTTCGGGTACATGCAGGGCGTCCCCGAGGAGCGCCAGGAGTCCATCAAAACCGACATCGTTCACTACCTCGAGGAGTACGCGGACAACATCCTCGTCGGCGTCATCGTGCTCGACGGGAAGAGCGCGGTCGACATCATCGACCGCCACACCACCGACGAAAGCATTCCGCACACGGTCGAAATGTACGGCCTCCTCCGCGAACTCGGTATCGACACCGTCATCGCCGTGAACAAGATGGACAAAGTCGACGACAAGGACGAGCGACTCGACGACATCGCCGACCGCTTCGGCCTCCTCCCGCCCTGGAAGCAGTGGACGGACACCATCGCCCCCATCACCGCGAAGAAAGGCAACATCGGCGCGCTGGAGGACGCCATCAACAGTCATCTCGAAGACCACAAGCGCCACGACCTCAAGAAGTTCTTTTAGCCGGCGTTACGCTGTCAGAGCAGCATCTTCGTACACCGGACGAACGTTCAAATAGGAGGGCGCGGCCAGCGGTCGGTATGTTCTGAGAGTCGACGCACGGGAGCGGATTCGGTGAGCGGCGGCGAGTCCCGTGCGCGTGGTGTGCTGCCCGAACGCCCTAGGCGACGCGGTTGACGAACTCCTCGTCCGCGTTCGCGTGGAGGACGTTCTGTCGGACGAGGTCGGCGATGTGCTCGTAGTAGTCGCGCTCGGCGGCGGCGGCGTGCGGGCTGACGAGCACGTCCTCGTAGTCCCAGAGCGGCGACTCGGGGTCGAGGGGTTCGTCCGCGAACACGTCGAGCGCCGCGCCCGCGAGTTCGCCGTCGTCGAGCGCGTCCACGAGCGCGCCTTCCTGCACGACTTCACCGCGCGCGACGTTCACGAGGTAGGCGTCGTCGCGCATCGCCGCGAACTCCTCCGACCCGAACAGGCCTTCGGTCTCGTCGGTGAGGGGACACGCGAGCGCGACGAACCGCGCGTTTTCGATGGCGTCGTGGAGGTCCTGCGGGCCGTATACCTCGCGCGTGTGCGGCGTCTTCACGGGCGTTCGGCGGACGCCGGTGACGCGCATCCCGACGCCGTCGGCGCGCCGCGCGATACCCTGTCCGAGCGCGCCCAGCCCGACGACGGTGAGTGGTTCGTCGAACACCGTGAACGGCTCGTCCCAGTCGGGGCGGTCCCACGAACGCTCGTGTTGGGCGTCCCGGAACGTGTGGAGGCGGCGCGCGAGCGCGAGCATCTGGCCGATCGCGTACTCGCCGACGGACGCGCCGTGGATCCCCGAGCTGTTCGTGAAGACGACGCCGGCGTCCTCGAAGTCGTCGAGCGGGAATCGGTCGTAGCCGGCCTGAATCGAGTGCACCCACTGCACGCTGTCGAGGAAGGCGTCGCGGTGGAGGAAGGTCACGACCGCGTCGACGCTGTCGAGGTCGTCGTCACTGACGATGGACACGTCGGGGTCGACCGATTCGAGCGCGTCGAGCAGTCGCTCCGGCGGGAAGACGATGGAGACGGAGTCGTGGATGCCGAGGTGTGTGACGTCCATGCTCGCGGCTACTTCGGGCGTCCGATTGAACGTTGTGGAACGGGCGACTCGGGAAGAAGGCCTCGTCACAAGGGGCTCGGTGGGGGTAACACCTCGTCACTGTCGCCCACTCGGGGTTCGTCGTCCCGGAGTATAGGCGTTTCACTCCCAGTCCGCGATCCGTCGATGTTCCGCGGCGGCGCGTTCGATGTCGGCGGCGTCGAGCACGCCCGTCTCGGTGACGACGGAATCCACAAGGTCGTTCGGCACGGTCTCGAACAGCGGCGCGGCGACATTGAGGTCGGCGTCCCCGTCGTAGACGAGTGCGTGATCGCTCTCCTCGGTTGGATCGACGCGGTCGGTCGCTATCTTGTCGCGAGCGCAGACGGCGTCGACGGTGACGCCGGCGCGGGCGGCGGCGAGCGCGAGCGGGTACGTGCCGGTCTTGTTCACGAGGCTGCCGTCGGGCTGGACGGCGTCCGCACCGACGATTACGCGGTCCGCGTCCGCGATCAGACCGGGTGCGGCGGCGTCCGTGGTGAGCGTCACGTCGACAGCGGGCGCGAGCGCTTCGGCGACCGTGGTTCCCTCGCGTTCGGGCCGGGATTCGGCGACGATGACGCGGTCGGGGTCGCCGGTTTCGAGCGCACGCTGGACGGTGCCGGAGCGCGAGAGCGTCACGACGGTTTCGTTCGTGAGTCGATCCGCGGCCCGCGCGGCAGCCTGCTCGTCCGCCGCGGCGGCGGCGTCGATGACGGCCTGAACCGCGTCGGCGAACGCGTCGAAGTCGGCGGTCGCCATCGCGCGGTTCACGCGGTTCGTGACGACGCCCATGTCGCGGGCGTCCCGGAGGTCGCGGGCGAGCGCGGCGATGTCGCTTCGGCTGTCGCCGTCGATGGCGGCGTCGCGGAGGACTTCGAGCGCGCGCAGCGAGAGCCACGCGGACCCGTGTTCGCGGTCGTTTCGAACTGTGTCGAGCGTCGGCGCGACTCGCCGATAGGACGTCCAGAGTTCGGGGACGGTGTCGCGGCGTCGTATCTCGACGGGGTTGACCCATTCCCAGTCGGTCGTTTCCTCGTTCGGCGTCATATCTCGGGTCGCGCAGTCGAAGAGCGACGGGTGGACGACCCAGCGAGTGCCGCGCTCGGCGTCGGTGACGGTGAACGGGTCGCCGTGTCGAACGAGCGTGCAAGCGTCGCGGAGCCCCGTTTCCTCCACGATTTCGACCCAGGCCTGTTCGTCGGGTTGGCCTTCGGCGTGGCCAGCGACCATTCCCCAGCGGCCGGTGTAGGAGCCGACGGCGTCGCTTCGCCGGAGGAGGAGCACGCGGCCGCGGTTCCGGAGCACGCACGTGACGACGTGCACTTCGTCCATGCTCGTTCTCGACGCTGCGGCCACATAGGCGGTGAGGCCGGAACATCCGGTACCGCCGTCTCTTTCACGCGACGGCGAGCAGTGGAGGTATGGAAGCGTTCGCAGTGCCCGGCCTCCCCGAAATCGAGGCGGGCGACGACCTCGCGGCGCTCGTCGCGGACCGCGTGAGCCTCCGCGAGGACGACGTGGTGTGCGTGGCGAGCACGGTGGTGTCGAAGGCGGAGGGGCGGACAGCGTCCCTCTCTGAGTATCCGGCGGGGCCGCGGGCGCGTGAACTCGCGTCGCGGCTGGAGTCGGTGACGGGCGAGGAGAAGGATCCGCGGTGCGCGCAGGCGGTCTTGGAGGAGTCCACGGATGTCCTGATGGATGCGCCGTTCCTCCTCACGGAAACCCGGTTCGGACACGTGGGCGTGAACGCGGGTATCGACCGGTCGAACACGGGCGGCGACGACCTGCTGCTGCTGCCGAAACAGCCCTCGAAGAGCGCGAAGCGCATCCGTGAGGGCTTACCGGTGGACTGTCCCGTGCTGGTGACGGACACGTCGGGGCGGCCGTTCCGGCACGGCCAGCGCGGCGTCACGCTCGGCTGGGCGGGGATGCCGGCGTCCCGTGACTGGCGCGGCGAGGCGGACCGGGACGGCCACGAGCTCGAAGTGACGGTGGAGAGCGTGGTGGACGAACTCGCGGCGACGGCGAACCTCGTCTCCGGAGAGGGCGACGGCGGGACGCCCGTGGTGGTGGTGCGGGAGTTCGAGTTCGGCGACCACGACGGCTCCCAGGAGCTCTATCGGGAGGTTTCGGGCGACTTCGTGCGGCAGGCGCTCCGGGGGTGGTCGTATGCGGGGAATTGAGCTCACGCCCGAAATTCCCGTACGCGAGGTGGCGGGATTGGCGGCGCGGGCGGAGGACGCGGGGTTCGACACGGTGTTCGCGTCCGCGCATTACAACAACCGCGACCCGTTCCAGGCGCTCGCGCTCGCGGCGGAGGCGACGGAGTCGGTTCGACTGGGGCCGGGCGTGGCGAACCCCTACGAGACGCATCCGGTGGCGCTGGCGTCCCGGGCGGCGACGCTGGACGAACTTAGCAGGGGGCGCGCGGTGTTCGGCATCGGCGCGGGCGACGCGTCGACCCTGCGGAATCTCGGGGTGGAGCGCGACCGACCGCTCCGCCGGGTGCTGGAGTCGTTCAAGGTCGCGCAGCGGTTGTGGGACGGCGAGCGCGTGGAGCACGACGGGACGTTTGTCGCGCGGGACGCGGGCCTGAACTTCGAGCCGGGCCGGATTCCGGTGTACGTGGGGGCGCAGGGGCCGCACATGCTGCGGATGGCGGCGAAGCACGCGGACGGCGCGCTGGTGAACGCGAGCCATCCGGACGACTTCGCGTGGGCGCGCGATCGACTCGACGAGGGGCTCGGGGAGCGGCCCGACGAGCGGGGCGCGTTCGAGGCGGTGGCGTTCGCGTCGGTGAGCGTCGCGACGGACGGCGAGGCGGCGCGGGCGGCGGCGCGGCCGCCGGTCGCGTTCATCGCCGCGGGCGCGGCCCCGCCCGTGCTCGACCGGCACAGCGTGAGCCACGAGCGCGCGGAGCGCGTCGGCGAGCACATCGAGGCGGGCGAGTTCGACGCGGCGTTCGACGCGGTGTCGGAGCGGATGCTGGACGCGTTCTGCGTCGCCGGCACGCCCGCCGAGGTCGGGGAGCGACTCAACCGAATCCGGGAGTACGTGGACGGCGTGGTGGCGGGGTCGCCGCTCGGCCCGGACCGCGAGGCGGCCATCGAGTTGCTCGCGGACGCGTAGCGGCGACGGTCAGCGGGACCAACAAACATACCTTCGGTGCGCCCGTCCGTGCGGACGATAGTCGCGGCCCGTGTTCACATGACTGACTCCCTCGAATCCCCCTACGCGACGCCCGACGCAGCACCGTTTTCAGCCGCGGACGCCAGCGACCTCGCGCGGTCGCTCGTCGAGAACGTCGAAACCGTCATCGTCGGGAACCGGGACGCCATCGAGCACATCGTCACCGCCGTGCTCGCGGGCGGCCACCTCCTCCTCGAAGACGTTCCCGGCGTCGGGAAGACGATGCTCGCCCGAACGGTCGCGCGCTCCGTCGACGGCGACTTCTCCCGCGTCCAGTTCACGCCCGACCTCCTCCCCGCGGACGTGACCGGGTCGCACGTGTTCAACGAGAAGACCCGCGAGTTCGAGTTCCAGCCGGGCCCCATCTTCGGAAACGTCGTGCTCGGCGACGAGATCAACCGCGCGCCGCCGAAGACGCAGGCGGCGCTGCTGGAGGCGATGGAGGAAGGCCAGGTGACGGTGGACGGAACGACGCACCCGCTCCCGGACCCGTTTACCGTGATCGCGACGCAGAACGCGGTGGAGCGCGACCGCACGTACGAACTCCCGGTGGCGGAGGTCGACCGGTTCACGAAGAAACTCCACCTCGGCTACCCGAGTCCGGACGAGGAGGTCGCGGTCATCGAGCGCGCGGTCGGCGACCACCCCATCGACTCCGTGGACGCGGTGGCGTCCGTCGCGGACCTGCGGCGGGCGCGCGCGACCGCGGCGTCGGTGACGGTGGCGGAGCCGGTGCGGCAGTACGTGACGCGTCTCTCGGGCTACACGCGCGAGCACGCGAGCCTCGGCGTCAGTCCCCGTGGTTCCATCGCGCTCGTCCGGGCGGCGCAGGGCCGCGCGACTCTGGACGGTCGGGAGTACGTGACGCCGGACGACGTGAAGGCGGAAGCGCCGTCCGTGCTCGCGCACCGCATCCGCGCGGACCCGGGCGGCGCGGTCGGCGGCGAGGCGGGGGAGCGAATCGTCGAGCAGGCGCTGTCGCGCGTGGACCCGGAGGCATGAGCGCTCGCCCGACGCGTCGGGGGTGGGCGGTCGCCGCGGTCGCGCTCTCGGGGTTCGCGCTCGGCTGGCTGTTCGGCGGGCGAAGCCTGAACGTCGTCGTGATGCCCGCGGCCGCGGCCGTCGTGCTGACTGGGGTGTACGTCGCGCGCTACGACCGTCCGACGGTGACGCGCACCGTGCCCGAGCACGCCCATCAGGGGGAAACGCGGACGGTCGACATCGCGGTGGACGCCCGCCACGAGTACCCAGTGAGCGTCCGGGAGTCGCTCGCGGACGGCCTCGTCGGGAACGGTCGTCTGGAGACCGTGGCGGACGGCCGCGAGAATTCGTTCGAGATCGAACTCGCGGAACGGGGCGAGCACGGCATCGGTCCGACCGAACTGGTTGCGACGGACCCGTTCGGGCTCTGGTCGCGGACGTTCCGGTACGCGCAGGTCGACCGCGTGACGGTGTTCCCGCGCGTCCACGACCTCACGGACACCGCCGGCCTCCTCACGGGCTACATCGGCGTGACGGACGAACGCGGACAGTTCGAGGGATTGCGGGAGTACCAGCGCGGCGACCCGCTGCGGGACGTGAACTGGCGGGCGAGCGCGAAACGCCCGGGCGACCTCGTCGTGACGACGTTCGCGGGCGAGGGTGCGACGAACCGCGTGGTGGTCGCGGCGGACGCGGGCGGCGGGCGCGCGGACGCGGTCGCGGAGGCCGCGGCGAGCGTCGTCGCGCACCTCCTCGACGCCGGTATCTCCGTCGGCGTCACCACGGCCACGGGGTCAGTGTCGCCCGCGACGGGTGACGCGCACCGGCGCGTCGTCTTCGCGCACCTCGCGCTGCTGGACGACGGCCGTCTCCCGGGCGGTGCCGGCGACGACGCGGACATCGTGGTTCGGTCGGTCGCGGAGCGCGTGGAAATCAGCGCCGGGGACCGCGCGCGCCGGTACCGGGACGTGGTCGGCGCGCGGAGGGCGGACGCATGAGCGACCGGTTCCCGGTGCGGCCGTGGCGGTTCGCCGCGCTCGCGTCCGTCGCGATGGTGACGGCGTCCTTCCTCTCCGTGCTCTACCACGTCGTGGACGTTGTCGGCGGCGTCTCCGTGTTCGGGCCGCTCGTCGTCGCCTCGCTCGCGCTCGCGGTGTTCTTCCGCGCGCTCCCCGAGCGCCTCGCCGCCGCGCTCGCCACCGTCCTGCTCGCGGGCGGACTCGCGGTCTACGTCGTCGTGATGCCGGACGTGTACGCCGCCGCGCTCTCCGGGGAGCGCGTGCTCTCCGACACCATCGCGCTCCTCACCGGCTTCTCCGTGTTGCGGATGGCAGAGGCGGGCGCGTGGGCGCTCGCCGTCACACCCGGGCCCGTCTTTCTGACGTGGTACTTCGCGCTCCGCGAGAACTACGCCGCGAGCGCCGCCGTTGGTGGGCTGACGCTCGGGTTCTTCGTGCTCACCGGCGACAGCGGCGCGGTCGGCACGATGGTCGGCGTGCTCGGCGCGTTCGGCGCGCTCGGGTTCGGCACGCTCGACGTCCACCACGGCCGCCGCCGGCAGGTCGAGGTCGTCGCCGCGGTGCTCGCGGTCGCGGTGCTCGCGTCCGCGACGGTGAGCGCCGTGCCGAGCACGGGCAATCCGCTCGTCCCGCAGTCGGCGACCGCGCCCGAGGGGTCGCTCGCCGTCGCCGGGGACCGCGTCGGCGTCGGCGGGAGTATCACGCTCTCCCCGAAAGTCCAGTTCGTCGTCGAGTCGGAGCAGTCCGAGTACTGGCGGGCGGGCGTCTACGACCGGTTCACCGGCCAGGGCTGGGTGCGCGCAACCGGGCCCGACGAGGGCGGCGTGCTGGACGCGCCGCCCGGACGGACCGAGCGCGTGACGCAGGAGGTGACGGCGCGCCAGCCGCTCGGCGTGATGCCCGCCGCCGCCACGCCGATTCGGGTGTCGGGCGCGGACCACACGGTGAGCGCGTTCGGGAACCCGCGGCCGGACGGCGCGCTCGACAACGGCGACTCCTACACGGTCGAGAGCGCGGTCCTGAACGCGACCACCGCGGAACTCCGGCGGGCGGGGACGGACTACCCGAGCGACGTGCGCGACCGCTACCTCCAGGTGCCTGAGAGCACGAGCGACGCGGTGCGGTCGCTCACCGCGAACATCACCGCGGGCGCGGAGACGCCGTACGCGACGGCGCGAGCGGTCGAGTCCTGGCTGGAGGCGAACAAGGAGTACTCGCTGTCCGTGCCGACGCCGGACGGCAACCTCGTGAATCAGTTCATCCTCGAACAGGAAGCCGGCTACTGCGTCTACTACGCGTCCGCGATGGCCATGATGTTGCGCACGCAGGGCGTTCCCGCGCGGTACGTCGTCGGGTACACGCCCGGACAGCGCGTGAGCGAGGACACCTGGGTCGTGCGCGGCGTCGACTCGCACGCCTGGGTCGAAGTCTACTTCCCGGACACCGGCTGGGTGCGCTTCGACCCGACGCCCGGAAACCCCCGCGAGAGCGTGGAGAGCGAAACCGTCGCCGAGGCCCGCGACGACGGCGTCGAGGGCGTCGACACCGACGGGAGCGAGGACGGCACGTACACCACGACAGCCACGACCACGACGCGGACCGAGAACACGACGACAACGAACGGCTCGACGCAGGTCGGGCCCGGCCTCGACCCCACGCGCGGCATCCGAACCGTCGCCGACCCGGGCGGCGTGAACGTCACCGACCCCGCGGGCGCACAGGGCGGGAGCGGCGGTGACGGGAACGGCGGCGTGCTTCCCGACGTACCGCCCGGAACCGCGGCCGTCTGGACGATACTGGTCGGCGGACTGCTCGCCGCCGCCCATCGCTCCGGCGCCGCCGCGCGCGCGTACCGGTTCGTCTGGATGCGCACCAGTCCGCGCGGCAGCCCCGAGGAGCGCGTCGTCGGCGCGTTCGAGCGCACGCTCTACCTCGTCGAGCGCACGAACCGCCCGCGGAAGCGCGGCGAGACGGTGACCGAGTACTTGGACGCCGTGCACGCCGACCGCCGCGCCCGCGAACTCGCCACGCTCCGCGAACGCGCTACCTACGGCGGGAGTGTCACAGCGGCGGACGCCGACCGCGCGACCGCGCTCGCCGCGGCCCTCGTTTCGGAAACCGGCCGAGAGACGCGTCCGGCGACACTGTTTAATAGGACGATTTCCTACTTCAAACCGTAATGTCGGAAGTCTGCTCGACGTGTGGATTGCCCCAGGAACTATGCGTCTGTGAGGACGTCGCTAAAGAGTCCCAACAGGTGTCAATCCGCATCGACGAGCGCCGCTACGGAAAAGAAGTCACCGTTATTCAAGGACTCGACCCGAAAGACGTCGACCTCGACAGCCTCTCGTCGGACCTCAAGTCCAAGTTCGCATGCGGAGGCACCGTCGAAGACGGTGAAATCGAACTCCAGGGCAATCACTCCGGTCGCGTCGAGGACTTCCTCCGCGACAAGGGATTCAACGTCGCCTAACGACCTTTTGCGCTGCGTGCGCCCTTCGGGCGCACTCGGCAAAATCTCGGGCAAAAGCGCTGCGTCGCTCCTGTGCGCCTTCGGCGCGTAGTCGCTCCTTGGCCCGAGCGCTCCGCGCTCGGAGAACCGCTTCACTCAGGCTCTTCGAGCCATTCGCTCGCGGAAAGTCGCCGCGTGTCTTAGTAGAGGCCGGGTACGCGCTCGTTTCGTTATCTGCAGGCTCGTATGGAGGACGACCTCGCGTCGAACGACGGTACGGGGTTAGAACGGACTCTGCGGGCCTTCGTCGGCCTCGCGGTCTGCCGTGTTGGAGTCGAGCGGACCGTTCCAGGCGTCGAGGCCGCCGGCGAGGCTCTCGACGGGCGTGTCCTCGCTGATTCCCTCGTAGGACTTGATGAGCGATGCGGCCTGCACGCTCGATTTGCCGTGCGGGCAGACGGTGACGACGTGGCGTGCGCCGTCGAGCGCGTCGACGCGCTGCGGGAGTTCGTTGAACGGGATGTTCTCGCTGCCGGGGATGTGGCCGTGGTCGAACGCGAGGCTGTTTCGGATGTCCACGACCCTGATGTCGTCGCCGAGCCGTTCTTCGAGTTCGTCGGGCTCGATTTCGCCGTCCATACGCATCGAGTGGGTGGTGAGTCGGTTAAGCGTCGCGGTCAGGGCAGGTAGTTGTCCGCGCTCGCGAGCAGGAGGCCTTCGAGCGTCGCGTCGTTCGCGGGCTGTTCGGCGCGAGCGCGGGCGAGCGCGTCGGCTTGCGGGACGCGTTCGACGGTGAGGAACTCGTTGTTGTCCAGTTCGCGTCCTTCGGCGGATTCGCTGAGCCCCTCCGCGACGACGATGCCGCGGTTGTGCCGGAGGACGCCGGTCGCGACCGCGAACTCCTCAACGAGGGTGACGGATTCGGCATCGTAGCCGGTTTCCTCGCGGAGTTCGCGGCGCGCGGCGGCCTCGTAGGACTCGTCCTCGACGATGCCGGCGACGAGTTCAAGGCAGTGCGCGTCGATGACGGGGCGATATTGGGAAACCATCACCACGTCATCGTCGTCGAGCGCGACCACGACGACGGCGTCCGGGAGGGACGCCCAGTAGTAGTTCTTCTCGCTGCCGTCCGGCTGTTCAAGGCGGTCGTAGCCGCCGGTGTACCACGGCGTCTCGTACTCCGTGACCGACTCGCGGAGCGTCCAGTCGTCCATGTGCGAGTGTTCGCCGCGGAGACCATGAACACACTTATTCGGCGCGCGCCGCGACCTGCGTGTATGAGCACGCCCGCGGTGTCGGAGAGCGAGGGACGGTACGTGAGCGCCATCCTCCTCGCGAGCGAGACCGCTGGCCGCCCCGCGAAGACCGGGGAGCTCGCGGAGGAACTGGACGTGAGTCCGGCGAGCGTCACGGAGCGAATCGGAACGCTCGCGGACCGCGGCCTCGTCGCGTACGAGCGATACGAGGGCGCGACCCTCACCGAGGAGGGCGAGGCGGTGGCGCGCGACCTCCTCTGGAAGCGCTGTCTCGCGGAGAACCTCGTGGACGACGAGGACGCGGACGTGACGGCGTTCGGGCACGCGCTCTCGGGCGAGGTCGCCGCGGCGCTCAAGTCGTTCATCGACCATCCGTGTTCGGGCGAGTGCGACGCGCCGGACGCGGAGTACAGCGAGTGTCAGTCGTCCGTCCGGAGCGCGTCCCGGTAGTACTTCCCGTGGACGATGCGGCGGAGGGTGCCGCGCGCGGCCGCCGGTTCGTTCTGGTATGACGCCGTCACGACCGTGTCCTCGAATTCGACGACGTGCCAGGCGACGTGGTCGACATCGTCGCTTCCGTTCTCCGCGACCTCGTAGTCGGTTCCGTCGAGCCATTCCTCGAACTCGTCGCGGGTGCCGGAGTGGACTCGGAGGAGGTTCGCGAACAGCGCGTCCCGCGCGGTCTCCACGACCTCGCCGGTGACGCGCTCGCCGTACTCCTCCTTGCTGAACTCCATCGCCTTCGCGACCTCGCGGGTGACGTTCTGCGCGGCCGGCCCCACGTCCTCGTACGCCGCGCGAACCTCGCCGTCCGTCTCGGGCGCGAGAATGCCGTGCGTCTCCATCACTCTTCGTCCCCCTCTCGCATCTCCTGGGTGAGTTCCATCGCCTCCTCAACGATTGCCTGCTCGTCGCCGCCGAGGTCGTCGCGGCCGTACCCACCCTCTTGCGCGAAGTGCTGTTCCGCGTGCGCGTGCTCGCCCTCCTCGAACTCCACGTCGGACTCGGGCGCGTACTCGACGACGACCGCACCGAGTTCGGACTGACTCATCTCGTTCCAGTCGGGCGCGTGCTCGTCCAGCCACGCCTCGTGGTCGGCCTCGTCCAGCATCGCCGCGAACGCGACGTGGTTCGCGAGATGGTCGGCTTCTGCCTGCGGCACGCCACAGACGGGACACTCGTAGCCACTCATGGAGAAGACTGGGAGCGCGAGACACTAACTACTCGTGGTTCGCGAGTCGCGCGACCATCACGAACGCGTCCTCGCCGTCGGCGTAGTACCGGTCAAGCGTCCGGTAGTACTCGAAGCCGCGTTCGCGGTAGAGGGAGATTGCGGGGTCGTTCGACCGACGGACTTCGAGTTTCGCCGAGCGCGCGCCCTGCGCGCGGAGCACGGCGAGGCCGCGGTCGACGAGCGCGCCGCCGAGTCCATCGCCGCGGTCGTCGGCGTGGACGGCGAGGTCCTTGATGTGGCCGAGCGGCCGGCCGTGGTTCGGGATGGTGTCCGCGACGACGAACCCCGCGAGCGCCGCGGCCTCGGGGCGTTCCGCCACCAGAAACCCGGGTTCGCCGAGGTAGCGTTCGAACGCCGAGAACGGCCACGGCTGCTCGAACGCCTGTTTCTCGATGCGGAACACGTCCAGCAGGTCGCCCTGGTCGGCTTGTCGAATGCCCGCGTGCTGGAACGGGTCCCCCGATGCCATACCAGAATCGTTGGTGTGGCGCGGGTAAATGGCCTGCGGCCCTACTCGCGGGCGACGTACGCGTAGAGCGCGGCGACGAACACGCCGCCGACGACGGTGGCGAGCGTCCACCGCAGTCCGGACTCGGGCGCGTGCTCGTCCGAATCGACGTTCACCCAGACGACTGACAGCAGCCAGAGAGCGAAGACGACGTAGACGGCGCGAGCGTGTGGAATTATCGAGTCCGCGAGCAGGAACTCCATACAGGAATGGAGGGCGAGCGCGCACGTATAGGTGGCGCTGTCGCTACGCGACGTGAAAGATAGAGAGAAGGTGTGGCGTTAGTCGTCCGCGGGGGACGCCGTGCCGCTGTCGTCGCCGTACTGCTGCTTCGTGAGGGAGAGCTTCCCACCGGCGGCGAGAATACGGCGTTCGCGCTCGGACGCGTCGAGGTTGCCGGTCGCCTCCCAGTCGTCGTTCACGCGGACCGTGAACTCCTCCTGGCCGGACCGGACGGCTTCTTCGACGTCGTCGACGATTTCGATGTCGTCGCCCTGTTCGATCTTCGCGTAGGCGTCCTCGTCAATGGTGAGCGGGAGGAGGCCGAAGTTGAACAGGTTCGCCTTGTGGATGCGGGCGAAGGACTGCGCGAGCACGCCCTCGATACCGAGGTACATCGGGCAGAGCGCCGCGTGTTCGCGCGAGCTCCCCTGACCGTAGTTCTCGCCGGCGACGAGGAAGCCGCCGTCGGACTGCTTCGCGCGCTCGGCGAACGTGTCGTCGACGCGCGAGAGCGTGAACTCGGAGAGTTTCGGGACGTTCGAGCGGAACTTCAGGATGTCGGACGTCGCCGGGATGATGTGGTCCGTGGTGATGTTGTCCTCCATCTTGAGGAGGGCTTCACCTTCGAGGTGGGCGTCGAGCGGGTCCTTGAGCGGGACGTCGCCGATGTTCGGGCCCTTGATGAGGTCGTCGTCGACGGCCTCGTCGGGGCTGATGATGTCGGGGTCGTCCTGGCCCATGCCGGGGCTGTACGTCGAACCCATCTCGAGGCCGGGGGCTTCGAGGTCGCCGAGTTCGTCGGCGAGGTCGCGGGGGTCGACGATTTCGCCCGTGATGGCCGCGGCCGCGGCGACCTCGGGGCTGCAGAGGTAGACGGAGTCGTCCTCGATGCCGGAGCGACCCTCGAAGTTCCGGTTGAACGTCCGGAGGCTGACGGAGTCGGAGGCGGGCACGTGACCGATACCGATACACGCGCCACACGTCGCTTCGCTGAAGTTGACGCCGGCCGCCATCATCTCGGCGGTCCAGCCTTCGCGGGCGAGCATCTCGCTCGCCTGCTTGGAACCGGGTGCGACGATCATCTCGGTGTGCTTCGCGACCTCGCGGCCCTCCACCATCTTCGCGGCGGGGAGGATGTCCTCGTACGCGCCGTTGGTGCAGGAGCCGACCATGACCTGTTCGACGTCGACGCCCTCGACTTCGCGAACGGGCACGACGTTGTCGGGCATGGACGGTTCCGCGATGAGCGGTTCGAGGTCGGAGAGGTCGATGGTGACCGTGTCGGCGTACTCCGCGTCCTCGTCCGGGGAGAGTTCGACGTACTCGTCCTCCCGGCCGATCCGGGAGAGCCAGTCCTTCGTCTTCTCGTCCGTGCCGAAGATGCTGGAGGTCGCGCCGAGCTCCGTCCCGAGGTTCGTGATGGTGGTGCGCTCGGGGATGGTGAGGGATTCCGCGCCCTCGCCCGTGTACTCGAAGATCTTGCCGACGCCGCCCTTGACGGAGAGGCGGCGCAGCATTTCGAGCGCGATGTCTTTCGCGGTCGCCCACTCGGGGAGTTCGCCTTCGAGCTGGACGTTCACGACTTCGGGGACCTCGACGTAGTACGCGCCGCCGCCCATGGCGACTGCGATGTCGAGGCCGCCTGCGCCGATGGCGAGCTGGCCGAGGCCGCCGGGGGTCGGCGTGTGGCTGTCGGACCCGAGGAGGGTCTTGCCGGGTGCGGCGAAGTTCTCCTTGTGGACCTGGTGGCAGATGCCGTTCCCGGGCCGGGAGAAGTACGCGCCGTACGTGCCGGCTGCGCTGCGGAGGAAGCGGTGGTCGTCCGTGTTCTTGAAGTCGAACTGGTACGTCTGGTGGTCGCAGTACTGCGCGGCGAGTTCCGTCTGGACTTCGTCGAGTTCGAGCGCCTCGAACTGGAGCCAGACCATCGTCCCTGTCGTGTCCTGAGTGAGGACCTGGTCGATCTCGAGGCCGACTTCTTCGCCGGTCTCGAGTTCACCCTCGACGAGGTGGTCGTCGAGGATTTTTTCGGTAATCGTCTGTCCCATAGCGTCCGAAACTCCACTGTCTACGATTATAAATCCCGCGTGTTTCAGGACGGGCGTATGTTCCTTATACACACGGAGGGAGTGCGTATGAGGGCGGTTATCAGGCGTTTAGAGGAGTGCGACGACGGCGGCGAGTGAGAGCGTGCCGACGACGAGGAGGGTTGTGGCGACGACAGCGACGGGCCGCAGGCCGGCGGTGCGGAAGGCGTCCAGTCGGAGGTCGAAGCCGAGGCCGGCGAACGCGAGGAGGAAGCACGCCTCGGAGAGCGCGTCGAACCCGGACCTGACGGGGGCGGGGAGGACGCCGGTGGCGGCGAGCGCAGCGAGTGCGAGAAAGCCGACGAGGAACCCGGGAATCCCGCTAGTGAGCGCGCGCAGGGGGCGGTCAGCGTCGGCGTGTCCGACGGCGTAGAAGAGGGCGAGGACGCCGATGGCGGTGTTCCGGACGAGCTTCGTGACGGTCGCCCACTGGCCCGCGAGAGGGCCGTATGCGAACCCGGCGGCGGTGACGGGGCCGGTGGAGAACATCGCGAGGCCGGCCCAGACGCCGAACTCGCGGGGCGTGAGCGCGAGCAGGTGGCCGAGCGCGGGGAAGACGGCGAGTGTGATGGCGTCGAAGAGGAGGACGGTGGCGGCGGCGTACGCGACGCGCTCCTCGGCGGCGTCGATGCTTCCGGCGACGGCGGCGACGGCGGAGACTCCGCAGACGCTCGCGCCGGCGGCGAGCAGCGACCCGGATTCGCGGGAGAGCCCGGCGACGCGCGCGCCGAGTTCGGTGACGAGGACGGACGCGGCGACGACGGCGGCGACGAGCAAGAGGACGAGCGGGCCGACCGCGGCGAGCGCGCCGAGGCCGAGGGTCGCGCCGAGCGCGACGATACCGGCTTCGAGGAGGCGGCCGTGGAGCGCGAGACCGGGGGCGAGCGCGTCGGGTGTCGGGAAGGCGTTCGCGGCGACCGCGCCGAACGCGACCGCGAGGAGGAGCGGACTGCCGACGCCGACCGCCCGCGATACGGCGACGGCGAGGGCGGCGACGGCGACGAGGACGAGAAAGCCGGGGGCGCGCCGGCGGACGCATTCGCGCATCGCGTCGACGGACGGCGGGCGGACGGGAGTGCGTGTCGATTCGACACGCCTAACCGGGTCGTGGCGGAGTACGCGGTATGTTCGAGAGTGGCGCGTACGTCGCGGCGGCGCTGGGCGGCGTGGACGACGAGCAGGTGCAGCCGAACGGCGTCGACCTGACGCTCGCGGGCGTGTACGAGCAGACGATCCCCGGGCGAATCGGAACCGATGGGAAAGAGGTGGGCGACCGGCGGGCGGTCGACGCGGACGACGACACCTACCGATTGGAACCGGGCGGGTACGTCGTGGAGTACGCGGAGACCGTTCGCATCCCCGAGGAGCACGTCGGGTTCGTCTACCCGCGGTCGAGCCTCCTCCGGAACTCCTGCATGCTCAACACGGCGGTGTGGGACGCGGGCTACGAGGGGCGCGGCGAGGGCTTGCTCCAGGTGCATCACGCGGTCGAACTGGAGGCGGGGGCGCGCATCGCCCAGCTGGTGCTCGCGGACGCGGAGCACGAAGAAATGTACGACGGGAGTTATCAGGGCGAGCGGCTCTAGTTCGTCGCTTCGTCCGGGACGGTGATGTCCGTCTCGGTGCCGTACTCGCTGAACGTGATGGTGAGCGTCTGGTCGATGGTCTGCCCCTGAATCGTCGCGCTCATGTCGAGCGTCGCCTTCCGGATGCGGTGGGTGTCGACGGCGACGTACTGCGTGACAGAAACCGAGTCGACGGTGGCGTCACCGCCGACGGAGCTCTGGTTCTCGATGTAGCCCGCGACGCGCTCGGGGTCGGGCTGGACGGAGAGCGCGTACGTCTCGACGCCGTCGACGGTGGTCTTGTTCAGTACGGTGACCTCAGCGCCGGTGAGGAACTGGACTTGGCGGTCGACCGGCGTGTTGGTCCACGTTCGCTCGGGCGCGGGCCGGGTTTGCCAGACGCCCTGCGAGTGGATGTACGCGGTGTCGTTGGCGATGTATGATTTGGTTGTCGCGGAGGTCGACTGGTCGCCGCGGGTGGCGGTGGCGTCGCTCTTCTGGTACATGCGCTCTGCGGTCGTGTTGACGACGCCGGTGAGGTCGATGTCGGTCTGGACGTTCCCGAGGTCCTGCTGGAGGTCAGCGGAGAACTCGTAGCTCGTGACGGTCGTCATCGCGTCGAGCGTGTCAGCCTGGACCGCGTCGGCGTCGGCGTCCACGTTCGACGTGGTGTCGGTGGGTGACGAGTCGGTGAGGCCGGCGCAGCCGCTGAGCGCGACCAGGCCCGCGAGGAGGACGAGGGCGACAGTACGTCGATGCATACACGTACACGGGAAGCCGTCAACCGCTTGTAGCTTACGCCTTCGTTACTCGTCGACGGGGAGGCGGACGTGGAACGCGGCGCCGCCGAGGTCGTCGGCGCCCTCGACGGTGAGCGCGCCGTCGTACGTCTCGACGATGCGGTGACAGAGGTTCAGTCCGACGCCCGTTCCCCCGCTGTCGACGCCCTTTTCGCCGAGGTCGAACACGTCGTCCCTGCGTTCTGGCGGGACGCCGGGGCCGTTGTCGGCGACGGTGACGACGACCGTGTCGCCGTCGCGCTCGCCGGACACGCGAATCCGCGGAGTGGCGGTGTCGTTGTGTTCGACGGCGTTCGAGAGGAGGTTCTGGAACACGTCCGGAAGGAGGTCGTCGCCGAGCACGTCCACCGCGGGGAGCGGCGTGTCGAGTTCGAACGCCGCGCTCGGGTAGGTGTCGCGGGCGTCGTCCACCGCGTCCTTCACCACGGGGGCGAGCGCGACGGGTTCGAGGTCGCGGTGTTCGCCCTCTACGGCTTTCATCAGCGAGCGCATCGTCTCGATGCGTTCTTCCATGTCGTCCGTGCGCTCGGTCAGCGTGTCGAGGTACTCCTGTGCGTCCGCGTCCACGTGCTCTTCGAGGACGGTGGCGCGGGCGTTGATGACGTTCACGTCGTTCAGGAGGTCGTGGCGGAACGTGCGCGCGAGCAGTTCGAG
Source organism: Salarchaeum japonicum (assembly GCF_049705945.1). Classification (GTDB taxonomy): domain Archaea; phylum Halobacteriota; class Halobacteria; order Halobacteriales; family Halobacteriaceae; genus Salarchaeum; species Salarchaeum japonicum_A. The sequence goes on from NZ_JBNAMV010000004.1 coordinate 977,858, forward strand.
GCGTTCGTGCTGGTCGCGCAACCGGGCTTCGCGGTCGAGGCGTTTCCGCGTCTCGCGGAGGTGGGTGCCGAGGAGTTCCGCGGCAGTCACTTGGGAGTGCTCGAAGTCGTCGCCCGCGCTCGCCTGGAGGACGGCGTCCGTGCCGACGGGGACGGTGAGCACGGTCGCGCCGTCGACCTCGCGGGTGGTCGCGCCGCCGTCGGTCGGGACCGCGCCGGGTTGGGTGCGGTCGATGCTCGGCCAGTCGAGCGCGTCACGGGTGCCGCGGGCGGCGACCACGTCGCCGTCGACGACGACGCAGCCGCGGTCGAACCCGACGGCGGTGCGGAGTGCGTTGAGCGTGCGGTCGTACGCCTCTGTCTCGGTGTCGGCGGCGGAGAGGTCGGAGGCGACCCGGTGGAGATGTTCGAGGCGTTCGCGGGCGGCGGACTCCCGGGCGAGCTGTTTCTGCTCGGTGATGTCCGAGATGCGGACGTGCGCGCGAACGGCGTCCTCGGTGGTGATGGGCGTGGCGTTGACGAGATACGTGTGGTCGCCGGCGGGGCCGTTCCACTCGAACTCGACGGTGTCACCGTCGGCGAGCGGGTCGGCGATCGAGTCGTACGTGCCGTTCACGCCGGGTGCGGCGTCGAGAACGGCCGCTACGTCGTCGTACTGCGTGCGGAAGGCGTCGTTCGCGGACTCGACGACGGGGCCGTCGTCGAACCGGACGGTGGCGATTGCGTCGTCGGCGTTCTCGTAGAGCGCGGACAGCCGGTCGCGTTCGAGCGAGAGCCGGGAGTCGTTGCGGCGGCGGCGGGAGTCGTAGATGCCGATGCCGAGCGCGACGACGCCGCCGAACACGACGGCGTCGAGCGCGATGAAGTAGGGTTTGAGGTCGTTCTGGACGAACTGCTGGATGCCGAGCACCCACGCGCAGAGCACGGCGAACGCGACGATGACGCCGAGCGACCACGCCGCGGCGTTCACGACGTACGTGTCCTCCCACTCTCGCGTGTACAGCCAGACGCCGCCGATAGCGAGCGTGAGCGCGAGGACGAGGCCGGGCGAGTTCTCGAACAGCGTGGACCACAGCGGCTTGGACGGCGGGTTCGCCCAGTCGTCGAAGATGTCGAGCAGCGGGAACCAGAGGAGGCCGACGCCGAGCGCGCTGACGAGGCCAGCGGACGTGACGCGTCGGAACGAGGGAGCCATCATCGAACGTAGAGGAATTCGTGTCAAAAGCCTGTGGGCCGAATCCGCCCCGGCCCGACAGCCTAATTGGCTCGAACGCGAATCCGCGAGTAATGCCCGCCGACAGTCCGGGACTCCATCACGTCACGTCGCTCGTCGCCGACGCACAGGACAGCGTCGACTTCTACACGGGCGTGCTGGGCCTCCGGCTCGTGAAGCACACGGTGAACCAGAAGGACATGCTCACCCGCCACCTGTTCTACGGGAACGAGGCGGGGGAGCCGGGCACGGTGTACACGTGTTTCCCGTACCCGAACGAGGTGCCCGCGCGTCCCGGGAAACCGAGCGTTCCGGCGGCGATGTTCGCCGTGCCGCAGGGGAATCTCGATTTCTGGCGCGACCGGCTCGACGACCACGACATCAGCCACGAGACGCGGGAGCGACTGGACGAGACGGCGCTCCGGTTCGCGGACCCGGCGGGGACGACGCTCGAGCTCGTCGCGGCGGAGTCGCCCGTGGAACCGTGGGCCGCGACGGTCCCCGACGAGCACGCGATTCGGGGGTTCCACGGCGTCACGACGCTGCCCGCGGACCCGTACGCGACCGCGAGCACGCTCGAAACGTTCGGCTTCGCGCTCGACGCGGAGGACGGCGACCGCGTGCGATACCGCGCGCCCGGCGACCGCGCGACCGTCGTGGACGTGCTGAACCGGAAGGCCGGGTACGGTCGGGAGGGCGTCGGGTCCATCCAGCACGTCGCGCTCCGCGTCCCCGGCCGCGACGACCTGATGGACTACCACGACCTCCTCAGGGAGCGCGACCTCCGCGTCTCACGCATCCGCGACCGCCGGTACTTCGAGTCGCTGTACGTCCGCGACCCCGGCGGCATCCTCTGGGAGCTCGCGACCGAGACGCCGGGGTACACGCTCGACGAACCCCGCTCGGACCTCGGCGGGTCGTTCGTGCTGCCGGAGTTCTTCGCGGACGACCGCGACCTCATCGAATCGCAGCTCCCCGACCTGGAGACGTGACCCGGCCGCACGCGGACCAGCCGATAGTCGTGTCGGGCGCACCGCGCGGCGCGGCGGACGCGGGCGTCGTCCTGCTTCACGGGCGCGGCGCGACCGCGCAGGGCGTGACGAACCTCGCGAAACCGCTCTATCGGCACGGCGTGACGTTCTTCGCGCCCGACGCGGAGCGGAGTCGCTGGTATCCGTACGCGTTCGACCAGCCGCGGGAGCGAAACGAACCACACCTCTCCGGCGCGCTCGACCAAGTGGATGCCGCGCTCGAGCGTGCCCGCGATTCCGGCCTGCCGCCCGAGCGCGTGCTCCTGTTCGGGTTCAGTCAAGGCGCGTGCGTCGTCTGCGAGTACGCCGCGCGACACCCCCAGCGATACGGCGGCATCGTCGCGCTCGCCGGCGGCCTGCTCGGCCCCACAATCGACCCGAGCGAGTACGCGAGGAGTCTCGACGGCACCCCCGTGTTTCTCGGCGTCGGCGCGGACGACGACCGCGTCCCCGCCGCGCGCGTTCAGGACACAGCCGCCGTGTTCGAGTCGCTCAATGCGGACGTGACCACCGAGATATACGACGGCGTCGGCCACGAGGTGACGGACGACGAGTTCGACCGCGCGAACGCGCTCCTCGACCGACTCATCGAGAACTAGCACCGAACGTCCCACGATGCGGAGTCTCACACCGCGCGCCACGACGCTGGAGTGCGAGTGCGGCTATTCGTCGCTGCGGTCGACCACCAGTCGCTGTAACGCGATGCGGATCCAGTATCCGGCCTCGTCGTTCTCCGCGTAATCGAGCGCGTTCTCGAGACACTCCTCGACGCTCTCGACGCTCTCGTCCCCCGAATCAGCCATACGTACACTCCTTCCAGACAAACGGAAAACAGTACTGGACACAGCACACCGAAAAGCCACCCTGGCACGCCCTGCGACCCTGAAAATCACACAATTCGAGAACCGCCAGCGCGCTCTCCGAGTGCGTCAGTCGCGTCGCAGAAACGAAGCGGGGTTCGTGTCACCTGACCCCCGGCTTCGACTGAACCCGACGCCGCGAGAAAACTTAATTGTACTTGTTCCAGTGGAGTTTACTCAATCCGGAGATTCGAGAGGTTCGAATAATCACTCATCCGCCCGGTTTCTGTGCTTATATCAGCATTTGCGTCAGAGCAAACTGGTACGAAGGGGCCGACTTCCGTACCCACTACAGCCACCTTGAACAGAGGGGATACCCGTTCACGAAGTATTCGACCTACACACAGACGAACTACCGCCGTACAAACGTGGTGACTAGCGGGTTTTACCGATTCAACTACTCTCTTCAGCGCTTTCAAGAATTGTTTCTATTTTCCGTAAATCCTCTTCATTGTATTCTCCGTACTTGTCCCGTCGTTCAATCCTCTCGATGATATTTAACAGACGTAAACGGGCATCGGCAGTGAGAGCGGTGAGCGTATCGGCATTTGAGACCATCAAGATACTAGCAAGCCAGAACAGATTCGGCTCTCGCTGACGATCCTTATCAAGCAATGCTTCGAGCCGCTCGATTAGAACCTGTTTCTTTTGAGTGTTCACTATACCTCCGTTGTCCAGCATTTCAAGAGCTTGTGGGAACCGCTCCCGTAATTGATCTTCCTGTCTGTGGAGAATCTGTCTCTTCTTCCATCCTAACCACGTTAATAGAGCTATCATAAACGGAATTATAGAAGCCGAGAATATGGTAGCCACTGTCTCTGAGCTTATGCTTTGTATGGATATGTCGAATTGTTCGGCAGTAACTATGAATACAGCTACAAGTCCAAATCCGACGACAGAAACCAAATAGAATGCTGAGAAGAGTTTATCAACTCGATCAGAGGTGATCAATTCACTGTTTACGACATGTGAGTTGAGTATGAGCTTATAGAGAAGGAAGAGGAACACAATCGACGCGAGTAGAGTGGTTGCAATATTCAGAGCAAAATTGTCGAAGAGATTGTTGAAGAACGCCGTGATATACCCCGCAAATAGAGAGAGTGCAACGAGTATTTGGATGTTCTCTTGGTGCTGTTCCTTCTGTTCAACTGACTGTCGTCGTAGCTCTTCTAACAGAATCTCCGAGTCAGACGAACCCCTGTCACCCATACAACTACAAACCGCTGACGGGTTGTAAAATATACCGCCCCAGTCGATGAAGTTCTACACTGTCGTATGATTCCTCTTCAGGATATTTCGAGATAGGCTCGACGGGAGTCACGCGAGTGAGCGAAGCGAACGAGTGTGACTTAGCAGGACGCTTCGCGTCCTGCGAGTCGACCCCGTTCTCCGCGAACGAAGTGAGCGTGAGAACGGGCTCGACGGGATTTGAACCCGCGGCATCTTGGTCCGGAACCAAGTGCTCTGTCCACTGAGCTACGAGCCCTTATTCTGTCTATCGGTGTTGCGGCTTTAACGCTTCTGGAATGGGTAGGTCGAAGGGTGTGGGACGTGGAGTCTGGGTATGGAGGTCGTTGGTGGTCGGGAGGTGTACGGCGTGGATGTAGGCGTGGAGACGCGGTGTGCGCACTACGATTCGGACGTGGACGTGATTGCGATTCGATTCGCGTGTTGTGGCGAATATTATCCGTGCTACGAGTGCCACGAGGCGGTTGCGGACCACGAGGCGGCGGTGTGGGAGGACGCGTCGGCGCGTGCGGTGCTGTGCGGCGTGTGTGGCGGGGAGTTGACGGTGAGTGAGTATTTTGCGTGTGAGAACACGTGTCCGGACTGCGGCGCGGACTTCAATCCGGGGTGTCGGCGGCACTACGACCGGTACTTCTCGCCGGACGTGCGCTAGGCGTCCGAGGTGTCGGGGCTTGGGCCGGAGCCCGAGTCGGGGTCGTCGTCGATGACTGTCTTCTTCCAGGTGCCGCGGAGGAACCACGCGACGCCGACGATAGCGCCGAGGACGTTCCCGCACATCATTCCGAGCCAGATGCCGGTCGCGCCCATGTCGAGGAGGAAGACGAGGACGTAGACGGTGGCGACGCGGCCGAGCCAGAGCGTCACCATCGAAATCACCATCGCTGTCTTCGTGCTGCCCGCGCCGCGGAACGCGCCGAGGACGACTTGGAGGACGCCGATGAACACGAACTCGATGGCGCGGATGCGGACGTACTCGCTGCCGAACGCGATGGTGGCGGCGGCGTTCTCCACGCCGGGTTCGATGAAGACGGAGACGATGGGGCGCGGGAAGAGCGCGGCGACGATTGCGATGCAGAACAGGACGCCGGCGGCGACTTTCGCGGCGAGCCAGACGGCGCGTTCGGCGCGTTCGGCCTGGTTCGCGCCGAGGTTCTGGCCGACCATCGTGTTCGTCGCGCGCCCGAGCCCCATCGCGGGGAGGAAGACGAGGCTGACGAGGCGGTTCCCGAGGCCGAACGCGGCGACGACCGCCGGGCCGAAGGACGCGACCATCGCGGTCAGCGAAATCATTGCGAGCGCGCTCGTGGACTGTTCGGCGGCGCTCGGCGTGCCGACGCGCACGATTTTCGAAACGAGGCCGAAGTCGGGATAGAAGTCGGCGAGCGCGACGTCCGGGCCGGCGTCCGTGAAGAAGAGGACGTACGCGCCCATGATAGCGGCGACGAACCGCGCGAAGATGGTGGCGACGGCGGCGCCGACGATTCCCATCTCGGGGAACACCCACCAGCCGAAGATGAGGAAGGGGTCAAGGACGACGTTGATGGCGACGCTGACGAACATCACGCGCATCGGCGTGCGGGTGTTCCCGTAGCCCCGCATCAGGCTGGAGAACACGAAGAACCCGAAGAGCGCGGGCATCCCGAGGAAGAACACTTCCATGTAGTCCGCGGCGAGCGGGATGACGACCGCGGCGGTCTCGGAGTCCGCGGGGAGTACGGAGAGCATGTCCCGAGTGATGAAGTGCCCGACGATGCCGAAGACTGTGGCGAGCGTGCAGACGAACCCCATGGTCTGCGCGGCGACCTTCCCCGCGGACCCCTCGCTGTTCGCGCCCGTGTACTGCGCGACGAGGATGGAGCCGGCGGTGGTGAACCCGCCGCCGACGCTGATGAGGAAGAAGATGAGGGGGAAGGCGAGGCTGAGGGCGGCGACGGCGTTGGAGGACAGCCTGCCGAGCCAGAAGGTGTCGGCGAGGTTGTACGCCACCTGGAGGAGCTGAATGACGACCATCGGCCAGGCGAGCGCGAGCATCGGCCGAATCAGGTCGCCTTCCGTGATACTATTCTCGACGCGGGGCTCTGACACTACCCGAGCCTAGCTTCAAATCGAAATGAGCGCTTCGACTTTCAGTGCCGTGCGGTCATATCCAGCCGGAGCGCGGACGCGAACAGCGCGAGTCCGGCGACGCCGAGTCCTATCGAGAGCAGGCCGACGGGAGCGGTCGCGTCGAAGAACAGCCGGCGCTCGAAGACGTACGTCGTGTCGTCTTTCACGACGCCGATCTGTTCGCTGAGTCCGACGCCGCCGTATCCCGGGACGGGCTCGACCGACGTGTAGACGAAGCGCTCGCCGGCGATGGCGGCGTCCACGGTCGCCCGGTCGGCCGCGGGGAGCGCCGCGTACTCGTACACTTCGACGACGTTCCGCATCGCGTCCACGCCAGTCCCGGTGAGAAAGAATTCGTAATGGAGCGCGCCGATTCCCGCGACGAACGCCGCCAACAGCACGAACACCGAGAGGAAGAAAATAGCGACCGGACGGCGGACGCTCGGGAAGGACGTGGCGCGACGACTACCGGGGAGGTTCACGTCCCGACGGAGGCCGAGCCGGCCGATAAGTCTGCGGGTCGCGTGAACGCTTTTCGTGCCGGCGACCGAACCCCGCGTATGGACCGAGACAGCATCCAGACGGTGTCCGTTCTCGTCTACGACGGCTTCGACGAACTCGACGCTATCGCGCCCTACGAAGTGTTCGTGAACGCCGGCCTCGACGCCCGCATCGTCAGCCCGCACGGCGCGTCCGTGGTCGAAGCCAGCCACGGCCTCCGCGTCGAAACCGACACCGACCACGACCGCTCGGACCTCGTCCTCGCGCCCGGCGGCGGCGGCTGGAACGACCGCGACCAGCCGGGCGCGTGGACCGAATACGAAGACGGCACCATCCCCCAATATCTCGCCGACGCCCACGAGAACGGCGCGACCGTCGCCGGCGTCTGCACCGGCGGCATGCTCCTCGCCGAAGCCGGCCTCCTCAACGACCGCCCCGCGACCACCCACCACACCGCCACCGACGACCTCCAAGCGACCGGCGCACGCATCGCCGACGCCCGCGTCGTCGACTGCGGCGACGTCCTCACCGCCGGCGGCGTCACCTCCGGCCTCGACCTCGCATTCCAACTAATCGAAACCATCCGCGGCCGCGACACCGCTGACGAGGTCAAAACCGAGATGGAGTACGAACCCCGCGGAAAAACACTCGTCGCGCGCTAACACTCGCTCATTCCGTAGTTCTCGCTCGTTTCACTCGTCTCGAACTACGTCGTGCCGCCCGAATCCGTACCGCAATCGGTTGGCGAGTCGGCGGGCGAACCGGCCGTCGCTCCGGGAGTCGAAGCGTTCGGCGAGCGCCTGATAGATGAGGGGGACGGGGACTTCCTGCTGGAGGGCTTCCTGCACGGTCCACGTGCCGGTAGAGCCGCCTTCGACGTGGTCCGCCACGTCGCCGAGGTCGTTACCCTCCTCGCGGAAGGCCTCCTCGCAGAGTTCGAGCAGCCACGAGCGAATGACCGCGCCGTTGTTCCAGGTGCGGGAGACCGCTTCGAGGTCGAGGTCGTATCGGCCGTTCGCGAGGAGTTCGAACCCTTCGCCGTAGGCCTGCATGAGCGCGTACTCGACGCCGTTGTGCACCATTTTGACGTAGTGGCCGCTCCCGGTTTCGCCCATTCGGTCGTGGCCGCTGGGGCCCGTGGCGACGGCGTCGAAGACGGGCGCGAGTTCGTCGTACGCCCACTCGGGGCCGCCAACCATCAGGCTGAAGCCGAGTTCCGCGCCCGCGGGACCGCCCGAGGTCCCGCAGTCGAGGTAGGCGGCGGGGCAGAACTCCGCGCGCCGGATGGAGTCCTGGAAGTAGGAGTTCCCGCCGTCCACGACGATATCCTCAGAATCGAGGTGGGGTTCGAGGTCGTCGAGCGCGGCGTCAACGGGGTCGGCCGCGGGCACCATCAGCCAGATGCGTTTCTCCTCCCCCAGCGTCTCCGCGAGTTCGTCTATCGAGTGTGCGGGCGTCGCGCCGGCGTCCGCCGCCGATTCGACCGCGTCCTCGTCGATGTCGAACGCGACCACGTCGATGCCCGCGTCCAGACACCGGTCTACCACGATTCGCCCCATCCGTCCGAGGCCGAGCACGCCGAGTTCCATACTCGATACCGGGCCTCCGCCCTCTTAGCGGTGGGTGATTAGGTCTCGATGTCGAGTTCCTGCTTCAGGCGGTCGCGGTCGCCCGTCTGTGCGTTCCAGAGCGCCGCGTACACGCCGTCCTTCGCGAGGAGTTCGTCGTGCGTGCCGCGCTCCGCGACCTCGCCCGCCTCCACGACGAGAATCTGGTCGGCGTTCTTCACGGTGGAGAGGCGGTGCGCGATGCTGAACGTCGTGCGGTCCTCACTCAGCCGGTCGAGGCTGCGCTGGATGAGGAACTCCGTCTCGGTGTCCACGGCGGACGTGGCTTCGTCCAGAATCAGTATCTGGGGGTCCTGGAGGACGGTGCGGGCGATGCTGACGCGCTGGCGCTGGCCGCCCGAGAGTTTCACGCCGCGTTCGCCGACGCGGGTGTCGTAGCCGTTCGGCATCTCCGTGATGAACTGGTGGGCTTCCGCGGCCTTCGCGGCTTCCACCACGTCCTCGCGGTCGGCGTCGAACTCGCCGTACTTGATGTTCTCCGCGATGGTGCCGTCGAACAGGAACGTGTCCTGCCCGACGTAGCCGATAGCGCCGCGGAGGCTTTCGAGCGTCACGTCCCGGATGTCGTGGCCGTCCACGCGGATTTCGCCGTCGTCAACGTCGTACAGCCGCATCAGGAGTTTCAGAATCGTGGACTTCCCCGCGCCGGTCGGTCCGACGAGCGCGGTGGTCTCGCCGGGGTCGGCGTCGAAGCTCACGCCGTCGAGAATCACGTCCTCGTCGGCGAGCGGGTTCGCGGTGTCGTCGTCGGGGTCGCCGTAGGGGTCGCTCTCGTAGCCGAACGTCACGTCGTCGTACTCGATGCGGCCGTCGACGGGCGAGATGTCGGTGGCGTCCGGGTCGTCCTGAATGCGGACGGGGATGTCGCGCAGGCCGAACACGCGCTCGGAGGACGCCTTCGCGTTCTCGTACTGGTCGACGATGTTCGAGACCTCCGCGAGCGGCGTGACGAAGCGCTGGGTGAGCAGGATGAACGTCACGAACTCGCCCGTGGAGAGCGTGCCGGAGAAGAACAGCGGCGGCCCCTGAAACAGCCAGATACCGCCGACGACAAATGTTACTGCAAAGGAGAGGCCGGCGAGCAACTCCATGCCCGGCCGGTAGAGGTAGTTGAGTTTGAGGACGCTCATCGTGTCCTGGAAGAAGCTGTAGGAGGCGTCGCGGACGCGGCCGGTCTCGTAGGATTCGGTGTTCGAGGTCTTCACGAGTTCGACGCCGGAGAGCGCGTTCTCGAGGCGGGTGTTGAGGTCGCCGATGCTCTGGCGCTGCGCGACGTAGCGCGGTTCGACCTTCCGCATGAACCAGAGCGTGAGGAGGACGATGAGCGGAATCGCGGCGAGCGTCACGACGGCGAGCTGCCAGTTCATCCAGAGCATGATACCGGCGATGCCGACGACCATCACGGCGAGCCGCGCGGTGTTCTGGAGAGCGTTGTCGAGGAAGACTTCGAGGTTGCTCGCGTCGTTGTTCAGCACGGACATGACCTCTCCCGTCTGCTTGTCGTCGAAGAACGTCATGTCGAGTCGCTGCATCTTCTCGAAGGAGTCGGTGCGGACGGCGTGCATCACGCGGTGCGCGAACAGGTTCGCCGCCACCCCGTACAGCCACGTGAACACCGCCGTCACGAAGAACGAGACGACGATGGCGACGGCCGCGAACTGGAACTGGGTGGCGTCCGGCGCGGTCGCGGGCAGCCACGACGCAGGCACGACGGGCAGCGAGAACGCCGAGTCCCCCGTGAACACGCTGTCGATAGCCGCCCCCAACAGAAGCGGCGGGAGGAGGCTCGCGGCGCGCGCCACGACGTTCGCCGCCATCCCCCCCGCGAAGAACTGCCACTCCGATACACCGTACTCCGAAAACAATCGATAGAGCGGTCGTTCGACGCGGTCGCGGTACGTGTCGAACACGCTCTCCTCCTCCGGCGTAGACATCTATCCGTACGTCGAGCAGGAATGGGATGAGGGCTGTGGTAGCGGCCAGCCTATCGGTCTAACGCCTGCCGCGGGAGGATGCGGGGGTCGCCGTCGTCGAAGTCCACCGCGGCGTCCACGCCGAACACGTCCGCGAGCAGTTCCTCGGTCACCACGTCCTCGGGCGGCCCCCAGTCGTACACTTTGCCGTCCCGGAGGGCGACGAGGTAGTCCGCGAACCGCGCGGCCTGCTGGAGGTCGTGCAGGACGACGCAGACGGTCGCGCCGCGCTCCTCGTTGAGTTCGTGGATGACGTCCATCACGCGGAGCTGGTGGTGGAGGTCGAGGTACGTGGTGGGTTCGTCCAGCAGGATGGTGTCGGTCTGCTGGGCGAGCGTCATCGCGATCCACACGAGCTGTTTCTGGCCGCCGCTGAGGTTCCCGAGGTCGTCGTCGCGGAGGTGTTCGATGCCCGTGAGCGAGAGCGCGCGTTCGACGGCGTCCTCGTCGTCGCTCGTGCGGCCGTCGAAGAAGCCCTTGTGCGGGTAGCGGCCGTGGTGGACGAGGTCTTCGACGGTGAGGCCGCCGGGCGCGTTGTTCTCTTGGGAGAGCAGGCCGAGTTCGCGCGCGAACTCCTTGTCGCCGAGGTCGGCGATGTCGCGGCCGTCGAGGACGATGTCGCCGTCGGCGGGCGCGAGGTGGCGGGCGAGTCCGCGGAGCAGCGTGCTCTTCCCGCTGCCGTTCGGGCCGACCAAGGCGGTTATTTCGCCCTCGGGGATGACGAGGGTGTCGCAGTCGACGACGGGTTCGCCGACGCTCGCGTACCGGAGTTCGAGTTCGTTCGCGCGAAGTTTCGCGTCCGGCGTCTCTTCGGTGGTGCGTTCGTCGGTCGAGTCGGTGGCGTGTGTTTGTGACATGGTTAGAACTCGCTGACGTCGCCGTTGCGGCGCATCAGGTAGAGGAAGTACGGGCCGCCGATGAGGCCGGTGACGATGCCGACGGGGACCTGGACGGGCATCAGCGCGAGACGTGCGACCACGTCGGCGACAACGACCAGGGCGGGCCCGAGGAAGAGGGACCCGAGGACGAGCCGTCGGTAGTCGCTGCCGACGACGGTGCGGACGGCGTGCGGGACGACGAGGCCGACGAACCCGACGAGGCCCGCGACGGACACCGCGGTCGCGGCGGCGAGGATGGCGAGCGTGGACACGCCGAACCGAACGAGTTCGACCGGCATGCCGAGCGAGCGCGCCGTGTCCTCGCCGAGCAGGAGGACGTTCAGGTGGCGGGCGGCGAGGAAGATGGCGGGCACGACGAACAGCGTGGGGAGCGCGGCGAGGCGGAACTGCTCCCAGTCGACGCCGGTGAGTGAGCCGGTCGTCCACGCGATTGCGGTCTTCACGGCGGCGGTACTGTCGAGGAAGTAGAAGAGGCCGGTCTGGAGAGACTGGAAGATGGTCGCGACGATGACGCCGGCGAGGACGAGACGAACGGGGCTCGTGCCGCCCTGCCAGGCGATAGCGTACACGAGGAAGAACGCGAGCGCGCCGCCGACCGCGGCGGCGAACGGGAGCGCGGAGAACTGGATGCCGACAACGGGGAGGACGATGTACGCGCTGGAGAAGAACACGAGCGTGAGGAGGACCGCGAGGCCCGCGCCGCCGCTGACGCCGAGGATGTAGGGGCTCGCGAGTTCGTTGCGCGTGACGGCCTGGAACACCGCGCCGGAGATAGCGAGGTTCATGCCGACGAGGATGCCGATGAACACGCGCGGCATCCGGAGGTTCCAGACGATGACCTGGGGTGTCGTCATCCACTCGGGGAACTCGTTGCCGAGCAGGGCGGCGGACCACACGTCCGGATTGAAGAGGATGCGTGGGTTGGTCACGACCGAGACCGTCTGCGCGACGGTCATGTCGTAGGACCCGAACCAGACCTGGACGAAACCGGAAGCGAGCACGGCGAGGAGGCTGCCGGCGATGAGCGTCAGGAGGCGCTTATCGCGCGGCGCGACCAACGAGCGAATCGACTCCCGCGTACTCGTTTCGTTACTCATCGAGCGACCTCCATGCATAGGATGTCACTCGTCGGCTGGTTCGCGTCATCTACCCCAGAGAAGATTAGGGCTACCTAAATCTGTTGCGGTTAGATGTTCCCGTTCGCGATGTCGGAGACGCGCTGCGGGTCGTAGAGCTGCTCGTCGACGTCGTAGAGCTGTTCCGCCGCGCGCTGCGTCACGACGAGGTTCGAAATCGGGCCCTGGTAGAGCGGGCCGCCGCGGTACACGTCGCCGTTCTGGACGGCCGTGAGCTGGCTCGCTGTGTTGTCGGACTCCATCGGCGCGACGACGGACTCCTGGAACTCGTCGGCGGTCTTGCTCTCGTGACCGCGAATCATGAGCGCGTCCGGGTCCACCTCGAGCAGGGTCTCGTAGTCGATCTCGCCGCGCCCGGAGTGGAAGTCCTGGACGTCCGTCTCCGCGAGCGCGTCCCGAACGTTCAGGTCGCGCCACTGCTTGTAGCTCGTGCCGTCACCCACGAGGTAGGGGTAGAACGAGGAGGCGGACGCCGGCCAGAGGATGGCGATGCGCGGGCGTTCCGAGTCCGACGTGGGGACGAAGTCGAGGTTCGACTGGAACTCCTCGTGCAGGCTCGCGAACGCCTCGTAGCGCTCCTGCTGCTGAAAGACCTGCGCGACCTTCTCGAACGCCTCGTACAGCGTGTAGTACCGGTAGTCGTGCCAGGGGTACGTCTGAGAGAAGATGGAGTTCCCGAGGATGGGCGCGACGCCGTTCGCTATCTCGTCCACGTCGGCCTGCTTCCACCCGAAGCGGTTGATGAGGAAGTTCGGGTCGTACACCTGCACGTCGATGCCGTGTTTCTGTTCAAGCGCGTAGAACCGTTCCTTCGAGATGCCGTCCTGGTAGAGCGAGATGGTATCGCTCTTGTCTACGGACACATCGGGAATTTCGTCGTAGTAGTTCGTGTGCCAGCGGTTCGCGAGCCAGAGCGCCTTCGGCTCCTCGACGCCGAGCGCGAGCCCCATGTCGGCGTAACTGCCGTTGTTCGCGATCCAGGTTTCGGGAACGGACTCGAACGTCACCTCACCCGTCGGCACCATCGACACCGAGTACGGGGTGCTGGACTGCGTGGTCGTCTCCTTGGTGGTGGTCGAATCGGTAGTCGGTTGTGTCGTCGTGCTGGTGGTCGAGTCGCCGCTACTCTGACAGCCCGCGAGGGCAGCGCCGAGCACAGCACCGGTCGTGCCGAGGAACTTCCGTCGATCCATACTCGTTTAGGTTGGCCTAAACGGTAAGAAACCTCCGGTTTTTCGGCGGGCCTAAACGGTGAGGACGGGAACTTTTAAGCACGCACGTCCGCACGATTCGGGTATGCGCGTCGCTCTCTCGGTAGTACGTGGATAAGCCCCTCGTTTCTGACGCGCGGACCGCCCACGACCGACCAGCGACGACTCTCAAGTCATGACAGACGTTCCAGCGGACTACGACCCCGACGAACTCGAACCGCGCCTCCAAGAGCGATGGCTCGACGAGGAAACCTACGCATACGACGGTGACGCCGACACCGCGTACGTCATCGACACGCCGCCGCCCTACCCCACGGGCAACCTCCACATCGGGCACGCGCTCGGCTGGAGCTACATGGACTTCGCCGCGCGCTACCATCGCCTCCAGGGCCGCGACGTGCTCTTCCCGCAGGGCTGGGACTGCCACGGACTCCCGACCGAAGTGAAGGTCGAGGAGAACGAGGACATCCACCGAACTGACGTGTCCCGCCAGGAGTTCCGCGACCTCTGCATCGACCACACGAACACCCAGATCGCGTCGATGAAGCAGACGATGCAGGAACTCGGGTTCAGTCAGGACTGGAACCACGAGTTCCGAACGATGAACCCCGAGTACTGGGGGAAGACCCAGCACTCGTTCACCGAGATGGCGGACCAGGGGATGGTCTATCGCGACGAACACCCCGTGAACTGGTGTCCGCGCTGCGAGACCGCTATCGCGGACGCCGAAGTCGAACCCGTCGACCGCGACGGCACCCTCCACTACGTCACGTTCCCCGGTGTGGACAACGACGACCTCGAAATCGCGACCACGCGCCCCGAACTGATGGCCGCGTGTGTCGCGGTGGCCGTTCATCCCGACGACGAGCGCTACGACGGCCGGGAGAACGACACGTTCGAGGTGCCGTTGTTCGGCCACGAAGTCGGCATCATCGAGGACGAGGAAGTCGACCCCGACTTCGGGTCCGGCGCGGTGATGATCTGTACGTTCGGGGACAAGCAGGACGTGGACTGGTGGGCCGAGTACGACCTCGACCTGCGCGCCGTCTTCACCGAGGACGGCCACCTGAACGAGGACGCCGGCGACTACGCCGGCCTCACCATCGAGGACGCGAAGGAAGCCATCGCCGACGACCTCGACGCCGAGGGCTACCTGAACGACACCGAACCCGTCGAACAGTCGGTGGGCGCGTGCTGGCGGTGTGACACGCCCATCGAGATTCTCTCGAAGGAACAGTGGTTCGTCGAGGTCGACGAGGACCTCGTGCTCGACCTCGCGGAGGACGTCGAGTGGATTCCCGACCACATGCACGACCGCCTCGTGGACTGGGCGGAGGGCATGGAGTGGGACTGGGTCATCAGCCGCCAGCGCGTGTTCGCGACGCCGATTCCCGCGTGGGAGTGCGACGACTGCGGACACTGGCACATCGCGGACGCCGCCGAGACGCCCGTCGACCCCACCGAGGAGGACCCCGCGGTCGGGAGTTGCCCCGAATGCGATTCCTCGAACTGGACGGGCGAGACCGACGTGATGGACACGTGGATGGACTCCTCCATCACGCCCCTCCACATCTCGGGCTGGCCCGAGGAGGTCGGCCTCGACGAGTTCGAACCCGTGAGCCTGCGGCCGCAAGGCCACGACATCATCCGAACGTGGGCGTTCTACACGCTCCTCCGCACCGGCGCGCTCACCGACGAGAAGCCGTGGGAGGACATCCTCGTCAACGGCATGGTGTTCGGGCCGGACGGGAACAAGATGAGCAAGAGCCGCGGCAACGTCGTCGCGCCCGACGACGCCGTCGACGAGTACTCCGCGGACGCGCTCCGGCAGGCGCTCGCGCTCGGCGGACAGCCCGGGAGCGACGTGCAGTTCCAGTGGAAGGAAGCGAAGTCCGCGAGCCGCTTCCTCACGAAACTCTGGAACATCTTCCAGTTCGCGAGCGGGCACTTCGACGAGGACACGCCCGATATCGACGCGCCCGCGTACCGGGACGCCGACGACTGGATACTCTCCAAACTCACGCGGGTCGCGGACGATATGGAAGCCGAGATGGAGGCGTACCGGTTCGACTCGGCGCTCCGCGAACTCCGCGAGTTCGCGTGGAACGACCTCGCGGACGACTACGTCGAGCTCGCGAAGGGCCGCCTCTACAACGGCCGACCCGGCGAACGCGACGCCGCGCGGCACGCGCTCTACACGACCGTCTCCGCGGTCACGCGAATGCTCGCGCCGTTCAGCCCGCACCTCGCCGAAGAGATCTGGACGTACCTCCCCGGCACCGAGGGTAGCGTTCACAACGCCGACTGGCCGGACCTCGACCACTACGACGAGAACGCCGAAGCGAAGGGCGGCGTCATCGCCGAAACCGCGAGCGACGTGCGCGCCTGGAAATCCGAGACCGGCCGGCCGCTGAACGCCGAACTCGACCGCATCGAACTCTACCTCGAAACCGAGGTCGAGGGCCCGATAGACACCTACGACCTCTCCGAGACCGTCAACGCGCCCGTGAAAGTCGAGACCGGCCGACCGAGCGTCGAACTCGTCCCGGTCGGCGTCGACCCCGACGACTCCCTCATCGGCCCCGAATTCCGGAGTCAAGCCGGCGCGGTCATCCAAGCGCTCCAAGAAGCCGACCCCGCCGTCATCAACGCCCGGAAGACGGAAGGTTCGATTCCGCTCGAACTCGACGACGAAACCGTCGAACTCGACCCCGAAATGGTCGACATCGAAGAGGAGTTCCGCGCCGAATCCGGCGAAGAAGTCGCCGTCCTCGAAGCCGAATTCGGGACGGTGCTCGTCTACCCCTGAACTTTTTTACGGCGCGGGTCGCGCTCCGCGCGACCGCTTGCCGTAAAAACCTTCACTAAAAAGGCCGCGCGCCTCTGGCGCGCGGTATGGCGTCGAAACGACACCACATCCGCGACCGAGCCGCAACCGCTCCACCATCGCGCCGTGACGTTCGGAACCCGATTGTTTTTGCGGGCGGCGTGGTGAGCGACTGTATGGACGAGCGAGTGCAGGAGCACGCGGCGACGCTGGTGGACTGGAGCGCGCGAATCAGCGAGGGCGACGACGTGGTGTTGTCCGTCGCGGAGGACGCGCACGAACTGGGCGTGGCGGTCGCGGAAGCGCTGGGGGAGCGCGGCGCGAACGTCCACACGACGTACGGGTCTGCGGAGGTGTCGCGGGCGTACCTCCGCGGGCACGACGGCGACTTCGACGAGAACCCCGAGTTCGAGCGCGCGCTCTACGAGCACGCCGACGCCGTGCTCCGGCTGGGCGGCGGACGGAACACCGCTGCGAGCGCGGACGTGGACAGCGACACCCGGCAGGCGTACGGGAAGGCTCGCGAGGAGATTCGGGAAGCCCGCATGGACACCGACTGGGTGAGCACAGTGCATCCGACGCGGTCGCTCGCCCAGCAGGCGGGAATGAGCTACGAAGCCTACCAAGACTTCGTGTACGACGCGGTGAACCGGGACTGGCAGGAACTCGCGGACGAGCAGGCGAAACTGAAGGACGTGCTCGACGACGGCGAGGAAGTCCGCATCGTCTCCGCGGATACCGACCTGACGATGCGCATCGACGACCGAGTCGCGGTGAACTCGTGTGCGAGCGTCGCGTACGACTCACACAACCTCCCGTCGGGCGAGGTGTTCACCGCGCCCTACGCGACCGAGGGCGAGGTCCTGTTCGACGTGCCGATGACCATCAACGGCAAGCGCGTCCGCGACGTCCACCTCACCTTCGAGGACGGCGAAGTCGTGGACTACGCGGCCGCGCAGAACGAGGACGTCATCCGCGAAGTCGTGGAGACGGACGACGGCGCGCGGCGGCTCGGCGAACTCGGCATCGGGATGAACCGCGGCATCGACCGCGTGACGGACAGCATCCTCTTCGACGAGAAGATGGGCGGCACGGTCCACCTCGCGCTCGGCCGAGCGTACACGTCGAACTTCCCGGAGGACCGAACGGACGAGGCGAACGAGTCCGCGGTTCACGTCGACCTCATCACGGACCTCCGGACGGGCGGCCGCCTCGACGTGGACGGCGAGACCGTGCAGAAGGACGGCGTCTTCCGCTGGGAGGACGGTTTCGACAGCTAGCGCTCGCTGGCTAGGGGCGGACAGGCGGCGCTACGCTTCCGGGCGCGACGCGCCGCGCAACCGCAGGACGCGCCCGGGTGGAGAGTTACGGCACGCCGGGTCTGGTCGCGGTATCGTATTTGAACGTTCGGCGGCTGCTGCTGGGTGGACGCGTCGCTGCGGGCGGTGCGTGTGTGGTGTAAGGTAGAGCTGCGGGGAGTAAGCCCCCTTCTGTTCGGTCCGGCATTCGGCTGAGCGTCCGCGCGGGTGCCCGAGCTA
Source organism: Salarchaeum japonicum (assembly GCF_049705945.1). Taxonomy (GTDB): domain Archaea; phylum Halobacteriota; class Halobacteria; order Halobacteriales; family Halobacteriaceae; genus Salarchaeum; species Salarchaeum japonicum_A. Next base: position 996,028 of record NZ_JBNAMV010000004.1, read on the forward strand.
CCGTGTCGCGCGGACTTGCACCGGCGGGGGTGGCCGTTCCATCGGTTCTCCCGGGTCGGCCCTCTGTGGGTTCACTTCCCCTTCTTGCGTCGGGGGTCGCGCACGTCCTCGGTCGCCGGGAGGCGTGTCGTGTCTGTTCCAGTGCCAGCGGTCTCCCGCTCCGGACGTGTGTCCGGCCGCCTGCTCGGGCGGTGGGGGGACTTTCCTCATGCGTGTGCACGGGAGCCGGACTCCCGCTGCCCGCTACAGTGTGGGGGCGAGCGTGGGTTAAGGCGTTCGGTACTCGCGGTGTGTTTTTCCCAGCGCCACACAATCAGCAGGTTCGTTGACACCACTGAGAGCGGTGTTTTCGGGCGCGACGAGCGCCGAGCGGAGTTTGTCACGATTGTGGATGTGAAGGGAAGGGTTGAAGTTGGAATCGTACATATATCTGTTCGTAATGTCCGAGGCCCAGTCAGTCCACCTCTCTTTCGAAGACGGCGCTCGGGCGGTCGAACTCGCACGGGATTCCGTGGAGGCGTTCGTCCGCAACGGGCAGCGAGAGCAGCCGGGCAGCATGCGGGACGCGTTCTACAACCGTACGGGCGCGTTCGTCCGGCTCGAATCGACACGCGGCCGCGGCCGACTCCGGGGGTGTGCGGGGGCACACGAGTCCGCCCGAGAGCTCGGGAACGGCACGAAACAGCTCGGACACGCCATCGTCGACGCCGCCATCAAGGCCGCGAGCGACGATTCGTGTGGCTCCGAGCTCGAACCCGCTGAGCTCGGGTCGACCCGGGTCTCGGTCTGCACTGTCTCCAATCTCCTCCTCACGGACAATCCGGACGAGGACCTCGAACTCGGCACGCACGGCATCGCCGTGGACGGAAGCGGAAAGCACGGCTGGATGTATCCGACCGTGCCCGTGGAGAACAACTGGAGCGTCTACGAGTATCTCGACCGCACGTGCCGGAAGGCCGGCCTCGCACCGGGGGCGTGGGAGGACGACGACGTGATGGTGACGCTGTTCGAGGGGCAGGTGTTCCAGGAGCGCGAACCCGAGGGAAGCGTCGAGCAGTTGACCGACTAGAAGACTCGGTCTACGTCCTCGCGGACGTGTTCTCGCGACCCGTCGAGGTCGAACTCGCGAACGATGTCGCCGTCCCGAAGCAACGGCTGGAGGAGTGAGTCGCCGCGACCGGCCGAATTGTCGGCGAGCGCGACCTCGTGGCCGCCCTCGGCCGTTCGATAGACGTTTTTCTTCCCGGAGAGTTTCCCGCGTTTCGCGCAGGGGTCGCCGTCGCGTTCGACGATGTCGAGCGCGAAGTCCACGGGGTCGGCGTTCGAGACGTAGCCGCCGACGCCGAACCCTTCCACGTGCTCCCGGAGTTCTTCGAGGTCGCTGGGGCCGAGGCCGCCGCTGACGAAGATACCCACGTCGTCGTGGCCGCGCGCGTCGAGTTCCCAGCGGACCTCGCGGATGATGTGTTCGAAGTTCCCGCGCCTGCTGCCGGTGGTGTCGAGGCGGATGCTGTCGAGGGCGTCGCCGAGCGCGTCGGCGGCGCGGATGGCTTCGTCCTTCTCGTCGGAGTACGTGTCGACGAGCGCGACCCGCGGCACCTCGGGCGGAACGGCGTCGTCGAAGGCTTCCCACGCGGCTTCCTGATGGCCCGCGCCGAACGCGATGAGGAGCGCGTGCGGCATCGTCCCGGACGCGGTCTTCCCGAGCACGTCGCCCGCGGCGACGTGACTGAAGCCGTCGAGGCCCGCGAGGAGCGCGGAGCGCTCCACCATCGCGGCGATGCTCGGGTGGACGTGGCGCGCGCCGAAACTCAACACTTGGGAGTCGGGGGCGGCGCGGCGGGCGTCGAGCGCGGCGGTGGCGACGCCGGAGGCGTGCGAGAGAAATCCGAGGAGGCTGGTCTCGTAGCGCGCGAACTCCCGATACTGCCCCTCGATTCGCATCACGGGGCCGCCGTCGAACAGCGTTCCCTCGGGGAGCGCGTCGACATCCACGGGGAGGCCGGCGAGGAGGTGGGCGGCGTCCTTCACGCCCGCGAACAGTTCGAACTCGCCGGTGGGGAACTGGTCCGCGGTGACTTCCGCGACGACTCGCGGGTTCTTCCCCGCGTGCTCGAGGGTTTCGAGCGTTCGGTCGAAGTACGCGTCCGTCGCACGGCCGTCGGCGATAGCGTCCGTGGGCACGATGTCGAAGCCGTGGGACTCACTCATACGCAGACGTGTCGCGCCGCGTCGAAAAAGACTACGACGTGGGGGTGCCGGCGCGCACGTCGTCGAGTTCGCTCGGGCGCGGTGCGTTCACGATGGTGACCGTGTCGCCGGACACCGAGACGTGGAAGGCGTCAGCGAACGCGCTCGCGCCGTCCGGAATCGTGTAGACGCCGTTCCCCTGGGACTGCGCGCCCCAGTACGCGAGGAGGTCGCGGTAGGTCGCCGCGAACTCGCGGGCGTCCGCGTTCGAATCCCAGACCGACTTCCAGACGTAGGCGGCCTCACCGTCCGACTCGTACGCGTAGAGTTTGTCGCCGTCCCAGCCGTCCACGGGCGTCGTCGTGTAGTTGATGGGGTCTGTGGTGTCGACGTTCCCCTGGGCGTTCCGGTTCAGGAACTCGTTCGGGCTGAGGACGTACGGCCGGGGCGCGGTGTCGTCCATCGAGGACTCGTAGGCGGGATACGCGAACATCCCGGTGAGTCCGGCGACGCCGAACTCGGCGTACGGCGCGCCGCTCGACCGCGTGAGTCGCGTCCAGTCGCTATCGGAGCGGTCTCGAACGCTGACGGCCGTGGGTTCGTCCACGCCGTACGTCTCCGGCTGGGCGACCTGCTCCGAACTCGCCGGCGGGTCGGCGTAGAGGTCGCTTACCGCGTCCCAGCCGCCCGAGTCCTGCACGGACTCGACGAACCCGGGACCGTCGCTGTACGGGAAGTACTGCGTGAAGTAGATACCGTAGTGGATGCCGTTCCCGCCGTCACCGCTCCCGCTCTCGCTTTCGCCGCTGCCCCCGGACGCCGGCTGGCTGACGCACTGCCAGTCGTCGGCACAGTACGAGTCGTAGCGCTGCGCGACGAGTTCGGCGTCACCCTCGATGAGGCCGAGCGCAGTACTCCGGGCTTCGAGCGTCGACCCCGAGAACCCGAGGTCGAAGTTCCGGTACTGGAGCGCGTGCACGAGTTCGTGGCCGAGCGTCGTCTCCGAAATCACCGGCGTCGCGGTGTCGCTGATGATGACGATGCGGTCGGCGCTCGGACTGTAGTAGCCCGCGACGCTGGAGGACGTGGTCTCCGAGGACTCCTCGCTCCCGCTCGCCGTTTCGCCGACGAGGAACAGCGCCTCGTAACGCACGTCGTCGAACGTAATTTCGCTACTCGACCCCGACCCGCTGCCGCCGCTGCCGGTCTGCTCGCGGTAGGTCTCGCGGCTGATGACGGACACCGGTACGTCGTTCGTGAACTCGATCCGTCGGAGGTGTTCGACGCGCGCCATCGCGCGGTGGACGACCGCGTCCTGCTCGGTCGAGTTCAGGCCGTCAGCCGTGGTGACGGGGAGCGATTCGTTGTACCAGTACCCCTGCTCCCAGCCCAGGCGGTCGGACGCGGGGTCCGGGGGCGCGTCCGCCGCGCCGGCGAGCGTGTCGTCCGTCGGCGCGTTCGCACAGCCCGCGAGCGCGAGCAGCGCGGCGAGGCCGACGAGAACAGCGAGCCGAGTGTTCACACGCCTAGTCGGGTCACGAGAAAGAAAAGGCTACCGTCGACGGCGAGTCAGGCGGTTTCGTGGACGTCGTCGAGGGCGTCCACGGTCGGCGCGTTCACGATGGTGACCGTGTCCCCGGACACCGAGACGTGGAAGGCGTCCGCGTACTTCCCGTCCGGAATCCGGTACGTGTCCGCGGAGACCTCGGTGCCGCCGAGGTGTTCGACGACCGCGCGATAGCCGTCAGCGAACTGCTGGGCGTCTTCGGGGGAGTCCCAGGCGGACTTCCAGACGTATCCGGTCTCGTTCGTCTCAGCGGAGTCGTCGCGGACGTACGGCACGAGTTTGTCGCCGTCCCAGCCAGCGGTCATCTCGTGGTCGTAGTTGTACGCGTCGAGTTCACCGGACGCGGAGAAGAAGTCTTGGTAGGGGATGGCGACGTTCCGCACGGCACCGGCCTCGCTCGACGCGAGGTAGCTCTGGTACCAGAGCGCGACGTACATCCCTGCCTCGCCGAACTCCGCGTAGTCGACGCTGTTCGGGCCGAGGTCGGGGACGGACCACTCCGGCGTGCTCGTGTCCGCGACGGTGACGTCGGTCGGCGCGTCCTCGCCGTACGTCGCGGGGTGGATGGTCTGTTCCGTGCTCGCCGGCGGGTTCTCGTACACGGCGTTCACGGCCTCCCAGCCGCCCTCTTCTCGAATCTGCTGGACGAACGGCGGGCCGTCGCTGTACGGCTGGAACGTGATGGCGTACATGCCGATGTGGAGGTCGGGCGGGGAGCCGCCACCGCCGGAGGACTGCGGCATCAGGCAGTCCCAGTCGTCCTCGCAGCGCTGTTCGTAGAGGTAGTCCACGTAATTTCCGTCGCCCTCGATGATGCCGTCGATGGCGTTGTGGGATTCGGTCGTGGACTGGTCGTACTGCGTGATGTTGAACCGCTGGTCTTGGAGCGCGTGGAAGAGCTCTTGAGAGAGCGTCACCTCGTTCATCTGGGGGTTCTCGCTGTCCGAGACGATGACGATGCGGTCCTCGCTCGGACTGTAGTAGCCGCCGACGCTCCCGGCGGTGTTCGAGCGCTGCGCGGCGAGCGCGCTCTCGTTCTCGCCCGTCATGAACACGGCCTCCCACTTCACGTTCTGGTGGAGGGTCGCGTTCCGCGGAGGCTCACCGCCCGACTGCGTCTGGTTCCGGAACTCGGCGCGCGTGATGATGGAGACGGGGACCGTGCGCTCGAACTCGAGTTGGCGGACCTGTTCGACGCGCGCCATCGACCGATTGACGACCGCGGCGAGTTCGCTGTCGTTCAGGCCGTCGGAGCGGTCGACCTGAATGGGTTCGTCGTACCAGAGGCCGCCCTCCCATCCGAGGCGGTCTGAGGCGGGGTCCTCGTAGGACTGGTCGGTCGTGGTGTCAGTGCCCGTTGGAGGTGTCGTCGTCGCGTCCGTGCTGGTCGGCGCTGGCGTCGTCGTCCCGGAGGCGAAGGGACTCTGACAGCCCGCGAGGGCGACCATCGCGACCAGCGCGACGGCGAGTAGTCGGCGATCCATATCCGAAACCCGACCTCGAAGAACTAAAACCCCGTACACGTCGGGCGCGTAACCGTTTTGCCGGCCGCGGGAGACACCCCGCACATGGAGTTCGACCCCGACCGAACCGCGCTGGTCGTCGTGGACATGCAGAACGGGTTCTGTCACCCCGAGGGAAGCCTGTACGCGCCCGCGAGCGGTGACGCCGTCGCCCCCGTCGCCGGTCTCGCGGAGCGCGCTCGCGACGCCGGCGTCCGCGTCGTCTACACCCGGGACGTCCATCCGCCCGGCCAGTTCGACGACACCCACTACTACGACGAGTTCGAGCGCTGGGGCGAGCACGTCGTCGAGGGCTCCTGGGACGCCGAACTCGTCGACGACCTCCCAGACCCCGACCACGTCGTCGAGAAACACACCTACGACGCCTTCCACGAGACCGAACTCGACGGCTGGCTGAGCGCGCGCGGCATCGACGACTTCCTCGTCTGCGGCACGCTCGCGAACGTCTGCGTCCTCCACACCGCGTCCTCGGCCGGCCTCCGCGACTACCGGCCCGTCGTCGTCACCGACGCCCTCGGCTACATCGAGGACGACCACAAGGAGTACGCGGTCGAACACGCCGACTGGCTGTTCGGCGAACTCGCGGAACGCGACGACATCGACTTCGAATAGCCCCGCGAACCGACCCGCGCTCCCGCAGTCGAGACAGGGCGCACCGGCCCCCGCGTTAGTCGAGGCGGACTGGGTCGTCGGTCACGTGCAACGTGACGGTCACGTCGTCGCCGACCGCGAAGTCGTGGCCGTCGGCGAACACGAGTTTCGCGCTGAGGGCGTCGCGACCGCAGAAGAGGGAGAGGCCGGTGGCGGGATGGTCGTTCGCGCGCACGGCGACGCCCGCCCAAGTCACGTCGCGGCCGTCCGGCGTCCCGAGCGGCGTGTCAAGGAGCGTTAGCGGGCCGTCGCCTCGCGTCTCGTACACGCCGCCGTGGCGGTAGTGAGGGATGCCGCCGTCGAGCGGGCGGCCGTCGTCGCTCCCGAGCGCGGCGAACGTTCCTGGACTCGGGTGCGCAGGAGTATCGAGCGCGACGTACGTCTCGCCGGTGTCGGCGACGGTACCGGTGCCGTCCCAGGGAACGCCGCGCACGTCGAGGCCAAGTTCGAGCGGGCGATTGCCGGACGCGCGCACGGGGTCGGCGTCGCGGTCGCGGAAGCCGAGGTGGACGTGGTTGTCGACCCAGGGCGCGAAGAACCCCGAGCGCACCATCTCGCCGAGCGACTCACCGACCGCGACCTCGTCGCCGACCGCGACGCCGGGGTCGACGTGGAGGATGCGCGCGAGGGCGTCGTCGGTGTCGACGACGATAAGGTGGTCGTGGTCGCTCGCGTACGGTTTCGGCGGGCAGCGAACGGTGCGAACGTGCGTGACCGTGCCGGCGACGGGGCTGGGCGCGTCGTTCGTCTCCGGATAGAGGTCGATAGCGCGGCCGGCGTCGTGCGCGGGGTAGGGCGAGTTGTAGAGGGAGAACCGCGGGTAGCGTTCGAGAACGTCGGCCGGCAGACGGACCATACCCGTGGGTTACACCGAGCGCATTTACCCGTGTCGCGCGAAGGGCGGGTATGCGCGTGGTTCGTGGCGTGGCTGACACGCGGACGAAGGACGGCGAGGTGACGCGACGACTCACGGAACAGGTGGGTGAGTCGGGCGAACCCGCCGTGCGGGTGTGGCGGCCGGAGCGTCAGGTGGCGTTCGGGCGACGGGACGCTCGCACGGGGGGCTACGAGGCGGCGCGGGAGGCGGCGCGCGAACACGGCTTTGCGTCCGTGGAGCGCAGCGTCGGCGGGCGCGCGGTGGCGTACACGGGGACGACGGTCGCGTTCGCGCGCGTCGAACCCATCGCGGACATCCGAACAGGGCTGGAGGAGCGCTACGAGGCGATGGTGTCGGACGTGCAGCGGGCGTGCTGGCGACTAGGTGCACCCGCGCAGCGCGGCGAGCCCCCGGAGTCGTTCTGTCCGGGCGCGTACAGCCTCCAGTACCGGGGGAAGCTCGCGGGCGTCGCACAACGCGTCACGTCGAACGCCGCGCTCGTCTCCGGCGTGCTCGTGGTCGAGGACCACCGCGAAATCGGGCGCGTGCTGGACGACGTGTACGGCGCGCTCGGCGTGCCGTTCGACCCGCAGTCGGTCGGGAGTCTGGAGCGCGCCGGCGCGACCACCGACCCCGTCGAGGTGCTCTCCGAACTCGAAACGGCGCTCGCGGGCGAGACGTATCGAACAGAGAGCGTCCGTCAGACTTAGGCCCGTACTCGCCGCACTCGACGTATGCGCGTGATTCGGGACGCGGCGCTCGCGGACGGCCGACGGGCCGACGTTCGACTCGACGGCGACCGCATCGACGCCGTGGGCGACGACCTGGACGGCGAACTGCTCGTGGACGCCGGCGGAAAGCTCCTCCTGCCGGGGATGATAGACGTGCACGTCCACTTCCGCCAGCCGGGCGCGAGCCACAAGGAGACCTGGACGACCGGAAGCCGCTCAGCGGCCGCGGGCGGCGTCACCACGGTCGTGGACCAGCCGAACACGAGCCCGCCGACGGTGACGGGCGCGGCGTTCGACGAGAAGGACGAACTCGCGAGCGCGTCGCTCGTGGACTACGGCATCAACGGCGGCGTCACCGAGAACTGGGACCCGGACTCGCTGTTCGGGAAGCCGCTGTTCGCGCTGGGCGAGGTGTTCCTCGCGGACTCCACCGGAAACATGGGTATCGACGCTGAGCTGTTCGCGGCGGCGGTGGAGCGCGCGGCCAACGAGAACGTACCCGTTACGGTGCACGCGGAGGACGCCGACCTGTTCGACGAGTCGGTGCTGCCCCGCAACACCGGAGACGCGAGCGCTAGCGAGGCGGGAGGAGGCGGACGAACCGACGCGGACGCGTGGAGCGCGTACCGAACCGCCGAGGCCGAGGAGGCGGCAGTGGAGCGCGCGGTGGAAGTCGCGGACGGGTCGGGCGCGCAGGTACACATCGCGCACACGAGTACGCCGGAGGGCGTGGACGCGGCGCGCGCGGGCGGCGCGACCTGCGAGGTGACGCCCCACCACCTCTTTCTCTCCCGGGACGACCTCCCCGACCTCGGTACGTTCGGGCGGATGAACCCGCCGCTTCGCTCCGAGGAGAGGAGGAAAGCCGTGTTCGAGCGGCTTCGGGAGGGCGCGGTGGACGTGGTGGCGACCGACCACGCGCCCCACACGCGCGAGGAGAAGGACGCGAGCATCTGGGACGCGCCCTCCGGCGTGCCGGGCGTCGAGACCGCGCTCCCGCTCCTCCTGAACGCGGCGCGCGAGGGCGAGTTGTCCTACGAGCGCGTGCGGGACGTGACCGCCGCGAACCCCGCAGAAATCTTCGACCTCCCGCGGAAGGGACGCATCGAAGCGGGACGGGACGCCGACCTCGTGCTCGTCGACACCGAGAACGCCCGGAAGATTCGGGGAGATGAGTTGCACTCGAAGTGCGGATGGACGCCGTTCGAGGGCTTCGCGGGCGTGTTCCCGGAGTGGACGATGGTTCGTGGCGAGTTCGCCTACCGCGACGGGGAGTTCGGGAGTGCGTGCGGCGAGAACGTGCGACGGTAACGTTTTTCGGCGCGGCACGCGCCCATTCTAGTATGAGCGAGGACACGACGGACCCGCGGGCGGGTGCGTGGGCGGCGACGGTCGAGGACATGGCGGCGACCGCTGACGCCTACGTTGACGCCGGCTGGGAGACGTACGAGATAGAGCCGGGTGACACGACCCTGCTGGCGACCGAGCCCGAGGAGCGCGCCGACCTCGACGTGGTCGTCACCGGCCCGGACTACGAGACGATTACGGACCTCATCGAGGACGGCGTCTCCTTCACCGAGTACGAGGTGCTCACCGCGACCGAGGCGGGGACGGTGTACGTCGTCGTCGTGATGGAAGACCCCGAGCGCGAGGTCGCGCTGTTGTTCGCGGGAATGTACGCCGAGGACGACGCCGAGGACGCCGTGGATGCCGCGCAGGACCGCGGCGAGTTCGTCGTTCACCTCCGTGGACTGGAGGAAGAGCCGGTGGAGTTCGTGTACGAGGACCCCGGGTTGTTCGCGGGCCGCGACGAGTAGGGCGGGTTCTGTTTTGCGGCGCGGTAGTAGTGGAGGTAGACGACGTGCATGAACGCGGACGCGAGCACCGCGGCCGCGCCGGCGGCGAGCGCGCACGGCGTCACCGCGAAGGCTGCGTCACGGGGGAAGGCGTCGGAGAGCAGGAGGAACGCGACCGCTGGCGGGAGCGTGACGGCGACGCGAGCGACACCGAACGCGAACGCGTCGCCGGTGTGTTCGTCGACGAACTCCCAACTGGTGCGGAGGGCGGTCGCGCCGCCGACGTCGTCCACGACGACCGCGGCGGAGACGAACTGCAGGAAGAACGCTGCGACGAGTACGGCGAAGACGAACACGATGAGCGCGATGACGTTGAGAAGTGGGACGAACAGGAGGAAGACGAGCGCGACGACCGCGGCGACGCCGAACGCGACGATGACGAGGTTCGCGCCGAGCAACTGGGCGACGCGTGCGCCGTACTCCTCGAATGCGGCCGCCAACGGAACTCGACTATCGCGTTCGGCGTCCGCGTACACGAGCGAGAGCGCGGGAATCGTGAGGAAGGGCGCGACGAACAGCGAGAGGGCTGACCCGACGAGGTTCGCGGCCTGTCCGGACAGCGCGAACCGCGGGACGTTGAGCGCCTGCACGACGGCGAGGAGGGCGACGACGAGCGCGAACGCGTCGGGTCTGCGCTTCACGAACGCTGCGGCGCGACGGAACGCCGTTCCGAGCGACATACGCGGAAAACACTCCCGAACCCCGAAAAACGGTTGGGTGCTCAGTCGGCGGTGGTGAGGTCGCCGCCGCAGTGCGGGCACTCCTCGCCGTGGCGGAGTTCGTCGCTCGCCTCCCGGACCTCGCGCATGACGCTGGAAATGCGTTCCTCCGCGTCGAGTTCGTCCTCCACGCCGAGGTCCACGCCTTCGACTTCGAGCAGGAACTTCGCGACCTCGGTGGCCTCGTACATCACGTCGTCCAGTTCGTCCGCGGTGAAGAAGTCGCTCATCGCGCCGTAGAGGAAGGTCGCGCCCGCGGTCCGGACCTTGTCCTCGAACGCCGAACGCGCCTGATTCACCGCCTGCGGCGTGTACGTGTCCGTCATGAACGGCACGAGTTCGGGGAGGTTCTCGCCGATTTTTGTCATCTCCACGCCCGTCTCGGTGCGGAAGTCCGCGCAGAGGCGGGCTATCGCCCACTCGCGGGCCGTGATGTACGTGCGGTCGCGCAGGAATTCGTTCACGCGCTCGTACTGCGCGCCGTCCATCTTCGTGAACCGGTCGTAGGAGACCACGTCCTCGGGCACGTCCCCGGTGGCGTCGGTGTTCGTGTCCTCGGGAACGCCGGGAGTGGCGTCCGACTCGGACTCGTCGTCGCGCGCGTCGGCCGGAGCGGCGCGCTCCCCGGCGGGTTCGGCGTCCTCAGTCATACTCTCGGATAGCGAGTACGGCCGCAAAAGGGTGTCGGGGAGGACGCAACGCTTTACTCGGGAGAGGGCGACGGCCCTGATATGAAGGTCCTGCTCGGAATCGGCGGTAGCGAGGACTCCCTGGACGCGCTCTCCAAGACCGCGGAGCGCGCCCGGGAGGCCGGTGACGACCTCACGGTCGCCATCGTGGAGAACCCGGAGAGCGACCGCACCCCGGACGAAATCGAGGACGCCGTCGAGCGCGTGCTCGACGAGTACGACATCGACGCGTCGGTGCGCCACGTCTCCGGCGACCCCGGAAGTCAGCTCGTCACCATCGCGGAGTCGGAGGACTTCGACCAGATAGCGCTCGGCGGCGGCGAGCGCAGTCCGATGGGGAAGCTCCGACTCGGCCACATCGCCGAGTTCGTGCTCCTGAACGCTCACGTCTCCGTCACGCTCGTCCGATGACCGTAGACGACTACCCCGACACGGCGTCCGGGCCGTTCCCGTCCCCGCCGTCGTCATTCACGGACGGCGACGACCGCGATATCGAGGTGCGGGCGTTCGACGACGACACGGACGCGCTCGTCGAGATGTACGTGGACTTCTCGCAGGAGGACCGCGCGCAGGGCGTGCCGCCCGTCGGCGAGGACCGCGTGCGGGACTGGCTCGACACGCTCACCGGCGAGGGCTACAACGTCGTCGCGTGGCACGACGACCGCGCGGTCGGCCACGCCACGCTCGTGCCGGACGGCAGCGGCGGATACGAACTCGCCATCTTCGTCCATCAGGACTACCAGGGCGCGGGCATCGGCACTCGCCTCCTTCGGAACCTCCTCGGGCACGGCGCGGACCAGGGCGTCGAGCGCGTGTGGCTCACCGTCGAGCGCTGGAACCGCGCGGCGGTCGCGCTCTACGAGAAAGTCGGGTTCGAGACCGTGGACACGGAGAGCTTCGAGCTCGAAATGGCCATCCGGGTCTAAACGGAGAGGACGGGCTGGCTCGCGTAGAGAAGAACGTACTCAGCGGCTTTTTCGAGGACGGCGGAACTGTCCTCGCCGGCTTCGCGGGGAACGACGAGGAAGTCCGCGTCGAGGTCGTCGGCGGCGTCGAGAATGACGCTCCCGGGATGCGTCATCTTCCGCGTCGTGGAGAACCCGAGCGCGATAGACACGTCGAGTGGAACGCGGTCGTCGGCGACAGCGCGGAGGTCTTCCGCGAACGCTTCCGAGCGGTCGGCGACGGCGTCCTCCGACACCTCGCCGGACTCCACGCGGCGCGACACCTGTTCACCGGCGACGAACAGCGCGTGGAGGGTGGCGTCGTACTTCTCGGCGACGGCGACCGCGTACTCGGTGGCGTTGACGGACTCCTGGCCGCCGTCCACGGGAACGAGCACGGTGTCCACGTCGAGAGACATACGCGGACGTGCGTCCCGGGGCGGTAAAAAGACTCCGCGCTCCGCAAGCGCTAAGCCACCGGCCGGGAACAATCGGAGTCCATGCGCTCGCTCGACCTCGGATTCACTCTCGGCCTGGAGATGTCGTTCGAACCCACGGTTCGCTGGGCCACCAGTGAGGGGTTCGACTTCGTGGAACTCCTCCTCGACGGCCCCTACGCCCGCCAGCGCGTCGAACCACGAGTCGCGGAGATGGCAAACGCGCTCGACGAACACGGCGTCGGCATCGTGGTTCACTTGCCGTTCAACCCCGACCCGGGGTCGCCGTTCGCGCCCGTCCGCGAAGGCGTCGTCACGGAACTAGTGGCTGGCATGGACCTCGCCGTCGAACTCGGCGCGACGACCGTCGTCTTCCACCCGTCCTCGGACGCGTGGCGTCTCGGCTGGGATGACGCGGAGACCAAGGAGTTCGTCCACGACAGCCTCGACGCGCTCGTGCCCGCGGCGCGCGAACGCGGCCTCGACCCCTGCCTCGAAAACATCGTTTCGTCGTACTACGACGCCACGACCTTCCCGGAACTCCTCGAACGCTACCCGGAAGCGTCGATGACGTTCGACACGAGCCACGCCCACCTCGCCGGCATGACGGCCGACGAGATGGGGGAGTTCCTGCGCGAGCACGCCGACCGCGTCCACCACCTCCACCTCGTGGACACGCGCGGGGACACGGATGAACACCTGCCGGTCGGGATGGGACGCCTCGACTTCGACCCCGTGTTCGACGCGCTCCGAGCGGTGGAGTGGGACGGGACGGCGACGCTCGAAATCGGGACGAGCGACCACGACATCATCGCCGTCGGGAAAGGCCGCGTGGAGGCGTACGAGTGACGGGGACGCGCCATCATTTATGTCGCAGGCGGGCGAAGCGCCGAATATGATAGGGACGGTCGTCATCGCGACGGACGGCTCGGAGAGCGTCGAGCGCGCCGTCGCGGTCGCCTTGGACCTCGCGGAGCGCTTCGACGCGGACGTGCACGCGCTCTCCGTCGTGGACGCCGGGGAGGTGGAGAACGCACCCGAAGACCTCCGGGCGGAACTCCGCACCGCACTCACCGATCGCGGCGAGGAAGCCACCGGACGCGTCGTCGAGCGCGCCGACCACGGCGTCACCACGGCGGTCCGGGAGGGCCGGCCGGCGAACGAGATTCGAGCGTACGCTCGCGAAGTGGACGCGGACGTGGTCGCGACGGGGACGCGCGGCCGGCACGGCGAGAACCGCTTCCTCGTCGGGTCGGTCGCAGAACGGGTCGTTCGGACGTGTCCGGTGCCCGTGTTGACGGTGCGGCAGATGGCGAGCGACGAGGTAGCGTCGGGGTAGCGACGCGGTAGCGGCGTCCTTTTCACGCGAGGCGTTCTGGTCGAGGTATGAAGGACTGGGTTATCGACGACGACAACCTCTCCCTGGAGCGCAAATCCCTCCTCCCGGGGACGGGGTTCTTCGTTCCGGACAGCATCGAGGACGAACGAGAGGACCGCGAAATCGAGGACCGCGCCGAGGGCGCGAACGTCATCGTGGTGACCGACCCGGACGCGGACGGGCTCGCGTGTGCCGCAATCATCCGGGAAGTGTACGGCGAGGGCGCGCTCATCCCGACGGGGCCGCACGAACTCGCGGACGGCATCCGGCGCGCCGCGGAGTACGGCGAAGCGGGTGCGCGCGTGTTCATCTGCGACCTCTGCCCGGACGACTACGCGGACGTGGAGGTCGAACTCGGCCTGCTCACCGAGCACGCGGACTCCGTGCGGTGGTTCGACCACCACCAGTGGACGGACAGCGCGAAGCGCGGCGTGCGTGACGCGGGCGTCGACCTCGTCGTCGGCGAGTCGGACGAGGAGTGCACGGCCGACGTGGCCGTTCGCAGCATCGACGAGGACGTTCCCCGTCACCTCATCGAACTCGCGGCGGTGACGCGCGACCACGACCTCTGGCTGAAGGAGGACCCGCGGAGCGACGACCTCGCGGACTACTCGCACTGGGTGGACGACGAGGAGTACGCGGATACCGTGCAGGAACACGGCCCGGACCTCCCGGAGTCCGTCCAGGAGTTCCTCGCGGAGCGCCGCGTCGAGAAGGACGACCTCATCGAGCGCGCCGTCCACCGCGCCGAGATGAAGACCGTCAACGGCGTGACGGTGGGCGTGACGTACGGTCGGTGTTCGCAGAACGAGGTCGCGGACGAACTCCGCGAGCAGGGCGCGGACGCCGCCGTCGTCGTGAAACCCTCGGGGAGCGCGAGCATCCGCGGGAGCGAGGACTTCGAGCGCTGTCACGAGGTCGCGCGCCAAGTGCAGGGCGGCGGCCACCCGCGTGCGGCGGGCTGTAAACCCCACATCTACGACGACATGATGGACTACGCCCACCACTGGACGACGCAGGGCGCGGTCGCGAAGCAGAAGATACTGGACGCGTTCGCCTCGCTCCCCAACGACGAGGAGGGCGCGGACACCGAGCGCTAAACGACCCAGCGGTCCGAGTACGAAGTGCCGCACTCGCAGTAGGCGTACGCGTGCATCACGTCGCCCTCCGCGTAGAGGCCGCCGACCTCCTCGTTCTCTTCCTCGAAGAACGCGAACACGAACTCGGTGTCGTGGTCGCTCTCCGATTCGTCGGGATGCCTCGACGGGCAGTCGCCGCCCGCGAGGTCCGCTCGAACAGTTCCGTCCGTCCCCATCGCCTGCTGGCTGAACTGCATCGCCTCCATGCCCGTGACCTGTTTGAAGACGCTACGGCCCTGGTCGCCGGGGACGACGAGGACGATGCCGTCGTCGGTGCGTTCGCCGTACTGTTCGAGCGGTCCGAGGTCGCCCACCATCTCCTCGGTGAGGTAGACGGCGACGTGTTCGGGGTGCTCGCCGTCGAGGAACTCCTCGTAGGTACTCATCGCTGGTCGTTCGTGGCGAACGCGAAAAAGCGCGACGACTCTACTCGCTCTCGTCGTCCTCGCCGAGGAGGGAGGCGACGGATTCCTCGCCGTACTCGGTGATCTTGACGTTGAGCTGTGCGGTCTCGTCGGAGACCTCGCGGCCGCGAACGCTCACGCGCTTGCGTTCGCCGTCACGGCTGGGGTTGAAGCCGGGGCCGCCGCGGAGCAGGAGGTCGGCGAGCCCGCTCCCGCGGACGTCGGACCGCATCGGACGGCCGGCGGCGTCGCTGCCGCCAGTCAATTCGACCGTGTAGCCGGTCAGTCCCACGGCGTCGCCGTCCACTTCGTCGCCGAGTTCCCGACCGAGGAATCGATTTGCGTCCTGTCCGTCGACTTCGAACTGGTGGCTTTCACCCGCCTCGGGGTCGGCCACCACGACATCGAACGTAGCCATACCCGATAGGAGAGGAAGAACGCCCTAAAACCCGTCGAATACGCGTCCCGAGCGTTGAAGGCGGTTCGAGTCGAACGTCGTGGTGTGAATCAGGACCGCGTTCGAGGCGCGCTCTCCGAGTTTTCGGGGAGCGACGCGGAGCGCCGGGCGGTCGCGCGCGCCGCCGGCGACCTCGCGGACAGCGGGCGGTACGAGGCCGCGACCGGCCGCGAACTCACCGCGGCGGAACTCCTCGAACACCTCCGGGACGCGCCCGACGACTCCGTCGCGAGTCGCTGGAACTGGTGGATCGGGAGTCTCGACCTCGCGCACGGCGGGTTCGGCGAGTTTCAGGTGCGGCAGTGGCGAGAGTAGCGACGAACCCAAACCGCCGCGGCCGGTAGGAGGACGTGATGGAGATACGGTTCCTCGGAGGGGCGCGCGAGGTCGGGCGGAGCGCGATACTCGTCGACGACAGCCTCCTGCTCGACTACGGGATGCTCACCGGGAACCCGCCGCAGTTCCCGCTGGACGCCGACCCGGACGCGGTCGTCGTCTCGCACGGCCACCTCGACCACGTCGGCGCGCTCCCGAGCCTCCTCTCCGGGGACGCCCGCCCGCTGATCCACTGGACACCACCGACGAGAGACCTCGCCAACACGCTCGCCCGCGACACCCTGAAACTCCACGGCGGGACGCTCGCGTGTCCGTTCACGGAGACGGACGTCCACCGGATGAGCGAGGTGTCGGTGACGCACGGCTACGGAGAGTCGTTCGAGGCCGCGGGCTACGAGGTGACGTTCTACAACGCCGGACACATCCCCGGGAGCGCCCACGTCCTGATTGACGATGGGGACACTCGACTGCTCTACACGGGCGACTTCCACGTCGACGACCACGACGCGGACGGCGTTGGCGGCCAGCGCCTCGTCGCGGGGTCACGGGCGCGTCCAGACGCGGACGCAGTCATCGTAGAGAGCACGTACAGCGATGTGGAACACGACGACCGGGGCGCGGTCGAGGAGCGGTTCGCGGAACGGGTCGCGCGCACCGTCTGGGAGGGTGGTACTGTCGTCGTGCCCGCGTTCGCCATCGGCCGCACCCAGGAGGTGCTCATGGTGTGCGAGGCGTACGACATCGATTGCTACGTCGACGGCATGGGAAAGGACGTGACGCGGAGCGTCCTCCAACACCCCGAGTTCCTCCGAGACGCGGACGCGCTGCGGCGCGCGAAAGGACACGCACGATTCGTCACCGGCCGACAGGGGCAGAAGAAACGCATCGCCGCGCAGAACACCGTCGTCGTCACCACGTCCGGGATGCTCTCCGGCGGCCCCGCGATGACCTATGTCCCCGAAATCGCCGGCCACCCGCGAAACCTCGTCGCGTTCACCGGCCATCAAGTCGAGGGAACGCCCGGCCGGGAACTCCTCGACACCGGACAGACGGAACTCGACGGGCGGCGGATGCGAGTGAGCGCGCGCGTCGACCAGTACGACTTCTCCGCGCACGCCGACCGCGACGGAATCCTCGACTTCCTCGACGCCTATCGGAACGCGTCGGTGCTCGTGAACCACGGCGACCGCTGCCGGACGTTCGCCGACGAACTCCGCGACGACGGGTGGACTGCGAGCGCTCCCGAGCGCGGGGAGACCGTCAGGGTCTGACGCGACGAACAGACGTTTGTACCGACGCCGGTTATACCGCGTATGACCGAGACGCCGGACGACCTCCCGCCGACCGACCGCGAATCACCCGTCGGCGAACCCGTCATCCGGGGCGACGAACGCGTCGTCGGCGACCACGCCGCGGACGCCGTCTCCTTCGACCCCGACGACCCCGAACGCGTCGCCGCCGCCGTCGACGCCGTCCGCAGGTTCGAGCGCGGAGAGTTGGGCGACGACCATCTCGCGATGCTCCGCGGCGCCGCCGCGTGCGCCGCGCTCGTCCGCGCAGAACAATCCTACACGGCCGCCGCCGAACGCGCCGGCGGCGACGTGACAGTGCCGTTCATCCGGAAATGGGCGCGCGTCCACGACCTCCCACAGCCCGTCCGCCGGCACGTCGCGCTCGGCCACATCCCGCCCACCGCCGCGAAACACATTGCGCGCGTCAGCGGCGACGCCCGCCTCCGGCTCGCGTGGGCCGTCCTCGACAACGACCTCACCGTCCGCCAAGTCCGCCGCGTCGCGAGCGACGTGAACGACGGCCGCAGTCTCGACGACGCGCTCCGCGAGCACGGCGTCACCCCCGGCGAACTCACGCTCACACTCCCCCCGGACGCGTACCGCGACCTCCGCCGACGCGCCGCCATGACCGACACCGCCCCCGGCGACATCGTCGCCGACGCCCTCGACGACTTCCGCGACGACTAGACGGATGGTAAACGTTTAACCACGCCAGCACCCACGTACGAATAAGGGCCGGTAGCTCAGTTTGGCAGAGCGTCTGGCTTTTAACCAGACGGTCGCGTGTTCAAATCGCGCCCGGCCCGCTTCTGCGACGAACACTGGTGAGGAGCGAAGCGGCCAGCACGATTTGGGTTAGTCAGGCGAGCGATAGCGAGTCTGACGCAATTCAAATCGCGCCCGGCCTGCTTTCTGGCGACACGCTTCGTAGAGGTGGTTCCGGTAGTGCTTTTGGTGTCGAGTTCGAGGTGGCGGGTATGAACCTCGATATCGGTGTTTTCAAGGACGAGCTCGACGTCCTCGGTGTGGTTGTGGGCGTGCTCGTCGCGTTGATGGGTGTGGGGACGCTTGTGGGGATGCCGTGGCAGTACGCGAACAGCGTGGTCGTCACCGTCGGACAGATAGTGGGTGCGCTGTCGGCGATTGTCATCGGCCTGGGGTTGGCGTACTTCGTGCATACGACCGCGTAGACGAGAGTTCGTTTTTAGGAAGCGATAACGGGCGTCACCGCGTACTCGCGGGTATGGCTGTTCGCGTGACGGTGTACTCGCGGGAGGACTGCCATCTCTGCGAGGACGCCATCGAGACCATCGAAGCAGTTCGCGAGCGCGTGGACGTCGACGTGGTTATCGAGGAAGTGGACGTGGATGACGACCCGGCGTTACGGGAGGAGTACGGCGAACGCGTGCCGTACGTGTTCGTGGACGACGACCCGGCGTTCAAGTTTCGCGTGAACGCCGGCGAACTCGAAGCCAGACTCAGTCGTCAACGTCGATAAAGACGGTGAGAAGGCCGAACGCGAGACCGAGAAGTGCGGCGGGAATCGCGTACGCGCCCGCGTCGCCGCCGAGCGCGGCGGCGAGAAGAACGAGTCCGAGGAGTTTCGACCCCACGTCGAGCGCGCGGTACGCTCGGGGGGCCAGCGACACCATCAGTCGTCCTGGCTCGCCGCACGCGCGGCCGCCGCCTCACTCGGGTCCTTGATGCCGTTCCGGCGCTTACGCCGGGCGAGCATCACGTAGACGATAATGCCTTCGAGGAGCGGCACGCTGACAGTCGCTATCTGAAGCGGAAGCGTGACCTCCTCCGTCGTCACCGGCGCCTGCGTGAACACGAACGTGAACAGGCCGCCGAGCACCGGTATCGGCGTCGCCCAGTGGACGAGTCCGTTAACGACCGTCGCAACCGTCGCGTTCATCCCGGCCATCGAGAGCATCACGATAAGCGAGATAGCGCCCACGCCGACAGCAGTGGGGAACGGCCGGTCAAGCGGATCCGCCGTGAAGTGAACCTCGTGCTCCGAGTAGTCGATGAACGGCCAGAGCACGAGCACCGTGGCGATGATTCCGGGCAGAACAACG
Organism: Salarchaeum japonicum; assembly: GCF_049705945.1. GTDB lineage: Archaea > Halobacteriota > Halobacteria > Halobacteriales > Halobacteriaceae > Salarchaeum > Salarchaeum japonicum_A. The sequence continues at coordinate 1,015,299 of NZ_JBNAMV010000004.1, forward strand.
CCTGCGATGAACTCACCGACCGGGATACCGCCGAGCACGCTCGAAATCGCGTCGTGGAACGGGATCGCCGGGATGATCTTCAGGATGCCGAACGGCCACATGAGGTACCAGTCCGGCCCGACGTTCGCTGGCGTCGATGCCGGGTCGCTCGGCCCCCAGATTGGGAGGCGCTGGACGGGGAAGAACGCCGCTAGTAGGAACAACACCGCGAACGTCATCAGGAACACGACGATGGTGACCATCGCCTGGTTCGGGAACAGCGGCGTGCCGACGACGTAACTCTGGTCGCCGGACTCAGGACCGCTGTCGGAGTCGTGGCGCTCGCCCTTCTGTTCCGTGTGCTTCTGCCGCACCAGCAGTAACATGTGGACGGCGATGAGGCCGCCGATGACGAGTGGCACGAGGAACACGTGCAGGAAGAACAACCGCGGAATGATCGTGTCCGCGGCCGCCGGCCACGACCCGCCGAACACGAGGTACTGGAGTTGCTTCCCGATGAACGGGATGGTTCCCGCAATCTCGTATCCGATACCGGTCGCGGTCGCGCTGTACTCGTCGAAAGGCAGCGCGTACCCGAGGAATCCCTCCGCGAGACCGAGGAAGAGGAGGGTACTGCCGACGATCCAGTTCAACTCACGGGGGTTCCGGTAGGAGCCCGCGAAGAACACGCGGAGCATGTGGAGCCCCATCGCGGCGACGAACAGGAACGCCGCCCAGTGATGCACCATCCGAAGCGTCATCCCGAACCGCGTTCCGTACGTGATCTGGAGAACGGACGCGAACGCCGCCGGAAGCTCCGTGCCCGCGTACGCCGCGACACGTCCCGTGTACTCGACGGCGGTGGTGCTCGGCGTGTAAATCAGGCCGAGGAACGTCCCGGTTAGAACGAGGATGGCGAACGTGAACAGGCTCACCTCACCGAGGAGGAACGAGCCGTACGCGTCCTCAGGGAACGCCTTCCCGAGGAACGTATCGTCGAGTTCCAAGCGGTCATCGAGCCAGCGGTAGACACGGCTCGGGTTCTCGTCCTCCGACGCCGTTCCCTCCGCGGGGTTCTGATCTGTCTCCGTGCTCATATCACTCGCCGCCTCCCGCCCCGATAGGCGCCTCGAAGTGACCAGTTGCCATCAAGAGCTCTCCCTCCTCCGTCACACCGATCGGGAGCTGTGGGAGCGGGCGCGGTGCCGGTCCCCCGACGACCTCACAGCCGTTCAAGGGGTCGAACACGCTCTGGTGGCACGGACACAGGAGGTCCTGGCCGTCGCGCTGACTGACCTGACAGCCCGCGTGCGTGCACACCTTCGAGTACGCCGCGTACCCCTCGACGGTCCCGTCGAGATTCGTCGGCTCCGAGTACTGACCCTGCTCGAACCGCATGAGCAGCGTCGCCGTCTGCCCTGCAGCCGTGAGCGCGCCGCCGCCCTCCGCCTCCGGGAACACGGTCATCGTCTCACCGCTCCCGGCGGGAAGCGCATCCAGACCGAGACGGTTCCCCTCCTGGTCGACCAGGTGGGTGCCGCTCACGTACATCGTCTCGTACGTCAGCGTCGACGTATCCTTCGCGGCCGCGGAGTCGACACCCACGAGGCCGTTCACCGCGAACGACCCGATAGCCGCCGCGCCCGCGATACCCGCGAAGAGCTTCGCCGCGTTCCGCCGCGTCTCGACGAGCGTATCCCGCTCAGCGGGCTGCTCGGGCTCTGGTTCTCCCTCTGGCTCCGGTTCCTGTTCCGCATCCGCCGTCGTGGTGTCGTCGTTCGTGGACATTAGTGGTCGCGTTCCTCCGCAACGTCAATACTCGGGGTGAAGTACGTGTAGTAGAGCAACACCGTCTCCGCGAGGCTCACGCACAACAACGCCCCGTAGAACCCGAGGAACTGGTGGCGGGCCGCGCCGAACACTTCGCTCGCGAGCAACGCCGCGAACACGACGGTCGCGAACGTGAACCCACCGACCAGCCACACGCCGGTCAGGTTCGCCTTCGCCGGCCAGTACGCAACGACGCTCCGGTGCTCGGATTCAAGGTACCCAGGGAGGTTGAGGTCTGTTCCATCGGTCGGTTCGATCGGCTCACCCGAACGCCCCACACGGTGCGCGAACCGGATGCTCGCGAAGAGCATCCCGAACAGGCCGAACAGACCCAACCAGGTCACCACACCCGCGACGTTGACGTTAATCTCCGTCGGCGCGTCGATGAAGTACCCAGTCGGATTCAGTGAACTGTTCGGCGCCGGCTGGAGAGCGATCTCCTCGCCCCCCGCGTGGCCGCCACTCGCCAGAGCGACGAACCACATCGGCACCAGTACGGCGCTGATGAGCAGTACGATGACAGCGGTTTCCCGTCTCATATCAAGCTTCGTGTCCATGACGCCGCCCGGAACCGGACGACAGTCGATAGTTGGACTTCTAGTGGGGAAATTGGGAGAGACATACATCGTTGTTTCGGTTACGCTGAACGCGAGACGGCCGCCCAACCGAAACCACTTCAACACTCCCCGTCCCAAACCCAACTAGAACCGTCCACACGGACACACTAATCATGAACAGGAGGGAATTCCTCGCGGGCGCGGCCGGCACGAGTGCACTCGCGCTCACCACCACCACGGCCACCGCCCAAGAAGACGGTGAAGGTAGCGACCCGCGGCAAGGAAGCGGCACCGAGGACGACCCGTACGTCGTCAACATGTACACGGAGAGCAGCGAATACTACTTCGACCCCGTCGGCATCCACATCGAACCCGGCGACACCGTCCAGTGGGTGAACGCGTCCGGCGACCACAGCGCGACCTCCTACACCACGGACAACCCCCAGTCCAGCGTCCGTCGCATCCCCGAAGGCGCCGAGAGCTGGAACAGCGGCACCCTCACCGAAGACGGTGCAACGTTCACGCACACCTTCGAAACCGAAGGAACCTACGACTACTACTGCATCCCCCACAAGACACTCGGCATGGTCGCCCGCCTCGTCGTCGGCGAACCCGGCGGTCCCGGCGCGGAAGGCTCCATCCCGGACAGCGTCGGCTCCGGCGTCGTCCCCGACTCCGAAACCATCGTCGAAGAGAAAGCTCTCTCCTACCCGTTCATCCCCAACACCGGTGCCGGCTCCCTCCCCGGACTCGCCGTCGGCGCACTCACCCTCTTCGGCCTCGGGAACGCATACATGCTCAGCGAATACGACGTGCTCTCCGGCCGCTACAAGAACTCCGACGACACCCAGACCGGACTCGAATAAACCCTTCTCGCGACCCCTCTTCGAGCACACTACCCTGGGATTCACGCCTCCAAAACAACCACGCAGCGTCGCCACTCAAGTTCGAACGGACACAGTTCAACCACCAACGACGGAAACCGTACCAACGTGTTCCTTTTTCTACTTTCGCGTTCGATAATGACATATGAGCTCGGACAGCGTCAATTGGAAGTTCGAGTGTGACCGACTGAAAGTCACGAAGCAAGACGACGCCGTCGTCGTCTGTGACCTGTTCTACAAGCCCGTCAAACGCGCCATCCGTGCAATCAAAACCTACGCTTCTCCGCTCGTAAAGCGTGAACCGATCCATTCGTTCCTCAAGTGGATTGTCCAGCTAGAGTTCGATGTTGAAGAGTGAGTAGCGGAGGGCATCGTCAGAGCAGCCCAACAGGTTCTCGACGTGCTCGGGACGATAGCACTCGAAAAGATCGACCGTGGCGGACGAGCCACAGCAACAGCCACGCAAACGACTTCGTCGTCCGCCGTAGATTCTGGACAGCGAACGATAACCTCGTATATCGAGTAGTCTCGCGCCAAGCGGTCGCTCTATCGCAGATTGTAAGAAGGTTAGGAAAGCCAAGGGCCGGATTTGAACCGGCGATGGGCGGCTCTGCAGGCCGCTGCGTTAGGCCGGACTCTGCCACCTTGGCACACGTCTCGCTTGACCGCCAGCCGATTTAGGGATTGCGGAACGCCACCGCCCGGTGGCACCGCTCCCCGAAATAAATGCAGAAAGCCCCGAACAGCTATCGCGCTGTTCGGGGCTAAGTATGAATGGTAGGCGGCGAACCGAATTTCCCAGAGGCTCGCGCACTCCAGTACTGACCGGAACGCAGGCGGGCTTATCTTCCGTGTTCGGGATGGGTACGGGAGTGGCCCCGCCGCTATGGCCGCCTTAACGCCGACCCACGGAATCGAACCGTGGTACGCCAAACGTCGGTGGTCAAACTGACCGTGTAATACGTGCAATCCAAATTGCGCCTGGACTCGCTCAACATCGTGTTGAACGTACGAATGGTGTGGCTTCGATCTGTTAGTGCTCGCGGACTGAACGCCTCGTTGCCTCGGCGCGTACATCCCGAGTCTATCGAACTCGTCTTCTACGAGTGATCTCAGCGGTGTCTCTTTTCCAAGTGGGTTTCGAGCTTAGATGCTTTCAGCTCTTACCCCGTGCTGCGTAGCTGCCCGGCACATGCCCTCTCGGACAACCGGTACACCAGTGGCAGCCGTTCGTAGTTCCTCTCGTACTATACGAACGTTCTCGTCAGACACCGAACACCCCCAATAGATAGCAGCCGACCTGTCTCACGACGGTCTAAACCCAGCTCACGACCTCCTTTAATAGGCGAACAACCTCACCCTTGCCCGCTTCTGCACGGGCAGGATGGAGGGAACCGACATCGAGGTAGCAAGCCACTCGGTCGATATGTGCTCTTGCGAGTGACGACTCTGTTATCCCTAAGGTAGCTTTTCTGTCGCTTATGGCCCGCATCGGGCGGGCTCATAAGATCGCTAGACCACGCTTTCGCGTCAGCGTCCCTCGTTGTGTAGGACACTGTCAGCTCATCTTATGCTCTTGCGCTCTTCTCCGAGTCTCCGACTCGGATGAGATGAACTTAGGGCGCGCTCGATATCTTTTCGAGCGCGTACCGCCCCAGTCAAACTGCCCGGCTACCGGTGTCCTCCTCCCGGAGTGAGGGTCACAGTCACTGACGGGTAGTATTTCACTGATGGCTCGGTGGTCCGCTAGCGCGGATACCTGTGTAACGCCTCCTACCTATGCTGCACATCAGCGACCGTGTCCCAGCGACAGCCTGCAGTAAAGCTCTATAGGGTCTTCGCTTCCCCTTGGGGGTCTCCAGACTCCGCACTGGAACGTACAGTTCACCGGGCCCAACGTCGGGACAGTGAGGCTCTCGTTGATCCATTCATGCAAGCCGCTACTGAAGCGGCAAGGTACTACGCTACCTTAAGAGGGTCATAGTTACCCCCGCCGTTAACAGGTCCTTCGTCCCATTGTACTGGGTGTTCAGATACCTGCACTGGGCAGGATTCAGTGACCGTACGAGTCCTTGCGGATTTGCGGTCACCTATGTTGTTATTAGACAGTCGGAGCCTCCGGGTTACTGAGACCTGCCCCATTCCGGGGCAGGCATCCCTTATCGCGAACTTACGGGACCAATTTGCCGAATTCCCTGACGTCGGTTGTCCCCGACAGACCTTGGCTTTCGCCGCCAGAGCACCTGTGTCGGATCTCGGTACGGATATCATACTCGCTTTTTCATGGGCCCCAGGTACCATCGAGTTTTCCTATCTCAAGCTTCGCTCGCTTCGTGCCATTACGGCTTCCACGGGCTTCCTTGATTCGACCGGGCGAAAGCCCGGCTCGATGTTTCCTGAGGCGTCAGCTTTGGGTGTATGATAGCACAGGAATATTAACCTGTTTCCCTTTTGTCCCGCTCGAATTACGACGGGACTTAGGACCGGCTAACCCTCGACTGATGAACATTGTCGAGGAACCCTTGCTCTTTCGGTCGTCGGGATTCTTACCCGACTAACGCTGCTACTATGGCCAGGATTTTCTTCCCTATTCGGTCCACACGATCTCTCGACCATGCTTCCGCCCGAACAGAGTGCCAACCTACAAGATCACGATGTTACTCGTGCTGCTAGGTCTCGGTGACGAACTTGAGCCCCGATCATTTTGGGCGCTCCAAACCTCGGCCGGTAAGCTGTTACGCTTTTCTTAGAGGGTAGCTGCTTCTAAGCTCACCTCCCGGCTGTCTAGGGCTTGGAACAACCTTCAATCGCACTTAGTTCGTACTTTGGGACCTTAACCAAGCTCTGGGTTGTCTCCCTCACGGTGCACAGGCTTACCCCGCACACCGGATTCCCTGCGTCAGCGGCGTTCGTAGGTTCGGAGTTTGACAGGGGGGCCAACTCCTCTCGGAGTTGGACTCCCCAATCGGTCGCTCTACCCCACGAACTACCTCAGCAGAGGTCATGCTTCGACATGTTTCGGTTGGAACCAGCTGTTGCCGAACTCGATGGGCCTTTCACCCCTATACGAATGTCACGGGAGGGTATTGTAAGACACCAACCCTAACAGGCCTCCACATGGCTTTCGCCATGCTTCACCTTGCACTCGCATAGATCGTCCGGTTTCGGGTCGTGTCCGTTTGACTCCCCGCCCTTGAAGACGGTGGCCCTGGTCGTAAGACTGCGGCCGTATCGGTTTCCCTATGCCTTCCTGGATACTCCAGTTAGACTCGCCAAACAAACACACTCCCTGGCTCGTTTTTCAAAACGTACGACGGAACATCGGCTCCTCTTCAGTCCTACTGCGACCTTGCGGTCGGGTCGTTCATGAAGAGGCCTTTTATGCCCCGTCGCTCCATCGCCACTTGATTTCAGGCCCTATTTCACCCCCCGTTTGAGGGTGCTTTTCAGCGTTCGCTCACGCTACTTGTTCACTATCGGTCTCGGAGAGTACTTAGTCTTGGCCGTCGATGCCGGCCATAGTCACGAGGAATTTCCGATCCCCGCTACTCTGGAACTGACGCACGCCGTACTTGACTGTATTACGGGGCTGTCACCCTGTATCGCGCTCCGTTTCAGGAGACTTCAGACAGACTTTCCGGCGATGAGAGTCAGTCCGAACACCACATTGCCCGTGAAGGCTTCGGTTTGGACTGTGCCGCTTTCACTCGCGGTTACTAACGGCGTCCCGTTCGGTTTCTCTTCCTGTCGGTACTAAGATGTTTCAATTCCCGACGTTCCCCATTGCGCAAAGCAATTGTAAAGGGATTCCCATTAGGAAATCCTGAGTTCTTAGCCTCCGTGCGGCTCCCTCAGGCTTATCGCAGCTTGGCACGTCCTTCTTCGGCTTCCGAGCCGAGCCATCCACCAAGTGGCACAGTAGCCACGTTGATACTCACCACAAAGTGGTGAGAGACTCACCATAGAAATGGTGAGGATTTGGATTTCGTTCATCACGAATGATGAACGAGTCCAGTGGACGCCTGGATTGCACGTACACACGGTCTTCATCGCACGTCCCGTGGGTGACACGGGAGCGTACATCGACCCTTCCCAGCCACGCTCTCGCCGGCTGGTGCATCAGTCGAACTCAACTCAACGTTGCGCCGTGTCCCACTTAAGGGGCACGGTTCGCGTCCGAGTTGAGAGTAATGGACCCACTGGGATTCGAACCCAGGGCATCCTCCTTGCAAAGGAGGCACTCTACCACTGAGCTATGGGCCCACCTCCGAACTGGAGGTTCGTTAGCCCTGATGGATTGTAGGTGTCCGATTGGGCTCAAAAGAGCCAATCGCCAAAGGTGAGCCAGAGCAACGCTCTGGTCTCGATCGTTGGAGGTGATCCAGCCGCAGATTCCCCTACGGCTACCTTGTTACGACTTAAGCCCCCTTGCGAAGCCCAGATTCGACCACCGCATGGTGGCCTCATCCGGACCTCACTCGGGTGCTTTGACGGGCGGTGTGTGCAAGGAGCAGGGACGTATTCACCGCGCGCTGCTGACACGCGATTACTACCGAATCCAGCTTCATGAGGACGAGTTTCAGTCCTCAATCCGAACTACGATCGAGTTTAGGAGATTAGCTTCACCTTTCGGTGTCGCATCCCATTGTCTCGACCATTGTAGCCCGCGTGTTGCCCAGAACATTCGGGGCATACTGACCTACCGTTGCCCGTTCCTTCCTCCGTGTTAGCCACGGCAGTCTCCCTAATGTACCCAGCCACGACAGGCGTGCTGCTGGCAATTAAGGATGCGGGTCTCGCTCGTTGCCTGACTTAACAGGACGCCTCACGGTACGAGCTGACGGCGGCCATGCACCTCCTCTCAGCAGCCTCGGGTAAGGTCATCAACCTGACCGTCATTACTGCTGTCGGTTCTGGTGAGATGTCCGGCGTTGAGTCCAATTAAACCGCAGGCTCCTCCGGTTGTAGTGCTCCCCCGCCAATTCCTTTAAGTTTCATCCTTGCAGACGTACTTCCCAGGCGGCCCGCTTCTCGGCTTCCCTACGGCACAGCGCAGGCTCGTAGCCTGCGCCACACCTAGCGGGCATCGTTTACAGCTAGGACTACCCGGGTATCTAATCCGGTTCGAGACCCTAGCTTTCGTCCCTCACTGTCGGATCCGTCCTCCTGAGGCGCTTTCGCCACCGGTGGTCCGTCCAGGATTACAGGATTTCACTCCTACCCCGGACGTACCCCTCAGGTCTTCCGGTCCCAAGCCACACAGTTTCCGCTGGACGCCTGCTCGTTAAGCGAGCAGATTTCCCAACGGACTTGCGCGGCCAGCTACGGACGCTTTAGGCCCAATAATATCGGTCATCACTTGGGCTGCCGGTATTACCGCGGCGGCTGGCACCGGTCTTGCCCAGCCCTTATTCGTGAACCACCTTACGGTTCACAAAAGCGAGGGCTCTATGCCCTCGCACTCGGAGTTCCCTTATCGCACTGTCGTGCAGTGTAAAGGTTTCGCGCCTGCTGCGCCCCGTAGGGCCCGGAATCTTGTCTCAGATTCCGTCTCCGGGCTCTTGCTCTCACAACCCGTACCGATTATAGGCACGGTGGGCCGTTACCCCACCGTCTACCTAATCGACCGCAGCCGCATCCTGTGGCGCCGTAGCGTTTCCAACTCAACTCCTTCCAGAAGAAGAGTCTTATGAGGAGTTAGCCTCAGTTTCCCGAGATTATTCCTCTCCACAGGGTAGCTTGGCCACGTGTTACTGAGCTATCTGCCGCGAGTATGAACTCGCACAACTAGCATGGCTAAATCGAACTCCGATAGCAATGACCTCCGGCAGGATCAACCGGAATGTGCTGGGATAAACCCAGCTGCTGGAGGTCAAGCCTCCAGCTTGGCGGGAGCACCAAAGTACATGGTGCTTCCATTGCAAATGATTGGCTCTAATGAGGCCAATCGGATATCACCAATCCATCAGGGCTAACATCAGATCCCATCTGTACGGCGGACCGCAGGGGTAGGATCCTCATTTCCTTCGGACCTGAATGTAAGGAGTTTCGGGTATTAAACCCATCGGAACTCCACAGGCCCGAGCCGTGGAAGCGGGGGACGCTTCCACGCGACGTTCGCATTCCATCCAACGTTCGGGTATTACTTAAGGCCGTTGAATCAGATTCGCCAGAGGCGAACCGCGGCCGACCCTCGTCGAATGTAGAACATCAGTGCCGTGGGAGTGCCACGCCACCTCGTCGTTCACATTCATTCCGAAGGGAGATAACCACTTAAGGGCATCGTTCCCACCTCGCGAGAGGTGAGTTGCATGCCGACCCGGAACGTCGAATGCGTGCGTCAGTAGCGTAGGAGTGCTACGCCACCTCGTCGTTCGCATTCGTACGAAAGTCCGAGTGCCACTTAAGGGTGTTGAATCAGGTTCGTCAAAGACGAGCCGGATTCGATTCCGAAGGGGTTGGACGGGCGTGCGTCGGTGGCTCCGGGCGACCGGGCCACGTCACGTCGTTCGCATTCCATTCGAGTGCCGGGTTACACTTAACGCCGTCGAACCACTACCCTGTTCGGGAGACGGCGACACGGTGAGCGTTCTCACGAGACGAGTGCACAGCTGCCCGAAGCGTCGGTCGAGAGAACTGTAGCGCGGGCGGAGGCCGACTGATCATCCCACGGTCGTCCGTCCGGTCGAGTCGGGTGTTTCCCGCGCATCCCCACGTACGCGAACGGACGGTGTTAACAGCGTGGGTTCCGCGACGCAAAGCTATCCGCGACGGCTCACACGCGCGGAGTAGCCGAGTCAGATGTCTTCGACGTGTTTGATGCCTTGCTTCGAGACGTTTGCCTTAGTGATTTGGCCCGGCATCCAGTCGGGAGAGTCTCCTGGGGAGTCCTCCTCCCAGGCCCACGCCTCGTAGATGTGTACCTTGTCGGAGCCTTTCTCGCGGAGCCGTATCTCGTGGTGTTCCGCGTGCTGTTCCGAGTCAGCAACGTCCTCGAGACGACGAGCCGCTTTCAGTGCGGCCTGTCGTGGCGTGTTCCCGCTGAATACGCTCGTCTCGTTCCCGTCGACGTCGCGGAGTGCGAAGTTCCGTTTACCGTCCTCACGTGCCATGGTTTTGCACCATGCCAACCAAGCACAGGCCCTCTCATAAATATATCGGCAAATTCAACCGCATATAGCGGAGTTTCGGCAGGAGAAACCCGGAAAACAGCGCCGTCATCCCCGGCGAGCGACGGCGAGAGGTAAGGGCTTAAGTACGTGCTACGGCGAAGGAGGTGATACAGTAGTTCGATGGTTCGCAAGAAGAAACTCAGCCCGAGTGGCGCGAAAGGCGAGGACGGCGAGTACCACAACGCCCACGTGAACCTCCACGAGGACGAACTCGCCGTCGCCGGCCTCGAAATCGGCGACGAAGTGTTCGTGCGCGTGCGTGAGGACAAGATTATCATCCAGAAGGCGGACCCGGACGAGGTCGACCACGACTTCTGAGTCGTGTCCCTCTACAGTGCGGTCAAGCCACTGATGTTCCGTGTGCCCGCGGAGACAGCGCACACAACCGTTCACGCCGGACTGCGCGCGCTCCAGCGAACCCCATTTCTCTCGACAGTCGACGACGCGTTGACCGTGGAGTCGTCGCGCCTACGCGTGCGCGCGTTCGACAACACGTTCCCCAACCCCGTCGGAGTCGCAGCCGGGTTCGATAAGAACGCAGAAATCCCGCGCGCGCTCGACGCGCTCGGGTTCGGCCACGTCGAGGTCGGCGGCGTCACGGCAGACCAGCAGGACGGGAACCCGCGTCCGCGGATGTTCCGCCTGCGGAAGGACGAAGCGATCGTGAACCGCATGGGGTTCAACAACGACGGCGCGGACGCCGTCGGTCGACGACTGCGCGAACAGTCACTACCCGATAGTCCCGTTGGCGTGAACATCGGGAAGTCGAAGGCCGCCGAGGACGCGCCCGCGGACTACCGCTACACGTACGAGCGCGTGAAGGAGTCAGCTGATTACTTCGTCGTGAACGTCTCCAGCCCGAACACGCCGGGGCTCCGCGACCTCCAGCACCGCAGCCACCTCGAGGACATCTTCACCGAACTCCTGGACGCGGACGCGAGCCCGCTCCTCGTGAAGTTCTCGCCCGACCTCTCCCGGGACGCCATCGCGGACGGCGTCGCGCTCGCCGAGGAGCTCGGCCTCGACGGCATCGTCGCGACCAACACCACGACGGAACGCGACGACAGCCTGCGCAGTCCCGCCCGCTTCGAACAGGGCGGCCTCTCCGGGAAACCGCTCCGCGACCGCGCGACCTCTCTCGTCCGCTTCGTCGCCGAACGCACCGACCTCCCCGTCGTCGGGGTCGGCGGCGTGTTCACCGCCGAAGACGCCTACGAGAAAATCCGGAACGGCGCCTCCGTCGTCCAACTCTACACGGGCCTCGTCTACCGCGGCCCCACCATCGCCCGCGACATCAACCACGGCCTCCTCGAACGCCTCGACCGCGACGGCTTCGACACCATCGAGGACGCAGTCGGCGCTGATCTCTAAAACCCACCTTTTTCCCACTCGGGTTCGCTGACGCGAACCGCTCGTGGCAAAAATCTGGACCAAAAAAAAGCGCTCGCTCGTTCCGCGCTCGCGTTCTATTCTAGTGCGTCCCGCCGCAGTTCGAATCCGGCGACCGGGAGTTCGAGATCGTGTTCGACGAGCACCTGCGGGTGGATTTCGCCGATGACGCCGACTTCCTCGCCGTCGATTTCGATGGCGGCGGTGCGGCCGTCGATGAACGACGGGTGCGTGGTCGGCGGGGTTTCGAGACCGACATCGAACGCCCGGCAGAGCGATTGGAGGCGGGATTTCGCGTCCTCGTAGGACGCGTCGTGGCGCGCGACGACCGCGGCGACGGTGTCGCGTTCGGCGACGCCGGTGTTCTCGTCGTCGTCGAGGTGCGCGGCGAACCCGACTTCGGCGAGATCCTGGGGGTACGCGCGGTGCGTGTTGTTTTCGAGAACCATCAGGATGCTGGGGAGCGCCCACGTCCGGAGCATCTCGTAGTCCTCACTGTACGGTTCGGCGATGGTGGCGGCGCGACCGCCGCCGACGGCGTCCGTTCCGGGGGCGAGGTTCATCCGGTCGTAGTTCTCGTCCTCGGCAATCATGTGGAAGTTCAGGAGGCCCTCGAACCCGAGGCCGGCGAGCGTGTTCCGGACGGCGCGCGCGTGCCGGGAGTCGCTCGTGCGACCGCCGACCGTGCCGACTTCGGGGTAGCGCGGGACGAGTTCGTTGAAGCCGTGCGCGCGCCCCACGTCGTCCACGATGTCGACGGCGTGCAGCACGTCCACGCGGTACGGCGGGACTTCGACGTCGTAGTCGACGCCGTCGCCCCAGACTTCGGTTTCGACGCCCAGTCCGGCGCGCTCCATGTAGTCCACGACCTCGTCCTCGCTGAGGTCGACGCCGAGCAGGGTCTCGATGCGGTCGTGCGTGACGCGTTTCTCCGTGGTCTCGAAGTCCGGGCGGACGAGCGCGTGGTCGGGGTACTGGACGTCCACGGACTCTATCTGGCCGCCGCGCGCGGAGAGCGCGTAGCAGAGGATGACGCACATCTTGTCGATGGTCCACTGGTCGGTGCCCGTGAGTTCGATGAGGAGGTCGCGGGACTCCGTGGTGACTTCGGTGCGGCGGCCGTTGATGACGGGCGGGAAGCTGAACAGCCCGAGGTCGTCGTAGATGGCGGGATACGTGTCGTGGCCTTCGACGAGGTCCGCGTACGTCTCGCCGGTCGGGTGGTCGGTGAGGACTTCCTCGGGCGTGAGTTCGCGGTCGGAGTCGAGCGCGACGAACGTGTCGCCGTCGGGGCTGACGCCGCGGTACTCGATCGAGTTGTGGTCGGCGGCGGCGTCAGGGCCGAGCGCGCCGCCCTTGAGCATCGTGAGGTCGTGGATGCCGATGGCTCCTTTCGCGCGTTTGCGCCCCATCGTCGCGTGCAGTTTCTCCTGAAGCTGGATGAGGGAGTCGAGCGCGTCCTCGGTGAGGTTCACGTCCCGAACGATGGCGCCGGTGACGTACGGCCGGTAGTCGGGGACGGACTCGTCGACCTCGATGGTCCACTCGGCGTCGTTCGCGTCCGGCACGAAGATGCCGCGGGTGTCGCCGTACTGGTAGCGCAGCGAGCGCGCGACGCCCTCGACGCTCAGGCGGTCGAGCCTGTCCGGCGCGAACTCCAGTTGGAACTCGCCGTCGTCCGTTTCTCCCTCGAATTCGAGGCCCAACGCGAACAGGTCGTCCTTCAGTTCGTCGTCCGATTTCTCGTCGTGCCCCGTGAGCGTGCGGAGTTCGTCGGGGTCGATGTCGACGACGACCATCAGTACATCACCTCCTCGTTGCGGAGGTAATCAAGGTCGACGAGCGTTCCGTGAACGTCCCGGATGTCCTCCGCGCCGGTGACGAGCATGAGCAGGCGTTCGAGCGCGAGCCCCCACGCCATCACGTCGCAGTCGACGCCGAGCGGTTCGAGGACTTCGGGGCGGAAGATGCCGGAGTTCCCGATTTCGATGATTTCGCCCGTTCGCGGGTGGCGGCCGAACAGCTCGAACGACGGTTCCGTGTACGGATTGTAGTGCGGTTTGAACGTCACGTCCTCGATGCCGAACTGACTGTAGAACTCCGTGAACGTCCCCATCAGGTCGCGGACGCTGAGGTCGTCCGCCATCACCCAGCCCTCTATCTGGAAGAACTCGAGGAGGTGAGTGGCGTCGAGCGTGTCGTTCCGATAGACTTTCTCGACGCTGAAGTACCGCTGCGGCGGTTCGAGGTCGCCGTCAGCTTCCCCTGAAAGGTAGCGCATCGAGAGGGAGGTCGTGTGTCCGCGGAGGTCGAGGCCGCGCGCCATCTCCTCGGTCCAAGGGCTGTGGTAGCCCTCGCCGTCGTCGCCGACGCCGTTCCGGTGGGCGTCCTCGACGCGGTCGACGAGGTCGTCGGGGAGGCTTCGAATCTCGCTCGGTTCGGAGAGCGCGAACTGGTCCCAGTGGGTGCGCGCCGGGTGGTCCTGGGGCATGAACAGCGCGTCGTTGATCCAGAACTCGGCGTCGGCGTGCGGGCCCTCCATCTCCTGGAACCCCATGCCGATGAGGACGTCCTTGACGTTCTCCGCCATCTCGCGGAGCGGATGGGTGCGGCCGGCGGTCACGTCTTCGGCGTCTGCTTCCACGTCGTACGACCGGAAGTCGGCGTCCCGCCACTCGCCGGAGGCGAGCAGTTCAGGGGTGAGCTGGCCGAGGCCGCCCTCGGATTCGACGCCCTCCATGAGCGCGGTGACGCCGTCCTGGGTGAGCTGGACGGTTCTGACGGTGCGTTCGGTGCGCTCGACGAGGTCGCGGCGGACGAGCGCGTCCACGACGGACTCGTCGGTGACGGGGTCGCCGGCGGCGAGGGTCGCGAGCGCCGCGGCTTCCGCGTCGGCGTCGGGGTCGGCGTCGGGGTTCGCGGCGACGCTCCCGGAGTCGATGGTGCCGTATCCCTTCCGCGCGAAGTTCGACAGCGCGATGTCCACCTGCGGGCCCTCCAGGCCGGCGCGGCCGATGAGTTCCCCGAGCGACACGGGGTCGTCGGTCGCACCAGCCTCGACGGCGGCCCGGTAGAGCCGAACCTCGGGGAGGCCGGCGTCGAGGTACTCGCGGGCTTCCTCGCTGAGTTCGAGGTCTTCCTCCGCCGTCTCGGTGACGGAGAGCAAGCCCTCGTCTTCGAGTTCGAACGCCGCGCCCGTCACCGTCTCCGGCGGCAGGTCGGCGTCCGCAGCGATGTCGTCGATTCGTCTGGGTTCGTCGGCGCTCGCGGTTTCGAGGACCGCGAGCTGGTGTCGTGGCAGTTGCATTGTGCGTGTTCGCGTAGAGTACTCTGAAATCGGTTCCGATGCCCGCACGAGCGGTTTCAGCGCCGACCCGCTGGCGCGTCCACCCCCGTCAGGGCCGGAAGAAGAACCCGAACCCCGGACCGTCGGCTTCACGGACGATGCGGCGCGCGTGGGATTCGGACGCCATACCAGTGTCGTCAGCCGTCGGCGGCAAAAGCGTGTCGTCTACGCCCGCGTGGACGTGAGTTGGATGTCCGCGTCCTCCAGGAGGTCCTCGACTTCGTCGCGTTTCTCTTGGTGGTCGGCGAGGAACTCCCGCATCAGTTCGGCGGCCTGCTCCTTGCAGTCGCCGCAGAGTCGGTCGCCGTTCCGGCACTCCTCGTAGACGCGTTCGGCGAACTCGTCGTCGTCCGCCGCAAGGAGGTACGCGTACAGTTCGTAGACCGGGCAGTCGTCGGGCCGCCCGCCCTTCTCGCGCTGTTCCTCGGCGCTCTGCCGGCCGCCCGTGGTCGCGGACTTCACCTTGTCGTAGCCCGTCTCAGGGTCGTCGAGGAGGCTGATGTGGCTCGCGGGAATCGAGGAACTCATCTTCCCGCCGGTGAGCCCCGTCATGAACCGGTGATAGATGGAGGAGGGCGGGACGAACCCGTACCCGCCGTGCGCGACTTCCACGTCCTGGGCCAGGTCGCGCGCTTCTGCCTCCGTGAGGTCGAACGCGTCCACGTGCCCCTCGAACACGCGCTTTTCGCCGTCGACGGCGTCGATGAGCGCCTCGAACGCCTCGTCGGTCGCGTTCCGGTCGAAGAAACGGGTGCGAGGGCGGAGCGGTTCCATCCCGGCGTTCTCCAGTTTCTCGACCGTCGCGGACAGCGTCGCCTCGTCCACGCCCTCGGGGAATTCGTCGACGCCCTGTTCGGCGAGCCACTGCGCGGCCTCCGTGCAGCGCGGCGTCTCGGGGTCGTCCGCGTACGTCTCGCGGGCGTCGTAGGCGCTCGCGACCAGCGGGCGTTCGGCGTCGGTGAGTTCGAAACTCGCGTACGCCTCGGTGACCTTGAAGTAGCGCGCGCGGGACGCGAGGTCGCGCGCCAGCCGGATGTGGGGGTCCTGGTCGGGACCGACCGGAATCACGGTCGGCTTCGGCTCCTCTAGCTGCGGGTAGAGGATGTCCGCCATCTGCGTGACGACGGACTGCATGTGCGAGACGTCCGTCTCGCCGCCGAACCCGTAGATCGCTTCGAGTTCGCTGAAGTTCGCTTCCGCGCCGAGTTCGAACGCGAGGTCCTGGAGTTCGCGGTTCTCGGACTGCCGATACAAGGTTCCCTCCTCGGGGTCGAACCCGAGCGCGAGCAGGCTGAGGAGGTAGTTCCGGGCGTGTTCGTCGATTTCCTCCCAGGTGAGGCCGCGCGCGGCGTTCGCTTCGAGGTCGGCGATGAGCGCGTACGCGTCCCCGCCCTGCTGTTGGTGCCAGATTATCTCGTCGAACACGAGCTTGTGTCCGATGTGTGGGTCGCCAGTCGGCATGAACCCAGAGAGCGCCGCGAACGGCTCCCCCGATTGCATCGCGTCGAGGACGCGGCGGTAGTCGCGGTGGCCGAAGATGATGGCCCGCCGCATCAGGTAGTGGGGGTTCGGGACGTCGGCGAGGAGGTCGTCGAACGCCTCGATGCCGAACTCGCCGAAGAGTTTCTCGTAGTCGGAGACTGTAGAGGACCCCCAGGGGTCGAGGGTCACGTCGTCCGCGCCGGCCGTCTCGTCGTCAGATGGTGTGTCGTCAGTCATGGAGTGAGTCGGGAGACCGCGAGCCAGTCGGGTGAATCCTGTGCGTCCAGCGCAAAAACCATTCGCTTCCGCACGCCGTGCGCGAGCCGAACGTCGAGCGCCACGTCGCGCGGGGAGAACGTGTGGTCGGCGGGGAGCGAGCGCACGAGCCACGGCGAGTGCCCGAGGTTGTCGGCGTCCTCGATGTCGTGATAGACGCGGAAGTCCGCGCCGAACTTGAAGCCGGTTTTGGGCGTGTAGCCGGCGTCGCGGAGCGCGCGGTACGCGCGAAGTCGGCGGTCGAACCGGTCGCCCTCTGCGTCCCGGCCGTGCGCGACGACGGCTTCGACGCCGCCGTCGACGGAGAGCGCGCCGACCGCCGCGAGGTGCGCGGCCTCAACGAGCGACAACTGGAGGGGTGCGTGTTCGGCGGCGCGCCCGGTGAGCGGTTGGCCGTAGAAGAACGCGTGGTGGAGCGTCTCGGGTGGCTCCCAGACGACGACGCGGTCGTCCAGCAGCACGCCGTCGGCGGCGGGCGGCGTCTCCGCGGCGTCCGCGGGGAGCGTCAGGCGTTCGGTCTCGAAGTACGTGATGTCGCTCTCCTCGTCGACGACGGCGAGCGTCACGTCGCCGAGCGCGCTCGCAGAAACGTCCGCGCGCTCCGAGACGGTGCGAACCCGGTACGCCTCGGTGTCGTCCCACGGTCCGTCGCCGCGCGGGTAGACGACGAAGTCAATGCCGCCCGCGTCGTCGACCCAGCCGTCGCGGGCGGGCGAGAGGTAGAACCCGCGGTCGCGGAGGTCGGCGTACACGACGAACCGCGCGCCGAACCCCGGGCCCTGGCGGGCGAGGTAGTCCGCGAACTCGCAGTCCTCCCCGTCGACGGTGACGGCGTCGAGGTCGCCGCGGAAGAGGAGGTGCGCGGCCTCGACGGGCGCGAGCACCACGTCGTCGCCGTCCCGCGGCCGGCCGTAGCCCCGGGAGTCGTAGAAGCGCTGGCGGGCGTCCCCGCCGACGTGGACGAGGCCGTCGCGCGCGTGTCCCTTCATACCCGCCGAGAGTCCGGCGAGCGCCCTATTGGTTGCGGTCGCAGGTCGCGTCGAGACACCGCCGGCCGCTCGGCGTGTCGAACAGGGGGAGGCCGCAGTCGCAGGTGCCGTCCACGATGCCCGAGGGGATTCGGTACACCGCGTCGCACTCCTCGCAGACGGCGTCGAGCGCGCGCCGTCGCTCGATAGTCAGCATACTGCCGCATCGACACGGCCACTCGCCGTCGAACGCGTCGATGACTGCGTCGTCGAGCGAGTCGCAGGTACGGTCGAGGCACAGTTCGAAGGTGTCGCCGCGGTCGGCGCGGAACGTCGGGAGGCCGCAGTCGTCGCACGTGTTCTCGGTGAGCGTCGCGTCCCGCGGGAGCGCGTACGCGGCGCGGCAGCCGAGGCAGGTGACGCGCGCGCCGTCCCGGACGAGGACGCCGTCGCAGTCGGGACACCGTCCGACGGTGGGGCCGGCGGGCGTGACGGGGTAGTGCGCGCTCCCGTAGTCCGCGTGCGCGTCGACGCGGAGGCGTTCGTCGTTCTTCGTCGCGACCAGCGCGAACCCGCCGGTGTCGCGTTCGAACTGCACGGAGTTCGGGCGGGTGAGCCACGCGGCGGGCTGGTAGCCCGTGTCGTCGTGGACGAGAACGGTGTTGTCGGGTTTCACGAGCACGACGACCTCGCCGCGCTGCGTGGTGGTGCGACCGTTCTCGTACGTCACCGTGCAGTCGCCGGCGAGGACGCGAGTTGAGTCCTGCATCACCGCGGGGTGGCCGCGGCTTCCTACGTGAACTCTCGGCCTACCGGACGCGGACAGTCCGCGTCTCGGACACGGGGCGGAGCGGGAGGTCGGGGAAGACGACTTCGACCTCGTACGTGAGTTCGTCCGCGCTCGCGCCGAACACGCCCACGGGGACCTGAATCGAGTCGGTGAGGAACGCGGTCTTCTCCGTCATCTCGGTGTCGTTCACGCGCACGCTCACGTACGCGCTCGCGCCGCCGCCGTCGTTCGTCACGCGCACCTCGCACATCTCGTTCGCGCCGGACGCGATGGAGTCCGGGAAGTCGCCCCAGTCGAAACGCACTCGGGGGGCGTCGGTCGCCTGCTCGTGGACGCTCTCCGCGACGCCGCCGGAGAGCCCCGCGTCCACGAGGCCTTCGACGCCCGCGTCGTACGCGTCGTCCGGCGTCTCGATGCCCTCGTCCGCGAGTTTGTGCGCGCGGCCCGCGCCGACGCCGTCCAGCGCCGTGAGGCCGACCGCTTGCCGAGGGACGCCGGTGTCGATGCGGGCCTCCAGTCGGTTCGCGAGGTTCGCGCCGCGCGGCCGGTCGAAGCGCTCGAAGAACTCCGCGAGCGCCGCCAGCAGGCGGAGCGCGTTCTGCGTGATGACCCAGGCGTCGCTCCGGAGTTCGGGCGGCACGCTCCCGCGCGTGTTCGCGTAGAGGATGGCGAGCACCTTCCGCGGCCCGGGTTCGAGGTCGCTGCCGCGGCTTCCGAGCGTCTCCTGAATCGCGTCGCGCTCCGATTGGCGGGCGCTCACGCTGTCGAACTCGCGGGCGGCCGCGACCGCCGCGAGAATCCCCTCCTCGTCGGGGGACTCGCTGGTCGCGAGGTCGTGAAAGGCCTCCGCGGTCTCCATGCGGAGGTAGTACGTGGACGTGAGGACGCCGAGCGTCGTCGCGGAGAGCCCCAAGTCGTCGGTGGCTTCGACGAACCCGCGGCCGCGGAGTGTGTCGAGGTGGTCGCGCACGCGGTCGCGGAGGCCCGCGAAGTCGTAGTCGTCCGGTTCGGACTGTGCGCGGTGGTAGTAGAACGTGGTTTCGAGCCAGTCCATCACGTCACCGACGCCCCGAATCGTCCCCATCGCGACCTCCGCGTTCAGGTGCTCGGGAAGGCTGTCCGCGAGCCGTGACTCGATTTCCTTGCCCTCGCGGAGCAACCGCCGGTACTTGTCGGCGTCCGCGGTGTCGCAGACGACCCAGCCGTACCCCACGTCGTCGTAGCCGGGACGGCCCGCGCGTCCGAGCATCTGGAGCACGTCGAGCGGGCTCATGTCCACTTCGCCCTCCAGGGGGTCGTGGAGTTTCGTGTCCCGAATCACGACGCAGCGCGCGGGGAGGTTGACGCCCCAGGCGAGCGTCGACGTGGAGAAGAGGAGTTCGATTTTGCCCTCGCGGAACCACTGTTCGACGAGGTTCTTGTCGTTCGTGGAGAGGCCGGCGTGGTGGAAGGCGACGCCGTCGAGCACCGACTTCCGGAGCGTGGAGTTGTCGAGCGCCTCGCTCTCCGTGTGGAAGTCGTAGTCGCCGCGCGCGCCCATCGGGATGTCGCGCTCCGCTATCTCGTCCCGGGATTTCTTCGCGGCCTGCACGGTGTCCTGGCGGCTGGAGACGAACACGAGCGCTTGGCCGTCCTCCCGGATGTGGGGTTCCGCGAGGTCGAGCGCGGTGAACAGCCGCCGGTACTTGTCCGCGAAGGCGTTGTCGCCGTGCGTGTACGTCCGCACGTCCGCGTGCAGGTCGACGGGACGGTAGTCGTCCCCGAACTCGAACGTCGTCTCCGGCGGTGCGTCCAGCCAGTTCGCCACGTCGTCGATGTTCGGCATCGTCGCGGAGAGCGCGACGACGCGAGGGTCGCAGAGCCGCCGCATCCGCGCGACCACGACTTCGAGCACCGACCCGCGGTGTTCCGAGTCGAGCAGGTGGACTTCGTCGATGACCACGAGGTCCACGTCCGTAACGAACGAGTACCGTGGACTGTCGTGTTTGCGCGTCGCCGAGTCGAGTTTCTCCGGCGTCATCACGAGCACGTCCGCGCGCTCCGCGCGCCGGGGGTTCAGGTCGCGTTCGCCCGTGACGACGTACACCGAGTAGCCGAGGTCCTCGAAACGCTCCCACTCCGATTCCTTCTCGTTAGTGAGCGCGCGCAGCGGCGCGATGAACACCGCGGTCCCGCTCTCGCGAAGCGTCTTGCAGATGGCGAGTTCGGCGAGCGCGGTCTTCCCCGACCCGGTGGGGGCCGAGGCGACGACGTTCTCGTCCGTGTCGAGGAGCGCCGACGCGGCCTCGGACTGCATCTCGTTGAACTCCTCGAAGGGGAACGCGTCCGCGAACTCCGGGACCGCCTCGGCGACCTCCATTGGTGTGGGGAAGCCGACGTGCGGGGAAAGGGGTTTCTCTCTAGTCCGCGCTCGCCGCGTCGGCCGCTCGGCGGAGCATGCCGTCGCTCGTGGAGTACCAGAAGTAGACGCAGAGGCCGACCGCGGCGACGGCGTTCGAGATGGTGACCGCCCAGAAGACGGCGTGTACACCGTATCCGAGACCGACGCCGATGACGCCGGAGCCGAGGGTGGCGAGGGGGACGCGGACGCCCCAGTACTGGAGCATCGTCGCGTACATCGACACGTCGGTCTTGCTCGCGCCGTCGAACCCGGATTGGGCGGTGTAGATGGCGCCGAGCGCCCAGTAGCCGAACGCGAGAATCACGAGGTAGTCGACGGTGAGCGCGAGCCCCTCCGGGGTGAGCGTCGGCGCGAACACGGTCGCGACGGTCTCGGGTATCGCGAGCTGAATCGCGGCGAAGACGGAGAGGCCGATGACGGCGATGCCGACCGCGACCCACGTGGTGCGCCTGGCGCGGTCGGGGTTGCCCGCGCCGACGTTCTGCCCGACGATGCTGGTCGCGGCGTTTCCGAGTCCGACCGCGGGGACGAACGCGACGGTGGAGATGCGCGCGCCGACGGTGTACGCGGCGAGGCCCGCGGACCCGGCGGTGAAGGAGACGATGGCGATGACGGCGATACGGGCGGCCTGCTGGGCGGTTCGCTGGCCGGCGGCGGGCCAGCCGACGGACACCATCTCGCGCGCCACGTCCCGGTCGAACGCGAACGAGTCGGGGGTGAGCGAGAAGTTCCGGGTGCCGCGGAACGTGACGAAGACGGCGAGCAGGAGGCCGAAGAGGAAGCCGAGCGCGGTGGCGAGCGCCGCGCCGAACACTTCGAGGCGGGGGAAGGGGCCCCAGCCGAGGATGAGGAAGGGGTCGAGGACGAGGTTCGACCCGAAGGACGCGAGGTTGATGTAGAGCGCGGCCGTCGAGTCGCCGGACGCGAGCAAGCCCATTTCGAGTACGTCGCTCACGCCGGCGGCGAGCGTGCCGACCGCGTACACTTGGAGGTAGATGGTCGCGTAGTCGGCGACGGCGCCCTCGCCACCGAGGAGGCCGACGAGCGTGTCCGCGAACAGGAGCGCGACGAGCGCGACGACGATTTGGAGGGCGATGGAGAGGACGACACCGACCCAGACGACGCGGCGCGCGCCGTCGTCGTCGTCCGCGCCGAGGCGCTGGGAGGTGAGGACGTGCGTGCCGGTGATGGCGAGCATCGAAGGAACGAGCGAGAGCGCGGTGAGCGGGACGACGAGGCCGACGCCGGCAACCGCGTTCTCGGCGACGCGCCCGACGAAGAACACGTCGACGACCTGTTGGGCGACGGCGACGAAGTTCTGTGCGACGAGCGGTGCGGCGAGGAGGAGGAGGGTGCGCGTGAGACGGCCCTCCACCATATCTTCGTTCGACACATCAAACATAGTTCAACAGTCGAGTTGTGACCAACTTACTCGAATGATTCATTAATCTATGGATATCCGTCCGAAGAACCGGCGGAACCCCACGCTTTTGCCGCCGCGGCCGAACGCTAGGGTATGAGTCGTCGACGGAAACCGGACTGGCTGAAGATGCGGCCACCGTCCGGCGAACGGTTCACGGAGATAAAGCGCACCCTCCGCGACCACGACCTCCACACGGTGTGCGAGGAGGCGTCGTGTCCGAACATGGGCGAGTGCTGGAGCGGCCGGGACGGCCCGGGGACGGCGACGTTCATGTTGATGGGCGACCGGTGCAGTCGCGGCTGTAACTTCTGCGACGTGAAGACCGGCGGGATGGAGGCGCTCGACCCGGACGAACCCGCGAACGTCGCGGACGCCGTCGCCGAAATCGGATTGGACTACGTGGTGCTCACGTCCGTCGACCGCGACGACCTGGACGACCAGGGCGCGAGCCACTTCGCGGAGACGATTCGCGAAATCAAGAAACGAGACCCGGACATCCTCGTGGAGTCCCTGATTCCGGACTTCCAGGGCGAGGAAGCGCTCGTCCAGCAGATTATCGACGCCGGCCCGGACGTCATCGCGCACAACGTCGAGACGGTGGAGCGCCGGCAGTTCCCGGTGCGCGACCGCCGCGCGGGCTACGAGCAGTCGCTCTCGGTGCTCGAACAGGTCGGGGACGCCGCGGACGTGTACGCGAAGACTTCGATAATGCTCGGCGTGGGCGAGCACGACCACGAGGTCTACCAGACCCTGAGCGACCTCCGGGAGCGCGGCGTGGACGTGGTGACGCTCGGGCAGTACCTCCAGCCGAGTCGCTCCCACCTCGACGTCGCGGACTACGTCCACCCGCAGAAGTTCGAGACGTGGCGCGAGGTCGCGGAGGACGAACTCGGCTTCCTCTACTGCGCGAGCGGGCCGATGGTGCGGTCGTCGTACCGCGCGGGCGAACTGTTCGTGGACGCGCTGCGGCGGGACGACCGGTCGGTCGCGGACGCGCGGGAGGCGGCGCGCGCCCGCGCCGGAGAGTAGACGTTCGTCCACTCTCCCCCGCCCCTGTCCGTTTGGGCGGTAGAATGGTCGGAAATGGACGGTTTTTTTCGACGGTGTGCGTTTCTCTCCGTGGTTACTGGACGTAAGTCCACGAATCGACTGGTGCGAGGGGTGCGTTACGAAAACCATATGGTGCGGGATGTGGCAATTATTACTATGCAAGGACGGGGATGCCCGTGACGTCGATACTGGACCGCGAACCGGACGACCGCTTCCGCATCCTCGACGACGACGGCGAGGTCGTGGACGGCGCCGCCGTCCCGGACCTCACCGACGAGGAGTTCGTGGAGATGTACCGGACGATGAAGCTCGCGCGCCACTTCGACCAGCGCGCGGTGAGCCTCCAACGCCAGGGCCGCATGGGGACGTACCCACCGCTCTCCGGCCAGGAGGGCGCGCAGGTCGGGAGCGCGATGGCGCTCGACGACGAGGACTGGCTGGTCCCGAGTTACCGCGAGCACGCGGCGACGCTCGTCCACGGCGTCCCGCTGAAGCAGACGCTCCTGCTCTGGATGGGGAACGAGCACGGGAACGACGTGCCCGAGGACGCGAACGTGTTCACCACGGCGGTCCCTATCGCGAGCCAGATTCCGCACGCGACCGGGCTGGCGTGGGCGTCGAAACTGAAGGACGAGCAGGGGAAGGGCTTCCTCTGTTACTTCGGCGACGGCGCGACCTCGGAGGGCGACTTCCACGAGGGCCTGAACTTCGCGGGCGTGTTCGACACGCCGAACGTGTTCTTCTGCAACAACAACCAGTGGGCGATTTCCGTGCCCCGGGAGCGCCAGACGGCGTCGAAGACCATCGCGCAGAAGGCGACCGCGTACGGGTTCGACGGCGTCCAGATAGACGGCATGGACCCGCTCGCGGTGTACGCGACGACCCAGGCCGCGCTGGAGAAGGCGAAGAACCCGAGCGAGGGCGAGCGCCGCCCGACGCTCGTGGAGGCCGTGCAGTACCGGTTCGGCGCGCACACCACCGCCGACGACCCCTCGGTCTACCGCGAGGAAGCGGAGGTCGAGAAGTGGCGGGCGAAGGACCCGATTCCGCGCCTGGAGAAGTTCCTCCGGTCGACGGGTCGACTGGACGACGAGTCCGTCGCGCGCATCGAGGAAGCGGTCGAGGAGCGCGTCGCGAACGCCATCGAGGAGGCGGAGTCGACGCCGCGGCCCGAGCCGCGGGAGATGTTCGAGAACGTGTACGAGGAGATGACGCCCCGGCTCGAACGCCAGCTCGCGGAGTTCGAGGAGGTTCGGGAGAAGCACGGCGCCGAAGAGATGCTGGAGGACTGAGATGACTGAGACACAGAACCTAACGCTCGTGCAGGCGGTACGGGACGGCCTCCGGGACGCGATGGCCGCGGACGACGACGTGGTCGCGCTCGGCGAGGACATCGGGAAGAACGGCGGCGTGTTCCGCGCGACCCAGGGACTCCACGAGGAGTTCGGGGAGGAGCGCGTCATCGACACGCCGCTCGCCGAGTCCGGCATCATCGGGACGGCGGTCGGGATGGCCGCGTACGGCCTGAAGCCCGTGCCCGAAATCCAGTTCTCGGGCTTCATGTACCCGGGATTCGACCAGATCGTGAGCCACATGAGTCGGATGCGCACCCGGAGCCGCGGCCGGTACACGCTCCCGATGGTGCTCCGCGCGCCGTACGGCGGCGGCATCCGCGCGCCCGAACACCACTCGGAGTCGAAGGAGGCGTTCTACGCGCACGAGGCCGGCCTGAAGGTCGTGATTCCCTCGACGCCCTACGACACGAAGGGACTGCTCATCTCCGCGATTCGCGAGCCGGACCCCGTGGTGTTCCTCGAACCGAAGAAGATCTACCGCGCGTTCCGCGAGGAGGTGCCGGACGAGCCGTACGAGGTCCCGCTCGGCGAGGCGTCCGTGCGCCGCGAAGGCAGCGACGTGTCCGTGTTCACGTGGGGGGCGATGACGCGCCCGACGCTCGAAGCCGCGGAGAACGTCGCGGACGAAATCGACGTGGAAGTCGTCGACCTGCGGACGCTCAGTCCGATGGACGAGGACACCATCGTGGAGTCCTTCAAGAAGACCGGGCGCGCCGCGGTCGTCCACGAGGCGCCGTTCACGGGCGGGCTGGCGGGCGAAATCGCCGCCACCCTCCAGGAGCGCGCGCTTCTCCATCAGGAAGCGCCGGTCGAACGCATCACGGGCTTCGACACGCCGTTCCCGCTGTACGCGCTCGAAGACTACTACCTCCCCGGGCCGGCCCGAATCGCTGAAGGCCTGCGGAACGTCATGGAGTTCTAGAGATGCCGACGGAATTCAAACTGCCCGACGTGGGCGAGGGCGTGGCGGAGGGCGAAATCGTCGCGTGGCTCGTCTCCGAGGGCGATTCGGTGAGCGAGGACCAGCCGGTCGCGGAGGTCGAGACCGACAAGGCGGTCGTGGAGGTCCCGTCGCCGTACGACGGCACGGTGAAACAGCTCCACTACGAGGAAGGCGACGTGGTGCCGGTCGGGAGCGTCATCGTGACGTTCAACGTCGAAGGCGAGGACGACCTCGACGCCGGGCCCGAACCGGACGAGACGCCCGCGGCCGACGAGGACGCGGACACCGAGACTGCGGACGCCGCGTCCGCGGCGACCAGCGACTCCGGGCGGACGTTCGCGCCGCCGTCGGTGCGTCGGCTGGCGCGCGAGCGCGGCGTCGACCTCGCGACCGTCTCCGGGAGCGGGCCGAGCGGCCGCATCACCGAGGGCGACGTGCGCGCCGCCGCCGAGGAGGATAGTGAAGAGGGCTCGGACGCGCCGAAGTCCGCGGTGGCGAAAGTCACCGACGAGGACGGCTCCGACGAGGCGGCATCGGAAGCGTCCGAGTCGGGCGACGCGGCCGCCGGCGGGTCTGTCGAGCCGGCGGAGGCGGCGGGCCGGGAGAAGACGCTGGCCGCGCCGGCGACGCGCCGGGTGGCGGAGGAACTCGGCGTGAACCTCGACGACGTGCCGGCGAGCGAGGAGCGCGAGGACGGCGCGTTCGTGAGCGAGGCGGCGGTCCGCGAGTACGCCGAATCCCAGCAGGCCGCCCAAGAGGTGGACGCCGCCGCGGTGCAGGCGGGCGACACCAGTAAGTCCGGGGAGCGCGAGGAGCGCGTTCCCTACCGGGGCGTCCGGCGGACCATCGGGAAGCAGATGGCGGAGTCGAAGTACACCGCGCCGCACGTCACGCACCACGACACGGCCGTCGTGGACGCGCTCGCGGACGTGCGCGAGGAACTGAAGCCCGTCGCCGAGGAACGCGGGTTCCGGCTGACCTACATGCCGTTCATCGTGAAGGCGGTGGTCGCGGGTCTCAAGCAGCATCCGTACCTGAACTCGCAGTTGGACGAGGAGAACGAGGAAATCGTCCTCAAGAACTACTACAACATCGGCATCGCCGTCGCGACCGACGCCGGCCTGATGGTGCCCGTCATCAAGGACGCAGACCAGAAGAGCATCCCCGAGATAGCGGAGGAGATGCGCGGCCTCATCGAGAAGGCGCGCGACCGCTCTATCAGTCGTGAAGAGATGCAGGGCGGGACGTTCACGCTCACGAACTTCGGCGCTATCGGCGGCGAGTACGCCACGCCGATAATCAACTATCCCGAGACGGCGATTCTCGGGCTCGGCGCGCTCGACGAGCGCCCGGTCGCGGAGGACGGCGAGGTCGTGGCGAAGGAGACGCTCCCGCTCTCGCTCTCCATCGACCACCGCGTCATCGACGGCGCGGTGGCGGCCGAGTTCGCGAACACAGTGCAAGACTACTTGGAGAACCCCAGCATGCTTCTACTCGAATAATGGTCGTCGGAGATGTCTCAACTGGAACGGAACTCGCGATAATCGGCGCTGGCCCCGGCGGGTACGTCGCCGCGATTCGCGCGGGCCAGCTCGGCCTGGACGTAACGCTCATCGAGAAGGACGCGTGGGGCGGCACCTGCCTGAACTACGGCTGCATCCCCTCGAAGGCGCTCATCACCGCGACCGACGTGGGGTACGAGGCCGACACCGCGGAGGAGATGGGGATTCACGCGGACGTGAAGGTCGACGTGGACCAGATGACGACGTGGAAGGACGGCGTCGTCGACCAGCTGACGTCGGGCGTGGAGAAGCTCTGCAAGGCGAACGGCGTGAACCTCGTCGAGGGGGTCGCGGAGTTCGAGAGCGAGAACAAGCTCCGGGTCGCGCACGGCGGCGACGGTCAGGGCTCGGAGACCATCGAGTTCGAGGACGCCATCATCGCCACCGGAAGCCGCCCCATCGAAGTCCCTGGGTTCGAGTACGACGGCGAGCACGTGTTGAGTTCGCGGGACGTGCTCGACCTCGACCACGTCCCCGAGTCCATGGTCGTCGTGGGCGGCGGGTACATCGGGATGGAGCTCTCGACGGTGCTCGCGAAGATGGGCTGTAACGTGACCGTCGTGGAGATGCTGGACGACATCCTCGCGGGCTACGAGGAGGACGTGACGAGCGTCGTCCGACAGAACGCCGAGGAACTGGGCATCGACTTCCGGTTCGGCGAGGCGGCGAGCGGTTGGGAGAAACGGGACGGCGACATCGTCGTCACCACCGAGAACGAGGCGGGCGAGGAGTTCCAGTACGCGACGGAGAAGGCGTTCGTCGCGGTCGGCCGGCAGCCCGTGCTCGACACGCTGAACCTCGACGCCATCGGACTGGAGCCGAACGAGGACGGCCACCTCGAAACCGACAATCAGGCCCAGACCGACGTCGAGGGCGTGTACGCCATCGGCGACGTGGCGACCGGACCGATGCTCGCGCACAAGGCCTCGAAGGAGGGACAGGTCGCCGCGGAAGCCATCGCCGGCGAACCCGCGGCGCTCGACTATCAGGCCGTGCCCGCGGCCGTGTTCACCGACCCCGAAATCGGGACGGTGGGCATGACCGAGGCGGAGGCCGAAGACGCCGGGTTCACGCCCGCGGTCGGGAACTTCCCGATGCGGGCGTCCGGGCGCTCCCTCACCACCGGAAACGACGACGGGTTCGTTCGCATCGTCGCCGACGAGGACTCCGGGTTCATCCTCGGCGCGCAAATCGTCGGCCCGGAAGCGAGCGAACTCGTCGCGGAACTCGGACTGGCCATCGAGATGGGCGCGACCCTCGAGGACGTCGCGGCGACCATCCACACGCATCCGACGCTCTCCGAGGCCGTGATGGAAGCCGCGGAGCACGCGCTCGGCCACGCCATCCACACGCTGAACCGCTGAGGCCGAAGAATTGGTGTCGGCGACGGCTTTTTCTCCCCCTCGCGGCGTACGAAGCGTATGAAGGTCGTCACCCTGGGACCGTCCGGAACGTACTCGCACCGCGCCGCGACCGCCGTGTCGGAGGACGCGGACGTGGGGTTCCGGGAGTCCGTGCACGCCATCGTCTCCGCGGTCGCTGACGGGGACGCGGACCGGGGCGTGGTTCCCATCGAGAACTCCATCGAGGGGTCGGTGACGGAGTCGCTGGACGCGCTCGCGGAGCGCGAGGTCTCGGTCGTGCAGGAGGTCGTGACGCCGATTCGGCACGCGCTGCTCGCGCAGACGGAGACCGTCGAGACGGTGGCGAGTCACAGTCAGGCGCTCGCACAGTGCCGGAGCTATCTCGACGAGAACTACCCGGATGCCGACCGGCAGGCGGTCGCGTCCACCGCGCGCGGCGTCGAACTCGCGCGGGAGACTGCGGGCGTCGCCGGCATCGGCCACCCCGACAACGCGGGCGACGACCTCACCGTGCTCGCGGAGGACATCCAGGACCGGAACTCGAACGCGACGCGGTTCTTCGTCGTCGCGGGCGCGGACGAGCGCTCCGACGCCGGCGGGAAGTCCACGTTCGTCGTCTACCCGAACGCGAACTACCCCGGACTGCTCCTCGACCTCCTCGAACCGTTCGCGGAACGCGACATCAACCTCTCCCGCGTCGAGTCCCGGCCGAGCGGCGAACGCCTCGGCGACTACGTCTTCCACCTCGACGTGGCCGCCGGCCTCTACGAGCAACGCACCCGGGACGCGCTCGCCGAAATCGACGCCATCGCCGAGGACGGCTGGGTGCGCCGCCTCGGCTCCTACGACGTACGACACGTCGTCTAGACCCGGGTTGGCCGTCGAATTTTAGCGTCCGCGAACCCTACCGGGTGGTGTATGACGCGACGACGCAGCCCCTTCGACGAGTTCGAGCGATTGTTCGAACGAATGAGCGACCGGTTCGACGACTTCGACGAGTTCGACGTGGAGAGCCGGCTCGCCGTGGATGTCGAGGACACGGGTGACGCGTTCGTCGTCACCGCCGACCTCCCCGGGTTCGCGAAGGACGACATCGACATCCGGCTCCGGGACGACACGCTCCAGATCGACGCGACCCACGAGGAATCCCCCGAGGACTCGGTCGAGGACGAGTACATCCGCCGGGAGCGCTCGAAGCGCTCGGTCACGCGGTCGCTCGCGCTCCCCGAGTCCGTCGACGAGGACGCGGTGTCCGCGTCGTTCAACAACGGCGTCCTCACCGTGGAACTCCCGAAGGCCGACGAGGCGGACGACTCGACGAGCATCGACATCGCGTAAGGCTAAGTTGCGGGCGTACGTCGGTGGGGTATGCTCGAACCCGGTGCGGATGCTCCGGACGTCGCGGCGGAGAATCAGGACGGCGTGCACGTGGACCTCGATTTCGAGGACCCCACCGTGCTCTACTTCTACCCGAAGGACGACACGCCCGGCTGTACGGTCGAGGCGAAGCAGTTCAACGCCGAACTCGACGCGTACGCGGACGCCGGCGTGGGCGTCTACGGCGTGAGCCTCGACGACGTGGAGTCCCACGAGGAGTTCTGCGAGAAATACGGATTGGATTTCGACTTGCTCGCCGACCCCGAGGGCGACATCGCGGACGCGTTCGGCGTGGACACGAGCGAGGGATACACGGCGCGCGTGACGTTCGTGCTCGCGAACGGCGAGGTCACGCACGCCTACGAGGGCGTGAAGCCGGACGGCCACGCCCGCGACGTGCTCGGCGACATCCTCGACGACGGCCTCGCGACCCTAGACTAGCTCCGCGAGTTCGGCCGCGAGCGCGTCGACCGCCGGCCGCCAGTCCTCCGCGTAGTCGCCGTGTTTCGGCGGCGTGAGCGACAGGTCGAGCGCGCGATAGGAGAACCCCGAGATGTGGTCGTCCGCGAGTCGGCCGACGAACATAGCGTTCTTTCGTTTCGACGAGACGCCCCCTGAGTCGAGTTCGTAGTAGTCGCTGAACGCCTGCACCAGGAAGACCGGACAGTCGAAGTCACCGGCGTCGGCGTACCGCGCGAGCTTCACGGGATTGTTCGCAGGGTCCGCTCGCCGCATCTCCACCTCGACGAACACCCGACGGTCCGCGCGCTCGCCGGTCACATCCACCGAGGTGCGGCGGACGCGCTCCTCGGTCGTCCACTCGAATCCGGGCAGTCGCTCCGCGAGCGCGTCCCGCAGGGCGTCGTGAACGGCGTCCGTGAAGGCGGCCACGAGCTGGGCGACGGCGGGGAGGAAAAAGAAGTTACTCCTCGTGGACCTGAATCGCGGGCCGGCCGGGGCGGGCCTTGCTCGCCACGTCGTCGGGCGCGTCCTCGGCTCGCTCGATGGACACGTCGGCGTCGAACTCGTCCTCGACGAGCCACGCGGCGCGTTCGAGGACCTCGTACTCCTCCTCGGGCGCGAGGACGTCGGGCAGGGCTTCCGCGGACTCCTGGAGGTCGCGGGCGTACGACGCCGCGGCGTCCCCGTGCTGCTGGAGGTCCTCGTCACCCATCACGGCACCCATGACGTTCCCGTCGGCGTCGCGCGCGAGGTCGAGCGCGGTGTGCATCCACTCGGGCGCGACGACGATTTCGACCGCCGCGGGGTCGTCGATGTCCGCGACATCGCAGATGTGGCGCACGTCCTCGCGGGTGTTCTCCACGAGCGCGCGTTCGAGGTCGTGGTCGGACACGTCGCGCTCGGGTTCCGGCCACGCGGCCTCCGCGACGAACCCGTCGTGGCCCAGCTCCGCCCACAGTTCCTCGGCGACGTGCGGCGCGACCGGTGCGAGCAGGCGGACGAGCGCGGACAGGCCGCGTTCGAGCGTGTCGCGGTCGGGGGTCGCGTCCGACTGGTAGCGCACCAGGAGGGAGGCGAGGCCGCGCGCCTCGCTCAGCGCGTTGTTGAACGTCAAGTCCTCGTACTCGTCGGTGGCGGTGGCGACCGCGGCGTCCACCTCGCGGGCGACGTACTCGTCCACATCGGGGTCGCTCTCTCCGGTCTCGGTCGGGCGTTCGGTGACGAGGCGGTAGACGGTGTCCAGGAACTCGCGCGCGGACTCCACGCCGGACGCGCTCCAGTCGAAGTCGCGCTCGGGCTGCGCGGCGCTCATCATGAACAGGCGCGCGGTGTCCGCGCCGTACTCCTCCACGATGCGCTCGGGCGAGACGACGTTCCCCTTGGACTTCGACATCTTCGAGCCGTCCAGGCGAACCATCCCCTGCGTGACGAGGTTCTCGAACGGTTCGGGTTCGTCCACGTACCCCATGTCTTCGAGCGCGCGAGTGACGAACCGCGAGTACAGCAGGTGCATCACGGCGTGTTCGATGCCGCCGACGTACTGGTCGACCGGCATCCAGGCGTTCGCGCGCTCGGGGTCGAAGGGCATGTCGGTGTTGTGCGGGTCGGTGTACCGCAGGAAGTACCACGAGGAGTCGACGAACGTGTCCATCGTGTCCGTCTCCCGGCGCGCGTCGCCGCCGCACTCGGGGCACGTCGTCTGCTTCCACTCGTCGGCGGCGTCGAGCGGGTTCCCGGTGGTGTTGACGAACTCGGGGAGTTCGACCGGCAGGTCGTCGTCGGGAACGAGCACGGGCCCGCAGTCGTCGCAGTAGACCACGGGAATCGGCGTCCCCCAGTAGCGCTGGCGGGAGATTCCCCAGTCGCGCAGCCGATAGTTCGTCTCGTGGCTGGCGCTCTCGATGTCCGCTTCCAGGGCTTCGCGCGCCGCCGCGCTCGACATGCCGTCGTAGCCGTCGCTGTTCACGAGCACGCCGTCCTCGCCGTACGCTGCCTCGGACACGTCCACGTCGTCGCCGTCCTCGGGCGCGACGACCTGCTTGATCGGGAGGTCTTTCTTCACCGCGAACTCGTGGTCGCGTTCGTCGTGCCCGGGGACGGCCATCAGCGCGCCCGTGCCCACGTCGGCGAGCACGAAGTCCGCGACGTACACCGGAATCTGCTCGCCGGTCGCGGGGTTCGTCGCCGTGAGGCCCGTGTCGACGCCGGTCTTCTCGTCGGTGTCCGCGTCCGGGTCGACGGCGTCGATGTAGTCGGCGACCGCGTCGTCGTCCTCGGCTATCGACTGGGCGACGGGATGCTCGGGTGCGAGCGCGAAGAACGTCGCGCCGTGAATGGTGTCCAAGCGGGTGGTGAACACCTCGACGGGGCCGTGGTCTTCCACGTCGAACTCGACGGTCGCGCCCTCCTGGCGGCCGATCCAGTTTCGCTGCATCTCCCGCACCGACGCCGGCCAACCGTCCAAGTCGTCGATGCCGTCCAGCAGTTCGTCCGCGTACTCGGTCGTCTTCAGGAACCACTGGTCGAGTTCGCGCGTCTCGACCGGCGTGTCACACCGCCAGCAGAGTTCGTCGTCGCCCTCCACCTGCTCGTCCGCGAGCACGGTCTCGCAGGACGGACACCAGTTCACGTCCGCAGCGCGACGCTCGACCAAGTCCTCCTCGTGGAACCGCCGGAACAACCACTGGTTCCACCGGTAGTAGTCGGGGTCGCACGTGGTGATTTCGCGCTCCCAGTCGTAGCCGAACCCGAGGTCGCGCATCCCCTCGCGCATCGTGTCGATGCAGTCCAGCGTCCAGTCGCGGGGGTTGGTGTCGCGTTCCTCCGCGGCGTTCTCCGCGGGCAACCCGAAGGAGTCCCAGCCGATCGGATGGAGGACGTCGTCGCCCTGCATCCGGCGGAACCGACTGTAGGCGTCCGTGATGGTGTAGTTGCGAACGTGGCCCATGTGGAGGTTGCCGGAGGTGTACGGGAACATCGCGAGGACGTACGTCGGGTCGACCTCGGCGTCCTCGACGTGGTAGACGTTCTCGTCGTCCCATCGGTCCTGCCACTTCGATTCGACGGCCGTGTGTTGGAAGTCGCGAGCCATAGGAAGTCCAGTTACTCCGAACACGGGGGCCCACGACCCTATACCTTTTCGAACGACAGTTCGCGGGAGAACAGCCTGTCAGACCGATACCGGGGGCTAGCGGACGCCGAGCAGGTCGAACTCGGTGCCGTTGTCCTTCTCGTTCGCGTGCTCGTAGACGACGTGCGCGGCGGCGACGTCCTGAATCGCGAGGCCGGTGGAGTCGAAGACTGTGACGCCGTCCGCTGCGGTGCGACCGTCGAGTTCGCCGGTGACTATCTGGCCGATTTCGCCATAGAGGTCGTCCTCGTCGAGGACGCCCTCGCTCCACGGGACGTTGATTTCGCCGGAGTGCGTGGTCTGCGCGAAGTCGTCGATGACGAGTTTCGCGTCGAGCAGCACGTCGTCCGCGAGTTCGTGTTTCCCCTCGGCATCCGCGCCCATCGCGTTCACGTGCGTGTGGTCGCCGACGTCGCCGGGGTGGACGATTGGGTCTTCGACGGGCGTGACGGTGGAGAGGACGTCGCAGTGCCCGGCCTCCGAGATGGTGCCCTCGCGCACGTCGAACTCGTCGCCGAAGTAGTCGATGAACCGCTCGATGCGGCCCTCGTTCAGGTCGCTGACGACGACTTCCTCGATGTCACGAACCTCGCTGATGGCCTCCAGCTGCGTGTAGGACTGGACGCCCGCGCCGACCAATCCGAAGCTGGACGCGTCCTTGACCGCGAGGTGGTCGGTGGCGACGGCGGCCGCTGCGCCCGTGCGCTTCATCGTGAGTTCCGTGCCGTCCATGATGGCGAGCGGGTAGGCGTTCTCGGGGTCCGAGTACACCATCGTTCCCATCACTGTCGGGAGGTCGAAGCGGTCGGGGTTGTCGGGGTGGACGTTCACCCACTTGATGCCGGCGGCGTCCCAGGTGCCGGCGTCGAGGTAGGCGGGCATCGACCGGAAATCGCCGTTGTACTGCGGGAGGTCGATGTAGGACTTGGCGGGCATCTGGGCGTCACCGGTCTCGTACGCGGCGAACGCGTCCTCGACCGCCGAGATGAGTTCCGCCATCGGCGTGTTCTCGTCCACGTCCTCCTTGTTCAGCAGGAGAGTAACCATATCCCGGACTTTCTCCGGGCAATACTTAGGGTGTTCGAAAACCGGAGTCGAGAACCGTGACAGTCCGGTGATTTCGGGCGTCGCGGCTACCCGGCGCGTCGCGCGAAGAAAAACCGTGGTGTGTCAGGCGAGCGGTACAGCGGTCGGCGTGGGTGCGTGGGTTATGGCCGCTCTTACATAGCGCCGCCCATGCCACCCATACCGCCCATGCCGCCCATGCCGCCGGCGCCACCGGGGCCGCCGGGGCCGTCGTCGCCGCCGGAGTCGGAGTCGATCTGGCCGCCGGCGAGGTCGCCCGCAGCGATGACGTCGTCGATGCGGAGGATCATCGTCGCGGCCTCGGTCGCGGATTCGAGAGCCTGCGTCTTGACGCGGAGGGGTTCGACGACGCCCTCGTCGTCCATGTCGATGACTTCGCCCGTGTAGGCGTCAAGACCGGCCGCGGTCGCGCCGCCGTCGTGCTGGCTGCGGAGGTCGACGAGCGAGTCGATGGAGTCGAGACCCGCGTTCTCGGCGAGGGTGCGCGGGATGACTTCGAGCGTGTCGGCGAACGCCTCGACGGCGAGCTGCTCGCGGCCGCCGACGGAGTCAGCGTAGTCGCGGAGGCGCATCGCGAGTTCGGTCTCGGGCGCGCCGCCGCCGGGGAGCACCTGCCCGTCTTCGAGCGTGACGCGGACGACGCCGAGCGAGTCGTCGATTGCGCGCTCGACTTCGTCGACGACGTGTTCGGTGCCGCCGCGGAGGATGAGCGTGACGGACTTCGCGTCAGCGACATCCTCGACGAAGATGCGTTCGTCGCCGCCGATGTCCTTCTGCGCGACGTTGCCGGCGTGCCCGAGGTCGGACTCCTCGATGTCCTTCACGTTCGAGACCGGGGTTGCGCCGGTCGCGCGGGCGAGGCGGCTGATGTCGTCGCTCGTGGTGCGGCGGACGGCGAGGATGCCGTGCTGTGCGAGGTAGTGCTGGGCCATGTCGTCGATACCGCCGTCGACGAACACGACGTTCGCGCCCACGTCGGCGAGCGCGTCCACCATCTCCTCGAGCTGCTGTTCTTCCTGGTCGAGGAACTCCTGGAGCTGGTCGGGGTCGGTGACGTTGACCTCGGTGTCGATTTCAGTCTCTTGGACTTCGAGCGCGTCCCCGAGGAGCGCGACGTTCGCGTCCTCGACGGCGAACGGCATGTTCTCGCTGACGCGTTCTTTGTCGACGATGACGCCCTCGACGAGTTCGGAGTTCTCGATTGCGCCGCCGGTGACCTTCTCGACCTTGATGTTGTCCGTGTCGACGACGCCGTCGTCGGCGACGGACTGGACGGCGCGAACGACGAGTTCGCTGAGCACGTCCTTCGCGTTCTCCGCGCCCTTGCCGGTCATGGCGGTCGACGCGATCTTTTCGAGGTATTCGGTGTCGTCGGAGTCGATGTCGATGGCGATGTCCTCGAGGATTTCACGTGCCTGCTGGGAGGCCTCTCGGTATCCCTGGGCGAGCGTGGTCGCGTGGATGTCCTGCTCGAGGAGTTCCTCGGCCTCCTTGAGGAGTTCGCCGCTGACGATGACCGCGGACGTGGTGCCGTCGCCGACCTCGTTCTCCTGGGTCTCGGCGACTTCCACGATCATGTTCGCGGCGGGGTGCTCGATGTCCATCTCCTTGAGGATCGTGACGCCGTCGTTCGTGACGACGACGTTCCCCGAGGAGTCGACGAGCATCTTGTCCATGCCTTTCGGGCCGAGCGTGGTGCGGACGGACTCCGCGACGGCCTTTCCGGCGGTGATGTTCATCGACTGTGCGTCCTTCCCCGACGTTCGCTGCGAGTCGTCGGAGAGTACGATAAGCGGCTGATTACCCATTTGCTGCGCCATAGCTACTCGAATGATTGATTGTCCTTCTACATAAAACCACCGACGGAAGTGCTAACGAAGCGCGTGAAACGCCACCACAGCGTGTTACACACTACCAAGGAAGAGCGTTTAAGTCCTATCCGTGGTACTCGTGGTACTCCATTCCCTGATGCTTGAGTTCCTCCGCGCGCTTTCGCTCCAGGAAGGAGTACACCGCTCCGTGGGGCGCGCCGTCCAGAATCATCTCCGCGGCCGACCGCGCGATTTCGACCTCGTTCGGCCCGCCGATGACGCCGAACGTCGACCCGTAGATGACGACGCTCGCGCCCGTGAGCTCCTCGATGAGCTGGCGCGTCCGGCCGTTCTCGCCGATGAGACGTCCCTTCTTGCGGCGGAGGTCGTTGTCGTTGCGCGCCGCGCGGCCGATGTCGATAGTGTCGAACAGCCGCATATCGTCGTCGAGCAGGGTGAGCGCGTCGTCCGGCCGGAATCCGCGACCGATGGCCCGTACGATGTCCGGGCCCTTCAGGCCGCGAACCGGGTCGCCCGTCTTCTCCACCGCGACCGCGCCGTTCTCGGAATCCACGTCGAGGTCGACCTCCGCCTCCCGCTCGATGCGGCGGAGCGTCTCGCCGCCCTCGCCGATGAGGACCCCGATGCGGTCCTGCGGAATCTTCACGTGCTGAGTCATATAGCGAATTCTAAGAGATGAAGCGGTTTAAGCGTTCAGTCCTCCGCTTCCGCGCGACAGGCCGACCGCCGACCGCGCGCGCTCGCGCTCGTCCGCAGTGAGTCGGTACGGCGCGAGTTCGTCGGCGAGCGACCCCAGATTCGCCTTCCGCGACTGGTGCTCACGGAGGAACGCCGCTATCTTCTCGGCCGCGAGTTCCTTCAGTTCGCCCGAAAGCAACTCGCCCGACCGGTAGGCGGCCTCAACGTCGCGGAGACGGTCGTCGTCGGATTCGAAGAACGCCTGCAGGTACTGGAACGGCACGTCCTCCTCGGGAATTCCGCCCTTCTCGCGGTGTTCGGCAACGGTCGCGCGACCGCCCGTGTACGCGTGCGAGGAGATTTTCTCCCGCACCGTCTCGGGGTCGTCGTCGAGGTGGATGGCGACGCCCTCGCTCGAACTCATCTTCCCCGGGCCGTCCAGACTGGGCAGGAACTTCCCGAGGAGCGCGCCCGGTTTCGAGACGTCGTACTTCGCTTTCGCGGCCACGTCACGCGAGACGCGAACGTGCGGGTCCTGATCCACCGCGATGGGTACCAGAGTGGCGTGCTCGCCGTGCACGAGCTGCGGGAGCAGGAGGTGTGCGGTCTGGACGGCAGGGTAGAACGCGAGGCCGACGTTCGGCGGGTCACCGTACGTCGCCGTCATCTGACTGTGCGTGATGTCGCCCGCGAACGCCGACGCGACCGGATACACCACGTCCGCGTCGTCCGTGTCCACGACGATACGGGTCTTCTCGGGGTCGAACCCCACCGCCAGCACATCCCGAAGATTGTCGCGGAGGTAGTTCCGGGTTTCCGGATACGTCTGATCCTTCGCGTAGTACTTCTCGTCGTCGGACAGCGGGACGTACACCGTCGCGTCGAACGCGTCCTGGAGGTGTTTCGCGAAGTAGAACGGGAGGACGTGCCCGAGGTGCATCGGCCCGCTCGGCCCGCGGCCCGTGACGACCGACCGACGGTCGGCGTCAAGGAACCGGTCGACGCTCCGGCCCGCGTAGAACACGTCGCGCCGCGCGAGCGGATGGCCCAATCGCGTCTGCTGGCGGTCGCTGAGGCGATCCGCGCCGAATTCGTCGAGGAGTCGTTCGTAGTCGATGTCGCCCGAAACGTGGTATGGTGTGACTGTCTGGGTCATGTGGCTGGCTGCGTGGCTCTCTGTGTGTGATGCGCGAGAAGAGCGAGGGAGCGCCGCCCGGCGAGCACGCGGTTACGCCGCGTACTCGGCGCGAGCGACACTGTCCGCTCCCGGGCCATGCCAGCGCCAGTCGGGAGCGGACTGCATACGCGAGCGTCAGCGCGACCGCCAGAAAAGCGTATCGCTCTACTCGCGGGTGACGAACGCGTAGAGGTCGTCCACGTCGGCGTCCGCGCCGGCGCGCGAGAAGAAGTTCACGACGTTCTTGCAGTCCCGTCGCAGGAACTCGTCTGCGTTCGGGTGGAAGGTCGTCACCGCCTGCCCCACGTCGATTACCGTCAGTTCGCCTTCGTGGACGACGATGTTGTACTCGGAGAGGTCGCCGTGCACGAGTTTCGCGTCGTACAACCGCCGCATGTACTCCCGCACGACCTCGTACGCCGTCTCCGGGTTCTCCAGCGTCACGTCGTGGAGCGTCGGCGCGGCCTCGTCCTCGCCGCCGATGTACTCCATCGCGAGCACGTTCCGCTGCACCGCAATCGGCTCTGGGACTTTCACGCCCGCTTCGGCGGCGCGCTGGAGGTTCGCGAACTCCTTGCGCGTCCACGCCAACACGACCGACTTCTTGTCCCCTCGGATTCCCTCGAAGCGCGGGTCGCCCTCCAGGTAGTCCCGCATATGGCGGAAGTCGGAGGCGTTCACGCGATACACTTTCAGCGCGACCGTCTCGCCCTCCGGTGCTTCCGCCGCGTACACGTTCGCCTCTTTGCCCGTCGAAATCGGGCCGCCGAGCGCCGCGACGTACCCGTCCTGCACGAGCTTGTAGATGGCCGCGTACGTCGCGTCGTCGAACGCGCCCGCCTCGACCTTGAACTGGTCGGCGTCCTTCACGCGCTTGCGGAACTCCGCGAACTCGCGGTCCCGCTGGCGCGCGATACGGTCGGCTTCGGTGTCGGTAACGTCGATCTGCTCGAACTCGTCCCCCGCCGCCCCCTCTGTCTCCTCTACGAAGTCGTCGTCTGCCACGCTAGTTCAGGTGGCCCTCCTCCCGCAGTTGTTCCGCGTCCGCCTTCTCGTAGCGCCACGTCACGTCCGCCTTCTCGTCCTGCCAGTCCCACGGCTCCACCAGCACAATGTCGCCCTCGCGAATCCAGATGCGCTTCTGCATCCGACCCGGGATGCGCGCGGTGCGCTCCGTCCCGTCCGCACAGCGGACGTTAACTCGGTTCGCGCCGAGCATGTTCGTCACCTCGGCGAACACTTCGTCCTCGTCGGGCATCCGCAAGTTCTTGCGGCTCCCCTCGTCGTCGCTCATACGCCCGCATAGTCGCGGCAGGCTTTTAAATCCCTACTTCTCTCGCACCGAAACCGGCTTCCCCGCCCCGAGAGACGCACACGTATGCTCGACAAACTCGGCGCGCAGGGCGTCCTCGGAGCCGTCCTCGTGCTCGCCGGCCTCGGTATCGTCGCCTACAACGCACCAATCGTCGCGGTCGGCCTGTTCGTCGTCCTGCTCGGCCTCACCATCCTCGTCCGCCGCGGCCTCCGCGCCGGCATGGAGATGATGGGAATGGCCTAAACGCCCAAGACCCATACTCACGAAACCCACCCGTGAACCACGCGTACGCCACCGCCGTCGTCGTGCTCGGCGCGCTCGCGCTCGTCGCAGCCGCGACGTTCCGCGGCTGGTGGCGCCACGAACACCCCCGCCCCATCGGCACCCTCGACATCGCCGCGCTCGCCATCGCCGGCGTCGGCGCGACACTCGCCGCGCTCGCCGTCGTCCTCCACGTCCACGTCATCGCACACCCCTATCCGGCCGCCGTCGGTGCGGCCGCCCTCACCGTCTCCGCGCTCGTTCTCGCCGCCCGCGCCCGATAGTTCACATACCAGACCGACACAGCCACCGCTATCACCCAGTAGGCCACCGCACGGAACCAAGAATCGGAACGCGGCAGTCACTCCCGTGCGGCCCCGGCGACTGCCCGAACGCCCCAGCGCCCCACTCAGGACCGGAGCTCCCGCAGCCGCGCTCGACCGGGAGCGATGAGTTTGTCGAGGTAGTCCGCGAGCGCGCCCTTCGCGTCCGCCGGGTGGAGTTCGCCGGATTCGAGGTCTTCCGCGAGCGCCTCGTACTCGGCGTACGTCAGGTCGCCGCCGTACTCGTCGGGCCGCTCCACGACAACCTCGTCGAACCGCGGGAACACGTGGTACTCGAAGATCTGGAGCACGGGGTTCTCGAGGTCGCCCTCGGGGTCGCGGGTCGGCGGGCAGAACGCGCTGTTGACCTTCTCCGCGATGTCCTCCGTCGAGTCCTCCATGCTGATGTTGACGCCGGAGGACGAACTCATCTTCCCCTCGCCGGAGTCGAGGTCGGCGATGAGCGGCGTGTGTAGCGAGGTCGGCGCGTCGTACCCGGTCTTCGGAAGCACGTCCCGCGCGAGCATGTGGACCTTCCGCTGCTCCATCCCGCCGATCGCGAGGTCGACGTCGAGGTACTCGATGTCGAGCGCCTGCATCAACGGGTAAACGGCCTGCGAGACCTTCACGGAGTCTCCGCTCTTGATTTCGCTCATCGCGCGTTCCGCCCGCGAGAGCGTCGTCTCCAGTTCGAGCGCGTGCAGGTCGAGCACGTAGTCCTCGTCGAACTGGAACGAAGAGCCGTAGACGAACTCCGTGGAGTCCTCGTCCAGTCCGTACGCGAGGAACTGCTCGCGCATCCGCTCCGCGATTTGCTCGATTTCGTCGAACGACCCCTTGTCGTTCAGGTACGCGTGGACGTCCGCGAGCAACACCACCACGTCGAACCCGGCGTCCTGGAGGTCGATGAGTTTGTTCGCGCCGAGCAGGTGGCCGATGTGGAGGACGCCCGACGGCTCGTACCCGACGTACACCCGCTTCCCTTCGGGGTCGTCGGCGAGCGCTCGGACTTCCTCTTCGGTCACGACTTCCGCGGCGTTCCGCGTGACCAACTCGTACGTGTCCATACACGAGTCTCCCGACGAGCGGGAAAGAAACTCTCGGTTCCGCGCGACTACTCGCGGTCAGCGCGGTGTTCCGAGATGATTTGGTCGACCATCTCCTCGTTCTGTTCCTGTTCGCGTTCCTCGACGCGCTCCGCGTAGTCGGCTTCGACGGCTTCGACGGCGTCCTCGCTGGCGATTGCGAGTTCGTCGATTTCGCGGATTCGCACGTCGTCCGCGGGCCCGAACGCCACGTCTTCCTCGTAGAGCACGTCGCGGGCGGCGTCGGACGTACTACCGGAGAGCAGGACGACGCGGGGGTCGTGGTCGGCGAGCAGTTCCGCGGTCGTGCGGCCCGCGCCGGAGGCGTCACGGAAGTACACCACATCGCCGGCGGCGATGCCGTACTCCTTGACGGTGGTCTCGATGGCGTCCCGCGTGAACTGCTCGACCGGTTTCACGGCGACGAGGTTCCCCGAGTTCACGTCCGCGAAGTTCGAGTGGTCGAGCTTCCAGAGGTCCTTCAGGCGCGCGAGTTTCGACTCCAGTTCGTCGGCGCGCTCGCGTTCTGCTTCGAGTTCGTCTTCGAGCCGCGAGTTCTCCCATTCGAGTTTCGTGACCTCGCGGCGTTCCCGAGCGCGTTCTCGTTCCTCGCGGCGGGCGTCCGAAAGTTCGGACTCGTACTCCTCGATGGTGTCTTCTTTTTCGGCGAGTTCGGTTTCGAGTTCGTCGACGTGGTCGCTGAGCCGTTCGACCTGGCGTTCGAGGTCGCGGATGCGTTTCTCCTCGTCGGTGAGTTCGCGCACCTCGTGTTCGGTCTCCTCGGGTTCGGACTGCTCGGTCGCGGTGAGGTCGTCCACGACCGCGTCGACGTGTTCGTCGTTCCCGACGACGCGCGCGAGTACCTCCTCTCGTTCGACCTGCGGCGGAATCTGCTCGGTCACCCGTCGAATCTGTGTTTCGTGCGCGTCGTACGCGAACAGCGCGGCGGCCATCGCGTCCCGCTCGTGGTCGTTCTCGTAGCCCGCCTCGCGCGTCCGGTGCTGTTTCTCGTCCACCGGCAGGTCGGTGTCCGGCTCCCAGCCCGCGGCGTCGAACGTCCGCCGGAAGCTATCGACGGTTTCGGGCATCGGCGTCACGTCCGCGGCGACGAGGACGGGCCGGCCGTGTTCGATAATCCACTCCACCACGTCGGCGGTGTCCGCGGTGCGGGTGCTGAGCACGTCGAGCACGCGGCCGTCGAAGTCCACGAGCGCGACCGCCGTGGTGGTTCCGGGGTCGATACCGACGAGGACGTGGTCGCGGCGACGCGCGAGCGGCACGAACTCGATGCCGTCCCGTCGCACGGGTTCGATTTCCACGCGGGTGTCCCCGGACCGACGGCTCGACACCGGGATGTCCTCCATCCGCGCGTGCACGGTGAACACGGCGTTCGAGAAGCCGCCGTACTTCTCGGTCTCGTCCATCTCGTAGTCCAATCCGGCATCGTCGAGCGTCGACGCGATGTCGCGGGCGTCGCCCTTCACGTTCCCGTGGATGCGGCGTGTGTACCTATCGGAACTCCACCCGCCCTTTCCGGTGGAGCGCCCGCGCGAGACCTTGATTTCGGTCTCGTTCGTGAACGCTGAGACCTCGTAGCCGACGTTCCGCGCGGCGAGGCGGGCGGCCGCCTCCGCCTCCTCCATCGCCGGTTTCCCGTACGGGACGCCGTGGCGCTTCGCCACCCGGGAGAGCGGTTCCGGGCGCTCGTCACCCGTCACCTGAACGAGTTTCGTCTCCGCGGGGAGGGCGCGGAGGAGGTGGACGAGTTGGTCCTTGTCCGCCGCGAGTTCGTACATGTTGTCCGTCGCGAGGAGGTCGGGTTCCTCGTCGTCGACGAGTCGGAGG
Organism: Salarchaeum japonicum; assembly: GCF_049705945.1. Classification (GTDB taxonomy): domain Archaea; phylum Halobacteriota; class Halobacteria; order Halobacteriales; family Halobacteriaceae; genus Salarchaeum; species Salarchaeum japonicum_A. Next base: position 1,058,641 of record NZ_JBNAMV010000004.1, read on the forward strand.
AGTTTGCGGCGGCTCACCACGTCGCGTTCGATGGTGTCGCCGTCGTACACGACGAGCGCGTACGAGGGTGCGTCACCGCGGACGTCGCCGCTCTGCACGTCGACGCCGAACACCAGCGCGTCCAGCGCGCGGGTACGGGTACTCACGGCGGAAAATAGGCGATTGGGAAATATAAGCGCACGGCCGCCCTACCGGGGGTAGGGAACGTCGAGTTCGAGGCCGTCGTGCGCGACGACGGACTTCCCGGGGAACGTGCTCTCAGCCTGCTGTTTGAGGGTGCTCACGTCGCCCGCGTATCGGCTGGAGATGTGGGTGAGCGCGAGGCGTTGTACGCCGGCGTCGCGGGCGATTCGGGCGGCCTCGCTCGCGGTGGAATGGCCCGTTTCGACGGCGCGCTCGGCGGCGTCGTCCGCGAACGTCGCGTCGTGAATCAGGAGGTCCGCGTCCCGTGCAGCCTCGACGGTCGACTCGACTGGGCGCGTGTCGCCCGTGTAGACGACGGTTCGGCCGGGACGGGGCTCTCCGACCACTTGCTCAGGTCGAACGAGCGTGCCGTCGTCGAGTTCGACCGGATTGCCGTCGTGGAGTTCGCTGAACTTCGGGCCGACGGGCACGCCGAGTTCCTCCGCTTTCTCGCGGTCGAACCGGCCCTTCCGGTCGTGCTCGCGGAGCGCGTACCCGACCGAGGTCGTGCGGTGCTCCGTCTCGAACGCCCGCACCTCGTACTCGTCCCGGTCGAGCACGACCTCGCCCGGCGTGACTTCGCTCACGCGCACCGAGAACCCCGTCGGGGAGCCGATGGCGCGCACGAGCTGGTCGAGCTTCGACTTCGTGCCGCGGGGCGTGTGAATCGTCACCGGCTCCGAGCGGTCGTTGAAGTCCCAGGTCTGCACGAGCCCCGGGAGGCCGAGCACGTGGTCGCCGTGCACGTGCGAGACGAACACGTCGGAGACGTCGAAGCCCGTGCCGTACTGCATCATCTGGCGCTGCGTTCCCTCCCCGGCGTCGAAGAGGAACGCGTCACCCTCGCGCTTCACGAAGACGGAACTCGGGTTCCGCGTCGTCGTGGGGACCGCGCCGCTGGTCCCGAGGAAGGTAACGTGGAGAGTCATAGCCGTGAGTGGGCGTGGCGGCCGGAAAGCGGCTTCGACTCGTCGTTCAAACCGTCCGAAACCGTTCAAACGGGTGAACGGCCGTCCGGCTTAATCCACATCGCGCCCCATCAGTCGAACGCATGAACCGAACACTGGCCACGCTCGTCGTCGCGGCAACCGTCGTTCTCGCCGGGTGCGCCGGCGCTGGCGGCCCCACCACGACGGCGACCACAACCGACGGCACGGACGGCACGACGACCGACGGCGCGGCGCAGGTCGCGTTCTACGTGAGCGACCGCCCGGGCGCTATCGGTGACTTCGAACACCTGAACGTCACCATCACGCGCGTCGGCTTCCACCAGGTCGGAAGCGCGAACGCCACGACCGACGCATCGACGACCGCGACGAACGAGTCGTCGACGACCGCAACGACCGTGAACGACACGACGACCGCGACGAACACCACGACCACCACCGCGACTACCACAACCACCGCGGCGGAGACGACGGACGAGTCCGTGTCCGGCGGCGGCGAGTGGGTTGAGCGCGACGTGAACGACACGACGGTCGACCTGACGCGGCTGCAGGGCGAGAACGCGAGCCTGCTCGGGAACGTCTCGGTTCCCGCCGGCACGTACGACAAGGTGTTCGCGTACGTGAGCGGCGTGAACGGCACGCTCACGACCGGAGAGTCCGTGAACGTGAAACTGCCGTCGCAGAAGCTCCACGTGAACTCGGAGTTCACGCTGAACGTGAGCGGTTCCGCGCACTTCGTCTACGACATCAACGTCGTGAAGGCGGGCAACAGCGGGAAGTACATCATCAAGCCCGTGGTGAGCGAGACCGGCCTGAACAAGCCCGTGAACCCCGTTCGGATGCACGAGGACTGCATGTGCGGGAGTAGCGGGAGTCTGAACGTCTCGTTCGCGGGGAACGTCTCCGCGGGCGAGAACGTCACCGTGCGCGTCACCGAGAACGGGAGCGCGGCCGCGAACGCGACCGTCACCGTGAACGGCGACCGCGGCGGCGCGACGGACACGAACGGCACCATCGCTGTCACCGTCCCGGACGCACACCACGTCCGCGTGCTCGCGGAGACGGACGACCACGAGGGGACGCTCTCGGTCCGTCTGAGCGACCGCGGCGGCGGTGAGCGCGGCGGGGACGGCGGCGGCGGAAGCGAACGCGGAAGCGAGCAGTAGGCGTAACCGACCGATTCTTACCCGCGCCGCGACTTCTTCTCGTATGGACGACCCGCTCTGGATAGAGACGCACGCGCCCTCCTTGGACGACATCCCGCAGGAGGACGTGCGCGAGCGACTCCAGGACGCCGTGGACGAACCCGTGAACCTCGTGCTCCACGGACCCGTCGGCTCGGGGAAGACCGCGGCGGTGCGCGCGCTCGCCGACGCGGCGCACGAGAGCGAGAACGACCTGTTCGAGTTGAACGTGAAGGACTTCTTCGGGATGACGAAGAAGGAGATATCGAACGACCCGCGCTTCGAGCACTTCATCACGCCGAAGCGCAAGCGCGAGTCCTCGAAGGCCGACCTCATCAACTACGTGCTGAAGGAGTCCGCGAGCTATCCGCCGGTTTCGGGCGACTACACGACAGTCCTGCTCGACAACGCGGAATCCATCCGGGAGGACTTCCAGCAGGCGCTGCGTCGCGTGATGGAGCAGCACCACGAGGCGACCCAGTTCGTCATCGCGACCCGACAGCCGACGAAGCTCATTCCGCCGATTCGCTCGCGCTGCTTCCCCGTCTCGGTGCGCGCGCCGACCGCGGACGAGACCGTCGACGTGCTCCGCGACATCGTCGAAGCGGAGGGCGTGCCGTACGAGGGCGACGGCCTGGAGTACGTCGCGGGGTACGCCGCCGGCAACCTTCGGAAGGCCGTCACCGCCGCGCAGGCGACCCACGAGGCGGAGGGCGAGGTGACGATGGACGCCGCCTACGAGACGCTGCAGGACGTGGGATTGGACGACGAAATCTCGGGGATGCTGGACGACGCCGAATCCGGCGACTTCACGGACGCGCGCTCCACCCTCGACGACCTCCTCGTCGACGAAGGCCTCAACGGCACCGAAGTCCTCGACGAAATCCTCCGCGTCGGGCGGTCGCGGTACGCGGGCGACGCCCTCGCCGAACTCCACGAACTCGCGGGCGACGTGGACGTGATGCTCGCGGAAGGAAACAGTGACCGCGTCCAATTGAGCCGAATGCTCGCAGAACTCGGCCGGTAGCGTCCGACGAAGGTTTTTATCGGATAGATGAGTGGTTCGCGTACGTGGCCCTCCCTGACACCTTCGAGCGCGCCGGTATCGTGCTCGGAACGCTGCTGCTCGGTATCATCGCGACCAGCCCGCTCGCCAGTGTGACGACAAACTTCGGGACAGGCGTGGTTTTCACGGGAACGCTCGTGGTCGCCGGTGGCGTCGGCTGGCTCGTCGCCACCGACCGAATCCGGCTCTCGTACACGCGGACGTGGCGGTTCGCCATCGTGACGATGCTCGCGTCGCTCGCGCTGTACGAACTCGCCAACCTGGACATGCGCGAGCCGCAGCCGGTCGAAGGCGTCGCGCTCTGGCTCGTCGCCGCCGCACTCGGCGCGCTCGCCGCGGGCTACGACCGCGTGCTGGCGCGCCTGCGGTAGGTGACGAACGCGAACTCCTCGCGGTCGTCGCGCTCGACTTCCGTCCAGTTCTCGTGCGACCAGTCCGGAAAGTGCGTGTCGCCCTCGTACTCCTCACTGAGTTCGGTGAGAACGAGTTCGTCGGCGTCCGGGAGGAACTGGCGGTAGACGGTTTCGCCGCCGACGACGTAGGCTTCGTCGTCGCGGGCGCGCGCGGCGGACACGGCTTCGTCGACGCTTCCGACGCCGACGACGCCGTCCGGGAGGCTGTCTGGAGTGCTCGTGAGGACGATGTTCGTGCGGTCGGGGAGCGGGCCGCCGAGGCGGTCGCGGATGCTCTCGAACGTCCGCCGGCCCATGATGACGGGGTGGCCGGTCGTGGTCTGTTTGAAGTGCTGGAGGTCTTCCGGGTAGTGCCAGGGCATCCCGCCCTCGCGGCCGATGACGCCGTTCGCGGCGACGGCGGCGACGATGCTGAGTTTCATTCCGCCACGCCGAAGTCCAGACCGGGGTGCGAGTCGTAGCCCGTGAGCGTGATGTCATCGAATTCGAGGGCGTCGAGCAGCGCGTCCGCGACCTCGATAGTCGGTTTCTCCTTGGGGTCGCGCGAGAGCTGTTCGAGGAGGCCGGGGACGTGGTCGTACGGCTTCCCGCGCGGGTCACTGCTCCCTTCGGGCGCTGTGGATTCGACCCACGATTTCACGTCGAGCGGGTCGCCGTCGGCGAGCCGGGACTGGAGTTCGTCGAGGTTGTCGCCGTACCACGCGCCGCGCGCGCCCTCGCCGCAGTAGACGTGGGCGTCCACGACGGTGTGCGCGAACGTCCCGGGTTCGAAGCCCGCGCGCTGCGCGACGGCGGTGAGGAGGAGCGCGTACGCCGCGAGGTTGAACGGCACGCCGAGCGCGATGTCGCCCGAGCGCTGCGTCAGGTGGAGGTTCAGGCGGTCGCCCTGGACGTTGAACACGAACGTGTAGTGGCAGGGCGGGAGCGTCGACACCGCGGCGTTCGCGGGATGCCACGCGTTCACGACGATACGCCGCGAGTTCGGGTTCTCCTCCAGTTGGTCGAGGACGTACTGTATCTGGTCGAACGTCCCCTCATCGTTCACCCAGTCGTTCTCCTCGCCGGCCCACGTCTCGCCCGGCAAGCCCTCGTCCGGAATCGGATACCGCCGCCAAAACCGGCCGTAGGCGGTGTCGAGGTGGCCGTCCTCGTCCGCCCACTCGTCCCAGATACCGGTCTTCTCGCGGAGGTCGCGGACGTGCTCCTCCCCGGAGAGGTACCAGAGGAGTTCGTGCAGCATCGACTTCCACCGGAAGCCGTCCATCTTCTTCGTCGTCAGGAGGGGGTAGCCGTCCGCGAGGTCCGTCTCGTAGTGCCGGCTGAACGCCGAAATCGTGTCGACGCCCGTCCGATTCGGCTTGTAGTTGCCCTCGCGGAGGGTGTCAGATACGAGCCCGAGGTACTGCTCCATACGCGTGGAGCACACGCCTAGGACGTATAGGAGTATCCTCTCGGCCGGCGCGCGCCCGACGAGCGACACGGGCCGCGTCGAACCACGCGAGTTCTGCGTGCGCGGTCAGTCGCCTGTGGCGGGGTCGAGGACGAGAACGTGGCGGTCGAGCGAGCGGTGGACGCGCCGCACGAACCGCGATTCGACGGTCCAGCCCGCTTCTGTGGCCTCGTCGCACCAGTCGCGGTCCGCGACGAGCACGCAGCGGCCGGTGGTGACGCGTTCGACTTCGGCGAGCGCGCCGCCGACGAGGTCGCGGAGGCTATGCGTCTCTATCTTGGACTGCCGGCCATAGGGCGCGTCGAACACCGCCGCGTCGACCGCGTCGTCCCGGAGGGGAAGGTGGGTGGCGTCTCCCTGCCAGACGGCGAACTCCGGGGCGTAGGCGGCGAGGTTCTCACGCGCGCCGCGAACCATCTTCGCCTGCGCGTCGTTCCCCAGCGGGGTCGCGCCGACCAACCCGGCCTCGATGAGCACGCCGCCCGTCCCGCACATCGGGTCGAGAAGCCGACTCCCTGGACTCGCGCCGGCGAGGTTGACGAGGGCGCGAGCGAGCATCGGATCCATCGACCCCGGCTGGAAGAACGGGCGCTTCGTGGGTTTGCGGGCGTCGTAGTCGCGGTCGGTCGCGACCGACAGCCAGCCGAGCGCGCACGTGTCGTTGCTGAACACCGCGCGCAACACGAAGTCCGGGTCGTCGAGGTCCACCGCGAACCCGCGGTCGGTGAGCACGCCGCCGAGTTCGCGCTCCGCGCGCTGGGTGTCGACGCCCGCGCTCCCGCGAACATCTGTCGCGCGCACCGCGACCGTCCCCTCGATTCCGACGTTCGCGGCGTCCAGAAGTGTGGCGGCGCGCTCGACGCTGGCGTCGGTGCGGCCGACGAGCCGGCTCGCGTACCGCGTGAACGCGAGGTCTCGCGCCCGCTCGAGGTCGAGCGAGGGCGCGACGGCGAGACCGGGCGCGATTCGGTCGACGTCCGGTGCGGCGGCCGCGCGCGCCTCCGCGACCGCGAAGTCGTCGTGCGAACCGACGAGTTCGAGGAGGTACACACCGGTTCTTGACGGCGTCGACACAAGGCGTTTGTTAAACCCAGTGGGGGTCGGCCTCGCCGGACCGCCAAACTTTATAAAGGTTAAATACGATATTTAAGTCGTATATGACCGACCCCAAGGAAACCATCAACATTGAAAACGTGGTCGCCTCCACGGGAATCGGCCAGGAGCTCGACCTTCAGAGCGTCGCCATGGACCTCGAAGGCGCGGATTACGACCCCGAACAGTTCCCCGGCCTCGTCTACCGAACCCAGGAACCGAAGAGCGCCGCGCTCATCTTCCGCTCCGGCAAAATCGTCTGCACGGGCGCGAAGTCCACCGCGGACGTCCACGAAAGCCTCCGCATCGTCTTCGACAAACTCCGAGAACTCAACATCGAAGTCGAGGACGACCCCGAAATCGTCGTCCAGAACATCGTCACGAGCGCGGACCTCGGCCGCCAACTCAACCTCAACGCCATCGCCATCGGCCTCGGCCTCGAAAACATCGAGTACGAGCCCGAGCAGTTCCCCGGCCTCGTCTACCGGCTCGACGAACCGGAAGTCGTCGCGCTCCTCTTCGGCTCCGGCAAACTCGTCATCACCGGCGGGAAGAAGCCCGAGGACGCCGAACACGCCGTCGACAAGATCGTCAGCCGCCTCGAAGAACTCGGCCTGCTCGAGTAAATTTTTAGCGTCGGGGTCGCTCCGCGACCCACTCCGCTAAAAAGTAACATAAAAATCCTCGCGGCGGAGCCGCGAGCGAACTGCCTCTCTCAGGCTCTTCGAGCCGTTCGTTCGGCAGATGCGGGGTTACAGCGAGTGAAACCGGGCGCGCCGTTTTTGCGTAAGCGGGTCGAATACGAACGTATGGAGCCCTCCACTCGCGACCCGGTGTTTCGTGCGGGCGCGGCGCTGGTCGGCGTCGCCGTCGCGCTGTTCGCGCTGAGTTACGTGCTCGAACCCTCCATCGTGCTCGCGGCCGCGCTGGGCGCCGCGTGCGTCGCCGCGTTCGCGGGCGTGGTGCTGGGCGTGCTCGACGACCGGTTCGGCCTCGTCTGGCTCTCGCTCGGCGTCGCCGCTGTCGTGGTCTTTCTGAGTGTCGACGCGAGCGCGCTCCGCGAGACGACGGTCGCGTTCCTCGGTCTCGCGGTCGCTGCCGGACTGCTGTGGTTCGTGCCCGCGAAAGCCGCGGAACTCGGCGAACGTCTCGGTGAGTAGGCTTACTCGACCAACCGCTCGATTTCAGTCACCAAAACGTCGCTCGCGCCCTTCTCCTTCAGGTCCGTAATCGTCTGGAACACCTCGCGTTCGGGGACGACGGCGTGCACGGCGACCGTATTCGGTTCGTCGACGTCGAGGACGGTGGGACCGCCGAGGCCCGGGATGACGTCCTCGATGTCGTCGAGGCGGTCGGCGGGCGCGTTCAGCATGAGGTAGCGCTTGTCCTCGGCGGCGATGACGGAGTCGAGAGCGGTCTCGACCTGACTGGCTTTCTCGCTCTCGACGCCGGGGCGGGCGAACAGGCGGACGGAACTCGCGAGCACCTCGTCCACGATTTCGAGGCGGTTCACGCGGAGCGTCGTGCCCGTGGACGTGATGTCGATGATGGCGTCCGCCATCTCCACGTGCGGCGTGAGTTCGGTCGCGCCCGAGACTTCCACGATATCCGGGTCGACGGTCGTCTCCGCGAAGTACTCGCGGGCGATTCGGGGGAACTCGGTGGCGACCGTCTTCCCCGCGAGGTCCGCGACCGACGCCACGTCGTCCTCCTCGGGCGCGGCGAGGACGAGCCGGCACTCGCCGTAGCCGAGGTCGAGGCGGTCCTCAAGGTCGACGCCGGACTCCCGGACCTGGTCGAGGCCGGTGATGCCGAGGTCGGCGGCGCCGTCCGCGACGTACTCCGGGATGTCGGCGGCGCGCGCGAACAACACCGTGATGTCGGGGTCGACGGTGTCCGCGTAGAGCTGTCGGTCCGCGGTCGGCTCTATCGAGAGCCCCGCGCGGTCCAAGAGGTCGACGGTCGGGTCGTGTAGGCGGCCCTTGTTGGGGACGGCGATGCGCATACGGGGAGGGTCGGCGGCGAGCGGGAACTAGTTTTGCCTTCCCGCGATGCCGCCGGAGCCGGGGAGGCCGCCGCGCAGGCCGCCGGTTCCGCCGCGTCCACCGTCGCCGTCGTCGCCGAAGTCGATGCCGTCGAAGTACGCGGGCGTCTCGTCCTCGGTGGCGTAGACGTAGAGCGCGGTCTTCGCGACACCGTCGAGGGTCTGGCCGACGAGACCCCCGAGGAGGACGCCGACCACGAGCACGACGAGGGAAACCGGCGTTGCGGCGGGGAGGGTGACGAGGAGGACTGCGCCGGGGAGCGCGCCGACGAGGACCAACGCGACGGTGACGAGGCCGACGGCCCCCGCCGCGCCGAGGGACTCGCCCCACGTCTGTCGAACCGTCTCCTTGCTCCGGGAGAACATCTCGAAGACGCCGACGTCTTCGAAGACGATGACGGGGACGACGAAGAAGGTGAGGACGCCCCACGCGACGCTGAACACGGCCGCGACGAGCTTCGCGGGGAGGGAGTCGTTCGACTCGATGAGGCGGATGATGACGCCGACGACGGCGCTGATGGCCGCCCACGCGAGTAGCGGGCCGAGGTTTCGGCTGGCGGCGCGAAGGCCGTCCCGGAGGACGGGGTTCTCGCCGTCGAGCGCCTGTTTCACGCAGAACATCAACGCGGCGGTGAAGTACGACGCGATGAACGTGGACCCGAAGTAGAGCGCGAGGAGCGCGCCGAGGAGGAGGGGTTGGCTCGGGGACGGTTCGACGGAGAGCACGACCCCCCAGAGCGCGGCGAGGTACAGCAGGCCGGCGAGGCCGGCGACCGCGGGGAGGACGGTGAGGCGCGGGTGGTCGCGGAGGGCGCGGGCGCTCCGACGAGCGAACGCGAACCCTGTTTTCAGGCGACTGATGATGCCCATGTCCGGACGTTTGTCAGACTCCGGGTAAGTCTTCCGCCGATTTTCCAACAGATTAACGGCCGCTATCCGTGAATTCCGGGATATGAATACACTGCGAGTCGCGGGCGGGCGAGTGCTCCGACCGGATTTCTCGGTGGCGCGCGCGGACGTGCTGCTAGACCAGGACGCGGGCGAGATTCTGGACGTGGGTGACATGGACGCCGGCGACGAGACGCTGGACGCGGCGGGCTGTCTGGTGATGCCGGGGCTCGTGAACGCGCACACGCACGCCGCGATGACGCTCCTGCGAGGATACGCGGACGACAAGCCGCTCGAAAGCTGGTTGCAGGAGGACATCTGGCCGGCGGAGGCCGAGCTCACGGCCGAGGACGTGCGCGCCGGCACGGAACTCGCGCTCGTGGAGATGATTCGGGGCGGCGTGACGGCGTTCGCGGACATGTACTTCGAGGAACCCACGGTCGCGGACGCGGTGGCTGAGGCGGGCGTGCGGGCGCGCCTCGGCCACGGCGTCGTCACCGTCGGGAAGGACGACGACGCGGCGCGCGCGGACAACGAGGAGAGCCTCGCGTTCGCCCGGGAGTACGACGGGTACGCGGACGGCCGCGTGAAGACGGTGTACGCGCCGCACAGCCTGACGACGGTGGACGACGATCTCCTCGCGGAGTTCACCGCGGAGGCCCGCGAGGCGGGCGTACCGCTTCACTTCCACGCGAACGAGACCCAGGGTGAGGTCGACCCCATCGTCGACGCGGAGGGCGAACGCCCGCTCGCGCACGCCGACGGACTCGGACTGCTCACCGGCGACGACTTCCTCGCGCACGGCGTGCACGTGGACGACGAGGAAATCGACATCTTGGCGGAGCGCGGGACGGCGGTCGTGCACTGTCCGGCGTCGAACATGAAGCTCGCGTCGGGGATGGCGCCCGTCCAGCGCATGCGGGAGGCCGGCGTGACGGTCGCTCTCGGAACGGACGGCGCGGCGTCGAACAACGACCTCGACGTGTTCGACGAACTGCGGGACGCGGCGATGCTCGGGAAGCTCGCCGCGGACGATGCCGCCGCCGTGCCCGCCGAAGCGGCCGTGGAGATGGCGACCGCGGGCGGCGCGGACGCGCTCGGGTTCGACTCCGGGCGAATCGAGGCGGGCGCGAACGCCGACCTCGCCGTCGTGGACTTCGACGTCCCCCACTTGACGCCCGTACACGACCACGTCAGCCACCTCGCGTACGCCGTCCGCGGGAGCGACGTGCGCCACACCGTCTGCGACGGCCGCGTGCTCATGGAAGACCGAGACCTCGTGACGCTCGACGAAGGCGAGATTCGGGGGCGTGCCGCCGACCGCGCCGCCGACCTCGCTGAACGCGCCGACTAACCGAATACCGCTGTTTTCGCCCGCGGTAAACGGTCGTGAACGGAGTTCCGCGTTCTCGCGAACGGACTGAACGGGTCGAACGCTCATCCCCCCTTTTCTCCGTGCCGCCGATAGGGTGGGATGCAATGCGCTCGATGAAACTCACCGCCGCGCTCGTCGTGGCCATGGCAGTACTCGCGGTCGCAACGCCCGCGGTCGCCGGTGCGACGGCGACAGGCGAACTGAGCGTCGGCGTCGACCAGCCCGACGCCGGAACCGACGCGACCGTCACCGTGACGGCGAACGACACCGCGGTCGCGAACGCGACCGTGAACGTCACGGAGACGACGAACACCACGTACAACGGCACGGGAGCCTACGTGACGGACGCGAACGGTACCATCGCGCTTCCCGCGCCCGACACGAACGTCACCGTCGCGGTGACGGCGACGCACAACAACACGACGGCGTCCACGACCGCGACCCTCCTCGCGGAGACGAACGCAAGCGAGAGCGAGGAGAACGAGACGGTCACCGAGGAGAGTCCGTTCGGCCAGCAGGTCCAGCAGTTCATCGCCGCGGCGTTCGGTGACGGCGCGGTCGACGGGAGCGTCCTCTCCGAGTTCGTCACCGCGAACAACCCCGGCGCGGACGACCGGCCCGACCACGCCGGCCCGCCCGAGGACCGCCCCGACCATGACGACCGGAACGCGACCGACGACGTGAACGAAACGGCGGAGAACACCACGCAGGGCCCGCCTGAAGACCGCGGCCCCGACCATGACGACGCGAGCGAGAACGGCGAAAGCGATGCACAGGGCCCGCCTGAAGACCGCGGCCCCGACCACGAAGCGTCCGCGAACGACGACGACAGCGACGAGGACAGTGAGGAGAGCGACGACGACGAGGACGCGGACGACAGCGACGACGACGAGGACAGCGAGCGCGGGTCGAACGGTAACGCGGCGAACGCGCCCGGCCGGAACTAACGCGGTCGCTTCGTAGCGCGGTTCCGTTGCTGCGGCCGCCGGTCTTTTTCTGAACGCGGTCGATGGACGGCTGTCGTCGCAGTGCCGGCGCGACGAGCGGTCTGAATCGCCGCAGTGGTTCGCCGTCTCCGAGCCGAACGCGGTTCGCTTCGGTAGGGTTTTGGGTCGCGTACGTAACGCATAGGTATGGAAACGGCTGCTCCCATCAGCGAACGCGTCCCCGACGTGGACGCGAAACACGAGTCGGGCCGACAGAAGATCGACTGGGCCCGCGAACACATGCCGATTCTCTCCGCGCTCGAAGACGAGTTCACCGCGGAGCGCCCGCTCTCCGGCCAGACGGTCGGAATGGCGCTGCACGTGGAGGCGAAGACGGCGGCGCTCGTCGAACTGCTCGCCGAGGGCGGCGCGGAGGTCGCCATCACGGGCTGTAATCCGCTCAGCACGCACGACGACGTGAGCGTCGCGCTGGACGCGCACGAGAACATCACGTCGTACGCCGAGCACGGCATCGACGACACCGAGTACTACGAGGGTATCGACGCCGTCATCGACCACGAACCCACCATCACGGTGGACGACGGCGGCGACCTCGTCTTCCGCATCCACGAGGAGTACCCCGAGCTCGTCGACTCCATCATCGGCGGCACCGAGGAGACGACGACGGGCGTTCACCGCCTCCGCGCGATGGACGCGGACGGCGCGCTCGACTACCCGATGTTCAACGTGAACGACACCCCGATGAAGCACCTCTTCGACAACGTGCACGGCACCGGGGAGTCCGCGCTCGCGAACATCGCGATGACCACGAACCTCTCCTGGGCCGGTAAGACGGTCGTCGTCGCCGGGTTCGGGTACTGCGGTCGCGGCGTCGCGAAGAAAGCGCGCGGGCAGAACGCGCACGTCATCGTCACCGAAATCGACCCGCGGCGCGCGCTCGAAGCGCACATGGAGGGCTACGAGGTCACGAGCATGGACGACGCCGCCGAGCGCGGCGACGTGTTCGTCACCACCACCGGAAACCGGGACGTCGTCACGGCAGACCACTTCGAGGACATGCAGGACGGCGTCGTCCTCGCGAACGCCGGCCACTTCGACGTGGAGATCAACCTCGAAGACCTCCGCGACCTCTCCGTGAACGAACGCGAAGTCCGCGATGGCGTGCAGGAGTACGAACTCGCCGACGGTTCGCGCGTGAACGTGCTCGCCGAGGGCCGCCTCGTGAACCTCGCCAGCCCCGTCAGCCTCGGGCACCCGGTCGAAGTGATGGACCAGTCGTTCGGCGTGCAGGCCGTCTGCGTCCGCGAACTCGCCACGCACGGCGACGGCTACGACGACGGATTGCACGACGTGCCGGACGCGCTCGACCGCGAGGTCGCGGAACTCAAACTCGACGCCGAGGGCATCGAACTCGACGAGCTCACGGACGTCCAGCGCGAGTACATGGACTCCTGGCAGCACGGCACGTAAGCGCCCCTACTCGGTTTTCTTTCTGAGCGCCGCGACCGTTCCGCCGACGAGCGCCGCGAGTCCCGTGCCGACGCCGAACCCGGGCGTACTCCCCGAAGAGGCGTCCGTCGACGTGGTCGGGTCGGTCGCGGACTCGGTCGACGTGGAGTGCGTCGTCGGGGACTCGGTGGTGGTCGAGACGTCGAGCGTGTCGCGGGAGACGCCGGGGAGCACGTAGTACTCGGGGTCGTAGGGGACGGACGGGAGGCCGTCGGAGTTGACGTACTGGTCGAGCCAGTCGTCCATCCGCTCGCCGGCATAATTGGCGACCGCGTTCTCGAACCCCTGGTAGGACGTGAGCGGGACCGAGGTGTCCGCGAGGACGTCGATAAGGGCGTAGTCGCCGTCGGAGCGCCGCTGAATCTCGGCGTCGAGCGCCGCGAGCACCTGCGACCCCTTCCGGTAGTGCGCGCTGGTGTCTCGCCACGTGTACGGCTGTGCGAGCACGATGTCGGTGTAGCCGGCGTCGTAGTCCTCGTTCGTGTCGAGCGTGTTGTGGAACTCGGTGAAGCTCGCGAGACCGCGGTTGAAGAGCGTGAGCCGGCCGTAGTACTCCGCGCTCGCTTCCGTCAGCCACCGCATCCGCCCGCCGCCGAACGTTCCGAACATGACGTGCGCGAACTCGTGGGGGAGCACGCCGTTGAGCGACCGGGAGGGGACGGCGGCGGCGGAGACGACCATGTCGCGCGCGGACGCCAGCCCGCGGGGGCTGATGCGTTCGCGGGGGAGGACGAAGAGCGCCGTGTCGGTGTAACGCCGCCGGGGCGAGAGGTGGGTCTGTTGGAACGCGAGTTCCTCGAAGAGCGCGCCGGTGTCGATGTCGCGCGACACCTCGTCGGAGAAGACGAGGGTCGCGTGCGCGTCGCTCACGAACTCCCGGGCGGTCGTGTTCGGGCCGGCGAACGCGAACGACGGAGTGACGACTCCCTCGCCGTCGAACGACCGCGAGCGCGACACCGCGTCCAGGTCGCCCACGACCGAACCGACATCGAGCGACGGCACCCACACGAACGCGGAGTCGGCGGCGACGTACCCCCAGTTCTGCAGGGTGAGTTCGTCGCCGACGGCGGACGAGTCGCCGTCGAGGAAGACGGTCTGGCGCGGGGAGTCGGTGCCGTCCCAGACGTACTTGCGGCCGTCGCGTTCGAACCCGTTCGATTCGACGGTGAACCCGGCCGACATCGCGGAGATAGCGAAGGAGGACACCGAGTCGGGGACATCGTACTCGTAGTCGAAGCGGACGCGGGGCGCGTCCCAGTCTGCGGACACCGTCACGGACTCGGTGAGCGTGCCCGCGGACTGGGACGCGCGAACCGACCGGGTGGGGAGCGCGGTCAGCGCCGTCCCACCGGCGACGGCCCCGAGAAACTCTCGACGAAATTCCATACGCACACTATCAAGTTTGAGGATAAAAATTTTCGCCGGTCACTCTTCGCCGCGCACTACGTAGCCGTACTTGAGGAGTGCAACGAACAGCGTCCCGCCGACGACGTTCCCCGCGGTCGCGAGGAGGAGGAAGCCGACGTACGTGGAGACGGCGACTGACGAGGAGAGGACGGCGGCGAGCACCTCGACGTTCCCGGCGATGGAGTGCGGGAGGTGGGCGAGGCCGATGCCCATTGTGACGAGCCAAACGAGGACGATGCGGGAGAGCGTGGAGTCCGCGGCGGTGATGAGCCAGGAGAGCAGTCCCATCAGCCAGCCTGCGAGTACGCCGCCCATGAGGAGGACGAGCGGCGGGTGCGACACGAGCGGTCTCGCCAGGTGTTCGAACGCCGCGGGGTCGACGACGCCGTATGCGGGCGCGAGCACGACCATGGCCGCCGCGAACACCGCCCCAGCGAGGACGTTCCCGGCGTAGACGAGCCCCCAGAGCCGGGCGAGTCTGCGAACGGAGGCGTGGCCGTCGAGCACCGGGAGGACGGCGAGCGTCGTGTGCTCGGTGAACAACTCGGTCCGGCCGAGGATGACGAACACGAACCCGAACGTGTATGCGTTCGCGACGAGCAGCGTGGTCACGGGGTCGGAGAGCGCGCCGCCGACGAGCGTGAGCACGACCGCCATGAAGAACGGCCCGAACCCGATGTCGAGGCCGGCGGACACCGCGGACAGGAAGAGCGCGCCCGCGGGACGTTCGAGTTCGTCCAATCCCTCCTCTATCTGGACGGCGAGGATGTCCGTCTGCGACTTCTTATCGACCGGTGCGTCGCTGTCGGTCACTGTCGGTGGTTCGACCGGATGGAGAAAAACCGCGTGGCCGCGACGACACGTGTCCCTCTTTACCGCGGGTCTCGAACGGAGGGTATGGTCAGGAACCGGAAGGGCGACCGGCGGGAGCGCGAGCTCGTGAACCGCCTCGACGAGGCAGGGTTCGCGGTGATGCGCGCGCCGGCGTCCGGGAGCGCGACCCAGCGCGAACTCCCGGACGTACTCGCGGGCGACGGCGAGAGTTTCTACGCGGTCGAGGCGAAGTCGTCGTCGGGCGACCCCATCTACCTCACGGGCGAGGAGATAGAGGCGCTCGTCTACTTCTCCCAGAACTTCGGCGCGCGCCCGAAGGTCGGCGCGCGCTTCGACCGCGAGGACTGGTACTTCTTCCATCCGCACGACCTCCACCAGACGGACGGCGGGAACTACCGCGTGAAGAAGGAGACGGCGCTTGAATCGGGCGAAACCATCGCCGACCTGAAGGCGAGGGGCGACGACGGGGGAAGCGAGCGGAGCGTTCGCGAGGTCCTGAACGCGTTCGAACAGGGCGCTATCTCCGTCGACGATGCGGTCGAACTACTGGAGTAGCGGTTCAAGACGACTCCGCGGGAACGCGTACCGCTTGAGATCGCTCGGGGTGAGGTCGTCGGGCGCGAGGTCGCGACTGATCGGGTAGAGGACTTCGACGACCACGTCAGTCTCCGGGTAGGCGCGGTTGGTCGGGTAGTCGGCGACCGTGGTGTCCCAGCCGGGAACCTCGACGGTGTTCGCGCGGTCCCGGGTGGTGCGCGCGACGACGAGGAGGTCGCCGCGTTCGCGGTCGCGGACGAACCGGCCGGTGTCGAGCGTGCACGTCTCACAGTAGACGGGCGTGGGTTCGTCCTCGTCGACGTAGACGGCTTTCTCGCAGGCCGCACAGGCGTCCTCGCGCTGTCCGGGTGCGGGGACGCGGCCGTCAGTCACGTCGATGGCGGCGCGGCGGAGGTGTTTGCAGCGCGCGCGGCGGTGCTGGTAGTCCGGGCACGTGCATCGCCCTCCGGGGAGGTCGACGGTGTAGACGGTGTCGTGCTCGGTCGCGACGTCGTAGCAGCCGCCGCCGATGGTGGTGACGGCCATGCGTTCCGTGCGTGCGCGGTCGGCGCGCGTCCGGGTGGGGCCGCGGGGCGAGAGCGAGGTCGGTTCGCTGGTCGTGGTGCTGGTGGGTTTCGAAGGCACCATACAGAGAAGAGGGGCTCAGCGACCGTAAGGCGCTCCGTTCCGACGAACGTTTACGCTCTCAATCGGGCGTTTGGGGCGTGCAGGCGGCCGTTTCGGGGCGTCGGGCAGTGGCCGCACAAGTCGCGAGCGTCCGACGGCGAGTGTCACGTCACGCACTCGATTGGTCGCGGTATCACGGATGAAGGTTCGGTCGGGTTCGGCGCGTGAGCGGCGGCAGAGCGAGCGCGCGTGTTCGAAGCCCTTTTGGCGTGTTCTCGGGAATCCCTTGGTATGGCATTCGAGCGGGAGAAACTGGTGGAGGCCGGCTGGGCGACGCTCGGCGTGGTCGTGTTCATCGCGGCGCTGGTCGGAACCGCGGCGGTGAACGGAGAGTCGCTCGGCCGTCAGGGAACGCTCGCAGTCGTCGGAAGTCTCGTTCTCTTCCTCGCCCTGATGGGCGGCATCGGCTTCTACCTCTCGACGCGCGACTAGGCCTCGGACTGTTCCTCGTCTCCGTCGCGCCAGTCGTCGAGTTCGTCCTCGTCGGCGTCGTCGAGTTTCGCCTCGTAGTAAGAGAGTGGGTGGCTGATGTGGTCGCAGAGCGCGTCCGGGTTCACGCAGTCGCCGTACGATTTCATCGTCGCGCACGCCGGCGCGGTGTACTCGGTAGGACTGCTCTCACCCTGAATATGGTCCGTCTGGTAGCGCGTCATCTCCTCACCGAACCCGGGATTGACCTCGTAGAGCTGGACGATTTCGTCCGTGCTGAGGCCGATGTTCGCGAGGAAGGACGTGATAGCGAACCGACTGTGGTGGGGGAGGTGGTCGCCGCGCTGGACGCGTTCGAGCAAGTGCGTCATGCAGGGCGGGAACAGTTCGGGGACGACGGTGTCGATGTCCCGGGTGAGGTCGAGTTCGGAGAGTACGGTCTTCACCTCGGAGACTTCTTCGCCGAGTTCGCTCCCGATGGCGTCCGGGACGGCGAGCGGGAGGCCCTCTGCGACGCGTTCCTCGACGGCCTGCCGGAGGAGTTCGTCGAGTTCGAGTCCCGTCACGGGAACGAGGCCGTCGTCGAGGCGGCGGTTGGCGAGCCGCCAGTCCTCGCCGCGAATCCCGGAGGAGAGCAGGAGGTAGGTGGCGACGCCCACGTCGAACCCCTCGTCGGTGGGAGTGACGTGTTCTCCGAGGTCGAACTCCGTGAGGAGGTCGTCGCGGGAGACGCGAGCGTCGGTGCGGACGCTCGCGAGGTCGTCGTCGCTCGCGAAATCGTCGCGGAAGCGCTCGTACGCGGTGTTCGCCTCACCCTGCGCGTACCGCCGCACGAGGATGTTCTCGTCCACGAGCGAGACGATGACGCGCGCCACCGGATACGAGAGGAGTTCGACGCGCGTGCTGTGCGCGGACTCCCCTATCTCGCGTTCGGTGACCGCGGTGGTGACGCGCTCCAGCGCGCGCTCCACGACCGCGTCGTCGTTCTGCACCACGTCCGCGAGGTCCACGCCGGCCTCCTGGACCGCCGTGCGGGCGCTCGCGAGGAACGGGTATCGGGCGTGGCGCGCGTCCATTCGTTCGCGTCGTCGTGCCGGACCCGAATAAACGCCGCGGATAGGGACCGAACCACCCAAACCCCCGGCGTTCGAACCCCACGTGTGCAATTCGCCCCCGGTGCGCGACGGCTCGCGGCGTACGCGCTCGTCGCCGCACTCCCCTTCGTGTTCGTTCCGTTCGGCGTCGCGGTCGTCGTGCTCGCGCCCGCGTTCGTCCTCTGGTTCCACCGCGACCCGGAGCGCAGCAGTCCCGAGTCCGGCGTCGTCGCGCCCGCCGACGGCACGGTCTCCGTGATTCGCGAGGAGGACGACTGGCTCAGGGTCGGCGTCTACATGAGCGCCGCGGACGTGCACGTGAACCGCGCGCCCAAATCCGGGTTCCTCGAACACGTCACGCACACGCCCGGCGCGCACAAGCCCGCGTTCTCGAAGGACTCCGAGCGGAACGAGCGGGTCACCTTCCAGTTCGGCGACTACGAGGTCGTGCTCATCGCGGGCGCGTTCGCCCGCCGCATCCACCCCCGCCTCGAACCCGGACGGGTCGTGGAGCGCGGCGACCGCATCGGCCACATCAGCTTCGGCAGTCGCGCCGACGTGAAACTCCCGCCGACGTACGAGAAATCAGACGTCCTCGTCGAGGAAGGAGACACCGTGCGGGCCGGCGAGACTATATTGGTAGACGAAGCGTAGTCAGTCGCTCTGGATGCGGGGGGCGAGCATGTACGTGACGCTGCCCTGGCCTTCCGCGAGGTCGAAGTGGAGTTTGACGGGGAACTCGTCGCCGAGTTCCGCGGTGATTTCGGCGTCCTTCGGAATCGCCTTGTTCATGTCCTTGAGGTAGTCGAGGCTGAACAGGCTGTGCGCGGGCCCGACTTCGAGGTCGATGAGGTCGTCCACGCCGAGTTCGAGGTGGACGTCGTCGGTGTCGCCTTCGGCGTCCACGTAGAACAGTTCGTCCGCCTCGTCGACGCCGAGCGCGATGTGGTCGGAGACCATGTCGGCGGCGCGAACGGCGCGGTCGAGGTCCGCGCCCTCGATGACGACGGTCGCGGGGAGGTCGAGGTCGGGGAGGTCGGGTTCCTGCCGGATGCTGTCCGGGTCGATGAGCGCGAGCGTGTACTCGAGGCCCTCGATCTGGATGTGGAGCTTCCGGGTTTCCTCGTCGAGTTCCAGATGGATGAGTTGGCCGGCGTCCGCCATCCCGGCGATATCTTCGAGGCGGGAGAGGTTGACGCCGATGAGGCCGCCGTCGGCGTCGTACGACTCGAAGGCGTCGCTGGAGAGTTCGAGGTCGACCATGCCGACGTTTGCGGGGTCGACGGCGCGAATCGCGAGTCCGTCCTCGTTGAGGTGGATCTTACATTCGTCCACCAGCACGCTCACGGCGTCGAGTGTCGTGCGGAGCGTGTCGGCGCTAATAATCGCCTTGAACATCTTATCCAGAGGTAGAACGAGGCGGCATAAAAAGGCACACGGTACGCGCGCGTGCGTGAAGCGCGGCCCGCGACTCGCCCGCCCGAACCGGCTTTCAGGGTGGCGGACGAATCACTCGGTATGGAAACGCGAACGAAGCTAAAAGTGGTCGGTGGCGCGGTCGGTGCCGCGGCGGGCGCGCTGGGCGCGTGGACGCTCGCAGACGCGCTCGGGAAGCTACGGGTCGAGCGCGTCGATTACACGCACGTCGGCGACGTGGACGGCGTGGAACTCCGACGGTATCCCGAGCGAGTGCGCGTGGAGACGACTGCGCCGTCGCAACGGACGGCGTTCCGGCGTCTCTATCGGTATATCGACGGCGCGAACGACGGCGACGAGTCCGTGGCGATGACCGCGCCCGTCGAAACCGGGGAGACTGACGAGGCTGGCGAGTCCATCGCCATGACCGCGCCCGTCGAAACCGAGGCGGCCGAGGGCGACGTGACGATGTCGTTCTTCCTCCCCGAATCGTACACGCCGGAGACGGCGCCCGAACCGTCGAACGACGCCGTTTCGCTCGTCATCGACCCGCCCGCGACGCTCGCCGTCCTCTCCTTTTCGTGGTGGACGCCCGGGTTCCGCGTGCGGAAGAAGGAGACGGCGCTCGCGGACGCCCTCGAAGACGCGGACATCGAGACGGTCGGCGAGCCGTCGTTGCGGCGGTACGACGCGCCGTTCACGCCGCCGTTCCGCCGGACGAACGAGGTCGTCGTGGAAGTGGATAGCGCGAGCGTGCGGCGGTATCTCGCGGGCGAACGAAGCACGTAACCGCTCGCGCGCTCATTTTCGAGTATGAGCGGGAAGGACCACTACTACAACAAGTCGAAGCAGGAGGGCTATCGGTCGCGGGCGGCGTACAAGCTGAAGCAGCTCGACCGCGAGCTCGACCTCCTGCCGCACGGCGCGACCGTCGTGGACCTCGGCGCGGCCCCCGGTGGCTGGCTGCAGGTCGCGGCGGAGGAGGTCGGGGAGCCGGGCCGCGTCATCGGCGTGGACTTCCAGCGCATCGACGACATCGACGGCGTGACGACGGTGCGCGGCGACATGACCGAGGACGACACGAAGGCGGAGGTGCGGGAGGTCGCGAACGGGAGCGCGGACGTCGTGCTCTCGGACATGGCGCCGAACATGACCGGCGAGTACAACCTCGACCAGGCGCGCTCCGTCTACCTCGCCCAGCAGGCGCTGGCGACGGCGCGCGACCTCCTGAAGCCCGGCGGGCACTTCGCGGTGAAGGTGTTCGAGGGCCAGGACTTCGACGCGTTCGTCGAGGACGTGGAGGAGTCGTTCAGTTTCGTTCGCGTCACCAGCCCCGACGCGTCCCGGGAGTCGTCCTCCGAGATGTACGTCGTCGGGAAGAACTACGTGAACGCGCCCATCGCGGCCGGCGACGTTCTCACCGTCACCGTGGAGGACGAGGGGAGCGAGGGCGACGGCATCGCGAAAGTCGACGGCTTCACCGTGTTCGTCTCCGGTGCGAGCGAGGGCGACGAGGTCGAAATCGAAATCGAGGACGTGAAGCCGAACTACGCGTTCGCCTCCCTAGTTTAGCGCCGGAAGTACGCGACCGTGCCGTACACGAACGGCGTGTCGGCGAGCGCGATTCCGAGCTTGAGGACGTACTGCCCGACGATGAGCGACGCGACCATCGCCAGTTCGTACTGCATTCCGATGCCGAGGTACTTCGGCGCGAGGTAGAACGCGACGGAGACGAAGATGACGGTGTCGATGGCCTGACTCGTCGCCGTGGACGCGATGTTGCGCAGCCAGAGGAACCGCTCGCCCGTGCGGCGGCGGATGGCGTGGAAGACGTACACGTCCCAGTTCTGGCTCACGACGTACGCGAGCAGGCTGCCGGCGACGATGTTCGCGCTCGACCAGAGCACGCGACTGAACTCGGACTGACCGACGCCCGAAAAGGGTGCGATGGGGGCCTTGATGGTCGTCCAGACGAGCGCGAGCATCAGGAGCGTCATCGCGAACCCGACGTTCACCATCGTCCGCGCGGCGTTCCGGCCGTAGAGTTCGCTGTAACAGTCCGAGGCGAAGAACGTGAGCGCGTACGCGAGCGCCGCGCCGGGCATCACGAGTTCGCTCCCCGTGACGGGGATGCTGAACGGCAGTTCGAACAGGAGGAGTTTCGACGCCGTGAGCTGACTCGTCACGAGCGCGGTCATGAACACGCCGATGAGGACGACGCGGCCCGTGGCGAGCGACTCTCTATTCATCGTCGAGCCTCCCGTGGCGGGCGTCGATTTCGTCGAGCTGGTCGAGCGTCTTCCGAATGCAGGCGCGGATGGCCTCGCTGCGGTTGACGAACTTCCCGTTCTCGCCGACGTGCGAGTCGAGGTCCGTGAGGAGCTCCTCGGGCACGTCCACGCTTATCTTCGGCATACCCGAGTATTCGCGAGGTATTACTTAGGCCGTGCGTTCCGCGGACGCGCGTCCGCCGCCGCGTCGGCCGCCGAGCGTCACCAGCCAGAGCACGCCCAAGCCGACGAAGTACGCGGCGGAGAGCGGGAGTCCGACGATGAGCATCGTGTACACCGTGTCCGGGGTGAGGAGCGCGCCGAGCGCGAAACTCACGAGCACGGCGACCCGCCAGCGCTCCCGCATCGCCCGATACGAGACGAGGCCGCCGCCGTGGAACAGCGCCATCGAGATGGGGACGTCCATGAGGAGGCCGATGCCGGCGGTGGTGAGGAACACCATCCAGAGGAAGTTGCTGATGCGGTAACTGATGACCATGTCGGCGCGGAGCGCGTCCGCGACGAGGTACGTGATGACGTTCGGCGCGACGAACAGGTAGCCGAGGACGCTCCCGGCGACGAGACCGCCGAACACGCCGCCCGCCCAGACGACGATGGTGCGTCGGTTGCCCGTGACGATGCCGCGTTCCGCGAGCGCCGGCCACGCGTAGTAGACGACGAGCGGGAGGGTGGCGATAGCGGCCGCGACAGCGCTCACCTTCGCCTCGAAGACGAGCGCCTCGACCGGGTGGAGGGTGATGGGCCACTGCATCGCGGAAGCGGCCGTTCCGGGGTCGGCGGCCGGGCCGGCGCTGGCGTTGCTCGCGGTGCGGACGTCCGCGGGCAGGCGGCCGATGAAGTCGTCGCGGAGCGTCGCGAGGCCGCCGTAGTAGAGGAATCCGAAGGCGGCGACGAGCACGCTCATGAACACCGCGGCGATGCGGAACGCACGCGACCGGAGTTCACCGGCGATAGCGAGAATGTCGGTGTAGTAGCCGCCCACGTCGTCCTCCGTCGTCTCGTCGTCGGTGAACGCGTCCAGCATCCCGGCCGTGCGCTTCGTGATGGTTCCCGCTTCTTCCTCGGCCTCCTGCTCGGCCTCGGCGGCCTGTTCTTCGCGTTCTTCTTCGGCGTCGTCGAACCGGTCGAGGATGGCCTGGGCCTTCTCGTCGTCGTCCTCGTCGATGGCGGTGCGGGCGGCGGCGAGCGCTTCCTCCTCGTCCATCGCGACGAATCGTTCCTCGGGCGCGGCGCGGACGCCCGCGGCGTCGAGCACGTCGAGGTTGAGGTTCTCCGGGCTCGGCACCTGTCCGCCGTACACTTCGGCTTCGGCGGACGCGGCGCGTTCGATGGCGACGAACGCGACGTACGCGAGCGCGCCGACCAGCGCGACCACGCCGACCGCGATGCCGACGGGGAGCGGGTCGTACTGGGGCAGGAGGTACGCCTGCGGGTATATCGTGCCGGTGAGCGCGTCGTTCACGCGGGCGACGACGCCGTAGCGGTACGCGCCGTACCCGAGCGCGAACCCGACGACGGCGACGGCGAGCGGGACGTTCCAGCGCTCGCGCAGGACGCCGAGCACGTCGATGCGTTCGCTCCCGCGCTTCGCGGTGACGACGACCTTCGTGACGTAGAGGCTGACGCCGTACAGCAGGCAGAGCGGGAGCGCCCACAGGATTTGCGTGAAGGGGTCGGGCGGCGAGAACACCGCGCCGAACAGGAAGATACCGACGATGGCGTACTTCCACTTGTCGCGGAACGTCTCGTACTGGACGACTTCGGCGTACGCGAGCGCGGACATCACGAGCGGGAGTTGGGCCGCGAGTCCGAACGACACCGCGAGCATCAGGATGAACTCCGTCCACATCACGATGGAGTACATCGGCGCGAGGCCGGCCTTCACCGCGTAGTCCGCGAGGAAATAGAAGACGATGGGGAAGAAGAGGCCGTAGGCGTACGCCACGCCGAGCGCGAACAGGAGCGTGGCGAACACGGCGAACACGGCGAGATGCCAGACCTTCACTTGGACATCCGGAATGATGCCGCGTTCCTTCAGCGGTTCGCGGGCGTGATAGAGGAGCGCCGGGACGGTGGCGAGGATACCGGTTATCATCCCGATTTTGACCTGCATCAGGATGACGTCAAAGGGCGTCTGCGTGATGATTCGGGCCTCGGTCGCGAGGAGGTCAGCGCGGAGTTGCGGCCAGATGAAGAGGCGCATCCCGAGCACGCCGCCGAGCAGGCCGACGACGAAGAAGACGAACGCGACCTGGAGTTTCTTCTGGAGGGTGCGGAGCGTGACGCCGATTGTCTCGCGGCCGACGCCAACAGCGCGCGCTGCGTCCTCGCGTACGCCGCCCGAACTACTCATTCCCTTGCGGGTAGCCGATTGCGAGTTATCAATCTTCTCGTCTGGACGAAGTAAAAAGCCTATAACGCGGGACGCGCGTACTTCCGCGCAACGAATGGGTGACGGCGACGACGGGGAACGCGCCGGCGACGGGGAGGAGTGGCGTCCCGGCGCGGATATGCCGGTCGGCGACCACGACGAGCCACAGGACTCGAAACCCGAAGATAGCGCCGCGTCACCCGACGACGCGACGGGCGAGGACACCGACGATGGGAGCGCACCGCCCGTCGATTCGGCGGACGTGACGCCCGCGGTCAGGCGGGTCGCGCCGACGCCCGCGGTGGAGCGCGTCGCCCCCACTCCCGCGGTCGAACGAGTAGCGGATGACGAACGCGGCGAGGGCGTGGAAACCGTGGAGAGCGACGAGGCGTTCCCGGACATGCCCGCCGAGGCCATGAGCGGCGCGACGCCCGTCGAGCGGAAGAACGAGACCGTCGAGGGCGTACAGGGCCCGGAGACGGACGAGGAGTTGCCGCTCGCGGACCACGTCGAGGAGATGGTGAAACGCCTCGCCATCGTCGTCTCAATCGCGGGCCTCGTCAGCATCGCCGTCTGGCCGCTCGGCGAGGAGATAATCACCCACCTCTGGTACGCCGTCATCCCGGCGACGCCGCCTGCACCCACGGGAGCGGGCCGCGGCGCGCCCCACCTCTATCAGCCGCTCGAACTCCTCATCACCCAGTTCAAGGTCGCGAGCCTCGCCGGACTGATCGCGGCATTGCCCGTGTTCGTCTACCAGACGTACGCGTTCATGCGCCCCGGCCTCTACCCGAACGAACGACGATACTACCTCGCCGCCGTCCCGATGAGCCTCGTGCTCGCCGTACTCGGATTGACGTTCGCGTACTTCGTCGTCCTCCCCGCCGTCTTCGGCTACTTCTACAACTACAGCCAGCCCGTCGCCGACATCGCGTTCGCGCTCTCCGATACGTTCAACCTCATCCTCATCCTGATGGGGTACCTCGCCATCGTCTTCCAGATTCCCCTCTTCATCATGCTCGCCATCATGATGGGCATCACGACCCGGCGCTGGCTCGAAAACCGCCGCCTCCTCTTCTGGGGCGGCTTCCTCGGCATCTCCTTCCTCTTCACGCCCGACCCCACCGGCATCGCCCCCATCCTCGTCGCCATCACCATGGTCGTCCTCTTCGAGGGTACGCTCGGCGCGCTCCGCTGGACCGGGAACTAGCCCTCGTCGTAACGACGGCTGACGAAGTGCGGGAAGCGCGTGACTGAGAACGGGCCGACGAGTGAGAGGACTGCTGTGACGAGAACAGTTCCTGCAGTCGAGTCGAACAGGCCGAGCGCGTCGGCCGCGACCGTGGCCGCGGCGACGAGCGCAACGAGCGCGAGAAACAGGCCGCCGAACCACGCGACGCCGCGTCTCGACACGGACTCGGAGCCGTCACGGAAGCGGCGGGACGCGTACGCGGCGGGGAGCGCGGCCACCGAGAGCACCACGACCATGGCGAACACGAGAACCGGGATGTCCGGCGCGCCGCGGGACGTGACCAAGGCCGCGAGCGCAACGATGGCCGCGAACGGTAGCCACGCGGTCGCGTACCGGAGCGCGCGGCGACGCGTCGGTGTCAGGGGAAGCGCCGGGTCGTCGCCGGTCCAGTAGTCGTCGTGGAGCGCGAAGAACACGCGGGACGCGACGAGCACCGAGACTGTCCACGCGAACACGTACGCGAGGACGGACACGAGCGCAGTCGTCGTCCCGAACAGCGTGACGGCCAGCCAGTACAGGCCGGCGGCGAGCACGCCGGGAATAGCGAGCAGTCCGCCCAGCGACCCGAGGGCGCGAATCCGTCCACGCTCCCGAACAAATTCTCGATGCTCGAACGGCGTCGTCGTTCGCACGACGAGCCAGAGACCAGGTGCGACGGTCACCGCGGCCAGCACGCCGACGAACACCGGCGAAAGCGGGAACAACGCGAGAACCGCGTACGCGCTCGCTCCGAGGCCGACGAACAGCGCTACGTCCCGAACGCTCGTCTCGGACAGGACCCCCAATACCTGTGCTTCTTTTATATAGTTGGCCGGTGGACGAAGCCGGCAATGCGAACAACCGCGGGTGGGACGACGAAGACGAACATGAGGGGTGCGTGGAGTAACGCGAGGAAGAGCCAGCCGTCCGGTTCGTTGAGAGCGGCGTAGGCGGCGTAGAGAAAGACGAACATCGCGATTACATGGAGGACGTACCCTACTACGAGCCAGGGAAGAACACCGTACGTCGTGCGCTCCCGGAACCGTTCGTACTGCACTGATTGACCGTATCGAAGCGTCTCGTACGGGTAAAGGAGTGTAACGGCAGGGAAGAAAACGAGCGCCTCCCCAATTGAGACTGGGTGCAGAACGTACTCTAACGGAACTATCAGTAGCGGCGACCACTGAACCACGACGCTCGGAAGGCGGCGGGACGACATTAGTCAGGTCTTTCTCGGCTATCAGTTCTGTATGGCGAGGAGGAGAGCCGAATAACGGTTGTAGACGACAGGCGTGCGGAGAGCACGGCGACAGCGATGACGGTTATCCAGGCGGCGTACGTCACGAGCGCCGATGCGGTCGGTTGGCTCGCCGTGAGGAGAATCGTTGCGCCGGTCGCGGTAAGTGCCGCGTGCACGACCGTTCCGAGGGCGAGAAACGGCACCGACGGACGGGACGGGCCGCGGACGTGTGAGTACGCGTACGGAAGCGTCCCGAGCCAGCCGGTGGCGCTCGCCTCGACCGGTGACGGAACTCCGACGAGGGCGACGAGCACCGCGAAGACGAGGAATAGCCACGCGCCGGCGGCGGACAGAACGCGGTTCGGGGAGGGAAGGGACGGCGCGTACTCGGCAGAGTCGTCCGCCAGGGCTGCGAACACTTTCGGTCCTTCAATGACCCCCAGCCAGCACAGGACAGCGTAGGTCAAGCCGACGGTGAGGAGTCCGGGCGCGAACGCGGTGGCAGCCGAGAGTAGGACGACGCCGAGCGCCGCGTGAGCGGCGGCGACTCCTACGAGAGAAACGGCGAGACCTAGCGTGCCTCCGTGCGCGGCGAAGCGCTTGTAGTCGAAGTCGTGCGCGAAGCGGAGCACGTACCAGAAGCCGGGTATCGAGAGGACGCCTGCCATGACGCCGACCGGGAGCGGGTCGGCCGGAACGACCCGAGCGACCAGGAGCGCGCCACCGCCGAGTGGCGAGAGCGTGAGACAGATTGTTTCGAGCGCTCGTTGCATCTCTATACTACGGTGAATATTTCAAACAAAATAAATCCAGTAGTGGAAGCGGATAGTGCAAGTGGAGAGAGCGTACGAATCGAGGGAAGCGGAACAGAGGGCGGAACGACACGCACGGGCGAAGGTTTTTCCGGTGGGGCGAGTAGAGAGTTGTCGAATGGAACTGGAGGACGTGCCGGGTGTCGGCGCGAAGACGGCGGCGTCGCTCCGGGAGCTGGACGACCCGGAGGGCGCGCTGGAGCGCGGGGACGTGGCCGCTATCGCGGGTGCGCCGGGTATCAGCGAGGGGCGGGCGGCGCGCGTCGTTCGGGGGGCGATTCGCGCGCGCCACGACGACCCGGGCGGCTTCCTCGCGACCGACCGCGCCCGCGAGGTCTACGAGGACGTGCTCGCGTTGCTCACGGAGCGCGCGGTGACGACGTACGGCGAGAAGCGCCTGCGGACGCTCTATCCGTCGCGGAGTCCCGACCGCATCGCGGAGGTCAGGGAGTTCGTTGAGCGGGCGCGGAGCCGGGAGGTCGAGGACGGCGTGCTGGACGCGCTCGCGGGCGTCGAGCCATTGGTGGAGCCGTCCGGCGTGCGGGTGCGCGACCGGTGTCTCGCGACGACGGACGCGGAGACGTACAGTCGCGCGCAGGAACTGATTCCGGAGGTGAGCGTCGAAATCGTGGAGGACGCCAGGGGGCTCGCGGAACTCGCGCGCGGGTACTCGACCGTCGTCGCGCTGGACGAGGCGTTCGCGGGCGTTGACGTGGAGGGCGACGTGCGCGTCGAGCCGAACGCGCTGGAGAACCCGGCGGAGGTCGTGCCGGAGCGCGCGCTCGCGTTCTTCGCCGAGAACCGCGACCGCCTGGAGGCCGCCGTCGCGGTTCACCGTCGCAGCAGTCTCAGTCCGCCGCTCGACCTCGACACGCTGGAGGGAGCGCTCGCCCGCCTAGAGGCGGACGGGAGCGTCGCGGGCGACGACGAGCTCGACCGACTCACGGACGCGGTGAACGACCTCGACGCGGCGGTGTCGACGGCGGAATCGGTCGCGAACGACCGGCTTCGGGAGGCGATTCAGGAGCGGGACGTGACCATCGAGGGCGCGGACCTGCTCTCGCTCGTGGAGCGCGGCGCCGGCGTGGATTCGTTGCTCTCCCGGGAGTTAGCGGACGAGTTCGACGAGGCGGTCGCGGCGGCCCGCGACCACCTCGTGGACGCGCTCGACCTGACGGAGGGCGAGGCGAGCGTCGCCCGGCAGGCGTTCGCGGACGACCCGACGTTTCCCGTGGAGCGCGAGGAGGACGCCGTCACACGGCTTCGAGAGGAACTCACGGCGGCGCGCGACCGGCGGGCGGCGCGGCGGAAACGCGAGCTCGCGGCGGACCTCGCGGACGCCCGCGGAGACGCGACGGCGCTCGTCCGGGCGGCGCTCGAACTCGACGTGGAACTCGCCGTCGCGCGCTTCTGCGACGACTTCGACTGCACGACGCCCGAGCGCGCCGGCGACGGGTTCGACATCGAGGGCGGCCGCTCGCCCCTGCTGGACGTTCCGTTCGAGGACGTGGAGCCGGTGGATTACGGCGCGGACGGTGTCGCGCTCCTGTCCGGCGTGAACTCCGGCGGGAAGACGAGCACGCTCGACCTCGTCGCCACGGTGGTCGTGCTCGCGCACATGGGGTTGCCCGTCCCCGCCGACTCCGCGCGCGTGCCCGAGGTGGAGGAACTGCACTACTACGCGAAGTCCCAGGGGACGCTCGACGCGGGCGCGTTCGAAGCGACGCTGCGGGACTTCGGCCGCCTCGCGACGGGCGCGTCCGAGGCGACTACGCTCGTGTTGGTGGACGAACTCGAATCCATCACGGAACCCGGGGCGTCCGCGAAGATCATCGCGGGCATCCTCGAAGCGCTCGACGACGCGGGCGCGAGCGGCGTGTTCGTCAGCCACCTCGCGGGCGAGATACGGGACGCCTGCGGGTTCGACGTGACCGTGGACGGCATTCAGGCCGTGGGACTGGAGGACGGCGAACTCGTCGTGAACCGCTCGCCGGTGAAGGACCACCTCGCGCGCTCGACGCCCGAACTCATCGTGGAGAAACTGGCGGACGGCGAGGACGGGAGCGACCGCGAACGCGCGTTCTACCGGCGCTTGCTGGAGAAATTCTAATCCCTGCAGTACTGTTAAGTGGACTGCGGCGAATCTCTCGCGTGATGGCCGAGGACCCCGAGGAGGGGATGCTGTCGTGGGACGAGACGGTGTTCCGCGACGAACACGTCTTCGAAATCGACTACGTCCCCGAGGTGTTCCGGCACCGCGAATCCCAACTCCAGACCCTCCAGTACGCGCTCCGGCCCGCGGTCCGCGGGAACCGCCCGCTGAACGCGATGGTTCGCGGGCCGCCGGGGACGGGGAAGACGACGGCGGTCCAGAAGCTGTTCGGCGAGCTCGGCGCGCAGACCGGCGTCCGCACCGTGCACGTGAACTGCCAGCACGACTCCACTCGGTACGCCGTGTTCAGCCGGGTGTTCGAGGCTATTTTCGACTACGAACCGCCCTCCTCCGGAATTTCGTTCAAGAAGCTGTTCAATCAGGTGACGGACAGGCTCGTGGAGGACGAGGAGGTGCTGGTGGTGGCGCTGGACGACGTGAACTACCTGTTCTACGAGAACGAGGCGTCGGACGCGCTCTACTCGCTGCTGCGGGCGCACGAGACCCACGCGGGCGCGAAGGTCGGCGTCATCCTCGTCTCCTCCGACCTCGACCTGAACGTCATCGAGGAACTCGACGGCCGCGTACAGTCCGTCTTCCGACCCGAGGAAGCCTACTTCCCCGTGTACGACCGCACCGAAATCGCGAGCATCCTCGGCGACCGCGTGAAAGCCGGGTTCCGGGACGGCGCGGTGTCCACGGAGATTCTCGACCGCGTGTCGGAGTTCACCGCGGACGCGGGCGACCTCCGGATCGGCATCGACCTCCTGCGGCGCGCGGGACTGCACGCGGAGATGCGCGCGAGTCCCGTCGTCGAAGCCGAGGACGTGGACGCCGTCTCCGAGGAAGCCAAACACCTCCACCTCGCGCGGCGGCTCGACGGCCTCACGGAGAACGAGCGCGCGCTGATGGAGGTCGTCGCCGACCACGACGGCGAGCGCGCGGGCGACGTGTACGAGCCGTTCGCCGAACGCACCGGCCTCGGCTACACGCGTTACACGGAAATCGTGAACAAGCTCGACCAGCTCGACCTCATCCGCGCGGAGTACGAGAGCCTGGAGGGACGCGGCCGCTCCCGCGTGTTGAGCCTCGAACACGACCCCGGCGCGGTCCGCGAGCGACTGTAGTGAGTGTTTTTTGCCGTCGGCGGCCGACCACCCACGCATGAGTGACACGCAAGAGATGAAGCGCCGCGCGGGCGAGTCCGCCGCGGACCTCGTAGAGGACGGAGACGTCGTCGGCCTCGGCACGGGCAGCACGGCTGCAGAAGCCATTCGCGCGCTCGGCGACCGCGTCGACGCGGGCCTCGACATCGCGGGCGTCCCGACCTCGTATCAGTCCCGAGAGCTCGCACGCGACGCCGGCGTCCCGCTCACGACGCTCGCGGACGTGGACAGTCTCGACATCGCCATCGACGGCGCGGACCAAGTGACGGGCGCGGACCTCGTCAAGGGCGGCGGCGCGGCGCACGCCCGCGAGAAGTACGTGGACGCCGCCGCGGAGCGCTTCGTCGTCGTCGCCGACCCCTCGAAGGTCGTCTCCGTGCTCGACCATCCCGTTCCCGTGGAGGTGTTGCCGGACGCGAAACCCGTCGTCGCGGACACCGTCCGCAACTTCGGCGCGGAACCGACGCTCCGGCAGGCGGAGCGAAAGGACGGGCCCGTCGTCACTGACAACGGCAACCTCGTGCTCGACTGCGATTTCGGCGACCTCACGAACCCCGGCGCGACCGCGCTCGACCTCGACGCCGTCCCGGGAATCGTCGACCACGGTGTCTTCCCATCGATGGCGGACGAACTCCACATCGGCGACGAGGACGGCGTGACGGTCGAGTACCCGTAGCCGGCGCTACGCGGCGAGAAAAATACGAAGGGAAAATCCTGTTTAGAGGTCTCGCGGCTGAACGGTCTTGCGACCGTTCTCCTCGGCGCGGCGCGCCGCGTCCTCGAGGATCTCCTCGACTTCCTCGTCGAGGGCGTCGTAGAAGTCCGAAGCAACGTTCTTGTCGTCGAGCGCTTCCTTCACTGCGGCTTTGACGATGAGGTCTGCCATACACGCCGTTTTTTCCCGCCCCGCTTAATAAGGCTTCCCATAAGGGAACGGCCACACCGGCCTCACTGGGGCGATTTACGCCGGGTTTCGTCCTCACGAACCCCACCGAATATGCCTCCATCGGATTACGGGGTGGAACGGAAACCCCCAAGCCCGC
This sequence comes from Salarchaeum japonicum, assembly GCF_049705945.1. Classification (GTDB taxonomy): domain Archaea; phylum Halobacteriota; class Halobacteria; order Halobacteriales; family Halobacteriaceae; genus Salarchaeum; species Salarchaeum japonicum_A. The sequence goes on from NZ_JBNAMV010000004.1 coordinate 1,090,449, forward strand.
TGAACGCGACGAACCGGCCGTGTCCCACTACGTCTACGTGCTCGAATGCGCCGACGGCACGTACTACACGGGCTACACGACCGACGTGGAGCGCCGCGTCGCCGAACACGACGCCGGCGACGGCGCGAAGTACACCCGCGGCCGTACCCCGGTCACCCTCCGGCACGTCGAGGAGTACGACACGAAATCGGCCGCGATGAGCCGCGAGTACGAGATAAAGCAGCTCTCACGGCGGCGCAAGGAACGACTGCTGGAGTGAGTGGTGGAGTGGCTGGTGGACCGCCTGGTGGAACGGCGGTCGGTGCGTGAAGCGAGGCGTTTTACCGGATGCCGGCGAGAGTCCGGGTATGGACGAGATCGCGTTCGGGACCGACGGCTGGCGGGAAACGCTGGACGTGTTCACGGACGACCGCGTGCGGATGGTCGCGCAGGGCGTCGCCACCCACCTGAAGGAAGCGGGCCGGGATGGCGAGACGGTTGCGGTGGGGTACGACGCGCGGGAAACCTCCGAGGGGTTCGCGGACGAGGTGGCGCGCGTGCTCGCGTCGAACGGGTTCGACGTGGTGCTGCCGGAGCGCGACTGCCCGACGCCGCTGGTGGCGCACGCCATCGTGGAACGCGACCTCGCGGGCGCGGTCGTCATCACGGCGTCCCACAATCCGCCGGAGTACAACGGCGTGAAGTTCATTCCGGCGGACGGCGCGCCCGCGCTCCCCGAGGTCACGGAGTCCATCGAGTCCCACCTCGACGAACCGACGGTGAAGCCCGAGGGGGACTGGGGCGAAATTTCGGAAGTGGACCTCGTGACGCCGCACCGCGAGCACGCCTTGGACCTCGTGGACGCGGACCTCTCGGGGCTGACGGTGGTGTACGACGCGATGCACGGGAGCGGGCGGGGCGTGACGGACGAACTCCTCCGCGCCGCGGGCGCAGAGGTGATTTCGCTGCGGGACGAGCGCGACCCCGACTTCGGCGGAACCCCACCGGAACCGGATTACGCGAACCTCGAAGGCCTCGAAATCGCCGTGGACGAGTACGACGCCGACCTCGGCGTCGCGAACGACGGGGACGCCGACCGCGTCGCCGCCGTCGCGCCCGAGCGCGGCTACCTCGACGGAAACCAGTTCTTCGCGCTGCTCTACGACTACCTCCTCGAAACCCGGGCGGGGCCGGCGGTGCGGACGGTGTCGACGACGTTCCTCGTGGACCGCATCGCGGAAGCGCACGACACCGGGGTCGTGGAGACCCCGGTCGGGTTCAAGTGGGTCGCGGCGGCGATGGGCGAGCACGACGCGCTCGTCGGCGGCGAGGAGTCCGGCGGGTACTCGGTGCGCGGACACGTCCGGGAGAAGGACGGCGTGCTGATGGCGCTGTACGCCGCGGCTGCGGCCGCGGACGGCGGTATCGACGGCCGCCTCGACCAGATTAGCGAGACGTACGGCGACATCCATCAGGAGAAGACGAGCGTCGACTGTCTCGAAGACCGCAAGCAGCCCGTGCTCCGCGAGCTCGCGGACCGCCTCCCCGAGACGGTGGCGGGCGAGCGCGTGGAGCGCGTGAACGACGCGGACGGCTTCAAGATACTGCTCGCGGACGGTTCGTGGCTGCTCGTCCGGCCGTCGGGAACGGAGCCGAAGATGCGGGTCTACGCGGAGGCCGGCAGCCAGGAGCGCGTCGAGGAACTGCTCGACGCGGGCCGCGACCTCGTCGAACCACTCATCTGAGCGTCCCCCGATAGCGGTCTCCCTGTTCTTCGATTTCGAACCCGAGCGACGCGTAGAACGGCCTGACGTTCCCGCGGAAGTCCGCGGTGAGCGGTCGCCAGCGCTCCGCGGCGGCCGCGACGAGTCGGGAGCCGATGCCGCTGTCCCGGCGCGCGCGTCGGACCGCGATGGCCTCGATGTGCGCGCCCGTCTCCCGGGGAACGGTGAGGAGCGCGCCGACGATGCGGCGGTCGTCGTCCGCGACGAACACGCCGTCTGCCGCGATGCGTCGCTCCACGGTCTCGCTGTCGACGTCGAGCATCGCGCCGTCCAACACCCGCATCACGCCGAGGGGGTCGCGGGCGACGGCGGGTCTAACGTCGACCGCCACGAATGAGCCTGAGAACCGTCACGTGGTCCGTGTCGACCGGCTGGTCCTCCGGGACGGGCCGGCCGTCCACCATCACCGACACCTCGTGCGGGCTGAGGTCCACGCGGTCGAGGAGGTCGGCGTACGTCGCGTCCGTAACGTCGAACTCGTGGGTGGCGTCCCCCACGACTTCGACCGTGACGTGCATACCCGGGTTAGTTCGGGGACTCGTTTGAGGGTGTCGCGTCCGCGTCGTCGTTCCGGCGGTCGCGGCGGTCGCGGTACGCGCCGAGGAGCGCGAGTACGAGCGCGCCGACACCGAGGAGGAACACCACGAGTTGGACGAGGCCGCCGACGAGCGGCGCGAAGTCGAGCGCCGCGACGAGCAGAACGCCGACGAGGAGCGCGAGCCAGCGGTTCTCCATGTCGCGAATCGAGAGAATGTACCGGCCGAGCGTGTAGTTGCCGGCGACGTACCCGACGGTGAGGAGGACGGCGTACGCGATGAAGCCGAGAATCGTGACGGGGATGCCGATGAGCGTGAACGCGATGAGGATGAGCGTGATGGGGACGAAGACGAGGAAACCGAGTCCGGAGAGCGCGGAGCGGCCGGGCGCGTCCACGGCGGCGTCCGCGACACGGTCGGTAAACCCGGGGAGGACGGCGACGAGGAGCGCGCCGACGACGAGCGTGGAGACGATGCTGGAGACCGTGCCGGCCCAGGTGGGGATGTCAGGGAGCGGGCCGAACCCGCCGGAACCTTCGACGACGCCGCCCCCGACAGTGGCACCGGGCGCGCTGACGAGTTCGCCGTCGTAGGAGAGCGTACCCGCGACGGCCGCGGTGTCGGTGAGCGTGACGGTGTCCGCGGCGGCGTTCACGTCACCGCCGACGCGTCCAGCGATGGTGACGGCGCCGCCGGCGGCGGTAAGGTCGCCCTGAACGACGCCGCCGTCGTCGACTTCGACCGTGCCGCCGAGCGCCGTCACGTCGCCCGTAACCGTTCCGTAGACGACCACGGTGCCGCCGAACGCCGTCACGTCACCGTCGACGGTGCCGTGGACGACCACGGTGCCGCCGAACGCGGTGAGTCCGTCGACCGTTTCGTTCTCCGCGACGACGACCGTGCCGCCGGCGCGCGTGTCCGCGGCTGCGCTCCCGGGAACGACCGCGAGCGCGAGCGCCACCACGAGGAGGAGGGGCAGCAGGCGCTGTATGCGTACCATACGCGGACAAATGTCGCACGGCACGATAAACGTTCGTCGCCCGATAGGTCGCCGCGTGTTCGCGCGCGACCCGCGGGGGTCTCGCGGAACTTAAGGCGCGCCCGCGCCTCCCTCGACGCATGAGTGAGCGCGCGGGCCGCCAGGAGATCTGGGTCGAGAAGTACCGGCCCGAGAGCCTGAACGACGTCGTCGGGCACGAGAACATCATCTCCCGCATCGAGAGCTACGTCGAACAGAACGACCTCCCCCACCTCCTGTTCGCCGGACCTGCGGGCGTCGGGAAGACCGCGTCCGCGGTCAGCATCGCGAAGGAAGTGTACGGCGACGACTGGCGGGAGAACTTCCTCGAACTCAACGCCAGCGACGAGCGCGGCATCGACGTGGTTCGCGACCGCATCAAGAACTTCGCGCGCACGAGCTTCGGCGGGTACGATTACCGCATCATCTTCCTCGACGAGGCCGACGCGCTGACGAGCGACGCGCAGTCCGCGCTCCGTCGGACGATGGAGCAGTTCTCGAACAACACCCGGTTCATCCTCTCCTGTAACTACAGTTCGCAGATTATCGACCCGATTCAGTCGCGCTGTGCGGTGTTCCGGTTCAGCCAACTGAACGACGACGCGGTCGCCGCCCAGATTCGGAAAATCGCCGAAAAGGAAGGTATCGAGTACACCGAGGACGGCGTGGACGCGCTCGTGTACGCCGCGGACGGCGACATGCGCCGCGCCATCAACAGCCTCCAAGCCGCCGCCGCGACCGGCGAACGCGTCGAGGAGGACGTAGTGTATGGAATCACCGCGACCGCGCGCCCCGAGGAAATCGAGGAGATGGTCACCGCCGCCATCACCGGCGACTTCGTCGCCGCGCGCAGCGTCCTCGACGAGATGCTCACCGAACGCGGCCTCGCCGGCGGCGACATCATCGACCAACTCCACCGCTCGGTCTGGGAGTTCGACCTCGAAGAGGAAGCCGCCGTCCGCCTCATGGACCGCGTCGGCGAAGCCGACTACCGCATCGCCGAAGGCGCCAACGAAAAAGTCCAACTCGAAGCGCTGCTGGCGTCTGTCGCGCTCGAAAACTAGGCTTTGGTTCTTATTCGAGGAGTTTGCTGAGGGGGTCGTCGGGGACGGTGTGGTGGGGGTCGCCGTAGAGGACTTCGGAGCATTCGGCGACGAAGCCGATGAGTCGAGAGCCGGTCTCGTAGTCGAACGTGAACGCGACGCCGCCCTCGGGGTTTTGGGGGTCGCGGAGGTTGAGGATGAGTCCGATATCGAAGAGGTGGAGGGAGGCGGTGAGGGAGTTGAGTTCGACGTGGTCGTCGCCGCGTTCGACGAGTTCTCGGTACTCGTTCTGGTAGAGGTCGGCCATGAGTTCGCAGCGTTCGCGCACGAGGTCGCGGGGGAGGTCGTCGCGGATGTAGGAGAACGTCACGTCGGCGCCCTGATAGTCGAAGACGAGGCGGAGGTTCGGGCCGAGGCGCTCCCGGAGGTGCGTCGTGAGGGCAGCGGTGTCTCGGGACATACGGACGATAAGTGTCGCCACGACCAAAACAATACGGCACCGTTCACGACTGTTCACGGGCGTTCGGAGTCGTGCGGGCTGACGGGTCAGTTCAGCCGGTAGAGTTCGTAGTTGAGGACGGCGGCGAAGGACACCCAGGCGAGGTAGGGAACGAGGAGGAGCGCGGCGGTGCGGCTGACGCGATAGAACGCGAGAATCGTGGCGGCGATGAGCGCCCAGAGCACGGTGATGACGACGAGGCCGCCCGCGATGTTCTCGCCGCCGAAGAAGACCAGCGTCCACGCGACGTTGAGCACGTACTGCGCGACGAACAGCGCGAACGCGACCCGTCTCGGGTTCCCGCGGCCGTCTCGGAGCACGAGGTAGACGGCGACGCCGAGGAGGAAGAAGAGCGTCGTCCAGACGGGGCCGAACACCCAGTTCGGCGGGGCGAGCGCGGGCCTGAGGAGCGTCGCGTACCACGACCCGCTGCCGGTGGCGGTGACGAGTGCGGGCGCGGCGCCGACGGCTTCACAGATGACGATGGCGAGCGCGAGGCCGGGGATGTCGTCGCGAGAGAACATATCCCCTTGTTCGTGCGCGACGGCCTAAGTTACGGGGTGAGTACGGCCGGCAGGTCGCCGGGGAGGTCGTCACGAGTGTGGGGCGCAAAGAAGTCGGGGTCGGGGCCGATAGGGACGCGGCGCTTCGGGTTGATGTCGCCGTGACTCCGGTAGTAGTGCTGTTTCACGTGCCACATGTCGCAGGTCTCCTCGACGCCGGGGAGCTGGCAGAGTTCGCGGAGGTAGCCCCAGAGCGCGTCGTAGTCCACTATCTGGCGGTAGTTGCACTTGAAGTGGTTGTGGTAGACCTCGTCGAACCGGTAGAGGGTGGTGAACATGCAGACGTCCGCGAGCGTGAGCGAGTCCCCGACGAGGAAGCGCTGCGTGGCGAGACGGGCGTCGTACTCCTCCAGCGCGTCGAAGAGGTCGCGGACGGCGTCGTCGTACGCGTCCTGGCTGTCCGCGAACCCGGCGCGGTACACGCCGTTGTTGATGCGCGGATAGATGTCGTCGATGACCTCGTCAATCTCGGCGCGGTCGCCCTCCGGGTAGAGGTCGACGCCGTTGTCGTACTCTCCGAAGGCGGTGGCGAACATCCGAATTATCTCCTCGGATTCGTTGTTCACGATGGTGTCCTCCTCTTTGTCCCAGAGGACGGGGACGGTGACGCGTCCCGTGTAGTCGGCGTCGGCCTCCCGGTAGACCTCGCGGAGGTACTCCGACCCGAACAGGTGGTCCTCGGTGCTGCCGGGTTTCGAGGCGTCGAACTCCCAGCCCTGGTCGTACCGGACGGGGTCGACGACGCTCACCGAGATGGCGTCTTCGAGGCCGAGGAGGGCGCGGACGGTGAGCGCGCGGTGCGCCCACGGGCACGCGTAGGAGACGTAGAGGTGGTAGCGCCCCGACGCGGGTTCCGGGCCCTCAGTGGCGACTTCGTCCGGACTCTTTCGCGACCCCCGAATCCAGTCCCGGAAGGAGGTCTCCGTGCGCTCGAACTCCCCGGATTCGTCGTGTTCTATCATCTCCTCGTCCGTGTGCCACTCGCCGTCGACCATTCGTCCCATACCCAAACGATGCGTCGGACGCCGCAAAAACCCGGGGGCCACGGCGACCGCTGCGGGTGTCGCGCGGAAGTACAAGGGTTTTACCGGCAGGACGGACTACCTGTGTGCAATGAGCGACCTCACCGAGGAGTACCGTCTCGAGTACTTCGAAGAGGAGGGCTTCACGCGGAAATCCTGTACGGAGTGTGGAGCGAACTTCTGGACGCGGGACGGCGAGCGGGAGACGTGCGGCGAACCCCCCTGTGAGGACTACGGGTTCATCGACGACCCCGGGTTCGACGACGAGTACACGCTGGAGGAGATGCGGGAGGCCTTCCTCTCGTTCTTCGAGGAGCACGACCACGAACGCATCAGTCCCTATCCGGTGGCGGCGAACCGCTGGCGGGACGACGTGCTCCTGACGCAGGCGTCCATCTACGACTTCCAGCCGCACGTCACGAGCGGGCAGTCCCCGCCGCCCGCGAATCCGCTCGCGGTGAGTCAGCCCTGCATCCGCATGCAGGACATCGACAACGTCGGGAAGACGGGGCGGCACACGATGGCGTTCGAGATGATGGGCCATCACGCGTTCAACGCGGACGAGGGCACGGACTACGCGTACGAGGGCGAGGTCTACTGGAAGGACCAGTGCGTGGAGTACTGCGAGGAGTTCTTCGCGTCGTTCGGCGTTCCGCGTGAAGACGTGACGTTCATCGAAGACCCCTGGGTGGGCGGCGGGAACGCCGGCCCCGCGTTCGAAGTTATCTACAAGGGCCTCGAACTCGCCACGCTGGTCTTCATGTCGATGGAGCAGGACCCGGACGGCGAGTACGAGATGAAGGACGGGAACACGTACGCGCGGATGGACCGCCGCGTCGTGGACACCGGGTACGGCCTCGAACGCTGGACGTGGATGAGTCAGGGGACGCCCACGGTGTACGAGGCTATCTATCCCGAGATGATTGCGACGCTGAAGGAGAGTGCGGGCATCGAACTGGACGACGAGGAGGAAGAACTCGTCCACCGCGCCTCGAAGCTCGCCGGCCACCTCGACATCGACGAGGTGGAGGACATGGACGCCGCCCGCGACAACCTCGCGGACAAACTCGACGTGTCCACGGAGCGCCTGCACGACCTGATGCGGCCGCTCGAAGACCTCTACGCCATCGCCGACCACTGTCGGACGCTCGCGTACATGTTCGGTGACGGTATCGTGCCGTCGAACGTCGGCACGGGCTACCTCGCGCGGATGGTGCTGCGGCGGACGGTCCGCCTCATGGACACCGTCGGCGTGACGGACGACCTCGCGGACCTCGTGGACGTACAAGCGGACCGACTGGGGTACGAGAACCGCTCGACAATTCGAGACATCGTGCGGAAGGAGGTCGCGAAGTACGAGGAGACACTGGAGCGCGGGAGTCGGAAGGTCGAGCAGTTGGCGCGCGACCACGCCGAGCGCGGCGAGCCGATTCCGGCGTCGACGCTGGTGGACCTCTACGACAGCCACGGCCTCCAGCCGGACATGGTGGAAGAGATCGCGGCCGAGGAAGGCGCTGAGGTGGACGCGCCGGACGACTTCTACTCGCTCGTCGCGGAGCGCCACGACTCCGCGGAGGCGTTCGAGGACGAGGAAGCCCAAGACGACCGTCTCGGCGACCTCCCGGAGACGGAGTCGCTCTACTACGAGGACCAGGAGCGCACGGAGTTCGAGGCGGTCGTGCTCGACGTGTTCGAGCGCGAGACCGACGGCGACACCGCGTACGACGTAGTGCTCGACCAGACGCGGTTCTATCCCGAGGGCGGTGGACAGCCCGCCGACCGCGGGACGCTGTCGACGGACGACGCCACCATTCAGGTGGAAGACGTACAGAAGCGTGACGGCGTCGTCCTCCACCGGACGAACGAGAACCCGGGGAAGGGCGAGTTCGTGCGCGGACAGGTGGACTGGGACCGCCGCGAGCGCCTGATGGCGCACCACACCGCTACCCACATCGTCGTGCACGCCGCCCGACAGGTGTTGGGCGAGCACGTCCGGCAGGCGGGCGCGCAGAAGGGCGTGGAGAGCTCGCGAATCGACATCCGGCACTACGAGCGACTCGACCGGGAGACGGTGAAGGAGATCGAGCACCGCGCGAACGAAGTCGTGCGGGAGAACACGACCGTCCACCAGGAGTGGCCGGACCGGAACGAGGCGGAAGCCCAGCACGGTTTCGACCTCTACCAGGGCGGCATTCCGGCGGGCGAGAACATCCGCCTCATCCACGTCGGCGACGACGTCCAGGCCTGCGGCGGAACGCACGTCTCCCGCACGGGTGACATCGGCGCCATCAAGATTCTGAACACGGAGCGCGTGCAGGACGGCGTGGAGCGGTTCACGTTCGCCGCCGGGCGCGCCGCCATCGAGCACGTGCAGGAACAGGAGGACTACCTGCTCGACGCCGCGGACACGCTCGACGTGACACCGGACGAACTCCCGGAGACCGCCGAGCGGTTCTTCACGGAGTGGAAGGAGCGCGGAAAGCAAGTAGAGGACCTCAAGGAACAGCTCGCGGAAGCCCGCGCGGGCGGCGGCGCGGACGCCGAAGAGGTCGAGGTCGCCGGCACGACGGCCGTGATTCAGCGCGTGGACGGCGACATGGACGAACTCCGCGCGACCGCGAACGCGCTCGTCGACGACGGCAACATCGCCGTCGTTGGCTCCGGGAAATCGGGCGCGCAGTTCGTCGTCGGCGTCCCCGACGGCGTCCCCGTGAACGCGGGACAGGTCGTCAGCGAACTCGCGAGCATGGTCGGCGGCGGCGGCGGCGGCCCGCCGGACTTCGCGCAGGGCGGCGGCCCCGACAGCGACAAACTCGACGACGCACTCGCGGAAGCGCCCGAGATACTGCGGACTGTCGTCGCGGAGAGCTAAGTTCGCTCCACACGCCTGCCGTGACGGGCCGCGACGGACCGGGCCGCGTGGCGGTCGAGGAGTACAATCAAGTTCGGGGGTGTAGAATTTTCCAGGTATGGCATCCTCCACCACCGGGTCCGACGACGCCGACTCGACCCCGTTCGGCTACCATCTCCCCGAATTCGTCGACTGGATCGCAGGCGCTGTCATCGCACTCGTCGGCCTCGTGTTGACGGTCGGCGGAACGGTGCTCGCGTTCGCGGTCGACCAAGACACCCTCCGCGAGAGCGTTCAGTCGGGCGAACTAACGGTCGTGATATTCGAGCGCGAACTCACGGAGGCGGAGACGCTCGAAGTCGCCCAAGCGGTCGCGAACTGGACTGGCTGGGGCCTCCTCGTGACCGGCGTTCTGCTGGTACTGTTCGCGGTCGGCTACGTCGTCGTTCGCCACCGAGCGCACACCGCGGCCGGCCCCGACGAGTCCGCCGGGTCCTACCTGTCGGCCGCCGTCGTCGGCGCCGTCGTCACCGCGTTCGTCTCGTTCATTCCGTTCTCGCCCGCCATCGGCGGCGGCGTCGCCGGCTACCTCGAAAGCCTGCGGAGCGAGCGAGGAATCGGACCCGGCGCGCTCTCCGGCCTCCTCGGTGCCGCACCGCTCCTCGTCATCCTCCTCTTCGTCACGGCCGGCCTCTACGTCGGGCTCGCCAGCGTTTCCGCGGCCGGTCTGGAGGTCGTGACCGTCGCCGTCATGCTCGTCGCCGGCCTGTTCGCCACCGTGTTCGCCGTCGGTCTCGGCGCGGTCGGCGGGTACATCGGCGGCCGCATCGCGGACAGCTGGACGTAAAACGGACGACCGGAGGGAGAGAGTTCTCAGTAGTCGACGGCGTCGCCGACGCCCGAGAGGCCGAGGACGCGTTGGGCGGCGCGGCCGACGGCCTCCGTGTCGTCTTCGGGCGCGTAGACGCCGAATCGCCACTGGACTTCCTGTGAGTGCTGCATGCCCTCGACGAGCGCGCTGTGGTCGGCGAGGCGTTTCGTGTCGCCGTTGACGACGACGCGCGCACTTGATTCGGGCATCGACGGCCGGCCGGGGGTGTCGACGACGACGTGTTTCTCGGGGACGCCGGCCGCGTCCGCTATCTCGCGCTCGAACTCCCGGACCTGGTCGTGGTCGGCGACGACCACGTCCTCGGGGACGGCGGAGCGTTCGCACCAGGCGGCGCGCTTGTAGAGGTCGCGCTCGGCGAGTCGGCGAACGAACTCCTCGGTCTCGTCGTGCTCGCGGAGCGCGGCGAGGAGTTCGTCGTCGGTCATGCGCGCGAACTCGCTGACGGAGAGGCTGCTGGTGTCGAGGAGGCGTTCGCTCGCGCGTTCGAGCATCCCGCCGGCGATGCGGGAGACATGGTGGCGGTAGACGGTCGCGTTCATCAGCGCGCGGGCGACGAGGAGGGATTCGGCGGTGGCGACGTTCCCCTCCGCGAGGACGAGGTCGTCGTCGCGGAAGGCGAGCGCGCGCACGAGCCGGCCGTGGTCGACCGTGCCGTAGGGGACGCCGGTGTGGTGGGCGTCCCGGACGAGGTAGTCCATGCGGTCGACGTCGAGTTCGCCGGCGACGAGCTGGCCGAGCTGGCCGTCGCCCGCGATGAGGTCGGCGACGCCATCAGGGTCGAGGCCGTAGTCCGCGAGCACGTCCGCGACCGGACCGTCGCCGAGGAGGTCGCTGACGTCGTCGTGGTGGCGGCCGAGGCGGCGTTCGATGATGCCCTCGGTCTGGTGGCCGTACGGGCCGTGGCCGATGTCGTGGAGGAGCGCGGCGGCGCGGGCTTTGTCGGCGCGCGCGCCGGACACGCCGAGGTGGTCGAGTGCGCGGTCGGCGAGGTGGTAGACGCCGAGGCTGTGCTCGAAGCGCGTGTGGTTCGCGGACGGGTAGACGAGGCGGACGGTGGAGAGCTGCTTGATGTGGCGGAGCCGCTGCACCTGCGGGGTGTCGAGGAGGGCGGACGCGACGCCGTCCACCTCGATGTAGTCGTGGACGCTGTCCTTGATGGCGCGCATGGTGCAGAGCGCGGCGGGCAGCCCGTTATCTCTCCCGGTTCAGATTTTTCCGCGACCCCACTCGATTTATACCGGCCACCCCACCAGTAGCGTGTGGTGTGATAGTTCACCACAACCACTTCCATCCCCGCTCGGATACCGTCGGAGAGTGACACTGGCGAAACGCATTTTCACGCGGACGCGGTATCGGTGCTATGAGCAAACCACGTATCGCGTTCGTCAACGCCGCGCACGACGGCGCTGACACCCTGAAGAACTTCCGCCGTGAATTGGACGCGGACCTGGTGGAGTTCCACGTCACGGACGGAACCATCCCGCGGGAATTTGACTTCGACGGCGCGGTCGTCTCCGGCAGTCGCGCGTCCGTCTACTGGGACGAGGAGTGGATTCAGCCCACGCGCGAGTGGGTGGGGGAGGCCGCCGAGCGGATGCCCGTGCTCGGCGTCTGTTTCGGCCATCAACTCCTCGCGGACGCGCTCGGCGGCACCGTCGAAGGCATGAACGAGTACGAAATCGGCTACCGAACCGTCTCGAAGACCCGAGACGACCCGCTCCTCGACGGGCTGGGCGAGGAGTTCGTGGTGTTCACCACGCACTCGGATGCGGTGACGGAACTCCCGCCGGGCGCGGAGCTGTTGGCGGAGAACGACTACGGCATCCACGGGTTCCGGAAGGGCGACGCGGTCGGCGTCCAGTTCCACCCCGAGTACGACATGGAAACCGCCGAGAGCGTCACCCGGCGGAAAGACGACCTCGCCGAGGAGCGAAAACAGGCCGTCACGGACGACATCACGCCGGAGAACTTCGAGAAGGCGTGCGAGGCGAAGCGGCTGTTCGAGAACTTCACCGAGCACGCGCGCTCGGCGAGCGCGTCCGATTAGTTCTTCGCGGGCGGGTCGCAGCGCACGATTTTCCCCCACCAGTCGCGGCGGTCCGCACCCCATCGGTAGAGTTTCTCGCGGAGCGACGGGTAGCCGGGAACGGCCCGGAGAACCTCGAAGGCGGCGTCGAAGACAGGGTGGATTCGAGCGAGCGCCTGCTCCATCGCTTCGCCGCAGTCGTAGACGGCGTCGTCGGTGAGGAGGTGCGCGCAGGTCTCGTAGTCGTCGGGCAGGCGCGCGCGCTGGTCGGGCGTGAGTTCGTGGAACCCCACGAGTTCGAAGTCCCCGAGGTCGTCGGCGAGGCGCGCACACCACGTGCAGAACCCGCACTCGTCGTCGTAGACGAGGCGCGGCGGGTGTTCACTCATCGGTGAATCGCCCCGTCTCGCTCCCGCAGTTCTCGCAGCGCGCGACGATGGAGTCGCGGTCGTCCGCGAGTTCGATGGTCTGCGTCGTCTCCGCCTCGCAGTCGTCGCAGTACCGGAGAATCGTAGTTTCACCGGCCTCGCGGGGTGCGCCGACCGCGAGCACGATGGCGCGGTCCGCGTGCTCGTTCACCGCGCGCTGGTACTCACCGGGCGCGAAGCGCACGAGTTCGCCCGACCGCACCGGCACGCTCTCCTCTTCGGTGCGGAACGTCACCGTCCCGGCCTGCACGTAGAACACTTCCTCCTGTTCCTCGTGGGCGTGATAGCCGAACGACGTGCTGTCGCCCTCGTCCAGTTCGTAGTAGTTCAGGGAGACGTTCGTCGTCCCCAGCGCGTCCGCGAGCGGATAGCTCACGTCCGCCGGACTCATTCGGGAGGAGAACTCGGAGAGTCGAACCTTGCGCATACCCAGTGTTGGGGTGCGCGACGTTTCAATGGTGGTGGCCGGCCTCCAGCACGAGAGCGCTGCGCGCCAATTAAGTAGCGCGACACGAACGAATCAGTATGGCTATCGACCCGAGTTTCGACGAGAACAGGGAGGTCGTGGATTCGCACAAGGGCCACGACGTCTGGGGGCCCGTGGACGAACCGGAGAAACTGGGGATTCACGGCACGCACGTCGCGGTGGACTTCGACGTGTGCATCGAGGACAGCGCGTGCGTGGAGGACTGTCCCGTGGACGTGTTCGAGTGGGTGGACACGCCGGGGCATCCGGAGTCGGAGCGGAAGGCCGACCCGGCGAACGAGATTCAGTGCATCGACTGCATGCTCTGTGTCGACGTGTGTCCGGTGGACGCTATCGACGTGGATTCGAGCCGTTAGGCGCGGTCGATGTCGAGCTGCTCCCGGAGGTCGTGGAGGGCGTCCGAGTCCGCGAGTTCTTCCAGGCGGTCCTGGAAGTGGTCTTCGCAGAGGCCGACCTGGAGGCCGTCCTTCTCGACGGACACGTCGGCGCTCCGGTCGCAGTAGTGACAACGCATACCCGAAACTCGGGCCCGCAGGTACCTTAACTTGGTGCCTCCGGCGTTATAGGCGCTCGCGGAGCCGGTCGTACTCGGCCTCGCTCACGCCTTCTTTGGCGAGTTCGGTGCCGTGCGCGTCGGTGCCGCCGGTGGCGAGCAGGTCGTGTTCTTCGATGGTTTCGCGGACGCGCTCGAACCCGGCGTCGGTCGGGTCCTCGCCGACGGGGCGGTCGTAGGGGTAGTGGAGTTCGACGGCGTCGAGGTCGCTCGCGCGGGCGAGCGCGGCGGCGGGGTCGTCGTATCGGAGCGGGTGTGCGAGGCCGACGACGCCGCAGGCGTCGCGGAGGAGGCGGACGCCCTCGTCGTAGCCGGTCACGTCGCGCGCGACGAAGCAGGGTCCGTCGTCGCCGATGAGTTCGTCGAACACGCCCGAGACCTCGTCGTACCGGGTGTCTGGGTGGTCGACGACGGCGCGCGCGATGTGCGGGCGGCCGATGCCCTCGCGGGCTTCGATGCCGAGGTCGACATCGAGATGTGCTTCGACGTTCTCGATGATGCGGCGGCCGCGGGTCTCGCGGTCGCGCTGGAGGCGTTCCAGTTCGTCGGTGAGGGCGTCGGTCGGGGTGACGCCGTAGCCGAGGAGGTCGATCTGTTCTTCGGGGGTTTCGACGCGGAGTTCGATGCCGTGCACGAGTTCGACGCCCGCGCGGGTGGTGACGGGCGGGAGGTCGGGCTGGACGCGGTCGTGGTCGGTGATGGCGACCGCGTTGAGGCCGGCGTCCGCGGCGGCGGGCGCGACCGCGGCGGGGTCGAACGTGCCGTCGGAGCGGGTCGTGTGGACGTGGAGGTCCGCGTACACCATACCAAACCGTTGGCGGCCAGCGGCTTGTGTTTAAGGAAACTATTATTCTACACCATCGTTCATGGAGAACGTTCTTAATGGTCTATCATCCAGGAAGGTGTATGACGCTCAGAGACGCCGCGCAACTGCTCGAAACCCAGGAGTACCCGACCACCGCCGACGACATCAAGACCACCCACGGCGACTTCGAACTCGACCTCCCCAACGGCACCGAAACCCTCGGAGACATCATCGACCGCGCCGGCGACGACCGCTTCGACGACGCCACCGCCGCCCAGCACGCGCTCATGGGCGCGGTCGGCGGCGAAGCCATCGGCCGCCGGAACTACTCCGACCGCGACCCCACCCCCATGGGCGTCGACGGCCCCACTCAGGTGTCGTTTTAGGCCGCCCGCAGTTTCGCGGGCGACTCCATAGGTTCACGGCCGCGGCCACGACCCCGGCCGCACTCCGCTGCTGATTCTTCCACGAGCGATAGGTTCTGCGTCCGAACCCACACCGATTCGATTCTGTGGTGTGCGAACGGTCGGTTCAGTCGAGATATCGTGTCAGTCGTCGTGTCCGTCGGCGATACATTGATATGGTCGAGTCGCTAACCATGTGTTGTCTTACCATGTCAATCGGGTCTTACGACGAAGCCGAACACGAGCGCCGCGAACGCAAGAACGCGTCCGTCGACACGACGAACGACGACACCCGCACCCAGTACGAGGGCACGGTCGAGTACGACTCGGGGGAGTCCGCGGACGACCTGCTCGAAACGTTCGAGCGCATCAAGCAGAACTGAGCCGAGCGACCGCCACCACAATTCCTACCGCGAGTACGTGTCCAGCAACGGCGAACGCCAGTAGCGGCTGGTCGGCGAGCAGCGGAACCACCGCGAGCTGGAGGAACGCGAACCCGACGTTCCGCGAGTCGAGCGCCCGCAGTTCCGCGGCGGTGTCGCCGTCGAACGAGTACGCGAGTTCGCGGTAGGCGGCGAGGACGGCGGCCCACCAGCCGGTGCCGATGCGGTAGCAGACGTCCCAGAGCACGAGCAGGGTGAGCGCGACCGCGGGCGCGGCGGGGTTCGGACCGAACAACCGTCGGAGGAGCGTCGCGCCGTCCCGGGGGTCGACGACGAACAGGTAGGTGACGAGCAGGACGAAGGAGACGACGCCGAGCACGACCTCGACGCTCGACCCGAACAGGAGGCGCGTGTAGGAGTCGGGGAGCGAGAGGCCGCGGACGCGACGGCCCATGTCGAGCATGAACGCGCTCCCGGCGGCCGCGACCGCGACGGCGAGCGTGCCCGGGACGACGGCGTTCCAGTAGCCGTACACCGCGGCGGCGGCGAGGACGAGCGTCTCGAACAGGACGAACTGGACGGCGACCGCGAGTCGGTCGGGGAGCGAGAGCCCGGGTATCGCGCCGACGATGCTCTCGTACACCCAGGTGCGGCCGTATCGGTCGCTCACGCGGCCTCCGCGAGCGCGGCTCGCACGGCGTCCTCGAACGAGGTCGGCGTCACGTCACAGATGTCGAGGAGGCGGTTCTCGTCGCAGACGACGGGGTTCTTGAGGCCTTCGACGAGCGGGCGCGCGACCGACGGCGACACGTCCGTGACGAGCGAGAGCCAGTACGCGGAGAGCCGCGGTGAGAGCACGGGCACGGGCAGGAGGTGGAGCGTGTTGTCCGTGACGCGGGCGGTCGTGCGCAGCATCGATTCGTACGTGAGCACGTCCGGGCCGCCGATTTCGTAGGTGTCGCCCGCGGTCTCGGGATGGGAGAGGACGCACGTGAGGTACGCGACCACGTCCGAGATGGCGATGGGCTGGCAGGGCGTGCGCACCCAGCTCGGCGTCACCATCACGGGGAGGTGTTCGACGAGCTGGCGGACCACGGAGAAGCTCGCGCTGCCCGCGCCGACGATGACGGCGGCGCGGAGGACGGTGAGGTCGTAGTCGCCGTCCGCGAGCACGAACTCGACCTCGCGCCGGGAGCGGAGGTGGTCGGAGAGGTCGTCGCGGTCCGCGCCGAGTCCCCCGAGGTAGACGACGCGCTCGACGCCCGCGGCGGTCGCCGCTGTTGCGAAGTTCCGGGCGCAGCGGCGGTCGCGCTCCTCGAAGTCGCCGCCCGATTCCATCGAGTGCACGAGGTAGTACGCGGCGTCCGCGCTGGGGAGCGTGAGGTCGGGGTCAAGCAGGTCGCCCGTCGCGACCTCGACGCCGTCGGGCGGGTCGTATCGGTCGGGGTCGCGGACGAGCGCGACGACCTCGTGGCCGGCGTCGACGATCGCGGGGACGAGGCGGCCGCCGACGAACCCGGTCGCCCCGGTGACGAGTACGCGCATACCCGAACGTGGACGGGAGACGTCATAGGTGTGGGGGCGAGAACCACGGACGGGAGCGGGAGGCCTATACGGCGCTCTCCCCTCCACGAGGTATGGCGAAAGCGACGTGTGACTGCTGCGGGGCCCCCGTAGCCATCTCGGGCGGCGCGGGCGACTTCTGGGACTTCGGCGACCTCGAGAAGGCGTCCTCGGGCGGGCTGACGCTCGAGCTCCGCGACGACTCCGAGTTCTTCCTGTGTTTCGACTGCATCGAGGCGCTCCCCGAGAACCCCACGGCGGCGGACGTGGAAGCGGTTCGGGAGAGCCGGACGACCTAAGGCGCTCCCGGCGCTCCACACGTGACGTGAACCCCGCGCGCATCCACGAGGAGTTCCCCGCCCCCACCTATCGGGGCGCACAGGAGCAAGCGCTCTCGGACGTGCGGGACGCGTTCGCGGACGGGAACGACGTGGTGTTGGTGCGCGCACCGACGGGGAGCGGGAAGTCACTGCTCGCCCGCGCCATCATGGGCTGCGCGCGTCAGGCGGGCGAAGCCGGCCCCGCTGAGCCCGTGGGCGCGTACTACACGACGCCGCAGGTCAGCCAGCTGGACGACGTGGCCTCGGACGACCTGCTCTCGGACTTCAAGCTCATTCGCGGGAAGTCGAACTACACGTGCATTCTGCCGGACGAACAGGACACCCCCGTCGACCGCGCGCCCTGCGCTCGCGAACGCGGCTACGACTGCGCCGTCAAACACCGCTGTCCGTACTTCTCCGACCGCGCCATCGCGTCCTCCCGGGAGTTCGCGGCGATGACGCTCGCGTACTTCATGCGCACCGCGGGCAGCGAGGTGTTCCGGGGCCGGGACGTGTGCGTCATCGACGAGGCGCACGGGCTCGCGGAGTGGGCGGAGATGTACGCGACCATCGACCTCTCGCCCGCGAGCGTCCCCGTCTGGAGCGACGTGAACGTGCCCGACGTGGACGGTGACGTGGACGCGGCGGCGCGGTTCGCGGACACCCTCGTCCGCGTCTGCGAGTCGCGCAAGGACGAACTCGTCGGCGTGGACGAACTCACCGCGGACGAGGCGAGAGAGCGCGACCGACTGCAGGAACTCATCGGGGAGCTGGAGTGGTTCGCGGAGGACTCCCGCGACCACGAGTCCGCGACGACGTGGGTGGTCGACCAGTCGGCGCGCGGCATCACCATCAAGCCGATGAATCCCGAGCGGTACCTCCAGCACACCGTCTGGGACCGCGCGGAGAAGTTCGCGCTCCTGTCCGCGACGATTCTGAACAAGGAGGCGTTCTGTCGGGGCGTCGGCCTCGACCCGTCGAACGTCGCGCTGGTGGACGTGCCGCACACGTTCCCGGTGGAAAATCGCCCGCTCTACGACGTGACGCGGGGGAAGATGACGTACGACGAGCGCGACGAGACGCTGCCCGCGGTGGCGCGCGTCGTGGCGCGCGTGATGCAGAAACACGACGACGAGAAGGGAATCGTCCACTGTCACTCGTACGGGATTCAGGAGCGCCTCCACGACCACCTCCGGGAACTCGGCGTGGCGGACCGCGTGCGGACGCACACGTCCGAGAACCGGGACAACGAACTGGACGCGTGGAAGGCGAGCGGGAAGCCCGAGGTGTTCCTCTCGGTGAAGATGGAGGAGGCGCTGAACCTGGAGGGCGACCTCGCGCGCTGGCAGGTCGTCTGCAAGGCCCCGTTCCTGAACACGGGCGACTCCCGGGTCGCGCGGCGGTTGGAGGACGGCCAGTGGTCGTGGTACTACCGGAGCGCGCTCCGCACCATCATCCAGGCCGCGGGCCGCGTGGTGCGCGCGCCGGACGACTACGGCGCGACGTACATCGCCGACGACTCCGTGCTGGACGTGTTCGAGCGCGCACGCCACGACATGCCGAGCTGGTTCGCGGAGCAGGTCGACGGAATGAGAACGCCGGACCTCCCGGAGTTGGACGCGGCGGCCGCGCGCGCCGGCGTGACCGACATCGAGCACGCGACCCAGAACCCGGGCGGGCAGGCCGACTCGGACGCCGGGACACCGGAGGATACGGCCGACGAACCGGGGAGTCGGCGGGAGCGGCGGAGTCCGATGGCGGACGTGTGGGACGTAGACTAGATGGAGGAGATAACGTAGAACACCGCGGACGTGAGCATCACGACGGTGAAGAATATCGCGATGAGTTGCTGACGGTTCATACTGGCTGTATCGGACGCTCGACCTTCTGTGTTGTCCCTACGCGAGGCGCGCGTCGGCGACGACGTGCCAGACGCCCTCCGCGTGGGACTTCACGCGCCGAACGTCGACGGACTCGACGGTTCGGTCGGCGTCTCGGGCAGCGGTGTGGACGCGCTCCGTGGGCGTTTCGGGGAGGTCGGCCTCGTGGACGGTGGCGTGCGCGTGGAGCGTTCCACCGGAGTCGAGGGCCTCGATTCCCGCGGCGAGGTAGTCCGGGTCGAGCGCGTCGTAGTACCCCATCACCACGCGGTCGGCGCTCGTCTCGACGTCCCGACAATCACCGAGGACGAGGTTTATCGCGTCCGAGACGCCGTTGAGTTGGGCGTTCTCCGCGAGGTAGCGGAACGCCTCGGGGTTCTTCTCCACGGCGGTCACGTCCGCGCCGGCGCGCGCCATCGGGAGCGCGAAGTAACCGATGCCCGCGAACATGTCGAGCACGCGCTCGTCCGCGTCGACGACCTCGCCCATCCGGGCGCGCTCGTGCTGGTTCCCGGGCGAGAACATCACCCGGGAAAGGTCGAGCGCGTACTTCGTGCCGTGTTCGGTGTGGACGGTTTCGGTGTCGCCGCTGCCCGCGAGCACCGTGACGCTCGGCGTGCGGAACTCGCCGTCGACGGGCCCGCGGTCGAGGACGGTGTCGGCCTCGCGGTGGAGCGTCAGGAGCGCGTCCGCGACCGCGTCGGGGCGCGGGCAGTCGGTGAAGTCCGCAAGCAGCACGTCGCCGACGACCGCCCACGACGACGGCGCGCGCTCGCGTTCGTCCTCGCTCCACCCTCGCTCGCGGAGCAGGTCGTCCAGTCCCCGGGCGCGGTAGTCGGGGTCGGACTGCTCGACGGTGGCGAGCACGTCCGTCTCCGTCGGTGCGGCGAGCACGGGGAGTTCGACGCGCTGGTCGTCGCGCTCGCGCACGCGGCGGTCGTCGTCGTAGACGCCCTCGGCGCGCAGGCTCTCGATGCTGGCCTCGGCGTCGGGTTTCGCGACGAGAACGGCGAGGTCAGGCATCGGGGAGGACGTGGATGCCTTCGCGGCTCCGGAGCACCGGAACGGTGTCGCTCGACTCGTCCATGTAGTCGGGGCGCGCGACGGTCTTCGACTCGTACGTCTCGGGGTCGAGGAGCTGCACCGAGTTCTCGTCCTCGACGGTGACGACCGTCGTCTCCACGGCGTCGTCAGTCGTCCCGAGTTTCCGGGCGTCGGGCGCGTCCCCGACCTCGTAGCCCGCCTCGTACGGTTCGCCCGTCGTGACGCGCACGCCCTTGAGGTTCCCGCGGACGGACCGCACGAGCACGGGGCCGCCGTCGTCGTCCTCGATGTCGATGACGTCGCCGGCGACGAACTCGGGGAGACGGACCGCGAACGTCACCCGGTACACCTCGTTGCCGTCCTCGTCCTCCGTGACGAGCGTCTCCGAGTCCGAAAAGGACCCGCCGAACTCCTCGACGAGTTTCCGGCTGACCTTCTTCCCGATTTTCGTCGTTGAGAGCCGCATATCGAGACCCTCCGGCTTCTCCGAGATTTCGGTGACGAACGCGTTCCGGTCGCCCGTCGCCTCCATGTCGGCGACGATTTCGTTCGCGATCTCCGTCGCGCGCTCCGTCTCCTCGGTGGTGGGCGTGCGGTCGCCGACGGCGCGCACCTGAACGACGCTCGCGTAGTAGTCGCCCGCGATGCGGCCACACCGGAGGCAGGTCTCCTTCGAGATGCGGACGGGGACCATGACCTCCTCGGTCATCGGTTCGCCGCGGACGATACCGGAGAACCGGCAGTGCATCCGGATGGTGGTCGCGTCGACCTGCTCGGGCCGGACCTGCCAGTCGAACTCGCTCGCACCGACGTGCACGCCGAGCGCTTCGGTGGTCTCCTCGATGGCGATGTCGGTGTAGTCCTGCGCGCCCACGTCCACCCAGCGGTTCCCGCGGTGGACCGCGCCGCAGCGCGCGCACACCCGAACTTCGATGGTGTCGGGGACGTCGACGAGGTCGAAGTCCTCGAAGTAGCAGTCGTTACAGAGCGCCCGCTCGCGTCGCGTCGCCCCCGTCTCCGCTTCCGTCGTGGGGTCGCCACAGCGCGGGCAGAACGTGGCGGACTCGGTACTCATAGGAGGGCGAAGGCGACTGAGGCGGTTAAGTCCCGCGCACCCGGTTTCAACCTTCGTACGCGACCGAGCGCCACCCCACCCACACCCCCTATTTTCACTTTCACTCCGGTGTTTACGAGGGTTTAAGGTCGTATGGGCAAAATGAATGAGTACATGCCAGCAGACGCAGACCTCGAAATCCTCTCCGGCGTCGGTCCCGCCACGGCCGAAAAACTCCGCGACGCGGGCTACGAGTCGTTCCAGAGCATCGCCGTCGCCAGCCCCGGCGAACTCTCGAACACCGCGGACGTGGGCGACTCCACCGCCGCCGACATCATTCAGAGCGCTCGCGAAGAAGCCGACGTCGGCGGGTTCGAGACCGGGAGCGCAATCCTCGAACAGCGCCAGCGAATCGGGAAGCTCACGTGGAACGTCCCCGACGTCGACGAGCTCCTCGGCGGCGGCGTCGAAACCCAGTCTATCACGGAAGTCTACGGCGAGTTCGGCGCCGGGAAGTCCCAGGTGACGCACGAACTCGCAGTGACCGCCCAGCTCCCCAAGGACCAGGGCGGCCTGCACGGCCGCGTCATCTTCCTCGACAGCGAGGACACCTTCCGCCCCGAGCGTATCGACGACATGGTTCGCGGGCTGTCCGACGAACAGTTGGCGGCGACGATGGAAGACCGCGGAATCGAGGGCGAACCCCGCGACGAGGACGCGATGGATGAACTCATGGAGGACGTCCTCGACAAGATCCACGTCGCGAAAGCCTTCAACTCCAACCACCAGATGCTCCTCGCCGAGAAGGCGAAGGAGATCGGGAGCGAGTACGAGGACGACGACTACCCCGTTCGACTGCTCTGCGTGGACTCGCTCACCGCGCACTTCCGCGCGGAGTACGTGGGCCGCGGCGAACTCGCGAACCGACAGCAGAAACTCAACAAGCACCTTCACGACCTCGAGAAGGTCGGGAACCTCTACAACAGCGCCGTCGTCGTCACGAATCAGGTGCAGTCCAATCCGGACGCGTTCTTCGGCGACCCCACCAAGCCCGTCGGTGGGAACATCCTCGGCCACAAGTCCACGTTCCGCATCTACCTCCGGAAGTCCAAGAACGACAAGCGCATCGTCCGACTCGTCGACGCGCCGAACCTCGCCGACGGCGAAGCCGTCATGCGCGTCCAGGACGGCGGCCTGAAACCCGAATAACGCGCTTCTCTCTCTATCCGTCCTCTTCTCTATTCATCGATAGAAACAGCGCGAGTCGAAAAACCCGCAGGGGGTTATTCGTCGTCTTCCGTGCTGGTCGCGGCCTTTTCGAGGTCGCCGCGGTAGACGCGCGCGCCGTCCTGCACGACTTTCTCCGCGAGCACCGCGCACTTGATTCGCATCGGCGTCACTTCGACGCCGAGCAGGTCGAGCACGTCGTCGCGGTCGAGGTCGTCGACCTCGTCGAGCGTCATCCCGGGGAGTTCGCCCGAGAGCATGCTCGCGGAGGCCTGGCTAATGGCGCAGCCGTCGCCGTCCCACGCCACGGATTCGATGGTCTCGCCGTCGTCGGCGAGTTCGACATCGAACTCGATTTCGTCGCCACAGGAGGGATTGTAGCCCTCGTGGGTGAACGTCGGGTCCGGCAGCTCCCCGTAGTTCCGGGGGTTCTTGTAGTGGTCGAGGATCTGCTGCCGGTACATGTCCGAACCCATGCTCATACGGAATACGTGGGTCGTGCGGCGTAAAAGCCTACCGTGCCGGCCGTGCGGTCGTAGGGTTCAGCCGCCGACCGCAGCACTGTCACGCACGGAAATCGTGTTCGGAGAACGCCTGGAATAGTCAGGCGAAGATGTCCTTCGCGGCCTCGATGCCCTCGACGAGCGCGTCGAGTTCGTCCGTGGTGTTGTAGAGGTAGAAGGAGGCGCGGACGGACGCGGCGATGTCCATCTTCTGGTGGAGGGGCTGGGTGCAGTGGTCGCCGGCGCGGATGGCGACGCCGTGGTCGTTGAGGATGCTGGAGAGGTCGTGGGCGTGCACGCCGTCGAGGTTGAAGGAGACGAGTCCGGCGCGCTCCTCGCCCTGGCGGGGGCCGTAGATTTCGAGGCCGTCGATGCGGCTGAGGCGGTCGTAGGCCTCGGCGGTGACGTGTTCTTCGTGTGCGCGGATGGTCTCCATGCCGAGGTCGTCAAGGTAGTCCGCGGCGACGGCGAACGCGATGCCCTCCGCGATGAGCGGCGTGCCGGCCTCGTACTTCCAGGGAAGGTCGGCCCACGAGGAGTCCTCGTAGGTGACGCGGCGAATCATCTCGCCGCCGTACATGAACGGCTCCATCTCCTCCAGAATCGCCTTCTTCCCGTAGAGGCCGCCGACGCCGGTGGGGCCGGCCATCTTGTGGCCGCTGAACGCGTAGAAGTCCACGTCCAGGTCTTCGACGTCGACGGGACGGTTCGGGACGGCTTGCGCGCCGTCGCCGAAGATGAGCGCGTCGTGTTCGTGCGCCATGTCCGCGAGTTCGGCGAGCGGGTTCACGGTCCCGAGGACGTTCGAGACGTGCACGGCGGACACCATCGCGGTGTCGGGGCCGATGAGTTCCTTCGCGTGCTCCATGTCGAGGCTGCCGTCCGCGGGGTCGACGCGGATGTACTTCACCTCCGCGCCGGTGCGTTTCGCCATCTGCTGCCACGTCACCAGACTGGAGTGGTGCTCCATCTCCGTGAGCACGATTTCGTCGCCCTCACCGAGTTCGTTCAACCCCCACGCGTACGCGACGAGGTTCATGGCCTCGGTCGTGTTCTTCGTGAAGATCATCTCCTCGCGCTCGCCGCTCGCGCCGACGAACTCGGCGAGCCGGTCGTGCGCCTCCTCGTACGCGATAGAGGCCTCCTGACTGAGCTGGTGGATGCCGCGGTGGACGTTCGCGTTGTACCCGCGGTAGTAGTCGCCGAACGTATCGATGACCTCGTTCGGCGTCTGCGTGGTCGCCGCGTTGTCGAAGTAGACGAGGGGAACCCCCTCCCCGACCTCCCGGTCGAGAATGGGGAAGTCCTCGCGAACCCGCTCGACGTCGAGCGGGCTCTGTTCACCCGTAGCCATACGCGAAAACAGGGTTCGGAGGCGTTTGGTTCCTTCGATGCACCGGGGTTTCGCCGGCGTGCGTGACGGCGTGCGCCGTTAGAGCCGCAAGACCTGGGCGTGCCGGGTGTCCGCGATGTCGAGGACGACGGACTCGTCCACGAACCCCTCGTCGATGGCGAACTCGACCGTTCGCGTGCCGACGAGGTTCGCGACGCTCGCACGCCCGAGGCTGTCGAGCACGTCGTCCTCGCCGACCTCGTCGCCGCCGTAGAACTCCTCGTTCACGGTTATCGAAACGTCGCCGTCCTCGAACGTCTCTCCGATAAGACCCGTATCGCAGACGGTGACGAGGAGTCCCTGGTCCGTCTGTCGCTCGCTGACTATCATTCCTGGTCGACGAGTCGCTGCTCCTGCTCCTTCCGGATGCGGTCGGCCTGCGCCTCGACCTCACCGGCTTCCTCCTCGCGGCCGAGTTCGTCGAGCGCGCGAGACTTCTCCTGGTAGACGTCCGCCTGCTTGAATCCGAGACGGATGGCGTTGTCGAGGCACTCCAGCGCCTCCTCGTGGCGGCCGCGCTCGTTCTCCATGAAGCCGAGGTTGTACCAGGCCTGCGGGAGTCGGTCGTTCTTCCGAACCGCGCGCTCCGCGTGGTAGATTGCTTCCTCGTCGTCCCCGAACTCCCAGAGCGCGTACGCGAGGTTCGTCTCCGCCTCCGCCGCGAACGGGCCGTCCTCGTCCACGAACACGGCCTCGCGGTGCGCGCCGGCGGCGTCGTCCCATTCCTCCATCTCGGCGTGCGCGACGCCCTTGTTCACCCACGCCTCCTGCGCGGTCTCGTCGTCCTCGGCGTACCGCGCGGCGCGCTCGAACGCGTCCGCGGCCTGCTCGTGGCGGTTGATGCCCATGTAGTTCAGGCCCACGTCGATGAGTTCGTCCGCGTCGACGTTCTTCGCGGAGAGGTTTCGCTCGTCGAGGCTGTCAACGACGACCCGGGAGTCGACGGGGTCGACCTCGTTCAGGTCGGGTTCGAGTTCCGGCGGGTCGAGGTCGAACCCCTCGTAGGGGTCGTCGAAGCCCTGGCCCTCGGAGAAGTGATGGCGTTCGTCCTCTCGGTCAGTCATAGCTATAGAAATGGGAGGGACGGGGTTAAGGGCTACGCAGAACGAATCCGCGGTATGCGGTTGTTCGTCTCCGTCGACCTTCCCGCAAACCTGCACGACGCCGTCGCGGACGTGCAGGCCGAGTTCGCGGCCGCCGGCGGCCTCTCGTTCACCGACCCGACCCAGAGCCACGTGACGATGAAGTTCCTCGGGGACGTGTCCGATGACGAGGTAGACGCCGTCGCGAACGCGCTGGAGGACGCGGTCGGGGACGCGGACGTGACGCCGTTCGACGCGACGTACGGCGGGCTCGGCGTGTTCCCGAACCTCGACTACATCAGCGTGCTCTGGCTCGGCGTCGAGGACGGCACAGAGTCGTTCGTACGACTGCACGAGTCCGTAGAGCAACGGCTCGTCGAGTTCGGCTTCGACCCGGAGGACCACGCGTTCACGCCGCACGTGACGCTCGCGCGGATGCAGCACGCGGGCGGGAAGGACCTCGTGCAGGAGCGCGTTCGGGAGGGGTCGCCGACCGTCGGGACGGCACGCGTCTCGGAAGTTCGGTTGACGAAGAGCACGCTCACGCCGGAGGGCGCGGAGTACGAGACGGTGGCGGCGTTCTCGCTCTAGTCGCGGCGGTCTTCGAGCACGGATTCGAGCGCGCTCGCGGCCTCGTCGAACTGCGTGACCGTGAGGCCGTCCGTGGTGACGAAGACGCCGTCGCGTTCGGTGGCGACGCGGAGGAGGAAGCCGTTCTCGAACGACCGGACCGTGTACTGGTACTCGCCGAGTTCCGAGCCCTTGTACGTGTCCTGCGTGAGCTGGAACGCCTGCCACTCGTGGCCGATGAACGAGGAGAGGTCGGCGTCCTGTTCGAGGTCGTCGCGAAGGTAGAGCTGTTCGTAGTCCGTTCGCGTGAAGAACGTCAGCGAGCGCAGGCTGTCGCCGAGCGCGGTGCGCGCGACGCTGACGAAGCGGTCCGCTGCGTCGTCCGACAGGGGAGCGGTCATACCCCTGTCTCCACACCCGGACGGTATAGAACTACTCCCGAACCGGGGCGTTCACGGCGACGCGTTCTCGGTCGCGGGCGGGCGCATCGCCGGGGTTTCGCGCTCCCGTCCCGCGCTCCTCTCAGAGCACGCCACCGGCTGGCCCCGGCATCCTACTTCAACGTACGCCGACGGCTCGAACGCGGAGCTGGAGCGGTGCGGTTAGCGGAATCGGAGGCGGGACGCGTTCGCGCGAACGAGCGGTTCGAACGAACCCGGAAGTGAGCGGGATTGACCGGTCGCCTTCGGCGACCGGATTTTTTGGTGGAGATTTTTTGCGCGAGCGGTTCGCGGGTAGCGCGAACCCGAGCGTAAAAAAGGTCCCTCAGCAGACAGGTTTGGGGTTGACGCCGAGGGATTCGAGTTGGTGGGTGTATTCGTCGTAGGCGGCTTGGATGGTGTCGGTGGCGGCGTCGATGGCGCGCTGGGAGTCCTCGGCGGTGTCGCAGACGGCGTCGAGGAGGTCGTGTGCGCGGACGTTCTGGTCGTCGAGGTCGCCCTTGAGGTCGCGGAACAACTGCGCCGTCTGGGGGTCGGCTTGGCCGACGAAGAATCCGACGTACTGTTCTTTGGAGGCGCGGGTAGCGAGGAGACGGCCGACGTAGCCGCCGGCGCGCTCCACGGGGTCGTCGAGCGCGCGGAGGTGGGCGTGCATCGCGGACGCGTCCTCGCTCGGCGTGTGGTCGTCTAGTTCGGCTGTGACGCGGTCGTAGTGGTCGGCTTCCTCGTCCGACGTCTCCTGGTAGAGTTCGTGGACGAGGTCGTCGCTGGTGTCCGCCCACGCTTGGAAGGTCTCATGGGCGGCGTGCTCCGCGTCCGCGGCGGCGCGCAGCACGTCCGCGGTCTCCATCTCGCCGCCAGTCGCGGCGTACAGCGACTTCGAGGACCCGAGCCGGGAGAGCGCGGTGTCGTTCTCCTCGCGAACCCGCTCGAACACGTCGTCGGGAGTCATGCCCGAGAATAGCGGAGCGAGTGCCTTCTAAGCATCGTCGGCGGCGAACGTTTAGGAGGGACGCGGGAGTGGTCGCGGGTATGCCGGTTTCGCTCGATTACGAGGGCTACGACCTCGGGAGCATGACGTGGGAGGACGCAGAGTCGGCGCTCGCGGACGCCGCGTTCGTCGTGCTTCCGTGCGGGAGTATCGAACAACACTCGACGCATCTCCCCGTGAGCGTGGATACGCTGCGTGCGGAGAACTTGAGCCGAGAACTCGTGGAGGCAGCGGCCGACCGCGACCTGTCGATGGTGCGCCTGCCGACCCTCCCCTACGGCTACTCGGAACACCACATGGGGTTCGCGGGGACGGTGACGCTCAGCGCGGACACCTACCAGCAGGTCGTCGAGGACATCGGGGCGTCGCTCGCGGAACACGACGTGTCGCGACTAGTGTTGTTGAACTGCCACGGCGGGAATCGGTCGCCGCTCGACCTCGCGGCGGACCGCCTCCAGCGCGACCACGGCGTCGAGACGTACTTCGTCCACTGGACGGACTTCGCGCGCGACCGACTGGAGGAGCACTTCGGGCCGGGCTGGCAGGACGACGACGCGGGCTGGGGGCACGCGGGCGACCACGAGACGAGCGTCATCGAACTCTTCCATCCCGAACTCGTTCGCGAGGAGGAGAAGGAACCGCAGACGCGGCGCGCGTCGTACGAGGCGCGGAAGTTCGCGTACTTCGACGACATCACGGAAGAAGGCGGTCTCGGCGACCCGACGAACGCGGACCCCGAGTTCGTCGAGCAAGTGGTGGCGGAGACGACGGAGAAGATTCTGGACGCGCTCGAAACGGACCGCGAGGAAGCGGCCTGATTATTCGCCCTGTTCGATGGGGGCGTCGACGAGGTTCCCCCACTCGGTCCACGAGCCGTCGTAGTTGGTGACGTCGTCGTAGCCGAGGAGTTCGCTGAGCGCGAACCACGCGATGGACGAGCGTTCGCCGATGCGGCAGTACGCGACGACCTCCTGGTCGTTCGTCACGCCGGCGTCCTCGTAGAGGTCGGCGAGTTCGTCCTTGGTCTTGAACGTGCCGTCCTCGTTGACGGTCGCGGCCCACGAGACGTTCTGCGCGCCGGGGATGTGGCCGCCGCGCTGCGCGGTCTCCTGGAGTCCCGGGGGCGCGAGAATCTCGCCGGAGTACTCCTCGGGCGACCGAACGTCGACGAGCGGGATGCCGCGGTCGATGGCGGTCTCCACGTCGTCTCGGTACGCGCGGATGCCGTCGAAGGGACCGCGCGCGTCGTACTCCTGCTCGGGGAAGTCGGGGACTTCGTCCGTGGTCGGGTAGTCGTTCGCGACCCAGTAGTCGCGGCCGCCGTCGAGGAGTTTCACGTCCTCGTGGCCGTAGTACTTGAACTGCCAGTACGCGTAGGCGGCGAACCAGTTCGAGTTGTCGCCGTACAGGACGACCGTGGTGTCCTCCGTGATGCCGTGGGAGCCGAGGAGGTCCGCGAAGTCCTCCTGTTCGAGGATGTCCCGCTGCACCTGGTCCTGCAGTTGGGTCTCCCAGTTGAACCCGACCGCGCCGGGCGCGTGGGAGTCCTCGTAGGATTCGGTGTCCACGTCGACCTCGACGAGGCGGTAGTCGGGGTCGTCGGACTCGAACTTGTCGAGGTTCGACTCGACCCAGTCCGCGCTTACGAGCACGTCGTTCGCGTAATCGTCTTCTGCCATACGCGTGTCGTTTCACTCGCCAGCCACATAACCCCATCCGCCGTCGGCAGGAACCCCCTCTCGACCCACGTACGGGCAAGTATTTCCGACTGTTCGCGGATTATCTCTCGGTCGCCGATGACACGCCGAATGTACAGGTCGTTTTTGCCGATATTCTGGACGAGTGTCGCGTCCCGCGAGGCTAAGGACGCGCCGGTCCTACAGCGGGTATGAGCGAGACGGACGACCTCGTTGTGTCAGCGTCGTGGGTCGCGGACCGCCTAAACGACTCTGGCGTGCGCGTGGTGGACGTGCGGGACGCCTGGGAGTACGACGGCATCGGGCACGTGCCGGGCGCGGTGAACGTCCCCTTCGACTCCTTCCGAACCGAGTCTGGTGAGTCCGGGATGATGCCGCCGCGGGAGAACTGGACGGCCCTGCTTGGAGACGCGGGCGTCACGCCGGACACGCACCTCGTGGCGTACGACGACACGCACGGCGTGTTCGCGGCGCGCTTCCTCGTCACCGCGCTCTACCACGGCCACCCGATAGAGCGCCTCCACCTCCTGAACGGCGACTTCAGCGCGTGGACGCGCGACCACGAATCGTCCACGGAGTCAGTGTCGGTCGAACCGACGACGTACGACCCCGAACCGCCCGCGGAGACGCCGTTCGTCGGCGCGGACGCGGTGGCGGCGGCGAGCGAGGGCGACGCGGTGGTCGTGGATACGAGACGGCCCGAGGAGTACGCGGAGGGCCACATCCCCGGTTCGGTGAACCTCGATTGGAAGGACCTCGTGGACGAGGGGACGCGCGGCATCAAACACCCGGACGAACTCGACGTGGTGCTCGGGGAGCGAGGCATCGTGCCGGGCGAGCGCGTCGTTCTCTACTGCAACACGGCGCGCCGCATCAGCCACACGTTCGTCGTGCTGCGATGGCTCGGGTTCGCGGACGTGCAGTTCTACGAGGGGAGTCTGACGGAGTGGCGCGAACTGGGGCGAGACGTCGCTACGTGACGCGGGTTCGGTTCTGTTCTGCGGCGAGGAGTTGGACGGCTTCGGCGAGCAGTGCGGCGACGAGCGGGCCGGCGATGATTCCGACGGGGCCGAGCGTGAGCAGGCCGCCCGTGAACCCGACGAAGTAGAGGCTGCCGGGGAGGTTCGCTGTCTCGCGGGCGAGTCGCGGCCGGATGAGCACGTCGGGGAGCCACGCGACCAGCACGCCGGCGACGACGGTGACGAGCGCGGCGCTCGGGATGTCGCCGGTGGTGAGGTGGTAGGCGGCGAGCGCGAGCACGACGAGGCTCGGCCCGACGATTGGGAGGAACTGGAGGACGGCGGCGGCGAGCGCGAGCGTGGCGTACGCAGGGTAGCCGAGCGCGAAGAAGACCGGGAGCGCGATGAGGAACGTGCCGAGCGCCGTGGCGGCCTGGAGGACGTAGATTGCGTAGAGGGTGGCGCGGGCGCGGTCGGCGAGCGCGCCCGCCACGTCGTGGTAGGTGTCGGGGATGGCGGCGAGAACGGCGCGCTCGACGGAGTGGTGGTGGATGAGGAGCGCGAAGACGAGGAAGGCGAACACGGTGAGTTTGAGGCCGAGCGTGGGGAGCGCGGTGGCGGCGTCGACCGCGATTGCGCCGGCGGCTTCGCGGGCGGCGGCGAGGAGGGTGCTGACGTCGATGACGACGGGCATGTCGAAGACGACGAACGTGAACTCGCCGGGGATTTCGCGGATGAGGTGGACGAGGTCGTCGGCGCGTCGGGCGAGCAGGAGGATGATGGAGGCGAGCGCGACGAGCAGTCCGGTGGTGACGGCGACGGTGGTGGCGGCGGCGGCCGGCCAGGGCGGAAGGTGGTCGTTGAGCCGGCGGTGGAGCGGTGCGAGGAGGTAGGTGACGGTGAGCGCGAAGAAGACGGTCCCGAGCACGTCGAAGAGGACGGTTCCCGCGAGGGTGGCGAAGGCGGCGACGAGGGCGGTGAGGGTGACGCGTCGGGACGGCACGCCTGGAGATTCCGGGCCGGCCGAGTTAACGCTTCGGTCCGGAAGCGCCCGATTTATGTACCACCCAGTGAAACAACCGAGTAATGAAGCGGCGCACGTACCTCAAAACCGGCGGCGCGGCGGCCATCGCTGGCCTCGCCGGCTGTCTGAACGTCACTGACTCGAACGACGGAACGACCACCGACGGCACAACCGAGGGAACGACCGGCGGGACGACCACCGGCACGACCAGCGAGCCCGACGAACCCCTCACGGTGGCGACCTACGACTCCTTCTTCGGGGACGACGGCACCGCCGGGAACTGGCTGAAGCAGGCGTGGGAGGCCGAACACGACACGAAAATCGAGTTCACCGCGCCCTCGAACGGCGTCAACGAGTTCATCAGCCGGAAGAAGCAGGGCGCGGGCATCGACGCCGACCTCTTCGTCGGCCTGAACACGGGCGAACTCGTCCGCGTTGACGAACAACTCCCGAACGCGCGGCTGTTCGACACGCCGGACGGCCTCGCGAACGCGAACCGCATCAAGGACGGCCTCCAGATCGACCCCGAGCGCCGCGCGCTCCCCTACGACACGGGCTACATCAGCCTCGTCTACGACAGCACGGAAATCGAGGAACCGCAGACGTTCGACGACCTCACCACTCCCGCCTACGAGGGCGCGCTGCTCGCGGAGAACGCGCAAACGAGCGACCCCGGGCGGGCGTTCCTCCTCTGGACGATTCACGAGATGGGGCCGGAGAACTACCTCGACTACTGGCAGGACCTCGCGGACAACGACGTGCGCATCCTCGACGACTGGCAGCCGGCCTACAACGCATTCATGAACCGGGAGCGACCGATGGTCGTCTCCTACTCCACCGACCAAGTGTACTACCACGGCGAGGACGAACTCCCCCGCCACCAGATCGGGTTCCTGAACGACCAAGGGTACGCGAACCCCGAGGCGATGGCGCGCTTTGCGGACACGAACCAGCCGGAGACGGCGGCGGCGTTCATGGACTTCGTGCTCACGGACGAGGCGCAGGCGAACATCGCGGTGAACAACGTCCAGTTCCCGGCGACGACGACGGCTGACCTCCCCGACGAGTACGACCAGTACGCGCACGAGCCGCCGGAGCCGGTGACGTTTACGTACGAGGAACTCGCAGGAAACCTCGACGGATGGATAAACGAGTGGGCGCGCCAGATAGCGAGCAGCTAGCGCCGACACCGGCGCGAGCGCTGCTCGCCGCGGCCGGGCTGGCGACCCTGCTCGTCCTGCTCGTCGTCTTCTACTATCCGGTCTGGACGGTGTTCGAGAACGCCGTGCTCCGCGACGGCTACGGCGTCTTCGACGCGCTCGCCGACCCGCTGGCCGCGGTGACGCCCGACGTGCTGCTAGGCGTTCTCTCGGACCCGTTCTTCCTCGGCGCGGCGCACACGCTGTTCGAAGCGCCGCTGCGCGTGCCCGGCGACGCCGCCGCGTGGACCGTCGAGTTCCTCGCGACCGCACGCCCCGCAGTCGTCTCCCGCCCGCCGTTCGTCGTCCTCGTGCACGACGCCGGCAACGTCGACTTCGGACTGTTCGGCTTCACCGCGTACCAGGCCGTGCTCTCAACGGTGTTGAGCGTGCTGGTCGGCCTGCCGGGCGCGTGGGTCCTCGCGCGCTTCGAGTTCCCGGGCCGGCGCACTCTGAAGTCGCTCACCATCCTGCCGTTCGTCCTGCCGTCCATCATGGTGGTCGCGGGGTTCGTGGCGACGTTCGGGACGTTCGGCACCGTGAACAACGTCCTCGCCGCGCTCGGCCTGGAGCGAGTGGAGATGCTGTACACGCTCGAACTCGTCCTCGTCGCACACGCGTTCTACAACGCGCCGCTGGTGACGCGGATGGTCGGGACGGCGTGGGAGAACGTGAACGCGAACGCCGTCGAGACCGCGCGCAGCCTCGGCGCGGGCCGACTGCGGTCGTTCACGGACGTGGTGCTCCCGCAGCTACTGCCCGCGCTCGCCGCGAGCGCTCTCCTCACGTTCATCTTCACGTTCATGACGTTCCCCATCGTCCTCGGGCTCGGCGGCCTGCGGCTCGCGACCGTCGAGGTCTGGCTGTACGCAAGCGTGAACCAGCTCGACTACGAGACCGCGGCCGCGCTCGGCACGCTCGAAACCGCCTTTTCCCTGTTCTTCATGTACGTCTACCTCCGGTACGAGGCGCGTCGCGCGAGCAGCGGCACGGGCAAACCGCTCCCGCGCGAGCGCCTGTTCTCGGCGGACACGCTACACGACTGGCTCAGGCGGGCGGGCGTCGCGGCGTACGGCGTCGTCGTGCTCGTCGTGTTCGTCCTGCCGCTCGTGAGCATGGTCCTCGCGAGCGTCGGCGGCGTCTCGGACCCGACGCTCGAGTGGTGGCGGTTGCTCGTCGAGCGACAGGGGAGTCGGACGGAGCCGTCCGTGGCGGTTCGGAACTCCCTCTTGTTCGGCCTCGGCGCGCTCGCGGTCGCGCTCCCGATGGGCGTCGTCGTCGCGGCGTTCAGCACGCGCGGCGGCCGCTTCCGCAAACTCGGTGACACAGTCCTGATGGCGCCCATCGCGGTGTCCGGCGTCGTCGTCGGGTTCGGACTGCTCCAGGGACTCGTGTTCGGCGTGGACATCGGGCCGTACCGAGTGAGCGTCGTCGGCCCCGCAGTGGTCGTGCTCGCGCACGCGGTCGCCGGCTACCCGTTCGTCGTGCGGAACGTCGCGCCGATGCTCGGAAACATCGATTCTCGCCTCGTCGAGGCGGCGCGCAGCCTCGGCGCGGACCGCGCCCGCGCGCTCTGGGACGTCGAACTCCCGCTCGTCTGGCCCGGTGTCGTCGCGGGCGCGGCGTTCGCGTTCGCCATCAGCATCGGCGAGTTCGACTCCACCATCATCCTCGCGGGCGAAAACACGTACACGATGCCGGTCGCGCTGAAGCGCTTCCTCGTCGACAGGACGGCCGGCCCGAGCATCGGCCCCGCAGCCGCGATGGGGACCGTTCTGCTCGTCGTGACGGCGCTGAGTTTCGTCGTCATCGACTACGTCGGCGGGCGCTATCGGCCGTGACTCCACGCGAAACGGGAAGGTCGAGCGAGAACGGGATGCGGAGCGCGAGCCATGGGGAGGGTGCGTGGGACGGGACTGTGTGGCATATCCCACCACCCGACCCACAGAACAACCCCTGTTTCGAGTGGAACTGGTGTGGTTAGGGCGCGACGCCGACCGTGAGCAGCGTGCCGAGCCTGCGGTAGCGTTCGACCATCTCCTCGCGCGTGTCGAACGACTCCGTGGGGAACTCGCTGGCGTCCGGAATCTGGATGTCTCGGTCCGGGACGTTGTCCTGCTCCGCCACGAACAGTCCCGCATCGCGGAATCCGCGCCGGTAGTCGTCGCGACTCCATCGCGTCATGTCGACGCTGATGGAGTCCTGCCAGGCGTGCGAGTACGTGTTCTCCTCGTAGTAGTTCACCGCGCAGTAGAACGTCCCGCCCGGCCGCAGCACCCGCCGCACTTCCTCCAGCGTCTCCTGGGGGTCCGCCGAGTAGTAGAACGCCTCCATCGAGAACACGTGGTCGACGCTGTCCGTCTCGAACGGCAGACTCCCGAAGTCGCCGACGACGTAGCCGACGCGGTCGTCGTCCGTGTACGAGCGCGCGTTCCGCGCCATCTCCGGCGCACCGTCCAAGCCGTACGCCCGGCCCACGTCGCGCTGGCGGAGCGCCCTGACGGCGTACCCGCTCCCCGTCCCGAGGTCGAGGACGGTGTCGCCCGCCTCGACCGGCATCCGCGCCAGCACGTGCTTCGCGGTGTGCCAGTGTCGGTCCTCCATGCCCTTGTCGCGGCCCGACGCCGCCCACTCGTCAAACTCCTCGCGGACGCTCATACCAAGGGAAGGGCGAGGTGATAAGTAGCCGTTGTGGTGTCGGAGAGCGCTCACGCTGTTCGCGCTCTCCGAATAAGCGAGCGGGGAACGAAGTGACCCGCGAGCAGAACACGCGAGCAACGCGAGAGGTCGCCGAAAGCGCCTTGAGTGTGGTGAGTCTGTGGCTGGTATGGTCGGGCGAGGGAAACGGTACGCGGTCGCGGACACCGCCCAGCAGGTCGTGGGCGGGTTCCTGCTGGCGGGGCCGTTCGTGGTGACCGAGGAGGTGTGGGTGCTCGCTGGCGGAATGGGGTGGTATCACGTGCTCGTGACGGTGCTCATCGTGTCGGGTATCGGGTACGGGGCGTTGTACAAGGCGGACGCCGACCGGGACCCGGACCAGGAGGCGGAGGTCGGGGGTGTTCCGGTGCGGTTCGTGAGCCTCCTGCTCGTGGCGTTCGGGTCGGTGCTCGTGCTCGCGTTCGCGTTCGGCGCGCCGTCGACGTTCGCGAGCGCGGCGGACGTGCCCGCGGAGGCGATGCCGCTCGCGGTACTCACGCTGAAGGCGATGTGCGTGGGCGCGATTTTCTCCGTCGTCGGTGCCGCAACCGCGGACTCCGTCCTTTAAACTGCCCTGATTTGTCCGTCGAAGTTGCTGGAACCCCGACACCGGCGTACGCCCCGATATCGGCTGCCACAACGTTCAAAAGGGTAAAATCGGCGAGAAGGTCTTTCCGTGTGAGTGGCGTTCGACTGACAAATGAGTCAGAGAAATGGGCGGGCGGCCGTGCTCGTCCTCGCCGCGATGCTCGTTGCCGCCCCCGTCGCGACGGGTATCGCCGCGCAGAACGCGACCGCAGCGACCGGTGACACCGACCCGGTCGTGAAGTTCGCGTACGTCGACGACAGCACGGGGAACGTCACGCTCGCGACCGAATCGGGCGACACAATCGACATGGGCGTGACAGCGGACGTCGTCGGCGCGGCGAAGGACCTCGACGGCGACTACTACGCTGAAGTCCCATATGTGACGAGCAACGGCGCGCTCTACGTCATCGACCGAACCGGCGAAAAGAAACAACTCGCGTCGAACGCGAAAACGAACCCCACTGGTTCGTCGGGTGCGGTGGCGAAATTCGCGGTTGGTGACCTCAATGGGGACGGGACGCGCGCCGTCTTCTTCGCGAACGACGACAACACTCTGCAGAAAGTGACGTACAACGGGACGCCCCAGACTGTTGGAACCGGGTATGACGCGCACTCCGTCGCTGGCGTCGCGGATGTCACCGGCGACGGCGCCGCTGAACTCGTGTTCGTCCAAGGCGAGCAGTTCCATTACTACAACAGCTCGGGCGTCGTCCAGAAGAGTTTCGGACCGAACCAGCCCGGTGAAATCGCCGCGCCGCGCGACTTCAACAATGACGGCGTCGCCCGCCTCCTGTACGTGGACGGCAACAAAAACCTCCAGCTTGCGTACATGAACGGGACGGAGACGACCCTCACGAGTGATGCAAAGAAGGTTCCAGTTGCGGCAGTGAACTGGACTGGTGACGAGACGCTCGAAGCCCTCTATTTCAGCAGTAACTCCGCGAACACCATCAAGTACGTCACGCTTGATGGGTCGACCGGTACGGTTCGAACTGACGTGAAGGAGAAACCGGGTATTGCGTGGGTTCAAGACACCGACGAACCCCTCGAATTCTCGAACTTCTCAGTGTCGAACGACTCGAACAGTCTCCAGATATCCTTTGACGCGACGGAAGACCTACAGTCCGTCTCCGTGAACGTCTCGGGGCCGGACGGCACCGACCTGTCGCTCTCGGACTTCGACGAGGTGTCGTCGGGCGCTGACC
Organism: Salarchaeum japonicum; assembly: GCF_049705945.1. Lineage (GTDB taxonomy): Archaea > Halobacteriota > Halobacteria > Halobacteriales > Halobacteriaceae > Salarchaeum > Salarchaeum japonicum_A. Next base: position 1,127,158 of record NZ_JBNAMV010000004.1, read on the forward strand.
ACACGTACGTCGCGAACTACACGCCGACCGCGGACGGGACGTACGAGGGGACGCTCGAATCCGGCGAATCGGTAGACGGCGACACCGCGAACCCCGACCTGACCGACAGCGCGACGATCGACCGGGTGTTCGACGTGTCGGACCTGAACGCGAGCGCCGCGCCCGGCCAGGACCTGAACGTCTCGTTCGAGGCGACGGACGAACTCGACTCGCTGACGCTCGGAATCTCCGGTCCGGAGAACGCGACGCTCTCGCTCTCCGAGTTCTCGACGAGCGATTCGAGCGCGCCCTACGTCTACAACGGCACGTACGACGGGAGCAGCGACGGGACGTACACCGTGACGTTCGACTCCGCGTCCGCGCCCACCGGGACGGACGACGAAAACCTCACGGAGACCGTGACGGTCGAACAGAAACTGGAGACGTGGGACTTCACGCTCACGAACGAGTCCGGAAAGCTCCGCGTGGCGTTCAGCGCGGACGAACGCCTGAGCGCGGCCACCGTCGATATCGCGGGGCCGTCGAACCGCACGCTCGACATCGACGACTTCACCGAGAGCGACACCGCCGACGGCTACCGGTACGCGAAGACGTACGTGCCGGACGCGAACGGCGAGTACAACGGCACGCTCGTGTCCGCGACCTCGCTCGACGGCGACAAGGTGAGCCCGGGGTACGAGGACGGCGCCACCATCGACCGCGGGTTCACGGTCTGGAAGCTCACGCTCGACACGACCGCGGACGGCGACCTCCGGTTCGGGTTCAACTCCACCGCAGACTTGGACAGCGCGTCCCTCGACCTCTCGGGTGCGGAGAACGCCACGCTCGAACTGAGCGACCTCGCCGAAACCTCGTCCAGCGACCCCTTCCGGTACGAGGGCACGCGCACGGTGGCCACGGACGGGAACTACACGCTCGCACTCGACTCGGCGACAACGGGGATGAACACGTTCGACGGGACGCTCACCGCGAACGCGACCCGGAATCAGACCGGCGTCGTCGTGGCGAACGCGACGCTCGCGGACGCGACGAACGCGGACGGCCTCGTGAACGCCTCGGACTCGGTGACCGTCACCGCGAACGTCACGGGTGACGTGGGGAGCGTGACCGCCGACGCGTCCGCGTTCGGCGCGGGCACCGTCGCCCTCACCCACGAGAGCGGCGACACGTACGCCGCGACCGTCGCCGTCGACGCTGACGACACCGCTGGGAACGAGACCGTCACCGTCACCGCGCGCGATGGCCAGGGCTCCGTGGACGCAAACACCTCGAACGACCTCCTGCTCGACGCCGTCGACCCCACCGTCGCCGTCGGCGCGGACCGGACAGTCAACATCGGGGAGTCGGTGACGTTCGCGCCCGAGACCGCGAGCGACGACGCGTCCGGCGTCGCCGACTACACGTGGAACCTCGGCCCCACCGTCGTCGACAACCGAACGACGACGTACGCTTACGAGGACGCCGGTACCTACACGGTCAGGCTCTCCGTCACCGACGAAGCGGGCAACACCGAGACCGCTTCGCTCACCGTGGACGTCACCGCGGACACGCCAACGAACACCGACCCAGCCGATACGACAACCACCGACCCCGCGACGAGCACGACACCAACGACCACAACCACAGCAACGACGACGCAAACGACGACAGCCACCACGCAGTCCACGACTCGAACGGACACGACAACCACGACGACCACCGGCACTACAACGACCAGCGACACCACCATGACCGCCGGTACGGAGTCCACAACCACGTCGAGGACGACGAACACATCCACGCAGGATACGTCGGCCGCGAGCGTGCCCGGGTTCGGCGTCGCCGTCGCAGTGGTCGGTCTGCTCGCGGCCGTCCTGCTCGCACGCCGCGACTGACGACGCGACCGAGACGGGCGCGGTGAGCGGGGTACTTGCGTGAGTGCGATGGGCGCGGTCCTTGCGTTCCACTTTTTCAGCCCGAACGGCGGTGAGGGCTGAAAACCTGGAGGAAGAATACCGGCGAGAGATGGGTGTGGCGGGCGCGGTCCTTACGTTTCTGCGTCCCTAGGAACTGGTAATGAGTGATTCTGAGGGTGCGTTGCAGCCGGACCGGCCGGAGGCGGAGCAGCCGTTCCGCGTGGACGCGCCGTTCGAGCCCGCAGGCGACCAGCCCGAGGCCATCGAGCAGCTCGCGCGCGGGTTCGAGAACGGTGTGGACAAGCAGACGCTGCTCGGGGTGACGGGGTCGGGGAAGACGAACACGGTGTCGTGGACGGTCGAGGAGATACAGAAGCCGACGCTGGTCATCGCGCACAACAAGACGCTCGCGGCGCAGTTGTACGAGGAGTTCAAGAACCTCTTCCCGGATAATGCGGTAGAATACTTCGTCTCCTACTACGACTACTATCAGCCGGAGGCGTACGTCGAACAAACTGATACATATATCGACAAGGACGCGTCCGTAAACGAGGAGATCGACCGCTTGCGGCACTCCGCGACGCGGTCGCTGCTGACGCGCGACGACGTCATCGTGGTGGCGTCGGTGTCCGCCATCTACGGGCTCGGCGACCCGTCGAACTACGTGGACATGAGCCTCGAACTGTCGCGGGGCCAGGAGATAGACCGGGACGAACTGCTGGGGCGGCTCGTGGACCTGAACTACGAGCGAAACGACGTGGACTTCACGCAGGGCACGTTCAGAGTGCGCGGCGATACTGTGGAGATTTTCCCGATGTACGGCCGGTACGCCGTGCGCGTGGAATTCTGGGGGGACGAAATCGACACTCTCCGGAAGATAGACCCGCTTGAGGGCGAGGTGCAGTCGGAGGAGCCGGCGGTGCTCGTCCACCCGGCGGAGCACTACTCGATTCCCGAGAAGCGGTTGGAGAACGCCATCGAGCGCATCGAGACCGACATGGACGACCGCATCGCGCACTTCGAACGCCAGGGCGACCTCCTGGCGGCCCAACGCATCGAGGAGCGCACGACGTTCGACCTCGAAATGCTCCGGGAAGCCGGGTACTGTTCGGGCATCGAGAACTACACGCTCTACTTCTCGGACCGCGAGCAGGGCGACGCGCCCTACACCCTCCTCGATTACTTCCCGGACGACTTCCTCACCGTCATCGACGAGTCACACCGGACGGTCCCCCAGATCAAGGGCCAGCTCGCGGGCGACAAGTCCCGAAAGGAGAGCCTCGTGGAGAACGGCTTCCGGCTGCCGACGGCGTACGAGAACCGTCCCCTGAGTTTCGAGGAGTTCGAGGAGAAGACCGACCAGACGCTGTACGTGTCCGCGACGCCGAGCGACTACGAGCGCGACGTATCCGGGAACGTCGTGGAGCAGATCGTTCGCCCGACCCACCTCGTCGACCCGCAGGTCGAGGTGTCGCCCGCCGAAGGCCAAGTGGAGGACTTGCTGGAACGTATTCGGGCGCGAGCGGAGCGCGACGAGCGCGTGCTCGTCACGACGCTCACGAAGCGGATGGCCGAGGACCTCACCGAGTACCTTGAGGAAGCCGGGGTGGCGGTCGAGTACATGCACGACGAGACGGACACGCTGGAGCGCCACGAACTCGTTCGCGGCCTCCGCCTCGGCGAGTTCGACGTCTTGGTGGGTATCAACCTCCTCCGCGAGGGCCTCGACATCCCGGAGGTGTCGCTCGTGGGGATTCTGGACGCCGACCAGCAGGGGTTCCTGCGCTCGCGCACGAGCCTCATTCAGACGATGGGGCGCGCCGCGCGGAACGTGAACGGCGAAGTCGTCCTGTACGCGGACGAGACCACGGACGCGATGGAGGAAGCCATCGAGGAGACGCAGCGCCGCCGCCGCATCCAGCAGGAGTTCAACGAGGAGCACGGCGCGACCCCGAAGACGATAGAGAAGGCGGTGTCGGAGACGAACCTCCCCGGCGCGAAGACCGACACGAGCGACGTGACCGGCGACGGCCCCGACACTGAGGAGGAAGCGCGCGAACGCATCGAGGTCCTGGAGGAGCGGATGCGGGAGGCCGCGGACAACCTCGAATTCGAGCTCGCGGCGGACATCCGGGACCGCGTGCGCGACCTCCGCGAGGAGTGGGATTTCGAGGCGAAGGACGCGGGCGTCGAACCCGAAGCCGACTGGTAGTCCGGTGGATTGATAGGCCGAGTCGATAACACTCGGCTGTGTCAGCCCTCCAGACCACGTCGTTGACGAAACGGTTCGGTGAGTTCGTCGCCGTCGACGACCTCGACCTGGACGTCGAGTCGGGCGAAGTGTACGGCTTCCTCGGGCCGAACGGCGCGGGGAAATCCACGACCATCGACATGCTCCTCGGGTTCCTCGACCCGAGCGAGGGGAGTGCGACGGTGCTCGGCCACGACGCCACACGAGAGTCGCAGGCGGTCCGCCAGCGCACCGGCCTCCTCCCCGACGGCCTCGAACTCTACGAGAACCTCACCGGCCGCGAGCACGTCGCGTCCGCCATCGAGACGAAAGGAGCGAGCGACGACCCCGACGAACTCATCGAACGCGTCGGCCTCACGGAAGAAGCGGCGCGCCGCCGCACCGGCGGGTACTCGAAGGGGATGAAACAGCGCCTCGGCCTCGCTATCGCGCTCGTCGGCGACCCCGACCTGCTCGTGCTCGACGAACCCTCGTCGGGCCTCGACCCGGAGGGAATCAAGCGACTGCGCCGCATCGTCGAGGAGGAAGCCGACCGCGGCGCGACCGTGTTCTTCTCCAGTCACATCCTCGAACAGGTGGAGAAGGTCTGCGATAGGGTGGGAATCATGAGCGACGGCGAACTCGTCGCCGTCGACACCATCGACAACCTCCGCGCGGAACTCAGCGCGGAATCGGTCATCGAGGCGGACGTGGACGGCACGCCGAACCTCGCGGCCGTCGAAGCCGTCGAGGGCGTGACCGCCGTGAGCGAACGCGACGCCACCGTCGAACTCACAGTCGCCCGACCCGCGGCGAAGATGCCCGCGCTCCGCGCGCTCGACGACACCGCATCCGTCGTGGACGTGACCATCGACGACGCGTCCCTCGAAACCCTCTTCGAACGCTACACGAACGGGGACGGAACGCCAGCGAGCGACGGCGAGAGCGAGGGCGAAGCGGCGACCGGAAATAGTGAAACAGTCGCGAACGCCGGAGGTGAGTCGGCGTGAGCATTCGCACGGTCGCCCGGGACGACCTGAAGAACGCCGCGCGCTCGTACGTCGTGCTCGGCGTCATCGGCGTGTTCGCGGCGCTCGTCGCGCTCGTGTTCGTCGCCGAGCGCAACATCTACCCCGACCCCTATCGGACGCTGTTCGACGTGTCCTTCATGACGTTCCTCGTGTTCCCGCTGTTCGTCGCGCCGCTCGCCTACCTGGCGGTCGCGGGCGACCGGGAGTCCGGCGTCATCAAGTACGTGCTCGGCCTCCCGAACTCGCGAGCGGGCTACGTTCTCGGGAAGTTCGCGTCCCGCGTGAGCGTCACGCTCGCCGCGGTCGTCGTCGCGCTCGCGGTCGGGTTCGTCGTCGCGTTCGCGACGTTCGAGAACGCGCCGAGCATCGGGCGGTTCGCTACGTTCGCCGCCGTGTCCGCGCTCTACGGCGTGTCTCTCACCGGCCTGTTCGTCGGCGTGTCCGCTGCGACCAGTCGGCGCTCCCGGGCGATGCTCGGCGTGTTCGGCGCGTACTTCCTGCTCGTCCCGTTCTGGTTCGGGTTCCTCCCCATCGTCAACCTCGGCACCGTGCTCGACGCCGTCGCGACCACGTTCGGCACGACCATCACGGACTCCACGCGGTCGTTCGTCAACTCGCTCTCCCCCGCGACCGCCTACCTCTTCGCGACCGAACCCGTCTACAGCGGCGTGTTCGACCAGTACCCGCAGCTCGCAGGGACGTTCGGTGAGGACTCGGCGCAACTCCAGGACCAGCGGTGGTTCAACGCTCTCGTGATGCTCGCGTGGGGCGGCCTCGGCCTGCTCGCCGGCTACGTCTCCTTCCGCCGCTCCGAACTCGGATAACTCGTCAGGCTTCGCCCGTATATCAAGACTTTTCCACCGATACGGGTGTATACGCTGGCTATGTCGACTACAACCGACCCCCGAGAGGCCTCGGTGGCGCTCACCGCACGCGTTCGCCGCCCGTCACCGAGTCGCCGCGAGGTGTTCACATAGATGGCGTCGTACGACCGCGCGGTCAAGACGTTCCTCAAGTACCAGCACGTGTTCGTGTTCGCGGCGCCAGTCCTCTTCATCGCGGGCGTCGTCGGGTTCGCGCCGACGGGTGACGCCGGCGGAACCGGCTACTGGCTCGAATACTGGTGGCTGTTCCCGTTCTTCCTGCTCGGCGCGACCATCGTCAACACCGTCGGCATCAGCGGGTCCGCGCTGTTCGTGCCGTTCCTCATCTTCGTCTTCCCGCTGCTCGCGCACCCGTTGACGCCGGAGACGCTCGTGAAAGTCGGCCTCATCAGTGAGGCGTTCGGCCTGTCGAGTTCGTCCATCGCGTTCATCCGGTACGGCCTCGTCGACCGACGGCTGGCGCTCGCGCTCGTGCTCGGCGGCATCCCGTTCGTCGTCGGTGGCGCACTCCTCTCCTTCGTCATCCCGGAGTGGGTGTTCCACGGTCTGCTCGCGGTCGCGCTCATCACGGCGTCCTATCTCCTCTTCCGCATCAACCTCGGACACGGCGAACCGGCGGACGGCGAGGCCGCGACGGACGGCGGCCACCCCGGTGACGCCACGAACAAGACCCTTCCCGACGACAGCGACAAACTCGGCCCCGCGGGCGTCCGCACGGGCGACGACGGCCAAGTGACGCGCGTGGACCGCGACGGCCAAGAGTACCGGTACTCGCGGGCCGGCTACCTCGAACGGTTCGGCACGTACAGCATCGGCGGCGTGTTCCAAGGACTCGCCGGATTCGGCATCGGAGAACTCGGTATCATCTCGATGCTCCGCACGAAAGTCCCGGTCCGAGTCGCCATCGGCACGAACCACATCGTCGTCGCGACCACCGCCATCATCGCCTCGCTCGTCCACGTGTTCGGCGGCGGCCTCGTCGGCGGTCACTCCCTCAGTCTCGCGTCCACGCCGTGGAACATGGTCGTGTTCACGGTGCCGGCGACGGTGACGGGCGGCCAAGTCGCTCCCTACGTCTCCGCGGCGCTCGACACGGACACCATCAAGACGGGGGTCGGCGGTCTGTTCGCGATTATCGCCGTTGCGCTCTTCGTGATGGCGGCCGGGGGTGTCCTCTGATGTACGACGATATCCTCCTTCCGACCGACGCGAGCGCGGGCACCGCGGCCGCGGTGTCGCACGCGAGCGAACTCGCCACGACGTACGACGCGACAGTGCACGTGCTCTCCGTGATGGACACCCGGAACCGCTTCGAGAGTCCGAGTAGCGGCATCGCGTCCGACGCGTGGAACGACGCCGAACGCGAGCGCGCGGAGGACGCCGTGCGCGAGACGGCGGCCTCGCTTCCCGCGCGCCTCACCACCGAGGAGGTCGTGCGGAGCGGCGTCCCCCGCACCGTCATCCTGGAATACGCCGAGGAAGCCGGGGTGGACATGATAGTGATGGGGACGCACGGGCGCACCGGCCTGGACCACTACCTCATCGGGAGCGTGACGGAGAAAGTCGTTCGGCGGTCGCCGGTACCGGTCGTGAGCGTTCGGCCGAGCGACGACTAGTCCTCGTAGACGCTCGCCTGCTGTTCGACGTACCGACTCGGCCACTCGCGGACGTGCGTCCGAAGGCGCTCGTAGGCTCGCCAGAGCGCGTCGAGCGGCGTCGAGCGGTCGTCCGTTTCGTCCGATACGTCCGGCGGACGCGGGACATCCGCGCCCACGGCGTCGGAGGAACTGTCGTCGAAACTCATCACACCGACCTATTATTCATGATAGACAATAAATGCCGTGGGTGGCGTGAGCGCCACGTTCGTCGCACACGCCAGCGGGATTACTGGCGCTCGCCCTCGACGAAGTCGGCCTCGTAGTCGTCGATGCCGATGAGTTCGCGCGTCTCGTCGTCGAACCCGAGACTCTCCAGTCCGCCGCCGGGTTCGACGCCGCCGGAGAGGTGTTTGCCGTATCGCCCCACCAGACTCGTGAGTTCCTGCGGGAGGACGAACGTCGTGGACGGCGAGCGCCCGATGCGCTCGACCGCCTCCATGCCGCGTTCGACGATGGCGCGCTCGCCCATCGACTCCGCGGACTTCGCGCGGAGGACGGTGGCGACGGCGTCACCTTGTGCTTCGAGAATCTGGCTCTGCTTCGACCCCTGCGCGCGGATGATGCTCGCCTGCTTCTCTCCCTGCGCGGTCTCGATGGCGGACTGGCGTTCGCCCTGCGCTTCGAGAATCATCGCGCGGCGGCGGCGTTCGGCCGAGGACTGCTGTTCCATCGCGCTCACGACGCCCTGACTCGGCATCACCGTCTGCACTTCGACGGCCTCGATGCGGACGCCCCAGGCGTCGGTGGGTTCCGCGAGTTCCTTGTCGATGCGCTCGTTGATGGTGTCGCGGCGGGAGAGCGTGTCGTCGAGTTCCATGTCGCCGATGACGGCGCGGAGCGTCGTCTGCGCGAGCGACGCGGTGGCGTTCCGGTAGTTCTCGATTTCGAGGAACGCGCGCTCGGCGTCCATCACGCGGATGTAGACGATGGCGTCGGCGTGGACGGGCGAGTTGTCGCGCGTGATGGCCTCCTGTTTGGAGACGTCGAGGGTCTGCGTCCGCATGTCGAACGGGTACGTGTGGGAGACGAACGGCGGAACGAGGTGGATGCCGGGTTCGAGGATGCCGCGGTACTCGCCGAACACGGTGAGAACGGTCTTCTCGTAGGCCTGTACGACCACGACGGAGGCGGTGACGGTGACGGCGGCGAGCACGAGGAGGAGCGCGCCCGCGGCGTACAGCGGGGAGAGGATGGAAAAGAGGACGACGGCGGCGACGAGCACGGTCACGGCTCCGAGCGCGCCGAGCAGGCGACGCGGGATGTCGCCCGCCGTGAGCCGGCCGAGCTGGTAGAACACGTCGTCGCGTTCGCTCATTGGTAAAGGAGTCCGCGACGAGTGACATAAAGGCACGGCACGCCCGTTAAACTGTACTTTATCTTGTGCAAGTCTGTTGGAAAACCTTATGTCGGTCCCGGCGCACTACACCGAGTACGCCCGACGCGCCGAATCCGTCGGGACGGACCGACTGGCCGCCGTTCTCCGGGAGCTACTGCTCCAGTTAGCGGCGGCGCTCACCACATATGAGTCAACAACACGCCACCACGACCGTATCGCTCCGCGCGGTTCTCGACCGCGCCCGCGACGGCCACGAGGACGCCATCGACGACGACACCGCGAGCGACCTTGTCACCGCCGCCGAACGCAACAGCTACGCCGACGCCAGCCCCCGCGAGCAGTACGACGCGCTCACCGACACGCTCACCGCGCGCGTCGACCGCGACCCCGCCTACGACACCGTCGCCGCGCGCGTCCAGCGCGAACGCGACCGCCGCGAACGCCTCGACGACCACACCAGCGACGCCGACTACCGCGATTCCCTGGTGGACGGCATCGAACGCGGCGTCGCCGCCGACATCCTGGACGAGCGCATGCTCACCTACGACCTCGACGCGCTCGCCGACTACATCGAACTCGACCGGGACGACCGCCTCGACTACACCGCGATGGACACCCTCCACCAGCGGTACTTCCTCCGGGACGGCGACACCCCAATCGAACTCCCGCAGACGTTCTGGATGCGGGTCGCGATGGGGGTCGCGCTCCGCGAACCCGAGGGGGACCGGCAGGCGTACGCCGAGGAGTTCTACGACATGCTCTCCACGCTGCGGTTCGTCCACTCCACGCCCACGCTCTTCCACGCGGGCACCACGCACGCCCAGCTCTCCTCGTGCTACCTCACCACCATCCCCGACGACCTCGACGGTATCTTCGAGGGCTACCACGAACACGCGAAACTCTCGAAGTGGTCGGGCGGCCTCGGGAACGACTGGACGCCCGTCCGCGCGACCGGCGCGACGATATCGTCCACGGGCGTCGAGTCCACGGGCGTCGTCCCGTTCCTCAAGATATCGAACGACGTGACCGGTGCCATCAACCGCTCCGGGAAACGCCGCGGGGCGGCCGCCGCCTACCTCGCGTGCTGGCACCTCGACTTCCCCTCCTTCCTCGACCTCCGCCGGAACACGGGCGACGAACGCCGCCGCACCCACGACCTCAACACCGCCGCGTGGGTGCCCGACCTCTTCATGGAGCGCGTGCAGAACGACGAGGAGTGGACGCTGTTCTCCCCCGACGAGGTTCCCGACCTCCACGAGACGTACGGCCAAGAGTTCGTGGAGAAGTACGAGGAGTACGAGCGCCTCGCGGACGAGGGCGAGATAGAGAACTTCGAGCGGCGGGACGCGAGCGACCTCTGGCGGACGATGCTCACCCGCCTGTTCGAGACCGGGCACCCCTGGATCACGTTCAAGGACCCCTGTAACATCCGGTCTCCCCAGGACCACGCGGGCGTCGTGCGTTCGTCGAACCTCTGCACGGAAATCACGCTCAACACGTCCGAGGAGGAGACCGCGGTCTGCAACCTCGGGTCCGTGAACCTCTCCCGCCACGTCACCGAGTCCGGGCTGGAGCGCGAGAAACTGCGGGAGACCGTCTCGACGGCGATGCGGATGCTGGACAACGTCGTCGACCTGAACTTCTACCCGAGCGAGAAGTCGGAGCGCTCGAACATGCGTCACCGCCCGGTGGGGTTGGGCGTGATGGGGTTCCACGACGCCCTGCTCGCCCAGCGCGTCCCGATGAACTCCGCTGACGCCCTCGACTTCGCGGACCGCGCGCAGGAGTTCGTCGCCTACCACGCCATCGAGTCCTCCGCGGACTTGGCGGCCGAACGCGGCGCGTACGACTCCTTCGAGGGGTCGAAGTGGAGCCGCGACATCCTCCCGCAGGACACGGTCGAACTCCTCGAAGACGAACGCGGCCGCGAGACGCCCATCGAGGTCGAGGAACGCCTCGACTGGAGCCGAGTGCGGGAGAAGATAAGCGACCACGGGATGCGGAACTCGAACACGATGGCGGTCGCGCCCACCGCGACGATTTCGACCATCGCGGGCACGACGCCCTCTATCGAACCCGTCTACTCGAACCTCTACGTGAAGTCGAACATGAGCGGGGACTTCACGCGCGTCAACACCCACCTCGTCGACGACCTCGAAGAACGGGGGTTGTGGACGGACGAACTCCGCGACAAACTCACCTACCACGACGGCTCCGTTCAGGAGATAGAAGCGGTGCCGGACGACCTCAAGGAGCTGTACCGGACGGCGTTCGAAATCGACCCCCGGCACCAGCTCAGGCTGTCCGCGGAGCGCGCGACCTGGATCGACCAGAGCCAGTCCCACAACGTCTTTTTCCCGTCGACGGACGGCAGCAAGCTCGACGACGTGTACACGGCCGCGTGGGAGTTGGGGTTGAAGACGACGTACTACCTCCGCACGCTCGGCGCGAGCCAGATAGAGAAGTCCACGCTCGACATGACCGAGTACGACGACACCCAGTTCCGGAACGACGACGGCGAGAGCGACGACGAGGAGAGCAGTCTGCCGAGCGTCGAGGACCCGACCTGCGAGGCCTGCCAGTAATGCCCGTCATCAACACCGACAGCCAGCACGACCCGAACAAGATACTGCCCATCGACTACGACTGGGCGCGCGAGTACTACCAGCAGGGCGTCGCGAACAACTGGACGCCCGAGGAGGTGCCGATGCAGGACGACGTGTCCCAGTGGCGGGGCGACGCGCTCAGCGACGCCGAACGCCAGCTCGTGGAGTGGAACCTCGGGTTCTTCTCCACCGCGGAGTCGCTCACCGCGAACAACCTCGTGCTCGCGGTGTACGAGCACGTCACCGCGCCGGAGTGCCGGCAGTACCTCCTCCGGCAGGCGTACGAGGAAGCCATCCACACGGACACCTTCATCTACTGCTGTGACAGCCTCGGGTTCGACCCGGACTACATGTACGGGATGTACGACCGCATCCCCGCCATCGAGGCAAAGGACGACTTCGTAGTGGACTTGACGCGTGCGCTCGACCGCGACGACTTCACCATCGAGACGACGGACGACCTCCGGGAGTTCGTGCGCGACCTCGTGGGGTTCTACGTGGTGATGGAGGGCGTGTTCTTCTACGCGGGGTTCGCGATGATGCTCGCGTTGAAACGCCAGAAGAAGATGGTGGGCGTCGGCGAGCAGTTCGAGTACATCATGCGCGACGAGTCGCTCCACCTGAACTTCGGCGTGGACCTCATCAATCAGATACGGGACGAGAACCCCGGCGTCTGGACCGCCGACTTCGAGAGCGAGGTCGAGGAATTGATTCGGGAGGCCGTCGACCTCGAAGCGCGGTACGCGCGGGAGGCGTGCCGGGAGGACGTGCTCGGGATGTCGAGCGAGCAGTTCGTGGAGTACGTCGAGTACATCGCGGACCGCCGCCTCCGCCAGCTCCGCATGGAGCCCGTGTTCGGCACGGAGAACCCGTTCCCGTGGATGGCCGAACAGGCCGACCTGAACAAGGAGAAGAACTTCTTCGAGTCCACCGTGACGGAGTACCAGTCCGGCGGTCAGTTGGACTGGGACTGAATCGCCTCCCTCCGTTCGCGGCGTTCGCGGAGCGCGTCGGCCCGCAGTTCGGCTTCCTCGTCGGTCGGCGTCTCCACGTCCGGGACGGCGGCGGGCGTCTCGTCGTCGTCGAGCGCGACGAACGTGAAGAACGAACTCGCCGTCTCCCGTTTCTCGCGGTCGCTCGGGCGTTCGGCAGTCACGTCTACCTTCACGTCGAGGCTCGACTCGCCCGTGTCGAAGACGTAGCCCCGAACCGTCACGATGTCGCCGAGGTCGATGGGGGCAAGGAAGTCGACGTGGTCCATGGAGGCGGTGACGACCTGGCGGCGGGCGAACCGCCGGCCGGTGATTGCGCCGCAGATGTCCATCCAGTGGAGGACCGCGCCGCCGAGCGCGCGCCCGAGGTTGTTCGTCTCGTTCGGCATCAGAATCTCGCTGCGTTCCGTGTAGGAGTCGAACAGAGGGACGGAGTCCATACGCTTCCGTGACACCCATCCCAGTAAAACAACTAGGTTTGAGTTAGTGAAAGTAGGTTTTATTGTCGGTGGGTGTGAAGCGAACACCGGCGGCGACCTGCTCCCCGTTCGCCGCCACCGACGCGGCCCCACCGCCCTCCGCACCCGGGCCGCGTCCCTTTCTCAGAGCCGGCGTTCGAGCGTCTCCGCGGTGGCCTCGCCCACGCCCTCAACGCCGCGGAGTTCCTCTTCGGACGCCGCGCGCACGCCGTCGACGCTCCCGAACCGCCGGAGGAGGCGTTTGCGGAGCTCCGGGCCGACGCCGGCCACGTCGTCCAACGCCGTGGACACGTCGTCGCGGAGGCTCTGGTGGTACTGGACGGCGAACCGGTGCGCCTCGTCGCGGACGCGCTGGAGGACGTGGAGTTGGGGGGCGTCGCCCGGCCAGTCGTACGAGCGGTCGGGCGCGACGACGACCTCCTCCTGTTTCGCCAGCGACACCACGGGTACCTCCCAGCCTGTTTCGTCGAGCGCGGCGAGGGCCGCGTCGAGCTGGCCGCGGCCGCCGTCGATGAGGAGGAGGTCGGGGTCGGGACGGTCGTCCTCCCCCGCGAGCGCGCGCTCGGCGCGCCAGCGGACGAGCCGCCGCATGTTCGCGTAGTCGTCGTTCTCCTCTTCGAGTTTCTTCCGGCGGTAGTCGGACTTCTCGGGCGACCCGTCGGCGAACGTCACGTCGCTCCCGACTACCGACTTGCCCTGCGCGTGACTCACGTCGAACCCCTCGATGCGAGTCGGTCGCGGTATTCCGAGCGCGTCCGCGAGCGCGCCGAGTTCGTCCCGCGTCCCCGAGCGCCGGTGGGCGTTCTTCAGCGCGAGGTCGACGAGCGTCGCCTCGCGGCCCGCGCCCGGCACGCGCACGTCCACGCCCTCCGCGGCCAGCCACACGTCCAAATCCGGGTCGTCCGGGTCCTCGGGCAGCAGGAGGGCGTTCGGGAGGTCGCGCTCCGCGTAGTACTGCGGAACGAACGCCGCGAGCACCGCTGCGACGCGGTCCTCGCCCTCCGGGGCGTCCACGCGGTGCTGGTCGCGCTCCACGAGCTGGCCGTCCTCCGCGTGCAACCTCGCGACGGTCGCGCTGTCGCCCTCGATGACCGCACCCAGAACGTCGACGTGGCGCTCGTGGCCGTGCCCGGCGACGGCCTCCCCGCCGCCGCCGTGAAACGCCCGCACCGCCTCCAATCGGTCGCGGAGGTTCGCCGCGCGCTCGAACTCCTCGCGCTCCGCCGCGTCCGCCATCGCGCGCTCTATCGGGTCCGCGAGCACGCCCGTCTCGCCCTCGAAAAAGCGCTGCACTGCGTCGGTATCAGAAACGTAGTCCTCGCGCGTGATTTCGCCCGTACACGGCGCGGTGCAGAGGCCGATGTCGTGGTCGAGACAGGGACGGTCGCGGTTCGAGAACTTGTGGTCCGAACACCCCCGGAGGCCGTACTGCTCGCGAACGGCCTTCACCACCGTCTCGACGCGTTTCTTGTCCGTGTACGGGCCGTACGCGGTCGCGCCCTCGTCGGGGTCGCGCGTGATTTCGATGCGGGGGTAGTCGTGGTCCGTAAACTGGACCAGCGGATAGGACTTGTCGTCCTTCAGGCGGACGTTGTACCGGGGCTGGTGGCGCTTGATGAGATTCGCTTCGAGCAGGAGCGCCTGCGTCTCCGTGTCCGTCACCGCGAAGTCGAGAGCGGCGGACCGCTCGACCATCCGGGCGATGCGGTTGCTCCGCGGGTCCGCGTAGGACCGCACGCGCGAGCGCAAATCCACGGCCTTCCCGACGTAGAGCACCGCGCCGTCCTCGGTGAGGAACTGGTAGACGCCGGGGTCCGTGGGGAGGTCGCTCGCGCGCTCGCGCACCTGTCTCGCGTCCATCACTCACGCTTGGCGCTCGCGGGCTTTCAGTCGAGCGCTTCCAGAACCCGGCCAGCGGTCTCCGCGTCGGCGTCGGGCGCGGGAACGCGGAGTTCCTCGCCGCCGTACGTCTCCACGACGAGCGCCCGAGAGCGCGACCGGAGGTAGCGCGCGAACCCGACAGCCGCGAGCAGGGCGGTCAGTCCGGAGAGCGCGACGAGCGCGTCGTCGAAGAACCGCGCGAACAGCGCGACCGCCGACAACACCTGGACGAGCGACCCGACGCCAACCTGGCGCGCGGTTCCGGTCGCGCCCGTCACGGAGTCCGCGATGCCGTCGAGCGAGAACAGCGTGCCGGCCGCGAACAGGAAGACGGCGAACGCGGTCTGTCGGAGGCCGAAGCGGAGGTGGCCGGTCGTTCCTGCCGTCTCCACCCGCACCGTCTCGACGTTCGGCCGGTCGGCGTACCGCACGCGCTCGCCGTCCCCGGTGGGCGTGAGCGCGACGACGCGGTGAGTGGTGACGACGAGCGCGTTCGCGCCGCAGTCCACGCGCTCCACGACCGACTCACCGTCGAACAGGACTTCGGAGAGCGCGACCGACATCACTCGCGGCTTCGACGCCGCCGGTGATAAGCGTGGCCGCCGCGGACGGGCCAGCGTTAAGTTCGAACCGCGAAAAACCCAGATATGAGCGAGACCCGCGCGTGGCTCGTCTACCGCGAGTACACGAACAAGGGACTGTTGAGCCTGGTGTACGCGACGCCGGACGGCGAGCGCGTGCTCCACAAGGAGCGGTCGCTGCACGCCGCCGAACCGACCGCCGCGACGATGGTGGACGAGGACACGCTCGAACCCGTCGAGGACGAGGACCGCCGCGAGCAGTACCGGAAGGAAGCCGAGCGGATGCGGGACCAGCACGACCCCGAGGACGTCGTGTAGGCAGGTTTAGGGGACTGTGGGCGGGAGGTGCGAGTATGTCCTCCAGAACGCCCGGCTGGCTCGTCGTCGCGCGACAGGACGTGCGGGTCGCGCGCGCCGACGGTAGCCTCGCGTGGTCCACGGCCGGCGCGGCGCTGTTCGCCGTGTTCGTCGCCGGCGGCATCGACCTCCTGAGCACGGGTTCGTGGAGCGCGCCCGATACGATGCGGCTGTTCGGGCCGCTGCTGTTGGTCGTCGTCCCCATCTCCGTCGCCGCGAACTGCTACGACGCCGTGAACGGCCCGCGGCAGTCCGGCCGCCTCCGCATCCCGCTCTCCCTCCCGCTCTCGCGGCGCGAAGTCGTCGCCGGCACCGCGCTCGGCCGGTTCGTCACCACCGCAGTTCCCGTATTCGTCCTGCTCGCCGTCGGCGCGCTGTTCGCGGTGACGCGCGCCCGGCCAGTCGACGGGCTCGTCGCCGCTGGCGGCACCCTCATCGCGGGCCTCGCACTCACCGCCGCGTTCGTCGGCGTCGCGGTCGGCTGGTCGGCCGCGACCCGCACGCCGACCCGCGCGCTCATCGGCTGTATCGGCGTCGGCGGCCTCGTCCTCTACTGGTGGCTGCCCGTGGACGCCGCGCACTTCGTCCTCAACGGGTTCGCGTGGCCCGCGACGCCCCACCCGGACTGGCTGTCGTGGTACCCCGCTCTCAATCCCGCGACCGCCTACATGGACGTGCTTCGCGGCGTCGGCTTTCCGGTGGAAGGGACGGGGAACGCCGTGGTCGCGTTCGGCGTCCTCCTCGCTTGGGCGGTCGTTCCGCTCGGTCTCGGGAGCGCTCGGTTCGACACAGTAGATCTCTAGGCAACCCTTTCCGGTATCTTCTTCACACGACAGTGACATTCGACAGACATGGCAGCGATAAAATTATCCGGAGTCCGAAAGGAGTTCGGTGACGTCACCGCCCTCCGCGGTGTCGACCTCGAAGTCGAGGACGGCGAAGTGTTCGGCTTCCTCGGCCCGAACGGCGCCGGAAAATCCACGACCATCGACATCATCCTCGACTTCGTCCGCCCCACCGACGGCGAGGCGCGCGTACTCGGCCGCGACGCCCACGCCGACTCGCTCTCCATCCGCGACGACATCGGCGTCCTCCCCGAAGGGTTCTCCGTCTACAACCGCCTCACCGGCCGCCAACACGTCGAGTTCGCGGTCGAATCGAAAGGCGCGAGCGACGACGCCGACGAACTCCTCGACCGCGTCGGCATCGAGCCCGCCGACCGCGACCGGAAAGCCGGCGGATACTCCAAGGGAATGCAACAGCGCCTCGCGCTCGCGATGGCGCTCGTCGGCGAACCCGACCTGCTCCTCCTCGACGAACCGAGCACCGGCCTCGACCCGAACGGCGCGCGCGAGATGCGCGAACTCATCCTCGAAGAAGCCGACCGCGGCGCGACCGTGTTCTTCTCCAGTCACATCCTCGAACAGGTCGAAGCAGTCTGCGACAGAGTGGGAATCCTCCGGAAGGGCGAACTCGTCGCCGAGGACACCATTCGCGGTCTCCGGAAGGCCGTCGGCACCGGCACCGTCCTCACCGTCGTCGTGGACGAAGTGACGCCGGAGGCGCTCGAAGCCGCACGTGGAGTCGAGGGCGTCGAACACGTGGACGCCAACCGCGACACCATCCGCGTGCGCGCCGACAGTAACGCCAAAACCCGCGTGCTCGACGCTATCGAGGGCACGGGCGTGACGGTCAACGACTTCGCCACCGAGGAAGCGAGCCTAGACGAAGTGTTCGCGGCCTACACGGAGGACGCAGAATGAGCTGGAGCGTCATCGCGAAGAAGGACTTCCAGGACGCCATGCGCTCTCGGATGCTCTGGGGGCTCACCGCCCTGTTCGTCCTGTTCATGGCCGGTATGGCGTACCTCTTTCAGGTGTTCACCGAGAGCGGCGGAACGGGCGACCCGACCGTGGACACGCTCGGCCTCATCGCCTTCCTCTCCAGTCCCGTCACCCTCCTCGTTCCCATCACCGGCCTCGTCGTCGGCCACAAGGCCATCGCGGGCGAAGTCGAGTCCGGGAGCGCGAAACTCCTCCTCTCCCTCCCCCACAGCCGACGCGACGCCGTCGTCGGAAAAGTCGTCGGACGCGCCGCCGTCCTCTCCCTCTCCATCCTCGTCGGTTTGGTCGCCAGCCTCCTCGTCATGGTCGCGCTCTACGACGAGTACACGCTCACGTCGTTCGCCATCTTCGGCGTGTTCTCGCTCGTGCTCGGCGCGGTCTACACCGCCATCGGCGTCGGGATATCCAGCCTGACCAACGACAGCGGCCGCGCCACCATCGGCGCCGCCGGGTTCTACCTCCTCGTCGAGTTCATCCTCCCGCTCATCCCGACCGGCCTCGTCGCCCTCCTCGACCTCCAGGTGTCCTCGGACGCCGTCTGGCCGTTCGTCTTCAACGTCCTCCCGCCGTCCGGCGCGTACACGTTCGCGCTCGCGAACTTCGTCCCCGAAGCCGGATTCGGCGTCGCCCTCGGCAGCCTCCCCGACAGCATCGTCTTCGATGGTGTCACCATGGTCGCCCTGCTCGTCGCGTGGTTCGTCCTCGCGCCGCTCGTCGGCTACCTCCGATTCAACGGCCGCGACCTCTAACCACGTTTTTCCACCACGATTTCGCCGAGCGTTCAAATACGAGCGCGCGCCCAGCAGTGGGCGTGACCTGAACGGCGTCGTGGACGCCACCGCGAAACCCGACGAACAGGCGTCCACGCGAGCAGCGCGTTCGTCGTGCACGCCAGCGGAAGTTAAGTTCCGGGAACCCCTGCCCCGTAGTGTGGACTACGAACTCGCAATCGAGGGCGGGCCGGCGTCGATTCCAGGGGGAACTGCCGTCCTCCTCCTGCATCCGAGTACGGCCGAGACGGACCGTATCGACACCGACTTCCTCAAGACGGACACGGACCGCTTCCTCGTCATCTCCACGCGAACCACCGCGCGGGAGGTCGCGCAGAAACTCAACTACTACGACGTGGACGAATCGCGGGCGGACGTGCTGGACGCGCTAAGCGTCGACCGCGGGTACTCGCGGCGCGGCTCAGAACACATCAGGTACGTGTCATCGCCGGACGACGTGGACGGTATCATCGCGGTGGCGGAGGACTTCCTCAACGACACCGAAGGGAAGCGCCGCGTGAGCTTCGACTCCATCACGGAACTCGCGTACTACGCGGACGAGGAGCGCGCGCTGGACGCGCTGGACCGGCTTGCCGCCCTCCTCAGCGAGCACGACGCGGTTGGGCTGTTCCACGTCTCCGCGGAGGTCCACGACCCCGACGTCATCGAGCGGTTCCGGGAGCACGCGGGGCTCGTCGTGGAACTCGACGACGACGGCTCGGTGACCGTCTCTGACGCCTGACTCCGGCGGAACGCGGTGGTGTCGAAGCGCTTAACAGAACGCCGCGAGCACTCTCGGGTATGGCGAAAGTCAGCATCGTCGGCGCGGCGGGTACGGTCGGCGCTGCGGCAGGCTACAGTCTCGCACTCCGCGATGTCGTGGACGAACTCGTGTTCGTGGACATCCCGGAGAAAGAGGACGAGGCCGTCGGGCAGGCCGCGGACGCGAACCACGGTATCGCGTACGACGCCAATACGGAGGTCGTGCAGGGCGACTACGCCGCCACCGAGGGCTCCGACGTGGTCGTCATCACCGCCGGGATTCCGCGCAAGCCCGGCCAGACCCGTATCGATCTCGCGGGCGACAACGCGCCCATCATGGAGGACATCGGGTCGAGTCTGGCGGAGTACAACGACGACTTCGTCTCTATCACGACCTCGAACCCCGTCGACCTCCTGAACCGCCACCTCTACGAGACGGGTGAGCGGGCGCGGGAGAAGGTCATCGGGTTCGGCGGCCGTCTGGACAGCGCGCGCTTCCGGTACGTGCTCTCCCAGCGCTTCGACGTGCCCGTGCGGAACGTCGAGGCGACCATCCTCGGCGAACACGGGGACGCACAGGTGCCGGTGTTCTCGAAGGTCCGCGTGGACGGTCGCGACCCGTCGTTCGACGAGGACGAGCGGAGCGAAATCCTCTCCGACCTTCAGGAGTCGGCGATGAACGTCATTGAGCGGAAGGGCGCGACTCAGTGGGGGCCGGCGACCGGCGTCGCGCACATGGTCGAGGCCGTGCTCCGGGACACCGGCGAAGTGCTTCCGGCGAGCATTCCCCTGCAGGGCGAGTTCGGACACGAGGACACGGCGTTCGGCGTTCCCGTGCGACTCGGCTCCGACGGCGTGGAGGAAGTGGTCGAGTGGGACCTCACCGAGTACGAGCGCGACCAGCTCGGCGAGGCCGCGGAGAAGCTCTCCGAGCAGTACGCCGAAATCAGCTAGGCGGGACTTCTCGCTGGACGTCCGCCATCTCGGCGTCCTCGTCGTCATCGTCCGAATCGGTCCAGACCGGTACCTCCTCCCAGGGGGGACACATGGTATACACCCACACATTTGTCGTTCGAGTATAAAAGTGTTGGCGCGAGGAGTGGATTTTTGCGGGTCGCGTCCGGGGATAGCGTATGGACGCCGCTGTCTACCACGGCCCCGGTGACGTTCGCATCGAGAGTGTTCCCGACCCCGAGCTCGAAGAACCGACGGACGCCATCGTCCGCGTCACCCACACCGCCATCTGCGGGTCCGACCTCTGGCCGTACCGCGGCCAGAGCGACCAGGACGAAGGAACACGCATCGGCCACGAACCGATGGGTATCGTCGAGAAGGTCGGCTCGGACGTGCGGCACGTTCGGCCGGGCGACCGCGTGCTCGCGCCGTTCTCCATCTCGTGCGGCGAGTGCGAGTTCTGCCGGAAGGGACTGCACACGTCGTGCGTGAACGGCGACGGCTGGAGCGGCGCGAACGGGGGCGCACAGGGCGAGCGCATCCGCGCGCCAACCGCGGACGGCACGCTCGTCCGGGTTCCCGAGCGGTACGCCGACGACGAGGACACGCTCGAAGCCCTCCTCCCATTGACGGACGTGATGTGCACGGGCCACCACGCCGCCGTCAGCGCCGGCGTCGAAGCGGGCGACACCGCGGTCGTCGTCGGGGACGGCGCGGTCGGCCTGTGCGGCGTGCTCGCGGCGTCGCGACTGGGCGCGGAACGTATCGTCGCGGTCGGCCACCACGAGGACCGCCTCGAAATCGCCGAGGAGTTCGGCGCGACGGAAACCGTGTCGAGTCGCGGCGAGGAAGCGGTGGAAGAGGTTCGAGAACTGACGTACGGCGGCGCGAACCACGTCCTCGAATGCGTCGGTGCCGAGTCGTCGATGAGCACGGCGTTCGACGTGGCGCGTCCCGGCGGCACCGTCGGCTACGTCGGCGTCCCGGCCGGCGTGGACGAGGCCGAGTTCCTCGGGACCGCGTTCTCGAAGAACGTCACGCTCAAGGGCGGCGTCGCGCCCGTTCGCGCCTACGTGGACGACCTGATGGCGGACGTGCTCCAGGGGACGCTCGACCCCTCACCCATCTTCACGAAAACAGTCGGCCTCGACGGCGTCCCCGAGGGCTACGAGGCGATGGACGAGCGCGACGCCGTGAAAGTCCTCGTGAAGCCCTAGACGACCTGTTCGCCGTCGTCGTCGTAGACGCGGATGGCGTCGACGGGACACGACCGCGCCGCGAACTTCGCGTCGAACTCCGCGTCCGCCGGGATTTCCCGGCTGAACACGCCGTCCTCGGTTTCTTCGCCGTCGACGAGCACGGCCTTCCCGGCGTCAGAATTCTTCTCGAAACCGTCCCACTCCGCGACGCACTGGTACATGCCGATGCAGGTGTCCCGGTCGAACTCGACTCGCATACTCGCGCTTGGGGCGGGACGGGGTAAAGCAGTCGGGGTTAGAAGGAGAGGTGGCTGGTCGAACTCGGGCCGTCGTCGGTGTCGTCGATACCGCCCTCGTGCCGGAAGACGTAGTCCTCGTCGTCGAGGTAGACGGTGCCGTCGTCCACCGCGAGACCCACGTCCACGAGCGTCGTTCCGGCGGCCTCGCCGTTGTCGCAGTCGCCGGAGCACGTGTCGAACATCGACCCGTGTTTCGGACAGATGACCTGGCCGTCCCGCATCGCCGCGCCCATTCCGCGGTCGAAGCGCTGGAACTCGTGGGGGCACGTGTTCACCCAGGCTTCCACGGACTCCTCGCACGGCAGTAGAATGACCTCCTCCTCGTTCCCGTAGTCGTCCGCGACGGTGAAAAGCCAGGAGCGCTCGTCGTGGACCGTTTCGACCGTCGTGAGTTCCGCACGCGCCATACCCGTGAGACGGGAGGACGATACTTTAAACCGCGTGACCGCCCTACGTTCGGGCAATGAGACCATCGGACCTCGACGGCCTCCCCGCGGGCGTCACGGACTACCTGGAGGGGGAGGGAATCGAGGAGTTCTATCCCCCGCAGGAGGAGGCGGTCGAGGCCGGCGTCACCGAGGGCGAGAGCCTCGTCGCGAGCGTTCCGACCGCGAGCGGGAAGACCCTCATCGCACAACTCGGGATGCTGTCCGCGGTCGAGCGCGGCGGAAAAGCCCTCTACATCGTTCCGCTTCGAGCGCTCGCCGGGGAGAAGGCCCGGGAGTTCGAGGCGTTCGAGGAGTACGGCGTCTCCGTCGGCGTCTCCACCGGGAACTACCAGAGCGACGGCGACTGGCTCGGCTCGAAGGACATCATCGTCGCGACCTCGGAGAAGGTGGATTCGCTGATTCGGAACGGCGCGGACTGGGTGGACGACCTCTCCTGCGTGGTCGCGGACGAGGTCCACCTCGTCGACGACGCGCACCGCGGCCCGACCCTGGAAGTGACGCTCGCGAAACTCCGCCAGCGCGTCCCGTCGCTCCAAGTCGTCGCACTGAGCGCGACGGTCGGGAACGCGGACGAGCTCGCGGAGTGGCTGGACGCCGAACTCGTGGACTCCGACTGGCGACCCATCGACCTCCGGACGGGCGTCCACTACGGCCAGTCGCTCCACCTCGACGACGGCAGCCAGCGCGAACTCAGCGCGGACGGGAACCGGAATCAGACGAGCGCTCTCGTGGAGGACACGCTCGACGACGGCGGGTCGACGCTCGTGTTCGTGAACTCGCGGCGGAACGCCGAGTCCGCGGCGGGGCGGCTCGGGGACGTGAGCCGGCACCACCTCGACGGCGACGAACGCGAGGCCCTCCACGACATCGCCGAGGAGATTCGGGGCGTGAGCGACACCGAGACGAGCGACGACCTCGCGGACGCGGTGGAGCGCGGCGCGGCGTTCCACCACGCCGGACTCGCCCGCGAGCACCGCGAACTCGTCGAGGAGGCCTTTCGCGACCGCCTCGTGAAGGTCGTGTCGGCGACGCCGACGCTCGCCGCCGGCGTGAACACGCCGAGTCGGCGCGTCATCGTCCGGGACTGGCAGCGCTACGACGGCGACGCTGGCGGGATGCAGCCGCTGTCCGTGCTCGAAGTCCACCAGATGTTCGGGCGCGCGGGCCGCCCCGGCCTCGACCCGTACGGCGAAGCCGTCCTGCTCGCGAACACCCACGAAGAGTTGGAAGAGCTGTTCGACCGATACATCTACGCGGACCCCGAACCCGTGCGGTCGAAGCTCGCGGCCGAACCCGCGCTCCGCACGCACGTCCTCGCCGCGGTCGCAACCGGGGTCGCGCGGAGCCGCGACGGCCTCCTGGAGTTCCTCTCCGGGACGCTGTACGCGACGCAGACGGACGACCCGGAGCGTCTGGAGTCCGTGACCGACGACGTGCTCGACTACCTCGTCGCGAACGACTTCGTGGAGCGCGACGACGGCCTCGAAGCCACGTCGAGCGGCCACCTCGTGAGCCGGCTGTACGTCGACCCGATGAGCGCCGCGGAACTCATCCACGGCTTGGAAGACGCCGACGACCCGACGCCGTTCGGCCTCTACCACCTTGTCGCCCGCACACCCGACCTCTACGGACTCTACCTCCGGTCCGGAGACCGCGAACAGTACACGGAAGTGGCGTACGAGCGCGAAACGGAGTTCCTCGGGCGGATGCCGAGCGAGTTCGAGGAGAACGAGTGGGAGGACTGGCTCGCCGCCACCAAGACCGCGAAACTCCTCGAAGACTGGGCGAACGAACTGGAGGAGGACACCATCGCGGAGCGCTACGGCGTCGGCCCCGGCGACATCCGCGGGAAGGTCGAGACGGCGGAGTGGCTGTTGAACGCCGCCGAACGCCTCGCCGGCGACCTCGGGTACGGAAACACGAAAGCCGTTCGGGACGCCAGAAAGCGCGTGGAGTACGGCGTCGGCGAGGAACTGCTCGACCTCGCGGGCGTGCGGAACGTCGGCCGGAAGCGCGCCCGCCGACTGTACGAGGCCGGCATCGAGACGCGCGCCGACCTCCGGAACGCCGCGAAACCCGTCGTCCTCGGCGCGCTCCGCGGACGCCGCCGAACCGCCGAAACCGTCCTGGAGAACGTCGGCCACGAGAACCCCTCGATGGCGGACGTGCGCGCCGACGCGGACGCCGAGGCCGCCGCCCGCACCGCGGACATGAGCGACGAGGACGGCCAGGCGAGCCTGGGTGACTTCGAATGAGAACCGTCGAGGGCCGCGTCACCGTGGCGGACGTGGACGCGTTCGTCGAAACCCTGCGCGCCGTCGGGGACGACCACGACTGCGCGGTGCAGGCGTTCGACGCCGCGTACGTCGCCGGCCGCCCCCACCTCGAAACCGCCGTCCGGCACGCGAACCGCTCGTTCGACCGCGGCGAGAACGTCGCGCGCGACCGCGCCGTCGAAATCCTCCTCTACGCCGCCGGCCGCCGACAGATCCGTCGCGCACTCGAAATGGGGGTCGCGGAGGGGGAGACGGACGCCGTCATCGTCGTGGACGGCGGCGACGAACCCGCCGCCGTCGACGAACTCCGACCGCTCGTCGACGAACGCGACACCCTCGACTCGCTCGACGAACCCGCACTCACCGACTTCTTCGACATCTCCGACGCGGAACGCGCCGCGACCGACGCATCCCTCACGGACCTCGTCCGCGAACGCGTCGCCCTCCTGGACGTCGAGAAGTAGCCACCACGGTTTTTGACCATCGCGTCGAACATCCGACTATGAGCCGAGACGACGTCACCGACAACGCACGCGAGCGACAGCACGAACGCACCGAACGCGTCGAAGAGACCCTCGAAGCCGTCGACGCCACGCTGGACGGCCTGAGCTACCCCACGAACCCGAGCGAGATGAAAGCCGTCTACGGCGAAACCGCGTCGGAACTCCCGAACGAAACCGAATCCCTCGGCGACGTCTTCGACCGCCTCGAAGACACGGAGTACGAAACCCACGAGGACGCCCGCGAAGCCGTGCTCGGCGAACTCACCGGCGCCGCCGGCCGCGAACACGGCGACGAGAACGAGTACAACCCCGAACGCGAACTCGACGCGCTCGAAGAACAGGAGTCCGAGAAGTACGGCGAGAAGTGAGTTCCAGTCGAAACGGCGCCCGCGGAGAGCGGACGCGTGTCTGACGGACCCAGGACACCGTCTCGAATGTGAGACGCGAGAGAAGTAGTCCATTCTGGATTCGAACCAGAGTCGTTGCCCCCAGAAGGCAACAGGATTGGCCAGCTACCCCAATGGACTACAGTTGAATGAATGGGTCTCGAATTTATTAGCCTTGCGAAGGCGGTTCGGTCGCCCCCTACGGGAACCGCGTTCGTGCATACTCCGACACCTATTTTTGCGTGGTGTGGGCACGTTTTCGTATGTACGTTGGTCGGTTCGTGGTCGTCGGTCCGGGTGTCGGCGCGTATCGAGTGTCGTCGCGGTCGTTCCCGAATCGGACGGTTGTGGAGCGCGACGGCCTGTTGACGGTCGTGCCGACGGCGGACGCGGCGGAGACGGAGAACCCGTACGTGTCGTACAACTGCGCGCGGGAGTCCGGGGGGCGCGCCGTGGTGGGGAACGGGTCGCACGTCGACCCGATCACGGAGAAACTCGACATGGGGTATCCGGCGCGGGACGCGCTCGTGTCGGGGTTGTTCTCGCTGGACTACGAGAAAGACGACTACGACACGCCCCGCATCGCGGGCGTCGTGGGTGCTGACGAGGCCTTCATCGGTATCGTGCGGAAGGACGCGCTGCTCGTACGGTCGGTCGCGGAGCCGACGCTCGTCGCGACGTACGAGAAGGACAGCCCGGAGGCGTACGCGCTCGACGCCGACACCGCGGCGGGGGCGGCGCGCGAGGTGCTGGACGCCGGGTTCGAGCACGCGGTGTGCGCGGCGGGCGTCACCGTCGGCGACGAGGTGTCGTTCGCGTTCGCCGATAGCGAGTAAGGGCTGGCGGTCGAAGGGGCGGGTATGCGAGTCGGCGTGATTTCGGACGTGCACGCGAACAGGGTGGCGCTCGACGCCGTGTTCGAGGACATGCCGGACGTGGACGCGCTCGTCTGCGCGGGCGACGTCATCGGCTACAATCCGTGGCCAGCGGCGTGCGTCGACGCGCTCCGAGAGCGGGACGTGCCGACGGTGATGGGGAACCACGACCGGAAGATAGTCACGGGGTCGAACTTCCACGGGAACGGGATGGCGAGCGCGGGAATTACGCACGCGAAGCGCGAACTCACGGACGACCAAGCGGAGTGGGTTCGGGGGTTGCCGCGCGAGCGCGTGCTGTTCGACGGTCGACTGAAGGTCGTGCACGACCATCCGACGCGCCGAGACCACTACACGTACCCCGAGCAGTTCTCTGGCGACCTCCTGGAGGAAGAAGACGTTCTCGTCCTCGGCCACACGCACGTGCAGGCGCACGAGACGTTCCCGGAGGGCGTCGTCCTCAATCCGGGGAGCGTCGGCCAACCCCGTGACGGCGACCCACGGGCCGCGTACGCTCTGGTGGAGTTGGCGGACGGGGATGCGGACAAGGACGCGGACGCGGATGTCACGGTAGAAGAGCGCCGCGTGGAGTACGATATCGAGTCGGTGGCGGACGCGGTTCGGAACGCTGGGCTTCCGGAGTCGACGGCGAGCCGCCTCCGAGAAGGACGCTGAATCGGTACACTGAGGCGGCGGGCGCGACTTCACCCGGTATGAGCGAGTTCGACTCCTTCGGCCTCGGAACCTACCAACTCACGGGCAGCCAATGCGCTGACAGCGTCGCTACCGCGCTCGACGCGGGCTACCGGCACGTCGACTCCGCGCAGAGCTACGGGAACGAGGGGTTGGTTCGACGCGGCATCGAACGCAGCGGCGTCGATGGAGACGACGTGTTCGTCGCGACGAAACTCTCCACGGACAACCTCGAATACGAGGACGCCGTCGACAGCGCGCACGAGTCCGCCGCGCGCCTCGGCGTCGACAGCATCGACCTGCTCTACGTCCACTGGCCGCTCGACACGTACAGCGAGACGGAGACCATCGACGCCCTGAACGACCTGCACGCGGACGGCGTCGTCGACCGCATCGGCCTCTCGAACTTCCGGCCCGACCAACTCGACGCCGCGCTCGACCGCCTCGACCCCGAGCTGTTCGCACACCAAGTCGAATGCCACCCGCTTCTCCAGCAGGACGAGCTGCGAGCGTACGCCCGCGAGCACGACCACGGGCTCGTCGCGTACTGCCCAATCGCCCGCAACCAAGTCGCCGACGTAGACGTGATTCAGGAGATAGCGGACGCGCACGACGCGACGCCCGCCCAGGTGAGCCTGGCGTGGCTCGACGGCCTCGAAAACGTCGCCGCGGTCCCGAAAGCGACCTCGACCGACCACATCACCGAGAACCTCGAAAGCCGAGACGTTACGCTCACCGACGACGAGATGGCGCGCATCGCCGACATCGATGAGAAACACCGCATCGTCGACTTCGACGCCGCGCCCTGGAACGAGAGCTAGGGACGGACGACGACCGTGTCCGCGACCCGGTCGCCCAAGCGTTGCTTCCGGTCCGACGCCACGACGGAGACGATGCCGACGAGGTAGAACACGGGCAGCACGTCCACCAGACGGAGAGCGTTCCGCACGGTCGCCGCGCGTAACGACAGGTCGCCGCCGTCCGCCGCGACCACCCGAATCGCCACGAGGTACTTCCCGATCGTCTGCCCGTACCGATACTCCAGCAGCACGTGGTACTCGATGGACAGCACGAGCCACAGCAGGAACGCCACCTGCGCCGCCAGCCCCGACAGCTCCGCGTCCGCGGACGCCCCGGTCACCTGCACGTCCCCCGTCACGAACCCAACCGCGTACACCGCCACGAACAGGAACGCGAACCACACCACAGAATCGACCGCCAACGCAACCCCGCGAATCCCGACCCCACACTCCTCGACGTCGGTCTCAGCCATTACGCGACCCACGGCGAAGAGACGGAAAGTCGTTTCCACACGAAACACCGGAGCGGTCGCACACTGGGTTGACCGCAGACGCGGATTTCGGCGCCGCCCGCTCGCGGGTCGTTCCTCCCCGCTCGCGTGTTCGGAGAGGGCTTCGCCGTCTCCTACTCCGCGAACAGTTCTTGAATGATATCGAGGACGTCGTCGCGGTCGTTCCAGTCGACGAAGAGCGCGACGGAGGTGGCGGACGTGATGACGTCGTGGAGGTTGATGCGGGCGTCAGCGATGGGGTCGACGATTCGCTGGATGACGCCGGGCTGGTTCGGGAGTTCGCCGCCGAGCACGCGGATGACGGCGACGTCGTCGGAGACGGTGACGCTGGAGAGCGTGTCGTCCTCGATGACCTCGCGGTGGAGGACGTTCTCGGCTTCCTCGGCGAGTTCGGCGTTCACGTAGAACGTCATCGAATCCATGCCGGAGGCGACCGCGTCGACGTTGATGTCGGCCTCGGAGAGCGCCGTAGAGAGCCGAGACATGATGCCGGGTTTGTTCCGCATCGCGCGGCCCGCGACGGTGAGGCACGCGAGCGGCTGTTCGCGCATGTCGATGATGTTCTCGAACCGGCCCTCGATGCGGGTGCCGCCGGAGAGCAGGTCGCCGTGCTGGTAGTGGACGACGCGGACTTCGAGGTCCTCGTCCTTGTACGAGAGCGCGCTCGGCGCGACGACCTCCGCGCCGCGGAAGGAGAGGTTTCTGAGTTCGTCCACGGTGATTTCGCCGACGTTCCGCGCGCCCTCGACGACTCGTGGGTCGCCCGTCATGATGCCCTCCACGTCGGTGACGATGACGACTTCGTCCGCGTCGAGGTATCGGCCGAGCATCACGGCCGTGGTGTCGCTGCCGCCGCGGCCGAGCGTCGTGACGTTCCCCTCCAGGTCTTCCGCGAGGAAGCCCGTGATGACGGGAACGGCGTCGTCGAGTTCTTCGGCGAGCGATTTTGCGCGCTTCTGCGTCTCCTCGATGTTGACCTCGCCGCGGCTGTTCGTGACGACCGGCCAGTCCGGATGGCCGGGTTCGAGGAACACCGCGTTCACGCCGCGGGACGCGAGCGCGGCCTTCAGCATTCGAACGGACGTGCGTTCGCCCATCGAGACGATTTCCGCGCGGTCCGCGGACTCCGCCTCGAACGTGATGTCGTCGAGGAGTTCGTCCGTCGTATCACCCATCGCGGACGCGACGACCGCGACCTCGTGGCCCGCGTCGACGGCGGCGGCGATGGAGGCGGCGGCGCGCTCGATGCGCTCCCCGCTTCCGAGGCTCGTTCCGCCGAACTTAGCTACGACGCGCATCGCGACGCCTCCACGTGACTCAGAGCGTTCATAGCCCGTGGTTGCGCGGGCACGAAGATAACGGCTTCGTCGCACGGAACTTTTGCCCGTGTACACGAACGGTCACGTATGCACGTCAGGGAGGCGGTCGAAACGGACAGGGTAGGGATTTCGGACCTGTTGGGCGAACCCGCGGGCGTCGCGGACCGCCTGCTACGCGAGCGCACCGTCTCGGTCGCCGTTCGAGACGAAACCGTGGTGGGTGTCGTCGCGTTCGACGCCGACAGCACCACGGTGCACGTGACGCGACTCGCGGGCGAGCGCGACGCGATGACGCGACTGCTCGACGAGCCGCTGGCGTTCGCCGAGACCGAGGGGCTTCCGGTGGAACTCCTCGTCGAAGAATCAGCAGATAGCGTCGCGTTCGCAGTGGAAACGAAGGGGTTCGAGAACGTGGGACCGGGACCGCGGTTCGCAGGCGAGAAGACGACCCGATACAGGTACGATTAGTCCTCCTCGCGCCAAGACTCGGGGACCTCGATGACGTACCGGCCGTTCTCCTGGAGCGCGATGATGTACTCCTCGCGGTCGTACAGCTCCATGAGGTTGAGTTCGTACTGCCCGGGCGCGACGACCTTGATGGACTCGAACTGACTGTTCAGTTCCTGGCGGAGTTCGTCCATATCGGGCCGGTCGTCCGACTCCGGTTCCTGCACCACGCGACCCTCACGTTCGGGTTTCGGCGGCAGGTCGTCGGAGGTCACCATCTCCGAGCGCGCGTCCGCCTGCGCGGTGTCCTCACGGTCCGCGTCCACCGCCTCAAGGTCTTCTGGAATATCGCGGTCCGCGTCCGCCGCCTCGCTCGCGGTTTCTACGTCACCGGTCGCGGAATCGGTGTCACTGGTCGCCGATTCGATGTCACCGGGTACGGGGTCGGCGTCGTCGCTCGACGCGTCGGCCGTTGTGGCGTCCGCCGACGCGGTGTCCGTTTCGTCATCGGAGTCGGGGTTCTCGCCGGGCCAGGCGTCGGGTTCCTCGCTGTCGGACGACGAGGAGAGTGTGTCGCGGACGCTCGCGGCTGCGCGGCCGACCGCGGACGTCACCGACCCGCTATCGGGTTCTGGCGGCTCCGGCGGTTCCGCGGACTCCTCGGGGTCGTCGGGCGCGGCGTCGGGATGGAACTGGAACTTGTTTCCGCCACACTCCGGGCAGCCCGACAGCATGTCCTTCGAGCCGTCGGGGAACGTATGCCCGCAGTTCGTGCACTGGTGGGGCATCCTAGTCGCGGGAGACGAGCGCGCTGATGAGGGTGTCGTCCTTGTGCAGCGACTTTATCTGGTTCGCCGGTCCGATGACCGTGAGCTTCGAGGACTCGTTGTTCCCCATCAAGCGATTGAGGAACCCGCCGTTGTTCGTCTCGGAGCGCGGGAACGACTCGATTTCGATGCCGGAGAACCCATCAGGATTGATTTCGCTCATCGTCACTTCGATGAGCTTCGACTCCTCGTCCGGGCTCAGGCCGCGTTCGAGCACCACGATGTTCCCGTCGTGGACGCCGTCGAGAATGAGCCGGATCTTCTCCATCGAGGTCTTTCCCTCCATCCGCTCGCCGCTGATGAAGTCGATCTGCACGCCGTCTTCGTGTTCTATTTCTGGCATCCTGTGTCACCCGAATTTTGTCGCAATCTCGTCGTACACTTCGTCCATGTTGTCGCCCTCCAGTGCGGAGAGCGGGAGGGTGTCGTGCTGGGGGAACGCGTTCTTGATGCGCTGGATGTTCGCGTCCTCCAGGTCGGTCTTGTTCGCGAGGATGAGAACGGGAAGGTCCCGGCTCTCGATGATGCCGATGAGCATCGTGTTCACCTGCGTGAACGGGTCCGTGGTCGCGTCGAGCACGTAGATGACGCCGTCCACGTCCTCTCGCAGCCAGTGCATCGCCTCGGCGACGCCCTCGGTCGCCTCGCGAGACCGACGAACGGCCTCGTCCTTCTCCATGCCGTGCTCGACGAACTCCTCGTAGTCGACCTTCGTCGCGACACCTGGCGTGTCGACGATGTCGATGCTGACGGTGCGGCCGTTGCGCTCGATTTCGACGTTCTCCTTCCGGCGCGCGCGCCGGGTTTCGTGTGGAACGTGACTCTCGGGGCCGATGGCGTCACCGGTCCAGTCGCGCGCGATTCGATTCGCGAGCGTCGTCTTCCCCGCGTTGGGTGGTCCGTATATCCCGATGCGCTTGGCTTCCTCGCCGTCACCGGCGAAGAGCTTCGCCGTCACACCGGAGATGCTGTCTTTGAGGTCTGCGAACAGTCCCATCCTTGGCTCTCCTACGCACCCCCATACGTGTAAGGCTAACGCAGAACTCGCACTCCTACGGCCGATATCGCGTCAGACGGACGGCATCCGGGCGGTTTGTAGAAGCGAAACGAAGGGGTTCAGCTGGCCCGGTGAACACGACCACCTGGGACAGGGCGGGAGCCCATCCATAGCGACTGGGTGAGAGCCCTCCCGATTGCCCCCCACCCCTCTGTTTCGAGTGGAACGGTGGAGAACGGTGGGTGGGCTGGGCGGAGAACGAGCGAGAACTCCACTAGAAACCAACACAACACCTATCCAAATTTCTCTTACTGTTGCAGTACGGTTTTGGTTGTTCCGTATCTTACTTAGTTCTTTCTCGTGTCTAGCGACCTCGTCGCAACCCCACCCACCCCATCACCCATCTCCACCCGAAACGAAGGGGTGGGGGGGTCCGACCCGTCCCACACCAGGACCCACCCGTTTCAGGTGGAACCGACTATAACTCCTCACTATCGGAACGTTGCACTCCCCTCACGCGCTCCCGCTCTCCGACTCCTCGGGGCTCCGTTCCGTTCAGTTACCGGCTCGTCTGCGATTGGATCCAATCGTTCTCCGAATACTCTTCACCACGCGAGAATTTCCTGATGAACGGTCGTCAGCGCTCGACGTTCTGCGTCCGCACTTTCTCCGAACGAAACGCTCGTGCCGCCTCGGTTCTCCAACTTTCTCGTCGTCCCGCCTCTCTTGTCTTCGGTTATCTCCGCTCTGTCTGTCGATTTCTCGTGGTATCCGCGGAGTCTGCACGCTGGACCGAAACTTATTAACTCCTGTACTTTCCATTGTTTCATCTGCATCAACTGCATACGCCTCACGGGCGGCCACCGTTATTCCGGCGGCAGGGTCTCACTTACGCCGGTTCTCGCTGCCTCGCGGGCATCTCCACCTGAAACAGAGGGGTGAACGATTCAGATATGGATGACAACACACCGGCGGACGACCGACGCACGGCGCGCGACTTCGACGTGGAGATCGACGACGTTCTCGACGAGGACGCCGAAGACGACGAGGACGGCCTCTTCGACGACCTCCTCCGCGGCGAACCCATCTTCGAGAACAAAGAAGTCCTCCGCCCCTCCTACACCCCGCACGAACTCCCGCACCGGAACGAACAGATCAACAACATGGCGACCATCCTCGTCGCCGCGCTCCGCGGAGAAACCCCCTCGAACATCCTCATTTACGGGAAAACCGGCACCGGAAAGACCGCCTCCGCGAAGTTCGTTAGCCAGGAACTCGAAAAGACCTCGCGGAAGTACGAGGTTCCCTGCGAGGTCGAGTACATCAACTGCGAGGTCACGGACACCCAGTATCGCGTGCTCGCGCAGCTCGCGAACACGTTCATCCAGCAGAACCGCGAGTTCGTCGACGACCGCGTGGACGAACTCGAAGCCCTCGCCGAACGCGCCCGCGACGACCCGCCCGCACTCGATGACACCGAGTTCGACTCCGTCGAGGAAGTCGTCGAACGCGTCGACTCCCTGCTCGACGACCGCGAGGAGATGGAGGACGTTCCGATGACCGGATGGCCGACTGACCGCGTGTACACGGAGTTCTTCGACGCCGTGGACTACGTCGAACGCGTCGCCGTCATCATGCTCGACGAAATCGACAAACTCGTCGAGAAATCCGGGGACGACACCCTCTACAACCTCTCCCGGATGAACTCCGAACTCGACAACTCACGCGTCTCCATCATCGGCATCAGTAACGACCTGAAGTTCACGGACTTCCTCGACCCCCGCGTCAAGTCCTCCCTCGGCGAGGAGGAAATCGTCTTCCCGCCCTACGACGCGAACCAGCTCCGCGACATCCTCGAACACCGCTCGGAGACGTCGTTCAAGGCGGACGCGCTCTCCGAGGACGTACTCCCGTTGTGTGCGGCGTTCGCCGCGCAGGAACACGGGGACGCGCGCCGCGCGCTCGACCTCCTCCGCACCGCGGGCGAACTCGCGGAACGCGACCAGGCCGACATCGTCACCGAATCCCACGTGCGTCGCGCGCAGGACAAGATCGAACTCGACCGCGTCGTCGAGGTCGTCCGCACCCTCCCCACGCAGTCGAAACTCGTCCTCTACGCCATCCTCGTCCTCGAAAAACACGGCGTGCACAACATCAACACGGGCGAAGTGTACAACATCTACAAGCGTCTCTGCGACGAGATCGACGCCGACGTGCTCACCCAGCGCCGGGTGACCGACCTCATCAGCGAACTCGACATGCTCGGCATCGTGAACGCCGTCGTCGTCTCGAAGGGCCGCTACGGCCGCACGAAAGAAATCAGTCTCTCCGTGCCCGTCGAGGAGACGGAAGCCGTCCTCGAAGCCGACTCTCGGTTGGGGGACGTGGAGAACGTCACGCCGTTCGTGCAGGCGCGCTTCGACAACGAGTAACCTCGAATACCTGTTCTACGAGACGAGTTCGGTCACCGCTTCACCGACAGTGGCCTCGCCGGAGAAGATGAGGCGAACGTACCCGAGCCACGGCACTCGGAACTGCGCGCGCCCCTGCACCCACTCTGGCTTGACGGGACTGCTGATGCCGTTCACCTGGTCGTAGTACTGGTTGTTGTCGCCCTTCGTGACGAACCCGGCGTGGGGCGCGGGACAGTTCGATATCGCCGCACAGCTGTTGCCGTCGACGTACTCGGGGTCGGCTCTGTCGTACCAGTTCTCGCCGTCCGCGACCCAGAACCGCGCGCGGTGGATGATGGGGGTGGCGCCGCTCCGGCCGTCGCGCTGGTAGACGAGCACGTCGCCGTAGCCGCCGAAGCGCTGGTAGTCCACGTCTTCGGCTATCTCGTGGGTGATGACGCCGGTGTCCGCGTACCCCATGTCGCCCGCGAACCGGTGTTCCTCGACGACGAACACGAGGTCGCCGCGCTGCATGTGCGGCTCCATGCTCCCGGATTCGACGGCGACCAGCGGCGGCCACAGTCCGCTCACGCTGAACAACAGCATGCCGACGAGGAGGACGGCGAGCGCGCTCGACACCATTTCTCGCAGGAACACGACGAACTCGTTGTTCGTCCGGAACACCCACCGGACGGCGTCCGTGGGGCTTCGTCGCGGGTCCGGCGCGTCGTCGTCGGCCATACAGAACGGACGATGCGCCCGGGGGACAAAAGCCCCGCCGGTCCGGTCGTCTCCGACTTGCGGGTACTCCGGGACACCGTCCGGCACGCCGCTCACGCCCACGTCCACCGCAGGGCTTTTGCTCGCGTCCCCCCTCCCGAGTGAGTGTGCCGAACTCGACGCCGGTCGTGGTCGTTCGGGAACTCACGAGCCACGGCTACAACGCGGACCGGGACGCCGTGACCCTGCTCGCGGACGAACCCGACCCCGCGCGCGCCGTCGAGCACGTCGTCGAGCACGCCCCCGCGGACGTGCTCACCATCTCCGCCGCGCAGGTCCGCGACGCCCTCAAGGCTCGCGGCGATGACGAGGCCGCCGACGCATCCGGAGCCAGGAACGACCGCCCCGGGCCGTCCACCGACGCCGCGTCGCCCACCGCCGCGGACGACACCGCGGATACTGCCGAACAGAACGCTCCGGATGCCGCTGACCACACCACAGACCACACCGACGACAACCCTTCCGAACCCACTATTTCGAGTGGAAGCGAGAAAACAACTTCCTCGAGTAAGGCTAGTGGTTCTGCACCCGAAACAAAGGGGGTTAGTGAGGGGTCAACTGGCGTTTCGGATGCGCTGGACGCGGATTCTATCGGAGAGTTCGAGCGTGCGGTGGACGAGACGTTGCACGAGGTGCGTGTCGCGAACGACATCACGGGCCAGTCCACCGGAACCGGCGACTACGGCGACTTCGTCTCCGTGTTCCGCGACCGCTACGACCGGCTCTCCTCGAAACTCCGCGGGCGCGTGAACCACCGGCCGACGAACGCGCTCGAATCGATGGGCGGCGG
The DNA here is from genome assembly GCF_049705945.1 of Salarchaeum japonicum. Taxonomy (GTDB): domain Archaea; phylum Halobacteriota; class Halobacteria; order Halobacteriales; family Halobacteriaceae; genus Salarchaeum; species Salarchaeum japonicum_A. The sequence goes on from NZ_JBNAMV010000004.1 coordinate 1,162,963, forward strand.
GAGCGAGGCCGCCATCGTCGGGATGGTGAACGACATCCGCTCCACCGCGAGCGGTCACTGGCTCATCGAACTGGAGGACACGAACGGCGTCTTCCCCGCGCTCGTCATGAAGGACCGGGACATCGCCGCGCACGTCGACGAACTCCTCTTGGACGAGGTCATCGCCGTCGAGGGGTCGCTCGCACAGGACGGCGGCATCCTCTTCGTGGACTCGCTGCACTTCCCCGACGTCCCGCGGACGTACGAGCCGAACACCGCCGACCGCCACGTGCAGGCCGCACTCATCAGCGACGTGCACGTCGGCAGCCAGGAGTTCGCGGACTACGCCTGGGAATCGTTCGCGCGCTGGCTTCACACCGAGGAAGCCGAACACGTCGAGTACCTCCTCATCGCGGGCGACATGGTCGAGGGCGTCGGCGTCTACCCGAATCAGGACGACGAGCTCGACATCGTCGACATCTACGAGCAGTACGAGGCGTTCGCGGAGAAACTCAAGCAGGTCCCCGGAGACATGGAGATCGTGATGATTCCGGGGAACCACGACGCGGTCCGGCTCGCGGAACCCCAGCCGGCGTTCGACGAGGAACTCCGCGACATCATGAGCGCGCACGACGCCCGCATCACCGGAAACCCCAGCACGGTGACCGTCGAGGGCGTGAACGTCCTGATGTACCACGGCGTCAGCATCGACGAGGTCATCGCCGAACACCCGAGCGAGTCCGTCTCCTACCAGGCGCCACACCGAGCGATGGAGAAACTCCTCCGGAAGCGCCACGTCGCCCCCCAGTACGGCGGCCGCCTCCGCGTCGCGCCGGAGGAGAAGGACTACCTCGTCATGGACGACGTGCCCGACGTGTTCCATACGGGCCACGTCCACAAGCTCGGCGTCGGGACGTACAACAACGTCCGCCTCGTGAACTCGGGGTGCTGGCAGGAGCAGACCGAGTTCCAGAAGTCCGTCAACATCGACCCGGACGTGGCGACCGCGCCCATCCTCGACCTCGACACGCTCGACGTGACCGTCCGCAAGTTCGAGAACTAAACGCGTTTGCCGGCTGCCGAAACTCCTTTTGTGCGCGCCGAGAACGCCCGCCGTGTTACGCGCCGCGTTCCGCCGGCTCACCGCCGTCCTCTACGCCTTCCCCGTCCTCCTCGCGCGAATCGGGTTCCTCGACCGCGAGAAGGGCGAGGAGGCGTTCGACCTCGCAGTCCCCGCGATGGTCACGGGCGGCCTGCGCACGCTCCTGCGGACCGCGGACTTCTTCATGGTGAGCGTCGCCGCCGGCGGGAGCGCGGTCGCCGCGCTCGAATTCGGGTTCCAGTACTACTTCATCCCGTTCGGGTTGGCGCTCGCGCTCACCTCCGGAACCATCAGCGTCGTCTCCCGATTGAAGGGCGCTGACCGCCACCGCAGGGCCGACTTCGCCATCAAGCAGTCGCTCTGGCTCTCCGTCCTCCTCTCCGTCCCAATCACCGCCCTGACCTGGGTGTACGCGGAACCGATGATAGACCTCCTCACGAACGACCCGGTCGCCATCGAGGAGGGCGCGGTCTACCTCCAAATCGTGATGCTGTCCGTCGCGTTCCGGTTCTGGGGAATGATTGCGGCCCGGGCGCTCGCGGGCGCGGGCGACACCCGAACCCCGATGTACGTCCGCCTGCTCACGCTCCCGACGAACATCGTCGTCAACGCCGTCCTCATCTTCGGCCTGCTCGGCTTCCCCGCGCTCGGCGTCGCCGGCGCCGCCATCGGCACCGCGGTCGCGAACGCGCTCGCCGCCGGCATCTTCTTCGTCCTCCTCGTCTCCGGACGGTACAGCGTCCAACTCCACCTCGGCGGGAAACAGTGGGACTGGAGTATTGCGAGCGAAATCGTCCGCGTCGCCGTCCCGCTCGCCGGCACCCGGCTCTCCCGGACGTTCGGCCGGTTCCCGTTCCTGTTCGTGCTCGCCGTGCTCGGCAGCGAAGTCGTCGCCGCGTACGCCATCGGCCGCCGCGTCATGCTCCTCGCGCTGATGCCCGCGTGGGGGTACTCCACGGCGTCCTCGACGCTCGTCGGGCAGGCCATCGGCGCGGGCCAAGGCGACGAGGCCGCCGAATACGGCTGGCAGACCCTCCGCATCGCGCTCGTCACCCAGCTCATCATCGCCGTCGCCATCTTCGCCGCCGCCCGCCCCATCGCCGCCGCGTTCGACGCCGCCGACCTCGACCTCACCGTCACCTTCATCCGCGTGTTCGGCCTCGGCGTCGCCGCGTTCAGCGTCTCCCGCACCCTCCGCGGCGGCCTCCGCGGCGCGGGCGACACCTCGTGGCCGTTCTACGGCGGCCTCCTCAGCACGTACGTGGTCCGACTCCCCATCGCGTTCGCCGCGCTCCCCGCGACGTTCGCGGTCACCGTCCCCCTGCTTGGCGTCACGCTCACGCCCGGACTCGGCTGGGCGCTCCCCGCCATTTACGTCGCCATCGTCGCCGACATGTACACGCGCGCCGCCGTGAACTTCGTGCGCTTTCGCTCCGGGAAGTGGCGCGAGATCGGCGCGCGCGCCACGAACCAAACGACCTGATTTAAGTGGGACGCGGCCCCGTAACGCAGTATGAGCAAAGCGACGAAGTTCGTCCTCGGCACCGTCGGCGCGTCCGCCGCGCTCTCACTCGTCATCGCCGCGCAGATCGCGCTCGCGTAGCGTGTTCGAGGCGCGCGACCTTCCCAGCGACGTGACGAGCGTCCGCGACGACCACGCGCCCGACGCCGTCGTGCTGGACGCGTCGAGCGACTTCGAGACCCTGCCCAGCCACGCGCTCGACGACATCGCCACCCGCGCGGACGGCCTCACGCCAACCGCCTACGACCCCGACTGGCTCCCCGAGGACCGCCCGCAGCTGCTCCAGCGGCTCACCTCGGGCGACCTCGTCGTCGGGATGCCCGGCGACGGCAGCGTCGCGTGGACCCGCCAGACCGACCCCGCGTTCGTCCTCGTGAAACCGCGCGTCGAGGGCGCGCCCGAGAGCTTCGTGGACTTCCTCGTCGCCGAGGCGCTCGTCGAACTCGGACTCGACCTCCCCGAGCACTTCCTCGGGTTCTTCACGGACACTTACCGCGAGTTCGCGGCGGCCGTGGACGCCGACCCGACCGCGACTTATCAAATCGCGGTCGCGGTGTACGACGCCTACCGTGGCCTCCACACCCGCGACGTCTTCGAATCGTGGGCGGGCGAACACGACCGCCTCCACGACGCGTGGCGGGACGCGGGCGAGCGCCTCCAACCCCGCCTCGACGACCTTCCCGGTGAGGTCGCGCGCGGCACCACCGAGTTCGGCGACGCGGCGGAGTTGGCGTGCAGCGCCGTCAAGCACGACCTCGACGTGCCGACGCCGTTCGGCGCGCTCGACACCGTCGCCTACCGCGAGCACGGCCCCGAGTACGCCGTGAAATGGGCGGAGAAACTCTTCTAACCACAGCGAAGAAGTCCCCAGCCCTCCTCTCCTCACCCATGAGCGACGAGTTCGACCGCGAGGAGGAAAAACGAAAACTCCGCGAGAAGTACGCGAAGGACCGAAAGGACCGCGAGACGACGGGGCGAATGAGCGACCTCCTCCTGCAGGGCGCGACGATGACGAACAAGCACTGCGACCGCTGCGGCAGCCCGATTTTCCGCCAGAACGACGAGGAGTTCTGCCCGACCTGCCGCGCCGAAGGCAACCAACCTCAGACGGACGAATCCAGCCCGGACAGCGCCGAACAGCCCGCGACGGCGCAGACCGCCGCAACCGCCGAACCCGACACCACCGACGAAACGCCGAACGAGGCCGCTGACGCCGCTCCCGACGCGTCCGACGCCGTCCGCGCCCCCGCACCCACCACGACTACCGACCGGAGCGAGCAGACCCCGTCCGACGAACCCACGCAGGCCGACGAACCGACGACCCAGACCGCGACCGCCGATACCGCCGACCTCGCGGACGCCCGTGCCGCCCTCGCCACCTCCATCGAAACGCTCGCCCGCCGCGCCGCCGACACCGACGACCCCCACCGCGCCACGGACTACCTCGAAGCCGCCCACGAAGCCGCCGACACCCTCCGCGCGCTCGACCGATAACACCACGCGACAAGCGAGTATCACGCGAACTCTCCCGGCGTTGCCGTTCGATTACTCCGGCGGCGAAGCCGCCGGAACGGGCCACCAACACTTATCCTTCTTCTCCGCTCACGTTCCGCCATGAAGATACTCGTACCCGTAGACGGCAGCGACATCAGTTTTCGAGCGCTCTCCTTCGCGGCGGAGATGGCGCGCCGGTACGAGGGCACGGTGCACGTCGTCCACATCACGGACCGGAAGAACGACGTGACCGACGAGATCGTCGAGCGCGCGCAGGACATCCTCGACGCGGAAGGCATCGACGACGACCCCGAGGTCAGCCTCGACCTCGACCTCGACTTCCGGCCGTCGAAACGCGTCGGCGAGGACATCCTCACGCTCGTGGACGAACGCGGCTACGACCACGTCGTCATGGGCCACCACGGCTCCGGTACGGTGGAGCGAGCTATCCTCGGGAGCGCCGCCGAGACCGTCATCAAGTCCGACACGGTCGCGGTGACGGTCGTCCCCTAGGGCTCGTACTGGGAGCCGATAACTTCGCGCACGCGCTCGGCGGTCACCTCGCCGACGCCCGACACCTCCAGTAAGTCCTCCTCGCGCGCGGTCATCACTTCCTCCACAGTCCCGAAGTGCTCCAAGAGCGAGCGCGCGGTCACTGGCCCGATGTCCGCGATGGACTCGACCACGTACTCCTGCTGTTCGTCCAGCGTCTTCGCGGACTTCTCGCCGTGCGCGCTCACCTCGCGGTCGCGCGACAACTGCTCTCTATTCGCGATGGTCTCCAACAAGTCCGCCGTATCGTTCTCGTCCTCGGTTCGGAGGATACTGACGCCGTAGTCGACCGCGAGACTCGCGAGCGCACCCCGAATCGCGTTCGGATGGACGTTCCGCGCGCCGTAGAGGTCGTCGCCCTCGATGACGTACACCGGCCGGTCGTAGTGCCGGACGAGGTCGGTCGCCTGCTCGAACACGGAGCGGTCGCCGCCCAAGAGGGTGTCGAGGAAGTCCTCGATGCTCTTGCGCTCGACCGCCACCCGGTCGGAGAGCACGTAATCGCCGACCGCGAGCGTCTCCAAGCGCGTGTCGACCTGCTCGCGCTTCGAGAGGTCGCGGGCGATGTGGGAGTCGAGTTCACGCTGGTCCACCACGACCTCCACCGTCTCCTCGTCGTCGTGATGCGGGTCGTCGGGCGTCTCCTTCGCCTTGACCGCTTGCTCGTCCGGGTCCGGCGGCTCGAACCCTGACAGCGCCGCCTGCCCATCGCCCTCGCCGCTCTCCGCGTCCGCTCCCGATTCCCCCGCCGCTTTCATCTGCCCATCCGCGTCCGCGTCGCCGCCGTTCTCGAAGTCCGTGAGTGCTTGCTGGCTGTCGTCGAGTTCGTCTTCGACCTCGTCGGCGACGCCCTTCAGGTCGCGGAGTTCCTGCTCCATCTCCTTCTCCCGCCGGCGGCTAATCCAGAAGTACGCCTCGTCGCGGGTGTCCTCGGCCATCAGCACGACGACGCGCCCCTCGTCCTGCCGGCCCGTCCGGCCCTTCCGCTGGACGGACCGAATCGCCGTTGGGACGGGTTCGAAGAACAACACGAGGTCGACTTCGGGCACGTCCAACCCCTCCTCAGCGACGCTCGTGGACACGAGCACTTCGAAGTCACCCGCGCTGAACGCGTCCAGGCGGTCCTTCTGCTCCGTCTGCGTCATCCCGTCGGAGCCGTCCTTGTCGCCCTGGCCGACGAACCGCTCCGTCTCGAAGTGGTTCCCGAGGAACTCGGTGAGCGCTTCCGCGGTGTCCCGGGACTCCGTGAACACGATGACGCGGTCGCCGCCCTCGATACCGAGGGTTTCCGCGAGCAACATCCGCACCCGCCGGAACTTCGGATGGAGATCGTCGTACTCCTGTACGCGCCGCATCGCCTCCTTCACCCGCGGCTCGCTCACCAACCGCTGGGAGGCCTTCGACGCGCCCGACGACCGCGCCGCGTTCCGCTGGCGCTCGAAGTACCGCCGAACGGACTCGACGCTCTGCGTCTCCACCAGTTCGACCGCGCGCCGAAGCTTCATCACTTCCGCGTGCGCGCTCATCCCCTCGTAGCCCTCCGACTGGTCGTTGTCGATGAGCTTCCGCAACTGGGCGCGCATCCGATTCAGGTCCTTCTGCGACACGTCCGGCTGCGTCGTGTTCGTCACGCCCAACTCCTTCAACGCCTCCAAGCGCTCCTGAATCACCTCGTTCAGCTTATCCCGAATCTCGATGATTTCGTCCGGGAGTTCGATGCGCTCCCACTCCACGTCCGTGTCGTGCGTGAACGCCGCCACGTCGTCGTCGTCCTCCGTCTTCACCTCGACCGACGTGATGCCGAGGTTCTCGCACACCTGCCGGATGTCCTCCTCGTTCCCGCCGGGGCTCGCGCTCATCCCCGTCACGAGCGGGTCCGCGGCGTCCGCGAGGTAGCGCTCCGCGATGTACGTGTACGCGTAGTCGCCCGTCGCGCGGTGACACTCGTCGAACGTGCAGTGCACCACGTCCCGCAGGCTCACGCGACTGCCCACGAGGTCGTTCTCCACCACCTGCGGCGTCGCAATCACGATGCGCGCGGACTCCCAGAGTTCCGCGCGGTCGTCCGGTCGAACTTCGCCCGTGAACACCACTATCTCGTCGTCCGGGATTTCGAGCGCGTCCCGGTAGAACGACGCGTGCTGCTCCACCAGCGGCTTCGTCGGCGCGAGCAAGAGCGCTTTTCCGCCACTATCTTCGGCTAATCGTTCCGCCGTCACCAGCAGACTCACCGCCGTCTTTCCCAGTCCCGTGGGGAGACAGACGAGGGTGTTTCCCGAGAGCGCGCGCTCCGCGAGGTCGACCTGATAATCGCGGCGCTCGATGACGCCCGCGGTGAGGAGCGGACGGCTCACGTAGTCTGCGTCGGTGGCGGCCATTCACCACGACGTTGGCCGTTCACGCGTTTAAGGGTTCGCGTGGCGGAGTGAAAGTGAATCAGTCCACGAGTTCCGCGAGTTCGAGCAGGGTGTCGAGGTCGAGGACGGCCACGAGGAGCGCGATGACCACGAGCGCCACTATCGCGATACTCGCCCACTCGACTGGTGTCATATCCCGGGGTTCGGACGCGTCCGAAAAACGGTTTGTGGCCTATACGAGGTTGATGACCGCCCACATCGCGCTCGCCGAGGCGACCGGAATGGAGAAGTTGTCGTCGACGACGTACGTGAACACGACCGGTTTCACGCCGTCCGCGACGGTCGCAGCCACCGCGCCCGCAATCGCCGCGGGCAGGGGGACGCGGAGGACGCTCGCGATGGCGAGGCAGACGCCGAACGTCGCGAGCATCACCCAGGACTGCTTCACGCCGAGGTCGTCGCTCGACAGGAGGCCCGAAATGGGGTCGCCGAGCGTCAGCATGAACATCGCGGGCACCGCGAGGAACGGGTCGAACGCGAGCGCGACCACCGTCATCGCCACCGCACCGAGCGCGTACCCCGCGGGGTTCTCCTGCTCGTACTCACGGGTGAGCTTCGAGAAGAGCCGCCAGTGGTCGATGACGCCCGCGAGCCGGAGCGCCTCCGCCGCGGCGACGACGACACACGCGAGCACTAGGAATCCCTGCACGTACGTCCACGGCGCGCCCAGCAGCCACGCGAGCGGGACGACCGACGTGCTCGCGTGAACGGCGCGCCGCGGGAGTTCGCTCACAGGTCGGAGAAGTCGACGCGGCCGGCGCGGAGGTCGGCGAGCACGCCGGGCAGTTCGCTGATTTCGACGCGGGTCTGGTCGGTCGAATCACGGTCGCGCAGGGTCGCGTCGCCGTCTTCGAGGCTCTCGTAGTCGATGGTGACGCAGAACGGCGTGCCGACCTCGTCCTGCCGGCGGTACCGGCGGCCGATGTTCCCGGAGTCGTCGTACGTCACGGAAAAGCCGGCTTCGCGGAGGTCGCGCGCGAGACCCCGCGCTTCCTCGCCGAGGCCGTCCTTGTCCATCAGCGGGAACACGCCGACGAACGTCGGCGCGACCTCGGGGTCGAGGCGGAGCACGTCGCGCTCTTCGCCGTCCACCTCGTCGGTGTCGAGCGCGTGCGCGAGCACCGTGTAGACGACGCGCCCGACGCCGAACGCGGGTTCGACGACGTGCGGCGTGATGTGCCGCCCGGCCTCCGTCACCTCCTCCACGGAGAAGCCGGTCTTCTTGACGGGCACCTCGTACGTCTCGCTGTCGACCTCCACTTCGACGGTCTCGCCGTCGAACGCCGCGCGGTCGCGCTCGGCCTTCGCTTCGAGCGCGTCCGCCACGTCGCCCGCCGCGCCGCCGAACTCCGGCCCGAGGAATGACATGTCGGGGTCAACGGTCGCGCGCTCGACGGTCTTCGGCTCGTCGAACTGCTTGAACACCGTGAAGTTCTCCCCGGAGTGCTTCGCGTGCTTCGAGAGGTCGTAGTCCGTCCGCGACGCCAACCCCTCGATTTCGATCCAGTCGCCGTCCACCTCGGATTCGGCGTCCCAGCAGTCGCTCGCGTAGTGCGAGAGTTCGCCCGGGAGGTGCTGGCGGAACCGGAACCGGTCCATGTCGACGCCGACGCGGTCGAACCACCGCTGGCTCACGCCGAGCCAGTACGCCGTCCACTCGTCGCCGACGATACCCTCGTCGACGGCCTCGCGCGGCGTCTTCTGGACGTACTCGCCGTCCTCCGCCTGCTGCTCCGCGACCGGATAGAGGGTGAGCGACACGTCGCTCACCGATTCGAGGTCCGGGCTGTCGGACTCGGGGTCGAAGAAGTACTCCAACTCCGCCATCGTGAACTCCCGGGTGCGGAGGAGCGCCTTCCGCGGGCTGATTTCGTTCCGGTAGCCCGTCCCGACCTGCGCCGCGCCGAACGGCAGTTGCTCGCGCGCGTACTCCTTCAGCCGCGGGAACTCCACGAACATCCCCTGCGCGGTCTCCGGGCGGAGGTAGCCGGTCTGGCCGTCGCCCGGCCCGATCTGGGTCTTGAACATGAGGTTGAAGTTCTCCACGTCCTCGCCCGCGAGCGGCGTCCCACAGTTCGGACAGACGAGGTCGTGGTCCCGAATCAGGCCCTCGACTTCGGGAATCGGGAGGCTCTCGGCGTCCTCGATGCCCGTGTTGTCCTCGATGAGGTGGTCGGCGCGGTGGCTCTCCCCGCACTCCGGGCACTCGACGAGCATGTCGTCGAACGTCTCGATGTGGCCGGACGCCTCGAACACGGGCTCCGGCGTGACGGTCGGCGCGTCGATCTCCATGTTGCCCTCGCGGGTGACGAAGCGGTCGCGCCACGCGTCCTCCACGTTCCGCTTCAGGCTCGCGCCCTCCGGACCGTACGTGTAGAAGCCGGCGACGCCGCCGTACGCCTCGTTCGCCTGGAAGAAGAAACCGCGGCGGCGGGCGAGTTCGTCCAGCTTCATAGCGCGGAGAGCAGGTCGATGTCCCGGACGATGCCGGTGAGGTCGTCGCCGTTCACGAGCGGGAGCTGCTCCACGTCGTGCGTGAGCATCGACTGCGCGACCTCCTGCGCGGTCTTCGTGCTCGACACCGTCACGGGGTCGGCAGTCATGAACTCACTGACCGGTTCGGCGGGAATCTCGACGTTCCGCGTCGGGAAGTAGCGGTTCCCGACCGCCTTGATGCCCTCCCACATCCAGTCGTCGTCCTGGCCCGCGATGGAGTCCCCGATGTCGTCCTCACCCTCGACGACGCGCGCCACGTCGATGACGTCGACCTCGGTGACGATGCCCGTCATCTCCGCGTCGTCGTCGAGCACGACCGCGTACGGCACGTTCGCGTACGCGATTTCGCGCTCCGAGACGGGGAGCGGCGTTCCCTCGTAGACGGTGTTCACATCGCGTCTGGCGAGCCCGCCGACCTCGCTGGCGCCGTCCACGTCGCCGTCCGCGATGGCGCGCACCACGTCCGTGATGGTGATGATACCCTCCAGCTCGTCGTCGTCACCGACAACGGGAACGCGGCGCGCGTCCTCCGCGACCATCAGCCGCGCCGCCTCCACGACCGACGTGTCCGCGGTCGTCGTCGGCACCTCCTGCATCAGCAGCGCGAGCTGGTCCTCGTCCGGCTGCTCGATGAGGTCCTCGCGGGAAACGAGTCCGCGGTAGCGTTCGCCCTCGTCGTTCTTGACGACGGGCACAGAAGAGAACTCGCGCTCCTGCAGATACGTGAGTACGTCCTCGCGAGTACCCGGAAGCTCGACCGTCACGAGCTCCGAGCGTGGTGTCATCGCGTCAGCGACGTTCATATGGGGCGGTCTACGACGCCCGCCCATTTGTAGGCTACGCCCTCAGTTCTCGGCGACGACGCGGTCCGCCTCCGGGAAGAACTTCTCGTACCCGTCGTGCTCGAACGACCCGAGATGGGTCTTGTCGAGCCGCTGGACGTGCGTGTACAGCGTCCCGTGTTCGACTGCGGTCTCGACGAGCGGCTGCGCGTAGTGCCGGAGGAAGTTCCCCGCGATGAAGATAGCCGTCTTCGTCTCGGGGTCGCGAAGCTCCGTCACGAAGAACACGCGGCCGTCGACTTCGGCGCGGTACACGTCGTAGACGGGGAAGCCGTCCTCGCGGAACACGTCGGCGAACTCCTCCGCGTCGTTGTCCGGGACGACGTGGACGATGCCGTACTGCACGTCGTCGTCGTCCGCGGGGTCGTCGTTCGAGTCGAGGCCCTTGGTCGCGGTGTCGCCCGCGCGCAGCGTCACCGTCGTCCAGCCCTCTGCTTCGAGTTCGTCCGCGAGCGCGTCCATGTCCGCGAGGGTCTGCGCCCACGCGTCCTTCTTCGCGTCCGGGTTCTCCGTTATCTGCTCGCGCCGCTCCGCGAGCTCGTCCTTGTCCGGCGTGTCCGGCCCCTGCTTAACCATACCTCGAAATGGGCGATTCCGACGGAAGAACGTTCCGCTGGCCGTTAGACGCCGAGCGCGACCTCGATCAGGAAGGAGACGGCGAGCAGGCAGAGAGCGGTCGCGCCGACGGTCACACCGGCCCGCGGCCGGTCGTCCGGATGGAGGGGAACGAGGCTGGCTGGCGGCAGTCGCGCGACGTACCGCGCGACCGTCCCGCCGCGTTCCGCCTCGCCGAAGTCGTCCGGGCCGCTCCGGTCCGCGCCGACGCGGCCGTCCGTGCTCGCGAACGGGTTCAGCACGCTCGCTGCGGCCGCCGCCTTCTCGCGGTCGCTCCGTTCGTCGTCCTCCGCGGCCGGGTCGGCGGTCTGCTCGACGCGCGCGCTCGTCGCCTGGTCGCTCTCCGAATCGCGCTTCCACGCGGCCGTCGGCCGGAGTTTGATGGCGGCGTACCCGAGGAGGAGCCAGCCGACGACGAACTGTCCGAACTTCACGCCGGACGCGCCCGCGTCGTACAGCGCGCTCACAGCGGCTAACGCGAGTGAAACGCCGAGCGCCGCGACGACAGCGTACGTCACCGTGTACGCGGTCTTCCCGAGCCAGCGCCGACGCTTTCCGCTCATATTAGTCGAGGACGTGCGTTTCGAGGTACTCGTCGGGTTCCTCGTACTCGTCTTGATGGCGGTGACACCGGCTGCGTCGACCGCTCGTCGACACCTGGTGGTCCGCGGGGCGTTCGCGCTCGCAGACGCTTCCGAACTCCTCGCGGAACGCCGCCCGCGCCGCGTCGCTCTCGCCGGCGCGGATCTGCTCGACCGCGTCTTCTAGATGAGTCTCTACGGCGCTCGGGAGGTCGAGGTCGCCGAACACCTCGTCGACGAGGCTGTCGATGTCCTCGTATGGGTCGGAGAGCCCCGCGAGTTCGAACACCTGCTGAGTCACCGACTTCTCGCGGCTCTCGCGCTGCCGGAGCACGTCCCGGAACACTTCGATGGCCTCCCAGACCTCGTTGTCGATGTCCTCGTACGCTTCCGGTCGAATCTTCATCGGGCACCGCGTGCTGAACGCACAGCCGCTCGGCGGGTCGCGCGGACTCGGTGGCGTTCCCCGGAGCGTGATGCGTTGTTTGTCCGCGGTCGGGTCGGGTTCCGGAATCGCGGACAGCAGCGAGTGCGTGTACGGGTTCGCCGGGTCGTCGAACACCTCCGCCGACGGCCCGAGTTCCATCACGTTCCCGAGGTACATCACGGCGACCCGGTCACAGATGTGTTCGACGACCGCGAGGTCGTGCGCGATGAACAGGTAGGTGAGGTCGAACTCGTCCTGCAGGTCTTCGAGGAGGTTGAGTATTTTCGCCTGTACGGACGCGTCGAGCGCCGACACGGGTTCGTCGAGGATGACGAAGTCGGGTTCGAGTGCGAGGGCGCGGGCGATGCCGATGCGTTGTTTCTGGCCGCCCGAGAACTGGTGGGGGTAGCGGTAGTAGTGCTCCGGCTGCAGTCCGACGGTGTCGAGCAGTTCGCGGACGCGCGCCCGGCGCAGGCGGCGTTTCGTCGTGTTCACGCGAACCCGCACCGTGTCGTCGGTCACCGTCACGTCGACGCGCTCGGGTTCGAGCGGAATCTCCTCCCGGATGGTCACCGCGGGCTGACCGCCCTCAACGTCGACCGTGATGTCGGGGCGGTCGTGCGCGTCGATGTCGAACGCGGCCACCATGTCGCCCGCGACCTCCCGGTCGCCAGCGTTGTCAAGCGCGACGGAGAGGTACGGCCAGTCGTGCACGTCCAGGGGTTCCTGGACGATTTCGCCGATGGTCATCCGTTCGTTCAGGCTGCTGTCCGGGTCCTGGAACACCATCTGGACGTTCCGCCGCCACTGCTTCAGGGCCTTCCCGGAGAGCGCGGTGGCGTCGGTTCCGTCGTACGAGACTTCGCCCGCGGTCGCCTGTTCGAGACGGATGAGCGTGCGGCCGAGCGTCGTCTTCCCACAGCCGGACTCACCCACGAGGCCGAGCGTCTCCCCGCGCTTGATGTCGAAGGAGACGCCGTCGACGGCCTTCACGGGCTTGTTGTCGAACACGCCGTCGCCGCCGTAGTACGTCTTCAGGTCGCGGACGCGAACGAGCGTGTCCTCTTCGGCGGCCGATTCCGTCGTCGGGTTCGAATCTGTCGTGCTCATCGTTCGACCTCCGCGCCGGTAGTCTGCGACCGGTGGCGCTCGACCGCCGCCTCCTGCGGTTCGTCCTCCGGATAGAGGAGGCAGGCGGCCTCGTGGTCCTCGTTCTCCTCGTTTACGTCCACGAGGACGGGATGGACGTGGTCGCACTCGTCGAACGCCTTCGGACAGCGCGGCGCGAACCGACAGTACGTCGCGGGTTCGTTCGGCGTCTCGACGTCGCCTTCGATGATGCTGAGTCGGTCGCCGCCCGTGTTCCGCGAGGGAATGCTGTCGAGCAAGCCCTGCGTGTAGGGATGCTTGGGGTTCCCGAACAGTTCGACGGCGCTCGCGCGCTCCACGAGTTCGCCCGCGTACATCACGTTCACGCGGTCACAGATCTCCGCGACGACGCCCATGTCGTGCGTGATGAACATGATGGAGAGGTCGCGCTCCTCCTGCAACTCCTTCAGGAGTTCCAGAATCTGGGCTTGAATCGTCACGTCGAGCGCCGTGGTCGGTTCGTCGCAGATGAGGAGTTCGGGGTCGCAGGCGAGCGCCGTCGCGATGACGGCGCGCTGCCGCATCCCGCCCGAGAACTCGTGGGGGTACTCGTTCACGCGACGCGGCGCGTCCGGAATCCCGACCGCTTCGAGGAGTTCGATGGCCTCCCGGGTCGCCTCCCGGCCGCGCAGGTCCTGGTGGAGGCGCAGCGCCTCCTTGATCTGATTCCCGACCGTGTAGACGGGATTGAGGCTCGTGAGCGGGTCCTGGAACACCATCGAGATGGCGCTCCCGCGGAGGCGCTGTCGTGCGTTCTCCGGCATGTTCGCGATGTCGACGTAGCCGTCCGTGACTACGCCCTCCGCGTCCCGCTCCTCGACGACGACGAAATCGCCGTCGCCGACGGTGTCGCCCGCGCTCAGGTCGGCGGTCGAGCGATTGTAGCGGTCCTCGAACTCCTGGACCGTCTCGATGCCGCGGTACTTGATGTGGCCGTCCGTTATCTTCCCGGGGCTCTCGACGAGGCCCATGATGGAACGGGCGGTGACGGACTTCCCGCTCCCGGACTCGCCGACGATGCCCACGGTCTCACCGTACCCGATGTCGAAGGAGACGCCGTCCGCCGCGCGAACGGTCTCCTTCTCCGTGAAGAACGCCGTGTGGAGGTCTTCAACCGAGAGGATGGCGTCCGTGTCGGGGCGTGCGCGCGTCATTACGCACCACCCCCGGTCGCGGCGACCTCGTCCGTGCTTCCGCCCTCGCTCTGCGGGTCGATGGCGTCACGGATGCCGTCGCCGAGCGCGTTGAACCCGACGACGACGGTCGTGATGGCGAGTCCGGGCAGCACGGAGATGTGCCAGGAGGCCGAGATGATGTAGTTCTGGCCGTCCGCGACCGCGCGCCCCCACTCCGGCGTCGGCGGTTGGACGCCGATACCGATGTAGCCGAGGCCGGCGGTCGCGATCATGTAGCCGCCCATGCTCATCGACGCGTAGATGAGGAGGTAGCCGAGGATGTACGGCGCGACGTGCTTCCGCATCATCACGTCCGCGCGCTCGCCGAACGACTCGGCGGCGTCGACCCACTCGTTCTCCACCGTCTGGAACGCGGGCCCACGCACTGCGCGCCACAGTCCCGTCCACCCCCACGCGCCGAAGATGAGCGCGAGGACGAACGCGCCGCTGTAGATTTCAGAGATCCACGTATCCCCGAGGACGACGCTGAGCATGATGAGCACCAGAAGCTGGGGCATCGCCTGGAAGGAGTCGCTCACGAGCACGGTCGCGAGGTCGAACACTCCCTTGTAGTACGCGGACATGAGCGCGAGGGACACCGCGATACTGCCCGCGATACCGATGGCGACCAAGCCGATGAACAGGCTCACTCGGGCGCCGTACGCCATGAACGTGAACAGGTCTTTTCCGGATACTAACGTCCCGAACGGATGGAATCGGTCGTATCGGTCGTAGGAGCCGATGCCGAAGTTCTGCCGGTCGCCCTGTGACTTCGAGGCGATGTTCGCCGCGCCCGCGGTGACCGTCTGCACGCTCCCGGACGCTTCGTCGTAGTACTCGATCTGGTGGCTGTACGGGTTCTCGATGTTCGCGTTCGCCGTGGTCGGACTGATGGTCGGCGCGAAGATGGCCATGATGATAAACACGAACACGATGACCAGGCCGAACGTCCCCCAAGAGTGGCCGCGGAGCCGGTCGATCATGTCGTCGGTCGGCGTCCAAGACGCGTACCGGTAGTGCTCGCGGAACACGAGGTAGCCGCGCCACACCCAGTAGAGCACGAGGAACGCGTACGCGTACACGAACACGAGGCGGAGCGCCCACGCGTACGCCGCTGAGAGACCGAGGAACGTGCTCTCCCAGGAACCGTCGGGCATCTGGTAGCCCTGGTTCGGGATGAGACTGCGGTCGAGCAGCGTCGGCAGACCGTTCACGGCCGCCCCGGCGTCGGCGATGGCGCCGAGGACGCCGCCGAGCGGGCCGGAGATGAGGCTCGGGAGCGCGCCGAGGAGGGGTTCGGTGATGACGTCGTACGGCATCGCCATCACGAACCCGGCGAGCGCGCCGAGTTCGAGGGCTATCAGCGCCGCGAACACGCCCGTCCAGAGCGCGGCGGGGCGCGGGTTCGCCTTGATTCGTTCCGAGAGAGGGGCGTCCGAGTAGTCGGTTGCAGCCATACTATTGTCCCTCGAAACCGACTCGTGGGTCGATTATCGTGTACAGGATGTCTTGAACGATGTTCATGATGACGAGCAGCAGGATGAAGACGTACATGAGCGCGCTCGCAAGCGGGATGTCGCCGTTCAGCATCGCTTGCAGGAACACGTAGCCGATACCGTTGATGGCGAACACGTACTCGATGAGCACGCTCCCGCCCACGAGCACGAACGCCTCCGCCGTGATGACGGGCACCAGGGGGATGAGGGCGTTCCGGAAGATGTGCTTCCAGACGATGGTGCGCGGCGGCAGCCCCTTCGCCTTCGCCATCTCGACGTAGTTCGAGTTCTTCGATTCGAGCATGGCGGTGCGGCCGATACGCATCTCGTTGCCCATGCTCGCGGACCCGAGCACGATGGACGCCGGGAGGATTTTCTTCGTCGCGGCGAGCAGGTTCTCCCAGTTCGGCATCGGCAGGCCGAGCGTCGTGTTCGGCCCGAGGAGCTGGCCGAGCTCGGGCGGCCCGATGACTTTCGTCTGGACGACCCAGGACTCCCAGTTGAACGGCTGGATGCCGCTGATCGCGGGGAGGCTGTTGAGGAAGTTCGCGATGCCGACGGTCGCGCCCTCGGACCCGGACAGGAACTGCATGATGATGACCGCGAGCCAGAAGTTCGGCATCGCGCGCCAGACGATACCGGTGAATGACGCGGTGTAGTCGCCGAACGTGTTCGGGTTGAGTCCCGCGTAGAACCCGAGCGGTATCCCGATGAACAGCGGGATGAGGACCGCCCACGCGCCCATCCACATCGTCCGGGGGAGGAACTGGACGATGATGTCGAATGCTGGCGTGGAGGGCGAGAACACGTAGGATTGCCCGAGGTTGAACGTCAGGAGGTCGGTCATGAAGTCGAAGTAGCGACTCCAGAGCGGTTCGTTCAAGTTCAGTTTCCGTCGAATCTCCTCAGCGGCGGGTCCGTTCGCGTTCCCGCGGCCGAGAATCGCCGATACCGGGTCGATCGGCCCTGCGTACAGGATGATGAACGTCAGGGACGTCCCGAAGATGACGACGGGAATCGAGAGGAGGATTCGTTTGAGGAGGTAGGCAAGCCTGTTCATGACTGTACCCACCGCCCCGTGCCAACCACTTCCATGTTGCGTGCGGTATTGTAGCCCGTGAGCCGTAATTAGGCCTGTCGCTTTCACTTCCCAATCGTCTGGATAAATGCGAAGCTACCCGCAGAAAATAAATAAACCAGTCGTGTTTCTTTTGTTACTCGTACTGTCCGCGGTCGCCGATGGAGACCTGATTGAACTTTGTCGAGGCCGTGCCCATCGGGCCGACACGAGGCTTGTCGACCCAGGGGTACGACATGTGCTCAGCATTCACGTGGAAGCAGTTGATGAACACCGCGTCCTCCCAGTTCGCTTTCTCCATGTCGACGTAGGCCTCAGCACGCGCCTGCTGCGCGTCCTCGCTTAGGCCGTAGTTGCTCGTGATGGTGTTCCAGGCTTCGCGAGCCTGCTCCGCGGCCGGCGTTCCCTCCCAGTTCGTGTAGGACACCGCGTTGTCCTTCTCGACCTGCGAGAACTGCGGGGCCATGAGCTGGAGGAAGTTGTCGCCGCCGGGGTAGTCCGCACCCCAGCCGAGCGTGTAGCCTTCGAGGTTGCCGTTGCGGCCGCGCTCGGTGAGCGTCGCGAACGGAACCTGCTCGTAGTTCATCTTGATGTGGCAGGACGCGAGCTTGTCACGCATGAGCTTCGTCTCCTCCGACCACGTCTGGGACTGGTAGGAGGTCATGGTGAACTCGTACTTGTTGTCTTGGCTGTAGCCGGCGTCCTCCATGACCTCGCGGGCCTTCTGGAGCATCGTCTCCGCCGCCTGGTTTTCACCGTATCCGTACGGGTAGTCCTGCGCCGCCTCGTTGTAGGCGGACGCGCCGCCGGGGTAGAGACCCGGAGGCAGGAAGAAGTACGCGGGCTTGTACGGACGGCCGAACACGGTGTTGACCATCTGGCGCGCGCTGAACGCGTACGCGAACGCCTTCCGCGCG
Organism: Salarchaeum japonicum; assembly: GCF_049705945.1. Lineage (GTDB taxonomy): Archaea > Halobacteriota > Halobacteria > Halobacteriales > Halobacteriaceae > Salarchaeum > Salarchaeum japonicum_A. The sequence continues at coordinate 1,180,805 of NZ_JBNAMV010000004.1, forward strand.
GGCTTGATGACCTCGTCCGTGTTGAACGCGTAGTAGTACGTCGTGAGTTCGGACGTGCGGTAGTAGTCCGCGGTCAGGTCGTTGACGAGCGGACCGTACGTCCCGTAGGGGTGGCCGTTCTCGTCCGTGCCCTCGATGGTGATCTTGCTCGGGTCGTACTTCGAGGACGGAACGTTCGGGTGGTCTGCGTTGACGTTCTTGGTCGCGTACGTGTAGAGAGCGTTCGTCTTCTCGACGATCTGGAAGTGGACGCCCGCGACCTTCGCGGTCTCGCCGTGGAAGTCGTCGTAGCGTTCGAGGGTCGCTTCGGTACCCTTCGTCCACTTATCGAGCGTGAACGGACCGGTCCCCATCGGGCTCTCGGTCGCGTACTCGGACTGGCTGACCTCGCCACCGTAGCCGTCGATGTCGCCGACGTAGCCCTCCTTCTGGGCCGCGAAGGGGTCGTACGCCATCATTTCGAGCGCCGCGTAGAACGGCTGGGTGAGCTCGATCTTGAACGTGGTCTGGTCGACGGCTTCGACGCCGAGCGAACCGGAGACGTAGGAACCGTCGTCGTTCGTCTCGTGCGTGACGCCGAGCACGTTCAGGAGGAACGAGGCGCGGCGGCTGCTGTCGGAGGCCGCGAGGCGCTCCCACGAGTACACCATGTCGGACGCGGTGAACGACTCGCCGTCGTGGAACGTGACGTCCTCCTTGAGGTCGAACGTGATGACGGTGCTGTCGTCGTTGAGTTCGTAGCCCGTCGCGAGGAAGGTCTCCGCCGTCGTGTACGCGTTCGGGTAGACGGTGAGCGTATCGTACAGCTGGTGAATGAGATACGCCGACGCCTCGTCGGTCGAGGCGACGGGGTCGAGCGTCGTGATTGTGGAGTTCGTCCGCCGGTACGTCTTCTCCGAACTCCCACTGTCGCCGTCGTCGGTCGTGCCGGAAGTCGTGGTCTGCTCCGTCGTCGTGTCCGAGCTGCCGGAACAGCCCGCGAGCGCGGCCGCTGTTGCCGCGCCGCCGGTCGCCTGTAGGAAGCGACGCCGGCTGACGTTGTCATTGTCTGTCATCCGGGCAGTACTTGCCACCCCAATATGATAAAGTTGCTGATTTAGGGGTTTCTGCGGGGTATGGTTGGAGATTATCGGTTCTACTGCTCTTTGGTTGACTATTGTTAACCGTTGACGTGGCAACTGTCGGAACGACGGGGTTAAATAGGACTGGTACAACGTACCATATGTCATGGCAACCTCTGCCACTGCCGTCCCGGCTTCCGGCGCTGATGTGATGGCCTCGATAGACGACGATGGCCCGACGGAGCGCCTCGTCATCGCGGACGTCTCGCGTGACGACGCGTGGGTAACCATCGATGCACGGGACGCAGCACCGCTCGCCGACTGGCGATAACCCACCTTTTTCCCGACTCCCGGTTTCCCTTCGACTATGGACTACCGCGAAGTCACCACGACGCGCGAATTCCTCGCTCGGATGGAACACGGCGCGGACTGGCGCGAGGAGATTGAGAGCCTCGCCCGCGACGAGGGCGTCGAGGCCGGCTGGTTCGTCGCGATGGGCGCCGTACAGGACGCGGAACTCTGGTACTACGACCAGGACGACTTCGAGTACAAGCCCGCTCGCTTCGACGAACCGCTGGAGGTCGCGGCGTGCGTCGGCAACGTCTCCCTGCTCGACGGGGACGTGTTCGCCCACACGCACGCGGTGCTCTCCCGGAAGTCCGGGCAGGCGCTCGCCGGCCACCTCGACCGCGCGACGGTGTTCGCGGGCGAGGTCTCCCTCCGCGAGTTCGAGACGCCGCTGGAACGCGAGCACGACGACGTGACCGACCTCGACCTCTGGCTGTAGCGCGGGCGTGGGTATCCCCGCCGACCGAACCCTCGAAAACACCACAAACGTGCATATTCTTGGGTGTGTTTGGCGGTGACAATTCATGCACGTGCAGAAACCTTTAGGCGGATGGGCCGACTCCACCACCACATGAAGGTACTCGTCACGGACCCCATCGCGGACGCCGGTCTGGAGCGACTGCGCGACGCCGGCCACGAGGTCGTCGAAGCCTACGAAATCGAGGGCGACGCCCTCCTCGACGCCGTCGCCGACGCGAACGGCCTCATCGTCCGCTCCGGAACCAAAGTCACCCGCGAGGTGTTCGAACACGCGCCCGACCTCCGAATCGTCGGCCGCGCCGGCATCGGCGTGGACAACATCGACATCGACGCCGCCACCGACCACGGCGTCATCGTCGCCAACGCCCCCGAGGGGAACGTCCGCGCCGCCGCCGAACACACCGTCGCCATGATGTTCGCCACCGCCCGCTCCATCCCGCAGGCCCACGCCCGCCTCACCGACGGCGAATGGGCGAAAGGCGACTTCCTGGGAACCGAACTCAACGGCAAGACGCTCGGCATCGTCGGCCTGGGCCGCGTCGGCCAGGAGGTCGCGAAACGCCTCGGCAGCGTCGGCATGGACCTCGTCGCGTACGACCCCTACATCGGCGAGGACCGCGCGAACCAGCTCGGCGCCGAACTCGTCGACCTCGACGACTGCCTTGACGCCGCGGACTTCGTCACCGTCCACGTCCCGCTCACGGACGAAACCCACCACCTCATCGGCGAGGACGAACTCGCCCAGGTCGAGGGCGGCTACCTCGTGAACGTCGCGCGTGGCGGCGTCGTGGACGAGGCCGCGCTCGCCGAAGCCGTTCAGGACGGCGTGCTCAAGGGCGCGGCGCTCGACGTGTTCGAGGACGAACCCCTGAGCCAGAACTCGCCGCTCCTCGACGTCGAGGACATCATCACAACGCCCCACCTCGGCGCGTCGACCGAAGCGGCGCAGGAACACGTCGCCACCACCACCGCCGACCAGGTCGTCGCCGCGCTCGCCGATCAGCCAGTGCTGAACGCGCTGAACGCGCCGAGCGTCGACGAGACCGCGTACGAGCGCATCGAGCCCTACATCGACCTCGCCGAGACCGCCGGAAAGGTCGCCGCTCAGCTGTTCGGCGAGCGCATCGACAGCATCGAAGTGACGTACGCCGGCGACATCGCCGACGAGGACCTCGACCTCGTCACCGCGAGCGCGCAGAAGGGCGTCTTCGAGCCGCTGGAGTGGAACGTGAACGCCGTCAACGCCCCCCGAGTCGCTGAGGAACGCGGCATCGACGTGACCGAATCCAAGACGCACACGACCGAGGACTTCCAGAGCCTCCTCACCGTCACCGTCGGCGTCGACGACCGCGAACTCTCCGTCTCCGGCACCCTCTTCACCGGCAACGAACCCCGCCTCGTCTCCATCGACGGCTACCGCGTCGACGCCATCCCCCACGGCACGATGCTCGTCGCGCGCAACCGAGACGAACCCGGCGTCATCGGCCTCATCGGTACCGTGCTCGGCGAGAGCGACATCAACATCGCCGGCATGTTCAACGCCCGCGAAACCATCGGCGGCGAAGCGCTCACCGTCTACAACCTCGACAACCCCGTCCCCGAGAACGTGCGCGCCGACCTCGAAGCCGACGACCGCATCATCAACGTCCAAGAGATCGACCTGAACGGCGACTAAGCGCCTTCAGCGCGTTCCGCACGCTCCCCGCTGCTCCCCGGTCTGTTCTCCGTCCGCTCCGTGTCGGTCTCGAACGTGAATCGCGCACCGCCGGTGTCGGCGTTGTCCAGCGCGACCGTCCAGTCGTGCGCGTCCACGATGGCCTGTACGATGGAGAGGCCGAGCCCGGTTCCGCCGTCGTTCGTCGTGTACCCCGTCTCGAACACGGTCTCGCGCTCGCTCTCGGGAATTCCCGACCCGTCGTCCGACACGACGAACCCCGACTCGGTCGCGCGGACCGTGACGGTGTCCGCGTCGCCGTGTGCGACCGCGTTCCGAAAGAGGTTCTCCAGCAGACTCCGGAACTGCGAGCGGTCCGCGAGCACCGTCCCCGTGGACTCGACGACGAGCGACGCGTCCCCGGTCTCGGCTGTCTCCCACGCGGCCGCCGCGACCGTCTCGACGTCGACGCGCTCGCGCTCCGGCACGCCGAGGTCGGTTCGCGCGGCTCGAACCGTGCTATCGACGACGCGTTCGACGCGGTCCAGCGCGCGCTCGGCGCGCTCGAAGTCCGCCGCGCTCCCGGTCTCCCTCGCGAGTTCGAGCGACCCCATCGCCACCGTCAGCGGACTCCGCACGTCGTGACTGATGGTGTCCGCCACCCGGTTCAGGCGGTTGTTCTCCCGCGCGAGCTCGCGGCGCTTGCGTTCGAGCTCCGTCATGTCCCGCAGTCGGACGAGCGCGCCGTCGTTGTCGAGCGCGCGCTCCGTGACCGTCACCCAGCGCTCGCGGCCGTCCGCGTCTGTCACCGAAACCGCCGTCTCCTCGCCGGCCTGGCGAACCCGTTCAGGGAGCACGGCGTCGACGTGCGCGCCGACCACGTCCGACGCGTCAAGCAACCGTTCGGCCGCGCTGTTCGCGTCCGCGACGCGCCCGGCGGCGTCCACGACGAGCACGCCGTCGTCCAGTTCCTCCACGAGCGTGTCCCGCGCGACCGGCACCACGTCGAGGAACGCGTGCCGGGAGAGCGCGTACCCGAACGCGACCGCGGTGAGGCCGACGAACGCCTCGGGCTCGAACGGACTCTCGCCCGAGAAGTACGCGACCTGCGCGACCGCGGGCACGCTCACGCCGACGAGAACCGCGACGACCTGTCCGCGGACCGCGGGCGGCGACCGGACGAGCGCGCCGAGCAGCAGCGCCGTCCCGAGCGTGTTCGTCACCCCGAAGTACGCCCACGCCACCCAGAACCACGGCCCGAACTCGCGGACGAGCGTCGCGACGCCGCCCGCCTGTTCGAGGGTGGCGCTCGTCCGCAGGAACCCGTGCATCCCGTTCGTCCACGCGAGCGCGAGTGTCACGACCGGAACGACGCAGAGGAGCGCGACCGTCCGACGGGTGAGCCAGTCGTCGCGGTCGGCGTACTGCGCGGCGAACACCAGCCACGCGACCGGGGCGACCGCGATGCCGACGTACTGGACGTCCACCGCCAGAAGCTTCCCGGGAAGCGTCGTCGCCGCGGCCTGCGCCCCGTTCCCGAGAGCCCACACCGCTGACGCGACGAGGAACGCGGTGAGCGCTCGCGCGCCCGGCGCGGACCGGAGCCGCCACGAGTAGCCGGCGACGAGCAGCGCGGCCGCTCCGGACAGCGACGACAGCCAGACTGCGGCCGATACCTGCATCCCCCTCTCCCTCTCTACGCGACTACCGGACGCCCACCGGAATAAGAATACCGCCTAGAGCGCGTCGAGCACGCCGTCCGCGTCAGCCGGCACCGGCACCGGCTCGGAGCCGGCGGCGGCCGCGGCGTCCGGGTCCTTCAGCAGGTGGCCGGTCGTGAGACAGACGACGCGTTCGTCCGCGTCGATTTCGCCCGCGTCGCGGAGTTTCCGCACGCCCGCCACCGACGCCGCGGACGCCGGTTCGACGCCGACGCCCTCCCGGGCGAGCGCGCGCTGTGCGTCCGTGATTTCGTCGTCGTCCACGGCGACGGCGGTGCCGTCGGTCGCGCGAATCCCGGGCAGCGCCTTCGGCGCGTTCACCGGGTTCCCGATGCGGATGGCGGTCGCGCGCGTCTCCACATCGCTCCACGGCTGCACTTCGTCCCAGCCGTTCTCCACCGCTTCGACCATCGGCGCCGCGCCCGCGGCCTGCACGCCCGTCAGCTTCGGCATCTCCGAGTCGTCCATCGCGCCCGCCGCGACGAGTTCGCGGAAGCACTTGTACAATGCCGCGGTGTTCCCCGCGTTCCCCACCGGAAGCGCGATGCGGTCCGGGTACTCGCCGGTCGCCGCCTTCGACTGTTCGAGGATTTCGAGCCCGATGGTCTTCTGGCCCTCCAGCCGGAACGGATTGAGGCTGTTCAGGAGGTAGGCTTCGCCGCGGTCCGCGAGTTCGGCGACCACGTCGAGGCAGTCGTCGAAGTTCCCGTCGACCTCGCAGATCTTCGCGCCGTGCAGGCTCGCCTGCGCGACCTTCCCCGCCGCGACCTTCCCCGCGGGCAGGAGCACGAGCACCTGACTGCCCGCGCGGGTGCCGTAGCACGCGAGCGCCGCGGACGTGTTCCCGGTGGAGGCACACGCGAGACGCCCGACGCCGAGTTCGCCCGCGACCTTCACGCCGACCGTCATCCCGCGGTCCTTGAAACTCCCCGTGGGGTTCATGCCCTCGTGCTTCACGCGGAGGTCGGCCAGTCCGAGGTCGTCCTCGATGCCGGGGACGGTGTAGAGCGGCGTGTCCCCCTCCTCGATGCTCACGCCGGATTCGAAGGGGAGCGCGGCGCTGTACCGCCAGACGCCACGCCCCTCGAACTCGCTCCAGTCCGGATAGTCGTCGTAGCGCGCTTCGAGCAGGCCGTCGCAGTCGGGGCATCGGTAGACGACGTCGTCGAACGGCGCGACCGCGTTCCCGCACTCGATGCACGCGAGCCAGACGCCGTCGTCCGCTTCCGGCGGCGTCGGCACGTCGAGACTGAGGTCGGTCATTGTCGGACGTGCGCGGCCGAGCCACAAATAGGGGGCGCTTCGCGCAACTACACCAGTTCGAGGAGCAGGCCGTTCTGGCCGTGCATCCGGTTCTCCGCCTGCCGCCACACGACCGCTCGCTCGCTCTCCAGCACGCTCTCGGTGATTTCCTCGCCGCGGTGCGCGGGCAGACAGTGCATCACCTTCGCGTTCGTTCCCACGAGTAGCTCCTCGTTCACCTGGTAGGGCTGGAGGGCGTCGAGGCGTTCCTCGCGTTCGTCCTCGTCGCCCATGCTCACCCACACGTCCGTGTAGACGATGTCGGCGTCGGCGACCGCTTCCGCGGGGTCGGCGGTCGCGGTGACGGTGCCGGGGTAGTCGCTCGCGCGGTCGAACACGCCGCCGTCGAGCGCGTACGCGTCCGGCGTGGCGACGGAGACGTCGTGGCCGCGCATCGCCGCGCCGACGACGAACGACGCGGCGACGTTGTTCCCGTCCCCGACCCAGGCGACGGAAGCGTCCTCGCCCACGACTTCCTCGACGGTGAGGAGGTCGGCGAGCGTTTGCACCGGATGGGATTCGTCCGAGAGGCCGTTCACGACCGGAATGTCCGAGTAGGACGCGAGCGTTTCGAGCGTCTCGTGGTCGTCCACGCGCGCCATCACGGCGTCGGCGTAGCACGCGAGCGCCCGGGCGGTGTCCTGCACGGGTTCGCCGCGCCCGAGCTGGATGTCGTCCTTCCCGAGGAAGACGGCGTGTCCGCCGAGCTTCGTCATTCCGACCTCGAAGCTCACGCGGGTTCGGGTGCTCGCCTTCTCGAACAGCATCGCGAGGCTCGTATCGGCGAGCGGGGTTCCGTCGTAGTCGCCCTTCAGGTCGCGGGCGCTGGTGAGCACGCTATCCAACTCCGTGGGCGTGAGGTCGTCTATAGTCAGGAAGTGCATAGGCGGTCTGCGGTCGCCGAGAGCACCCGGACGCTCCGGTCGTACTCGGCGAGATCGAGGTGTTCGTTCGGCGTGTGGTCCAACTCGGAGTCGCCGGGGCCATAGGTCGCCATCGGGCAGTCCCAGGCCGCGGCGTACACGTTCATGTCGCTCGTCCCGGTCTTCCGGACGTGCCCCGGACTCCCGCCCTCCTCGCGGATGGCGGCGCGGAGCGCGCCAGCGACCGGCGTACGTGCGGACGCCATCACCGGCTGGTAGTGCTGGTCGTAGGAGACGCTCCCGTGCTCGGTGAGGCCCGCGAGCGTTTCCTTCACGTCGTCCGCGCTCGTCTCCGGCGGCAGGCGGAACGACGCGGTGAGCGTGGCGTCCACGCTTAGGCCATCCCCGCTCGTCCCGCCGGTGAGGTCGAGCGGCGTCGGCGTCACCGTCTCGAACACGGACTCGGACTCTTCCGCGAACGCTCTCCGGACGTTCTCCCACCACGCGGTCGCGTGGTCGATGGCGTTCGGCTCCGGGAGCGACCCGTGCGCCGTCGGCGTCTCCACCTCGTAGCGCGCCGGAAGGAGGCCGCGGTAGCCGAGCGTCACGGCGTCCCAGCCGGAGGGTTCGCCGTTCACCACGGCGTCCGGTTCGTCGCGGTTCGCGACGAGGTGGCGCGCGCCCCGGGAGTCGCGCTCCTCGCCGACGACGCCGACGAACGACGCGCCGGTTTCGACGGCGGCGGTCGCCATCGCCGCGAGCGGTCCCTTCGCGTCCACGCTCCCCCGGCCGTAGAGGGTGTCGTCCTCGACGCGCACCTCGATGTCGCCGGGGACGGTGTCCACGTGGGACGTGAGGAGCACGGAGTCGTCGGCGGGCGCGCGGACGTTTCCGACCGCGTCGACCCGGACCTCGCGGTCGTGGGACTCGAAGAAGTCGACGAGCACGGCGGCCGCCGCGGCTTCGTCGCCGGACACCGAGGGCGTCTCGACGAGGTCGCGGAGCAGGCTCCGGGTCATCCGACCACCGATTCGAGCGCGTCGGCAACCGTCGTGCAGTGCTCCTCAGTCGCGACGAGCGGCGGGAGGAACCGCACGACCGTCCGTCCGGTCGGGAGCGCGAGCACGCCGTGGTTCAGCGCGAGGTCGCGCAGCGCGCGGTTCGCCCCGCGTTTCACCTCGACACCCACGAGCAAGCCCTCGCCGCGCACGTCCCGGAGGTCGTCGATGTCGCCCAGCCGGTTCTTGAACGTCTCGCCCAGGCTGGCGGCGTGCGCGGGCAAGTCCTCCTCGACGATGGCGTCGAGCGTGGCGTTCGCGGCCGCGCAGACCACGGGGCCGCCGGAGAACGTCGAGCCGTGCGACCCGGCGTCCTCGGCGATCCAGTCCGCGCAGAGCGTGGCGGCGACGGGCAGGCCGTTCCCCAGGCCCTTCGCCGTGGTGAGGATGTCGGGCGTGACGCCCGCGTCCTCGCACGCCCAGAGCGTTCCCGTGCGGCCGAGCCCGGTCTGAATCTCGTCGAACACGAGCGCCGCGCCCGCCGCGTCGGTCGCGTCACGCGCGGCCTCGAGGTAGCCGTCCGGAGCGGGGTTGATGCCGCCCTCGCCCTGCACGGGTTCGAGGATGACCGCCGCGGTGTCCTCCGTGACCGCCTCGGCGAGCGCCTCCGAATCACCGTACGGGACGTGCGTGAACCCCTCGGGGAGCGGCCCGAACCCTTCCTTGTACTCGTCCTTCCACGTCGCCGCGAGCGACCCCATCGTCCGCCCGTGGAACGCGCGGGTCGCCGCGACGATTTCTGAATTTCCGGTGGCGTGCCGCGCGAACTTCAACGCGGCCTCGTTCGCTTCAGTTCCCGAGTTGCAGAGCCAGACGTTCGAGCAGTCGCCCGGCCCGAGCGCGCCGAGGCGCTCGTAGAGGCCGTCGCGGGCGTCCACGGGATACGACCCCTGGACGAACGTCAACTCCGCGACCTGTTCCTGAACGGCGTCGACGACGGCGGGATGGCTGTGCCCCAGCGGTGTACACGCGTAACTCGCGCCGAAGTCGAGGTACGCGTTCCCGTCGTCGTCGTGGAGGTGGACGCCGTCGCCGGACTCGATACGGATGGGTTTCTCGCCGAAGACGAACGACGCCTCAGGCATCGGTCTCACCTCCGAGCGCGCCCGGCGTGAAGTGCGTGCCGCGGCCGGAGAGCGCGGAGACGATGGGGTCGTTCGCGTTCGCGTCCGCGATGGTCACGGACGCCGCGCCCCCGTCGAGCGCTTCCGTCGCCGCGAGCACCTTCTTCGACATGAACCCCTCCGCGTACTCCTCGACCGCATCGAGACCCTCAGGGGACTCGACGGTGTCCACGAGCGTCCCGGGGTCGTCCGGGTCCGCGTACACGCCCGCGACGTCCGTGAGAACCACGAGGTCGGCGTCGAGCGCGCCAGCGACCGCCGCCGCCGCGCGGTCCGCGTCCGCGTTCACCGGCACGCCAGCCTCCGCGAGCATCGGGAGCGAAACGACCGGAACGTACTCGTCGAGCAAGGTGTCGAGCAAATCCGTGTTCACGTCCGTTATCTTCCCGGAGTGGTCGCCCCGGCGAATCTTCTTCTTCCCGTCCTCCACGACCTTCACCATCGACTTCCGCGGGCCGGTGAGAAGTGCGCCGTCCACGCCCGACACGCCCACCGCGGGCACGCCGGTGTCCTGGAGTGCGGCGACTAGGTCGGTGTTCACGCCAGCCATCGCCATCGTGAACGCGTCCATCGTCTCCGCGTCCGTGAACCGACCCGTCATCCCCGAGGGGGATTCCACGTAGTCCGGTTCGATGTCGAGGTCGTCGAGCAGGTCGTCCACCGCGGTCGACCCGCCGTGCACGACCACCACGTCCTCGTCGTTCAACACGAGGTGCGCGATGTCCGTCAGCGCGCCCGCCGGGTTCACGGCGCGCGCGCCGCCGATTTTGACGACTAACGTCATGGCGCCCCCACGGGATGGAGTCCGTCGAACTCCAGGCCCGATGTCTCGTCGATGCCGAGCGCGACGTTCGCCGCGTGCACGGCCTGTCCCGCCGAGCCTTTCATCATGTTGTCGATGGCGGAGAACACGACGACGCGGCCGTTGCGCTCGTCGAGTTCGAACCCGATGTCGGCGTAGTTCGTGCCGGCCACCGCCTTCGGTTCGGGATAGCGGTAGACGCCACCACTTCCGGCGACGAGGCGGACGAACGGTTCGTCCTCGTAGCACTCGCGGAACGCCTGCCAGAGGTCGCCCGTTCCGGGGAGGTCCTCGGGGTAGACGTGGCAGGTCGCGGCCGCGCCGCGCGTCATGTCCACCGCGTGCGCGGTGAACCCGACTTGGACGCCGAGTTCCTGTTCGATTTCGGCCTCGTGGCGGTGGCCGGTCGGCGCGTACGGCCGCACGACGCCCGAACGCTCGGGATGCGAGGACGCCGCGCCGCCGCCCGCACCGCCCTCCGACGAGCCGACTTTCACGTCGACGGTCACGTCCGCGCCGTCGAGGATGCCCGCGTCAGCGAGCGGTTTCAGTCCCAGAATCGTCGCGGTCGCGTTACAGCCGCCCGACGCCACCAACTCCGCGCCCGGCAAGTCCTCGCGGTGGAGTTCGGGGAGCGCGTACACGCCGTCCGCGATGTGTTCGGGCGCGCTGTGGCCGTCGTACCACTCATCGTACTGGTCTTCGGAATCGAGGCGGAAATCCGCCGAGAGGTCGACCACGAGGTCGGCGAGGTCGCGGTACTCCTCGACGTGCTCCATCGTCACACCGTGCGGCGCGGCGACGAACAGCACGTCTAGCGAGTCGAGGTCGTCCGGATGCGAGAAGCGGAGGTCGAGTCCGCGGAGGTTTGGATGGACGCTCCCCAGCGTCTTGTTCGCGTACTCGCGGCTCGTCGCGGTCGTGAGTTCGAACTCGGGATGCGAATCGACGAGCCGGCAGAGCTCGCCGCCCGTGAACCCCGACGCACCGACGACGCCGACCTTCATGCCGGCACCCCCGTCTCGGCTTTCGCCTCCAGCCAGTCAACCACGGCCGCGGGCACGTCGATGTCGACGCAGTCGTTCAGCGCCTTGAACTCGACCGTGTGGTTCACCTCGTGCACGGTGTACGAGGGGTCTCGCGGCTCGTCGCCGCTCGACTGTTCCGCGGCGCTCCGCGCCGCGTTGGTCTCCATCAGGTCCACACCTAGGAGGCCGCCGCCGACCGCGTCGCTCGCGCGTTCGACGAGGGATTCGACCTCGGGCGTGAGCTCGAACTCCTTGGTCTTCGCGCCCTTCGCGGCGTTGGTGAGCCAGTGGTCGGCCGAGCGCGTCATCGCGGCGACCGGCTCGCCGTCCAGCGCGACGACGCGGATGTCGCGGCCGGGTTTCTCCACGTACTCCTGAACGTAGAACACCTTGTGCTCGTAGTGGCCGAGCGTGGCCTTGTGTTCGAGCACGGCTTCGGCGGCGCTCCGGGATTCGAGTTTCGCCATCAGGCGACCCCACGACCCGACGACGGGCTTGACGACGCAGGGATACCCGAACTCCTCGATGGCGGAGAGCGCGCTGTCCGTGTCGAACGCCACGGTCGTCTCCGGCGTCGGGACGCCCGCGTCGTCGAGCGCGATGCTCGTCTTCGCCTTGTCCGCGCAGAGGTCGGCGGTGTCCGGCGAGTTCACGACCGGAACGCCGTAGCTGTCGACGAACTGGGTGGCGTACCGGCTGCGGCTGGTGGCGAGACACCGGTCGAGCACGATGTCGAGGTCCGCGACGCCCTCGGGGGGGTCGCCGACGCCGAACTCGAGCTTGCGAACGTCGAGCTTCTCGACGGTGTGGCCGCGCTCGCGGAGTTCGGAGAGGAGGAGCTTCTCGTCCTTCCGTATCCGCGAGTAGAGGATGCCGATGTTCACGCTACTCCCCCCAGTCCTCGTCGAGCTCGGGAGCCCGGTCGAGGACGGGAGGCTCGGTGTCGACGACTTCGAGTTCCTGGCCGCAGGTGTCACAGTCGACGATCTCTCCGACTTCGAGGTCCTCGTGCAGGGAGACTTCCGCCCCGCACTCGACACAGTCTGTCATACACTCACGAGTACCGACTACACTCACTTAAACACGTCGAACCTGTCAGAAAAATTAACAAAACGTGTGCGGGTCGCTACCCGGGCAAAACGCCCGAAAAATCCGAACGAAACCGAGAGCCGAAGCCGGTGCTGTAGTTATAAAGTCCCCCGAGCGGGGGTCGCGGTCGTCGCAGCAGTCCGGCGGCCGCGTGGTCACTCATAGGCCGCCACCTCCGCCGCGAGCGCGTCGTCGGCGTCCGCGAGCGCGTTCCGGCGCGCGTCCACGGCGTCCACGTCCGCGGCGACCGACTCCGCCGCGCGGTCGAGCGCGCCCGCGACGGCGTCCGGCGCGGGACCGCCGAAGGAATCGCGCATCGCCACGCTCGCCGCCGGGTCCAACGCCGCTTCCACGGCCTCGATGTCCGCGAGGTCCGCGAGCGGTTCGCCCGTCACCGCGCGCGCCGCATCGTCGAGCGCGGCGAGGTCGCCCGTCCCGGCCTCGGCGACGATTTCGTGCGCGGTGCGGAACGGGAGGCCCGCCATCGCGAGCGTGTCCGCGACGCCCGTCGCGGTCGAGAACCCTTCGCCCGCGGCGTCCGCGAGCGCGGCCACCGGCCACTCCGCCGTGGCGACCGCACCCGCGGCCACCTCCACGGCCTCGCTGACTTCGTCCACGGCCGTCCAGCCGTAGCCCGTCGCGGACTGAAGGTCGCGGTTGTACGCTCTCGGAAGTCCCTTCAGCGTCGTGAGCAGCCCCTGGAGCGCGCCCGCCGCGTCGCCCGCGGTCGCGCGGACGAGTTCGAGCGTGTCCGGGTTCTTCTTCTGCGGCATGATGGAGGACGTCGAGGAGTAGTCGTCCGCGAGGTCGAGGAGGCCCTTGTTCGAGAACACCACGAGGTCCTCCGCCAGCCCCGAGACCGTCGTCGCGAGCGCCGCGAGCGCGGACACGCCCTCCACGAGGAAGTCCCGGGTCGAGGACGCGTCCATGCTGTTCTCGACGACGGAATCGAATCCGAGGAGGTCGGCGGTGCGCTCGCGGTCGATGTCGAACGGCGTGCCGCCGAACGCCGCCGCGCCCAGCGGACTCCGGTTCGTCCGCGAGTAGGCGTCGAGGAGACGTTCGGTGTCACGCGCGACCGCGGACTCGTAGGAGAGCAGGAAGTGCGCGACCGTCACCGGCTGCGCCGGCTGGAGGTGCGTGTACCCCGGCATCACCGTGTCCGCGTGCTCCGCGGCGGTCTCCAGGAGCGCCTCCCGGAACGCGATAGTGGTCTCCACGGCGTCCAACAGGTCGTCGCGGAACCGGTGGCGGATGCAGGTCGCGACCTCGTCGTTCCGCGAGCGCGCCGTGTGCATCTTCCCGCCGACTGGCCCGACGCGGTCGATGACGGCGGTTTCGATGGCCTCGTGCACGTCCTCGCCGTCCGGGAGGGCGTCGAACCCCGCCGACTCCACGTCGTCGAGCGCGCCCAGAATCGTCGCGGCCGCCGACTCCTCGATGACTCCCTGCTCGGCGAGCATCACGACGTGCGCGCGGTCCACCGCGAGGTCCGCGGCGAAAATACGGGAATCGGCGCCCATCGAGGAGAGGAACTCGCGGGCGGGGCCGCCGCTAAAGCGCTCCCGGCGAACCGCTGTCGAGTCCTCTCCGTCGCTCATTCGTCGTCGCCCCCGTCCGTCGTGAGCGTCGGCTTCGACTTGTTCGCGAGACGGGACTGGAACCCGTGGTACTTCGCGACCCCGGTGGCGTCCGCCTGCTCGATGCCGTCCACGGTTTCCGTGTTGAACGACGCCGCGGACTCCGAGTACACCGCGTACTCGCTGTCGCGCGCGACCGGACGCGCCTGCCCGCCCTCGAACTTGATGGTCACCGTTCCGGTGACGCGCTCCTGCGTCGTCGAGATGAAGCCCTCCAGGGCGTCGACGAGCGGCGCGTCGACAAGGCCCTCGTAGGCCTTCTGCGACCACTGCGCGTCGACTTCCTGCTTGAAGTCGCGCTCCTCCTTCGTCAACACGAGACCCTCAAGGGCCTCGTGCGCGTTCAGGAGCGTCGTCGCCGCCGGATGCTCGTAGTTCTCGCGGACCTTCAGCCCGAGCATGCGGTCCTCCATCATGTCCGTACGGCCGACGCCGTACCCGCCCGCGAGGTCGTTCAAGTACTGGATGAGCTGCACCTGCGGGAGTTCCTCGCCGTTCACCGCGACCGGCACGCCCGCCTCGAACTCGATTTCGACGAGCTCGGTTTCCTCACCGGGGTCGTCCGTCCACTCGTAGATGTCCGTCGGCGGCACGTACCCCGGGTCCTCCAGCTGGCCGCCCTCGATGCTGCGACTCCAGAGGTTCGAGTCGATACTCCACACGCCCGCGTTCCCGCCCTCGACGGGCAGGTTCTTCTCGGCCGCGTAGTCGACCTCCCACTCGCGAGTGAGTCCCATCTCACGGACCGGCGCGACGACCTCGAGGTCGGAGCTCCGCCACACCGCCTCGAAGCGGAGCTGGTCGTTTCCTTTTCCGGTACAGCCGTGCGCGACCGCCGCACAGCCCTCCTCTTCCGCGACTTCGAGGATGGCTTTCGCGATGACCGGCCGCGCGAGCGCCGTCCCGAGCGGGTAGCCCTGGTAGTCGGCGTTCGCCTGCACTGCGTCCATACACAGCGAGGCAAAGTCGTCCTTCGCGTCGACGACGAAGTGCTCCAAGTCGAGCGCCTCGGCCGTCTCCTCGGCCTCGGCGAACTCCGACTCGGGTTGGCCGACGTCGACCGTGACGCCGATGACCTCGTCGTAACCGTACTCTTCCTTTAGCAGCGGTACACAGACCGTCGTATCGAGCCCGCCCGAGAAGGCGAGCGCCGCTTTTCCTGACATTATCGTTGGATTCCGAAGTTAGTGAGCGCGCGAACGACCAACCGACGTGGGGGAGTAACTAGTTGGGGTCAGGAGACCCCGGTCGTCGTCGTCGCGCGAGGAAAGCGGCGGACGACTCACTCACCGGACGCGAACGCGCGTTGGCGGGAGCCGTCATCATCGTACCCGTTCTTACACTCGCCCTCGTATTAATGGGTTTCGTCATCGCGGCACGCGCCGCATACGTTATCAGGGGCGACCGCGAACCGCCGGCTATGCGCAACCGTGGCGAACTGGAGGTGGAGGACCTCCTCAAGATCGTGCTCGTGCTCGTCGTCGTCTGGCTCGCCCTCGAAATCGTCGGCGAAATCGTCGGCACGCTCGCGGCCATCGCCGGCCCCATCGTCGGCCTGCTCATCGCCGCCATCATCGTCCTCTGGCTCCTCGACCGCATCTGAGCCGACAACAGCAAACCTCCGCAGTCCCTGTTCTCTCGCGTGTACAGCGTGAACGTCCCCGTCCCCGACCCCGTCCACGCGGTCGTGGACGACCTCCGCCCGCTCCTCACGCCGTTCGACCGCGTCCGAGAGCGCCGCACGCGCTCGCTCGTCGCGAAACGCCTCCCCGCTGAGAACCGCCGCACGTACCGCGAGAACGAGCGCCGCGTCCGTGACGCCCTCCGCGGCGCGCCGAGTTTCGAGTGCCGAATCTCCGGAATCGACGCGTTCCGCGACCCGCCGAGCGGCACGAGCCCCGTCGTCTACCTCGCCGTCGAGAGCCCCGGCCTCCACGAGATCCACCGACGACTCTGTGACGCCTTCGACCCCGTCCCGGGGATGGAGGGCGACGACTACACGCCGCACGTCACGCTCGCCCGCGACCTCTCCGGGTTCCGCGCCCAATCGGCGCTCGACGACGTGCTCGCCGCCGACGTCGACTCCGTGACGTGGACCGTCGAGGAACTGGAGTTCCGGGACGCCACCCACCACGAACGAATCAGCACGCTCTCCCTTCCCGCCTAGGGCCGCGGCGGACTGCCGTCCCAGGCGTCCATGTCGCCGTAGAAGTTCAGAGTCGCGAACTTCAGTTTCTCAGGAGCGATGTCGATGAGTTCCGCGCGCTCCTCCGGCGGAAACGCGTTGTTCACGCTGTACTTCCGCATCGCCGTCCGCGACTCCTTCGTGTACCGACGGTCAAAGAGCGCGCGAACGCCGAAGTCGTCCGGCGACCGGATGACGCGCCCGAGCGCCTGCCGCGTCTTCCGAACCGTCGGAATCTCGACGGCGTACCGCCAGCCCGGGTCCTCGCCGCGGCGCTGACGGCCCGTGTCCTTGAACGCCTCGCCGTACGCGTCCTGCACCGCCTGCGCCCGCTCGTCCAGATGCGGGTACGGCACGCCCACCACGCCCACCGAGCGCGCGTCGTCGCCGTCGAAGGACACGCCCTCCGCGAGCGTCCCCCAGAGGCTCGTGAACAGCACGGCGTCGTCGTCCGCCACGAACTCCTCCCGGAGGTCCTGCGCGCTCACGCCCGGTTCGTCCAGGTAGCGCGCGGCGTCCGCGTCCGCGAGCAGGTCGTGATAGCGCTCAGCCTCCGAGTAACTCGGGAAGAACAGGAGCGTGTTCCCCGCGGAGAACTCCACGAAGTCCCGGAGCGCGTCCGCGTACTCCCGCTGCACCGCCGGGTCCTCCCGGTTGCTCGAAAACAACGGCTCCGTGTCCACGGCGAACGTCCGCCGGCGGTCCTCCGGGAACTGGAGGCCGTACGCCATCGTCTCCGGGTCCTCCAGTCCGAGCACGTCCGCGGTCACGTCGAACGGCCGCAGCGTCGCGCTCATCAGCACGCTCGCGTGCACGTCCTCGAACAGCTCGGTGGTGACGTCCCGGGGGATGCACGTGTAGAGTTCCGCGCGACCGTAGATGTTCCCGGTGCCCGAATCCCGGCGAACGGAGACGGTGGGATACTGGCCGAGTTCCGTGCCCTTCGTCAGGTAGGCGTCCACGAACCGCGCGCACTGCAGGGTCTGACAGTCCTGCCGGGTGGTCGCGTCCCCGTTCCGGTACGCGTCCTCGTACTCGTCGTCGAGGTGTTCGCCGAGCGCGAACGCGTCGTCCACGTCCGTGCTGATGCCGCGCCCCTCGTAGTGCTCCAGGAACGCGAGCGTGAGGTCGTCGCGCTTGGTCTCGTTCGCGACCGGCACGTCCTCCCAGTTCTCCCCGACGCGCTCCGCGTCCCCGTACCCGAAGGAGTCCTCGTAGGTCTCCACGAGCGCGTCCCGGAACGCCTCGACGACGTTCAGCGCCGCGTCCGCCCGCGCGTCGCTCGACTCCTCTAACTCCGAAACCGCTTCGTCGAGCGTGTTCTCGGTGAGCGTCTCTGAGGCGTGGTCGCGCGCTGCGCCCTCGACGTTGTGCGCCTCGTCGAACACCACCACCACGTCCTCGGGGTCGCGGCCGAGCCAGCGGAAGAACTGCGCGCGGATGCCGGGGTCGAGCAGGTGGTGGTAGTTACACACCGCGAGGTCCACGCCCTCGATGCCGTCCTTGAGGAGTTCGTACCCGCAGAGCCCCTCCATCGCCGCGTACTCGTAGATATCCTCGGGAGTTCGGACGTCGTCGTACAGCCACGCGTAGAAGTCGTCCGTGTCCGCCGTGAGGTTCTCGTAGTAGTGCTCACAGGTGTTCTTCTCTTCCAACTCCTCCAGTTCGGCCTCCACGGATTCGAGTTCGTCCATCACGGCCTGCCGCGCGTCCGCCGCCCCCGACTCGCCCTCGTTCGCCGCGTCCAACAACTCCTGCTGGCGCTCCACTAACTGCTCCCTGTCGCGCTCCGCGTCCACGACCTCGTGGGTGTTGTCCCGGAGCACCTGACACTCCTCGTACCCCACGTCGATGTGGCACATCTCGCCCTTCCCCTTGAACACGATGCCCCGGATGGGTTCCTCCGCGTGAATCTCTCGGGCCTCACGGACGAACTGCCGCATCTGCTGGTGGACGTTCGTCGTGATGACGACCGTCTTGTCCGTCTCCCGCGCGTACGACAGCGCCGGCGCGAGCGACGCCAGCGTCTTCCCCGTTCCGCACGCCCCCTCGAACAGGACGTTCCGGCCGTCCTCCAAGGACTCCCGAATCCGCGCCATCGCCGCCGACTGATTGTCGTACGGCGACGGTTTCGGGAAGAACCGGAGGTAGTCCGCGTTGCTCGAAGCCACGTTGGGAACGTATTGACCGCGAAACGGCTTAAACTCGGGGTTCCGCTACACCTCGGGTTCGATGTAGACCTTCCGCACGTCGCTGTTCGTGGCCTGGAGTTCGTCCTCGATGGCGGTGATGGTGTCGTCGATGCGTTCGGTGTCCCACGAGGAGTCGAACACCACGTCAGCGGTCACCAGCACGCGGTTCGGGCCGAAGAACACGGTGCGGAGGTCCTCGATTTCCTCGACGCCCTCCCAGTCGGCGATGATGGCGCGCAGGTCGTCTTCCTCTTCTTTCTGCAGGCTCTCGCCGACCAGGAGGCGCTTGTTCTCCCAGGCGAGCGCGACCGCGAACCCCATCAGGAGCACGCCGATGAGGAGCGCGGCGGCGGCGTCGTAGACCGGGTCGCCGGTCGTGTCGCTCAGGAAGACGCCGACGAGCGCGAGCACGAGGCCGGTGACGGCGATGAGGTCCTCGGTGAACGCGGTGAGCGTCGTGACGTTCGAGGTCTTCCGGAACGCCTCACGGAACCCGCTCCAGTCGTGCCGGCGGATGTCCGCCCGCATCCCGAGAATCGCCTGTCGGAGCGCGTACGACTCGAATCCGATGCCGCCGAGGAGGACGCCGTAGTTCACCCAGACGGCGGGGAACGTCTGGGAGAGCAGCGTGACATCTCCCGCCGGTGCGGCGGACGTGTGGCTGGTGAGCGCGTGGTAGCCGTGGTTGAAGCTCTCCCAGCCGGCGATGCCGAACAGGAGGACGCTCACGAGGAACGCGTAGAAGAACTGCGCCTTCCCGTACCCGAACGGATGGGCGCGGGTGGCTTTCTTCCCGCCGTACCGCAGGCCGATGAGGAGGAATATCTGGTTGCCCGTATCGGAGATAGAGTGGTACGTCTCCGAGAGCATCGCCGGACTCCCGGTGAGTGTGAACCCGATGAACTTCAGGACCGCGATGGCGGCGTTCGCGAACAACGCCGCGAGAACCACAGACTTGCTTGACGCCATTACCGGTGGCTTCTCCCCGTGGCGTGAAAAAAGCGCCCGCCGGAACCGTTTCGGTGGTCGCCGCCCTTCCCGGACGTATGACGGAGTACCAGCCAGGCGTGTGTAACATCGGCGCGGGAGAGCAACGAAAGCGGTACGCGTTCGGCGTTGCGGGGTTCGCCGTGGCCGCCGCCGTGGCCGTCGCGGTGTACGCGTTCTCGTTCCCCGCCGTCTGGATGCTCGCCGCCGTCGTCCCCCTGTTCGCGGGGTTCGAAGGCGTACTTCAGGGCGCACAGCGGTTCTGCGCGGGATTCGCGACCGCCGGTATCTACGACGTGAGCGACAGCGCGAACGACCGTCACGAGGTCGTTGACGACGCCGCGCGCCGCGCCGACCGCCGGAAGGCCGTCCGGATTCACGTTCAGTCCCTCGTCGGCGCGGCCGTCACCGGTGCCGCTCTCTACCTGCTCGCCGTCGCGGTCCCCCCGGCATGATTACCGTCGTCTCCGACACGCACAGCGAGACGGGTCACGAACTCGCCGGACGCACCCGCGACGCCGTCGACGCCGCCGAGGCCGTCCTGCACGCGGGCGACTTCACGACCGAATCGGCGCTCGACGCGTTCCACGACGCCGCGAACCGCCTGCACGCCGTGCACGGGAACGCGGACACACAGGGCGTCCGCGACCGCCTCCCCAGCGCTCGGACCGTCGACCTCGACGGCGTCCGGGTCGCGCTGACGCACACCGAACGCGGCGGCGAGACCGGTCTCGCGATGTTCGGCCGCCAGCACGGCGCCGACCTCGTGATTTCCGGACACACGCACCGCCCGAACGTCACGGACGTGGGCGACCTGGTGTTACTCAATCCCGGGACGCACGCGGAACCCCGGAGCCATCCGGTGACGCACGCGGAACTCGAACCGACGGAGACCGGACTGGCGGGAGAAATCAAGCGACAGGACGGAACGGTCGTCGAGGCGTTCGGGGTGGAGGGCCGAACGTAGCGGGTGCGTCACGAGGACGCGGTCAGGCCACGGGGGAGCGGCCTGTACCTGTCTCTACCATCGGATACATCAAGTAGTTCGTGAAGACTCAAACGGCCGTTTGAGTTATCTCCAGTACCGGTATCCCACGGCGAGGCAGAGCACGAGGAGGCCGCCGAGGAAGAACAGGACGCCCGGCGGCACGGCCGCCGCCGCGTTCGACGCCGTCTCCGTGCTCGCGGTCGAGACCCCGCCACCGCTCCCGCTCGGCGCGAGGACGCGTTCAGCAAGGAACTGCACGAGCAGGGACGCGACACCGAGCAGGGCGACCGCGCCGAGGAGGCCGCCGAGCATCGACCGCACCGTACTCCCCGTGTTCTCGTCGCCCGCGAACAACACGAGCGGCGCGTCCGTCGGCGCGTACACCGTCATCTCGCGGCCCTTCTCCGAGTACGAGGTGCCCGCGACCTCCACGAGGTCGGCGTCCCGGAGCTTCCCGAGATGGTACTGGGCGTTCTGGAGGCTCGTATCCACCTCGTCCGCGAGTTCGGACGCGGTCGCCGGTTCCTCGTGGAGCGCGGTGAGCATCGTGCGAGCGGTGCCGGCGGAGAGCGCGGACAACACCTGGTCGGCGTCGTCCGAGTCCACACCGATGACGCGCGGGTCCCCGTCGGGCGCGTCCGGCTTCTGGGAGGGCAAGAGGGACATACCCCCTCCTTGAGCGTCCTCCGGCTTTAGCGTTACTCGGCGAAAACCCTATACGCGACTACGGGCACCTCTCACGTGTGCTCCCCGACGACCCGGTGTTCTACGCGATTGCCGCGATTTTCGTCGCGTTCGTCCTCTACGTCTATCGCTTCCTCATCCGGACGGTGTCCGGGTTCCGGGACGGCTTCCACGATGGGAAGGACTAAACCGCGTCTGTGACCGTCTCGATAGCGGTCGTCACGTCCGTCGAATCCACGTTCTGGTGCGTGCAGAACCGAACAGTATACTCGCCGAACACCGACGCACGCACGTCCTCGCGCTCGCAGCGCTCCACGAGTTCGCTCGCGGTGAGACCCGCGTCCGCGGTGTCGACGAGCACGATGTTTGTGTCCGGCGCGGACGCGCGCAGGCCGTCGATGGCGTCGAGACCGGCCGCGAGCGCCGCCGCGTTCTCGTGGTCGGTGGCGAGTCGGGAGACGTTCTCCAGCGCGACCAGTCCCGGCGCGGCGACCATGCCGGCCTGCCGCATCCCGCCGCCGAACAGCTTTCGGACGCGGCGCGCTCGCTCGATGAACGCCGCGTCACCCGCGAGAATCGACCCGACGGGCGCGCCGAGTCCCTTCGAGAGGCAGAACATCACGGAGTCCACGTGTTCGGTGATGTCGCTCGCGGGCACGTCGAGAGAGACGGCGGCGTTGAACAACCGCGCGCCGTCGAGGTGGACGGGGACGCCGTGGTCGCGCGCCGCAGCCGCCGCCGCGCCGATGGCGTCCGGGTCGACGGCGACGCCGCCCTTCACGTTGTGCGTGTTTTCGAGGCAGAGCAGGCCCGTGCCCGGTCGGTGGAGTTCCTCCGCCACGTAGCCCGCTTCGACCTGGGCGGGCGTCGGCGCGCCGTTCTCGCCGCCGTCGAACGTCCGCACCTGGAGTTCGGAGTGCTGCGCGAACCCGCCGAGTTCGTACTTGTAGACGTGACTCGTCTCCTCCACGAGCGCCTCCTGGCCGCGTTCGGTGTGGACGCGCGCCGCGACCTGGTTCCCCATCGTCCCCGACGGGACGAACATCGCGGCCTCCATCCCCACGCGCGCAGCGGCCTCGGCTTCGAGTTCGTTCACGGTCGGGTCCTCGCGGTAGACGTCGTCGCCAACGTCCGCCGTCTGCGCGGCCTCCCGCATCTCCTCGGTCGGTCGCGTGACGGTGTCGCTCCGGAAATCGAGCATACCCTCGACTCGCCCGCCGAGGAGGAAAACGCTCGCGGTTCCGGCACTCCGAAAGCGGTTTTCGCGTCCCCCGCCAGGTTCCGGTATGGATCCCCGTATCCGCGACCACGCCGACGTCATCGTCTCGCACTCCACCGGCATCGAGAACGGCGACCGGGTCGCCGTCACCGCGCCGCCGGTGGCGGAAGACCTCGCCGTCGCCGTCTACGAACGACTCGCCGAGGAGGGCGCGACCCCCGTCATGCTGTACGGCGGCGACACGAGCCTCGGCGCGGATCGCGCCGCTCGCGCGTATCTCCGGGAGGCCGACGAGTTCGAGAACCCCGACCACCTCCAGGCGCTCTTCGAGGAAACCGACGCGACCATCCGCATCCGCGGACACGATAACGTCGCCGAGCGCGCCGACGTGGACGACGAACAGAACGCCGCCTATCAGCGCGCGATTCAGCCCGCGCGCACCGAACTCCTCTCGACCCAGTGGTGTCTCACGCAGTATCCGACGCCGGCGGACGCACAGCTCGCCGGCATGAGCACCGGCGAGTACGAGGAGTTCGTGTGGAACGCCGTCAACAAGGACTGGGAGGCCCAGCGCGAACATCAGTCGCAGATGGTCGAGATTCTCGACCCGGCGGACGAGGTGCGTATCCGCTCGGGGGACGAGACGGACCTCACGATGAGCGTCTCCGGGATGAAGACGCTGAACGACCACGGCGAACACAACCTCCCCGGCGGCGAGGTGTTCACCGCGCCCGTTCCCGACAGCGTCGAGGGGACTGTTCGGTTCGACCTCCCGCTCTACCATCAGAGCCGGGAGATAGAGGACGCCTACCTCGAATTCGAGGACGGCCGCGTCGTCCAGCACGACGCCGGGAAGAACCGCGACGTGCTCACGAGCGTTCTGGAGACGGACGAGGGCGCGCGCCACCTCGGTGAGCTCGGTATCGGGATGAATCGAGATATCGACCAGTTCACGTACAACATGCTGTTCGACGAGAAGATGGGCGACACCGTCCACCTCGCCGTCGGCATGGCGTACGACGCCTGCGTTCCCGACGACCGCGAACCCAACGAGTCGGCGACGCACGTGGACATGATTGTGGACATGAGCGAGGACTCCGTTATCGAGGTCGATGGAGAAGTCGTGCAGCGCGACGGCACCTTCCGCTTCGAAGACGGGTTCGACGGCTAACGCGAGCACGTCGCTCTCCGAATGGGGCTGACAGGCGGCAGTTCGGTCGACCGAGGTGCGCCGCGCTCCCGTCTCGTCCCCCGGCCGACTGTCGTTACGTCACACCGCCCGCTGGCCGCGCCATCGTACTTCAACGCTCGCCGTCGAGGGGTCGTACTCGCTTTTGGCCGTTCGTCATCGAACTCCCGTACGTCGAGAGTGTGGTACGAACTTTCATACCACGTTTTAAGTGTTTGGCAGGTGTGTGGTACCACATGCCTCAGCTCGACTGCCCGGAGTGCGAACGCGGCATCGCCATGCACGAACTCGAAACGCGTACCGTCGCACAGACCACGGGCTTCGAGACCAACTACCGTTGTCCGTTCTGCCGCAGCGACTTCGACGAAGTTGCCGAACTGATGACCTGACGCCCTCCCACCCTCACGCATACACCCGGGCAGCCGCAGCACGCGACCCAGAATTCCGTCCTCTCCGGGGCGACACGATCTGAGTTTTCTCCATCGCAAAAACCTACAGTCACGGGCACGGAGGGATTTGAACCCCCGACCGTTCGGTTAGAAGCCGAACGCTCTATCCGAGCTGAGCTACGTGCCCTCGGCCGAGGTACGCGCCGGCGGACAAAAGCCGTTGGGTTACGAAATCCGGGTGCCTGCGTCGCCGTCGACGGCAGCGGCCACGTCGTCGATACTGGTGATAATGGCGCGCTCGCCGCCGGCGTCGAGGAAGTCGAGGCAGGCGTCGACTTTCGGGTGCATGCTCCCGGCTTCGAACTCCCCGGCGTCGAGGTAGTCGCGCATCGTCTCGGCGCTCACGTCCCGAATCGGCTCTTCGTCGGGCGTGTTGTACCCTCGGTACGCGTGAGAGACGTCCGTCACCATCAGAAGCGTGTCGGCGTCGGTCTCGCGCGCGAGCAGTTCCGTGGTGTAGTCCTTGTCCACGACCGCCTCCACGCCCTCCGTGGAGTCTCCGTGGGAGACGGGAACGCCGCCGCCACCGCCGCAGACGACGGGCGTACCGGCGTCCACCAGTCGGGCGACGTGCTCGGATTCGAGCAGTTCGCGGGGTTTCGGACTGGCGACGACGCGGCGATGAACGGTCCCCTGCTCGGTCTCGACCTCGCGCGTGGGGTAGTCCGCGGCCGCGGCCGTCTCCGCGTTGAGGTAGGGACCGACGGGCTTCGCTGGGTCGTCGAAGGCGTCGTCGTCGGGGTCGACGACCGCGTGCGTCACCATCGAGACGGCGCGCGCGTCGAGTTCGTCGTCGAGCGCGCGAACGACGAGCGTCCCGATCTGGGCTTGCGTCTCCGCAACCAGCACGTCCAGCGGCCGCTCGGGAGTGTCCGTGGCCGCCTGTTCTTCGAGGAGACTGCCGACCTGCGGGCCGTTTCCGTGCGTCACGACGAGGTCGTGGCCGCGGTCCGCGAGCGCGCCGAGCTCCGGCGTGGCGCGCGCGAGGTGGTCGCGCATCTCCGCGACGCTGCCTTCGCCGCCCGACACGAGCGCGTTCCCGCCGAGTGCGACCACGGTCCGCATACCATCGGGTTCCCGCGCGGGCCACTAAGCCGTACTCCCCGAAGGGGTGTGCTTTTAGGGTGGACGCGGCTACCAACGCCCATGACTGTCATCGGTATCGTCGGCCTCCCCGGCAGCGGGAAGAGCGAGGCCGCGGCCGTCGCGGAGACGCTCGGCGTGCCCGTCGTGACGATGGGGGACGTCATCCGGCAGGCCTGCCGCGACCGCGGCCTCGACCCCGCCACCCACCACGGCGAGGTCGCACAGGCGCTCCGGGAGGAGGGCGGCCCCGCCGCCATCGCCGACCGCTCGCTCCCCATGATTCGGGACGCGCTCGACGAGAACGACACCGTGCTCGTGGACGGCATCCGTTCCGGCACGGAAGTAGAGCGATTCGAGGAGGCGTTCGGCGACGACTTCCTGCTCGTGAACGTGTACGCGCCATTCGACCTCCGAAACGAACGCATCACGACGCGTGGCCGCGACAACGCCGACGCCGAGTCGCTCCGGGAGCGCGACGAGCGCGAACGCGGGTTCGGGATGGACGACGCCATCGAACGCGCCGACGTGACCGTCGAGAACACCGGAAGCCTGGACTCCTTCCAAGAAGAAATCGAGGAACTACTCGCGTGATGTACGCCATCACCGCCACCATCACTGCGCCGGTGCAGCCGACCGAGGTCTCCGAACGCGTTGCCGACGCGATTCGCGAACTCTTCCCGAACGCAGACCTCATCGTCACCGACGACGAGGTCCGGGGAACGACCCACGACTTCGACGCGTTCCGCGAACGCCTGTACGAGCAGGAAATCCTCGACACCGCGCGCTCCGAGTTCCAGCGGAATCGAACCGACGACGGGTTCTCGTTCGACTTGAAGAAGCAGGCGGCGGTTCAGGGCGTCGTGAACTTCTCCGTCGGAAGCCCCGCGGAACTCGGCGACATCCACGTCGAGGTCGAGGTGGAGGAGCCGAGCGTGGACGAGTTCGTCACGCACCTCGCACCCGAGACCCGCGACGGAAAACCCATCGAGGACTAGGGCGCGAGCAGAACGACGAGCGTCGCGCCGATGAACGCGACTTTGAGTAGCGTGTTGAGCGCGACGACTTTCGACCCGAAGCTCGGTCCCCAGATGCCGTACTGGAACGGAATCGAGCGCTTGAACGTCGAGAACGCGAAGGAGACGATACCGCCGATGAGCATCGTCGCCACCGCCTGCCGTGCCGTGAACGTCCCGTCGAGCAGGGGTGCGATGGTCGCCGCGCCGCTCGTCGTGTCCACCGCGAACACCGCCACCACGGGAACGGCCGCCGCCGGCAACCCCACCGTATCGAGCAGTGAGCGCGCGGGCACGTCCGGAAGCGACATGCCGGTCACTCCCGTGGCGGCGTCCGCGAGCAGGCGGGCGTTCGCGAAGTCGTTCGTCGTCAACCACGCGACGGCGAGGTAGACGACCGCCAGCCGCGGCACGATGGTCGTCAGCTTCGACGCCGTCCGTTCGCCCGCTTCTTGGAGTTTCTCCCGACGCGTCGCGTTCTCGGTGTCGGGGCCGCTCGGCGTCGCGGACAGCGGTTCCGGGGACGACAACAGCACCATCCCCGCGAGGATTCCCGTGAGCGTAATCGCGAGGCTGATTGCGGCGCGCGCGCCGACGTACATCACGCCGACCTCCAGGCCGAGAATCGGAATGAGCACCGGGAGGTAGAACGTGAAGATGTGCTGGACGAACCCGAAGAACGTGTTTATCGTGACCGCGATGAGTGTCGCGGCGTCGCTCAATCCCTCCTCGCGGAACTCGGCGAGCATCCCGTAGCCCGCGGTCGGACTCGCGGCCGTCGCGAGTATCGCGGTTCCGACGCCGTCCGGGAGGTTCGCCGGCCCGGTGAGGTAGCGTGCGAGCCCCGCCACTTTCTCCACAAGGCCGAACGCGACGAGGAGGTTCGCCGCGAACAGCCCCAGCGAGATGAACACGGCGATGGACGCGACCCGGGGGAGCACGTCGCCGAGGAGGCCCGCGAGTGACACACTCTCTGGTAGGTACTCGGGGAAGAAAGGCGGTCCGCTTCAGACGAACAGTTCCACGGCGGTGAGCAACACGACGACGCCGAGCACGTCGCAGACGTTCGTGACGACCGGAATCACCACGTCGTCGGGGTCGAGGCGGAAGCGGTACGCGGCGTAGGTCGCGGCGGCTGCGACCACGACGGCGAGCACGGCGAGGACGACGCCGCTCGCGGTCGCAACGACGACGACGGTCGTGAGCGGGAGGACGAGGCCGCCGAGCGCGAACTGGACGACCCACGCGCCCGCGCCGACGAGCGGGAAGAGCGTGAGACCGAGGGCGATGGTGGCGAGCGCGTTCCCGGCGAGTTCGTCGTCCCGCGCGTCGAACCCGAGCGTCCCGAGGTGGAGCGCGGTGGAGAGCCTGCTTGCGAGCACGCTCCCGAGGTTTCCAGCCATTCCGATAGTCACTGGGACGAGCGTGAGGAGGCTCGGATACGTCGTGAGTATCTCCTGGCCGGTGTCGAGCACGAGCCCGCTCGCGAGTTCGACGAGCGTCAGTCCGACGAGCAGGGGGAAGGTCGCGCGGATGATTCCCCGGACGGTCCAGTTCTCCGGCACCTACGTCACCCCGAGCGCGATGGCGACCCGTGCGCCCGCGAGCATGGTGGCGATGCCGATGACGTCGCCGGTGGTCGTGACGACGGGGCCCGCGAGCGTGTCCGGGTTCATCCCGCGGCGATACCCGAGGAAGACGGCGACCACGACGACCACGGTCAGTCCGATTCCCGAGAGCACGCCGGCGACGAGCGCGACGACGAGCAGACCGGGGAGCGGTGCGGCGGGGCGGCCGAGGCCGAGGAGGACGAGGTAGCCGAGGACGGCGGCGACCGCGGAGACGGCGACGCCGTTCGCCATCGCGGCGGTGACGGCGGCGCGGACGCGGTCGTCGTCGAGCGAGAGGTCGGGTTCGACGAGTCCCTGGTGGAGGCCGGTGGCGAGGCGCGCGCCGAGCGACCCGTAGACGTTCCCGCGGGTCGCGAGCAGCGCGGGGACGAGCACGAGGAGGCCGGGGACGACGGTGAGTTCGCGCTCCATCCCGCCGAGCACGACGCCGGCGAACAGGCCGCCGACGGCGGAGAGCGCGAGCACGCCGAGCGCTTCCCCGTACGCGTCCCGCGCGACCGCCCGGATGCTCATGTACCAGTGAGATGTGCGGGAACGGTTAAAAAACCGGGCCGGTCACTCCGAGGCCGCGAGCCAGAGCGCGACGGCCGCCGCGGCCGCGAGCGACACCAGGAGGAGCGCGAACGCGGCGCCGTACGAGGCGCGTTCGGAGACGATGCCGACGACGGCGGGCGCGAGCGCGCCGGCGCCCATCAGGATGGTTCGGACGACGCCGAGGCCGCCGCCCGCCATCGAGTCGGGGACGAGGTCGACGAGGTACGCGCCCCGGACGGGTCGGAAGCCGTGGCTCCCGAGGCCGAACGCGACGACGCCAGCGGCGAGCACGACGAGCGGCGCGTCCGCCACGAGAAGGACAGCGAGGCCGACCAAGGCGAGCGCGAGCGTCCCCGCGACGACGCGGATTCGACTGAAACGGTCGGCGAGTTCGCCCGTCACCGGCTGGACAAGACTCACGAGGAACAGCCCGGAATAGAGCAGGCCGGCGGCGCCGTCGCTCGCGCCCGCGGCGTCCGTGAGGTAGAGCGGGAGGAACGCGACGACGCCGTTGTACGCGAACGAGAACCCCACGGTGACGAGGACGAACGCGCTGAACCGCGCGTCCCGGAACAGCCCGAGGTACGCGCGAACGGGCGTCCCGCCGCCCGTTTCGGCTTCTCTCTTGTCGGGGTCGTCGACGCGCGCGACGAACACGCCGGCGAGCGCGAGGCCGAGCAGGCCGGCGGGGAGGAAGACGGCGTGCCAGCCGCCGGCGTCCGCGAGCACGAGCACTGCGGCGGGCGCGACGACGCCGCCGAACGCGCCGAACGTGTCCAGCACGCCGAGCGACCGCCCGGTTCGCGAGGGATACGTCGCCGATAGTAAGCCGACGGCGACGGTCTTGTGGACGCCCGTTCCCGCCCCCACCAGCACCATCGCCGCGACGAGCACGAGGTAGGGAACGTCGACGGTGAGCGCGAGCGCGCCGACTGCGGCCACGACCGCCCCCGCGGCGATGACGGGGACGCGGCCGAGGCGGTCCGCGAGCGCGCCCGACGGGAACTGCAGGAGTGCGTACACGAGCATCATCGCCGTGAACGCCACGCCGAGCGCGGCATTGCTCACGTCGTACTCGGCGCTGAACGCCGGGAACAGCGGCGGGAACGCGTACCGGAGGAACTTCGCGAGGAACCAGATACCCGCGGCGAGAACGAGCGCGTCGAGGTCCGCGAGCGTCTCCCGGGCCGTCACTTATCCGAACGGCCCCATGCCGCCCATGCCACCGCCGCCACCGCCGCCGCCCATCTTCTTCATCATGCGCTGCATGTCGCCGTCGCCCATTCCCTGGAACTGCTTCATCGTGCGCGCCATCATCTTGTGCTGTTCCAGGAGTTCACGCACCGTCTCCTCGGAGACACCTGCGCCTTTCGCGACGCGGCGAATCTGGCTCGCGCCGACGCTCCGCGGGTTCTCCAGTTCCTCTTCGGTCATGGAGTCCATCACGACCTCGAACTGCCGCATCCGGTCCTGCGTCACGTCCATCGCGTCGTCCGGCAACTGGTCCATCATCCCGCCGCCCATCCCGGGAATCATGTCCATCACCTGCGACAGCGGCCCCATGTTGTCCAGGGCGCTCATCTGCTGACGCATGTCCTTCAGCGTGAACTCGCCCTTCAGCATGTCCTCGGGCTCCCAGTCCTCGTCCTCGTCGCCGGTCTCCTCCATCGCGCGCTCCACGCGCTCGGTGAGCTGCTTCAGGTCACCCATCCCGAGCAGCCGGGAGATGAAGCCGTCCGGCTCGAACCGCTCGATGTCCTGCACGGTCTCCCCGGTCCCGAGGAACGCGATGGTAGAGCCGGTCTCGTTCACCGCCGTCAGCGCACCGCCACCCTTCGCCGTTCCGTCGAGCTTCGAGATGACGACGCCGTCGATGCCGATGGACTCCTCAAACTGTTGCGCTTGGTCCTTCGCGCCCTGCCCGATAGCCGCGTCGAGCACGAGAAGCGAGCGGTCCGGCTGGACTTCGGCCTCGATCTCCTCGATTTCGTCGATGAGGTCGTCCTCCAGCGCGTGCCGGCCCGCCGTGTCCACAATCTGCACGTCCGCGTCGCTCGTGGCTTCGAGGCCCTCCCGCGCGATTTTCACGGGGTCATCCTCGTCGGGGTCGCCGTAGAAGTCGACCTCCGCGCGCTCCGTCATCTGCTTCGCCTGGTCGTACGCTCCCGGCCGGAACGTGTCCGTCTGAATGACTGCCGGCCGCAGTCCCTTCTTCGAGAACCACCACGCCATCTTCGCCGCAGAGGTCGTCTTCCCCGACCCCTGGAGGCCCGCGAGCATGATGGTCTGTTCTTCGAGCGGGAGGTTCGTCGAGTCGCCGACGAGGTCCACGAGCTCCTCGTAGACGATGCGGAGGACGTGGTCGCGCGCCGTCGTTCCGCCCGGCGGCTCCTCCTCCAGCGCCCGCTCCTTGATGGAGTCGGAGAGGTCCATCACGAGGCTGACGTCCACGTCCGCCTGCAGCAAGGAGCGCTGAATCTCCTTGACGACCTCATCGACGTCCTCCTCGGAGATGCGGGACTGCCCGCGCAGCTTATCTAGAGTCCCGCGAAGGGAACTCCCCAGGTCGTCGAGTACCATTTGACGACAGATAGTCGCCGCGTCGGTTAAAGGCTTTTTCTGCCGAGAACACGTGCGACGCGCTTTCCCCGGCGGCCCACCTACACGGACTGTGACCGAGACGCTCTACGCCACCCGCGCGCTCCTCTCCGTGCTCTGCGACCTCGCCGCGGACGCGGACCCCCGTCCCATCGACGTATCGCTCGCCGCCACGCCCGCCCGCAACCTCCTGCCGACGGACGACGACGCGGGCGTCGCGCTCACCAGCATCCCCGACGACACCCGCGTCCTCAGCGACTTCTACTTCCCGGACGCCGGCGACTCCATCAACCGCGTGTTCGGCATGGACATCACCACGCCCTCGGGGAAGACGGACGCGAGATTCCTCTCACATCCGAAGGGTGACCCGTCGGTATCGACGACCGACGACCTCCACGCCCGCATCCTCGTCGGCGTCCCGCCGTGGAACCCCGACGACGTGCGCGCGTACGACCGGAACGGGCGACGCCTCTCGCTCACGATAGTCTCGGCCGAAACAGAGGAAGACTCAGTCCTCGACTAGGTCCGCGACCAGTTCCTCGGGGTCGAATCGCTCGATGTCGTCGTACCCCTGGCCCGTCCCCAGGAAGAGGATGGGTTTACCCGTGACGTGCGACACCGAAATCGCCGCGCCGCCCTGACTGTCCGCGTCCGCCTTCGTCAGAATCGTGCCGTCGATTTCCGCGGCGGAATCGAACTCCCGCGCACGATTCACCGCGTCCTGACCCGCGACGGCTTCGTCCACGAACACCGTCATGTCCGGGTCGACGACGCGCTCTATCTTCTCCAACTGACTCATCAGGTCGTCCGACGTGTGCAGGCGGCCCGCCGTATCCCCCAGCACAACGTCCACGTCGTTCGCCTCCGCGTACTCCACCGCGTCGTAGATGACGGCCGCGGGGTCGCCGCCCTGCTCGTGCGTGATGAGTTTTCGGTCGAGGTTCCGCGCGTGCTCGCGGATCTGCTCGTTCGCCCCCGCCCGGTACGTGTCACCGTTCGCCAACACGGACGAAAAACCGTGGTCCGCGAGGTACTCGGAGAGCTTCGCGATGCTCGTCGTCTTCCCCACGCCGTTCACGCCAGTGAAGATGACGACGACCGGCTTCTCCGACTCCTCGATGCGTTCGAGGAAGTCGAACTGCCCCACCGAAATCACGGACAGCAGGGCGTCCTCGAGCGCGTCCTCAACGATAGAGCCGGTGGACTCCGTGAACTTCCGCTCCTCGCCCACGAGGTCGTCTCGAATCGCGTCCAGTATCTCGTCCGCGACGCTCATCTCCACGTCGCTCGACAGAAGCGCGAGTTCGAGCTCTCGAAGCGGCTCCTCGAGGTCCTCCTCATCGATGACGACACGACCGCGCGCGAACGACTTCGCGCGCGACGCCAACCCCGCCGCCGACTCGTCCTCGTCTTCGGGCTCGGAATCGGACGGCTCCGCGGACGCGGACTCCGCGTCCGATTCCTCGGCCGCGTCCGGTTCGACCGTTTCTGTGTCCGGTTCGGATGACTCCGCGACCTCGGCGTCGTCACCGGCTTCGGACGCAGCCGCATCCGCCGCAGCCTCCTCGGCCTCTGCTTCGGCGTCTTCCGCCGCTTCCTCGACGGATTCCTCCGCGTCCGACTTGAACCGACCGAGTTTCTCCTTCAGCCCGTCGAACATCCCCTATTCGTCCTCGCCCTGCTCCTGCATGCCCTGCATCTGCTGCTGCATCATCTGCTGCTGGGCCTGCTGGGCCTGCTGTTCGAGCTGCTGGCTCTCGGACTCGAGCTCCGCGATCTCCTCCTGCACGTCGTCGATGCGGTCGTCCACAGTCTCCTTCTTCGATTCGAGGGTGTCGACCGCCTCGTCTTCCTCCTGCTCGGCCGCGTACCCGCCGCCGAGACCGACGACGACCTCGTCGATATCCTGGACTTCGGCGCGAACGTACGCGTCGCCGCCGAGCGGCACCTGCACCGTCGACTCCGTTTCGAGCAGGTCGAGCGCCTCGATGGCCTCGTCAATCTCCGTCTTCTCCGCTTCGAGGGCCTCGACGTCCGCTCGAAGCTCCTCGATTTCCTCCTCGATAGCTTCGATTTCCTGTGAGAGCGCCTGAAGCTGCTGTCGACCGCCACCGCCGCCTCCAAGACTCATGATACCAATAGAGCGGGCCGCAAGCGGGAAGTATCTTTCCAAGCCCTCACACGCCTCCGGCGTGTTCGCCCTTGGAGATTCCGCCAGGCAACTGCTTCTGAGCAGTTGGACGCAGTCGCACCCGCTACGCGGGTGCGTACCGCATCATAGCAAGACAATCCGACACTCAAGCGGCCGGAAACGACGCCCCGAACGCCCGCTGGTAGACCAGGAACGTACTTGAAACGATCTTCCAGATGAGAAGAACAACCTCCGCGCCGGCGGACTGGAGAGTGTTTTCGACGTACTCGATACCGAGTAACCAACGGGCGGTGTGGACCGAGTCGGTGTGATGCGGTACGCACCCGCGTAGCGGGTGCGACTGCGTCTGCCGACGGCAGTGGTGGGAAATGAAAAGGGGTCAGCCCGCCTCCGGCGGGCTGAGGGCTTTCAGATGTAGCCGAGCGCGTCCTCGATGCGGCCGAGTTCGGGGCCGGTGGTGTCCTCGCCGACGATGTAGCCGTTCGAGTTCGCGATTAGCCCGGAGCCGACGAGCGGCGCGCCGTAGTTGATGGTGCCGATGTCCGCGGGGACGCCGAGCGCGTCCTCCACCGCGTCCAACTCCGCGTCCGTCGATTTCGGATGGCAGAGCACGCCGCGGTCGTTCGCGACGCCCGCGGTGCCGACCGTGTCGACGCCGCCGAGCGTCCCGCGCTCCACCGACACGTCGAGCGTGTCCGCGACGATATCGAGCGCGCGGTCCGAGAGGTCCGGATGGACGTACGCGCCCTCGTCGTTCGCGAGCACGACGTTCCCCGCAGCGTTTACGCGCCCCGGAAGCACGTCCACCGCGAGGTCGGTCTCCGCCTCAAGTCGCTCGCGCTCGCGCTCCCGAGCACGACCGCTCACCACGAGCCCGCTGCTGTTCCCGGCGACCAACGACCCGACGGTCGAAGACCCGCCGACGGTCGTCCGAACCACCGATACATCCAACTCGTCTTCGAGCGATGTGGCTACGTCATCCTCGACGTCAGGCCGCACCACTACACAATCATCGGTCGCCCGCGCGAACACACCGACGTACGGGGACCCCGCGAACGACGTGCGAAACACGACTTACTCGTCCGCGTACTCCGCTTCCACGACGGGTTCGCCCTCCTCCTCGAAGCGAGCAGCGCGAACACGAACCTTACTCGGCGGCTTCTTCTGGCCGCGCGCCCACGCAACCTCGTTGATGGAGGGGTCGAGACGCACCGCGTCCTCGTCCACACTGAAGTGCTTCGCGAGGTGCTCGCGGATGAGCGTCATCGCCTTCCCCGCGCGCTCGTGTTTCGGCTCCGCGAGCACGTCACGGAGGGGAACGGTCACGATCCGCTCCTCGAAATCACTCGCGCTCATTATTCGTCAGTGTCGCTACGCCGCCAATTTCGGCGCTTCGGGTTTCGCTGCACGTCACGGTCCGTCTTCATGATGACCCACGCCGGAACCCGGCTGTTCTGGCGCTCCAGCTTCGCCAGCCGCTTCTTCTTGGACTTCGACTTCTTACCCATAGTGCCCGACGCTACATCTGCCGAGCATAAAGAATTGTCCTTTCCCACCCACCTTTTTGGAGACGAGGCGCTCTGCGCCTCGTCTCGATAAACCTGTTCCCGCGAACGAACGACGGTGAGTGAGCGGGAGCCAGTCCGAGCATCGCTCTGACGCTGGAGGAAAAAGCCGCCACCGCACCGTGCCCGCACCGCGACCGCACCGTGGACGCTATCTCTTCCCCATCAGCGTAGATTGAAGTAGGATGTCGGGGCCAGCGGGTGGCGTGCTCTGAGAGGAGCGCGGGACGGGAGCCCGAAACCCCGGCGACGCGCCCGCCCGTGAACGAGGACGCGTCGCCGTGAACGCCCCTGTCCCACGGAGTTCACACGTCGACGCCGCGGTCGGCGAGCAACTCGAAGAACTCCTCCGGCGTGCGTTCCGGTACGTCCTCCTCGTCCGCGTCCTCGCGCTTCGTCGCTCCAGGGTTCTCGCCGACGACGAGGTAGTCCGTGTTCGAGGAGACGCTTCCGGTCACGTTCCCGCCGTGTGACTCGACGAGCGTTTCGAGTTCGTCCCGCGTCCAGTCCGCGACCGACCCCGTGAACACGATTGTGAGACCGTCGAGCTCGCTCCCGGTCTCTTCGGCTTCGACGTGCGGTGTGACGCCGCGTTCGCGCAGGCGCTCGATGACCTCGCGGTTCCGCTCGTTCTCGAAGAACTCGCGAATCTCGCCCGCGACCGTCTCACCGACGCCGTCCACCTCGCGGAGGTCGTTCTCGCTCGCGTCCAGCACCGCGTCCAGTCCGCCGAAGTGTCGCGCGAGGTCGCGCGCGACCGTCGGCCCGACCTCCGGGATGCCGATGGCGGCGAGGAACTCGGCGAGCGACGGGTTCGTCGACGCCTCCAGTTCCTCGACGAGGTTCGTCGCACTCATCTCTCCCCAGCCGTCCAGTTCCGCGATGTCGGCGGCGGTGAGGTCGTAGAGGTCGGCGACGCTGTGCTCCACGAGCCCCGCTTCG
This sequence comes from Salarchaeum japonicum, assembly GCF_049705945.1. Classification (GTDB taxonomy): domain Archaea; phylum Halobacteriota; class Halobacteria; order Halobacteriales; family Halobacteriaceae; genus Salarchaeum; species Salarchaeum japonicum_A. The sequence goes on from NZ_JBNAMV010000004.1 coordinate 1,216,389, forward strand.
ACGAACTGTTCCGCGGCTTCCGAGCCCAGTCCCTCGATATCGAGGCCGTCGTCGCTCGCGAAGTACTCGACGGACCGCTTCAACTGCGCGGGACACGCCAGTCCGCCGGTGCAGTAGTGGAGCGGGCCGCGGCGCTCGGTCTCGCTCCCGCAGACCGGGCACTCCTCGGGGAACTCGAAGTGGCCGTCCGAGCGTTTCTCCACGACCTCGTCAACGTACGGGATGACTTCGCCCGCGCGCTCCACTCGGACTTCATCGCCGACGTTCACGTCCATCTCCTCGATTTCGTCCTGATTGTGGAGGCTCGCGCGCGACACCGTTACCCCCGCCACGTCCACGGGTTCGAGCAACGCCACGGGCGTCAGTCGCCCCGTCCGCCCCACTTGGACGACGATGTCCGTAATTTGCGTCGTCTCGGAGCGCGCGGGGAACTTGTACGCGTACGCCCACCGGTAGTGCCGGCTCGTCGTCCCGAGGTCGGCGCACTGCGCGCGCGAGTTCACCTTGTAGACGACGCCGTCTATCTCGTAGTTCAAGTCCTCGCGCGCGTCCTGCAGTTCGTTCCGGTACGCGATGGCGTCCTCGATGTCGTCGACGAGCCGCGTGCGGCCGTTCACCTTCAAGCCCCAGTCGGGGAATTGTTCGTGTTCGCTCCAGTGCGTTCCGAGCCCCTCAGCGCCGAGCGCACCCCGGGACGCCGTCGCGCCCGCCACGTCGCCTTCGCTCTCGCCAGCGGCGAGGATGTCGTAGAAGAAGCAGTCGAGCGGGCGTTCCGCCGTCACGGACGGGTCGAGTTGGCGGAGCGTGCCCGCGGCGGCGTTCCGCGGGTTCGCGAACGGCTCCTCTCCGGCCTGCACGCGCTCCCGGTTGTGTTTCTGGAACGCCTCGCGCGGCATGTACACCTCGCCGCGGACGGCGAGAAAGTCCGGGTAGTCGCCGCGCAATCGGGCGGGCACGCTCTCGATGGTGCGGACGTTCTCAGTTACGTCCTCGCCGGTCTCGCCGTCGCCGCGGGTCGCGGCGCGAACGTACCGGCCGTTCTCGTAGACGATTTCGATGGAGAGCCCGTCGAATTTCGGCTCGCAGACGTAGTCCACGTCGCCGTCGACGTTCCGGCGGACGCGCGCGTCGAAGTCCCGCACGTCGGCTTCGTCGCCGCTGGAGTCGATGGACAGCATCGGTGCGACGTGCTCGACAGTCCCGAGTTCGTCGAGCGGTTCGCCGCCGACACGTCGCGTCGGCGAGTCCTCGGTCTGGAGGTCGAACGCGTCCTCGAGTTCCTGCAGGCGCTCGAACAGTCGGTCGTACGCATGGTCCGATATCACGGGGTCGTTCAGCACGTAGTACCGGTAGTCGTGGAACCGCACCGCCTCCCGCAGGTGCGCGACCTGTGATTCGGCTTTCTCCTCGGTGAGGTCATCGGGGTTCCTGAACTCCGTCTTCGGGTCCGTGATGTAGGGGTTCTCGGAATCGAGGCTCGCGGCTCCCTCCAGGTCCTCGAACGCCGCGTCTGACATGGCTCGAGGTACGACTGGGGGCGAAGTAAAGCACGGGGCCGCCGCGCGCCGGCACTAGTTGCACGGACCCACGACGCTTAACCCGCGTCCGTCCAATTCACGGGTATGCGAGAGGACTTCCTCCTCCTGAACCCGGGTCCCGTGCCGCTATCGGACGACGTCCGCATGGCGATGTCGGAGCCGATGGTGTCGCATCGCTCCAGCGAGTTCGAGGCCGTCTATGAGCGCGCGCAGGACGGACTCGACTACGTGTTCGAGCGCTCCACGCTGGACGAGGCCGAAACCTCCAGCGGGGGGACGAGCCTCGTCCTGAACGGCACGGCGACGATGGGAATGGAGGCGGCGGTCGCGAACCTCGCCGGTGACGGCGAGGAGGTCGTCGCGGTCGTGAACGGGAAGTTCGGCCGTCGGTTCGCGCGAATCTCGGACCGGCACGCGGACGTGACGCGCGTCGAGTTCGACTGGGGGAGCCCGGTCGACGTGGACGCGGTGGCGGACGCGGTTTCGGACGACACTGCGGTGGTGACGATGGTGCACAACGAGACGAGCACGGGCCTCCTCAACCCCGTCGAGACCGTCGGCGAAATCGCGGCTGACCACGACGCGCGGTACGTCGTGGACGGCGTCACGTCCATCGGTGGCGACGAGTTCCGGGTCGACGACTGGCACGTGGACATCGCCATCACGGACGGTCAGAAGGCGCTCGCGGGCCCGCCCGGCGTGAGCGCGCTCTACGTCTCGGAGCGCGCAGAAGCCCACATTGAGGGCGAGGACGCGCCGTTCTACGAGGACCTCGACTGGCACCTCCGGAAGGCCGACAGCCACCAGACGCCGTTCACGAGCGCCGTCCCGCTCTTCCGTGGGCTGGCGGTCGCCGTGGAGGACATCCACAACGAGGGCATGAGCGAGCGCATCGCCCGACACCGCCGGCAGTCCGCGGCGTTCCGCGCGGCGTTCGAGGCGATGGGGCTCAGTCTCTTCCCCGACTTGAACGAACACTCGACGTACTCGAACACGCTCACCGCCGTCAGCCTCCCAGACGAGGTGTACGGCGAACCCGAGGCGTTCATGAGCGAAATCAGCGAGCGCGGCGTCTCAATCAGTGGCGGTCAGGCCCACCTCGGCGGGCAGATATTCCGCGTCTCGAACATGGGGAACCTGACGAGCGAGCACGTCCTCCGCGGGATTCGGACCATCGGCGAGTCCTTCGACGCGGTCGGCGTTGATGTCGATACCGCGGCAGCGTTGGACGCGGCGCGCGACCACCTCCGCCAGTAGTTAGCGGTCGAGTTTGAGGAGCGCGGGTAGCGCGACGGCGGCGAGCAGGAGTTCCGCGCCGCCCGCCGCGAGAAAGGCTTCTTGATATCCGTACTCGTCGGCGACGTGGCTTCCGCCGACGATGCCGACGAGGAATCCGAGGCTGCCGGCGGCGTTGAACCCCGCCATCCCGACGCCGCGTTCCGTTTCTCCGGTGAGGTCGGCGACCAGTGCCATCGTCGCGGGTGCCATCAGCGCGCCGAGCACGCCGACCGCGACCATGCCGACGCGGGCGTAGAGTAGGGTGGGGACGAGGCCGACAGCAGCGACGACGACGCCGTAGAGCGCGGACCCGCCGGCGATGGGGAGCGTGCGACCGATCCTATCGGAGAGCCGGCCGAACGGGTATTGGAGGAGGGCGAACGGCGCGAAGAACAGCGCGAGCGTGAGGCCGGTCGCCGCGCCGTCCAGTCCGAACGCGTCCCGGAAGTAGTAGGTGCCGACGAGCGCGAAGAACCCCGCTGTGAACCGGTCGACGAACCCGAACGTGTAGGGGACGGCGAGTTCGGGGCGGCGGCGGAGCGTGCGGAGCGCGTCGAGCGCGGACGCGGCGCGGTCGGGCGCGCGGTCGGTGACGAACAGCGCGAGCACGCCCACAAGCCCGAGGGAGAGCGCGCCCGCCCAGAGCGGGAGGACTGGGTTCACGTCGGTGAGTTGGCCGCCGACGGGCGCGCCGAGCGCGGTTCCGAGGCCGATGGCGAGACCGGCGGCGCCCATGTTCTTCCCGCGTTCGCTGGAGAGATCGGCGAGCATCGTGATGGCGAGGCTGAACGCGCCGACGGTGAGCGCGCCCTGAAGGACGCGGAGCGCGACGAGCGCCGGGAGGGAGAGCGCGCCGGCGGTCGCGGCGAGCGCCGCGTAACAGACCGCGCCGCCGACAGCACCCGCGATGATGTACGGGACGCGGCGGCCCGTCCGGTCGCTCACGGCGCCCCAAACGCCGGCGAACGCGACGAACGCCGCGAACTCCGCGCCGAGGAACCACGTACTCGCATCGATACTCGTGGATGCGCCGAGCGCGTCCACGAGGTCGGGAATTCCCGGATAGAGGAGGACCTGTGCGAACAGGGTCGCGAAGACGACGGCGGCGAGCGCTGCGCGTTCACGTCGTTCCGTCACACGCCGAAGTCAAGGAGGCAAGTCGTATAGCCGATGCGGTTACTCGCGGACGCGGTGGAGGACCGAGCTCTCCTGTGCGTACGTCTGGTAGACAGCGCACGCGATGATGAGGCAGAACGTGAAGATAGCCCAGTAGGCGGGCGAGACGTAGTTGAGGAAGGGAACGCCGACTTCGGTGGCGAGCACGAGCAGGATGCCGAGCACGCTCAGGCCCGCGTAGAACTCGCTCCACGACAGCCCGTACTTCGGGACGACTTCGAGATAGATGCTGACGTCCTTCGCGTGGTCGGAGAGCGTGACGGTCTTCTCGTTCTCGTCGTACTCGATGATGTCCAGCTCCGCGAGTTTCGGGAGGTGGGTCTGCTGGAGGGTGACGTAGACGGACTGACGGACGTTCCGCGGCGGCGGAGACTCGCCGCTCTCCTGTTCGGCGATGTACTCGGAGAGTTCGCGCGCGGTCGTCTCGCCATCGCGGTCCCGGAGGTACTCGATGACGTGGCGCCGGCGGTCGTTCCGGAGGACGTCGTGGATGTCGGCCTTATCGAGACTGCTCGATCGTGGCTGTGAGAGCAGCGTCCGTCCCCTCATTACGCACATCTTTGGTTCACGACATATTGAACGTGTTGTATTCTTCGCCGTCATCTCTCGCCACATACTTACTTTCTGTCCAACGGATGATTTGTCCTATATGCCTGCTTTGGCCGCTGAAACGACTAGTTAAAACTCTATAACTTCATCCTAAGTAAGGTGTCGTAGTGTCGATGCCCGATGAATGACATCTGGAAACTATCGGGGACGCGCCCTCGCACTCCTCGCGGGCGCGCTTGTCATCCTCGCCGCGGCGTCGGCGCTCCCGGGCGCCGCCGCAGCGGCTGACAGTACGAATCCAGTAACGATACACGTCGACGACGACTGGTCCGACAACACCACCGAGGACCTCGTCGGCGACGGCTACGAACTGGGAACGAACGCAACAGCAACGATTTCTGACGCGCTCGCACTCGCCGACGACCACGACACAATCGTCGTGCACAACGGCACGTACTCGCCGTTCACGGTCACCGAGAACGTGACGGTACGCGCCGCGGACGGCGCGACGGCGACCGTCTCCGGTGGCAGCGACGCGCTCATCCAGCTCGAAGGCGCGTCGGACGGCGCGACACTCCACAGGTTCACGCTCGCGGGTGAGGGCGCCACGCTCGGCGTCGAAGTCCGGGCGGACAACATCACCATCACCGGTAACACGATTACGGGCGTCACGACCGGGATTCAGGTGCAGGACGACGCGAACACCGACGCGTCCGCGACGGACGCGCTCATCGAGAACAACACCATCGAGCCGTCCCAGGTCGGCGTCTCGCTCACCGGCGGCACCCACACCGTCACTGAAAACACCATCACCGGCTTCACTATGGAGGGTATCGGCGCGGTCGGCGCGACCCATGACTTCTCCGGGAACGACGAGATCTCCGGTGACGGACCCGCAGTCCAACTCTACGGCAGCGTCGAGAACGAGGTTGCGGCAGCGAACGACTACCTCGGCCTCGACACCGTCGACACGGTGGCGGTCAACGCGAACGGCCACGTCTACGACGCCAGCATCGTCGCGGACGACACGACGTACGCGACGCTCCAGCAAGCCGTCTCGAACGCGCCCGCCGAGAGCACCGTCACCATCACCGAGTCCGGCACGTACGCCGGATTCCTGCTGAACACGAACCTCACCGTCACCGCCGCACCCGGCGTTGACGCGACGGTCTCCGCGAGCGACGGCCTCGGCCGCGCCGGCGAGCGCGTCGTCGACGTCCGCGCGGACGGCGCGACCGTCTCCAACCTCACGGTTGACGCCACTCACGCATCCGACACGTACCTCACCGGCGTCTCCGTCAGCGGTGAGAACACGACAGTCCGGAACGTCGAGGTTCTCGGCGACGCGGACGTCACCGGCATCCAGACCACGTCCGCGAGCGCGAACGTCAGCATCGTCGACAACACCGTGACGGACGCAAACGTCGGCATCTCGCTTCAGGGTGGGGCCGACACCGCGCGCGACAACACGATTACAGGCGCTCTCACCGAAGGGTTCGGTCTTCTCGGTGACGAGCACTCCGTCGCCCCCGCAACCGTCACGACCGCGGACGACGCGCCCGCCGTCCGCTACTACGGCAGCGTGAGCGACGACGTCGCGACCGCGAACGCCGCGCTCGACTCCGCGGCCGTCGACTCGGTCGCGTTCTACGACTCCGGACACGTCTACGACGGTGCCATCACCGTCGGAGACACCGCGTACGCGACCATCGACCAAGCGGTCACGAACGCCGAGGACGCGACCGTCGAGGTCGCCTCCGGAACCTACGACCACGTCACGCTCGACGTGGAGAACGTCACACTGCGCGCGACCGGCGATGCGACCCTCAGCGAGGGCGTGACGCTCGCCGCGGACGGCACGGACGTGATCAACTTCACCATCGAGTCCGCGAACTTCCACGGCGTCAGCCAGCAGGTCGGCGTCTACGTTCCGGTCGACTCGGGCGACCACCGCATTGCCGATAACGTCATCGTCGAGTCCACGGACAAAACGAGCCGTGGCGTCCTGTTCGCCGAGAGCGCGACCGGTGACACGATGATCGTGGACAACGAGATATCCGAGTTCACGACCGGTGTCTACCTCAGTACCGCCGAGAACGTCACGGTTGAGAACAACGACATCCAGCACAATGCCGCCGGAGTTGGCGGCCTCGAAGGCGCGAACGTCACTGTCACCGAGAACACGTTCGCGAACAACACCGAGGGCGTCGGCATCGGCACGGTCACCGACCTCTCCCTCACGGAGAACACCTTCAGAGACAACGACCGTCACGTCAAAGACTGGACCGCACCGTACGAATCGCTCGACGTACTTTACGAGAACAACACCTTCGACAAAGCGGTCTACGCGACCGGCGGCCAGACCATCGCAACCGACGTCTCCACGGCGCTCAGCGAGGCCGGCAACGGTGCGACAGTCTCCGTGAGCGCTGGAACGTACACCGTCGACGAACGCCTCCAGATTCCGGCGGACGGCGTTACCGTTGAAGGCGCGGCCGAATCGAGCGTCGTACTCGACGCGTCCGGTCAGGGGTGGCCGGTTTACGCGCACAACGTTGACGATGTCACGCTCCGGAACCTCACGATTCAGGGGACGACGCAGTCCGGCTCCGACGACACCGTCAAGGCCGCGTTCGTGGAGGGGCTGACCATTGAACACGTCACAGTTTCCGAGTCCTCGGGTAACGAATTCGACCTCAACAACGTCGTGAACGCGACGCTCCACGACGTTACTGCGAACGGTGACGACACTGCCGGCGTCGGTATCGCGCTCTCCGCTGTGGAGAACGTCACGCTCGACGATGTCGACACCGCCGGAAACGCGTGGGGGGGTGTCGGAATCTACGACCTCAACCCTGAAGTTGACGCTCCCGAAGGCTGGGACCTCCGGACGAACCCGACAGACATCACCGTGACCGCGTCCAGCGACCTCTCCGAACCCACGTCGCTATACGCGGACATGGAGTACGACGGCACGCTCGGGACTCTCACCGCGCCCGAGTACGACTACGCAGTGCAGAACCCCGACCACCGCGATCGCGGTGGAGACTTCACGTTCTTCCTGAAAAACGAAGCCGACGCGATTGACTACGTACGCAACCTCGCGAACAGTGACAGTTCCACCGTCCAGACCCTCACGCGGACTGAGGACGGACTCGCCCTCGGGTCGACATTCGTCGTCGCTGACGGCATGTCCATCCAGACCGCCGTCGACGCGGCTGACGCGGGCGACACCGTTCGTGTCGGTCCGGGAACGTACACAGAGTCGGTTCACATCGAGTCCGAGCTCACGCTCATTGGGGCGGGTGACAACGACACGACCGTGACCTCGCCGACTTCAATTCCGGAGACGTTCACCCGGGGTAGTGCTGCGAGCCACGCCGTCGTGCTCGTCGAGAACGCGTCCGCTGACATCAGTAGGCTCACCGTCGATGGGGCGCGGACCGGCGACACGAACCACGAGTTCTACGGCGTCGCGTACGTGAACGCGAGCGGAACGGTTGACGACGTTACCGTGACGAACGTCACGGACACCGAGTTCTCCGGCGTACAGCATGGAATCGCGGTCGGGGCGTTCAACCTCGATGGCGAGGACAGGAAGTTCACGCTCAGTAACTCTCGAATCGTCAATTACCAGAAAGGCGGTGTCGTCGCGTCCGGTGAGGGTCTCACCGCCCGTGTCCTCGATACATCCGTCATCGGCCACGGCCCGACCGATGTAACCGGCCAGAATGGCGTGCAGATGTCCGGTGGTGCACAGGGTGTCATCGTCAACAACACTATCACGGGTCATGCCTACACCGGTGAGGACTGGAGCGCATCGAGCGTACTCCTCTACGGCCACAGTAGCGCCGCAGAGACTGTCGTCGAGAACAACACGATAACAGACAGCCAGATAGCGATTGGTGTGGCGGCGTCCACGAACGTTTCCATCACCGACAACGACTTCGCGAACAACACGTGGCACGTCGGGGACTATACGGGGTCGCTCGACACCACCGATATCTACGAGGCGAACGACTACGACGCAGCAGCCTACGTCGGAACCGACCGCGACACGAACGGTGCATCAATCTTCGGCACACTCCCGGACGCGGTCTCCTCTGCGGAGTCGAGCGAGACCGTGTTCGCAACGGGCACGTTCACTGAGTCGGTTCAGTTCGCAGCGGATAACGTCACGCTGCAGGGTGAAGACGCGACGCTGACCGCGTCCGTCGGCTTCGAGAACGAGATGTATCCCGAGGACGTGACCGTCTCCGGGTTCACGTTCACGACGGACGGCGTAGCGATTAACGCGAACGACGCCGGTGACGACCTCACAATCGAGAACAACGAGTTTGTCGGCGTCGAGAACGCGCTGATTCACGGCGGCGAGGACGGTGGGAAGGCAGACCTCAAGTCCGGCTGGACCATCGCCGAGAACGAAGTGACGAACACCGGGGATGCGTTCCGGCTCTGGAATCTCCAGGACCTGACGGTCACGGATAACACGGTCGAGAACGCCAGCGGCTCCGCGTTCTCCCTCATCGCGGTTGACGATGCGACCGTCACCGAGAACGCGGTCGAGAACACGACGAAGTCCGGCGTGTACGTCGACGGTCCCTTCATGGACGCGTTCGACACGAGCACGAACAATGTGGTCGTGGAGAACAACACGTTCGACGCCGCGGGCGACACAGACACCGAGTACGTGCAGGCCGCGGTGAACGTCGGTGCGAACCTCGAAGACCTCGACGAACTCACGGTGACGAACAACGCGTTCCTGAACACGACCACCGACGCGATTCGGGTCGACCCCGCGACCGAGGCGTCCGGGTCGCTCGACGCGACGCTGAACTGGTTCGGGAGCGAGGACGGCCCCGCGTCCGGTGACATCTCCGGGCCGGTGACGTACGATCCGTTCCTGACCGCGCCGCCGAGCGAGCAGCCCGCGGACCTCAGTGAGTCCCAGCAGTTCGGGAACGACGTGGTGATTCCGGCTGACGGCCAGCTGCACACCATCGCGTTCCCCGCGGACCTCGAAGGGACGTTCGGCGACGTGTTCGGTGAGTTCAACGGCAGCGTCTGGGCGTACGACGCTGCGAACAGCACGTGGGTGCGGCCGGACGCGAGTCAGTCCGTGCACGCGCTTGACGCCGTTGTAGTGAACGCGACGGAGCGCGCGACAATCTCGATGGACTATGCGGACACGAAGACTGGCGAACTCAGCACGCCGTCCACGACCGACCTCCACGAAGGTTGGAACCTCGTCGGCGCGCCGCAGAGCGGGAACGCGAACGCTGCGTTCGGCGCGTCCTCCGCGGACCTCGGGCGCATCATGACGGCGTTCGAGCCGGCGAGTTCGCTCCCCACCGAGTCCGGCACGGACTTCACGTCTTACACGTTCGGCGGGATTGTCGCGCCTGACGTAAACGCCCACACCGGCTACTGGGTGTACGTGAACGAGGACGGCGACCTCGCGGCGGCGATGCCCGCGGGCACGACCGTCGAGGAGTACGCACTCCACAACGCCTACCTGTCGGAGAGGGGCGACATTCCGTTCCTCCCGCCCCGGGTGGTGAACTGACCGATGAAGGAGCACGCGCGGACGGTTGCGATGGTCGCGGCGCTGTTCGCTGCGGCGGTCGCGGGTCCGCTGGCTGGCGCGGCGGCTGCGGCGCCGCCGGAGCCACCGGCGTCCTACTACGGACAGGCGACGGTGGACGGTGATCCCGCACCGGCGGGCGTGTCGGTGTCGGCTGTCGTTGACGGCTCGGTCGTCGCGACCATCGAGACGAACGCGGACGGGTCGTTCGGCGGTCCGGGCGCGTTCGCGGACAAACTCGACGTGTCGAAGCCGGACGCGGAGAACGCGACCGTGACGTTCCGGGTCGCCGGTGAACCGACCGGCGTCTCCGCGAACTGGTCGTCAGGGAGCGCGACGGAGCTCTCGCTCTCGGTGAGCGACGACACGTCCCCGTCTGCGTCCATCGACGCGGTGAGCGCGGCGAACGTCGGGAACACGGTGACGTTCGACGCGTCCGCGACCGACAACGTCGGCGTAACCTCGCTCTCGTGGTCGTTCGGTGACGGCGCGAGCGCGACCGGAAGCTCGGTCTCGCACGCGTACAGTTCGCCCGGCACGTACACGGTGACGCTCACGGCGAGCGACGACGCCGGGAACACGGTCGAAGCGACGACGACTATCACCGTCTCTCCGGCCCCCGCACCGCCGGAGCCACCCGCTGACGACGCGGACGAACCCACAGACACCGGGAACGATACGGCTGACGAACCCGCGAACGATACCGCGGACGAACCGTCGGTGAACGTGACGCTGTCGCCGGATGCGACGAACGTCTCGGTCTCCACGGTGTCCGCGAACGACACCGCGACCGTCTCCTTCCCGGAGACGAACGCGACCGCGACGGAGTCAACGACCCTCACAGGGATGAACGTCTCCACGACGGAGAACACATCCCTCAACCTCTCCGTCTCCGTCTCGGACGACTCGGCTGGTGACACCCCCGAACCCGACGCGGGCGACGGGGGCGGTGAGGTCGTGACGTACATCCAGGTTGACCACGACGTGCCTGAGGAGTCCATCGGCGAGGTGTCGTTCTCCTTCACCGTCGCCGAGTCGACACTCGCGGAGCGCGGTGTCGCGCCCGAGAACGTCGTGCTTTACCGGTATCACGACGGCGCGTGGAACGAACTCGAAACGACACACATCGGAACGACCGACGGCGTCGCCACGTTCGGAGCCGTCTCGCCCGGCCTGTCGGTGTTCGCGGTCCGCAGCGGGTCCGCGTCCCTGAACGTCACCGACGCCGCGCTCGACACGACGACCGTCGCGGCCGGCGAGTCCGCGACCGTGAGCGTCACGGTCGAGAACGACGGGACGGCGGCCGGGAACACGACAGTCGAACTGACACTGGACGGCGACCAAGTGAGCACGCAAACAGTCTCGCTGGACGCCGGGGAGTCCACCACGGCGAGGTTCACTGTCACGCCCGACGCCGGAACCTACGAGGTCGCCGCGAACGGCGTGACGGCCGGAACGCTCACCGTCGAGAGCGAGACGACAACGACGACGCAGTCGACCGGTACGACGCAGTCCACGACGACTGTGCCGCCCGCTGAGCAGAGCCAGCTCGACACCACCGCGCTGGTCGTGTTCGGCGGCGTCGCCATGCTGGTGGTCGCGCTGTTCGCGGTGGCACGCCGCCGCCAGTAGGGCCACAGCCCCTTTTACGGCTCGCGCTCTTCTCTTCGGTATGTCGACGCGCCAGTCGTTCCTGCGCGCCCTCGCCGAGCGTGCGCGCTGGTACGACCTGCCGCTCCTCGCGTCCGTCCCCGCCGTCCTCTTCGCGGTGTACGCGCTCCCGGACGCGGTGAAGTACGACTACGTCCTCTCCTACACGGACCCGACGCTCGTGACGCTCTACACGTCCAGTTTCGTGCACATCGCGCGCCCGCACCTCGTCGCGAACGTCTCCACGTACGTCCTGCTCGCGGGCTCGACCTACCTGCTCGCGACGCTCTCCGGGCGGCGCGCGCGGTTCTACGCGGCATTCATAACTTTTCTGACAGTGTTCCCGGTCGTGCTCTCCCTCCTGAACCTCGCGTTCATTCGCCCCCGCATCGGCTACGGTTTTTCCGGCGTGAACATGGCGTTCGTCGGCCTGCTCCCGACGATGCTCGTCGGATACGTCTCCCGGCAGTTCACGGCGGAGGTGCTCGACTCGCACGCCCCTGCGCTGTTCTTCGTCGGAACGGGCGTCATCGCGCTGATAGCGGTCCCGTCGCGGATCGGCGGGCTGGCGGTCGCGGCGGTAGCGGGCGCCGGTGTTCTGCTCTACGTCCGAGACATCTACGGGGACGTCTCCGACCTCTCAATCGCGGGCTTCCAGCACGCGCTCACGCCCGCGGGCCATCTCGAACTCGCGGCGCTCTCCCTCGTTCTGTTCGTCGGCGCGCCGTTCGCGGCGTTCACCACGGTGTCGTTCGGGGACGGCACGGTGTTGAACCTCTACTCGCACTTGCTCGGGTACTGTCTCGGCTACCTCGCGCCCTACCTCACGATTCGGCTGGTGTCACTGTAGCCGGCAAACCTCGCCGTAACTGTCAGTTATAGAAGCCTGTAGGAGTATGAGTGCAGTGTATGAGTGACGAGGGTGAGTCGGGCTTCGACACCCGCACCGTCCACGCCGGCAGCGACCCCGACCCCGCGACCGGGGCGCGCGCCACCCCGATATTTCAGACGACCTCCTACGAGTTCGAGAGCGCGGACTACGCCGCCTCCCTCTACGCGCTCGAGGGCAAGGGCGACATCTACTCGCGCATCAGCAACCCCACGGTCGCCACGCTCGAAGACCGCATCGCGGACCTCGCCGGCGCCAGCGCGGCGGTCGCGAACGCCAGCGGGATGGCGAGTTTCGACGCCCTGAACTTCGCGCTCGCGTCCGCCGGCGACAACGTCGTCTCCGCGAGCGCAATCTACGGCGGGACTCGCGCGTACCTCGCGCACACCGCCCGCCGCCGCGGCGTCGAAGCCCGGTTCGTCGACACCCTCGACTACGACGCGTACGAGGAGGCCATCGACGAGGACACCGCGTACGTCCACGCCGAAACCATCGGGAACCCCGCGCTCGTCACCGCGGACCTCGAACGCCTCGCCGACATCGCCCACGAGAACGGCGTTCCGTTCGTCGTGGACAACACGTTCGCGACGCCCGCGCTCTGCCGGCCCCTGGAGCACGGTGCGGACGTCGTCTGGCACTCCACCACGAAATGGTTGCACGGTGGCGGCACCACGCTCGGTGGCGTCGTCGTCGACGGCGGGAGTTTCGACTGGGACGCACACGCCGAGACGTACCCCGAAATCGCGGGCGAGAACCCCGCGTTCCACGGCGTTCGATTCACCGAACGGTTCCCGGACGCGCCGTTCGCGGCGGTCGCCCGCCACCGCGCCACCCGCAGCCTCGGGAACCAGCAGAGCCCGTTCGACGCCTGGCAGACCCTCCAGGGCCTCGAAACGCTCGGCCTCCGCATGGACCGCCACAGCGAGAACGCGCACATTCTCGCCGAGTACCTCGAAGACCACCCCGCCGCCGACTGGGTGTCCTATCCCGGTCTCGAAAGCCACAAAACGCACGGGAACGCCACGAAGTACCTCGACGGCGGCTACGGCGGGATGGTGACGTTCGGTCTCGGGAGTTTCGACGCCGCCAAATCGTTCTGTGAGAGCGTGAATCTCGCGTCCTTCCTCGCGAACGTCGGGGACGCGAAGACGCTCGTCATCCATCCCGCGAGCACCACGCACGCCCAGTTGAGCGAGGACGAACAGCGCAGTTCGGGCGTCCTCCCCGACATGGTTCGCGTCTCCGTCGGCATCGAGGACCCCGCCGACATCCTCGCGGACTTCGACGACGCGCTATGACGGTCGAACTCGGGAGTTTCACGTTCGAGTGCGGAGAGACGGTTCCCGAACTCGAAGTCGCCTACGAGACGTACGGCGAGTTCGACGGGAACAACGCCGTCCTCGTCTGTCACGCCCTCACCGGCAGCCAGCACGTCGCTTCCGGCGCACGTGAGGCTGAGGGCACCGCCGGCCAGGCGCGCGCGTGGTGGGACGACGTAGTCGGCCCCGGGAAGGCCATCGACACGAACGAGTACTACGTCGTCTGCGCGAACGTCCCCGGGTCCTGCTACGGCACCACCGGCCCCGCGAGCGAGGGCCCGGACGGCGACCCTTGGGGCACCGACTTCCCGGCCGTGACCGTCGGCGACTGGACGCGCGCCCAGCGCCAACTCCTCGACGAACTCGGCGTCGGCCGCCTCCACGCCGTCGTCGGCGGGAGCGTCGGCGGAATGAACGCGCTCGACTGGGCGAAACGCTACCCCGACGACGTCCGTCGAGTCGTCGCCGTCGCCACCGCCGCCCGACTGGACGCGCAGTGCCTCGGCCTGGACGCCATCGCGCGCCGCGCCATCACCACCGACCCCGACTGGCAGAACGGCGACTACTACGACGGCGACGGCCCGACAGACGGCCTCGCGCTCGCCCGCCAGATCGGCCACCTGATGTACCTCTCGAAGGACTCGATGGAGCGCAAGTTCGGTCGGCGGAGCGCGGGCCGCGAGAGCGCGCGCGACCGCTTCCCGAGCGACCCCGCGGGCGGCTTCTTCCCCTACCGCGAGGTTGAGTCCTACCTCGATTACAACGCGAGTCAGTTCACGGACCGCTTCGACGCGAACAGCTACCTCTACCTCACGCGCGCGATGGACGACTACGACCTCGCGAACGGCTACGAGAGCGACGCTGACGCGCTCGCCGCGTTCACCGGTGAAACCCTCGTGATGTCGTTCACGGGCGACTGGCACTTCACCGTCGAGCAGTCCCACGCGCTCGAAGCCGCGTTCGAGGACGCCGACATCCCCGTCACGCACCGCGTCGTCGACTCCGACCACGGCCACGACGCCTTCCTCGTCGAACCCGAGAACGTCGGCCCGCCCCTCCGCTCCTTCCTCGCCGACGGCGTTTCGACCGACGGCGGGCACGCGCCCGTCCACAACAGCCTCTTCCCGGGGTAGACGCCGGTAGATACTGCAGGTGTGTGCCTGCTTTACATCGCGTCGGGGAGAACCGTCGTGCATGACAGAGGACTCCGACGACGCGCCCGGATTCGACACGCGCAGCGTGCACGCGGGCAGCGACCCCGACCCCGCCACGGGAGCGCGCGCCACCCCGATTTATCAGACGACTTCCTACGAGTTCGCGGACGCCGACGACGCGGCCGCCCAGTTCGCGCTGGAGAAACCCGGCCACATCTACTCGCGGCTGATGAACCCGACCGTGGACGTGCTCCAGGACCGCCTCGCGGCGCTCGAAGGCGGCGTCGGCGCGGTCGCCACGTCCTCCGGGATGTCCGCGCTGAACGTCGCGACGTTCCTGCTCGCGGAAGCCGGGGACAACATCGTCGCCGCGAACGCGCTCTACGGCGGCACCCACACCTACCTCAGCCACACCGTCGAGCGCCGCGGCGTCACCACGCGCTTCGTCGACACCCTCGACGTCGACGCCTACCGCGAGGCCATCGACGAGGACACCGCGTACGTGCTCGTCGAAACCATCGGCAATCCGGCGCTCGTGACGCCCGACCTCGAAGCCATCGCGGACGTGGCGCACGAACACGACACGCCGCTCCTCGTGGACAACACGTTCGCGACACCCGCGCTCTGCAACCCCATCGAGCACGGCGCGGACATCGTTTGGCACTCCACCACGAAATGGCTGCACGGCGCCGGCACGACGGTCGGCGGCGCGCTCGTCGACGCGGGGACCTTCGACTGGCAGGCGAACGCCGACAAGTACCCCGAAATCGGCGCGGACAACCCCGCCTACCACGGCGTGAACTTCGCGGAGCGCTTCGGCGACGCCGCGTTCACGTACGCCGCCATCGCCAGGGGCCTCCGCGACCTCGGGAACCAGCAGAGCCCGTTCGACGCGTGGACGACCCTGCAGGGCATGGAGTCCCTCCCGCTCCGCATGGACCGCCACTGCGAGAACGCCCAAGTGGTCGCTGAGTACCTCCAGGACCACGACGCGGTCTCGTGGGTGAACTATCCCGGCCTCGAATCCCACGAGACCCACGACGCCGCGAGCGAGTACCTCGACGGCGGCTACGGCGGGATGCTCACGTTCGGCCTCGACGACGGCTTCGACGCCGCCCAGTCGACCGTGGAGAACACCGAACTCGCCAGCCTCCTCGCGAACGTCGGGGACGCGAAAACCCTCATCATCCACCCCGCGAGCACCACGCACCAACAGCTCAGCGACGAGGAGCAGGCCGACGCCGGCGTCCTCCCCGAGATGGTGCGGCTCTCCGTCGGCATCGAGGACCCCGCGGACATCGTCGCCGACCTCGAGCAGGCCATCGGCGCCGCCACCGACGCAGCCTGAAACGCCTCTTTCACCCTGCTGAAGACACTTACCGCGTCCGCGCCAGCTATCGGGTATGCACCGACGCCGCTTCCTCGCCGCCACCGGCGCGCTCGCCACCACCGCCGCCGCGGGCTGTCTCACCGAGAACACTGGCTCCAGTCCGACCGAAACGACCGGCACGACCGACCGAGAGACGCCCGACCCGCCGAAGACCGAGACGACCACGAGCACGCCGCTGTCGGTGTCGCTCGACCGCTATCAGCCAGGCGTCGTCGCGATGACCTCTCCCGACTCCATCGGCGTCCGGGACGGTGACCGGGCCGCGCTCTTCCTCGACATCGCGCCCGACGGCGACGACGCGCCTGCCCGCGACGAGTTCGCACTCCGATTCGACGGCACTGACTACGCGCCCGTCGACCCCGACGATGTTCGGCTGTGGCGGGAGTACGGCGACCGCGCGATCGCGTACGGCGTCGACGGCCGGGACGGCTGGCTGCTCTTCGACATTCCACAGTCGGGCGACGCCGCGAACGCCCGACTCTCGTGGCCGGGCGGCGAGTGGCCGCTCCCACAGTCGCTCCGCGAGCGCCTCGCCGCGGGCTTCGACTTCAGCGTCGAGTACGACTTCCCGGAGACCGTCGAGCGCGGCGAGCGCCCCACGGTCGGGCTGACGGTAACCAACGACGCCGACGCGCCCGCGCGCTTCCTCGGTGCGCTGAACCGTGCGGGCCCCTTCGTCGCGCACGCCCCCATCGAGACGCCGTCGTTCGTTCTCGATTCCGGAGAGACGCGGACGTGGACGTACGAGGACGAGTACTACATGTCGGGAGACCTCGACGAGAGCAAGGTCGGGGACGGCACGCCGGATATGACGTACTACGTCGAGGCCGTCGACGAGCGCAGGGAGTTCCAGGTCAGGGTCGTATGAGGCCGTCCTCCACGAACACCTCGTGGAGCACGTCCATGCGCGCGACGACGATGTCACACTCGGGACGAACGTTCGGCTTCGGAAGGAACCCTATCGCGCGGCCCGCGCGTTCCAGCATCGGGAGGTCGTTCGCGCCGTCCCCCACCGCGATGGTGTCCGCGCGGTCGACGCCGAACTCCGTCATCGCGGCGTCGAGCGCGTCGTCCTTCGTCCCCTCGATGAGCGGTCCCTCGACCTCCCCGGTGAGGTGGCCGTCCTCGACGGGGAGCGCGTTCGCGGTGATGGCGTCGACCTCGACGTTCTCCTTGTCGAGCGCCGCGCGAACGCCCTCCTCGAACCCGCCGGTGAGGATGACGACCGTGTGGCCGGCGTCCCGCAGCGCCTCGATGAGGTCGGCCGCGCCCGGCCGGAGATAGACCTGCTCGTAGGCCGCGCGCGCTTCGGGCTCGGGAAGCCCGTCGAGGAGCGCGGCGCGCTCGCGCAGGCTCTCCGCGTACGCGAGCTCGCCCCGCATCGCCCGCTCCGTGATGTCCTCCACGTCCGCCGCGACCCCGTACTGCTCCGCAAGCAGCACGAGCATCTCGTCGTCGGACAGCGTCCCGTCGAAATCGAACGCGATGAGCGCCATACCTCGGATTCGTCGCGGAGGCCTTCAAACGACACGGTTCGCGCAACCCCCGGCGGGGTGGGCGAACACAACCCCTAATAGTCCGTCCGCTGTATCCGGTAGGCGTACATGCGCTCCGAGGACGAAGCATACTTCGAACGACTCGAATCCCGGTTGGACGAGGCGTTCGACCTCGCGGAGCGCGCGAAACAGCGGGGCGGCGACCCCAAGCCCGAGGTGGAAATTCCGGTCGCGAAGGACATGGCCGACCGCGTGGAGAACATCCTCGGCATTGACGGCGTCGCCGAACGCGTCCGCGAACTCGAAGGCGAGATGAGTCGGGAGGAGGCCGCGCTCGAACTCACCGAGGACTTCGTCGAAGGCACTGTCGGCGACTACGAGACCGACGCCGGGAAGGTTGAGGGCGCGGTCCGAACGGCGGTCGCTCTACTCACGGAGGGCGTTGTCGCCGCGCCCATCGAGGGCATCGACCGCGTGGAAGTCCTCGAAAACGACGACGGAACCGAGTTCGTGAACGTCTACTACGCCGGCCCGATTCGCTCCGCGGGCGGGACGGCGCAGGCGCTCAGCGTGCTCGTCGCGGACTACGCCCGCGCGCTCCTCGGGATGAGCGAGTACAAGGGCCGGGACGACGAGATAGAGCGGTACGCGGAGGAAGTCGCGCTCTACGACTCCGAGACCGGCCTCCAGTACACGCCGAAGGACGAGGAAACCAAATTCATCGCCGAGCACATGCCCATCATGCTCGACGGGGAGGCGACGGGCCAGGAGGAGGTCTCCGGCTTCCGCGACCTCGAACGCGTCGACACGAACAACCCCCGTGGCGGCATGTGTCTCGTGCTCGCGGAGGGAATCGCGCTCAAAGCCCCGAAGATTCAGCGGTACACGCGCGGCTTGGACGAGGTGGACTGGCCGTGGCTTCAGGACCTCATCGACGGCACCTACTACGATAGCGACGACGCGAGCGACGAGGCCGAGCAGACCGACGAGAGCGCGGACGCCGACAATGACGGCGAGGACGACGGCGAGAGCGGGGGAACGTCGAGTGAACCGGAGGGGCCGCCGCGGGTCGAATCCTCGGGGAAGTTCCTCCGCGACCTCATCGCCGGCCGCCCGGTCTTCGGCCACCCCTCCCGCGAAGGCGGCTTCCGGTTGCGGTACGGGCGCTCGCGCAACCACGGGTTCGCGACCGCCGGAGTCCACCCCGCGACGATGCACCTCGTGGACGACTTCCTCGCCACCGGCACCCAGATAAAGACCGAACGCCCCGGAAAGGCCGCCGGCGTCGTGCCCGTCGACAGCATCGACGGCCCCACGGTCAAACTCGCGAACGGGGACGTCCGCCGCATCGACGACCCCCGCGAGGCGCTGGAAGTCCGGAACGGCGTCGAACGCATCCTCGACCTCGGCGAGTACCTCGTGAACTACGGCGAGTTCGTGGAGAACAACCACCCGCTCGCGCCCGCGTCCTACGTCGTCGAGTGGTGGGAGCAAGACCTCGCCGCCGCCGGCGCGGACCTCCAGGCGCTCCGCGACTCGCCGTACGTCGACCTCGACCACCCCAGCCCCGACCAAGCGCTCGACTGGGCCGACGAGTACGACGCCCCCCTCCACCCCGAGTACACCTACCTCTGGCACGACATCTCAGTACCCGAGTTTCGCGCGCTCGCCGACGCCGTCTCTCAGGGCGAAATCGACGGCGAGGAACTCGTCTTCCCCTACGACGATGAGGTTCGGGAGACCGTCGAAGCCCTCATCCTCCCCCACCACCAGGGCGAGCACATTCGCGTGACGGACTGGCAGCCGTTCGTCCGGTCGCTCGGCCTCACCACCGACCTGGAGAAGACGTGGGACGCCCTCAGCCCCGACGCCAAGCAGTGGGAGAACGCGATGAAAGCCGTCGAGGAAGTCGCGCCGTTCGCCGTGCAGGAACGCGCCCCCACCCGCATCGGGAACCGCATGGGCCGCCCCGAGAAATCCGAATCCCGCGACCTCTCCCCCGCCGTCCACACGCTCTTCCCGATCGGCGAAGCCGGCGGCAGCCAACGCGACGTGGCGAAAGCCGCGAAACACGCGCCCGACATGCAGAGCACGCCCGGCCAAATCGACGTACAGCTCGGCGTCCGCGAGTGCCCGGACTGCAGTCAACACACCTACGAAGCCCGCTGTTCCGACTGCGAGACCTGGACCGACCCCTACTACGAATGCCCGGACTGCGGCGTCGAAGCCCACCCCGACGAATCCGGGCGCGTCGAATGCCCGCGCTGCGAGCGCGAACTCGACAACGTCACCACTCAAACCATCGACCTCCGGAAGAAGTACGCCGACGCCCTCCAATCCGTCGGCGAACGCGAGAACGCCTACGACATCCTCAAAGGCGTCAAAGGACTCATGTCCTCGGAGAAAGTCCCCGAACCCATCGAGAAAGGCGTCCTCCGCGCGAAACACGACGTCACCTCGTTCAAGGACGGCACCGTCCGCTACGACATGACGGACCTCCCCGTCACCTCCGTCCGCCCCAGCGAACTCGATGTCACCGTCGAACAGTTCCGCGAACTCGGCTACACCCACGACATCAACGACGACCCCCTCCAGCACGACGACCAACTCCTCGAACTCAACGTTCAGGACATCGTCCTCAGCGACGGCGCCGCCGAACACATGCTCAAAACCGCCGACTTCGTCGACGACCTCCTCACCCAATACTACGACGTCGAACCCTTCTACGAACTCGACGACCGCGACGACCTCGTCGGCGAACTCGTCTTCGGCATGGCCCCCCACACCAGCGCCGCCACCGTCGGCCGCGTCGTCGGCTTCACCAGCGCCGCCGTCGGCTACGCCCACCCCTACTTCCACGCAGCGAAGCGAAGGAATTGTGACGGAGATGAAGATTGCGTGATGCTGCTGATGGACGGTCTACTGAACTTCTCGAAGTCGTTCTTGCCGGACAAGCGCGGTGGGCAGATGGACGCGCCGCTCGTGATGTCGAGTCGTATCGACCCGTCGGAGATCGACGACGAGGCGCACAACATGGACGTGGTGCGGCAGTATTCGCGGGAGTTCTACGAGGCGT
The DNA here is from genome assembly GCF_049705945.1 of Salarchaeum japonicum. Lineage (GTDB taxonomy): Archaea > Halobacteriota > Halobacteria > Halobacteriales > Halobacteriaceae > Salarchaeum > Salarchaeum japonicum_A. The sequence goes on from NZ_JBNAMV010000004.1 coordinate 1,237,488, forward strand.
CCCGGGAGCTCGCGGACCCGGAGTCCGTGGACGTGGAAATCGCGGAGGAGAACCTCGGGACGGACCTGGAGTACACGGGGTTCGACCACACGCACGATACGTCGAACATCGCGCTCGGCCCCGACCTCTCCGCGTACAAGACCCTGGGGTCGATGATGGAGAAGATGGACGCGCAGCTCGAGCTCGCGCGGAAGCTCCGCGCGGTGGACGAGACGGACGTGGCCGAGCGCGTCATCGAGTACCACTTCCTCCCCGACCTCATCGGGAACCTCCGCGCGTTCAGCCGGCAGGAGACGCGGTGTCTGGACTGCGGGAAGAAGTATCGGCGCGTCCCGCTCACCGGTGACTGCCGGGAGTGCGGCGGCACCGTGAACCTCACCGTGCACCGGGGGTCCGTCAACAAGTACATGGACACCGCGATTCAGGTCGCGGAGGAGTACGACTGCCGCGAGTACACCAAACAGCGCCTCGAAGTCCTCGAACAGTCACTGGAGAGCATCTTCGAGAACGACAAGAACAAGCAGTCCGGGATTGCGGACTTCATGTAGCCCTCGCTGGGTTTTGATAGTTATTGTGCGTCGACGATGTCGCTGATGCCGTCGCTGAGGATGCTGACGGAGAGAATCGTGACGAAGAGCGCGGCGACGGGAATCGTTGGTTCCCACCAGTAGGTCCCGGCGTTGCTGATGGTTTGGCCGATCATGGTGCCCCAGGACTTGAAGGAGGGCGGGGCGAGGAGGAGGGGTGAGGCCGGGCTGCCGAACCGGAGGAAGGAGAGCGTCGCTTCGATGGTGATGAAGAGCGGGACCTGGTAGACGGCGGTGGTGATTGCGGTGCGGGAGACGTTCGGGAGCAGGTGCCACTGGACGACCTGTCGGGGAGACGCGCCGGCGGCGCGCGCGGCGTGCACGTAGCGCTTCGAGACCTCGTCGAGCGTTCTGCTGCGGACGACGGTGGCGACGCTCCCCCAGTTGACGAGGCCGAAGGAGACGACGAGCATAAAGAGCGTGCCCTCGCCGCTGACCCACCGCCACACCAGGAACACGAGGAGCGCGGGGATGGCTTTCAGGCTCTCGGCGATGCCGGAGAGCGCCCAGTCCGTGCGGCCGCCGACGTACGCGCTGACGGTTCCGACGACTGTGGCGAGCGGGACGATGAGCATGACGGCGACCAGCGCGAGCTGGACGACGTTCCGCGCGCCGAACACGAGGAGCGTTATCATGTCCTCGCCGAACCGGCCGGTGCCGAGCGGGTGCGCCCACGAGCCGTAACATCGGTCTCCGGACGGATTGTAGCACTGAACGACCGCGGTCTCGCGGACGCTCGTGAAGACCGGCGGTTGGTTTCGGTAGGGGATGCTGACGGTGGGTGGGTCGAGGACGACGGGGCCGAGCGTGCCCGCGAGAAAGACGACGAACGTCACTACCGCCGCCGCGAGCGTCACTGGACGGCGGCGGAGGCGGCGGAACGCATCTCGGACCCGGCCGGGGCTTCGCACGACGAGGTCGGCGGCGAAGACGACGAGTATCCAGAGGCTCGCAACCCACAGCCACTCCAGTCGACTGATTTCGTACTGGAGGAACTCGTAGCTGGTCGCGTGGGGCGGGTCGGGCGTGAGGTACGCGCGCAGGAACACGACCGCGATGGCCGCGAGGCCGGCGAGCACGACGAGCGTCCGCGCGCGCACCGAGACACCGGTGGACGACGACTCGTCCACGTCGGGGAGGGCGTCCGTGCGCATCGATTGGTAACATCACCCAGGGTTATCCATATAGAGGTTTCCATCTACCGACACGATGTATTGGGAACGCTTATCACGGAGTGGTCGTGTGAGTGCGAACATGTCGGACTCTTCGGGAACACGCTACGTCCTCGGCCGACTGGCGTGGGCGGTCGGCGTCGTCTGGGTCGTGCTCACCGCGACCTACGTCATCCTCGCCTCCCTCCCCGCGACGCGGTTCGTCGGCCTCACTCCCATCGAAATGGGGTTCGCGGCGGTCACGGAGTCGAACGCCGGCCCGCTCGCACAGTACGTTCAGTGGATGGCGTCCTTCCTCACGCTCGACTGGGGGCAGTCCACGTTCTACGACACGTCAGTCGTCTCCCTGTACGCCGACCGCATCCCCATCACGCTCGCGTACGTCGTCCCCGGTCTCGTCGGGTCGCTCGTCCTCGGCACCGGCGTCGCCACGTACGCCGCCGTGAAGCCGGACAGCCTCCTCGACCGCGCGCTCTCCGCCGTCTCCTACACCGGACTGAGCCTCCCGGCGTTCGTCGCCGCCGAAGCCCTCCTCATCGGCGTCCCCACCCTGCTCGGCTGGACGTACGTCCCCGACCGAAACATCGGCTTCTGGCACCCCCGGAACCTCCAGCGGTTCGCGCTCGCCGCCGCGCTCATCGCGTTCACGTTCGCCGCCGTCCAAATCCGTCACGTCAAGAGCGAGACGACGCAGTACCTCTCCGCGGAGTTCGTGAAAACCGCGCGCTCGAAGGGCGCCGGCCGCCTCCGCCTCGCCGTCCACGTCTTCCGGAACACGTGGCCCGCGCTCGTCTCCGTCGTCCTCGGTGAAGCGCTCGGCTTGCTCGTCCTCACCACCATCGTCGTGGAAGAAGTCTGGGGAATCCAGGGCGTCGGCGTCGCCGTGTTCAACGGGTTCGGCGCGGGCGACCCGATGCTGAGCTTCACCGCCGTGTTCGGCATGGTCGGCCTCGGCGTCCTCGGAACGCTCCTCCGGGACACCGCACGCGCCCTTCTTGACCCCCGCGTGAGCTAATCTACGCCGGCCCGAGGTAGCCCCACGCATGCAGGCGGTCGCCGTCGCCGTCCACCCAGCGCTCCCCGATGTCGTCCCGGTAGTAGAGGTTCGGGATGGTGATATCGTCGATACGCGAGTACGCCTGCTCGCGCGCCGCCTGCATCGTCTCGCCCTTCCCCGTCACGACGAGCGGCATTCCGGACTCGCCGGCGACCCGCCACTGGCCGTCCACGAGTTTCGCGTCCTCGATGTGCACGCCCTCCCTGTTGTTCGACTCGAAGACGACCGCGGCGTTCCGGGAGTTCTCGTCGTACGTCTTCTCGTCGTCGAACGGGAACGGCGGCAGCACGACCCGCACGCCTATTTGGTAGCCGCGATGCACTTCGAGCTCGGGGTCGCGGCCGTTCGCGAGGTCGTAGAAGAACGCGCCCGTCCCCGATTCGAAGGACTCCTCTTGGAGCGTGATGGTCGGATAGCCGAACCGCGGCGTGAACTCTAACGGATAGACGCCGGTGTCGTTCACGATGCAGTTCAGGTCGATACTCCCGACGTAGCCCTCGTCCGCGAGCCACTCTTCCAGCCGGCCGAGCGTCTCCTCGAACAGCCTGTTCCGCCCCGCCCAGAACATCGACGTCCCCATCTCGCCCGTCGACGGCCCGATGTTCCCCGGGAAGAGCTTCTTGTGCTCGAAATTGAAGTTGATGGGTTCGACGAACGACTCGCCGTTGAAAAAGCCGCAGACCGCGACCTCGACGCCCTCGACCTTCCGCTGCAGCTGGAATCCCTTCATTCGGTGGCCCCACGCCTTCTTGTAGGCGCGGAGGACGTCCACGATGTCGCTGCCGTCGTCCTCGCTCCCGACGTAGAGCAGCCGTTTGACGTTCTGCACCTCGCCGAGCGGCTTGATGACGTACGGAGCCGGGTTCTCCCGGACGTGCTGAATACCCGCGTCGAAGTCGTGGAAGATGTGGTGTTCGATGGTGTTGACACCCTGGTCTTCGAGAACCTCCATCGCGTACCCACGGTCTTCTTCGAGGTGATCGGTGTTCGGCGTCCCACCGACCACCGCCTTCCCCTGCTCTCGCAGCTCCTCCGCGAGTTCGCCGGTTCCGATGTCCGACCCGACCCAGATGTCGTCGAAAATCACCACGTCCGCCCACTCGACCTCAGCGCGCCAGTCGTCCGTTTTCTCCACGAACCCGTCCGCTATCTCCTGGTCGCTCTCCGCCTCGATGTAGTACTTCACGTTGTGCCCCTCCCGTGAGACCTGCCACGCTACGTCGCCGATGAGCGCCGCGTCGAGCGAACAGAACAGGAAGTTCTTCGTGTCCATACACGTTGGAGAACCCCACACCCCGTAAACCGTGCGGGGAATCCACTTTTCTATATCGTGGAATATAGTTTATCGCGTAGTTGGCGGGTGCCTTTATCCCGGATGCAGTCGATTCTCCGCGTATGGCAGACGACTCACCAACGGTCGCACTCGGCGCAACGATCTACGACGAGGACGGACAGAAACTCGGCACCGTCCGCGGGTTCGACGAGGACGGCTTCTACGTCACCACCCGCGAGGGCGTCGAATCGCTCTCGATCGAACACGAACGCGCCGGCCACGAGTTCGGCGAGGCCGAACTCACCTGGCGCTGCTCGGAGTGCGGCGAAATGGGCGACCTCCACGACGGGCTTCCCGATGAGTGTCCGTCGTGTGGCGCCGAAAAAGAACAGCTCTACTACTGGACTGAGGACTAGAACGGGGCCTGGGGGCCTTCGTCGTCCTCGCCGTCGTCGGACGTCTCACCGGGGAACGAGGGGCTCATCCCGCCGGTGTCGTGGCCGCCGTCCATGCCGGTGTCCGCGTGAACCGTGTTAATCTCCGGAATCTCCTTCGTCATCCGGGACTTGATCGCCTGAATCGTCATCGGGCTGATGCCGCAGCCGGAACACGCGCCGCCGAGCGCGATGCTGACCGTGCCGTTCTCTCGGTCGATGTTCTGGATGGCGTGGTTCCCGCCGTGCATCTGAATCTGGGGGAAGTTCCGGCGGAGGAAGTTGTTGATTCGCTCCTCCAGGTCGTCGCCGGACTGACTCTCGGTGCTCATATAGAAGAATACGGTGTCTGGCGGCTTAAGTTCTTGGACCTACGCGAAATCGAACGTCGCTCGCAACTGCGTCTTCAACTCCGCCACGTACACGTCGAGCGTCTCTTCGGCCTTCTCGTCGCTCACGGGCACGCCCGTCAAGCGGTCGATGGGGTTCTCGGGGAGTTCTATCGAGAACTCGCCGTCGCCCTCGTAGTGCGGTTCGCTCTCGTTCAGTATCTGCTGGTCGATGGCGTGAATCAGCGTCGAGTCGTACGTCCCGTTCAGTTCGTTGAACGCCCGCTTGTACGCGGTCTGGAGCTGCGAGAAGTACTCCGTGTACTTCTCCTCCTCGAACTCCTCGGGCGTGAAGTCGCTCATACCCTCCATCGGGGGAGTCGGAAGTAAAAACCGGCCGATTCACCAACGATAAACTCCATACGACGATACAGAATCTGGGTTGGTTGGTGACCGACATCGATTTGCCGGCGCTCCGCAATCCCTTGGTATGCGCCGCCGTGACCGCCTCGTCGCCGCCGCCGTCGTTACTCTGATTGCGACGCTCTGCGGGTTCCTCGTCATGGGTACCAGCAGAGGGTTCGTCGGTTATCGGACCGCCCGACTGCTCTCGGTCCCGTTTATCGTACTGGCCGCCGCGAGCGCTGTCTACGCGTTCTCCGTCTCCGTGCTCGTGTACGCCGGGGTTTTGGAGTTAGGCTAACTGCGCCGCGACCAACCGCCCGACCTCGTCGATGAACGCCTCGACGGCGTCCTCCGGAATCGTCGCGCCTGCCGCGACGGTGTGTCCGCCGCCGTCACCGCCGACCGACCGCGCGGCCTCCCCCATCACGACGGAGAGGTCAAGGCCGTCGTCCACGAGTTGGCCCGTCCCCCGTGCTGACGCCTTCAGTTCCGTCTCGTTCTTTCGCGCGAGCGCCACGATGGGTTTGGCGTATCGCACGCCGTCCGCGCTCATCGCCATCCCTGCGACGATACCGACGATGGTATCCCGAATCTCGTCGCCGGCGTCGAACCACTGCACGTGCTCCTCCTGCGTGACACCGTGTTCCTCCACCCAACGCACGCCCGCGGAGAGGTTCCGGCGGTGCTCGGCGAGGAGGTCGCGGGCGTCGTCGAGCGCGTCCCCGCGGTCGCCGAGGCAGACCGCGAGCCCCACGTCCGCGCGCTCGTAGCGCGCCGTCGCGTTCAGGAGCGTGGAGAACTCGCTCGCGTCCCGCACCTCCGTCCCCGGCGTCTCCTTGACCAGGGTGTACGTCGTTCCGACGAGGTCCTCAACGTCGTCCGTGTCCACGCCGTTGCGTATCGCGCGCCGGATGAGCGCGCTCGCCACCGTCTGCTTCTCCTCGACGGTGAGCTCGGCCCACGTCGGCCACTCGCCGTCCCGCTTGAGGTCGATGTCGAGACCGGCGAGGAAGCGCACCGCGCCCTGTCTGTCGTTCGTGATACCGGCGATGTGGACGTCGCTCGCGTACGCGAAGAGTTTCGGGAGTGGGCGGGTCTGCACGCCGTACACGGCGAGGCCGCGCGCGGTGTCGAGCACGCCGGCTTCCACGCCTTCCTCCGCGACGACGGTGTTCGCGCCGACCAGTTCCCCGCCCTCCGTCTGCATGTCGCCGACCGCGCCGACGACGGCGAGCGCCGCCAAGTCCCTGTTCTCGGAACCGCCGAGCGCCCGAGCGAGCACGTACGCCGCGCCCGCGCCCGAGAGTTCGCTTCCGCCGTCAACACCCTCCAGAAGCGGGTTCAGGTGGTAGTCGATGTCTACGTCCGCGGGCTGGTGGTGGTCGGCCACGACGGGCGTGAAGTCGTACTCGGTAATTTCGTCCAGTTGGCCGCTCCCGAAGTCCGTGAAGAGAACGGTGTCGTGGCCGGTGTCGGCGATGGCTTCGATTTCTTCCGGGCCGAGTTGGTTCTCGAACCGGGTCTCGTGGTCGATGCCCGCCCGAGAGAGGGCCTGGGAGGCGACGCCGGCGCTCGTGAGGCCGTCGGCGTCGATGTGGGACGCGAGGAGAACGTCGTCCGCGTCGCGGAGCGCGTCCGCACACCGGCGTGCGCGCGCTTCGAGTTCGGGAACGGGAAAGGACGCCGTGGACTCACTCATCGCTACCCGCTAGGTCGCTCCCGGCTATAAACGTCCGCCCTACAGTCGGTCGAGCACCGCGTCCGCGAGCGCCTCGAAACTCGCCTCGGCGGGCACGACGTCGACGTCGATACCACGCTCCTCGGCGGTCTGGCGGGTCGGTTCGCCGATGGTGCCGACGACGGCGCGGTTCAGCCCTTCGACCGCTTGCGCGCGCTGGCCGCGTTCGTCCGCGGCGTCGAGGAAGTGTTCGACGGTGAGGCTCGACGTGAACAGCGCGGCGTCGAGGTCGCCGCTGGCCGCGCGCTCCGTCGACGCGCCGCTCTCGCTCGGACGCGTGAGACGGTAGAGAACGGTCTCGTGGACGTACGCGCCCGCCTCGGTGAGGCCGTCGAGCAACACGTCGCTCCCGTGGTCGGAGCGCGCGACTTCCACGCGCAACCCACCGACCCGGTCCCGCAGGACGTTCACGAGGCCGGTAGACGAGTACTCCCCGGGGACCACGCCCACGCCGAACCCCTCCGTTTCTAGTGCAACTCGCGTCGACTCGCCGATCGCGCACACGGTCGCGTCGCCGGGTGTCCAGCCGGCGTCGCCGACGAGTTCCGCGCCCGTCTTGCTCGTGAACACCACGTACTCCGCGTCGTCCCGGGGCGCGTTTCCGGTGGGCGCGACCGCGAGCATCGGGTCCCCGACGGGGTCCGCACCGCGCGATTCGAGGTAGTCCGCGGCGCGCGCGAGCCGGCCGTCGTCGGGCCGGAAGACGGCGACGTCAGGCATCCAACCACGCCTCCACGCGCTCTCGGACGCGCGCGACCTCGCCGATGACCGTCACCGCGGGTGGTTCGATGCCCTCCTCGTCGCGCACGCCGACGATGGTGTCGAGCGTGCCGGTGGCGACGCGCTGGCCCGGACGCGTTCCCTTCTCCACGAGCGCGACCGGCGTCTCCGGGTCCATGCCGGCCCCGCGGAGTTCGCGCGTGTACTCCGGGAGTTTTCCGACGCCCATCAGCACGACGAGCGTGCCGCCGGTGTCCGCGAGCGCGCCCCAGTCCACGCTCGACTCCTCCTTCGTCGGGTCCTCGTGGCCGGTGACCAGCGTGACGCTCGACACGAAGTCGCGGTGGGTCGCTGGAATCCCCGTCACCGCGGGCGCGGCGAGCGGCGACGTGACGCCGGGCACGACCTCGAACGGCACGTCGTGGTCCGCGAGGTACGCCATCTCCTCGCCGCCCCGCCCGAACACGAACGGGTCGCCGCCCTTCAACCGCACCACGTGCTTGTCCTCCCGGGCGAGTTCGACGAGTCGCGCGTTTATCTCCGACTGCGGGGTGCGCTCGCCGCCCGCGCGCTTCCCCACGTCCTCGCGCTTCTCCTTCGGAATCGTCTCCAGGATGTCCGGGCCGGGAAGCTTGTCGTGCAACACCACGTCGGCCTCGTCGAGCAGCCGACGGGCCTTCACGGTGAGGAGTTCGGGGTCACCGGGGCCGCTCCCGACGAGCGAGACGGTGCCGGTCATTCTCGGCGCGCCTCCGCGATGAGGTCGGCAGCGCCGCGCTCGCGGAGGTCGGCGGCGAGTTCGCGCGCCTCGGACGCGTAGTCGTCGATGTCGAGTTCGCGCGTCTCCGTCACGGACTCGCTGCCGTCCTCGTTGAACACCTGGACGTGCGTGCGGACGACGCCGCCCTGGATGAACGCGTGCACGCCGATGGGGGCGATGCAGCCGCCGCCGAGTTCTTCGAGCACGACGCGCTCCGTCGTCGTCTCCACGCGCGAGCGCGGGTGGTCGAGCGCCGTGTGCACCGCGTCCGCCACGTCGCCGTCCAGCGCCGTCACCGCGAGCGCTCCCTGTCCCGGCGCGGGCACGTGGTCCTCGACGGGGAGGTCGGTGAGCGCCACGTCGTACGCCAGGCCGCTGCGTTCGAGGCCGGCGCGCGCGAGCACGACCGCGTCGTACTCGGTTTCCACGTCGCGCTCCATCGCCGCGCGTTCGAGTTCCGACAGCGAACTGAACCACTCCTCCACGTCGCGCTCGTAGACGCGCTCGTCGTCCTGATGGATGTCGTCGCCGTCGCGCTTCTGGTCGCGCGCCTCCGCGGACTCCTGTTCCTTCTCGTACTCGAGCCGTCGCTCGTGTTCCGCCTGCAGCGCGGGCGCGAGCAGTTTCTCCAGTCGGGTGTCCACGTTCCCCCGAATCGGCTCCACCGTGAGGTCGGGGCGCGCGTTCAACACCTGGGCCTTCCGGCGGAGACTCGACGTGCCGACGACCGCGCCGTCCGGCAGTTCGTCGAGGGTTTCGCCGTCGATAGTCGCGACCACGTCGCCCGCGCTCGCGCGCCGCGGCACCGCCGCCGTCACCAGGTCGGCGGGCACGTCCGTCGGCACGTCCTTCATCGAGTGCACCGCCGCGTCCACCTCGCCCTCGAGGACGCGTTCGTCCAGCGCGCGCACGAACGCACCCGTCTTCCCGAGGTCCTGGATGCGTTCGTCCGTGATGCGGTCGCCCTCGGTCTCCACCTCCACGAGTTCCACCGTGTACCGGCGGTCCTCGAGGGCGGCCTGCACCTCGGCCGCCTGCCGGCGCGCGAGCTGAGACCCCCGCGTCGCCAGCCGAATCGGCTCGCTCTTGTCCATACCAACACTCGGACGGCGTCGTTGAAACCCCCTTCCCTTCTAGAGCGCGTCCGCGTACGCCTCGATGGTTCGATCCACGTCCTCCTCCGTGTGGCCGTGCGAGACGAACTGACTCTCGAACTGGTTCTGTGAGAGCATGATGCCCTGATCCTGCATCTGCGGGCGGAACACGCGGTTCCAGCGCTCCACGCTCGCGTCCCCGACATCGCTACCGTTCCGTGGACGCTGGCCGTCCCGCGTGAACACGACCTTGAACAGGCTGTCCGTCCCTACGACCGAATACGCGGGCGCCTGATCTTCCACTACGTCTTCGAGGCCCGACCTGAGCCGGTCGCCCAGCGCGTTCACGTGGTCGTACACGCCCTCCTCGGCGGCGTACCGGAGTGTTTCGAGGCCCGCAGCCATCGTCACGGGATGCCCGGAGAACGTCCCCGCCTGGAACACGTCGCCCGACGGCGTGAACTCGTTCATAATCTCGGTCTTCCCGCCGATCGCGCCGACGGGGAAGCCGCCGCCGATAATCTTCCCGAACGTGGTGAGGTCGGGGTCGAAGCCGTACTTGCCCTGCGCGCACTGCAGGCCGCCGACGCGGAAGCCCGTGATGACCTCGTCCCAGACGAGGAGGGAGCCGTGGTCGTCCGTCAAATCGCGGAGCGTCTCGTGGTAGCCGGGTTCCGGTTCGACGATGCCCTTGTTCGCGAGAACCGGCTCCACGAGCACCGCGGCGATGTCGTCGCCGTGCTCCTCGAACACCTCGTGGGCGGCCTCCGGGTCGTTGAACGGCACGGGGAGCGTGTGCTCCGCGAACGACGCGGGAATCCCCGGTGACGACGGCTGGCCCTGTCCCTCCACCAGTGTTGATTCCTGCGCGCCGTGGTAGCCGGATTCCATCACGACGACCTTGTCGCGGCCCGTGTAGCCGCGCGCGAGGCGGACGGCCGAGACGGTCGCCTCCGTCCCCGAGTTCACGAACCGCACCATCTCCACCGAGGGGACGTGGCGCGTCACGAACTCCGCGTGCTCCACTTCGAGCTCGGTCGGCATCCCGAACATCGGGCCGTCCGCCGTCCGGGACTGGATGGCGGACGTGACGCGCTCCGGGAGGCTGTGCCCGAGGAGGAGCGGGCCGAGCCCCATCACCCAGTCCACGTAGCGGTTCCCGTCTGCGTCCACCACGTGCCCGTCCTCGCCCGACCGAACGAACGTCGGGTACGGCACGGGCGCGGCACGCACCGAGGAGTTCACGCCGCCCGGCAGCGAGTCGAGCGCGCGGTCGTAGAGGTCGCGGGACGTATCGCGGTTCATACCCGGGGTTGGGTCGGACTCGGGAAAAGGATTGACGCTCCGCACTCGCGGCGACCAGCGCCGCCGCCCCCGGCGTTTATACGCTCGCTCGCGTCCGTTCACGCATGAACGACAGCCTCGACGGGACGCGGGTCGGCCGCGTCGCGCTCACCGTCAGCGACCTCGGCGAACTCACCGCGTTCTACCGGGACGTCGTCGGTCTCACTGTTCTCGACCGGACGCCCGACAGCGCCACGCTCGGCGCCGGCGACGCGCCCCTGCTCGAACTCCGCGAGGACGCGAACGCTCCCGCCCGGCCGCGGTCGGCCGCCGGCCTCTACCACGTCGCGTTCCGATTCCCGACGCGGCGCGCGCTCGCGGACGCCCTCGAACGCGTCCGAGAACACTGGCGGCTCGGCGGCGCGTCCGACCACGGCGTGAGCGAGGCGCTCTACCTCGCCGACCCCGAGGGCAACGGCGTCGAACTCTACCGCGACCGCCCCCGGGACGCGTGGCCGGTCGCGGACGGCCGCGTCGCGATGACGACCGACCCGCTTGCCCTCGACGACCTCGCCGCGGACGCCACCGGCGCGCGCGACGCACCCCCGAAAACCGACGTGGGCCACGTCCACCTCGAATCCACGGACCTCGCGACCGCCCGCGAGTTCTACGTCGACGCGCTCGGCCTCTCCGTCCGCCAGGAGTTCGGCGACGACGCCCTGTTCGTCGCCGCGGGCGACTACCACCATCACGTCGGCCTCAATACGTGGCGGGGCCGCACCACGCCCAGCGAGGGCCGCGGCCTCGACTGGTACGAACTCCTCGTCCCCGACGACGCGACGCTCGACGCGGCCGCCGACCGACTCGCGGACGCCGACTACGATATCGATCGAACGCCCGACGGCATCACTGTCGCCGACCCGGACGACGTTACGCTCCGCCTGCGCGTCGACGAGTAGCGCCGCCGCTCACCGACTCGAACAGCGAAAAGTGGATGATGGATGGGAGTTCGCTGTCGGTTCCCGCGCGATACGACTCGCCCGCTCAGACCGCGTCCGGACCGGTCTTCCCCGTCCGGACCTGGTAGGCGTCGGAGACGGGGATGACGAACACCTTCCCGTCTCCCTTCTCGCCAGTCTGCGCCGCGTCCGCGATGGCTTCCACCACGTCCTCCGTGGGGATGTCAGCGACGACGCACTCGATTTTGACCTTCTGATGGAGGTCGACCGTGTACTCCTCGCCGCGCCACTGCCCGGTCTTCGCGGGCTGACTGCCGCGCCCGGAGACGTTCGTGACGGTGAGCGATGGCGCGCCGATCTCCGCGAGCGCGGTCTTCACCTCGCTCAGGCGGTCGGGCCGGATGACCGACATCACGAGGTCGATCTCCGAATCAGAGTTGAGTTCGAGGCCGTCCTCTGACTCGTCCTCGCCGCCGTCGGTAACGGGACGTTCGTCCGTGCGTTCCCCACTACCGTCGGTACGGAGGCCGTCTTCAGGGAGGTCGACGCCGCCGTCCGTGACGAGTTCGGGGTCGTCGTCCTCGTTGCCGCCGTCGGTGCGGAGTTCGCCGCTACCGTCGGATGCGGGGTGGTCACCCGTGCGCATCCCACTGCCATCAGCCCGGACGGTGGCTTCCTCGCCGCCGAACTCGGGGTACGCGGCGATGCCGTGTTCGCCCTGGTCGAGGCCGACTTCTTCTTCGTCCTCGTCGACGCGGAGGCCCCAGATGGCGTCCGCGATGGTGAGCGCGATCCACATCGTGACGATGGTCCAGACGGCGATGACGAGCACGCCGGCGACCTGCATCGCGAGCTGGCTCGCGCCGAAGCCGTCCGCGGCGAACACCGGGATGAGGATGGTGCCGATGGCGCCCGCGCTTCCGTGCACGGCGAACACGCCGCAGACGTCGTCTATCTTGAGGTTGCGGACGACCCAGCGGTGGACGATGGGCGTCTGCACGCCGCCGATGAGGCCGATGATGACTGCGCCCCACCAGGTGACGTGGAAACACGCGCCGGTGATGGCGACGAGGCCGGCGAGCAGGCCGTTCGCCGCGAAGAGCGGGTCGGGCTTGCCCTCGCGGAACGCGGTGACGATCGTGGAGCCGACCGCGCCGACGCCCATCGCGAGCGTGGTGTTCAGTGCGACGCGACCGAGCGCGTCGGCGTTGTACGAGACGCCGGCGAGTTCGGTGGCGTCACCGACGGAGATGACTGCTTGGGTGCCGACGTTGAAGCCGTACCAGCCGAACGCGAGAATGAACGTCCCGATGACGGCGAACACGACGCTGTGGCCGGGAATCGGGTGTGGGTTGCCGTCAGCGTCGAAGCGGCCCGTCCGCGGGCCGACCATGGCCGCCGCGACGAGGCCGGCGAGGCCGCCGAGCATGTGCACGACGGTTGCGCCCGCGAAGTCCTCGTAGCCCGCGCCGATGGCCTGTCCGAGGTAGCCGGCGCTGGACAGTAATCCGTTGCCGCCCCACGCGAACCCGCCGATGACGGGGTAGATGATCGCCGTGAGGCAGATGGCGGTGAAGACGTACGCGCTGAACTTCATGCGTTCCGCGACCGCGCCGGAGACGATGGTCGCGGCGGTCATCGCGAACACCGCGCCGAACAGCCAGCCGACGTACGCGCCGGGGTCGCCGATGTACGCGAACGCGGCGTTCACGTCGACGGCGACGCCCTCGGTGGTGAGCATGCCGGCGAGCGCGTAGACGGCGTTCCCGACGAGGAAGAACACGATGACGCCGAGCGCCCAGTCCATCATGTTCTTCATGACGACGTTGGCGGCGTTCTTCGCGCGGACCTGTCCGGCCTCCAGCAGCGCGAACCCGGGCTGCATGAAGAAGATGAGGAAGCAGACGACGAGCGTCCAGACCGTCTGGACGCCGCTAGCGAGTTCGATGAGGCTCGCCATCACGACACCTCCGCCGTACCGCAACTACTCATTGGACGTTCGTCTACCGATGTTGCCGTGTTGTGTTTCAACATGCGTCTAACTCACGGGAGGACACCATGAAAGAGTGGAATATAATGGTTTGCTTCAGAAAACAAAAATATAGGGGGAGTTAGTGCGCATATGGACAAAACCTAATCAGGTATTACCTCCTTAAGGATGTATTCCGTCCAATTGTGTGGCAATTGTTTCCATAGCGCTTTCCGAACGTAGTGTCAAACGACTACCTGCATCGGGGTGTGTGGTCGTTCGCCGCCACCGCGCGCGCCGCTCCAACCCCGCGACGCACGGCCTTCTACACGAAAAATAATCGTCATCCCCTCGCTTCGACGGATCCTTCGCCCATCAGTCGAGCGCGTCCGCGACCTGCTCGGCGAAGTCACCGAACTACGTTCGGTTGTTAGCTGAGCGAGTCTGCGACTCGTTCAGCGAAGTACGTGACGATGAGGTCCGCGCCGGCGCGCTTGATGGAGAGCAGGCTCTCCATCGCCGTCTCCTCGATATCGAGCCAGCCCTTCTCCGCGGCGGCGTGCAGCATCGCGTACTCGCCGCTGACGTTGTACGCGGCGACGGGATGGTCGAACTCGCGGCGCACGTCGCTCACGATGTCGAGGTAGGGGAGCGCGGGTTTGACCAGCAGCGCGTCCGCGCCCTCCTCCACGTCGAGGCGGGCTTCCCGCATCGCCTCCCGCCGGTTCGCGGGGTCCATCTGGTAGTGTCGGCGGTCGCCGAACGCGGGCGCGCCGTCCGCGGCGTCACGGAACGGCCCGTAGAACGCGCTCTCGTACTTCACCGCGTAACTCATCACGGGAAGGTTCGCGAACCCCGCGTCGTCCAGTCCCGCGCGAATCGCGCCGATCATCCCGTCCGTCATCGAGGACGGCGCGACCATGTCCGCACCCGCCTCGGCGTGCGACACCGCGGTCTTCGAGAGGAGGTCGAGCGTCTCGTCGTTCCGCACGGTCAGCCGACCGTCCGCTTCCGCGTCCTCCTCCAAGATTCCACAATGACCGTGCTCCGTGTACTCGCAGAGACACACGTCCGTGATGACGTACGCGTCCGTCTCCGCGGTGATGCGGCGGACAGCCCGCTGCACGACGCCGTCCTCGGCCCACGCCCGCGACCCCCGCGAGTCCTTCGATTCGGGGATGCCGAACACCATCACCGCCTCCACGCCCGCCTCCAGGGCCTCCTCGACGCGCGCCACCGACTCCTCCACGGGCACGCGCTCGTGGCCCGGCATCGACTCGATGGGCGTTCGAGACTCCGTCGTCGCGTCCACGAATATCGGCACGACGAGGTCCGAACTCTCCAAGTTCGTCTCGCTCACCAGTTCACGGATGCCGTCCCGTCGCAGCCGGCGCGGCCGCCGCGTGATGTCCATACTCGGTCTCGGGCCGCGGCGAGTAAAAGCGTTCGCGAACCCGGGTTCGAGGGCCGGCACCGCCCGCGCTCGCCCTACGCCCGCGAGCTCGTTGGGGAGTGAGAACGCTCTTCGTGGTCGCGGCGAACCACCACGCATGTCCGCCTTCCTCACCGGCGACACCGTGACGCTTCACCCGGCCGCGGAGGACGACGTCGAGTTCTTCGCTCGCGCGTGGAACGACCACCGTCTCCGCACCCCGCTCCTCCTGGCGGAACCCACCACCCAGGAGGAGATGCGCGAAAGCCTCTTGGAGGACGAGGGCGCGCGGTTCGTCGTGCGCGTCGACGACGGCCGCGTGGGCGCGTGCTCGCTCTTCCGCGTGGACGAACGCCACGGCCGCGGTATGGTCTCCTACTGGATTCGCCCCAGCTATCAGGGCGAGGGATACGCGAGCGACGCGCTCGACGCCGTCTGCGAGTACGCGTTCCGGGAGCGCCGCCTCCACAAGCTCCGCGCCGGCCTCGTCGCCTCCAACGACGCCTCCGCGGGCGTGCTCGAATCCGTCGGCTTCCAAGAGGAGGCGCGCCTCGAAGACGAGTTCTTCTACGACGGCGAGTACGCGGACGAACGCAGATACCGACTCCTCGAAAACGAGTACCGCTAGTCCGCCGCCGCGGGCGACGTATCGCCCGACGCCGCCGCGTCCGCCTTCGCATCGAGGGCTTCAACGACCAACTCCGCGATATCCGTGATTTCGATCTGGTCCTCGAAGCTTCCCGTTTTGCGGCCGTCCTCGTACATCGTCATGCACATCGGGCACGCGACGACGAACCGGTCGATTCCGGAGCCGGCGTCGGTGTCTTCGAGGGCTTCCCGGATGCGTTCCTCGGATGGCTTCGACTCCTCGTCGATGTCCATCCAGAGGCCGCCACCGCCGCCGCCGCAGCAGAAGCTGTTCGAGCGGTTGCGCGGCATCTCGTCCAGCGTCACGCCGGTCGCGCGGATGACCTCGCGGGGCGCTTCGAACTCGCCGTTGTACCGGCCGAGGTGGCAGGGGTCGTGGTAGGTGACCGTGTAGTCGAGTTCCGTCCCCGAAAGGCCGAGGCGGTCGCCCGTGACGAGCTCCTCGACGACCTGCGTGTAGTGGTAGACGGCGTCCGTGTTCTCGAACCCGAACTGGTCGTACTCGTTCGAGAATGTGTTGTACGAGTGGGGGTCGGTGGTGACGATCTTCTCGTAGTCGCAGTCTTCGAACGCCGCGATGTTGTCCTCCGCGAGCATCTCGAAGAGGCCTTCCTCGCCGACGCGCCGCACGTCGTTCCCGTCGTTCTGTTCGTCCTCGTAGAGGATGCCGTAGGAGACGTTCGACTCGTGGAGGATGCGGGCGAGCGACCGCGCGACCTTCTTGTTCCGGTCGTCGTAGCTCGGGTAGTCGCCGACGTACCAGAGGAACTCGACGCTCTCCTCGCGGGCGTCCGGCACGTCGAAGTCGAGGTCCTCGACCCAGTCCGGGCGCTTCCGGGCGGGGTCGCCGAAGCTGTTCCCGTTCTGGAAGAGGTCCATCATCGTCTCCTGGACGTTCTCGTCCATCTGGCCGGACTCCGTCAGACGACGATTCATCTCCGTGAACTGCGTGACGTGCTCGATGTCCACCGGACAGGCGTCCATGCAGGCCATGCAGCTCATGCAGGACTCCATCGTCGAGGAGTCGATGACGGACGTCCCGCCGTCCGCGACGATGGCTTTCTCGTCGCCGCCGGCGTCGACGCTCTCCCGGTAGTTCTTCAGGTCGAGGATGACGTCACGGGGGTCGAGGTTCCGCCCGGAGGCGTTCGCCGGACACACCGAGGAACACCGGCCGCACTTGGTGCAGGCGTCGTGGTCGAGCAGTTGTTTCCACGAGAAGTCGTCGATGTCGCTCGCGCCGATCTCGTCGGGGCTGGCGTCCTCGGGAACGCGGGGGAGGCGGCTGCCGGCGTTCTCGTCGCGCGTGACGACGTTCGCGAAGCTCGAAATCATGTGGAACGGCTTCGCGTACGGGACGGCGGCGATGAACGCGAGCGCGAGCAGGGCGTGACTCCACCAGAGCGGCGCGTACGCGGCTGTCGCCATCTCGGGCGTCACGCCGACTAGCTGGAGCACGTCCTTGGTGAACCAGCCGACGAAGCTCGCGGTCTCGAAGGACACGTCGCGGGTGGTGCTCGTGCCGAGGATGCGGATACCTTCCTGGAGGTAGCCGCCGACGCCGAGGCCGAACAGCGTCCAGAGGAAGAGGCCGTCCTCGGCGGACGTGTGCTTGCCGTAGAGGCGGTCGGTCTTCGCCCAGTAGCGCCGGTAGAGCGCCATGCCGACGCCGACGACGAAGAGCAGGCCGAGCGCGTCCATCACGAGCGAGTACGCGAGGTAGAAGTCGCCCGTCCAGAAGGACGGCTGGCCGAGCGCTTTCGTCCAGATGTCCATGTCGATGGCGAGGATGGTGGTGCCGATGAGGAGCGTGAGGAAGCCCCAGAGGATGAAGAGGTGCATCACGCCGGCGTAGCGGTCGCGGTCGAACTGTTTCTCATTGGACGCGACGATTTTCGCGGCGGAGACGACGCGGCCCGCGAGGTCGTTCACGCGCTCGCGTGGGTCCTCGCTTCCCCGGGTGTAGCGCGCGAACCGGTCGTAGACGCCGTACAGGAAGATGGCGATGGCGACGGCGGCGAGATAGTAGAACAGGGCCTCGCCGACGTGGCCGATTCGCCAGAAGGTCGGACGCGTCACGTCCGACGCCTGCGCGAGTAGTGACATACGCGTTATCCCGGACAGGACGCGCTTAAAGGTTGCCACAACGGCTAACGCTGTGAGGCGAGTTGTCCGTCCTGGCTACCACTTGTAACCGTTACGCGAGCGCCGCGACGGTCGTGGCGAGCGGTTCCGCGTACGCACTTGCGACAAGTGCGAGCGTGAGCGCGACGGCGACCCAGTCTCGGCCCGCGAAGGCGAGCGGGGGTGGCGTGGGGTTGTAGGAGAGACAGCGGGCGCGCAGGGCGAGCGCGAGGCGGTCGGCGCGCTGGAGGGCGCGCCGGAGGCCGCCGACGCCGACGAGTCGCACGCGGTCGCGGACGCTGCGCTGGTCGCCGAGGCGGGCGCGCGAGGCGTCCCGGAGGCGTCGCACGTCGCTCTGGAGGAGCGGGAGGAAGCGGAAGACGAGGCCCGTTCCGACGCCGAGCAGTCGCCCCACGCGGCCGGGGACGAGCCACGCCACTGCGGCGCGGGATTCGGAGACGGGCGTGGTGTGGACGTAGGCGGCGGCGAGCAGGAGGAGGAGGAGCGTGCGCCAGGACGCGAGCGCGGGCTGTACGGCGTCGGCGGGCACTATCCAGGGCGCGCCCCACGTGAGCGCCTGAATCACCGGTGCGAGCACGAGGAAGGGGAGGACGGCGAGGTACTCGCGGAGCGCGCTCCGGGGGGAGAGCCCGCACGCGAGCGTTCCGGCGACCGCGAGCGCGGAGAGCGCGAGCAAACCCCGGGGGGTGGTGTGGGCGAACGCGGCGGCGGCGAACCCGGCCTGGAGCGCGAGCTTCGACCGGGGGTCGAGGCGATGGCCCGGGGAGTCGCCGGGTTCGTGCGTCAGCACGGGTCGCGCACGCTCGCCTCGGGCAGTCGCTCGCGCACGTCCTCGGGCGGGCCGTCCGCGAGCACGCGTCCCTCGGAGAGCAGGCAGACGCGGTCCGCCCGCGAGAGCACGTCCCGGAGGTCGTGGGTGACGACGACGAGGCTCGTCCCCGACTCGTGGAGGGCGTCCAATCGGTCGAGCACGCTCTCCCGCGCGGGCTGGTCGAGGCCCGTGAACGGTTCGTCGAGCACGACGTGGTCGGGCCGCATCGCCAGCACGCCCGCGATGGCGACGCGCTCCTGCTCGCCGCCCGAGAGCCGACTCAGAAGTTCGTCGCCCCGCCCGCTCATGTTCACCGCGTCCAGCGCCTCGATGACTCGCTCATCGACCTCCTCGCGGGGGAGGCCGAGGTTCTCCGGACCGAACGCCACGTCCTCGCGCACGGTGCCGGCGACGAACTGGTCGCGGGGGTCCTGGAACACCATGCCGACGCTCGCGCGCGCCGCGACGAGGTTTTCGGAGACGGGCGTTCCGTTCACCCGCACGTCGCCCGCGTCGGGTTCGAGCAGGCCGTTGAAGTGCCGGACGAGCGTCGTCTTCCCGCTGCCGTTCGCGCCCGCGAGCACGACGAACTCGCCGTCCGCGATGTCGAGGCTGACGCCGTCGAGCGCGCGCGTCCCCTCGTACTCGTGGACGAGCGAGTCAGTGCGAATCATCAGGATGCAGTGATGTCGTCGGCGCGGACCGCCGCGATGGTCGCGCCCATCTTGAGGAGTTCGGCGGGGACGAACGGAACGGCGGCGGTGAGCGCCGCCTCGACGAGGCCGACGTTCCCGACGTACGCGAAGAAGACGGTGCCGAACGCGTAGATGAGGACAGTTGCGACGGCCATCCCGGCGACCAACCGGGGGAGCGAGATGGCGTCGAGGTCCCGGAGGCCGTTCGCGCCGTGCGCGGCGTACCCGACGATGGCGGCGGCGAGCGGATAGCTCCAGAGGTAGCCGCCCCACTGGCCGAACAATGTACCGAGGCCGCTCGCGCCGTACGCGTAGACGGGGACGCCGACCGCGCCCGCGACGACGTACAGCGTCATCGCCGCGAACCCCCAGACCGGCCCGAGGAACGCGCCCGCGAGGAACACGCCGAGCACCTGCAGCGTGAACGGAACGCTCGACACCGGAAGCTGGAAGGAGACGTACGCGAACACGCCGGTGAGCGCCGCGAACAGCGCCGCGCGTGCGAGGTTTCCGACGACCTGGTCGCCGACCAGTTCGACCGACTCGTGGTTCGTACTCATACCCACACGCCTTCCGTCAACCGTGTTCAACTTACTGGTTTACGACTTCTCTCACCGCGTGAGAATACCCATCAAGCCTTTACCGGAGCGGGACGTGCCTTTTGACCATCATGAACGAGAAGACCGAGGAGCTCCGCGACATCTTCCTCGACGTCACCGAGGAGGACACCGTCACCGAGACCCAGACGGAGACCCACGGCACTCTCGCCTCCGACGACGAGGTGGACGACCGCCTCCGCGACACCGTCGCCCACATGCACGAGGCCCTCGACTTCACCACCGACCTCGACACCGAGGAGTACGTCCGCGTCGTCCGCGGGTTCTACGCCGACGAAGCCGACGCCGCCATCGCCCGCGACCTCGACACCACGTCCGAAACCGTCACCCGCGCCCGCCTCGACCTCCACCTCCTCACCGAATCCGACCTCGACGCACCATTCGAGTTCGAAACGCTCGACGCGGCGCTCGACGACCACGACACCCTCACGGACGCCGCCGACGCTCTCGACGTCAGCACCAGTACCGTCCGACGCTACCGCCGCGTCCGCGACACCCGCCGCGACATCCGCCGCGTCAACGACCGCTACCGCGACGAATTCGAGGCCATCCTCACCGACCGCGAACTCACCGACCCCCTCACCGAGAGCGTGCAGGAGGACGGCCTCGACGAAGCCACCGAAGGCCAGGAGATGGACATCTCGCTTTAACCCCTGAAACCGCCCACGACAATTCTCTTTCTCCCGTTCTCTCCGCCTCGTTTTTCCACCTGCTCTCCGCGGTGGTTCGGCCGAGTGTTCAAGTAGGAGAGCGCGGCCAGCGGACGACGTGACAACTTCGTTCAGCGCGCTCGCGACGGCGGCGTACTGTCCGCGCCAGCTCTACTATCGGCGGCGCGACCCGCCCGACGGGATGCCGGCTGCGGCCGAACGCGCGCACGAAATCGCCGCGCGCTACCCCGAGTTCCTCCTCGCGTCGGACACCGCGCTCCGAACCTTCGACCTCGCCGTCGACCCCGACACCTACCGGCGACGCCTCCGCGCGCTCCGCGAGCGCGACTGCTGGCGGACGCTCACCGACCCGCCCGAGCGCGACGTGCTCGTGGAGGGCCGTGACTGCCGGGGTCTCGTGCAGAAAATCGGATACGACCCGCTCCGGCCCGTGCTCGTCTCGCCGGGCGACCCCGCGGACAGCGGTGTGTGGGAGCCACAGCGCGTCCGCGCCGTCGCCGCGGCGCTCGCGCTCGCGTGGCGCGAACGCACTCCTGTGGAGTCCGCGCTCGTCGAGTACCCCCGGCACGGCGTCGTCCGAGAGGTACGATTGACTGCGGGGAATCGCGCGCTCTACCGCCGCACGCTCCGCGCCGTCGAGGGACTGGACGGCCCGCCGCCGCGCCTCCGCGACACCGCGCGCTGCGGGAGTTGCGACTATCGGGCGGAGTGCGGGGCGAAAACGCGGAGCCTACGGTCGCTCCTCTAGCCAGGCCTCGATACGGTCCGCGTCCCGGCCGCGGCGGTGAATCACGCCCGCGCCGGCGTCCACCACGGTGCTCTCGCCGCCCGGCGTCTCGCCGCCGTCCAGCACCACGCCGACGGCGTCCCGGATTTCGGGGTCGAGGTCGCTGGTGCGGCGGGCGTTCGAGCGACCGCTCCGGTTCGCGCTCGTCGCGGTCACCGGCCCCGCGGTGGCGAGGAAGTCGAGCGCCAGGTCGTGGTCGGGCACCCGCACGCCCACCTTGGGTTTCCCGCCGGTGAGCGCGTCCGGCACGCTCCCGCGCTTCTCGCACACCACGGTCACCGCGCCCGGGAGGAACTCCCGCATGAACGCCTCCTCGCGCTCGCTCGCGTGGACGTGGTCGAGCGCGGCGTCGACGCTGCCGACGCCCATCGACAGCGGTTTCGAGCGGTCGCGGCCCTTCGCCGCGAACACGCGCTCCACCGCGTCGGCGTCGAGGGCGTCGCCGGCGAGACCGTAGACGGTGTCCGTCGGGTAGACGACGAGGCCGCCGTCGTCGATGGCGGCGGTGGCGTCCGTGAGCGACATCTACAGGTCGTCGACCGCGGCTTCGATCTCGTCGTAGTCCGGGAACTCCGGCCACTCCGAAGCGACCCACGCGTACTCGACGGTGCGGTCCTCGTCGACCACGTACACCGCCGGCCGCGGCTCCTCGATGCCGGTCATGCCGTCGAGGTCGTGCTCGATACCGTACTTGCGCGCCACGTCGTTCGCGGGGTCGCTGAACAGCGCGTACTGCTCGATGCCGCGCTCCTCGATGGTGCGCTTGTGCTCGTACGGCGACGAGATGGAGAGACCGACCACCTGGACGCCGTACTGTTCGAACTCGCGCTCCGCGAGTTCCTGCCACGCGTACGTCGCCGGAAACGCGCCGTCCATCGAGTGGAACACCAACACGACGGGCGATTCGTCGAGGAGGTCCGTGAGAGAGGTGTCCTCCCAGTATTCGTCGTTCACGAGCGGCCGCGTGAAGTTCGGCGCTTGCTCGCCCGCCTCCACGTGGTCCGCGTCGGGGAGACTCACCACGTCGAAGTCCATCAGTCCTCACCCCCGTAGGTTCGGTCGAGGTAGTCGACGATGTTCCCGGATTCGGCCATCGCGACCCCCGTGTTCTCGTCGATGATGGCGGGGACGGTGCGCGCGCCGACGACGCGCTTCACCGCGTCCCGCTCCGAGTGGAGGGGTTCGACGAACCGCGAGTGGTAGTCGATATCGTACTCGTCGAGCTTGTGGACGACGCGCTCACAGAACGGACACGCCTGTAGCCGGTAGAGCAGGACGTCGGCGTCCGCGCTCTCCGGTGTCGGGGTTGCTTCGCTCGCGCTCATACCTCGTTGTTCGGTCGAACCCGGCGTAAACGTGTTGCCCGCGGCACGCAGGGGATAACGTTTAATCGGCAGCGGACGAAACCCACGACTATTGTGGGTTTGTCTCCGGTACTGACACCGCTGGTGTTCGGCGTGACACTCGGGACTGATACGTACGCCGTGCTCGGCGCGGCTGCGATAATCCTCCTGATGGCGCTGTCGGCGTTCTTCTCGTCGTCCGAGATAGCGATGTTCTCCATCGCCCGCCACCGCATCGACGCGCTCCGCGACGACGACATCCCCGGTGCGGAGGCCGTGGCGGACCTCAAGGAGGACCCGCACCGCCTCCTCGTGACGATTCTCGTCGGGAACAACCTCGTGAACATCGCGATGTCGTCGCTCGCCACGGCGCTCGTCGGGATGTACGTCACGAACTCCGGTGTCGCGGTGCTCGTGTCGACGCTCGGCGTCACGGCGCTCGTCCTCCTCTTCGGGGAGTCCGGGCCGAAGTCGTACGCGGTCGAACACACGGAGTCGTGGTCGCTCCGCGTCGCGCCCTTCCTCAAGCTCTCCGAACGCATCCTCTACCCGCTCGTCGTGCTGTTCGACTACCTCACGCGGCTCGTCAACCGCGTCACCGGTGGTCGCGCGGCCATCGAGACCTCGTACGTCTCCCGTGACGAGATTCAGGAGATGATCAAGACCGGGGAGCGCGAGGGCGTCATCGAGGAGGAGGAACGCGAGATGCTCCAGCGCATCTTCCGGTTCAACAACACCATCGCGAAGGAAGTGATGACGCCGCGCCTCGACGTGGACGCGGTGGCGAAGGACGCGTCCGTGGACGAGGCGATTCAGACGTGCGTGCAGTCCGGCCACGAACGCCTTCCCATCTATGAGGGGAGTCTGGACAACGTCATCGGCGTGGTCGCGCTCCGCGACCTCGTCCGCCAGCACGTCTACGGCGAGGGCGAGGAGGTTCCGCTCTCCGACCTCATCGAACCGACCCTGCACGTTCCGGAGTCGAAGAACGTGGACGAACTCCTCGCGGAGATGCAGGAGGAACGCGTCGGCATGGTGGTCGTCATCGACGAGTTCGGCACCACGGAGGGACTCATCACGACGGAGGACCTCATCGAGGAGATCGTCGGCGAAATCCTGGAGGGCGAGGAGGAAAAGCCCGTGACGTTCGTGGACGACGACTCCGTGCTCGTCCGCGGCGAGGTGAACATCGACGAGGTGAACGACGCGCTCGACATCGACCTCCCGGAGGGCGAGGAGTTCGAAACCATCGCGGGCTTCATCTTCAACCGCGCGGGCCGACTCGTGGAGGAGGGTGAGACGTTCGAGTACGACGGCGTCGAACTCCGCGCGGAGAAAGTGGAGAACACGCGCATCATGAAAGCCCGGGTCTCCCGGGTCGAGGAGCCGGTCGAGGACGCGGAGTCGCTCGAAGCCGAGGACGAACCCGAGGCCTAGAGCACCGCGTCGACAGCGACGTACGCGCCGTAGCTCGCGCCGAGCGCGAGCGCGAGCGACCCGATCCACGCGAGCACGGTGAACACCATTTTCCGCTTGCTCACGCCGCCGCCAGCGCCCGCTGCGGCGTACCCGCTGCCGATGATGGCGGAGACGATTATCTCGTTGAAGGAGACCGGAATGCCGAAGAACACCGCGGTCTGCGCGATGGCGAAGCTCGGGATGAGCGCCGCAATCGAGCGCCGCGGGCCGAGGCTGGAGTAGTCCTGACTGAGCGCTTTTATCATCCGGGGCGCGCCCGTCCACGACCCGGCGAGCAGGCCGATGCCGCCGCCGACGAGCACGTACGTGATGGGGATGTCCTCGCCGACGAGCGGGAGGAGCGGGCCGACGGCCAATCCGACCTGGCTGCCGCCGGCGCTGAACGCGACGAGGCTGCCGAGTGCGAGGAGGAACCGTCGCTGGCCGCGCGCGGGGTCGCGGTCGATTTCGCGGTAGAGGACGAGCGCGACGAGCGCGGCGACGACGAAGGACACGCCGGCGCGACCCGGGAGGCCGGGCGTGACGGCGGCGGAGAGCGACTGACTCGTTCCCGCGGGCCCGAGGAAGACGAACTTCACGTTCGCGACGATGACGCCGACGACGCCGCCGAGAACGGGGATGACGACGCGGTCGCGGTCGAGGCGGCGGAGCGCTCGCGCGGTGGCGTACGCGATGCCGCCGCCGACGAACGGCACGAGCACCCAGAGCGCCGCTATCTGCTGGTATTTCGCCCACGCGGGACCGCCCCCCATCGCGAGTCCGGTGCCGACGACCGCGCCAGTGACGGTGAACGCGGTGGCGATGGGGTAGCCCGCGAACACGCCGATAGCGACGAGCACCGCGGCGATGGTGAGCGCGATAACGGCGGCTGTCGGGGAGAGCGACTGTCCGATGATGAGGTCCTGTCCGACCGCCTCGCTCACGTTCGCCCCTTGGAACACCGCGCCGGCGAGGCCGAGGATGCCGACGAGGAAGCCTGCGCGCATCACGGGGATTGCGTTCGCGCCGACCGCGGGTGCGAACGGCGTCGACCCCGACGACCCTGCGCCGATGGCCCACGCCATGAAGAGGCTCGCGATGGCGGCGACGACCAGAACGGCGATACCTGCCATACGCTCCCGTGTAGAGGGCGACGCTTGAGGGTGTCGCTTAGTTCGTCGTCGGGTTCGTGTCGGCGTCCGTCTCAGGCAGTTCGACGCCCTCCGCGGCCGCGACGTCCTCGACGTCCTTCTCCGCGTCCACGTGCCAGCGCGTCACGTCCTCCTCGTAGGAGTCGAGGTACTCGCGTACAGAGTCCTTCAAGTCGTCGTCGTTCACGTTCACCTCGAACACGAACTCCTCCTGCGAGCGCACGTACCGAACGTTCGCGCTCACGAGGTCGTTGTCGAAGTAGTAGGGCGCTATCTGCGTCATCACCTTCCGGTACACCGTGTTCTCGATGGTTCTGAGCGCCTTCCGGCCCGCGGTGTCGGCGGCGCGCGCGACGTAGTCGATGGAGTCCTGCCACTTCGACATCGCGCCACCCACGTCGTCCTCCCCCAGTTTCTCGTAGGACTCGGTGAGGCGCTCGCCCGCCGACCCGAGGTCGTCGTCCGCGGACCGGCCCGCGCGCTCGCCTTCGCCCTCGTCCACGCTCGCCTGTTCCGCCGTCTTCTCCGACACCTCCTCGTCGATGCGCTCGTGGGCCTTCGGCCGCCACTCGTTCCACGATTCCAGCGCGCCCGACTCGACGCCGGCGTCCCGCAACGCCCGCGTCACGCGCTCGCCGTGCTCGACGATATCGCCCCAGTCACCCCGAACCTTGAACCCGGAGATACTCTCTTGCATCGCGGTTTGACACGCCTACGACACCCGCGCCCTTACGTGTTGCCGCTGCGAACGATTCCCACTCCCACGTCGATTCGTGGCGCGTTCGCCTTGTTTGCGGGTCACGGTGTTCCCCGCTCACCTGTCCCGCGGCGCGTAGCGCCGCGTAACCGACACCTTAACGCAATCCCCAGCCCCTTTTTCCGGTATGCCAATCGAGGACCGCGAGAACGCGCACGTCATCACGCACGCGCTCGCGAAGGACACGCTCTCTCGGATTCGAGACGAATCGACGGAACAGGTCGGGTTCCGGAAGGGCCTGGTGAAACTCGGCCGCATCTGCGGCTACGAGGTCATCGACGGCGTGATGGAGACCGAGTACGTCGAACTGGAGACGCCGCTCGCGCCGACGACGGGCGAGCGCGTGAAGGGACTGGACGACGTGGTCATCATCAACGTGCTGCGGGCGGCGACGCCGTTCGTCGAAGGACTGCTGAAGGCGTTCCCGCGAGCGAAGCAGGGCGTCATCAGCGCGGGCCGCGACGAGTCCGGGCAGCGCGAGGACGGCACGTTCCCCATCACGGTCGACTACGTGAAGCTCCCCGAAATCACGGAGGACGACACGGTCATCGTCGCGGACCCGATGCTCGCCACCGGTTCCACGATGTGCACCGTGCTCGACACCGTGCTGGAGGGACAGGCGGACCCGGAGAACCTCTTCGTGCTCTCCGCGGTGTCCGCGCCCGACGGCCTGCTGCGCGTGCAGGACGGGTTCCCCGAGGCCGACCTTCTCACCGTCAGCATCGACGACCACCTCAACGAGGAAGGCTACATCATCCCCGGCCTCGGCGACGCGGGCGATCGCGCGTTCCGCACGAACTAGCGACCGTAACGCCCAACGTCGCTCGCGAGAGTGTTCACGTATGACTCCGGTCGCACTGCTCGTGCTCGCCGTCGGCCTCCCCCTCCTGGTCGTCGCGGTCGTCTACGCGGGCGCGGTGCTCGTCGGCGTCGCGCCCGACTTCGCGCTCATCGTACTCACGCTGCCGCTGCTGGCGCTCCTCCTCTACGCGCTCTCCGTGGTCGAGACGAAGACCGAGCGCGAGAACGACCTGCCGGACTCGCTCTGGAAACGCCTCGCGTCGTTCGCACGCGGCGGCGACGAGCAACAGATCGAAGCGCGTGACCGAATGGACCCGGCGGAACGCCAGCGCATCGCGCGACAGATCCTCGTCTTCTCCCTCGGGGGGCTCGTCTGGACGTTCGCGGTCGCGTACGGGTTCTGACGCCGCAGTTCTTTATACCTCGGCGTGTATGCGGTAGATATGTCGGAGGATTCCTGCGCGCACTGCGGGGACGACGTGTCGGACGCGCTCGCCCGCACCGTCCGCGTCACGGTCGACCGCTCCCAGATTGACCAACAGCGCCTCTGCCCGACGTGCTTCGCGGACTGGATCGACCGCTACGAGTCCGAGATGCAACCCGAGGAGCAGACCGTCGTCGACGACGAGAACATCATCGTCGACTAATTTACCTACAACCGACGTTTCCGGGAGTGTATGAAACGCCTGCTTCGCATCGTCGCGCTTTACGGCGTCCTGCTCCCCGGCGTTGTCGTCGCGCTCGCGCTCGCCGTCGCCGCGTTCCAGTCCGTCCCGCCTGGACTCGTCGCGCTCGCGCTCGCCTTCGTGTTTGCCTCCGTCTCGCTGGTGCTGACGAGCGGCGCGGACGACCATATCGAGAACGCGGAGGCGATGGGGCGGAATCCGATGACCGCCTGGCAAGACCTTCAGGAACACGACGAGTGGAACCGCACCTCGCCGCGCATCGTCGCGCTGCGGTCGTTCTTCATCGGCGGATTCGTTATCGCCGGCGCGACGCTCGTCGCAACCTACCTCGTCTAACCCCTTTCCTTCACCTCGAACACCGCTGCATGCGTGCGGTTTTTCTCCACGTTCTCCGAACGAAGCCGACCCCCGGACGGCTACCTAGCGCTCCTTACTCCTCGGTGTCCGTCCCGTCCGCTTCGTCGGCCTCGTCATCCGCGCTCAGGCCGTCGTTCGCGGGGCGGTCGAGCGCGCGGTCGGCGTCGCTGTGCGCGGAGTAGCCGTCGAACCACCGGACGATGCGTTCGAGGCGGTCGACGACGTGCCCGGGTTCGCCCGACCGGGAGAGCTCGTGGCCCTCCCGGGGATACCGCACGAGGCGGGTGTCGACGCCGTTCTTCTTCATGAAGAGGTAGAACATCTCGCCGTTGTTCACGGGGACGCGGAAGTCGTTGTCCGCGTGCACCACGAGCGTCGGCGTCTCCACCTGGTCGGCGTACGCGACCGGACTCTGCTCCCAGAGGAAGTCGGGTTCCTCCCAGGGCGTCGTGCCGAAGTCGCCCTCCACGAGCTTGAACGCGTCCGTGGAACCGTAGAACGAGGAGAGGTCGTAGACGCCGCGCTGCGCGACCGCGCCGTCGAAGTAGTCGGTGTGCCCGACCATCCAGCCGGTCATGTACCCGCCGAAGGAGCCGCCGGTGACGAACGTGTCCTCGTCGTCCACGTACTCCCTGTCCGCGACTTCGCGGGTACCCGCCATCACGTCGACCATCGTCACGTCGCCCCAGTCGCGCTCGATTGCGGTCGCGAAGTCCTCGCCGTACCCCGTCGAACCGCGGGGGTTCGACCAGAAGACGACGTAGCCCGCGGCGGCGAGCGACTGGAACTCGTGCCACATCGTCCCGGCGGTGCTCCACATCGTGTGCGGGCCGCCGTGAATCTCCACCGCGAGCGGATACTCCTCGTCGGGGTCGAAGTCCGGCGGCGTGAGCACCCAGCCCTGGATTTCGTCGGCCTCGCCGTTCTCGAACCACAGTTCTTCAGGCTCCGAGACGGCGCGCTCGTCGAGGTAGTCGCTGTTCAGCCGCGTCAAGCGGACTTCCTCCGCGCCGCCGGGCGTCGCGGCGAACACGTCGCCGGGATGGTCCCACTCGGACTGCGTGAACGCCACCGCGTCCGTCGACACGGAGAACCCGTCGATGTGTCCGCCGGTGTCAAGCACGGTCTCGACACCCGAATCGGTGGTGCGCCGCAGCGTCACGCGGCCCTCGTCGGGCGTCGCGAAGTACAGCGAGTCGCCGCTGAACTCCATGCCGAGCGCGCTCACCGTCCGGTCGATGTCGTCGGTGACGGTCTCTGTGTCCCCGGTTTCGAGGTCGAACACGTCGATTTCGGACTGGCGCATCGACGCGTTCTCCAGCGGCGTCCACGTGTACGCGAGCCGTTCCGGGGTGGCGGCGAGCGTCGGCAGCCAGCCCGTCGCCTCGGTCACCGTCTCCGTCGCCTCTTCGTCGAGGTCGTAGGCGTCCACGTCGAACGTCATCGAGTCGTCCGGGTTCTCGCCGCGCTTCACGGCGAAGTAGACGGTGCTCGCGTCACCCCACGTCGCGGAGACGTGGTCGAGGTCGTCCTCGGTGAGTCGGGATAGTTCGTCGGTGTCGGTGTCGAGGACGTAGACGTGGCTGCGGGCGTCGTCGATGTAGCGCGCGCCGGCGCGGTAGACGTGCCGGTCGATGACGCGCGGGTCCGGCGGGTCGCGCTCGTACTCCTCGTCGGGGAGTTCGAGGTCGATGCCGTCCTCGCGCTCGGTCTCGGTCACCGACTGCGTGAACAGGAGGCGTTCGCCGTCCGGACTCCACTCGGGGTTCGAGACGCCGCCCGGCACGTCCGTCACGCGCCGCGCCTCGCCCCCGGTCGTCGGGAGAATCCAGAGCTGGGGGCGGTCGTCGTCCCCACCCCGGGTGCTGACGAACGCGAGCCGGTCGCCCGACGGCGACCACCGCGGCTGGGAGTCCGCGCCCTCGCCGGTCGTGAACTGCCGCGGCTCCCCGCCGCCCACGGGCACTACGTGCACGGTGGCGTCGTAGGACTCGTCGTCCTCGGGGACCCGTCGGACGAACGCCACCCGGTCCCCGTCCGGGGACACCCGGGGGTCGCTCGGCTTCGCGATGTCGTGATACTCGCTCGCACGAATCCGATTCATACCATCGCGTGGGAACCCGACACAAAGGACATTTCGGTTCGAAACTACTCGATATCCGCGCGCCCGCTCGTCGCGTCGGACCGTTTGCCGGCGGTCTCGCGCGCTCGACCGCCGCAAACCCTCCACGAAAAGCCGCTCTCTCACACCGTCACGCGATGTCTGCTCGTCCGCTCGTCGCGTCCCGAAGTCGGTCCCGGAGCGCGTCCGCGTCCTCGACCGCGACGGTCACGTCGAACGCCACGTCCTCGCCGTACTCGGCGTCGAACGCGCAGTCCGCGGATTCGAGGATGCCGCGAACCGTCCCCGAATCATCGTACGCCACCGCCACCGAGAACGACTCCTGCGGGCGCTCCGTGACCGTTCCCGCGTCCGCAATCACGTCCTTCACCGCCTTCGAGTACGCCCGCACCAATCCGCCCACGCCGAGGTTCGTCCCGCCGTAGTACCGCGTCACCACCACCACGACGTTCTCCAACTCCTCGCCCTGCAGGACGTTCAACGCCGGCTTTCCCGACGACCCCGACGGTTCCCCGTCGTCGCTCTGGTACTCCCGCAACATGTACTGGCCTCCCGGGCCGCCCGACTCGCGGCTGTCGCCGCTCGTCGCTCCGCCGCCTCGTCCGGGGCCGCCCTGCTCTACCCGTACCCGGTACGCGGGTACGTTGTGCGTCGCGTCGTCGTACTCCGCGCGAACGGCGTCGATGAACGCCTCCGCGTCCTCGGTCGTGGCGGCGCGACGGATGTGGCCGATGAACTCGGACCCCCGCACCTCGAACGACGCCTGTCCGGGGTTCGCGACAGTCAGATACGACGCCGGCATCAGGACAGTTCGACCGACCGCACGAAGTCGAGGTTCATCAGGTCGGTGACGAGGTCGCCGGGAAGCGTCTCGTCGGTGACGAGGTAGAGCCGTGGTTCGTCCGTGAACTCGGGGTCCTCGCTGATTGTCTGGCGGATGCTGATGTCGTACTCGGCGACGAGGCTCGTGACCTGCGCGACGATACCGGACTCGTCGGCGTCGTTCACGGCGATGGTTATCACTGTCAGGTCGAGGACGGGCGCGAGGTCCATCAGGCTCGGAATCTGACTGATGTTCCGGAAGATGCGGGTGAGGTCGTCGTCCGCGAGAATCGCGTCTGTCGTCGAGTCCACGACCCGCCGGTCGACGCCGGCCTCCTGCGCTATCTGCGTGTAGGGGATTTCGATGTCACCGGAGACGACGCGGCCCTCGTCGTTCACGGAGAACCCGCGTTCGAGCAGGAGGCGGATGACGGCCTGCTGGCCGGGGCTTCCCTCGAACTTTTCGAGTATCTCGTCGAACATCTACAGTTGGCCTTTCGTGCTCGCGACGCCCTGCCGTCGGTCGTCCACGCGGGTCGCGTCGTCCAGCGCGCGAGCGACGGCCTTGAACAGCGCCTCTATCTCGTGGTGGGCGTTCTCGCCCGCGACCTCGACGTGGAGCGTCGCGTCGGCGTTCGTCGCGAACGACCGGAAGAAGTGCCGCGCCATCACGCTCGTGAACTCGCCGACGGACGCCTGACTGAACTCCCCGCTGAATTCGTAGAGCGGGCGACCGGAGAGGTCGAGGACGACGCTCGCGACGGCTTCGTCGAGGGGGACGCGGCGGTCCGCGAACCGCTCCAGGCCCGACTTGTCGCCGAGCGCGTCCGCGAACGCGCGCCCGAGGACGATACCCACGTCCTCGACGGTGTGGTGGTCGTCGATGTCGAGGTCGCCCACACAGGAGACCGTGAGGTCGAACAGGCCGTGTTTCGCGAACGACTCCAGCATGTGGTCGAAGAAGCCGACGCCGGTGTCGACCTCGCTCTCCCCGGTTCCGTCCACGTCGAGCGCGACCTCGATTTCGGTCTCGGCGGTCGCGCGTGCGACGCTCGCGCTTCTCTCGCTCATACCCCTCCTTCGACGCCGCCCCACAAGGGTCTAGCGCTGCCCGACGGCGTCCTGCGCCTCGCGGAGCGTGAAGTTCCCCTCGTACAGCGCGGTGCCGACGACGGCGGCGGCCGCGCCCGCGTCCCTCGTCGCGACAACGTCCTCGACGGTGGCGACGCCGCCCGACGCGACGACTGGGATGTCGACGGCGCTCGCGACGCGCTCGATTTCCTCGGTTCGTACGCCCGCTTCCTGTCCCTCCACGTCCACGTCGGTGAACAGGATGCCGGACGCACCGAGGTCCTCGTAGCGCTCCGCGGCGTCCGCGGGGTCGAGTCCCGTCCCCTCCGTCCAGCCGGAGACGACGACCTCGCCGTCCTTCGCGTCGAGGCTGACGAGCACGCCGTCGGGATAGCTGTTCGTCACGACATCCACGATTCCGGGGTCCTCGACGGCCGCCGTCCCGAGGATGACGCGGTCCACGCCGAGCCGGAGGAGGCTCATCGCGTCCGCCGCGGTGCGCACGCCGCCGCCGAGCTGGACGTCCACGTCGACCGCCGCGAGGATGGCTTCGACGGCGTCCGCGTTCTTTCGCTCGCCCTCGAACGCACCGTCCAAATCGACGAGGTGCAAGGTGTCTGCGCCCGCGTCCACCCAGTTCTCGGCGGCGGCGAGCGGGCCGCCGTACGTCTTCCCGGTGCCGCGCTCCCCCTGCACTAACTGCACGACCTCCCCGTCCTGCATGTCCACGGCGGGGACGACCTCGAAGGACTCGAACATACCCGGAGTTCGAACCCGACCGGGAAAAACGCCGCCGGTTTTTCGGGGGGTTGAAACGCCGCCATCGACTATGCCGGGTAGATGGAACTGCTCCTTATCGTCGGTCTCGCGGTCGCCGCGTTCGTCGGTTTCAACATCGGCGGGTCGTCGACGGGCGTCGCGTTCGGGCCCGCCGTCGGGAGTAACGTCGTCTCCAAACTCGGTGCCGCCGGCCTCATGACGGGGTTCGCGTTACTCGGCGGGTGGACGGTCGGCCGGAACGTCATCGACACGATGGGCGGCGACATCGTTCCCGCGGACACGTTCACGCTCGCCGCGTCCGTCGGCGTCCTCTTCTTCGTCGGCCTCGCGCTCCTCATTTCGAACACGTTCGGCGTTCCCGCGTCCACCTCCATGACCGCCGTCGGCGCTATCGCCGGATTGGGCGTCGCCTCGGGCACGCTCGACTGGGCCGTCATGGGCGAAATCGTCGTCTGGTGGCTCGTCGCCCCGATTCTCGCGTTCTGGCTGTGCGCGGTCATCGGCCGCTACCTCTACCCCTACCTCGACGCCGCCTTCCCCATCGAGAAGTCCGAACGCTCCGTCGTCTACCTGGAGGGCGGACGGCCGCGCATCGCCGACGACGCCACCGGCCGCGAACTCCTCGCGAGCGCGCTCGTCGTCGTCATCGGCTGTTACATGGCGTTCTCCGCCGGCGCGTCCAACGTCGCGAACGCCGTCGCGCCGCTCGTCGGGAGCGACGCCATCACCGCCAGCAGCGGCGTCCTCCTCGCTGGCGCGGCTATTGGCGTCGGTGCGTTCACCATCGCCCGCCGCACCCTCGACACCGTCGGTAACGACCTCACCGACCTCCCCCTGCTCGCCGCGCTCATCGTCGAAGTCGTCTCAGCCTCCCTCATCACCTTCCTCTCCGTCATCGGCATCCCCGCTAGCCTCGCCGTCTCCGCCACCATGTGCATCGTCGGCCTCGGCTGGGGGCGCGCCACCCGCACCGTGAAAGCGACCGACGTGGCGCGCGGGGACGTGGACGCGAAAGTCAGCATGAACGCGCTCGCCGCCGACCGCCCCGACGAAGTCCCCGCGATGGGCGAGGAGGACCCGGACGAACTCGTCGCGAGCGACCTCTTCGACCCATCTACCACCGCACGCGTCGTCATGCTCTGGGTGCTCACCCCCTCTATCGCCGCCGCCGCGTCCTGGGGACTGTTCACCCTGATACCGCTTTACACGCCCTGAGGGCGGACGTATCCCACAAGCCATATGCCTCCGGCCGTAGAACCGTCGGATGATGCCAACCGTCGAATACCTCAACTACGAAGTGCTGGACGACCACGGCTGGGATATCGAGGACGACGACCTCTTCGAGAAGGCCGCCGACGCCGGTCTCGACGCCGAGGACTACGGCGAACTCGACGTGCCGCAGGGCGGCTACATCCTCGAATCCGCCGAAGCACAGGGCTACGACTGGCCGTTCTCGTGCCGCGCCGGTGCGTGCGCGAACTGCGCTGCCATCCTCAAGGAGGGCGAGATCAACATGGACATGCAGCAGATCCTCTCCGACGAGGAGGTCGAGGAGAAGAACGTCCGCCTCACCTGCATCGGCAGCCCCGAAGCGGAGGAAGTCAAGATCGTCTACAACGCGAAGCACCTCGACTACCTCCAGAACCGCGTCATCTAACGCGGCAACGTCGGTTCGCGGGACGGGGGTTCCGTGAATCCCTTCGGACGCGTCCAGCTTCTCACTTCTTTCACTCGCTCGTAGCCGCTGGCTCGACGGTCACGGGGAGTAACGCCTAACACGCCGGACCGCGCTCGTTGAGGTAGTGTACGCGACGCTTCCCGACCTCCTTCGATTGCTGTTCGTTCCGGCGTTGGCGTGGGCGGCCTACCACGACGTGCGCGTGCGGCGGGTGCCGAACGAACTCTGGTATCCGTTCGTCGCGCTCGGCCTCGGCCTGTTGGCGTGGGAGTACGTGCTGGTCGAGCGGACGACCCTGTTCCTCGTGCGGGCGGCGGTGAGTCTGCTGGTGATTCCGCTGGCGTACGCGTTCTGGTTCATCGGCGGGTTCGGCGGCGCTGACTTCAAGGCGTTCTGCGTCGTCGCCTTGCTCTACCCGACGTATCCGAGTTATTACGTCGCGGACCTCGCGCTCCCGCTGGTTCGCACCCAACTGGGCGTGTTCTCGGTGACGGTGGTGACGAACGCGATGCTCGCGAGTCTCGGGTATCCGCTCGCGCTCGCGGTGCGGAACGCGCTCACCGGCGTGTTCTCCCGGTTGATGTTCGTCGGACGGCCGGTCACGAGCCATCAGTTGGCGGAGGCGCACGGCACTCTCCTCGAAACACCGGACGGGTTCTCGCGCGGCGGTCTCGATCTGGACGCGCTCCGGATGTACCTGCGGTGGCGCGGCGTCACGCTCGGCCAACTGCTCGCGCATCCCGAGCGCTACCGCGACCCCGCGACCGTCCCTGAAGAAACGAACGAACCAGGGGACGGCTCCGTGACGACGGAGGCAATCTCGGCGCCCACCTCCGAACCGATGCCGGGCGAGGCCGCGGGCGGGTACGACGACCCGTGGGGGGCGGCGCGCTTCCTCGACGACATTGACTCCACGGCGTACGGCACCACGCCCGGGAAACTCCGGGACGGCCTCGACGTCATCACGAGCCAGGAGCGCGTCTGGATAACGCCCGGCGTCCCATTCATCGTCCCGCTGTTCGTCGGATTGTTGCTCGCGCTCACCGCCGGCGACCTCCTGTTCGCCCTGATGCGCCTCATCGGCCTCGTGTAGGGAAACGCCCTTGGCGGTTCGACCGAACCCACGAACATGGCCATCGACCGACACGACGCCCTCGCGGGCGTCGTCGCCCTCCTCGGACTCGCCGTCCTCGCGTACTCGGTCCTCGTCCTGTTCACGCCGCTACTCGGCGGTATCGTCGCGCTCGCGTGCCTCACCGTGGCCGCGCTCGTTCGCGCCCGCGACACCGAACACGCCGCCGTCGTCGCCGCGCTCGCCCTGCTCGTCCTCCTCGTCACGCTGGTGACCGGCACGCTCTACGGCCTCCTGCTCGCGCTGATTCTCGCCGTCGTCTGCTACGTCGGCTGGCGCGTCGTCACGGGACGCACCGAGGGCTGACAGAAAGACTATCCGTCCCAGCACCGTCGAATCGGGTATGTCAGCAGAGTTCGGCGTGGACCTCGACTTCGGGGACGACGGCCTCGTCCCGGCGGTCGCGCAAGACGCCGACACGGGCGACGTGTTGATGCTCGCGTACGCGAACCGGGAGGCGCTCGAACGGTCCGCGGAGACCGGTCGCGCGCACTACTACAGTCGCTCCCGGGAGGAACTCTGGGAGAAGGGCGCGACGAGCGGGCACACCCAGGACGTGGAGGAAATCCGCGTCGACTGCGACGGCGACGCCGTCCTCTACGTCGTGGAGCAGGCGGGCGGCGCGTGCCACACCGGCTACGAATCGTGCTTCCATCGAACGCTCGACGGCGACACCGTCGGCGAACAGGTGTTCGACCCGGATGCCGTCTACGAGTAGCGTCCTCGCCGAACTCGACGCCGCCGAGACCGCGCGCGAGGACGCGGCGGCGGCCGTCGAGGAGGTCGGCGAGGACACCATCGAACGCGTCGTGGAGAAACTGGAGCGCGCCGAGCGCTTGCTCGCCAAATACGAGGAGTCCGCGACGGGAACGGGCGATTTCCAGTCGTTCGTCGCGTTCCAAGGCGACGTCGACGACCTGCTCGACGACATCCCAGAGGACTTCCCGGCCCGGGGCGCGTTCGAGGCGTACGACGACCGCCTCGACAAGCGCCGCGTCTCAGAGTCCGACTTCGAGAACGCCCGGGACGCCCTCGGGCCGGCCCGCGAGTACCGCGACCTCCTCGAAACCCGGGCGGACGCACGAAACCGCCATCAGGAAGCCGTGCGCGCAGTCCGGGAGCGTCTCGACCAGGTGAACGAACGACTCGCGGATTTGGAACGCCTCCACGACCTCGGGAACGCCGACCTCGACGCGCCCACCGAGGAACTCCGCGACCCCATCGAGTCCTACAACGACGCCGTCCGCGACGACTTCTCCACCTTTCGCGGGTCGGCGAGCGCGCGCGAGTTCCTCGACTTCGCGGAGACCGCCGCGAGCTACCCGCTCGTCGGCGTTCCGCACCCGCCGAGCGACCTCGACGCGTACGTCAGGGAGGCCGACGCGGGCGAGAAACCCATCTCCGACCTCCTGGAGTTCGCGGAGTACTCGGTGTCGAAACTCGACCACTACGTCGACCAGCCCCAGCGGTTGAAGCGCGCCGTCGGCGGGAACACCACCTACCTCGACCGGCTCGACGCCGACCCGCTGACCGTCGAGTGGCCGCCGCTGCCGGCGGACGAACTCCGATATCGGGCGCGCGAACTCGTCGCGGTCGTCGCGCGATTCGCGGACGACGAGACGGTCGCGCTCGCACGCGAGGTGCGGAACGTCGCGCTCCGCGAGGACTACGGCCGACTCCGCACCACAGCGGTCGCGGAAGCCGAACTCACCGATGAGGAGCGCGCGGAACTCGAATCGGGCGCGGTCGAAGAAGAGCTTCAGGCGCTTCGGGAGGAACGCGAGAAACTGGAGGCGGCGCTCGACTAGGCGTGACTCTCTATGGTTCGATTGCGTCTGCGAACGCGTCGGCGAGGTCGCGGGCGTGGTCGGCGCTCGTCGCTTCCGCGTACACGCGAACGACGGGTTCGGTGCCGCTCGGTCGGGCGAGCACCCAGGCGTCGCCGTAGTCGAGGCGGTAGCCGTCGACGGTGGTGAGGTCGGCGTCCGCGTCGCGGGCGTACTCCTCGGCCGCGCCGAGAATGCGCTCGCGGTCGGATTCCGAGTCGTAGGGGACGTTCACGCGGACGTTCCAGTAGTCCGCGTAGGGTTCGACGACCTCGCTCGCGGGCGAGTCCGCGAGGAGTTCGAGGAAGCGCGCGCCGGTGTACGCGCCGTCCCGCGTGAGCCGGTAGTTCGGGAAGATGATGCCGCCGTTCCCCTCGCCCGCGACGGGAACGGTCTCGCCCTCCGCGTGGAGTTGGCGGATTCGGGTCATGATGCGTGTGCTCCCGACGGGCGTCAGGTCGAGCGACGCGCCCGCGTCCTCGCAGACGTCCACGAGGCGCTGGCTGACGTTCACCGCGGAGACGGCGGTGTCTCCCTCGGATAGTTCGGCGGCGGCGAGCGCGGCGAGCGCGGCGTCGCCCTCGACGTACGTTCCGGTCTCGTCGAAGAAGATGGCGCGGTCGGCATCGCCGTCGTGTGCGATACCCACGTCGGCGTCCGCGGCCCCCACGAGCCGTCCGAGGTCCGCGAGGTTCTCCTCGATGGGTTCGGGGTCGCGGCCCGGGAATCGGCCGTCCGGCTGGCTGTTCACGGTGACGACCTCGCAGCCGAGCTCGCGGTAGAAGTCGGGGCTGGTGAGCGCGCCCGCTCCGTGCCCGGGGTCGATCGCGACGGTGAGGTCGGCGTCCCGGATGCGGTCGGTATCGACGGCGTCGATGAGTTGGTCGGTGTAGCGGCGGCGCGCATCCTCCACGGCGCGGTCGTCGCCCGTCTCGTCCCACGCCACGGTCTCGTAGCCGTCGCCGAGAAAGACGTTCTCTACGCGTTCGAGCTCGTCCACGGACAGTTCGATTCCGTCGGGTCCGACGAGCTTCACGCCGTTGTACTCGGGCGGATTGTGGGAGGCCGTAATCATCATCGCCGGCACGCCCTCCTCCTCGCAGTACACCTGCGTGCCCGGGGTCGGGACGACGCCGAGTCGGTCCACGTCCGACCCGACCGCCTGCAGGCCCGCGGTCGCCGCGTTCGCGAGCATCCGGCCCGTCGCTCGCGTGTCCCGCGCGACGGCCACGCGGTCCGCCCCCCAGAGCGTCCCCGCTGCCTTCGCCACGTCGAGCACGAACCCGGGCGTGAGCTCCTCGTTCACCACGCCCCGCGTCCCGCTCGACCCGAACACTTTCATACGCTTCCCTTAGTCCGGCCGTCCTAAGGCGTTCCGTTAGTGGTCGTGCGCGCCGTGGCCTTTCCCGTTCTCGGGTCGCGTGTCCACGAGGCTGATGTAGTACGGCTGGTCCTTGTAGTAGTACGCGCCCCGGATGCTTCCGCCGCAGAACTCGTAGAGAGCGTCCCCGAGTTCGTTCCCGGGTTCGAGTTCCACGGGAATCGCCTGCCACTCGCCGGTCTCGGACTGCGAGGCGAGCGCGAGCACGTTCTGGAGGTTCGGATAGGCCTCCACGAACGGCTCGTTCAGCGTGCACGTCGTGTCCGTCTCGCTCGCGGTGGACTCCGTGATGGCCATCGCGCGCAACCGCCACTCGGGGGACTGCGTGCTCAGCGCGCCCGAACAGCCGGCGAGCGCGCCCGCAACTCCGGTCCCGGTCGCCGCGAGGAACCCGCGTCGCTTCATATTCGTGGTTCGGAGTCGAAGCGGATAGCCGCAACGCTTTCACGCCGAAACCCGATGGGGCGACTATGACGACTATCGACGAGAAGCGCGTGTACGCCGAGAAGGCGGGAAGCGAGGTCGTGCTCGTCGCCACCGCGATGGGTGTCGCGTCGGTGTCGGTATCCGCCGACCAGATCGGCCGGTTCGGGCTCGCACACCGCTGCACCGCCCGCGATGTCGCCGCCCGTCCCGGTGAGGGGGCGGTCGCGGCCGAGGACGGTGTCGTCGTCACGCGAGGCGAGGACGAGTTCGAGAACGCCGGGTTCGCGGACGCCGTCGCCGTCGGCTACGGCACCGGGCTCTTCGCCGCGGACGCCTCCGGGACGCTCGCGGAGTACGCGGACGGCGACTGGGTCGACCGCGGTACGCTCGGTGACGTGCGCGCCGTGGACGGCGACCTCGTCGCGGCCGCGGACGGCGTCCACCGCATCACTTCCGAGAGCGTCTCGAACGCTGGATTGGACGACGCGCGGGATGTGGCCGCTGCGGGCCCGTACGCCGCGACCGCGGACGGCGTGTTCCGCCTCGGAAACGGCTGGCTCGACGAACTCTCTGGAGCTGCGTCGGCGGTCGTCGCGGACGGCGACCGCGCGCACGCTATCGTGGACGGCCGCCTGTACGAACGCACCGCCGACGGCTGGCGCGAACGCGCGACCGACACCGACGCCGCGCTCGTGGACGTTGCGCACGGCGACGGCGCGGTGTACGCGATAACGGCGGACGCCACCCTGCTCGTGGACGCCGGCGACGGCTGGCGCTCCCGAAGCCTGGGGCTGCGCGAGGTAGCCGGTATCGCCGTTCCCTAGCGCGCGTACCGGTACGCCACTATCGCGAGGAGCACGGCGAGGCCGCCGGCGAAGAACACGAGACCCGGCGCGAACACGTCCGGGCTGGCGGCCGCGGCGTCCGCCGCGGTGGTCGTGGTCTGCGCCGCGGTCTGTGTCACCGTCTCCGCCGCGGTCGTCGGCTCCGTCGTCTGCGTGGCGTACGTCACCGTCTCCGTCGTCGTCTGCGTGTACGACACCTGCGTCCCCGTCGCCTCCGCGGTCGTCCGCGTCATCGTCGTCACCGCGTCCGTCGTGGTCTGCGTCGCCGTCGTCACCGCGTCCGTGGTCGCCTCCGGGACGGTGCCGCCGTCCGCAGTCGTAGTCGTCGCGGTGACGTTCCCGATCGGCGCGCCGCCCGACGCGGGCGCGAGCGTGCCTTCCTCGGCGAACCGCTGGACGGCGACCGCGCCGACCGCGAGCGCGCCGACGCCGCCGATGAGTTCGCGGAGCACCGTGCGGAGGGTGGAGCGGTCGTCGTCGTCGCCCGCGAACACGACGAGGCTCGTGTCCGTCGGCGCGTACACATTCATCTCCGTTCCGCGCTCCGAGTACCACGTGTCCACGACCTCCACGAGGCCGGCGTCCCGGAGGTTGTCGAGGTGGTAGCGGACGTTCTGCACCGTCGTGTCCGTCAGCTCGGCGAGGTCGGACGCCGTCCGCGGGTCGTCGTGCAGCGCCTTGTACGCGGCGCGCGCCGTTCCTGAGGCGAGCGCGGCGAACACGTCGTCCGCGGCGTCCTCCGAGATGTCGACCAGTCGCGGCTCGTCGGCGTCGGAGGACGCGGGCGACCGGAACGGGAACAACCGACTCATCGACCGGGACTGTGCGGTGCGCGAACAAGTGTTTTCCGTGTGGTGCGGACCGAAACCGATACCCCCCGTCCGCCACAGTCCTCAACTATGATAGTCAGCGGGTCGTCCTCGCAGGGGCTCGCCGCCGCGCTCGCCGCGGAGCTCGGGGAGTCGCTCGCGGACGTGGAGTACGAGCGGTTCCCGGACGGCGAACGCCTCGTGCGCGTGCCGCCAGTCGAGGGTCGGGCGGTAGTCGTCTGCAGCACGACGGCGGACGAGGACTACGTCGAACTCCTCCAGTTACAGGACGCCGCGCGCGAGGCCGGCGCGACCGAGGTCGTCACCGTCATTCCCTACATGGGGTACGCCCGACAGGACGACGCGTTCGAACCCGGCGAACCCGTCTCGGCGCGGGCGCTGGCGCGCGCCGTCTCCACCGGAACAGACGAAGTGTTGACCGTGAACGTTCACGAGGACGGCGTCTGCGACTTCTTCACGGTGCCGACGCGGAACGTGAACGCCGCGCCGCGGCTCGCCGGGGCGCT
Organism: Salarchaeum japonicum; assembly: GCF_049705945.1. Classification (GTDB taxonomy): domain Archaea; phylum Halobacteriota; class Halobacteria; order Halobacteriales; family Halobacteriaceae; genus Salarchaeum; species Salarchaeum japonicum_A. The sequence continues at coordinate 1,279,047 of NZ_JBNAMV010000004.1, forward strand.
CCCGGACGACCTCCGCGACCCCGTGTTCGTCGCGCCGGACGAGGGAGCCATCCACCTCGCGCAGTCCGTGCGGGACGCCTACGGGCCCGGCGACGCGGACTACTTCGAGAAGACCCGTCACTCCGGCACCGACGTTTCGATAGAGCCGAGCGACACCGACGTCACCGGCCGGGACGTGGTCGTCGTGGACGACATCATCGCCACCGGCTCCACGATGAGCGAAGCCATCAGCGTCCTCGACGCGCCCGAACGCGTGTTCGTCACGTGCGTCCACCCGCTGCTCGCGGGGAACGCGCGCACGAAACTCGCGAACGCCGGCGCGGAAAAAGTGTACGGGACTGATACCATCGAGCGCGCCGTGAGCGAGGTCAGCGCCGCCGAAGCGGTCGCCGCCGAACTCGCCTAGACCTTCTGTACGCCGAGAATCATCCGCACGCCCTCCACGTCCTCGTACTCCTCGACGGTGGCGTTCGCGGTGTCCGCGTCGACGTCGTCGAGTTCTCGCGCGCGGACTTCGTCCGTGATGAGGTCCTCGCGCTCGTGGATGAGGCGGGCGACCCGGTCGTCGAACACGCGAACGTCCAGTCGAATTTGGGCGTCCATGTCGAGGTCGAGGTCCTTTCGGAGTTCCTGCGCGCGCCGGATGACCTCGCGAGCGTATCCCTCGCTCTCCACGTCGTCGTCCAACGTGGTGTCGAGGTAGACGGTGCCGCCCTCGAAGTCGGTCGCCGCCACGTCCTCCGGGGTTTCCTCGACGAACTCCACCATCTCCGGGGTGAGTTCGACGTCGCGGTCGAGCGCGTCGCTCACGACGGCTTCGAGTTCGTCTAGGTCGTCGTTGGCGACTCGGGCCTCGTTCAGCGCCTGCATCACGTCGCCGGCGTCCCCGCCGAACGCCGGGCCGAGCACGCTCATGTCGGCGCGCGCGGAGTACTCGACGTTCCCGTAGTTCTCGTCGGGGCCGACGACCGTGATGGGGCGGGCGTTCAGTCGGTCGGCGAGGAGGCCGCGGTGGCTGTCCACGGCGTCCGCGACCGCCTCGGAGTCGGCGTCGACGATGACTTCCGCGACGGGCCAGCGGAGCTTCCGACCCGCTTGCTGGCGGGCGTTCCCGCCGGCTTCCTCGATGTCCCGCAGGACTTCGACGTCGTCCTCTAGGGCAGGCTGGCGGTAGCGCTCGGTCTCCGTCGGCCAGTCACACATGTGGACGGTGGGGTGGCCGTCGTCGCCCGTGAGGTGGCCGTAGATCTCCTCGCTGACGAACGGCGCGTACGGCGCGAGCAACTGCACGACCTCCAGCAGGACCTTGTAGAGCGTCGCGTACGCCGCGGTCTTCCCGTCCGTGGCGTCCTCCTCCCAGACGCGGTCGCGGACGACCTGCACGTAGTACCGGGAGACGTCCTCCACGACGAACGTGAGGAGTTCGTCGAGCGCGCGGTGCTGCTCGAAGTCCTCCCAGTAGCCGTTCATCTCGTGTTTGACCTCTTGGAGTCGGGAGAGCAGCCACTCGTCCTCCACGAGCAGGGCGTCGTCGTCCACGGCGAGTTCGACGCCCGTTCCGCCCGCGGATTCGGGGACTTCGGGGTCGAAGCCGTCCATCCGCATGTAGGGCAGGGGGAAGCGGAAGACGTTCCAGAGGATGTTGAGGTCGCGCGCCATGTTCTCCATCTCGTCCCACGAGAAGCGCATGTCGTCGCCCTGCGGGGTGACCGAGAGGAGGAACATCCGCATCGCGTCCGCGCCGTAGCGCTCGATTGCCTCACTGGGCTGCACGACGTTCCCGACCGATTTGCTCATCTTCCGGCCGTTCTCGTCGTTCGCGAACCCGTGCATGAGGACTTCGTCGTAGGGGACTTCGTCCATCGCGGCCGTCCCCATTCCGAGCTGTGACCAGAACCAGCCGCGGGTCTGGTCGTGCGCCTCCATGATGAGGTCGGCGGGCCAGAGGTCCTCGAAGTCGTCCTCCTCGCTCGGGTAGTCGAGCGTCCCCCAGGACGCGACCGAGGAGTCGAGCCACACGTCGAACACGTCCGGCACGCGCTCGTACGTCACGCCGTCCTGGGTGATGGTCACGTCGTCCACGGTCGGCTTGTGGATGTCCATCTCGTCGGGGTCGAGGTCTTGGTCCGCGAGTTCGGCGAGTTCCTCGCGGCTCCCGACGACGATGCGGTCCTCCGGGTTCTCGCCTTTCGTTCCTTCCGCGACCCAGATGGGGACGGGGATTCCCCAGTAGCGCTGGCGGGAGACGTTCCAGTCCGGCGCGTTCTCGATGAAGTCCCGGAATCGATTGTCGCGCGCCCACTGCGGGTGCCACTCCGAGTCCTCCATGTTGTCGAGGAGGTCCTCTTTCACGTCGGTGATGGTGATGAACCACTGGTCGGTCGCGAGCTGGAGGATGGGCGTGTCGCACCGCCAGCAGTGTCCGTATGAGTGCGTGACCGTGCCCGAGGCGAGCAGCAGTCCCTTCCGCGCGAGGTCGTCCGTGATTTCCTCGTCGGCGTCCTTCACGAACTGGCCCTCGTACTTCCCGCCCGCGTCCGTGTACGTGCCGTCGCCCGCGACGGGACAGAAGACGGGGAGGCCGAGTTCCTCGCCGCGCTCGAAGTCCACCTCCCCGTGTCCGGGCGCGGAGTGCACGAGGCCGGTGTCCGCCGCCTCGACGTAGTCCGCGTGGTAGACCTCGTGCACGCCGTCTACATCGGGGTTGTCCGGGACTTCCTCCCGGAGCGGATGCTCGTACTCCCAGCCGAGCATGTGGCTGCCGGGGAACGAATCCAGGACCTCGTAGTCGTCGTAGCGGCCCTTCGAGAGGACGTTCTCCACGCAGTCCTCCGCGATGTAGAGGACTTCGCGCTCGCCGTCCGTCTCCGCGGCGACCTTCTGGTACGTGATGTCCTCGCCGACCGCGACGAACTCGTTCGCGGGAATCGTCCACGGCGTCGTCGTGTAGATGACGAGACTCCCCTCCTCGTCACGGAGCGGGAACTTCACGTACACCGTCGGGTCCTCGACGTCCTCGTACTCGACCTCGTTGTTCGCGATGGCGGTCTCGCAGCGCGGGCACTGACTGATGGAGCGCTTCCCCTGCTCCACGAGGTCGCGCTCCGCGGCGCGCGAGAATCCCCACCACGCGGCCTCCATGTACGTCGGGTCGATGGTCTTGTAGGGGTTCTCCCAGTCCATCCACACGCCGAACGACTTGAAATCCTCCTGCAGGCCGTCCAACTGGGACTCCGCGAACGTCTTGCACTCGTCGATGAAGTTCTCGATGCCGTACTCCTCGATGTCCTTCTTGTTCTCGAACCCCAGTTTCTCCTCGACTTTCGTCTCGATGGGGAGGCCGTGCATGTCGTAGCCCGGACGGTCCGTCACGTCGTACCCGAGCATCCGATGGTAGCGGATGTAGGCGTCCTTGAGGGTCTTGTTCCACGTCGTTCCGAGGTGGGCGGCACCGCTCGTGTACGGCGGGCCGTCGACGAAGAAGAAGTCCTCGCCGTCCGAGCGATGCTGTTTCGTCCGTTCGTATGCGTCGACCTCGTCCCAGTATTCGAACACGCGCTCTCGCACGTCTTCGGGGTCGTACTGGTCCGGGACCGAAGCGAAGCGTTCCATACGCGTGTCTCTCACGCGCCCCGCTAAAAGGGTGTTCGGTCCTGCAGTCTACGCCTCGCGCGCCGCCAGTCGCGCTCGCGCCTCCGACCCGAACAGGAACACGCCGGCGTAGAGCGCGGCGGACCCGATGAACGCCATCCAGAGCGCGAGCGTCGTCTCCCCGCCGCTGAACGTCGAGACGGCGGTGAGGTCGATTACTGCACCCGCGATGGAGAACACGAGTGCGCCGAGCGCGAACGCGAGTGGTTCCGCGACTTCAACGAGGAGTTCGAGCATACTGCTGGGTTGCCGTCGATACTCAAGGCTCTTTTCCACCGCCACTGTCCTAATATTCGTATTATCACGTAACCACTTCCTAGCGTCCTCCCTTTACCCATTCTTAATTGAACGTATATATGGGGAACGCGTATATATTTGGTAGAAACAATTGCCTCTCACGAGAACGATGGCTGGAACGAACGCGAAACGCGATTCCGGTGCCCTGTTCGGCGACCACTCAACGCGACCGGTCGTCCGGTCGGTCCTCGACGACGAGGAGCGTTCGCTCACCATCCGGGCGTACCCGCACCTCCCCGAAGGCGAACGCGACGCGCTCGTCGGAATGTACGACGACTTCGACCCCGCGGACCGCGCGCAGGGCATTCCACCGGCCGGCGTCCCGCAGATAGCGTCGTGGCTCGCCGGCTTCAGGGACGGCTACCACGTCGTCGCCAACCACGACGGCGACCCGGTCGGGCACGCCGCCCTCGTTCCCGACCACGACGGCGCGTACGAACTCGCCATCTTCGTCCACCAGGACTACCAGGGCGCACACGTCGGCACCGCGCTCCTGCGCTCCCTGCTCGCGCGCGCCGACGAGGCCGGCGTCGCCGTCCGCCTCCACGTCGAACGCAGCAACCGGCCCGCCGTCGCGCTCTACGAGAACCTCGGGTTCGAGACGGTTCGCACGCGGCCCTGCGAGTACACGATGCGCCGCCCGCCGGAGGACGCCGTCTGGACCGACACCTCCCTGTAGCCCTACTTTCATACTCCCGCCCGCCCTCACTGCGCGTATGGACGACTGCATCTTCTGCCAGATCGTCGACGGCGACATCCCCGCGCGCGTCGTGTACGAGGACGAGGACGTGCTCGCGTTCCTCGACGCGAACCCGATCGCGCCCGGGCACACCCTCGTCATCCCGAAAACCCACTACGAGACGCTCGGCGACGTGCCGGCCGAACACGCCAACCGCCTGTTCGCGGCTATTCACTCCCTCACGCCCGTCGTGGAAGATGCCGTGGACGCCGACGCGTCGAACATCGGATTCAACAACGGCGCGGCCGCCGGCCAGGAGGTCCCGCACGTCCACGGACACATCGTCCCACGCTTCGAGGACGACGGCGGCAACCCCATCCACGCCGTCGCCGGGAGCCCGCCCAACCTCGGAGACGACGAACTCGACGCCCTCGCCGACGACATCGCGGCCGCGGCCGACGAACCCCGGGACTAATTCCGCGAGAAATAGGGATGTTTTAATCTAAGAAGGAGAGTATAGTTGTCGATGGACTCTCCTCGAACCGCGGCGTTCGTCGGCACCGTCGGCGGCGCGGGCACCACTCGGGCCTGCCTCGAAACGGGCGCGGCGCTCGCCGCCGCCGACCACGACGCGCTCGTTCTCGACCTCGACTTCGACACGCAGGGCCTCGCACGACACGTCCGCGGCGACATCACAACCGACACGACGGCGCTCCTCACCGACCCCGACACCGCGCTCAGTGACGCCGTTCACGATTACGCACTGGACGCGCCCGGCCGCCTTGCGCTCGCGCCCGCCCACGCACCCTTCGGCCGCGTCGCCGCCGCCAAGAGCCCGGACGCCGCCCAGCGCCTTCGTGCTGTTCTCGACGACGCGCTCCGCGACTTCGACTACGTCCTCATCGACACGCCGCCCGTCGCCGCGAACCCCGCCGTCGCCGCGGTGACGGACGCCGACCGCGTCGCACTCGTCTTCCCCGGCACGCCGCGCGGAACCGACGCCACCGCCCGCGAGCGCGGCCGCCTCGCCGACGTGGGCGCGAACGCCGACCTCCTCGTCGCCACGCGAACCACGCCCGACGCCGCGCCGCCGGACGCGGACCACACGCTCCCCGACCTCGCATCCGAGCCAGTCACCGGAACGCCCGACAGCGCTGGCGCACGAGCGGCTGGTCGGCTCGCGGAGACCGTGTTCGAACTCGACCTCGCGCTCGAAGAATCAGCCGGTCGGCTGGACGCGCTCCGACGCCGACTACCGTAGGAACTCGCCGTCGACGACGGCCCGCGCGCCCGGCAGCGGGTCGTGTGCCTCGACGAACGCGCCGAGCGCGAACTCGTGTTCTCCCGCGCCCGTCAACGCGAGCGCGTCCGACCGCGACAGCTCGCCGGCGAGCCAGTCCGCGACGATGTCGCGGGCGAGCGGCGACAACGGCGTGAGCCCGTCCACGCCGAGCAAGTGCAGCGCCTTCGCGCCCGCGACCGGCGCGAGGCCGGCGGCGCGCGCGGCGGATTCGACGCTCCCGCCATCGTAGTACGCTTCGAGGAGGAGCGCAGCGGTCGGCGCATCGCATGGGAGGTCTGCCGCGAACTCGCGGAGGCGGTCGGCGAGTGCGCGCTCCGTGCCGTCGACGGTCGTCGGCCCGCGCTCGCGCTGGGTCGCCGTGACCTCCAGTCCCGCCGCGATATCCGACAACGCCATACACTCACTCTCCGCGGCTTTCGTACATAACGTTTACCCGGGAAAATACAGCGACTGCGCCATCGAGCGCGGGAACGTCACGGTTACCGGGACGTTCCAACCGTCGATTCGGGGGCCGACACCCGGATTCCGCGCTCATTTAAATACTCTTGTGGGGCCAAGGTGAAAGTGATGAGTCGAAGTTGCCCCGAATGCCAGGGTTCGCTCGCCACCGAACGCATCGAAACCGTCTGCACGGACTGCGGGCTGGTCGTCGCCGACGACCCCCTCGACCGCGGGCCCGAGTGGCGGGCGTGCGACGCCGACGAACGCGAACGCACCGGCGCACCGCTCACGCACTCCCGGCACGACCGCGGCCTCTCCACCGAAATCGGCCGCAGCACGCGCGTGAAGGGACGCAAGCGCCGACGGCTCGCGCGGATGCGCCGCCAGCATGACCGCGCCCGCATCGCCTCGAAGACCGACCGGAACAAGGTGTACGCGTTCACGGAGATCCGGCGCGTCGTCGGCCAGCTGTCCCTCCCGTACAGCGTCCGCGACCAGGCGTGCGCGCTGTTCTCGTCCGCGCAGGACGAGTCCCTCCTGCGCGGCCGGAGTCTCGAAGGGTTCGCCGCCGCGGCCGTCTACGCCGTCTGCCGCACGAACAACGTCGCCCGCACCGTCGGCGAAGTGGTCGCCGTCGCGCGCGCCGACCGGAACGAACTCCGCGCCGCCTACGGCGCGATGAACCGCGACCTCGGCCTCCCCGTCGGCCCCATCGACCCCCGCGAGTACCTCCCACGGTTCGCCACCGAACTCGACCTCCCGCCCGCGCTCGAACGCCGCGCCCGCGCCCTCCTCGACGACCTCGTCGTCGGCGGGAAGAACCCGAGCGGCGTCGCCGCCGCCTGCCTGTACGCCGCCGCGCGCGACACCGACCACGCCGTCACGCAGGCCGACGCCGCCGCTGTCGCGGACGTGACGCCCGTCACTCTCCGCAGTACCTACCGCGCGCTCGACTGAACGCGGGCCGCGAGCCGCCGGAACGCCTCGCTCGCCACTGCGTCGGGCCGCGACAGCACCACGGGCACGCCGCGCGCGCCCGCCACCGCAACCGCCGAACAGTCGGGGATTAGAACCACCGGCCCGCCGAACGCCCGCTCGTACGACTCGCGGGAGTCACACTCGTTCTCCTTCGCTCGATTCAGCGCCACTGCCGCGAGTCCGGAGCCGAGTTCCCGCGCGAGTTCCCGCGTTCTGAGCGCGTCCGCGAGCGCCGCCGGCGCGGGTGTCGTCACGAGCACGCAGGCGTCGGCAGCGGCGAGCGGCGCGCCGACCGCCGCGTTCAATCCTGCGGGACAGTCCACCACGACACGTCCGTACTCGTCCTCGACCGCCGCGAGCGCGGCCTCGATGCGGCCGAGGTCGCAGGCCCGCGCGCCAGCGAGCGACCGCCCGCAGGGCAGAATCCGCACCGGGCCGTCCTCGCGCACGGCCTCCACGGCGCTCGCGCGGCCCGCGAGCACGTCGTGGAAGTCGGGGCCGCGCGCTGTCGGGAGGTCCGCCATCGCCAAATCGCCGTCCACCACGACCGCGTCGAGGAGCGCCGCGAGGTTGAACGCCGTCGTGGACTTCCCGACGCCGCCCTTCCCGCCGCAGACCGCGAGAATCACGAATCCTCCCGGAGTCGAGCGGCCCGTTCGAGCGCCGCGCGCTCGCGGTCGGTCTGTCCGCCCCGTCGCTCCACGTCGTCCAGCCACGCCGTCACCGCGGCCGGCACGTCCGCTCGGAGCGCGTCGCGGGGCGGTCGCGGGTCCGGGAGGCCCCGAACCGGGTCGGTTCCCTTGGGTGCGCTCCGCCGCTCGATGGGTTCGACGCGAACGGGGTTCGAGTCGGGCGGCGCGGGCGTCGCGTACCCGATACCGCGGCGTTCGCCGGGCGCGAGCACGCCCTCGTAGCCCGACTCGCTCCAGCCCTCCTCGGGAACGCCGTTCGTTCGCGGCGGCCACACCGCGCCGTCGAGCAGGTTCGTCACCCGGACGCCGCGCTCGCGCTCGGCGTCGTTCTCGACGAGCACCATGACAAGCGTCACGTCTCCTCGGATGGTTCTGGCGTCGTGCTCCATGGCCTCCGCTGGCCGCGGGTTCGTACTTGAAGTTAGAGGAGACTCACGGGCGCGTCGAGGCACGCGGCGGCCTGCGCGGGGTGACGGAACAGACCGTCCTCCACGACGACGGGCGCGGGAGTGCGCGCGGCGCGCGTGGCGGCGAGCGCCGCGGGATTCCAGTCCGGGACTGCCTCACGTGCTCGTTGCACGAGCGGTCGTGCGCGCTCCGCGAGCGCCGCCGTCCTCCGGTCGGGATGGTTTCGGCGTGCGTCGGCTCGCCGTAACCCGGCTTCTCGGCTGTCGCGCTCGCGCCGTAACCGGGCTTCCGCGGCGTCGAGGCGCTGTTCGGCGGCGACGCGCTCCGTCTCCGCGTCGGTGAGTTCGAGTGTCGCACGACGGAGTTCGGCTGTGGCGTCGGCGGTGCCCGCGTCGAGGTCGCGGAGGGCTTCGAGGCGGCCGCTCGCGCGCTCCACGCGCTCCCGGAGCGCAACCACGTCCGCGGTCGCCGCCGCCACCGCGCGCCGCTCTGCCGCGGTGTCCATCGGCGGCGGGTCCGCATTCGGTTCGAGGCCGCGAGAGGACGCGACCGCCGCGAGCACGTCGGTGTCTGTGGCGTTGGTCGTCGCGGTGAGGTGCCCGACGTGGCGGTGCGCGGGCCCCGGGCGACGACAGACGACCCGCTCGCTCTCGGGGTCGCGGAGCTCGGCGAGAAGCCGGACGGGCGCGATGTCCCGTTCGCGGAGGTCGAGCGCTCGTCCCGCGGCGTGGACGCCCGCGAGGGCGAGTTTCACAGGTCGGCGTCCCGCATCGCGTCCACTGCGGGATGCGGGGTTCCCGCGCGGAATTTCGCGTACGGCGTGCTCGTGGACTTTCGAGATTCGTATTCTGCGGCGGCGTCCCGGACGCGTTCGGGCGCATCCCGGAACTCGTTCCACGGCGCGGTGCGCTCGACCTGTACGTCGCCGCCGTGTTTCGCGCGGAGGCGGAGCGCGAGGAACGCCCCGAGTTCGGTCTCCGCGAACAAGGCGGCGCGCCCGAACCGCCGCACGATCGTCTCGTCGTACGTCCCGCACATCGTCCGGAGCGTCTGGCGGGCGTCCCGGGAGTACGTCACCACGAGTAGCACTAACTTCGATAGAAACGTGTAGTTAAAATAAGTTCCTATCCGACGTGTTCGAGGTCGAATTCGACCTCGTCCGGGTCGAGCAGTCCGCGAACGCGTTCGCGCGCCTCCTCGCTGGACTCGGCGACGACGACCAGTCCGTCGGCGCGTTTGTCGCCGCGCGCCCGGTACGCCGCCAACTCCGCCTCCGGTTCGAACTCCGTCGCGTACGTTCGCAGCACGCCCAGCACGCGCTCCTCCATTCCCTCCATGTCGAGGTCGCCGTCCTCGTACGCGGACAGGGCGTCCTCGACGTTCCGGAGTGCGCTGATTCGGTCCATCAGGTCGTTCGGAGGTGGCCCTGGCTCGGCTGGTACACCTCGCCCTTCTGCTTGAGCTTCTCTATCTCGTGTTCGGCCTTCGACGCCTCCATCCCGACCTCCTCCGCGCGGTCGAGCACTTCCTCGACGGGCGCGCCCTCGTCGAACTCCTCCTGAATCTCGCCGATGATGCTCCGGATGTTCTTCACCCTATCTCGCTGGGTCTTCGACCGCCCCGTCTCCACAACGTCCGCGTCGAACTCGCCCGTCTCCGGGTCGACGCCGATGTCCTGGAGGCACGAGCGCACGATTTCGATGACGCGGTCCGCGTCCTCCTGCGTCACCTCGTCCGCGAGTCGAACCCGCGCCGACGCCTCCGCAAGCCGCACGAGCGCCTCCAACTGACGGGCGGTGACCGGCACGGGCGCGTCCTCGCCCTGCCCCTCCGCGCGCAGGTCGACGTAGAAATCCTCGATGGCCTGCCGCGCCTCCTCGCTCATCGTCGGATAGACGTTCCGCCGCGAGTACGCGATGTACTTCCGGAGGAGTTCGGGGTCGACCGCGGGCGCGACCTCCTCCGTCTGGTCCTCGACCTCCGCCTCCGTGAACTCGCTCGACGTCACCTTCTCCCGCTGGGTGTTCAGTTCGCCCGCGTAGTTCGTCTGGAGGATGTGGCGCGCGAGCCGCGAGTCCTCCTCGGGGTCGGGCTTGTCCGTCACCGTGAAGATGAGGTCGAACCGCGACACGAGCGCGGGCTCCAAGTCGATCTGCTCACCGATAGGTTCGTACTGGTCGAACCGGCCGTACTTCGGGTTCGCCGCACCGAGCAGGCTACACCGCGACTTCAGGGTCGCGTTGATACCGGCCTTCGACACCGAAATCTGCTGTTGTTCGAGCGCCTCGTGCATCGCCGAACGGTCGTCGGCCGCCATCTTGTCGAGTTCGTCCACCGCCGCGATGCCCTGGTCGGCGAGCACGAGCGCGCCCGCTTCGAGCGTCCACTGCTGGCCGTCACCGAAATCGTCGCGAACCGCCGCCGCCGTCAGTCCGGCCGAACTGCTACCCTTTCCAGACGTGTACACCGACCGCGGCGCGATGTGGCGGATGTACGAGAGTAGCTGGCTCTTTCCGGTCCCGGGGTCACCGATGAGGAGCATGTGGAGGTCACCGCGGATGCGGGAGCCGTCCGGGAGGTGCTTTGTGACGCCGCTGAAGAGCTGGAGGAGCATCGCGAGTTTCGCCTGCCGGTGGCCGTAGATGGAGGGCGCGATGGAGTCCACCATCGTCTCGTAGATTTCGGGGTCCTGGGAGATTTCGACGATGTCCTCCTTGTCGTCCTCCGTGATTTCCATGTCCTCGAACTCCTCGTCCTCGATTTCGATGAACGACCCCTCCATGTAGTGGTCGAACACGGGCGAGTCGTTCTCGGTGTTCGAGTCGTCGAGGCGGAGGACGCCGGTCGCGGTGACGTGGTCGCCCGCCGTCACGCGACCCGGGATGTCGTCCTCGATGTGTACGTCGATGGCCTGCGGCGTCTCCCCGCCGCTGAGGCCTTCCGGGCTCTCTTGGATGCGGAGTTTCTGGCTGTCCACGAACTCCGATTTCTCCGAGTCCAACTGGAAGGGGCCCTGGCGTTCGCAGGATTCGCACTGGTAGGGTTCCTGGAAGCCGCCGTCGCCCTGCGCGACGTGCTGTTCGCTCCCGCAACGCTGACAGACGAACACGGCCGTCTGAATCTTCGGTTTCACGTCGGTCGCCTTCCGGACGATGCCCTGCACGGCGACGAACGTGTTCATGTGTTCCGCGCGCAGACGCCGGATTTCGGTGGCCTCACCGAGGTTTCGCACGCGGACGTGCGCCTGGCCGAGCGACACGTCGATGGGGAGGTCGTAGACGCGGAGCGCTTCCTCCGCGGCCTCCTGGAGCTGGTCGGGGTGGCGGACGAAGTCCTCCGCGAAGTCCGGGTCGAACTGGTAGAGGTCGTCCCAGTCGACCACGAGTGACTTCTTCTCCCGCGGGTACTGCCGCGCGAGCGCGCCGACCTCGTCGCTGTAGTACCGGCGGAAGAACGTCTCGAAGCGCTCCGTGAGTTCCTGGTCCTGGGACTGCGCCATTCTCTCCGAGGTAGGGCGTACTCGCGTAAGAACCTTCCCAACACACCGACTATATAGATGTCATAGGTATCTTTTTCTGACCAATCCCGCAGTAGTCGGTATGCGTCGACGTGCCTTCCTCAAGACCGCCGTCGCCGGCACGGCTGCCGCTGCGACCGCCGGCCACGCGACAGCCCTCCCCCAACAGACAGTCCCCGCCCTCGTCTTCGACTCGACGAGCGCCCTCCTCGACGACTCCCTGACGCCCGGACTCGCCGACGAGCACGTCGCGGTCTGGGCGCACGACAGCGCGACCACCACCGACGAGGACGGGAACGGCGACACCGTTCCCTACCCCGACGGTCGGCCGCCCCTCGTCGCCGTCGACGGGTCCGTCGTCGGGTTCGGCGCGCCGTTCGCCACCGACGAGGCGGACTTCGCATCCGGAAACGACGAGTTCCTCCTGAACGTCTGGGACGAACACGTCGGCGGCGGCACCGTTCTCTGGGACGAGAGTCACGGCCAGTACTACGCGCTCTCCAAGTTCTCGCGCTTCGAGTCGTACGCGGAGTCGAACGGCTACACGGTCGACGCGACGACGAGTCTCGTCGACGACCTCCCGAGCGCGGACGCCGTCGTCGTCACCTCTCCCGACGCCTTCTCCCAGTCGGAACTCGACGCCCTCCGGTCGTTCCGGGACGGCGGCGGTGCGGTGTTCCTCCACCACCAGGCCGACTACGGCGGGTACGACCGGACGGACGCCCTGAACGAGATAGCGGGCGCGCTCGACCTCGCGTTCCGGTTCAACGACACCGAAATCGTGGACGACGCGCACAACGCGGGCGCACCCTACGTCGTCCGAACCGACCAGTTCAACACCGCCTTCCCCTACTTCGCGCCCCGCGAGGGAATCAGCAGCGGGCCGACGTACGAGGTCGGGGAGCGGTACACCGCGACCGTAACGGCCGTCGCGGACGGCGACACCGTGGAGGTGGAACTCGACGGCGGCGCGACCGAGACGATCCGCATCCTCGGCATCGACACGCCCGAGACCGCCGGGAACGCGGACGCGGAGAACCCCTACGAGTGGGAGGGACTGGGCGACGAACCGTCCGGCCGCGACGTGGACGGCGACTATCCCGTCCTCGCTGAGTGGGGCGCGAACGCGTCCGCGCTCGCCGAAGACCGCCTCATGGGCGAGACCGTCGAGTTCGCGTTCGACCCGAACGAGGGCATCCGCGGGCCGTACGGCCGCCTCCTCGCCACCGTCTACTACGACGCGGACGGCTCCGGCGACCGCGACACGAACTGGTCGGAGACAGTCGTGGAGACGGGCCACGGCCGCGTCTACGATTCGGGGTACATGGGCCACGACGCGCTCGTCGAGACGGAACTCGCGGCGCGCGCCGACGGCACGGGCGTCTGGGCGCAGAGCGACCCGGACGACAGTCCGACGCTCGCCAACGAGCCCGTGGACTCGCTCGCGTTCCCGAACGCGGTCCCGCTTACCGCCACCGGCGGCAGCGTTCCCGACGAATCGGTCGTGGTCGCCGCGGGGTCGTCCGCGTCACAGCCGGGCGCGCCGCTCGTCGCCGCCGACGCCGAGAACCGGGTCGCGCTCGTCGCGAGTGCCTTCCTCGCCGACGACTACGGCTTCCTCGACCTCGCGGACGGCGGGACGTCCTACGGGAACTACGCGTTCCTCACGAACCTCGCGAGCGCGCTCTCCGAGCGCGACGGCCACCTCGCCATCGACGGCGGGCACGGCCAGTTCGACGCCTCGTACGCCGTCTCCGCCGAGAGCGCGCAGACCTACCAGCGCTACCTCGAAGGCGTCGACCGCGGCATCGAGGGCGTGAACGACTTCACGTCCGGCGTCCTCGACGGCGCGAGCGCGCTCCTCGTCACCGCGCCCGCGGACGACTTGGCGGACGGCGAACTCGCCGCCCTCCGTTCGTTCCAGGCTGGCGGCGGCGCCGTCGTCTTCCTCGGAAGCGCGGCCGCGCCCGGGAACGCCACTGCCCGCCAGAACTCGCTCGCCACCGCGCTCGACACCGACCTCGCGTTCACCGCCGGCGACGTCACCGACCCCGACGACAACGTCCGCGGCAACGCCGCCCACCCGACCACGACGGTCTTCCCCGGCGACGAGAGCCTGTTCACCGCCTACGACGGCACGGCCACACTCACTACGACCGACTCGGCGGAGTCGACCACCACTAGAACGACGACGGACGCGTCCGGGTCCACGCCCGGATTCGGCGCGCTCACCACCGCCGCCGGCGTCCTCGGCGGCGCGGCCTACGCCGCCCGAAACCGACTCGCCCGCGACTGACAGCCGCGAGCACACCTGTCAACCGACATTAGAAGATTTCGTGACGGTTTTCAGCGAGGAAAAGGTGATATACGCGCCCAGCCTCCGTTCGAGTATGCCGGAGCAACCCGCGAACGAGCTAGTCGAGTTCCTCCGCGAGCAGGCGGGCGACTACCTCCGCGCCGCCATCCACTACACGGAACACGACCACGACGTGCTATACATCCGCGACGACGTCGCGGGCGACTACACCGACGCCGAACTCGCCACCTTCGTCGACCACTACCGCACCAAAAGCCGCGAACAGCAACCCGACCGCCCGTTCGACCTCGGCCACGACCACTGCACCATCTCCGTCTACGACGAAGCCATCCTCTTCCACTTCACACTCACCACCACCGTCGGCACCATCATCACCCTCGCACCCGAAGCCGGCCGCGACATCGTCCAATTCATCACGCACTGCCTCGAACAACTCCACCACAACTCCCCCCAAAGCATCGGCCCCGTCCCCACCTGGCTCCAGAACTAACCCTACGGCTCCGGGTCGAACAGGCGTCGAAGAATGGGACCGCCCGAATTTGAATCGGGGTCACGGGCACCCAAGGCCCGAAGTATACCAGGCTAACCCACGGTCCCGCGTTCGAGTATTGCTCTCGACTGCGGTAAAGCGTTTCGTTGCGTGGCGAGTGGTTTCTTATTGGGGGTTGCCGTAGCGGGGTGTATGTCTCTCTGTCCTCTAGCGCTGCCGTTCGGGGTGTCGGTGGATATGCTGGTGGTGTTTGCGTTGGTGGGTTTGGCGCTGGTGTTGTTCGCGACGGAAGCGCTCCCTATCGATATCACGGCGATTCTGGTGATGGTGTTGTTGATGGTTCTGGAACCGTGGACGCAGATTTCGGCGCGTGAGGGGATTTCGGGGTTTTCCAGTCCGGCGACGATTACGGTGTTGGCGATGCTGATTCTGTCGACGGGTATCAGTCGGACGGGTGTGGTGCAGCGGCTGGGGAATCGGCTCGCGGATTTCGCGGGCGACGACCCGTTCCGGCAGTTGGCGGCGACGGTGGGTGTCGCGGGGCCGGTGTCTGGGTTCATCAACAACACGCCCGTGGTGGCGATTCTCGTTCCTGTCATCTCCGACCTGGCGCACGAGGGGAAGACGAGTCCGTCGAAGCTTCTGATTCCGCTGTCGTTCGCGTCGATGCTCGGCGGGATGTTGACGCTCATCGGAACGTCGACGAACATCCTCGCGAGCGACGTGGCGGCGCGGCTGGCGGAACAACCGGAGTACGCGGGACTCGGCCTCCGCGAGTTCTCGATGTTCGAGTTCACGCTGCTGGGCGTGGTGGTGCTCATCATCGGTATCGCCTACCTGATGACGATTGGCTATTGGCTGTTGCCGGAGCGCGTGCTCCCCGAGGACGACTACGTGGAGGAGTACGAACTCCAGGACTACCTGACGGAGGTCGTGGTGCGGGAGGACTCGCCGGTCGCGGGCATGACCGTGGAGGACGTGGGCCAGGAGACGCCGCTGGACTTCGACATCCTCCAGATAGACCGAAGCGGCGAGTCGTTCGTCGAACCGCTGAACAGGAAGACGCTGCGTTCCGGCGACCTCCTGAAGGTGCGGACGGACCGCACGAGCCTCGAACGCCTGATGGACGTGGACGGCCTCGACCTCGTCGGCGCTATCACGGGGGACGAACTGGAGCAGGAGGAAGAAGAGCAGGGGCTGGTGGAGGTTATCGTGCCGGCGCGGAGCGCGCTCGTCGGGGAGACGCTGGCGAGTTCGACGTTCCGCGACCGCTACGACGTGAACGTGCTCGCGTTCCGGTCGCGCGGCGAGCTCGTCCGGGAGCGCATGGACCACACGCCGCTGAAGGTCGGTGACACCTTGCTCGTGCAGGCGACGACGGGGAGTCTCGACCGCCTCAGCCAGAACCGGGATTTCATCGTCGCGCACGAACCCGAGGACCCCGACTACCGGACCGAGAAAATCCCGCACGCCATCGCGATTATCGCGGGCGTCATCGGGTTCGCGGCGATGCCGTGGGGCGTCCTCTCTGGCGTCCCGGTTCTCGGCGCGCTGTCGGGGATTCCGACGTTCGACATCGTGACGACGGCGCTCGCGGGCGTGGTGGCGATGGTGCTCCTCGGCGTGCTGAAACCACCCGAAATCTACGATTCGGTGGACTGGAACGTCATCTTCCTGCTCGCGGGCGTCATCCCGCTCGGCATCGCCATCGAACAGACGGGCGGCGCGGAACTCCTCGGGAACGCGGTGGCGAGCACGGACCAGTTCCTCCCCGTCATCGGCGTGCTCTGGGTGTTCTACGTCGCGACCGCGCTCCTCACGAACGTCGTCAGCAACAACGCCTCGGTGGTGTTGATGATTCCGGTCGCGGTGGAGTCCGCCCAGCAGGTCGGGTCGAACGCGTTCGCGTTCATCCTCGCCGTGATGTTCGCCGCGTCGACGGCGTTCATGACGCCGGTCGGCTACCAGACGAACCTCTTCGTGTACGGGCCGGGCGGCTACAAGTTCCGGGACTTCTTCCGGGTCGGCGCGCCGCTCCAGCTCCTCCTCTCGTTCGTCACGGTCGGCGGTATCGCCGTGCTCTGGGGGCTCTAAACGTCCCGGGGCGCGCTGATATTGTTGAGTTCGCCGCCGCACTCGCTGCACGCTCGCCCTGACGGCCCGGAGACGCGCGCGCCGCACGAGAAGCACTCGAACACGCCACTCCCGCCCGCACTGTCACTTGGTCGCATACAACACACTCTGCCGCGGAATGGTTTACGTTCGTCCCTAAAACTGCTAGAATTCGTTTAGAGACGCTAGATGTCTTCGCCGTACAGTTCGAGTTCCGCAACAATTTCGAACGGCGTGCGTTCCTTTCGGATACCGTCGAGTATCTGGAACGCCTCGTCCGGTTCGAGGAAGTGCGACGTGACCACGCGACCGAGCGGCGTCGGACTGAAGCCGTCGATGAACTCGTACTGGAGAAGCCGCCCCAGCGCTTGCTTCGTCGGGATTTCGCCGATCATGCGGTCGTTCAGGCGCTTCGCGCCCTTCCCCGCGACCGTCACGTTCGCCAGCGTCTCCTCGACCGCGCTCGTCTCGTCGTACGTCGTCACCACGTCCTCCATCTCGCCCTTCAGGAGTTTGAACGCCACCTCGTCCTCCGTCATCTCCATCGAATTGTGGTAGACGCCGTCGGGTTCGACGAGCATGTACACCTTCCCGCGGTCGTGGTAGTCCGGGCGGCCCGCGCGGCCGAGCATCTGCTCGAACTCCTGGACGGAAAGCCACTCGATTCCCATCGCGAGCGAGTCGAACACCACCTGCGAGGCGGGGAAGTCCACGCCCGCCGCGAGCGCCGCCGTCGTCACCACGGCCGCGAGGTCCTGGTCGCCGAACTCGCGCTCGACCTTCTTGCGCTTCCCGTAGTCCAGGCCCGCGTGGTACGCGCCAGCCGGATAGTCGAGCTTTCGCGCGATTTGATGACAACGCCGACGGCTGTTCGTGAACACGATGGTCTGCCCGCGGTAGCCCTTCGAGGACTCCTTGTCGAACTCCCGACGCACCAGTTTGTTGATGATTCGCGGCTTCTCCTGGCCGTCCGCGAACGTCACGTGTCGCTCGATGGGGACCGGGCGCTCCTCGAACTCCACGAGGTTCGCGCGCAACCCACGCGCGAGCACGCCGGGGTTCCCGACGGTCGCAGAGAGGTAGATCCACTGCGCGCCGCCGTACTCCGCGCGCTCCCGCTCGCGCTGCTCGCAGTAGTGCTTCAGGCGACTGATGAGGCCGTCGAGCCGGTGGCCGCGGTCGTCCTCCTGGAGCGTGTGTACCTCGTCGATGACGACCGTCCCGATGTCTCCGAGGTCGCGGCCGGTGCGGAGCGCGTGGTCGATTCCCTCGTAGGTGCCGACGATGATGTCCGCGCTCGGGTCGAACGCCATCCCGTCGTCCCGAATCCGGGACGCGCCCACGCGGATGCTGACGTTCGCCATATCTCCGTAGTCGTCCTCGAAGTCCTCGTGCTTCTGGTTCGCGAGCGCGACCAGCGGCACGAGAAACAGCATCTTCCCCTTTCCGGAGAGCAATCGGTGGAGGCCTGCGATTTCGCCGATGAGCGTCTTCCCGGTCGCGGTCGCGGACACCACGAGCTGGTCCTCGCCCTCGGCCAGCCCGTTCTTCGCCGCGAGCGACTGCACGGGCAGCAAGGTGTCGAAGCGGTCTTCGAGCCGGTCGCGCATCCCCGGATGGATGTCGAGGTCGCTCACCGGCACGGGGTCGATGTCGTCCGTGTTCGCGCTGATTTCGTCGAACTTCGTCAAATCCGGGTCGAGCTGGCCCTGCAGGAGGCTCGTGATGCGGTCGAGGTCCTGGACTTCGAGCAGGAGGTCCTCCAGGCGGTCCTGGGCCGCGCCCGTGAGGTCGCCGTTGAACGCGAGTTCGCGCTCCAACTCCTGTTTCGCACAGTCCTGGCAGATGTGTTCGCCGTCGGCCTCGATAGCCGTGTCCTCCGTGAGGGGCGAATACCGCCCCTGGTTCGCGCAGTACCGGCACGTCCGCACCGCCTTCGACTTCCCCGCGAGCTGATACCCCGACAGCATCTCCCGGAGTTCGTCGCGCTTCGCCCGGCGCGTCTGCTGGCTGATGCGGATGCGGGTCGCTCGGCGCGCGATCTCCACGAACTCGTCCGGCGGGCGCGGGTCCTCCGACGACCCGTCCTTCACGCGGAACTTCACCGGCCGCGGGCCCGCCGCCTTCTCCGCGAGTTCGAGTTTCGCGCGGAACAGTCGCTCGTCGTCCCGCTCCGCCACCACGAGGTACTCGTCGCCGACCTCGTGGAAGAACAACGTATCCACGCGCTGAACCTGCGTCGCCACGATATCCTCCATACTCCCGCCGGCTATTTCAGGCGTTCGCCTCCGCGCCGAGGAACCCGTAGAGGAACGTCCACTGGTCGAGCTGTTCCGCCACCGCCATCGACATCGACTTCCCGGTACCGTGGCCGGTGTCAGTCTTCGTCCGACAGCAGAACGGGCCGCCCTGCCCCTCGTCCTGGAGGCGTGCCGTCATCTTCCGCGCGTGGCTCGGGTGGACTCGCGAGTCCCCGACCGCGGTCGTGAACAGCGTCGCCGGGTACTCTTCGTCCGCCACGTTGTGGTAGGGCGAGTAGTCGCGGATGTACTCGAACGCCTCCGGGTCCTCGGGGTGGCCGTACTCGACGGTCCACGACTCCCCGAGCAGGAACTCGTGGAAGCGCAGCATGTCGAGCAGGGGAACAGCCGAGACGACGGCACCCCAGAGGTCGGGGCGCTGCGTGAGCACCGCGCCCGCCATCAGTCCGCCGTTGCTCCCGCCGACGACGCCGAGGCGGTCCGTGGACGTGTACTCCTCGTCCACGACGTGCTCCGCGGCCGCGATGACGTCGTCGAACGTGTGCTGTTTCCCCTCGCGCATTCCCGCCTCGTGCCACTCCTCGCCGAACTCGGACCCGCCGCGCGCGCACACCTGCACGAACACGCCGCCGTCCGCGAGGAACGGCAGTCGGAACCGCGAGAACGCCGGCGTACGATTGATACGGAAGCCGCCGTACGCCGACAGCACCGCGGGCGTCTCCGCGTCCGGCGTCGTCTCCCGCGCGTGAGCGATGAACACGGGAACGCGGGCGCCGTCGGTCGATTCGACGTACTCCTGCGTCACGTCCACGTCCACCTCCGTGTCGAGACTGGGCGCGTCCAAGGTCTCCGTCTCCCGCGCGCCGAGGTCGCAGCGCGTCACCGTCGCGGGCGTGCCGAACGACTGCACGCGATAGTGGCACTCGTTGGCGTCGCTGTCCGCGTCGAGGCCGTCCACGCTCACGTAGTCCGGCAGCGGCACGTCGAACGCCGGACTCCCGTCGCGGTCGTACACCGCGAGGTGGGAGTGCGCGTCCCGGTGCTCGTGCACCACGAGGAAGTCGTCGGCGACCGCGACGCTCCGCACGACGCCCTCGCCCTCCGGCACGACCGTCTCGAAGTCGGGGTCACCGGCGAGGAAACCGTCCGCGTCCGCGCGGAGTACGCGACCGCGGGGCGCGTTCTTCTCGGTGCGAACGTAGGCGTCGTCGCCCGCGAACGACACGTCCGCGGCCGCGTCCTCGCCGTCGAACACCGGCACGAACTCGCCGTCGTCGAGCACCGCGAGTTCGGTGCCGCCGCTCATCTCGCTGAACGACACGACCAATCGATCGCGGTGGGCGTCCAGTCCCGGCCAGACGTGCTGGTCGTCGTGCGTCCCGACGACCGTCCGCTCGCCGGAGAGCGTCTCGTGGCGGAGTTCCTTCGACATCTGCTCGCCCATCCCCCCGGTGGCGACGTAGTAGAAGCCGTCGTCCGCCCACGCGAACATCCCCGGATTGGTTCGCCCGACCTCCGCCACTTCGTGCACGACCTCGCCCGACGGCACGTCCGCGATGCGGAGGTCGTACTGCTCGTTTCCGCCGGTCGCGACGCCGTACGCGACGTGCTCGCCGTCCGGCGACGGCGTGAACCAGTCCATCGACGCCTCGCCCTCCCACTCGTTCGGGTCCGCGAGCACCACCCGGTCACCGCCGCCGCCGCGCAGCGTCAACACCGGCCGCTCTTGGTCCGCGTCCCGAACCGACTGGAACGCCCGCCCGCCCCGCGCCGTCACCGACCCGAACGACGGCACGTCCGCCAACGGCTCGAACTTCGGCTCCAGCGACTCCCGGACGTCGTCGTCCAGCACCGAATCCACGTACTCGTTCTGGCGCTCCGTCCACGCCTCGACTTCCTCGCCGTCGCCCTCCAGCCACCGATACGGGTCCTCCACTCGCTCGCCGTGTAACTCCTCCACGACCGCGTCTCGCCGCGTCTCCGGAGATTCCATGCCAGTACTCGACAACCCCCGACCAAAAAACTCGGGAAGCCGGACATCCCGCACGCCGACCATCCCGCCATCAACCGTCCGAAACACCCGAACTCTCTATTTACTCCACGAGGTGGATTTCGTCCTCCCCGTGCGGGACGACGCAGATGAACGACCCCTCGGTGTCGCCGTCGTTCCGGTACCAGTGGACGGCGTCCGCGGGAATGAGGAGGCTGTCGCCCGCCGACACCTCGTACTCCTCGTCGCCGATACCCACGGTGTACTCCCCGGAGAGCACGTACTGCTCGTGTTCGACCTCGTTCGTGTGCTCGGGAACGCTCGCACCCGCGTCGAGCACGAACCGCCGCATCGCGAAGTTCGGCGCGCCCTCGTCCTCGCCGACGAGCACGCCCTTGCGCATCCCCTCCGCGGCGTCCACGGTCTCGTACGATACGTCGCCCGCGCGGCGAACCACTGAATCAGTCATACCCGGCGGTTCGCGTTCCCGCGAGTAAAGGCTTCGCCGGCCACCGGAATTTAAACCCGTCTCGCCCAACTCCCTTGATATGCGCAGTTTCAAAATCGGGAGCGCGTTCGGCATCCCAATCAAAGTCGATCTGACGTTCCTCCTCATCCTCCCAATCCTCGCGTGGATCATCGGCACGCAGGTCGGGGACTGGGTCACCATCCTGAACGGCGTGTTCGGCACGAGCCTCGACCAGGCCGTACTCACGCAGGGCAACCGCGAGTGGTTCCTCGGACTCGCGGCCGCCGTCGGCCTGTTCGCCGGCGTCGTCCTCCACGAACTCGGCCACTCACTCGTCGCGATACGCTATGGCTACCCCATCGACTCCATCACGCTCTGGATACTCGGCGGCATCGCCAGCCTCAGCGAACAACCCGAGGACTGGAAGCACGAGTTCACCATCGCCATCGCCGGCCCCTTCGTCAGCATCGTGCTCGGCGCGCTCTCTTGGGTCGTGCTCACGCTGTTCCCGCCGAGCCTCGAACTCGTGCGGTTCGTGTTCGGCTACCTCGCGCTGATGAACTTCGCGCTCGCCGCGTTCAACCTCCTCCCCGGGTTCCCGATGGACGGCGGCCGCGTCCTCCGCTCCCTCCTCGCCCGGAACCGGCCGTTCGCGCGCGCAACCCAGATGGCCGCCGAAGTCGGGAAGATGTTCGCCATCGTCCTCGGCATCCTCGGCCTGTTCGTGAACCTCTTCCTCATCCTCATCGCCTTCTTCATCTACATCGGCGCGTCCAGCGAGAGCCAGCGCACCACGATGAACGCCGCGTTCGAAGGCGTCAGCGTCGCGGACGTGATGACGCCCGAGCGCGACCTGAAAACCGTCTCGAAGGACACCACGGTCGCCGAACTCATGGAACGCATGTTCGACGAACGCCACACCGGTTACCCCGTCGTCGAACGCGACGACGTCGTCGGCATGGTGACGCTGGAGGACGCGCGGAACGTGAAGGAAGTCGAGCGTGACGCGTACACCGTCGCGGACGTGATGACGCACGACGTCTACACGATTCCGCAGTACGACGACGCGATGACCGCGCTCGAATCGATGCAGGAACACGGCGTCGGCCGTCTTATCGTCGTGGACGCGACCGGCAACACCGTCGGATTGGTCTCCCGCACCGACCTCATGACCGCGTTCAACATCATTCAGAACACGGGCCGGCGGGCGGACTCGCCGTCCCTGCGCGCCTAGTCGTCCAGCTCCACGTCCAGTCCGTGGTCCTCGGCGATGACGTCCTCGAGGTCGACGGTCTGCTCCTCGTCCTCTGGAATGTCGTCGAACGCCACTTTCTCCGTCACCTCGAACGTCCGCGGCGGGAACAGCACGCCGTACGCCGCCCCGACCGAGTGCAGGAGGTTCGTGACCGGCGTCAACAGCACCGCGAGCACCGTCGTCTTCGCGCTCGCGCCGACCGCCCGCGCGCCGAGGAAACTCCACGCGAACAGGAAGACGAGCAGACACATCGTCCCGAGCGTGTACAGACGGGGATACGGGAGCGCGCCCGGCCGCAGGTACGACAGCACGGCGAACACGGGCATGACGAGCGAGAGTCCCCACGCGGCGTTCCGCAGGCCGTAGAACAGCCAGTACCGCCGCGGGAGTCCGTGCGCGTCCTCGCGCGACCCAGACATCCACCGACGGCGCTGCTTCACGAGCGCCGTCAGCGACGGCGGCGCCTGATTCACGAACTGTCGGCGGAGCAGTCGAAAGTCGAAATCGGGAACGTTCGTGGCCTGCCACGCGAACTTCGTGTCCTCGATGAGCGTTCGGCGGTCCCACGTCACCGCGTCCTCGAACTCCCGGCGAACCGCGATACCGCCGCCCCACGCGTACAACGGCGCGGACAACCGATGGAACGCGCGCTGTTCGAGATGGTACCCCAACCGGAAGACGTCCGTGAGGTACGCGAGCCGCGACCCCGTGTTCACCGGGCGCTCCGAGAACTGCACGATGTCCGCGTCCGGAAACCCCTCCACGTCCGTAATCAGCGTGTCCTCGTCGAGATAGAGCACGAACTCGCGGTTACACGGAACGTTCTGGCGCGCCCATTCGAGCGCCCGCCCCTTCCGCTCCGCCACGCACTCGAACTCCTCGGGCACCACGAACACGTCCGCGCCCGGCACGTCGATGTCCTCCTCCGTAATTACTTGGGGACGCCCCAGTTTCGCCGGCACCGCATCCACCGTCCGCCGCACCACCTCCGTCGCGTTCACCGTCATGATTCGCACTCGGGCGTCCGACGCGTCGTACGGGAACTCCTCCGTCTGCCACCCCCGCGAGAACCAGCCGACTTCCAAAATCCACGACACGACCGACACCGCGTACAACACGAACACCGTCCAGAGAACCGCCGCCAACCCGGCGTCCCCCAGCGCCCACACGTCCATACCCCTCCTCACACCCCCGAACAGTTCAAACTCACTACTCGAAACCGCGACGCTCGACAAACGGACTGCCAGCTATCGGCTCGTCGCGTTAGTTCGTAGAGAAGGTCCAGGTGCGAGAATTGAACCCGCGTCTCAGCCTCCACAAGGCTGAAGGATAGTCCACTACCCCAACCCGGACACTGCACTCTGGCGTACTCGCCGTGTGCAAATATGCGTTACGAATCAGCCGGGTGTGACGGCGGTATCGCAGACGGGGCAGGCGGCGGTGTCGCCGGCGTCGTCGAGGTCGGTTTCGCGCCCGGTCCAGCCACAGGTCGGACACTGCGCGTACTCCGTCGTCGCCATACCGGACGTGTGGGTCGAAGCCCCGAAAACCCTGTGCCGAGGCAGTACGCTTTTTGCTCGCGTCCGCCTACTCGGAGTGTGGCGTTCCCGGATAAGATCTACGTGAAGAACCACCGGCAGGTGGTGAGCCAGTTGGACGCGAACTTCCCGAAGGGCGCGTTCCACGGCGCGACCCTCGACGTGCTGTTCAGCGGGAGCAACCTCGACCAGTTGAACGAGGCGACCCAGGAGCGCGTGCTGGACTTCGCGAAGGACTTCCTCGACTGCAACTGCGACTCGAACCCCTACTGTGGGCATCCGGAGCGGAAGTTCATCCAGTACGTGCTCGAACTCCGCGCGCAGGGACTCGACCCCGAATCCATCGTGGACGTGATGACGGAGGACTACATGGTGTACGCGTACCCGGGTGACGTGTACTCGTTCCTCGACAACGCCGTCCGAACGCTGGAGGCGGTCGAGGAACTCGCGGCCGTCGACGGCAACTCCGAAGCCGAACGGCGTGCGGGCGAGAAGAAGCGCGAACTCTCCGGTTAACCCAACTGGAACTGTTCGTCGTCCTCGTCGTCGTCGAGGTCGTCGAGGTGGACGACGTCAGCCACGCCGTCTCTGTCTTCGAGTTCCGCGCGAAGTTGGGAGATGTACTGCTTGTGCTCCTCAATTTGGTCGCGGAGGTGTTTCGCTTCGAGTTCGAGGCGTTCGTGCTCGCGCACGAAGCTCTTCGACACCTCGACCGTCGGCGGGAACTCCGAATCGACCTCCGTCGCCTCGTCCTCGGGAACGACGCGGACCTTCCCGTCGTGGGCGACGAGCTGGTCGACGTAGTCCCGGAAGACGGCCGATAGGGAGAGGTCGCGCTCCTCCGCGATGTCGCGGAGGGCGTCGAACGTGTCCTCGTTCACGCGGAAGGAGACGGTCTTGTTCTTGTTCCCCATCTCCCGCGTAACTGGCGCGTCCAGTTACTTAACTGATTCCCCGGTTCAGGCGGGCTGCTCGACTTCTTCGTTCTCGTCGAGGCTTTCCAATGCCTCGATGGCGCCCTGGGTGTACCGCGACAGCGGGAGGTCGTACTCCTCCTCGGCGCGGCGGGCGTACTCGTTGCCCTCCTCCTCGAACGCTTCGACGCGTTCGAGCGTTCGTTCGGCCGTCTCCACCACCCAGCGGTCCCGTACCGCGGAACTGACTTCGGTGATGGATTCGGGCCGCACGGAGACGTTCACGGACCCGTCTTCGGTCTCGTAGGTCCGTGGTTTCCCGACGATGGCGACGTAGCTCGGCGTGTCGAGGTCGCGGAGCGCGGACGCGGCTTCCGGCTGGTACTGGCCGGCGTAGACGAAGAACGTCCCGGTCGGGTCGACGACCCGGCCGCGCCAGTACTCCGAGTCCTCGCCCACGTCCTCCGTCTCGGTGAGCGTGCCGACGATGAACACGCGGTTCGCGCGCTCCCCCGTGGGGAGGAGGCTGTAGACGGGCGCGCGCTCGTCGTCGGATTCCTTGAAGCTGAACGTGGCGTCGTTGAACTCGGTGGCGAAGACGCGGCGGGCGACCTCGCGCGTGGGGGCACTCTGACTCATTTACATCGACCTCGCTTTGATGAGAATCGCTTCGGCGTCAGCTGGCGCGGACAGTTCCTCGATATCGTTCGCGAGCACGTACCGGCCGAGCGTCGGACCCGTAACGCGGTAGTACCGGCCCAGCACGAGGTCGCGCATCTCGTCGGCGACGACGGTGGTGTCGAGCGCGTCCTTCGCCATCTGCTTCGCCTCCTCCAGACCGATGCCCGTGAGGGACTCGGTGGACTCGTCGTTGAAGATGACTTCGTGCACGTCCTCGCCGTCGTCCAGCACGCCCTTGATGCGGAGGTCGAACTCGCCGTCGACCTCGCCGTGTTCGCTACACCGGCCGTTCTGGAGGACGCGCGTGCAGTCCTCCTCGGGGCAGCGCTTGATGAGGCCGCTCCCGGACTGGATGTCCACGAGCGCGCCCTCGACGGTCTCGTCGTTATCCCCGACTTCGATGTCCTCGTCGAGTTCCTCGATGGTCGTCGTCCGATTCAGTTTCACGGAGAACCGTCCCTGGTACTCGTCCGTTACGACGTTCCCGAACCGGTACACGCCACCCTCTTCGAGTTCGGCGAGGTCGGACTTCGCCCACTTCGTGAACTTGATGGTGCCGGTCGGGTCGCCGAGCAGGCCGACTTGGCCGACGGAGTCGCTCCGGGGTTCCCAGAGGTCCACGACCTTCGCCGTGATATCCACCCACTGTTCGGCTTCGTCCACGTCCTCGACCTGCACCGTCTCGTTCCCGCCGCGACTCCCGATGTCGTCGCGTTCGAGCCCGGCTTCTTCGAGGTAGTGGCTCTCGACGCTCCGGCGCGCCTCGCTCAGGGGGACTTTGTACTCGGAGACGAGTTTGTCGAGGCGTTCCTCAATCTCGTCTTCGGTGACATCGACGTGGTCGGAGAACTGTTCGTACAGGTCGCTCGCTGTCTGCTGTATGTCGCTCATCGTTGGTTCCTGTCTCCGCGTGTGTTTCAGTGGGAGACAACCGGAGATACGCCGTCTTTCCGTATAAACCCTCGTCCACCGCGGTGAAAGTAGAGTTTAGGAGATGGCGGGAGAGCGGGGCGTATGGACACTGTCGCGCTCCTGCTCGCGGGCGGCACGGGAACCAGACTGTACCCGGCGAGTCGGAGCGACCGCCCGAAACAGTTCCTCGAGCTGAACGGCGAGCGCTCGCTCCTCCGACGGACCGCCGACCGCGTCGGGTTCGCCGACCACGTCTACGTCGCCACCCGCGAGGCGTACGCCGACCGCGTCCGCGACATCGTCCCGGAGGTCGGCGTGCTCGTCGAACCCGCGGCGAAGGACACCGGCCCCGCGCTCGCGTACGCGACACACCGCATCCGCGACCAAGTCGGGTCCTGCGCCGTTCTCTGCCTCCCGAGCGACCACTCCATCCGGGGGGCGTTCGAACCGACTGCAAACGTCGCGCTTGACGCCGCCCGCGACGGCTTCCTCGCGACCGTTGGCGTCGAACCCACTCGGCCCGCCACCGGCTACGGCTACATCGAACCCGGCGGCGACCTCGACGACGGGCGCTACCGCGAGGTCGCCGCGTTCCGCGAGAAACCGGACGCGGACACCGCCCGAGACTACGTCGAACGCGGCTGGCTCTGGAACGCCGGGATGTTCGCGTGGACGCCCGACGCGTTCCTCGCGGCCGCGCGCGATGGCCCGCTCCGCCCGCTCGTCGACGCGCTCGACGACGGCGAACCCGAGCGCGGATTCGAGCGCGTGGACGCGGTGAGCGTCGACTACGCCGTGATGGAAGACACCGACAACGCCGTCGTCGTGCCCGCGGACTTCGACTGGGACGACCTCGGGTCGTGGGACGCGCTCGCCCGCGTCCTCGACACTGACAGCGACGGGAACGCCGTGCTCGGGGACGCGCTCACAATCGACACCGCGGATTCGGTGCTCGCGAGCGACGACGCACACATCACGACCATCGGCGTCGAAAACCTCGTCGTCGCCGCCTACGACGACCGCGTGCTCGTCGTCCCCCGCGAGGACAGCCAGCGCGTCCGCGACGCCGTGCGCGAACTCCGCGAGGACGGCCTGTTCTAGTCCGGCGCGACCCGCACTCGAACGCCGCCCTCCCGCGTCACACCCACGAGAATCGGCGTTCTTACTTCGCGCCCCACGACCGCGTCCCCCGCCGCCTCGCTCACGCGCGTCATCATATCTACACCCGAGTACGCGACCTTCACGCCCGCGTCGTCGCACGCGTCGAACACGTCGTCGGGAACGTCGTACAGGTCCGTCCCCGCCTCGAACTCCACCTGCACCGGCGCTTCCAGCGCCTCCACGAACGCCACAGTCTCCCGCGCCTTCGCGACGTTCTCCCGCGCCGCCGACTCCACCTTCGAGATGTTCGCGCGTGACGTGCCGAGCGACTCCGCGATGTCCGCCTGCGCCACTCCCTGCTCGCGCAGCGCCAACACCTCCGCCTGCCGGCGCGTCAACACGCTCTCCGACGCGTCGAACCCCGCCCGCGCCAGCGCGTCCTCGATGTCGCTCAACTCCCCCAGAAGTTCTCCCGACTCCCCAGCCGCGGATCGTCCTCGTCGCCCTCATCCGCATCCTCGACCTCCGTCTCGTCGTCCTCCGAGGGTTCCTCGGGAAGCTTCTCCACGAGGTCCGCACGAGCGTAATTCGACTTCACGTGCGTCACCTTCGCCCGCACCCGCGCCGGCGGCAACACGCCGTCCACCATCACGATAAAGCCAGAGTCCTCCTGCCGGCCGACACCAGCACCCGACTCGTGCATGTCATCCACGTCAATGACGATCTCCTCCCCCGGAACCACCGGCGCCGTCTTCATCTCCTCTATCGGCTGACTGTAGTGATTACACCACTCCTTCCCGCCCCGGTCCCCGTAATACTGACACCCCATCCCCTCGATGCGCTCCGAGAAGCTCGGGCACTCGTCCGCGATTGGACAATCGGCCATACAACATACTGGCGCCGGACGCTCTAAAAGCGTTCCTCACCCACCTTTTTACTCTGCGGGTCGCCGGAGGCGACCGCTTGAGTAAAAACCTGGAGGGAAAAAGCCGCTCGCCACGGGCGAGCGGTGAACCTCGCGCTCCGCGCGAGGACGCTCTGTCCGCCGCGCCCCGTACCGCCCCGCTTCCGCACCGCTCCGCCTCCGACCCGTGTTCGTCTCGTCCGCTGACACGACACAAGACTCATACGCGCGCCGAACCACGCCCACGGCGTGGAGTTCGCCCCAGTCGTCGCGTGGCTGGGGGTCGTCCTCGCACTCGCCGCCGCTGCCCTCCCCATCGCGGACCGAGTGTTCCGCGGGTTCTCCGACAGCGGCGCATCGCTCGCTCCGGCGACGGCCCTCGCCACCGTCACGGTCCTCGCGTACTGGCTCGGCCACCTCGCATACGGCCGCCTCGTCAGCATCGCCGCCGCCGGCGGCTTCGTCCTCGTCGGCGTCGCGCTCTGGGGGTGGCGTCGCCCCCGCCTCGACCGCGTCCGCCGCCCGCTCGCCGTGTTCCTCCTCGCGTTCACCTTCCTGGTGGTCGTGCGCGCGTACGACCCCGGAATCCATCCGGCGGGCGGCGAGAAGTTCCTCGACTTCGGCCTCCTGAACGCCATCCTGCGCGCCGACGTCCTCCCGCCCGAGGACGTGTGGTTCGCGGGCGAACGCCTCCGGTACTACTACGGCGCGCAGCTCGCGACCGCCACGCTCGTCCACCTCACCGGCGTCACGCCGAGCGTCGCGTACAACCTCGCGCTCGCCACGTTCTACGCCACGCTCGTCACCGGCGCGTTCGGCCTCGCGCGCGCCGCCGCCGCCAACGCCGGCTGGAACGGTACGCTCGCCGGCGGCCTCGCCGCCTTCCTCGTCGGCCTCGCCGGCACGCTCGCCACCCCCGTCCGCCTCGTCCTCGCGAACCTCGCGCCCGGGTTCGCGGCCGACCACGCCGCGTTCGCCTTCACCGGCATCCGCACCACGATTCCGAACGCCGTCGAATCGGTCGCCGCGGACTGGTCCTTCTGGCTCGGCCGCTACGTCATCGAGGGCACGCTCACCGTCTCGCCGTTCTGGGCGTATCTCAACGGCGACCTGCACGCGCACGTCGTCGCCGCGCCCTTCCTCGTCCTGGTCGCCGCACTCGCCTACACGGTGTTCCGAACGCGCGGCCGGGCCCGCCTCCTCCGCCTCGCCTGCCTCGGCGTCGCCGGCGGCTTCCTCACCCTCGTCAACACGTGGGGCCTCCCGACCACCATCGGCCTCGCGACGCTCGCGCTCGCGTTCTCCCCGCACACGCCCAGTCCCCGGCAGTTCGAATCCCCCGTCGCCGACGAACTCGCGCGGTACGCCGCCGCCGTCATCGGCGCGCTTTGCGTCGCCGCGCTCGCGGTCACGGTCGCCGCGCCCTTCCTCCTGTTCCACACGCCCGTCAACCGCGGCGTCGGCTTCCTCCCGCCCCGCACCGGCCTCGGCCCGCTCGTCCTCGCCTACGGCACCTTCCTCACGGCGTTCGCGCTCGCCGTCCGCCGATACGACCTCCCGCTCCCCAGCCCGCTCGCCGCGTTCGCGCTCGGCGTCCTCGCCGCTCTCGTCGCCGGCGCACTCCTCGCGTTCGACCTCGCGGCCGTCGCCGTCGTCGCCCCGCTCCTCGCTGTCGGCTGGTACGTCCTCCGCCGCCGCACGCCCGCGTTCTGGCTGGTGCTCCTCGTCGCCGGCGCGGGTCTCGTACTCGCGGTAGAGTTCGCGTACGCCCGCGTCTACCCGTTCAGCCCCGCCGTCCCCCGCTGGAACACCGTCTACAAGGTCTCGATGCAGGTCTGGGTGCTCTGGGGAATCGGTGCCGCCGTCGCCGCCACCGCCGTCCTCCAGCGAGCCGCCGCCCGCGTCAGCGACCGCGCGCCCTCGCTCCGCACCGCCCGCGCGCTCGCACCCGCCGCCGCCGTCGCCGTCGCTGTCCTCCTCGTCGGCGCCGCCGTCTTCCCCGCCGCGGCGCTCGCCCAACACCACGAACTCGCCGGCGACGACCCCAGCCTCGACGGCACCCGGTACGTCGAAACCACGCATCCCTACGAAGCCGACGCCATCGACTGGCTCGACAGCCACGTCGACGGCACGCCCGTCCTCCTCGCGAAACCCGGCCGCACCACCTACACCTGGGTCAACGCGCCGTCCAGCCTCACCGGCATCCCCACCGTCGCCGGCTGGACCCACGAGAAAGGCTACCGCGGCGCCGAGACCTACAACACCCGCGCCACCGACGCCGCCTACATGCTCGACGCCGACTGGGAGTCCGCAGCGCTCCTCCTCGACTACTACGACGTCCAGTACGTCTACTACGGCCCGACCGAACGCGACGCCTACGGCCCCAGCATCTACGACAACCGCACCGGCGTCACCGTCGCCTACCAGAACGAAGAAGTCACCATCTACGAAATCAACCCCGACGAAGCCTGCGAAGCCGTCCGCGACACCTGCCCTTGACCCGACTACTTCAGCAAAAGTGACTGTTCAGGCGAGTGAATCGCGGCCTGCGGCCGCGAACGCTCCCTACGCCAGCGGCGTCCGTTCGACGACTTGGCCGTCGTAGGTCGGGTACTGTTCGACGATTTCGCCGTCGTCCACGTCGCCGTCTTCGATCATCTCCTCCAGGAGCCACCAGGCGACCTCGACGTGGTCGGATTTCGCGGTGTAGAACTCGTCGGGGACGCCGAGGTCCTCGAAGCGCTCGCGGTCCGTGTACGTCTTCCCGTACACGAGCGTGCCGTCGTCGGTGACTTCGTCGAACTCGCGGCCGATGTTCTCGGCCATCCGCTTCAGGCGGTTGCGGTGCTGGGCGGCGTCCTTGAAGACGCTCGTGCAGAAGTACACCTTCTCGTGGCCCGCCATCTCCTCCAGAATCGCGTCCTTCGAACCGTCCACGGCGCTCATGTGGCCTTCCTGGAGTTCGTAGCCCGCGTCCTGCATGCGCTCGTAGTTCCCCTGACTCATCTCGAACTCGTTCACGTTACAGAAGTCGGCCGCGCCCTCGTCGAGGAACTCCAGGAACTCCTCCTCGGCGCGGATGCCGGGAATCTCGAACGCGGGCGTAAGCCCTTCCTCGCGGGCGATGTAGAGGATGTCCTCCCACTCGGTGCCGTGGAGGTCGCCCCACTGCTCGTACGGCGGGTGGAACCGAATCTCGTCCAGACCCGCTTCGCTGAGGCGGCGCATGTTCTCGCGGCCGCCCGTGATGCCCGTGTAGAGGTGCGTGTGGTGGTCCTCGCCGAACTCCTCCTTGAGCAGGCGGAGGTAGCGACACGTCTTGTCGAGCGCTTCCTGCGGTTCCCCGCCCGTGATGGACGTCCCGAGCGCGTCCATCTTCTTCGCCTCCTGGATGATTTCCTCGTCGTTCTCGACGGGACGCTCGTTCGCGTACGTCTGCGTGACGTTCTTCCGGTTCTCCCCGAGCGGGCAGTAGAAGCAGTCGCGCTGGTCGCAGTACCCGTAGACGAACAGCACCATCTTCCCTCCTTTCGCGCACTGCTCACAGCCCTTCGAGATCATTCGTTACCCACGTTACTGCGTGAAGCGTCAAAAGCCGTGCGCTCCCGGTTCGCGCGTGCCACCGCCTCCCGCGCTCCCGAAGGCCCTTAACCCTCTACGGTGTACCACTCGCTGATGCTGCTCGTTCTCTGCGTCGACCTCGACGACGACCTCGGCCGGAAGACCGGGCTCGACACGCCCGTCGTCGGCCGGGACGCCGTGGAGGACGCCGCCGTCTCCCTCGCGACCGCCGACCCCGAGGACTCCGACGTGAACGTCCTCTTCGAGGGCGTCCACCTCTACGACCGCCTCACCGCAGACGAGCGCGTGGAGGTCGCGGCCGTCACGGGCGTCGAGTCCGGCGGCGTCGCCGCGAACCGCGAGGTCGGCCGCGAGGTCGACGAAATCCTCGCCGGCCTCCAGACCGCCGAGCCCGTCCGCGCCATCGTCGTTACCGACGGCGCGCAAGACGAGTCCGTCGTCCCCGTCATCCGCTCGCGCGTCACCATCGACGGCGTCCGCCGCGTCGTCGTCCGGCAAGCCCAGGACCTCGAATCCATGTACTACACCATCAAACAGGTCCTGAACGACCCCGAAACCCGGGGAACGCTCCTCGTTCCGCTCGGCGTGCTCCTCCTCATCTACCCCCTGACGGTGCTCGCAAACGCGGTCGGCCTCCCCGGGACCGTGCTCGGTCTCGCCTCCGCCGTGCTCGGCCTCTACGTCCTCTTCCGCGGCCTCGGCTTGGAGGACGCCGTGGACTCCGCGGTCGACCGCGCGCGCAACGTCCTCTACACCGGCCGCGTCACCATCATCACGTACGTCGTCGCCGCCGCCCTCCTCGCCGTCGGCGGCATGCAGGGCGTCACCCACCTCCAGACGGTCCGCGAATCGGTCGCCGACCCCGACGCCGCGACCATCGTCGCCGCCCTCCTCTTCGGCGCCGTCCGCTGGTTCGCCGCCGCCGGCCTCACCAGTAGCTTCGGCCAAATCACGGACGAGTACCTCGCCGGTCGCTTCAAGTGGCGCTACCTCAACGCGCCGTTCTACGTGCTCGCCATCACCGCCGTCCTCCACACGCTCAGCGCGTACGTCCTCGGCTACGTCACCCTCCCCGTGCTCGCGCTCGTGCTCACCGCCGGCACCCTCCTCAGCGTCGCCAGCACGCTCACGTTCGCCGTCATCGAGAGCCGCAGAAACCCCGCGTAACGGGTCGTAACGGGGTTAGCGCTCGCGTTCGACGACGAACTCCGCGAGCTCCTCGAGGTACTCGCGAGCGTCGCCGTCCACGAGGTCGAGGCTCTCCAGCGCCGCCCGCGCCTGCGCGCTCTCCGCCTCCGCGAGCGCGTTCACGTCCTCCACGGCACGGTCGGTCACCCGCACCACGGACGGCCGCTCCATCACCTCGTCCTGGCCCGCGGGCTTCCCGAGCGCCGCCGTCTCCCCGGTCGCGTCCAGCACGTCGTCCCGAATCTGGAACGCCACGCCGACGTGCTCCGCGTACTCCCCGACCGTCTCGACCGCGGTTTCGTCGGCGTCAGCCGCGATAGCGCCGAGCTCGGCCGCCGCGCGGAACAGCGCGCCCGTCTTCCGGCGCGCGAGCGTCATGTACTCCTCCTCCGTCTCCGGGCGGTCCACGAGCTCCATCGCCTCGCCCTCGCCGAGTTCCACCATCGCGTCCGCCACCGCGCTCATCGCGCGCGGGTCGTCGAACAGCGCGAACGCCTCGCCGAGCAAGCCGTCCGACGCGACCAGCGCCGGACCGTACCCGGACGCCGCCCACGCCGACGGCTCCCCCCGCCGCAGTTCGGAGCGGTCGATGATGTCGTCCACCACCAGCGACGCGTTGTGCACGAGTTCGATGCCGACCGCGAAGTCGAGCGCGTCCGCGGGGTCGCCGCCCATCGCCTCACACACCAGTATCGTCAACGTCGGCCGCACCCGCTTCCCGCCCGCGAGCACCGCGTCCGCGAGCTGGTCCGAGAGCTCCACGGGGTCGACGCGCGCCACGACCTCAGCAAGCCGCTCCTCGACCCGCTCGCGACGCGCCTCGACGTACTCCATTACCACCTCGTCGGGGCTTCACGCATTTCACTCCCTCGGAACGCCCCGTCAACGTTACGTGCCAGCGGCCGCCTCTCGACGTATGGCCGCGCTCGTCGACCTCCTCAGGGAGGTGGTCCTTCACTTCGAACTCGTCTGTTACACGCTCAGCACCACATTCGCCCTGCTCGCCTACCGCGAGTACCGCGGCACTCCCTGGGGCCGCGTCGTCGCCGCCGTCGCCGGCTTCTCCACCGTTCTCCTCGTGTGGACGTTCGGCAGTCAGTTCGTCGACGCCCTCGTGTTCAGCGCGCTCGCGTGGTTCGCCGCATCGCTCACCGTCGCGTACGCCGCCCTCCAGTACTACCGCATCGGCACCCAACAGGTGGTCGTCCGATGACGGTCCTCGACACAGTCGCCCGCGTCCTCCTCGGCGTCGCAATCACCGTGTTCGTCGCCGCGAGCAGCGTCGGCATCTACGTCGGCATCCGGTACCGCGACACCCTCCACTACCGCGACGGCATCGAAGCCATCGGCTACGGCGTCCTCCTCTTCACCGCGTCCGCCGTCCTCCAAACCCTCCACTTCTGGGCGGGCGTCGGAACCGACCTCCTCGTCATCGCGTCCTACCTCGTCCACGCCCTCGCCGCGCTCGCGTTCGCCATCGGAACCTGGACCCTCGTCCGTGACACTTTCACCGCGGACCGCGACGACCGCTTTGCCGCCCTCGACGAGGCCACCGATGAGTGACGACACACTGCTCGCCGGCGTCGAACCCGGCACCCAGCTCGTCGTCCCGCAACCCAGCCAGTCCGCCGACCTCCTCCCCATTCCCACCGACGGCACTCGCGTTCTCGTCGTCACGTACCGCGACACCCCGAACCGGCTCGAACGCCGCCTCCACGACCGCGACATCGACCCCGCCGCCGTCACCGTCATCCCCGTCACCGGAACCGACCTCGCGTACACCGGACCGCTCACCGTCATCGACCGCGTCGCCCCCAGCGACCTCACCGGCCTCGGCATCCGCCTCAGCACCGCCCTCGACGACCTCGACGCCGGCGACTGGCTGTACGTCCGCGGCCTCTCCGCCGCCCTCATGTACGTCACCCCCGACCGCCTCTACCGCTTCCTCGACTTCCTCACCCACGCCGCCCGCGCCCGCGACCTCCGCGCAGTCTACGAGTTCTACCGGCCCGCCCTCAGCGACACCGTCTACGCCCGCTTCCGCAGCCTCTTCGACGACGAACTCCAACTGGCTTCGGAGTAGCGAAGCGGACCGCTCCTCGAAACTCAGAACGAAAAAGCCTGCTCTCACTGCGTTCGAGCAGCGAAGGCCCGCGGCCGCGAATGCTCGACTTAGATGTCGGGTGCGTCGCCGCCGAATTCTTCGATGAGGGCGGGGACGACGTCGAAGAGGTCCCCGACGACGCCGTAATCTGCGATGTCGAAGATGGGGGCGTCGGGGTCGGTGTTCACGGCGATGATGGTCTCCGCGCCCTTCATCCCGGCGACGTGCTGCACCGCGCCGGAGATACCGATTGCGAGGTAGACCGTCGGCGTGACCTGTTTGCCGGACTGGCCGACTTGGCGGTTCTTCGGGAGCCAGCCGTTGTCCACGATGGGGCGGCTGGACGAGAGCGTCGCGTCCGTCGCATCCACGAGCGCCTCGATGAGCGGGAGGTTCTCCTCCTCCTCGATACCGCGGCCGATGGAGACGAGGAACTCGGCCTCGCTGATGTCCACGTCGCCAGCGCCGACCTCCTCGAACCCGGTCACGTCGGAGCGGATGGCGTCCTCGTCGAAGTCCACGTCGAACGCCGAGACGTCGGCGTCACCGACGCCCTCGGCGGCCGGCCACTCGCCGCTCCGCACGGACACGGCGTACGGGCCCTCCGCGACTTCGATGGTCGTCTCGACCTTCGACCCGTACATCTCGCGGGTCGCCGTGAGACTCCCGTCGTACTCGACGCCGACCGCGTCGGAGACGTAGGGGAGGCCGAGCTTGTTCGCGATAGCGGGCGCGTAGTCGAGGCCGTTCACGCTGTTCGGGAGCACGAGGAACTCCGCGTCGAGCTCGCCGAACAGGGCTTCGGTCGCCTGCACGTACACGTCGTGGTTGAACTCCTCGCCGTAGTCGACGGTGTGGAGCTGGTCGACGCCCTCGCGGTTCAGCGCGTCCGCGAACTCCTCCGTACTCCCGCCGACGACGGCGACGTGAAGGTCGCCGCCCGTGGCGTCGGCGAGTTCGCGGCCCGCGGTCACGAGTTCGAAGGACACGTCGCGGAGGTCGCCGCGGCGGTGCTCGGCGACGGCGAGAACGTCGCTCATCCGTCGACCACCCCCTTCTCGCGGAGCACGTCAGCCAACTGCGTGGCCTGCTCGCTCGCGTCGCCCTCGATGAACTGCGCGTCGCTCTCGCTCTCGGGCTCGTACATGTCGGTGAGTTCGAGCGCGCTGTCCGCGACGCTCGCGTCGAGACCGAGGTCGTCGAACGCCTTCGGCGCGATCTCCTTCGACTGCGCCTGCCGAATGCCGCGGAGGCTCGCGTACCGCGGTTCGTTGATACCGGTCTGGATGGTGAGTACGGCGGGGAGCTCCACGTCCGTGAGCTCCTCGACGCCGCCCTCGAGTTCGCGCCGGACCGACGCGACGCCCTCGTCGAGCACCGCCTCGGTGTCGAGCGCGTTCACGACCGCGGCCCACTCGAACCCGACTTCCTCGGCGAGCGCGACGCCCGTGCCGCCGAACGCGTCGTCGGCGGCCTGCACGCCTGAGAGCACGATGTCCGGGTCTTCCTCCTCGACCACCGCGGCGAGGATGTCGGCCTTCGCCTCGACGTCGAGGAGGTTCGTGTCCTCGAGCGCGTCGTCCCACACGCGGACCGCGCGGTCCGCGCCCTTCGCGAGCGCCATCCGAATCGTCTCCTCGGAGCGCTCGGGGCCGATAGTGACCGCGACGACTTCTACGTCGTCGCCGGCCTCCTGTAGCTGGACGCCCTCTTCGACGGCGTAGTCGTCCCACTCGTTGAGGTCGTAGTCCAGGTAGGTCTCCTCGATCTCGCCGTTCGAGATCTCGAAGTCCTCCTCGACTTCAGCTACCTCTTTGACGGTGACGAGAACTTTCATCGTCAATCACTGCTTTCGCATCGACGTAAACGCTTTCGAAACGCGTCGCCTACGACTCGCCGTTTTCTTCGGGGAGCGAGATGAGGTTCTCCCGACCGATGCGGAGTTTCTCCACGCGGCCCTCGTCGGCCATCGACGAGAGGAGTTGGGAGACCTTCGCGTTCGACCACCGCGTCTCCTCCACGATTTTCGCCTGCTTCATCCGCCCGCCGTGCTCTTCGAGGAGTCGCTCCACGCGCTCCTCGTCGCTCAACAACTCCTCGGACTCCTCGTCCCCGACGGCAGCGTCGCCCGACTCGTCCGACGGCGGCGCAGTCGCCGCGTCGGCGTCGGCTTCAGACTCGGCGGTCGCGTCGTGCTCCGCGGTCGGTTGCGCTTCCCGGTCGCGCTCTACAGTCTCCCCGACACTGTCGCCTTCGTCGTGTCCGACCGAGGGAACGGTCTCTCGGAGGCTGTCGCCGTCCTTCCAGACGTAGACGCCCGCGGCCCCGACGACGAGCGCGACCACCGCCGCGCCCGCGACGAGCATCCACGGGACGCCAGCGCCCGACGCGCCCTCGATGAACGTCATCGCGGGTCCGTCGTCGAACGACTGCGGGCCCTCCCACTGGAGCGCGCCGTTCACCAACCCCGTCTGGGGGGTCGCCGTGTCAGGCGAGTAGCCCTCCGGTGGGTAGACGAGTAGTTCTTCACCCGCCTCCAGACTCCCGAACCAGCCGCCCTCGAAAGCGTCGGCGACGCGGATGCTGTCGTTCTCCACCACGGCGAAGTTCGTCCACGTGAACGTGAGCGTGAGCACGCCCGTCGCGTTCCCGTTCGTCGCGTCCAGCCGTCCGCCGCGCTCTACCTGCTGGACCGCCATCTCGCGGCCGACGCGCTCCGACTGCTGGGCCGCGACGGTCTCGAACACGTCCGCTTTCGGTCCGACATC
The DNA here is from genome assembly GCF_049705945.1 of Salarchaeum japonicum. GTDB lineage: Archaea > Halobacteriota > Halobacteria > Halobacteriales > Halobacteriaceae > Salarchaeum > Salarchaeum japonicum_A. The sequence goes on from NZ_JBNAMV010000004.1 coordinate 1,317,599, forward strand.
CGCACCGCTCCGGTAGTCGGCGAGCAGCGATTCGAACGCCGCCGTCTCGTTCGCGCCGTCGAGCGCGTACCGCACGGAGACGTTCCAGCGCGCGTCCCCGTCGGCCTGAAGCTGAATGGTGACAGTGGTTCCCGCGGGGTCCGGCGTCGAGGGCTGTGCGCCGGCGACACCGCTGACTGCCGCAGGCGCGACGAGGAGGGAGACGAGGGCGAGTATCAGGGCGGCCTGCCGCATGAACACTCCCGAGTGGTTGTCGTGACGGCAAAACGCTTTCCATCATTCGGACACGTCCCGAGTAGGTTTTTGTACGCCGCGCCCTACGACTCGGGTATGTCCCGCGTTTCGGTCCCGCTCGCGCTCGCCGCGCTCCTCCTCCTCACGACGCCGCTCGCCGTCGCCGCCGCGGACGACCCCTCGTCCACGCAGTCGTCCGTGTCGGACGTGCAGGGCGCCGCGACGGTCGTCGGCCTCTCCGAGAACACGAGCCGCGTCCTCGCCCTCCCCGGCGCACAGCACTCGAACTTCACCACGCCCGACGCGTCCGTGATGGCGTCCATTCGGATGGACGCCGCCGCCGCCACGTGGACGCTCTCCCGCAACGCTCTCGCGCGCACATTCGACGCCGCCGAGACGGGGGCCGAACGCCAACGCGTTCTCGAAAACGCCACCGAGAACGCCGCGTCCGCGGTCGATAGACTCCTCGAACGCGAACGCGCTGCCCGCCAGGCCTACCTCGACGGCGACACGACCGCCGAACAGTACGCCACCACGCTCGGGGAACTTCAGAGCCGGGCCGACCAACTCCTCTCCTACATCGGTCCGCGAAACGACCCGACCCCGAACTCACTGCTCTCGTTCGCGGCACGCGGCTCCGACCTCCGCGCGACCCTGTTCGCCCTCCAGGCCGAACTGACACCGCTCGTCACCGAACCCAGCGCCCGTGCCGCGAGTGCTGTTCGCGGCGGGGCAGACAGTCGTTTCGCGGTGCTCGTCGCACCGAGCGGATTCGCGCTCTCCACGATAACCGACGGAATCTACCAGCGTACCGTCTACCGAACTGATATGCTCGACGAGAACGGTGCGAGAGAAATCAGCTCCTCCGCGCTCGACGGCATTCTCGACACTCTCTACCCGTGGGCACGCGAGGGGAACGGGTTCGTTAGCTCCGGACGGTATCAGTTCGGCGGCTACGCCTATCGCGCTCGAATCACCCACCTGGACGGCACCATCCTCTCCTATCTCGACGCGAGCAGCGGCCAGCCCTACCACGAGACCCGCGAGACCGCTCTCTCCGTCGTCGCGACGGACCCCGGTTGGACGAACACCAGCGGGAACTACACGCTCGCGGTGAACCGCTCCTACCCCGGCGGCCCGCTCCGCGTGAGCGTGACGCACAACGGGAGCGCGGTGAGCGCGCCGATATCGATAGCTGGCGAGCAAGTCGGGACCACCGGCGTCGACGACGGCGTGCTGTGGACGCTCGCACCGCGCGGCGAGTTCGCGGTGACGACGACAGTCGACGGCGAGGAACTGCGCGTGAACGCGACCACGACTTGAAGTAGGAAGCCGCCGCCAGCAGGTGGCGTGTCACGTCGTGCGCTCGCGCCCGTCGTCGGCGTCGCGCTGTTCGCCCTGCTCACCGTCCTCCTCGCCGCGGCCGTCGCGGGGCTCGCGGTGTCGGTGACGCCCGCGGAGCCGGCAGTTGTCTCCCTCGACGCGGACGCGGACGGCACGCTCACGTTCCTTCTCGTCTCCGGGTCGCTCGACGCCAGCGATCTCGACCTCTCGGTGACGGTGAACGGCCGCGCGCTCGCCCACCAGCCGCCGGTACCGTTCTTCGCCGCGACCGGGTTCCGCAGCGGCCCCACCGGCCCGTTCAACAGCGCCGCCGACGCCCGGTGGTCGGCCGGCGAGCGCGCGTCTATTCAGGTGGCGGGGACGAACACGCCCGTACCGGCGGCCGGGGACGACGTGGAAGTGACGCTCAAAACGAATCGCGGAGTCGTCGCGGTCGCGTCAGCCGTCGTCGGGGACGCGGCCGAACGACACGATGGCGCGCGGACGGTTCGGTTCGGCCTGCAGGACGCGGTGCTCGACGTCGACGAACCCGGCGTCCCGGAACATCCGGTCGGCCTCGTCCTCGTCGTAGAACAGCATGATGGCGTCCGCGACCTTCTGCAGCACGGTGGAGTCCGGGTAGTCGGGGCCGACGACGAGCACCTTCCCGCCGGGGCGGACGACGCGCCGGAACTCGCGGAGCGCGAGGTGGGGGTTCGGCCAGTACTCGATGGAGCCTGACGACCAGATGGCGTCGAATGAGTTCGTCGCGAACGGGAGGCGTTCGGCGTCTCCGCGCGTGAAATCCACGTTCTCCGTGCCGAGTTTCGCGGTGGCCTTCTCCAACTGGTGTTCGGACTGGTCGAGTCCCGTCACGTCGTCCGTGTACCGGAGGAGTCCCTCGGTTCCGAACCCGGTGCCACAGCCCACGTCGAGCACGGACGCACTCGAATCGAGGTCGAACCACTTCAGGGTCTCGTCCCGCATCGCCTCCGTCCAGATGAACGCGTTCACCTCGTCGTACACCTTCGAGAGGTACTTGTAGAAGACGCGCGCTCTGGCCTTGTCTTCGAGGACTCCCATTGGATTCGCGTTCGGTCGGACGCGCCATAGTTCGCTCGGTTCTTTCGCAACTACCTTATACGCGCTCGCTCAATATTTCGCCCGTTAGCCCATGGCGAGGCCAGAGGTTCTCACACGACTAAAGGAGGCGGAGTCCGACGCCGACGACATCATCGCGGAGGCGAAGGAGGAGCGTGAACAACGCATCTCCGAGGCCCGCGAGACCGCGGAGGACATCCGCCAGGAGGCCGAGGAGGAGGCGGCCGCGCTCAAGGAAGAGCGCCTCTCCGAAGCCCGGGAGGAGATAGCACACGAGAAAGAACGCATCCTCGAAGAGGGCGAGGCGGAGCGCGAGGCGCTGCTCGCGACGGCCGCCGAGAACGAGGATGACGCGGTGGAGTTCGCCCTCGAACGGTTCACGGAGGCGGTGCATGCTCAGACCTGAGCGAATGAGCAAGGTGTCCGTCGTGGGCACCAACCGAGTCGTGCAGGACGTCATCGAGGCGGCGCACGACCAGAACGTTCTCCACTTCAGCGACTCCAGCGGCGACGTCGGCGTCGACGGGTTCGACGCGGGCAGTCCGCTGGACGGGGCGGACGACGCCTCGGATAAACTGGTGACGGTTCGGTCGCTCCTCTCCATTCTCGGCATCGAGGAGGAGGACGCCGGCCCGACCCGCATCGTCACCGACGACGCGCTCGAAAACGAGTTCGCGGACATCCGGGACGAAGTCAACGAACTCGACGAGCGTTACAACGAGGTCGAGGACCAACTGAGCGAACTCGAAGACCGCATCGACGCGGCCGAACCGTTCGTCACGCTCGGCATCGACCTCGACCTCCTCCAGGGGTACGACACCGTGGAGGTCGCCGTCGGCGAGGGTGATACCGCCGAAATAGAGCACGCGCTCGCGGACGACGGCGACGTGCGGTCGTTCGAGACGTTCAGCGAGGACGGCGTCGTCGCCGTCTTCGCGTACCCGAGCGGCGACGCGACCGACGTTCTGGAGGACGCGCTCGTCGGCGTGGAGTTCGTCCAGCACGAAATTCCGTCGGGTAACGGTAGCCCCGAGGACTACCTCGACTCGCTGGAACACAAGCGTCAGAAGCTCGAATCCGAACTCGCGACCGTCGAGAACGAACTCGACGGGCTCCGTCTCGAACACGCGGGCTTTCTCCTCGCTGCGGAGGAGAAGCTCAACATCGAGGTGCAGAAGGCCGAAGCCCCGCTCAACTTCGCGACCACGGAACACGCGTTCGTCGCGGAGGGCTGGGTTCCGACCACGGAGTACGCCGAGTTCGCGTCCGCGGTGCAGGACGCAGGCGGTGACGGTGTCGACGTCGAGGAACTCGAACGCGCGGAGTACGAACCGCCCGAGCACGAAATCGGTCACGGCGAGCAGGAAGCCGCGACCGACGGCGGCACCGCGGAACAGCCGCCGGTCGTGCAGGACAACCCCGGCGCGGTGAAGCCGTTCGAGATGCTCGTCCGCGTCATCAACCGCCCGAACTACTACGACCTCGACCCGACCATCATCCTGTTCCTCACGTTCCCGGCGTTCTACGGGTTCATGATCGGGGACGTCGGGTACGGAGTCCTCTACACCGCGGCCGGCTGGTGGATGTACACCAGCCTCGACTCGGACGCGCTCGCCGCGCTCGGCGGCGTCGCAGTCCTCTCGGGAATCGCGACTATCGTGTTCGGGTTCCTGTACGGCGAGATATTCGGCTTCCACCTCATCAGCGAGTACCTCTGGAACGGCAGCCCGCCGATCCACAAGGGCCTGATGCCGGGGAACGCGGAGTGGGCGCGCCTCTGGCTCGTCGTCTCCGTGCTCGTGGCGCTCGGCCACCTCACGCTCGGGTACGGCATTGACACATACAAGCGCATGCGCCACGGCGTCTGGGATGCGCTCACCGAGGGCGCGTCGTGGGCGATTCTGATGGTCGGCCTCTGGACGTGGATCTTCAGCCACGCGCTCTCCGGCGCGAAGCCCGAACTCCTGTTCACCGCGCTCTCCGGTCAGCCGCTCGGATTCACCGGGTTCAGCGCGACGGTCGGCTGGGCGGCGCTCGTCATCGGTCTTGTCGGGTACGCGCTCCTCATCTACGCCGAGGGCGCGGTCGGCGGTATCGAGGGCGCGCTGAACTCGCTCACGCACGTCCTCTCGTACACGCGGCTCGCCGCCGTGATGCTCGCGAAGGCGGGGATGGCGTTCGTCGTCAACCTCCTCTTCTTCGGCGCGTACGAGACCCACCCGAACGACCCGGACAGCGGGGAGTTCCACTTCATGCTCGAACACGACTGGAGTTACGTACAGACACACCACCCCGAGGCCGAACTGATGTTCGGCGGCCTCGTGCACGGCCCGATTACGGCCGTGCTCGGCGGCATCCTCATCTTCGTCCTCGGCCACCTCTTAGTGCTTGCCCTCGGCGTCACGAGCGCCGGCCTACAGGCCGTTCGCCTGGAATACGTCGAGTTCTTTGGGAAGTTTTATGAAGGCGGTGGGACGAAATACGAACCGTTCGGCTACGACCGATCCTACACGACCCAAGACTAATTAGTCATGTTTGAATTCGTTATCGCGTTCGTCAACGCTCTCGCACCGATTCTGAACAACGCCGCTCTCGCCCCCGCTGAACTCACTGGTAACATCGCCACCGCTGGCGCCGCGCTCGGCGTCGGTGTCGCCGCGCTCGGTGCTGGTGTCGCGGAAGGCGGAATCGGCGCCGCGGCCGTCGGCGCTCTCGCCGAGGACGAGGACTTCTTCGGGAACGCGATCCTGTTCACGGTCCTCCCCGAGACTCTCGTCATCCTCGCGATCGTCGTCATCTTCATCATCTAAGATGAGTCTGGACACGGTAGTCGAAGAGATCCGCGAGGACGCCCGGGAACGGGCCGACGAAATCCGCCAAGAGGGCGAGGACCGCGCCGACGACATCGTGTCGGCCGCCGAGTCCGAGGCCGACGACATTCTCGAAGCGGCCGAGGCGGAGGTCGAGCGTGAAATCGAACGCGAGCGCGAACAGGCGGTCTCCAGCGCGAAGCTCGACGCGAAACACGAGCGAATGAGCGCGCGCCGCGACGCCCTCGAATCCGTCCGCGAGGACGTCGAGGACCGCATCGCGAGCCTCGACGGTGAGGACCGCGAGGAACTCACGCGGGCCCTGCTCAACGACGCGATCGAGTCGTTCGACGAGGACGCGCAGCTCGCCGTTCACTACGCGCCGAGCGACGAGACGCTCCTCTCCGACATCCTCGACGACTACACGAACGTCTCGATTGCCGGCGAATACGACTGCCTCGGCGGCGTCATCGTGGAGAGCGAGACGTCACGAGTGCGCGTGAAGAACACGTTCGACTCGGTGCTCGACGACGTCTGGGAGGACGACCTCAAACAGATCAGTAACCGGCTCTTCGACGAACAATGAACGTCATCAGCCGCGACGCATCGAATTACGCGTACGTCAACGCTCGCGTGAAGTCGCGGCGCGCCGTCCTCTTCGACGAGGACGACTACCGGACGCTGATGCGGATGGGAACGAGCGAGATCGCTCGATTCCTTGAGGAGTCCGAGTACGAGGCGGAAGTGAACGAGCTCGGCTCCCGGTTCTCGGGCGTCGACCTCGTCGAGTACGCGCTCAACCGAAACCTCGCGAAGCACTTCGACGACCTGCTCCAGTGGTCGCAGGGAACGCTCCGCGACCTTCTCGTCCGCTACTTCCGGAAGTTCGACGCGTGGAACGTCAAGACGGCGCTCCGCGGCGTGTATGCGGACACGGAGCCGGCGGAAATCGAACAGGACTTCATTCGCGCTGGCGAGCTCGACGACGACACGCTGTCGCTGCTCGCCGACGCGGACGAAATCCGAACGGTCGTCGACTTGCTGTCCGACACGCTGTTCGGACCGGCGCTCGACGACGTGTACGGCGAGTACGAGGAGACGAACTCGCTCGTCCCGCTGGAGAACGCGGTCGACCTCGCGTTCTACGACCGCCTCCTGAAGCAGGTGCGGAGTACGTCCGCGGGCACCCGCGAGTTCGTGAAGTTCCTGCAGGCCGACATCGACTTCCGGAACGTCCGGAACGCGGTTCGGCTCGCGCGAAGCGGCGCCGACCTCGACCCCGCCGAGTACTACATCGAGGGCGGGCGACTGTTCGAACCCACTGAGCTCGACGCGCTCGCGGACAACTGGGACGAACTCGTCGCACGGCTGCGCGACAGCCACTACGGGAACGAACTCGCGGACGAACTGGACGAACTCGACGAGGCGGGCAGCCTCATCGCGTTCGAGCACGCGCTCGACGCCGCGCTTCTCTCCTACTCGGAACACCTCTCGCACGTGTTTCCGCTGTCCGTGTGTCCCGTGCTCGGGTACGTGCTGGCGAAGGAGCGTGAAGTGGACAACGTCCGTGCCATCGCGCGCGGCCGTGAGGTCGGTCTCACGGAAGAAGAGATCGAGGAGGAACTCGTCATCCTATGAGTCAGAAAATAGCCGTCGTCGGGAGCGCCGAATTCACCACGGGTTTCCGGCTGGCTGGCGTACAGACGTTCGAGAACGTCCCCGACGACGAGAAATCCGACGAGCTCGACGAGGCCGTCGAATCCGTGCTCGCGAACGACGAGATCGGTATCGTCGTGATGCACGCGGACGACCTCGACTACCTCTCCCGGAAGACCCGCCAAGACGTCGAGACGAGCGTCGAACCGACGGTCGTCACTATCGGTAGCGGCGAAGCGGGTGGGAGCGGCCTCCGCGAACAAATCAAGCGCGCCATCGGCATCGACCTGATGGCGGAAGAAGACGGTGAGAACGAATGAGTCAGGCAGAAACAATCACTGATTCCGGCGAAATCGAGAGCGTGAGCGGTCCCGTCGTGACTGCCACGGACCTCGACGCCCAGATGAACGACGTCGTGTACGTCGGTGAAGAGGGGCTGATGGGTGAGGTCATCGAAATCGAAGGCGGCGTGACGACCATCCAGGTCTACGAGGAGACGTCCGCGGTCGCGCCCGGCGAACCCGTCGAGAACACGGGCGACCCGTTGACCGTGGACCTCGGACCGGGTATGTTGGACTCCATCTACGACGGTGTCCAGCGCCCGCTCGACGTCCTCGAAGACGAGATGGGCGCCTTCCTCGACCGTGGTGTCGACGCGCCCGGCATCGACCTGGAGAAGGAGTGGGAGTTCACTCCCACCGTCTCCGAGGGCGATGTCGTCGAACCCGGCGACGTTGTCGGCACGGTCGACGAAACTGAGAGCATCGAACACAAGGTCCTCGTTCCGCCCCGTCACGAGGGTGGCGAGGTCACCAGCGTGGAGGCGGGCGAGTACACCGTTACGGACCCCGTGGTCGAACTCGACTCGGGCGAGACGGTGACGATGCACCAGGAGTGGCCGGTCCGCGAGGCCCGACCCACCGTGGACAAGCACACGCCCAAGACGCCGCTCGTCACGGGCCAGCGCGTCCAGGACGGCCTGTTCCCGCTTGCGAAGGGCGGGACGGCCGCGATTCCGGGGCCGTTCGGGTCCGGGAAGACCGTCACCCAGCAGCAACTCGCGAAGTGGAGTGACGCGGACATCGTCGTCTACATCGGGTGCGGCGAGCGCGGGAACGAGATGACGGAAGTCATCGAGGACTTCCCCGAACTCGAAGACCCCAAGTCGGGGAACGCGCTGATGGCGCGCACGTGCCTCATCGCGAACACCTCGAACATGCCGGTCGCGGCGCGCGAATCCTGCATCTACACGGGCGTCACCATCGCGGAGCACTACCGCGACATGGGGTACGACGTCGCGCTGATGGCCGACTCCACCAGCCGGTGGGCGGAGGCGATGCGCGAAATCAGCTCCCGGCTCGAAGAGATGCCGGGCGAGGAGGGCTATCCCGCCTACCTCGCGAGCCGTCTCGCGCAGTTCTACGAGCGCGCGGGCCTGTTCGAGAACCTGAACGGCAGCGAGGGCTCCGTCTCGGTCGTGGGCGCGGTCAGCCCGCCGGGCGGCGACTTCTCGGAGCCGGTCACCCAGAACACGCTCCGTATCGTGAAGACGTTCTGGGCGCTCGACTCCGACCTCGCGGAACGCCGACACTTCCCGTCGATTAACTGGAACGAGTCCTACTCGCTCTACAAGGACCAGCTCGACGACTGGTGGCGTGAGAACGTCGCCGAGGACTGGCCGGACGAGCGCCAGTGGGCCGTCGACGTGCTCGACGAGGAAGCCGACCTCCAGGAGATCGTGCAGCTCGTCGGCGAGGACGCGCTCCCGGACGACCAGCGCCTCACGCTCGACGTGGCGCGCTACATCCGGGAGGCGTTCCTCCAGCAGAACGCGCTCCACGACGTGGACACGTACTGTCCGCCCGAGAAGACCTACCTCATCATCACCGCCATCCACCACTACAGCGAGGAGGCGTTCCGCGCGCTCGAAGCGGGCGTCCCCGTGGAGGAAATCACGGACGTCGACGCCGCGCCCCGGCTGAACCGGCTCGGCACGACGCCGGACGACGAGGCCGAGGAAGAGGTCGAGGAGATCAAAGAACAGCTCACCGAACAGCTCCGGGAGAAGTACTAATGAAAGAGTACCAGACCATCACCGAAGTCAGCGGCCCGCTGGTCTACGTCGAGACCGACGAACCGATCGGATACGACGAGATCGTCGAGATCGAAACCCCGAGTGGGGAGATCAAGCGCGGTCAAGTCCTCGAATCCAGCGACGGACTCGTCGCGATTCAGGTGTTCGAGGGCACGGAAGGTATCGGTCAGGACGCCTCGGTGCGGTTCCTCGGCGAGACGATGAAGATGCCCGTGACCGAGGACCTCCTCGGGCGCGTGCTCGACGGCTCCGGGAACCCGATCGACGGCGGTCCCGACATCGTCCCCGACGAGCGCCGCGACATCATCGGCGCCGCAATCAACCCGCACGCTCGCGAGTACCCCGAGGACTTCATCCAGACGGGCGTCTCGTCCATCGACGGGATGAACACGCTCGTGCGCGGCCAGAAACTCCCGATCTTCAGCGCGTCCGGCCTCCCGCACAACGACCTCGCGCTCCAGATCGCGCGCCAGGCCGAAGTGCCGGAGGAGGGCGACGAGGACGACGACACGGAGTTCGCGGTCGTGTTCGGCGCGATGGGTATCACGAAGGAGGAGGCGAACGAGTTCATGGACGACTTCGAGCGCACGGGCGCGCTCGAACGCTCCGTCGTCTTCACGAACCTCGCCGACGACCCTGCCGTGGAGCGGACGATCACGCCGCGTCTCGCGCTCACTACCGCCGAGTACCTCGCGTTCGACAAGGACTATCACGTCCTCGTCATCCTCACGGACATGACGAACTACTGTGAGGCGCTGCGCGAAATCGGCGCGGCACGCGAGGAGGTTCCGGGCCGCCGTGGCTACCCCGGATACATGTACACGGACCTCGCGCAGCTCTACGAGCGCGCGGGCCGCATCAAGGGCCGGGAGGGAACAGTCACGCAGCTTCCCATCCTGACGATGCCGGGTGACGACGAGACGCACCCGATTCCCGACCTCACGGGGTACATCACGGAAGGCCAGATCATGATGGACCGCGACCTGAACAGTCAGGGCGTCACGCCGCCCGTGGACGTCTCCCCCAGCCTCAGCCGGCTGATGGACGACGGTATCGGCGAGGGTCTCACCCGCGGCGACCACGGCGACGTGGCGGACCAGTTGTTCGCGGCGTACGCGGAGGGGAAGGACCTCCGCGACCTCGTGAACATCGTCGGTCGCGAAGCGCTCAGCGAGCGCGACAACAAGTACCTCGACTTCGCGGACGCCTTCGAGTCCGAGTTCGTCGACCAGGGCTTCGACACCGACCGCAGCATCGAGCAAACGCTCAGCATCGGCTGGGACGTGCTGTCGATGCTCCCGAAGGAGGAACTCAACCGCCTCGACGAGGAGCACATCGAACAGTACTACACCGAGGACGTCGAGGTCGAGACGGACTCCGAGGAGTCCGACGACTCGCCGGTTAGCGCCGACTGAAAACGATGGCAGGAGACGTCAAACCCACGCGCAAGAACCTGATGGAGATCGAGGAGCGCATCGAGTTCTCCGAGAGCGGGCACGACACGCTCGAACAGAAGCGTGACGGCCTCATCATGGAGTTCATGGACATCCTCGACACCGCCCAAGACGTGCGCTCCGACCTCGAAGCCGACTACGAGGACGCGCAGAAGAAGATCAACATGGCGCGCGCGATGGAGGGCGACGTCGCCGTCCGCGGTGCTGCGGCCGCCTTGAAGGAGGAGCCGGAGCTCAGCGTGGAGTCGAAGAACATCATGGGCGTCGTCGTCCCCCAAATTGAGTCCTCGAAGGTGAAGAAGAACCTCGACGAGCGCGGGTACGGCGTCATCGGGACGTCCGCGCGCATCGACGAGGCCGCGGACGCCTACGAGGAACTCCTCGAATCCATCATTCTCGCGGCCGAGGTGGAGACGGCGATGAAGAAGATGCTCGAAGAGATCGAGCAGACGAAGCGCCGCGTGAACGCCCTCGAGTTCAACATCCTTCCCGAACTCCGGGAGAACCAGGATTACATCGAGCAGAAACTCGAAGAGCAGGAGCGCGAGGAGACGTTCCGCATGAAGAAGGTGAAGAACAAGAAGGAAGCGGAGGAGAAGCAGGCGCGCGAGGCCGAGACGTAGCCGCGCGGTCGCCACCTACATCCCCGTTCCCCGTCTTCTCGACGTATGGCGTGTTCTCTCTGTGACGGCGACCAGCTATCCTTTCCAGTGCCTGGTGTAGCGCGCGAGCACCTGCCGGACGACCGGCCGGGCGCGGCGCTCTGCACGCGCTGTCTCGCGGTCGAACCCGTCGATAGCCCGCCCGCGGAGTATCCGGCGTTCTCCGAGGCGATTCCGGGGTTTCCGGACGGTGAGGTGGGCGCGATAGTCGCGTGCGTGTTCGCGCTCGTTGACTCGCTCGCGCTCTACCGAAGCGAGGTGTCGGCGCTCGCAAGCGAAGCGGAGCGCCGGGGCGTGGATGTCCTCCTCCTCATCGATCGACTCGCGAGCACGGACGGCGTCGAGCCGTACTTCGACGTGTCGCGGCGGAGCCGCCAACTCGAACAGCTCCTCTACGACTAACGCGTCCCTGACACTTATTCCGGTTCGCGACGACTCCCAGTCATGGATACTGTCTGGGCGAACCCGAGCCGGCTGGCGGCGCTGCGCGAGGGCATCACGCGCGTCGACGACCGGCCGACGTTCCCGGTCGAGGCGCCGTTCACTGGCGAGCGAATCGCGGACGTCCCCGCGTGCACCGAGGCGGACGTGGCGGCGGCCGTCGAGCAGGCGCGGGAGGCGGGCGCGGCGTGGGCCGCGCGCCCCGTTGACGAGCGCGCCGCCGTCCTCTCCGAGTTCCACGACCTCGTGCTCGACCGGCAGGACGACCTGCTCGACCTGATGCAGCTCGAAACCGGGAAGACGCGGCGGGACGCGTTCGAGGAAGTGCTGGACGTGGCGTCGACGGCCCGACACTACGCGACCCACACCGACCTTCTCGCGTCGGAGCGCCGAACCGGCGCGTTCCCCGGGCTGACAAAGGCGGTCGTCCACCACCACCCCGTCGGGGTCGTCGGCCTCATCTCGCCATGGAACTACCCGCTCACGCTCGCGGTCTCGGACGCGCTCCCCGCGCTCCTCGCGGGGAACGGCGTCGTCCTCAAGCCCGACGAGTCCACGACGCACACCGCGTTGCTCGCGCGCGACCTCCTCGAGGACGCCGGCCTCCCGCCCGGCCTCCTGCAGGTCGTCTCCGGCGACGGCGCGGACCTCGGTGAACCCCTGATTTCGCGCGTCGACCACGTCGGCTTCACGGGCTCGACCGCCGTCGGCCGCGAGGTCGGCGCGCTCGCCGGCGAACACCTCACGGACGTATCGCTCGAACTCGGCGGGAAGAACCCCCTGCTCGTGCTGGACGACGCCGACCCCGACGAGGCGGCCGCCGGTGCGGTCCGCGCGTCGTTCGCGAACGCCGGCCAGCTCTGCATCTCCACGGAACGCCTCTACGTCCACACCGACGCCTACGACGACTTCGTGGACGCGTTCGTCCGCGAAACCCGGAACCTCGCGCTCGGCGCGGGATTCGAGTACGGCCCCGAGATGGGGAGCCTGCAGTCCGACCAACAACTGGAGAAGGTGGTCGCGCACGTCGACGACGCCGTGGAGCGCGGCGCGACCGTGCTGGCCGGCGGCCGCACCCGCCCGGACCTCGGCCCGTACTTCCACGAGCCGACGATTCTGGAGGATGTCACCTCGGAGATGACGCTCTCCTCGGAGGAGACGTTCGGGCCGGTGGTCGCGCTCTACGAGGTCGACTCCGTGGAGGAAGCAGTCGAGCGCGCGAACGACTCTCCCTATGGATTGAACGCGTCGGTCTGGACGAGTGACACCGCTCGCGGGGAGCACGTCGCGGAGCGCATCGAGTGCGGGACGGTGAACGTGAACGAGGGGTACGCGGCCGCGTGGGCGTCCATCGACGCGCCGATGGGCGGGATGAAGGACTCCGGTGTCGGCCGACGGCACGGCGACGAGGGCCTCCTGAAGTACACGGAGTCCCAGACGGTCGCCACCCAGCGCGGCGCGCGCATCGACCCCGGCCCGCTCCCGCAGTCGCTCTGGGCGTCCGGGCTCACGCTCGGCTTGCGTGCGTTGAAGCGGGTCGCGGGGTGGTTGCCGTGAGCGTCTTCCTCACGGGGTTCCCGGGATTCCTCGGGTCCGCGCTCGCAGAGCGCCTCCGCGACCGAACCGACCGCATCGACTGCCTGATTCAATCCCGGTACCGCGACCAGGCGGAGGCGCGCGCCGAAGCCATCGCCGGCGAGGACTGGCGCGACACCATCGCGCTCCACGAGGGCGACATCACGCAGGCCCACCTCGGCCTCGACCCCGATACCTACGACGCCCTCCAAGAGGACGCGGACGAGGTGTTCCATCTCGCCGCAGTCTACGACCTCGCCGTCGACCGCGAGGTCGGGATGGCGGTGAACGTCGACGGCACCGAGCGCGTCCTCGACTTCGCCGCGGGCGCGGACCTCCGCCGCCTCCAGTACGTGAGCACGTGCTACGTCTCCGGCCGCCACGACGGCGTGTTCCGCGAGACCGACCTCGACGTGGGGCAGTCGTTCAACAACCACTACGAGGAGACGAAGTTCCTCGCGGAGAAAGCCGTGCAGGACCGGATGGACGAGATTCCGACGACCATCTACCGGCCTGCCATCGCCGTCGGCGACTCGACGACTGGCGAGACCCAGAAGTACGACGGCCCCTACTTCATCCTCCGCTGGCTCCTGCGCTGTCCCGGCCTCGCGCCCGTTCCGTTCCTCCCAGGGTCGATGGACACCGAACTGAACGTCGTCCCCCGCGACTTCGTCGTGGACGCCATCGACGAACTCAGCCGACCCGACCGGTCTTCCGGTCGGGTGTATCAGTTGTGCGACCCGAACCCGCCGACGATTCCGGAGCTCACGCGGCTGCTCGCGGACGCCGCCGACACGCGGACGCTGCCCGTGCCGAGCACGCGCGGCCTCACGAAACGCCTCCTGCGCACGAGCCTCGGCCGCAAAACCGGTATCCTCCCGGAGTCCGTGGACTACTTCACGCATCCGACGACGTACGTCTGTCCGAACACGCGCCGCGACCTCGAACACGCGAGCTGTCCGCCGTTCGAGAGCTACGTCGACACGCTCGTCGACTACGTCAGAGAACACCCCGATATCGACTCGGACGCGATGGTTTAGATACCGGTGTCGTACCGGAGAAGACCCGCGATGCCGCCGAACGCCGTGAGAAGCTGTTCGCCCTTCTCGAAGTCCGTGCTGATGAAGTGCGTGTCCGTCCCGCGCTGGTCCGCGATCTCCATCAGGAAGTCGATGACGTCCTCGCGCTCGCCGTCCTCCGCTGCGACCGTCTCGTCGCAGTCGGTGCAGTCGTGGCTCGGCGTCTTCTCGCGGCGGTCCACGACCTCGTACTCCTCGTGCTCGTTCTCGCATTCGTAGACGACCACGTCCTTCCGCAAGTCCTCGCTGAGGAGGAGGCGGTCCACCGACCCCATCACGAGGTTCTGGCGGGTCGGCTCGAACCCGTAGGTCGCGAGGCCGCCGCCTTGGAGCTCGGAGAAGAACTCGCTCATGTCGTCTTTGTCCTGCATCAACTCCGCCTCGGAGAGCGCCTCGGACCCAGCGTCCACGAGGTCGCTCAGCCCGGACTCGTCGGTGTACGAGACATCGAACTTCCCGAGCACCTTGTCCTGGAGTTCGTGGTGGAGGTAGTCGCCGTCGAGGAACTCGTCCTTCGTCGGGCTCGGACCACCCACGAGGATGCCGTCGAGTTCGTGGCGTTTCGGAACGAACAGGTCGTCCGCCATCCCCGCGACCTCCTGATAGAAGTTGTCGATGGCTTCTAGGCGGAGTCGCGCGAACCGCTGCGCTGACTGTCCTCCCTTCCGCTGCTTCCCGGGAACGAGCGAACTCGCGGACTTCACGGGCACCACGCGCTTGCCCTTCAGCCACCCGACGTTCGCCTCCCGTCGGTCGAGTACGATGAGGCCGTACAGGCCCTTGTCCGCCAGCATGTGCTCCAGCGGCTCCGTCAGGAACTCGCTGTCGCAGTGATAGCGGAACGACTCCACCGGCTGCGGCGGATTCTCCAAGACCTCCGTCACCATCTTCGTCTGCCCGCCGCCCGAGTCCACCGCACCCGAGAACAACACCATCCCGTTGTCCGGCGGGAACGTATCGTAGTACCGCAGGCGGTCCTTGATGGAGGTCAGGGCGTCCTGGACGTTCGTCCGCGTCTGCTTCGACTTGATGTTCGACGCCTCCGAATGCTCCTGCGTGACGTGCGCCACCACGTCCGAAATCTGGCGGTCCGGCGGAATGTAGATAGTGACGAGCTGCGTCCCCGAACCGGAGTGCTCCTTCAGCTCCTCGATGAGCTTCCGGAACTCGTACTTCTTCCGGTCCTCGGACTGCTCCTCCTGCTGTTCACTCATTACGCCAAACTAGCCCGTGAGACGGTAAGTAACCTTTGACACCCAGCACGCCCGCGCGCGGCCGCTGAGCGCCCGAAAACACAGCACGCCCCGCTCGCCGTTCGTTCTGCTCACGCCTCACTCCGTTCGCCGTTCGGTCGTTCAGCGGACACGGAGTGTCCGTTTTGTTGCTCACGGGTCGCTTCGCTCACGCCTCTCGGCGTTCGCTCGTTCGGCGGACTCACAGAGTCCGCCTACTCCCCGTTCGCTAATTCCGCGAAACCTCGTTTCACTCGGCTTCGCGTCCTACATCGACTCCGGCGCTTCCACACCCAGCAGTCCGAGGCCGGTGTCGAGGGCTTCGCGGGCGGCGTTGACGACGGCGAGGCGGGCGTCCCGAACGTCGTCGTCCACGTCGTCGGCGAGGACGGGGCACTCGCGGTAGAACGTGTTGAAGTCGTCGGCGAGGTTGCGGACGTAGGTCGCGACCTGGTGGGGTTCGAGTTCGTCGGCGGCGCGTTCGACGACCACGGGGAGGCGGGCGACCGACCGAATAAGCCGGATTTCGGCGTCCTCGGTGAGGTGGCTGGCGTCGATGTCGTCGGGGACGGTCTCACCGTCGAGAATCCCGCAGGACCGGGCGTGGGCGTACTGGACGTAGGGCGCGCTCTGCCCCTCGAAGTCGAGCGCGTCGTCCCAGTCGAACGTGATCGCCTTCTGCGGCTGTTTCGCGACGATGTCGTAGCGCACCGCGCCGATGCCGACTTGGCGGCTGATGCGGTCGATGTCGTCCTCGGTGAGGTCGTCCTCGCGGATGCGGTCGTCGAGGCGTTTCTCCACCTCGTCGCGGGCGCGGGAGACGGCTTCGTCGAAGAGGTCGTCCATGTCGACGCCCGTCCCGGCGCGCGTGCTCATAGACTCGCCGCCCGGGAGGTTCACCCAGCCGTAGAACAGTTCCTCGAGCTGGTCGGTGTCGTTTCCGAGGATGTCGAGTGCGGCGCGGAGCTTGTTCGCGTGGAGTTCCTGGTCCTCGCCGAGCACGGTGACGGCGCGGTCGAACTCACTGAACTTCCACTCGTGGTGCGCCAGGTCGCGGGTCGTGTAGAGCGTCGTGCCGTCTGAGCGCAGGAAGACGAACGACTGCTCGATATCCCAGTCGTCGAGGTCGAGCTGCCACGCGCCCTCCTCCTTGTACGCGTACTCCGACTCCTTCAGGCGCTCCGTAACCTCGCGCGTGGACTCGTTCTGGAGGAACCGGGTCTCCTTCACGAACTCGTCGAACTCCGCGGGAAGCCGACTGAGCGTGTCCGTCATCCCGTCCAACACTTGGTCCACGACTTCGCTCACGCGCTCGTACGTCTCCTCGTCGCCCGCGTCCAGCCCTTCGATGATGTCCGCGATTTCCTCCTCCGCGGCCTCGACGGCTTCGGGGTCGCCGTCGTCGAGGAACGCGTTCCCCTTCCGGTAGTACCGGACGAGGTCGTAGTCGGGTTTCTCGCGCTCGGGTTCGGGGAGGTCGTCCTCGTCGAACGTCTCGTACGCCCACGTGAACACGGCCATCTGGCGGCCCGCGTCGTTCACGTAGTACTCGCGAGTCACGTCGTTGCCCGCGTGGTCGAGCACGCGAGCGGTCGCGTCGCCGATGATGGGGTTGCGGGCGCGCCCAACGTGCACGGGGCCGGTGGGGTTCGCGCTCGTGTGCTCGACGACCACGCTGTCGCCTGTGTCCGGAAGGCGGCCGAAGCCGTCCGACTGCGTCGCGGCGAGCGTGTCCGCGTCGTACTGCCGAGTGACCTCGAAGTTCACGTACGGCCCCTGCGAGGTCGCGTCGCCGAGATAGTCGTACTCCGACGTGTCTACTTCGTCAACGATGTCCGCGGCGACGCTCGCGGGCGCGGCGCCCGCCTCGCTGGCGAGGCGGAACGCGACGCTCGATGCGAGCACGGCGGGCACGTCCTCGGGGGGTTCTTCGAGACCGAGGTCGTCGGTCGGGAGGTCGAGCGCCGAGAGCGCCCCATACAGGGCGTCCTCGACCTCCGCGCGAAAGGCCAGGAACATACGGATTCGTGGGGTGGCGCCGCCTAAAGGCGTTGTGAGTTACGCGGACCGCTCCGCCACCCGCTCTGCGACGCGGCGCGCGTCCGACTCCGGGGGCGTCTCGAACGCGTCGGGGTGGAGACACCACGCGAGCAGTTCGAGCGTGTCCACCAGCCGCGGCCCCGGCCGATTGACGTAGTGGTGGCCGTCCACCGCGAACACGTGACCCGATTCGACCGCCGCAAGGTCCTGCCAGCCCTCGCGGTCGCGGAGTTCGTCGAGGTTGTCGAGCGTCTGCGCCATCCCGAACCCGCAGGGCGCGGCGACGAGCACCTCGGGGTCGAACGCGACGACGTCCGCCCAGTCCTCGGGCGCGCTGTACGCGCCGGCGTCCGTGAGGCCGTACTCGCCGCCCGCTTTCTCGACGAGTTCGGGCACCCAGTGCCCCGCTATCATCGGCGGGCTCATCCAGTCACAGACGAGCGTGCGCGGGCGCTCGCCGTCCGGAACGCGGTCCTCAACCGCTCGCACGCGCTCGCGGAGGTCCGCGACGAGGTCGGCGGCGCGGTCCTCGCGACCGACCGCCGCGCCGATACGCTCGATGTCGCCGAACACGTCGTCGAGGCGGTGCGGGTCCGTGGTCAGTATCTCGCAGTCCAGTCCGAGGTCGCGCACGGCGTCCTCCACGAGGACTTCGTCCACCGCACACACGTCGCAGACGCCCTGCGTCACGACGATGTCGGGGTCGATGTCTTCGAGCACGTCGCGCCGAATCTCGTACACGTCGCTCGCGCTCTCCAGTTGGTCGTTTATCTCCTCGCTCGACACGTCCGGGTCGATGCGGAGGCGGTTCGCCGCCGGTTTCTCGGTCGCCGCGGGCGGGTAGTCGCACTCGTGGGAGACGGCTGCGGGCTCGCAGTCGAGCGCGTACAGTATCTCCGTCGTGGCGGGGAGAAGGGAGACGACGGTCGGGTCGCTCATACCGAGGGAAACGGACGCAGTTGCCTAAAGCGCTCGCCTACTCTTCTTCGTCGTCGAGGTAGCCGTTGATGAGGAGTGGGAGGACGATGCCGACGCCGAACAGGACGGCGGCCGCCCCGACGTCGGATGTCGTGAACTCCGTGACGAGGTACCAGCCGGTGAGCGCGACGACGGCACACCCCGTTATCACCTTGTTCTCACGAGTGAACTCTACCATACGCGTCCCGACGCGCCCGGCCCGGAAGAGCGTTCCTCCCGGTTTCGCGGCGCGAAACTCCGGCGTGTGGAGCAACGACTACTTGACCCGGGAGCGTGTGGACTCCCGGTAATGAGCGAGTCGGACGGGCCGAAGCAGGTGTCCTCGCCGGAGTACCACAGCGAGAACCACACGGCCGCCCAGACCTGTGGCTGGACGGCGAACTCGCTGCGCGGCGAGGGCACATGCTACAAGTACGCGTTCTACGGGATTCGCTCCCATCGCTGCATCCAGATGACGCCCGTCGTCCGGTGCAACGAGCGCTGCGTGTTCTGCTGGCGCGACCACGCCGGCCACACGTACGAACTCGACGGCGTGGAGTGGGACGACCCCGAGGCAGTCGTGGACGCGTCCATTCGCCTGCAGAAGAAACTTCTCTCCGGGTTCGGCGGGAACAACGAGGTCCCACGCGAGCGCTTCGAGGAGGCGATGGACCCCCAGCACGTCGCCATCAGCCTCGACGGCGAACCCACGCTCTATCCGCACCTCCCCGAACTCGTGGAGGCGTTCCACGACCGCGGCCTGACGACGTTCCTCGTGTCGAACGGCACGCGCCCGGACGTGCTGCGGGAGTGCGACCCGACCCAGTTGTACGTCTCGGTGGACGCGCCGGAGCGCGCGACGTTCGAGGACGTAGTCGGCGCGATGGAGGAGGACGCCTGGGAGAAACTGGTCGAAACGCTCGATGTCCTGTACGAGAAGGACTGTCGGACGACGCTGCGGACGACGCTTGTGAACGGCGAGAACATGGCGAACCCGGACTGGTACGCGGGTCTCTACGAGCGCGCGGACCCGGACTTCGTGGAGCTGAAGGCGTACATGCACGTCGGGCACTCCCGAGGCCGACTGGACCGCTCGGCGATGCCGCGCCACGAGGACGTGCTCGACTTCGCGCGAGAGATCCAGTCACATCTGCCCGAGCACTCGGTGCTCAAGGACCAGGAGCAGTCGTCGGTGGCGCTGCTGGCGCGCGAGGAGGACACGTGGGTGGACTCCCTCAAGCACTCCACGTAGGCCGTAGCAAATTTGAGAGGCATCCCAAAACCATTATAGCCTGTGGTGGGTTAGTGGATTCCATGTCGAACACCACGCGGGCGGCGGTTGGCTCCGACGAGCTCGCCGTCCTCAAACTCCTCGCGCTCGACGGTGCGCGCCGCGGCGAGGTGAAGGTGTCCTGCGCGAACCTCGCGGACCGGCTCGACGCCTCCAGCCAGACCGCGTCCCGACGCCTCCAGTCCCTCGACGACGACGGCCTCGTCGACCGCGACCTCGTCAGCGACGGCCAGTGGGTCCAGGTCACCGAGGACGGCGAACGCCTCCTCGAAAGCGAATACGAGGACTACCGTCGCATCTTCGAGGAATCCACCGACCTCTCGCTCGCCGGCACCGTCACCGGCGGCATGGGCGAGGGCCGTCACTACATCAACCTCCCCGGCTACAAGCGCCAGTTCGCGGACAAACTCGGCTACGAGCCGTTCCCCGGCACGCTCAACGTCGCGCTATCCGCGCAGAGCCAGCGCGAGCGCGCCGCGATGGAGTCCCTCGACGGCATCCCCATCGACTCCTGGGAGGACGAGGAGCGCACCTACGGGAGCGCGACCTGCTACTCGGGCGTGCTCGAAGCCGACTCCGGCACGTACGAACCCGTCCACGTCATCGTCCCCGACCGCACCCACCACGACGAGGACCAAATCGAACTCATCGCGCCCGACCGCCTGCGGGACGAACTCGACCTCGACGACGGCGACGACGTGGTCGTACACGTGGAGGACGAGTGATGCCCGCGCTCGACACCTCCGTGGACGCCGCCATCGACGCGTTCCGCGACGGAAACCCGGTGCTCGTCCACGACTTCGCGGACCGCGAGGGCGAAGTCGACCTCGTCTACCCCGCGCGCTCCGTCACACCGGCGGACGTGGTGCGGATGCGGACCGACGCCGGCGGCCTCATCTGCGTCGCGCTCTCCCACGAGGTCGCGGCCGCCTTCGACCTCCCCTTCCTCGTGGAAGAACTCGACCATCCCGCCGCGGACGGCGGCGACCTCGGCTACGACTCCCGGTCGTCGTTCTCGCTGTCCGTCAACCACCGCGACACGTACACGGGAATCACGGACGACGACCGCGCGCGCACCATCACCGAACTCGGCCACGCCGCCGCCGACCCCGACCACACCGACTTCGCCGCGGAGTTCCGCGCGCCCGGCCACGTGCACGTCCTCCGCGCCGCGCCGTCGCTCGCCCACCGCAAGGGCCACACCGAACTCGGTGTCGCGCTCGCCGCAGCCGCGAACCGCGAACCCGCCGCCGTCGTCTGCGAGATGCTGGACGACGAAACCGGCGGCGCGCGCTCCGTCGAGGACGCCCGTGCGTACGCTGACCGCCACGACCTCGTGTTCGTTGAGGGCGCCGCGCTCGTCGACGAACTCGCCTGACGACCGTTCCCGCGTCTTGCGTTCGATTCTTCCCGGTTTCGAACTGACAACCTCTATAACGGGGGCTTTCGATTTCTCACGTATGGCTGGCTTCGACGAGATGGAAGGCTCCGGCACCATCTGGATGAACGGCGAGTTCGTGGACTGGGACGACGCCCAGATTCACGTGCTCACGCACGGCCTCCACTACGGCACGGGCATCTTCGAGGGCGTTCGAGCCTACGACACCGACGAGGGGACGGCTATCTTCCGCTGGGAGGAACACCTCGACCGCTTTTTCGCGTCCGCGAAGCCCTACGACATGGATATCGACTTCACGCGCGAGGAACTCACCGAGGCGACGCTCGAACTCCTCGACCGCAACGACCTCGAATCCGCGTACATCCGGCCACTCGCCTACTACGGCTACGACTCCCTCGGCGTCAGCCCGAAAGACTGCCCGACGGACGTGGCGCTCGCGGCGTGGCCGTGGGGCGCGTACCTCGGCGAGGACGCGCTCGAGAACGGCATCGAGGTGATGGTGTCCTCGTGGCGCAAGCACGCGTCCAGTCAGGTCCCGACGAACGCCAAAACCACGGGCTTGTACGTGAACAGCCTGCTCGCCGGCGAGGAGGCGCGGCGGAACGGCTACGCGGAAGCCATCGTCCTGAACAAGGAAGGGAACGTCGCCGAAGGCCCCGGCGAGAACATCTTCATGGTTCGCGACGGCGAGATTTTCACGCCCGGGCTCAGCGAATCCATCCTCGACGGCATCACCCGGAACACCGTCATCGAACTCGCGGAAGAACGCGGCTACGAGGTCCACGACAACGTCTCCATCAGTCGCGGCGAACTCAACACCGCCGACGAACTGTTCTTCACCGGGAGCGCGGCGGAGGTCACGCCCATCCGTCAGGTCGACAACGTCGAAATCGGGAACGGCTCTCGCGGCCCCGTCACCGAAGAACTCCAGACCGCCTTCTTCGACCTCGTCGAACGGAAGACCGACGACCACGACGAGTGGTTCACCTACGTCTAGTCGACTAATTCTTCGACTTCTCTGTCGTGCGCTTCGCCGAATCCGGCGGACAGAACGCGCGTCAGGGCGTCCTCCGTGGATTCATCGAGTTCCTGGATTTCGTCGGGTTCCGCTTCGACGACGAACCCCGTGGTGATGTTGGGGCTGGTGGGGATGAAGACGATTTCGCGGCCGTCATCCGTCGATTTACCGGTCTTGAACGCGGTCATGCGGAGGCCGTCCCACGTCTCGACCTTCACGGGTTTCTGGAACTCCCCGCTCCCGCCCGCGAGCACGGTCTCGACGCCCATCTTGGAGGCGTTGTAGACGACGCGCAGCCCGGGGAGGCGGTTGATGGCGTCGTCGATGTAGGTCTCGGCGACGCTCCCGACCGCGGTCCGCATCAGGTAGCCGACCGCGAACACGAGGCCGACGAACACGACGATGGCCAAGCCCACGCGCAGCGGCGGTGACTCGATGCTGGCGAGCAGGCCGAAGTTCGCTATCTGCGAGTAAATCCAGTACACCACGAACAGCGTCAAGAGGAGGGGAACTAGTACGATGAGGCCGCTCGCGGCGTCCCGTTTCCACGTTGCCATCGCCAGAACCAATACGGCGAGCGACTATCAGCCTTCTCCTACCGTCCAAGGACTGCGCGCACGGCGAACAGGAGGTTCTCCTTGCGCTCCATCGCGCGCCGATAGAAGTAGGAGAACCACTTCGAGCCGTACGGCACGTACTGGTAGGTCTCGTACTCTTCCGCGAGGTCGAACTGGGCGTCCTCCCGCACGCCCATCAGCATCTGGAGTTCGAAGTCAGTCCCATATTCGTCGTGCAGTTCGGTCGCGTACTCTATCATCGCGGGGTCGTGGCTGCCGACCGCGACACCGCCGTCGAAGTGCTCGAACATGTATTCGAGGTACTCGCGGTAGGCCTCGTTCACGCGCTCCTTCTTCTTGTACGCGAGTTCGCTCGGTTCGTCGTACGCGCCCTTCACGAGCCGGACCTTCCCCGGGAGCGGCGCGAGGCGTTCGAGGTCCTCCTCTGTGCGTTTGAGGTTCGCCTGCACGCAGACGCCGACGCCGCCGCCGTACTCGGTCGCGAGGCGTTCGTAGGCGTCGAGCGTCACGTCGGTCGTCTCGTGGTCTTCCATGTCGATCCAGCAGAAGACATCGTGTTCGGCGGCGGCCGCGGCGATGCGTTCGATGTTCTCCTCGAACGCCGCGTCGTCGACGCCCAGGCCTATCTGGGAGGGTTTGACGCTGATGCAGGCGTCCACGTCGCTGTGCGCGATGTCCTCGACGAGGTCGACGTAGGCGTCCGCGTCGGCGTCCGCGGGCGCGCGGTCGTGGTAGTGCTCGCCGAGGAGGTTCACGATGGCTTTCACGCCGCCGTCGTTCAGCTCGGCGACGTGGTCGAGGGCTTCCGCCGGCGTCTCACCCGCGACGAACCGGCTCGCGATGGGCGGAATCATACCACAAGATTTGCCGGTGGGTGGCTTAACTTTCCTGCTCTCGACCCCGACCGTTTATGGCTCGCGCGCGCCGAGGAGGCCCTGTGAGTCTCTACGCGACCGTCGTGACCGCGATGTGGGTGATGCTGCCCGCGTACGTCCCGAACAACGCAGCCGTGCTCGCGGGCGGCGGCGCGCCCATCGACGGTGGCCGCACTTGGGGCGGCCGCCGGATTCTCGGCGACGGGAAGACGTACCGCGGCACCGTCTTCGGCATCCTCGCCGGGTTCGCAGTCGCCGCCGCGCTCGATGTCCTCCATCCCGCTGCCATCAGCGCGCTCGGCGTCTCCCTCCCCTGGTTTCCCTTCGAAGCCATGATCGCGCTTCCCGCCGGCGCGATGCTCGGCGACATCCTCGCGTCGTTCGTGAAGCGCCGCACCGGCCGTGAACGCGGCGCCTCCTTCCCGCTCCTCGACCAACTCGACTTCGTCGTCGTCGCACTCGCGCTCACCGCCGTCCTCGACCCCGCGTGGTTCGGCGACAACTTCACGCTCGACGTCCTCCTCGCCATCCTCGTCCTCACACCCCTCCTCCACCTCGCCACCAACGGCATCGCCTACCAGCTGGGACTGAAGGACGAACCCTGGTAGTGCAAACGCGAACCGCTTTTCACCCGTCCTCCCGATTCTCTCGGTAATGGCGAACGACGACCTCATTCGCGCGCTGCGGGACGCGGACTCCGTGAAATTCGGGGAGTTCGAACTGTCGCACGGCGGCACCTCCGAATACTACGTGGACAAGTACCTGTTCGAGACCGACCCCGGCTGTCTCCGCCTCATCGCGGAGGAGTTCGCGGCCCTCGTCGAGGACGAGAAACTCGGCGGCGTCGCGCTCGGCGGCGTGCCGCTCGCGGCGGTGACGAGCGTCGAAACCGGGAACCCGTACGTCATCGCGCGCAAGCAGGCGAAGGAGTACGGCACCGGAAACCGCATCGAGGGCCGGCTCTCCGAGGGCGAGGAAGTCGTGATCGTGGAGGACATCGCGACGACGGGCCAGTCGGCGCTCGACGCCGCCGAAGCCCTCCGCGACGCGGGTGCGGAAGTGAACCGCGTGCTGGTCGTCGTCGACCGCGAGGAGGGCGGGAACGACCTGCTCGCGGAACACGACCTCGAACTCGAAGCGCTGGTGACGGCCGAGGAACTGCTCGCGGACGCGGACCGATAAGCGCGCGGACGTGCGGCTTTTTCGGCTGAACGAATCCGAGTTATTCATACTTGTGGAATCGTGAATAGGGGTATGAATCGCGCCGAGAAGGCGACCCTCCAGTTGCAGGCGGTATCGGTTCTCCGAACCCTCAAGGAGACGCGCACGTACGACGAACTCGCGGCGGAGACGGGACTCCCCGCGGGCGACCTGAACCGGTACGTGAACGGCCACGTCCTCCCGAGCGCGGACCGCGCCCGCGATGTCGTCGAGGGCGTCGGGACGGAGACGCTCCGCGACGAACTCGAAGCCCGCGTCTCCGTGGACGACGAGGGCTACGTGGACAACTCCGGCGTCGTGTTCGACCAGTCCTTCCTCGACCTCGTCGCGCCCGTCGCGGCGGAGTCGTACGACTTCGGCCAGCCGGACGTGGTGCTGACCGCGGCGACGGACGGCATCACGCTCGCGGCGGCGCTCGCGTCCTACTTCGACGCGCGGTGTGCGTACGCGAAGAAGTCGAAGGAGACGGCGGTGGACGAGTTCATCGAGGCGCGCCAGCGACTCGACTCCGGCATCGAACTCACCTACTACCTTCCGGCGTCGGCGCTCTCCGCGGGCGAGTCGGTGCTGGTCGTGGACGACCTCATTCGGTCGGGCGAGACGCAGGAACTCCTCCTCGACATCGCGGCGACCGCGGAGGCGGACGTGGCGGGCGTGTTCACGCTCATCGCGGTCGGTGACGAGGGCGTCGAGCGCGCTCGCGAGCGCACGGACGCGCCGGTCGGCACCCTCACCGAGTTCGAGAAATAATCACGAACGTGCTGTTTTCGGTTCGATAGAAGCCAGTTATTGCACGTCTAGCACAACTGTGTGGTAACGTTTAAGTAAAGTCTGTCGTGTATCCCCGAACGTGCATCATGGGACTCGCTGATACCCTCGCCGACTACTTCGGGTTCGACGAACACGACACGGACCTCAGGACAGAGACCATCGCCGGAATCACCACGTTCCTCGCGATGAGCTACATCATCGTCGTCAACCCCGCCACGCTCGCCAAGAAGGGCGACGAGTTCGGCGGGTTCGTCGTCGAGGGCTACACGTACGCCGAGACGGTGCAGATGCTCGCCGTCGTCACCATCCTCGCGTCCGCCGCGGCGATACTCGTGATGGCGTTCTACGCGAACCGACCGTTCGGCTTAGCGCCCGGCCTCGGCCTGAACGCCTTCTTCGCGTTCACCGTCGTCGGTGCGCTCGGCGTCCCCTGGCAGACCGCGCTCGCCGCCGTCGTCACCGAGGGCGTGCTCTTCATCGTCCTCACCGCAATCGGCGCCCGCGAGTACGTCATCCAGCTGTTCCCCGAACCCGTGAAGTTCGCCGTCGGCACCGGTATCGGGCTGTTCCTCGCGCTCATCGGCTTCCAGGCGATGGGCGTCGTCGTCACCGACCCCGCGACCGCCGTCTCGCTCGGCAACCTCGCGCAGAACCCCGTCGCCGTCCTCGCCATCGTCGGCCTCTTCTTCACGTTCGCGCTCTACGCCCGCGGCGTCACCGGCAGCATCATCTTCGGCATCATCGGCACCACCGTCGCCGGCGTCGCCCTCACCCTCGCCGGCTACGGCGGCGGCAACCTCGCGGCCGACTTCGTCACCACCTCCGGCTTCGAGTGGAACCAACTCCCCGAAGCCCAGTACGACATCACGCCGCTCGCCGGCGCGTTCATCGAGGGCTTCCAGAACGTCGAAGCCCTGAGCTTCGCGCTCATCGTCTTCACGTTCTTCTTCGTCGACTTCTTCGACACCGCGGGCACCCTCGTCGGCGTCGGTCAGGCCGGCGGCTTCCTCAACGAGGACGGTGACCTCCCCGACGCCGACAAGTCCCTCATGGCGGACGCAGTCGGCACCACAGTCGGCGGCATGCTCGGCACCTCCACTGTCACCGCCTACATCGAATCCGCAACGGGCGTCGAGGAAGGCGGCCGCACCGGGATGACCGCGCTCGTCATCGCCATCCTCTTCCTCGTCAGCCTGGTGTTCGTGCCGTTCGCCGCCATCATTCCCCAGTACGCGAGCCACATCGCGCTCGTCGTCATCGGCGTCATCATGCTCGGGAACGTCACCGGCATCGACTGGAACGACCTCACGTACGCCATCCCCGCCGGCCTCACCATCCTCGTGATGCCCTTCACCTACTCTATCGCGTACGGCATCGCCGCCGGCATCGTCTCTTTCCCCATCGTCAAGACCGCCGTCGGCGAGTACGACGAGGTCAGCCTGGGCCAGTGGCTGCTCGCCGCCGCCTTCGTCGTCTACTTCTTCGTCCGTACTAGTGGTATCCTCCAGAGCACCGTCGCGTAACGCCCCTACCCCACCGCTCTTAGTCCTCCACGCCCTTCTCCCCGATATGAGCGAACTGGTGCTCTACAACCTTCCCGGCTGCCCGTACTGCGCGAAAGTCAAAGACAAGCTCGCCGAACTCGATTTGGACTACGAACAGATCGACGTCCCCTCCTCGCACTCGGAGCGCACCGAAGTCGAGGAAGTCAGCGGCCAGACCGGCGTCCCCGTCCTCGTGGACGAGGCCAACGGAATCGACGGAATGCCCGAAAGCGACGATATCGTCGACTACCTGGAGAAACAGTACGGCCAGTAAGCCGCGCGAACGAGAGGTCTATGCTTCGTTGGGTTCGCCGCGGTCCTTGAGGAGGTCGCGGAACTCCTCGGGGTCGTCCATGTCCTCGACCTCGCTGCGTTCGATGATGGCGGTGCCGTCGATGGACGTCTGCTTGGACTTATCCACGAAGTAAACGGAGCGCGTGTGTGTGATGCGGCCGACGCTCGCCATGATGCGCGCGCGCTTCACGGCGGCCTCGGTGAGGTCGGAGTTCCCAGTGAGGAGGCTGGGTTCGCGTTCGTCCTCGCTCACGGCCTTGAACGGCGCGCGCGTCGTCGGATGCACGTCGAACCCGACCCGGGTGAGAACGGTGAGAACGGGCTGGTCGGCGGGGTCGACCTCGGGGTCCTCGGGCGTCGGTTCGGCGTCCCGAACGTCTTCTGCGCCGTCCATCACGTTCACGGGACTGGTGAGGGAATCCCCGAACAGGTCTTCGAGCTGGACGGCCACATCGATGCTTGCGTTCATCCCGTCCTCGTACTTCGAGACGGTTCGGCGGGACACGCCGAGTTCCTGCGCGAGCTGGCCGAGACTCAACCCCTGTTCTTCGCGTTCGTCGGCGAGCACGTCGCCGTCGATGTTCACGTAGAGACCGCCGGGTGCGGCGTAGATGAGCGGTGGGACGCCCTCGAGGAAGTAATCGAGCGCGGTGTCCGGGCTGATGGCGGGAACGCCGTGCCGGAAGTAGACCACGCCGTGTTCGAGTTCCTCGTCGCGGCTGCGCAGGCCGATGACGAGCGGTGTCGCGTTCAGGTAGTGGCCGAGCCGCCGCATCTCCGCGCCGGTGGGGGCGTCGAACGCGTCGATGTTCGCGAGTATCTTGACGAGCACGACGTCCTCGCCGCGACGGGCGGCGATGTCGAAGCTCTTCGGTCGGATGGTGGCGCGGTCGCTCACCGAAAACCCGGCGTCCGCGAGCATCGCGGTAACGTTCTCGATGAGAGCCGACCGTGACATACCCTGAAATAAGCCGTTCTGCGCATTTATGCGTTGTGCCGCCGGGAGAGCGTCCGAAAGCTGTTAATCCGCCGCGAGAGAACGGAACGTGTGACAATCGTCGGCTTGGACGACACGGACTCCCGGGAGCGCGGGATGTGCACGACGTACGCCGCCCACGAGGTCGCGGAGCGCCTCGAATCCGCGGGGTTCCCCGTCGAGCGCGTGCTCCTCGTTCGTCTGAACCCCGCCGCGCCGCACAAGACGCGGGGGAACGCCGCGCTCGCGATACACACCGACGCCAACCCCGACCGGGCGTTCGACGCCGCCCGTGACGTGGTGAGCGCCGCGGCCGAGGTCGACGACCCGAACACCCAACCGGGCGTCGTGGTCGCGCCCGACGACGGCGCGCCCGCGAGCGAGTTCGCGTGGAACGCCGTCCACGACCTCCTCGACTTGGAAGACGCGCTCGCGCTCGCCGACGACCTCGATTATCGCCACGAGGGCTGGCGGGGCGGCCGCGGTCGTATCGGCGCGCTCGCCGCAATCGGCTCGTGGCGCGCGTTCCCCGATTGGACGTACGAGCGCATCTCGTACCGTCGGCCCGACCGCTGGGGAACCCCGCGGGAGTTCTCCCACGAGTCCGTGTTCACTGCGGCGGACGCGGGCTACCCCGCAGTCTGGGACACCGTCGACCGGGGTGAGGGCGAGGCGGTCTGCGTCCCGCACACGCCCGGCCCCGTCCTCCACGGGATTCGCGGCGACAGCCCCGAAGCAGTCCGCGAAGTCTCCGAACCCATCGAGTCCGAACCCGTGCACGCCGCGCGGACGTTCGTCACGAACCAGGGAACGGACGTTCACCTCCGGGACGCGCCCCTCTCGGAAATCGAGGACGGCGGCGCGTACCGCGTGGCGGGAACCGTCGCGTCGGACCCGGAGACCCGACGCGGCGGCCACGTCTTCGTTACGCTCGAGGACGGCGGTGAGACGCTGTCGTGTGCGGCGTTCGAGCCGACGAAGCGGTTCCGTGACCGAGTGCGCGCGCTCCGACCCGGTGACCGCGTGCTGGCCTGTGGTGAGGTCAGCGACGGCACGCTCAAACTCGAAAAGCTCCGCGTGGACGCCTTGGTGTCCGTGGAGCGCGTGACGCCGACGTGTCCCGACTGCGGGAACCGGATGAAGTCCGCGGGCCGCGACCAGGGCTATCGGTGTCGGGACTGCGACACTACTGCCCCAGGGAAGGTCGAGCGGCCGCTGCGCCGCGACCTCGCGCCCGGCTGGTACGAGGTCCCGCCCTGTGCGCGCCGCCACGTCGCCAAACCGCTCGTGCGCGGCGGGTTCGACGCGCCGACACATCCGGAAGGGTAGCGGTGATTTGACGAACGAGGACTCCTCGTCGCGTTCGTTTCCACATATATGCGTTCGGGCCGATTCCGGACGGGTTTTGTAGGCTTTCGATTTTAATTTCGCGGTTGAATAGGTGGGTGTAAATACTGGGGGCGTGAAACATCGGGTAGCTGATGCGCGATTCGACTGTCGCACCCACGGCGGAGGTGGCCGCATGAGCGGCGCCGACGCCGACGACGCTACGACGTGCGCCGAACGCGGCGAACTACCCCGGGCGAGCCAGCGCTGGCCGCGGTTCGACCTCGTCTGCCGCGTCCAGTCCTACCCGGGCGGCGACGAGTGTACCGTATCTCCCGCTGATGCCCCCGAGGACGACGTGACGACGTGGCTCACCGCGAAAGGAGACGCGTTCGTCTCGCTCGCCAACTGCCGCTAGCGCACTTCTTCGACCGCGGCCGCCACCCGCCGCGCGACGTGCGGCCGCGTCCACCGGTCCTCGACGCGGTCGCGGTCCACCCACTCGACGGCCGCGGCGTCGTCCTTAGCGGTCGGCGTTCCCGAGACGTCCGCGGCGCGCGCGGCGTACGCCGTCGAGACGACGTGTTTCCCGTCGACGACATCTAGCTGTGTTGCTTCGAGCAGCGCCAACGCCGCGGAATTCACCCGGAGACCGGTCTCCTCCTGGAGTTCCCGGACCGCGGCCTCCCGGGGGTCTTCCTCGACTTCGAGGTGACCGCCCGGTATCGTCCACGACCCCGCGTCCGGCGGTACTGCGCGCTCCACGAGGAGGACGCAGTCGCCGTCCACAACCGTCACGTCCGCGCACGGGACGGCGTTCCGGAACACGGGGCGCTCGCAGTTCCGACACCACTTCCGGCTCCGACCGTCGACGCGCCGCTCGCCGAGTTCCGTTCCGCAGCGCGGACAGTACGCGGGAATCACGTCTTCAGTCCACTCCCCGTGAGCGGCACCACCACGTCCTCGCCCGCCCCGATGTCGCCGCGCTCGCGGTACGCGCGGAGGCCGGCGGGCGCGACGGCGCTCGTCGGTTCGCAGTAGAACCCGTGGTCGTGCAGGCGCTCCAGTTCCTCGCGGGTGGTGTCGGCGTCCATCGCGATGGCGTCGCCGTTCGTGGCCTTGATGGCGTCGAGTAATTGGCCGGCACGTGCGGGGTCAGCGATTTGGATGCCGTCCGCCACGCTGTTCTCGCCGCCCTCGTCCGCGTGCAGGCGGTTCGCGATGGGTGCGACGCCCGCGGCCTGCACGCCGTACAGCCGCGGAACGGAGTCCGTCCAGCCCGCGTCGCGGAGTCGCCGGAACCCCCGGTAGGCACCGAGGAAGAGCGTGCCGTGGCCGAGCGGGAGGACGACGGCGTCCGGTACGTCCATGTCGCGCTGTACGGCGAGTTCGTACGCGAACGTCTCGGTGCCCGCGTAGAATCCCGGATTCCAGGCGTGGCTCGCGTACCAGCCCTCGCCCGCCTCCACGGCGTCGATGCAGGCGTCGGTCACGTCGCCCCGCGACCCCTCGACTCTCACGGGCGTCGCGCCCGCGGCCTCGATTGCGCGGAGTTTCGAGGGTTTCGCGTCCGCCGGCACGTAGATGTCCGCGTCGATGCCGGCGCGCGCGGCGTACTGCGCGACCGCCGCGCCCGCGTTCCCCGAGGAGTCCTCCAGCACGCGCTCCACGCCGAGGGACGCGGCGCGCGAGAGCAGGACGGTCGCGCCGCGGTCCTTGTAACTCCCCGACGGGAAGACGAAGTCGAGTTTGAACTCGGCGTCCCAGTCGGCTGCGTCGGTCAGAGGTGTGAATCCCTCGCCGAGCGTCACCTCGGGCGTCGTTGGAAGGAAGTCAGCGAACGCCCAGAGGCCGCGCGAGGCGTCGACCTCGCCGGGGTCGGGGAGCGTGCGGTTCGCGAAGTCGAGGGCGTGTCCGCAGTCGCAGCGCCACGGCTCGTCCGCGCCCGCCGCGTACGTTCGACCGCACGACCGGCACTCCAGAGTCATACGGTGTCGATAGTCGTGCCGACCGAGCAGACGTACTCGCCGGTCGCGACCTGCGGAAGCCGTCGGGACCGCCAGAACACGCCGTCGCTGCGCGCCGCGACCTCCGCCTTCAGCGACCCGAACACGTCCGTCACCCGGAACAACACGTCGCCCGTCGACACGTCGTCCCCCAGTTCCGCTTCGAAGTTCACGATACCGCCCGCGGGCGCGCCGTAGCGGTCGAAGCGCTTCGCGCGCGTCTGCGACTCCGGCTCCGCGTCACCGTCGAGGAAGCCGTAGTGTTCGAGGACGTTGAACACGCCCGTGACGCCGTACTCGATGGATTCCTCGTCCCAGCCCACTGCGCCGCCGAGTTCGGGGTCGATGGTCGGGATGCCCTCGTCGGGCGCGGCGCGCGCGAGCTGGCCGTCCGGTCCCTTCTGGTCGAGGACGTGCCCGCAATCGAACACCTTCGCGAGCGTCAGGCACTCGTCGTGGAGGCGATGGCGGCGGCCGCACCGCACCCGCACCTCGTTCAGCATCCGGCTCGTGGAACCTTGGTGGAGGTCGAGCACGAGGTCCGCGCGCTTCGCGGCCTTGAACGTCGCGTGCGCGATGCGCTCCGAGGACGAGCCGTTCGATTCGCCGGGGTACGCGCGATTCATCTTCGTGTCGTCGACGGGATTGCGGTGCTCCGCGACCTGGAACGCGTGCCAGTTCGTGATACCGACGACGAGCACCGTCCCCGCGAGCTCCGCGGGGTCGAGCTGGGGGACGACGCGGTTCACGACGCCGACGCCGTTGAGTTCGTCGCCGTCGCTCGCCGCCTGCACGTACAGCGTCTTTCCATCGGATGCGCCGTTGATGACGGCGACGGGAAGCCCGACCGTTGTTCCGTCCCGCGTCTCGCCGACATCGAGGCGGCCGAACCCGGCCTCCCCCGGCTCGGCGCTCGCGGAGCCCAGCGTAGTCATTACCTACAATCCGCCGCTGGAAGGTATTGATTGGTTCGGTCCCGGAGAATCCCCGGAGAGCGCGGTTACGCTGACGCGAGCGCGTCGAGGCGTTCCGCGCCGGTACGGGTGCCCTTCGCGAGCAGCACGTCGCCCGCGTGGAGCGGCGTATCTGGGCCGGGCTGCACCACCCATGCGTCCTCCCTGTTCGGGCGGCGCACCGCGATGACGCGCATCCCCGTCTCGGTCTTCACCGCGCGCTCGCCGAGCGTGGTTCCGTCGAGCGCGCTCCCCGCGTTGACTGGCTGTCGAACGATAACTTCGTCCGACTCCTCGACGGCCTCCTGCACGACGACGTGCGTGTCCAGTCCCCTGAGCACGCCCTCGCTGATTTCGAGCGCCGCGTCGCTGATGACCTCCGTCGCGGTTGCGAGGTGCACCAGCCCGCGCAACTGAACCGGGTCGGGAACGTCCGCGGCCGCGCGGAGCGTCCACGCCTCGAAGCGCGACTTCAGCGCGTCCACCTCCGCTTCGAGTTCCACGACCTCCCCGGCTATCTCGGTGGAGTCGAACAGCACGCTCCCGTACGCGAGGTCCACCGCGAGTTCGCTCATGTTCTTCATCAACACGAGCGAGTCCACGGCGCGTTCGAGGTCCGCTATCTCCGGTTCCACGGGCTCCGGCGGCTCGTACGGCTCGCCCGTCGCGGTCTCGACTACGTCGCCGATGGTCTCTTCCGGGCCGCGCAGCAGGAGCACGTCGCCCGCCGCCAGCGTCGTCTCTCGGTCGGGGTTGAGAATCCAGTCGCCGCCCCGCCGCACGGCGATGACGCGCACGCCGGTTTCCGTCTCGAGGTTCACGTCCGCGAGCGTCCGGCCCGCGTACGCCGACCCCGCGGTCAATTCCGCGCGCACCAGCGTCTCCACGGCCTCCGGGAGCGCCGCGCGAATCGCCTCCGGCAGTCCGATGTCCTCCAGCACGACCTTCGCGATATCTCCGGCGGCGTCGCTCACCTTCTCCGCCGCCCCAGTGATACCGAGTACGGGCGCGAGCGACTCCACCTCTTCCGGGTTCCGCGCCGCCAGCATCACGCTCATCCGCGCCCGCATCTGCAGCACGTCCATGCGTTCCTCCAGCGCGAGCACTTCCTCGGCCACGTCGTCGCTCCCGTGGAGGACTGCCGAGTACGAGAGGTCGATGAGGAGTTCCGCCGTGTCCTTCATCTCCGCGAGGAGGTCCTTCACGCTCGCGGGCTCGTACTCGACGCGTCCGCTCATATCCCCGGATTCAGCGTCCGCGGATAAAAACCCTCGCGCGCTCCCTAATAGACAATCCTTTTGAAAGACCGCGAAAAACCCGTGGCTATGGCAGACGAACTCCACAAGGGGCTCGAGGGCGTGCTCGTCGCCGAGTCCTCGTTGAGCTACATCGACGGTGACGAGGGCAAACTCGTCTATCGTGGATACACCATCGAGGACCTCGCAGAGAACGCGAGCTACGAGGAAGTTCTCTACCTCCTCTGGCACGACGAACTCCCGACCCGCGAGGAACTCGACGAGTTCGAGTCCGAGATGGCCGCCGAGCGCGATATCGACGACGCCGTCGTCGACCTCCTCCGCGACCTCGTGAACGCGGACGAGGCGCCGATGAACGCGCTCCGCACCGCCGTCAGCCAGCTGTCCGCGTTCGAACCCGAAGCGGACGCCGACCCCGAAGACCTCGATGCGAGCCTCCGGAAGGGCCGCCGCATCACCGCGAAGATTCCGACCATCCTCGCGGCCTACGACCGCCTCCGCCGCGGCGAGGATGTCGTGGAACCCCGCGAAGACCTCGGGCACGCCGCGAACTTCCTCTACATGTTCACCGGTGAGGAACCCGACGACGTGGCCGCCGAGACGTTCGACATGGCGCTCACGCTCCACGCCGACCACGGCCTGAACGCCTCCACGTTCACGAGCATGGTCATCGCGTCCACGCTCGCCGACATGTACTCCTCCGTCACCGGCGGCATCGGCGCGCTCTCCGGCAGCCTCCACGGCGGCGCGAACCAGGACGTCATGGAACTCCTCGTGGAAGTCGAG
The DNA here is from genome assembly GCF_049705945.1 of Salarchaeum japonicum. Lineage (GTDB taxonomy): Archaea > Halobacteriota > Halobacteria > Halobacteriales > Halobacteriaceae > Salarchaeum > Salarchaeum japonicum_A. Next base: position 1,352,552 of record NZ_JBNAMV010000004.1, read on the forward strand.
GAGTCCGGCAAGGACCCCCTCAAGTGGGTGGACGACGCCATCGCGGACGGCCTCCGCGTCCCCGGCTGGGGACACCGCGTCTACAACGTCAAAGACCCGCGCGCCGTCATCCTCGAACGCAAGTCCAAGGACCTCGGCGAGGCGAGCGGCGCGAAGAAGTGGTACGACATCGCCCACGACATCGAGCAGTACCTCATCGAGGAGAAGAACTTCGACGAGAAGGGCCTCGCCCCCAACGTCGACTTCTACTCCGGCACCGTCTACTACCAGCTCGGCATCCCGCTCGACCTCTACACGCCCATCTTCGCCATGAGCCGCGTCGGCGGCTGGGTCGGCCACGTCCTCGAATACCAGGAGGACAACCGCCTCATTCGCCCCCGCGGTCGCTACATCGGCGACGAGGACAACGACTGGACGCCCATCGACGAACGGTAACGTAGGTACTCGCGGTATTTTCTCAATCTTCGATAAGAGGGAGCGAGGCGGCTATTCTGCGAGTCGCTGGATGATGTCGTGGAGTTCGGTTTCGAGGCCGTCGGTGTCGGTGACGGTGAGGCGCTCGTAGCGCTCGTCGGCGTCGGCGAGTTCGGCGAACGCGCTGCCTCGTCGGTCGACTTCCACGATGAGGTCGAGGCTGTCGGCTTTCGGGCGGGCAGTGACTTCGACTTCGTCCACGTCGCCGGCGAAGTCGCCGCCGCGGGGGCGGAAGTCGAACTCCTGGACGAAGTGGTGGCTGAAGACGCCGCGGCCGGCGGCGGTGGGTTCGGCCTCGTGGAGCGTGAAGTCGAGCGCGTCGAAGGCGTCGAGAACTGCGCCGAGGCGGTCGCCGGGTTCGACCTGGAGGTGGTCGGTGTCGTCCGGGTCGAGCGCCCAGTCGATGTCGAGACCGGTCTCCACCCAGACCTTGGTGCGGCCGAGCGTCACCGGCGTGTCGTACGGGATGTCGATGGTGGCGTCGAACGTGCGGTCGTCGTCGGGGTCGATGGTGAACGACTCGGTGAGGCGCTGTTTCGAGACGACGCCGGTGTCGTAGCCGTCCTCGGTGTGGTAGCGGGTTTCGAGCGCGAAGTAGATGCCTTCGACTTCTTGTTCGCTGTCGCCGCCGCTGACGCGGACCTCGACGTCCACGGAGTCGCCCGCGGTGACGGTGTCGGAGGGGAAGACTGTGTCGACGGTCGCTGCGCCGATGCCGACGCGAGAGAGTACGTCCATACCAGCATCTGGGGCTCCTCACCGTATAAACGTTCAGTCGACGGCGGTGGCGCGCTCGTCCATCATGTCGGCGGCGCGGGCGGCCCAGTCGCCGTCCCGGAACCCCCAGGCGACGACGGCGGCCATCCAGACGTAGGCGACGCCGACGCCCGCGTACGCGGCGAGCGCGCCGTAGTCGAAGAGGACGCCGAAGACGTAGGTGACGCCGAGGAACCCGCCGACCATTCCGGTGGTTCGCGCGACGAACGGGACGCGCGTCTCGCTCGCGCCCTGGAGCGCGCCGGAGAGCACGCTGAACGCCACGAGGAAGCCCGCGGTCAGTCCGTACACTTGCGCGAACCGGACGGCGTAATGGACGGTCTCGGGGTCGCTCGCGAACAGGCGGACGAAGGCGTCCGCGAGAACCACGAGTGCGAGGCCGATGGCGCCGACCGTCACGAGACCGAGCGCGGCGACGCTCCATCCCTGGAAGCGCGCGTCGTCGGGACGGCCGTCCCCGAGCGACTGGCCGACGACGACGTTCGCGGCGACGTTGTAGCCGCGGGAGAGCGGGCCGGTCACCTGCTGGTACATCCGGCGGCCGATCTGGAACCCGGCGTTCACGGGCGTGCCGAACCCGAGGAGGATGGCGTTGAAGGGGAACTCGGCGAGCGCGGACGCGAACCCTTCGGCGACCTTCGGCGCGCTGACGACGAGGAGTTGTTTCGTGATTATCCACCCCCGCGGTCGGACGAGGCTCGCGGTCGTCCACGGACTGGCGAGCATGCCGACGAGGCTGGCGGCGGTGAGGACGTTCGCGGCGGCGGTGGCGACGCCGACACCGACGATTTCGAGGCGGGGCGCGCCGAACAGGCCGAGGCCGAGCACGACGGAGCCGGTGATGTTGAGGGTGTTCGCGACGACGTTGACGTACATCGGGGTGCGGGTGTCGCCGGTTCCCTGGAGGGCGCGCGCGGCGATGAGCGCGACGTGGCGGGCGGGCGCGGTGGCGAGGACGATGGCGAGGTACGCGCCGCCGAGTCGCGCGACCTCGCTGGGGGCGTTGAGCGCGGCGATGGCGGGCGCGCCGAGGAGGACGCCGAACGCGACGAACGGGAGGCCGGTGAGCACGCCGATGAGGATGGCTTGACTGATGGCTTCGTCGCGGTTCGCGTCGGCGCCCGCGCCCGTGTCCTGACTGGAGAGCGCGATAGCGCCGCCGCCCAGTCCGAGGCCGACGCGGAGCGGGAAGCGCGCGTAGAGGTCCGCGAGGCCGATGGCGGCGACGGCGACCGGGCTGAACGTCGCGGTGACGACGATGTCCACGGTCCGCATCAGCGTGCGGAGCGTCTGCTCCGTCATCACCGGCCACGCGAGCGAGAGGACGCGCTTCCAGACCGCGCGATGCGAACGCACTACGTCCAGCGACAGCGCCGAGGGTGTTTACGCTACCGGAACCGGCACCCGCGTCCACCACCCACCAGTTTCACTTTCACTCCGCTTCCCACGGGTTTATGCGTCGAGCGGTCCTCGGGTCGAGTGGAGTCACACGCTCCTCTCCCCTATACCGCTATTCTTACTGTAGCCCCTGCTCTCTCCCCGGTATGCTCGAACTCGCGGACGTCCTCGAAGCCGAGGACCGCGTGAGCGACGTCGCCCGCCACACACCGCTCGATTACTCGCACACGTTCTCCGACATCACCGGCGCGGAGGTCCACCTGAAACTGGAGTGCTTCCAGCGCACCGGGTCGTTCAAGATCCGGGGCGCCGCGAACCGCATCCGCACGCTCTCCGACGAGGAAGCGAACGCGGGCGTCGTCACCGCCAGCGCGGGCAACCACGCGCAGGGCGTCGCGCTCGCGGCCAGCAGGTCCGACGTGGACGCGAAGGTCGTGATGCCCGAGACCGCCCCCATCTCGAAGATCAAGGCCACGCGGAGCTACGGCGCGGAAGTCGTCCTACACGGTATTGACTACGACGACGCCCAGGAGCGCGCGCACGAACTCGAAGCCAAAGAGGGCCGGACGTACGTCCACGCGTTCGACGACGAGCGCGTGATGGCGGGCCAGGGCACTATCGGCCTCGAAATCCTCGACCACCTCCCGGAGGTCGAGACCGTCGTCGTCCCCATCGGCGGCGGCGGCCTCATCTCCGGCATCTCCACCGCCATCAAGGCCCGAAGCCCGGACACGCGCATCATCGGCGTGCAGGCCGAGGGCGCGTCGACCGTCGCGGACTCCCTCCGGAAAGGCGGTCCCGAGGCCATCGACTCCGTCGACACTATCGCGGACGGCATCGCCGTACGGCGGGTCGGCGAGAAGACGTTCCCCGTCATCCGCGAGCGCGTGGACGACGTGGTCACCGTGACCGACGACGAGATAGCGAGCGCCGTCACGATGCTCCTCGAACGCGGGAAGACGCTCGTCGAGGGCGCTGGCGCGGTTCCGCTCGCCGCGCTCCTCGAAGGCAAGTTCGTCTACGAGAAAGACGAAGTCATCGTCCCCGCGCTCTGCGGCGGGAATATCGACCTCAACCTCCTCACCACCGTCATCACGCGCGGCCTCGTCGCGAGCGGCCGCTACATCAAGATTCGCACCGTGCTCAAGGACCGCCCCGGCGCGCTCGACGACCTCATCGAAGTGCTCAGCGACGCGCGCGCGAACATCTACGCCATCCAGCACGACCGCACCAACCGCGACATCGCGATGAACGCCGCCGAAGTCGAACTCGACCTCGAAACCCGCGGCGAAGACCACGTCGAGGAACTCCTCGACAGCCTCCGAGACCGCGGCTACGACGTGGAAATCCTCGTCTAACGCCGCGCGATTCCGTACGTCACGGTGAGGAACTTCCCGCCGAGTAACCACATCTCGTGGGTCGCCACCACGCCCACGTCTTCCCCGGGCGCGTCCGGTGCGCCCGACGCGTCCGCCGGCCATACCGTGAACGTCTGTTCCATCGGCAGCCAGAACCCCGTGCCGTCCCGCACCCAGTAGAGACCGGGGTCGCCGGAAGCACGCGTCGTCAACCGCAGGCCGTCGCCCCGCGCGCTGTCCGTCGCGAACGCGTCGAGGTGGAGTACGGTCGAGAGGTTTCCGCCCGGGAGCGGTGCGGCGATGTTCACGTAGCGCTCTGGGGTTCGTGAGCCAGCAGGCCCGTGGTCTGCGTGGTGGGCGTAGAGCGCGACGAACACCGCTTCGCCGGTGTCCGGGTCGGTTCGGACCCACGCTCGCGCGCCCGGCCGCGGGTCGCGCTCGGGGTCGATGGGAACGAAGTGGCTCTCCAGTTTCCTCGGTTCGTCGTCGCCAGGTGCGGGGAGGTTCAGTTGCTGGATGCGGGTCGTCACGGGCGCGGCGAGGCGCGCGCCGGTGCGGAACGGCCGGTGCCATCGCGCGCGGTAGGTCATCGCGTGGTCGGCGGTCTCCTCGTAGAACGCGCGGATTCCGGGCGCGACGCGGTCGGTGTCGAAGTCGGGTCGCGCGAACCCGTGGAAGTCGTCCATCTCGCCGTCGGGAACGGGCGCGTCGTCGTCCACGAGGCCCGCGCGAGTTGGGAAGTCAGAACCGATGCGTCGGCCGCCGTCGACGGGACTGAACGGAATTCCGCGCGCCCGCTCGCGCGACCCCGCGACGCCAGCCAGTCCGACGAGTCCCGCGAGAACGCCGCCCGCGCTCCACCTGTCCATACCCACGGTTCGTGCCGGGCCGGCATCAGGTCGGCGACTAGTCGCGGGAACTTAAGTCGCCTCGCGGTGTCCTCTCGGGTATGAAGCGCATCATCTCCACCGGTGACGCCCCGGACGCCGTCGGCGCGTACAGTCAGGCGACCACGGACGGCGACCTCGTGTTCACCGCCGGCCAGATTCCGATGACGCCGGACGGCGACCTCCTCGACGACGAACCCATCGCCACGCAGACCCGCCAGAGCCTCGAAAACGTGAAAGCCATCCTCGAAGAGGAAGGCCTCACCACCCAGGACGTCCTCAAGACGACGGTGTTCCTCGCGGACATCGACGACTTCGACGAGATGAACGAGACGTACGAGGAGTACTTCCAGGACAATCCGCCCGCGCGCAGCGCCGTGCAGGCGGGCGCGCTCCCGAAGGGCGTCGGCGTCGAGATCGAAGCCATCGCCACCCGCGACTAGATGAACCGCGCCGCCGCCGTCTGGGGACTCGTCGGCGCGCTCTCGTTCCTCGTGCTCGCGCAGGGCTATCGCCTCGCCACCGGCGACGGCCTCGGCCTCCCCGTTCTGCTCGGCGTCGCCGTCGCGGTTTTCCTCGTCACCACCGCCACCGTCCCCGCCGTCGCCGCCCGAATGAGAAGGGTTTAAACGCCGGAGTCGGCTACGAAGTGGTGTAAGCCGGGATGGCCGAATGGCAAAGCGCACGCCTGGAAAGCGTGTCCCCTTACGGGGTTCTGGGTTCAAATCCCAGTCCCGGCGTTTTCTCCGGAGACCGAGACGCCCAGTCTCGGCTAGGCGTTCACACCAAGCCCGCGCCGTACGCGATGGCGACAGCGCCGGCGATTGCGAGGACGGTGGCGATGGCGTACGCGTACTTGTAGCGGCCGAAGGTCTCGGCGAGTTCGTCTTCGGGTTTGTCGGAGACGATGAAGGGCTCGCCGTCGGCTGGTTCGACGACGACATCCTCGGGTTTGAGGGGGTGGGTGGCGTCGGCGGCGGCGCGGGCGTGGCCGAGGACGTAGACGTCGTCGCCGGGCGCGAGCGTGCCTTCGTAGTAGCGGCGTTCGCCGTGGGCGTTCCCGATGTCGATGACGTTCGTGATGGAGTCGGACTGTTCGCCGACGCTTCCTTCGCCGCGGATGAACTCGGCGATGCGCTCGGGCGGTTCCGCGTCCGGCGGGACGGAGGTCTCGACGGAGAAGCCGGCGAGGTCGGCGACGATGTCGTCGACGGTGACGCCGCCGGAGAGGAAGCGGTCGATGTCGATGGCGCTCACCTGGATTTCGTCGATGCCGGTTCCGGTGGAGGTGTCGTCGACGTGCGTGCCGATGTCGACGGTGACGCTGCCGGTGCCGTCGTCGAGCGAGAATTCGGTCGCGTACACGCCTTCGGCGCGCGTCTCCCACATGTCGGAGCTGCCGCGTTCGTCCCACTCCTCGACTTCCCACGCGGAGAGCACCGCGGGGTCGCCGCGAATCGGGGAGTCGAACGCGTTCTCGCTTCGAATCGTTCCTTTCAGTTCGACGCGGCCTTCGTCGCGGATGTCCCGGACGTCGGTCGTGTCTGTGCCGGTGACGAGCGCGCTCCGGCGGTGCTGGCGGCGGCCGTAGACGCCGACGAACGCGGCGATGAGAAGAAGGACGACGCCGACGACAATGAGGAGGGCAGACATGTCTGTCCGGCGGTAGTCTGCGTCTGGACGTAAAACCCGGGGGCTCGGTCAGTTATCGCGGGCGTGGAGCCGCTCACGGAGCCCGGGATGGCCGTAGATACCGATGGCGACGGCGGCGAGCGATGCTGCGAGCGCAATCGCCGTTCCGACCGCGCTCTGCGGTGCGGAACCGAGCGTGCGGAGGAGACTGTATCCGAGGCCGAGCATGCCGGCTCCGACGAGGAGCCAGGCGAGCGCGCCCGCGGCGACACGGGACACGAGCGCGACAGCGAGTTCGGCTCGGGAGTCGGCGCGCTCAGCGAGCGTTCGCGTTCCCATACGTGTACGACGTGACTGGCAGCGGAAAAATTCCCGGTCTGTCGGGTCGTCGCGCTCAGATGTCCGCGTGGACGCGGACTTCCTCGTCGGTGACGGTGTCGACGGCGTCCCCGCTCACGGTGTAGTCGTCGTCGCCCTTTTCGGTCCAGCCGAAGGCCGCGAGCACGGATTCGCCGAGGCCGGGTTCGGGGTCGACCCAGGCGGTGTTGTCCTCGACGGCGGTGACGATGCCGAGCTGTTCTCCCTCGATGTCGACGAGGAACTTCCCTTCGTCCTCCGGCGTGAGTGTCGCCATACCGGCTCTTCTCACAGCACGGTGAAAGGACTGATGGGTGGGTCGGACGGCCGAAACGCCGAGTGTACTGTGTGAACACACAACACGAATTTCGGGGTCTCGGGGCGTCTCGCCGCCGTTCTCACTTCTCCATGGGCAAGGTTTTATATAGAAGGACAAACAATCATTCGAGTAGCTATGTCGCAGCAACAGCGTATGCAGGGCCAGCCCATGATCATCATGGGAGATGACGCCCAGCGAGTGAAGGACAAGGACGCGCAAGAACACAACATCTCCGCGGCACGCGCAGTTGCGGACGCCGTACGGTCCACCCTCGGACCGAAAGGCATGGACAAGATGCTCGTCGACTCGATGGGTGACGTGACCATCACGAACGACGGCGTCACCATCCTCGAAGAGATGGACATCGACAACCCCACCGCGGAAATGATCGTGGAAGTCGCCGAGACTCAGGAAGACGAGGCCGGCGACGGCACCACGACCGCGGTCGCCATCGCGGGCGAACTCCTCAAGGAGGCCGAAGACCTCCTCGAACAGGACATCCACCCGACGGCCATCATCAAGGGCTACAACCAGGCCGCCGAGAAGGCCCGCGAGGAAGTCGACAACATCGCCGTCGACGTCGATTCCGACGACGAAGCGCTCATCCGCTCCGTCGCCGAGACCTCCATGACGGGCAAGAGCGCCGAAATCGACAAGGAACTCCTCAGCGGTCTCCTCTACGAGGCGCTCAATCAGGTGTCCGTCGACGCCGAGGACGGCTCCACCGTCGTCGACGTGGCGAACATCAACATCGAGACCCAGACCGGTCGCTCCGTCGGCGAGTCCGAACTCCTCAAGGGCGCGGCCATCGACAAGGACCCCGTCCTCGACTCGATGCCCAGCGAGTTCGACGACGCGAACACGCTCCTCCTCAACGAACCCATCGAGGTCGAGGAGACGAACGCCGACACCTCCGTCAGCATCGACAGCCCCGACCAGCTCCAGAGCTTCCTCGACCAGGAGGAGAAACAGCTTCAGGAGAAGGTCGACAAGATCGTCGAGACCGGCGTCGACGTGGTGTTCTGCCAGAAGGGCATCGACGACATGGCCCAGCACTACCTCGCGAAGGAGGGCGTGCTCGCGCTCCGCCGCGTGAAGAAGTCCGACATCGGCTTCCTCAAGAACGTCCTCGGCGGCAGCGTCGTCCAGGACCTCGACAGCCTCACCGCAGCCGACCTCGGCCGCGGCAGCATCCGTCGTGACGCGGAAGACGACCTCTTCTACGTCGAAGGCCTCGCCGACGAGGCGCACGGCGTCACGCTCCTCCTCCGCGGCAGCACGGACCACGTCGTCGACGAACTCGAACGCGGCGTCACGGACGCCCTCGACGTGGCCGCCCAGACCATCACGGACGGCCGCGTCCTCCCCGGCGGCGGCGCAATCGAAGTCGAACTCGCGGACCGCCTCCGCTCCTACGCGGACTCCGTCAGCGGCCGCGAGCAGCTCGCCGTCGAGTCCTTCGCGAACGCGCTCGAACTCATCCCGCGCGTCCTCGCCGAGAACGCGGGCCTTGACCCCATCGACATCCTCGTCGACCTCCGCGCGGCCCACGAGACCGGCGAGCAGAACACCGGTCTGAACGTCCTCACGGGCGACCTCGACGACACCTACGAGTCCGGTGTCGTCGAACCCGCGCACGCCAAGGAGCAGGCGCTCAGCAGCGCCACCGAGGCAGCGAACCTCGTGCTCAAAATTGACGATATCATCTCCGCCGGCGACCTCTCCACCGACAAGGGCGACGACGAAGGTGGCGCGCCCGGCGGCATGGGCGGCATGGGCGGCGGCATGGGCGGCATGATGTAAAAGTCGGCCCATAGCCCACTCCACGACCGCGTTCGCACCGCTCGACGACTATCTCTCGCGTTTTTTGAGAACTGGAGAGCGACGCGCTCGGTTACTCCTGGATGTCGAGTTCGAACTGTTCGTGTTCGGCGGCGGCGTTGAGGACGACGCTGGTGCTGGATTCCTTGATGTCGGCGTCGCCGAGCAGGGTCTTGATGAGGCTGTTCATGTCGTCGGTGTCGCGGAACTTCCCGACGGCGAAGATGTCGTAGTCGCCCGTGACTTCGTACACGGAGACCATCTGCTTGTGGGCGCGCAGGCGGTCGGTGATGTCGGGGAGGCTGTTCCCCTCAACCTTGAGCTGGAGGACGGCGGTGACGTCGTAGCCGAGTTCGTCGTAGTCGACGATGGGCGTGTAGCCGTCGATGACGCCGGCGTCTTCCAGGTCCTTGAGGTGGTTCGAGACGGTCGTGACGGAGACGTCGAGGTCGTCCGCGAGACTGCGGAGGCTGGCGCGACCGTCCCCGAGTAGTGCGTTGATGAGTTTCGCGTCGAGGTTTTCGTACGTCATCGAACCCGACTACGTCACCCGGGGTTTAGAATTTAACGAATGTCCAGTTCGAGCTCGGGTGGTGGAGATTGCGCCAACCGGTACCGCTAATATGGTGGCACCTTTCTCCACTTACTGTCGAAACCAATGACAAAAGGGAACCTTTCTCCGGACGGCGGGCTGAGCGAGACGGAACAGGACGTCCTTGACGAAATCGAGGAGAAGAACGTCGACTTCCTCCGACTCCAGTTCACGGACATCCTCGGCACGGTGAAGAACGTCTCCGTCCCCGCTGACCAGGCGGAGAAAGCCTTCACCGACGGTATCTACTTCGACGGCTCCAGCATCGAGGGGTTCGTCCGCATTCAGGAGTCCGACATGCGCCTGAAGCCGGACCCCGAGACGTTCGCCGTCCTGCCGTGGCGTCAGCGCGAGGAGACGGCGTCTGCCCGTCTCATCTGTGACGTCATCGACACGTCGACGGGCGAGCCGTTCGAGGGCGACCCGCGCCGCGTCCTCAAGAACGTCCTCGACCGCGCCGAAGAGATGGGGTACACGGTGAACGCCGCGCCCGAACCCGAATTCTTCCTGTTCGAGGAGGACGAACGCGGTCGCGCCACCACCGAACTCTCGGACTTCGGCGGCTACTTCGACCTCGCGCCGAAGGACCCCGCGTCCGACGTGCGCCGCGACATCATCAACGGTCTCGAGTCGATGGGCTTCGAAATCGAGGCGTCCCACCACGAGGTCGCGGAGTCCCAGCACGAGATCAACTTCGAGTACGACGACGCGCTCACCACGGCGGACAACGTCGCGACGTTCCGCACGGTCGTTCGCGCCATCGCCGCCGAACACGACCTGCACGCGACATTCATGCCGAAGCCCATCGCGGAGATCAACGGCTCCGGGATGCACACGCACTTCTCGCTGTTCGAGGACGGCGAGAACGCGTTCCACGACGAGGACGACGAGTTCAACCTCTCCGAGACCGCCCACCAGTTCCTCGCGGGCATCCTCGAGCACGCGCCCGCCATCACGGCCGTCTCGAACCCGACCGTGAACTCCTACAAGCGCCTCGTCCCCGGGTACGAAGCGCCCGTGTACGTCGCGTGGTCCGACCGGAACCGCAGCGCGCTCATCCGGAAGCCCGCGGCCCGCGTCCCCGCGGCGTCCCGCATCGAGGCGCGGTTCCCCGACCCGTCCTGTAACCCCTACCTCGCGTTCGCGGCGCTCATCGCCGCCGGACTCGACGGTATCGAGAAGGGTCTGGACGCGCCCGACCCCGTTCGGGAGAACATCTACGAGTTCGACGAGGAGAAGCGCGAGGAGTACGGCATCGAGACGCTGCCGTCGAACCTCGGCGAAGCCGTCGACGCCCTCGAGTCGAACGATGTCGTGCTGGACACGCTCGGCGACCACATCGCGGAGAAGTTCGTCGAAGCGAAGCGCGAGGAGCACACCGGCTACCGTATTCAGGTGTCGGACTGGGAGCTCGACCGCTACCTCGAGACGTTCTAGAGGCGCGTCGGCACCCACACCACGCCGAACCCTAACACTATTCCTGCCGCTGTCGCGACCGGGAGCGGGAGCGCTATCGCGAGCGGGAGGCCGCCGACAGCGAGCAGCGGCGCGAGCGCGAGCACGCTCGACGGAGACACGTTCTGGAGGCGGTTCGCTCGATGCCGGGCGACCTGCCAGCCGACAGTGCCGCCGGCGGCCGCGCCGAACACGGTTACGGCCTCCATCGTCCAGGCGAGTACGACTGCGGCGCTGGCGACGCCGAGCGCGATTGCGAACGCGTTCCCGGTTCGGGAGCGCGAGAGTTCGAGGGCGAGCGCGATGTAGAGACCTCCGGCGACGACGCCCGCGAGAACGTCCGCGAGGTAGTGCACGCCGAGCGCGAGCCGCGTGACCGCGATGACCGCGACAACGACGGCGGCTGCGGCGTATCGGGTTCTGCGACGCCCGACGGTGAGGAGGGCAGCGAGCGCACCGTAGAACACCGTCGCGCCGGTCGCGTGGCCGCTCGGGAACCCGTAGCCGTCCGCGTGTACGAGTGAAACCGAGGCGGGTGGACGGTGAACTCCGAATAGGGTCTTGAGCGCGACGACGAGCGCCAATCCGCCGACGACGACGCCGAGCAGGCGCGCGGCGCGGTCGGGCGAGAGGAGGTCGTATCGGGGGCCGAGCCAGTAGAGGACGGGTGCGGCGACGAGGAACAGCACGGGGTCGCCGAGCGCGGTGAGCGCGCGGAGGACGGGAACGAGTCCCTCGGGGACGGTTCCAGCGAGCGCGTCGGCGACGCCGGTGCCGTGCATCTATCGGCGGTTCTTCACCCAGCCCGCGACCCGGCCGGGGATGCCGGCGGCGTTGAGGCCGACGCCGAACAGCAACATGAGCGCGTAGAGGCCGAGCGTCGACAGCCAGATGACGAGCATCGCGAGGATGGCCCAGCCGCCGGAGAGGAAGTAGAACCCGCCGAGCGTCATCAACGTCCCGTAGAGAAGGACGAGATAGGGGCCCCAGCCGCGAGCGTGGTTGCGCCGCATCCGCGTGCGGACGTACGTCTTGAGGTCCGATTCGAGGTCGTCCTTCGACACCGTCTTGGCGTCGAGTTCGGCGCGGAGCGCGCGTACTTCCCGCTCCATCTCCGTGATGTCCGGAGCGGAGTGCGGTTCGTCGACCTCGTCGTGTACGTCGGTTTCGTCGGTTCGTCCCGCGAGCACGGCGTTCAGTACCGCCCCGACCATGATAATCGTACCGCCAACGTACAGCACCGTCACGAGGAGCAACGCGGCGCCGAGAATCCCGTACGCCTGGTACTTCCCGGCGAGCGGCGCGTACGCCTCGAACGCGACGGTGAGGACGGTCCAGCCGCCGGCGGCGAGCAGGGTACCTGGGACGGCTTCCTGCGGGGTGAGGTCGGCGTCGGGGAAGATGTAGAAGACGGGATAGAAGACGAGGCCGAGCGTGACGACGAGCAGGCAGAACGCGACGACGCCGACGAACGGGCCGGTGGCGACGAACCCGGCGACGACGGCGGCGACGGTGGCGGCGACGACGCCCGCGGCGATGGCACCGAGGACGAGCACGCCGTCCTTCAGTTGGTGGGCGAGCGGGCGTGCGCCGACCACGCCGTAGACGTGCGCGAACGCCACGTCGAGTCCGCGGAAGAGCTTGAGACCGGACCACGCGAGCACGACGAGGGAGACGACGGTGGCGGTCCCGCGGCCGCTCGCGCCCCGAAGGGCGTTCCGAACGGCGGCGCTCCCCTCCGGGGTGAGGAGGCTGCCGACGAGTTCGACTATCTGTTCGCCGACGGACTCGACGCCGAGGTAGGACGCGGCGGCGAGCGTCAACAGGAGGAGGGGGATGAGGGAGACGAACCCGTAGTAGGCGACGGCGGCCGCGAGGAACGTTATCTGGCTGTCCTGGGCCTCGGCGACGACCTCGCGGACGACCGAGACGGCGCTTCGTGACACACGCGAACTTCGTCCCCCGCCTGAAAAAGACCTACGGGGCGAGGTCGCGCAGTTCCGCGACGGACGCGGTCGTCTTGAACGTCGTGCCGCCGTAGTGGGCGCGTGACGCCTCGTGCCCGCCGTCGCGGACGGCGTCGAGGAACTCGTCCATCCCGACCGCGGGTTCGTTCCAGCGCTTGTAGAGCTTGTGCTGGTCGTAGTGCGTGGGTTCGTGGAGTTCGCCCGCGATGCGTTCGAGGAGGCGTTCCGCGCGCTCCGCGCTCCCCATCTCGCCCGTGAGCTCTCGCACCACGTCCCCGACGAACTCGGCGTCGTGCGCGGCGCCGAGCCAGACGGGGCCGGCGGTCTGCACGCCCTCCCCGCAGTTGGGGCAGGCGTCCGGCGACTCCGGGAGGAGCGTCTTCTCCGTCCAGCGGTGGAGGCAGGCCTCGCAGTGGTGGATGTAGCCGAGTTCGTCGATGGCGGCGTTCGCGTCGGTCGCGCGGTGGGAGAGGTCGAGGTAGGTGCGAACGTAGTGGTCGCTCACGTGGCTCAGAATCGGCGTGACGCCCACGTCGTAGCGCGCGGCGGTGCGGGCGAACGCGGACAGAAGCACCCTGAGACCCATCTCCGCGTGGTACTCGGTGTTCCGGGGGACGGTCGAGTACTTGCGGACGCCGGATTCGAAGTGCGCGCCGCAGAGGGGCGCGGTGTCGGTCGCGGTGACGCAGACGAGGTCGCGGGCGTTCGCGAGCGCGGCGTCCGCGAACGGAATCGGCGTGCCGAACGGGTCGATATCCACCACGTCGAAGTACGCGTCCTTGTCGTGGAGAACGGCGTTCGCGTCCTGATGCACGGCCGTTCCGTCGAGGTCGTTCCGGCCGAGGTTCCGACGGGCGAGCGAAACCGCGTCGGGGTCGGTGTCGGCGAGCGTGACGTTCCAGCCCTCGTTCGCCGCGCGAACCCCACGAATGCCGCTCGCGGCGGTGGCGTCGAGGTAGCTGTCGGCCTCCGGGGTGCGCTCGCGGTACGCGCGGAGCGCGGCGACGGTGATGTCGCGGTTTAGCTCCTGACCGGGGTTGAAGAACACGCCCTCCGCCGCGCCCTCGCCGCCGCCGGACTCGGACTCGACCTCCACCGTCACCGCACCCTCCTCTACGAGCATACGCTGACTCCGCGACCCGCCGAAAAAAGCCCCGCGAATCGGTTACTCGCCGACCGCGGCCGCGCGCTCCACGACGTCCTCGCTGTACCGCTTCGCGAGTTCGTCGTGCTGGTCGGGACGGTGCTCGTACACGTCCTGGAACAGCGTGATGGGCGTCTTCGCCGCCTGATAGGTGGCTTCGTCCCACATCCGGTCGTTCTGTATCTCCACGGTGACGCCGTCGACCTCGATGGTCGCCTCGCGCGTCATCGCGATGGCGCCGGTGCCGGCTTCCTTCGCGGCCTCGAACTGCTCCATCGAGTCCACGATGTCGTCCATGCTCGGCACGTAGGACGCCCGCGACAGCAGTTCCTCGCGGAGCTCCTCGCCGTCGCACTCCCGGGTCTCGGTGCCGGCCTGGAACCGGTAGCCGTCCGCGGTCTCCTCAATCCAGAGGGAGTCCCCGGGGTAGGTCCAGCGGCCGTCCGACTCGTCGAGTTCGACCTCGCCGCTGCCGTCGTCGAGCAGCCACTGGCCGGACTCGGGCGGGAGCGGGGCGGTGTTCGCCTCCACGACCTGTCCGGGCGTGAGCGACCAGATGCCGGTCATGCCCTTCGCGCGGTTCGCCTCCATGCGGTCGCGGTAGCCCGCCACGTCCCGGATGTCGTCGTAGGGACCGTCCACGGCGACCAGTCCCGCGGCGCTCGCGCCCCGCGACGTGTTGTGCCGCAACTCCGGCCACTCGGGGAGTTCGCCGGTCGGCGTCATCGCCCGCATGTCCTTCGTGTAGTCGACCTCGCCGTCCACGAGCAGGAACATGCGTTCGAGGTTGTTGCTCGGGTTCCCGATTTCGGCGCGGAGGTCGCTCATCGCGAGTTCGGCCTCCCCGGACTCGATGATGACGGACATCGAGAGGCTGCCGGGGTCGAGGCCGTGCTCGGTTTCGACGATGGTGATGAACTCGTCCGCCTTCTTCCAGTCGTCGAGGTCGCCGACCTCGGGAATCACGAACCCGTCGATGTCGTCGACTGCGCCGTTCTCGGGGTCCGCGATTTCGAGCATGTGCTGAAACCCTCGATACCGGGTTTCGGGGCTGTCGCGGTGCCAGACGACCCGCGGATGGACTTCGCCGGGGAAGTCGGCGCCGTGCTCCGAAACGACGTCCGTGATGTTCCGCGCGCCCTCGTCGCGCATCGACGGCGCGGTCGCGTCCTCGTTGTCCGGCACCCACACGTCGGGCGCTTCCAGCCCGCGGAGTTGTGCGGCGCGCCGCAGCATCTTCGCGGAGTCGTCCTCGCCGTCCACCGCCGTCGGGCTCGTGAAGAACGACCGCACGAACGCGCGGTCGTAGTGCCGGTCGGTCGGGTCAGTCATCCTGCGTTGGCTCCGGTGCGTCTCCGTCGGACGTGATGGGGTCGGACTCGTCCTCGGTGAACCCCGCGGACTCCTCCATCCGCCGCTTCGCGTCCGGGTCGAACTGCGCCTCGATCTCCTGGTAGCGCGGCACGAGCGACATCTCGTGGTGGCTCTCGGTCTCGTGGCCGAGATAGCGGTCTTCGAGGTCGAACTGGGCCTGCTCGTCGTTCTCCGCGATGTTCTTCATGTCCTCGTACACCGCGTGCGCGCCGGAGTGGAGGGCGTACAGCGTGATGAACTGGTACGTGTAGCCGAGGTCGCCGAGCTCTTGGAACGTCAGCGGGTCGTCCTGTTCGCTCCACGCGAACGACGACGAGTAGTTGAACGCCAAATCGAGGTCGGGGTGGGTCTCGTGGATGGTCTCGGCGTAGTTGACGGCGTCCTCGCGGCTCGGGTCCGGCATCTCGGGCCAGACGAGGTCCGCGCCGGCGTCCGCGTAGAGGCGGCCGCGTTCGAGGTGGTCCTCCCAGTCGCCGTTCGCGGAGCCGTAGGAGTCGATGCGGGCGATGATGACCGTGTCCTCGGACTGCTTCGCGTCCACGGCGGCCTCGATGCGGGCTCGCGCGTCCTCCTGTGAGACGACTTGCTTGCCGGCGATGTGGCCGCAGCGCTTCGGCGTGGTCTGGTCCTCGATGTGGATGGCGGCGACGCCGGCCTTCTCGTACTCGCGGACGGCGCGCCGGACGTTGTGCGTGCCGCCGTAGCCGGTGTCGCAGTCGGCGACGACGGGGAGGTCGGTGGCTTCGACGATTCGCTTCGCGTTCTCCACCATCTCGGTCATCGTGACCATTTCGAGGTCGGGGAAGCCGAACTGGCCGAGGACGGTGGAGTAGCCGCTCATGTAGGCGGCGTCCAATCCGGCGCGCTCGGCGAGTCGCGCGTCCAGCGCGTGGTAGAGGCCGGGCGCGAAGACGTAGTCTTGGTTCTCCAGCTTCTCGCGGAACTCGCGGCCGGCCGGGTTGTCGATGTCGCGGTAGGTGTAGTCCTTGTAGTCACTCATTGGTCTGGATGCGGTGGCTGAGGACGGATTCGTCGTAGTCCTCGCGGGGGTCGGTGGTGTTCGTCAGGTCCGGGACGGCCGGCGCGCCGGTGTTGTCTATGTCGGTGTATTCGGGCATTGTGTCGTGGTGGCTGGCGATGGTCGATAAGCGGTGCGAGCGTCGGAGGCGCGGTGGTGTACTGCCATTGCGTTCAGTCAGGTGCGAAACACCACGATAAAGTTAATGATTGATAATGTAATATGGCTGGATACGCATTAATAATCATTAAGGTCACAGTGGTGGGGCAATCGAACCGGCTAAACCACGCCCCCACCAAAACCGCCCGTGACGGACGACTGGCGCGACACCCTCCAAGACACCGGAGAACTCACGCCCAGCATCGTCCAACGAATCCTCGCCGAACACGGCGACCGCGGCCAACGCGCAATCGAAGCCGTCAGCGAACGCCGCGTCAAAGAATACAACGACTTCACAGTCGTCGTCGGCCACCACGACGAATACGTCATCGAAAACGGCGGCTGTCACTGCCAAGACTCCACCTACAACATCGACACCGACCAAGGCCAACGCTGCTGGCACGCCCTCGCCGCCGACATCGCCCACGCCATCGACGAACTCGACCACCACGACATGTACTACTCGGACGTCCGGGATTTCCTCTAGCAAGCCCTTTTGCCGGCGCTCTGCGCCGGCAAAACCTCAAAGGAAGACGCGAAGCGTCTTCCTGTATCCAGCAGAATCTTCGATTCTGCGCGACCTTGCAGATTCCCAACCCTTGCCGTCGGCTCACGCAGACGGCGGCCTACCGGCCGCCGCGGCATCCCCGGAACCACTGTCGTCCCGCGCTGCCTCCGCCTCCGCCACGCTCCGCATCCGCGCCGCCACGCTCCGCATCCGCGACTACCACCCAATTTCCGTGTTTATTTTCCTCACAGTTCTCGCGAATCATCACGTTCAGGTGGCTGCTCGTCCTGACTCGACGGGTGGACAGTCGCTATCGCTACCCCGCGCTCTACTTCGTGTTCTTCGCGGCGTTCAGCGGGTTCGCCGCCTTTCGGAACGTCCTCCTCGAGGAGATGGGGATGTCGGGCGTCGAGATGGGTTTCGTCGGAATGGTGATGATCGTCGCGGGCGTCGTCGTCCAACCCCTCTGGGGGTTCGTCGCCGACTACACGCGCTCACCCGCTCGCGTTCTCGTCGCCGCCGCCACCGTCTCCGCGGTCGCGCTCCTCGCGTACCCGCTCGGTGCGAGTCTGTCCGGCGGCGCCTTCCTCCTCATCACCGCCGGCACCGCGCTCTTCGCCGTCGGCCGCGCCCCAATCGTCCCGCTGTCGAACGCGCTCGTCCTCCGCGAAGGCTTCGACTACGGCTTCGCCCGAAGCTTCGGCTCCACCTCCTTCGGCATCGCCGTACTCGTCATCGGCTTCCTCCTCGCGTACACCACCACCCTGCTCGTCGTCTACCTCTACATCGCCGGCATGGTCGTGTTCGTCGCGCTCGCGCTCACCATCCCCGACGACGAGGACTCTGTCCTCCAGGGCGGCCTCGGCACGCAAGCGCTCGGACTGCTCGCCCGCCGCCAGTTCCAGGTCGTGCTCGTCGCCGCGTTCCTCCTCGGGTTCGTGTCCCGGTCCGGCGACGCGTTCTTCTCCGTCTACATGCGCGCGGTCGGCCTGGGCGACGGCTACACCGGCGCCGCGTGGGCGGCCAAAACCGTCGCCGAAACCGTCGTCTTCCTCGCCGTCGGCCGCACCGCGCTCTCCTACGGCGGCCTCGTCTCCCTCGGCGGCCTCGGGTTCGCCGCCGGCTACGCCGGTCTCGCCGTCTTCCCCACGCTCGGCTCCGTCCTCCTCGCGAACGTCGGCCTCGGCGTCGGCCTCGCGCTCCTCTTCTTCGCGCTCGTCAATCTCGCACACGACTGCGCGCCCGACGGCCTCCATTCCACCGCCCAAACCCTCCTCACGAGCGTCGGCGTCGGCGCGGGCGGCGCGCTCGGCCACATCGTCGCCGGCTGGCTCACCGACGCCGTCGGCGTCCAGAACATGTTCGCCTACCTCGCCGCCGCCTCCGTCCTCCTCGCGCTCGTCGGCATCGGCGTCAACGCCGTCGCCGACCGCAGGACGCCCGCCTGATTCCGGACGACCCACGACAACCGCGCTGGGAGCCCTTCGAACCCGCGACCGATTCGCGGTCGCTGGCTTTTCGACACTTCGACCGACAGTTCCGCCTATGACGGACGTTCCAGACACGGTTACGGACGCGCTCGCGGACGTTCCGGTCGACGGCGCTGTCGCGCTCGAAGCCGGCGCGGGCGTCGGAAACGGAACCGCGGGCCTCCGGAACGCGGGCGCGGCCGCCGTCTACGCGGTCACCGCCGACCGCGCCCACGCCGCGAGCGTCCGCGAGCGCATTCCGGCGGCCGCCGTCCTGCAGGCCGACCTCCGGTCGATTCCGCTCCCCGACGATACGGTGGACGTGGTGTTCGCGCACGCGCTCTTCAACGTCCTCACGAACGCCGAAGCTACCGCTATCGCGGACGAACTCACGCGCGTCGCCGCCCCCGACGCCTGGCTGGTCGTGGACGACTACGCGCCCGTCGGACGCGACGAACCCATCCGTCGGCTGTTCGGCGTCGAGAACGCGCTCGCCGAACTCGCTGACGGCCGTCCCGCGTACGTCTTTCACCCTGACACGGAACTTCGGGCGCTGTTCGAAGCGCGCGGGTGGACGCACGAGCGAACCCGCGACATCCTCGAACCGGTTCCGTGGCCCCGCGACCTCTTCGACGCCCACCTCGACGCCGCCCGCGACACCGCCGCCAGCGTCCCCGACCACCTCGCCGACCCGCTGCTCGACCGCGCACGCGAACTCACCGAGCGCGCGCCGAACTCCACGGGGCGGATGTACAGCGTCGCGATGCGCCGCTAGCGCTCAGAACAGATATCGACGAAGTTCCGGAGAATCGTCAATCCTGTTTCTCCAGATTTCTCCGGGTGGAACTGCGTGCCGAACACGTTCCCCGCCTCGTTCGCGACGACGGACGCGAACTCCACGTCGTAGTCAGTCGTCGCGACGACGTTCACCTCGTCCTCGGGTTCGGCGTAGTAGGAGTGCACGAAGTACGCGTACTCTCCATCGACGGAATCGCCCCCGGTTCCGTCGGCCAGTCGCGTCTCCGACGAGACGTTGTCGACGCCGTCGACGAGCGGGTGGTCACGCTGTACGTCGAGTTCGTTCCAGCCCATGTGCGGGACCTTCTGACCCTGACTGAACCGGACGTTCCGCCCCGGAATCAGACCGAGTCCGTCGACGTCGCCCTCGCCGTCGCGGGTAGCTTCCTCGCTCCCCTCTAGGAGCATCTGCATGCCGAGGCAGATGCCGAACAAGGGCGTTCCCGCGTCCGCCACGTCGAGGAGCGTGTCACGGAACGGCCCCGCGTTCTCCATACCCTCGCTGAACGCGCCGACGCCGGGGAGGACGACGCCGTCCGCGTCCACGATTTCGTCGGTGTCGTCGGTGATGGTGACGTCGGCGCCCGCGCGTTCGAGGCCGCGCGTCACGCTCCGGAGGTTCCCCAGGCCGTAGTCAACGACGACGACCGCCGCCGCCGCCTGCCGCTGGGCGTCCGTAGTGCTCATGTTCGAGGATACGCCGACCGCGGGCAAGTCGTTTTCCCCTCCGGCGCTCGACTCCGCGGTCAGTAGTCGTCGAACGTCGCCTGCCCGCCCTCGACGCCCGCGATGGTCGCCGCCTTCTCGATGGTCGCGTCGAACGTCGCCTCTTGGCTGCGGTCGTAGAGCGTCGCCGCGGGATGCACGCAGACGAGTACGTCCCGCCGCGTCCCTGCGATGTCGATGGTTTCGACGGTGCCGGCTTCGTTGGTCACCGCCACATCTCGCTCGAGCAGGTGCTCGCTCGGCACCTTCCCTAGGGTCACTATCACCGCCGGGTCGAGCTGGTCGATTTCCGCCTCGAGATAGGGCCGACAGTTCGCGAGTTCTTCGGTGCTCGGGTCGCGGTTGTCCGGCGGCCGACACCGCACGCAGTTCGTGATGCGCACCCGCTTGCGCGGCAGGCCGTGCTCGCCGAGCGCGGAGTCGAGCACGTCACCGCTCCGTCCGACGAACGGCACGCCCTCCTGGTCCTCCTGCTCGCCCGGCGCCTCCCCGACGAACACCACGTCCGCGTCCGCGGGCCCCGTGCCGTTCACGATGCGCGACCGCGACGACACGAGGTCGCTGCAGCGCTCGCACGCGGTCACGTCGAGGCCGTCCATGTTCTCCATACCAACCTCTGGCTCGCCGGGGAAATTAATCGGTGCGGTAGTCGTCCGCGGCGCGCGCCGCGAGCCGTGCCACCCGCACCGGCTCCGGACGGCCGCCCTCCGGTGTGAACGCCCGAACCACGCCCGCGGGGTCGTCACATCCTATCGACCGCACGAACACCGACTCGTCGTTCACGGACACGCGCTCCCGCGGGGGCTGGCGCTCGTAGCGTTCGAGGCGCTCCCCGGGCGTGTCGAACTCCCGGCGAATGGCCTCGCTGAGTCCGGGACTCGATTCGAAGGAGATGGAAAGTACGGGTCGCTCGACGGCGTCGTGAATCCGCGTGAGGTCGAGGATATTGAACCACGCGGGCGCGATTCCCGCGAGCACGACGTACCGGACGTCCGGCCGGTCGAGGTCGCTCCAGAGGTCGATAATCCGGCTGGTGGCGTCGAGACCGCCGACGGTACACGAAGCAAAACAAACGTCGTCCACGACGCGGTCGGCGCGCACGACGGTGCCGGCGAGCGTCGAGCGCTCTCCGGTGTAGGATTCCGCGACGCCGAGCGCGCGCGTCCCCGGTTTCACTCGCTCTTGATGTCCTTGAGTTTGTCGAGGAGTTCGTCGTTCGACGCCTCTATCTCGTAGTCGACCTCCCCCCTGTGTGCGTGTTCTTCGGTATCGACGCTCGCGCTCTCGTCGATGTCCGAGTCGAGGTTCTGATTCTCCTGTTCGGACTCGTCGTAACTACCGAAGCCCATGTATGTTCCTACGGACGACGGATTCAAAAATTCCCCGCCTATTTGTCACCGCCGTTCGTTCCCTCAACTATGGACGTCACGACCGTCACCGCGGACGCGGAGAGTTTCACGTGCAACGCCTACCTCGCGCTCGACGGCACGCCGACGCTCGTGGACGCGGGCGCGATGCCGGGCGTCGCGGACGTCGTCCGCGAGCACGCCGACACGCTCGATCGCGTCGTTATCACCCACCAGCACGGCGACCACGTTGCGGAACTCGACGCGGTGGTCGACGCCTTCGACCCCGACGTGTACGCGTACGCCGACCACCCCCATCGAACCCACGAACTCGCCGACCGCGACACCCTCACCATCGCCGACGAAACATTCGAAGTCGTGCACACGCCCGGTCACGCCGACGACCACGTCTCGTTGGTCTCCGACACCAGCCTGTTCAGCGGCGACGTGGTCGTGCACGACGACGGCGCGTTCGACGACGGGAGCTTCGGCCGCACCGACATGCCCGGCCAGGACCGCGGCACGCTCGTCGAGAGCATCGAACGCCTCCTCGCCCGCCTCCCCGACACCGTCGAACACATGTATAGCGGCCACGGCAGCGTCTTCCACGGCGACGTACGCGCCGTCGTGGAGCGCGCGCTCGAACGCGCCGACCGCCGCGAACCGAAGTACCCCGACGAGTAGGCGGAGCGGCGAGTGGGCGTGTTTCTCAAGGTTTAAACGCCTCGGCGTCGAGAACTCCCGTATGAGCAAGGAAATCTCCATCGAGGACCGACTCCTCGGCAAACAGGTCTGCATGCGCTGCAACGCCCGCAACCCCCAGGAAGCCGCCCGGTGTCGGAAGTGCGGCTACGGGAAGCTTCGCCCGAAGGCCCGCGAACGCCGCTCCACGTAATTCTCGACCGTTTTCGTTCGTTTTCCCTCGCCCGTGAGCGCCACGCTCGCGGACCCACTCACTCCTCGCCCGCGTCGAGGTATTCCTGCTGGATTTCGACGACCTCGGTCGAGTCCTCGCACTCCGCGTACCGCCTGAGCGGTTCCTCGTTCAGTTCGAGAAAGGTGTGGCCCCAGGTGAACTTCGCGAGGATTTCTTCGGCGTGCTCGCGGTGGCCGAGGATGCAGAGCGCGCCGGCGAACGCTTCGACGGTGTTGAGTTGGAACGGCTGGCCGTAGTTCACGGGATTCGCGGCGACCAAGAACGGAAGCGCGCGGTGGTCGCCCGGCATCTCGAACATCGCCTTTTCGGCGGTCTCCCACGAGCAGTCGAGCGCGACGAGTCGCTGGTGGGCGGCGTCCGCGGGACTGAGTGCGGTGTCGGCGTGCGGGTTCAGGACGACGCCGTACGGCGTCTCGCGGTTCGTGCGGTGGAGGGCGGCGAGGTCGAAGCGCGCGAGCTTTCGCGCCGTGCACTTCGCGGGGTCGTCGTCGCCCTCGTACCGAACGTGTAACTCCACACCGCTGCTTCGCCACGGGCGGGCAAAAACACCGCGTTCGCCCCACACGTTTCTTGTCCGTCGAGCACTCACGCCGGGGTATGGACTCGGTCGACCTCGCGCACGCCTACTACGACGCCATCGACGCGGGCGACTACGAGGCGCTCCGAGCGGTGCTCGCGCCCGACTTCGAACACGTCCGCCCCGACCGCACGCTCGCGGGCCGCGACGAGTTCGTTTCCTTCATGCGCGACGACCGCCCGCGCACCGACACCAAACACGTCGTGGACTCGGTGACGGCGGGCGTGGACGGCGCGGTCGCGCACGGCCACCTGTTCGCGCCCGACGAACTCATGTTCGCGTTCGTCGACGTGTTCGAAACCGACGAGAGAATAGCGAAACTGCGGACGTACGCCGACTAGTCCTGCGCGCCGAGCGCGCTCTCACCGACCTTCTCACCGCCCTCGATGACTTCCTGGCCGCCCATGTACGGCTGAAGGGCCTCGGGCACGTCCACCGTTCCGTCCTCGTTCTGGTAGTACTCCAGAATCGCGACGACGATGCGCGGCACCGCGAGCCCCGACCCATTCAGCGTGTGGACGTACTCGGCGCTCTCGTGTTTCTCCGGCCGGTACTGGATGCCGGCGCGGCGTGCCTGGAAGTCCTCGAAGTTCGAGACCGAGGAGACTTCGAGCCATCGCCCGCCCACCGCGGGGCCGTCCTCCATGTCGTCGCCGGGCGCCCACACTTCGAGGTCGTACTTCTTCGCCTGCGTGAACCCCAGGTCGCCCGTACACATCTCCAGAATCCGGTAGGGGAGTTCGAGGCGCTGGAGGACTTCCTCCGCCTCCGCGACGAGCCCCTCGAAGCGCTCGTAGCTCTCCTCGGGTTCGACGAAGTTCACCATCTCGACCTTGTTGAACTGGTGGACGCGCACGATGCCGCGCGTCTCGGTGCCGTGCTCGCCCGCCTCCCGGCGGAAGTTCGGCGAGTAGGCCTGGTGCTTGAGCGGGAGGTCCTCGCTGAGGAGGATTTCGTCCCGGTACATGTTCGTCACCGGGACTTCGGCGGTCGGGAGGAGCCAGAGGTCGTCGTCGTCGTACTCTTCCTCGTTCGACCCGCCGAGCCGGTACGCGTCCTCCGTGAACTTCGGGAACTGGCCGGTGCCGCGCATTGACGCCGAGTTCACGGGAATCGGCGGGAACACGTCCACGTAGTCCTGCTCGCGGTGAACGTCCAGCATGAACTGGACGAGCGCGTGTTCGAGTCGCGCGCCGTCGCCCTTCGCGAAGTAGAACCCGCCACCGGAGACTTTCGCGCCGCGCTCGAAGTCGAGGATGTCCAGTTCCTCGCCGAGGTCGTAGTGCGGCACCACGTCCTCCGGGAGGTCGCGGCGGTCGTCGAACAGTTCGCGGCGGCGCTCGACGTTCTCCGACTCGTCCTCGCCCACCGGCACGCTCTCGTGCGGAATCTGAGGGAGTTCCAGCAGGCGCTCTTCGAGTTCGGCTTCGAGGTCGTCCGCCCGCTCCTCGACCTCCTCGATGCGCTCCTTGAGTTCGCTCGACCGCTCGATGGCTTCCTCGGCCTCCTCCTCCTTCCCCTCCTGTTTGAGTTGGCCGATCTTCGAGCTGACTTCGTTGCGTTCGTGGCGGAGGTCGTCGCCCTCGGCCTTGAGGTCGCGCCACTCGTCGTCGACCTCCAGAATGCGGTCGAGGTCGACGTCGACGCCCTTGTTGTCGAGGGCTTCGCGCACCGTCTCGGGGTTCTCCCGGACGAACTGGCGGCTGAGCATACTCTCGCTTCTGTCGGGGCCGCCAAAATCGTGTCGGAGTGCGGGGGCGCGGGCTACTGCTGCGCCCGCGCCATCTTCAGCGACGTGAAGAACCCGAAGTAGGCGATTACCCCCGCGAACATGCAGAGGTAGTACGCCCAGTCCGGGCCGTTCGTCAGGTCGAACAGGACGTTCACGCCCACGACCCAGGCGACGGCGAACACGAGGTCCGCCATCATCCCGGACTTCTGCTCGCGGACGGAGTCCAGCACGCCCATGGTCAGTCCTCCGGCTCGAAGTCCACGACGAGCACGGGCTTGCGGGTGGAGCGCAGCACGCGCTCGGTCACGCTCCCGAGGAGCGCGCGGCGCACGCCGCTGCGGCCGTGACTGCCGATGACGACGAGGTCGATGTCCTCGTCGTCGGCGTACTTGGAGACGACCGCGTGCGGCTGCCCGACCCGCACCGCTTCCACGACGTCGATGCCGTGGGCGCTCGCGGCGTCGGCGACCGCGCCCGTCGCGTCGTTCGCTTTCTCCTCGACTTCCTCCATCTCGCCGAGGTGGCCTTGGCGGATGCGGTCTACTTGCTCCGCGCCGAGCCCGAAGCTCACGGCGTCCACGTCGACGACGTAGAGCGCGTGAATCTCGGCGTCGTACTTCTCAGCGAGGTCGACCGCGTGCTCGATGGCGACCTCCGAGACGTCGCTGCCGTCGGTCGGGACGAGAATGCGGTCGTACATCAGGCGTCACCTCCCTCGACGTCCTCGCCGCCGTCCGTGGACACGACTTCTTCCGCGGACTCCATGCGGTCCATCGGCTCGGGGCTGTGACACTGCCGGACGAGGCGTTTCGTCTCCATGTCCGGCTCTTCGGTCGCGAGCGACACGGCGATGGTGACGATGAACACCACCGGAACCGCGACGAGCGCGGAGCCGATGGCGGGCACCCACTGCGCGAGCACCGGTGAGATGGTGCTATCGAGCGACGAGACGTACGTCGGCAGCACTTCGTTGATCATCGGGATTATCCAGATGATGAGGCCCGTGGTCATGCCGGCGAGCGCGCCCTGACGGTTCGTGTTCTCCCACCAGAGACCGAGGAAGAACATCGGGAACAACACTGCACCGGCGAGCGAGAACGCGTACGACACGAGCGCCGCGATGGGGGCCGCGGGGTTGAGCGCGGCGAGCGTCGTGATGACGCCGAGCGCGACGATGCTCAGGCGACCGACGAGCACCTGCTGGCGCTGGGTCGCGTCGGGGTTGATGATGTTCGCGTAGATGTCGTGCGAGATGGCGGACGACCCGGCGATGAACAGGCCGGCGACCGTCGCGATTGCGGCCGCGATACCGCCCGCGGCGACGAGGCCGACGAACCACGTCGGGAGGTTCGAGAGCTGTGCAGCGAGCACGACGATGACGTCACCGGCCGCGCTCGTCATTCCGGGGTCGCCGTACACGTCACCGATCTGGTTCGAGTAGAGGTCGGTGCCGAACGCGGCGAACGCGGGCGAACTCAGGTAGAGGAGGCAGATGAAGCCGAGCCCCCACACCGTCGACCAGCGCGCCGTGCGCTCGGACTCGACCGTGTAGAACCGCACGAGGACGTGCGGGAGGCCGCACGTGCCGACCACGAGAGAGAACGCGGTCGCGATCCAGAGGTAGTAGCTCTGGTGGACGAACGGCTCGCTGAACTCGTTGCTCAGCACGCTGAACATCTCGCCGTACTCGATGTGCGGGAGGACGGTGGAGTAGCCGTTCACGTAGCCGACGACGTAGAGGCCGGCGAGGAACGCGACGATGAGGATGACGTACTGGACGGCCATGTTCTTCGTCGCGCCCATCATACCGGAGATGCTCAGGTAGCCGACTGTTATCGTCATCATGAACACGACCATCGACTGGTAGCCGGTGAGGCCGAGGATGCCGAGGTCGCCGAAGATGTAGAGGCCGACGAGGCCCATGCCGCGCGCCTGCCCGATGGCGTACACGAACCCGATGAGGAACGTGGTGACGGCGGCGATGGCGCGCGCGGTGTCGGAGTTGTAGCGGTCGCCGACGAAGTCGGGTGCAGTGTACTTCCCGAACCGCCGCATCTGGGCGGCCATGAAGATGAGGAGGATGAAGTACCCGGTCGACCAGCCGACGACGAACGCGAGCCCGTAGAACCCGCTCAGTGCGATGAGCGCGGCCATGCCGAGGTAGGACGCTGCGCTCATCCAGTTCGCGCCGATGGCCATGCCGTTCTCGACGTTCCCGATGGAGCGTCCGGCGACCCACATGCCCTCGGTGTCGGCGACCTTGAACACGAAGCCGATGACGAGGAACAGTCCGAGCATCGCCAGCACGAGGATGGCGGGGATGAGCTTGAACGAGACGTTCAAGCCCTCGGGGAGCAGCCCGCTCTGCATCGGAAGGAGGAGACTCATCAGGCGTCACCTCCGTGGCTGATTCCGTACTTCTCGTCGAGCGCGTCACGGCGGCGCGCGTACCAGACGGAGAGGATGAGCGCGCCCGCGGGAGCGCCGATAGCGACGAGGAAGTAGTGCAGCGGGAACCCGCCGGGGATGGTCATCGTCATCGTCTCGGGCGCGAGCGCGGTCGCGGTCACGGGTCCGAACACGAGCACCGCCCAGATGACGAACCCCGTCCAGATGAGTCGGAGGTGGTCGCGCATGAACTCCGTGCTGGGTTTGAGGAGGTTCACTTCCTCTTCGAGGTAGTTCGTCTCCCGGTGGCGTTGCGCCGCGGTGGTGCCGCCGTCGGGAGCGGTTCGTTCGCCGTCCGAATCGTGCCTGTCATTTTCTGTCATAGTGTCTCACGTGAATATGGTGGAATCGCGTTCGTTGGTGGTTAGTTGCGTGCCTGGTCGCGGATCGTCTCGACGATTTCGGGGTTGCGGAGCGTCGAGGTGTCGCCGAGCTCGTCCTCGTTCGCCACGTCCTCGAGGAGGCGGCGCATTATCTTCCCGGAGCGCGTCTTCGGGAGTTCGGGCGTGAACACGACCTGTTCGGGGCGCGCGATGGGGCCGATGGCGTCCTCGATGCCTTCGACGATGCGCGCGCGGAGGTCGTCGTCGCCCTCGTAACCGTCCTCGGTGATGACGTACGCGTAGACTGCTTCACCCTTGATGTCGTGGTCGCCGCCGACGACGGCGGCTTCGGCGACGCCCTCGACGCCGACGATGGCTGACTCGATCTCCATCGTGCCGAGGCGGTGCCCGGAGACGTTGATGACGTCGTCCACGCGGCCGAGCACGGTGATGTAGCCGTCGTCGTCGATTTTCGCGCCGTCCTCGGGGAAGTACACCCAGTCGTCGGGGTCGTCGCTCTCGGTGTCCGAGTACTCGGCCCAGTACTCGTCGATGTAGCGTTCGTCGTTCTTGTAGAGCGTGCGCAGCATTCCGGGCCACGGCTTCTGTACCGTGAGGTAGCCCGCGCGCCCGGGTTCGATCTGGTCGCCCGCGTTGTCTACGATTTGTACGTCGAGGCCGGGGAGGGGCGGGCCGGCGCTCCCGGGTTTCATCTTCTTCACGCCGGGGAGCGTCGTTATCATCATCCCGCCGGTCTCGGTCTGCCACCACGTGTCGACGATGGGGCAGTCCTCGTTCCCGATGTGCTTGTAGTACCACTTCCACGCCCGCGGATTGATCGGCTCGCCGACGGTTCCGAGGAGGCGGAGGCTGGAGAGGTCGTGCTGGTCGGGGTACTCCGACCCCCACTTCATGAACGACCGAATCGCGGTCGGCGCGGTGTACAGCTGGGTCGCCTCGTACTCCTCGATTATCTCCCAGAGCCGGTCGCGCTCGGGATAGTCGGGCGTTCCCTCGTACATCATCGTCGTCGTCCCGAGCGCGAGCGGGCCGTACACGATGTAGGAGTGGCCGGTGATCCAGCCGATGTCGGCGCTGCAGAAGTAGGTGTCCTCGGGCTTGATGTCGAGGACCGCCTGACTCGTCCACGCCGCCCACGAGAGATACCCTCCGGTCGTGTGTTTCACGCCCTTCGGCTCCCCGGTCGTTCCCGAGGTGTACATCAGGAAGAGCATGTCCTCCGCGTCGCGCTCGACGGGGTCGACCGTCGCGCCCTCGTTCGCGGCGACCACGTCGTCGTAGTCGCGCTGGGTGTCGGTGAGGTCGTGGCCGAAGCCGTCGTCGCCGAGGCGGTCGACGACCACCACGTCAGAGACCTCGTGGTCGACGCCGCCCAGTCCCTCGTTCGCCTTGTCGAGGTGGTCGAGCGGGTCGCCGCGGCGGTAGTAGCCGTCGCAGGTTACGAGGTACTCGGAGTCCGCGGCGTTCATCCGGGTCGCCAGCGCGTCGGCGCTGAACCCGGCGAACACGACGGAGTGGGGCGCGCCGATGCGCGCGCAGGCGAGCATCGCGATGGGGAGTTCGGGAATCATCGGCATGTAGAGCGTCACGACGTCGCCCTCGCCGACGCCCATCTCCCGGAGTCCCGCGGCGAACTCGTTGACCTCGCGGTGGAGTTCCGCGTACGTGTACGTCCGGTCGGCCTCGTCGGTGGGTTCCCCGACCCACTCGATAGCCGCCTCGTCGCCGCGCTCGTCGAGGTGGCGGTCGAGGCAGTTCGCCGAGGCGTTCAGGCTCCCGTTCGTGAACCACTCGAAGAACGGCGGGTTCGAGTCGTCCAGTACTTGGTCGTAGTCCGAGTCCCAGTCGAGGAGGTCCGCGGCGGCCTCCCAGCACTCGGGCCAGTTCTCGTCGAAGTCATCGTAGATATCCCCCGTAGCGACGTTCGCCTGTTCGACGAACGCCTCCGGCGGCTCGAACTCGGCTTGTTCTTCGAGCCGCGCTTCCAGTTCGACATCCGTGTCGTCGCCTGACATGGTGTAGCGTAATAGTTGATAATAGGCATAAAAAGCACACTCGCTAATTATCGTAATTCGACGCGGGGAACTGAAGCCGTCATCCTACGCGTCGTCGGCGAACGCGGCGGTCAGCAACTTTTGCTGGGCCTTCCGGAGGTGGTTGTGGAGCGTCGGCGCCGAGACGTCCATCGCGTCCGCCAACTCCTCCGCCGTGCTCCCGCGCGGCCACTCGAAGTACCCGCCGAAGTACGCGGCGCGCAGGGTCGCGCGCTGCTTCTCCGTGAGGTCCTCTTGGAGGGTCTGCCGGAGGTCAGTGGTCTGCGGTCGGCGCTCCGTCTCGCGCTTCGAGTGGAGTTCCACGCCGGAAAAGCGGTCGGTGACGGCTTCGACGACGCCACGCACGTCCACGGCCTTCGGGAAGACCGCGGTGAGGTCGGCGTCGCCGTCCGCGACCGAGAGCGACTCCACCGCGCCCCCGCGGTCCACCACGACGCCCGTCGGCGTGTCCGCGGAGACGACGCACTCCAGGTGCGCGCGGTCGCCGTGGTCGCGGATGAGGCGCACGTCCCGCACGCGGTCGTCCTCGCCCGCGTGCGCGAGGATGTCCTCCACCGAGGCGCCGCTCGTGGTGACGAAACAGAGGAGGTCGCCGTCCTCCACGGGCACCAGGCCGTCGAGGTCGAACGCGCAGTCGAGTTCGCGGGACGCCGCGACGAAGAAGGACCCGGCGGTGATGTCGAAGGCGAGTTCGACGCCGGTGTCCGCGACGAGCAGGCGTTTGCGCTCGACCGCGGCGGTCGTCCAGCCGATTCGACGGCCCGCGTCCACGAGGAATTCCCGCAGTCCCTCGGTTTCGGTGGTCTCGGTGACGGTGCAGAGGAGGCCGTGGGTGGTGCCGTTCGACCGTATCGAACTCACCGCGACGACGGCGTCTCGCCCCCAGCGCTCGGCGTCGAGCGCGCGCTGGGCGAACGCGCCCTGCTCGTCCACGCCGTGGCGGCCCAGCAGCCCGGTCTCCTGCACGCTCTCGCGGAGCGTCGCGCGCGCCGTCTCCGCGTCGACGCCCGCGCACTCCCGGAGGTCGCCGTGCTCGTCGCACGTCCAGACCGCCGGGAGCGAGGGAGCGAGCGCCTCGCAGGCCGCGCGGTCCACCGCGTCCCGGGTCGACACGTCCGCGAGCGCCGCGCCCAACCGCCGCGACGCGCCCGCGAACGCCACCGCGTCGTCCGCCGTTTCGTCCCCGTCGTCGGTCATCGCGGCCGCGATTTCGCGGTCGGTCGGGTGTTCGAGGTACGGTTCGAGGCTGTCGAGGCTCGCCCAGCCACCGGTCGCGCGCACCACGCGCGGGTCCACGCCGTCGGCGAGGTGGCGGCGAGCGAACCCGCCACGGAGGTCGCGCGCCGCGGCGTCAGCGAGTCGGTCGTCACCGTCGGACGCCCGGGTCGCGACCTCGGAGACGAGCATCTGGAGTCGCCGCGGCGTCACGTCGAACACGCGCTCGTCCTCCCCGACGTTGTTCGCGTTCACGTACCGCTCGAACTCGCGCGCCACGTCGTCGGGGACGTACGCGCGCCGGCCGTCGTTCGGCACGCGCAGGAACGCGTGCGTCCGTCCGTCGAACGACCGTTCGGTCAGGTGGGCTGGTTTCACGTCCGCGAGTTCGCCCGACCGCAGGCCGACGCGCCCGCAGAGCGCGACGACGAGCGCCTCCCGATACGTCCGCGCTGCCCGCGCGACGCGCTCGTACTCCGCGACCGTCAGCGCCCCCCTCATACTGTTTCGGAAAACCCCAGTCTCCCGAATAAGTGTTGGGGTGACTACAGCCCGCTCGTTTCAGATTCGCTCGACAGCCGTCGAAACGGAACGAGCACGTTTCGGCTTCTACGAGGATTCCGAAACGTCGTCGACGATGGATTCGAGTTCGCCGACGATTTCGGGGTTCCGGAGCGCCGAGGTGTCCTCGATGGCGTCGCCGTTCGTGATGCGTTCGAGGTAGCGCCGCATCAGTTTCCCAGAGCGCGTCTTCGGGAGGTCGGGCGTGAACACGACCACGTCTGGCGCGGCGAACCATCCGATTGCGTCCGCGACGGCCTCCCGCACCCGCTCGCGGAGCGGGTCGGTCGCGCTCACGTTCTTCCGCGGGCTGACGTACGCGTACAGCGACGTGCCCGCTTCGCCCGACCCGCCGACGACGGCGGCTTCGGCGACGCCCTCGACGCCGACGATGGCGGACTCGACCTCCGCCGTGCCGAGCCGACGGCCCGCGACGTTCAGGAGGTCGCCGCGCCGCCCGAGCAGCCGAATGTAGCCCTCGTCGTCCACGGTCGCGGTGTCGCCGGTGTCGTACGTCCAGTCCTCGCGAGTCGCGGCCTCGCGGAGTGAGTCCGCCATCCCGGGCCACGGCCGCGTCACCGCGAGCATCCCCGACTCGCCCGGGTCGACGGGGTCGCCGCGCGCGTCCACCACCGCCGCGTCGACGCCCGGAATCGGCGGTCCGGCCGCGCCCGGCCGCATCTCGTCCACGCCCGGGAGCGTCGAGAGGAGGATGCCGCCCGTCTCGGTCTGCCACCACGTATCCACCACCGGGCACTCCTCGTTCCCGATGTGCTCGTAGTACCACCACCACGCCGTCTCGTCGATGGGTTCGCCAACCGTGCCGAGGAGGCGGAGGCTGGAGAGGTCGTGCTGGTCGGGGTACTCCGCGCCCCACTTCATGAAGGAGTGGATGGCCGTGGGCGCGGTGTAGAACACGTCGACGGCGTTCCTCTCCACAATCTCCCAGATGCGGTTTCGCTCGGGATGGTCGGGCGCCCCCTCGTACATCACGGTGGTCGCGCCGAGCGCGAGCGGGCCGTACACGATGTAGGAGTGGCCGGTGATCCAGCCGACGTCCGCGCTGCACCAGTGCGTGTCCTCGTGGGAGAGGTCGAGGACGTTCCGGCTCGTCCACGCGACGTGCGCGAGATACCCGCCGGTCGCGTGGCGGACGGCGGTCGGTTCGCCCGTCGTGCCCGACGTGTGGATGACGAACAGCGTGTCGTCGGCGTCCCGCGGCACCGGCTCGACCTCCGCGCCCGCGTGGTCGTCCACGAGGCGGTCGTAGGCGTAGTCGCCGTCGAGCGCGCGGCCGTTCCCGAGGCGGTCCACGACGACCTGCTGGACGGACTGCGGCACCGCGAGCGCGGCGTTGTCCGCCTTCCCCTTCAGGTCGTACGCGGTGCCGCGGCGGTAGTAGCCGTCGCAGGTCACGAGGAGCGTCGAGCCGGTGTGTTCGAGGCGGGTGGCGAGCGCGTCCTTCGAGAACCCCGCGAACACGACCGAGTGCACCGCGCCGATGCGCGCGCAGGCGAGCATCGCGATGGGGAGTTCGGGAACCATCGGGAGGTAGAGCGTCACCACGTCGTCCTCGCCGACGCCGAGGTCGCGGAGCGCGGCCGCGAACGCGTTCACCTCACGCGAGAGGTCCTGATACGTGTAGGTCCGCGTCTCCCCGCGTTTGCCCTCCCACTTGATTGCCGCGCGGTTCTTCCGTCCCGCCTCGACGTGGCGGTCGACGCAGTTCGCCGCGGCGTTCAATTTCCCGCCCGCGAACCACGTCGCGCGGTCGCCGTCCTCGTCCAGCACGTCGGCGTACTCGCTGTTCCAGTCGAGGAGGTCGCCCGCGGCCGCCCAGCACTCGGGCCAGTTCGCGTCGAACTCGTCGCGCAGCGGGTCGGTGACGTTCGCGTCCGCTGTGAACCCTGCCGGTGGCGCAACTTCCGCCGGGCGCTCCCGCCCGGGTCGTCCATCGTCCATCGTCTCACACAGAGGTTTGGGGCGCGCGCCCATAAGAGTCGCCCCGTCGCCGCTACCCCGTTCAATTTAGTGCGCGGCATCGAACCGCGACAGTTCCTCGGTCGGTCCCTCCACCGCGACGCGCGTTCCGATTCGAGTTCCCGCGTCCAACCCACGAACTCCTCGATATTCCACAACATTTGTGAGTGATTAGAATGGATGCTAGGCCGTGAATAGACGCGCGTTCGTCGCCGGCACCGTCGGCGGACTGGCCGCGCTCGCCGGCTGTGGCTCCTACACGGACCCCGACACGCAACCGCCGCGCGCGTACCGACTATCGTTCTTTTTCGGCCACGAGAATCTCACCACGCTCTCGGTCGATTCGAGCGATATCCTTCCGTCGGCGCAGGCGCTGGTACACGGTCAGGACGACGCACGCGACGTCTTTCGAGATATCGAGTCGTTCTCGCGGGCGTACTCGCGGTACGTCCGGATGGACTACGAGGACCGGTTCGTGGGGGTTACCGCGCTCAAACTTCCGGCCGACCGAACTGTGTTGGGGGGAGGCGGCCGCCTCGACGGGCGGACGTACTCGGTGACGGTCGACCTCGAACCGCAGGAGCCCGTGACGAGCGGGCCGAACTGGGAGTACGTCTTCGAAACCTGGCTCCTCGGGGAGACCGAGCCACCGCGACGCACCGAGTTACAGGTAACCGTGAACTCCGGGACGCGGACGACGACGTGACAACCGGGGTATCAACGTTTTTGCGTGCGCGCCACCGCGCTTCGAGTATGCAACCCGGAGACGTCGCCACGGTTCCCTCCTGTACCGACATTCACTACGTGGACACCGGTATGTACGACACCGCGGAGTACGGCGCGGTCTACATCGTGGACGCGGAGCGCCCCGCCATCGTCGACACGGGCATCGGCACGAACTACGAGCGCATCCTCGACGCGCTCGACGAGGTCGGACTCGCCCGCGATGACATCGAAGTCATCGCGCCGACGCACGTCCATCTCGACCACGCGGGCGGCGCGGGCCTGCTCGCGGAGGCCTGCCCGAACGCGGACGTGTACGTCCACGAACTCGGCGCGCGCCACCTCGTCGACCCGGGTCGCCTCGTCGCCGGCACGAAGAACGCGGTCGGCGACCAGTGGAAATTCTACGTCGAACCCACCCCGGTCCCCGAGGAACGCGTCGTCGAACTCACCGACGGCGACCGAATCGACCTCGGGTCGCGCGCGCTCGACGTGCATCACGCGCCCGGCCACGCGCCCCACCAGGTCGTGTTCCACGACGACCTGGACGACGCTGCGTTCGTCGCGGACGCCGCCGGCATCTACGTCCCCGACCTCGACGCCGTCCGCGAGACCAGTCCGCCGCCGAACTTCGACCTCGAACAGTGCCGCGACGACGTGGCGATGCTCCGCGACCTCGCGCCCGACACGCTCCTCTACCCGCACTTCGGGCCGGTCGCGGACGACGTGGACGACCGACTCGCCGGGTACGCGGACACGCTCACCGAGTGGGTCGAGGCGGTCGAAGAGAAATACGAAGAACTCGGCGACGAGGAGGCGGTGCAGGAGTACTTCGCGGCCAACGCCGAAGTCACGGGCGTCTGGGGGTCGCTGAAGGCCCGCGAAGAAACGGCCATGAACGTGCGGGGAGTGTTGCGATACCTTAAGCACTCCCAGGACTAACCCCATGGTATGAATTGGCAGGACGCGGAGCGCGAGTACGACGACGAGGTCATCGGCCGAACGACGCTCCCGCGGCTCTTCGAGGACGCGGCGGAGCGACACGCCGACCGGCCCGCGCAGGGCTACAAGGGCGGCGTCTACGACCGGACGCTCACGCCGGACGTGCTCCCCGAAGCGCCCGCCGGCGAGTACGCCCACCTCACGTACGACGAGATGCGGTCGGTCGTGCGGAACCTCGCCGCGGGCTTCCGCGACCTCGGCGTCGAACCCGACGACCGCGTCGGCGTCTTTGCGCACACCCGGATGGAGTGGGCGCAGACCGACTTCTCCGTACTTGCCGCGGGCGGCGTCATCACCACCGTCTACCCGAGTTCGAGCGAGCGCCAGGTCTCCTACCTCCTCGGTGACTCCGGCGCGACCGGCGTCGTCGTCGAGAACCAGGAACTCCTGGACCGCGTGCTCGCCGTCGAGGACGACCTCGACGTGGAGTGGGTGGTCGTGATGGACGAATTCGAGAGCCAGCGCGACGACGTGTACTCGTTCGCGGATGTCCACGAGCGCGGCCGCGAAGCCTACGACGAGGACGCGTATCTCGGGTGGCTGGACGAGCGCGACCCCGACGACCTCGCGAGCCTCATCTACACGTCCGGGACGACCGGCCAGCCGAAGGGCGTGGAACTCACGCACTGGAACTTCCGGTCGAACGTCAATCAGTGCCGAGCGCGTTTCGGCCCGCGGCCGGACAAGGGCGACGTCCCCGCCATCACGGAGGAGAGCCGCCTCGTCTCCTACCTTCCGCTCTCGCACGTCTTCGAGCGGCTCTCCGGGCACTTCCTCCAGTTCGGGAGCGGCAGTCACGTCTGTTACGCGGAGTCCTCCGACACGCTCCAGGAGGACATGGGACTCGTCAAGCCGACGACGGGGACGAGCGTCCCGCGCGTGTACGAGAAACTCTACGACGCGGTGCGCGAGCAGGCGTCGGACTCCGCGCTCAGCGAGCGCATCTTCGAGTGGGCGGTCGGCGTCGCGCGCGACCACTACACGGCCGAGAATCCGGGGCTCGTGCTCTCCACGAAGCACGCGCTCGCGGACAAACTCGTCTACTCGAAGGTCCGGGACGCGCTCGGCGGGAACATCGACTACTTCATCAGCGGCGGCGGCAGCCTCGACCCAGGGCTCGCGCGGGTGTTCCACGGGATTGGGCTCCCGATGCTCGAAGGCTACGGACTAACTGAGACGAGCCCCGTGGTCGCCGTCAATCCGCCGGAGAACCCGACGGTCGGAACCATCGGGCCGACGGTGGTCGATACGGAGGTCGAGATAGACGAGTCGGTCGCGACACCCGAGCAACGCGAGCGCGCCGACGGCACCGCGGGCGAACTGCTCGTGCGGGGGCCGCAGGTGTTCTCGGGCTACTGGGAACTTCCGGACGCGACCGAGGCGGCGTTCACGGAAGACGAGTACTTCCGCACCGGCGACGTGGTGGAACTCCGGCCGGATGGCTACATCCAGTTTCTCGAACGCGCGAAACAGCTCCTCAAGCTCTCCACGGGGAAGAACGTCGCGCCCGGCCCCATCGAGGACGCGTTCGCGCAGTCGCCGCTCGTGGAGCAGGTGATGGTCGTCGGTGACGACCGGAAGTTCGTCGGCGCGGTCGTCGTGCCGAACGTGGAGGGCATTCGGAAGTGGGCGGACCGCGAGGACATCGACCTCCCCGATTCGGACGCGGCCCTCTGCCAGGACGACCGCGTGCACGAGCGCATCCGGCGGGAGGTCGACGCCGTGAACGAGGAATTTGAGGATTTCGAGACCATCAAGCAATTCGTGCTCGTTCCGGAAGAGTTCACGGAGGAGAACGAGATGCTCACGCCGTCGCTGAAGAAGAAGCGCCGGAACATCGAGGCGCGCTACGCGGACGAAATCGAGTCTCTCTACGAGTAACGCAGTCGAGGCGATATTTTCCGACTATGTGTGGTTTTGCTCCGGGGAAATTTGAGAGTTCAACATTCCACTGAGGGAAAACGCATGCTTTTATGACGGTCTGGCACATGTTTTTGAGTAGTGTCAGGGTCGGAAGTCATCCCACTGGTCGCGGCTATCATCGCACTCGGTGTCGGGTCGCAGATACTGTCCGATAAGTTCCAGGTACCGAGTGTCCTGTTCCTCATCCTCTCCGGCATCGTGCTGGGGCCGGAAGGTGCGGGACTCATCACGCCGAGCGCGTTCGGCCTCGACGCCCTCTCCGCCATCGTCGGCCTCTCAGTCGCCATCATCGTCTTTGAGGGCGCGTTCCACCTGAAGTGGGAGAAACTCCGCGAGGCCCCCGGGGAGACCTTACGGCTCGTGACTATCGGCGCGGCTATCGCGCTCGTCGGCACCGCCATCGCCGTGCACTTCCTGCTCGGAGTGGGCTGGGACCTCTCCTTCCTCATCGGCGCGCTGCTCGTCGCGACGGGCCCAACGGTCATCACGCCGATACTCGAAGTCGTCCCCGTCCGCGACCGCGTCGGCGCGGCGATGGAGACCGAGGGCGTCGTGAACGACGTGACCGCCGCCATTCTCGCCATCGTCGTGTTCGAAGTGGTGAACCCGAGCCACGCGTCGATGGGGCTCGTGCAGTCGTTCGCGTCCCGTCTCGGAACCGGTATCGCCATCGGCGTGTTCGTCGCCGGTGTCGTCTGGTATCTCCTCCGGCAGGTCGATCTCTCAGCGGGCGGCGCGGTGCAGAACGCCCGACTGCTCGTACTCGCCGGCGCGCTCGTCGCGTACGCGGCCGCCAACTACCTGTTCTCCGAAGCCGGTATCGCGGCGGTCGCGACCGCCGGCATCATCCTCGGGAACGCCGACCTCCCCTACGAGGAGGAGATAGAGACGTTCAAGGGCGACATCACGCTCATCGTGCTGTCGTTCGTCTTCATCGCGCTCGCCGCGCTCCTCCAGTTCGAGGACCTCCTCCGGCTCGGGCTCGGCGGCATCGGCGTCGCCGTCCTCGTCGCGGTCGTCATCCGGCCGATCGCCGTGTTCGCATCCACGTACGGCGACCGCTACACCGTCTCCGAGCGCGCGTTCATGAGCGCGGTCGGCCCGCGCGGCATCATTCCCGCGTCCGTCGCGACCCTGTTCGCCGTCCAACTCCAGAACGCCGGCCAGGAGCTCGCGGCGAGCACGCTCGTCGGCACCGTCTTCCTCGTCATCCTCCTCACGGTCGTCTTCGAAGGCGGCCCGGCCCGGCAGATCGCTGAAGTACTCGACATCATACCCATGCGCGTCATCATCGTCGGCGGCGGCACCGTCGGTCGAGCGCTCGCGGAGCGCCTCGAAGACCGCGGTGAGAACGTCGTCATCATCGAATCGGACGAATCGATAATCGAAATCGCACGCA
This sequence comes from Salarchaeum japonicum, assembly GCF_049705945.1. GTDB lineage: Archaea > Halobacteriota > Halobacteria > Halobacteriales > Halobacteriaceae > Salarchaeum > Salarchaeum japonicum_A. The sequence goes on from NZ_JBNAMV010000004.1 coordinate 1,391,026, forward strand.
ACGACGGCTTCACCGTCCACCAGGGCGACGGTACCGACACCGACGTCCTTCGGAAGGCCGGCGCGGAAAAAGCCAAAATCATGGTCGCCGCGACCGGCGACGACGACGCGAACCTCCTCGTCAGCCAGCTCGCGGACTCCAAGTTCGACATCGAGACCGTCATCGCTCGCGCGAACAACCCCGACAACGTCGACGCGTTCGAGGACCTCGGCGTCCGCACCGTCTCCAGCGCGATGGCGACTGCGTGGGGTATCGACAACCTCATTGAGCGTCCCGCGCTCGCGAACTGGATGACCGAAATCGGCCGCTCCGGCGACGTGCAGGAGATCGAGGTCACCGCGGACGACCTCGTCGGCATGACCATCGACGAACTCGACGAACAGCTCCCGAACGGCTGCATCATCGCCCTCGTCGGCCGCGGCGGCGAGAACGAGGTGCCGGACCGCGACCGCACCCTCCAGAAGGGCGACCACCTCACCTTCCTCGGCCGGAAGGAGGCCGTGCGCGAGGCGCTCGACATGTGCCACCCGCGCGACCAACCCTAGATTTAGGGCGTTCTCCCGGGTACTATCGCTCGTGTCGGACGACCTCGCGCGAGCGCTCACTCGCGTCAGGCCCGGCGACCGCGCACACGCCACCACCGACAGCAGACGCTACACCGCCGTCGTCACCGCCACCGAACGCGACGACGCGACCGTCCGCGTGACCGCCGTCCCCGAATCCGGCGACCAGTGGCTCGAACTCCGCGCGACCCGCGCCGACGACGAGTGGACGCCACCGACCGTCCACCGACTCCAGCACCCCGACGACGACTGGACGGAACTCGGCCCGCTCGTCACGCTGGACGTGGACTGACCTATCGGTTCCGGCCCTGGTGTGCCGTCTTCTCCCACGTATGGTCGTTCAGGTACGTCTGTTTCATCGCGCGGAGTTCCGCGCCCCACAACAGCACCCAGTACGGCAAGGTCGCGAGCGCGACGACTGGTGCGCGCGCCGCGCGAATAGTAGTCCTCCGCTCAGACACGAGCACGTACCCGAGAACGTACACCGCTAGCATCTCGATGGCGAACGCGAGCGAGAGGGAGAGAACGGCTCCAATACCGAGGCTGAGACGGTGGCTGACAGCGTTCGCGACCATCGCGAGAATGACAATGCCGGCGATGTTCACGGGGGCGAGATGCGGGAGGATTGACTGCGTTGTCGTGTGTATGCGTGCCCGAAGCCCCGACGGTGGATTCCGGATGTACTGAACGAACGTGTACACTTTCCCCTTCTGCCAGCGGGTTCGCTGTCGAACCCAGGCGTTCACGGCCACTGGGGACTCTTCCCGGGTCGTGACGTCAAGGAGCGCGAGGTCGTAGCCTTCCAGCCAGAGGAACAACCCGAGTTCGAAATCTTCGGTGACGTTCTGTGGCCCCCACGGAACCCACTTTGGGGCGTTCTCTCCAAGCACGTCGTCGTAGATGTCTTGTCGCCGGTGGCTCACGTTTTCGAGGACGGTTCGTCGGACGAAGTTCGTCGTTCCACCGAGCGGAACAGGATACCCGACGTAGTGGAACGCCGGCAGCAGGAGACGGTACCAGTAGGCGTACTCCGCGCGGAACACGAGGTTACGCCAACCGTCGCCCTCGTTCACCATGTCGAGTTTCCCTTGGGCGTAGTCCACGCCCGTCGTGACGAACGCGTAGCTCGCGGCGCGAAACACGTCCGGGTCGACGATGTCTTCCGCGTCGACTACCCCCACCACGTCGCCGTCAGTGTGGGCGAACCCGTAGTTGAGCGCGCGGGGCTTGTTCGGTTCGCCCGGATAGTCCGCTGGCACTACCAGTCGGTCGAACGCCCCCTTGATGTCGTCAAGCGCGCGCATCGTCTCGTTGTCATCAGGTTCGAGGAGAACAGTCACAGTCAGTCGTCCGGGATAGTCGGCGTTCAGCACCGACCGAACCGACTGCGATATCACGGTGGGTTCCTCGTAGGCGGGAATGAGCACGTCAATACTCGGGAGGTCGGCGTCGGCGGGCGGCCACGCGGCTGGCGGACGCGCGTACACGTCGCGAGACGCGCCGACGACGGGGGCAGCGATGTAGAACTGGACGAACGGATAGAGATGATAGAAGTTCACGCCGGTCCACACTGTACCGAACACCACCGCGGTCACAGTAATTAGCTCGTACTGCCCCATCTGTCGAAACCACAGACGGCCTACAATCTAAACGTTCCTGATATGTGGTGCGTGTGACAGGGCTGGTTCCCGAGGTGAGTGTACGTGCCCCCTCTCAGAAATCCAGAAAAACCCCGTTCGCAGCGGATGCTCGGATTACTTGCGCTCGAACGTGATTGCCGCGCCCTGCCCGAAGCCCACGCAGAGGGTGGCGAGTCCCTTCTCGGCATCGCGTTTCTGCATCTCGTGGATGAGTGTGACGGGGAGGCGCGCACCGGAGGCACCCAGCGGGTGGCCGATGGCGATCGCGCCACCGTTCACGTTGAACTTGTCGTCGTCCACGCCGAGTTTGCGCTGGCTGTACAGCGTCTGGGACGCGAACGCCTCGTTCAGTTCCACGAGGTCGAACTCCTCGATATCCTCGCCGGTGCGTTCGAGGAGGCCCTGCGTGGCGGGGACGGGACCGACGCCCATGATGGTCGGATCGACGCCCGCGACGTTGTTGTCGCCGACGTACGCGAGGATGTCGAGGTCGTGTTCCTCCGCGAACTCCTCGCTCGTCACGAGCGTCGCGGCCGCGCCGTCCGAAATCTGGCTCGCGTTCCCGGGCGTGACCGTGCCGTCGCTCTTGAACACGGTGGGGAGGCCGCCGAGCGTTTCGAGGTCGGTGTCGGGGCGGATGCCCTCGTCCTCGGAGACGACGCCGTCCGGCGTCTCGACGGGAACGATTTCGTCGTCGAACCGACCGGACTCGGTGGCTTCCGCGGCGCGCTGATGGCTGCGGAGCGCGTACTCGTCCTGCTCCTCGCGGGACACATCGAACTCCTCGGACACCTTCTCCGCGGTCATCCCCATCTGGAGGTCGGGGACGTTGTACTTCTCCGCGAGTTCCGGGTGGAGGTCGTTGTAGGAGTCGCCGCCCATCGGGACGCGACTCATGTTCTCCACGCCGCCCGCGATGATGGCGTCACGCTGGCCCGCACGCACGGCGTCGCTCGCGCTGATGACGGCCTGCATCGAGGACGCACACCAGCGGTTGATGGTGGTCGCGGGCGTGCCCTCGCCGAGTTCGGAGAGCAACGCGATGACGCGCGCGACGTTGTTGTCCTGCTCGGTGCGCTGCTGCGCGACCCCCCACATCAGGTCGTCGATGTGCTCGGACTCGAGTCCGGTCTCGTCGAGGATGTGGTCGATGAGCGTCACCGAGAGGTCTTCGCTGCGCGTGTCCGCGAACACGCCGCCCTCCTTGCCTTGTGGCGTTCGGACGGCCTTCGCGACGACTGGCGTGGGCATTTCTCCCATGCCTCCGTCTCGCTCCCACAGGGCCTTAAGCCTGCCACAACGGGCCGTGAGTTCCGAGACGTTTCTTCGCTGCGGTCACGGCGACCGACTATAGGCACGCGAGTAGTACGCGATGACCGGGACGCCCGCGATAGTCGGCCACAGCCACGCGAGCACGCCGAGGGCCGGAGTGAGGTTCACCGCGGACACCGCGCTGACGGTCGCGACGAACGCGCCGAGCATCCGCTGGAGGTGTGCCACCCGCCACTCGCCGTGTCCCTCGGCCGCGCGGAAGGACCGTGCGTCCGCGACGCCGAATCCGACGCCGATGGCGCCGAACACTCCCATCACCGCCCCGAACGCGTCCCCGTCTGCGAGCCTGACGACCCCCCAGCCGCCGAGCGCGAGACACGCGACGACGACGCCCGTGGCGGCGGTCCAGTCGACGGCGTGCGCGTCGTCGCTCGGGCGCTTCCGGGAGAGCGCGCGATAGCCGGAGAACGCGAGGTAGCCGCTGAACACGGCGACGAGCGCGAGAAACACCCTGAACGCGCTCGGAGCGACCGCGAGCAGCGCGAACACAGTGACGACGACCACCGCCATCGACCGCACGAACGCCCGTCCCGCGAAGCGGTGTCGTCGTCCGCCCTTCGTGGTCGCTATCGCGCCTGCTCCCGCCGCGACCGCGACGACTCCCGCGGCGATGTGAATCCAGAGCGTCCAGTCTTCGAGCGTCGCCATACGGAGCCCTCACCGACCGCTCCCATAAGAATTCGGTCGCCCGGACCGCAGGCGGTCGAACGCAGAGGAAAAACGGTTTATCGGGCGCCGCGTTACGCGAACGCATGCGTCGGTCCCTCCGCCGTCTCTCCCGCCCGCTCCCCGCCCTCCTCGCCGTGAGCGCGCTCGCGCTCGCGGTCCGCCTCTACGACCTCGGACATCGAGTCGCCCACCAGGACGAGTCCCGGGTCGCGGACTGGATCCTCCAGTACATGGCGATGGGAACCTGGGAGTACCGCCCAATCATCCACGGGCCGTTCCTCCCGCACGCGAACGGCGTGCTGTTCGACCTGCTCGGGCCCTCCGACTTCGTGATGCGCCTCCTCCCCGCACTCGCGGGTGCGCTCCTCCCGCTCGCGGCGCTCCTCTACCGCACGCGGTTGCGGGACGACGAGACGATAGCGCTCGGCCTCCTGCTCGCCGCGAACCCGATCCTCCTCTACTACAGCCGCTTCATGCGGAACGACCTCATGCTCGCCGCCGTGATGTTCGCGGCGGTCGGCTGCTTCGTCCGCGCGTGGGACACCAAGCGCCTGCGCTGGCTCCCCGTCGCCGCGTTCCTCTTCGCGCTCGGGTTCACGATGAAGGAGAACGCCTTGCTCTATCCGGTCGCGTGGCTCGGCGCGCTCGTCCTCGTCGCCGACGCCCGCGTCGTCACCGGCGACCGCGGCTGGGCCGGCCGCGCCGTTGCGGGCGCACGCCGCGTCTACGGCTGGGTCCTCGCACTGGTCGACGTGCTCGTCGGCGGCCCGCGCGACCCCGACCACGGACTCACCGCGCACGTCCGCGGCGGCCTGCGCGCCGCACTCCGGAACCCGGTGGTGCGGTACGTCCCGCTCGCGCTCTTCCTCGTCGCGGAAGCCCTGCTCGTCGTCGTCCTGTTCTACGCGCCGAAACCCGACCTCTGGACCGCGCTCTCCGGCGGCCGCCCCCTCATTCCGGTTCTCCGTGAGGCGACCCTGGGCGTCTGGTTCGAGTTCCTCGGCACGTGGGGCGGCGCGGAGATGCACGCGCATTCCGTCGTCCAGTTCCTCGGCCTGCTCATCGAACTCACTATCTTCGGCGCACCGTCCCTTCTCCCGCTCGCGATTGTCGGGTTCGTCTACGACCGCTACACCGACGCGTCGCCCCGCGACATCGTCTCCTTCTGCGCGTACTGGGGGTTCGCGTCCATCTTCGGGTACGCCGCCATCACGGACATCATGGCCGGCTGGACGGCGATTCACGCGGTCGTCCCGCTCGCCGTCCCCGCCGCCGTCGCGCTCGCCGCGCTCTACCGGATGGGCCGGACGGCGTTCGCCACTGACCGGCCGTCGCTCGCCGCGGGCGTCGTCGCCGCGCTCGCGCTCAGCGCCGCGATGACCGGCGGCGTCGCGGCCGGCGCGTCCTTCACGTACGACCAGTCGACGGAGAACCCGCTCGTCCAGTACGCCCAGCCGGGCGGCGACATGAAACCCGTCCTCGACGACATCCGCGAGGCCTCCCAGTCGAACGACGGCGTGGACGTGCTGTTCTACGGCGACAAGTTCCACAACCCCACGGGGAGCCACGAGTTCACCATCAACGACTGGGACGTCCCCGGTGACACGGGCGGCGCGTACCCCGGGTGGTTCGAGCGCCTCCCGCTCCCGTGGTACCTCGACCAGTACGGGTCGAACGTGACGAGCGTCCAGTCCGTCAGTGGGTTCCCCGACTCGCCGCCGCCGGTCGTCATCACGCTCGACCGCGACAGCGACGACATCGAGGAGCGCCTCGACGGCTACGCGCGCTACACGTTCCCGCGCTACCTCACGTCCGGGCACGGCGACCTCGCCATCTACGTCCGCGAAGAGTGACGCTCCCGGCGACGGTCTTAAGCGGGTCGCACGGCAAGGGTAGGCGATGAGCGAAAGGGCGCTCGACGTCATCGAAGTTCTCCTCACCGCTCGCGTCTACGGGCGGACGCCGAGTCTCGACGAGGACGACCTCCCACCCCACCTCCGGGAGGCGTTCTGGGCCGAGGACGGCGTTCCGGACTCCCCGACGGTGAACGAGGAAACCGTTCGCGAGGCCACGGGCATCAGCGAGCCGTGGGAGGAGATTTCGGGACTGATGTTCACCGACCGCGACACGTTCAGCGGGCGGTTGAACCTCGTGAACGACGACATGGCGCGCGAGTGGTACGACGAGCGGGCGGACGCCGACCGATTGAACCGGAACCCGGCGCTCGCACACGAGTTCGAGGACCGAGAGGGCGTGGACTACGAGGCGGCACGCGAGGAGAACCGGCCCGTGCGCGCGGACCCGCAGTGGATCGACGGCCTGCTCGCCGAGTTCTTCGACGAGGAGGACGAGGAGATGCTCGACCTCGTGGAAGTCCGCGCGCCCTCGGAGATCGACGTGACGATGGACGACCTCGTGCTCACGCCGGAGCAGGAGGCCGAAATCGGGAAGGTCGGGAAGGCGATCGAGCACCGCGACTTCCTCGCCGAGGTCGGCCTGTACGAGATCGGGAAACTGCTCTTCGTCGGCCCGCCCGGCACGGGGAAGACCTCCACGGCGAAAGCGCTCGCGCACAGCCTTGACCTCCCGTTCGTCGAGGTGAAACTCTCGATGATAACGAGCCAGTACCTCGGTGAGACGGCGAAGAACGTCGATAAGGTGTTCGAGGTCGCGCGCCGGCTCTCGCCCTGCATCTTCTTCATCGACGAGTTCGACTTCGTCGCGAAAACCCGGAGTTCGGACGAGCACGCGGCCATCAAGCGCGCCGTCAACACGCTCCTGAAGAGTATCGACGAGATCAGTCTCATTCGGGACGAAGTCCTCCTCATCGGTGCGACGAACCACCCGGACGACCTGGATTCCGCGGTGTGGCGGCGGTTCGACGAGATTCTCGCGTTCCCGAACCCCTCGGAGCCGATGCGGGCGGACATCCTCCGCCTCATCACGCACGACATGGAAATCGAGGACTTCGACCCCGACGAAATCGCGGCGAAGACCGACGGCCTCACCGGGAGCGACCTCCGCCTCGTGATGCGCGAGGCCGTGCTCGACGCGCTGACGGAGGACCGGACGACGCTCACCCAGGCGGACTTGCTGGGCGCGGTCGAACAGTTCGAGGAGCGCGACCACCTCCGCAACCTCGACAACCTGGAGGACGCGCTCACGCACGGCGACGACCCCGACGGGAGCGAGGACGCGACCGAATCGGGGGACGCACACGACCACGTGCACACGCACTAGATGCGCGTCACACTCCTCGGGACGGGCGACACGACCGGCACGCCCACCCCGGGGTGTGACTGCGACACCTGCCAGGCGGCACGGGAGCGCGGCGTCGAACGAACTCGGTTTTCGGTGCACGTCGAGAACGAACGCACGGGCGAATCACTCCTCCTCGACGCGAGCCCGGACTTCCGCCACCAGTTCCTCACGCAGGACGTGTCGCTCCCGAACGAAGTTGTCATCACCCACGTGCACTTCGACCACCTCGACGGCCTCGGGAACGCGTACCGACTCGTCGACAGCCTCCCCGTGCACGCGGCGACCGAACGCGACCCCGAGACGGGGACCTCGGTCGCGGGCACCGTCCGCGAGAAGTACGACTACCTCGACCCAGTCACCGTCCACGGACACGCGCCCGGTGAGACGTTCCGAGCGGCGGGGTTGGACGTGACGCTCGTCCCCGTCGACCACCCGCCGCTCGTGTGTTACGGCGTGGTCGTGCAGGACCCGGAGACGGGCGCGAAACTCTCGCTCACGGGTGACACGAGCTACGACGTGCCGACGAAGTCTCGGGACGCGCTGCGGGGCGCGGACCTCCTGCTCGCGGACGCGATCGTCCCCGCCGCGCTCTGCGACCACCACCCGATGGGCGGCCGGCACGAGGACGGCGACGGGGTTCCGCGGACGTTCGGTACGAAACACATGACGCGGGAGGGCGCGCTCTCGCTCGCCGACGAACTCGACGCGGACGAGACCCGCCTGGTGCACGTTTCGCACTTCTATCCGGAAGACGAGGCGTTCGACGACGCGCTCGCTATCGACGGCGAAACGTTCGATATATAGATTTTTTCACGCGGCGCATCGATGTCCGCGTATGCCCGGCCCCGTCTTCCTCCGCGGCGACGCCGTGACCCTCCGACCGCCCGAACGCGACGACCTCGCGTTCGTGAAGCGCGCTATGAACGACCCTCGCGTGTGGCGGCCCGCGCTCGACGTGACCCCGACGAACGACGAACAGGTGACAGAGTTCTTCGAGACGGTGCTCTCGAACGAGTCGGACGTACACGTGCTCGCGTGCGACGGCGACGACCCGCTCGGAATCCTTTCACTCACGACGTCGAAGTACGGGCCGTCGGAGACCTCCCGCGCCCGCTCCGCCGAACTCGCGTACTGGTTCGCGCCCGCCCACCACGGCGAAGGCTACGCGGGCGACGCCGCGCGCGAACTCGTCCGATACGCGTTCGAGGACCGCAACCTCCGCCGACTCGAAGCGGACGTGGGCGCGTTCAACGACGCGTCGAGCGGACTCCTCGAATCACTCGGATTCGAACAGGAAGGGACGCGTCGGGAGGCCGCGTGGTACCGCGGCGACTACCACGACATGTACGTCTACGGACTGCTCCGCTCGGACTGGGCGGCTCCAACGGCGTAGCCGAGCCACGCCGTGGACGGCCGCGTAATCCAGTTCACCCCCACTTGTCGAGGCCGGCCTGCGTGCGCTTCTCGCCCGCGTCGGGCGTCCACGCCGTCCGCGCCGCGCGCTCCCCGTCGAGGTCGGCGTCGGGCGCGTCCCCCGGTTCGTAGCCGGGGCAGTCCGCGCCGCACTCGCTCGCGGCGTCCACCAGCCGGTCCTTGAACGCGCAGTACGGGAGCGTCTCGACACCTGCCTCGTGGCCGAGTCGGCTCTCCGCGCACGCCGGGAGGCCGTACGTCCGCCAGCCCTTCCCGAACGCGCGCTCCGCCAGCCGACGCCGCTTCGCCGCCTTCTCCTCGGGAGACACGAACTCGACCCTCGTTTCGAGTCCGCGCTCATCCAGGATTTCGACGCCCGGCGCGTCGGGGTCGAGCGGCGTCGCCTCCCGCACGACTTCCACGGGGTCGTCGCGCTCGAAGTCCACGCGCCACACCCCGACGGCGGGCGGAATCCGGTTCAGGTGCGCGCGCGTCACGTAGGACTCCGTCGCGAGCACGACTTCGTCGAGGAGGGCGAGGGCGGCGTCGTGCCGCAGTTGGAAGTCGAGGTCGCCGGGCGTCCCGAGGTCCGGCTTGTTCTCGATACCGACGAGTCGCCCGTGCCAGTCGTCGGGGTAGCGCGCGACCTGCCGCACGACCCGCTGTCCGTTCTTCCGGTCGAGTTCGAGGAAGCCCGCGTCAGCGCCAGCTTCGGCCAGCCGGTGCGCGCGCTCCGGCGGCCCGTCGAACGCGTTCGCGACGCGCCGCCACCGCCCGACGCCCACGTCCGCGTCCAGCACGCCCGCCGGGATTTCATGTGGTGTCAACGCCACGCGGTCGTCGAAGGCGGGGCCGGGCGCGACCGTCACCACGTCCAGAATCCTGTTTCCGGTCCCGTGAACGCTCGCGCCGAGCTGCCGGCTCACGACCGCTTCGCGTGCTTCGAGATGGGCGCAGAGCCGGAGTTCGAACGCGAACTCGCGCATACCCTCTCGTACCTCGTCGCGGCGGAAAAGCTAGTCGGCGATGACGGCGGCCGCGGCGCCGCCGAGTATCATCGGGAAGAGGTAGGTGGCGACGCGGTGGACGAGCGCGGCCGCGGCGACGACGCCCGCGGGGACGGGCGCGAGCGTGGAGACGACGAGTACGAGCAGGGCTTCGAGCCCGCCGAGACCGCCGGGGATTGGGACGACGGCGGCGAGGTCGCCGACGGGAATCGCGACCAGCGCGACGACGAACGGTATCGTGTAGCCGAGCGCGTAGAGCGAACTCCAGAGCGAGGCGGCGAGCGCGAGCCAGCCGAGCGCGGAGAACCCGACGGCGAGCAGGAGGCCGCGGCGGTCGGCGGCGACGCGGTCGATGGCGACGAAGAACTCCGCCACCCGGGCCTCCACCGCGTCCGCGTCCGGCGTGCTGATTCGGGGGACGACGCGGCCGACGAGGCGCGCGACGGGTGCGACGGCGCGGGCGACGCCGCGCTCGACGCGCTCGCGATTCGTCCACGCGAGGTAGACGAGGACGGGCAGGCCGACCGCGAGGACGGCGACGGCCGCCGCGACCAGCGTGAGTCGGTCGCCGAGCGTCGCGGTCGCGGCGAGGTAGCCGAACCCCGCGACGCCCAGGGTGAGCGAGGGAACGAAGTGGAGGGCGTCCACGCTCGAAATCGCCGCGAACCCCGTGCCGTACTCCACGTCCGTCTCTCGGGAGATGAGGTAGGCGCTGAACGGCTCGCCGCCGGCCTGCCCGAACGGCGTGACGTTGTTCGCGAACGCCGTCGAGGCGTACACCGCGACCGCGCGCGGCACGCTCACGTCCCGGCCGAGCACGCGGAGGACGGTGCGGAGGCTGAGCGCCCACGCGACCAGCCAGCACGCCGCGGCCGCCGCGACGAGGAGGAGGCGGCGCGGGCGCGTCCGAGAGAGTGCGTCGAGGACTGTTCCGACGCCGACGACCCACAGCAGGAGGGCGGTGACGAGGGCTCCCGCGAGGAAGCCGACGACCACCGACCTGGTTTCGACGGGAGTGTCCACGCCCCCGTCTGGGGACGGCGGCGGGATGTAGCTGACGGGCGTCGAACTGTAACAGTAGGTTTATCAGGCGCTCGGGGCGAAAATCACGCAAGATTACTCAATGGCCCAAAACAATCGACAACCGGAGGTGAACATCGGCCTCGTCGGACACGTCGACCACGGGAAAACGACGCTCGTGCGTTCGCTGTCCGGCGAATGGACCGACCAGCACTCCGAGGAGATGAAGCGCGGCATCTCCATCCGACTCGGGTACGCGGACGCGACGTTCCGCAAGTGCCCCGAATGCGATGAACCCGAGGCGTTCACCGTCGAGGAGACCTGTCCCGAACACGACGTGGAGACCGACGTTCTCCGCACGGTCTCGTTCGTCGACGCGCCCGGGCACGAGACGCTGATGGCGACGATGCTCTCCGGCGCGGCGCTGATGGACGGCGCGGTGCTCGTCGTCTCCGCGAACGAACCCGTCCCGCAGCCGCAGACGGAAGAGCACCTGATGGCGCTCGACATCATCGGCATCGAGAACGTCGTCATCGCGCAGAACAAGGTCGACCTCGTGGACGCCGAACAGGCCCGCGAGAACTACGAACAGATTCAGGAGTTCGTCTCGGGAACCGTCGCCGAGGACGCGCCCATCGTCCCTGTGAGCGCCGAACAGGACATCAACACGGACCTCGTCATCGACGCCATCGAGCGCGAGATTCCGACGCCCGAGCGCGACCCGGACGCGGACCCCGAGATGTTCGTCGCGCGCTCCTTCGACATCAACCGCCCCGGCACCACCTGGGAGGGCCTCCAGGGCGGCGTCGTCGGCGGCAGCCTCGTCGAGGGAGAACTCGAAGCGGGCGACGACTTCGAGATTCGGCCCGGCCGCGAAGTGGACGAGGGCGGCGAGACCGAGTGGCGCCCAATCACCACCGAAGTCCGGTCGATTCAGGCCGGCGGCGAGATGGTGGACGCGGCGACCCCCGGCGGCCTCCTCGGCGTCGGAACCGGTCTCGACCCCTCGCTGACGAAGGGCGACGCGCTCGCCGGCCAGGTCGCCGGCCACCCCGACGCGCTCCCGCCCGTCTGGAACGACTTCACGATGAGCGTCGAACTCCTCGAACGCCTCGTCGGCGCGGAGGAAGGCGAGACGGTTGACCCCATCAACACGGGCGAACCCCTGATGCTCACCGTCGGCACCGCCACCACCGTCGGCGCGGTCACGAGCGCCCGGGACGGCGAATGCGAAGTCCAACTCAAACGCCCCGTCTGCGCGAAAGAGGGCTCGAAGATCGCCATCAACCGCCGCGTCGGCGCGCGCTGGCGGCTCATCGGCGTCGGAACGCTGGACGGATGACGCGAGTGGCCGTGGACGCGAACGCGCTGATGATGCCCGTCGAAGCCGGCGTTCGGCTGTTCGACGAACTCGACCGCCTCGTCGGCACGTACGACGCGGTCGTCCCCGAACCCGTGCTCGCCGAACTCGACTCCCTCTCGGAGTCGGGCGGCGAGGAGGGGCGGGCGGCCAGCGTGGGCGCGGACCTCGCGGCCCGCTGCAGTACGATAGCGACGACGGAACCGTACGCGGACGACGCACTCCACGCGCTCGGCGAGTCCGGCGCGGTCGACGCGGTCGTCACGAACGACGCCCCCTTGAAGGAACGCCTGCTGGACGCGGGCGTGCCAGTAATTCATTTACGGGGCCGGAATCAACTCACACGCACTCAACCATAGATGTACAAGCGAGCACGCCTCACGGACACGATCGAAGTTCCCCCAGAACACCTGGCGGACGTCACGCCCGACCTGGTGAAACGACTCCTACAGGACAAACTCGAGGGCCGGATGGACGAGGACCTCGGCAGCATCGTCACCGTCACCGACGTCCACGACATCGGCGACGGCGCGGTGCTCCCGAACCGGCCGGGCGTCTACTACGAGGCCGAGTTCGACGCGCTCGCGTTCGACCCCGAGATGCAGGAAGTCATCGACGGCGAAATCGTCGAGGTCGTGAACTTCGGCGCGTTCGTCGGTATCGGGCCCGTCGACGGCCTGCTGCACGTCAGCCAGATTTCGGACGAGTACCTCGCGTACGACGAGGAGAACCAGCAGCTCGCGTCCCGCGAGTCGAATCAGGTGCTCGGCGTCGGCGACTCCGTTCGGGCGCGCATCGTCACGAAGAGCATCGACGAGCGCAACCCCCGCGAGTCCAAAATCGGGCTCACGGCGAAGCAGCCCGGGCTGGGCAAGCACGGCTGGCTGCAGGAGAAGCGCGAGGAAGAGGAGGGCCGGTAGATGGCGTCGAACCGACTGGCGTGCCACGACTGCCACCGCATCGTGGAGCCGGACGAGGAGACGTGTCCCTACTGCGGGTCGAACTCGCTCACCGAGGACTGGGCGGGCTACGTCGTCATCACGCACCCCGAGCAGTCCGAAATCGCTGAGAAGATGGAAGTTACGGAAGCGGGCGAGTACGCGCTCAAGGTCCGATAGTGCCCCGAACGGTCGCTCGACTCCCGAAGTCCGCGCGCGCGGAGTTCAAAGAGCCGCTCGGCCGCATCTACACGGACACGCAGGCCTTGCTCGCGGACGCCGGGAGTCCCGTTATCGCCGTCGGCGACGTGGTCACCTATCACCTCGAACGCGCGGGAGCGACGCCGCACGTCTCCGTGGTGGACGGCCGGACCGAGCGCGAGGCGGTCGACGAGGAAATCGTCGAAGGGCTTCCGGACGCGGACACGGACGTGCACGCGGCGTCCGACCCGGGGACGCTCTCTCACGACCTCGTCGAGGCGCTCGTCGCCGCCATCGGCCGCAACGAGACGACGCTGCTCGTCGTCGACGGCGAGGAGGACCTCGCGTCGCTCCCCGCCGTCGTCGCCGCGCCCGTCGGCGCGAGCGTGGTGTACGGCCAGCCCGGCGAGGGAATGGTGCTCGTGAACGTGGACAGCGAGCGCAAGGAGCAAGTGCGGGAGCTTCTCGGACTATTGGAGACCGAGGACGCGTTCTGGCGGCTGCTGGACTCGTAGGGGGCTTCGAAATCCTTTTGAGCGAACCGAGACAAGTGAGGGACAACTGACCATGGAAATCGACATTCTGGAGCAGGACGACAACCCCCTGCTCCACCGGACCGAGGTCTCGTTCGAAATCACTCACGAGGACGCGTCTCCCTCCCGTCTCTCCGTTCGCGACAGTCTCGCGGCGCAGCTCGACAAGAACTCGGACGAGGTCGTCGTGCACAGCCTCGACACGAAGTTCGGGATGCGGAAGACCGTCGGGTACGCGAAAGTGTACGACTCCGCCGAGTCGGCCGTGGACGTCGAGCAGGACTACATGCTCGACCGGAACAAGATCTCCGCCGAGTCCGAGGACGGCGCGGACGCCGCGGAAGCCGAGGGTGAGGAGTAATGGCGCGAAACGAGTACTACGAGGACGGCGAGCTGACGAAGGAAGAGTGCCCCCGCTGCGGGGATACGTTCCTCGCGGACCACGGTGACCGCCAGCACTGCGGGAAGTGCGGGTACACCGAGTGGAACTGAGGTAACTCGTTTTCGATGCGCGTTCTCGGCGTCGAGGGAACCGCGTGGTGTGCGAGCGCGGCCGTGTACGAGACCACCGACCTGCAGGACTCGTCGGCCGGGTCGGTGACGATTCACTCGGACGCCTACCAGCCCGCGGAAGGCGGTATTCATCCGCGCGAGGCCGCCGAACATATGCGGGACGCGATTCCCGGCGTCGTCGCGGACGCGCTCGACACCGCCGACGGCCCCATCGACGCGGTTGCGTTCTCGCGCGGCCCCGGACTCGGCCCGTGTCTCCGCATCGTCGCGACGGCCGCACGGTCGCTCGCGCAGTCGCTCGACGTGCCGCTGGTGGGCGTGAACCACATGGTCGCGCACCTCGAAGTCGGCCGGCACTACGCGGGGTTCGACGCGCCCGTCTGCCTCAACGCCTCGGGCGCGAACGCGCACGTGCTCGGCTTCCACAACGGCCGATACCGCGTGCTCGGCGAGACGATGGACACCGGCGTCGGGAACGCCCTCGATAAGTTCACGCGCCACCTCGACTGGAGCCACCCCGGCGGCCCGAAAGTCGAGGAACACGCGAAACAGGGCGAGTACGTCGACCTCCCGTACGTCGTGAAGGGCATGGACTTCTCCTTCTCCGGCATCATGTCCGCGGCGAAGGACGAGGTGGACGACGGCACGCCCGTCGACGACGTCTGCCGCGGCCTCGAAGAGACCGTGTTCGGGATGCTCACCGAGGTCGCGGAGCGCGCGCTCGGCCTCACCGGCCGCGACGAACTCGTCCTCGGCGGCGGCGTCGGCCAGAACGCCCGCCTCCGCCGAATGCTCGAATCGATGTGCGAGCAACGCGGCGCGGAGTTCTACGCGCCCGGACCCCGATTCCTCCGGGACAACGCCGGCATGATAGCCGTGCTCGGCGCGAAAATGTACGACGCCGGCGACACCCTTCCCATCGCGGAGTCGGCGGTGGACTCGAACTATCGACCGGACGAGGTCCCCGTCACGTGGCGCGACCGCGAAACGAGCGTCCTCCAGCCAGCAGGCGCAGCGGACGTGCAGGGCGCGGAAGCCGTCGTCTCCCTCGGCGACACGGTGACGAAACACCGCCAGCCCAAAGCGTACCGGCACGCCGCACTCGACGCTCGCCTCCGCCGCGACCGAACCGTTCTGGAGGCCCGACTGACGAGCGAGGCGCGACGCGTCGGCGTCCCCACGCCCGTCGTGTTCGACGTGGACGTGCCCGAGAGCACCATCGAACTCGAACACGTCGGCCGTGCCGACCTCCGGGACGCACTCACCGAGCACACCGTTCGCGAGACCGCGCGCCACCTCGCCGCGATTCACGACGCCGGGTTCGTGCACGGCGACCCGACCACGCGGAACGCGCGCGTCGCGACCACTCCCGACGGCGACCGTGTCTATCTCATCGACTTCGGCCTCGGGTACTACACGGACGACGTGGAGGACTACGCGATGGACGTCCACGTGTTCCAGCAGAGCCTCGCCGGCACCGCCACCGACCCCGACCCGCTCCTCGCCGCGACGGAGGACGCGTACCGCGACCACGGCGACCCCGACGTTCTCGACCAACTCGACGAGATTCTGGGCCGCGGCCGCTATCGCTCCCCAAACTGATTTAGTCCGCCTCTCCGTATCCTGTGGTATGTCTGAGAAACCGTCGTCCGGCGAACTGTTCGGCGTGCCGTACAACTTCGACCGTCCGTCGCTCTCCAACCTCCTGTCCGCGTACTGGCAGCCCGGCGAGGGGATGCTCGTGGAGAAACCGTTCGGCATCGGGTACACGCTGAACCTCGCGAACTGGCGGTCCTGGGTCGTGCTCGCTGTCGCCGGCGTCCTCCTCTACCAGCAGCAGTCCGGCGACGAGAGCGAGGACGGCGTCGTGGACGAGGCGGTCGAGGTCGTCGTGGACGAGTAACCGACGGCGTTTTTCTCCCCGCCCGTCCAGGAGGCGTATGAAGTTCGTCACGACCAACCCGGGGAAGGTACGGGAGGCCCGCGAGTACCTCGCTGACATCACGACAGTCGAGCAGTTCGACTACGACTACACGGAGATTCAGAGCGACAGCCTCGCGGACATCGCCGCCGCGGGCGCGGAGGAAGCGTTCGAGGCCGCGGGCGGCGACGAATCAGTCATCGTGGACGACGCCGGGATGTTCGTGGAGGAACTCGACGGCTTCCCCGGGCCGTATTCTTCCTACGTTGAGGACACACTCGGCATCGACCGCGTCTGGACGCTCGCGCAATCGCTGGACGACCGCCGCGCCGCCTTCCGCTGTACGGTCGCGTACGCCGATGGCGACACCGTGGAGACGTTCGACGGCGCGGTTTCGGGAACCGTCGTCGCGCCGCGCGGGTCGGGTGGGTTCGGGTACGACCCGATCTTCGAGCACGACGGCGAGACGTTCGCGGAGATGGCTACCGAGAAGAAGAACGCGCTCAGCCACCGCGGCCGCGCGCTCGCCAAACTCGCCGACTGGCTCGCCGAGAACTGAAACGCGACGCGAGACCCCGCCGCTATGCGACGACTTCGAACGGCGTCGTTATCGCGGCGCTCTCGTCACCAATGCCGTAGTAGGCGAACCGGTAGCGCCCCGGCCGAACGCCGTCGCAGATGTGGTAGTCGTCCTCGACGCCCTCCATCGTCTCCTCCCTGACCGTGAACGTCCACGTCAGGCCGTCGCCCGGTTCGTGAACGAGCGCCTGGTCGGTCAACGCGACCGTCCCGTCCATCCAGAGAACCGACCGCCAGCCCTCCTCGGTCCGCTCCTGAACGTCGTACTTCGCCGCGATTCCCGTGTACGCTTCCTGCGCGCTCTCGTTAGTCAGCGTCACTCGTACCTCGTCGCCGTACTGCAGCGAATCGCTGTTCGTCGTCAGTCGCCACTCCCGCCACGGACTCCCGTAACTCCCCCGAAAACGCGTCCAGGCGGTGATATCGCTCCCCGCACGCCGTCGGATTCGGGTCCCGGCTGAGACAGCCGGCCGCGAGCCCGAGTGCGCCGAGCGTCGCGGACAGAAGGTGCCGTCTCCGCATGTTCGACTACTTAGATACGTGACTGTTTTGCTATTTCGCCCCAACTGGGGTTGCCGAGGATTCATACGGGAAGCCGCGACCAGACCGGGCGTGCAGTAACGCCCGTGGACGGGGAGGACGCGAAACCCGGCGGCACGCTCCCCGTCCGACGCGATGTGCCGCCGTGGTAGCCTTATGCCCGCGGGTCGCGGTCGGGGCCGGGGTACTCGCCGTCCCCGACGACGGGGTAGAGTCGCTCGGGGTCGAACAGCCGGGCGAACGCGTCCGGGGACTTCACGCTCGTCGTCACGTACTTCTTCAGCGACGCGTTCGCCGACACAGTTCGGAGGCTGTCGTCGAACGTCACGAGGTGCGCGGCGTCGCCGTGGTACGCGCACGCCAGCGCCGGATGGTCGCCCTCGGGGTGCTCGACGAACTCGCCGAGTTCACCGATTCGGTCGCGCCACGCGTCCGCGAGGTCGGCGTCCGCGAGGTCGGTGATGACCGCTTCGGCGTCGTCCAGCAGCGGGTCGCTCACGACGAGCGTCGTCCACGAGTGCGCGCGCACGTGGTCGAGCGCGTCCCGCGCCGCGCCGCCACAGAGCAGGTCAGCGGCGAGCACGTCCGCGTCCGCGACGACGGTCGCGGGGTCCGGCTCGTCACTCATCCCGCTGGTCGTCGAGCGCCGCGCGCACCTCCGGCTCGCTGACCGCGTACGGGTCTGCGGCGTCGAACAGCTCCCGCCACGTCATGACGTCTGGCGCATGAACCCGTGGATTTCCTCTCGGTACGTCTCGGGTTCGAGGCCGAGGTCCACGTCCACCGACACGGTGATCGCTTCGGAGACGTCCTGACTCACGGAGCGCGCGAAGTTCTCGTCGACCCACGCGCCGCCCGCGACGAGCGCGTAGTCGCCGTGGTGCCAGACCGCGAGGTCGCCCCGAACGGGAAGAGTGCCGCCGTCGATGGTCACGGTGTCGCCGTTCTCGATGGGGAACTCGAACGTCGGCACCTCGTAGGCGGCCTCGTACTTGGTGAGGCTCGCGGACTCCCCAGTGTCTACGTCGAACCACTCGGTGCCGGCGCGCTGCACGTCCGTCAGTCCGGCCTCGGTGAGGCGGTCGCGGAACTGTTCGCGCGCGCTCGCCTCCACTTCGTTCAGCACTTCCTCGCGGCCGACGCCCCCCGGGAGCTCCGCGACGTCCGGACTGAAGTCGATGCGCGTCGCGGAGAACAGCGCGAGTCGGCCCGACACCCGGCCGAGCGTCGCGTCCTGTATCCGGGAGTTCAGCGCGCTGTCCGTGTACGTCGTCGTGTAGCCCTTCGCGGTGAACGTCACCGGGCCGTACGACTGCTCGATGAGCGTGCGTTGGTTCGAATCGGTCTGCTCCCAGCCCGCGTTCTGCATCGCGTCCGCGGGTACGTCCGGCGGCGAGACCGAGGCTTTCGCGAGCGTCGAGCAGCCCGCGAGGCCCGCGAGACCGAGGCCGGCGGTCGTCCCGAGTAGCGTTCGGCGGTCCATACTCGCTGTAGGACGCCCATACCCTAAGTCTGTTCGACGGCCGCTGTTCCCGACCGGGTACGTGAGTGTTCGGGTGAGCGACGGAGTTTAACCCCTCGGTGTGGTATGGCGTACCGATGAGTTCAGACCGGTTGACCGTATCGCTCGACGAGGACGCCCGGGAGGCGCTCGACACGATTACGAGTAAGACTGACCGTTCGCAGAGCGAACTGGTGCGGCGGGCGCTCACGTTCTACGCCGCGAACTACGAGGCGGCGAGCACGGACAGTTCGGAGAAACTGGAGGAGTACTACAAGATGCTCACCGGGGGCGAGCACGTCCTGCTCGACATCGACTTCCTCCACTGTTTCCTCGACCACGTTCAGGAGGACGGGGAGCCGATGCCGGAGTTCGTCGCGGACGCGGACCAGGTCTCGGATTATCACGCGCAGGAGTACGTGGACCGCTTCGATTCGCTGGACGAACTCCTAGAGTGGCTGTCGCTCTGCGGGTTTCTGACGGTTCGGCGGACGACGGAGAACACCTACCACATCGTTTTCCCGTCGGCGGATATCCGGTGGTTCATGACGCGATTCATCGAGCGGAGCGTCGAACCGCTCCCGTTCGACGTGACGATCAATCCCGGTGTCGCGAAGGTCCTGCTCGTCGAGGAGTAGTCTGGACGAACGGTCATTTCTCTGCCGGTCCGAGCAGTTTTCGTACTGTCTTCGCACCGTCTCATACTCGGTTCGCACCCGTTCACACGAACGGTGCGTGGTGTGTGCAGTCCTCACAAGTACCACTAAGTGGGTGCTTTGGCAGTGGTACTCTATGGCACACGACGACGATTCGTTCGCCGACCGCCTGACCCGTCGCCGGGCAATGCGTCTCGGTGGCGCCGCCGGAGCCGCCGGTCTGACGGGACTCGCGGGCTGTCTCGACAGTCTCCAGAACAGCGGGAACAACAGCAGCGGAACCATCGACGTTGGCGCGGTCATCCCGTTCAGCGGGGACCTCAGCGACTTCGGCACGCCGATGCAGAACGCGCTCCGGATGGCGCGCGAGGACATCAATGCCGCGGGCGGCCCGCTCGGCCGCGAACTCGAACTCCACTTCGAGGACTCCACGTCGTCCTCGACGGAGGGCGTGAACGCCGCGAACAAACTCGTGGACACCACGGGCGTGAACGCGCTGTTCGGCGCGGTGTCGTCCGGCGTCACCATCAGTATCGCGCAGTCCGTCTCGATTCCGAAGGAGACGGTTCACATCACGCCCGCGTCCTCGTCGCCCGTCATCAGCACGCTCGACGACGACGATTACGTCTGGCGTACTCGGACGAACGACCGGTTCGTCGCGAAGGTGATGGCGATGATCGCGGAGCAGAACGACGCCAGCAAGGCGGCCGTCCTCTACATCAACAACGACTTCGGGTCCGCGCTCGCGGACGTGTTCTCCTCGTCGTTCGACGGCGAGGTCACCGCCGAAGTCGGGTACGAGTCCGGGCAGTCCTCCTACCAGCAGCTCCTCTCCGAGTTGTTCGCGGACGATCCCGAGTTCGTCGCGTTCGCCGGCTACCCCGAGTCCGGGACGACGATTCTCTCCCAGTGGGAGGAGGAGGGCTACGGCGGGAACTGGATCCTCCACACGAGCCTGCTCTCGGACGACGTGATCAACAACGTCGGCGCGGACGTGATGAACGGGATGTACGGCGTTCGCACGAAACCGCCGAGCGGGAGCGCGACGGAGAACTTCGTGAGCGACTACAATTCCGCGTATCCGGACGCGCAGTTGTTCTCGCCGTACTCGTGGAACTCCTACGACGCGCTCATCTCGTGGGCGCTCGCCGCGCACGCCGCGGGCACGCCGGAGTCGCCCGAGGTCAAGAAACAGCTCCGCCCGGTCGCCACCCCGCCCGGTGAGGCGGTCGGGTACGACGGCTTCGAGTCCGGCGTGAGCCTGCTCGACGACGACACCGAGATAGATTACAGCGGACCGAGCGGGAACGTGAACTACGATTCGAACGGCGACGTGGCGAGCGACATGGTCATCGTGCAGGTCGAGGACGGCGAGTTCGTCGACCAAGAGACCATCCCCGCGGAAGACCTCACCTAACGCACACCCCGTTTTCATGTTCGCACTCTCTCACTATTCGATAGTCGCCTCGCACGCACAGCACGGGAGGGCGGAGCCGTGAGCGACGACGACGTTCGGGTCGGCGTCGACATCGGCGGCACCTTCACCGACATCGTCAGCCTCCGCGACGGCGAGGTCCACGTCACGAAGACGCCGTCGACGCCGAGCGACCCCGAGAAGGGCGTCGTGAACGGCCTCGAAAAGAGCGCGGAGAACGCCGGGTTCGCGTTCGACGACGTCGGCTTCCTCAGTCACGGCACGACGGTGGCGACGAACGCAGTCCTCGAAGGCACGTGGGCGGACACCGCGCTCGTCACCACCGAAGGGTTCCGGGACGTGCTCGAAATCGGCCGACAGGACCGGCCGGACATCTACGATTTCGACGCGGAGAAACCCGCGCCCATCGTCCCGCGCGACCGCCGCTTCGAGGTGCCGGAGCGACTCGACGAGCGCGGACGCGTCCTCGAAGACCTGGACGAGTACGCGGTCCGCGACCTCGCGCGCACCCTCGACGACCGCGGCGTGGACTCCGTCGCCATCTCGCTGTTGTTCGCGTTCGAGGACGACAGCCACGAGCGCCGGGTCGCCGAGTTGCTCGACGCGGAACTCGACGCGTCGCTCTCGCTGTCGAGCGACGTGCTCCCCGAGATTCGGGAGTACGAGCGCACGCTCACCACGTCGCTGAACGCCGCGCTGAAACCCGTGATGGACGACTACATCGGGAACCTCGAAGGCCACGTCCGCGACCACGACATCGGCGCGGAACTGAAGATACTGCAGTCCAACGGCGGCCTCATCACCGCCGACGCCGCCCGCACCCGCCCCGTCAACACCCTGCTCTCCGGGCCCGCCGGGGGCGTGCAGGGCGCGACGTACGTCGCGGAGCGCGCGGGCGTCGAGGACGTCATCACGATGGACATGGGCGGCACGTCCTGCGACGTATCCCTCGTGGAGGGCGGCGACCCGCTCGTCTCCACCGACGTACAGGTCGGGGACTACACGGTCGGCGTCCCGATGATCGACATCCACACCGTCGGCTCCGGCGGCGGGTCCATCGCGTGGGTGGACAACGGCGGCGCGCTCCGCGTCGGCCCCCGCTCCGCGGGCGCGGACCCCGGCCCCATCTCGTACGGCCGCGGCGGCACGAAACCGACGACAACGGACGCCCACCTCCTCCTCGGACGGCTGGACCCCGACCGCTTCCTCTCCGGCGAGCTCGACGTGGAGGTCGCGGACGTGGAGCGCGCGTTCGAGGCCGAACTCGGCGACGAACTCGGCATGGGGGCCGCGGAGGCCGCGCAGGGCGTGCTCGACGTCGCGAACGCGAACATGGCGCGCGCGCTCCGCGTCGTCTCCGTCGAGCGCGGCTACGACCCCCGTGAGTTCGCGCTCGTCGCGTTCGGCGGCGCGGGCCCCCTGCACGCGTGCGGACTCGCCGAGGAACTCGACATCCCGAAGGTCATCGTTCCGCGGACCGCGGGCGTGCTGTCCGCGCTCGGCCTCCTCATCAGCGACGTGCTCTACGACTACAGCGTCTCCCGCGTCCGCGAGTGGAGCGAGGTCACGCCCGCCACCATCGCGGACGCCCTCGACGACCTCCACGCGGAGGGCGCGGACCGCCTCGCGAACGAGGGAGTCCCCGAGTCGGACCGGGTGTACGAGCGCACGGCCGACCTTCGGTACGTCGGCCAGTCGTTCGAGATTTCGGTTCCGCTGCCCGACGGCGACCTCGACGCGGACGCGCTCGCTGCGGTCGAACGCGAGTTCCACGAGCGCCACGAGCGCCGGTACGGCCACGCCGACCCCGAGGAACCCGTCGAACTGGTGACGCTCCGCCTGCGGGCACGCGGCCTCGTGGAGACGCCCGACCTCAGCGCGCCCCGGACGGACGGGAGCGTGGAGGACGCGATTCGGGAGGTCCGGGACGTGACGTACGACGGAACGGTTCACGACACCACGATTTACGACCGAACGCGGCTGCCGACGGACGCGACGTTCGACGGCCCGGCGGTCGTCGAAGGCCCCGAGTCCACCGTGGTCGTCCATCCCGGCCAGACCGTCTCCGTCGACGCGGACGCGAACCTCATCGTCGAGACCGGAGGTGACGCCTGATGGTCGACTCGGTCACCCTGGAAGTGATTCGGAACGGCTGTATCGCCATCGCGGAGGAGATGAACGCGAACCTCATCCGCACCGGCTACTCGCCGAACATCAAGGAGCGCCGCGACTGCTCGTGCGCGCTGTTCGACGCGGACGGCGAGATGATAAGCCAGGCGGAGAACATGCCCGTCCACCTCGGCGCGATGCCGTTCTCGGTGGCCGCGGCGGTGGACGCGTACGGCGGCGACCTCGAACCCGGGGACGCCGTCCTCCTGAACGATCCGTTCCGGGGCGGCGCACACCTCCCCGACCTCACCTTGGTCTCCCCGATATTCGCCGACCCCGAGAGCGAGAACCCCGAACTCGTGGCGTACGCGGCGAACCGCGCGCACCACGCCGACGTGGGCGGAAGCACCGCCGGGTCGGTGGCCGCGGACTCCACTGAAATCTACCAGGAGGGCCTGCGGATTCCGCCCGTGAAGCTGTTCGCGGGCGGCGAGGTCGTCGAGGACGTGATGGAGATGATTCTGACGAACGTCCGAACGCCGGACGAGCGCCGGGGCGACATCCGCGCGCAGGAGGCCGCGAACGAGACGGCCAGAGAGCGCGTGCACGAACTCGTCGCGGAGCACGGCGCGAACGACCTCGCGGAGGCGTTCGGTGAAGTGAAGGACTACTCGGAACGCCGGATGCGCGCCGAAATCGAGGCGTTCCCCGACGGCACGTACAGTTTCGAGGACGTGCTCGACGACGACGGCCGCGGGAACACCGACCTCCCCGTGAAGGCGGCGGTCACCGTCTCCGGGGACGAGGTCACCGTGGACTTCTCGGGGACCGCACCGCAGACCGAGGGTCCGGTGAACGCCGTGCTCGCGGTCACGTCGTCGGCGACGTACTACGCGATTCGGTGCGTGACCGACCCCGACATCCCGCCGAACCACGGCTGCTATCGCCCAATCACCATCGACGCGCCCGAGGGAAGCATCGTCAACCCCGAACCCCCGGCGGCGGTCGTCGGCGGGAACCTTGAGACCAGCCAGCGCGTCACCGACGTGGTGCTCGGCGCGTTCGCCACCGAAGCCCCCGAACGGGTGACGGCGGCGGGCCAGGGGACGATGAACAACGTCACGTTCGGCGGCACCGACCCGCGCAGCGACAGTCCGTACGCGTTCTACGAGACACAGGGTGGCGGGTTCGGCGCACGCGAGGGCAAGGACGGCATGGACGGCGTCCACGTCCACATGAGCAACACGATGAACACGCCCGCGGAAGTGCTCGAAACCGCCTACCCGCTCCGGGTGCGGCGGTACGCCTACCGCCCCGACTCGGGCGGCGCGGGCGAGTTCCGCGGCGGCCTCGGCCTCCGGCGCGACATCGAAGTCCGCGGGCACACGGCGCGGTTCAGCCTGCTCGCGGACCGCCACCAGCACGCGCCCTACGGTCTGCTCGGCGGCGAACCCGGCGAACCCGGCGCGGCGTACGTCTTCGACTCGGACGCGGACGACACGGACGACGACGCGGGCGAGAAACTCCCGCAGAAGTCCGTGCACGACCTCCCGCCGGGAACGCTCGTGAGCATCCGGACGCCCGGCGCGGGCGGGTACGGCGACCCATCGGACCGCGACCCGGACGCCGTCGAACGCGACCGCCGCCTCGGGAAGATAACCGACGACTACGCCGCCGAGTACCACGCGGAGGGCGACGGTGAGTGACGCCGCGCTCCCTCCGGTACGCGCCGCACGTCGCGGTGTTCGCGGTCGGGTACGTGACGTTCACGTACTCCGCCGTCCCGGGGTACGTCGCGGCGCGGTACGGCGCGACCATCACCACCGTCGGATTGCTGATGAGCGCCGCGCTGCTCTCGTTCGTGCTCGCGCAAGCGGTCGCGGACCGTCTCGCGTCGCGCTGGACGACCACGCAAGTCCTGGTCGGCCTCGTGGTCGCGCACGCCGTGCTCGCGGTCGCGCTGGACTTCGCGCCGTCTCTCGCCTCGCTGCTCGTCCTGCGCGCGCTCTGGGGGCTCGCGGGCGGCCTGCTGCTCAGCATCGGCGCGACGCACGTCGCGCGCCTCCACGAGGGCCGCGCCGCCACCCGCCAGCAGGGCGTCTACGGCGGGATGCTCACGCTCGGCGGCGCGTTCGGCTTCCTGCTCGCGGAACCGGTCGTGTCGCTGACGGGCGGGTTCGGCGTGCACGCGCTCGGCGCGCCGCTCGCGCTCCCCGCGCTCGCGATGCTCTGGCCGCACCGCCACGGCACGCGCACGGCAGGAACGGCCGCCTCCGGGGGGTTCCGGGCCGTGCTCGCGAACCGCGTCGTGCTCGTCGCGGCGCTCTGCTACGTCGCCACCATCGGCGCGTACATCACGCTCTCGACGTTCATCACGTCGTACTTCGACGACCTCGGCGTCACCGGCCCGCTGAACGCCGTCGTGCTCGTCACGGCGACCGCCGGCCGCGCCGTCGGCGGCGTCGTCTCCGCGCGCTGGGGCGTCTCGGACGCCCGAGTCGTCTCCCTCACGACGCTGGTGGGCGCGCTCGCGTTCCTCGGCCTGCTCGTGGACGCGCGCCTCGTCGCGCTCGCCGGCCCGCTCGTCGCGATGATAGCGGTGTCGCTGCCGTTCGGCGCGGTGTACAACCTCGCGGCGGCCGCGACCGCACAGGAGACCGCGGCGCTCGCGTTCGTCGTCGCCGCGGGCAACGTCGCCGCCGTCGTCCTCCCCACGCTCACGGGCGTCGTTCGCGCGCGAACCGGCGGGTACGCGGCGGTGTTCTGCGTGCTCGCCGGCCTGCTCGTCGCCGCGTCACTCGCAGCCAGACAGACACGATGACACAGACAACACGCTCCACGACTCACGGAGGCCAGCCATGGTGAGCGCCGGACTCGTCGACGCGCTCGCGCAAGGCCTCGTCACCGGCGGCATCATCGCCGCCGGCGCGCTCGGCCTCTCACTGGTGTACAGCATCGCGGGCGTCCCGAACTTCGCGCACGGCGACATGATAACCGTCGGCGCGTACCTCGTGCTCGCGCTCAACAACCCGGCCGAACTCGCGCTCGTCCCGAACCTCGTCGCGCTCCCGTTCGCCGCCGCGGCCGTCGTCGGCATCGCCGCCGCGGGCGTCTTCGGAAGCGCGTACGAGTTCGCCGTCTTCCGGCGGTTCCGCGGGAAGGACGCCGACCTCATCACGATGGTCATCGTCTCCCTCGGCCTCGCCCTGATACTCAGGAACCTCGTGCTGTTCCTCGTCGGGTCGAAGAACGTCACGTACGACACGCCGAGCGGCGTCAACCTCAACGTCGACCTCTACCTCACCGGGAACGGCCTCGCTGTCGAACTCACCCGGCGCGTCCGGGGGTCGATTCAGACGCTCGACGCGTGGGGATACGGGTGGCCCGCGCTCGTCGCCATCGTCGCGCTCGCCTTCGCGGCGGGCTACGCCGTCTATCGATGGCGGCGCGGCGACGCCGGGTTCGACGAGGTCCACTTCGTCGACCCCCGCATCTGGGGTGTCGCCGGATTCGCGCTCGTCGCCGCCGCGCTCGCGTTCGCGCTCCGCGGCGGCGCGTTCGGCGTCGCGGACGCCGCGTACAGCACGCGCGTCGGCGTCAGCCGGAAGTACGGCCTCATCCTCGCCGTCATGCTCGCAACCATGTTCTGCATCAACTACGTCCTCAAGCGCACGAAGACCGGTCGCGCGATGCGTGCGACCGCCGACGACCAATCGCTCGCCCGCATCCGCGGCGTCAACATCGACCGCGTCCAGCTCGTCGTCTGGGTGCTCGCCGCCGTCCTCGCCGCCGTCGCCGGCGCGCTCTTGGGCTGGTACTCGTCCAGCCTTAACCCCAACATGGGCTTCTCGCTCCTGTTGCCGGTGTTCGCCGCGGTCATCGTCGGCGGCATCGACTCGCCGTACGGCGCGGCGCTCGGCGGTCTGCTCATCGGCATCAGCATGGACGTCGGCGTCTTCCTGCTGCCGACGGAGTTCGCGACCTACCGCACCGCCATCGCGTTCGTCATCCTCGTCGTCGTCCTCCTCGTGAAACCCGAGGGCCTGTGGGGTGACGCCTGATGGCGCTCTCGGACTTCCTCGTCAGCCTCCTCACCGTGGTCGGCGTCTACACGCTGTTCGGCCTCGGACTGAACGTGAAGTACGGCTTCACGGGCCTCGTGGACTTCGGGCACGTGCTCTACTTCATGATCGGCGCGTACGTCACGGTCGTCGTGGCGATGCCGTCCGGCGCGGCCGACTACGCCGGAATCGGCGGGTTCGCGCTCCCCGAACTCCTCTCCGCCCTGCCGCTCGGCGGCTTCATCGGGTGGCTGCTCGCCGTCGCGGTCGCGATGACCGCCGCCGCCCTCCTCTCGCTCCTGGTCGGCGTGCCGACGTTGCGGTTGCGCGAGGACTACCTCGCTATCACCGCGCTCGGCGTCGCGACCATCCTGCACTCGGTCGTGAACGACGAGGAATGGCTGTTCAACGGCCCGTTCGGCGTTCGCGAGGTCTACCAGCCGCTCGGCGGCGCGTTCCCGCTCTCGCTCGGGAGTTTCACCGTGAACCTCGTCGTGTTCGGCCTGCCGTCCGTGCTCGCGCTCGGCTACGTCGCGTATCGGGTCGTGCGGTACGTCCGCCCCGTCTCGCGTGACGCCGCGCTGTTCACGGTCGCGGGCGTCGTGCTGACCGTGGTCGGGTTCGGCGTCACGACGCTCGGCGGCGGCGCGGTCGTCGCCGCCGGCGCGGCGGTCATCGCGGCCGGCGTGTACGCCGTCTCCCGCGGCGTCCGCGTCGCGGGCGGGTTCGGCCGGCCGCTCGCACTGTTCGCCGCGCTCGTGTTCGCGCTCTGGTACCTCGTCATGCCCGCGGTCACCGACAGCCCCGCCGCGGTCGTCGTGAACCTCGTCTGGCTGTTTGACCCGACGACGGGCGCGAACGGCGCGGTCACCTACAGTCGGTTCATCCTCCTGCTCACGGGCGCGTTCGTCGCGCTCGCCTACCTGTGGTGCGAACGCACCGTCAACAGTCCGTACGGCCGCGTCCTCCGCTCCATCCGCGAGGACGAGGACGTGCCCGAGGCGCTCGGGAAACCGACCTTCAAGTACAAGGTTCACAGCATGATGTTCGGGTCCGCGCTCGCCGCCGCCGCCGGCGGCCTCTGGGCGACCCACATCGGCTTCATCGACCCCGGCCAGTTCACGTCCTCAATCACGTTCTTCGCCTTCACCGCGGTCATCATCGGCGGCACCGCGAACAACAAGGGCGTGATTCTCGGAACCGCCGTGTTCTGGACGCTCCGCACCGGCACGCGGTTCCTCGACGACTACTTCCCCGCGGAGTACGCGACCCAGCTCGCCGCGCTCCGCGTGATGCTCATCGGCGCGCTCCTCATCGTCATCCTCTACTACCGCTCGGAGGGACTGCTCGGCGAGCAGACCTACGACACCGGCGTCAGCCCACGGGGTGAGTCAAGTGACTGACCCGATTCTCTCCGTCGACGACGTTGAGAAGCGCTTCGGCGGCATCACCGCGCTCGACGGCGCGTCCTTCGACGTCGAACCAGGCATCACGGGCCTCATCGGCCCGAACGGCGCCGGGA
Organism: Salarchaeum japonicum; assembly: GCF_049705945.1. Classification (GTDB taxonomy): domain Archaea; phylum Halobacteriota; class Halobacteria; order Halobacteriales; family Halobacteriaceae; genus Salarchaeum; species Salarchaeum japonicum_A. Next base: position 1,419,800 of record NZ_JBNAMV010000004.1, read on the forward strand.
AGTCCACGATGTTCAACGTGATAACGGGCTTCCTGTCACCCGACGCGGGAACCGTCGAATTCAGGGGGAACGACATCACGGGGATGCGGCCGTCGACGGTCGCGGACCGCGGGCTCGTGCGGACGTTCCAGATTCCGCACGAACTCCCCGAGATGACGGTGCGGGAGAACCTCGCGCTCGCGCCCCGCGACCAGCGCGGCGAGAGCCTCCTGAACACGTGGACGCGCGGCAGCGGCTACGAGCAGGACGAACGGAACGCCCAGAAGCGCGCCGTCGAGATGGCGGAGCGCTTCGACATCGACCACGTGCTCGACACGCCCGCGGGCGAGCTCTCCGGCGGGCAGCGCAAACTCCTCGAACTCGCCCGCGCGCTCCTCACCGACCCCGACCTCGTGTTGCTCGACGAACCGCTCGCCGGCGTCAACCCCACGCTGGAGAACCGCATCCTCGACCACCTCCAAGACCTCGAATCGGAGGGGTACTCCTTCCTCTTCATCGAACACGACATCGACGTCATCATGGAACACTGCCAGGAAGTCATCGTCATGCATCAGGGCCGCGTGCTCACCGCCGGCGACCCCGAGGACGTTCGGTCCGACGACCGCGTCATCGACGCCTACCTCGGCGGCGACGCCGACGACGGAGGTGACGGCGAATGACGAGTCCGCTTCTCGAAATCACCGAGCTCGACGCGGGCTACGGCGACCTCCAGGTACTCTCCGACGTGGACATCCACGTCGACGACGGCGAGTACGTCACCATCGTCGGCCCGAACGGCGCGGGGAAGTCCACGGCGATGAAGTCCGTGTTCGGCCTCACCACTCACATGGGCGGCACGATTCGGTTCCGGGGCGACGACGTGCACACCGCGAACACCGCCGCACTCATCGACCGCGGCATCACCTACGTCCCCCAGTCCGACAACATCTTCACGAGCCTCACCGTCCGCGAGAACCTCGAAATGGGCGTCTACGTCGAAGACACCGTCCCCGAGGACGTCCTCGCCGAGGTCTTCGAGCACTTCCCGATCCTCGAAGAACGCCAACAGCAACGCGCCGGCACCATGTCCGGCGGGCAACGCCAGATGCTCGCCATGGGCTGCGCGCTCATGGCCGACCCCGACCTCCTCCTCCTCGACGAGCCATCCGCGGGCCTCGCGCCCGACCTCGTCGACGAGATGTTCGACCGCATCGACGACATCAACGACGCAGGCACAGCCATCCTCATGGTCGAACAGAACGCCAAAGCCGCCCTCCGCCGCTGCGACCGCGGGTACGTCCTCGTCAACGGCGAAAACGCCTACGACGGCCCCGGACGCGACCTCCTCGACGACCCCGAAGTCCGCCAGCGCTTCCTCGGCGGCTAACCCCGACCACGCCTTTGATTTCCGCGAATCGTCGCCGCACGCGTTTTGTCCGACGTTAGACGCAGGCGGCCCCAAAGGTGAATTGACGGGGCGTGTGAACACTCATCAATGGGGGACGCGCATCGGCAATTACACCGTTTTGTCGAGGAACGAGCGGGGGACACGTACCGGACGATGTTCTACTACACAGCGGACGACTGGGAGACCATCTACGTTCGCGACGACGTCGCGACTGACCACCTGCGAGACACCGTCCCGGAAATCATCGAGCGAACACGAGAGGCGCGGGCACTCGTGAGAGAAGAAGACTACGAGACACTCGGAGAGACGACCGCGACGACCGAAGTCCACGAGTCCGGCGTCATCATCCACTTTCCCGAAGAAGACCACCGAGGCGTCTTAGTCTCACTCGACCCGGACGCAGCACGACAACTGACCGGATTCGTGAGCCACTGCGTCACCATCCTCCACTCACCCACCGCGTCAGCCTTCAAAGCCCGACCAACGCCTGACTGATTCTGCTACGGAAGCCGCGTCACGGACGCGAAGCCGACGGCCTCGGAGTGTAATTCAGGAAGAGCCAGGCCGGAATTTGAACAGCGCCAGACTCCCGCTGGTCGCCTGACTGGCTCAAATCGGGACGGCTCGCGTTCGTCACGGACGCGAAGCCGTTGGCTTCGCGTTGTTCTTCACAGAGAGCCTAGGCCGGAATTTGAATCCGGGGTCTCGTCCTTACCAAGGACGCGCTTTACCCCGCCGCTTTCAGCGGCGGAAAGAGGCTACCTTTGCCGGCTTTCGCCCACTTCTGACTCTCTATGTCAGAAAACACTACACTTACTTTTATATAGTTAACGGGTACTCCCCGGCGTGTCGTGCCAGTATCACCCGGAAACGCTACACGGCTTCCGCCTCAAATCCCCACCACGTCTCTCACTTTCCCGGTCATACTCCGCGCTCATTTATAAGTGTACTTCGGGCTAATGACCGAAACCCGACTCTTGCCTAAGGATGCGTGATTCCGGTGGTCGTCTTGAGCGGCCCACCGCATCGAGGGGGTTGGAACCAACGCCGTGAATCGAGGTCGGCAATCGGGAAGACCACTATACAGCGGGGATGGTGAGAAGTTATATGTGGGCTGAATTAATCGACTAACAATATGACAACTATCGCTCTTGAACATCCACGTGAAGATGCGAAAACGGTCATCAAGGCCAGTATCGAACGAATGTCGTCAATTGACGCTTACACAGACGAAGGTCAGCGAATTGTGGGGCAACAGGAAGCCTCCCTTATGGGTGGAAACGGCGCTCGGCTAACTGTTGATATACCTGAGATGCAGGAGAATGAGAGCAAAACCGTCGTGGAAGTTAACGTTGAAAAAGAAGTTGCCATTGATATGGCAACCAATCCTGAGGACATAAAATCCGAATTTCTCGATATACTGAACAACCTCAGGGATAATGATATTGACACCCTGTTGGAAGAGATGAGTAAGGATGTTTCTCCAGAACAATCGAAAGAGGTGACAAGCTCAGCGAGTTTTGGTGATGCTCAATCTACGATGGGTAAGCGATTCATCATCATCTTCGTCGTTATGATGCTGTTTACTCTCTTCTTTGGTGTGATGATGACCTCAATGATGATGCCCTAAGTATGACTGATACACAAGGTGTCACCGCACTTGGTGGAATGGTTCTCCTCATCGGAATTATTGGCCTGCTGATTGGTATTGCGATGCCGGCGACCTCCACACACACCTCAGAAACCTGCGTGGACAGTTTCACCGGATATGGGCAGGATTGCGTTACAGGCTCAGTCACTACTGCTAATCCGATGAAAGGCCCAGCAATCGGCGTAGGTGTTTTGGGCATTATCGGCGGAATTGGAATCTTCGCTATCGGGCGTGATTCCTCATCACCTCCAGCTAACCGGGAATCACAAGAGAGTACAACTGGTGGATTTGCCGATAAACTACGTGAACACCAAACCCAGTCCAATGAGGAGACAGACTCCGATAGTGAAAGAGGTGATTGACGTATCCCAAGAGGGATTCAGCACATCGAGGTGGCTACTCTCTCGAAGGTCGACGCCGAAGAACTGTTTGGCTGAACTACCGTCCATCGGTTTTCTTTGTCCACCGGATAGCGCCCATACGCCCTGTTTTCTGGGATTCTGAACCCCTCGAAATCGGCGGGTTCGGCAACTCCATTTTCCTGACCTCAGACGGGAAAATTCTCGGAGCGACTTACTAACACTCGCGCGCGGTGTCCGGATGAATGTTCTAACCGGGGTGTTTGTTTCGACAATTGTCGTTGGTTTCGTGGTGGTTGTGGCAATCTTACGCCGATTATTCGTGCGGCTTCTCTCGCGCTTTCTCGGGGCGTTTGTTCTTCGAGATGATGATTCCCCTTCGGTCGAAAAAAGAATCCCGTAGCGAGCTTGCTGTGGCGTCTGGTGGGAAATGGGTGGGGTATCGGTGGTCGGGGTTCGGCGGGTGGTCGTCTGCCGGCGGGGAACGGGGGCCTCCTACTATGTATATACAGTAGGTGTCTCACCACTTCCCGTCTAACTACTTGTGACTAACCGCATCGAGGGGTTGTAGTAGACCAGTACACTACAACAGTAGAACACTCAGTAGTTCACCTACAGTATGTCTCCTATAGTAGGTGGCATAGGAGATACACAGTAGGAGAGACACCTTCGAGAATACCGCAGTTGGTACGTTGATTGTCGAACTACTCGGGCTTCTCGGAACAGACGGCGTCCTGTAGTTCGTTGTACAGTTCCGGGTGATGTTCCCGTAGTATCTCCGCGTCGGTCGTCAATTCGTCCTCTATCTTCCGACGAACTCGGGAGACTGCCTGATACCGGAGGTCGTCGTCGGCGTCGTCGTCTCCCTCGATGAGTTCGCGCTCTCGTTTCGTCATCAGGGCGCGGCGAAAGACCATATAGTGTCTCCTGCGTGCGAGGGGTTAGTAGTTCCTATCATTTACAACGTTGTAGTATTTGGGAGTCTTTAAGAGAGTGGCCGATAGACTACTGAGTACGAAGCGCGGTGTCGCCGTCGCAGAAATGGCCGGTGCTGGAACACCGACCGCGCTTCTGGAACACAGAAGCAATGAACGCTAATGCCCCTGCGGAAGATAAGCGCAACGCTGTTGAATACCTGAACTTCGGCTCGAAAACGTCGAAGCGCGTCTCGTGGGAATCGTGGGAGTTCGCGGTCGAAGCCCCGTATCTGGTTCGCGTGACCAACGCCTCCTACGGCTTCGAGAAGGCCGACCACTCGTATCTCGTCGGCGTCGAAGCCCGCGACGGCGTCCTCGTTCCGGCGGAGTGTGAGTGCCCGGCAGACAAGTACAACGAGGAGTACGACTGTAAGCACAAAGTCGCGCTCGCCACGGTCGGCGGCCCGGTCGTCCTCGAAGCCGCCGTGAACTACCCGACGCCGAGCGGGAACCCCGAGCGGTCGAACGCATCGACGCTTTCGGACAAGCTCCGGGCAGACGGCGGGGCAACGACCGAGGGAATCGGCGGGGAGTCCCCACCCCTCGATGCGGAGGAACGCGAGGAGTGTGACTGTGCGGAACTCTCCGACCACTTCCCGTGTTGGCCGTGCGTGAGAGACGGGAAAAAGGAACTCCCCGAGTAGGTCTTACGCGAGGTCGTCGTACTTCTCTAACACTGTCTCGAAGTAGTCCTCGTCCATCAGGCGGGGGTTCTGGACGCGGTGGAAGTCGTCCAGTACGAACGCCGTTTGCTCGCGGTCAAGACTGTAGGCGTGGAACGCGGCGGCGTCAAGTTCGGCCTGTATCTCGCGGCGTTCGTCCATCTCGGTCGCCGGCTCGATACCACTGAGTCGGTCACGCATCTCCTCAAACTCCTCCCCGTAGCAGTTGAGCCGAGCGGCCCGAGTCGAGATGTAGTCAAACCACTCGTCGCCCTCGGTTAGGCGCGGGGCTTGCGACTCTGTGAACTTATATTTGACAATATGGCTGTCCACCTTGGTTCGCATAAGGAAATCGAACGGAAGACTGTTGAGAAGCCCAACGGCACAGAAAAGTTCTCTGTCGGAAAAGACCCTCTGGTAGGCACTATGGAGTGGAGTATGGTTCAAGTCATCCTCTGTTGGTTCAATAGAGTACGGCCTGAGAGTCTGTACAGTATGGACAACTGGTGCGCCTTTGGGGAGAACGGTCGCTATTAACGTCCTCTCATCTGTTGTCCGTGCAACGTCACGGTATGCGATTCGATACTCTGTGCAATCCAAAAGAACGTCATCTTCCGAAAGGGGCTGTCCTCTGTGGTCTTCGAGTAGGTCGTTGACGAACTGCTTCTGTGACTTGCTGGAATCCTCTCCCCCGAAGGCAGTATAAATGGGCTTCTTCGGTTCGCCCTTGTTGAATCGCTTCTCTCGCACCCGCCGTTTCGCGCTCTTCTCGGGGTTCCGTTCCTCTGCCACACTCCAAAAGGATAGTTCCTCAATTCCGGGTTCTACCGTGTCGTTGTAGTGGAATTGGTGGATGTTCTCGCCGGTGTAAATAGGGTAGTCCGCCTTATCTTTATCGTGGATGAACCTGTCCGAGTCTCGGGTCTTGTTCAATTCTTCAGGGAGTGGATTCGCCTTCCACGCCCCACCAATATCGTCTCCTAAGGAAGGGAAAGTGAGAATCTGATTCAACACATCAACTTCGTCCTGCGAGGTGACTACAGGAAAGATTCTGGCCTCAGGAGAATAGTCTTCTAACACCCGACGCGGGATTCGTACTGCCTGCTCCTCGAAGTTCTGAAGAACGGCCGTATCGCGCTGGTCGAATATGCCTTTCAGTTCCTCCGTGTACCCTCCATTCTCGAAGGCGACTATCCCGAATCGGTACCGGTCATCAATCCCCTTGAAAATCCCTTTATTCTCGAACTCAACGAGGGCATCCAGTTCGGCCTCGTTGAGCATCTGCATACGGAGGTCTTTGGAACTCTGCCCGTTGAATATCGCACCGGGAAGCACCTGCGCGACATAGCCCCCATCGTCGGCGATTCGGAACACCCGCTCAAAGAATAGTTTTGAGAGGTCGTTTTTGTAGGTTGCCGTATCCCCGGCTACAGTTGGGGTCTGAAGTTCATACTCGTCGCTATCCTTGAAGTAGTCCGAAAGGAGTTGGACTTGGCGCTGATACTGTTCCCAACCTTCGCGTATCGAGTCATCCTCCAACAGTTCGTCTTTTAACTCCTGTTTTCGGTCTTGTGAGAAGGTTCTGAATTGTGGCTCGTACCGGGTGAAGAAATCATCAATACTGGCACTAAGAACATCCCACGGAGGATTTCCAACAATAACGTCGAACCCTCCTTCTGCGTACACCTCGGCGAACTCAAGAACCCAATTGAACGGCTCCAGTTCTGCAACCTCTTCAGACGTAATATCCTTGATACCGGCCTCCACGAAGTCCGCGTGAATGTCGTCAATCAACCCCTCCCGAGCGTCTCGCAATTTCTCGAAGGCGCGGCGGCGGTGTTTCTCCGCCATCTCGCTGTCGATGGCTTTCTCGTGCTTCTCGATTTCCTCGATAATATCCTGATAGCGGTCGCGGACACTGTCCCCGCTAAAACTCCCGAGCCGGTACTGGTCGTCGCCGTTCGTCTCAGGGAAGCCCGTGTACCCGATGAGGCTGTTCCCCTCCCGTAGATTGAACGCAATATTGGGGAGGGCGAGCGCGTCGTCCTGCGCGAGGTCGTCCACGTTCTCCGTTTCCAGTTCCGAAATCACGGACAGCCAGCATCGAAGCTTCGCTATTTCGACTGCCGGCCCCATCAGGTCAACCCCATAGATGTTGTTGAGTACGGTCGTCTTCTTCAGCCGGTACTCGTCGGGGTAGGACTCCATCTGCGCAAAGAGGGCCTTCCGGATATTGACAATTTCTTCAAGAACGGAGGTGAGAAAGTGACCACTCCCACACGCAGGGTCTACGACGCGGAACTCGTCAACCTCGTCCAGAAGGGAGAGTAGGAGGTTCTCGCTCTCCGGCAAATCCTCAATTAGTCCGTACACAGAATCGTGTTTCTCTACCTCCGGCTCGGGCCAATCACGCTCCTCGACCAGATACGTCTGGAAGCGGTCAAGTAGAGCCGGGCGGACAGTCTCTTCGGCGGAGAACCGCGTTATCTCGCTCGGCGTGTAGTACGCTCCGAGTTCCTTGTTCGTGTCCGCGTTGTCGCTTGTGACGTAGTTGATTGTCTTCTCGAAGACGTTGCCGAGAACGCTCGGGTCGAGGTCGGTCGGCGCACCCTCGGCAGAGAAACTGTATCGCTCCAAGAGGTCGATGATGGAGAACAGCACCGAGTTCCGCACGTCGAAGTCTGCTTCCTCGAAGTCGTCCCCGCTAATCGTGGGTCGGAACAGACCGCCGTTGAGGTACGGGATGTTCTCGAAGAGGTCGATGTTCTGTACCTCTTCGGGACGGTCGTCCGGCTTGTTGTTCATCACGTCGTAGAACAGCGGTTGACAGAACGACTCGTAGAACGACCCTGCGTACATCCCGTTCTCGTAGGTGTCCTTGAGCGTACTGAGGAGGTCGGGTTCGACGAGCGCCTTGTCTTCGAGGAACTTGATAAAGACGAGCCGGTTCATCAGTTCGACCGCGAAGAGCCGAGCGTTCTCCTCGGTCGCCGCCTCAGGAACGACGACGCCGTCACCGACGAGTGAACGGGCGGTCTCCTCGTCGTCGCTGACGATGCCGAAGACGTACCGAATGTAGTCGTCGTAGAACTCGTCCGTGATTTCCTCCTTCGTCTCCTTGATGACGCGGCGGGCGTCCCCCGCGATGGAGACGAAGTTCTCGTACTCGAAGGTACGGATGAGTCGAACGACGCGGTCGCGGTCGGCATCGAAGAGAGCGTCCGTGGGGTCGTCGCGTTTGCCGACCTGATTCTCGAACAGCGCGAGAAAAACGGGCTGTAGGTCAACCTCCTCGATGACGTTGAGCGTGTAGGCGTCGGGGTCGTACCGGACGAACACCCACCGGAGGCCGTCAGTAGCAAACCCGAAGTCGGACTCGAACTCGCGTTGACTGAGCCAGTCCCGCACTTGGCCGACGCCGTGCTTGCGGCTATCGAGGTCTTTGTTGATGGGTTCGGCTTCGATGAGCAGGCGGGTAGAGTCGATTTCGGGGTGGTCGCGGAGAGAGACGGTGTAGTCCGCAACTTGTGTTTGGCCGCCGGAGAGTCCGCCGGCTTCGGTCGAATACTCGTGTCCCAACGCATCGAGCAGGGGATTGATGACGGCGTCTTGGGTGAATGATTCGGGTTGGAGGCCGTCCTTGGTCATTCCGCTCTTGAGCTGGTAGGAGCCGGCGTCGGCCCGGAGGATACGTTCGAGGGTGTCGTCGTCTATCTGGTCGCGGAGGTTCGAGACGGCATCATCAATCGTCTGGATGAAGCGGTCTGCTTCGTCGTCGGTGACGGTCGTCTCGAAGGCGTCGGCGACGAACTCGGTGGGAACAGATGATGAGTCGGAGGACATTGATGAATCCGGCGTCGGTTACTCGATTCTGGTTCGGAAATGGTGATAAACGTAGGGGTACGGAACGCGGTCGATACTCGTGGCTGGTAGATTTCTATCTCCGAGATTTACTCTGTGTGTTTGACTCTCTTTGTTTCACTTCATCGAGGGGTTTTCGTCAACTTCTGCTACCTACAAGTGGTTAACAGAGACACAGAGTCGAACCATAGGGTTGCTACTACTGATGTACTTCACCAGTAGAACACCACTCTTACCCCATATAGTGTTCAAGGATTTATATAGGGGGGTGGGGAAGCGGCTATGCCCGGAGTTCATCATCTGTAAAGTGTTGGCGTACTGCGGGTGGATTAAGCGGGACGAGTGGGTCGTTCTTCACCGCTGGTCGCCAATGCTGTGCCTTTCGTTCGGGTGGGTCAGTCTGCGTCAACTTCTGCCAGCACGACCGTATTCGTTTCATCGAGGCGCGTTCAAACCGCTCGATGATTCGATTCGCCAGTTGAACATACTCCTCCGGGTTGTTCTCATCCTTTCTGTATGGGTTGTAGAGCGGTTCTTTTTCGTCCCGAAACGGTTTCTCGCCATCGTCACGGTATCTCTCCTCAGCGTTCTCGTTGACCACGACCCCGCACACGCAGAATGCCACTTCTTCGAGATTGAGGCCGAGCTTCGGCACATCAATTTCCATAAGACAGTTGATTGATTTTTGAATCAAGAGATTACTCATCCCGAGTTGAAGGCCGAACGCGGATACCATCCCAATCTTGTACTGAGCGTCGTAGCTCTGCCATTGGGTCACATCTTCACGGTATTTCCACCAAGTATCCCGATTGTGCCTGTCAAGCTTGTTCCACGGATAATCCCGTGTTTCGCGTCCCTTGAATGGCCCGACCGTGGTTCGATTCGGTGTGTTCAACGTCTGTTCGTGCGCTCGACGCTCCGCCGTTGTGAAATTGTCCAGCGGGTTCGGGGGTAGATTCAGGTCGTAGCTCGGCGCTCCAGAGGTAGATGCAGTAGTGGTTGACATAAGTTGCTCCGTGGCAGTAGCTCAGTTCTGCGGCGTACTGTGGTGTGGAGAACGGGCTCGCCGTGAAGCCACCAGAGAACCAGCCAACTGCCTTCACTCTTATAGACGCGAACATCCATATTAACCGTTTCTGTTGGCGTATGCGGTTCTGTTCGCACGATTTCGAACTTCGCAGTTCACCGCATCGAGGGGGATACGAAATCAAAATCTGGAACGGTGTTTTGACCACGCAACTCCGAGGGGAATAGGTGAGAAATCGGGTTGGAATGGACACCCTCGATGCGTTGAACCGCTTCGGGCTGTCTCCGACGGCGTCAATCCTCTCGATGAAGGTCACTTGTACCCCGTTCCAGCGGAGGTCTTGGGCGAGCAGACGTAGCTGTTGTCCCACGGGACAAGCTCGCAACTCTCGCTCGGGAGGGACGGAATCCACTCGCCCGCGATTCCCCCGCTCGATGAATCGAAACTCCGCTCGTTATGAATCTGTGAGGTGGCCCGGAAGAAGACCTCCAGCCCGTGATAGGCGTGCGCACCCCGAGCAGAGGTTGACGGACTCCCACCACTCCTCCGGAACCTCCGAAAGCGGAGTGAGTTGGTCGAACGATGGATGGGAAACCTCGCGCGGGATGATACTACAGCGCTTCTCGCCCGTCACGACCGTTGAGGTCGGGACAGCCACGTCAAAGTGACAGATTGTCGTCCCACCCTGTACGAGATGCGCGCAGTAGTCGTGGTCGTCTGACTCCCGTTCGTAGAGGAGGTATGGGTGGCTACGCGCGTCGTAGAATCCCCGGCGCTCGAACTCGTGTGGCCATTCGACGCTCGCCAGTTCGAGATTGTCGTCACCCCATCCGTCTCCCTCGTACCGACAATAGAGGCCGTAGGTCTTCTCGTAGGAGACCCACCAGTCGTCATCCAAATCGAGTACCGGCTCGAAGTCGGATGTTATCGTCCTCTCGTCGTCACCTGAATCGGGGGGAGTGTGCGTCGCCATGGGCCTGAAGAAAGTCGCTTGTATCCTCGTAAGGGTTGCACCACCATATAACTTATCAAACTTATTACCTAAGTCTTAGAGTCGGCGCGTTAAGTCTTACGAGGGAGTCCCTCGAAGCATCAGCTAAATTCCGATGAGGGCCAGAAATATGACTCCGGCTCGAAATCGTACTCCACCCGCCCGCGATACCCCCCTCGATGAAGGTGAACCCCGATAGCTCCTCCGCCGTCACGGAGTCACCCGTGACGACGACTCACTACCAGATTTGTTCGACGGCGTCGTTCCGCGTCTCCGCGTCCGAGTGGAGGTACTTCATCGTCGTGTTGATGCTCTTGTGCCGGAGCTGTTCCTTCGCGTGATGCGGCCCGACGTGATTCGCCCAATATGTGGCGACCCCGTGCCGTATCGCGTACCACGAGATATTCTGGTGAGCCGGTATCGGGACGTTCCCCCGCTCGATGAGTGTGTCCAGCAGGTAGTTACACGAGTCCTTTCCGTACTGCGTCCCGCGCTTCGTCAACCAGAGTTCGTCGCGGTCGGCGTACTTATCGTAGGACGCGCGTTCGTCTAACCAGCGTTCCAGCACCGTCGCGGTTCGCTTCTTCAACGAACAGTTCCAATGCCCCTCGTTCTTCGTGGACTCCTCCTTCGGGACGTTGAGTTCGTTGTCTTTGAGATTCACCCACGACACCTTTGCTCGCCCCACCTCGATGGGTCGAAGTCCGGTGTCGAGTGTCACCGCAATCATCGAGGGAATCTTCCACGAGTTCGCCTTCTTGAAGTCTTCCGGCCCGACCTTCTCCTTCGGAACGCCGAACCGTTGCGACAGGTAGAGCTTCAACCGCTCGCGTTCCTCCGAGGACATATCGGTGTGGTAGCTTTTCATCGAGCCGTAATCGAGCGCGGCTTCGTACAGGGGTTGGAATGCGGCCCGGCGAAGGTACGCGCGTTCGTCACCGTTCGACTGACTCAGTTGCGGCTTCGGCTCCCACTCGTAGTCCGTCCCGTAGACATGGTTGGTGAACTTGAAGAACCGCTTGATGTCCTTCGCGTGATGGAGGACGGTAGAGTCTATCATCGAGTCCGTCTGGTTCAGGAGGTCGATGAAGCGGTCTGCGTGTTCGGGCGTGAACTCCGTGGTGTACTTGTCTTCGTACTTCCAGAGCCAGCGGAACACCGTTTCCAGCTTGTAGTGTGTACTCTTGAGGGTCGTCTTCGACAGCCCTTCACCTTTCTCTGGATGCTTGCCGTAGGTAGCCAGCCACGTCAGCACTTCCTCTTTGAAGTCGCGGTAGTCGTCCACCATATTCAGCCCGAAGCCTTCGAGGTCTGCTTCGGAGCGTTCGCTGACGAGCGGGAAGTTGAACTCCACGGGTTCGGGCGCGGGTGGACTCCCGAGGTCGTCCCCGTCATCGGGGAGGTCGTTGGGGATGTTGTCGAGCGGGTCGGGGCGGTTAGTCACGCGGGTTCACCCCCGAATCGGGTGACTGCGCGGGGGTGTTCGTTATAGTGTCCTGATAACTAACGAAATCGCAAGATGGCGTCGGGGTTGCCGTGTAGCGTTTTCGGGCTTTCTTGCGCATATTTTATTCTCTCCATAGAGAATCGTAAAATGACGCGAGAAGCCGTGAAACACCGGAAGCCTAGGCCGGAATTTGAATCCGGGGTCTCGTCCTTACCAAGGACGCGCTTTACCGCTAAGCTACCCAGGCAAGCACTCTCTGGTAGTCGGGTTTCATCTAAAAGGGCTTCGATTACGGGTCGGTGGCGGACCGGGGTTTTGCGGTGTCGTCGGCGCGGGGGGTGCTGACGCGTTGGAGGACGTCCTCGATGGTGTCGGGGAGGAGGTCGTCGGCGGACGCGAGCGGGGGCGGGCTGTTAGAGCGCGCGAGGCCGATGGCGTACCGGCGGAGGTCGAGTGGTGTGTCGTTGCCGGTGGCGGTTGCGCCGGCGACGACGCCGAGTTCGAACACGGTGGTTTCGAGGGTGCGGGCGTCGGTCGCGCGGTCGTGCTGGCGGGCGGTTTCGTTCCGGCCGAACTCGCGGACGGTGGCGACGGCGTCGCTCGCGGCTTCGGTGTGGGCGAGCAGGCGGAAGCCACGGGCGACGAGGATGTCCGCGGCGAGCACGTCGAGGTCGGCGGGGAGGTCAGTGTCGGGGTCGGCGTGCTGCCAGGGTTCGGTTTCGACGAGGTGGCGGGTGAGTCGGAGGCCTTCGTAGATGAGTTGGACGCCGGCGGCGCGTTCCGCGACGGCGTCGTCGTCGGTCGGTCCGGTGAGCGCGTCGGCGCTCAGCACGGTGAGCGCGCCCGGGACCATTGAGGCGTCGCTGAGGAGGTCGTCGATGACGTCCCGGAGGTCGCGCGGTGTGATGTCCGCGACTGCCTCGCGGGCCGCGGTGCGCGCCAGTTCGGCCTCGTCCATCGCCCGAAAGAAGGGGTGCGAGCGGCAAAGACCTTTGGAAACGAACCATCGGCGGCGGTGTCGCGTTCGGTCGCGAGCGGTAGTTCCTTGCCGTGGCTGTTCGGAGGACGTGTATGCTCTCGATTCGCGACGAGGACCGCGTTCGGGTGGTGACGCTGGACCGGCCGGACCGCCGGAACGCGCTGACGTCGGACGGACTGGACGCGCTCGCGGACGCGGTACAGGACGCCGAACAGTCGGTGGTGTACGTCCACGGTGCGGGGTCGGCGTTCTGCGCGGGCGCGGACCTCGATGTCGTGCGGACGCTGGACGGGGAGTCCGCACCCGAGTTCGCCGAGCACGGACAGGCGGCGATGAACGCCATTGAGGACGCCGCGGCCGCGGTCGTCGCGGGCGTGGACGGCGCGGCACGCGGCGGCGGCGTGGAACTCGCGCTCGCCTGTGACGTGCGGGTCGCGACGCCGGACGCGACGTTCGCGGAACCCGGCGTCTCGATGGGGATTTTCGGCGCGTGGGGTGGTACTCGACGCCTCCCGCGCGCGGTCGGGGAGGCGCACGCGCTCGACCTCTCGCTTTCCGGACGCACCGCCGACGCCGAAACCGCCCGAGAAATGGGACTTGTCTCCCGCGTCACCGACACGCCGCGCGCGGTCGCGGACGAACTCGCGCGCAACGACCCTGACGCGATTCACTACCTCAAACGACTCCTCCGGGACCAGCACGACCGCGAGGAACAGGACGCGAGAGAACAGGAGGCGTTCGGCGCGCTCCTCGAAGACGGCCTGTAACCCGGGACGGCCTATAGCGGGTCGGGCGCGGGCGGCATCGAGCGCTTGTGCGCGCTCGCCTCGTGGAGGTCGTGTACCGTCTCCACCACTGTCTCGTCGATGTCGAGGTTGCGCGCCGTCGCCGCCGTCGACAGGTCGCCGTCGATGTGGAGCGCGAGCACCGCGTCCAGAGTGTCGTATCCGACCCCCATCTCCGCCTCGTCGGTCTGGTCAGCCCAGAGTTCCGCCGTCGGCGTCTTCTCCACGAGATCGTCGGGCACGCCGAGCGCGCTCGCGAGCTGACGCACCTGCTGCTTGTAGAGGTTCCCGATGGGGTTGCAGTCCACCGCCTGGTCGCCGTACTTCGTGAAGTACCCCACCATCGCCTCCGCGCGATTCCCCGTCCCCAAGACGACCCGGGACTCGTGGTTCGCGACCATGTAGTTCAGCACGCCACGCACCCGAGCGCGAGCGTTCCCGACCGCGAGCTGGTCCGCCTCGGCCTCGGGGTACGCGTCGGTCAGCACGTCCACCACGGGGTCGATTTCGATGACGTCGTACTCGATTTCGAGCATCTGCGCGACGCGCTCCGCGTCGCTCATGTTCTCCTCGCTCGACACCGACGCCGGCAACACCAGCCCGTGCACGGCGTCCGCACCCAGCTCTTCGACCGCGAGATGCGCGACCGTCGTGCTATCGATACCGCCGGACAATCCGAGCACGACGCCGTCCGCGTTCGCCGCCGCCACGGTTTCGGAAATGAACGACGTGATGTGTTCGCGGCGCTCCTCCAGTTCGTCCTCCGAGAACCGGAGGTCCATCGGCTCGATGACGTCCTCGACCATACGTATCGTTCCCACGCACCCGACAAAAAGCCACTCGCCACCCGCAAAATCGTGGACGGCTGTCCACTTCCCACACCCACAGTCACCGAGAACACGACACCCCCCGAGTTCTCGTGCAGCACGCGACAGCGCAACTGCTTCGCGGTTTGTGGAACAGCCATGCGCTGGCCGGGAATTGAACCCGGGCTATGAGCTTGGGAAGCTCATGTCCTACCACTAGACCACCAGCGCGCGCTTCGGTCGCGCCCCGTGCATCGCGGACGAGTCCGCTCAACACCAGCGCGCTCGCTTCCGAATTACCGGTTCCGACACTTGAACGTAGCGCTTCACGCTTCCTTGCGGCGGTATGCGAGGAAGGAGTACGCGACGGTGTAGCCGGCGGCGAGCAGGGTCGGGACGAGTACGAAGACGATGGCGTAGGCCGGGAGGAGGAGGCCGCCGAGCGCGAGAACGGCCGCGAGTTTGAACGCGAGCGCGCCGCGCTCGTTGGTTTCGCGCCAGACGTCGTCGTCGCTGAGCGTCCACGGGGTACGGATGCCGACGAACCAGTTCGGTTCCGCCCGTTCGAGGAGGACGCCGCAGGCGTAGAGGAGTACGGCTAACGCGGGCGTGAGCGCTTGTCCGATCGGAATCTCGTAGCCGAGGTTCCACGCGAGCGTTATCGCGTGGACGTACGTCAGAAAGCCCGCGGTCCCGGCGACGAACCCCTCGTAGACGCCGCGGAACGCCTCGTAGTGGTCTTTTCGCGGGTCGATACTCGGCGCGACGAGCATCACGCCGACGACGAGCGCAGTGATGGCGGGGAGAACGAACGCGCCCACGGTCCGCGACATCGTGCCGTCGACGTCGCCGCTCGCGTTCCAGTGCGTCGCCATCTCCCGCGGAAGGTCGGGGTAGACGACCGCGCTCGCGGCGACCCCCGCGAGAACGAACAGGAGGGCGGCGGTGCGCTGGCGTCGATATTGCACACTTCGTCTTAGGAGGCCCCGGCCTCCTCATGCTTTCGCCGGTCACGCACTCCGACACGTGCAGTCTGGCGGAACTGAAACGGGCGAGGCGCGCGGAGCGCGCCGAGGGCGTTCTTCAGTAGTGTTCGTCGAGGTAGTCGACGATGTCGTCGCTCTCGTAGAGCGTCTCCTCGCGGGCGGTGTCGACGAGGTAGGGAATCTGGTCTTCGCCGCCGGCCGTGAGTTCGTCGTACGTGGTTTCGTTGGTCACGTCGCCGCCCATGCCGCCGGGGAGCCGGGGGTTGTGGATGACGTAGGAGACGCCGAGTTCGCTGAGTTTCTCGCGGACTTTCGCACAGTGCGGGCAGCCTTCGGACTGGTAGAGTTCGAGCACACCGGGACGTCTCGCGGAAGCGAGGTAAACGTTAGCGAACCGGCGGATAGGTGGCACGAGCTATCCACTCACGGAGGTCGCGTGCGCCCTCGGCGTCGAAGCGGAGCGGGCGTCGCCACCACGGCCCCTTCCCGGAGTCTTCGGAGTAGTCGGTGACGACGCGGTTCGCGTCGACGCCGCGCTCACCACTCAGGGGGACGGCGGTGTCGTACAGTCGGCTCTCGTCGGTTCCCTCGACGAGCACGGCGGCGTCGAACTCCTCGCGGGCGAGGTGGGCGTTCCACGGGAACGACGCGGGTTCCTCGGTGAGTGGGTCGCGTGCGAGCGTGAACTCCCCGATGAGGTACGCGCCCCAGTCGGGCGTCACCCAGGGTTCGGGGCCGTCGCCGTGACTGGTGAGCGTGGCGTAGAAGTAGAGGCGGTCGCCCGCGCGGAGTTCGCTGATCGGGCGGGCTTTCACGCCGTGCGGGTCGCCGTACGTGTACGCGTCGCACGTCGGGTACTCCGCGAACGTCGGGTCGAGGTGGACCGGCGTGTCGTCGGGCGTGTCGATGTCGAGTTCGAGCTCGCCGTACGTCGGCACCGCTTCCCGCGTGGGTTCGGATTCCGGGATAGGGACGTACTCGAACCGGCCGTCCTCGTGGATCGGGCCGCGGAAGCCGGGTTGGTTCGTGTTCGCGGCGACGTTGATGGCGAGCGCGTCCATCAGATGTCTCGCTGGAACTCGTCGAACCCCTCGAAGTCGTCGGGGAGCGTGTACGGGATGCGGCGGTCCTCGCGGTCGCCCGCCGCCGACTCGGCGTCCTCGACGGGAATCGCGTCGCCCTCGAATCCGGGTTTGACGCGCACGCTCCGCGCGGGCATCCCAACGGCGACGTGGTGCGCGGGCACGTCCTGCTGGACGACCGCACGCGACCCGACGAGGCTGTTCTCGCCGACGGTGACACCCGCGCGAACGAGCGCGCCCTGCGTCACGCGCGCGTCGTCCTCGATGGTCGTGCGGTAGTTCGTCACCTCGGTCTGGTCGACCACGTCGTGGTCGTGCGTGTAGACGTGCGCGCCGTCGCTGAGGCTCACGCGGTCGCCGATGTCGAGTTCGCCGCGGTCGTCGAGGTGCACGTCGTCGTGGATGACGACGTTGTCCCCGAGTTCGATGTTGTGGCCGTACGTCATCGAGACGCCCTTGAAGATGCGCAATCCCTCGCCGGCGTCCGCGAACAGGTGGCGGGCGAGCATCTGCCGGAACTCCAGCGCGAAGTCGACGTTGTCCGCGACAGGCGTGTTGTCGAACTGCCGCCACAGCCACTGCAGCGGCTTCGACTCCGCGAACTTCTCCTCGTCCTTCTCAGCGTAGTACTCGGACTCCAGGGTGGCGTTCCGCGGGTCGTAGGACTGCAGGCGGGCCTCCTCGACGCTGGAGACGGTGTTCCCGTTCTGCCAGGCCTCGTAGGCCTCCCGGTCGCCGTTCAGGTCCACGAGCACGTCCTCGACGACCTCGTAGGTGTCCTCCGTCGAGAGCCGGTCGTCCACCTCACCCACGAAGTCGCGGAGCGTCGCCTCCGCGTCGTCTGGGAGGGAGACGTGGCGTTTCGTCATACTCTGAGCGTCGAGTGGGACGTTGATAGGGGTTTCCGTCCCGACGCCGCCTGCCGTTACTCCACCACGGCTTCGCGGCCCCACCACGGCGTCGTCCGCTCGGTCGCGCTTGTTCCCGGCGCGTGGGAGGAACCGCACCCGCTAAGTGGCCGCCGGCAGTACGCTCACACATGCAGCACCGCGAACTCGGTAACTCCGGCGTTGAGGTGAGCGAAGTCGGGTTCGGCGCGTGGGTCGTCGGCACCGACTGGTGGGGTGACCGCGACGAGGACGACCAGCGCGAGATGGTCGAACACGCCGTCGAACAGGGCATCACGTACTTCGACACGGGCGACGTCTACGGGCACGGGCAGAGCGAGGAGTACCTCGGGGACTTCCTCGCGCCCTACCGGGACGAGGTGACGCTCGCGACGAAGATCGGCTACGACTTCTACAACAACCCGCAGGCCGGCCACGGCGAACTCCCGAAGGAGATGGACGCCGACTACCTCCGGGAGGCCATCGAGAAGAGCCTCGACCGCCTCGGCGTCGAGCGCGTGGAGTACCTCCAGCTCCACAATCCGAACGTCTCCGAGATGACGCCGGACGTGCTCGAAGTCCTCGACGAAGTCCGCGAGGAAGGCCTGACGGACGCTATCGGCATCGCGCTCGGGCCGTCCATCGGCTGGCTCGCGGAGGGCGACTTCGGTATCGAGAACGAGTTCGACGGCGTCCAGTACGTCGGGAACCTCCTCGAGCAGGACGTCCACCAGCACTTCGTCGACACCGTCCGCGAGACGGGTTCGGACACCTCCCTCATCGCTCGCGTCCCGCACTCCTCCGGCATCCTGAACGAACAGGTCACGCCCGACACCGAACTCGCGGACGACGACCACCGCGGGTTCCGGCCGGACGAGTGGTACGAGACCGGCTGGGAGAAAGTGGAGGCACTCCGATTCCTCGAACGAGAGGGCGAGCGCACGCTCGGCCAGGCGTCGATTCAGTGGTTGCTCTCCTTCGACGAGGTCGCGTCCGTCACGCCGACGTTCCGCTCGAAGAAGGACATCACGGAGTGGGCGGCCGCGCCCGACACGCCCGCGCTCAGCGACGAGGAGCAGGAACGCGTCGCCGACCTCTACACGTCGAACTTCGGTGTCGACCGCTTCGACGGCATGGAGGCGGCTGACTTCCGGACGAGCGTCGGCGGGGACGACCTCCGTGACGCCGGCCTGCTCGCGGACTGAACGACGACGCTTTTATGGAACTTTTCGAGGCGGACAGTGTCCGCCGAGGAAACTTTCCGGGACCTGACCTCCGTGACGCCGGCCTGCTCGCGGACTAACCTCACTTATACGCTTTCGATTTCACCGAACCCCCTTGTTTCCGGTCGAAACCCGGTGACTCCGCCGACGTATCGTGGCGCTATTTCACTTTCACTCCGCACTCTCGGAGACGGTCGCGGCAGTCGTCGACGAACGACGGAACGCTCAGGTCCGTCTCGCCGTTCGTCCAGATGAGCACGCTCCGTCTCTCCGAGAGGAACACCTGATAGCCGACGCCGATGTCCGTCACCATCACGTCCGCGTACGTGGTATGTTCGTACGCCATGCTATCGAGGTACGCCTGTTCCGCCTCGAACAGCGCCTCCTCGTACACGCCTTCCGCCGACCGGTCCTCGGCGCCCGCAAAGTACTCGTCTGCGGCGTCCTCTCCGTATAGAATCCTGTAGGAGTCCCTGTCGAACTCCATCACTATCTCCAACCCATCCCCCACGCGCTCCTCCAGAAACGCCACGAACCCCTCGTACTTCCCGGTCATACGCGACGCCACGAACGCCCTCCAGAAAAACGTGTTCGCCCCAGCGAGAGGACACAGAAGCGGGCTGGGAACGGAACGGGAGCGTCGCGGTGCTGAGCGGCCGGGGAACGGTGCGGTCCTGACGCCGACCGCGCGCCGTCGGCGCGCGGCCTTTTTATGTTACTTTTTGCGAGCGGGGGTTCGCTCCGCGAACCCCGCTCGCAAAAATTTACGCGAGGAAGACGTGGCGGGGTCGGTCTGCGAGGGCGTCACAACGCACCTTTTTTCGCCTCGGGTGCGCCGGAGGCGCACCGCTCGGCCAAAAAATCTGCACCAAAAAAGCGCGCCTACGGCGCGTGAGTCACGCCAAAAATACGTGGCGGGGTCGGTCTGCGAGGACGTCGCGGCCCCACTGGACGGTGTCGCGGAAGGCGTCGCTGCGGAAGAACTCGGTTGCGGCTTCCTGGGAGTCCCAGCGGGAGTCGATGAAGAACGCGTTTTCGTCGTTCGTGTCTTGGAGGAGGCGGGTCTGGCGGTGGCCGTCGATACCGGCGAGGGCGTCGCCGACGGCGTCGAACTTCTCCACGAAGTCGTCTCTGTGTTCGGGTTTGACGGTGTAGAACATGCCCATGGTGCCCCAGCCGTCGTCGGATTCGGCGACCTTGTCGGTGATACCGGGGAGGTCGTTGAGGAAGCCGGCGGCGGTGTCGGCGGCGCTCTGGGTGTCCCAGAGGGAGACGACGGCGGCCGAACCCTCGGTCGTGGGTTCGTAGACGGTGGTTTGGACGTGGGTGTCGTAGTGGTCGAAGCTCTCCGCGAGTTCGTCGACCGCGGATTCGAGTTCGTCCAGGTCGGCGTCGGAGTAGAGGCCGACGGCGTACACGTCCTCGCCGTGCGGCTTCCCGGCGTACACGTCGAGGTCCGCGAGTTCCTCACGCAGCGCGTCCCCGTCGCCGTCTCCGGCATTGTTCGACTCACTTCCGTGGTGAGCGGTCTCGCCCTCGTGGTCGTGGTGGCCGTCACCGCCGTGCGCGCTCTTGCCGTGCGCGTGGCCGTGTGCGTCGTCGCCCTCGGGCGTCGGAACGGATTCGCCGGCGAGGAACGCGTCGAAGTCCGCGGGCGGGAACCGTCGGCCGACGTAGAAGTCGCCGAACTCGCCGTACTTCGAGGACGCCTCGTCGAAGCGCATCTCGTACACGATGTCCTTGATGTCCGTCGGGTCGTCCCCGAACAGCGTCACGCCCCACTCCCAGTCGTCCAGGCCGACCGAGGACGCGATGACTTGCTTGATCTTCCCGGCGTACTCGCGGCCGACGTCGCCGTGGCCGGCCATGAGGTCCGCGCGCTCCTCGAAGTCGAGGTCGTACCAGTTCTGTCCGGGCTGCCGGCGCTTGCTCATCGGGTAGAACGAGACGTACGTGTCGTCGGGAATCTCGGGCGTGAGCTTCCCCTCAATGTAGTTCTTCAGGCCGTCGTCCACCTCCTCGGGGTTCGTGAAGTACTCGTCGCTCACGTACCCCGACACCTCGCTCACGGAGACGTAGGAGTGCGCGCGCTCCGTGTACGCGGCGAATTCGGTCTGCTCGAACGACCGCTGGATGCGGTCGAGTTCGTCCAGGCTCTCCCGGAAGTGGAGGAAGAGGAGGTCCGCCTTGCTCCCGGTGACGCTGAATACCGCGGAGTCGCCCGCGTCGCTGCGCGCGAGCGCCTCCCGGTGCGTCTGGAACGACGCCGCGTCCTCGATGGCGGCCTCCCGGTCGCGTTCGGGCGCGTCCCGCCACGCGTCCCAGTCCACGGTCCGGAAGTCGTGCAGCGCGAACCAGCCCTCGTCCGTTTCGGGCGCGTCAACCATACGCGGGAGTTGGGCGACCTCCGACAAGCAACTTTCGCGTTCGCGCTCTCGCTCGCCCGTATCGCCCCGACCGAAACCCTTTCCCTCATTCCCGGGAAAACGACGAGAGAATGCGTAAGAGCGGACCGCCGAAGGGACTCGTCTCGTACCTCGTCCTCGAACTCCTCGCGGAACAGCCACGGTACGGGTACGAACTCCTCAAGGAGATAACCGAACTCAGCGGCGGTCACTGGGAGCCATCCTACGGCTCCGTCTATCCGATTCTCTACAAGTTCGAGGAGAACGGCTGGGCCGAGCGCATCGAGCGCGAGGACGAACCCGACCGGAAGTACTTCGAACTCACCGACGAGGGCCGCGCGGAACTCGCGGAGAAGCGCGAGGAGGTCGGCGGCACCGCGAAGGACTTCGCCGATATCATCCTCGGGTTCTACCACATGTACGCCGTGCTCGGCATCGACAACCGCTTCGGCGTGGAGAACCCCGAGGACGGCTGGCAGTTCGGCGAACAGTTCTCGGCGTGGATCGTCGAACAGGTCGTCCGCCACCACGAACACTACTTCGACACGACGTTCGAGCGAATCACGGACACGCCCGAGGAGTTCAACGACCGGATGGGCGTCTCAGACGAGTAGGTTCGGGAACAGCATCAGGACGAGGCAGGCGAGCATCGCGAGTCCGACGCTCGTCGTCACCGCCCTGACCGCGCTCCGCTTGTCCTCGACGGGGAGTCGCGACACCACGGACTCCGCGCCGGTTCGGAGGAGGTGGCCGCCGTCGAGCGGATACCCGGGAATGCAGTTGAAAAAGCCGAGGTTGACGTTCACCCACCCGATCCAGAACAGGGCGTTCGCGAGCAGTAACCCGGTTCCGCCGAACGGTTCGAGAACGCCCGTGGTCGTGTAGAACGCGGCGTTGTCCGGAACGAACCCGGGGAAGTTGTACGGGACGCCGAGGCCGACGACGGAGAGGAACGGCAGGAACACGAGGAACATCGCGGACTGCGTGAGGCTCACGCCGGTGAGGTCGCCGCCGAGCACGTCGAGATAGAACCCGGCGGGGTAGAGTTCGATGCCGGCGTCGCTCACGGTCATCCCGGAGTAGCCGGGCGACCCCTGCACGCCGAGGAATCCGATGTCGCTGTTCGGGTTCTCGCCGAGCGTCACGGTCGCCTCCCGGTGTTCGCCGTCAGCGTAATACTCGACTGTGACGCTGTCGCCGGCCGAGGTGTCGGCGAGCGCGTCGCTCACGCCCTCGTAGGTGACGACGCGCTCGCCGTCGAGGTGGGTGACGACGACGGCGTCACCGCCCGCGAGGTCCGTCTGGTCCGCGAACGGCTCCCCGCCCACGAGCGTCGTGAGCGCGCCGACGGGACCGGTCGTCGTGTTCCCGCTTCCGGTCGTGACGGTCGCGACTGTCGCGTTCGCCACGCGGTCGCGGAACCCGGCTTCGGTCTCGACGCTCGTGCCGTTCACGGCGACGATGGTGTCCCCCGTGTAGACACCGTTATCGGGGCTGAACGGCGTTGCGGCGGCGAGCGCGCTCCCGGCCGCCGGCACGCCAGTCACCAGCACCGACCTGTTCACGGTGACCGTCTCCCCGCTCGCGAGCGTCATCGACACCGAGTGCGCGGTCTGGTTCGCGAGCACGTCCTCGAACTCCTCGTTCGACTCGATGGACTCGTTCCCGACGGCGACGATGCGGTCGCCGGGTTCGATTCCCGCCTGCGCGGCCGGCGACTGCTCGGTCACGCCGCCGACCGCCGCGCCCGGTGCGACCGAGATAGCGCCCGCGACGGGACCTAACAACAGCCCGAAGGCGATGAGTGCGATGAGGAAGTTGTTCGTCACGCCCGCCGCGAACATCCGCGCGCGGCTCCCGCGGGAGACGAGGCGCTGGTCCTCTTGGTCCGGTTCCACGAACGCGCCCATCGGGAGTATCGCGAGCAGGACGACGCCCATCGATTCCACGCCGATGCCTTCGACGCGACTCATCACGCCGTGACCGCCCTCGTGCACCACCAGCCCGACGAACAGCCCGAGCACGATTTCGGGCGCGACCGCCACCGGGAGGAACGGATTCACGCCCGGGACGACGAGCGCGCTCCGTGGATTCCCGACCGGCGACGCCGCCGTCGGCGGGTTCTGCACGAGCGCTATCGCCGTCGTCGCGAGCAGGGCGAACGCGGCGACGAGCACGACGAGCGCGACGCCGAGTCCGAAGTTACCCCACGCCCGCCACGCGCGCTTCGGCGCGGCGAGCCGGTCGAGCAGTCGCTTCCCGCGCTTCGTGTGCACCGTCAGAAGCGGCCCCATCGTGTTCACGTAGTCCGGTAGGAGCCCGCGATTGCGGGCGACCGCGACGGCCACCCAGTACGCGAGCACGCCGGCGATCACCCACGTCCACTCGTTCATCACGCTACCCTCCGGGCGCGGGACGGTAAGCGGTTTGGGTTACCGCTCCCGGCGCAGGCGCGCGACGACGAAGTCCTCGTCGAGCGCGGCGAGGAACTGCCCGAGCTTCGGACCCTCCTCTTCCTCGAAGAACAGCCGATAGCCGACGGAGAAGAACTCGCCGATGTCGATGTCGTGACGCTTCGCAGTCTCGTAGATTTCTCCCTGTATCTCCTCGCCGTCGTGACCGTCGGCGACGAAGTCCGCGAGTTCGTCGAGCGCCGCTTCGGTCTCCGCGTCGAGGTCGACGGCCGGGAGGCTGTCGCGGTTGATGCGGTAGTTGTACTCGTTGTCCGTGCGCTCGGCCCACTCCCGCGCGAGGTCGACGCGCGCGAGCGCCTCCTCGACCGCCCACTCGGGCGCGTCGTCGGGAATATGGCCCTCGCGTCGCGCGATTTCCTCCCTGAGTTCGGGGTCGTCCGTCATTCCGAGCACGGCCGCGAACGTGTACGGGATGCGGATGCGGTCCTCGCGCACCTCGTCCACGACGAGCGGATACACGCGGTCCGCGAGTTCGCGTTCGTCCTCGCTCGCGTCCTCGACCTCCCCGAAGTAGATGCGTTCGAACCGGTCGAACTCGTCCACGAGCAGGTCGATTCGTTCCGTGCTGAAGTCCCGGGCCTTCTTCGGGTCCTTCGTGAAGAAGTACCGGAGCACGTCGCGCTCCACGAGGTCGAGCACGTCGCTCACGAGGATGACGTTCCCCTCCGAGGAACTGAAGGGTTCGCCGTTCAGCGTGAACCACTCGTACACCATTGGCACCGGTGGCTCCTCGTCGAAGACGGTTTCCGCGATGTCGACGCCGGACGGCCACGACCCCTCCGCGTGGTCCTTGCCGAACGGCTCGAAGTCCACGCCCAGCACCTGCCACTGCGCCGGCCATTCGAACCGCCACGGGAGCTTTCCGTCCCGCAGGCTCGCGGTCCCGCGATGCCCGCAGCCCTCGATGGTGCGGTCGCCCGCGTCGAGGTCCGTGCACTCGTACTCGACCGTTCCGTTCTCCGCGTCGATGGCGTGAACGGTCTCCGTGACCTTCCCGCAGTTCTCGCAGATCGGATTGAACGGGACGTAGGACTCGTCGACCTTGTCCTGGTACTTCCCGAGCACCCCGCGCGCGAGGTCGGCGTTCGCGAGCACGTGCCGGGTCGCGTCCTCCAGGTCGCCCGACTCGTAGAGGTCGGTGTTCGACACCATCTCCACCGGGATGCCCATGAGCTCTGCGGAGTCCTCGATGAGGCTGGAGAAGTGCGCGCCGTAGGAGTCACAGCACCCGAACGGGTCCGGAATCGCCGTGTAGGGATGGCCGAGGTTCTTCCCGAGCGCGCCCGCGTTCACGTCCCCGAGGTCCACGATTTCGCCGTCGAGGTCCGCGAGCTTCCGCGGGAGCTTCCGCAGCGGGTCGCGGTCGTCCGACGTGAATAGCTGCCGGACCTCGTGGCCGCGCTCGCGGAGAACCGCGGCGACGAAGTAGCCGCGCGCGAGTTCGTTCATGTTCCCGAGGTGGGGGACGCCGGACGGCGAGATTCCGCCCTTGATGACGATGGGGTCGTCGGGGTCGCGGGCCTCGATGCGGTCCGCGATTTCGTCCGCCCAGAAGACGTACTCGGCGTCGCTGAGGACGTGTGGACTGCTCATTCCTGCCAGAGTGCGGGCGTCTCGGTCGCGCTGTCGGGCCGGATGTCGGTGCCGTCGTGCTCGCCGCGCAGCACGGCGTCGACGATGTTCTCCGGGTTCGTGCCGTCCAGCACGACGACGCGCATCCGGGAGCGTTCGATGAGCTTCGCCGCGAGGATGTCGACGGGCGCGCTCGACCCCGCGTTCATCTCGATGTTCCCGATGACGTCCACGAGTTCGCTCGCGGTCATGGAGTCGAAGCGCTGCGCCGAACTGTCCTCGTTCGGGTCCGCGCTGAACACGCCGGGCACGCTCGTCGCGTACACGAGGAGGTCAGCGTCCGTGTACTCCGCGAGCGCCGCGCCGACCGCGTCCGTCGTCTGTCCGGCGGTGACGCCGCCCATCACGGCCACGTCGCCGCGCCGCATCGCCTCGCCCGCGGTCTCGTAGTCCTCCGCGGGGCTCGGGGCCGCGTCGTCCAGCGCCGAGATGAGGAGACGGGCGTTCAGTCGGGTGACGGAGATACCGATGTCGTCCAGTTCGATCTCGTTCGCGCCCAGGTTTCGGGCGGTGTCGATGTACTCGCGGGCGATACCGCCGCCACCCACGACCACGCCGACAGAACACCCCTCGTCGACCAACCGTTCGATGGCGGCGGCGTGCGCTCGGATTCGCTCGTGCGCGAGGTCCGGAGCGAGCACGCTCCCGCCGATAGAAACGACTACTCGCATTCTTACCGGGGATAACCCCGATGCGGCCTTAAGGGTTGTCAACTCCCCGGCGACAGGCACAAGCCACGCGCACGCTACGACTCGGGTATGCACGTGCTCGGCCTCGCGACGGGTCCCGGCGTCCCCGCGGACGCGGTCGCGGACAGGCTCACCGCGGATCTGCCCGGTAGCGTCGCAGTCCTCGAACGCAGCGCGGACGCGGGCGGAGAGCGGACCCGCTACGAACTCGGCCCCGACGGCGCCACCGTTTCCCGGCCGAACGGCGACTTCCTGGGCGCGCTCGATGACCTCGCCCGCGACCACGACTATGCCGTCCTCGTCGGGTTCGCGGACGTGAACGTCCCGCACGTCGTTGTCGGGGACGCGGACGCCGAAACCGCGCTCGTCCGCGTTTCGACGCCCGCCGACCTCGACACCGCGGCGGTCGTCCGCGCGCTCGACGACCACGACGAACACGAGTCACTCCAATCGCTCGTCACCGAGGTCACTCGCGAGCCGAGCGCGGAGTTCGCGGGCGCGATCGCCACGTTCACCGGTATCGTCCGCGAGCGCGAACACCCCGAGGACGACCGGACGGAGTCGCTGACGTTCGAGAAGTACGAGGGCGTCGCCGCCGAGCGCCTCGCCCGCATCCGCGACGAACTCGAAGGCCGCGAGGGCGTCCACGAGGTCCGCCTCCACCACCGCACCGGCCGCATCGAAGCCGGCGAAGACATCGTGTTCGTCGTCGTGCTCGCCGGCCACCGCCGCGAGGCGTTCGAAACCGTCGAGGACGGCATCGACCGACTGAAGGACGAAGTCCCGATTTTCAAGAAGGAACTCACCGTCGAGGACGAGTTCTGGACGCACGAACGCGACGCGTAGGCGCACTCACCACGTCCCGAACCCACCCAGTAAGCAAACCCTACGAAACGATTAGAACTCTCTATAAAACGTTTCGAGGGTTCTCGTAGCGCCGTAAAACGTTCTTTCTGTGTTCGTAAAACGTCGTGTCGGCGTGAAACGTGTCGAATACACCCCAACGTTCTCCCCTTTATATGATGTGTCGGGTTCTACGGGTGAGTGAGGCGATCACAAATGAGCGCTACTGCCGAACCCTCCACGGCCGACAGCAAGGAAACGCGTCTCGCGAACTACCTGCGCGAGAAGGCTCGCGACGGCGAGCTCTACTTCAAGGGGAAGTTCATCGCGGACGAGGTCGGGCTCTCCCCGAAGGAGATCGGCGCCCTGATGGTGAACCTGAAGGACTCCGTCTCCGACCTCGAAATCGAGAAGTGGTCGTACACGAGCGCGACCACGTGGCGAGTCGCCCCTGCTGACGCCTAACGCGACACGGCCCCTGCCGTCCTCCCCGCGTCTCGCCCCGCTCACTATCGACCGACGACTCGTTTCTAATCGCCGCATTTCCCGCCGTCCCCAGCGGCGGCTTCACGCTTCCGGGAGTTTAACCGCGTCCGTGCCGAAGCGCTGGTGATGTCGGCCGACCCGCCCGACGCCGGTCCCGCGCCGGACGCGTTCAGCGACGTGTTCCGCGTGTACGAGGTCCGACGCGAGGGCGACACCCTCCACTACTACGGCGCGCCCCTCGCGGACTACCAGACCCTCATGCGCGAGGTGTGGCCGCGCTTCGACCAATCCGGCTACGACGTGGAACTCGAGGAACGCACGGGCGAGTACGTCCTCGTCGCCACCCCCGAGCGCGAACCGGGATTCCCGACGACGAACCTCGTCCTGTTCGCGCTCACCGTACTCTCCACGCTGTACGCCGGCACCGGCTGGTACTACGTGCAGGACGTGCTGTCGCCCGAACTCCTGCGAGCGCTCCCGTTCACGCTCGGCGTGCTCGGCGTGCTCGGCACGCACGAACTCGGCCACTACGTCCTCTCCAAGTACCACGACGTGGACGCGAGCCTCCCCTACTTCATCCCCGTCCCCACCCTGTTCGGGACGATGGGCGCGCTCATCCGCATGAAGGGACAGATACCTGACCGGGACGCGCTCTTCGACATCGGCGTCGCCGGCCCGCTCGCCGGCCTCGTCGCCACTACCGTCGTCGGCGCTATCGGCCTCCTGCTCCCGCCGCTCCAGGTACCCGACTACATCCTGAACGCGC
Source organism: Salarchaeum japonicum (assembly GCF_049705945.1). GTDB lineage: Archaea > Halobacteriota > Halobacteria > Halobacteriales > Halobacteriaceae > Salarchaeum > Salarchaeum japonicum_A. The sequence goes on from NZ_JBNAMV010000004.1 coordinate 1,448,205, forward strand.
CCGCTAGCGACCTCCTCACCATCGAGTTCCACTACCCGCTCCTCCTCCACGGCCTCTCCTGGCTGCTCGACGCGCCGCTCCAGTACCCGAACGACCCGTCGGTCGTCGCGAACCCGCTCGTCGTCGCCGCCTGGATCGGCGCGTTCGTCACCGTCCTCAACCTCATTCCCGTCGGCCAGTTGGACGGCGGGCACATCCTCCGCGCGATGCTGGGGCCGGCGCACGAACGCGTCGCCCCCCTCGTTCCGTTCGCGCTGTTCGGTCTCGCGGGCGCGCTCTACGTCCTCACCGATGCCGGTCAGGCCGTCTTCCTCTGGGTTCTCTGGGGGTTCATCGCCGCCTACATGGTCTTCCGCGGGTCCGCCGTCCCCCTCGACGACACGCCGCTCGACCGGAACCGCATCGCTGTCGGCGCGTTCACGTTCGTGCTCGGCGCGCTCTGCTTCGTCCCCGTTCCCGTCACCATCGGCTAATGCGTGTACCCCTCGTCCGCCAGCGGGTCGCCGTCGAGTAACACGCCGCTATCAGTGACTTCTCCGAGAACGGAGAGCGACACGTTCAGGTCGATCGACTCGACCGCGTCGACCGCACCAGGGGGGAGCGTGCAGACGAGTTCGAAGTCCTCGCCGAACGTCAGCGCGCGCTCGAATTCCACGTCATCGACGACCGGAACCGCCGTCGAGTCGACGCTGAACCCGCAGTCGCTCGCCTCCGCGAGCTGGTGGAGCGAGCGCGCGAGGCCGTCGCTCGAATCCATCATCGCCGTCGCGTGCTCCGCGAGCGCCATCCCCGCGCGGACCCGGGGCGTGAACCGGAACAGCTCGTTTCCGCGCTCGCAGTCGCCGGTATCGAAGGCGTCGAGCGCGGCGGCGCTCCGCCCGAGTTCGCCGGTCACGCACACGACATCGCCCGGGTTTGCGCCCGACCGAAACACCGGACTGTCGGTGTCGCCGACAGCGGTCGTGGCGGTGGTGAACTCGTCCGTGTCGTCGAGGTCGCCGCCGACGTACTCGGCGCCGACGCGCTCGCACACGTCCCGCGCGCCCCGCACGAACCCTTCGAGGGCGTCCGGGTCGAAATTTGGCGCGCCGTACACCGCGACCGCACCGGTCGCGTCCGCCCCCATCGACGCCACGTCCGAGAGGGACGCGCCGACCGCCCGCCAGCCCTGCGTGTACCGCGTCGTCCCCGGCGGGAAGTCCGTTCGCTCGTGGAGCATGTCGATGGTCACGACCGTGCTCCCGAGAACCGCGGCGTCGTCGCCCGCCGCCGGCACGAGGTCCGCGATGCGCGCCAGCGCCGCCCGTTCGTCCATACCCCGGGGGTCGCGTCCGGCCGGGAAAAACGCCGCGGGTCGCCGCTCGGTCGGAGGATTTACCCCCCGTCCACGTCTCGCTCGCAACCATGGACTTCGACGAACGCGGCATCGTCCTCGGGTTTCTCGGCGCGATCGCCGTGCTCGCGGGCCTGCTGTGGTTCGTCGGCGTCGACGACATCCTCGCCGCGCTCCGCCTCCTCGACCCCGCCGCCTTCCTCGGAATCGTCGCACTTGGCGTCGTCTGGCTCGCCGCGTGGGGGCTCGCGCTCCGCCGCGTCCTCGACAGCATCGGCGTCGCCGCGAGCGCGCTCGACGCCTTCCTCCTCTACGCCGCCGCCGCGTTCGCCAACAACATCACGCCGTTCGGGCAGGCGGGCGGCGAACCGTTCAGCGCGCTCCTCATCTCCCGGGCCACCGGCAGCGACTACGAGGAGGGACTGGCGGCGATCGCGAGCGTCGACACCCTCAACTTCATCCCCAGCCTCGTGCTCGCCATCCTCGGCCTCACCTACTACACGCTCACGTACGCCGTCGCTGACCGCGTTCAGCTCGTCTCCGCCGCCGTCGTCGCGCTCGCGGTCGCCATCCCGGTCACCGGCTACCTCGTCTGGCGGTACCGGAACCCGCTCAAGGCCGCGCTCGCGTCAACGCTCGCCCCCCTCCTCGGTCTCGTTGCCCGCGTCGTCCCGGGGTTCAGCGCGCCCGGCGCGGGCGTCCTCCGCGACCGCATCGCCTCCTTCTACCGTTCCATCGGCCGCGTCGCCGCGAACCGCCGCGACCTCGCGTTCGCCCTCGCCTACAGCACGCTCGGCTGGCTCGTCATGTGTCTCGCGCTCTACCTCACGCTCCAGGGACTGGTGACCGTCGCGTTCCCCGCCGCCATCGTCTTCGTCGTCGTTCCCGTCGCCACCATCGCGTCCGTCACCCCGCTCCCCGGCGGCGCTGGCGGCGTCGAGTTCGCCATCGTCCTCCTTCTCGTCCCAACCACGTCGATGGACGCCGCCACCGCCACCAGCGCAGCGCTCGTCTTCCGCGCCGCCACCTACTGGATACCCACCGCCATCGGCGGCGTCGCCGCCTTCCTCCTCGAAAGCCGAGCGTAGAAAGCAAGCGTTTTACTTCGCGGACGAGAAACACCGGGCATGGTAACTCTCTACGACGCCCCCGCTGACGAGCTCATCGACGAGCTCGCCGCGGAACTCGACGAGCGACTCGACGAACCCGACTGGGCCGAATTCGCTAAGACCGGCGCGGACCGCGAACTCCCCCCCGAGCAGGAGGACTTCTGGGCGCGCCGCGCCGCCAGCCTCCTCCGTAAGGTCGCGACCGACGGCCCGGTCGGCGTCGAGCGCCTCAGCACCGAGTACGGCGGCACCCGCGACGGCTCCAACCGCTACCAGGTCGCCCCGTCGAAGACCGCTGACGCCTCGAAGAACGTCATCCGCACCATCCTCCAGCAGCTCGAAGACGAAGGTCTCGTCCAGAAGCAGGGCAGTGACGGCCGCATCGTCAGCGGCGACGGTCGCGCGCTCCTCGACGACACCGCCGGCGACGTTCTCGAACAGCTCGACCGCCCCGAACTCGAACGCTACGCGTAATTTTCCTGCGGACGCTCGCGGTTTCTCGTTTCTCCCCGTGGTCTAGAACTCGGTGACTTTGGACTGGATGCGGCCGTCGTCGAAGTCGTCCTCGTCGTCGAGGTGCCGCGTCAGTTCGTCTCTACTCACGTCGTCGCTCGCGTGCAGGAACGCGAGTTCGGTGAGCGACAGCGACTCGCCGTCCCGGAGTTTGCGGAGGAGTGTGTCGGCGTCGAGCGCGTGGTAGGTGCGTTCGAACGTGACGCTGGCGGCGCGGTCGTTCTCGGCTTCTGCGAGGTTGACGCCCTCGCTGAGGACGGTGTCGAAGTCGAGGTCCGTTTCCTCGACGCCGGCGTAGAGGAACGCCATCGCGGCCACCAGCGCGTCGAACGCCTCGACGCCGTCGCGCTCCCCGAACCGCTTCTCGAACACGAGTTCGCGGTCCCGCTCGCTCAAGCCGTCGAGCAACGCTTCGAAGTCGAGGAGGGCGTGCTCGACGCGGTCCCTGATTCTCCCGCGGGCGTTCCGCTCCGCCTGCGTGCTTCCCAGCTCGGCGTCGCCACGGAGGTACGCGCGGTCGGCCGCGGACAGCAGTCCGCGCGGTCGCTCTAACTCAGACATAATCCATTACAGATTACGAAATACGACACACACGTATATAAATAACTGATTTAGGATTATGACCTTTCTGTGGCTGGAGAAATCTTTTCTTCCCCGCCGACGAGCGTTCGAGTATGTCCCAGGCAGCCACCACGCCCGCCGACCCGAGCGTTCGCGCGGTCGTCCGGGCCGACGCGCTCCGCACCGTCGTCGCCACCGCTCGCAGCCTCGTCTCCGAGTGCCGCCTCCGCCTCGATTCTGACGGCTTGCTCGTCGCCGCGACCGACCCCGCGACCGTCGCATCCGTCCGCGCCCGCCTCGACACCGCCGGATTCGAACAGTACGACGCCAGCGAAACGACCGTCGGCGTGAACCTCGCCCGACTCGCGGACGTGCTCGCACTCGGCGACCCCGACGACCTCGTCTCTCTCACCGTCGACGACTCCCGTGGACTCCTCCACGTCGAACACGCAGACCTCCACTACACGCTCGCCCTCATCGACCCCGACGCCATCCGCGCGCCCCCGGACCCCGAGAAACTCGACTTCGAGCACGCCGGCGGCCTCACCCTCGATTCGCGGTTCCTCTCCCGGGTCGTCGACGCGTCCGAGATGGTGTCCGACCACGTCACCCTCGAACTCGACGACGAGCGCTTCCGCTCGGTCGCGGACGGCGACACCGACACCGCCGTCCTCGCGCACGACGCCGCGGACGCCCACGAGTTCGACCCCGGCGAGGCGAGCGCCATCTACTCGCTCTCCTACCTCGATGAAATCGTCTCTGTCCTCCCGGGCGCGCCGGTGTCACTCGCGCTCGGCGACGACCTCCCGGTCGAACTCGACTACGAGTTCGACGACGGCCACGGTGCGGCCGAGTTCGTCCTCTCCCCTCGCCTCCGCCGCACCTGACGCCAGTGGGATTCGCGGGTCCACAAAGCTCTTTGATGCTTCGGCGATTAGGTTCGAGTATGAGTCAGGACGACGAGGAACGCTTGGAGGAGCTTCGACAGCAGAAGATGGAGAAGCTCAAGGAACAACAGCAGGGCGGCGGCGGTCAGGGGAACCCGGAGGCCCAGCAGCAGGCTCAACAGCAGGCCGAGCAGCAAAAGCAGGCGATGCTCCGCCAGTACCTCTCGGACGGCGCGCGCCGCCGGCTGAACTCGGTGCGGATGAGCAAGCCCGACCTCGCGGAACGCGTCGAACAGCAGGTCGTCGCGCTCGGGCGGTCCGGCCGGATTCAGGACCAGCTCGACGAGGAGCAGATGAAGAGCCTGCTCCGCGAGCTGAAGCCGGACGAGCAGTCCTTCAACATCTCGCGCCGGTAGATGGAGCTGGCGCTCCTCTACAGCGGAGGGAAGGACTCGACGCTCGCAGCGCTGGTTCTCGAACGCTTCTACGACGTGACCTTGGTGACGGGGTCGTTCGGCGTGACGGACGACTGGCAGCACGCCCGCGAGGCCGCCGACCGCACGCCGTTCGCTTTCGAGCGCGTGGACCTCGACCGCGACGTCGCGCTCGATGCGGTCGAGCAAATGATTTCGGACGGCTACCCGCGGAACGGCATTCAGAAAGTCCACGAACACGCCCTGGAGGTGGTCGCGGACCTGGACGTGGACGCGGTGGCGGACGGCAGCCGGCGTGACGACCGCGTCCCCACGGTGTCGCGCGCGCAAGCGCAGAGCCTCGAAGACCGCCACGACGTGCACTACCTCTCCCCGCTCTCCGGGTTCGGCCGCGGCGCAATCGACGACATGGTCGCCGCGTCGCTGGACGTGAAGTCCGGGCCGAGCGAAACTCTGGAGAAGTCGGACTACGAGTCCGAACTGCGCGAACTGCTCCGGACGGAGTTCGAGGACGCGTCCGTCTCGGACGTGTTCCCCGAGCACACCCAGACCCGGGTGCGGGACGTGCGGTAGCGGTGGCGGGAGCGGTGCGGTGAAGGCAATGGTTTGAAGCGCGCGCGCGCCGAATCCCGGGACATGTACGACCGCTTGAAGGGCTTCAGGGACTTCTATCCGCAGGAGATGCGGGCGCGCCGCGAAATCATGGACACCGTCGAGGACGTGGCGGCCCGCTACGGGTTCCGTGAGGTCGGGACGCCCGCGCTGGAGCGCACGCAGATGTACGTGGACAAATCTGGCGAGGAAATCGAGGAGGAACTCTACTCCTTTACCGACCGCGGGGGGCGGGACGTGGCGATGACGCCCGAACTCACGCCGACCGTCGCGCGGATGGTCGTCGCGAAACAGCAGGAGCTCTCGAAGCCCATCAAGTGGTACTCGACGCGCTCGTTCTGGCGGTACGAGGAACCCCAGCAGGGGCGGTACCGGGAGTTCGCGCAGACGAACGTGGACATCTTCGGGTCGTCGGAGCCGACGGCGGACGCGGAGGTGTTGGCGGTCGCGGCGGACGCGCTCACGGGCCTCGGGCTCTCCCCCGACGACTTCGAGTTCCGCGTGAGCCACCGCGACATCCTCTCCGGCCTCCTCGCGGCGTTCGGCGGCGACGTGGACACCACGGCCGCCATCCGCGCGGTGGACAAGTCGGACAAGATTTCGCGGGTGGAGTTCTTCGACCACCTCGAAGCCGCGGGGCTCTCCCGGGGCGAGGCGGAGCAGTTCGCCGACCTCCTCGACTCCGACGACCTGGACGAACTCGTGGCGTTCGCGGGCGACGACGTGGCGGACGCCGTCGAGAACCTCCGGAACGTCCTCGCCGCCGCCGAGGACTTCGGCGTGCGCGAGTACTGCGACATCTCGCTCGAAACCGCGCGCGGCCTCGACTACTACACGGGCGTCGTCTTCGAGTGCTTCGACAGCACGGGCGAAGTGAGCCGGAGCGTGTTCGGCGGCGGGCGCTACGACGACCTCATCGAGTCCGTCGGCGGCCAGCCCACGCCCGCGGTCGGGTTCGCGCCCGGGCACTCCACGCTCCCGCTCCTCCTGGAGCGCGCGGGCGTCCACCCCGAGGAGGAACTCCGCACCGACTACTACGTCCTCTCCGTGGGCGACACCCGGGACGTGGCCGCGCGCGTCGCCCGCGACCTCCGCGAACGCGGGAACGTCGTCGAGTCCGACGTGTCTGACCGGTCGTTCGGCGCGCAGATGAACTACGCCGACGCGGTGAACGCCGACACCGTCGTCATCGTCGGCGAGCGCGACCTCAAGGACGGTAACGTCACCGTGAAGGACATGACGTCGGGCGACCAGACGCAAGCCCCCGTCGAGGACTTCCCGGGCGACTATTCGAGTCCGCGCTACGACGACTTCGCGTAGATGCGCGCGTTCCGGCTGGCCTACGACGGCACCCAGTATCGGGGGTTTCAGCGCCAGCCGCACGGCGACACCGTGGAGGACGAACTGTTCGCGGCGCTCCGCGCGCTCGACGCGTTCTCCGGCGAGAAACCCGAGGGATACGCGGCGGCGGGGCGGACGGACGCCGGCGTCTCCGCTCGCGCGCAGACGGTCGGGTTCGAGAGCCCCGAGTGGCTGACGCCGCGCGCGCTCAACGCCGAACTCTCCGAGTCCGTGCGGGCGTGGGCGTTCGCGGACGCCCCCGACGGCTTCCACGCCACCCACCACGCTCAGTACCGCGAGTACGTCTACCACCTCCACGCGCCCGACGTGGACGACGACCGCGCCCGCGAGACCGCTCGACGGCTTTCCGGCGTCCACGACTTCCACAACCTCACCACGGACTCGAAGAACACCGAGCGCGACGTCTCGCTCTCGCTCGAACGCGAGAACGAGTATCTCGTCGTCACGGCGCGCGCCGGCGGGTTCCCGCGCGGTCTGGTGCGCCGCCTCGTCGCCCTACTCCACGATGTCGCCACGGGCGGGTCGTTCGACCGCCTCTCACGCGTTCTCTCCCCGGAACCGCTCGACGGCCCGCTCGGCGTGCCGGCCGCGCCCGCCCACCCGCTCGTGCTCGCAGACGTAGGCTACGACCTCGATTTCGAGGTAGACGACCGCGCCGCCGCGAACTGCCGCGAGGTCTTCGAGTCGCTCGCGGTCGAGCGCCGCACGCGCGCCCGCGTCGCCGACTCCCTCTACTCCCAGTGAGCGGGCCAGATTTCGGCGGCCTCCATCCCCGGACGCAGCCCCCGCGATTCGAGGTCGGCGGCGAGCGCGTCCGCGTCCGGCCGCGGCACCGACTTCCGGGTGAGTTCCCGGACGAGGAGCGCGGCGAGCATCCCGTGCTCGCGGACGTTCCGCGCGTCCGTCTTGTCCCACGTGTCGGCGTGCGTGTGCCCCCAGCCGCGGCCGCGCTCCGGCGTCACCGAATGCAGTTGCACCGCCGGAACCTCGCGCTTGAGGAACGGCCAGTGGTCGCTGAACGGATGCAGCGCGTCATCGACGCTGACCTCGCGGCTCGCCGCGTCAGACACCGAGTCGAGCACGCCCTCGAACGCGGGCGTGCCGTGCGTGAACGCGCGCAGCGTCCGGTAGCGGCCCGCGCCGTCGACGTTCACGACCGACCGCATGCGCTCCGACTCGATGGTATCGGCGAGCGCGCTCGCGCCGAGCAACCCGACTTCTTCGCCGCCGACCGTGACGACGCGAACCCGCGTGTCGAGGTCGATGTCCCCGAGTATGCGCGCAATCGCGACGACGGTTGCGACGCCGCAGCCGTTGTCCAGCGCGGCCTCCGCGATGTCGTGGCCGTCGTGGTGCGCGAGCACCACCACCTCCTCGTCGGTCTCGGGGCCGAACACGCCGGTCGCGTTGTGGCCCTCGCCGGGCACGGTGTCGGCCGAGACGGAGAGCGACACCTCGCCGTCGCGGTCCGCGTACTCTCGCAACCACGTTCCGGTCTCCGCGGACACGCCGACCGCGGGGACCGCGGCCTCCCGGTCGAACCGAAGCGCGCCCGTCGGCGGCAACTGGCCCTGCTTGTGGTTCGCGAACACGAACGCGCTCGCGCCCGCCGCCACCGCGTGCCCGAACTTCTCCATCCGATGATACAGCCGGTCCATCCCCGGCGGCGTCTCCGTCGACGCCACCACCACGTTACCCGCCACGTCCGCCGCCTCGATCTCTTCCGGCGTGCCGTGGCCCACGTCCACGATGTCGCCGTGCACGTCTCCACTCGGACTGTACGGGAGCGCGAGCGCCTCGAACGACCGCTCCACGGGATTCGTGACGCCGAACTCGGTGCTCCCGCGCTTCCACGCGTTCATCTCGAACGGCTCCACCGCGACCTCGCGCGCACCGGCGTCCCGGAAGGCGTCGGCGACGAGTTCGGCGGCCCGACGTTCACCCGGCCGGCCGCTCATCCGGTCGCCGAGTTCCGCGAGGTCCCGGAGGAAGTCCCCGGGGTAGTCGTCCGCCCACAGTCGTCCGAACGCGTCCGGTGAGTCGACCATAGTTCGAGTATTTCGCGCCCGCCCGAAAACTACTGTCCCCGTCGCTCCGGTTTGCGAACGCTTAACGGCGTTCGCGAGGAGATGTCGACCATGAGTAGCGTTCCCGAACGAAGCGATATCGAGCAGGAGTACAAGTGGGACCTGGAGAGCATCTACGCCACGGACGAGGCGTGGGAGGAGGCGTTCGAGACGGTGAAAGGCCGCCTCGACGACCTCTCGAACTACGAGAGTCACGCCACCGAGGACGGCGACACCCTCCTCGAAGTGCTCGAACTACGCGACGAAATCATGCGGGAGGTCGCGAAGGTGTCCTCGTATGCTCGAATGCGTTCCGACGAGGACACGCGCGACCAGGAGTACCAGGCGCTCTCCGCGCGGGCGTCCAGTCTCGTCTCGCAGGCGTCGAGCGCGGCGTCGTTCATCGAGCCCGCGATTCAGGACCTCACCGAGGACGAAATCGACGCGATGGTCGCGGAGACCGACGGCCTCGACGAGTACGAGCACTACTTCGACGACGTGCTCCGGCAGAAGGAGCACACGCGCTCCGCCGAAATCGAGGAACTCCTCTCCGAACTCGGCGAGGTGACGGGCGCGCCCGGCGACATCTACTCGATGCTGACGAACGCGGACATGACGTTCCCCACCGTCGAGAAGCCGAGCGGGGACGCCGTCGAAATCAGTCAGGGGAACTTCACCAGCCTCCTCAAGAACTCGGATAGGGAGTTCCGCCAGACCGTCCACGAGTCCTACTTCGAGGAACTCGAATCAGTTCGGAACACCATCGGATCCACGCTGAAGAACAGCGTGAAGTCGGACGTGAAGACCGCGCAGGCCCGGTTCTACGACACCGCGCGGGAGGCCGCGCTGGACGACACGAACGTCCCCGTCACGGTGTACGACAACCTCGTCGACACGGTGAAGGACAACCTCGACAAACTCCACCATCACGCGGAGCTCAAGCAGCGCCAGCTCGGCGTCGAGGAACTCAAGCCGTGGGACTTCTACATGCCGCTCGCGGACACCGAGAGCCCCGAAATCACGTACGAGGAGGCGAAGCAGCACGTGGTGGACGCGGTCGCGCCGCTCGGCGAAGACTACCAGAACCGGGTCGCGGACGGCCTCGACTCCCGCTGGGTTGACGTGTACGAGAACCGCGGGAAGCGCTCCGGCGCGTACTCCGGCGGCACGTACGACACCCAGCCGTTCATCCTGATGAACTATCAGGACGACATCTCCTCGATGTACACGCTCGCCCACGAACTCGGGCACTCGCTCCACAGCCAGTACACGGCCGACGAGCAGCCGTACGTCTACTCGCACTACGACATCTTCGTCGCGGAAGTCGCGTCGACCGTGAACGAGGCGCTGCTCACCCAGCACCTCCTCGACACCGTCGAGGACGACGCGTTCCGACGGCACGTCCTCAGCGAGTACCTCGAACGCTTCCGCTCCACGCTCTACCGCCAGACGCTGTTCGCGGACTTCGAACACCAGATTCACACGCTCTCCGAGGAGGGCGAAGCCCTGACGCCCGACCGGATGGACGAGGTGTACGGCGACCTGAAGGAGTCGTTCTACGCGCCCGCCGACCTCGACGACCACATCCGCCGCGAGTGGATGCGCATCCCGCACTTCTACTACAACTACTACGTCTACCAGTACAGCACGGGCATCTCGGCGGCGGTCGCGCTCAGCCAGGACATCCTCGGCGAGGGCGACGACGCCGCGCGACGCTACCGCGAGTTCCTCGCGATGGGGAACAGCGAGTACCCGCTCGACGCCCTCCAGCACGCGGGCGTCGACATGACGTCGCCCGACCCCATCGAGTCCGCGATTTCGGTGTACGGCGACTACCTGGACGAGATGGACGACCTGGTGTAACGACCCAAAGGGACTTCTACGCGCGGGCCATACTGGCGGCCAACAGGATGTCCCGCAGCCCATCTCTACCCGACCGGCCGACCCTCGATGTCGACCCCGATTCGACCCCCGAGGAACGGCTGGACGCCCTCAGAGCTCACTACGAGGAAATTCTGACGGTGAACGACCAGCTCGAAGACCAGTTGGCGTCGGTCCGCGACCACCAGGAGGAGCTCCGGGAGCGCGTGGAGGACCTCCAGCGGGAGAACGAGACGCTGAAGACGGCGTCCCTCTACATCGCGACGGTCGAGGACCTGAACGACGACGGCGCTATCCTCCAGCAGCACGGGAACAATCAGGAAGTCCTCACGGACGTCGGCGACCGCCTCCGCCAGAAACTGGAGGTCGGTGACCGCGTCGCCATCAACGACTCCTTCGCGGTGCAGCGCGTGCTCGACGACGAGACGGACGCTCGCGCGCAAGCGATGGAAGTCGACGAGTCCCCGACCGTCGAGTACGAGGACATCGGTGGACTGGACGAGGAACTCCGCGAGGTCCGGGAGGCCGTCGAGGACCCGCTTCTGAACGCGGAGCAGTTCGAGAACATCGGCGTGGAACCGCCGAGCGGCGTGCTCCTGCACGGCCCGCCCGGCACGGGGAAGACGATGATGGCGAAGGCCGTCGCGAACGAGACGGACGCGACGTTCATCAAGATGGCCGGCTCCGAACTCGTCCAGAAGTTCATCGGCGAGGGGAGTCGGCTGGTCCGCGACCTCTTCGACCTCGCGGAGCAGCGCGAACCCGCCATCGTCTTCATCGACGAAATCGACGCCGTCGCCTCCAAGCGCACGGACTCGAAGACCTCCGGGGACGCCGAGGTCCAGCGGACGATGATGCAGCTCCTCAGCGAGATGGACGGGTTCGACGAGCGCGGCGACGTGCGCATCATCGCCGCGACCAACCGCTTCGACATGCTCGACGAGGCGATTCTCCGCCCCGGCCGGTTCGACCGCCTCATCGAGGTGCCGAACCCGGACGTGGAAGCGCGCTCGCGCATCATCTCCATCCACACGGACGAGATGAACCTCGCGGAAGCCGTGGACTACGCCGCGCTCGCGGACCGCACCGAGGGCTTCTCCGGCGCGCAACTGGAGAGCCTCTCCACCGAAGCCGGCATGTTCGCGATTCGGGACGGCCGCGACGAAGTCACCATGGCCGACTTCGAGGACGCGCTCGACAAGATCAAGCGGAACGCCGAGGACGACTCGCCCGGCCACTCCGTCTACGTCCAGTAACCGACTTCTCTACTCGGCGCTTCCCGTAATCGACACGCCTTATTTCGCGCGGGCGCTCTCGTTCGTATGAGCAGCATTCGCATCGCGTGGGGGACCGGCACGGCGCCCACGGAGATGGCGGCGTACGACGCCGCGCTGGCGGACGCGAACCTCCACAACTACAACCTCGTCAGCGTCTCGTCCGTCATTCCCGCGGACGTGCCCGTCGAGGTGGTTGGGACCGCGCCCGACCTCGGACCCGCCGGGAACCGCTTGACGGTCGTGGAAGCGCACGCGAGCGTCGCCGGACCGAGTCGGGCGAGCGCGGGGCTCGCGTGGAGCCGCAGCGAGAATCTGGGCCCCGGATTGTTCTACGAGGCCGCCGGGGAGACGGACGCGGACGAGATCGCGCACGTGGTTCGGGAGGGACTGGACGCCGGCCGCGACCTCCGCGACTGGGCGTTCGCGGGCGAACGAGTGGAGACCGCGACGGTGACCGCGGACGCGGGCGAGTACGCGTCTGCCGTGGTTCTCGCGGCGTACGGCCACGCGACCCCGATTTGTTGACGGCCGAGCATTGCCCATTTATGCACGCACCTCCTACTATCGAGTAGATTGCTGTGAGTCGCTCGCGAACCACGCCAGTAATCGCACACTCATGACAGGCCACGTATACCAGCTCTCCGCGAACTTCGACCTCCCGCTCGAGGACCTAGAGGACTATCTCGACAACCCCGACCTTCCGGCGGAAGTCGAGGACCTCGAAATCGACCGCCGCAACCGCATGCTCTTCATCAAAGCGGTCGCGGCCGACGACTCCCTCAGCAAGTACACGCCGACAGCGCAGCTGAAGGCGAAGGTCGAGGAGAAACGCATCTACGACCAGGACGAGGAGGAACGCCAGTGGGCGCGCCGAAACGACGAAGAGGACGAAATCACGTCCGAACTCGTGGAGTACGCGAGCTTCTCCGGCGACCTCGAAACCGTCCTCCAGAACACCGCCGTGCGGTACCCGATGTTCGTCCTGCTGCGAAACATCGCCCTGCTCGACGTGGAGGGCACGCTCACCGCCATCACGGCGGACGAGGAGGAGGAGGAACTGCAGGCGACCCGCGTCGTCGACGGTGAAGCGCGACGCGCCGCCGTCGAAGTCGTCGAGCAGTCCCAGGCGAACGGGAACGGCAACGGGAACGGCGGCGTCGACTGGCGCGGCAACGAGTACATCAACTAGCTCGCCCCGGGACGAAGGCTTATCCCCCATCCAGCCCTACTCAGACTATGAACGGGAACACGCCGTACGCCGGGCCGACCACGCCCGACACGCCCGCCGCGGACCTCTCGCCCGCGCAGCACCGCGCGCTCCGCGAGAGCCTCTCCCGCATCGCGTCCCGAACCCGAGAGTTCCTGCCGGACGAGTACACCGTCGGATCCGAAGTGAATCAGGGGTCGAACGGACCACAGGCAACCGTCGCCGTCCGTCCCCCAATCGGTAATCCCGTCTCCGCGGGGTTCACGCCCGATTTCGAGGAGGACGACAGCGAACTCATCCCGTCCGCGGAACGCGACGAGGTCGCGCGCGGACTCGCCGCGAGCGCCGCTCTTCAGGTGAAGGCCGCGCTCGCGAACGCGGACATCGACCCGCCAGCCCGATAACCGTCTTTTAGCCGACGCGCGGCGGCACGCCGAACAGTCCGTACGCGACCAGCGCGAGCGCACCCAGACAGCCAGCGCTCACGCCCGCCGTCACGGACACGCCGACGGACTGCCCGACCACGACCCCCGCGAGCAACAGGACCGGAACCCCGACCAAGAGGAGGTCGTAGACGGACAACCGGACCGCAGAACCGAGCACGCGGTCCAGCGGAGACGGTCCCTCACCGGACGGTACAGCCTCGCCAGTACTCGTATCGGGTCGATACATCACACCCAACGGTATGCACCACGAAATTCTAAACGTTATGGCGACTATTCCCGACTGTCACCAGTACGATTCCGACTAGGAATGGCGAAACAGAAGTAATGCGCTCGCTGGTTCGGCGGACGGGGAGCGTCCTGTCTGCTCACGCGTCGCTTCACTCCGCGTTCGCTGGTTCGGCGAACGCGAAGCGTCCGCCTACTTCCCCCAGAATGGGTCGCGGTTGCGGCGTTTGTCGACGAACATGGAGAGGGCTTCGCGTTCGTCGGCGGGGATTTCTTCGGCGAGTTCCTGTTCAAGGACTTTGGCGTGTTTCTCGGGGAGGTCGACCCAGAGTTCGTCGCCTTCCTTCACGTCGCGGCCGACGGTGGGGCCGTCGATGGAGACGCTGACGCGGTTTCCGGCGCGGACTTCGTCGACGTCCTCGCCCTGTTCCTGGATGCCTTTGACGACGCCGACGCGTTCGAGTTCGTTGCCGTCGAACTTCCCGACCGGCGTGTTGCGTTTGAGGGTGCCGGAGAGGACTTCGACGCCAACGACGGCGGGGTCGGACTGCCGGAAGACGTGGTCTTCGAGGATGCGGAAGCGCGCGGGGCGGCGGATGTTGTCGAAGACGGCTTCCTTCTGCTGGCGTTCGATGGCGTCGACGTGGTCCTCGTAGCTCTCGACGAGCTGGTAGATGACGTCGCTCTCGAAGAGTTCGACGCCGTCCTGTTCGGCGCGCTGTTCGGCGTCCGCGAGCACGTCGACGTTGAACCCGAGGATGCAGCGGTGGATGTCCTCGTCGGCGGTGGTCGCCATCGAGATGTCCCGGGGCGCGATGTCGCCGACTTCCGCGCGCATGATGGGGATTTCGGCGTCCTCGAGGGCGTTCGCGAGCGCTTCGAGGCTGCCGAGCGTGTCGGCTTTCACGACGACGCCCTCCTCTTCGGTCTCCACGGCGATTTCCGCGAGTTCGGCTTCGACCTCGTCGATGACGTCTTGGAGCGGGCGGTCGCGGACGACGCGGACGGGCGCGCCGGCCATCGCATCGCTCAATTCGGGCGCGGCGATCTTCACGCCGGTCGCGGCGGAGAGTTCGTCGACGTTCTCGAATCGCTTTTCAGTACGGATTTCGGCGAGCGGCTGTGGTTTCAGGAGCGCGCGAACTTCCGTGACGATGGTGTCGTTCATCCCGCCGACGACGATGGTGTCGTTCTCGCGGATGGTTCCGTCGTAGAGGATGACGTCGACGGTCGTCCCGAACCCCTGCTCTTCCTTCACCTCCAGCACGGTTCCCGCGCCGGGGCCGCTGATGTCGACCTCCATATCCTCCTTCATGTAGCGCTGCGCGAGCCCCATCAGGACGGTGAGGAGGTCCGGGACGCCCTCGCCGGTCTCCGCGGAGACGGGGATGACGCCGACGTTGTTCTGGAAGTTCTGGAGCCGCCAGTAGAGGTCGCTCGAGAACCCGTGGTCGGAGAGTTCCCCGATGAGTTCGTAGAGCGCTTCGTCGAGCTGCTGGCGCACTCGGTCGGACTGCGCCTCGTACGTCTCCTGGACGGGCGCGTCCTCGTGCGGCCGCCAGCCCGGAATGGTGTCTATCTTGTTCGCCGCGACGACGAACGGCGTCTGGGTGTCCTGGAGGATGCGGATGGCTTCCTCCGTCTGCGGCTGGAAGCCGTCGTTCACGTCCACGACGAGGATGGCGATGTCGGCGAGCGCGCCGCCGCGGGAGCGCAGCGTGGTGAACGAGTGGTGGCCGGGCGTGTCGATGAACAGCAGACCGGGGAGGTCGAAGCTCTCCGGGTCGATGAGGCTGCCCGCGACTTCCGACACCACGTCGAGCGGGACGGCGGTCGCGCCGATGTGTTGGGTGATAGCGCCGGCTTCGCCCTCGATGACGGCGGACCCCCGTACCTTGTCGAGGAGGCTGGTCTTTCCGTGGTCGACGTGTCCGAGAACGGCGACGATGGGGGTGCGGAGGTCGCCGGGTTCGGACGCAGAGTGTTCCTGAGACATGATGTAACCCCGAAAACGGTTGTTACGTGTGAGAAGCGCGTTCGTCGGTTTAAGGCTCCCGGAATCCGGGACTTCGGCCGCCCCGCGGGCTTTATGTGGATTCGGCAACCAGCGAGGATTATGGCCGACATTCTCGCCGAAAACCTCTCCGGGAAAGCCGTGATGGGGTCGGACGGAACCGAACTGGGAATGCTGTACAACATCACGATGAACCTCAAGACGGGCGAACTCGTGGACTTGCTCGTCGAACCGAACGAGGAACTCACCACGGCGCTCGACTTCTCCCGGGACGACCGCGGGCACTACGAGATTCCGGTGGGTCGCGTGCAGGCGGTGAAGGACTACATCGTCGTCCGGCGATAGTGCGCGTCCTCGACTCGTCGGCGTTCATCGCGGGCTACGAGACTGACGACGATATCGCCACGATTCCGCTCGTCCGCGAGGAACTCACGGACGCCTCCATGTACCGCTTCGACGCGATGGAGGGCGGCGGGATGCGCGTTCACGTGCCGGACGAAGCTGCCGTGAACGCGGCGCGGCAGGCCGCCCGCCGCACCGGCGACCTCGACACGCTCTCCGACACCGACCTCCGCCTCGTCGCCGCCGCGCACGAACTCGACGCGACGCTCGTCACCGACGATTACGCGATGCAGAACGTCGCGTCCGACCTCGGCGTCCCCGTCGACGTGGTCCAGCAGGAGGGAATCACGGAGACTCGCGAGTGGGTGTTCCAGTGTCAGGGCTGCGGGCGGACGTTCGACGAGGACCGCGAGCGCTGTCCGGTCTGTGGGAGTTCGTTGACGCGAAAGAATCCGAGCTAGCGGGAGTCGAGCCCGAGATAGACGAGCTGCCGGAGCACTTCCTGCTCCGTGAGGTCGTGTTCGCTCGCGAGACGCTCTATCTCCGCGACCACCTCCTCGTCGTACACGGCGGACAGCTTCCGACCCATAAATGTGAATTAATGACGTGGGAATATAAGTCTCGGTCAGCCGGTCGTCCGCCCCGCGTCAGACGGTTATATAGATGAGGAGGAACTGCACGGCGTTGTAGACGCCGTGCGCCACTATCGGCGCGACGAGGTTCTTCGTACAGAGGTAGACCGCGCCGAGCACGAGCGAGACGCAAAACAGCTGGGTGAGCGAGGCGGCGACGGCGAGCGCCGGCGCGGTCGCGTACGCGAACACGTGCACGCCGGCGAACACCGCGCTCGCCACCACGACCGCCAGCCGGGGCGAGTAGTGGTCGTAGAGCGTTTTCTGGACGAACCCGCGCGCGAGCAGTTCCTCGCCCGGCGCGACGAACACGAGCGAGACGACGCTCATCACGAGCGCGATGGTCGGGTTCGCCTCGATACGCTCTTGGACGCCGTGACTCGCCGACGGCACGTCCAGCGCTGTGGTGAGCACGCCGAACGCCCAGAGCAGGCCGAGCATCGCGACGCCCGCGACGACGCCGACACCGACGGTGCGCGCGCTCGGCCGGGCGAGGTCGAAGAAGTCGAGCGGTCCGCCGCGAACGCGGTTCTCGCCGCGCACGCGAACCGCCGCGACCGCGACAGCGCCGATGACGACGCTCGCGAGCGCGGACTGCACGCCGTACGAGAGGCTCTCCGGGAGACCGGACGTGGCGGCCGCGCCGACCGCGCCCGCGACGGACCCGAGGAGGACGGCGCCGAGGCTGACGAGCGCGACGCGCGTCGTCGCCGCGTACGCGTCGAACCCCGCCATTATTCCACGCGCAACGACGGCGTCTCCGGGAGCGATTCGTCGCCGCGGAGCAGGCCGCGCGCGGCCTCCTTCCCCCATTCGACCGCGGGCTGCGTGAACGTCTCGACGCCGTAGAGTTCGCCGGCGAGCACGCACGCCGCCTCCATCCCGAACAGGAGGCCGCCGACGCTCGCCGCGTCGAGCGCGTCCAGTTCCACGCGGACGCTCGGACAGCCGGATTCAGCGAGACTCGCCTCCGTCGCGCGGAACTCCGCGTCGAGCAGGCTCCCGAGGCTCTCGCCGTCGAGGTAGTCGAGGTCCTCCAGGTCGGCGGCCGGAATCGGCACGCTCGGTCGGTCGCCCACCGTGACGAGGCTCACCAGCTTGTCGCGGGGGCCGGCGCGGTAGAGCTGGAGCTGGCTGTGCTGGTCGGTCGCGCCGAGCGCCCGCACCGGCGTCTGCCCGAGGCCGTCCTTCCCCAGCGACTCCGCCCAGAGTTGCGCGAACCACTCCGCGAACGTCTCCAGGCCTTCGGCGTACGGCATCACGGCGTTCACGCCCGCGCCCCGCACGTCGAGCGCGTACGCAGTTGCGCCGTACGCGTACGCCGGACAGTCGAACAGACTGCCCGACAGCGTTTCGCGCTCCTCGCGTGCGCCCGCGACGACGCTTTCGATGTCCACGCCGGCGAGCGCCGCGACCGGCAGCCCCACGGTGGAGAGCGCGGAGAACCGCCCCGGCACGCCCTTGGGCACGTCGAGCGCGGGGAGGTCGTGGGCGTCCGCGAGGTCGCGGAGGTTCCCGTCGGGGCCGGTGGTGACGAACGTCCGCGCCGTCCAGTCGACGCCTTCATCCGCCATCGCCTCGCGGACGACGAGGAAGTTCGCGAGCGTCTCGGCCGTCGTCCCCGACCGCGACACCACGTCCAGTACGGTCTCCGAGAGGTCGATGTCGTTGAGGAGGTCGGTGACGGCCGCGGGGTCGACGTTGTCGAGGAAGTGGGTGTCCGTGTCGTCGCCGAGCGCGTCACAGAGCGCGGCCGCGCCGAGCGCGCTCCCGCCGATTCCCACCGTGAGCACGGTGTCGGCGTCCGCGAACGGTTCGACGGCCGTCCGAATCCGTTCGGTGTCGACGGTCTCGGGGAGGTTCAGCGCGGCGTACCCGAACGCGTCGTCGTCCATGCCGGCGGCGATTCGGTCGTGCGCGTCCGCCACCCGGTCGTCCAGTCGGTCGAGCGCGTCCCGCGGGACGCCCGGCGTCGCCACCTCGGAGAGTGCCCTGCCCACGTCGACGTTCATACTCGCATCCCCGGCGCCCGCCGCCTTAACGCCCGCGATGGCCGCGAGCGAAACCCCGAAAAGCCGCCGGCCCCCAGTACGGGTATGAGTGAGAAGTCCGGCACGTTCCTCGTGACGCACGCGGACGAGGACTCCGCTGTGCTCGCGGACGTCCGCGACACCCACGTTCACACCCTCTCCTCGAACCCAGGCGTCGAGGCCGGCGAGGTCCTGGAGGCGACGGTGAGCCCCGACCCGCCGATGGAGGTGACGTGGTCGGTGACGGCGGTCGAAGACCGAACGAAAATCCCGGTGGAGCGAAGCGAGGAGCGCCCGACGACGCAGGCGTACGACCTCCACGACGACCTCGCGGAGGGCGACGTGACGACTACCGAGCGAGCGGGGACGGGCGAAGTGCACGTGCTCGCGGTGCCGCCCGCACAAACTGAGGACGCGGTCGCGGACGTCGAAGACGACCAGGCGACGCTCGAACGCGCCGCGCGCCTCGGGGTCAATCGGGTCGAAATCCGGTTCGATGCCGACGAGGGCGTGGTGAGCGTGCGCTACCTCCCCTGAAGGCGCGCTTCTAGTTCTCGCGAGACGCTGTCGAGGCGGGTCGTGCCGAACCACGCCACGAGGAGGCCGCCGAGCGCGTCGTACGCGAGGTCGACGATGGCGTCCTCGAGGCTGTAGACGACGAGGACGGGGCGGAAGCCGAACAGGATTGCGAGGTCGCGCGCGACGAACTCGGCGGTCTCCCAGAGCACGCCGAACCCGAGCGTCACGATGATGAGGAGGACGCCGATGAACGGCGGCGGCAGGTAGAGGCGGTCCGTGTGGAGGTCGACCGCGTGGACGGCGGCGTACGCCGCGCCGGCGGCGACGCCCGCGGAGAACGTGTGCGTGAGGTGGTCCCACCACACCAGCGTGTCGTAGAGACCGAGCATCCCCAGCGAGTGCAGAAGGACGGCGAGCGTCACCCAGAGCGCGGGCAGCGGGCCGAGCACGACGCCGTAGTCGCGTTCGAGGACGTTCGGGACGAGCGTCACGAGCAGGCCGAGGAGTGCGTTCACGGCGACGCTGGGGTTCCGCGTCACGACGCCGACGACGAACACGAGCGCGACGGCCGCCTGGAGGGCGTGCACGAGCGAGCGGGCGGTTCGAACCACTACCCTCGATTTGCACCGACCCTCACTTAAGTGTCCGCGAAAGCGCTAAGTTCTGTTCTCTCCTAAGCGACAGTATCATGATGGCGACGACGCACGCGCTCATCGGGTTCGCAATCGCGGTACTCGTGGCTCCCGACGCCGCGCCCGCCGTCCTCGCCGCCGGATTCGCCGGCGGCGCGTTCCCCGACCTCGACCTCTACGCCGGCCACCGGAAGACCCTGCACTTCCCGGTGTACTACGCGCTCCTCGCGCTCCCGCTCGGCCTGCTCGCCACGTTCGCGCCCGGGCCGTGGACGCTCGGCGCCGTCCTGTTCGTGGTCGCGGCCGCCGTTCACTCCGCGATGGACGCCTTCGGTGGTGGCCTCGAACTCCGGCCGTGGGAGGGCACGAGCGACCGCGCCGTCTACGACCACTTCAACGGCCGCTGGCTCCCGCCGCAGCGCTGGGTTCGCTACGACGGCGCGCCCGAAGACCTCGGCCTCGCCGCCGTCGCCGCAGTCCCCGTCGTCCTCGCGCTGTCAGGCGGCCTCGAACTCCTCGCGGTCGGCGCGCTCGCCGTCTCCGCCGGCTATGTCCTCGTGCGGAAACCGATGGTCGCCGTCGCCGAGTGGCTGGTCGCGCGCACGCCGCCGACCGTCCTTGACTACGTCCCGGAGCGGTTCGTTCAGGACCTCTAGGCCGTCCCGAAAACTCAACCCTTATCCACGGGGCTTGCGCAAACCGAACGTATGCCATCGTTCGAGGTCCCGGAGGTGGACTTCAGCCGGTACTCGAACCGCCAACTCCTCGTGCCACCGCTCGCCGCGCTCTTGGTGGCGTTGGTGGTTCTCGCCGGCGCGTTCGCCCTCACCGGGACACCGGTCCCCCTCGGAATCGAGTTCACGGGCGGGACCGAACTCACGGTCACGTCCCCCGCATCGCAATCAGCAGTCGTCTCGGCGTTCAGCGAGCACCCGCCGGAGGCCGTTCGCTCCATCCCCTCGCGGCCCGACACGTACGTGTTGACGTTCCAGGCGGAGACCGGACAGACGCAGGCCGCGCTCCAGGACTACATCCGTCAGCGCGTCGACTCCTCGTCCGTCCAGATGAGTCTCGAAGGCCTCCGCACCACGTCCGCGACGTTCGGCGCGAACAACCAAGAGTTCGCGCTCATCGGCCTCCTCATCGCGTTCGGCGGTATGAGCGCCATCGTCTTCATCCTCTTTCGCTCGTTCATCCCGAGCCTCGCCGTCGTGGCGTCCGCGTTCAGCGACATCGTAATTCCGCTCGCCCTCATGAACCTCTTCGGTATCTCGCTCTCCCTGGGAACGGTCGCCGCGCTCCTGATGCTCATCGGGTACAGCGTCGACTCCGACATCCTCCTCACGAACCACGTACTCAGGCGCTCCGGGAGCTTCTACGAGAGCGTCGACCGCGCGTTCAAGACCGGCGCGACGATGACGACCACGTCACTCATCGCGATGATCGTGATGACCATCGTCGCGTACGCGTTCGGCATCGAACTCCTGACCTCCATCGGGATGATACTCGCCTTCGGCCTCGCGACTGACCTGATGAACACCTACATGTTGAACCTCAGCCTGCTGCGCTGGTACAAGTACGAGGGGGTGGCGCGATGATTCGCGAGAACTGGCGCGTCGTCCTCCTCTGCGTGCTCGTCGTCGCCAGCGGTATCGCGCTGTTCGCGCCTGGCGTCGCGGGGAACGACGCCGGCACCGCGGCCGCGCAGCCGACGAACCTCCAGTACGGCATCCAGCTCGACGGCGGCACCCGCATCCGCGCGCCCGTCACCGGACTAACCGCCAGCGTCGACAACGTCACCGCAGACAACCAACTCGACGTACAGAACACCGTCGCGAGCGAACTCGGCCTCGAACAGAGCCAGGTTCGCGCCCGCACCAATCTCGACACGGTCGAGGTGTACGCTGACGTGAACGAGACGCCGTTCCGGAACGCGCTCGCCGCGACGAACCTCAGCGTGGAGAGCGTTCGCAGCGGGGTCACGCAGCCGACCCGGAACACCATCGTGGACGTCCTGCAGGACAAACTCGACCAGACGGGACTCGGCGGAACGACCGTCCAGCAGATAGAGTCCTCGCAGACCGGCGAGCACTACATCCTCGTCGAGGTCCCTGGCCAGAACGTTTCGAACGTCCGCCAGCTCGTCACCGAGCGCGGGAGCGTGCGCCAGGACGCGTACTTCCCGCGGAACGGCTCGATGGTGAACGAGACGGTGCTCACGTCGAGCGACCTCAAATCGGCGAGCATCGGCACGCCGTACCGCAGTCAGACGCTCGGTCCCGTCGTTCCGGTGACGCTCACGGAACCGGTCGCGCGGGACTTCGCGGCGGCGATGCAGGAGTACGGCTTCACGTCCGGCCAAGGCATCAGTAACTGTCAGTACCGGTCGAGTCCGAACGCGACCCAGTACTGCCTGCTCACGGTGAACGACGGCGAGGTCGTCTACTCGTCCTCGATGGGGTCGGACCTCGCGCGGAGCATGGAGAACGGTGACTTCGTGAAGAACCCGCAGTTCGTCATTCAGGCGGACTCGCTCGCGGACGCCCGCCAGCTCCAGATCGACCTGCGCGCCGGCGCGCTCCCCTCGACGCTCAACCTCGATAAGGGGACGACGTACTACATCTCGCCGAGCCTCGCGGAGCGGTTCAAGCCGCTGTCCTTCCTGACGGGACTCATCGCGGCGCTCGCGGTCGGACTCGTCGTCTACCTCCGCTACGGTGAGGCGCGGGTGGCGGTGCCGATGGTCGCGACCGCGCTCTGTGAGGTCGTCGTCCTGCTCGGGTTCGCGTCGCTCACGCAGTTAGCGCTCGACCTCTCACACATCGCGGGGTTCATCGCGGTCATCGGAACGGGGGTGGACGACCTCATCATCATCGCCGACGAGGTGATGACCGAGGAGGTGTCCTCCAGTCGCGTGTTCCAGAGTCGGTTCCGGAAGGCGCTCTGGATCATCGGTGCCGCGGCCGCGACGACCATCATCGCGATGAGTCCGCTCGCGTTCCTGAGCCTCGGCGACCTCCGCGGGTTCGCCATCGTCACCATCCTCGGCGTCCTCATCGGGGTGCTGGTGACGCGGCCGGCGTACGGTGACATCCTCCGCCGCCTCCTCACGGACAACCGCTAACCCGAACGCCTATTCTTCGACGCGCGCTTACGGTCGCCCATGTATGTGCGTCGCGCCGCCGCCAGCGCCACGATTAGCTCCACCGGCCTCGTCGTCGTCGCTGTCGTCGTCGCGCAAGTCCTCCGGGTCGAACTGTCGCTCGCGGGTCTGGCAGTGGCAGGGCTCGGCGGAGCCGTCGGCCTCGCGGTGGCGGCGCTCGGCTACGTCGTCTACCGATTCGAGTTCACGGTCCGACAGACCGTCCGCATCGCGGCCTGGAACCTGCTCGGCGTCGTCGTCATCACGCTCGCGCTCGTCCTCATCTACGGCTATCAGGACGCGCTCGGGTCGCCGCCCGCCGCGCCCGTGTTCACCGGCACCGTCCTCGTCGCTATCAGCTCGCTCGCGCACGTCCTCATCGGTATCAACGACGCGCGCCGCATCCGCGCCGGCGCGCTCGAACGCGAACGACAGAAGCTCTCCGTGCTCTCGCGGCTGGTGCGCCACGACCTCCGCACAATCAGCCAGTACCTGTACGGTGACGCGAGTCGCGCCCGCCACGCGGACACCCCCGAAGAGCGCGACGCGGTCGCGGACGACCTAGAGGAGACGGCGGCCGATTTGGGCGGCCTGCACGACAACCTCCAGACGCTCCGCAAACTCGTCGAAACGAACAGAACGGACGCCGAACACGTCGATATCGTCGACCTCGTCGGTGACGCGGTCATCGGCGCACGCCAGGACTACCCGGATGCGAGTATCGACCTCGACGCGCCGGAGTCCGCGCCGGCGGTCGCGGGCGAGTACGTCGAAAGCGCCGTGCGCGAACTCGTGGAGAACGCGATAGAGCACACGGACGGCCCCGTTTCGGTCGCCGTCACCCGCGAGGACGGCTGGGTGTCGGTCGCCGTGCAGGACGAGGGCGCCGGCGTGCCGGAGAGCGAGCGCGAAATCGTGCTCGGCGAGCGCGAGGTGACGCAGTTGCGGCACGCGAGCGGGCTGGGTCTCTGGGTGGCGAAGTGGGTGGCGGACGCCTACGACGGCGACCTCTCCTTTGACGACGGCGTCGTCCGCCTGCGGTTCAGAAGTCGCTGAGCTTCGCGTCCGTCGTGCCGGTGGCGTCCCGGTCGAACTCCGCGAGCTCCACGAACTCCAGGCCGGAATCCCGGAGCGCCCGCCGCACGCGCTCGGACGCGGAAGGAGCGACCAGCATTCCCCGAACTTCGTCGTTGTCCTCGTAGAGCGAGACGTACCGCTTCAGTTGGTCGAAGTGGTTGAGGGTCGCCTGGATGCGCTTCACCTCGATTACCACGGGGTTGCCGTCCGCGTCGGTGGCGAAGAAGTCGATGAAGCCGTACTTGGTCTCGCGTTCGTGTTCGACGATTCGCAAGCCGTCTTCGAGTTCGTTCGGATGGGCTTCGATGTAGGCGTGCATCTCGTCCTCGGTGCCCGATTCCTCGTACTCGGCGGCGTCGTCCGCGTCGTAGCGAGTGACACCGTAGGCGTCGATGAGTCGGACTTCGACGCGCTCGCGGGGGTTGACGCGGCGCGCGACGACGACGAGGTCGCCGTCGGACTCCCGAGCGGAGACGGTGCCGCCGGCGGGCATCCAGTTCACGGGCTTGTGGCCGTCCGGCTGATGCACGAGCAGGGTGCCGTCGGGCTTACACACGAGCAGGCGGTCGCCGGGACCGAGATAGCCGGAGGTGCGGCCGTCGTATTCGACCTCGCACTCGGCCTGCAGCGTCACTATCGCGCCCTCGTGGAGTCCGGTCTCCACGACGTTCGCGAGCGTCTCCGCGTCCGGGCTGTCGTAGTGCTCGGCCGCCATCTCTCGAGTGATGGCGCGCGGCCCGCTTAAGGAGTGCGTTCGAACGCTACACGTAACTCGGTCCGCGTCCACCACTCGGTCGTGCAGATAACGCTGTTCGGCTACGAGTTCGCGCTCGACGACGCGTCCGTGGACGCCTCGGAGGCCGCGGTCCGCGAGCAGCTCCGCGAGTACGAGGCCGGCGAGCGCCGCTCCTTCGATGTCGATATCGACTATCCCGATACGTTCACGGGCGACGTGATGCGGGCGATGGAACGGATTCCGTACGGCGAAACCCGGACGTACGGCGACCTCGCCGGCGAACTCGACACCGCCGCGGTCGCGGTCGGCCAAGCCTGCGGCCGCAACCCCGTCGCCGTCGTCGTGCCGTGTCATCGCGTCGTCGGTGCGGACGGCGGCCTCGGCGGGTACTCGGCGTCCGGCGGCACGGACGCGAAACGCCGCCTCCTCGAACACGAGGGAGCGCGCTGACCCCGCGTTATTTCTCGGTTCGTGCGCGTTCACGGGTATGTTCCCGGAAACGTTCGAGACGGACCGCCTGCGGTTCGAGCGACTCTGCCGCGACCGCGTCGACGTTCGCGAGTACTACGACCACGCTTCCCACCGGAACCCCAGCATCGAGCCCGAAACCCGGTACTTGCCGTGGAACCCGGTCGCGACGATGGGGGACGCCGCCGCCCGCATCGACGACTTCGCGGAGCAGTGGCGGGCGCGCGAGCGCGCGGAGTGGGTGATTCGCCCACGGTCGGGCGAGGACGGCGCGGGCGCGTTCGCCGGCACCGCGACCATCATCACCGAGTGGGAGAAAGATCTCGCCGTCCTCGGCGTCTGGCTGCGCGAACCGTTCTGGGGGCGGCGGTACTCCGGCGAGCGCGCGGACGCCCTCCTCGAAATCGCGTTCGACGCGCTGGACGTGGGTTGCGTCGCGATTCCCGTGCACGGCGAGAACGAGAAGTCGCGGCGCGCGGTCGAGCGATACGTCGAGCGCCACGGCGGCCGCTACGAGGGCAGACTCCGCCACCACGCCGGTCGCTTCGACGAACCCGCTGACCACCACCGGTTCTCCATCACGCGCGCCGAGTACGACGCCTAGAACTCCGCGAGCGCGGACTGCTCGGCCGCCGCGAGCACGTCCTCGCACGTGCTCCACGACGACCGCGCGCACGCCGGGAGGTCCCCCTGTTCGCGGACGTACTCGGCGAGGAACTCCCTGGTACGCGGGTCGCTCGGGTAGCCGCTTCCCACGTCGCCGTACTCGTCCGCGAGCGTCTCGACGTGCGCGTCCCGCGCGACCTTCGCGACGACGCTCGCCGCCGCCACCAGCGCGTAGGCGTCGTCCGCGCCGTGCTCCGCGTCGACCGACACCTCGTCGTCGGCCGTCTCGCGAACGCGCGCGGCGAACCGCTCCTCGGACGTGTCGCCGGCGTCCACGATTCCCCGGCCGTCCGCGCTCGCGGCGTCTGCGGCGTTCGCGGCGTCGATAGCCGCGGCGTGCGCGTTCACGGTGAGCGTGTTCATGTCGGTCGCGGGGTCGTCGATGCGGTCGACCGGGATTTCGGCCACGCCGATTCGGACGCCGTCGCGAGCGCGGAGCGCGGCGTCGAGTTCTTCGCGTCGGTCGGGGCTGAGTTTCTTCGAGTCCCGGAGCCCGTCCGGGAGGTCTCGGGGGTCGGCGACGACGCACGCGGCGAACATCGACCCGAGCACGGGCCCCTTCCCGGCCTCGTCCACGCCGAACCTATACATCGAGGAAGAACTCGTCGCGCTCGAACGGCTCGTTTTCGCCCTCGACGGCGACCACGTCGAGCGCCGTCACGACCGCGGGCGTGTCGAGGAGTCCGGCGAGGCTCGGGGTCGTTCGGCCGTCGTCGCCGCTCACGAGTTCTTTGATGTAGAGACCGCCCTCGCCGAGCACCTCGACGGTCGCGTGCGTCTCGTCCGATAGGTCGCCGGAGATGTCGAGCACCGTGCGCTCCCGCACCTTGTCCGCGCGGCGGTGGGAGACGCGTTCGGGCGTGCGCTGCTCGACGGTCGCGCCGTCGAGGTCGTCGAGCGCGGCCGCGAAGTCCTCGGGGTCGACGGGCGCGTCGAACTCGATTTCGGCCCGGTAGGTCTTGTCCGCGTCGTGTTCCTTCACGCGCTCGACCATCTCGTAGGTCGCGAGCCGCAGCCCCTCGACTTCGGCCTTCCCGCCCGCGAACGCGTTGATTTCCCCCTCCAAGTCGTCGGCGTCGAGCAGTCGCTTCTCGGGGTTCTTCACTTCGACGACGAACGGCCGGCCCGTCCCGAGCATCAGCGCGTCGATGTCCTCCCTGCCTGCGCCGTGGAACTTCGACTCCGTGCCGTCCATCGCGTCCTCCACGACGGGCGCGGTCAGTTGTTCGACGCTCAGCGGATACTGGTAGCCCGTGCCCTTGCAGGTCGGACACACCGTGTCGTCGCGCAACCCGCCGCCGCCGCAGTCGCCACAGGGCCAC
This sequence comes from Salarchaeum japonicum, assembly GCF_049705945.1. Classification (GTDB taxonomy): domain Archaea; phylum Halobacteriota; class Halobacteria; order Halobacteriales; family Halobacteriaceae; genus Salarchaeum; species Salarchaeum japonicum_A. The sequence goes on from NZ_JBNAMV010000004.1 coordinate 1,475,698, forward strand.
TCCGTCTGCGGGATGCCGCGCGCGAGCTTTCGATACCGTCCGTAGACGAACGCGGGGTTCACCTGCACGTCCACCGCGCCGTCGTCGAGGTCGACGACCGCGAGCACGTCCGGCCGGTCGAAGTCCACGTCCGCGCCCGTCTGCTGCCCGACGCGCTTGCCGACCTCGCGGTTGAACTCGGACTTGAACGCCTCGCCCGCGTCCGCATCGAGGCCCGCGGACTCCCGGAGGAGGCGTTCGTTCTCCTCGACCAGCGGCGGCGTCCGCGTGCCGACCTGGTAGGACGCGAACTCCGTGTCCCCGAGTTCGTCCGCGATGCGCTCGGCCCACTCGTCGAACTCGCTCGACAAGCCCTCACACACCCAGCAGTCCTCCCCGGGTTCGTAGGGGTCGTCGTCGTCGATGGCGGCCGCCGTCCGCAGCGCACGTCCGCGCTCGCGGTTCGTCAACCCGAAACTCCGCTCCGCGAAACACCGCCCCAGGCAGGGGTCGCAGACCGGGCCTTCGGCCACGACCGCGCGCGCGTCCTCGATAACACTCATACCTCGATTTCGGCCGGACGCCCACGTAGCCCTTTCGACGCACCTTTGCGAGCACGCCCGAACCCACGGGTATGCGCGAGTTCATCGTCCTCGGCCACGACGCCCCCACGGACGCCGAGTTCTCCCTCGATTCGCTCCCGAACGCCGGCCGCCTCGACCTCCTCTGTCGCTGCATCGGCTCCGGTCTCTTCCTCAGTCACGACATCCGCGACGCCGTCCAAGTCCACCTCGTCCTCCAGGACGAACTCACCGTGCGCTTCGACTCCCGCGACCTCCGGAACGCCCGGCCCGACGAACGCAACCTCGCCGGGCTCGTCCGGAACGCGTTGGACCACAAGAACGAGGCCATCGGCCACCGGGAAGCCGAACCCAGCCCCGGCGTGTTCCTCTCCAAACGCGGCCTCGAACCCACGCTCGACCGCATCGCCGACCGAGCTACCGTCGCCCACCTCCACGAGGACGGCCAGCCACTCGCCGACGCCGAACCCCCCGAACACCCCGCGTTCGTCCTCTCCGACCACAACGACTTCACCCCCACAGAAGCAGACCTCATCGCCGAGCACGCCGACCAACGCGTCCGCGTCGGCCCGCACGCAATCCACGCCGACCACACAATCGCCGTCGCGAACAACTACCTCGACACCGACGCCTACACCACCTACTAGCCCGCTTCGGAAGGGTTAAAGGCAAACCAGACCGTACGAGAAAACGCGGGCCGGTGGGGTAGCTTGGTATCCTTCGGCCTTCGGGTGGCCGTAACCGCGATTCAAATTCGCGCCGGCCCACTACACATATACCCCTTTTCCCGCATTCACTGACACGTAGCGGCCGCTCTACGAGGTGGTCCGCGTGAGCACTCAGGCTCACGACGACACACCCATCTGCGATTACTGCGGCGGCTACATCCGACACCGCGGGCAACTTTGCCCCGCACTCGACAACGGGGTGTGCCGCCCGTGACGTGCTACTGCGACGGCCCACCCGTCCGCCAGCACGACGAACGCAACAACCCCTACTGCGGCCGCTGTGGCGCGATGCTCACCAGCGCAACGAACGACGCATGGAGGGGGCCATGATTCCGCTCGACTTCATCAGCGAACGCGACGACGAGACGGAGTCCTGGACGCGGAGCGACCCACTCCACGCCGTCATCCGCCCCCACAACGGAGCCACCTGGGACGTGAAACTCCCCGGCGGCGACTGGCACGAAGTCCACATCCGTCGTGAACGCGGCGCGTGGAGCGGCACGTGCGACTGCAAGGGCTGGGAGTACCGCGACAGCCATCGCTCCCCCTGCGCCCACCTCTGCGCGCTCCGACGCGCCCACTGGACGGCCGAGAACCAACCCACCGACCCCGCCGGCCGCGACACCTACGGCAACCACGTCCACATCCCCGACGCCGGCGACGACCTCGACGACACTGACCCCACCGCGTCCGCCGCTCGCGCCGACGGTGGCCGCATCGTCGAACCCGAGCCCGTCGAGCGGCCCGCTGACCTGCAGATGGAACCGAGGTGGACGGGCCGATGACTGGCCTCGCACGCGCACACCTGCCCGCGCACGAGTCTGGCAGCACGACAGGGGAGGGGGCTTCATACATACTGTCGAACCCCGCCCCGTCCCTGTGTTACGACCGTAATAATCGGGGGTGTCTGTAGCGTGGGTCGTATGAACTCCGCGCCGACCTCCCGCGTCAGTGTCTCCGGCATCCCCGACGACACTCTCGACGAACTCGACGCGCTCGCCGAGGCCGAAGACAAGAGCCGGAGCGAGAAGATTGTCGAACTCATCGAGGCCGAAGTCGGTGAACGCCTCCCGGACGACAACGACGAGTACCGACCGAGTGACCCGTCGCTGAACACCGTCTACTCGGTCGCGGTCGACCACGCGAAACAGCACCAGCTCCGGTTCGACCTCCACAAGAGCAAGATGGCGACCGAGACCGGAATCCCCGCCACTGCGCTCCGCGGGTATCTCGTCTCCCTCCAGCGCGAGGGCTACGTGAAACACCAGATGGGCGACGCGCTCGGCTCCGGCTCAGACGCCGACTTCTGGCGCATCAAGCCGCTCTGCGCGAACCCACGCGCATGGCGGTACTCCGAGGTCTACGACCCCGAGTACGTCGCACAACTCGAAGCGATGACCCCCGAGGAAACGCTCGACAGCCTCGAAAGCGCCGAACCCGCGCGAAGCCAGGCCGACGACTGAACCGTTCTTTCTCTCATTTTGGTATCGAATCCGTTGCAGGAACTTCTTGACGCTGCTAAACTTGCCCAGATTGAGATTACGCGTCGTCTAAGCTGATCCCCAATTCGTTTTCTAACGTACTCCGGTCACGAACTTCGTAACTTTGCGCTGTTTGATAGTGGGAATCGCCCTGGTCAAGGTAGTCTTGCGCAGTGCTATCGCGATTCCGGGCGTAGGCGGCCATCGCCACTTGATAATCGCCGACAGCTGATGTGAGCGCGTAGGCGTTCTGATAGGTGTCATCGCACCAGTTCGAAACCGAAGTCTCATTCAATTCCTCTGCACGTGACTTTGCCGCCTCGAAATTTGTAGCAGCGGAATCAAAATAGCCTGCTGCTACGTTGAACTCTGCGCGAGCAGAAGAGTAGCTCTCTTCCTGGGCGTAGGATAGTCCACTGTTGTATTTGTCAACTCCGTTGTTATAGCTTGTAAGTCCGTAACTGTAGAGGTACAGTACTTGCCGATCCTTCGAACCGTCTAAATCAGAGCGCAGACCCTCAATCTCGTCTGACTGAGTGGACACCTCCGATTCCAGGGACGAAATTTGGGTCGACTGGTTCTCGATCTGATTTTCGAGTTCAGCGATTTCTCCGGACTTTTTCTCCAGCTGGTTCTCCATATCCTCGATTTCACTAGTGCTCTTAACGGTATACCCCAGGCACCCGGCTAGTGACGATGCTGCGAGCGTCCCGCCAACGGCTGTCAAGAACTGGCGTTTTTGCATACGGCATCAATCACGGACACCGCATAAAAATTCCAGGATGGCCGACACGTATCAGCGTTCGTGTCGGCTCCAGATCGGTTCCTAACCTTAGACGACGGCGGCTTCTTGTTTTTCGTGACCCGGTTCGTCAAGCAGGGACATCGAGGCGGCCGCGCGTAATCGCGCGAACTCGTCGAGGCCGACCTCGTTCGTCGCCGTCACGACCCACGCCCCGGTTCCAACTGATTCAACACGTAGACTACAACTCTCGATGGAGCCGTCCTCCGCGATCAAACCGAGTTCGCGGAGATCGTCCTTCGGCAGCGTCACCCCTGCCGAGTTCGACCCCACATTCACGAGGCAGTTAATCGCCATTACAGCCGTTCTTTCCCGATATAATACCATAAAACCCCGTTCTGTCACAACATCCCCAGACCCCCGTCTCGATATTCCGAGGGACTAGATTCCACGAACCCCCTCTACGGCGTGTGATGCACCCTACAACCACACACGTTACCCGCGCTCGCGATGCCTGACGTGAAACGCACCCAGGAGGGCAACACCTTCTGGACGGCTACCGTGCGCTACGAACACGACTTCGAGACCATCGAGGACGACTACATCGCACCCGAACGCGTCCAGAACGTCGCGCAGGGAGCGCGCGTTCGCCTCGGACGCACACCCGACGGCTCACACCTCGTTCACGAAGTCCAGGTGCCGTGCGCGGCGCTTCGCTCCGAATCGCACGTCCGCCAGCTCGCCACAACCGTCACCGACGCCGTCGAATCGTGACCCAAACCCAGACGTTCGAGCCTACGACCACGACGACCGCGCGACGAAGGGCGAAGTGAAGTCGTGTCACCGTACTATCGGCGACACCTACCCGGAAGCCGGTCGTTTCCGCGTTCGTCGCGACCAGCATCGCAGTCTCACCGTCTCGAACGCACACGCGACCGCTTGGTATATCTTCGTCCTGTTCGACGAAGACGAGAACCAGATCACACTCCAGCGCCGTCGCCCGTCCACCGTGACCCGCCTCGTCGAGGAGCGCGGCGGCTGGAACCACGCCGGGCACGCCGAGTTCGAGTACCAGCACAAGCTCCCAATCGACACCGTCATCGACGTATGAGCGACCGCATCGCCGACGAACCCTGTGACGACTGCGGCCGGCCCGCCTACGAACACGAACGCGAGCGTACCCGCCAGGAAGACGGCCAGTACGTCTTCCGCTACATCTGCCCCGAATGACCGACCCCTACACCTGTCCCGTCGACGACTGCGAATTCGGCGAGGGCGTCGAGAAAAGCCGCGCCCAGGTCACCCAGCATATCCGGATGACCGACGACGGCGTCCACGACCTCGACGAACTCTCTCCCGAACCACTCGAAGACGCCGATACCGACGACGAACCCGACAACACCACAAACGAAGACGAATCGACGGAGACAGGCGACGAAATCCATGAATCCGACAGTACCACCGCTCCCGCTGACGCTTCCAGGACGCCCGACGAATCGACTGACGAAAGCGACGACGAATCCCAGGAAAGCGACGAGATGCCGACACAGGAAGAACTAGCCCGGCAACGCGAGAACACGACGCCGAGCACCGAAACGAACGACACCAGCAACGAAGACCCGCCCGACGGCACTCCCGATTCGACGCCGTCGCCCGATTTCTCGATGCCAAGCGTCGACACCACGACCCTCCTCTGGGGAGCCTTTCTGCTCGTCGCCTTCCTCACGATCTATCTCGCGCTCCGCAAGCGCTCGAACGACGAGACGGAAGTCGTCGAACCCACATCGGGCGTCGAGGACGAAGACGACGAGTCTATCGAGAGCCCCGACGATATGGATGGAGGGCTAGTCTGAATGGCGGACGCAGCCGACAAGCTCCTGCACGCGGTCGCGAAGGGCGCAGTCGACGGTCTCACCGATGCCGCCGACCTCCGCGGGCAGAAAGAGCGCGCGTACACCGACCGGAACCTCCTCGCCGTCGCCTTCGCCACCTACCGCTATCCGAACTCAGGCTGGTATCTTCCGGATGAATCCGACGAGAGCGCCGAGTGGCCGGTCGTCTGGGCCGCCACACCGGATGGCAACGTCTCCTGGCACGTACCGCCGGCGTACGTCGAAGTTCTTCGACTCTCACTCCTCGACGAGACCGAACCGCCGGGCGGCTACAGCGGCTACGACCGTCGCGAGAAGAACGACCGACTTCTGACGGCGATTCTTCGAGACAGCGTGACTGAACTCGACGATTCCACCCGCGACGAACTCCTTGTATGACAACCGACACAGACACCCCAAGCGACGACGCACCGGGCCCGGAATCGCTCGACACCGACGACTCGGATGTCGAACCGGACGCCGAGAACGCCGACGAACAGCCCGCGCTCGACGACGACGAGATGGCCGACCTCGCCGGTATCGGCGAGGAGATCGAGGACGACCTCGACGACGCCGAACCCGACGACGGCGACGAGACAAGCGACGAAATCGAGTCGGCTGGCGAATCGAGCGAGTCGACGCCGTCCGGCGACCGGCGGAAGTGGGGCGACATGTACTGCAACATCGCCGTCACCGCTACCGAATCTCTCATCGAGGGGCTTGACGGCGACGCCGAAGTCTCCGGTGACGACCTCCGCGACCTTGACGTCGACGACGCGTTCAACGAGATGATGGCCGAACGCGGCCGTCCCGAGGACGTGCCACCCCAGCAGTGGGTGTTCATGGGAACCGCGATGTTCGTCGTCGGCAACGTTGTCGCGCAGACGGACGTTCTCGAACGTCTCCTTGACGATGTTTAGGGAATCCATGATGAAGAGGGCGCTCAAGTCCGTCACTCCCTCCGAGATGCCGCAAGCCCAGGCGCTCGCCAGCATCCTCTCCGCGAGCGAGTACCAGCTCTTCCAAGCTATCGACCGCCTCGTCGACGCCGCGGACGCTGGCGAGTTCGGCGTCAGTCAAACCGCTGAAGCGCGCCGGGACGAACTACTCTCGATGGCCGATGCGTTCTCCGACGGCGAGTTCGACACCTGGTGGTGGGAGAACGTCGCCCCGGACTTCCTCGACAACCCCCAGAAAGCACGGCAGAGCGCTGGCCTCTCGAAAGACCAGTGGCAGGACCGGATGTCGACATGGGCAGAGACCTACCGTGAGCGCGCCGGCCCCGAACACGCCGTCCAGTCGATGACCGACGCGCAGGTCGCCGCGTTCCATGTTGAGGACACGTTCGGCGTCGATCTCGACACTTTCAGCGACGAAGTCGTCGAATGGGATCGCGTCGAACACGCCGAGGGCCTCGCTCGGAAGAACCTGCAGGCGGCGGTCGGAACCATCCACCAGGTCGCAGCACACCTCGAACGCGACGACACCGACAGCGCTGACGCGTGACGCACGCCGTGCTCGCCGCGAAGACGGGCTGGGGGAAATCCTGGTTCTGTCAGGTGTACACGGAAGCGAACCTCCAGTCCGTCGAGTACGCCGTCGTTCTCGACTACAAGGACGAGTATCGCGGCTTGGCGAAATCCGGGTTCGCACGCTGGATGGGCGTCGGCGACCACGAAGCCACGCTCGACGCGAGCGCGTGGACGACAGCGCTCGAAGACAACCGGAAGCTCATCCTCGCGCGCGCCGGACTCCGCTCGGAGACCTGGCAGGAGGTCGCCGCGAACGTCGTCCGTGCCGCCCGCGAGATCGACGGTACGGCGCTCGTCGTCATCGACGAAGCACATTTCGTCGCCCCGCAACGCGGCGGGTTTCCGGAAGAAGTCGAAGGTCTCGCGACGACCGGCCGCGGGGAAGGCGTCTCCTCGCTCTGGGTGACCCAGCGTCCGGCGAAGCTCGACGAAACCATCCTCGCGCAGATGGATCGCACCGTTCTCGGCGGCTTCAAGAGTGACGCCGACCTCGACAAGATCTCCGGCTACATCGAGTATCCGAAGGAGTTCCACAACGCGAACACGCGCCGTGTCTCCGGGCCCGTCCCCGACGACCTCCGCGTTGATGGCGAACCACTCGCACTTCGACGATTCACGGACGACGCCGACCACACGGTCGGCTCGGAGTGGATTCGAAGCGACGACGGCGACTTCGAGCGCGTCGACACCCGCGATAAGTCCATGCAATCGACTCACTACGGCCCCGAGGGCCACAAGCTCGCAGACCCCTGATGCCGAAGCAACGCGAGGACATCACGCTCTACGGCGAACCCGCGGAGGCGTTCCGGGACGCTCGCTCTCGACTGGAAGACCGCTGGGGGTTCGAGCCGACGAAGTCGCAGGTAGTCGCCTATATCCTCGGGGAGTCAGACCTCTGACGGCGGTCGGCAACCCATAGCCACCCCACGCCACCCGTGACCCGTCGCGGCCCGGTACCGCCGTGCTGGGCCGCTTGAGCCGTCACGAAGCCAACGCGACTAGAGTCGGATGGAATGGCATCCAACCTGACCACGCAGTTCGACACCCTACTCGACGCAGACGAGTGGGAGAGCATCGCCGCGACCCTCGCGGGCTATCTCGCCCCGACGGTCGCACGCAACGTTATCGAAGGCTCCGCGCCGTTCGACATCCCCGACGAAGCCTACGGCCTCGCTGTGATGTTCGGCGCTGGATACTCGCCGATGTACACGCGAGAGATCCAGGTCGGCGGCGGCCTCTACACCGCCGACAAGGCGATGGAGCGCTTCGGTCTCAAGCAGACGGTCACCAACCTGGGGGCCTAACTGATGACGAAACAGCTCAGCAACATCAGTAACATCGCGACCGAGAAGCAGAACGTCACCGGCCAGCTGACGCCCGTTCTCGAAATCAGTCCCGAGGACGGCCGCGCGCTCGTCATCCGCGGGCAGGTCGCGCAGGGAAGCGAGGACGGCATCCCCATCTACGCCGACCTCCGTGACTCCAACGGTGACCCCCTCCCGACGAACACCGCCATCGCCCTCGAGTACGAAGCACCCTCGATGGACAAGGCGGACACCGTCTCCTACGTTCAGGACAACATCCGCTCGTACAACAGCCTCAGCATCGACGAGCAGCAGAACGTCGACAACATCGACGCCATCAAACACGTTCTCAAGGGCACGAAGGAAGCGAAAGAAGACGACCGTTTCCCAGCCGTCCAGGTGCGCGACATCGACAACCTCTACGTCAGTCTGAAGGGCGACACGCAGATCGACTGGACGCAGAGCGCGCTCTACGTCGACAAGAACGCCGTTCGGTACGTCTCGTAAAATGGCGAATCCGGTTCAGAAGGCCGTCCGCCAGCTTGAGCAGGTGCCGACGGCCCACAACACGCTCTCCGCGTCCGACTTCGAGACCGCGGATGTGGTTGCCGGTGAACGCACGAAGGTCGCGTCTCATCAGTTCAATCGGCCGGTCGCCGTCAAGGACGACGAGACGTACAACATCGACCTCATCGCGCACGAACGCCGGACGAGCGACGGCACCACCGGCACCCAGGAGCAGTTCACGCTTTCGCACAACCTCATCGAGTCGCCGTCGATTCCGGTCGATGTCGTCGCGTTCGAGGGCGGCAGTCGGCTCACCGTCGATTCCGTCGACTACGACGCGGACACGGTGTCCGTGACCCCGGCGAACGCGAACAGCGACATCGACATCTTCTACGTCAGCGGCGACCAGGCGCATCTCGAGATTCGGAAGACCGCGCCGAACGGCACGTTCGAGACCATTGACGAGTCCGACATCGGTCTCGCGAACCGCCGGAACCAGAACAAGACGCCGCTCCGATTCGACTTCGATCACCCCCTTCAGGGCGTGATTCCGACCGACTGGAGTCTCGACATCTACGTCGACGGCCCCTACGAGGTCGTGTGGTCGATGGACAACGGCGCGAGCGCGACGAACCAGCTCGTCTCCATTCCCATTGAGCGCAGCGAGCGGGAGATCCCCGACTGGGTAGAAGACGTTATCGCCCAGGTCGCGGCGACCCAGTAACCCGCAATGCAGGGCGGATTGGTTAGCGAAACCGCCGGCGGCATGCACATCATGTCGACAGCGTCGGACGCGAATGCGAACGATAGTGGCCTCGATGGGGGTAACAGCAACCAGGCTACTGCGAGCTTCGCGACCGATGTGGATGTCGACGCCGCGAGTCTTGACAGTCATCTCGATTCGTTCTTCGACGCGTCCGGCTGGACGCGCGAGGACGTGATGGTCGTCGCCGCGGGGATTCAGATTCTGATGTGGATGGCACTCCTCTACCTGGAGGTGTCCGAACGGTGAACACGGACCGCGTCGACATCGACGAGATGGACGACGAAGAGCGCGAGAGGGCGGCCCGCGAGGCCGGCCTTCTCCGCGACGACGAGGAAGACTGATGGACCCGGTACCGAAGCCGGATCCGAGCGACGCGCCCGTCCACGAGACGGAATCCGTCGCGCTCGAACCCGGGCAGAAGGCAACCATCACGATGTCGCCGTCGACGAGCGGGAACCTCCACTACATCCCGACCATCGCGGTTTCGAAGTACTCGGGCGCGACCTACGCGGTCGCCGTCGACGGTACGAGTCGGTTCGGCCCGGCGGCGATGCCGCCGACCGACCCCGACAACGCCCAGGTCACGTTCCTGCCATGTCTCCAGCTCCGCAGGGAGCTGACGGTGACGGTGAAGGACGTGCGGGCGACGGGGAGCGAGCGCGAGTATCTCGTCCAGGTCATCGGGTGGGAGGGCTAAGATGCCTCTCGGAACGAACTCCCGCGTCAGCGAAATCGCGGGCCGAGGCAGCGATGAGGACTCCCTCCAGGTGCCTGCCGACGACATCAGCGGTGGTGTCGTGGCGGAGATTGGCAACGTCAGCGCGTTCACCCTCTACCTCCACGCAGAAGGCGCGGTGACGGTGACGGTCGAGTTCTCGCCGGATGACAGCGAGAACTGGTACGAGGCGGATGAGTCGCCTATCGAGTTCTCCGAGGCGGGGGATTCGGCGACGAATATCGCGTACAAGATGACGCACGTTCGCGTGACCGGGTTGAACTCGACGCCCGTGCGAGCACAACTAAGAGAAGTAGTCTAACATGGCAGAATGGCCTAACAACTCGAAATCGGAGGAAGAGGTACAGAACGAGAGTCTCATATGGAGTGAGGGATTCGCGCCCGGGTTCGCAGGATGACCGTGGGGCTGTCGCAGTTTGCGCTCGCGAACTCCGTGGAGTTCTCGACGAGTTCGACGAGCTGGCAGACCGTCGCACAGCAAACGCTCCAGTTGGGCGACGACGCCCTCCACTACGCTGACCGGCTCATCGCCGCAATCGAGTTGCGGTCCTCCTCGGCGTCGTACTCGTACACCGCGTTCGCGCGGGCGGTTGTCCGGGAGCGAGACCCGCACAGCGGGGCGGTCCTCAACACGTGGACGATAAGCGTGAACTCAGACGACAACTCGCCCGACGGCGAATCTTACGACACCCAAACAGGCACGCAAACCATTGGCGCGTACTTCCGCGCGGACCTAGAGTACGAGATAGAGATTCAGGCGCGGCAAGAGGACGGTGGGTACACCGCTTATGTCCGGGATAGCAACATAACCACGACAGCGCGGAGGGTGCTCTGATGGCTGAGCGTCCACAAATCACGACCGCGAAGGTTCAGCGCCGCGCCTACATCAGCGCGTGCAGGGACTTTTTGCTGACCGCCGCACAGAGCGACCGACCAAGCGAGGCGAGCGCGGACGATGTGACCGCGGCGGCGTCGACGGCGGCCAGCGACCTCCGGCAGGGGTTCACGGCCGTCAGCGAGGTCGAGGCCGTCGCGTGTCCGTGCGTGCGCCTCGGAGCCGACTCCTGCCGGAGACTCTAAATGGGATTACTTGCACCTAACACGGGCGGCGGCGGGCCGGTCACCATCGAGCCTGCCGTTCCCAACGCGACCGACGCATCGAGCAGCGAAGACACCACCTTTGAGACCGGCAGCGACACCCTCGGAACGACCAGTCTCGGCACCACGACCGGCACGGACGACCAGGACTCCTCGCTCGTCGACACCGGCAGCGGCGACACCGACATCCAGGTCGAAGACACCAGCGACCCCGACGACTCCAGTCCCGCCGGCGGAAGCGGCTTCACCGGAGGAGCCGCCCGGTTCCTCGACGTCGACGAGGAGACCGTCGACGACGCTATCGACCAGACGAGCGAGCAGGCGGTCGGTGATGTCGTCGAGGATGTCGCGAACGAACAGATCGAGCACGGCGCCGACGGCGTCCAACCCGGCGGCGACACCACCCCGAACGTCGAGCATCCGGACAACGAGTCCGCGACCGGCTCCGAGAGCGGCGCGCTCTCGAACATCAACTTCGGTGACCCGCGCACCATCGCGGCCGTCGCGGCGGTCGCCGGCATCGCCCTCTACGCGGGGGGTCGCTGATGAGCGCTGCTGCTGGCGCGCTCGCCGGTGACTCCGCGGGCGATGTCGCGGACGCGGCGAGCGAGTCGACGGGCTTCAACATCATGCTCGTCCTCGTCGCTGCGGGAGCCGTCTACATCGGCTACCGGACGATTAACGGCGTGTCCGAAGGCGTCGGCGGCGCTGGCCGCGCGACCGGTGACTGGCTCGGTGGTCTCTCGAACTGGACGGGCGACGATGTCGCCGAGGGCAGCGTCGATGTCGCGGAAGGCGCGGGCGACGTGACGAGCGACGGGATGGACTGGTGGCTCGGTGGCGGCGCAGACGCCGTCGAGAACGCTGCAGACTGGACGCTCGGCGGCACCGCGGACAACGTCGAGAACGTCACCGACGCGACCAGCGACATCGTGAACGAGACGCTCGGCGGCACCGCCGATGTGGTCGACGATGCCGGCGACTTCGTCGGCGGACTCGTCTAAGAATGGATCCGCTGATGCAGTATGTCGTCGGTGTGTCCGCGACGATCACCGCCGGCGGAGCAGCGTTCGCGGCCGGATACGCGCGCCGCGGCTTCCAAGAAGCCCGCGCGAGCCACCGCCTCCTTACCGGCGACGACGATGTCGAGACCGACCAGGGCGTCGTCGGCCGCCTCGACGATGTCGAAGAGCTCGCTGAAGAGACGGAGCGCGAGGTCGGCGAAGTGAAGCGCGCGCTCCACCAAAAGGATCTCCTCGAACCGTGACCCGGAACGACACCACAGGCGACGCCGAGACCACATCGGCGAAGACTCGCTGGCGGTGGACGAATGACGTCCTCGCTGGCGTCATCGTCGCCGCGCACGTCACGCTCATCGCGTCGACACTCGTCGTCGATGTCCAGGTTCCGGGCCGCGTCTGGGATGTGTTCGTCCTCGAAGCGTTGCTCGCGACCACGTGGGCGTTTGGGCCGTCGACGCTCCAAGCGATCAGCAACTTCCGTAACGGCGGCGGAGGGAGTGGCGGCGAGGGGAGTTCGTGACCTTTCCGGCCGAACACGTGCCGGACGGCGCGGTGTTCGCGCCCCACCACTTGACGTGGGGTGTGCTCGTCGTCGTGTTCGCGGCGTGGATTGTGTCGGACAACTACCCGCGCCGCGAACCTCTGTTCGCAATGGCGGGCGCTGGCCTGGCGCTGTTCGCGTTTCTCTTCGTGTGGCGGTTCTACCCGGCGGCCGGTGCGGCGCTCGCGCTCACGGGCGTCACGATGACGTTCGCGGGCATCCTCTATCCGGGCGGCGTGTGGGCCGCGTATCCGCTTCGGTGGCGAGTGCTCGCCTTCGTGGGGGCCGTAGTCGCACTCGACGACGCGGTCAGCCACGCGTTCGGCGTCTGGACGCCTGTCGACGCCGCCTGGCGTGCGTTCTTGATTCCGGTGATAGCGTGACCCATCACGGCGATGTCGACGCCGCGGCTATCATCACCGAGACGTACTAGTATAGCGGACAGATTCCGCGACGGACTGGGCTTTTTAACTGGAGAGCGAGAGCGAAACGTATGGCAGTCAACGAACGTCAAGCACGCGCAGCATCAATCGACGAGGAAGAAACAATCCTCGGAAACGTCGAACCCGGCTGGGGAAGCTGGTGGCCCTGGCTCTTGCTCGGAATCGTTCTTCTCCCCGTCCTGGTTGGAATCGTCGTGCTCTACCTGACGTACCGTGCGAAACAGAAGAGCGGGAGCGTCATTACCGAGGATCGAATCGTCCAAACCCACGCGACACCCCTCCATACGCGCAGCGACGAGGTTCCGCTGAGTAGTATTCGAAGCATCTCCACGATCTCCTACCTCTTCGGCGGCGGCTACGTCGAAGTACACACGGGCGGCGTGAACATCAACGTCTACTCCCGTAGTATCAAGCAGGTCGCCGACACCGTTCGAGAAGCGACGCGTAACCACTAACCGAACCTATGAGATAAGTTCCACTCACATTGAGGCCCGGAGAATATCCGATTCTCCATCCTCAACTTCATTATCTGATATTTTATATTTCTGCTTGAGGTGTGCTTTTCTCGATCGGCACTCGCGCAGAAGGTTTCGTGAATGCTCCTGATAGGCGCACTCCTTCTGTTTAATATCGGTTAAACAGGGGCTTACTTGATTCTCAGCGAACTGAATGAGTTCTTCGCTATACTCCTTCCAGAAGGGTTCTAAGCGATGGTCTGGAGCGAACCCTTCACGCTTGAGTACTGCTATAGCTATGTTTGATTCGTCTCCAGTCTCAATATCAGCCTCTTTGAGTAATTCTTGTATCTTCGGCCGAATCTGTTCATAAAATTGATCTCCATCCTCGGATAGTTCTCTGAGGAACAATTCGTGGCGCTCCAAGTCTTTGTACAATTTCTGATTATCCTGCTGGATACGCGCAAGTCCAATTGGATCGGTTAACTCGATTGAACCTGGACCGTTTGCGCCTCCGTATTGCGGACTCGGCGTGGCATGAATCCAATTGAAAGCACAGCCCTCTCCCTCTGTATTTTCGAAGGCGTCCAGATTCTGTTCCAACTGCGTAATCGACGGCTCGAGTATGTTCGAAATTTCGTCGATTATCAGCGGCTTCTCCGCTTCTTTCTCTCGGAGCCGTAGAGTGCGGTTTGTCTGGGTGATGTTGTAGACGGTGACAACTGCCAATAGAAATGTCCCAATCGCCCCCAAGAGAGTCGCTATTACCGTTGCTCTACTACGAGGATTCATCTGGAGAGATATAAGAAAAACGTACATCGACCCAATGCCCATCAGGCCACTAATTGTACTGATGAATATAACAATAGCCGAGTCAGTATCTACCCCAAAACCCCTCATATCATAGAAGATCCATACTCCTCCCTCAAGAATAAATCCCCCTCCTGTATGTACTCGGTCTCGAAGCGCTGTCCGATTAGACACTGAGAGTCGGACATTTCACGGCCGATTTTCGCGTTCACACCACCGATAGAACTAGATGGACGGGTGAATTTGTCTCCTATACGGGGAACCCGGACATCATGAATCTCCAAGCGCACGACTCCCGCGACGACATGAAGGTATGGCTCAGCGAAGACGAAGTCGACGATCTCCTCGACGCGGCCGACACCCAACAGCAGCGCATCGCGCTCGCACTCGGCGCGCGCTGCGGCCTCCGCAGTCACGAAGTCCTCGATGTCGCTCCCGAACACGTCGTCGATACTGAAGCCGGCGCGATGCTTCGCGTCTGGCATGGGAAAGGCGATAAGTTCCGTGAGACGCCGATTCCGCGCGACCTCTACACCACGATCCGAACCCTTGACGAGTTCCGCGACGCCGACAGCAGTGACCCACTTCTCGATATCACGACGACCAGGACGCTCCGCCGGTGGGTCGAACGTGCCGCGGGCGAGCTGGCCGGCGAGATCGAGGAACCCGGCTGGAACTATCTCACCTTCCACGATCTCCGGCGGACGTGGGCGACCGCGCTCAAGAGCGCCGAAGTCGATTCTCTCCTGGTTTGTGACTGGGGCGGCTGGGACGACCTCGAAACGTTCCTAGAACACTACCGCGGAACGTACTCACCAGATGCGCAAAAACGAGAACGCGGGAAGGTGGAGTGGTTGTAATACTTTAACTCGGTATAGCGAAACAATAACAAGTAATAGATTCGTTATAGGGGAACAATGGAGCTTAGCGTTTGATGAGTGGCGATTCACCTGGGCGTCCACGAGCACTGACTGAATCGGACGCATTGTCAGCATTTGATGACACTGAGGTTCCGTTTGTAACCACTCATCTGGTTGCGGAGCGTGAAGGCTGTTCCATTGCGACAGCCCGGAAAGTGTTAGATGGGCTAGTTGGTCAAGGGGAGATAGACAAGTACCGGCTTGACGACCGTCGGACCCTATATTTTCGTACTGACTACGGGGCTGCAAATGATTTGGTTACAGGGCTAAGGAAGCATCTAGACTTAACTGGCCTCGACATTGATAGTTTGGAAGCCTTTGCTGAGAATCCATATAAACTCCTGCCAAAATCTAATAACGAGTACTATCTTGTAGTTCCGAAGTTTATACCGTTTCATGTCGGACATCTGCATGAACAGGATGGCGCATGGCAAGTATTCATCATAAATAAGTATGTCTCGTGGATCGAAGAGCTCCCGGACGAAATCCTCGATCAAGTCGACGTTGGTCAGCGATTTGATGAGGCGGAAATCAAAAATAATATCCTGACTCTCAGTAGTGAAGAAGAGCGTGAAGACGCTTGGTCAGTCCTTGGTGGGCGAGAAGGTGGGCTGCATAAGCGGGTAGGGGATAACAAGATTCAAATCCAGAAGGGGAGCGAATTCAAAATTATAGCAGAACTCATCGAACACGGGAATTTACCATTTAGTGCGGATCCTATCGTGGACTCAGACTTGCGTGGCGAGCCGGAGAACGTTGACCTTCGGTCGTATCAACAGACGGCCTGGGAAAAATTTACTGAGTACGGGAAGGTGGGGATCTATTGGCCTCCTGGTACTGGAAAGACATTTCTAGCACTCTATGCAGGGGAACGTATCGCGGGAGAAAAGTTGGTTGTTGTTCCTACAGCTACACTTGAGCAACAGTGGGAAGATCGAATCAGGAAATTTTGTGAGGCTCCTGAAGAGTGGAGTGTTAAGACGTATCAATACCTAACTTACGGAAATAATATTCAGGAGTATATGGGCTCTGATGCCCCCTCTCTCTTCATCGCAGATGAGTGCCATAGGCTGCCAGCAGACACATTCAGTAAGTTAGCCACGATTAACTCAACGTATCGAATTGGCCTATCGGCTTCACCCTATCGTGAAGACGAACGGACTGACTATATATTCGCACTAACTGGATTTCCAGTGGGTATTGACTGGCAGAGTTTAGTTGAACTAGGGGTCGTTGATTATCCGGACATCCGGGTCTATCTCTACCAAGATGCACGACAGAAGAGAGACGATCTTCTGGAATTAGTCAATCAGCGCCCGGGGAAGGGTCTAATCTTCTGTGACTCTCTTGAGAAGGGGGCCTCACTCGCCGATGAGTTGGAGATACCCTTCGTGAGTGGTGATACAGCAAAACAAAAACGCCGTAAAATCATTGACAAAAACCGGATCTCAATAGTTTCTCGTGTTGGTGACGAGGGTCTGTCTATCGAAGATCTTGACTGGACAATTGAATACCAATTCCATGGTAGTTCCCGAAGGCAGGAGTTACAGCGAACTGGACGAATCATGCATACGAATTCTCAAAACCCTCAACACATTATTCAATTAACTGATAGTGAGATGGCGAAATTCAGCGAGAGATTACACAGCCTTGAGGAGAAAGGAATGAATCTGCAGTTCGAACGCCGATCTTGATTTGGCCCTACGTGCGGTTCAGCTCCGTGTAGTCTTACCGGTGAGCAAGAATTATCAATAATCAATTCAAGTATGGGATAATGACCGATTACCCCATCCCGAAACGTGCGTCGCTTGATGATATCAAAGACATACTGAAAGCGTACTACTTGGAGGGAGCCCATTCAGAACCAGTTAGTACAAACGCCGTTGAGAATGCGGCTAATATGAGTGATAAGGTCGGCCGTCAGACCAAATTCTTAGTGGGAATCGGATTACTCAAAAAAGAGGGGCGGTCAGGTCGGATTCTGACTGAGGATGGGGAAGACATCGCGGAAGCGCTGATGGCTGGTAACGAAACTCTCGCAAAATCGTTGATGAGCGATACCCTGTCGGAGTGGGAATTTACATCTAAAATCACGGGATTCTTGCGTATGCAGCGACCTGAACCCGTGGAAAGTGACCGTCTACTAGAATACATATCTGCTAACTCTAGTTCTTCAGACAAACGGGGTAGAAAGACGCTCATTAATCTTCTAGAGTGGTGCCAGATAATTAAGAATACTGAGGATGGCTACGAACTCTCTAAAAGAGGAGGTGAGGAAGACTCTGACGAGGTCAAAGAGTCCGAAGATACTAACTCAAAAACTGACCGTTCAACCGAGGTAGAGACAGCTACAGAGGAGACTGCGACGGCATACACGCCTAACGTAACAGAGGCCTCAGTTGAGGAATCTACTGCGAATGTCAATATCCAGATTGAAATTAGCGGCAGCGACGATCCTGCAAACGTGGAGCAGGTCATTACCGCGGTAAAGAACGCACTTGACCCGGATTCGGACGGGGAGTAAAGTCCCATAGATGTCCGAATATGCACTCCGCGCTACGGTCGTGGATCCAGCGGTTCTGATGGATGCTGCTGGGAGGCTTGCAGATGCTCCACGACCGTTGACAGTGGATGAATTGAGTGAATTAATCGAATATGGCTCGACCTATACTTCTGCAGTAGTGACGTTAGGTGAAGAATTACGTCTGATTATAGAAGATAGCGAGGAAGACGGCTATCGAGTTAATCGAGACTTCCGAATGCAAGTTCGCCAATCTTCCGTAGAGAAAAAACAAATCCTACTTCGAAGTAGATTGCAGCAGTACCGGCCGTTCATATCTTTTGTATCAAGCTTAGTCCAAGATACTGATCCAGCCCGTTCAGCAAGTCAAGTAAGTGTACTATTCGAGTTCGAAGTGACTGCTGAGCATATAGAAAAACAATTCATAAAACTCGGGGTATATTCGGGCATTTTTGATCAACAGGCCTCAGACGGTGATTTTGAATTCAGTATTGATACCCGAGTAATCACAGAAGAGTTCATCAAGCGAGTGGCTGATGCAGTTAAGTCTCCTCCATTTGCACGATTATTTCTACAAAAAAGACTTGACGAAGAGATAATCGACTACTTGGATGATGACACCGTCGGTGAACTGACCACTGCGTTAGAATTATTTTGGGAACGTCCTCGGAGTGCGATAGCGGCTGCAGGTAGAGCTGTAGGAGACGTTCAGAGAGACCTTGGAAATGACTACGGCAACGGATACGAGAAATATTCAAATGCAAACGGAATCACTGAATTAGCCGACTGTCTCAGTAGTGACGAATTGATTAATTCCCGACACTTACACGCTGGTAAATACCTCGGCGGTATGCGTAATCCAAGTGGGGGTCATGGGAAAGATGCAGAGACTCTCAAAAGATGGGAGGTCTCGGAAGAAGTGGCATTTGGCTATATTCTTGCTTCAATTCACTATATCCGTAGCGTATTCGCTTTCGTAGTGCAAGACCGACAAGTTCTATGATTAGAAATAAGAATCCAACTCTTCGTCGATATCATCACTCTTAGTGTCCGTCGAGTGATTATCTGATTGTTCAGACTGACCTGGCTCCGAATTCGTTTTTGACGCGTTGTGGTCAGGTTCTTTGGACTGATCGGTAACCGTATCCGTTGACCACTCCTCCTCGAACCCGTCCGAAATCGACGCCTGGGTGTTCAATCCCTCAGAAATCGCTCGTACTACTCGATATACTTGGGAAGGGTTCTCGTCGCCACTTATTTCGCAAGAAATGCTAACAGAATATTCAACGGAGATATCGCTCCCTTCGGCTGAGTTGCGCTGATCACTCGCCCCAGGCGTATCGGATTCGTAACCCGGTTCGTCAGGTATTAGCTCGTCTGAAGATATACTCGAATCTTCTGGGATATCAGCTTTTTCTTCTCCCTGATTTGTCTCAAAATCCGCTTCATGAACAGCGTCCAATTTGCCGTCGTCCCGCTCAAAAACGATTCTCGAGTGAATATAGAACTCAAGGAGCGTTTCGAGAGAGGAGTCGGAATCTGCCTCCTGTCCAGTAATCTCCTCAAGTTGAGAAACAGCCTCTGAACGAGACGGGTTCCGAATAGAGAGAAAATCTACAAACGCATCAGTCGTCTCGTATTCGAAGAGGATAGGCGCTAACTGTTCGCCGGCTAACTCTTCTTCTTGTAGAAGGGCCTGTGCATAGGTTGCACCGGCCTCGGTTAATTTCTTACCCCGCCCATCATTTTCCAGTATATTACACTCGACAAGAAAGGCGTTTTGGCGGGAAATAGAGCCGTTCGAGATACCAACGCGGTTTGCGACCTCAGAGTTACTTGTACTCTCTTTTTCCGCTCCTGCTGAATACCATCCTTGAATGATATCAAGAAGAGTTTCAAGCGATGCTTTCCGGGGGACTGGAATAGACATAGACGACTAAATGCATAGACTTTCTATAAACCTTGGTAGTCCGAATATTATTTCAAGTCGCCATATCCGACCGTGAACCGTGACGATCTGTCGCACGACGCGAAGAAAATACCTATGCGGGTAGGCGTCAAAAGCAGAACTCACGCAAAGATATCCCCGATTTTGACCGCCAGGAGATTGAATGTAAAGCTAGCGTTGGCGTCCCGTATCAAATAATCGAGTGCTTTCCCATCTATCAAACATCTACGTCTGTTCTTCTGTCTCCTCGCTACCCTCGTCTGACTTGGACAGAGAATATTTGTTAAGGTATGGAAGCGCGTCTCCAATTGAGTCAAACATCTGCTCTGCCTCTGCTTCAGTTGTTGCTTCCGACTGCTCAAGTCGAATGAACTTCCGAGAATCCGCGACCATATCGGGGGAACGAACTACGACCGCACCCATCGGATTAATTCCCAAAAACCCGTGCATGGCTGCCCTATGATGAGTATACTTAGCGGTATTCGCCTCATCTGCCAAAATGAAACTGTAGTCTTCGACCAAGCGGACACCTATCGTAGTCTTCGTGGTTTCCTTGGGGCCGACACTGACGTGGCATCCTCGAACCGGATCTGTCACTCGAAATTCCACCTGTACTTGCCGAGCCTCGGAAGATCCCAAGTTTTGTATCTCAGCACTCCCGCTAACACCATCCATAACCTCTTCTGGGCTGAATCGAGATGCCGTAACTGATTGGGGCCATAGAGCGGCGTAATCTTTCTGAAATTCGAAGAAAATCATTGAGGCATAGAACGCAGTCGCTGCTCCGACGACAGCGGAAGATTCAGCGAAGTGATAGACGCCAGCAGCTACAACCAGCGCGAACGCACTCTCGATTATTCGTAGGTTCCCGAAAATAACGCGAATCATCAGTAGCGACCGAATTCGGTAGTAAATGAAAGAGAGTTCGAACTTCTGCAAGCGAAGAAAGGCTCGAAGCATGCGCTTTGAGACTGCCGACTCAATCGGGTTCAGTTCCCGATCTATCTCGTAGGTCTCTATGATCTCAGCCTTCTTCCGATAAAACAGCCAGACCTCCAAAAGGAACACAATAACTACGCTACAGGCCGCTAGCTCAAACCACATCAGCCTAGTACGTGACCCGGCCGCCGTTCGTCCGGCTCGGGAACTAATTGATCCGCCCGTGCTTCCCCGTCCAAGTATAGCCGCCCCCAAATCGTCAGCTCGTAGACTTCGTAGTCGTCGCTCAACGGCTTGACGTAGCCAGCTTGACTGAGAACGCGGAGGCGTTCGCGAATCTTCCGCGTGCTCACGGGCCGCCGCCGAGATCGGGCGATAGTCTCGGGTGTGGCGGCGGCGTCCGTCGCGAGGTATTCGAGGATGCGGTCGTCGAGGACTTCCATCCAGATACCGGTTCGTCGCGCCATCACGCTCCGTTTGCCTCCTGTTCGGTCGAGCCGAGTTCGTACTCTTCGGGGTTCTCGATGAACTCCTCGGCTTCCGCGTCGTATTCGCCGTCGAGGTAGGCTTCGCCTTTCTCGGTCATCGCGTAGACGCCGTTCGGGAGTCGGTGAAGGAGACCGTGGTCAGCGAGCTTACTCAGACGCGTCGAGATGTGGGGCTTTGAGACGTGGATTAGACCAGTGTCCTTGATGGTTTTCGGAGAGCTGGGGCCTTGCTCGTTGATTATTTCGAGAATCCGGTCATCCCACACAGACTGCCACGAACCGCTGTATCTCATTATGGTCTAAATTAGCACCACCAGTCCCTATGGGGCGGGAATATAGCCTTTTAGAACCAACTGAGTTTCTACAGACTACTGGTGTCTGAGACAACCACCGTTAGATATATCTAATGCCGGTGTTTGGGTGTGGATGCGAGACCCCTGCGCTGGTCGAAGAAGACTCTGGTTGGTTTGTGAAGGCCGGGACGCGGTGCAACGCGTCCCGTAAGGCGGTTTCGCGGACCTAGAATGTTCGCTGAAACCACTGCGGGCAAAGCCCGCACGTCGACAGACGCACTGACTCCCGATAAATCCGACGCGACCTACTGCGAGTGTGGCGCGCCCGCCGCCGGCCTCGACGCGCTCACGCACGAACCCACGTGCGCCGACTGCGCGAGTAATCGGTTCGCGGACGCCGACACCGTCTACCAGGCCCGCTGCCGCACCTGTGGCCGGGCCTGGAGCGCGCACCGACTCCGTTCTGCCGCTGAAGGCGACGCTTCGATCCACAACGGCCTCGTCCACGACGGCATGGAACTCGCGGCCGTGGAGGCGGTTCAGCCATGAGTGAGGAGGAGCTGTCCCGCGGCGAACTCGCGGACATCGTCGAGGACGCCGACACGCTCTTCGTCGTCGCCGAAACCGAAGATGGCGACTGGGGAACCTACCGCGACACCACGAACTCCGGTGATGACGCGACTGCCTCCTGCCTTACCGCGGCTATCGTCGCGCGCGACGACGCCCGCGAGTTCCTGGACGCCGTCAGCGAGGATGAACCCGAGATCGTGCGGATGGCGGAGGACATCTTCGCCAAGCACGCCGGAGGTGCCCAGCGGTGAGCGGCGACGAGGAGGGCGGCGATGCCTAGGCGTCGTCGCGACCCCAGCGACCTCACACCGCGCGAGGCGAAAGAGCGCTACCTACGGCGTCGCCGCACCGACGCCACCGAGAAGAGCGTCGCGGGCTTCCACGGCCGCCTGAAACTCTTCGTTGAATGGTGTGAAGGCGTCGGCATCACCAGCGTCGGCGACCTCCAGCCCTACGACCTGAACGAATACTTCGACCTCCGTAGCGGTGATGTCGCCCCGTCGACCGTCGAAGGCGAAATGTACACGCTGAAAAAATTCTGCGAGTTCCTCGAACAACTCGGTGCCACCGACGACGGTCTCGCCGAGAAAGTCCCGATTCCCGACGTTCCCGAGGACGCCCGCAGTAGCGACACGAAACTCGACTCCGAGGCCGCTCGCAACCTCATCACCTTCCACCGCGAGAACCCCGAAACGTTCGGGACTCGCGCCCACGTCCTGCTCGAACTCGCCTGGTTCACGGGCGCTCGACAGGGCGGTCTCCGCGCCCTCGACATCCGCGACGTGTACCCCGACGGCAACTACGTCGAGGTCCGTCATCGGCCGAGCACGGGAACGCCACTGAAAAACAAGTTCCACGGCGAGCGCGCCGTCGGCGTCCCTTCTCAGACGATGAACGCAGTCCAGCTCTACATCCAGCGCAACCGCTACGACGTTCACGACGAGAACGGGCGGCAGCCGCTGCTGGCAAGCCGCTACGGCCGCCCGACGGGCAACACCGTCCGCGTCTGGAGCTACCTCGCCACGCTCCCCTGTACGGCCGGCTCATGCCCGCACGGGAAAGAGCCGCCGGTCTGCGAGTGGACCGAGCGCAATCACGCGAGCAAGTGCCCGTCGAGCCGGGCACCCCACCACATCCGCACCGGCTCGATTACGTGGCAACTGAACTCCGGCATCCCCATCGAAGTCGTCAGCCAGCGCGTGAACGCCGGCGTTGATGTCATCGAAGAGTACTACGACAAACCCTCCCCGGAAGAACTCTGGCGGCGTCGCCGTCAGCAGATGGAACAGCGCCGCAACTACCTCGACAACCTCGACCTCGACGATGAGTAACCGAACCCCCCACCCGAACAGCACAGCCGATGGGAAGGGCCTGAGCCGCCGCAAATCAATTTCGCGCCGGCCCATTTTCACCCCACTACGACACGACGAGCAATAGCGAGGAGTCCGTAGTGGGGGTTACAACTGCACCAAGCGAATTTGAACCAGGGAGTGGAGCAAAGCGGAACGACCGTGATTCAGTAATTCGCGCCGGCCCACTTCTCCCGCAATCTACACCCACGAGCGACCGCGAGGCTCTCGTGGTCGGTGGGGAACTCATTGACCGGCTCTGAATCGGTGGGGTCGTAGTGTTGAGTGACGTGGGTCGACCGTCCATAGTTACTTCACGATTCACGTCGATTTCGCGTTTTCCACGCTTGTTCTCGGTTGGCGGGACGGCCGTCTATCGGTTATCGCGCAATTTCGACTGGTGAGTCCCTCGCGTAGGTAGTTGTGGTCGTTGTTGTGGGTTCTTACGTCACGGTCAGTGTTTGTTTGATGATGACCGAGTTCGTTGGGGTGTGAACGACGCGAACAACGATTGTATCACCATGGTTTAGCTGGCATTCTGTTCCGGCTATTCGGAACGCCGCAGTTTCGCCTGCGCTCCATTCGCCACTTGTTTCGCCGATTGGTCCGCTGACCGAATTATACGAGTTGTCGAAGATGTCGTTTCCACGGACGTACTCGCTCGTCGGTACGGGGTCGCCCCCGCTCGCCGGTAAGTTGACTAATCGACCGGATTTTCCGCAGGCGTCCTGCGCGTTGACCGCGATTTCGAGGTCGGACGCCGAGAGGGTGTCCCCGGCGATATGCCTGATTCTGACCGTCCCTCCCTCGTATCCATCTTGCATTACAAGTTCGGCGCTCGCGTGGCCGACGGTCGGACTGGGTTGGGTGAGTTCGTCAGTAACGCCGAGCGCGAACATCGAGATTGTCGCGGCGAGGATCACTACGATAGCGACCAAGAGGATGTTCCCGATAACCGGTGAAACGGCTCGCGGTGACGAACTCATTCCACTTGGGATACTGGTGTAGTGACACTAATCTGTTCTCATTACTGCGTTCGTCGTGGTGCGACGCGGTTCTCGTCTTTGGTTCGTTACGAATCGTTCCGTTGCTGGATGGGACGTGACTGTGTTGGTGTGGGTTCTGGATGTGAATGTTAGACTCTGACAAAACCCAGGGGCCGTCGTGGAGGCCGCCACGACTCGTCCTCAGTCCCAACTCGCGTTTTCCGTTCTCGTTGAGCTGGGTGGCGCTGTGCGGTGCGTCTCCACGGGAGCGGTCTGTTTATCCGGGATGGCGGCGGAGTGTGGGGTATGGATTCGGAGCTTTTGAGCGCTGACGCTGCTGTCGAGCGTCGGGACGAGGTCGTGGCGGCGGTGCGGGAGCACGCGGGCGAGTTGGCGCGGTCGCTCGCGCGGTTGGACGGCGGGGAGTACGGGCGGCGGTCGTTCCGGGTGGGGGAGGGCGAGTGGACGGTGAAGTACGAGGACGGCGGGCTGGATTTCCTGCGGTTCGAGGGGAAGGCGGGTCTGGACGTCTACGTCGTGTCGACGAAGCGCGACCCGGAGCCGGAGCCGTTGGCGCGGGCGATGGAGCAGTACGACGGGCTCGTGCGGGCGTTCAACGACTACGTGTCGTCGATGCGGGGGACGCTGGACGAAATTTCCACCGAGTTCCCGGAGCCGGCGTCCACCAGCGACATCGTCGCGGAGCGCGACCGCATCGTCTCCGACATTCGGGAGGTGGCGAACCGCATGGCGGGCGAACTCCATCGGTACGACGGCGGCGACTACGGGTCGTTCGCGTCCCGCGTGGCCGGGACGCGCTGGGAGCTCAAGTACGCGGAGGGTCGCGCGTCCTACCTGCGGGCGGGCGACGTGTACCTCGTGGGTCAGTACGGGCCGCCGTCCGCGCCGGACGTGCGCCGGCACGCGCCCGACGTGTCGCTGTTCGTGGAGGCGTACAACGAGCACGTCCGGGAGCTGAGCGATTCCCTGGAGACGGTCTCGCTCTGACACCACAACCGATTTGACGCGCGTCCGACTGCGGGCGAACATGGAAGAGTTGGCGTGGGAGACTCGTTCGCGGGAGGTCGCGTACTCGTGTCCCGGGTTCGACGTGGTTCGCGAGGACGTGAGGCTTCCCGATGGAACGGAGACCGATTTCGATTACTTGAGCGAACCGCCCGCGGTCGTGGTGTTGCCGTTCACCGAGGACGGCGAGGTCGTCGTCGTGGAGGAGTGGCGTGAGGCGGTCGGTCGCGTGAACCGCGGCCTCCCCGCGGGCGGCACGGAGCCCGCGGACGCGGACGACCTGAAAGCGGCGGCGCGCCGGGAACTCCGCGAGGAGACCGGATACGAGGCGTGGTCGCTCGAACCGCTCACGACGGTCGAACCGGCGAACGGCTACGCGGACTCCGTCCATCACCACTTCGTCGCGCACGATTGTACGCCGACCGCCGAACAGGACCTCGACCACGACGAAACCATCCGCGTGGACACCGAGTCGTTCGACGACCTCGTGGCGGCCGCGGCCGCCGGTGACGTGCGGGACGCGCGCACGGTCGTCGGCGTGCTCACGTACCACGTCTGCTGACTACCACGGTTCCTGCGCGAACGCCGCCCACGAGAGGTACTCGGAGAACCGCCGCGGCGTCCCGTACCGGTCGTCCGGGTCGGCCGCGAGCGCCGTTTCCACGACCTCACGGAGGTCGTCCGAGACGGGTCTGTCGACCCCGGTGTCGTCGAACCCTCCGCGTTCCGGTGGCTGGCCGGTGAGCGCGCGGTGGGTGAGCGCGCCGAGCCGGTACACGTCGCCCGCGGGCGTCGGTTCGGGTTCGGGCGGCGCGTACGCGTCCTCCCGGTCCGGCCACGCGTCCGCCGCGAGTGCGCCGACTCCGATGTCTCGGATTCGCGGACCGTCGTCGGTGAACGCGACTGTCGCGGGCCGCAGGAAGCCGTGCGGTCGGTCGAGGCGCGCCAGCGTGTCCGCCGCGCTCGACACCGCGCGGAGGCCGCGCTCCCGGTCGTGGACGTCCGCGAGCGTCTCCGCGTACGGCGCGGTCTCCACCCACGGCCGCGGGTCGACGCCCCACTCGCGGAGCGCGAGCACGCCCTCGGTGTCGCTCGCCGCCGCCCACGACTCGCACGCGTCCCGGAACGCGGCCTCGTCCACGTCCCGGTATTCGGTGCGGACGCCTCCGTTCTCCACGCGCGCGGTCGTCCAGTAGTCGGCTCGCTCGACGGTCTCCACGTGCCCCTCGACGCGCCGTCGGTCGCGCCACCGTCGAACGCCCGCCACGGCCGCCCCGACGAGACCGAGACCGGAGAGCGCGGCGAGCACGCCCGCGTTCCGCTCGCCCCACCGCGTCGCCGCCGCGAGCCCGCCCCACGGCGGCCGAACCGCGTGCAGTTCGAACGAATCGCCGTCCGCCGACTCCGCGCCGACGTACGCGCGGCCGTCGCGCTCCACCGCGTACACGCCGCGTCCCGGCGTCTCGTACCGCCAGCGAACCAGGCCGTCCGACAGCGACCGCGCCTCCACGCCGTCCGCGGTCGGGAGGCGGAGTTCGCCCCTGGAGGTCGTGACGAGCCCGAACGCGTAGTCGAACTCGTCCTGCCACCGCGGCTGGCCCTCCGCGACGACTGTCACCGTGCGTAGCTCCCCGCTCCCGTCCGTGAACACGAGGAGAGCGTCGCCGGCCACGCTCACGCCCGCGCTGTCCGGGACGTCGTACCGCCACGCGACCGCGCCGTCGGGGTCGACCGCGACGATCTCCATCCCGTCCGCATTCGCCTGCGTCCGCAGGAGCATGCGGTCACCGATGGTTCCGAGCGGCGCACCGGTCTCGCGCCACCACGCGACATCGCCCGTCTCCACGTCCCACGCCACGACCCTGTCGCGCCGTCCGCCGACAACGTGACCGGCGGACTCGTGCATCCTCGTCCATCCCACGTTCTCGTGCCGCCAGCGCTCCCGGCCGTTCGCGACCGACAGGCCGACGAGGGTGTCGTCGTCTTCGAGGACGACCGTCTCCGCGGTTCCCGCGACGTACCCGGTCGCGCCGCCGACCCGCCACCGCCGGTTGCCCGACGCGATATCGACCGCGACGACGCCCGAACCCGTGACCGCGTACGCCGTCCCCGCGTCGGGGTCCACGGCGGTCTCCCGGAGCACCGTCTCCCCTTCGTTGCCGAACGCCTCCGTCCACGCGACCGCGCCGCTCGCGGGGTCGACGCCGGTGAGCGTTCTCTGGTCTGCGC
Source organism: Salarchaeum japonicum (assembly GCF_049705945.1). Classification (GTDB taxonomy): domain Archaea; phylum Halobacteriota; class Halobacteria; order Halobacteriales; family Halobacteriaceae; genus Salarchaeum; species Salarchaeum japonicum_A. Next base: position 1,503,563 of record NZ_JBNAMV010000004.1, read on the forward strand.
CCTGCACGACGATTCGCGCGCCGACGCGCCGGGTCTGCCAGCCGACCGACCCCGCCCGGCTCCATCGCTCGTCGCCGTTTTTGGGGTCGAGGCCGACGACGCGGTCGCCGTTCTCGCCCTGTGTGGACGTGATGAGCGTGTTCTCGGTGACTCGTGGTGGATAGACGATGCCGGGCGAGCGGTACGTCCAGTCGTGGTGGAGGGTAGTTCCCGGAAGCGACCACGCGGGGACGGTGGCGGCCGCGCCGAGGAACGCGCGTCGAGTCACGGGCACACCCGCTACGTTCGCGCGCAGCGACAAGAACGTTCGGCGATACACAACCCTCAATGCGCGCGCTCCCCGAAACCGACTAATGAGAGACCACTTCGAGGTGCGCGCCCAGGACGCCGGGGGGCGCATCGGCGACCTCACCGTCCCCCGCGCGGGCGTGACGGTGGAGACGCCGACGCTGATGCCGGTGGTGAACCCGAACATCATCACCGTCGACCCCGCCCGCTTCCGCGAGTTCGGCGCGGAAATCCTCATCACGAACTCCTACATCATCAAGAACGACGCCGACCTCCGGGAGCGCGCGCTCGACGAGGGCCTCCACGAGATGCTGGACTTCGACGGCGCCATCATGACGGACTCCGGGAGCTTCCAGCTCGCCGAGTACGGCGAAATCGACACCGACACCGAGGAGATTCTTGACTTCCAGCACGCCATCGGGAGCGACATCGGCACGCCCGTGGACATCCCGACGCCGCCCGACGTGCCCCGCGAGCGCGCCGAGGAAGAACTCGAAGAGACCCAGCGCCGCCTCGAACTCGCGGAGACCGTCGACACGGGCGAGATGCTCGTGAACGCGCCCGTTCAGGGGTCGACGTACCCCGACCTCCGGGAGCGAGCAGGCCGACACGCCGAGAACACGTCCCTCGACGTGTTCCCCATCGGCGCGGTCGTTCCCCTGATGAACGACTACCGATACGGCGAGATGGCGGACGTGGTCGCGGCCGCGAAGCGCGGCCTCGGCCGGGACGCCCCCGTCCACCTGTTCGGCGCCGGCCATCCGATGATGTTCGCGCTGGCAGCCGCGCTCGGCTGCGACCTCTTCGACTCCGCCGCGTACGCGCTCTACGCCCGCGACGGCCGCTACCTCACCGTCCACGGAACCGAACACCTCGACAGCCTCCAGTACTTCCCCTGCGGCTGTCCCGTCTGCGCCGACCACACGCCCGACGAAGTCCAGCGGATGCCGGACGCCGCACAGGAGGAGCTGCTCGCCGAGCACAACCTCCACGTTTCCTTCACCGAACTCCGCCGCGTGAAACAGGCGATTCGCCAGGGGAGCCTGCTCGAACTCGTGGAGGCGCGCGCGCACGCCCATCCCCGCGTCCTCGACGGCTACCGCGCGTTCCTCGACCACGCCGACCAGTACGAGGCGTCCGACCCCGTGAGCAAGGACACCTTCTACTACACCTCGCCCGAGTCCGCGCGCCGCCCCGAGGTCGTTCGGCACCGCGAGCGCCTGGAGCGATTCTCGCTCCCCGACACGGTCCTCCTCGCGGAATCCGGAACGGACGACGACTTCGACGAGACGTGGCGCGTCCGCCCGCCGCTCGGCCCGTACCCGCGCGAACTCGCCACCAGCTACCCCTTCACTGCCGAAGTTCCGGAGCGCATGGACGACGCGGGCTACGAGTCCGCCGCGAAGGGCGTCAGCCGACTCGTCGCGCTCAACCCCGACACCGAGTTCACGCTCGCGCACCGCGACTGGCCGGCGCGCGCGCTCGACTACGTGCCGCCTCGCGTGGAGTTGGTGAACCTCGAAACGGGACACACTACTGACTCCGGCGCGGAGGACGACGCATGACCGACTACTTCGAGGTGCACGAGCGGGACTCGGCCGCTCGACTCGGCGAACTCCGACTCTCGGAGTCCGTCACGACGCCCGCGCTCGTGGACGATGTGGTAGACGACGCGGGCAGCGAGTGGTTCCAGTCCCAGGAGTTCCCGACGGGCGACGACTCCCAGTTGACCATCCTCCCCTACCGCGGCTTCCCCGCGGGGACGCGCGAGGAAGTCCAGGAGTCGTTCGCGCCCGACTACCCCGACGTGGACTACCCGAGCGCGGCCGTCGTCACGCCCCGCACCGCCGAGGACTACGGCGCGGACGCCTACGTGCTGTCGAACGCACCCGGATTCGTCGGGCACGCGAGCGCGTTCGTCAACGCCGTCGTCGAAGCCAAGAAGCGACTGCCCGCGGACAGCGCGCTCTACCTCTCCGGCGTCGCCACGCCCGCGAACGCCGCCGTCCTCGCCTACGCCGGCGTCGACCTCCTCGACGGCCACCGCGCCGCCGTCTACGGCACCCAGGGCACGTACCTCACCACGGACGGCGAACACGAACTCGCCGAACTGGACGACCTCCCCTGCGCGTGCCCGGCCTGCCAGCGCCCCCTCGCGGAGTTCACGCGCGAACACTGCAAGGAACACAACCTGAACGCGCTACGCGCCGAACTCTCCCGGGTTCGCACCCGCATCCGGCAGGGCCGCCTCCGCGACTACGTCGAGGGACAGGCGCGCCACGAAGCCTGGCTCACCGCCGCGTTCCGCGAACTCGACCAGGACTGGAGCTACCTCGAAGAACGAACGCCCGTCCAGCGCGACAACCTCCTCCTCGCCGCGTCCGAGGACACGCTCCGCCGCGTCGAAATCCAGCGGTTCGCCGACCGCGTCACCAGCCGGTACGTGAACCGGTACGGCGACGACCGCCCGCTCCTCCTCGTGCCGTGCAGCGCGCGAAAACCCTACAGCGACAGTCAGAGCCACCGCCAGTTCCAGGACGCCGCGAAGTACCGCGCGCACGTCGTCTCCATGACCTCGCCCATCGGCGTCGTCCCGCAGGACCTCGAACTCACGTATCCCGCCCAGCACTACGACTCCGTCGTCACCGGCCGCTGGAGCGAGGACGAGAAGCAGTTCGTCGCGCGCGTCCTCCGGCGCTACCTCGAAAACACGGACTACCCGCGCGTCATCGCGCACGTCCCGCCCGAGGGCTACCGCGACATCGTCGAACGCGTCGAATCCGACCTCGACGTTCCCGTGGAGTACACCGTCGAGGACCACCCGACGACGGGCGAGAGCCTCGCGAACCTCCGGGACGCCCTCTCGGACGAGGACCAGATATGGGTGTCCGAGCGCGAGGAACGCACGCTGCGCGCCGTCGCCGACTACCAGTTCGGGCGCGGCGCGGGCGACGACCTCCTCGGCGACATCACCGTCCAGGGCCGCTACCCGAAACTCCAGGCGCTCGACGCGGACGGCGAACAGCTCGCCGCGCTCGTTCCCCAGTACGGCCTGCTCTCACTGACCATCCACGGTGCGCGCCGCTGGGTCGACTCCCCAGTGGAAACGAACACCGTCGAAATCGACGACTTCGTGCCGCGCGGTTCCGTGCTCGCGCCCGGTATCGTGAACGCGGACGACGACATCCGCGTCGGCGACGAAGTCGTCGTCCAGGGACCGAGCGCGTTCGCCGTCGGGAAAGCCGAGATGAATGGAAAAGAGATGTCGGAGAGCACGCGCGGCATCGCCGTGGACGTCCGGCACTCCGAGGAACTCTAGCGCTCGCCGTCGTAGCCGTCCAGCCAGCCCTGGACTGCGCCCTTGAGCGCGCCCGTGGTGCTGCCGAGGTTGAGAATCTGGTAGCCAGCGTCCACTTTCTCGTTCACGTCGTCCATCCCGAAGCCCAGTCCGCCGACCGGCACGTCCGCGTCGATGGCGGCGGTGCGAACGGTCTCCAGCGCGTCCTGCACGTCCGGGTGGTCGAGTTTGCCGGGGTGGCCGTAGGAGACGGAGAGGTCGAGCGGCCCCAGGAAGACGAACCCGAGTTCGGGGACGGAGAGGATGTCGTCGATGTTCTCCACGGCCTCCTTGGTCTCGATGGTAGTGCCGACGACGGTCTCCGCGTCCTCGCGCTCGACGTAGTCGTCCTTCAGCCCCCAGCGGCGGGCGCGCGGCGATCCGAGCCCGCGCTCACCGGGTTCGCCGTCGTACGTGAAGCGCGCGGACCGCACCGCCTCCTCCACATCGTCGGCGGTCTTCACCCGCGGCAGGAAGACGTTCCGCACCCCCAAATCGAGCGCCTTCCGCACCAGCGTCGGGTCGGTGTCGGGGAGGCGAACCAGGAGGTCGACGTCCGTGCCCTCGGCCGCCCGCAACAGGTCCTCCACCTTGCTCGCGTCCCACGGGTCCGGCCCGCCGTGCTCGAAGTCCAGCCACACGAAATCCATCCCGAGTTCGCCGTAGAACTCCACCAGCGTCGGACTGTACGTGTTATCCAGTACGCCGAGCGCCACGCCGTCCGAATCGAGCGTCTCCCGCAGTTCGTTCACCATACCCGAACAGTCGGCGGCATCCCGAAAATAACGTTCGGCCCCCGCGACCGCTCAGAGCCGGCGGTCGAGGAAGTCGTCCACGAGTTTGAACTGTCGGACTTTCTGGTCCACTTTTTCCGTCCTCACGGTCGTTCGGACGGAAAACCTGGAGGAAAAATCGCTTACAGCCGTCGATCGAGGAAGTCGTCCACGAGTTTGAACTGTCTGATTTTTTGGTCGATGTCGGTGGAGCCGTGGCCTTCCGCGCCGAGTTCCTCGTACTCGAAGTCGCCGTCCTCGCCAGCCGTCCAGCCGAGGTCGAAGAGGGCGTCCCGGAAGACGCGCGCTTGGTCGACCGGACACCGCGGGTCGTTGACGCCGTGCACGATGAGGAGGGGGTTCTGGATGTTCTCGACGTGCGTGAGCGGGGAGCGTTCGCGCCAGAACTCCTCGTTCTCCTCGGGGTCGCCGAGCTGTTGTTCGAGCATGGACTGGAAGTGCGGCATCGAGTTCTCGTACATCTGGAGGAGGTCGGTGATACCGACCTGCGCGATGCCGGTCGCCCAGATCTCGGGGTACTGCACCATCTGCCAATACGCCGAATATCCGCCGTACGACCCGCCCATCACGGCGACGCGGTCCTCGTCCACCCAGTCCTGCTCTTGGAGCCACTGGCCGCCCGCGGCCACGTCCGCCTGTTCGCCACCACCCCAGTCGCCGTGGATGCGGTGCTTGAACTCCCGGCCGCGGCCCGTCGACCCCCGGTAGTTCGGCTGGAGGACGGTGTAGCCGCGGGAGACGAGGAACTGCGCGTACAGGTCGAAGCGCGGCATCGAGCGCGCGTGCGGGCCGCCGTGCACCATCACGACCGCGGGACTCGGGCGCTCGCCGGAGTCGTAGAGGAGCGCGCCGATTTCCAGGTCGTCCTCGCTCTCGTAGGTAACATATTCGGACTCGACGAAGGTGTCCGGGTCGATGTCGCCGTAGTCGGGCGCAATGAGCGTCTTCGTCTCCCCGGTTTCGCGGTCGTACGCGTACAGGGTCTTGCGTTCGTCCGAGGTCGTGTGCGCGAGCACCGCCCGGCCGTCGGTGTCGAAGTGCTCGTCGCCTGCGAGACCGGCGACGCCCTCGTCGAGGTCGTACGCCGTCACATCGCCCGATTCGAGGTCGTACTCGACGGGCATCGTCGCCGCGTTCCGCACGCGCGACGCGACGACGGTGTCGCCGTCGGGGCCGAACGCCGCGCCCGACTCCTCGTACTCGCCGCTTGAGCGCCACTCCGCCTCGTCGGCGTCGAGGTCGTAGACGCCGACGCGGCCGAGGTCGGTCGTGTTGTCGGAGACGAGGAGGCGGTCGCCGTCCGGATGCCAGTCGTTCGGGTAAGCCTCCGCGCCGACCTCGCCGATGTCGAGCTTTCGCTTCCCGCTGCCGTCCGCGTTCATCACGTACGCGTCCCGGTTCTCCAGCGCGTCCGTCTCGTTCGCGACGTACGCGATTCGCTCCTCGTCCGGCCCGAACTGCCCGCCGTGGACGGGCTGGTCGTACGCGGTCAACTGCTCGGTTTCGCCCTCGCGGGTGTCGTACCGGTAGAGGTTCATCTGCTCGCCCTCGTCGCTTCCGTAGAGCACGTATCGGCCGTCGCTCGTCACGTCGTGGAACGCCGCCTGGCCGTCCACCTCGACGACGACCTCGACCTCGCCGTCGAGTGTCAGCGCGTGAATGTCGTTCTGCTCGTCCCCGCCCTCGTCCTGATGGAAGAACACGCGCTCGCCGTCCGCGTCCCACGCGATGGGCCAGCGCGCCGCCCGCGGGACGTTCCCGTCGCTCACCTGCGTGCGCTCGCCCGACGCGAGGTCCTGCACGTACAGTTCGTTCCGCCCGGTCTCGTCGTAGTAGAACGCCACCCGGTCGCCGTCCGGCGACACGCGCGGATGGTAGAACTCGGGAAGGCTCGCGAGTTCTTCGAGTTCGACAGGAGTTGTCACGGGCGTGAATCATCGTGAGCGCCCAAAAGCGTTCGCGTCCCCCACCTCAGTGTCCGATTCGAGAATCGACGCGCGAACAACCCCCGTGAACGCATCCGACACGACCGAATTTGTTACCGCCCTACAGGCTGAAGCGGCTTGACGAGTACACGGTGGCGGCCGCGGCTACTGAGGTGGCCACGCCGATGACGAGACTGTTCACGAGCGCGGTGGCGTAATCGAGGGAGTACGACGTTCCCTGCACGGTTGGTGCCTGTGTTGTCGCGAGCATCTCAGTGATCATGACGAGCAGGACGGTACCGACGAATACGCCGGTCACGGCCGTGACGATCCCTTTTCGGCGGTCGGTATCGAATACATCCGCGACGCGGAGGCCGAAGAGGACAGCGAGGGGGAACGCGAGAAACGGAGTGTATCCGATGACGTTGTTCACGAGACTGAGCTTGTACCGTTGTGATGAAATCGTCGCTGAGCCGGCTGTAAACTCCACGTTACCGAACGCCCCGAGCAGCATCACGAGGATACCGAGACTGATTCCGAGGCCCGCCATCGCGCCGGCGATCCCCTTCACGTACTTCTGCGGCAAGTCTCGGTTCAGGATTTCTCCGACAGACTTGGTACTCCCACTCGTTGCGGGTCGTGGTTCGGCCTGCGTTGACTCACCGTCTCGCGTTTCGCTAGAGTCACTCATACACGCGGCTCGACACAGTTGCATGTCATAAAACCCGTTGGTTATTCGTCGTGTTAGTGGCGTGTCCAGTAGTTCTACCGAGGCGACTCTACCTACTCAGGCGCTTAGTGTTCACTCGCCCAGGCTCACGCGCTTCGACGCTCCACCCGAGTTCAGTTCTCCGCGAACCATCATATCGAACGTCCCTGATTTAATCGCGTTGACAACCGCGGCGCTCACGTCCGCAAACTCCACCAAGATATCCATGTCGTACATCGACTCTTCACCGGGTTCAAGCGCATTTACGACCGGCTCGTCGGATCCGATTCTGGTTTCGTTCAGGAACACGTCCAGGTCGCCCGATATCGACGGTATCTCTCTGTCTGTTGGATTCTTGAATCCGAGGATGAGGGGGAACGTCGCGCTCGTCAACCCTACTTCGGGCTGTCGGATGTCGACGAGTCGAACCGTCATCTCGTCGAGCGGCGGCTGCGACGCGTCCGACCCTGGAACTCCCCCGCTACAGCCGGCACCCAATATGGTGGCTCCGCTTACGACGCCAGCCACGAACCGCCGCCGTTCCGTGTGTGTCATACTCTGCCAGGAAATAGTCGGAACTCCGATATAACTATTTCCCTGACAGAGTGGCCTCTCTGTGCGTCCCGCGTCTGGAATCGACGGGTCTTACTTCCGGCCCGCGAACCACCCGGTATGAACGTTCCCGACACGACCGAGTTCCGGCGCGGCGCGCGCGCCGTCCTCCCCCTCGTCCCCGCCATCGGCGGGTTCGGGCTGGTCGTCGGGGTCGCCGCCGGAAACGCGGGGTTCAGCCTCGCGCAAGCGGTCGGACTGTCCGTGTTCGTGTTCGCGGGCGCGAGCCAGCTCGCGACCATCGAACTCGTCGACGCGGGCTCCCCAGTCGCGGTCGTCGTGCTCACCGCGGTCGTCATCAACCTCCGGATGATGATGTACTCCGCGTCCATCGCGAGCTACTTCGACGCGCTCGCGGAGCGATGGCGCGCCGGCATCGCCTACCTCCTCACCGACCAGGCGTACGCGCTCTCCATCAGCCACTACGGCGACGACCCGCCGAGCGACCCCCGCGGCTACTACCTCGGCGTCGCCCTCCCGCTCTGGATCGTCTGGCAGATAGCGACCGTCGCGGGCCTGCTCGCGGGTGCGGGCATTCCGGACGAGTGGGGCGTGACGTTCGCCGTTCCGCTCGTCTTCCTCGCGCTCCTCGTCCCCGCGATGAAGGACCGTCCGAGCACGCTCGCCGCGGCCGTCGGTGGCGGCGTCGCCGCGCTCGGCGCCGGCCTCCCGCTCAACCTCGGCTTGCTCCTCGGCGCGGTGCTCGGCGTCACCGCCGCGCTCACCATCGGGGGTGGGGACGCGTGAACGACACCACGCTCTGGGCGCTCGTGCTCGTCATCGGCATCGCGACCTTCCTCATCAGGTACTCCTTCATCTACCTCGTCGGCCGCACCGGCGACCTCCCGCCACGCCTGGAACGTGCGCTCGCGTTCGTCCCGCCCGCCGTATTCGCCGCGCTCGTCGTCCCCGAGTTCGTCAGCTACGACGGCGTCCTCCACGTCGCCCCCGACCAACTCGGCGCGGGCATCGCCGCGGCGCTCGTCGCGTGGTACACCGAGAACATGTTCGCCACCATCCTCGCCGGAATGCTCGCGCTCTGGACGCTGCGCTTCCTCGTCTAGTCGAACGCCCGCCGGAGCGCAATCAGGACGCCGCCGAGCATCGCGAGGTTCCCGAAGAACGCGAGGCGCTCGCCGCTCGCATCCCCTTCCTCGTTCCAGAAGTCGTGCATCGTCGCCGTCACCGTCACGAGGAACCCCGCGGCCGCCGTCGTCGCGAGCCGCGGCAGCCGCCAGAGCGCGATACCGAGCCCCGCGGCCACCATCACGCCGGACGCGAGCGGCGCGAGAACCGACGGGAACGGAACGCCCGCGGACTCCGCGTACTCCACGTGGTCCTCGGGGTCGCGGAAGTCCTCGCTCGCTTGCAGCGCCAGTCCGAGACCGAGCGCCAGCCGGCCGAGCAGCCACGGCTTGCTGTCGTCGTTCATACCCCGAAATACGCTCGCCGACCGCAAAAACGTACTCCCGTTACTCCATCGAGAGGTAGGTCTCGGTGCTCTCCACGCCGCGGATGCGCTGGATGCCGTTCGCGCTCACGTCCTTCACGTTCGCGGGTGACTCTACGTCGAGTTTCGCGATGAAGTCCACGTCGCCCGCGACGATGTGTGCGTCCACGACGCCGTCGAGGTCGGCTATCTCGCCGAGGATGCGGTCCGCCTCGCCCGAGTTCGCCTTGATGAGGACGTACGCGACCACCATCTCAGTTCACCTCCGACGCCCGGGACGCCTCCTCGCCGACCAATATCTGGCGCACGTCGTCCAGCGCGCCGAACTCCGCGAGCACGGCGATGCGGTCGCCGACCTCCAGGGTGTCGTCCGGCAGCGGGAGGCCGAGCGCGCCCTCCTTCTTCCCGAACCCGAGGAGGCGGCTCCGTGAGGGGAGTTCGAGTTCGGTCACCGTGTATCCCTCCATCGGCGCGTCCTCGGTCACGGTGAACTGCACCACCTGGAGGTTCTCCGCGAGGTCCGCGATGGCGGTGACGTTCCCACCGAGCAGCGCGTTCTTCGCGCCGATCGCGCCGAGGCGTTCGGGGTAAACGATTTCGTCCACCTCGTCCGCGTACTTCCGGTAGATGTTCTCCCGGTAGTCCTCGTCGATGCGGAGGACGGTCCGACAGCCGTGGGCGTTCGCGACCATGCACGCCGCGAAGTTCACGTTCAGGTCGCCGGTGAGCGCGCCGACCGCGTCCGTCGCGTCGAGGTCGGCGTTCATCAGCACGTCCTCGCTCGCGCCGTCACCCTCGATGACCTCGAACCCCTCGGCGCGCGCTTTCTCGACCTTGTCGTGGTTGTTCTCGATGAGGGCGACGTCGTGGCCCTCGTTCGCGATGACGCGCGCCGTACGGAATCCGACGCGTCCGGCACCGATGATGACGAAGCGCATACCGCGAGATAGGCCGCCCCGACCCATATAGGTTTGTGAACACGCGGCAAGCTTTTTGCGGACTCCCGGCGAACCCGAACGTATGGTACACGCCTTCATCATGGTGAAGACGACCACCGGGTCGTCCGCCGACGCCCGCGACGCCATCCTCGCCCTCGAATTCGTCGTGGACGCGCACGTCGTCGCCGGCGAATACGACGTCATCGTCGAAGCGGACGGGGACGCGGTCGGGGACGTTCTCAACACGGCGTCCACGGGCATTCAGGGCTTGGAGGGCGTGGCGGACACGAAGACGTACGTCTCGATGTCCGCCTAGACGGCGTCGGCGAGCGCGGCTTCCACGTCGTCCAGCACGTCCTCCGGCGGTCGCGTCGCGTCGATGCGGACGAACCGCTCCGGCTCCCAGTCGATGAGCGTCTCGTAGTTCTCCCGCACCTGCGAGAGGAACTCTACCTGCTCGAACTTGTTCGTCGCACCCGCTCGCGCCGCGCCCGTCTCCGGGTCCACGTCGAAGTACAACGTCAGGTCGGGTTCGCGCGTCCACGGCGAGTGAATCCCCCGCAGGTACTCCATCGGTCGCGGGACGCGGTCGTCCAGTGCGACGCCCTGATACGCGTACCGGGAGTCCGAGTACCGGTCCGAAATCACGAGGTCGCCGTCGTCGAGCGCCGGCCGCACGACCCGGGAGAGGTGGGCGGCGTGGTCGGCGGTGTAGAGGAAGGCCTCCGCGACCGCGTCCGCGTCGTCGTCGCCGATGGACCGCTGGACGGCGTCGCCGTACCAGGAGTCCGTCGGTTCGCACGTGAACACGGCGTCCTCGCGGTCGGCGCGGAGGGCCTCCCAGACCGTCGTCTTCCCGCTACCGTCGATTCCCTCCAGCGTGATGAGCATTCACCGCTACTGCGTAGGGGAGGCCTAAACGGCTTCCGGGACGGGCGCACCATTTAGGGCGATGGCCGTTCTCACTCCTCGTATGCACGTACTCGTCACGGGCGGAACGGGGTTCATCGGAACGCGACTCTGCGCCGAACTCGCGGAGCGCGGACACGACGTGACGGCGCTTTCGCGCTCTCCCGAGGGCGAGGTACCCGACGGCGTCGACACCTACGTCGGTGACGTGACGGCGCTCGACTCCATCCGTGGCGCGTTCGACGGCGTCGACGCGGTCGTGAACCTCGTCGCGCTCAGCCCGCTGTTCAAGCCGTCCGGCGGCGACGAACGCCACCTCGAAGTCCACTACGGCGGCACGCAGAACGTCGTCGAGGCGGCCGAAGAACACGACGTGGACAAACTCGTGCAGATGAGCGCGCTCGGCGCGGACCCCACCGGCCCGACCGCCTACATCCGCGCGAAGGGCCTCGCGGAGGACGCCGTCCACGACTCCGCCCTCGACTACACCATCATCCGGCCGTCGGTGGTGTTCGGCGAGGGCGGCGAGTTCGTCTCGTTCACGAAACTCCTCACGACGCCGTACGTCACGGGCCTCCCGGGCGGCGGGAAGACGCGATTCCAGCCCATCTGGGTGGACGACCTCGTGCCGATGCTCGCGGACGCGCTCGGCGATGAGCACGACGGCGAGACGTACGAACTCGGCGGCCCCGAGCAACTCACGCTCGCCGACGTCACCCGCCTCGTCTACCGCGCGGACGGCAAATCCACGAGCGTCCTCCCGATTCCGATGCCGCTCGCGAAAATCGGGCTGTCGGTCGCGGACGTGGTGCCGGGCGCGCCGATGGGGTCGGACCAGTACCGCTCGCTGCGGTTCGACAACACCGTCTCCGAGAACGACGTGGGCGCGTTCGGCGTCTCCGAGGACGACCTCCGGACGTTCGCGGACTACCTCGGCGTCGCGTGAGGCCCCACGAACGCCGCGGCGTCGCGTTCGGCGTCAGCACCGCCGTCCTCTACGCGTTCCTCGTCGGCGCGCCCGCCGCCGGATTCGCCCTCCCGGTCGCGTTCGCCGTCACGGTCGGTCTGTTCGCCGCGGCGTGCGGACTCTGTAGCGCGTACTTCCTCGCGCGCTCGCTCGGCGAACGCCTCGGCGCCTAACCCGCGTAAACGTCACGTTTAAACCCGTTGAGGCGCCCGAAATCGGCTGTTTGAGGCCGTTAGTATCGTTTACCCCATCAAAAGGCTTATCTCGGCCTTTGCTCTCTTATTGGCAAAGGTAGCCACCATGAAACTCGCAATGATCGGGTTCGGCCAAGCCGGTGGGAAAGTACTCGACAAGTTCCTCGAGTACGACGACAAACACGGCTCCAACATCGTTCGGGCCGCTGTTGCCGTCAACACCGCGAAAGCCGACCTGATGGGGCTCGACCACGTTCCGGAAGAGAATCGCGTCCTCATTGGGCAGTCCCGCGTGAAAGGTCACGGCGTCGGCGCGGACAACGAACTCGGCGCGGAAATCGCGGAGGAGGACATCGACGAAGTCCAGGGAGCGATCGACAGCATCCCCGTCCACGAAGTGGACGCCTTCCTCGTCATCGCCGGTCTCGGCGGCGGCACGGGGAGCGGCGGTGCGCCCGTGCTCGCGAAGCACATCAAGCGCATCTACACCGAACCCGTCTACGGCCTCGGCATCCTGCCGGGCGGCGACGAGGGCGGTATCTACACGCTCAACGCCGCGCGTAGCTTCCAGACGTTCGTGCGCGAGGTGGACAACCTCCTCGTGTTCGACAACGACGCCTGGCGGAAGACCGGCGAGTCCGTACAAGGTGGGTACGACGAGATTAACGACGAGATTGTCAAGCGCTTCGGCGTCCTGTTCGGCGCGGGCGAAGTCGACCAGGGCGGCGAGGTCGCGGAGTCCGTCGTGGACTCCTCCGAGATTATCAACACGCTCGCGGGCGGCGGCGTCTCCACCGTCGGGTACGCCTCCGAGACCGTCGAGAACTCCGGGAGCTCCGGCGGCGGCCTGCTCTCCAAGTTCACCGGTGGCTCGAACAGTCAGCCCGAGGACTCGGCGAACACGACGAACCGCATCACGAGCCTCGTGCGGAAAGCGGCGCTCGGCCGCCTCACGCTCCCCTGCGAGATTGACGGTGCGGAGCGCGCGCTCCTCGTCACCGCCGGTCCGCCCGCCTTCCTCAACCGGAAAGGCATCGAGCGCGGGCGGAAGTGGCTCGAGGAGCAGACCGGTTCGATGGAAGTCCGCGGCGGCGACTACCCCGTGCCGGACTCGGGAAGCGTCGCGGCGGTCGTCCTGCTCTCGGGCGTGACGAACGTCCCCCGCATCAAGGAGCTCCAGCAGGTCGCCATCGAGGCGCAGGAGAACATCGACGAGATCCGTGACGAGAGCGAAGAAAACTTGCAGAACCTCGTCGAAGACGACGACGATGAACTCGAATCGCTCTTCTAGAGCGTTCGTCGCCGTCCTCGGTCTCGTACTTCTCGTCGCGGCAGTCGCACCTGCGGCGGCCGCTGTGCCGTCGATAGACGGGAGCGCGCCGGAGAACGCGGAGGTCGGGACGACCGTCGACCAGACGTACGAACTCACCGACTTGTTCACGGAGTACAACGAGTGGACGCTCACCGGGGAGACCGACCTCTCCGAGGTGACGTGGACGGTGACGACGTACGACAACACCGGCCAGCAGATAGACCAGGAGACGTACACGGGCCAGTCGTTCGAACACGCGCTCGCCGCGAGTGACGGCGCGGTCCGCGCGACCGTCCGCCTGCAGGCGACCGTGACCGAAGTGTCGGACTCGCTCTGGAGTTTCGACCCGCCCCAGCAGTACACGGTCGCTTCGTTCACCCAGGCCCAGCAGGGCGGCTCCAGCACGACCATCGACGAGTACGTGACGCGGCCGTACACGCAGGAGTCGAACGAGGCGCGCTCGGCTATCACCGACGCACAGGCCGCAATTCAGGAAGCGCAGTCGGAGAACGTCGATGTCTCCGAGGCGCAGGCGACGCTCGACAACGCCATCTCGGCGTACAACAGCGCGAACTTCCCGAACGCGGTCGACCTCGCCGAGCAGGCCGAGGAGAACGCCGAGTCCAGCTTGGAAGCGGCTGAGTCGTCCGAGCAGACGACGCAGTACATCATGTACGGCGCGGCGGCGCTCGTCGTCGTCCTGCTCGCCGCGGGTGGCTACATTCTCTACCGGCGGAACCAGGGCTCGCAGGACAAGCTCGCGTAGTGCGCGTCCTCGTTCCGTTCGACGGCCGAACTCCCTGTTCTCGCCTCGCCCCAGTCCTCGATAGCGAGGAGCGACGCGCGCTCGCCACGCGCCTCCGCGACGACGTGCTCGACGCGGTACGCGCGGCCGGTGGCCGTCCCGAACTCCTTGCCACCGAACCAGTCGATGTAGGCGTGTCGGTGACGGTGGACGACCGCTCGCTCTCCGCGGCCGTGAACGCCGCGCTCACCGGGGAGCCGACGGCGGTGGTGATGGCTGACCTCGCGCTCGCGACGCCGCGCGCACTCTCTCGACTGTTCACGGCGTCCGGCGATGTCGTCATCGCGCCCGGGCGCGGCGGCGGGACGAACGCGCTCGTCGTCCGTCATCCCGACTTTCGCGTCGACTACCACGGCGCGTCCTGCCGCGACCACCGCCGGCGCGCGCACGAGGTCGGCGCAACCCTCCGCGAACTCGACTCCCATCGGCTCGCCACCGACATCGACGAACCCGGCGATCTCGCCGAACTCCTCCTGCACAGCGATGGCCGCGCCGCTCGCTGGCTCCGCGACGCCGGCTTCCAACTCTCGACGGGCGACGGTCGCGTCGCCGTCGAGCGACACCCCTAAGCACGCGCCGCCGCCAGTTGCGGGTATGTCGTCGTTCCTCTCGCGGCTCGGGCGCGCCGCGGCGGCGCTCGCCGGGGCTATCGCGCTCGCGGTCGCCGTCTGGTTCGTCCTCCAGTCCGTGCTCGTGTTCGTCGTCGAGGGCGCGGTCGCGGCGACCGCCGCGTCCGCCGCCGCGGCGGCGCTCGTGCTCGTCGTCTCCGACGTCTACCTCCCCATCGGCGGCGGTCCGCGCACGGACGTGCTGCGGAACCGCCCGCCCGTGGAGAACGCCGTCGACGCGGCGCTCGCCGCGCTGGTCGCGCTCGTCGCCGGTCTCGTGCTCGGAACCGCCGGGTACACGGACTGGATCGGCATCGGCGGCGCGCTCGCCGTCGGCTACCTGTCGTTCGTGATTCGCTACGTCGAGGAGTACGCCGCCCGGTAGCGCAAGCGCTTTTACCGCGTACCCGCAACCCCTTCTCGAATGATTCCGGGCGCCGAGGAGTACGACATCTCGCTCTCCATCCCCGACAGCGACATCGAGGACGCGCTCGCGGTCACGCCCGACGACGTCGATTCCGCGTCCGAACTCACGTTCGCCCGGAACGTCTTCCTCCCGCTCACCACGGCCTGCCGGTACACGTGCACGTACTGCACGTTCTACGACCCGCCCGGACAGGCCGACTTGATGAGTCCCGACGACATCCGAGAGGCCGTTCGTCGCGGCGCGGACGCGGGCTGTACGGAGGCCCTGTTCACGTTCGGTGACGACCCCGACGACCGCTACACCGAGGTGTACGGCCAACTGGACGAGTGGGGCTTCGACTCCATCCACGACTACCTCCGGCGCGCCTGCGAAATCGCGCTCGACGAGGGACTGCTCCCGCACGCGAACCCGGGCGACCAGACGCGCGAGCAGATGGAGCTCGTCGCGGACGTGAACGCCTCGATGGGCGTGATGCTCGAGACGACGGCGGACGTGCAGGCGCACGGCGGGCCGCGCGCCAAAGTCCCCGGGCAGCGCCTGCACACGCTTCGGACGGCGGGCGAACTCGGGGTTCCGTTCACGACCGGTATCCTGGTCGGCATCGGCGAGGAGTGGCGCGACCGCGCCGAGTCACTTCTCGCGATTCGCGAACTCGACGAGCGATACGGCCACATCCAGGAGGTCATCGTGCAACCGGTGTCGAACAACGAGCGCTGGCAAGGCGGGTCGCCGAGCGTCGAGGCCTTGCGGCGCGCCGTGGCGATGGCGCGCGCGGTGCTCCCGGAGTCCGTGAGCGTGCAGGTGCCGCCGAACCTCGCGCCGGTGCGTGACGTGCTCGACTGCGGTATCGACGATTTGGGGGGCGTCTCTCCGGTGACGGACGACTACATCAACCCCGACTACGAGTGGCCGGCCGTCCGGGAACTCCAGTCCATCGCGGACGACGCCGGCGTCCCGCTCCGCGAACGCCTTCCCGTCTACGAGCACTATTTGACCGACGACTGGGTGTCCGAGCGAATCCGGTCGGCCATCGACGCCGACGACGCGGCGGGCGAGCGCTACCGCGCCGTGCTGGACTAAACCCAGTCCACGAGGCGCTTCCTGAACACCGTGTAGAGCACGGAGATACCGAGGCCGCCGAGCAACAGCCAGCGCACTCGCGTCCCGAAGACCGCTAGGAGCGGGAGCGTGACGAGAATACAGAGCGCGAGGTCTCGCGGGGAGCCGTCGTAGGGGATGACGCGGCGCGGCGGGAGCCAGCGCTGGCCGAGGTGCGAGTAGACGCCGCGGTGGTCGTCCTGTATCCAGGGTTTCCGACCGAGGCCGCCGCCGAGCACTTCGGTGAGACAGTGGAAAGCAGCCGAGACGAGGAAGCACGCGACGGCGACGCTCAGCGCCGTCGGCCACGTGAGCGCGCCGAGGACGGCGAGCGTGGCGAGCGCGGGGTAGAGTTCGGGATGATGGAGGGTCTTTCTGTGTTCGAGGTAGAGGTCGAGGTCGGGGAACACGCCGCCCGCGTAGCCCGCGTACGCGGCGAGCGTGGCGAGCGCGGGGTCGAACGGCAGCAGAACGAGCGCGGGGAGCACGCCGAGAACGGCGTGCGTGGTCGCCATCACGGTCCTACAGGAGGGGGGTTCCGTCGGCGTTCGGCCCCAATTCCGGGCCGTGCGGACCGTCGCCGGTGACGCGGCGGCGTTCGGTGTAGTCGGTGGAGCGCTCGACCGGCACGCGCCCGATGGCCTCTATCATCTCGACGTAATCGTCGAAACTTCGGAATTCGCCGTACTCGCCGCCCGCGCGCTTCGTAATCTCCTCGGAGAGGATGGTGCCCATGAAGTCGTCCGCGCCGCAGTTCAGGAGTTTCATCCCGTGTTCGTCGCCGTACTTCACCCACGACGACTGAACGTGTTCGATGTTGTCGAGGAACAACCGGGAGACGGCGATCATCAGTTCGTCCTCCTCCTTGCTCGCGCCGCTCTCGACGACGCCGTGCTCGTGCAGGGGCGTGTTCTGGTGGACGAAGGAGAGCGGGACGAACTCCGTGATGTTCCCCGTTCGGTCCTGGAGGTCGCGCACCACGTTGAGGTGTTTCACGCGGTGCATCGCGTTCTCGACGTGACCGTACATGATGGTCGCGGTCATCGGCAGGCCGACCGCGGCCGCGGCCTCCATCGACGCCACCCATTCCTCGGTGTTGATTTTGCCGGGACAGATGACGTCTCGGACTTCGTCCACGAGAATCTCGGCGGCGGTTCCGGGCACGGTGTCCAATCCGGCGTCGTGGAGTTCGCGGTAGACGTGCTCGTAGTCCCAGTCCGCGCCGCGTTGGGCGTGCTCGACTTCCTCGGGCGTCATCGAGTGGACGTGCGCGCCCGTCTCCGCCATCCCTCGAATGTACTCCTCGTAGGTCGCTGGCGGCGTGTCGTACGTCTCCGGTGGTTTGTAGTTGTGTTCGGGGTCGTCCGGGTCGAGGAGTTCGTGGTGGACGTCGTTCAGCGCGAGGCCGGGATGCAGACCGGACACGGAGGTCACTTCGTACACGCCGCGCTCGACGGCGTCCGCGACGACTTCCTTCGACTCGGCGGGCGTCTTCGTGAATCCCGCGTGCTCTTGGTCGTGCTCGGACTCGAACTGGTGGGCGGTGTCCTTGAAGTTGCAGAACAGGCAGCCGGTGTTGCAGGCGGTGGTGACGTTGTTGTTGACGTTCGCGACGAACGTCACCTCCTCGCCGACGACCTCGGCGCGTCGGCGGTCGGCGGCCTCCAGCACCAGTTCCTTGCGCTCGGGGTCGATGCCGGGCGTGTCGGTGCCGGTGGTGATGAGTTCGACGCCGTCCGCGACCGAGAGGCGGCGGCCGTCGCGGGCGTTCGCGAGGGCGTTCTCGAACGACTGGTCGGTCTCGGGGACGAACTCGTAGTCGAACTCGTCCGCCGAGAGCGAGGCGGCGCGCGACATACCCATAGATGTCGGTAGGACGTGAAAAGCAGGCCGGTCCCGGAGATGCACGAACACGCATACTTCCCTCCTCGGAGCGGTAGAGTTTGGGCAGGGTAATGGAAACCGCTTTGTGAGTCGCGTCCGCTCTCCCGGGTATGACGAGCGTCAAGGACCTCCACGTCGACCGCGCCGCCACCGCCGACCGACTCGGCCGCGGCCGCTTCTCGTTCACGGACGACTACTCCGTCTTCGACTGGGGGAAGATGCCCGACGAGATCCCGGGGAAGGGCGCGAGCCTCTGCACGATGAGCGCGTTCAACTTCGAACGCCTCGAAGCCCGCGGGATTCCCACCCACTACCGGGGCGTCGTCGCCGACGGCGAAACCACCGACCTAGACGGACTCGATGCCGACGCAGACGCACCGGCCGAGATGGCGGTCGACCTCGCGACCGTCCCCGAGTTGCCGCACGACGGCCGCGACTACGACTACGACGACTACTACGCCGCCGCCCGCGACAACGTCCTCGTCCCGCTCGAAATCGTCTTCCGGAACTCGGTTCCCGTCGGGTCGAGCATTCGGTCGCGCGCCACGCCCGGCGAGTGCGGCCTCGATGCCGATAGCTGGCCGGACGAACCGGTGTCGCTCCCGAACCCCGTGGTGGAGTTCTCCACGAAACTGGAGGAGGGCGACCGCTACCTCGACCGCGAGGAGGCCGAGCGTATCGCGGGGCCGGCGGACCTGAACGAACTCGAATCGGTCGCGCTCGACGTGAACGACCTCGTCACCCAGCGCGCCGAATCTGTCGGGCTCACGCACCAGGACGGGAAGATAGAGTGCGTGCTCGCGGACGGCGAGGTCCGGGTCGCGGACGCGGTCGGAACGTTCGACGAAAATCGGTTCTCCTACGACGGCCAGCAGGTGTCGAAGGAGGTCGTCCGGCAGTACTACAAGCGAACGCAGCCGGATTGGGTGGAGGCCGTGTCGGCGGCGAAGGCGCGCGCCGACGAAGAGGACGTGGCGGACTGGAAAGGATTCTGCGACCGCACACCCGACCCGCTCCCCGAGTCCGTGGTTCGCGCGACGAGCGACCTCTACCGGGCGGGCGCGAACGCCTACACGGGCGTCGACTTCTTCGACGCGCCCGCGCTCGACGCCGCCGTCGACGCCGTCCGCGACCTCTAGTCGTCGAGCGCCTCGTCCACGGGCGCCTCGGGGTTGGCGTCGCTCGCGGGGTCGGGCAAGCCGAGCTGGTAGTCGTCCGCGCCGTCCCGCACTCGAGTGCGGCCGCGGTGAACGCTCACGTCGTCGTTCAGGTGGAGTGAGACGGCTTCGCGGAGCGCGTCCGCCTCCAGCGGCTGGCCGCGCGACTTCACTTCCTCTACGGTCGCGTCGTCCGGCACGTCGAACGCTCGCTGCGTGATAATCGGCCCCTGGTCGAGGTCCGTCGTGACGTAGTGTGCGGTCACGCCCGCCACGCGCACGCCCTCCTCGACGGCCTGCCGGTACGCCTGCGCGCCCGGGAACGCCGGCAGGAGGCTCGGATGGATGTTGATGATGCGGCCCTCGTACCGGAACACCACGTCCGGGCTGAGGATGCGCATGTACCGCGCGAGCACCACGAGGTCGACGCCGTACTCGTCGAGGATATCGAGCAACTCCGACTCGTCGGGCGTGCCGCTCCCGTCACCGATGTCGTGGAAGGGAACGCCCGCCGATTCGGCGACCGGTTCGAGGTCGTCGTGGTTCCCCACCACCACGCGAACCTCGCCGTCGAGGTTCCCCGACCCCGCCGCGGACAGCAAGTCCTCCAAGCAGTGCGACTCTCGGGTGACGAGCACGGCGATACCGCTGGTCTCGCGGCCGTCCGGGAACCGAACCCGGATGTCGACGCCGAGGTCGTCCGCGAGGTCGTCCAGGGCGTCCGTGAGAGTCTCGCGCGTACACACCATCTCCCGGGTGTCCGCGCGCAGCGTCATCCGGAACACGCCCTCCCGAACGGCCTGGTCGATGTCCTCGATGTTGATTCCGCGCTCGAACAGCAGGCTGGTGACGTTCGCGACGAGTCCGGTCCGGTCGTCGCCGACCACCGTGATCTCGGTGTACTCTTCGGTCACGCGCACCACCGCCGTAGTCGAGTCATCACCCGTAGAAGGACGGGGACGGCCAAAAGGATAGCCTTCCGCGCAATCCCGACCACTCCGTTCACCACACGTTCGTGTAACACGTCGCGTAACCACAATCGTTTTTGGGCACGAACGCGCTTCTCCGCGTGATGACCGCCTACACCGCGACGGTGACCGTCCGCCTCAAGCGCGGCGTCCTCGACCCCGAAGCCGAGACGACCAAGCGCACGCTCGAACGCCTCGGGTTCGACCTCGACGGCCTCCGCTCCGCCGACCGCTTCGAACTCGACCTCGACGCCGACAGCGAAGCGGACGCCGCGGAACGCGCGGACGAGATGGCGGAACGCCTCCTCGCCAACCCCACCATCCACGACTACACCGTGGACGTCACCCAACGCGAATGACTGTCGCAATCACCGATACCGCCTG
Organism: Salarchaeum japonicum; assembly: GCF_049705945.1. Lineage (GTDB taxonomy): Archaea > Halobacteriota > Halobacteria > Halobacteriales > Halobacteriaceae > Salarchaeum > Salarchaeum japonicum_A. Next base: position 1,524,329 of record NZ_JBNAMV010000004.1, read on the forward strand.
TCTGCGAGTCCACGGAGGTGTCTCGCGGTGACAGTCGCTATCGTCCGCTTCGGCGGGTCGAACTGCGACCGCGACGCCCTGCGCGCGCTCCAGCACCTCGACGTGGATGCGGAAATCGTCTGGCACGAGGACGGCCTTCCCAGCGATACGTCCGGCGTCGTACTCCCTGGCGGGTTTTCGTACGGCGACTACCTCCGCGCCGGCGCGATGGCCGCCCAATCGCCCGTGATGGACGACGTCCGCGACCTCGCCAGCGAGGGCGTGCCCGTCCTCGGCGTGTGCAACGGCGCGCAGATCGGGAGCGAGTCCGGCCTCACGCCGGGCGCGTTCACCACGAACGCCAGCGCGCGCTTCCAGTGCGAGCACGTCCACCTTCGCGTCGAGAACCCGGAGACGCCGTGGACGCGCGCGTACGACGAGGGCGACGTGCTCTCTATCCCCATCGCGCACGGCGAGGGCCGCTTCGAAACCGACGACGACCGACTCGACGAACTCGAAGCCGATAATCGGGTTCTGTTCCGGTACTGCGACGAACACGGGAACGTCACGCCCGACGCGAACCCGAACGGTTCGAAACACGCCGTCGCGGGCGTGCTCGGCGAGCGCGACACCGTCGCCGTCCTCATGCCACACCCCGAACGCGCCAGCCTCCCCGACATCGGCGGCACGGACGGTCAAGGCGTCCTGCGGGCGTTCGACTGACTACTGCTCGGTCAGCAGGACAATTTCCACGAGGACGCCGTCGTACCGCACGAACCGCCCGTCGAGCGACTCGTAGGCGTCACGCACCCGCTCGTACTCGCCGCCCTCCAGTTCGACCGACGCCTCGCCCGCGACCGCGGCGTCCCGCACCACCTGCTTGAGTTCCTCGGTCCCGAGTTCCCCGTAGTCCACGACGGTCGCGTTCGCGGGCGCGTCGGAGACCGTGCTGCCTTCGATGTGGCCGCTCCGCGCGTCGCCGAGACACCCGGCGGTGAGCGCGAGCACGCAGAACACCAGCGCGACGGCGACGATTCGACGCATTATCGCCACTCCTCACTGAACGAACAAAAAACTCCGCTGGTGGCTACTTCGCGAGCGGGAGGTTGTAACTCGTCTCGCGCTCGACGACCTCTTCCCACGTGTGCTCGCACTCGCAGGAGACCTCGCTGAAGACGGAGGGGTCCTGCCGGAGGTCGAAGTCCTTGATGGCTTCCTGCACGAGATCGTCGCACTCCCCGCAGTTGTGCGGCCCGCGGTCGCTGCCGTGACCGACGGGGTCGCTGACGACGATTGCGTCCGCGTCCGCGGTCGATTCGAGCACGTCACAGATACTCCACATCCACGGCGGCCGGTACCCGCCGCGGAAGTGGAGTTGGTCGACCATCGTGTACCGCTGGACGTTACACGGGTTCATCGAGACCGTGTGACAGCCCTCGACGTCCGCGCACGCCCGAATCGAGTCCTTCATGTCCTGAACGGCTTCGCCCTCCGAGAGGAACGGCGGCTTCATCAGGAGATAGGCCTTCACGCCCGCACCCGCTTCCTTCGCTTCGAGGGCGGCGTCCTCGAAGTCCGCGAAGTCGAAGTACTTGTTCACGCAGTCGTGGCGCACGCGGTCGTTCGCGGTCTCCAGCCCGACCGCCACGTCCGTCTCCAGTCCCACGTCCACGAAGTCCCGCACGCGGTCCTCCTGCACGAAGTCCGGAAGGGACTCGACGACGATGCGCTCGCGGTCGCTGAACGTCTCCGCGATGGCCGCCCGGGTCTCCGCCGGGACCTCGCGCTCGTCGAGGAAACTCCCGCTCGTGTAGATCTTGATGAGTCCCGACTTCTCCTCGGCCTCCTCGGCCTCGTGGTCGAGACAGACCTGAATCTGGTCCATCAGCGCCTCGTGCTCGACGCTCCCGTCCTCCACGGACTCCGCGACGTACCCGCACATCGTACAGCCGCCGGCGCGCGCCCACCGACACCCGCCCGTGTTCAGGATGATGGTCAGGCTCTGGTAGACGCCGCTCGGCGTGTTGTCCTCGTCCAACCACACCCTCGTGGGTTCGTGGGGGTCGTACGTCTCGTCGCGCTCGCCCCGCAACTCCCGCATCACCTTGTTGTGGGCGTCCATCCCCCGACCGGACTCGTACACCTCGGGGCTCGGCTGACTCATTACCCGTCGTAGCCGTCCGGCGCGTAAAGCCGCTTCGTCACCGCCGCGACCGCGCCCCCGGCGAGCGCGCCCGCGAGGTTCGCCGCCGCGTCCAGCAGGCTCGCGGTCCGCCACGCCACCAGCGACTGCACGCCCTCCACGCACAGTCCGAACGCGAACGCCGCGACGACCGCCACCGGAATCGACGCCTCCCGCGCCACCAGCCACGCCAGCACCGCGTACCCCGCGACGTGCAGGAGTTTGTCCACCGGAAACCCGCCCGCGTCCGGCGGCCCCGCCGGTAGCACCGACGCCACCAGCACCACGACCGCCCACCCGAGAACCCAGCGGCGCACGACTACAGCGGCGTATCCCCGCCCTGCTGGTGCGCCTGCTCCCGCATCTCCTGGACCTTCTCCACGTACTCGTACCCCGGCACGATACCCTCGAACCACGTCCCCTCCACGAAGTTCACCACCGCCAGCGCGTCGTCCGCGACGCTCCCCTCGCGCGCCTCCACCTCAGCCTCCACCGTCACACGCTCGCCCTCCCGAACCACCACGGGCTCGGCCGTCAACTCCGCGTACGTCACCCCGCCCACGTCCTCGACACGCAACGAGAACGTCTCGAACCATCCTTCGGACACAGTATCTCCGACCTCCCCCTCCACCACCGCATCCAGCGACGGCACCTCCACCCGCACCCGATACTCCGCATCACCCGGAACCACCGACGCATCCCAATCCGACCCCACAACCTCGAACACACCATCCGCGCGCTCGAACCGCTCACTCGCCTCGAACTCCGACTCAACACTCATACCCCACACCACGAGACTCACGGAAAAGGGCGTTTCGCGTCACCACTCCTCACCTTCGTTCGTCGCAGGTGCGGGGGGAGGGATTTGAACCTCTGTCGTTTCGCTACGCTTCACTCCCTGATTCAAATCCCTCTCTACGCAGTTATCCTCGTTTCACTCGGAAAACTGCGAGGGGAGGGATTTGAACCCACGAACCCCTTCGGGAGCGGATCTTAAGTCCGCCGCCTTTGGCCTGGCTCAGCCACCCTCGCGCACCCGAAAGGAATCGGGGGGTCTACCTGAATCTGACGACTACCAGTCGACCGAGACCGTGCCGTCGCCGTGCGGGTCCGGCGCGAGCTCCTCGTTCGTCCGGCGGTCGATGACGTGAATCACGCCCCGGTCTTTCTTCGCGGGACATACCTCCGCGGCCTCGACGTTGTGGTCGAGTTCCGACTCGTCGAAGAAGTACGAGACGGGCTCGCCCATTCCGGAATCGAGATTCATCTCCCAGTTCGCGGAGACGTTCGCGCACTTCCCCGCGCCGATGCACTTGTTCGCCTCGAAAATCAGCTTGTAGGGCTTCTCCGACACCGCCGGGGCGTCCGTCTCCCCGACGCTGCTCGGGTCGAACCCCTCGTCCTCACTCATATTACAATAACTCTCACCCGGGGACTAACGCGTATCGCTCTCCGCGCGCAAAACCCCGCCTTCTCAGAAAGTGCGTCAGGTCGTCCGACCTGACTGCTCCACGAGCCGCTTCATTCCTCGTGAACAACGCCAGCGCGAGGCGCTGGCTGGCACACGACTCGTCTTACTCCTCGTGAATTGCGTCAGTCCTTACGGACTGACTCACCCACGAGTCACTTCACTCCTCGTGGACCTCGACCGATTCGAGGACGATGTCCTTCATCGGTTCGTCGTTGCGGTCCGTGGGGACGCTGCCGATGTCCTCGACGACATCCATGCCGTCGGTGACTTTCCCGAAGACCGCGTGGCGGCCGTCGAGGTGGGGCTGGGCGTCGAGCGTGATGAAGAACTGGCTGCCGTTCGTGTTCGGGCCGGAGTTCGCCATCGAGAGGATGCCGGCGTCGTCGTGGTTGAGGTCCTCGTGGAACTCGTCGTCGAACTCGTAGCCGGGGCCGCCGCGGCCGGTGCCGGTGCGGTCGCCGGTCTGAATCATGAAGTCGTCGATGACGCGGTGGAAGGGCACGTCCTCGTAGTAGGGTTCGCCTTCGACTTTCTCGTTCGTCTCGGGGTCGGTCCACGCCTTCTCACCGGTCGCCAGTCCGACGAAGTTCTCGACGGTGTTCGGGACTTTTTCGTCGTAGAGTTCGACCTCGATGTCGCCCTCGCTCGTGTGCAGGGTCGCTTCTATCGTCATACGTGTCGGAACGCGAGTCCGGGGGAAAACGCTGCTGGTGTCCCGTTGGAGTTAGGTCGCTCGCGGCCGTCCCCTCGGTCGTGTTCCCGGACACGCCCCGCGAACCCCAGACCGTTCGTCTCGCCGGCGGTGTCTCCGGGTCGTTCCGCGAGTGGGCGACGGACGGAACGGCGCTCACCGCCGCCGCGCGCGTCCGCGACCCGGACGGCCGTCTCGCGTTCGTGAAGAACCGGTGGTCGGACGGCTGGGTGGTGCCCGGCGGCGCGGTCGAACCCGGCGAAACCCCGAGCGACGCGGCCCGGCGCGAGGTCCGCGAGGAAACGGGACTCGACGCCGACATCGGGCGGCCACTCGTCGTGCTCGACCAGACGTTCACCACGGACGACGAGTCGTTCGACGCGGAGTTCGTGGTGTTCGACGCCCGCGCGGACGGCCGAATACCGGACGCGACCGAACTCGGTCTCGAATCCGACGAAATCCGTGCTGCCCGGTGGTTCGACGAGGTTCCCGACGCGCTGCACGACGATGTCCTCCGCCGCTATCTTGAATAGTCCACGCGACCCAGCCAGTAGTATGTCGGCTCGCTGAAACCTCTACGTGGCCGCGTTCGTCTCCGCCTCGCTCGCATACATCTTCGTGTCGCTCGCGTACACGGGCGAACTCTATCTGCTTCGCTGGGTGATGTTCGCCGTCTTCTTCCTCGTCGTCACCTACGGCTTCGAGGCGTTCGTGAACTGGGCGGACACCCTCGATTAGGCCCGCGACAACGATACGTCCCGGAACTCGACGCGCGCGCCGCCGTCCGCTGCGTTCGTGAACCGCACCGTCCAGCCGTGGGCGTCCGCCACCCGCTCGACGACGTGCAATCCGTAGTGTCCCTCCTCGGGACCGGGCGCGCCCCGCCGCAGCACGTCGGTCGGGAACCCCGGGCCGTCGTCCGCCACGAAGAACCCCGATTCGTCCTCCAGCACGCCGACCGTTACCGTCGCGTCCTCGCCGCTGTGCTCGATGCTGTTTCGAACGAGGTTCTCCAGCGCTTGGCGCAGCCGGCTCGCGTCCGCCTCCACCTGCCACGTCCGACTCGGCAACACCACGGAAGCGTCCGCGGTGACAACGCCATCCCACGCGTCCTCCGCGACGCTCTGGAGCGAACACGACTCGGTCTCGACGGCCCGGCCCTCCCGCGCCTGCGCGAGCAGGTCGTCCACGAGACTGTCGATGCGGGCGAGCGCGTCCTCGACGCTATCGAAGTACTCCTCGTCCCCGAACTCGCGCGCCAGCGAAACCTGGGCCTGCGCGACCGACAGCGGATTCCGGAGGTCGTGGCTGAGCACGCTCGCGAACTCCTCTAGGTCCTCGTTTCGCTCCCGGAGTTCGCGCTCCCGGCGCTTTCGCTCGGTGATGTCCGTGAAGATACCCGTGAACAACCGCCGTCCCTCGTACTCGTGTTCCTGCAGGCTCACCGACACCGGGACCTCGTGACCGTCCTTGTGCTGGGCGGGGAGTTCGACGCCCGTCCAATCGATGTGTTTCTCGCCCGTCTCCACGTACTGATTGATTCCCGCCAGATGGGCGTCCTGCAGGCGCTCGGGGATGATAGTGAGTTTCGAACTCCCCAGTAACTCCTCCGGATCGTATCCGAGAATCCGCTCTATCGCCGGGTTCGCGGCGACCACCACGCTCTCCGCGTCTATCGTGAGCATCCCCTCCGACGTGTGCGCCAACAACTCTCGGAGGAACTCCGAGTCCCCCTCCAGCGAATCGGCGACGACGACGTCGCGCTCGTCCATATCCACTCCTTGAACCCGCGGGCGTTAACGGTTCCGGGCGCCGACGGTTCGAAGTCGATAAAACGACGCAACATCGTCCGCCGCGGCGACCTCGACACCAACCACCGCGGCGGCACCGACACCCACCGCGAACGCGGAGCGTTCGCGGCATTTTTGGTGCAGATTTTTGCGGCGAGTGGTCGGCTTCGCCGACCCGAGCCGGAAAAAGGTGCGTTCAGAAGGCCCGGAGGTCGTGGAGGGTTTCCGCGGCTTGTCCGCTGGCGATGGTGTCGCGGGCGGTTTCGAGGGCGTCACGGATGGTGTCGGCGTCGCGGCGGGCGTACATGCGGAACGCGGCGTTGAGCGCGATGGCGTCCGCGAAGTCGTCGTCGCGTTCGCCGGCGAGGACTTCTTTCGTGATTGTGGCCGAGTCGGCGGTCACGTCGTCTACCTGGAGCGTCTCGTTCGAGAAGTCCATGCCGTACTCGTCGGTTTCGATGGTGAAGTCGTCGAGGTCGCCGCCGTCCCACTCTGCGACGGTGGTGGAGCCGGGGCGGATGTCGTCGTAGCCCTCCATTCCCTGGAACATGATGACGCGGTCGACCGAACTCTCCTCGCTCTCCGCGAACGTGTTCACGACTTTCTTCGCGAACGCGAGGTGGTAGAAGCTCCCGAGGTGGACGCTCGCGTTCGCGGGGTTCGCGAGCGTTTCCACCGTGTTCACGAACGTGCGGACGCCCATCTGGTCGCGCCGGTTCTCGATGGCGTCGATGCCGGGGTTGAAGTTCGGCTGGTAGTAGAACCCGAATCCGGTCGTGTCCGTCATCTCCGCGGACTCCGCCGGGCTGAGGTCGGTCTCTATTCCGAGTTCGTCGAGCACGTGCTTGTACGCGGTGCCCTTCTGGGTGGGGACGCGGTCGCCCGAGTGCGCGACAACGGGCGTTCCCGCGGCCGCGGCGACGACGCCCGCGCCGACGCCGAGCAGGGCGGTGCGGAGCTTTCCGTCGTAGTTCGCGCCGCAGTCAACGGGGTCCACGTCGGGTTCGGCGACTTCGACGGACTCTCGCCGCATCACGTCGGTGTACGCGCCGAGTTCCTCCGCGCTGTTGCGCTTCCAGCGGTTCGCGAGCCAGAACGCGCCGAGCGTGGTCGGGTCGGGTTCGTCCGCGAGGATGCGTTCGAACGCCTCGGTCGCCTGCGCTCGCGTCATGTCCTCCGCGGACTTGTGTCCGGAGCCGACGACTTCGGTCATCAGCCGCTTCAACGGCCACTCGCCGAAACTCTCGCTCATACTCCAGAATAGGGACGGACCCACCCTAAATTCACGCGGTTCAATCCGACGACTGATAACCGTCCACGCCCTTCTTGGGGTATGGCACTCGACGGCGACTGGCGCGACCGCCTCGACGACACGGACGCCCGACTCGTGGACGGCTTCCAGAGCGGGTTCCCGGTCGAAGAACGGCCGTTCCGCGCGGTCGGGCGTGCGCTCGACACCACCGAAGACGACGTCCTCGAACGCGTCCAGCGCCTCCGCGAGATGGGCGTATTCCGACGGTTCGGCGCGGTTCTCAATCCACCCGTCATCGGGAGTTCCACGCTCGCCGCGGTTCGCGCGCCCGACGACCGCTTCGAGGAGGTCGCGAACGCAATCAACGCCCATCGACAGGTGAACCACAACTACCGCCGCGACCACGAGTACAACATGTGGTTCGTCGTCACCGCGGCGTCCAAGGAGGTCCGCGACCGCATCCTCGCGGACATCGAGGATGAGACCGGCTGTGACGTCCTCAATCTCCCGATGCTCACGGACTACTACATCGACCTCGAATTCCCCGTCGTCAATACTGACCGATTTGCGCGGGAGGCGCTGCAAGCGCCTCCGAACGGACGAACGGGGAGGGACGACCCGCGAGTCGGCGAGACGCTGGACGCGACCGACGCGACGGCCACTCGGCTCAGCGAGACCGCGCGCAGCGACCTCTCCGAACTGGAGCGCCGCGTCATCCTCGAAATCCAGGACGGCTTCCCGCTCACCGCGACGCCCTATGCCGACATTGCGGACGCCGCCGACGCCGACACCAGCGACGTGCTCGCGGCCGTCGACCGATTACTCGACGACAACTGCATCAAGCGCGTCGGCTGCGTCGTCAATCACGTCGTCACCGGGTTCACGAACAACTGCATGGTCGTCTGGGACGTGCCCGACGACGAACTCGACGAGTACGGGCAAGCGGTCGGCGAACTCCCCTACGTCACCCTCTGCTATCACCGCCCCCGCCGTCCCGACCAGAACTGGCCGTACAACCTCTTCACGATGGTTCACGGCCGCCAACCCGACGCCGTCGACGAGAAAATCGACGAACTCGCCGCCGACTACCTCCCGGTCGACCACGAACGCCTCTACTCCACCGAGAAACTGAAGCAGACCGGCGCGCAGTACGAAGAACTCGTCTAGCCCGCGCGGTTCCTGGTGGACATGAAAAGGGCGAACGAGCGAACCGCGTGAGCGAGTGAGGGCTTTCCGGCGCGCAGTACGAAGGACTCGTCTAGCCCGCGCTAGGTTTCGCCTTCGCCGGTCGCGCCCTCCAGGTCGAGCGGGCGGAGCCAGCCGTACCAGAGGACGAACAGCGCGGAGCCGTAGCCGACGACCCAGACGAGCATCCCGACGGTGAAGTTGTTCCCCGCGAACGACACGAGCGCGGTTTCGCCGATGGCGGTGCCGGCGAGCAGGCCGCGCGTGATGCCGGGGAGGACGATGCCCGCGGCGACGACGAGCAGGAACACCGGCCACGGTGGCGTATCAGCCATGTTCTTGGCTTGGGCGGCGGGCTACCTGAATCACTCGGTGTGGCGCTTCCACACGAGCTCCCAGTCGTCGCCGTCCGCGCGCACGACCGCGTCGAACACCGTCGTCATCGCGTTCAGCGTCTGGCGGTCGCTCGACGCGGGGTCGAAGTGGAAGTGCGCGGTCACGTCGCGCTCGCGAACCACCGGAAGCAGGCGGTTCACGAACCGGAACGTCCGCGTCAACCCGATGTCGTCGACGAGGTCAGGGAGAGCGTCGAAACACACCACACCCGGGTCCGTGCCGATGTCGCGCACTCGCTCCCGGACGCGTGAGAGGAGACAGGAGCCGTCCGCGACGCACACGCACTCCACGGACGCGTCGCTCGCCCCGTCGGTCGTGAGAACCGTTCGGGTGGCGTCCGCCCCGCCCTGGTCGGCGATGCGCTCGCGGAACTCCGCGTCAGCGTCGTACGTCACGCCTACGACGTGTTCCGCGCGCTCGCTCGGCGTCGCGAGCAACTGCCGACATCCCGAGGCAGTCACGCCGTCCCCGTCCGGCCCGAGTACGAGGACGCTCGACACACCCGACACCGACTTGAAGACGTGCCCGTCCCCCGAGGAGTGCGCCTGACCCATCGTACGTAACTCGCGTATCGAGCCTACCGCCGCTCCTCGTATCAACGTTGTGGCACCCCCACGGTTTTCACGCACCCCGTCGAAGCCCACCCATGAAACATGTCGCCATCGACGACGTCGACACCGAAGTCAACCCCCTCCAGGTCCACGAAATCCGCAAACCCGTCTCGCGAGCGCTCGGCACCACCGACTTCGCCATGAACTACTTCGAACTCGCCCCCGGCGACAGCTTTTCCGGCGGCCTCCACACCCACCACGACCAGGAAGAAGTATTCTACGTCGAATCCGGCACCGCCACCTTCGACGTCGGCAAAGACCGCGACCAGATCGAAGTCAGCGAACGCGAACTCATCCGCTTCGAACCCGGCGAGTTCCAGACCGGGTACAACGACACCGACGAACGCGTCACCGGCTGGGCGCTCGGCGCCCCCGGCAGCCAGCACGACTGGGACGACATCCGCTCCTACGTCTACTGTCCCAACTGCGAGGACGAACGCGAACACGACCTCGCACTCGCCGACGCCGGCTTCAAACTCACCTGCACAGAGTGCGGGAACACGCAGGGCTAACGACTGAGAACACGAAGAAACTGTAGTGGGTCAGTGCGGCTGTTGAACTCGCGCCAGACGGTCCTGCTCGCCCTCGGCTGCGCGGGCTGCGACTGACTGCGTTCAAATCCGCACAGTTGACTACTCAGTCGCTCACGAGTTCGTGACAGAAGTAGTGGGTCAGTGCGGATTTGAACCGCAAACTTCCACCTTATCAGAGTGGCGCTCTACCTAATTGAGCTACTGACCCGCTCACTTTCCTCTATACTGCGTGGTTTGTTTAAGGGTTTCCTTTCGGCGGTTGTGTCGCTGTCTGGTGGTTACGTCTCGTTTTCGTCGTCAAACTCCACGTCGTAGGCGTCCTCGCTGAGGTCGTACGTGTTCTCGGTGGAATTGGCGTTCCCGCCGGGCGTGTTCTGGTTGGTGGGCCCGTCGTCGGGGAAGCCGAACGTGTAGACTTGGCCGGTGGCGAAGCCGCCGGTGCGTTCGTCGAGTTTGGGGGTGATGACGTATTTCTTGAGCGCCCAGCGGATGGGGGCGCGGGTCACCGGGACGACGAACAGGAGGCCGATGAAGTCCGTGACGAGGCCGGGCGTGAGGAGGAACGCGCCGGCGACGAGCAGCAGTCCACCGTCCACGAGTTCGTCCGTGGGCGGGCGTCCTTCGGCGAGGGCTTTCTGGATACGCCGCATCGTGTGGCGGCCCTCGGCGCGCACGAACAGCATGCCGAGGAGTGCGGTGAGGACGACGAGCGCGACGAGCACCTCCCACGAGAGCATCGTGGAGAGGAACACGAGGAAGAGCATGTCGAGCAAGGGCACGAGGAGGAGTGCCGCGAGCAGCCGTTTCATCGCGTGCTACTACCCGCTCGGTGGGTTTAACGGTTGGGTCGGGTCGCCGGGTTCGAAGCGTTTTCCCGAACACGGCGTCTCTCCCGGATATGGACGAGTCCGCGGACGCGACGAAGGTGGAGTGGCGCGAGTGGGGCGAGGAAGCGTTCGAGGCGGCCGCCGAGGCGGAGAAACCGCTCCTGTTGTCGCTGGTGACGCGGTGGAGTCGGCGCTGTCGGGAGATGGACGAGGGCGCGTACGCCGACCCCCGCGTGGCCGCGAACCTGAACGAGGAGTTCGTGCCGGTGCGCGCGGACGCCGACCGCCATCCGCGCGTGCGGGAGCGGTACAACATGGGCGGATTCCCCTCGACGGTGTTCCTGACGCCGTCGGGCGCGCACATCGCGGGCGCGACCTACCTCGACACGGACGGCTTCCGGCAGGTCATCGAGCGCGTGCACCGCGTCTGGGAGGACAAGGGCGCGGACGCCGCCCGCGTTCCGCGCGCGCTCAGGGAGCCGGAGCCGCCCGCGGGCGAGGTCACCGCGGAAATCGAACGATTGGTCGCGGGCCAGCTGGACGAGAAGTTCGATTCCGACTTCGCTGGCTGGGGGTCGAGCGAGAAGTTCCCGCTCCCGGACACCATCGAGTTCGCGTTGAAGCGCGAGCGCCATCAGGCGACCCAGACGCTCGACGTGCTCGAACGGAACCTCCAGGCGGACTCCGGCGCGTTCGGCCGGTTCGCGCACGGCCGGGACTGGAGCGACCCGCAGCGCGAGTACCTCCTCGAAACGAACGCCGCGCTCCTCCGCGCGTACAGTCACGCCTACCTCGTCACGGGCGACGAGTCCTACGAATCCATCGCGTCCGACCTCGTGGACTACCTCACGGGCACGCTCTGGACGGGCGACGCGTTCGGGAACGCCGAACTCGCGGAGGCCGACGCGAGAACGCCCGTGGACGACACCGCGTTCGTCACCGGGAACGCCCGCGCCGCCGACGCGCTCGCGTGGTACGCCGCGTACGCCGACGACGACACCGCGCGCCGGTACGCCGAACGCACGCTCGACTTCCTCGACACGCTCGTCGACGACGGCACCCTGGTGCACTTCGACGACCCGAACAGCGAATCCGGCCTGCTCGCGGACCACGCCGCCGCGACCCGGGCGTACGCCACCGCCGCGCAGACCCTTGACCGCGACTACCTCGACCGCGCGGAAGCCGTCGCGTCGGACGCCCTCGACCGCCTCCAGTCGGAGAGCGGCGCGTTCGACGACGGCCCCCGCGACGGCGTCGGCCTCCTCGACAAACCTCTGCATCCCATCGACGACAACGCCCTGCTCGCGAACGCGCTCGTGGACCTCCGGTATCTCGCGGACGACCCCACGTACCGGGAGGCCGCGACCGACGCCGTCGGCGCGTTCGCCGGCGCGGCGGAACGAATGGGCGTGCAGGTCGCCGGGTACGCCACCGCCGCGTCCCGCCTCGTCACGCGCCCGCTCACCATCGAGGTCGGCGCACCCGCCGGGAGCGACCTCCACCGCGCCGCCGTCCGCCTCGCCGACCACGAGAAGGTCGTCGTCCCCGACGCCCCGGCTGTCGATTCGGGCACCGCCCGCGTCGTCACGGCGGACGCGACCCGCGCGGGCGCGGAGACGCCCGCGGAACTCGCCGACCTCGTTCAGGAGTCGCTGTAAACTTCCCCAGGGTTTTTGCGAGCGCACGCTGAAGTCGCACGCATGGCCAGCCTGAAGGACCTCGGACTCTCTGATTACGAGGCGAGCGCGTACCGCGCGCTCCTCGAAACCGGTCCGGCAACCGCGAAGGAGTTGTCCGAGGCGAGCGGCGTTCCCATGGGTCGCATCTACGACGTGCTCGCGAGCATCGAATCCCAGCACCTCGTCCGCAGTCAAGCCGCGAGCAGGCCGAAGAAGTACGCCGCCGTCGACCCCGAGGACGCCCTCGACCGCCTGCTCGACGACCGGAAACGCGAACTCCAGGAGAAAGCGGACCAGTACGAGTCGGTCGTCGACGAACTCACGGGCGACCTCACAGCCCCCACCGCGCCCGACGCGGGGTTCTGGACCGCCGCCGTCGGCCCCGACGAGACCGTTGATTTGCTCCTCGAACGCCTCGACACCGCCGACGACCGCATCGTCCTCTTCTCGTCCGCGCCCTCCTCCGGCCTCGACATCGGCGACGTCTCCAGCAAAATCACGAATCACCTCCTCGACGCGCTCGACCGCGGCGTCACCGTCTCAGTCCTCCTCGCCCGCGACCTCTCCCACGAACTCCCCGACGAAGTCAACGCCGTCTACGTCTCCGAACTCGCCCAGCACGACGCGTTCAGCGTCCGCATCGGCGACACAGTGGACAGCAACGTCGTCGTCGTGGACGGCGAGGAAGTCTGCATCGAGATGCCGAACCCCGTCCAGCCCGACGAATCCTTCGCGCTCGTCGCGCTCAAGGACCCCGAGTTCGCCAACGACGTGACCGCCGAATTCGACGAGAGCTGGCAGGACGCCACCACGCTCGAATAAGGAGCAAGGCTTATTGTCGCTTCTCGGTCACTCTCCCGGTATGGCGCCCTCCAAGCCGTTCTTCACACCCGACGGTGAACTCGATACCCCGCGAATCGTCGCCGAGGTCGTTCCGCTCGCAAAACTCGTGGTCGCGGTCGGCGTGACCGCCGCGATTCCGTTCCTCCTCCAGATCGCCCTCGTCGAATCGCTCGCGTTTACCCCGCTGTTCGTCGTTCCGCTCACGCTCGTCACCCAGTTCGTCCTCGCGGTCGGCACCGCGTTCGTCCTGCTCTACGTCGTCGTGCGCGCGAACCAACTCGCCACTGACGCCTGACGCTGCCGACGCCTGACGCCGTCCGTCCCGATTCTGTTGGAACAGCCGGACGCGGCCGTACACTTATGTTGGTGGACTGATGATTGAGCGGTATGTCGATACGGAATCGAGCCAGCACACTCCGGTTCCCGGTCGGTGTCGCCGCGCTCATCGTCGCCGCGTTTCTCCTCGACGCCGGGACGCAGTGGCTCGCGGACTCGATAGTGGCCGGCACGGGGTCGTGGATTCCGCGTGTCGGCACGGTCGGCCAAACCGTCCTCCTCTACAGCTCAGCCGCAACCCTGTTCGCGTTCGTCGTCGTTCCGGTCGCGGCCTTCTGGCTCGGCACAAAATACGGACGAAGCTCGTGAGGCACACTCTCGAACGATAAGTCGGACGGAGGCCGGTCCCCGCGACGGAACGCGGTCGTGCGCGTTGTTCGGTCCTATTCTTCGACTTCGTCGCGCAGGTCGCCGAGCGTGGCGATCCGCTCGGCGTGCGCGTTGTGCTGGTGGATGGACTCGTCGTTCGACTGCTTCATCGTCACGACGGCGTCGTCCGCGAGATGGTCGTACTCGTCGACGACGCTCTCCGCCATCGCGCGCACGCAGTCCTCGACGAACCGGGCGTTCGCGTGCGCCTCGTACGTCATGTGGTCTTCGTCGGGGCGTTTGGCCATGTTGTAGATGCGGGCGCTCATCGAGTCCTTCGCGAGCTCCGAGAGCTCCATGAGGTCCACGTCGGGCTCGCCCGCCGTCTCGATGGTGAGCGTCGCGTGCCCGCGCTGGCTGTGCCCGGCCTGCGGCACCTCTCGCAGGAACTCCTTCACGTCCTCGCTCTCCACGCCGAGGTCGCTGAGTTTCTCCTGGGCGCGAGCGCTCATCATCTGCTGGCTGCACGGACACACCGTCATCCCGGTGACGTGCACGCCGACCTCCTCGCGGGTGCGCTCGCCCTCCTGCGCGGTCGCGGCCGCGAGGAAGTCCATCGTGCCCTGCGTCGGCTTCCCGGACTCCGGCGTCTCGTCCTGCGTGACGTACTGCGCCTCCATCTCCACGACCGCCCGCGACGTGTAGTCGTGTTTCTCGATGAGGCGGTCCGCGGCGTCACCGCAGACGTCCTCGATGCGGTACGCGGGCTCGCTCACCGCGGCTTCGAGCGTCTCGTCGATGACTTCCATGTTCCGACTCATGTCGATGCCCTTGCGCTCCTTCGGCAGGTCGACGTACACCTCGAACTCGGCGGCGAGGACGAGGGGGCGCTTCTCGGGGCGCGCAATCTTCACGAGTTTCTCCACGCCCGTCACGCCCACCTGGCTCAGTCCGACGGAGACGTCCGGGGTCGACGCCTGCACGTCCGGCAGTTGCTCGCTCATTACACAACGTTTCCCGTGGAAGTACGGAACTACTTTCGGTATCGGAGAGCTACTCCAGTTTTCCGAGCGCCTGGAAGAAGTCGCTCGCCGGACCGGCGACCCGCGCGGGTTCGTCGGCCTCCCGGAGCGTTACCTCGCTCGGCGTCTCGACCTCGCGCGTGTTCGACCCGTCGCTCGACACGACCGCGTGCTCGGCGTCGTCCACGCGAACCGTCACTTCGCTCCCCGTCCGCGTGACGAGCGGCGGCATCGCGTCCTCCGCGCACATTCCGGTGACGACGAACCCGTGGACGCCCGGCTGGACGAGCGGCCCGCCCTCGCTCAGGTTGTACGCCGTGCTCCCGGTCGGCGTCGAGACGAGCACTCCGTCCGCGTGACTCGCCGTGTAGAGCGAGCCGTCCACCCGAACCTCGACGGTCACGCCCTGCCCGTGTCCGCGCTGCGGACCCTGCACGACGACTTCGTTCAATGCGGGCGTGAGCACCCAGTCCGCGCCCGACGCCTCGATGCGCGGCACGTCCCGCGAGCGCACCGCGCCCGTTTCGAGGTAGCGCTCCACCTCCTGCTTCACCGCCGCGACCGCGTCGTCCGGCGCGACCGCGTTCAAGAACCCGACTTCACCGAGGTTCACGCCGAGCACGGGCACGCTCCCCGCGCCCCGCGCCGCGAACAGGAACGTGCCGTCCCCGCCGATGCTCACCACGAGGTCGCACGTCGAGAACTCGGAGACCTCGTGGCCCTCCAGTTCGGCGGCGTCCGAGCTCGCCTCGTCCACCCACACCTCGACCTCGTCGGGGAGCGCGTCCGCGATGTCCGCCGCGAGATAGGCCGCGCGCGCGTTCCCGCGCTGCGCGACGATTCCCACACGCATACCCGGCCCGAGAACGCCCGCGAATAAAAAACCCCGTTCACCCGAACGCGCCCGCCCGATATCCGCTGCGAGCCGGCTGTTCGCGACGACAGCCGACTACTCGCTCTCGCCCGCGAGCGCCGCGTCGAACGCGTCCACGACGCGCTTCACTTCGGCCGCGTCCGTCACGAACACCACCAGTCGCGGCGGCTCCGCCGCCACCGGCCGCGTTCGCATCCCGCGCTCCGCTGCGGCCTCCCGCGCCGCGTCCAGTCCCGTCTCGAATTCGACGCGCGCCCGCTCCGGCTGCACGAACACCCTGGCCACGCGCTCGCCGCCGTGATGCACGTCGTAGGCGCGCACGCCGTCCGCCGTCGGCTCGACGTCCTGCACTGAGTTCTCCACCGAGACCTCCGCGAACGCGCCGACCTGCCGCCCCGTCAGCTCCGAGGCGAGCAACTGCGCGATGCGCACGCCGTCGTTCAGCGACTCCGCGACCATCAGAGTCCCTCCCGGGCCTTCGCGGCCGCGTCGTCCACATCCACGCCCTCGCGGCGCGCGTACACCACCGCCGCCGCGTCCGCCGTGATTCCGAGTTCCTGCTGGAGTTCGTTCACGGCCGCGACGACCTCCTGTTTCTCCATGCCCTCCGCTTCGAGCGCGTCCACCGCGCGCTCGAACGCCGAGCGCTCCCGGAACACCGACTCGTCCGGCGAGAAATCTTCAGGTACGTCCACCGAATCGAGGTCGAAGTCCGCGATGAGGTCGCCGTCGTCCCGCGACACCAACCCCTCCCCGGTGGCGATGTCGATGACGCGCTTCGCCTGGTCGGGCGACAGCCAATCCCGGTCCAGCGAGAGCGCCACCACGAACTCGTGCTCGCCGATACGGGCCTTCCCCGTCTGCTTGAACGGGGCCGCGACCGTCACGCGCAGACTCATCACCTCTACTCCACGCCGGCGGGGCGTAAATCGCGTGGTTTCCCGTGAGTCCGGTTCCGAGCCTTTTTAGTACGCGCTGAGCCACAGTACAGGTATGCAATACCAGGGCCGCTCCAAGCGCACCAAAACGGGTGGGCGAAGCCGACCGCACAGCAAGAAGAAGAAGAACGAACTCGGCCGCACCCCGACCGAGACCACCGTCGGCGAACCCAAGTTCCGCACCGTCGACTCCCGCGGCGGCGAGGAGAAGGTCCGCACGCTCTCCACGAACGTCGCGAACGTCACCGAGGACGGCGAAACCACGCACGCCACCATCGAGGACGTCGTCGAGAACCAGGCGAACCCGAACTACGTCCGCCGAAACATCATCACCAAGGGCGCGCTCATCGAGACCGACGCCGGCACTGCCCGCGTCACCTCCCGCCCCGGCCAGGAAGCCCACGTTAACGCCGTCATCGTCGACGACGAATAACCGGCTTCGCTACCGACACGACCTCTCCACTCTCCCGTTTCTCATCGCTCTCCAGACGTAGAAGCATTCGCCGAGCGAGCGGTTCGAACGAACCCGAGCGAGGCGATTCACCGCGCCGAAGGCGCGGGCCGAGGAACCCCCAACGGGGGTGACGCAGGCTTTTGTCGTAGCTTTTGCAAGCGCCCGCAAAGCGGGCGCGCAGCAAAAGGTACTATTGGAAGCCGATGTGGCCGCCTTCTCGGCCGGTTTCGGGCGTCTGTCCGCCCTTGAACTGTTCTTCGACGTCCTCGTAGTAGGCGAGGAGGTCGTCCGTGATGGTGGGGCGGACGTTCTTCATCGCTTTCCGGAAGTGTCGCATGCCGACTTCGGTGGCGTCGTCGTCCTCGCGGAGCGCTTCGATGGCGGCTTCGCGGGCGATGTTCGCGAGGTCGCTGCCGACGTAGCCGTCCGTGATTTCCGCGAGCTCGCGGAGGCTCACGTCGGCCGTGAGCGGCGTGTCGTCGGTGTGGATGCGGAGGATGCGTTCGCGTCCCTCGACGTCGGGCTGACCGACCATCACCATGCGGTCGAAGCGGCCGGAGCGGATGAGCGCGGGGTCGATGATGTCGGGGCGGTTGGTCGCGCCGATGACCATCACGTCCTCCATGTCCTCCAGGCCGTCGAGTTCGGTGAGGAGTTGGTTGACGACGCGTTCGCTGACGTTGTTTCCGGCGTTCTGGCCGCGGCCGGGCGCGAGGCTGTCGAGTTCGTCGAAGAAGATGATGGTCGGGCTGACCTGTCGGGCTTTCCGGAACGTCTGCCGGATGGCCTTCTCGGATTCACCCACCCACTTCGAGAGGAGTTGGGGGCCGCGCACGCTGATGAAGTTCGCGTTCGTCTCGTTCGCGACGGCTTTCGCCATCAGCGTCTTCCCCGTGCCGGGCGGGCCGTAGAGCAGGACGCCGCTCGGCGGTTCGACGCCCATCCGCCCGAACTTCTCGGGGGCGTTCAGCGGCCACTCGATGGACTCCTGGACCTGTTCTTTCGCGTCCGTCAGTCCGCCCACATCGTCCCACGATATCTTCGGGAGTTCGACGAGGACTTCGCGCATCGCCGAGGGTTCGACCTCGTTGAGCGCGCCGCGGAAGTCCTGGCGTTTCACGATCATGCGGTCGATGAGGCTCGGCGGGATGTCCTCCTCGTCGAGGTCGATTTCGGGGAGGTAGCGCCGGAGCGCGCGCATCGCCGCTTCCTTCGTGAGGGATTCGATGTCCGCGCCGACGAACCCGTGCGTGTCGTCCGCGAGGTTCCCGAGGTTCACGTCGTCCGACAGCGGCATGCCGCGCGTGTGAATCTTCAGAATTTCCTCGCGGCCGACCTCGTCGGGGACGCCGATTTCGATTTCGCGGTCGAACCGGCCGGGCCGGCGGAGCGCGGGGTCGACGGCGTCCACCCGATTGGTCGCCGCGATGACGATGACTTGCCCGCGGCCTTCGAGGCCGTCCATCATCGTCAGGAGTTGGGCGACGACGCGGCGTTCGACCTCGCCCGTGACGTCCTCGCGTTTCGGCGCGATGGAGTCGAGTTCGTCGATGAAGATGATGGACGGCGAGTCGTCCTTCGCGTCCTCGAATATCTCCCGCAACTGCTGTTCGGACTCCCCGTAGTACTTCGAGATAATTTCGGGCCCCGCGATAGAGAAGAAACTCGCGGAGGTCTCGTTCGCGACGGCCTTCGCGAGCAGCGTCTTCCCCGTTCCCGGCGGACCGTGCAGGAGCACGCCCTGCGGCGGCTCGATGCCGAGCTTCTGGAATATCTGGGGGTGCTTCATCGGGAGTTCGACCATCTCCCGGACGCGCTGAATCTCGTTCTGGAGGCCGCCGATGTCCTCGTACGTGATACCGCCGCCGGTGCGCTCGAACCCGCTGATGGGTTCTTCGCGCAGTTCGACCTCGGTGTCCTCGGTGACGAGGCAGACGCCCTCGGGTTCGGTTTCGACAGCGATCAGGGGAATGGCCTGTCCCGGCGAGCGCATGAACGGGTGGTTCGTCGAACTCATCACGGGGACGATGTCGCGCGCGACGACCGGGCGCTTCAGGATCTGGCGCTTGACCATGCCGGCGGCGTCCGAGCCGAACTGCACCGACGCCTCCTCGGGCGGCGCGAGCACGAGTTTGTCCGCCTTCTCGGCCTCGGCCTTCCGTATCTTGACGCGTTCGCCGATACCGACGTCCGCGTTCTGCCGGGTGAACCCGTCGATGCGAACGGTGTCGGTGTTCCAGTCCTGGCGGTCGGCGCGCCAGACCTTCGCGGCGGTGGTCTCCGCGCCCTCGATTTCGATGATGTCGCCCGGGCTGAGCTTCAAGTGGAGTAGCGTGTCGGGGTCGAGGCGCGCAATACCCCGGCCCGAGTCGTTCGGGTAGGCTTTCGCGACCTCGAGTTGGACTTCGTTCATCGTTAGTTGGGTGAAGGTGCGCCCTGTCGCCCGAAGAACCTTCCGACGACAGACGTATGCCAACGTATGTCACGGACGCGTATAGCGGTGACGGTCACCCCCGTTCGTCGCCTACTCCCCGTGCTCCTCGATGGCCTCGTCCAGCGTCAACTCCCCGCGGGCGACCCGGCGCGCGAGCGACTCCGGAATCGTACGGTTCTCCGCCGAGCGCTCCCGGGACCGGTTCTTGATGACCTGTAACTCGCCCGCCGTCGGCTCGAACGAACGGGAGGTGACGACCTCGCCCTCCAGCCGCGCGATGTTCGCCGCGGCGAGCACGTCGTCCAATCCCCGGACGCCCGCGCCGAGGTAGGGCGTCGTTCCCGTCTCGTCCACGAGTTCGACCGTCACGCCAGCCTCCGCAAGGCCGTCCACGATGCGCGCGCCGTGCAGTCTCGCGCCGTCCCCGACACGAACCACGGGGTCGAGCGCACCTTCGATTTCGTCTAGAATCACGTCGACGGTGTCCTCGACGGGCACGCGGAACGCCGCGACGACGAGGTCGCCGGACAGCACCGCGATACCGGGATTCGGCCCCGGGTCTACGCCGACGATGGTTCGTCCAGCGCCGCCGCGGAGCACGGTGAGTGCCTCGTCCACGGCCTTCCGCGCGTCGTCGGCGTCCGCCACGACGGTGTCCAGGTCGGCGTCCACGTCGTCGTCCGCGCCCGTCACGAGTACCGCCGCGTCCTCCGGAATCGGGTCGCCGGGTTCGATGGTCGTGAAGGCGACGTCCCGGTCCCTGAGTTCCGCGAGGAGTTCGTGGTAGAGTTCGAAGTCCGCGGTCGCGACGACTATCACGCCCCCGACTCGGACGGCGGCGAGTAAAAGCACTCCGCCGTTCGGTGTGTTTTTCCCGGATAGCGCGTAAGAGACGGGTAGTGACCGATACCCCTCTCACCACCGGGTGCGGCGCGCTCGACGACCTCCTCGGCGGTGGATTCGAGCGCGGAACAGTCACCCAGCTCTACGGCCCGCCGGGCGCTGGAAAGACGAACGTTGCGCTCTCCGCCGCCGTCGAGGCCGCGGACGACGGCGACACCGTCGTCTACGTCGACACCGAAGGCCTCTCCGTCGACCGGTTCCGGGACGTGCTGGCGGGGAACGCGAGCGACCCGGACGCCGCGTCCTCCCGCATCGTCATCTCCGAAGCCCACGACTTCGACGAACAGGCGGAGGCGGTGCGGGACGCGAGCGAGTTCGCGCCCGATGCCAGCCTCGTCGTCCTCGACTCCGCGACCGGGTTCTACCGGCTTCGCCGCGCCGACGACGAGGAGGCAGGGGACGCCCTCCGTCAGGTCGCCAAACAGGTGACGCACTTGCTGTCGCTCGCGCGCAAACACGACCTCGCCGTCGTCATCACCAATCAGGTGTACACGGACCCCGAGTCCGACACCAGCCGCCCGCTCGGCGGCCACACCCTCCAGCACTGGACCGGAACGGTGGTTCGCCTCGACCGATTCAAGGGCGACCGCCGCCGCGCCACCCTCGAAAAACACCGCGCGAAGCCCGAGGGCGACCGCGCACAGTTCCGAATCACGGGCGACGGCATCGAGAACGTCACATGAACTCGAACGTCTGGGTGCTCGCTGGCGCGGGAGGCTGTGCGGTTCTCTTCGTCGTGTTCGCCTACCTCTGGCTTCAGCTCAAGGCGTAGCACAACGGTTTTTCGCGTTCGCCGCTCACGCGGACGTATGGAGGTCCGCCGACTCGCGTCGCCCGACGACCTCGCGGAAGTGCAACGAGTGAACGCGCTCGCGTGGCGCGCGGCCTACCGCGGCCTCGTGCCGGACAGCGTGCTCGACTCGCTCTCCAGCGACGTGGCCGAGGACGCCGCGGAACGGCGTTTCTCTGAACTCCGTGAAGCGGACGGCCGCGTGTTCGTCGCCGCGGACGACGATATTGTCGGGTACGCTCGCGTCCGCTGGGGCGACACGAAGCCCTTCGTCGACCCGAGTGAGGCCGGCCTGAAAGAACTCTACGTGCATCCCGACCGCTGGGGCGAGGGCGTCGGTACTCGACTTCTCGAACGCGGTCTCGACAGCCTTCCCGAGGACACGGACGCGCTCGTTGTCGAAGCGCTCGCCGGGAACGAACGCGCCCAAACCTTCTACACCCGCCGCGGGTTCGTCCACGCCGGCAGCCGCACCGCCGAATTCGCCGACGAAGAACTGGAAACCGCCCTCTACCGACGAAATCTCTAACGACACCGCAAAACACGCCAGCCGTGGCCGCGCGGGGTGGGTGCCGTCGCGGTGCGGCGCGGTTGCGACACCGTAGCTGTGCGGCGCGGATGCGGTCGCGGAAGAACGGCCTGCGGGCAGTACCGAGCGCGCCGCCGGCGCGCTCGGCCTTTTTGGTCCAGATTTTTGCGGGGAGAGGTGTGGTTCGAGAGAGCAGAGCTCTCTCGTCATCACGAAACGGCGAAGCCGTTTCGAACGACGCGAAGCGCACCCCGACCCGGAAAAAGGTGGGTGTTTAAAGCTCGTTCAGTTTGCGGAGGAGTTGGCCCTTGTACTCTTCGTCGGCTTGGATGCCTTTGAGTTCGAGGACGTTGCGTTCGAGGTGGTCGAGGGCGAGGTTGAGGGCGTTGTCGGCGCCGTAGCCTTCGCCGGTGCCGGCGGCCTGACCCTTGTTGGTGCGGAGGCGGATCTGGCAGTAGATGAGGGGGGTTCCGCGGAGGCGTTCTTTGTGTTCGTGGAAGCGCACGTGGGCGTGCTGGACCTGCATGTCGCTGTACTTCTTGGTGATCTTCTGGATCCCTTCGCGGACGTCCTCGCGGCCGATGGTGTCGAGGAGGTCGATGTTGGTGATTTGGACGTCCATGTGTTCTTCTTTGGTGAAGGAGAGCGCGCGGAGGACGTCGGTTTTGGTGAGGATGCCGCCGACGACGCGGTCGTCGTCTTCGGGGGTGACGACGAGGCCGGCGATGTCGTCTTCGAGCATGGTGCGGACAGCGTCTTCGACGCTGTCACCGGGGTGGATGGTGGTGACGGGGCTGGACATGACGTCGTAGACGGGGAGGTCGAGGAGGCGTTCCATTTCGCCGCGGCGGTCGCCGCGCGTGGTCTTGTCGACGTCGCGGACGATGAAGTCGACGAGGTCGTGGACGGTGACGATGCCGGTGAGGAAGCCGTCTTCGTCGAGGACGGGGAGGCGGCTGATGGAGTTCTCGCGGAGGCGGTTGATGACCGTGCCGATGTTGGCGTCTTCGTCGACGGTGACGATGTCCTCGCTGAAGATCTGGTCGACGGTGAGCGCGTCGAGGTTGTCGAGGACGGCGTCGAGGATAAGGTCCTCGGTGACGACGCCCCAGAGTTTGTCGGATTCGAAGACGGGCGCGACTTTCGTGTTACCCTCGACGAGTTTGCGCGCGACGTCCCGGACGTTCTCGGTTCGGTTCAGTTTGGGGACGCTGTGGCTGGAGGGGTTGGTGAGAGAGACGACGCGAGTGTCGTCCTCGATGTGCGAGGAGAGAAGCTGTTTCTGGGTGATGACGCCCTCGTAGTCGGCGCCGCCTGCGCGCGTGACGATGATCCCTTTGGGGTTTTCGTCGTCGAAGATGGAGCGTACTTTCCCCATGCGTTCTTCTGCGTCAACCGAGATGTAGTCCTGGGTCGCGATGTCGGAGATATCCATGAGTCTAGCGGAAAGTCGAGGGGGACAGTCTAAAACCTTGTTGCGGCCCGCGAGAATGTACGGCGGTTCGGCGGGTCGCCGAAGGAGTGATACGCCCGGACGTGGTACAGAACCGCATGGGGGACCCGGCGTGCTATCTCGATTTCTGTCCGGAGTGTGACTGCCGTGTCACGCGCATGGACGAGGAGTGTCCGGACTGCGGCGCGTCGCTGTAGTCCGAAACACCCATATTGTTTTAGGCAAACCTAAATTTATGAGTGGTTCCACGCCCAGCGTCGTGGTTGTCGGCGGCGGCCCCGCCGGCTCCGCGGCCGGCGTCTTCACCGCACGATACGGCCTCGACACGACGGTGTTCGACCGCGGAAGCTCGTCGCTCCGCCGCGCCGCGTTCGTCGAGAACTACCTCGGCTTCCCCGCCGGCATCGACCCCGAGACGTTCTACGACCTCGCGCACGACCACGCGCGAGAAGCCGGCTGTGACGTCGTCGACGACATGGTCACCGCGGTCTCCGAAACTGACGCTGGCTTCCGGGTCGAGACGCAGGACGACCGAGTGCTCGACGCCGACTTCGTCGTCGCCGCGACGAAGTACGACTGGGAGTACCTTGACGGCCTCCCCGTCGATTTCGTCGAGGACGGCGAGTACGAGCAGTTCGACTCGTCGCTCGTCGACCAGGACGGCGGAACAGCCCTCGACGGCCTGTACATCGCTGGGCCGAACGCCGGCGTCGCCGACCAAGCGCTCATCGCCGCTGGCCACGGCGCGCAGGTCGGCCGCGCCATCATCGCGGACGTCCGCCGCGCCGAGGGCTACGAGGGCCGGTTCGCCGAACACTACGACTGGCTCCGCCGCGAGGAGAACCTCACCGGCGAGTGGGCGACCCGCGAGCGCTGGCAGGAACACCTCGACGACGCCCCCGACGCCCCCGACGAGGAGGACCTCCGCGAGCGCTACATCGACGACCGCTTCGCGAAGTACGTCGACGCCGACGACCGCGAGGAACGCAAACGCGACGCCCACCGCCGCCTCGCGGACCACCTCGACCTAGAGGAGGAATCCACGGACTGACGAGGGCTTTTCACGCCGCGTGCCCGACCCACCGGTATGGACTACGCGGACCGCGTCGAGCGCGAACGCGCCGAGAAAGACGAGTACTTCGCCGACCACCCGCGGTCGCCGATACCGATGGGTGAGCGCGACGACTTCGACGGCCTCGACTACTACGACCCCGATCCGACGTACCGCTTTGAACTCGAACTCCGCGAGTTCGACGACCACGACACCATCAGCGTGGAGACCACGCAGGACGGCGAACAGACCTACTACCGCTGGGGCGAGTTCGAGTTCGAACTCGACGGCGACACCCACACCCTCACCGCGTACCGCCGCGACCCCAACGAGAAACAGCTCTGGGTCCCGTTCAAGGACGAGACGAACGGCGACACCACCTACCCCGCCGGCCGCTACCTCGACCTCGACGAGGACGCCGAACGCGACGGCGTCTGGCTCCTCGACTTCAACCGCGCCTACAGCCCCTTCTGCGCGTACTCAGACGCCTACGAATGCCCGCTCGTCCCCTTCGAAAACCACCTCGACACCCGCATCGAAGCCGGCGAGAAATACGACGCCGACTGAGAACTTATTTCATGCTTCCAACTGAACGCCCGCTATGCGCCCGCCCTCCACGCTGAGCGCTGTGCTCGTCGTCGCCGGCGTTGTCCTGTTCGCGTTCCCGCTCGTCGCGCCGCCGCAGGGACCGCCCGACACCGTCGAATACTACGTCGAAGACGACTTCGGCGACCAGTCCGCCAATCCGAACCTCGCGTACGCGAACTTCTCCGAGAACGAGCGCCGCGTCTTCGACGCCGCGCTCGCCAACCGGAACAACACCTACGTCACCGACCCCGAAAACGCCCCCGGCCGAATCACTCCCGACCGCGAAGCCATCACCCTCTATAACGTCAAGTATCAGAACGATTACGACGCGCTCCAGGTGCGACGACTCTCCGACCCACCCAGCGACACCGCCGTCCTCGGCCGATTCGGTTCACTCCTCGCCGGCTGCATCGTCGCCTGCTACGGCGGCTACCGCGCCCTCGCGAACTGACCACACACGTCTGCATCGTCCCCACCGATTAATCGCTCCCGAGATGGGCCGCAACAGACTGTATGGGTTAGGCGGATTGTGAACTAACGCGAGACTCACTCTGTTCGCCTCGCTGAGTTCAAATCCGCCTGTCCACGTCACCCTCGACCGGCCCGAGAGACACAGAGGTCTCTCGCGGTCTTGGTTTCGGTAGAAGTGGGTTGGGGCGGATTTGAACCGCCGGCCTCCTCCATGTCAAGGAGGTGTCATAGCCTGACTAGACCACCAACCCGCCTGCGATTTTTCGTATGCCGGCGCTACACTTGACGGTTTCGACTCGGCATCGGCGGCGGGGCGCGACAGGCTTAAGTCTACGTACACACTTGTACATCATAACCCACAATCGGACATTGGTGGCCACTATGCAGGACTACATTCGACGCGTGACGGACGGCGACGACCTCTCCCTCGACGACGCGCGGAGCGCCGCGTCCGCGGTGTTCGAGGGCGCGACGGACGCCCAGATCGGCGCGCTGCTCGCCGGGCTCCGCTCGAAGGGCGAGACCGAGGACGAAATCGCGGGGTTCGCGCAGGGAATGCGGGACGCCGCGCGCACCATCGACCCCGACCGACGCCCGCTCGTCGACACCTGCGGCACGGGCGGCGACGACTACGACACCATCAACGTCTCCACCACCACGGCGCTGGTCGTCGCAGGTGCGGGCGTCCCCGTCGCCAAACACGGCAACTACTCCGTCTCCTCCTCCTCCGGAAGCTCCGACGTGTTGGAGGAGGTCGGCGTCGACCTCGACGTCAGCCCCGACGCCGTCGAGGACCGCATCGAGGACGACGGAATCGGCTACATGCACGCGCCAGCGTTCCACCCCGCGATGAAGGCCGTCATCGGCCCGCGCCGCGAACTCGGAATGCGCACCATCTTCAACGTCCTCGGACCGCTCACGAACCCCGCGGGCGCGGACGCCCAGCTCATGGGCGTCTACGACCCCGACCTCGTCCCATTGCTCGCGAACGCACTCACTCGAATGCCGACCGACCGCGCGCTCGTCGTCTACGGGAACGGCCTCGACGAAATCGCCATCCACGACGAGACCGTCGTCGCCGAGGTCGACGGCGACACCGTCGAGGAGTACACGCTCACGCCCGCCGACATCGGCCTCGACCGCGCGCCCATCGAGTCCATCGAGGGCGGAACGCCCGCGGAGAACGCAGACGACCTCCGCGGCATCGTCGAGGGCGTCGTCACCGGTCCGAAGCGCGACGTGATTCTCGCGAACGCGGGCGCGGCCATCTACGTCGCCGGCGAAGCGGACAGCATCGAAGCGGGCGTCGACCGCGCACGCGAAGCCATCGACTCCGGCGCCGCCGCGGAGACGCTCGCGACCCTGCAGGCGTCGAAATGACGCGCGTGAAAGTCTGCGGCATCACGAACGAAGCGGACGCCGCCGCGGCGGTCGACGCGGGCGCGGACGCCCTCGGCTTCATCGTAGACGTACCCGTCGACACGCCCCGCGAACTCGACGCCGAGCGCGCGGCCGACCTCGTCGCCGCCGTCCCACCGTTCGTCACTACCGTCCTCGTGACGATGCCGGACTCGCCCGCGGACGCCGCCCTGCTCGCCGACCGCGTCAGCCCGGACGCCCTCCAGGTGCACGGCGACCTTTCCGCGGACGCCCTCGGGGCGCTCGCGGACGACGTGGACGCGAAACTCGTGAAGACCGTGGACGCCGACCACCCTGAGGCGGCCGCGCGCTACGACGACGCCGCGGACGCGCTCCTCGTGGACTCGACGGACGCGTCCGGCGCGGGCGGCACGGGCCGCACGCACGACTGGACCGTCACCCGCGACCTCGCCGCGCGTCTCGACTCGCCGGTCGTGCTCGCGGGCGGCCTCACCCCCGAGAACGTCGCCGACGCCGTCGAAACCGTCCAACCGTTCGCCGTCGATGTGGCGTCGGGCGTCGAAGCCGCCGGCGGCGTGAAGGACCACGACGCGGTCGCGGCGTTCGTCGCCGCCGCGACGGACGAGGTGGTGGCGTGAACGTCTCGCGCACCGAGTTCGTCGAGCGTTGCGCGGGCGACGACCCCGTGGTCGCGTACGCGAGCGCCAGCCTCGACACGGACGCGTCCCCGCTCGCCGCGTACGCCGCGCTGGCCGACGGCGACCACTCCTTCCTCCTCGAATCCGCGAGCAAGACCGCCGCGAGCGACCCCGACGGGGCCTTCCAGCACGAGTCCGACGACCGGCACGCCCGCTACTCGTTCGTCGGCTACGACCCGGACGCGCTCGTCACCGTCGACCCCGACGGCGCGACCGTCGAACCACTCGCCGGCACCGGCTCCGCCGAGTACGTCACGCCCGAACGCGGCGACGACGTGCTCGACACGCTCCGCACCGCGCTCCCCGACGCCACCCGCCGCGGGTTCCCGGACGCGGACCGCCAACTCCTCGACGGCGGCCTCGTCGGATTCCTCGCGTACGACGCCGTCTACGACCTCTGGCTCGACGAGGTCGGCGTGGAGCGCCCCGAGACGCCGCTGCCCGACGCCCAGTTCGTCCTCACCACGCAGACGCTCGTCTTCGACAACACCACGGGCGACGTGTCGCTCGTGTTCACGCCCGTCGTCGGCCCGGACGCCGACCCCGGCGACGTGTACGACTCGCTCGCCGCCGAAGCCGACCGCGTCGCCGACGAACTCGCGGACGCCGACGACCCCGACACGGGCGGCTTCCGGAAGACCGGCGAGTCCGCGGGCCCGCGCGACGAATACACGGACGCCGTCGAACGCGCGAAGGACGCCGTGCTGGACGGCGAAATCTACCAGGGCGTCATCTCCCGCACGCGCGAACTCCACGGTGACGTGGACCCGCTCGGGTTCTACGAGCGCCTGCGGGACGTGAACCCCTCGCCCTACATGTACGTCGTCCGAACCGGCGACCGCACCGTCGTCGGCGCGAGCCCCGAGACGCTCGTCTCCGTCCGCGGCCGCACCGTTCTCAACAACCCTATCGCCGGCACCTGCCCCCGCGGAACGAGTCCCGTCGAGGACCGGCGGCTCGCCGGGGAGATGCTCGCGGACGAGAAGGAGCGCGCCGAACACACGATGCTCGTCGATTTGGCGCGCAACGACGTGCGCCGCGTCAGCGACCCCGGGTCCGTCGCGGTGCCGGAGTTCATGCGCGTCCTCAAGTACAGCCACGTCCAGCACATCGAATCCACCGTCACCGGCCACCTCGCCGACGAGTACGACGCGTTCGACGCCGTCCGCGCGTCCTTCCCCGCCGGCACGCTCTCCGGCGCGCCCAAAGTCAGGGCGATGGAACTCATCCACGACCTCGAAAACGGCCCGCGCGGCGCGTACGGCGGCGGCGTCGGCTACGTCTCCTGGACGGGCGACGCCGACTTCGCCATCGTCATCCGCACCGCCACCGTCGAGCATGGCGAGCACCGCTCGCCGGACCGAGCGAACGGGGAGAGCCGTGAGAAACGCGGTGCTGGCGGGGACACGGTTCGCGTTCGGGCGGGTGCGGGCGTGGTCGCGGACTCCGACCCCGACGCCGAGTACGAGGAGACCGAGAAGAAGATGGGGGGCGTGCTCGACGCGCTCGCGGGTATCACGGAGGAAGCCGAATGAACGTCGTATTCGTCGATAACTTCGACTCGTTCACGTACAACCTCGTGGAGTACGTCTCCGAGCGCGGCCACGACACCACCGTCCTGAAGAACACGGCGTCGCTCGACGAGGTTCGCGCGGCCGACCCGGACGCCATCGTCGTCAGTCCCGGGCCCGGCCACCCCGCGACGGAGCGCGACGTGGGCGTGACGATGCCCGTCCTCCGCGAACTCTCCCCGACGGTGCCGACGCTCGGCGTCTGCCTCGGGATGGAAGCCGCCGTCTACGAGTTCGGCGGGACGGTCGGGCACGCGCCCGAACCCGTCCACGGGAAGGCCTACCCCGTCGAGCACGACGGCGACGGCGTCTACCGCGGCCTCGAACAGGGGTTTCAGGCCGGCCGCTACCACTCACTCGTCTGCACCGACATCCCGGAGTGTTTCGACGTGACGGCGACGACCGACCACGGCGGCGAGACGCTCGCGATGGGCGTCCGCCACGAATCCTATCCGCTCGAAGGCGTGCAGTTCCACCCGGAGAGCGTGCTCACCGGGGTCGGCCACGACATCGTCGGGAACTTCCTCACGACAGCCCGAGAACGCTGAGCACGTAGAGCGCGGCGACGACGATGCCCGCGACGAGCAGGAGTTTCCACGCGACGCTCAACAGGAAGCGTCCGACGAGCACGATGACGAGCAGCGCGACGATGGCGACGAGGAGATTGCCGAGCGGCGACCCGAGCCCCATCGCGGCGAGTGCTGCTGCGAGCATACCCTGAGGACGGACGACCACGGCAAAAAGCGTGTGGGCTGTCCGCGCCGACCGACCCAGGCGTGAAACTGGACCGCGTCCCGAACGGACGACGCGCCGGACACACCCCGGGTTCCACTTTCACTCCCCTTTGGGTACGGTTATACTCGCGGCGGTTCTACGAACGTGACACCCAGCCGGGTGCGGTGACGACACCCGGTCGCCGAATCCACTAGGTATATGGTTCGGGCTACAGTAATACATCGTCGTCACCTGACTCGCGGAATTTACCCATGAAACGAGACCCGACTCCCCTACACGCCGAATCCCGGAGGTACAGACAATGAGTTCAAACGACCTATCCGCGGGCGACCTTACGCTCCCAATCAAGCGCGTCACCGGTGACACGCTTGAGGACCGCCTCACCGCGAACGCGTACAACAACATCCTGCCCGCGCGCTACCTGAAGAAGAACGCCGAGGGCGACCTCGTCGAGACGCAGGAGGACCTCTTCGACCGCGTCGCGAAGAACATCGCGCTCGCCGAAGCCGTCTACGAGTCCGAGAAGCAGGGCGTCGAAGTGCTCGTTACGCCCGACCAGCTCAAGCCCGACCACCCGCGCCGCGACGAACTCGCGGCCGAGGTGTTCGGCGACGGCGTCACCACCGAAGACGACGTGGAGACCGAACTGACGGCGGAGAACGTCAACAAGTTCGCGTACGACACCGTCGTCCCCGAACTCCCCGACGAGGTTCGCACGCACGTCGAGGATACCGCCGAGGAGTTCCAGGACCTGATGGAGTCGCTCTCCTTCATGCCGAACAGTCCGACCCTGATGAACGCGGGCGACGAACTCCAGCAGCTCTCCGCGTGCTTCGTCGACTCCCCGGGCGACGACATCACGGACATCCACGAGACCGCGAAGGAAGCCGCTGAAGTGTTCCAGTCCGGCGGCGGCATGGGGTACGCGTTCTGGCAGCTCCGCCCGTACGGCGACCCCGTCGGCAGCACGGGCGGCATCGCCAGCGGCCCGATGACGTTCATGGAGACGTTCGACCAGATGTGCGAAACCATCGCGCAGGGCGGCGCGCGCCGCGGCGCGCAGATGGGCGTCATGCGCATCAGCCACCCGGACGTCATCGAGTTCATCCACTCGAAGAACAAGGACGTCAGCCTCGCGCACTGCCTCAAGCTCAACGACCCCGACGACTACACGTACACGACGTTCAACGAGGCGCTCGAGGAAGCCCGTTCCCTCATCGACGAGGACGGAAAGGTCCCGAAGCACCTCCGGAACGCCGTCGAGGGCCACCTCTCGAACTTCAACATCTCCGTCGGCGTGACGGACGACTTCATGGACGCCCTCCAGAACGGCGAGGAGTTCACGTTCACGAACCCCCGCACGGGCGAGCCGCACATCGCCACCGAGGAGACGAAGGAGATGTACGACCGGTACGACCTCGGCCATCACGTCGAGGTCGGCGAACCGCTCTCGATGCCTGCCGACGTGGTCTGGGACCCAATCGTCGAAGGCGCACACGAGAACGGCGAACCCGGCGTCATCTACCTCGAACGCGTCAACAAACAGCACTCCTTCGACGTGGAGGAACACCCCGACCACCGCATCCTCGCGACGAACCCCTGCGGCGAACAGCCGCTCGAGGAGTACGAGGCGTGCAACCTCGGGCACATCAACCTCTCCACGCTCGCCGCGCAGGACGCACCCGACTGGCGTGTCTGGAGCGAGGAGAACGACTACGACACGCTCGAAGACGGAATCAGTCAGTTCCTCGACGACGCGCTCGACCACGAGGAGTTCGACCACCGCATCGAACAGGGCACGCGCTTCCTGGAGAACGTCGTCACGATGTCGGACTTCCCGGTCGAGGAGATCGAGGAGAAGGTCCGCGAGATGCGGAAGATCGGCCTCGGCGTGATGGGGCTAGCGCAGCTCTACATCCAGCTCGGCGTGAAGTACGGCTCGGAGGAGGCGAACGAAATCGCGAGCCAGGTCATGACCCACATCAACCACGGGTCGAAGACCGCGAGCCACGAACTCGCGCTGGAGCGCGGGAGCTTCGACGAGTGGGACAAGTCGAAGTACGCGAACCCCACGGAGTACCGCGAGTGGTTCGAGCACCACACGGGCGAGTCCGCGGACGACTGGGAAGACGGCTACCCGATTCGGAACCACAACACGACCACCATCGCACCGACGGGTACCACGTCGATGGTCGGGAACACCACGGGCGGCTGTGAACCCATCTACAACGTCGCGTACTACAAGAACGTCAGCGACGACGTGCAGGGCGACGAGATGCTCGTGGAGTTCGACGACTACTTCCTCCGGACGCTGGAGGCGAACGACATCGACGTCGACGCCGTGAAGAAGGAGGCGCAGGAGCAGATGGCGAACAACGAGTTCGACGGCGTCACCGGACTCTCCACGGTCCCGAACCCCATCGGCGAACTGTTCGTCGTGACGGAGGACCTCTCCGGGAAGCAGCACGCCGCCGTCCAGACCGCCTGCCAGAACGGCGTGGACTCCGCCATCTCGAAGACGTGTAACTTCCCGAACTCGGCGAGCGTCGAGGACATGGACGACGTCTACCGCTACATCTACGAGCACGGCGGGAAGGGCGTCACCGTCTACCGTGACGGCACGCGCTCGAAGCAGGTGCTCACCACGCGCGCCGACAACGCCGAGTTCTCGGACGAGGACGAGGCCGCGGAAGTCCTCCTCGAACAGATTCAGGACACGTTCGGCGACCTCGAAACCTTCCTCGACAACGAGGACGTGCGCGACGCCATCGGCGGCGACACGGACGACCTCGTCGACGTGGATGTCGACGGCGCGCAGAAGCGCCCGCGCCCCGACGTGCTGTACGGTGTCACCCAGCGCATCGACACGGGCTACGGGAAGCTCTACGTGAACATCAACGAGGACGAACAGGGCCGGCCGTTCGAACTGTTCGCGAACATCGGGAACAGCGGCGGATTCACCGCGTCCTTCACCGAGTCGCTCGCGAAGACCGTCTCCACGGCGCTCCGCGCGGGCGTCGACCCCGACGAGATTGCGAGCGAACTCCAGGGCATCCGCAGTCCGAAGGTCGCCTGGGACAAGGGCGAGCAGATAAACAGCATCCCGGACGCCATCGGCACGGCGATGCGGCGCTACCTCGACGGCGACATCGACAAACAGGTGCCGAAACAGCAGAACCTCACCGAACTCGCAGAAGAGGAGGAGTCCGCGGAGGACGTCGCGAAACTCGACGGTGGCGCGACCGCGGATAGTCCGAACGCGGACACCGAACCCGTCGGCAGCGCGACGCCCGACACCGAGCAGGCGACGCCGAGCGACGACGAAGACATGACGAAGAAACTCATCGAGGCCGGCGAGATGCCGGAATGTCCCGACTGCGGGACGATGGACCTCTACTACTCCGAAGGCTGCAAGACGTGCCAGAACTGCGGCTGGAGCGAGTGCTGACGCCGGCTATCTAACGCTTCTCTCGGCGTCCTGCTTCGAATCCCTCCGCAAACCTGCTCCCCGTGAACGCAGGGCGTGTCGGATTCGCGTCTCCGCACTTCCTTCTGTCGAACTCGGGACCAAGCGTGAGCTACGCCTCGCTTACGACCAGGGACTGTCCCCACCGAGATGTCCGACACCGTCGCCGGACGGAACGTCGTCGCCACAGGAGTCGGCCGGCGTGCCGTCGGTCGTCCCTGAAACCGAGTTCCCGCAGACGGTCTCTTGTGCGTCGGCGGACGTGGCGCTGTACTTGATTGCTTGGTCGTCGTATTCCTCAACGACGTTCCCGTAGATGCGGTGGCCGCTTCCGATCTGGTCCGCGGTCAGATCGTGGCCGTCGATTTCGTTGAGCGCTCCCTTGGCGCCCGCGTTGACGTGGATACCGTACCCCTGGCCGCCCCCGAATTTGCACCAACGGACGGTCGAGTCGATGCTCTGCATGTGCGCGCTCGCCGCGGGATACGGTTCGTTGTTCTGGGAGCCGCCGGCGTCCGTACAGTACTCGACGACCAGGTCGTGGGTCCCCATCTTCGGGTTCACCAGTTCCGAATGCGGGTGCCCGGCGCTATTGTCGATGTGGTGGACGCGGATGTCGTTCGTCTTGTCGATGTCTGTCCACGGGTGGTGTCGGGTGCCGTAGGCCGAGGGCGGAGTCCCGAGGTAGACGAACTCACCGGCGTGACTCTGGTTGGTTCCGGTGAGTACGTAGCTCGCGCCGGCCAGTCCAGTGACCTCGAACTCGCCGACGTCGACGTTTCGTGACCGCTTGACCACGACCAGCGGGCGGATGGAGTGCCCGAGGCGCGCGGGCCGAATCGCGATGTCGGTCAGGTACTCGTCGGTGTCCCGTCGTGGGGTACAGCGAACGAGTACGACGCCGCCGTAGGCGTCGAGGTCCTGCGGCCGAGACAGGTCCGTGAGTCCGTCGATGGTCAAGCCGGTGAGATGGACGTGGCTGTGATTGAGGTTGAACACGACCATCTCTTTCGTCGGCCGCAGCACGGCGTCCGCTGGCCCGGTGATTGTTATCGGGGCGTCAGTCTCGCCAGGTCGGACCGTTCCGACAGGTGCATCGAGTCGGTACTCGCCGGACTGCACCTCTACAGTCTCTCCCGGCCGTGCAGCCACGATTCCTCGTTGGATGGACCCAAACGGGTCGTCGCTAGTTCCCGAACCGGTTCCCTCGGCGGCGTCGGCGGACACGAAGACAGTGTCCGGATTCGTCTCAGTCGTCTGCTCGGGTGTCGTTGTCTCCCCCGTCGTCTCGGTTCGAGTCGACGCTGCCGTGGTTGCGGATGACGTAGTGGGGTCAGACTGCGTCGACGAGCAACCAGCGAGTGCGGCCACGAGCGAGGCGCTCGACAACCGGAGCGCGCGCCGACGAGACATGTCACGCATTTCATTAGAGCGCCTCCCTCCGAGTTCATAAATTGTCGTGCTATGGCGCCCCCATCGCGGCGAACTCGCGGTGTGGTCGAGAGACACATCTATACACTGCGCCGACCCACACACGGACATGAGTGGACGGGACTTGCCGACGTGTCCGATGTGTGAGTCCGAACTCCTGAAGCGTCACTGCAAGTACGTCTGTCCCCAGCACGGCGTGCTCGCGGACTGCAGCGACCCGTTCACGCCCTGACTTCTGCCGGCACCCGACTGCTTTTGCGGGAGAGGGTCGAACTGACGGGTATGGAGGAGTGGAGCGAGTCGTGGTCGCCGTCGGCCGCCGTGGACGGCGAGCGATCGCCCGACCCTGGTGCGTCGAGCGAGGCGTTCGGGGCGCTCGCGAACGAGGTCCGCGTCACCGTGCTCGTGCGGTTGGTGCGTGCGGAACGCGACGGCGAGACACCGGTTCCGTTCTCGGACCTGCACGCGGCGGCCGACACGGATAGTTCGGCGGGGTTCGCGTACCACCTCCGACAGTTGACGGGCTGGTTCGTGGAGAAGACGCCCGACGGCTACGTGCTGACCGACGCGGGGCGGCGCGCGGCCGACGCGGTTCTCTCCGGTGCGTTCCTCGACAAGGACGGCGCGCGGCGCGCGAGCTAACGAGTACGAACACGCAAGCCGGCTTCCCGGTGGTCGAACTGGTCGTCGTGTGCCCGTCCGTCAAATAATTGCTGTGGGGTCGTCGCGCGATTCTACTGCACCAGCAGTCCGCCGTCGACGATGATCGGCTGACCCATCACGTACGAGGACTCCTCGGAGCACAGCCAGACGACCGTGTTAGCTATCTCCCGCGGATCTCCGAGGCGGCCAGCAGGGATTCCTGCCGTGATGCGGTCCATCTCGTCCGCGTTTTCCTCGCCCGCCTGTTGGACCATCGGCGTGTCGATGACGCCCGGACAGACGGCGTTGAATCGAATTCCGTCGTCGGCGTAATCGACGGTCGCGCGCCGCGTCAGCCCGATGACGCCGTGTTTACTCGCGGCGTAGTGCGCGCTCCCGTTCGCGCTCACGCCGGCGACCGACGAGGTGTTGACGATTGCGCCGCCGCCGCGTTCGATCATCTCCGGTATTTCGGCTTTCAGGCACCGCCAGACGCCCTTCAGGTTCACGTCGATCATCCGATCCCACTCGTCCTCGTCGTAGTCGGCGAGGCGAGCGCCTTCCTCCGCGATGCCCGCGTTGTTGTGCGCGAAGTCGAGCCCGCCGTACTCGTCGAGCGCCGTCTGCACCATCGCGGCTACGTCGTCCGAATCGGTGACGTCGGTGTTGACGAACGTCGCTTCACCGCCGTCTCCTTCGATCATCTCGACTGTCTCGTGACCGCCGTCCGCGTCAACGTCGGCGACGACGACCTTCGCTCCCGCCTCGGCGAACCGGACCGACGACTGCCGCCCTATTCCCGAGCCTCCGCCAGTAACGACCGCAACGCCGTCTTGTATTCCCTTCATGGTATCAGTCGCCGCGTCCGCGGACGCGACAGTATACCTGTTTGGGATATAATGTGAAATATTTACCGCAGATTCTGAGAAGCGGTTTTTATTGCAGGTATCTTCGTTTCTCGGACTTTCCCGTCCGGCTACTGCTCCGCGAACGTCGCGCCGGTCGCGGTGACGGTGACGGTCTCCGTGGGGTGGTCGTCGCCGGCCGCGGCGTCGAGCGCTTCACGCGCGAGCTTTTCGGCTTCTCCGGTGTCGAGTCCGCTTTCGTAGGTTTCTTCGAGGTAGTCCTGTGCGTTCGGTGCGCCGTTCCCGAGGGCGTTCGCGCGCCACTCGCGGGTCGCGCCCGAGGGGTCTACTTCGACGAGCGTCGGGCCGTCGCCGTCTCCGGCGACGAGCAGCGCGGTTCCGTACGGCCGCGCGCCCCTGGACTGCGTGCGTTCTTGGACGTGGTCGGCGAGCGCGGTGGCGAGCGCGTCCGCGGGCATCGGCTCCTCGTATCGCACGCGCTCCTCCTGGGCAGTCTGGCGAGCGATGTCGACGAGGCGGCGGGCGTCCGCGGCGTGCCCGGCGGTGCCGACGGCGAGGTGGTCGTCCACGCGGTGGAGCTTCTCGATGCTGTCCGTCTCGACGAGCGGCGACCCGCCATCGGGCGCGGCGGCGAGGACGACCGCGTCGTCGCCGCGGACGCCGACGACGGGCGCGCCCTGCCCGACGGCCTCCCGGGCGTACTCGACCTGATAGAGCCGGCCGTCCGGCGAGAAGATGGTCGTCCCGCGGTCGTACGCCTGCTGATTCTCCATCTCAGACCACCTCCCCGGGGTCGGCGTACTCTTCGACCTGCACGTCCTCCTGGGTGACGGTGGCGACGGCGACGCCGTTCCCGCTCGCGGTGTCGCGCTCGCTCGCGCTTCCGACCGCGGACGCCGCGACGGACCGCGCGTCCTCGGTCGTGAGGTCGCCGCGGTAGGTGTCTTCGAGCGCGCCGTACGCGAGCTGCATTCCGCTCCCGCCGGCGGCGTACGTGTCGCGGAGCACGCCGCCCGCGCCGTCGATTTCGAAGACGTAGCCGCCCGTGTCGTCGACGCCGCCCAGCAGGGGACTGACCTGCAGACCGGAGTTCAGGAGGACGTTCCCTGCGAGCGTGGAGAGCGCGGTTATCGACGGGTCGGTACCGCGGCGGTCGGCATACAGGCGGGTTTCGGCGCGGAGGACGCGCACGAACTGCTGGAGGTGGCCGACGGTGCCGGAGAGCGCCGCGGCGGCGGTCGGATGGACGGGTTCGACCTTCCGCACGTGCTTGTTGGTGACGACGCGACCGCCGATGCTGGCGCGCCGGTCGGCCGCGAGCACGACGCCCTCGTCAGCGACGACGCCGACGACGGTGGTTCCGGTCTCCGCGCCCTCTCCGGGGTCGGGCGAGACGAGGCCGGGGTTCGATTCGTGGAGCGCTCGCCGACCGACGGGGTCGGGTTCCTGTGGTGTCTCCATACGCCTGCTTGGGCCGACCCACGCAAATATGTTAGCTAAAATATATTTTAGCGGCGGCGCGAACGATACAGCGGCCCGGCGAGCAACAGGACGGCGAAGAGGACGCATGCGCCGACGAGCATCGGGTCGAACGCGTTCTGGAGACTGAACGAGTCGAGGGACGCACCGATACCGACCGCCGCGACCGTCCACGGGAACTCGCCAACCAGCGTCCCGACGACGAACGCGCGGACGGGGACGCCGGCGATGCCCGCGCCCGTCGACACGACCTCCGCGGGCGTCGGCGCGAGCCGCGCCGCAATCACGCCGCGAGTGTCGCCCGCGGCCGCGAAGTACTGCTCGCCGCCCGACCGCACGCTGCCGAGCACGCTGCCCGTGGTCGGCAGGCGGCCGCCGACGTAGTACGGGAGCAGGCTCGTTCCGACCGCGCCCACGAGCGCGACCGGCACGCCGAGCACGAGCCCGTACTTGTACCCGACGAGCACGGAGAGCGCGGACACCGGCCACGCGAGGAACGGCCGCACGGCGTACAGCGCCACGAGTATCACGGGAAACCACGGGCTCGCCACGACGCCCCGAACCCGCGCCAGCACGCTGTCCGGCACGAA
This sequence comes from Salarchaeum japonicum, assembly GCF_049705945.1. Lineage (GTDB taxonomy): Archaea > Halobacteriota > Halobacteria > Halobacteriales > Halobacteriaceae > Salarchaeum > Salarchaeum japonicum_A. The sequence goes on from NZ_JBNAMV010000004.1 coordinate 1,562,778, forward strand.
CAGGGCGAGCGCGAGCACGCCCAGGCCCGCCACCGCCGCCAACACGGTCCGCCGCGACACCGACACCATACGTCGAGTCCGGCGGCGAACGCTAAATGTCTTGTACTCCGCGCCGGGTTCTACGGTATGGACGCGGTCGACGCCGGCGTCGAACTCCTCGCCGCGATGGACGACGACGCGCTCTCCGTCGCCGACGCGGTAGACCGCCTCGAAGCCGTCACCACCCACCCCGAGAAGACCCGTCGCATCCTCGACGAAGCCGAATCACGCGGCATCATCGACCGGGACGGCAGCGAAGTCCGATTCAGCAAGGGCGGCTACGGCGGCTTCGAACCCGACATCGTCACGAAAGAAGGCGAGTTCACGTGCCGGCGCTGCGGCACCGACATCTCCACGGGCTACTTCCTCGACCTCGACACGGGCGAACTCGGGCCGTTCGGGTCGTCGTGCGTCCGCAAAGTCACCGGTCGCGAATAGTCTCCCGCAGCGATTCGATGCGCTCGCGCTGCTCGTCCAGGAGCGCCGACTGCTCGGCGACCAACTCCTCCTGCTCCGCGATGTACTCCGCCTGGCGCTCCACCGTCTCCGCGAGGTCGTCCACGTCCTCACGCAGCGCCTCGACATCCACTGACGGCTCGGAGGCCGATTCCCGCCCGGATTCGGATTCGGACTCGGATTCCGGTTCCGCCCTCGGTTCCGGCTCCGACTCTGGTTCTTCCGCCGCCACTTGTGCGGTCGCCTGACCGCCGGGCGCGCTCGACTCCGCCGGGGCGTCCGCTTCGCGGTCTTCGGCGTCGTCGCGGCCGCCGAGCGGTTCGAGGTCGTCGTTGTCGAACGCCACCGTGCCCGCCGACTCGTCGACCGGCCGGTCGCTCGCCACCGCGCGTCGGAACTCCTGATAGCTGTCCGCGTCGTGCGCCGCGAACAGCGCGTCCTCAACGGTCTCCCGCACGTCTCGGAAGGAGTCGTTCGGCGCCTTGATGCGCTGCGTGCGCCCCGTGGTTTCGAGGACGAGCTGGCTCGCGACGTTCCCCTCCTCCGTGTCGATATCCGTTACTTCGTCGAAGACGATTTCCTCGTAGTCCTCGTCCCAGACCGCCGCGCCGACGTGCTTCACGAGGCGGTCGCTCGTCACGATGAGCGTGAGTTCGCTGAACCGATACGTTCGCTTCACCGTCTCGCCCGCCGCGGTCACGCTCGCGTGATTCAGCACGCCCGCGATAATCGGATGGAGCGCGTCGTCCAGCTTCCCCGCCGGCACCGTCAGCGTCTCCTCGCCCTCCAGCCCGTAATCCAGCGTTATCTTCGACTTCCGCCGCCCCTCCGACACCGTGATTCGCTCGGCGGCGTGCGGGTACTCCGTCACCGACTCGTCGCTCAGCAGGCCGTCCGCCCGGTACGCGAGCGTGCGGGTCGCCGTGACGAACAACGCGTCCTCGCCCCGGAGCGGGATTCGCGCCGCGACGCTCTCACCGTCGAGCACCGCGTCCACGGCCGCAGGTACGTCCATACCCCGGAAAAACGCACCTGCAGACATAAACCCGGCGGGTCACCCGAAACAGATGAGAACCTTAATAGGCGACAGCCGTCTACCCGAAACCGAGCCCGGGTGGCTTAGTCTGGTCATAGCGCCGCACTCATAGGGTTCCGAGATTCGGTGCGGCAGCCATTCGGTGGCTGTGCGTGTCCCCCGAGGCCCGCCGAGCCTCGAACCTGGGACATGCGGAGGCCGAGGGTTCGAACCCCTCCCCGGGCATTTTCTGACGAATCGACGAGCGTCAGCGAGACGTTCGTCGAAACGCCCCGAGAGGGTTCGAACGAGACGAGTCGCAGCGGCCGACCCGTGGGAGGCCGACCGTCTCGACGTGGTTCACGCGAACGGAGTGAGCGTGCAGAACCCCCTCCCGGGCATTTTCACAATCGTCGCTCGCGCTGGCGAGCGACAGCGCCCTGAAATTGTCGGGGCGGTCTCGTCGGGTGGTCCCCGGCGGGTGTTTTTATTTGCCGTGGATGTGTCGGTTGAGGTGATGTACGACAGTATCCTCTTGGCGACGGACGGAAGCGAGGCTTCTGCGGAAGCGACCGAGCACGCGGTGGCGCTGGCGGAAGCCACTGGTGCGACGCTGCACGCGCTGTACGTGGTGGACGAGGACGTGTACTCGGCGTACTCTGGCGACGAGTACGTGCAGGAACACGAGGGACTGGAGAGCGGCCTGGAGGAGGAGGGCGAGGACGCGCTCGCGGAGGTCGCGGCGGCCGCCGACGGGAGTGTCGACGTGGTGACGGAGTTGGTGCACGGGACGCCGTCGGACGAGATTCTGGCGTACGGGAACGAGCACGACGTGGACCTTATCGTCGTCGGGACGCGTGAGCGCTCGGCGGCGTACCGGAACCTTCTCGGGAGCGTCACGGAGCGCGTCGTCCGCATCGCGTCGCGGCCGGTGACGGTCGTGAAGACCCAGATAGACTAGCGGAGCGCGGCGACGCGCCGCCGGATAGCCGTTTCTATTTGCGGGCTCCAGTAGAGGGTGGCGAGCGCGACGACGTAGACGAGCGTGGAGGCGTCCCACGTGTAGGCGGTCGCGCCCGCGAACGTGCTCGCGCCGAGCAGGGGAACGAGGAGGCTCATCGTGCAGCCGACGCAGGAGAACAGACCGAGGACGGCGGACGCGACCATCCGGGTGGCGTCGAGCAGGCGCGCGTAGAGGACGTAGGCGAGCGCGAGATAGCCGATCGCTTTGAACGGGACGAGAGTGAGCTGCACGCCGAGTCCGCGGGCGGTGACGATGGGACCCCAGCCCGGCATCACCCACGAGACGGAGAACGCCGTGCCGCCGTGCGGCGGATTGACGACCGGGAGGAAGAGCAGGCCGCCGACGGCGGCGAGCACGACGACGTAGCCCGTGGCGAGCAGTCCCGATGCGAGTCTGGTTCGCGGTTGGGGGTCGCGTTCGCGGACCCAACGGCGGGTGTGGACGACCGCGAGCAGGCCGAGGTTGATCCAGACGAACGGGTAGACGACGTACCGCGGTTCGGTCACCCACCCCGGCGTCAGCGCGGTGTAGAAGACGACGAGCGTGAGTTCGGACCAGACGACAACCGCCCAGACCGCGAGCGTCTGCGGGTCGACGCGGTCGAGAACGCTGGACGCTCGCGTAGCCATACTCGAGGTTCGCGCTCCGGAGAGTAAAGCGGTCCGGAGTTCAGAGCGGGGCCGCGGCGGCGGCCGGCCGCACCGCGTCCGCTTCCTCGCGCCACGCGTCCGCCTTCGACTCCGCGATGTCGTCGACGACGCGGTCGACGCGCGTGCTCCCGGTGTGGAACTCCGTGAACAACCGCATCAGGTCTTCCGCGACGTGGTGGGCGTCGCCGAGCGACGGCACCGCGGCGATCTGGATGGTCGTCACGTCCTCGGGGCCGCTGCCGTGCCGGAGGTCGACCCGGTAGCCCTTGTTCGACTCGTCCACGCGGTCCGGGACGCGGCCGGGCGCGAGCACGACCCAGATGTCGCGGTCGATGTGCTCGTACTCGACTACAGGGTGCGGGTCGTACTTGCGTCCCACGTCCTCCTCGTACTCGGGGTCGGCGTGTCGCCAGTTCGGCGGAACGGTCAACCCATCAGACATGTTTTGGTCTTCGCGCGGCTTCACTAAACCACTACTGGCCCGAACACACGCACTCGTCTCAGTCGCTCAAAACGCTCGATAAAACGTCTCGGGGTTTCTAATAATTCGATAAAACATCCCGTGTCGCGCTCGCGGAGCGCGTGAAACGTCCTGAAACCACGCCAACGGTTGGCCCGTTATATGGGGATGGGTGGTGTAGACGTAATCGTGATGTCGAGTCCTCCAACCGCTCACGAGAACAGCCGCGTCGGGTCGCAAACCCTCCCCCTCGGCGTCCCGAGAGCCCTCGAAGCCGTCGGGTTCTGGAGCGCTGTCGCCCTCCCCTTCCTCTACGTCCCCCTGTTCGTGGCGGGACTCCCGTCGACGGACGCCCAAATCGCGTTCGTCGCGCTCGTCCTCGCGCACGCCGTGGCGCTCTTCCTCGGCCACGGCTACGAGGCCTAGTCCCGCCGAACAGCCGGGTTCGTCACCGCGCCCTGGGCGGCGGACCCGAACAAGTCCCCGTACTTCCGCAGCACGCCCGAGTCGTACTGCTGTTCCGGTTCCTCGCGCTCACGGACGCGCTCTTCTATCTCGTGGCGGTCGAGGTCCACGGAGAGTTCGCGGTTCGGGATGTCCACCGTCACGGTGTCGCCGTCCTCGACGCCCGCGATGGGGCCGCCCGCCGCCGCTTCCGGCGCGACGTGCCCAATCATCGGGCCGCGGGTCGCGCCCGAGAACCGACCGTCGGTGAGGAGCGCCACGTCGTCCTCGTGACCCTGCCCGACGACCGCGGCGGTGACGCCGAGCATCTCCCGCATCCCGGGGCCGCCCTGCGGGCCCTCGTTCCGGATGACGAGGACGTCGCCGCTCGCGATTTTGCCCGTCTGCACGTACTCCATGGCGTCCTCCTCGTTCTCGAACACGCGCGCCGGGCCCTGATGGTAGAGTTCGTCCTCGCCCGTGACCTTCAGAACCGCACCGTCCGGTGCGAGGTTCCCCGTGAGCACCTTGATTGCGCCCTCCTCGTGGAGCGGGTCGTCCGTGCTGTAGAGGAAGTCCGTCTCGATGTCCTCGTCGTCGGGCAGGTCGAGTTCGTCGAGTTCCTCCGCGATGGTGCGGCCGGTGACGGTCATCGCGTCCCCGTGCATGTACCCGGCCTCGACGAGGCGGCGAATCACGACGGGGACGCCGCCGACGGCGTGGAGGTCGTTCATCACGCGCTCGCCGCCCGGCTGGAGGTTCGCTATCTTCGGCGTGCGGTCGCTGATGACGTTGAAGTCCTCGATGTCGAGGTCGATTCCGGCTTCGGCGGCGAGCGCGAGCAGGTGGAGGACGGCGTTCGTGGATCCGCCGAGCGCGACCTGGAGCGCGACCGCGTTCTCGAACGACTCGCGGGTGAGGATGTCGCTCGGCTTCCGGTCGTTTTCCACCGCGTCGAGCACGAGGTCACCGGCGTCCCGCGCCACGTCGTAGCGCTCCGACGATTCGGCGGGCGCGCTCGCGGACCCGAGCGGTGCGAGACCGAGCGCTTCGCTGATTGACGCCATCGTGTTCGCGGTGAACATCCCGCCGCAGGAGCCCGCGCCGGGGCAGGCGTGACACGCCATCTCCTCGATTTCGTCTTCGTCCATCTTCCCGGAGGACACCGCGCCGACCGCCTCGAACACGTTCTGCACCGTGATGTCGCGGCCCTCGTGCTCGCCGGGCATGATGGACCCGCCGTAGAGGAAGACCGTGGGGAGGTCGGTGCGGATGGCGGCCATCATCATCCCTGGGAGGTTCTTGTCACAGCCCGCGACGGTGACGAGCGCGTCCATGCGCTCGCCGAACGACACGAGCTCCACCGAGTCCGCGATGACCTCGCGGCTGATGAGGGAGGCCTTCATGCCCTCGTGCCCCATCGAGATGGCGTCCGAGATGGTGATGGTGCCGAACTCGATGGGCATCCCGCCGGACTCCTTGACGCCCTCGTACGCCGCGTCCGCCACGTCGTCCAAGTGGACGTTACACGGCGTGATGTCGGCCGCGGGATTGGCGACGCCGACCATCGGCTTCGCGAGGTCGTCGCGGTCGTAGTCCATCGCGTAGAACATCGCGCGATGGGGGGCGCGCTCGGGGCCCTCGGTGACTTCCGTGCTCCGCAGCCCCGGGTCTTTCGTGGGGTGGTCGCTCATACCACGAACTGGCGCTCGGGACGAATAAACCCACCCGACCGAACAGACGTTGCCGCGCGACCGGAAGCTACACCCACCCCGAGGTCCGACTCCGGGTATGCACGTTGCGGTCGCACACTACCCGGAGGGCGCGGGCCACGCCACCCGGATGCTTGCCGTCACGCGCGAACTCGAAGCGCGCGGCGCGACGGTGTCGCTCGCGGGCGGCGGTCCCGGCGAGCGCTTCGCCGCCCTCCTCGGCTACGACGAGTACGTCCCCACGCGCGTCGACTTCATCGGCGACTACCAGGACGGCGGCGGCCTCACCGACGTTCTCACCGGCAGCCTCCCGGACAGCGCGCGCCGCGTCCGCGACTTCTACCGCTGGCTTCGACGCGAGGACCCGGACGCGCTCGTGACCGACGACATGTTCGCGGCGATGGCCGCGCCGCTGGCGCGCGTCCCGCTCTACGTCTGCACGCACAACGCGCCCGGCCTCTACGACGACACGGTCGAGCGCGCTGGCGCGTGGGCGCTCACCGCCTACCAAGTCGCCGCGGCCCGCGACTTCCTCTTCCCCGCGGTCTGGCCGCCCGGCGACGAGGACCCTATCGGCGTCTCGCGAATCCCGCCGCTCGCGCTCGACGTGGACGCACCCGTCGTCGGCGACCCGGACGTGGTGATGGTGCCGAGCACGTACTCGGACGAACTCGACGCGGCCGCCGACGGCCTCCGCGACGCCGGCCGACACGTCACCGTCGTCGGCGGCGACGACTGGGAGCCGGTGGCGTCGATGCTTCCCACGCTCCGCGCAGCCAACCTCGTGGTCTGTCCCGGCTACTCGACGGTGATGGAGGCCGCCGTCGCCGGCACGCCGACACTCATTTACCCATTCACGAGCGAGCAGCGCGGCGTCGCCCGACTCGCCGCGCGCGCCACCGGGTTCCGCACCGTCACCACGCCCGACGAGGTCGTCGCGGCCGCCGCCGACCCGCCCGACCCGCCCGCGTTCGAGAACGGCGCGGGCGTCGTCGCGAACGCCGTGCTCTCGTAGGCGTTACCGGTGCCGAAACCGGCTTGCTCGTTCCCGTCGACCGTCCCGTATGGCCGTTCGCGTCTCCGCGCCCGCCCGCCTCCACTTCGGCTTCTGCAACCTCTCGCTCTCCCACGAGCGCCTCTACGGCAGCCTCGGCGTCGCGCTCGCCGAACCCCGAACCGTCGTCACCGCCGCACCCGCCGATTCCGTCGTCTGCGACCACCCGGACGCCCGCGAGCACGCCGAACGCGCCGTCGACCTCCTCGACGTGCCCGGGGTTCGCGTGACCGTCGAGGAGGAACTCCCGCGGCACGTCGGCCTCGGGAGCGGCACTCAGCTCGCGCTCGCCGTGCTGAAAGCGGTCGCCCGCGCGCACGACTGCGACCCGCACGTCCGGGAGCGAGCGCCGGCGCTCGGCCGCGGCGGCCGCTCCGGCGTCGGCGTCGCCGGGTTCGAACGCGGCGGGTTCGTGCTGGACGCCGGCCACCCCACCGAGCGATTCACCGCACGAGCACCGGAACCCGGTGGCTGGACAGTCCCCGAGATCGCCGCGCGCCACGAACTCCCCGACGACTGGCGGTTCGTGCTCGCGCTCCCGGACGCCGACCCCGGCCGGCACGGCGACGCGGAGGAGTCGAGCATGCGCGCCGCCGTGGAGGACGCCGACCCCGGCGTCGCGGACAGCATTGCGGGCCTCGTCGTCCGCCGCGTCCTCCCCGCCGCCGCGGAGGGCGACCGCGGCCGATTCGGGCGCGCCGTCGCGGAACTCGGTCGGCTGAACGGCCAGTGGTACGCGGACGAACAGGGCGGCGTCTACCGGCCGCCCGCGGGCGCGGTGGTCGACAGCCTCCGCGAGTCGCCCGCCGTCTCCGGTGCCGGCCAGTCCTCGTGGGGGCCGGCGGTGTACGCGGTCACGGACGCCACACACGCCGCGGAAGTCCGACTCGCCGCGCGGGACGCGCTCGACGACGCCGACTGCGACGGCCGCGTCCGCGTCGTCCGCCCCGACAACACGGGTGCAGGGTACGAGCACAACCCCAACTCGTAAGCACGCCCCCGTCCTCTCGCCTGTATGGCTCGGATACCGTTCGGTATCTCCCGGCTGGACGACCAGATCGGGGGTGGCGCGCCCGGCGGGAGTGTCGTCCTGCTCGCGGGCGAGGCCGGCGCCGGCGCGCGCGAGTTCCTGTTCACGAGCGCCGTGATGAACGGCCTCGCGTACAACGACCCCGACCTCTTCGACCTCCACTACGGCGAGGTCGGCCGCGCGGCCGAACTCCCCGAGGAAGTCCACTACGTCTCCTTCACGGCGAGCGCCGACGAACTCCACCGCGAGGTGTCGCTGACGATGGACGACACCATCGTGGACGCCGGATTGACCTCGGTCGCCTTCGAGGACCTCTCCCCCGAGTTCTTCCAGTTGAGTCCGGTGCCCCGCGAGTGGTACGTCGGACAGACGCGCTCCATCACCGAACTCGGGAAGGAGACGGACCGCCGCGACGTCATCGAGGCGTTCGCGGACTACCTGGACGCGAACGCCTCGAACAGCCTCGTGGTCGTGGACTCACTCACGGACCTCGTGGGCGCGGAGACGGGCGGCGTCCAGTTCAGCGACATCGTGTACGCGCTCAAGGGCTTGCGGAAGGCGGCGCGGTCGTGGAACGGCCTCATCCTCATCCACGTGAGCCAGGAGGCGCTCACCGACGTGCAACTCGGGAACCTCGTGACGAGCGTGGACGGCACCATCCAGTTCGAGTGGGAGACTGGTGGAAACGAGCGCGTGCGAACGATGTTCGTCCGGGAGTTCCGGGGCGTGCTCTCCCAGTTGGAGGACGAGGACATCATTCGGTTCGAGACGGAGCTCCACGAGGCCGGGTTCGACGTGAGCAACGTCCGCAAGATTCGTTGACTCGGGTTGACACGTAACGGAGCGAATTTTACTCTAGCGGTCAAACACGTTAAGGCGTCCGCACCCGAAATAGGGACGAATGCCGGACGGGACGAGTGAGACGACGGGGGAAGTAGCCGTCTCCGGAGGGGCGGCGAAGTGGCTCGAAGCCCGGGCTGAGGAGTCAAATCTGGACCCGGACACGTTCCTGATGCGGTTGGTCGCCGCGTTCCGCACCGTCGAGGAGACGGGGGACGTGTCGTTCGCGACGAAGGGCGATTTCGAGGACCTCGCAACGGATGTGGACGCCCTCGAGGACGACATCGACGCGCTCCGAACCGAGACGGAAGACGACATCGAGGACGTTCGCGAGCGCGTCGTGCAGGTCGCGGAGGCCGTCGAGGGGGCGGCCGACGCGGAGCACGACCATCCCGAATTGACGGAACGAATGGACATGGCCGCGGAGACGGTCCAGCAACTCCGCGCGGACACGCGCGCCGTCTCCGAGGAGGTCGACGACCTCCGGGAGTGGGCGACCGAGGGGTTCGAGAACTACGAGGACGTCCTCGAATACCTCACCGAGACCACCGAAGACCTCGACGAGAAGGTCGGAACGCTGGCGCGCGTGCTCGTGGACGTGCGCCGGTCGACGCGCGCGCTCGCGGCCGCCGAGGAGGAACGCGCCGCGGCGGACGCGCTGAAGCACATGGCGAACAAACAGGGCGTCCGCGAGGGCGTCTGCGAGGAGTGCGAGAACGCCGTGGACGTCGCGCTCCTCACGGACGCGACGTGTCCGTTCTGCCAGAGCACGTTCTCCGGCGTGGAGGCCTCGCGGCGCTTCGGCCTGTTCCAGTCCGCGACGCTCACCACGGGCGAACGCCCCGCGCTGGAGGCGCCCGCCGTGGAGGAGTCGCTGGACGACGAACTGGAGGAACTCGTCGATGAGTGAGGACAACGCGGACGACGCGCGACGCGATGCGCCGAGCGACGAACAAAGCGATGTGCCGCATGACGCGTCGGGGAACGTGACGGACGATACGCCGAGTGACGCGTCGGGCGACGCTCCGGACGCCGTAACGGACGACGAACCCGGTGAGCGGGATGCGCCGCTCTCGGACCTCGCGACCGGCGTGCGAGAGCGCGAGGCGGAACGGGAGCGGGAGAGCGACCCCGACTTCGACGAACTGTTCGAGGCCGTCGACGTGGAGGGCGTGGACGGCGAGCAGGCGTGGCGCGACCTGCTCGCGGAGGAGGAGGGCGAACCGCTCGCTGTCGGCGAACGCGTGCAGACCGACGAGAACCGGGACGTGCGGCGCATCGAGAACCGCACCTGTCACAACTGCCAGTACTTCGGCGAACCGCCGACCCTCCACTGCACGCACGAGGGCACCGAAATCCGGCGGGTCGTGGACACCGACCACTACGAGGTTGTGGACTGTCCGATGGTTGTGGACGAGGAGGAGTTCGAACTCCCCGAGACGGAGTAGACGCCGGGCGAGGGGTTTTTTCGCGGCGCGCGGCTAGTCGGCGTATGCAATTCTGCGACGAGTGCGGGTCGATGATGCGAAAGGAAGACGGCGCCATGGTCTGTTCCTCGTGCGGGCACAGCGAGGCGCAGGACGAGGCGCTCGCGGAGGCGTTCGTCTCGACCGACGCACAGGACACCTCCGACGTCATCGAGTCCGACCCCGAGAGCGGGGATGAGGGAAAACCGACGGCGGAAGTCGAGTGCGACGCGTGCGGGAACGGCACCGCGTGGTACACGATCAAACAGACGGGGTCGGCGGACGAACCGCCGACGCGCTTCTTCAAGTGCACCGAGTGTGGGCACCGCTGGCGGAGTTACAGTTAGGCGACGAGGAGCCACGCCGCGAACACCGCGAGGCCGCCGATGAGGACGCTCACGACGGCGTGTTTGCGGAGACGGTCGAGGGTGTGGTGGGCATGGTCGTCGAGGTCGGCGGCTTCGTGGATTTCGCTCCCGACCTCGCAGCGCGGGAGGAAGTCCATGGCGATGTGGAGGAAGATGCCGGCGGCGAACCCGAAGACGATGCCCCTGAATTCGGGGCTGGCGGGTATCTGGAGGGCGCTCGCGGTGATGGCGGCCAATCCGACACCGGCGGCGGGGAGGAGGAGCATGCTGAGGGGACGGTTGTTGCGGCGGAGGCGACCGGCGGCGGCGTAGCCCGCGGGGCCTTTGTGGGAGACGATAGCGAGGCCGAGCAGGAGGCCGAGGTCGGGCATCGACCCGTAGACGATGCCGATGATGGCGCCGGCGGAGAGCGCGTGCGCGGCGATCTGTGCGGTGGTGGTGTCGAGCGGGAGGTCGCGGTGGGTGAGTTCGTGGCCGACGGTGTGCGCGGCGAACCCGGCGAGGACGCCGGCGGCGATGCCGAACCCGCCGAACTTGGGATGTTGGGCGATGGCTTGCGGGACGATGAACGCGGCGGCGCTGGCTATCATCGCGCCGGCGGAGAGCCCGTACCCCCAGACGAGCGCGGTGGGGTTGCTGGTGGGGTCGCGGTAGCCGACGACGGCGAACCCGAGCATCCCGACGAATGCGGCCCAGGAGATGCCGAGGAGTTTGTACGAACCGTCGAGAACGGCGTACGCGGACGCGCCGAGGAACGCGACGACGGTGAGCGCGCCGAGCGCAATGGCCGCCCGATTATTGTGATTCGAATCGGGACTGAAACTCATTCATTAACAAAATTATTGGTGGAGTTATTAACTTTGTCGATGGCCGTCGGGTAGAAGGCGCTGGCGACGGGAGAGGACGTATGCGCGTCATCGACATGGACTGGGAGCGCGTCTGCTTCGCCAGCTGGCCCGTCGACCCCGCGCTCGTGGAGCGCTCGCTCCCCGACCGCGTCGACGTGGACACCTACGACGGCCGCGCCTACCTCTCCGTCGTCCCCTTCCTCATGGGTCGCGTTCGCCCTCGCTACGCCCCTCGCCGGGTCGGCCTGGACTTCGCGGAACTCAACCTCCGCACGTACGTCGAAGTCGACGGCGACCCCGGCATCTACTTCTACAACCTCGACGCCGCCGACCCCGTCGGCGTCGCGCTCGCCCGCGCGCTCTTCAGCCTCCCCTACTACCGGGCCGACACCCACGTCGAACGCGCGCCCGACGACGGCACCCGCTTCGAGTCCACGCGCACCCACGACGGCGTCCCGCCCTGCGAGTTCGCCGCGACCTACCGCCCAACCGAGGAACCGACCACGCCCGACCCCGGCAGCCTCACCGAGTGGCTGGTCGAACGCTACCGGTTCTACACCGAGGGCCGTCAGCGGCTCTGGTACGGCGACGTGGAACACCCCTCGTGGAAAACCGCCGACGCCGAAATCGCGTTCGACGACAACGAACTGTTCGCCGCGAACGGCTTCGACCACCCCGCGGGCGACCCGCACGTCGCGTACAGTCCCGGCGTCCCCGTCACCGCCCACCACCTCCGCCCCGTCTAAGCCGGCCGTCGCGCTGCCTGTCGTTTTATTGTCCGCGCGCCCCCTCTCTCTGGTATGAGTTCCCCCACGTCCGCGGTCGTCGTCGGTGGCGGATTCGGCGGTCTCTCCACCGCCTGCTACCTCGCGGACGCCGGCGTCGACGTCACGTTGCTCGAGAAGAACGACCAGATCGGCGGCCGCGCGAGCGTCCTCGAAACCGACGGTTTCCGGTTCGACATGGGGCCCTCGTGGTACCTGATGCCGGACGTCTTCGAGAACTTCTTCGCCGACTTCGGGCACGTCCCCGAGGACTTCTACGACCTTCAACCGCTCGACCCGCACTACCGGATCTTCTTCAAGGACGGCGACCGCGTGGACATGACCGGCGACCTCGACCACGTCCGCTCGGTCTTCGAATCCTACGAAGCGGGGGCGGGCGACGCCTTCGAGGACTACCTCGCGAAGAGCGAACGGAACTACGACGTGGGGATGGAGCACTTCGTCTACGAGGACCGCCCCCGCCTCCGCGACTACCTCTCGCTCGACGTCGCCAGGAACGCCCGCGGCCTCAGCCTCCTCGGGTCGATGGAGGACCACGTCGACGACTACTTCGACCACGAGAAACTCAAGCAGATAGTCCAGTACTCCCTCGTGTTCCTCGGCGGCAGTCCGAGCAACACGCCCGCGCTCTACAACCTCATGACGCACGTCGACTTCAACCTCGGCGTCCACTACCCCGAAGGCGGGATGCGCGGCGTCGTCGACGGCATCGTCACCCTCGCGGAGGACTTGGGCGTGACCTTCCACACGGACGCGGCCGTCGAGCGCATTCAGCCCCACGAACCCGGATTCACCGTCGCCACCGCCGACGCCGAGTACGAGGCCGACGCCGTGGTGAGCGACGCCGACTACGCCCACACCGAACTCGAACTCCTCCCCGCTCAGTACCGCCAGTTCGACGAGGGCTACTGGGACTCGCGCACCTACGCGCCGTCCGCGTTCCTGCTCTACCTCGGCGTGGAGGGCGACGTGGACCCGCTCTCCCACCACACGCTCGTCCTCCCCACCGACTGGGAGGAACACTTCGCCGAAATCTTCGACGACCCGGCGTACCCCGACGACCCCGCCTACTACGTCTGCGTTCCCTCCGATACCGACGACTCGGTCGCGCCCGACGGCCACAGCAACCTCTTCGTCCTCGTCCCCATCGCGCCCGGCCTCGAAGACACACCCGAGATTCGCGAGGAGTACCGCGACCTCGTGCTCGCCGACCTCGCCGAGAACACCGGCGTCGACGTTCGCGACCGCATCCGCGTCGAGGAGTCCTTCTCCGTCTCCGACTTCGCGGAGCGCTACAACAGCTATCAGGGGACCGCGCTCGGGATGGCGCACACGCTCACGCAGACCGCACTGTTCCGCCCGCCGCACGCGAGCGAGTCCTGCGACGGCCTCTACTTCACGGGCGCGAACACCACGCCCGGCATCGGCGTGCCGATGTGCCTCATCTCGGGCGAACTCACCGCCGACTACGTCCTGTAGATGGACTACCGGTACCTCCTCACGCTCTCCCGGCCGCGGTTCTGGCTCTACCTCGCCGGCCCCGTGCTCGTCGGCGCGACGTACGCCGCGACCGGGGTGAGCGACCTCGCCGCGCCCGTCGTGCTCGCGCTCGCCGCGTACTTCCTCGTGCCCGCGAACGTCCTCCTCTACGGCGTCAACGACGTGTTCGACCGGGACGTGGACGAACACAACCCCAAGAAGGAGGAGCGGGAAGCGCGCTATCGGGGGTCTCGGGACGTGCTCGTCGCGCTCGCCGTTTCGGGCGTGCTGGGTCTCGGGACGTTCGCAATCACCCCACCCGTGTCGTGGCCGTGGCTCGCGGGGTTCTTCGCGCTCGCCGTCGGGTACAGCGCGCCGCCGGTCCGCTTCAAGACCACGCCCGTCCTCGACTCCGTCTCGAACGGCCTCTACGTCCTCCCGGGCGCGGCCGCGTACGCCGCCGTCGCCGGCACCCACCCGCCCGCGCTCGCCGTGCTCGGCGGCTGGCTGTGGACGATGGGAATGCACACGTTCAGCGCGATTCCCGACATCGAGCCGGACAGGGAGGCCGGTATCCGCACCACCGCGACGTGGCTCGGCGAATCCACGACCTTCGCCTACTGCATCGGGGTGTGGGCGCTCGCCGCCGCCGGGTTCGCCCTCCTCGACCTCCGATTCCTCGTCGTGTTCGGCGTCTACCCCGCGTTCTGCGCGTGGGTCGCCGCCTCGGACGTGTCGGTCGACCGCGCCTACTGGTGGTTCCCGTACCTGAACGCACTCGCCGGGATGCTCCTCACCCTCGGCGGCCTGTGGAGGCTCTATGGATAGACGCGACGCCGAAACGCGACTGGAGAGCCTCGTCCGAGAGAACCGCTTCACCATCGCGGTCGTCTTCCCGTTGGTCGGCGCGGTCACGCTCGTCGCGAGCGAACTCGGCCTTCTCCCGCCGCCGCTCGCGTTCAACCCCGTGTTCGTGCTATTTGGGACGCTCGTCATGCGCCTCCCGCTCGTCGCCGGCTTCCTCCCCCTCGTCGGCCGCCGCGAAGCCGTCGCGCTCGTCGGCCTCACCGCGTACACGTACCTCGTGGAGTACGTCGGCGTCCACACCGGCTTCCCCTACGGCGAGTTCGAGTACCTCGTCAGCCTCGGCCCGATGCTCGCCGGCGTCCCCGTCGGCCTCCCCGTCTTCTTCTTCCCGCTCGTCCTGAACGCCTACCTCCTCGTCCTCCTCCTGCTCCGCGAGAACACGCCCGGCTGGGTGCGCGTCGCGCTCGCCGTGCTCGTCGTCGTCCTCGGCGACCTCGTGCTCGACCCCGCCGCCGTCAGCCTCGGGTTCTGGCAGTACGCCGACGGCGGCGCGTACTACGGCGTCCCGCTCTCGAACTACCTCGGCTGGATTCTCTCCGCCACCGTCGCCATCGGGTTCGTCGAGTACGCGTTCAGTCCGCGCGCGCTCGCCGAACGCCTCGCGCACTGTGAGTTCATGCTCGACGACCTCGTGAGCTTCGTCCTGCTCTGGGGCGCGGTCAACCTCGTGTACGCGAACTGGGTTCCCGCGGCGCTCGCCGCGCTCGGCGTGGTCGTGCTCGTCAGAACCGACCGCTTCGACTTCCGCGTCCGCGCCTAGAGCGTCGCCACGCCCTCCTCGCGCTCCCGGTCCTCGGACGTGTTCGTCCGGTCGGCCGGCACCGCGCTCACCGCGTCGAACACCGCCTCCGGGTCGCCGCTCCGCCACCACCGCCAACTCGTCTTCGCCACCACGTACAGCTTCCGCGGGAGCCCGAGACTCGGGCGCTCGGAGAGCACGTCGAACCCCTGTCGGCGGATGAGCCGGTGGTGCTCCGCGTACAACACGGCCGCGAGCAGGACGGGGAACTGGCAGTCCCGTGGGAGGTACTTGATGCCCGCGACGCCCTCCCGGTAGAGCGACTCCGCGCGCGACAGCTCAGACTGGAGCGCCGTCGTCAACCCCTTCGACGACTCGTGGTTCCTGAGCTGGTCGACGGTAACGCCGTTCGCCCGCAAGCGCTCCATCGGCACGTACACGCGGTCGAGTTCGTCGATGTCCTCCCGGACGTCCCGAATGAAGTTCGTGAGCTGGAACGCCTTCCCGAGCGCGCCGGCGTGCGGCAATGCTGCGTCCGCGTTCTCCCCCTCGGGGTCCATCAGCGCGACCATCATGTGCGCGACCGACACCGCCGACCCCCGCATGTACTCGTCGAGGTCGGCCGCCGTCTCGTACCGCTGCGTGTCGATGTCGGACTCCATCGCGTCCAGGAACACCTCGACCTCGCCGTCCGGAATGCCGTACTCCTCCTTCAGGTCCGCGAACGCCGCGATGACGTCGTCGTCGGGCGTCCGGTCACCCAGCACGCCCTCGCGGATGCGTTCGAGTTCCGCGCGCTGCTCCGCCGGCGATAGGTCCTTGTCGCCGTCCACGACCTCGTCCGCGACCCGGAAGAACCCGTAGAGGACGTACGTTCCGCGTCGTACACGCTCCGGGAGGAGTCGCGTCGCGAGGTAGAACGTCTTCCCCGTGCGTCGGTGTATCGACTTCGCCGTCGCGACCTGCTCCCGGGAAACCATAGATACCTCGAATAGACGGCCGCCTGCGACTTAGTTGTGCGGGGCTATCGGAGCGCGTTCTCCACGAGGGCGGCGTGCGCGCGCCGCAACCGCTCGGAGAGCGACTGGTCGGAGATGTCGAGCGTCTCCGCGAGCTCGACCGTCGTCGTGTTCCGCGGCACGTCGTAGAACCCGGCGTCGAGCGCGGCGAGCAGGGTCTCGTGTTGTTCCGCGGTCAGTCCGAACGTGCCGTCCGTCGGGCGGCCGTCCTTCTGCAGGCTCATGACTTCGAGCGACACGTCCTTCGATTGGCAGTCGTCGCTGAACGCCGCGAGGTCGTCCTCGCTGCGAAACCGCGTCTCGAACGTCCAGTGGTCGCCGTTCCCGCCCGCGGACAGGACGTGCGCGCCCGCGCTCCGCAGGTCGCCGAACACGTCCTCGTTCTCGTCCGTCCACGACAGCGAGTACCGGCGGCTGTCCGTGTAGTCGTCGAGCAGTTCGAGGTCTGAGACGGCGCGCGCTCCCCGGAGTTCACCTTCGAACGTGGAGAAGTCCGTGCCGGTCGTTCCCTCCACGTGCAGGGACCGCGTCCCGGTTTCCACCGGAACGAGCGGATCGACGGTGACGCTCACGCCTGCCGCGCGCGCCGCCCGGCCGAACGCGACCGTGTCGGCGGGCACACGAAACGTGAGAAGAACGCTCATGGATGCCGTTGCAGTCCTCTCGTGATAAGCCTGTTCGCCTATAGAGTTACAGGTCGAGGTGGGCGTCCAGCAGGCCGCCGGGCGTCGCGTCGTGGAGTTCGATGCGGTAGGACACGTCCACGATTGGCGCGTCCACGTCCACCAGTCGAGAAAGGTCCACGGGCGTCCCCGCGACCACCGCGTCCGGGTCGACCGCGTCGATGGTCGCTTCGAGATCGGCGCGCTGCGCGTCCGAGTACCCCATCGCAGGCAACACGCGGTCGAGGTGGTCGTACGTCTCCAGGATGTTCGCGATAGACCCGACCGCTGCGTCCCGGGGGTCGAGGCGTTCCACCGCGCCGTACTCGTCGGCGGCGACCGCGCCCGCGCCGTATTCGGCGTCGCCGTGCGTGAGCGTCGGGCCGTCCTCCACCACGAGCACCGACGCGTCCCGAACGAGGTCGGGGTCGTCCACCGTGACCACGGAGTCCGCGTGATACAGGGCTGCGTCGGGGTTCGCGTCCCGGACGCGGGAGACAGTCTCCGCTATCTGGTCGTCGGTCGCCGCGTCCTCCTTGTTCACGACGACGGCGTCCGCCGCCCGGAGGTTCGCCTCCCCCGGATGGTACGTGTCGGTGTCTTCGGGCCGCAGGGGGTCGGCGAGCACGAAGTGGGCGTCCGGCCGCACGAACGGCAGTTCGTTGTTCCCGCCGTCCCAGACCACGACGTCGTGCTCGTCGCTCGCGCGCGCCAGCACCGCCCCGTAGTCGACGCCCGCGTACACCGTGTGGCCGCGCTCGATGTGCTGTTCGTACTCCTCGCGCGCCTCCACGGTCACGCCCGCCGCGTCGAGGTCCGCCATCGAGTCGAAGCGCTGCACGCGGTCCGCGGCGAGGTCGCCGTACGGCATCGGCTCGCGCACCACCGCCACCGACCGGCCGCGCGACCCGAGTTCGTCCGCGAACGCCCGCGAGAGCTGTGACTTCCCACAGCCCGTACGCACCGCGTCCACCGCCACCACCGGCACGTCCACCGACACCTGCATCTCCTTCGGCCCGACGAGCCGGAACCCCGCGCCCGCCGCGAGCGCGCGGGCCGCCGCGTGCATCACGTGTTCGTGCGACACGTCCGAATAGGAGAAACAGACCGTATCCACGTCTTCCTCGCGCACGATAGCTTCGAGGTCGGCTTCGGGTCGAATCGGGATGCCGTCCGGATACCCGGGGCCGGCGAGTTCGGGCGGGTAGCGCTCGTGGCCCTCGTCGGTCTCCCCGAGGTTCTGGCCGGGCGCGCGCGTGAACGCCACGACTTCCACGGCGTCGTCGCCCCTGAACACGGTGTTGAAGTCGTGGAAGTCGCGGCCCGCCGCGCCCATGATGACCACGCGTTCCGTCATACTCGCACGAGAACGCGGACGCTCAAAAGTCCGGAGGCCGCTACAGGAGGACGGCCGGGAGGTAGAGAACGAGGCAGGCGAGCGCGCCCCGTCGAGTCACCGCGCCCTCCCGAGCGAGCAGCGCGAGTACGACCGCGGACGCCGCGGTCATGTACGCGATGGGCAGGAAGAGGCCGTCGGAGACGGTGAGGCCGCCGACGGCCGCGCCGACGCCGAGCGAGAACAGCGGGTCGGTGATGTTGCTCCCGAGGAGGGTGCCGACGGCGATGCCCTCCCTGTCGCGGCGCACCGCGAGCACCGCGACCGTAATCTCCGGGAGCGTGGTGCCGAGACCGGTGACGACGCCGACGAGGTAGGTTGGGACGCCGGTCTCGACGGCGAGCGTGCGGCCGCTGGAGACGAGGACGTGTCCGCCCGCGACCACGAGCGCCAGCCCGACCACGGTGCGGAGTGCGGCGCGGGCGCGCGTCGTGTCTCTCGTGCGCTCGGTCAAGCCCTCGTAGTCCTCGTGTTCGTAGAGGACGGCGAGAAAGACGACGTAGAGCGCGACCGCGACCACGCCTTCGAGATGGGTGACACCGCCGCCGGTCGCGACGAGAACGCCCATCACGGCCATCGCGGCGAGCATCCCGCCGCCGTACGCCGCGACCTTTCCCCGGGAGACGACGAGCGGGCCGACGAGCGCGACCACGCCGATGCCGAGCGTTATCTGGGACGTGGCGGACCCGACGATGTGGCCGACGACGAGGTCGCCCGCGCCGTACAGCGACCCGTAGACGGCGGTCGCTATCTCGGGGAGGCTGCTGCCGACGGCGACGACGGTGATGCCGACGAAGAACGTGGAGACGCCGTACCGGCGGGCGAGCGCGCTCGTACCGTCGACGGCGCGGTCGCCGCCGAACACGAGCATGCCGACGGCGACGACGAGCGATGCGACGGTCGCGAGCACGCCCCGTCTTCGCCCGCCGACCCGAAAAAGGGCGGTCTATCCGGTGACCGTGCCCGCGACGAGGTCGGCGAGTTCGCCGGTGACGCTGTACGCGGGCGTGTCCACGCGCATCGTCGTGGCGTCCGTGATGTCGCTGAACCGCACGTGGAGTTCGTACCGCCCGTCGTCGCCGATGGGCGCGGCCTCCTGCTGGCCGGACTCCACGGCGGTCGCCCACGCGTACTCGCCGCTGTACGCGGGGTCGACGCGGCCGTTGATGTGGTAGGCGGCGGGCTTCTCGAAGTCCGTGCCCGCCATCGGGTATCCTTGGTCGTGCCAGCCAACCCAGAACCCCTCGTCGATAACGTACACGTCGGTGTAGTCCGCGGCCTGCAGGCTGGACGCGCGGATGGAGGAGAGGTGGTGGGGACACCCGCAGTAGGCGACGACGCGGTCGTCGGTCGGCCAGCCGTCCACGGGACCGCCCGCGGACTGTGGCTGGGCGGGGCTGTTCACCGCGCCGTAGATGTGGGAGTGCTCGTACTGGGTCTTCGGGCGGGCGTCCACGAACCGCGCCTCTCCGCGATCGTACCAGTACTTCGCCACCTGACTCGGCGCGAGCTTCACGGTCTGTCCGTCCACGTCCAGCGTCTCGAACGCGGACGTGTCGATGGAGCGCTCCGCTGGCGGGTCGCCGAACTCGGGGGGCAGGCCGTCCGCGGGGTCGGGGTCGTCGGGATAGTCGCCGCTCCGCACGAACGCCGTCTCCAGGTTCCCCGGATGGTAGAGCGCGGACGAGCCGGTGCCGTTCGCGGCACCGCCGCCGCCGAGACAGCCGGCGAGACCGGCGGCGGCCGCGCCACCCATCGCGCCGAGGAACGCGCGTCGGTTCATACCCGAAGCAGGGACTCCGGTAAGTTAGGGTTGACGCAGCCGGCTACGCCCGCGAGACATCGGTGACGACGCCGAACGTCGCCCAGCCGTCGCCCGCGTTCCGCCCGACCACGAGGTCGTCGCCGTCCGTCACCAGCCGGTAGGCCGCGTCGTCGTCCACCCGCCGGGCTTCCCCCTGGAAGTCCTCCTGGAAGAACTCCGCGCTCTCGATTTCGAACTCGTACGCGTCCCCGTCCTCGAACGTCAACAGCACGGGGTCGGGTGCGACGTTGTGCACGCGCTTCGCGTGTTCGTTCAGGCTCATACTGGAAGAGAGTGCGCGCACTGGCAAGGCGGTGTCGGGAGGGAAACGCCTACCACACCGTCGCGTGAATCCGGGCGCATGAAGCTCGCTCGCGCCGCCGTCGACGACGGAACAGTCGAGGGACGCTACGAGGACGGCACGCTCGTTACCGACGACGCCACGTACGACGTTGCCCGTGACGACCTGCTCGCGCCGTGTTCGCCGTCCGCGCTCTACTGCGTCGGCCGGAACTACGCCGCGACGCTCGACCAGATGGAGTACGAGCGCCCCGACCAGCCCGACTTCTTCATCAAACCGCCCGTCTCCGTCATCGGCCCCGGGGACGCCATCCCGTACCCGAGTTTCTCCGAGGAGGTGACGTACGCGGGCGAACTCGCCGCCGTCATCGACGAGACCTGCACCGACCTCGATGTCGACGAGGTTCCCGAGGTCGTGCGCGGCTACACCATCATGAACGACGTGGACGCGCTCGACCAACCCGGCCGTACGGCGCGGAAAGCGTTCGACGGCTCCGGGCCGCTCGGCCCGTGGATAGAGACCGACCTCGACCCCACGGGCATCGACATGCACACCGTCGTGGACGGTGAGCGCCGCCAGGAGTCGAACACCGAACTGATGCTGTTCGACCCCCACGAAACCATCGCGTTCCTCAGCGAGCGCTTCACGTTCCAGCCCGGTGACGTGGTCGCGTTCGGCAGCCCCGCCAATCCCGGCACCATCGAACCCGGGAGCGAGGTCGCCATCACCTACGAGGGCGTCGGCACCCTCCGCAACACCGTGCGCTAGAGGCGCTCGGGCTCTTCGACAGTTCGCTCCGAGTCGTCGGCGTCGCCCGTGTTCAGCGTGCCCGCGGGTTCGACCAGCAGGACTTTCGCCTCGCCGTCGGCCGCGACGGGCTTGTGTTCGACGCCAGCGGGCACGACGACGAGTTCGCCCGCGTCCAATTCTATCGCGTCCTCGTCGCGGAGTTCGATGGTGAGGCTGCCGTCGAGGACGTAGAACAGTTCGTCCGCGTCGTCGTGGGCGTGCCAGACGAACTCGCCCTCCAGCCGCGCGGCCTTCACGTGCTGGTCGTTCGCCTCCGCGAGCACGCGCGGACTCCACTGCTCGTCGAACGACGCAAACGCCGAGTCGAGACTGACCTTCTCCATACCCATCGATGGGTGTCGGGTCCGATGAGCGTTCGGGACGCGGAGGCATAGCACGGCCGGACGTGTCCGGGAGGTTCTTCCGTCCTCCCACCATTTACTCGAACCCAATGGGCTTCGGTAGCTACGACGAATCCGAGCAGAAAGACCAGAGCGCGGACGTGGACGAGAGCGCGGGCGTGAACGTCCACGAGAACGACCACGAGGGCGAAGTCGCGCTGGAGGGCGGCGACGACACCGACGCGCTCGTGGACGCGCTCAGCGACATGAAAGAAAGCGACGAAGAATAAGGCCCCGGAGCGTTCGTTTTCGGTCGTGCGCGAGACGTACGACAAACTGGTTCGCGACGATATCCCCGACTTGATTCGAGCAGACGGCGAAACGCCCGAGACCGACCGGGTGTCCGGCGAGCAGTATCGGGCGCGGTTGCACGAGAAACTGGACGAGGAAGTCGCGGAGTTCCACGACGACCCCTCACCCGAGGAACTGGCGGACGTGCGCGCCGTCCTCGACGCCCTCCAGAGCGCCGAATCTATCGCCGGGCAGGACGTGCGGGACGCTCGCGAGCGAAAGCGCAAGGAGCGCGGCGAGTTCGCGGACGGCATCGTCCTCCACGCAGTGCGTTCTGCCAACGAGTAACACGCTACCGGGGCTTTCAGAACCCGTTTAGGCGCGAATCGCCTCCATCGGGTAATGAGTTACAAAATCGGTCTCGTGGGCAAGCCCTCGGTCGGGAAGTCCACGTTCTTCAACGCGGCGACGATGGGTGACGTGCCGGAGGGCGCGTACCCGTTCACGACCATCGACCCGAGTCTCGGCGAGGCGTACGTCCGCGTGGACTGCGCGGCCCCGGACTTCGACGAGCAATGCGAACCGAACACGGGCTACTGCCGGAACGACAAGCGCTTCGTCCCCGTAAAACTCGTGGACGTGGCGGGGTTGATTCCGGGCGCGCACGAGGGGAAGGGTCTCGGGAATCAGTTCCTCACCGACCTGAACGAGGCGGACGTGCTCGTGCACGTCGTGGACTTCTCCGGGGAGACGGACATGGAGGGCGAACCGACGGAGGGCCACGACCCCCGCGACGACATCGACTTCCTCGAAGAAGAACTCGACCAGTGGTACCTCGGGATTCTGGAGAAGGGAATCGAGCGCTTCGAAACCCGGCACATGGCGGAGACGGAACTCGAAGTCGAACTCGCGGAACAGATGAGCGCGTTCGGCACGAACAAGGACGAAATCAAGCAGGTGATTCTCTCGCTCGGCCTCGAACTCGACCCCGAAACGTGGGACGACGCGGACGAACTCGAACTCGCCCGCGAAATCCGCAAGCGCACGAAACCGATGGTCGTCGCGGCGAACAAGATGGACACCCCCGAAGCCCGCGAGAACTACGAAGAAATCACGAACGACCCCGACTACGACCACCTCACCATCGTCCCGTGCAGCGCGCACGCCGAGAAAGCGCTCAAGACCGCGGAGGAGAACGACGTCGTCGAGTACACGCCCGGCGCGGGCGACTTCGACATCACGGGCGACATCTCCGACGAGCAGTCCGCGGGCCTCGAACAGATCCGGGACTTCATCGGCGAGTTCGACGGGTCCGGCGTCCAGCGCGCGCTCGAAGCCGCGCTGTTCGAGGAACTCGACGCCGTCGCCGTCTTCCCCGGGAGCGCGAGCGGGAACTGGACGAACGGCCCGTTCCCCGACTGCTTCGTCCTCCCCGCCGACTCGACCGCCGAGGACTTCGCGTACCACCTCCACTCCGATATCGGCGAGGGCTTCCTCCACGCCATCGACTGCCGGACCGACCGCCAGATCGGCGCCGACACCGAACTCGAAACCGGCGACGTGGTCGAAGTCGTCTCCACGAACCAGTAACCCCGAAAGCTCTTCGTCGCGCTCTCTCTTTCCAGTGATGGCAGTCACTCGTCGGTGGGTCGCCCGGACGGTGACGCTCGCCGCGCTCGGACTTGCCGGCTGTACGTCGTCGCAGGACACCGGCGTTAGCGACATCGTCGTGACGAACCACACCGCGAACGAGGTGGCGGTTACTGTTCGGGTCGTTCGCGAGGACGGCACGCGAGTACTCGACGACACCGTTTCGATAGTCGCGGGGGCAACTCAGACGTACGAAAACCCCGTTCCATTCATCGACGGTTCGCGTCACTGTCGATGTCGAGAACGGACCGAAGGGGACGCGTGACTGGGACGAGTGGGCGAGCGATTCGTCCGGACTTATCGTGGATATCCGTGCGCGGGACGTGTCGTTCTCGGTGGTCGCCGCCTAGTACTCTTCTTCGATGTAGCCGCCGAGGTAGCCGCCGACCGCGCTCATCGCGGCGGTGAACCCGACGGCGAACACGACGACGAAGATGACCGCGACGACGCCGAGCGCGGCGAACTCGATGGGGGCAAAGGGGAGCGCGGCGGAGAACAGCGCGAGCACGAGGATGATTGGGAGGGACGCGATGACGCCCGAAATCGCGCCGACGCGCGCGCCGTCCTGGGGACCGTTCGCTTGGAGGTAGCCGGCGGCCGCGCCGCCGAGGAGGGGTGAGACGCCCGTGAACGAGAGGATGACCGTGACCGCGGCACCGATCAGGGCGTTGATGAGGGTGTTCTCTTTCGCCATACGCGTCAGAATGTGACCCCGGGATAAGTCGGTTGTGCCGTTTCAGGCGCGTGCGGCGGTGACGGTGCGCTGCCAGGCCGCGAGCCAGTCGTCGAGGGACGCCGCGAGCAGGTCGTAGTGGGGGCGGACGGTGGTGTCGGGCGTTCGAACGTACTGGTCGAAGTCCTCGGGGAGCGCCGCGTCCTCGATGACGGGGAGTGAGCCGGTGAGGACGGCCATCCGGCCCTGGACGTTCGGATTCAGGAGGAATCTCGTGAACGCGTCGGCGTTCTCCGGGTTCACGGCGTCCGCGAACCGCCCGACGCCCTCGACGTGTCGGTACGCCGCGCCGTCGAGGAACTGCACGCGGTAGCGTTCGAGGTTGAGGCGGTCCCGCGCGGCGAACAGCGGCGTCGTGGACGTGCCGACGAGCAGGCCGCCGAGGCCGTTCCGGTACGCGGTCCGCGCGTCCGTGCTCGACGTGACGAGGTGCGCGCCCGCGTCGAGGAACTTCCGCCAGCGCTCGCAGGCGTCGTAGATACCGAACTCGCGGACGGACCAGGTGAAGAACGCGCGGCCGAGCGCGTCCGTCCGCGGGTCGGGGACGAGCGTCAGCGGCGCGTGTGCCGGCGAGAAGAACTCCCCGAACGTCTCGGGCGGGTCGACCTTCGTCTCGTCGTACACGAGACATACGTCGGAGCGCGTCACGGGGAGAACGCGCGCGTCGGGGTCGAACTCGTAGGCGTCCGGAACCTCGTCGTAGCCGCTCGCGGGCGCGAACAGGTCGTCGGTGCGCTCGCGTGCGGTGGCGAGCGTCGCGGGCGTCACCCCGAGGAAGGCGTCTGCGTCGACCGCCGCGCCCTGCAGGTGGCGCGCGACGTACGCGGACAGCGCGCCCGGCGGCGTCTCCCAGGTGAGCGCGGTTTCCGTGCGCGCCCGAAACTCCTCGGCGAGCCAGTTCCCGGCGATTTCGGCGTCCGGACTGGACGCGACGAACTCACGGGTTGCGCCCGCTCGCACAGTTTCTGGCGGCGTACTGGTGTCCGCGCAGCCGGCGAGCCCGGCGAGCGCGCCGGAGGCGAGCGAGGTGAGGAGGGCGCGACGACGCATCACTCGGTTCTCGTCACACGACGACCTTAGGCTTTTACGACCTACACGCCGCCGTGCATCGCGTGATTTTCGTCGTCGACGAGGTTGTGGAGGCGGCGGTCGGAGGAACTGAACTGTCGCTGACAGCGCTCGACCCACGGGGTCGTGTCCTCGATGGTCGGGTGGTCGGTGGGCGATGCGGCGGGTCGTGTCGTGCTCTGGCTCATCTGGGTGGTGTGGATTCGGGTGGATAGCGGACGGGGCTGGCTGGGGCGTGCTGGCGTGCGAGTTTGGATACGGATAGCATCACAAGTAGGCCAATACGCGAGACTATCATAAATGTTCATGCTCTACCGCGGTGTCGGCTGCCCCGTGGTACCACACATATCGGATGACTTTACCGTCTCCCCCACCAAATAACGCTGTGAGTGAAGAAAGTGGCCGCCGGAACCTCCGGATGCCAAACGACGATGAGGTCTTCGCCGTGGTCTCCCAACACAACGGGGGCAACCACGTCGAACTCAAGTGTGCCGACGGAAAGACGCGAATGGGCCGAATCCCAGGCCGCATGAAGTACCGGGTCTGGATCAACGAGGGCGACGTCGTCCTCGCCGAACCGTGGGACTGGCAGGACGAAAAAGCCAACGTCGAATGGCGATACGACGAGCAGGCAGCCGAGCAGCTCCGCGAAGAAGGCCACATCGACTAACTTTACTCTTCACACTCGTTCACGACCGCGTAGCCACGCGTCCAGCGAAAACGGCCTCGGCACTCGAACCAGTGAATATTACCGACTTACGAAACTATTTACGGGAAAAATCGATTCTCACCAAATCGATAGACTGCGTAGGGATACACGCCGAGATGCGCCCTATGTAGCGGAATACTTTCAGGCTGAAGGCGACTATCCCCGCTACGAATAAGCAGGCCGCGATTTACTGGACAGGACTGGAATCGTCGTTCATCCATAGAATAATCATACTACGGTGAATTTGTCGAGTTAGCACGAGTGAACATATGTCACTTAGGCCCATCCAACAACTGGAGGACGATTATTTCGATGATTTTGGAGTTGTCGCTCGGGACAATCCGGATGATATCATCGAATTTCTCGAAGATATTTACGAGCACGTAGAACAGGGTACGCTGCAAGAGGGTGGATACGAATATGAGGACTATCTCACTAGATTCGCTAGCGATACGTTTTGGCACACTATAGACGACCTGCTAAGTGCAGATTCTATTGAAACAGATGCCGACCCAGACGATATCAGATTTGGCCTGTTCGTCTTGATGGCCAAGCGTTCAATACTCCCAAATCCCTCTGATTTTAACACCCTTTCAGAGCTTGATGAAGAGTACAGAGACTCTGTACCCGATAGACCAACAAAGCCGTATTTCCGCTCATTACTGTATCGCTACGGGTATGAGCGTGAGCATCGACAGACAGGGCTTCAGTTAGCACACGAAGCGGTAGATGCGCAAATTGAGAATCCGTCTATTTACGACAACTTCGCAGCTCAGATAGTTGAAGTCGACGAGCAATTTGGAATCGAATCCCTCGATTTAGACATTGGCGATAGTGATGTTAGTGAACTCGCATTAGAGTACGCCGAGAAAGCCGTTCGGCAGGATTCTACCGAAGCCGAATACTATGCGACACTGGGTCGGGTATATTCTCTTCGTGGAGAGTTGGACGAAGCTGAGCGAAATGTTCAACGAGCTATCGAACTCCGACTGGATGAAGAAACACAAGGACAACCCAATACGGCCTCCTTTAGAAGTATCCTGAGAACAATCAAGTCGAAAAGGCAGATACAGAAGATAGAATCCCAATACGAGGAGGCCCAAGACCAACTTGAGGAAATCTCAGAGAAGCACGACTCCCTCGAAAAGCAATACGAATCTCTGGATGGGAAATACGATAGTATAGAATCTAAACTTGAGGATGCAGTAGAAAAATATCGCACTCAGACGTTACAGTTTATTGGCTTCTTTACAGCCCTTCTCGCTGTCGTAGTGACTTCTGTCCAAGTTACAGAAATAACGAGCTCAGTTTCCGAAGCGAGGTCGCTCATTATCACACTAATCGGTGGAATACTCGTTTCATTTGGCGGTTTCAGTCTTATGCTGCCTGATAAGGAAAGTGGATACTCGAGACCGGTTCGGATTGGAGGTATAATACTAATTGGGACTCTCCTCTTATTGGCCTCTATCGTAGATGTTCCGTACCTCAGTGGAATTTGATAGGTTACTGAGGCACGCTATGACATACTCAGTTTCTTTGCCTTCTCAGGCGCGTCTCTCAATTGTTCAAAATGCTCCTCGTTCCTGATATTCTGTGCTAAGGTGAGTAGTTCTCTCCCCCTCAGTTCAAGCCACGTTGTCCCAAGGCGACTCCGCTCTTCCTCAGTCGCCGGAATCCAGTAACAATCTCCGATGAACTTCTTGCTACCCTTGGACGCAAACGCGAATGCAGTAGTCTCCTCCGGCACCGAGGCTAACGCTTCCTGAGCGGCAATCAGATACTTGGTCCCCAATATGACGAAGACCAAGTCGTAGCCTTCGGCAAGAATTTGCCGGAGGTCCTGAGGAATGTTTTTCTCCCGGCTAACAGCCGCTACCAACTCGTTATTAGTCATCGTATCTACGTCGAGGTTCATCCGTTCTGCCCGTTGACGAACCTGCTCAATCTCGCTGAACGTACACTCGTAGGACGGAATCTCTGTCCCAGCAGAGAGGACACCAAACCCGGCAGAGATGATACGCCAATCAACATTGGCAACCTTCAAAAGCTGTTGTACGGCTGATTCGATATGTTCGTGTTCGCGTCCCGTGTACATCTCAGCCGCCGAAGCGACAGCATCAGGATATTCTCTCAGTAACTCAGTCCGCTCTCTCGAATCTATCTCATTAGGACCGATGACGGCATCAAATCGCTTCGTTCCGGAACAAGGTGAGATAACGAGCACATCCAATCCCATCGGTGTATTCTTGTTCTGAATGACTACTCAGAGAACGAAACTCTTTGTGGACGTACCGGAGTAGCATATGCTAAGGGACAACGATGGTACGACGTGAGGATATTAACCGACTCTATGGACTCCTTGACGAGTTAGAGCAAACAGTCGGCGGAAAACAGAAACTCAAGGACTGCACCGGCTATATGGACTGGCCCGACCGAGGCGTCTACTTCTTCTTTGCATCAGACGAATGCCGCGACGGCGGCGACCAACACCGAATTACTCGCATCGGGACTCACGCTGTCTCTGAGGGGAGCAGTACCTCGCTCTGGGACCGACTCAGAACGCATCGCGGAGCAAAACGGGGAACCTACGAAGGTGGCGGGAACCACCGAGGCTCCGTCTTCCGGAAACGAGTTGGTGAGGCATTCGTCGAACGTGACGACCGACACGATGAGTATCCGCATTGGGGAGAGGGCTCAAGCGCGAAGCGGGAACGCCGACTTGATGAACTCGAGATGGAGCGGCGAGTAAGCGACTATCTTCGGGACCTGCCGTTCCTCTGGCTGAACGTCGACGACGAACCAAGTGCCGAGAGCCAACGAGCCTTCATCGAACGAAACACGATTGCGCTCCTCAGTAACTACCATCGAGAGGCCGTTGACGCTCGTTCAGGTGATTGGCTGGGCCATCATAGTCGGAGCAAGAAAATCCGCGAATCCGGACTGTGGAATGTGGACCATGTCGACGAGGATTACGACCCTGAATTTCTCGACCTCTTCCGTGACCAGATAGAGGAAACTTCGCGAGTCTAAGAATCGACCGCCATCGTAGCGACAGGACACTATTATATTGGTAATGTCTGTACAGCAATAGTATGGCAATCTACGTCGATGACCCTCTCAATTCGAACGACGAAGACTGGGACATCAGTAAGTTCCACAGCGATAGCGAATACTTCGTCAAGCGACCACCCTACCAGCGAAAGACCGTCTGGGATACCGGAAAGAAGAAGGAACTAATCGACAGCTTCGTTCGCCAACTCTACGTCCCGCCTGTTGTAATCCGACAAGTTGTCCTCGACGGTAACGACCTCCGTCTCGAAGTCGTCGACGGCCAACAGCGAATCACCGCGATTCAAGAATTCTTCGAGGACGAATTCGCACTCCCCGATACCCCCGAACTCCGCGAACTAAACCCCGAACACGAGATTGCGGGGAAACGATACTCCGAACTTAGCGAGGACGTCCAGGAGTATATCGATTCTCAGTGTTCGCTCAAAGTCATCAAGCTGCGGGGTATCGACGACCCCGACGACAAGCGCCATCAGGAGTTAGCGACGAAAGTATTCTGGCGACTCCAGCAGGGCGAACATCTGACCAACATCGAGAAGAACCACAGTAAGACCTACAGCCCCGTTCGGAACTTCATCGTCCAGACAGCCGACGACATCAGCTTCGACCGAGAGAACTACGAAAGCCGCGACGACAACCCGAACCGCCACGAGTTCTTTACGCTTCTCGCTCGGAACAACGACCGACTCCAGCAACTCTCACTCCTCGCTCGCTTCATCCTGATTGAAATTGATGAAGGCCCGACGAAAGTCACCGGAAAAGAGGTTACCAAACTATTCGACTGCAAGCGAGAGGGGTTCACTGTCCACGAGGACTTAGAGGAGTTCAAACAACGCGATGAGATTCAGCGCGTTCAGCGGATGCTTGACCTCCTCACGGAGCTCTACCGCGATACCGACCTGAAGAACGGGAACGGAGAGATAGAGTTCCTAAACAAGGAGTACTTCATCCTCAGCCTGTATTCGCTCATCCGCGAGTTGGAGTTTGGAGATTACAACTTCGGGCGAGACAACTACGACGAGGTCCGGGATTTCACCGAAGAGTGGTTCAAGCGGTTCGAAGTTGAGGATACAGACGACAGCGAAATGCTCCAATTCAAGGAGGCTCGCCAGCAGAACCGAGGAGCAGTCAACAAGCGACACTACATCCTCGAAAACGCCTTCTGGGAGACAGAACCCGATATTCAAGAAACCGACAGTCAACGAGCATTCTCCCGAGCGCAGCGAATTAAGCTCTTCATCGAGAGTGACCGTATCTGCGAGATGTGCGTAGACGAAGGGAAAACCGAAGAGGAGGCAAAAGTGTCGTGGAGCAATTGGGACGCCGACCACATCGAGGAGCACTCACAGGGCGGCCAGACTGTTCTCGAAAACGCACGGGTACTCTGTCCTCATCATAATCGGAGCCGATAGCGTCCAGCAGTATCATTAATATCCTGACAGCCATCCGATTAGATGGTGATTTTCGATGACTGATGTACCATTAGCGCCCCGTCGGCCGATGGACGACAACAAGGGATTAGGCGAGGGGATGACCAGCGTAGATGTCTACTGTCACCGCCAGCATAAAGGCCAATGGCAGCAAGAGGCCGACGAACAAGGAATCAGCCTGAGTCGCTATCTGGTCGAACTCGTTCAAGAAGCTCGATGGCAGAGACATAACGACGACTGAGACGACGAAATCCCCAAGTCCGCCTCCCACGAAATCAGGACATAGACCGCGTTTTTACCGGTAATATCATTAACCTAACAACCCAATGACTATTCGGAGGTTCTAGTATGACAGAGACATCTGTGGACAGCCCCAGCGACGAACGGGACTTCCAAACGCTCCACAAGAATACGACCAGAGCCGAACTCTTCCCCGCCAAACAGCACAAAGAGGAATGGTGGGAAGAAGCCGAACACGAAGGGTCCAGCCTCAGCCGGTACCTCTACGACCTGATTCAGGAAGCCCGGATGTATCGGGACAGCGGCGCACCCTTCATCCAAACACAGGACCAGACAGTCAAGCAACTCCAAAACAAAATCGACGACCTCCAAACGCAACTTGAAGAGGCTCGACAAGGCGGCGGTGGTCGAACCCACCTCAGTATCGATGACCTCGTCACTCGGGTACTAGACCAGCAGTACCAATCACTAGACGAACTCATAGAGCGCGTCTCTGCTAGTGACGATGTCGCCCAACACCTCCAACGACAAATCGAGAACCGGCTGTACGCCTTAGCCGAGAACGGGCAGGTTGAATTCCAGCGTGGACACGGCTGGCGGCTCAAGGAGGGGAACTAACATGGGAGCCGAACCCGGTTCCTCGAAAGTCTACGACAACAAGCACGACGAGGTCAACTACTTCATCACTCGAAAGCACGCGACTGGTCGGAGCGAAAGAACGCTCAACTCGTACAGTCGCATCCTGCGTGAATTCTTCCACGACCAATTCCCGGACCTCTCACCTAGCGAAGTCGAGATTCGCCACGTCGAGGACTATCTAATGGCGCTCACAGAACGCGGCGTCTCCCAGAACTCGAAAAAGAAGTACCTGGAAGTCCTCTCCAGCTTCTACGGCTATACGATGAAACGGCCGCAGTTCGAGGGAATCACCAGCAATCCCGCTGCGGTCGTGATGGAGGAAATTCCCCGGATTCGCCCAGACCGGCCAGACTGCGCGACGTGGGAGAATGCCTGTAAACTCATCAACGCCATCCCAGACCCGAGAGACAAGACCGTCACCATCATCCTCGCAAAGACCGGTGCTCGACTGCTGGAAGTTCTCTCCATCGAAGAGGACGACGTCGACCTCGAGAAGGGATTCATTCGACTCCGAGAACGCAAGGGCGGCAAACAGACTGTCGTCCCAATCGATGACGAGACCATCTACGCAATCAAACGCTATCAGTTCGTCAACGCCGATTCAGATTCGTCATATCTCTTCACAAGCAACAAAGGAGGACGGCTCTCGAAAGAGCGGATTCGACGGGAAGTGAAAGCCGCCGCCGACCGCGCCGGCGTCGCCCCCAAAGAAGAACGACGGTTCGAGAAGAAATTCACACCTCACACGTTCCGCACGGTGTTCACGACGCTAATGCGGAAACAGGGAATGAAGCCGTACATTCTGAAATATATCCGTGGGGACGCCAAGACCGAGACAATGGATATCTATACTCGCGTCGACCGGGACGAGGCGAAAGAAGAGTACCTGAGCTGCATCAAGGAAATTGGACTCTAACGAGGATGGACAGTTGGTCGAAGTCATTATTTATCGAAACCCGTGGGAAGACCCTGAGGAGGTAGCACGCGTTACGATTGAGGGTGAGGTATCGGGGGAGACGCCAACAGCAGAATCTCTCCGAGACCGGATTCAGGACGACCGCGACCCAATCATCGGCGAGTACACGGATGGACGAGAACTGCTCCGGTATCTGGCTGCCTCGTACTCGAATGGGTATGTTATGGCTGGCTACGATAGCGAAGAGTCCCGGCGAGTCGTTGAGGAGTTGAACGACGCCGAATACCTCGACTGGGTCGAAGAGTCAGGGCTCGACACCTCGCTCTGAATCCCAAAGAGTGTACGCTGGTAGTAGTCCCTCGACTGCTCACGTATTTCTGAGCGAACCGAATAGATTGACTCTTAATCGTCATCGAACGGCTCTCTACTCCTGATAAGTAACACTCAGTCCGATGCTATCTTTGACCTGGACGTCCTGACATTTTCTCTATCAATCAGTGGCTGCTCCTTAGTGTACGTGATTGCTCCAGAGAACGGATTGTTGCTCTCGATGATGACTGGTATTCGATTGCTGATGAACGCGTTCTCAGTTCTCTCAGCTAGGACCTCCACGCCGTTACAGACCAACAGAGACCGATTCAGTCTGTTGCTCGGGAGTCTTATGATGAAACAGAGCGATTATTGATACGGTGATTTGACGTGGCATTGCTCATTTTTGGACTCAACGAAGAGAGGGACGACTGGGATGTCCTCGGGAAGATTGCTGACGGTGAAATAGTCGAGGACCCAACTGGCGAACTGGAGGCGACAATAGAAGGAGAGTATGATTTGGATGATGAGGACCACCTAAGACGGGCATTGAATAACCACTACATCAACGCTGTCCCGCTGGCAGAGGACGAGGAGTAGACCGATGCAGATTCTCTTTCAGATGTACCACGCCGGCGAGCTACACAACCTCGGTATAATCGAAGACGGCGACGTGGTCGAAAGCATCGAGGAGGGGTTTGAGGACTGGATTCGATGGGAGTTGAGTCAGCCGGCGACTCCAGATATCGATGACTCTGATGAAATTTTGGAAGCGTATGAGGGACCACACCTAATTGCAAGAGTAATCGACGAGTGACAACTATTGATATAGTATAAATAGGGGAACCTACGACGCTCCACGTTCGCTAACCTCATCTTGCGTGCTCTCCATTCCTAAATCAAATTCTGGTTTTTACCTTCATCCCCGAGTTGTTATTACTCCTTACGCGAGAGAGAACGCAAGACAAGAATGACTTCCGAATATTACTTCCAATATTGGGAGACCGTGTCTTCTCAACGTACCAAGGAATATGATGAACTGAAAGATGGAGAGGCGCTTGGTGGGAAGCGTCCTATGATTCAGAATGACCGTTTTGAGATGCTGAAACGGCTATGCGACGAAGCCGGCATAGATGACTGGGTTGGAGAGATAGACCATACCGCCACATATCAATCAAACAAACAGAAGATAATGAACCGGTATGGTCTTTCTGGATTTGAGGTTGACCAGGAGCAGAAGCTCAAAAAATTAGAAGCAGAAGCAGAAGACCGAGAAGCGGAGGCTCCAGAAGATGCTCCGACTTCGTTTGAGGAGCAGATGCGTCAGCAATCCGGTGGGACAAAGCGGCCAGCAGACACAATTGAGGTTGATTCAATTGATGGGAGTTCTGAGCAGCCAGCAAAGAACAAGCAACAAAATACTCAGTCCAATAAGTTACCGAGTGGACGACAGTCTCAGAAGTCACAAATCTCTGCCTCAGCGTCTCTCTCCCTTTCTCAAGTTCGGGATAAATGCCTTAAAGCGATTGAGGAAGCATATGCGGAAACCCAACCAGTTCTAATTGATGCTCTACCTGGGACTGGGAAAAGCTATGCTGCGGTAGAAGCGGCCTCAGCCACAGAGACACCAATCACCATACTCACTTCCCGAGGCCGAAAGGGCAGGTACGCTGAAATCGAGTCTTGGTGTCAGACGCACGGGCTATCTTCCAAAATTCTACCTAACGCTGACGAGGATTGCCCAACCTTTGATGGAAAGCACGGCCCCCAGTTAAAAAGGAGATTCAAGAAATATCGTGAGTTGGGGATTACAGTTTCAGACCTACACGCTCATTGGAACCCTCCATGTCAGAATGGGAGTGCCTGCCCCTACCAGGCTGCGTGGAACTTCCAACCAGAAAACTACGACGTCATCATAGGGCACTACACCCACGCATACGTCGAGAAAGTCATAGAGAACAGAGTAGTGGTCAGTGATGAGATACCGTCGGATGCCTTTCTTACTAAATTCGAAGATTTGCAAACCACTATCACTAATTTCCTTCAACAAACAAGCGGTATCCCATTCCCGAACTACTTCAGTCTAATTTCCAACAACGACAGCAAAAACACAGAACTAGCACTCAACTGGTTCGAAAACAGAGGAATCAACATTGGTGGTTCGAAGCAGATTCTTGACCCGACCACTACGGACTACCATATTCACGCGCCACTCCTTGTCTTAGGTATCCTCGTCTCTGAACCCCTCGGAAACAACTGGAGTAGAGCCTCCTTGGGAGGCGGTCAAGTATTTGCTCACAACCAGAACGGGAACGAGATGTCTGTTCTCACTCCGCCAACTCTGACAAACGCCAAGAATGTAATCGCATTAGATGGAACACCTACACTACGTCTCTATGACTTGATGTTCA
The DNA here is from genome assembly GCF_049705945.1 of Salarchaeum japonicum. Classification (GTDB taxonomy): domain Archaea; phylum Halobacteriota; class Halobacteria; order Halobacteriales; family Halobacteriaceae; genus Salarchaeum; species Salarchaeum japonicum_A. The sequence goes on from NZ_JBNAMV010000004.1 coordinate 1,597,831, forward strand.
ATGTCGGATTTGAGCAAAAGCAGGTTCTTAGTGACTCAGAGCGGGAAGAATACATCCGGAATACGCAGAACCTGAAGATTGTCCAGACCGAACTCAAATATATCCGCCCATACACAAGCGGAAATAACGTCAATGTCGACCGTGATGAAGCCCTTCTTCGAGAAGTGATTGCGGTCCATGGCGATGACCCAGCAGTAATTAGCTCAGACAGAGCTCTGGGGAAGCTCAAAGCTAGAAACATCCCGATGTCTCCGAACAGCACCCACTATGGGAATCTCAGAGGTTCAAATAAATTAGCTAAGGAAGATGTCGGTGTGATTCTCGGCAGTCCCCACTATGGGGACGAATTTATCGAACGGTGGGCCGCTCTATTCGGATTCGAGGCGTCTGGCAGTAAGTCAGGTACCGCAAAATCGTATGGAGCCTTCGGTGATGAACTCCTCCAGCATATGCGAGAAAATGAGGTGCTACAAGCGATATTCCGATTTGCTCGGGATGGGTCGGGAGCGACCGTCTATGTGAATACTGGAGCAATCCCACCCTGGCTTCCCCGAGAGATAGCATTAGGTGTCTCACGTACTCGGAAGTCCACCGAACGAGACATAATTGATGTACTATCGAGGATGGGTACGGTCTCAGGAACCGAGATAGCCACAAAAGTCGATAAGCACCCGAATACGGTTCGCTCTCATCTCCGTACCCTCCAGAAAGAAGGCGTAGTCCGTAAGACCGGGAACAACAAAGGCACCCAGTGGCACGACGATGGGTTATCTAGCGCTAACAAGTATGGTGCAGTCGACCTCAACAGTATCACCAATAAGACCTATAAGATACCTATTAGGGAAATTGGTGATAAAATCGAGCTCAAAGACGAACTGGATAGGCACCTTGAGCAATATGACATTGACCAAGCTGAGCGCGACCGACTAATCGGGGATATGGTGATGACTGACCACCGAACCGAGCAAACCTAATAGACCTAATGCCGAGTCTGTTGGTTCTTGTAGGTCTTCATCAGTCGTCTTCTCACGCGGTCCTCGCAGCATTCGATAGAGATGATTCAGTCAGGTAGAAACAGAGCTTCAGCGCCGTGTACGGGGACCTCCGTACAGTCTTCGACCCTCGAAGCGTGAATCAGTCCTCAGAACTCCCCTCCTCGTAGCCAGCTTCGTATTCTTCGCGTAGCGTCTCCGACGCCTTCTTTGAGACCTTGATGATACCCTTGTTGAATCGACGGATAGAGAGATAGATGTACAGCAGGAGGAGATACGGCCAGAGAAATAGTCCGATGACGGCATAGACGACGAGTTTGAGGAATCGGTACTCCATTGAGCCGATATGGATACCGCCTATCTGAATGCCGCTCGATTCGCCTTGCTTGTCGCTGTCTGAATCAGTCATAGTAATCTCTGGCCAACGCCGTCGCTGCTAGAACTAGCGGCGGCAGTAGGACCTATTCAGAGTGACGCCGGGAAATAATATCAAATTACTTACTTTAATTGGTGGGGCGAGTTTTGTCTAATTACGTCTGTGATATGAACATATTTGTAGCTCTAATTGAGTGGTTACATTCAACATGGTAGATGCCGCCCAAATTGGCGTCGTTCAATGCAAGGAGGACGGCGATTACGACATCCTCTCGAACATCAGTCAGTCCGACATGGACGACGGGGACTTCGAGGACGCCACAGAGGCGACACAAAGCATGCTCGGCTCGCTCGCCGAAAAGAGCTTCTCAGCAAACAAGCCGACTGCTCGACTTCACGAGTTTGACTTCAGCGATGTTGCCGAGGACGATGAGCATCCCGCAAAATCACTACTGACGAAACTCAAGGACGGCGACGAGTTTGAATCCAACCTACGTAAATTAGCAGAACGGTATCTCAGAGCGGCAAATTCGGAACCAGGAATCCTCATCGCAGTCCAGTTCTCTCACAAGGGCCACGAGTTGCTTGCGATAATCAAAGCACCATACGAGGACGTCTACGAACCGGATGATGAGGTGGGACTTTCCCAAATCAGCGAGATTATCGAAGACGAACTGAAGAAGGGCGTCATCTATCCCAGAGTCAACTACTCGCTTGACGAAGCACGGCCAGACGAGGCCGGAATCTACCAGAAAAGCTACTATGCACAGCACTGGTGGAAATTCCTTGGACTCAAAGACACAAAGACCAATAACGAGGTTCTGAACGAATGGATAGTCGAAGACGTGGAGGAAGGCGACGATGAGAACCCCTTATCCGAAGCTCAGAGCGTCGATGACTTCGATGACATCCGACGAGACCTCGATGATGAGAAGTTGGAAGGCCAAGTTACAATCACTATCTCAGGCATCGATATTCGTGTGCCTCTTCGGGACGTACTTGAGCGCAAAATCTTCCTCGTCAACGATGGGTCGTACTACGTCGTCATCCCCGGAAACGAACCTAATGTCGCGGTTACAGGGCACGGTGGCGGAGATTACCGGAAAGAGATTCTAGAGAACCTGTCTGAGTACGATTCGTTCGATGACATTCAGTAATGACCGAAATAGAAGAGCACCTCTCTCAGCTTTCCCCGATGTGGGAAGGTCGAGAGATTACAGAAGAGTCTCGGATAATCGATATCGATAGCCCCGTCTCCGATTTTTCTGAGGATGCGCTTAGTGGAATCCTTCAGCTAGCCCACGAGGAGGGAGCTTATTTCGACGATTTTGAAGTGACATTCCACACGGATAGAACCGGAGAGCAGCCGATTATCCAATCTGGTGGGAGCCTTCGAATACACAACTCTGGTTTCGACACCCTCGAAAGAGCGTACGATACCGAAGACGTAGATATTCAAGACTGGCGTCGAGTCGTCGGGGACATCCTCCGTGATGACGAAGCTGGGAGATTAGCTGATTTTCTGCTTGAATGGTCTGGGACGGCGTCGATATCCCTATACGTAGATTGTATCATAGACAAATCAGAGATTGGGGACCGGCTCGAATCGGAGTTAGATAACACGCCCTCCATCTCAATTTCATTCTGGACGGAGGAGAAGCGGCTTCGAAGTTGGCTAGACCAGCATACCTCAGATTACGCAACAGTCGCCGACGAGTTCTTCGATGAACGAAATCCTCCAGTCTTTGTATTCTACGAAGAAATCGAACCAGAGTACGAATCACTGCTTCAGTTCCACTCCGTTAGCTCCTTGCTCAACTCGGAGCCGGAAGACCTCGATTTCAACGTGAGCCAGTATCGAACGCTCATGGACCGAGACCGTGATATGCTCCAAGCCGGACCCGAACTGTCGGTAGTGTCTCCTTCGCTCTTTAGCACACCTAAGGCGAGAGAATTGTTCTCGTCAGTGTTCGTCTACAGCGTCTTCGCCGGAGTCTCAAAGCGAGTGAGATTGACTGAGGACGTCTTGGAACTCGAAATCAAAACACGCCGTAAAACCGTCAGCGACGAAATCGACGGGGAGACATTCACCGATGCCGTTCAAGGATATTCAGTAGATGAACTAGCGGCGCTTTACAAGTTCTATGAGTCGTTTGTGGAGAAGGGCACACGGAACACGTATCGAGACTTCTGGCACCATAGCATCGTTGAGGAGTGTAATTCGTTCGAGGACCTGCCCCGGAAAACGGCGCAGATTCGTGAGTTCTACACGTTCTTGGAAGAGGAGGCCATCGAGAAGAATTTCGATGACCTCAACGATGCTATCCAAGACGCCCACGTATTCACCGCCGACGTTACGAGTACTGTCTCAGAGACGACACGGAGCCTAACTTCAGAGATTCAGAAAGTGGTGCTGGCGCTCCTCGGAGCAGTATTCGCTAATCTCTTTCTCGTCGTCCGGTGGTCCAACGTGGATATGGTGCTCCCGTTCTCGATATTCGTCATCTCCGGCGTCCTCCTGTTCTACTTCCCAACAATCCAAACCCGAATCGACGAACTGGACGACCTGATAAGCGAGAGCAATGATGACTTCGAGGTCTACTCTGAGACAATTCAGGATTTCTCGGGCCATCTGTTCGACTTTAGCCGATTCGATGACCGACGAGGGAGCTACGTTGAGTACGCCGAAAAGCGTCGAAAGTGGGCTGTCGAGAAGCTACAACTAGCGTTCTGGCTACTCATTGTCGTCTGGGGAGGATTAGCGATAATCTCGATTCTCGGCTACCCGCGCTCTTCAGGACAATTTCTTATCGCAGCAACCTCGGTAGTGATTACAGGAATAATCTGGGTCAGACACAAGAACGCCGACTACTACCCCGAAACAACCGAGATGCGCATCATTGGGGCCCTCCTCTCACCAGCAATCAGTCTCGCACTACTCATCTTGATTGTGACTGGGATTCGCCTGTTCATCGAGCCTCTGACGGTTGGTCAAATCACATCTGGCCAAATTTTGCAGGATTTCCTCCCGTGAGTGGCATCCTCACCGTTACTCAGCGTACAGTCTCTCGCCTGCTGACCGAGTCCCCCGTCCAGAGGATGACTGGTATTCAGATTCGGGAGCGATGGGTTAGCGTCTAAGTCCCGTTACCCTCCGTACAGTCTGAGACCAACAGAGGCAGTTATCAGAGACTCACCGGTTAGAGAAATTCAGAGACCGTCTCTGTCAAGCCCGTAAAAATCTCCTCGGCTGATTCGACGCTCCGACATCCGGTGATAACAACCTTACCTGTAGCGAAGAGCAGCACCACTCCTTCAGCGCCCTCAGGATGATAAATTAGACCGGGGAACTGTTCCGGTTCGTACTCAGTCTTCTCGAGACCCAGCCCAATGGCGAGCGCATTCAGATTGAGATCCTGTCCTAATTCTGCGGTACAGACGTAATTCTGGACCGTGAACCACTCGTCCTCCGGTTCCTCGATGACGTCCATATCGGAGAACAGGTTCAGGAATCGCCCTCGGAGCGAGTAGGAGTCCTCTTTTGAGTCCGCGCCGGTGATGATGAATTTCCCCGTTCTGTAGACCGTTATCAGCGGCGCGTCTTCCTCGAATCGGAGGTACATCCCCGGATACTTGTCAGGATCATAGCGAGCAACTGGCCCCCCGATGTCGCCAGCGAGGCGTTCTAAATCGAGTTCGACATTCAGAGCGCCCGAGGCAACGACGTTTACTATCTTGACCATTCAGTTTGCCAATTCATTTTGCAAGTTTGTCAATAAAACAACACCGTGAGATGAGGAGAGGATATTTGTGCTCCTATGTATGCTCATTTAGGCCTCAGATTCCTGACTTTCCTGATAGACTTCTTGACGGAGGTGTTCTGTAACAATTTGCTGTACTTCTTCATTGTCCATGAACTTGGCGAACAGTTCTTCGTTCTGGTCCATCCGATCGACGAATAAGTCGGTTAGTGTATCGTCGAATTCCAGCGCGAAGTTCTCCTCTGAATTCACTTGAGCGGAACGTCGAAGATGATCGTCCTCAAGCGCGTCTTCCTTGAGCTGGTTAAGAAAGAGTTGGTCGGCTCCAGTGAAATCGGTCCCCAACGCCTCATTCATTTTGTCGACAATTGTTGAGAGCTCGACTTCGTCCTCATCTTGGCTCCGCGTGCCCGTTGCGGTAGGCCCTGAGACCTCACCTCCTTTCTGATCAAGCTCAATACGTCCCTCGTTGATTTTTTCGATTCGATAGTACTGGAGCGCTAGCTCATCGTTGAACTCGACGCTCGGCCCCTGTGGGTCCCTGGGGAGCTGTTTGTACAGGAACCGCCCGAACGTGTAGAGCTTCTCGAGTTCGGTATCGGCGTAGTTCACCACCTGAGACTGGAATTTATATAGACGAAGGAACGACCGAAGTTTGGATCGGAATTCGTCTTGCGTCTCAACCGGGAGCGTCATGAACCGGTCACGGGCAGGCTGAATCTGGCACTCCAGTTTTGCGTGTGACTTCTCTGTCCCGCGGTTTTCTGGGCTGAAGAACGCCTCAGCAAATTTGTCGACTTCCTGTTGGGTGTAGACCTGGAACGCATTGAGTTCCGACTCAAGTTGATAGATGTGCTGTGGGTCAGAAGTCTCCTCCACCGTAGTCCGCTCGTAGAAGGGCTGGAACGCCTCGTAAATATCCTCCTCGTCGTTCTTGAAGTCGAGGACGAACGTGTCTTCCTTACCTGGGTGGGTCCGGTTTAGCCGACCGAGCGTCTGGACTGCTTGGACACCGGAGAGCTTCTTGTCCACGTACATCGTGTGGAGAAGCGGCTGGTCGAAGCCTGTCTGGTACTTCTCGGCGACGACGAGCACCTGGTACTCGGATGTATCGAACTTGCTCGGTAGCTCCGATTCCTTGATACCGTCGTTCATCCTCGGCTCCGTATACTCGATTCCGTCTACCTCGATTGAGCCGCTGAACGCAACGAGAGCTTTGAGATCGTCGTACTCGTGATCCTCCAAGTATTGGTCGATGGCCTTCTTGTATCGCACCGCATGCTCACGCGACGAGGTTACGATCATCGCTTTAGCCTTGCCACCGATCTTGTTCTGCGTGTGTTCTCGGAAGTGTTCGACGATGATCTCGACCTTTTGCGAGATGTTGTGGGGGTGCAGTTCGACGTAGCGAGTGATCGCCTTCACCGCCTTTTTTTCGGGGACTTGCGGGTCCTCCTCGATGGCCTTCGCGAGGTTAAAGAAGGTCTTGTAGGTCGTGTAGTTCTGGAGGACGTCTAGAATGAATCCCTCTTCGATGGCCTGCCGCATCGAGTAGAGGTGGAACGGGACCGGTTTATCACCGTCTTCAGGAAGGCGACCGAAGACTTCGAGCGTCTTGGCTTTCGGTGTGGCAGTGAACGCGAAGAAGCTGAGATTATCCTGCTTCCCACGTGATTCCGCGCTCTTGGCGAGGAGCGTCTCCCAGTCGTCATCATCCTCGATATCACGACCTGCGAGGAGTTGCTTCATCTCCTTCGCCATCTCGCCAGTCTGGCTGCTGTGGGCCTCGTCAACGACGACAGCGTAGTTGCGATCGGGGAGCCCCGACGTGTGCTCAATCACGTACGGGAACGTCTGGAGCGTCGTCGTGATGATGGGTTTGCCCTTTTCGAGGGCGTCGGCGAGCTCCTCCGACTTGGACCCTTGCTTGCCTTCGACTCCATGAACGACACCCGTGGTGTGGTCCAACTCGTAGATCGTATTCCGAAGTTGGTCGTCGAGTACCGTCCTGTCGGTGACGACAACTACACCATCGAAGACCGGGTCATCAGAGTCGTCGTGAAGGGAGACCAGCCGATGGACGAGCCACGCGATGGACTTACTCTTGCCGCTGCCGGTCGAGTGCTGGATTAGGTAGTTGTTCCCAGCGCCTTCTTTTCGAGACGTCCGGACTAGCTTGCGGACACAGTCGAGTTGGTGGTACCGCGGGAAAATCATCGTCTCGTTCGTCTCGACGACGATCCCGTTCTTCCGGACCTCCTCCTCATCGATGTGGATGAACCGTTGAAGGATCTCCATCCAACTGTCTTTCGCCCAGACATCTTCCCAGAGATAGGCAGTTCGGTGCCCGGATTCGTGTGGAGGATTCCCCGCACCGTGGTTGTGGCCCTTGTTGAACGGGAGGAAGTGCGTATCGTCGCCGGCGAGTTCCGTCGTGTACTCTACGACGTTCGGGTCGACGGCAAAATGGACCAGAGCCCCGCGTTTGAATTTAAAAAGTGGTTCCGCGGGATCGCGGTCTGACTGGTACTGCTGCTTCGCATCTTCGACGTTCTGCCCCGTCATGGGGTTCTTCAACTCCGCCGTCGCGACGGGGATTCCGTTGATGCTGAGCGCAAGGTCGATGCTCTTGTTGGGGTCCGTATCGGAGTAGTAGAGCTGGCGAGTAACGCCGAGAGTATTTGCGTTGTACTTTTTCTGGACTTCAGGGTTGAGACCGGTCGACGGTTGGAATGTAGCGAGGTCGATTGTCATCCCCGTCGTTCGGAGACCATGGCGGACGAGTTCGAGGGTCCCTTTGCGTTCGAGAGCGCTCTCTAAATCCCGGAGGAACGCCTTACGAGCACCTGCCTTGTGAGCCGTTTCGAGCTTTTCCCATTTGTCGGGCTGGGTCTTCTTGACGAAGGAAATGAGCGTTTCGGGAAAGATTGCTCTTTCTCGATCGAAATTACTCGATGGTATGGCCTCGTAGCCACCATCTTGAAGTAAATGGGTTTCTATCGCATCTTCAAACGTGTTCTCATCATATATTCCAGGGCTCATGCCGTAACTACCTCCTCACGAGGTAACTCCCAGCCTGAGACATCAATTTGACCCGTAACCGCTGAATTGATGATTGATTCCCTCTTCTCTTTAAAATAGGAGATTGCATCTGTCACGTAGTCTTCTAGGCTATCGATTCTCGTGATTTTTGATGATAACTGCTCAACAATTTCATCCTGTGTTTGCTTAGGAGGAAGGAAGAGAGGGAGATCTCTCAAGTCAGACAAGTTTAGATGATCCACGGTAGATCCCTGTGACGTTAGATTGATATACCAGCTTACTACATCGCTTTGCAGATAATAGCAAAGAAATCTTGCCGTTATTTCAGATTCATCGGGGCTAATGAGCACCGTCCTTTGCCCGAGAAGTACCTCTGCATCATTTGGGATCAGCCCTACTTCTCCCGCTGGGGCTTCTCGAGTAAAGATCAAATCGCCATGAGAAGGCGTTCCTCTCTTTGTCCACTCTTCATAGACCTCTCTATTGGTTCTCTGTGTCTGTTGTAGTTTCAGTTCTCCATCGCGGACGTCCGATGTACGAATAATGTGGTAATCTCCATCGGGTTCCTCGGGAGCCGTGTTATGTTCTGAATCGATGATGGCAGTAGTAACGAACTTTAGCTTCGTTGTTGACCATGTCTCCGGAATCTTGCTAAAAGGTTCAATACCGGAGTCCTCCATCTCTGATCCAGAATTAAGACCAGTCGTTACTGCACGTGTTATGAGACCTTGCCGTCTTTCTTCCAGTAGATCTAACAGGTTCTCTTTTCTTTCAATTAATGAATCTATTTGGGAGGTGTGGTGGTCGAGGAAAGAGACGATTTTTTGTTGGATCTCTAGCGGTGGATGGTAAAGAGGGATGTCATAGAAATACTGGGTATGTAGGCGGAGATATGCAGTCCCAATACCTCGGCTGCGGCATCTGAATTGACCGACATACATGGGTGTCTTCAAGAGATAGAGGTAGTACTCTGGGAGAATATTCGCCTGAGGGCGGAATACAGTATAGTCTGGACTCACTATCCCTTTCTGGTCTGCTAATCCAAACATTCCATTCCATGCCTGCATTTTGTTCATAACGATATCACCCTCTCTACAAATTTTATACCCTTCTAGAGAATCTGCCCTATGATCCTCACCTGTAAGATTCTTCCGTGGAACAAGCCCCTGATACTTTGAAAGGGAGAAGAGTACTTCTTCTCCAGTCTCAGACCGTTCATTTACCTCTTCAAAGCAGTAGCGCGCTCGTTTTATCTCCCAATCACTAGGAGCTTTTTCCATCCAGCCTTCGGGCGGTGATTTGTACTCCTCATACGGACCAAATTCTTCAATATTAGATGCCAATTAGACCACCTCCTCTAGAAGTTCCACGATTTCTTCCTCTATTTCTTCGATATCCTGATCAATTTCTTCTAGCGAACGGGGAGGTTCATATTGGTAGAATTGCCTTTCGAAATTGATTTCGTATCCTACAACGCCTAGTTCGCCATCTTTATCATCATATCGTTTTGATTCTTCGTTTATCCAAGCATTTGGCACATGAGGCTCAACTTCCCGCTTGAAGTAATCATATGGATCTTCCCCCAAGGGGATTCGTTCGTTACTCCGGAGGTCTAGATCATATTCCGGTTCCCCCTTACTGTCACGACAAATCTCTGCATCTGGATCACGTTCTCCTAGAACATTTTCAATATTTCCAATGACACTTTTAGTCACAGAAATCCCAGCATTGTCAAAAATACGCTCGAGATCGTCGTGGAACGATTTTCTATCTTTCCAAACCTTTTCTTGAGAAAGGTCTCCAAGTGCATCTTTAATTGCTTCTTGTTTTTCGTCTTCCCGATTACTGAAAGCGCGCTCTTCATCCAGTAAGTTGATCTTTTCGGGCGTAACGCTAAACGATAGCCGCAGTGGCCGATCTATAACGATGCGTCGGTATCCGAATTCCTCATTAGCCACAATTTTCGATCGGCCCCCCTTCTCAAACTCCCCAAATATTGACGTGATTTTAGATATGTGTTCGTCATTTAGCTTATTGCTTTTATCTCCTAGATTTTTACGCATGTTTTCATACAGATCACGGCCATCTATCAGCTGGACTTTCCCTTCCCTCTGTGCGGATTTATTATTCGATAGAATCCAAATGTAAGTATGGATGTCTGTATTGTAGAACAGCTTGTCCGGTAGCCCTACAATCGCTTCAAGCCAGTCATTCTCGATTATCCACCGTCGAATAGCAGATTCACCACTATTTGCACCACCAGAGAACAGAGGTGAGCCATTGAAGACTATTGCAATACGCGAGCCATCTTGATCCTGGGGTTTCATCTTACTTAGCATATGCTGGAGGAAGAGGAGTGAGCCATCGCTCTTTCGGGGAGTTCCAGCACCGAACCGTCCAGCAAAGCCCTGTTGTTCATGTTCCTGCTTGACTACATCCTCCACCTTGTCCCAAGAGACACCAAAAGGTGGGTTTGAGAGCATATAGTCGAAGTTACGGCTAGGGAACCCATCGTTGCTGAACGAGTTCCCGTAGACGATGTTGTCCGGGTCCTGTCCCTTGATGAGCATGTCCGAGTTGCAGACTGCGTATGATTCAGGATTGAGCTCTTGGCCGTATACGTGGAGGTTCGCCTCTTGGTTCAGTCCCCGGATGTAATCCTCGGCAATGCTCAGCATCCCGCCAGTACCACATGCGGGGTCGTAGAGGGTACGAACGACACCCGGCTGGGTCAACACGTCGTCGTCCTCGTTGAAAATCAGGTTGACCATCAAGCGAATCACTTCACGTGGGGTGAAGTGCTCACCAGCGGTCTCGTTACTGAGTTCGGAGAACTTCCGAATCAGCTCTTCATAGATGTAGCCCATCTCCTCATTGGGGACCTCGTCTGGGTGGAGATCGATTTCCCTGAATTTTCGGACGACCTGGTACAGGAGGTCGGCATCCTCAAGCCGGTCGATCTGGTGGCCGAAGTCGAACTTCTCGAGGACCTCCTGCGTGTCGTCGTCGAACGAGTTGATGTAGTACCGGAGGTTCGGATCGATCTGCTCGGGCTCCTCACAGAGCTTCTCGAAGGTGTACTCGCTCGTGTTGTAGACGTTCTGACCGGAGACCCGTTCGAGGGCCGGGGCTACGTTCTCAACGCCCTGGTCTTCGAGCTCTTCGTACTTCTGGAGGACTTCGTCTTTCGTCGGTTCCGTGACGCAGTCGAGCCGTCGAAGGACCGTGAGAGGGAGGATTACTTTCTGATATTCAGACTGCTTATAGTCGCCTCGAAGGAGGTTAGCGACCGACCAGATAAAGTCGACTTTCTCTTGAAAATTATCAGCCATTGCTCCGATGGATGGTAGCGAGATAATTAAATGTGAAGGGACTGCTCTATCGCGAATTCAAATTGATCGGCAGAGGAAAGATCGGTAATAGGTCGACCTCCTCATTCACTTTGTGTCATGCTGCTTGCAGCCTCTTGTTCCACGCTAACTGAGAGAGCGAAAGGGTCGGTAATAGTTTGGCCTCGGCACTCATAGGGCTCGTCGTTCCGCGGGTGCCAGCCCGGGTCGGAGCGGTGGTATCGTCATCGGCCAGTCGGAGATAGCGCGTTCTGCGGTTTAGTGGTTTCCTAGAGCCCGGTGGGTGCGTCGAGGACGGTGGTTTCGAGGCCCCAGTCGCTGGCGCGGTCGGCGAGCGCGTTCACGCCGAACGTCTCGGTCGCGTAGTGGCCGGCGAGGTAGACGTGGACGCCGGCTTCCTTCGCCTGATGGTAGAGTTTCTGTTTTCCTTCGCCGGTGATGAACGCGTCCGCGCCGCGTTCGACGGCGTCGTCGAACCAATCCGCGCCGCTCCCGGTCACGACTGCCACGTCCTCGATTTCGCTCGGGCCGAAGTCGAGGTGGCGGACGCCGCCCGCGCCGTGGTCCAACTCGGTTTCGAGAGTCGCCCGCACGCTCGCGGGGTCGAGGGCGTCGGCGGTGCCGGCGAGGCCGATGTACTCCGGTCCCATCGCACCGAAGCGTTCGCGGCCGGCGAGGCCGAGCAGGTCCGCGAGCCCGGCGGCGTTCCCGAGGTCGGTGTGTCCGTCGAGCGGGAGGTGGGAGACGTAGAGCGCCACGTCCTCCCGAATCAGGGGTGCAATGCGGTCGAAGTCCCGTCCGGTCGCGCGCTCGATGCCGCCCCACGAGAGCCCGTGATGGGTGACGAGAACGTCGGCGTCCACGGACACCGCGGATTCGATGGTTTCGACGGCGGCGTCTACCGCGAACGCGACGTGCTCGACCTCCCCGTCCCCGCTTCCGACTTGGAGACCGTTCGCGCTCGCGTCCACGTCCGCGTAGTCGCTCGTCCGCAACGCCTCGTCGTACCGCGCCGCGAGTTCGGAGACATCCATACCGGTACACGGAGCGCGCTCGCCATAGATGCGGCGAACCTTCAAATACGAACCCGAGCCAGCCGGGGGCGTGCAGTAATAGTCGTCTCGGGGCGCTCAGCGGTTGTGCGTCACACCGCCCCGAGTAGTGCGAGTGACGCCTGTCCGCCCTACCCTGAATCGGCGTGTGCGAACACGAAGTCCCGGAGGAGTTTCGCCCCTAGAACCGCGGCCTGCCCGTCGTCGCGGTCGTTCACCTCCACCACGTCGAACGCCGACGCCGCGGGCGCGAGCTCGCGAACGAGCCGCCGCATCGTCCGCGAGGACAGCCCTCCGGGTTCCGGCGTTCCCGTGCCGGGCGCGAACGCCGGGTCCGCGGCGTCCACGTCCACCGAGAGGTAGACGTTGCCGGAGAGCGACGGCGACCACGACTCGGCCTCGCTCGGCTCCACCACGGTCACGTCCGCCTCGCGAGCGCGCGCCCACTCCGCGTCGCTCCCCGAGCGCGCACCGACGACGTACGCCTCGTCCGCAATGTCGAGCGCGTGCCGCGTCACCGTCGAGTGACTCAACGGGTTCCCGTCGTACGACTCGCGGAGGTCGAGGTGGGCGTCCAGCGCGACGAACACGTCCGGCTCGACCGCTCGGACGCCCGCCACAGAGACCGTGTGCTCGCCCCCGACGAGCAACGGCACCGCGTCGTCCCACAGGACATCCGTGAGCGTCCCCCGGAGGTAGTCGAGGTACTCCTCGGTGTCGTCCCACGCGTGCACGTCACCCTGGTCGTGCACCCCGAGCACGGAGAACGACTGGTCAGTCCGGTGGTCGTAGTCCTCGAACGTCCGCGCGAACTGACGGACGCGGTCCGGCCCGAACCGCGTCCCCGGCTGAAAAGACGTCGAAACGTCGAGCGGTGCGCCGACGACCACGTAATCCGCGTCCTCGCGGTCGGCGGTCGCACCGGCGAACATCTATTCGAGAACCTTCCGCTTGCCTTCCCACTCCAGGAACTCGATCTCGTCGTCCGGGTCGACGGACACGTCGTCGGGGAGTTCGATAGTGATCGTCTCGTACGTGTCGAGGTCCATCACCTGCACGACGTTGTCGGATTCCTTCGCGACGACTTGGCCCTGCTTTCGGTTGACGATAGGCACCCAGACCTTCGCGTCGACAGGCTGGCTGAAACTCCGCTTCTTCTCGTCGAAGACGCCACGAGCCTCGACGCGTGCCTTCGCGCTCCCGTGCTTCCCGGGCTTCGCGGTGGAGTACGCGTCGATCTTGCACGCCGCGTCGTCGATAATGACGTAGTTCCCTTCCTGGAGTTCGCGAACCTGCTTCTGCTCTTTCGCCATGCACCCGGATTCTCGACGTGCGAGTATAAACCGTTTGGAACGCGACGACCGCCCTACGCGCGGAGGACGGCGCTCACGCGCTCCAACCCCGCTTCCAGTTTCTCGGTCGGCAGCCCGAATCCGATGCGGAAGTAGTCGTCGTACCCGAAGCAGTCCCCGGGCGCGAGCACGACGCCCGCGTCCTCGACGACGGTGCGGCAGAACTCCCGCGACCCCGCGAACGCATCGGGCACGGTGACGAAGCCGTTCACGCCGGTCGGGTCGTGCCAGTCGAGGCCGTGCTCGTCCAGCCAGTCAGCGACGATGTCGTGATTCCTCGTCGCTATCTCGTGATTCTCCGCGAGAATCTCGGCCTCCTGCTCGCCGAGCGCCTGCCGCGCGACGTGCTGACCGAAGACGCCGGGCGAGATGGTGGTGTAGTCCTTCCACTCGACCGCCGCGTCCACGACCTCCCGCGGGCCGCAGAGCCAGCCGAACCGCAGACCCGCCAGCCCGTAGGATTTCGAGAGGCTGGACGTGCTGACGCCGTACTCGCCCAGGCTCGCGACCGGCGGCGTCGGATTCTCGGCCAGGAGCCGATACACTTCGTCCCCGAGCAGGTAGGCGTCGTGCGAGGCGGCGACCTCGTACAGTTCTTCGACCGTCTCCGCGTCGTGGTGGCGACCCGTGGGATTGTTCGGGTTCACGAACGCCACCACGTCCGTCTCCGGACGAATCGCCTCACGCACCGCGTCCACGTCCAACTCCCACGTCGCCGGATTGAGCGACACCTCGGTCACGTCGCCGATGGCGTCGGGCACGGCGGTGAGCGCCTGGTACGTCGGCGTGACGACGACCGCGTGTCCGCCCTCGTCCATCAGCGCGTGGTACGCGAGGAAGTTCGCCTCCTGCGCGCCACACGTGAACGCGAGTTCGTCCGCCGTGCGGTCGTGTCGGCCCGCTACCTCCGCGCGCAGGTCGGGGTCGCCGTCCGTCGGGATGACGTACCCGAGTTCGCCCGGATCGGTGTCGAAGCGCTCGCTGTCGAGGCTCCGGATACCCGATTCGGCGAGCATGATGTCCGCGTCGTGTTCGTACTCGTCGAACCAGCGTTCGAGGTCGAACGAAGCGATGTCCATATCCGGACTACGCGCACCCACCCCAAAGGTGAGGTGGTGTCACTTCTCGCGGCGCTCGCGGAGGCTCTGCCGCGTGAACTGCGGGGTCGCCTGCAGGCGCTTCCGTTTCCGGAACGACCGATACAGGTAGAACGCCGTGACGACCGCGAGACCGCCGGTTACGGCGGCCGCCTGTAGGTGGGCGTCCGCGTACAGGTAGGACGTGGAGAGCACGGACACCGCGAGCAGCAGTCCGAAGACGATGCGTCTGCCGAGGCGGTCGATGACGTCGTTCGAGTCTTCGATGTCGGCGCGGACGTAGAGGTCGTCGCGGTCGATGCGGTCGAGCGCGCGTTCGAGTTTCGGCGGGACGCGGACGGCGGACTGTGCGGCCCGCGCGAACTCCTCGCCGGTCTCCTCGACGAACTGGCGCGCGCCCTCCTCGCGGTAGCCCGAGTCCCCGAGGTAGTCGGTCGCGACCGAGATGAAGTCGAAGTCGGGGTCGAGCGTCACGCACACGCCCTCCACGACTGTCGCGACGCGGAGGACGAGCGCGAGGTTCGCGGGCAGGCGCAGCGGGAAGTCGTAGATGGTGTCCTCGACCTTCCCCACGATTTGCTGGACGCGATAGGTTTCGATGGACTCGCCCCGAGCGTCCCGAATCGCGAGTTCCATCACTTCCGCCATCGTCGCGCGGTCGGCTTCCGGACTCAGCGTCCCCAGTTCGACGAGCGTGTCGAGGATGGCTTCGATATCCTGGTTCGCCACCGCGATGTAGAAGTCCACTATCTTCCGCTGGACGAACTCGTCCGCGCGCCCGCTCATCCCGAAGTCGTAGAAGACGATGGTGCCGTCGTCCTGCACCGCGAGGTTCCCGGGATGCGGGTCGGCGTGGAACACGCCGTCCTCGATTATCATCTGGAGGTACGCGCGCTCCAGCGTCTCCGCGACCGCGTGCCGGTCCACGCCCCGCCGGTCGAGTTCGTCGACGTTCGAGATTTTCGTGCCCGAAATGTACTCCATTGTGAGCACGCGCTCGGTCGAGTACTCGTCGTACACGTCGGGGATGGCGATACTGTCGTTCTCCGCGAAGTTCCCCTGAATCTCCGCGAGCATCTCGGCCTCCCGCGCGTAGTCCATCTCCTCGCGAATCGTCTTCGCGAACTCGTCCGCGAGGTTGTCGAGGCTGAACGCCCGCGCCTGCCCGACGAACCGCTCGACGAGCGGAATCGACCACCGAATCACGCGCAGGTCGGCCTCCACGAGGTCCTCGATGCCCGGCCGCCGAACCTTCACTGCGACCGGTTCGCCGTCGACTTCGGCCGTGTACACCTGTCCGAGACTCGCGCCGCTGATGGCGTCCGCGTCGAAGTCGTCGAACGCCTCGTCTACGTCACCCACATCCGCTTCGAGCACCGCGCGCGCGTCCTCCCAGTCCGCGGGCGGCACCTGGTCTTGAAGTCCCTCCAGCACGTCCACGTACTCCGGCGGTAGGATGTCGGGACGGGTGGAGAGCAGCTGGCCGAGTTTGATGAACGTCGGGCCGAGCGTGAGCAGGCTATCGAGCAACCGTCGCGCGCGGCGCACTCGCATCTCGCTCGACACCCGCCGTCGGCCGCCGAAGAAGAAGTACTTCCGGCGGTCGCGGAGGTACGCGACGATGAGCGGGAGGAACTGCCAGAGCACGACGACGAACCGTCGGTACGCGCGCAGTACCGCCACCGTCAGCCCTCGATCTCTATCTCACGACCGCGGCCGGCCTTCGGGAGCGTCACCGTCAGCACGCTCTCGTCGATTGATGCGGTCGCGTCCGCGTCCGTTGCGTCCGGGGGTAGCGGGAGTTCCGCGTCGAGAAAGAGCGCGCGGTCCTCCCGGTGGTAGGAGAAGCCCGCCGGCACGTCCTTCTCGCGGCGCGCCTCCACGCGGAGCACGCCGTCCTCGACGCGCACGTCCGTGGTGTCGGCGGTCGCGCCCGGAACGTCGACGACGACACGGTACGCGTCCTCGCCTTCGAGGAGGTCCACGGAGACGGCGTCGGGCAGGTCGCGGAGCGCGTCACGGAAGCCAGTCATACTCACGTATTCGCGCGCCGGGTCGAAAAAACCGACGGGCGCTATGTGGCTCGCTGGCTTCTGAGACCCGCTGGCTTTAGACGGCCACCGACCCAATCCGTGGGTATGAACGCAGACCGCCACGAGGCCGGGTTCAAGAACCGCACCCGCCTCGCGGACGCCGTCGACACCCTCCGGGGCGTCGTCGAGCCACACGGTCGGGTCGAGCGCGTCCCGCTCGCCGACGCGGACGGCCGCGCGCTCGCTGAATCCGTCACCGCGGCCCGCGACGTGCCGCACTACGACCGCGCCGCGATGGACGGGTACGCCGTGCAGGCCAGCGACACCTTCGGCGCGGGCGACCGCTCGCCCGCCGTCCTCCGGGAGACCGAGGGCGACGTGGGGGCGGGCGAGGCCGCGCGCGTCCACACCGGGAGCGCCATGCCAGACGGCGCGGACGCCGTCGTGATGATCGAACACCTCACCGAGGTCGGGAGCGAAATCGAGGTGTTCGACGCCGTCGCGGAGGGCGAGAACGTCGGGCCCGCGGGCGAGGACGTGGCCGCCGGAACCGCGCTGTTCGACCCCGGCCACCGCCTCCGTCCGAGCGATTTAGGCCTCCTCCGCGGCACCGGCGTCGACGCCGTCTCCGTGTTCGAGCGCCCGTCCGTCGCCGTGATACCGACGGGCGAGGAACTCGTGGACGCCGACCCGGGACCGGGCGAGATGGTGGAGACGAACGGCCTCACGGTCTCTCGACTCGCCGAGCGCTGGGGCGCCAGAAGCCGCTACCGCGACGTGGTGACGGACGACGCGGACGAACTCCGCGCGGCAATCGAGCGCGACCTCGACGCCGACGTGGTGGTGACGACGGGCGGGTCGTCGGTCGGCGAACGCGACCTCGTCCCCGACGTCGTCGCGGACATCGGCGACGTGCTCGTGCACGGCGTCGCGCTCAAACCCGGCCACCCGGTCGCGTTCGGCCGCGTCGACGGAACGCTCGTCGTGATGCTCCCGGGCTATCCGGTCGCGTGCATCGTCAACGCCGTCCAGTTCCTCCGCCCCGCCATCGCCGCTCTCGGCGGGTTCGACCCCGCGCCCCACCCGACCCGGCAAGCGACGCTCGACGGGAAACTCGCGAGCGAACCCGGCACGCGGACGTTCGCGCGCGTCACCGTCGACGACGGCACCGCGACGCCCGTCCGAACCTCCGGGTCGGGCATCCTCTCGTCGGTCGCGCTCTCCGACGGCTGGGTCGCCGTCCCCGAGGACGTGGAGGGGTACGCGGCGGGCGAGACTGTCACCGTCGAGTTCTGGGAGGGCGAGCGATGACCCGCAAGGAGTTCCGCGACCTCTCCTCCCTCACGGAGGCTCGCGAGGTCGTGAACGACCTCGACGTCGCGCCCGGCACCGAACTCGTCTCGCTCGCGGACGCCCGCGGCCGCGTACTCGCCGAGCGCGTTGACGCCGACCTCGACGTCCCCGGGTTCGACCGCGCATCCATGGACGGCTACGCCGTGCGCGCTCGCGACACGTTCGGCGCGACCGAAGCCGACCCCGTCGTCCTCGACCGCGCGGGAATCGTGCACGCCGGCGAGACACCCGACGTAGCCGTCTCCCCGGGCGAGTGCGCGGAGGTGTCGACGGGCGCGGTCGTCCCCGACGGCGCGGACGCCGTCGTGATGGTCGAACGCACCGCCGAAGTCGAGTCCGGCGAGCGAATCGAGGTTCGGACGGCGGTCGCGCCCGGCGAGGACGTGATGGTCGCGGGCGCGGACGTGGCGGCGGGCGAACGCGCGCTCGGCCCCGGAACCCGACTCACGTCACGTGAAATCGGCCTTCTGTCCGCGCTCGGCGTCGCCGAAGTCCCCGTCCGAGCGAAACCCCGCGTCGGCATCGTCTCCACGGGCGACGAACTCGTCCGCCCCGGCGAACCCCTCGACTCCTCGCGCGGCGAAATCCACGACGTGAACACGTACACCATCGCCGCCGGCGTCGAGGAGGCGGGCGGCGAGGCCGTGCTCTACCCGCACGCCGGCGACAGCGAGGCCGAGATGGAGCGCCAGCTCCGCGAGGCCGCCGACGAGTGCGACCTCGTCCTCTCCTCCGGCTCCACGAGCGCGAGCGCCGTCGACGTGGTGTACCGCGTCGTCGAGGACCGCGGCAGCCTCCTCCTGCACGGCGTCGCCGTCAAACCCGGGAAGCCGATGCTCGTCGGCGAACTCGGCGGGAGCGCGTACGTCGGCCTCCCCGGCTATCCCGTGAGCGCGCTCACCATCTTCCGCACGTTCGTCGCCCCGAAAATCCGGGACGCCGCCGGACAACCCACGCCGCCGTCCGCGACCGTCACGGGCCGGATGAGCGCGCGCGAGCGCTACGGCGAGGGCCGAACCCGCCTCATGCCGGTCGGGTTGGTCGAGAACGGTGACGGCGAGACGCTGGTGTATCCGGTGGACAAGGGAAGCGGCGCGACCACCAGTCTCGTGGAGGCCGACGGCGTCGTCACCGTTGACGCCGACACCGACTATCTCGACGAGGGCGAACACGTCGACGTGCAGTTGTTCTCGCCGGACGTGCGCCCACCCGCGCTGCTCGGCGTCGGCGAGGACGACCCCGCGCTCTCCCGCGTCCTCGACCGGGTTCGAGGACCGCGCTACCTCTCCTTCGGCACGCGCGAGGGCGTCCGACGGCTCCGAGACGGCCTTCCGGACATCGCCGTCACCAGCGGCCCGCTCGACCGCGACGTCGCCGGCGACGAACTCGCCTCGTGGACCCGCGAGTGGGGGCTCGTCACTGCCCCCGACGGCCCCGACAGCCTCGCGGACCTCGTGGACAGTGACTATCAGTTCGCCAACCGTGACACCGGCTCAGGCCTCCGCACGTCCTTCGACGCCGCGCTCTCCGACCTCGCCGTCGACCGCGACACCGACTCGCTCACCGACGACGTCGACGGCTACGACTTCACCGTGAAGGCACACGCCAGCCCCCCACGGAAAGTCCTGGAGGGCCGCGCTGACGCCGGCCTCGGCCTGCGCGCGACAGCCGACGACCTCGGCCTCGACTTCGTCCCGCTCAGCAAGGAACCGGTACGCGTCTTCGCGAACCCCGAACGCCGCGAGAAACCAGGCGTCGCGGCGCTCACGTCCGCGCTCGCCGACCTCGACGCCGTGCTCGCCGACCTGCCCGGGTACGACCGATGACGATAGACGGCCACACCGACGTCCTCCTCCAGTGCGTGGACGCGGACGACCCCGTCGCCGCGCTCCGCGCCCGCGACGGCGGCCACCTCGACATCGAACGCGCACGCGCCGCCGGCGTCGACGCCGCCTTCTTCGCCGTGTTCCCGCCGAGCCCCGAGATGCCCGACCCGGTCGTGGACGGCGACTCCTACCGGTATCCGTTCGCGCCGACGCCCGGCTTCGAGAGCGCGCGCGACAGCGTCCACCGAATGTTCGCGCTCCTCCACCGCGCCGACCGCGCTCTCGACGGCCTCCGCGTCGTCACCACGCCCGAAGACCTCGACGCCTGCGCTGACTCGGCCGTAGTCGGCGCGATTCCCCACTTGGAAGGCGCGGAAGCCGTCAGCCCCGACCTCGCGAACCTCGACTTCCTCTACGCCGCGGGCCTCCGGTCACTCGGCCCCGTCTGGAGCCGCCCGAACGACTTCGGCCACGGCGTCCCCTTCCAGTACCCGAGCGACACCGACACCGGCGACGGCCTGACCGACGCCGGCCGCCGCCTCGTCCGCGCGTGCGACGACCGCGACATCCTCGTGGACGGCGCGCACATGAACGCTGCGACCCTCGCGGACACCCTCACCGAACTCGCCTCGCCGATGGCGGTCACGCACACCGCCGCGCACGCCGTCAGCCCGCACTCGCGGAACCTCACGGACGACCAGCTCCATGCCGTCGCCGACGCCGGCGGCGTCGTCGGACTGACGTTCGGCGCGAGCAGCTACGCCGACCGGCCCGACCCGCACGCGTCCGCGAGCGTCCACGACATCGCCGCGCACGCCGCGCACATCGCCGACACCGTCGGCGTCGAACACGTCGCGCTCGGCTCCGATTTCGACGGCGCATCGCTCGTCGACGAACTCGACGACGTGACGGACCTCCCGCTGCTCGTTGACGCGCTCCGCGACGAGGGATTCGACGAGGCTGACCTCTCGAAAATACTGGGGGAGAACTGGGCGCGGCTACTCCGCCGCGTCCTGTAGAAGCGTGTCGACGCGACGAGTTCGGCGGTCGCCGAGCACGCAGCGCCCGCGAACCTCGGGGTCGTGGCGCTCGACGTGCACGCCGTGCAGGCCGGCGTTCGCCGCCGCTTCGATGTCGCTCTGTCCGTCACCGACGTAGACGCCGCGCTCTCGTGAAGTAACGCCGAGGTCAGTCATCGCGAGTTCGAGGGGTCGCGCGTCCGGCTTGTAGCCCGTTTCGGGCGAACAGCACAGCCGGGTGTCGAACCAGTCCGCGATGTCGAGGTGGTCGAGCACCGGTTCCGCGAGGAACGCGGCGCAGTGCGTCACGAGTCCCGTCGGCCGGTCGAGGTCCGCGAGCGCGGCGGCGTCCTCGTGCAGGTACGTCGCTTCGGCGCGCGCCACCGGGTCCTCGACGTCGTCGAGCGCCGTCCAGAACGCGTCCGCGTCGTATCCCCACGCCGCCAACTGTGCGTCGCGACTCCCGCCGAGACCGTGCCACAGCACTTCCGCCTCGCGGTCCGAGAACTCGACGCCGAGGCGGTCGCCAACGTCGTCCAACACGCCGCGTGCGTACGACCACTCCACGTCCACCAGCGTCCCGTCGAGGTCGAACAGCCAGAACTCGTACTCCGAACCCGCCATCTACCCGAGAGAGGGCGCGAACACGGAAGAAGCCGTCACTGCATCTCCACGCTACTTCCGAAGTACTTGTTCACGACTTCGGAGACGTCGTCCGCGTTGAACGCGTCGAGGTCGCGCTCGATTTCGTCCGTGAGCGCGCTCCAGTACTCGTCGTCCGTCTCGAACCCCCGGTACTCGACGGAGAGCACGGGCACGCCCAGCGCGTCCTCCGTGCGTTCTCGGAAGTGCTTTCTATCCTCCAGTTCGCCCCGCCAGAGGGTGTCTCGGAAGAACAGCCACTCCGGCTCGCTGGGGGCGGCCGCGTCCCGATACAGCCGCGTCTCGAACTCGTCCGGCTCCACGGACAGCTCTTCGGCGGTGTCGAGGCGGAACCGCACGTGGAAGACGTAGCGCGCGTCCATCTATCGGAGCGCGTTCGCCGCGTCGGCGAGTTCGACGTCCTTGCCCGTGATACCGCCCTCCTCGTGGCTCGTGAAACGCACCTCGACCTCCTTGTACCGAATCACGATTTCGGGATGGTGGAACTCCTCCTCCGCGAGCTCGCCGACCTCGGACGCGAACGCGACGCCCGCGAGGTAGTCGTCGAACTCGAACACGCGCACGATTTCGTCGCCGTCACGCGTCCAGCCCGACGGAAGCTGTTCCGCTATCTCCTCGTCGTCGAGTAGTTCAGCCATACGTCAAAATTCCGCGCCAGCCTCAAAACAGTATCCGCTAGTCGTCTTCGCTTTCGGCGGCCGCCCACGCGCTCGGGTCGGCGTCCACGAGCGGACTGCTGCCGTCGAGGTCGGGGTCGAACAGTTCGAGCGCGGTCGCGATGGTCTGCCAGTCGTCCTCCTCCGCCGCGTCGCGCAGGCTCCGCGTGGGCGCGGCGAGAATCTGGGAGACGAGGGAGTCCGCGAGCGCCTCCACGCTCTCGCGCTGGGACTCGCTGAGCTCGCCCTCTGATTCGAGTTTCGAGAACGCGGTATCGAGTTCGCGCGCCTTCAGGCGCTCCGCGCTCTCGTACATCGTCGCGATGACCTCGTCCGCGCGCTTTCGCTTGTACTGCGCGAGCAACCGCTCGAACTCCTCCGTGACGATGCGCTCGACCTCGCGGGCGGCGTCCGCGCGCCGGTCCCGGGTCGCGTCCGTCACCGCCTCGATGTCGTCGAGGTCGCGCACCGACACGCCCTCGACCGCCGTAGCGGCGGGCGCGACGTCCCGCGGCTGTCCGAGGTCCACGAGGAACGTCTCGCCCGCGCCCTGCACGGTCTTCTTCGTCACGACCGGGTCGTCGCTCCCGGTCGCGGTGACGACCACGTCCGCGGACGCGACGTGCTCCGAGAGCGCGTCCAGGCTCACCGCCGCGCTCGCGGTCTCCAGCTCTTCGAGCACCCACTCGGCGTGCGTGACGGTGCGGTTCGCGACGACGAGGTTCTCCGCGTCGCTCGCGTCGAACGCCTTCGCGGCGAGCGCGCCCATCTCGCCCGCGCCGACGACGAGCGCGCTCGCACCGTCGAGTCCGGTCTCCCGGTCCGCGAGCCGGGTCGCCGCGCTCCCGAGACTCACCACGCCCTCGTTGATGCTCGTCTCGTTTCGCGCACGCTCACCCACGTGCAGCGCCTTCGTCACGGCCTCCCGGAGCACGGTTCCGATGGCGTCCGCGCCGCGCGCCGCCTCGAACGCGTCCCGGAGCTGCCCCATAATCTGGTCCTCGCCGACGACGACGGATTCGAGGCCGGCGGCGACCCGGAGGAGGTGGCGGAGGCTCGCCTCGTGGTTCATGCCGACGACGGGCGAATCCTCGAAGACGGCGGCGAGCGCGCGGTCGCCCGTGGACTCGTCGTCCGCCACCACGTACGCTTCCACGCGGTGACACGTCTGCACGACGAACGCCTCCCGGATGCCGGGCTCGTCGAGCAACGCGGTCACCGCGTCCGCGTCGCTCCCGAGCCGCGCGGACTCGATGTCGTCTAGGGTCGCGTGGTCGTGCGAGACCCGCACGCCCGCGATGACGCCCATGTTCGTCTTCACGGTGTGTACTGCTCCCCGAGTTCGTCCCGCAGGACGACCTCGGCTTCTCGGCGAGGATTGACCCCGCGCGTACGTAAAGCCTTCCAAACCGACGGCGCTCGCACCAGCCGACGCACCGCCCTCCGTCGGTCCGGCGGCGGGACGCCCGCCGCCTTCAGGTCCTCGCGCACCGCCCCGGAGAGGTCGGCCATCCCGCCCGCGCCCGCGAGTTCGTCCTCGATTCGCTCCCGGAGGTGTTTCGCGAGCGCGGGACTCGACCCGCCCGTCGAAACCGCCACCGTCACCGGGTCGTCCTCGACGGTCGCGGGCACGGTCACGCTCCCCGCCGGCCGACTCCCCGATTCGTCCGCGCGGTTCACGAGCGCGCCGTGCTCGCGCGCCGCATCCGCCGCGGCGTCGTTCACATCCGCGGAATCCGTCGCGGCCACGACGAGCACCGGGTCGGCGCGCGCCACCCACGCACGGACGCCGTCCGGGTCGGGTGCGTCCCGAACGAGTTCAGCGGTACCGAACTCGGTGTCCGCGAACTCGGGACTCACCACTATCACGTCGGCTTCGCTCGCGAACCCGCGCGCCTTCCGCGCGCCGACCCGTCCGCCGCCGAACACCAGCACGGTCTCGCCCGTGAAATCGTGCGCCAGCAGCGCCATCTACGCCTCCGAGTCCGACTCCGTGTTCGCGTCCGCGCGCTCCGCCATCCGCAGCCCCGTCTTCTTCAGGATTCGCGTCGAGAACAGCGTGTCCCAGTCGTCGTCGCCCACGTCCCAGTACTCGCTCATCACGTCCCGCACCTGCCGGATGCGCTCCTTGCTTTCGTCCTCGCTGCGGCCGTGCGTCATCGCGAAGAAGTTGTACGACCACACGTCGTCGTGGCGCGGCCGCTCGTAACAGTGCGTCACGAAGTCGAGGCTCGCGACCGCCGGCCCGACCTCGCCCACCACGTCGTCGGGCACGTCCCAGACGGTCATCCCGTTCTCCGTGTACCCGAGCGAGTAGTGGTTCGGAATCACGCCGACTCGCCGCACCTTCCCCTCCTCGTTGAACCGTCGGAGCGTCTCCACGACCCACTCCGCGTCCTGCCCGATGTCCTCGGCCACGTCCGCGTACGGCGTCGCCGTGACCGGGAGGCCGTCCTGAATCGCGAGCACGAGGTCGCGCTCCGCCGGCGTCAGCACGTCCCGGTCGGTCCGGTCGGGACTCGGCCCGAGGTGCGAGAGGTCCACGTCACCGTCCTGCACCGGACCGTCCAGAAGGAACTTCGCCTCCACCCGGAACTCCTGTTGCTTCGGCAGATTGTACGTCTCCTGCCCCGTCTCCTCCTCGATTTCCGCGAGCACCTCGTCCACGCGGTCCTCGTCCGCGACCGACAGCACGAACCACATGTTGAGATGCGGGTGCTCGCGCTCGTAGTTGTGCGCGACCTCCCGGTGGTCGTTCACCAACTCAGCGATCTCCTCGTACTCCTCCTCGGGCGCGTGCATCGCCACGAGCGTCGCCTGCCCGCCGATCTCCTCGGCGTTGATGAGCGCGCCGAACCGCGTCAGCACGCCGTCCTCGTCCAACTCCCGAACGAGGTCCACGAGGTCCGCGGCGTCCACGTCGATACCCCGTCCGCGAAGCGCTTCCGCGGCCGGTTCGAACGGATGACGAACGACCGGAAACCCCCCCTGGAACGCGTTTATCACCGCGCGCTCCCGGTCGTCGAGGTCCGTCTCAGTCATACATCCGATTGGGGGTTGGGTACAGATAAGACCACCCGTTCCCCGCTCCGCCGTCCCAATTCCGCTTACGCGAAGTACTCGTCTTCCGTCACGCCCACGACCTCGTCCGCGTTCTCCACGTCACGGAGGTCGTCGAGGACGGCCTCGTGGTCGTCCGTCGCCTCCCAGTACAACACCACGTCGTACGCGCCGTCCCGCATGAGCTGCTGGCACTCCCAGACGAACTCGTCGCCGTCGATGGTGCGGCCGTGGTGCTGGTTCACACCGAACTCGTCGCTGTCGTTCCCCGAGTACACGTACGTGTCCTCGTCGGTGACATGGGCGGCGATGACGTCGCCCGCGTCGAGCGTGAGCTGATGCATCATGCTCTCCTCCTCGCCGTCGAGGCTCGTGTGCACGACCGCGCCGTGAAGCTCGATGTCGCCGGGCTTGAGGAGTTCGACCGCGCGCCGATAGAGGTCCGCGTTCAGCGTCTCCGTCATACCCCGTACTCGGATAGAGCGCACCATACGTCTCACGGTCCCGTCCCGTACTCCAGAAGGCTGATACCCCTCCACTGCCCACGGACTGGTGATGCGAGACTGGCTTCGCCGCCGCGTCCGCGCGGGCTACGAGCGACTGCTCTCCCGCGAAGTCGACGGCGCACCCGAACACGTCGCCGTCATCCAGGACGGCAACCGCCGATACGCCCGCGAACGCGGCGGCGAAGCTACCGACGGCTACCAGGCCGGCGCACGAACCACGGAGGAGATGCTGGACTGGTGCGCCGACCTCGGCGTCGAGGAACTCACGCTCTACGCGTTCTCCACGGAGAACTTCGAACGCCCCGAGGAACAACAGGAACACCTCTTCGACCTCCTCACCGAGAAACTCCACGAGTTCGCGGACGCCGAACGCGTCCACGACCGCCACGTCCGCGTGCGCGCCATCGGGGAAACTGACCGCCTCCCGCCCCGCGTCCGGGACGCAATCGCGTACGCCGACCGCCGCACCCGCGGCTACGACGGCTTCACGCTCAACGTCGCGCTCGCGTACGGCGGACGCGCCGAACTCCTTGGCGCCGCCCGCGACGTCGCCCACGCAGTCGACGCCGGCGACCTCGACCCCGACGACGTGACCGTGGACGAAATCCAGGCCCGCCTCCACCCCGACCGCGTCCGCGACGTCGACCTCATCATCCGCACCGGCGGCGACGAACGCACCTCCAACTTCCTCCCCTGGCACGCCAACGGCAGCGAAGCAGCCGTCTACTTCTGCGCACCCTACTGGCCCGAATTCTCCAAAATCGACTTCCTCCGCGGCATCCGCACCTACCAAGCCCGCGAGAAATCCTGGCAACGCGCCCGCCTCGAACGCGCCGTCGCCCTCGTCCGCGCGTTCGGCAGCGCCGAACTCGATGACGCCCGCGCCATCATCGACCGCCTCCGCCCCCGCCACACCGCTGACCTCCCCGACGAAGAACCCGCGGACTAGACGGACTGCTGTCCTACCAACCGAAATCTCGCGATTCGAGGAGTCACTGAATTCGGGCTATCGCCCGAATCTCCGCTGACGGTTCTGATAATCCCGAATAGCGCGGAGGTAGTCGCGCTTCCGGAAGTCCCGCCAGTTCACGTCGGTGAAGTAGAGTTCGGCGTAGACGGACTGCCAGATCATGAAGTCGCTGAGGCGTTCCGCGCCGGTTTTGACGACGAGGTCGGGTTCGTCGGGGAAGACGAGGCGGGATTCGATTTCGGACTCGTCCACGTCGTCCGGCGAGAGGTCGCCGGCGTCGACGGATTCGGCGATGGACTGGACGGCGTCCGCGAACTCGTGCTTTCCGCCGAGCCCCACCGAAATCTGGATGGGTTCGTCGGCGCGCTCGGTGTCGCTGGGGCCGCGCACGGCGACCTCGCGGGGCGCGTCGACGGTGGCGAGTTCGCGTTCGAGCGTCGGAACGACGGTCTCGTCGAGCACGCTCACGTACACGGTGACGCGCTCGGCGCCGTAGTCGAACGCCCACCGGAACGCGTCGCTGAGCGTGCCGTACGCGCCCTGCTCGAGGAGGTCGCGTTCCGTGATGACGAGCGCGACGTGGTCGGGAGTCGGCGTGTCGTCCCGGCGCACGCGAAGCGCGAGGTAGTAGTCGTAAACGCCCACAGTCCGTCTCCTCGACGCGCGGCCTAAACCCCTCCGCTGTTCGGGAGCCTTAAGTGCGGCGCAAGTGAAGCAACGGCGTTACCGTGACTCTCCCGCTTCGGCGGGCGGCGGCGTACGCGCTCTGTAGTCTCCTCGCGCTCACCGCCCCCTTCCTCGGCCCGTACGCCGCCGCGCCGTTCGCCGCGGTGGCGGCCGCGGCCTACGTCGTCCGGGACGGCGTCGTCTTCCGATTGCTCGCGTTCCCGTGGGACGAACACGCGGAACGCCTCCGGACGTTCATCGGATTCGCGGGCGGCGCGGCCGGCCTCGCCGTCCTCGTGCCCGCGCTCGAGCTGCCCGTCGTCGTGTACGTCGCGACCGTGCTCGCGCTCGCGTTCGGCGACCTCGGCTACCGCGCCGTCCTCGACTATCGAGAGTCCCGCGTGTACGCGACCGCTGGGTTCGCTGTGCTCGGCACACTCGCTGCATTCCTCGGCCAGCTCGCGGTCGTGGAAGCCGGTGCGACCGCCGCCACTCCGCCGACGTACGCGTTCTTCGCAACTGCTGCGGCATTGCTCGCGGCGCTCCTCCGAGCCGTCTTCACCGAACGCGACTCCCCCCTCCTCCTCGCCGTCATCGCCCTCCTCCTCTGGCTGTTCTGGACCGTCGCCGACCCCGTTTCCTGGACGCGCATCGCCGTCGCGCTCGCGCTCACCCTCGGATTCGGCGCGCTCTCCTTCGTCGTCGGCTCCAGCTCCATCCCGGGCCTCCTCACCGGCGTCTTCCTTGGCCTGCTCGCGGTCGTTCTCGGCGGCTACGGCTGGTTCGCCGTGCTCATCACGTTCTTCGGCCTCGGGAGCTTCGCCACCAAGTACCGCTACGAGGAGAAGAAATCCCGCGGCGTCGCCGAGGAGAACGAGGGCGCACGCGGGAGCGGGAACGTCCTCGGAAACTCCGCCGCGGCGCTCGTCGCGCTCCTCCTGTTCGCGTCCGCCGCCCACCTCCCGTGGAGCGCGCAGGTGTTCCTCTACGCCTACCTCGGCAGCGTCGCCACCGCACTCGCCGACACGCTCTCCAGCGAAATCGGCGGCCTCTACGGACCGCCCCGCCTCCTCACAACGCTCGAACCCGTCGAACCCGGAACGGACGGCGGCGTCACCTGGCAGGGCGAACTCGCCGGCGTCGCGGGCGCGGCACTCATCGCGCTCATCGGCCTCGTCGCGTTCTCCCTCCCGCCGCTCGGCGTGCTGCTCGTCGTCGCCGGCGGCCTCGTCGGCATGACGGTCGACAGCATCGTCGGCGCGACCCTCGAAGGCGGCCTGTTCGGCAATCAGTCGGTGAACTTCACCGCCACCGCGAGCGGCGGCTTCGCGGCCGCCGTCCTCGCGCTTCTCTTACTCTAACTCAGAAACAGTGTGCACGCGGACCGCTGCGGGCTGTTTCACGTACTCGCCGCGCTCCGTTCCGACGACCCGGCCGACCCCGCGCTGCGCCGCCACGTCGAGAAGCCGCTGCGTCACCGCGCCGTCCAGCAGCACGACCGCCGGCACCGGGTCCGCGTCGACGAGCGCGTCGAACGCCTCGGCGGCGGCGACGGCCTCCAGTTCCACGCGTTCGCCGTCGAGGAACCGCGCCTCGCCGGACTCCACCACGTCCGCCGCGAGGTCCGCGAGCGACGCCGGCTCGACCGACTCGACCGCCACCGCTGCCTCGGTGCTCCCCGTCGTTTCCGCTGACTCTTTCCGGGTATCCGCTGCTTCCGCTGCCGTCTCCGCTGCCTCCGTCGCCGTTTCAGCAGCCTCTGTGGCTGTCTCGCTACCGGCCGTTGTGGACACCGCGGATGCGCCCGCCACATCTCCCTCGCCATCAGCGTCCTCGCTGTCGTCGGAGGGAGTGGGTTCGCCGTCGGTGGGTGTGGGGACGGTTTCGGTGCTGCCGTCGGTCACCGCGGTGGGTGTGTCGCCGCTCGCGTACGGCGTCTTGTTCCGGAGCGCGGCGTCCACCTGCGCCCGCGAGAGGTCCTCGACGGATTCGTCGTCGGGTGCGCGGGCGACGTAGTCGATGTTCCCGACCTGCGCGAGTTCGCGGCGGATGAGGTCGCCGCCGCGGTCGCCGTCGAGGAAGACGGTCGTCGTGCGCTCGCGGGTGAGGTCGGCGACGGCGTCGGGGACGTTCGTTCCCTCGACCGCGATGGCGTTCTTCACGCCGTACCGGAGGAGGCGCTTCACGTCCGCGCGGCCCTCCACGACCACGACCGCGTCCGAGGACGCGACGTGCGGGCCCGCCGGCAATCCCTCGTACTCCGTGATGTCGGCTTCCTTCGCGGACTCCCGGACTTCCTCCAGGAGTTCGTCGCTGTCCAGCACGCCGTCGTCGAACGCGGTCGCGAGCAGTTCCTTCGCGCGTTCCTTCACCTCGCGGCGCTTCGCCGCGCGCACGTCCTCGATGTCGGCGACGTGGACGTTCGCACGGCAGGGACCGATGCGCTCGACGGCCTCCAGGGCGGCGGCGAGCACGGCGGTTTCGACGCGGTCCATACTGGACGCGATGGTGATGGTGCCGGTGGAGCGACCCTCGGTGTGCTCGACGCTCACGTCGATGCGGCCGAGTTTCGAGGAGCTCTGGAGGTCGGGGATATCGAGGCCGTCCCCGAGCAAGCCCTCTGTCTGCCCGAAGGCCGCGCCGACCACGTCGCTGCGTTCGATGACGCCGTCGGCGGTGAACTCGGCGTGGATGAGGTATTTCGAGGTGTCTTCCATCGGCAGTGTCGGGAAAAAATTTGTGTCGGCGATGGAAATACCTGTCGTCGGCGCTAGGTCAGGGGTTCGCCCTTCGTCTCACGGCCGAACGCGAGGACGACGAGGCCGCCGAGCACGAACGCCACGGCGAGCGGCGCGAGCGCGACGAGGTAGCCGATGTCGACGAGCGCGCCCGCGAGAATCGGGCCGATGACGGCCGCTATCTTCCCGACGCCGCCCGCGAACCCGTTCCCGGTCGCGCGCGCTTCGGTGGGGAAGAGTTCGGGCGTGTACGCGTAGATCGCGCCCCACGCGCCGAGCGTGAAGAAGGAGGAGGCGAGGAGCGCGAGGAAGAAAGGCCAGAACCCGCTGAGGCCGAGGCCGAAGCCCGCGCCCGGCATCGCGCTCGCGAACACGAACGTGAACACGCCGGACGCGACCAGGTAGCTCCCCAGCGTGAGCTTTCGGCCGATTTTCTCGACGAGGTAGGCGGCGCTCAGGTAGCCGGGGAATTGGACAATCGCGATGAGGAGGAAGTAGACGTAGACGCTGCCGAACGTCAGACCCCCGACGGAGAACGAGGGGACGGTGCCGCTCGCGCCGAACGTCTGCGGGAGCCAGATGAACACGCCGTAGTACCCGAAGTTGATAGCGAACCACGCCGCCGAAATCATCACCGTCTGCACGCGGATGTCGGCCTCGAACAGCCGCCCGAACCCGGGGGACTCCATCGGCGTCACGTCGTCCGCGTCGATGAGTTCGACCTCCTCACCGTTCTCTTCAGCGATGGCGCGCAGGCGGTCGTTCGCGGCGTCGACGTTCCCCGTGCGTGCGAGGTAGTACGGCGTCTCCGAGAGCTGGGTGCGGATGACGAAGACGAGCAGGCCGGGCACCGCCGAGGCGACGAACAGCAGCCGCCAGCCCTCGACGGCGCCGAAGACGGGCACCGAGACGGTGCCGCCCGTCGGGAGGAACGCGAGGAAGAACCACGCGAGGCCGACGGCGAGCCCGTAGCCGAGCGGCCAGAACGCGTCGAGGTAGACGAGGTAGCGGCCGCGGCGGTTGGTCGGGAGGTGTTCGGAGAGGTAGGAGGTGTCGACGGCGAGCGCGCCGCCCAACCCGACGCCGGTGAGGAAGCGGAGGGCGAACCCGCTGTAGAAACCGACGGCGAGCGCGGTGAGGCCGGCGAACACCGTGTAGGTGAGCACGGTCCACTGGAACGCGGGTTTGCGGCCGTACTGGTCGGCGATGTATCCCCAGCCCCAGTTCCCGACGACCATGCCCATGAGGCTCGCGGAGCCGAGGAAGCCGGCAGCGAGGCCGCTGAGGCTCCACGCGTCGAGGAGGACGGGGAGGGTGAAGCTGATGAGGATGACTTCCATGCCGTCGAACGCCCACGCCGTCCCGCAGATGGCGAGGAGGCGGCGGTGGAACCTGCCGACGGGAATCCTGTCTAACACCGACGATACTGGGATACTTCGCTTTTCGGACATCCGTGTACTCGACCCCGACGATTCAATACCTCAAAAAGATTGTGTCTATACGTTCGATAGTCGATGTCGGAGAATAATTTTCTTCAATCCGTGAGTGCGTCGGACATCCACTCGAACTGTTCGCGGATACCGTTCTCTCCGGTCTCCGTCAGACGGATGCGCTCGCGCGCCCCGTCCGCCGTCCGCACCACTACGCCCTGCGACTCCAGACCGTCGATAGCGCCGTGGAACGTCTTCGGCCGCACCCGGGTCTCGTACTGCTTTTCGAGCGCTCGCTTCACCCCGCTCACCGTCGGGTCGTCCAGGCTGGCGATTGTAATGCATACGTCCCGCCGCAACCCCGACTGCAACCACCGAGACATACCCCACTCGTCGAGCGCCGACGAGTAGTCTTTTGCCGTTCACGACCCCACTCGAGAGTATGCAGACGCACGTCATCCCGGTCGGGTTCGACTACGACCGGCTCATCGCGCCGCTCGTCCGCGACCGCCTTGACGTGGACCGAGTGGTGCTCTTGGAGGGCGCGGTCGGGAGCGAGGCGAACGTCGAGTACTCCCAGCACCTCGCGGAGAAACTCGAACAGGACTTCGAGAACCTCCTCGGCGCCGAGACCGACCGCGTGTCGGTGCGCGACGTGTACGACTACGACGCCGCGTTCGCGCAGGCGTTCGACCTCATCGCCGACGAACTCGACGCCGGCGGCGAGGTCTGGGTGAACATCGCGTCGATGCCGCGGACCGTGAGTTTCGCGTTCGCGACCGCCGCGCACTCGCTCGCGGTCGAACGCGAGGAGGACCGCTCGCGCATCCACACCTACTACACGGCCCCCGAGAAGTACCTCGAAACCGAACTCGCGGAGGAACTCCGGAAGGAAATCGACCTGCTCTCCGACCTCGACGCCGGCGACGTGGACGACGGTCGAATCGCGGAGCGCGTGGAGAGCGCGCGCGCCCTCCTCGACGAGTTCGACGAACGCGGAACCACCATCGGCGCGAAGGAAATCGACGGCCGGCACGTCGTCGAAATCCCCGTCGCGTCGTTCTCGAACGTCAAGCCGTTCGAGGAACTCGTCCTGTTCACCCTCGGCGAACACGGCGAGTTCGCGAGCGTCAGCGACCTCGCAGAAACCCTCGCGAGCGACCTAGGAGAGGAGTACACGGACTCCTTCCGCTCGAAAGTCATCTACAACGTCGACCGCTTGGGGCCGGGCGGGAAGGGCTACATCGAACAGGAACGCGAAGGCAAATCCCACCGCACTCGCCTCTCCCGCATCGGCGAACTCTGGGTGCGCGCCCACGAAAACGACTGATTCCGCGGGTACTCTCTCATTCAGCTTCTTCGTTTCAGTTCCGCCGTTTCAGCTTCTCGGCTCTCGTCGCGAGCGCGAGGAAGGTCGCGAGCAGCGTGAGGGTGACGGCGGCGACGGCGGCGAGGTCGTGCGCGCGAACCGAGTGGTCGATAGCGCCGGCGACGTACTCCGCGCGGAGCGTCGTGTGGTGGAAGTCGCCCACGAGGGGTGCGACGTAATCCACCACGTCGTTGAACCAGTACCAGCCCGCGGCGACCGCGACCGCGGGCACCGAGAAGGACGCGTAGCGGTGGATGGCGAACGCCTCGACGGCCATCGCGGCGTGGCTCAGGACGAGGAACCAGTACATCGCCCACCAGAGTTCGCCCTGGCCGTTCACGACCAACTGGACGAACGGCGTCCACAGGCCGAGTTTGATGCAGCCGAAGAAGGCGAGCGCGTGCAGCCACTCCGCGTCCCAGTCCAGCCGATACGCGGCGAGCGACAGCCCGATGAAGAGCGTGGCGACGGGGCTGTCGGGGACGACTACCCACGCGAGCAGCGGCGTGGTTTCGAGCTGGAAGCGGTAGTACCAGAACCCGAACGCGGTCCCGACGAGGTTCACGAGCACGATAACCGGGAGCAGGCGGAACGCGAGATCCTCCAGGGCGTCCGGGAGTGGCGCGACGTACCACGGGAGGTCGTTGCGCGCCGGAATCGTCATACCGGGGAATCGGCGGACGCCATCAAAGCATCTGCGGTTCAGTTGCCAGACTGAACCCAGCGAACGTTAGTTTGCGTTGGTTCAGCCGTGAGGCTGCGCCCAGCGAAGTGGTGGGTTTGCGGTCCGTGGTGTGGGCAACCAGACTCGTTAAGGCACTCCCGGCGGAAGTCCCGTGTATGAGCGAAGAGACCGACATCGAGGAGTTGAAGCGAGGAACCGACCTCGTGAAGCGCGGGTTCGCGCGGATGCAGAAGGGCGGCGTCATCATGGACGTGGTGAACCGCGAACAGGCGCGCATCGCGGAGGACGCGGGCGCGGTCGCGGTGATGCACCTCGAAGCGGTGCCGGCGGACATCCGGAAGCGCGGCGGCGTCGCGCGGATGGCCGACCCGAGCGGGATTCAGGAGGTCATCGACGAGGTGTCCATCCCGGTGATGGGGAAGGTCCGCATCGGCCACCGGAAGGAAGCCGAAATCATGGAGGTCGCGGGCGCGGACATGATCGACGAGTCCGAGGTGCTCACGCCCGCGGACGACAAGTATCATATCGACAAGCGCGACTTCACCGCGCCGTTCGTCTGCGGCGCGCGCAACCTCGGCGAAGCGCTGCGCCGCATCCACGAGGGCGCGGCGATGATTCGCACGAAGGGCGAAGCGGGGACGGGCGACGTGAATCAGGCCGTCCACCACCAGCGCACCATCAAGAGCGCGATTCGGAAGCTGGAGGGCATGAACTACGAGGAGCGCGAGATGTGGGCGCGCGAGCACGAAGCCCCGAACGACCTCGTGCACGAGACCGCCGAAATGGGGCGGCTTCCCGTCGTGAACTTCGCCGCGGGCGGCATCGCGACGCCCGCGGACGCCGCGCTGATGATGCACCACGAGTGCGACGGTATCTTCGTCGGCAGCGGAATCTTCGGCGCAGAGGACCCCGAGAAGATGGGGCGCGCAATCGTCGACGCCGTCAACAACTACGACGACCCTGAACGCCTCATGGAAATCGCCTCCAACATCGGGAGCGGGATGAAGGGCGAGGCGAACGTCGACCTCCCCGAGGAGGAGAAGCTGCAGGGCCGCGGGAACTAACGCGGTCGAATTTCTTTTCGCGACGGCGTTCACCGCAGCACGCGGAGCGACGGCTCTCCCTCGGCGTAGTCGACGAACGCGAGTCGGTCACCGACCGCTATCGGCGTATTGAAGCCGTCCCCCGCGAGCGACCACGCTATCGTGCCGGCGTCCCGGTCGCTCGATTCCGTTCGAACGCTCGCCAGCCCGAATCCCCGAGAACTCGCGAGAATCGCGTCTCCGACGACGCTGATTCCCGAGTGCACCGAGCCGTGCAGTCCGTGTTCGCCCATCCGCCACGCGACATCGCCGGTACTCGCGTCGAGCGCAACGATGTCGGAGGGGTCTGTCACGTACGCGCGGCCGTGCGCCACCGCCGGCGGCGACCAACACCCCGTCGCCGGCCACTGCCACTCCCGGTCGCCGGTCGCGGCGTCGAACGCGTGCACGCCCGACCGCACGTCGGAG
Source organism: Salarchaeum japonicum (assembly GCF_049705945.1). Classification (GTDB taxonomy): domain Archaea; phylum Halobacteriota; class Halobacteria; order Halobacteriales; family Halobacteriaceae; genus Salarchaeum; species Salarchaeum japonicum_A. Next base: position 1,633,337 of record NZ_JBNAMV010000004.1, read on the forward strand.
ACGTAGACGGTTTCGTCGACGATTACGGGACACGACCTGACTTTCTGGAGTGTTTGCCGCCAGGTGATGTTCCCGTTCGTTGAGTCCACGGCGGTAATCCCGGCCGCGTCGGGGAACACCACGACGCCGTCGCCGACCGCCGGCCCGACGTTCTCGAACTCCAGAAAGCTGTCCTTCGGCATGCGGTCGGCGTCCGTGTTCCGCCAGCGCACCTCGCCCGAGTCGGCGTCGAGCGCGAGGTACGCCTCCGCGGACCGCACGAACACCGTGTCATCCCCGAGCGCCGGCATCGTCACGCTGTCAGCGGAGAGCGGCGTCTCCCACAGCGTTCCCTCGCTCTCCGTCATCGCTGAAACGCGAGCCGTATCCGTCTCGTCCTGCCTGCCTTCCGTCGGGACGTACACTGTTTCACCGTCGAGACACGGCGTCGCGGCGACCGCACTCGCTGTCTCGATTCGCCGCGCGAACGCGCCTCCCTCGAATGGAACGAGACGCACGCCTGCCTCGTCACCGACGACGAGACGGTTCTCGTCGGCGACCGGCGACGTGGCGACCGACCCCTGAAGGCTGTACGACTGCTCAGTTTCGGGTGGACGTGACGGAACGGAACCCGCGGCGTAGCTCGCCCGATGCGTCGCTGTTCGGCCGTACGACTCCCACATTGCTGCTCCGTCGACTCCGTCACTGGCGTCGTCGGTTCGGCCGAGCGCGCTACACCCGGCGAGTGTGAGCAGTCCGGTTGCGAGTAGTTCCCGTCGCTGGAGGGACATGAATCCGAATACGAAACCTCTGCATAAAAAACGTCGAGTCGGTTTGGTTACAAGATTTCCGCGCCGGTGCCGACGCCGGACTGGTAGGCACGGGCGTCCACACCTTCTCTCTCGAAGCCATCGACGAGCGCTGACGCGACCTCGCGCTGGCGGCCGGGATAGCAGACGGCGAGGACGCTCGGGCCGGACCCGGAGATGGTCGCGCCGGTCGCGCCGGCTTTTTTGGCGTGGTCGACGGCGCGCGCGTAGCCGTCGATGAGCGCGGCCCGGGCGGGCGTGACGACGTGTTCGCGCATGCCGCGGCCGACGAGCACGGGGTCGTCCTGCTCGAAGCCGGCGGTGAGGGTCGCGGCGCTCCCGACGGTGTCGACGAGGTCTTCGATGGCGACGGAGTCGGGGACGACGCGCCGGGCGTCCCGGGTCGAGACGACGATTTCGGGGAGGCAGGCGACGAGCGACACGTCCGTGGGGATGCTGGTGATTCCGTCGTCGCGGACGATGGTGAATCCGCCGAGGATGGCGGGCGCGACGTTGTCCGCGTGCGCTTCGCCGGAGACGGCGGCTTCCCCTTCGGCGGCGACGCGGACGAGTTCCTCCTGGCTGAGCCCGCAGTCGTAGAGTTCGTTCAATGCGACGGCGGCGGCGGCGGCGCTCGCGGCGGACGACCCCAGTCCGGAGGAGGGGCGCACGCCCTTCTGGATGGTGATATGGGCGGGGGCGTCGAGTTCCCGCGCGACCACGCCCGCCGTGTTCCGCGCGGGGTCGGTCGGGATGTAGTCGCTCCCGTACCCCTCGACTTCGAGCGTCGTCGTCTCCGCGCGCTCGACGGTGACGCGGTCTGCGGGCCGGTCGAGCGCCACCCCGAACACGTCGAAGCCACTCCCCAAGTTCGCGCTCGTCGCGGGCGCCCGTACCGTAATCATGGCACGGAGTAGCGAAGGCGGGGGGAAAAGACTAGCGGGTGTTCCAGGGCGGCGGGCGCGCCGGTCCAACCGTAACCGTAAACCGCGCCCCTCGCGGAGTACGGGGCATGATCGGTATCGTCGGCGGCGGTATCGCGGGTCTCGCGGCCGCCCGACGGCTCCAGAAGCACGGCGAGGACGTGCGCGTGTTTGAGGCGTCGGACGCGCTCGGCGGGCTGGCCGCGACCTACGAAACGGCCGGCGACCCAATCGAGAAGTACTACCACCACCTCTCCGCGAGCGAGGAGACCATCGTCGACCTCATCGACGACCTCGGGCTCTCCGACGACCTCCACTGGCCAATCGGGAAGAACGCCTACTACATGGACGGCACCGTCCACCCGCTCGACAAGCCATGGGAGATACTCGCGTATCCCCACCTCAGCCTCTACGACACGTTCCGCCTCGCGATGCTCACGCTCGAAGTCGACGTGCGCGGCGGCATCCCCTCGTTCGACTCGTACGAGAACCTGGAGGACTTCGAGGACGTCCCGATAAAGGAGTTCCTGCTCGAACACACCACTCGCGGCGTTTACGAGAACTTCTTCGAACCCCTCCTGAACGCGAAGTTCGGCAGTCGCAAGGAGGACGTGTCCGCCGCGTGGCTGCTCGGCCGCATCAAATTCCGGGGCGAACGCGACCTCCTCCGCGGCGAACCGCTCGGCTACCTCGACGGCGGATTCGGGCAACTACTCGACCGCCTCGTCGCGGACGTCGGACGGGAGAACATCGCGACGAACGCGCGCGTCACCGGCGTCGAGTTCGCGGACGGCGCGGTCGACTCGCTCTCCGTCGACGTCGCGGGCGAGGCGGAGACGCACGACGTGGACGACGTGGTCGTGGCAGCGATGCCGAACGTGCTCGAAGCGCTCACCGGCTACGAGTGCAATATCGAGTTCCAGGGCACCGTCTGCTCGGTGATTTCGATGGACGAGTCCCTCACCGACACGTACTGGCTGAACATCGGCGACGACGCGCCCTTCGGCGCGCTCATCGAGCACACGAACTTCATCCCCGCGTCGAACTACGGCGGCGAACACCTCCTCTACGTCCCGAAGTACATTCAGAGCCCCGAGGAAGACATTTGGGGAATGGATGACGACGAGGTCGAGGAGCGCTGGCTCTCCGGCATCGAGGAGCTGTTCCCGGAGTTCGACCGTGACTCCGTGAACTGGATTCGAACCACGAGGAACCCGCGGACGGCACCCGTGTACGAGCGCGGCTACCTCGACATGGTCGTTCCCTACGACCTCTCCGAGGCGGTCGCGGACGGCGTCTACTACGCGGGGATGGCGAGTCGCGCCCAGTACCCTGAACGCAGCCTCAACGGCGGTATCGTTGCCGGCTACGAATGCGCGGACCGAATTGTGGGCGAGAAATAGCGGTCGGACCGGTGGACTTTTCCCGCTGGCTGACTAACTGGTCAGTCAATGAGTGAGACGAAGGAGGAGATACTGCGGGCGACCTACCACGCGCTCTGCGACCACGGCTTCGCCGACCTCACCATGCAGGCCATCGCCGACGAGGCCGGCGTCAGCAAGTCCCTCCTCCACTACCACTACGACACCAAACAGGACCTCATCACGTCCTTCCTCGGGACGTTCACCGAGCGATTCGAGGACAAACTCGACGCGCTCGACGCCGACGACCCCGCCGAACGCCTCGACCTCATCGTCGACCGCCTCCTTTTCGGACAGAACGACAGCGACCAGACCGACTTCGGCCGCGCGTTCCTCGAACTCCGCGCGCAAGCCCCGCACGAACCCGCGTACCGCGACCAGCTCGCGGCGAACGAGGAGTTCCTCCGCGCCGTCCTCGCCGACACCATCGAGGACGGCATCGAACAGGGCGTCTTCCACGACGTCGACCCCGAGCGCACCGCGCGCCTCCTGCGCGCGACGATGGACGGCGCGCGCTCCCAGCACATCACGCTCGGCGACGACACCCGCGAAGTCGTCCGGGACGCCCTCGACGACCACGTCCTCAGCGACCTCCGCGTCGAGTAGGACGCGCGAACGGCTTTTCCTCCTCGCGCCCCCAGCCGTGGTATGGTGCGCGAACTCGCGGACGGCGTCTGGCACATCGACCTCTCCGGCACGAACGCCTACCTCGTCGCGGACGACGAACTCACGCTGGTCGACGCGGGAATGCCGTGGCACGCCGACGACATCGCAACCGCCGTCGCGGACGCCGGACACGCCGTGACCGACATCGACCACGTCCTCGTCACGCACTACGATATCGACCACGTCGGCGGTCTCCCGAACCTCAAGGGCCTCGACGCCACCATTTACGCGGGCGAACGCGACGCCGACCTCGTCGCGGGCCGCGAGAAACCGAGCCTCCTCGACCGGAAGGGGGCGTTCCAGCGGCTCGCCGGCGTGCTCACCGCGCCGCCGTCGGCGCACGTCGAACCCATCCGGGATGGGGATACAATCGGTAGTTTCACCGCCTACCACACGCCCGGCCACACCCCGGGCCACGTCGCGTACGTCGGCGAAACGCTCGACGTCGCGTTCCTCGGCGACCTCGTCCGGGAATCCGGGGGCGAACTCGACCCGAGCCCGTGGTATCTCAGCCACGACACGGACGACGTTCGCGCGAGCATCCGCGACCTCGCCGCCCGCGCTCCCGACTTCGCCGTCGCCTGCACCGGCCACGGCACGCCGCTCGTCGACGGCGGAAGCGACGCCCTCCGCCGACTCGCCTAGGCGTCTATCTCGTCGCTTCGGTCGCCCTTCTTCACGTCGCCGTCCGCCGTCTTCACGTACACGTCGTCAGCGTACCCGGCCTCGGCGTTCGAGAACTCGCCGCCCTCCAGTTTCTCCGGCGTCGCGGGCGCGTCCGGCAGGCCGTCCGCGGGCGCGAACTCGCCGAGCGGGTCCTCCACCGTGATGTCGTGCGCGTCGAAGAACTCCCTGTAGCGCGCGTAGTGGTCCTCGACCTCGCTCGCCGGGAACTCCATCATCTCCGTCCAGCCCTTCGTGTAGAAGTCGAACGACCCGACGACGTGCGTGATTTCGCGGGCCTCGGCCTCCGCGTAGCCCGCGTTCAGCGCCGCGAGGTACATGTCGATGGTCGCGTCGAAGAACGCCTCCAGGTGCGCACGGCGCTCCTCCGTGCGGTCGTCGTCCGCCTTCTCCAAGAACACGTCGACGTGCAGGTCGACGAGCCAGTCGTGCATCCGCTCGGAGACGACGGGGAGCGTGAGCGCTTGCTTCGTCGCGAAGTGCCGGACGTTCTGCGCTATCTTCATGTTTCCCTCATGGACGCACGCACACCTAAATCGCGGGGTTCCGCGCCACGCACGGCCGTATCCGGCAACTCGTGCCGGCATCGTAGGCGGATAGCAACCCACTTTAACCCCGAATACGACACTCTCGGTATGACCGAGTCGTACGTGATAATCGGGGACGGGATTTCGGGGAGTTCCGCCGCCGAGACACTCCGCGAGGCGGATCCGGACGCCGACATCACTGTCGTCACGGACGAGGGCGAACCCCTCTACAATCGCATTCTCATCAAGGAGTTCGCGAAGGGAAAACTCCCGGAAGCACCGATTTCTATCCACGACGAGGAGTGGTACGACGAGCGCGACATCGACCTGAAGCTGAACACGCTCGTCACGGACATCGACACCGACGCTCACGAGGTGTACACGCACGAGAGCGAGACGCTGGCGTACGACAAACTCCTCGTCGCCGCCGGCGGCACGCCCGTCCAGCTCCCCGTTCCGGGGAGTGACGCGGACGGCGTCCACCACTTCTGGACGTTCCAGGACGCGCGCCGCATCCGCGAGGACGCCGAGGAAGCGGACACCGGCGTCATCGTCGGCGCGGGCCTGCTCGGCATCGACCTCGCCGCCATCTGCGCCGCGCAGGGCGTGGACGCCCACTACCTGATGCGCGGCGACCGCTGGTGGCGGTACGCGCTCAGCCAGGACGGCGCGGACATCATCCACGACGCCCTCGACGAGAAGGGCGTCACGCCCGTCTTCGACTCCGGCGCGAGCGAGTTCGTCACGGACGACGACGGGAACGTCGTCGAAACTATCGACTCGAACGGCGAGCGCTACGACTCCGAGTTCGCGGGCGTCGCCATCGGCCTGGACTTCAACGTGGAGTTCATCCAGAACGCCGGGTTCGACATCGAGACCGGCATCATCGTGGACGAGTACATGCGCACCGGCGTCGAGGACGTGTTCGCCGCGGGCGACATCACGGAGTTCTACGACGTGGTGCTGGAAGACCACGCGCAGAACGGCTCCTGGGGCTCCGCGAAACAGCAGGGCTCCGTCGCGGCGAAGGCGATGGCCGCCAACGACGTGGAAGAAGACGTCGACGAGTTCCGCTGGGTGTCCTCGTACTCCATCACGCACTTCGACTTCCCCTTCCTCTCCTTCGGCTTCCCCGCACTCGGTGACGACGAGTGCGAGCGCACGTACGACGACCAGGAGTGGCGCCGCCTCACGTTCAAGGACGGCAAGCTCATCGGCGGCGTCCTCATCGGCAACCTCGCTCCGCAGTCGAAGTACAAACAGCTCATCCGCGAGGAAGCGCAGGTCGCAGACCAGAAGGACGTTCTCCTCGAGGAGAACTTCGACCTCGACGACCTCGACTTCTAACGTCCCTGCTCTGTCGTTCCGTTATCTTCCGTTCTCCCGCGCTGTCGACGGTTCAGTTCTCGCGTTCGGTCCTTCGAGTCTATGGTCGGGTTTTGCGACTACAGTAATCCTTATATTCTTGTCTGTCATTGACTAGCATAGCCCGTGGTGGCTGGTGTACCAACATGAATCCGACAGTGCGACTCGAACGCGCGGACGGCGTCCCGCAGGACGCTCGCGTCCGCGACTTCGACGAACTCGACTCCGACGTACAGCACGCACTCCCCGGCGCGGTCGACGGCGACCCGGTCACACTCGACGCCCCGACCGCGCTGGAGGACGGCGAAATCGTGAAGTACACCGGCTACTACCGCATCTCCGTCGCGGAGTGAAACGAAGGCGTTTTCCCCGCGCTCCCCCCACGTTTTCGCCATGAGCATGAGCGGCGGCAGCGGGGACATGACGCTCGCCTTCGAACTGTCCGCGCTCCAGGCACTCGCGAAGCCCGGGACGGCGTTCGCGGACGCCCGGCAGTGGACGGAGTACGTCGGCGTCGTGAGCGACGAACCGACGTACGTCGTCACGAACTTCACGCGCAAACGCCGCATCCGCCAGGACTTCTTCAGCGGCCCGAAGGGCAAGGAGGAGAGCCTCGCGTCCGTGAAAGACCAGTTCGACACCGAACGCCACGTGTTCGTCGGCACGAGCGACGCGGACGAGGCGCTTGCCGCCGAGGTCGGCTGGGAGTACCTCGCCGTCGAGGACGCCGCGTCGGCCGCGGACTGGGAGCTCGCTGACGAGGAGGAATCGGAGGACGTGTTCGAGGCCGAGGAGCGCGACGACTGGCCTTAGACGTCGCGCCGGCGGAAGTACTGGGCGCTCGCGGCGACCAAGACGACGGTGGCTGCGAGCAGGATGGCGGCCGCGAGGAAGTCGTACGTGTTCTCTGCGAGTATCGCGGTCGGGTCGAAGTACCGCATCGGCGCGACCGCGCCGAGCCACGCGTAGTCCGTCGCGGAGACCACGGTTTCGAACAGGAACAGGCCGAACACGGTCGCCATCGCGCCGCGCTGGGCGACGCTCGCGCGACTCGCGGCGACGCTGAACGCCAGCCCGATAGCCGCGCACGTGAGGAGGTACGGGATTGAGAGCAGGTGGACGGCGATGAGGTCTGTCGCGGCGACCGGGTAGCCGATGGCGTGCGTCGCGAGCCACGTAACGGCGGCGACGACGGCGTTCACGAGGAGGATATCGGGAACGACCGCGAGGTACTTCTCGGTGACGACGCGCCCCCGGGACACCGGAAGCGCGAGCAAAATGTCCATGCGCTCCGATTCCACGTCGCCCGCGACGAGGCCGGCGGCGCTGTACGCGAGGTAGACGCCGAGCAGTATTATCCACGCGAAGTGGTAGAGTTCGGTCGCGAGGAAGCCCTCGATGGTGCCGAACGCGCGCAGGCCGAACGCCTCCACGAACACGGGCGGGAGCGCATCCACGTACTCCGACACGTCGAACCCGGTCGCGATGGAGGGGTAGAACGCGGCGTACAGCACGCTGAACGCCGACAATCCGACGGAGAGTGCGAGCGCTCCGCGGACGCGCTTTCGCGCGCCGTACCGCGCGAGCTCAAGCATCGCTCTCACCGTAGAACGTCAGGAACACGTCCTCCAGGGGTGCTTCCTCCACGTCGAGTTCGCGGAGGTCGTACGCCCCGAACTCGGCGACGAGGTCGTTCACGTCCCCCGTGAACGTGAAGGAGAACGCGGTCTCTCCGCCGTCCCGCCACCGGGACACCTCGGAGGCGCCGTCCAAGTCGAAGGCGTCCTCGGGCGGGTCGCCCGCCACCCGCAGTCGGATGTGCTTCCCGCTGCGGTCGAGCAGGTCGTGCACGTCCTCCACGGTGACGAGTTCGCCCTCGCGGAGCACGCCCACGCGGTCGCACACCCGCCGCACTTCGCTGAGGACGTGACTGGAGAACAGCATCGTCGTCCCTCGCTCGCGCTCGTCCCGGACGAACTCGTTGAACCGCTCCTGGAGAAGCGGGTCGAGGCCGGACGTGGGTTCGTCCATCACGACCACGTCCGGGTCGTGCATGAACGCCTGCACCAGTCCGAGTTTCTGGACGTTCCCCGTCGAGTACTCGCGTATCTCGCGCTCGACCGGCGGCGTGAAGAGGTCGAGGAGTTCGTCGCGGCGCTCCCCGCCTTTGATGGATTCGTGGAGGTCGAGCACCTCGCGGCCGGTGCTCTGCTCGTCGAATCGCGGGTTCGACGGGAGGTAGCCGACGCGTTCGAGGGCGTCGAGGCGCTGGGACTCGACGGTCATGTCGTGGCCGAGCACGGACGCCGTGCCCGTCGTCGGGGACTGGAGACCGAGCAGGATGCGGATGGTCGTGGTCTTCCCCGCGCCGTTCGGTCCGAGGTAGCCGAACACCTCCCCGGAGTCGATGCTGAGCGTGAGGTCGGAGACGGCGGCGAGGTCGCCGTACCGCTTGGTCAGTTGGTCTATCTCGATGGCGGCCATACTCGGAGGACACCGCACGCGCGGATGAAGGTTGTCCCGGCCCGCCATGCGGAGGGCTTACCCGCGTTCGCGCGCCACACTCCCGTATGGCTGAACCCCGCGTACCGGACGACGACGGCGGCGATGGGGGCGACGGCGGCGCGAGCGACGGACTGGTCGAGCTCCCCTGTGGGGAGCGCGTGCCGCCGACGGCGTTCGACCTCGGGATGCGCGAGTACGACTGCGCCTGTGGCGACTCGCACGCGGTCGTGATGGACATGCATCCGCCGGGCCGGTTCCTCCCCGAGTCCATCGTCGACGTGCTCGAAACCGCGGTCGAACCCGCCGAGGACGACGCGTTCGAGGAGTTCGGCACTCCGCACTTGATGGGCGCGGTGATGGAGCAGGTGCCGGACGAGGTGGCGACGTACGACGCGAGCGCGGAGGGCGAAGTCGGGTACGCGCTGCTCTGGGTGTTCGACTTCGACTCCCGGACGCTCCACGAGTACGTGGTCGAACTCGTCGTGGAACTGATGGATCACGCGGTGAGCCACGCCGAGAGCGAGGGGGCTGAAGCGGAGTTCGAAGCGGAGATGGCGTCGTTCGACGTGGCCGCGTTCGTGGACGAATACCGGGCGGAGCGGGACTGGGAGGCGTAACGCGGCGTTCTTCTCTCGATGGTCGCGTGTTGGAGAGCCGTGCGACCGTCGGCTCCGCCAACGGTTTCGATTTTCGTAATCGAATTTCGAGTGGCGTAGTTTTTCGTCGGACTTATTACGATGACCGAACTGAATTTGGGTAGTATGAGTGACGACCGGACCGTGCTCCTCATCGGGAGCGGCCCGATACAGATCGGACAGGCGGCTGAGTTCGACTACTCCGGCGCGCAGGCGTGCCGCGCGCTTCAGGAGGAGGGCGCCCGAGTCGTCCTCGTGAACTCCAATCCCGCGACCATCATGACCGACCCCGAGATGGCGGACGCGGTGTACATCGAACCCATCACGACGGAGGCCATCGCGGAGGTTATCGCCAAGGAGAACCCCGATGGCGTCATCGCGGGACTCGGCGGACAGACGGGCCTGAACGTCACCGCCGAACTCGCGGAGGAGGGAGTGCTCGACGAGTACGACGTGGACGTCATGGGAACGCCGCTCGACACCATCTACGCGACGGAGGACCGCGACCTCTTCCGTCAGCGTATGCACGACCTCGGCCAGCCAGTCCCGAAATCAACGACCATCAGCCTCGACGAGGGCGAATCCCTCCAAGCCCTGAACGAGGACGACATCGCTGACCGCGTGGAGGACGCCGTGGACGCAGTCGGCGGGCTTCCGGTCATCTCCCGCACCACGTACACGCTCGGCGGGAGCGGGTCCGGCGTCGTCCAGGAGATGGAGGAGCTCAAGAAGCGCGTGCGCAGCGGCCTCCGCCTCTCCCGGAACTCCGAGGTCCTTATCACGGAATCCATCTCGGGCTGGGTGGAACTGGAGTACGAGGTGATGCGGGACGCCGGCGACTCCTGCATCATCATCTGCAACATGGAGAACATCGACCCGATGGGCATCCACACCGGCGAATCCACGGTCGTCACGCCCAGTCAGGTCATCCCGGACGAGGGCCACCAGGAGATGCGGGACGCCGCGCTCGAAGTCATCCGCGACCTCGGCATCGAAGGCGGGTGTAACATCCAGTTCGCGTGGCACGACAACGGCACGCCGGGCGGCGAGTACCGGGTCGTGGAAGTGAACCCGCGCGTCTCCCGGTCGTCCGCGCTGGCGTCGAAAGCGACCGGCTACCCCATCGCGCGCGTCACCGCGAAGGTCGCGCTCGGCAAGCGCCTCCACGAAATCACGAACGAAATCACGGGCCAGACCACGGCCGCGTTCGAACCCGCCATCGACTACGTGGTCACGAAGGTTCCGCGGTGGCCCAAGGACAAGTTCCCCGAAGTGGACTTCGAACTCGGCACCGCCATGAAGTCCACGGGGGAGGCGATGTCCATCGGACGAACGTTCGAGGAGAGCCTCCTCAAGGCCCTGCGGAGTTCGGAGTACGACCCCGCCGTGGACTGGGCCGACCTCTCCGACGACGCGCTCGAAGTCGACTACCTCGAACGTCCGACGCCCGACCGGCCGTACGCGATGTTTGAGGCGTTCGACCGCGGATACACCGTCGCGGACGTCGTGGAACTGACGGACATCGCGGAGTGGTACGTGGAGCGCTACGCGAACATCGCGGACGCCGCCGCGGACGCGCAGAACGGCGACTTCACGAGCGCCGCCACCGCCGGGTTCACGAACCACGAAATCGAAGCGCTCGCGGGCGGCGAGTTCGCGGACGCGAACGCGTCCTGGCTTCCCGCGGAGGAGAACGACGCCGTCACGGACGGCGCGGGCGCGACCATCGACAGCGTCGAACAGGACGTCCCCGGCCGCACCTACAAGCAGGTGGACACGTGCGCGGGGGAGTTCGCCGCGCAGACGCCGTACTACTACTCGTCGCGGAAGCCCGAGTGGTTCAGCGGACCGTTCGAGGGCGACGCGGCCGCGGGCGAACTCGTCGTGGATGAGGACGAGCGCAGCGTCGTGGTGGTCGGCGGCGGCCCCATCCGCATCGGCCAGGGCGTCGAGTTCGACTACTGTTCGGTGCACGCGGTGCGCGCGCTCCGCGAGGAGGGAATCGACGCGCACGTCGTGAACAACAACCCCGAAACCGTCTCCACCGACTACGACACGAGCGACGGCCTGTTCTTCGAACCCATCACCGCGGAGGAAGTCGCGGACGTGGTGGAAGCGACGAACGCGGACGGCGTGATGGTGCAGTTCGGCGGCCAGACCTCCGTCAACATCGCGGACCCGCTCCAGGACGAAATCGACCGCCGCGGATTGGATGCGGATATCGTCGGGACGAGCGTGGACGCGATGGACCTCGCCGAGGACCGCGACCGGTTCAACGCGCTGATGGACGAGTACGGCATCAGCCAGCCGACCGGCGGGAGCGCCACGTCGAAAGACGAGGCGCTCGACCTCGCACACGACATCGGCTATCCGGTGCTCGTCCGGCCGTCGTACGTGCTCGGCGGACGCGCGATGGAGGTCGTGTACGACGACGACGAACTCATCGAGTACATCGAGGAAGCCGTCCGTGTCAGCCCCGAGAAACCGATTCTCGTGGACGAGTTCCTCGCGGACGCCGTCGAACTCGACGTCGATGCAGTATCGGACGGCGAGGACGTGCTCATCGGCGGCGTGATGGAGCACGTCGAGGAGGCCGGCGTGCACTCCGGCGACTCCTCCTGTGTGATTCCGCCCCGCAGCCTCGACGCCGACACGCTCGCCCGCGTCCGCGAGGTCACGGAGGACATCGCGGACGCCCTCGACACCGTGGGCCTGCTGAACGTCCAGCTCGCAGTTCAGGACGGCGAAGTCTACGTCCTGGAGGCGAACCCGCGGAGTTCGCGCACGGTGCCGTTCGTCTCGAAGGCGACCGGCGTCCCAATCGCGAAACTCGCGGCGAAGGTGATGGCCGGGCACTCCCTCAGCGACCTCGGCGTCGACGAGGGCGTCCCCGAGCAGTACAGCGTGAAGGAGGTCGTGTTGCCCTTCGACCGCCTCGAAGGCAGCGACCCCCGCCTCGGCCCCGAAATGAAGAGCACGGGCGAAGTCATGGGGACCGCGCGGTCCTTCGGGAAGGCCTACGAGAAGGCTCAGTCGGCAGCCGGGAACACGCTCCCCGCTCCCGGTGCGACGGCCGTCGTCGACCTCGACCTCGACGGCTTCGAGGAGTACTACGAGGTCACCGCGTTCGCGGACGTGAACGAGGCGCTCCGCACGGGCGAAATCGACCTGCTCGTCACGGACGACCCCGACCACCTCCGCACCGCGGTCCGCGAGGACGTTCCCTACTTCTCCACGGTCGCGTCCGCCGCGGCCGCTGTGGAGGCGCTCGCACACCGCGACGACGACCTCGACGTCCTCCCCGTCTCGGACCGCCCCATCACCCACACCGACTGGGGCGCACGCGAGTAACGCCCCGCGTCCTCCGATTCACGATTCGACGCGCCACAGCAACGACCCCGCTCCGAGCGGCGTGCGGTCGTGTTGGGCGCGTTTTCACGACCTGCCGCCCGGACCCACCCGACAATTTATATATCTCGTTTTTCACCATCCGATGGGATGTCCGCGAATGAACAGGAGCTAGAGGACTTCCTCATCCTCCGCGAACTCGACGAACCGATCACGGACGCAGAACTCGACGCGGCCGGCGAACAGTCCGGCGAGGCACTGCAGGCGCTCCGCGACGAAGGCGTCGGCATCGAATGGGTCGACTCGGAAGTGATGAAAACCGAGGACGGCAACGTCGCCGGAACGTTCTGTCACTACCGGGCCGAGAACGAAGCAGCAGTTCGCGAACACGCCGACCGCGCGGGACTGCCGGCCACGCGAATCGACCGGCGCGGCGACCCGCTCGACGGCGAATAACGAGTCAGTCGGCGCTGACGGGCGCGCGGGATTCCGCGAGGTCGAGCACGTCGTCGAAGAAGCCCAGGGAGTCGTGGGGGCCGGGGTGGGCTTCGGGGTGGTACTGGCGCGTGATGACGTCGAGTTCGTCCGATTCGAGGCCTTCCGGGGTGTCGTCGTTGACGTTCACCTGGGTCACGTCGAGGTCGCCGGGTTCGGCGACCGTGTAGCCGTGGTTCTGCGTCGTCATCACGACCTTGTCCGTCCGGAGGTCGCGCACGGGCTGGTTCACGCCGCGGTGGCCGAACGCCATCTTCTCCGTGCTCCCGCCGAGGGCGTTCGCGACGACCTGCTGGCCGAGGCAGATGCCCGCGAACGGGTACTCGCCGACGAGGTCGTCCACGAGGTGTTCGGCGGCCTCGAAGTTCTCGGGGTCGCCGGGGCCGTTCGAGACGAAGACGATGTCGGGGTCGAGGTCGCGGACCTCCGCGGGCGTCGTGTCGTAGGGGAGGACGTGGACCTCTGCGTTCCGCGCGGCGAGCGAGTCCACGATGGAGCCCTTCGCGCCGCAGTCGACGAGCGCGACGCTCGGCCCGCTTCCCGGGTGGTGTTCGGGTTCGGTGACGCTGACCTGCGCGCCGATGTCCGTGATGTCGGACATCCCGGGGCAGTCGGCGAGCTCCTCCTTCGCGGCCTCGGGGCTGGCGTCGGGACCGGCGGCGATACCGACTTTCATCGCGCCGCCCTCGCGGATGTCGAGCACGAGGTCGCGGGTGTCGACGTGGTCGACGGCGGGCACGTTCTCGGACTGAAGCCACTCGGCCACGTCGTCGGTGAGTTCGCGCGCGACGACGGAACTCGGGTGGACGCGGTCGGACTCGAATCGCTCGGCTCGGACCCCGTAGTTTCCGATGAGCGGGTAGGCGAACGTGAGAACCTGTTCCTCGTAGGAGGGGTCGGTCAGGGACTCCTCGTAGCCCGTGTACGCGGTGGTGAACACGAGTTCACCCTGCGCGCGGCCCGGTGAGCGGGCGCGGGCTTCGACGATGTCCCCCGTTTCGAGCGCGAGGTATGCGTCCGGCATTACGAGATTCAAACGAACCAACGGCACTTAGTCCTTACCTTCGTAACTCAGTTACGAAATTCGCAAATCTATTGGGTGTGGGGATGGTTCCGTTCGTATGGACGACCTCGACCGGGAGATACTCGACATCCTCCGACGGGACGCCCGAACGCCCTACACGGAAATCGCGAGCACGCTCGACGTGAGCGAGGGCACCGTCCGGAACCGCGTCGACCGACTCCGCGACGACGGCGTCATCGAACGATTCACCGTCTCCACCCGCACCGGGAACGTGAAGGCGATGATAGAGGTTTCCGTCGCGATGGACGTGGACACGCACTCCGTCGGCGACCGCATGACCGACTGGGACGAAGTCGACTTCGTCTGGCAGGTCTCCGGCGAACTCGACATCGTCCTCGTCGTCGACGCCGCGGACACCACGCGCGTGAACCAACTCATCACGAAAGCCCGCGAGCAGGACGAGGTCGTGGAGACGAAGACGCGCCTGATACTCGACGAGAAACTCGGCTGAACATCCGAAGTTCTATTCCCGCTGCCCTCCCTGTCCCCTGTATGAGCGACACAGCGGCCGACGCGGACGTACGCACGCCGGAGGAAGTCGAGAACGCGGAACAAGACGTCGTCACGGTCACGCCCGACGACGAACGAACTGGCCTCGCGAACCGGCTCGACGCACACACCGGCGACGGCATCCGCCACCGCGCCTTCACCTGCATCCTCTTCGACGAACAGGGCCGCGTCCTCCTCGCGCAGCGTGCCGCCCGCAAACGCCTCTGGGACACCTGCTGGGACGGCACCGTCGCCAGTCACCCCGTCGACGGCCAGAGCCAGAAGGAGGCGACGCGCGAACGCCTCGAAGAGGAGTTGGGGATTTCGCCCGACCAGTACGACGACCTCGAAGTCACCGACCGATTCGAGTACAAGCGCCACTACATGAACGACGGCGTCGAGTGGGAGGTCTGCGCCGTCCTTCAGGCAACCCTCTCGGACACCACCCTCGACCCCGACCCCGACGAGGTCGGCGGCATCCTCTGGGCGAACTACGAGGACCTCCACCAGAACCCCCGACAGTACCGCCAGATCGACCTCTGTCCGTGGTTCGAAATCGCGATGCGCCGCGACTTCGAGTAGGCTTTTCCACCCACACCCCCTACTTTGGGTATGCTCGTCCTCGGCGGCGGCGTCTACGACGACGTGCTCGCGCACGCCCGCGAGGACGCTCCGCGCGAGGCCTGCGGCATCCTTGTCGGCACCGTCGAAGAGGACACCGCGACCGCGTCGGTCGCCCACCGCGTTCGCAACGTCGCCGACGCACCCCGCGTCGCGTACGAGATGGATCCGACCGAACAGCTCCGCGTCTTCGAGACCGCCGCCGACCACGACCGGGAGGTCGTGGGGTTCTACCACTCGCATCCCGCCGGTCCCGCCGAGATGAGCGACCGGGACCGCGAGGCGGCCGCGTGGCCCGACTATCGGTATCTCCTCGTGTCGCTCGCCGGCCGCCCGCCCTTCGTGGGCGCGTGGACGTGGACCGGCGACGCCTTCGAGCGCGAGACCGTCACAGTCCAAAACTGAGTAGTGTCCGCCCGCCCCTCCTCCCGTATGGTCGATACGTACGACGACCTCTCGGGACAGGTCGCGCTCGTCACCGGCGCGAACCGCGGGCTCGGCGCGGAAATCGCGCGCCGTCTCGCGGAGAAGGGCGCGACAGTGTACGCCGGCTCCCGGAGTTCAGGTAATGAAACGCCGGAGAACACCGAACGCGTCCTCCTCGACGTGACGCAGGAGGGCGACATCGAGGCCGCCGTCGACGGCATCTACTCCGAGGTCGGCCGCCTCGACATCCTCGTGAACAACGCGGGCGTCGGCGAGTTCGGGAACGACATCGTCGCGGAACCGACCCCCGAAATCGACCGCACGCTCGCGGTGAACCTCCGCGGGCCGATGGTCGTCTGCAAGCACGCCGTCCCGCTCCTCATCCAGAACGACGGCGGGCGCGTCGTCAACATCTCCTCGGGAATGGGTGCGCTCTCGGACATGGACGGCTCCAGTCCCGCCTACCGCGTCTCGAAGACGGGACTGAACGGCCTCACCACGTACTTGCACGGCGAGTACAACGAGAACGGCTTGCTGGCAAACTCTGTCTGCCCCGGCTACGTCCGGACCGACATGGGCGGCGAGGACGCCGACCGGTCCGTCGAGAAGGGCGCGGAGACGCCGGTGTGGCTCGCGTCGCTCGAACCCGAGGGTCCGTCGGGCGCGTTCTGGCGGGACAAAGAACGCATCGACTGGTAGCTATCGCCGCACGGCGGTCCAGACGCCCACGAGCGCGAACAAGACCGCGGGAATCATCGGGAGTGCGACCAGCGAATCTATCCACGTCAGTCCGAGCGGGCTGAGCGTCCCGCCGAGCAGTATGGCCCCGGGTATAACGAGCAGGCAGAACACGAGCATCGCGATTATCGCCCACGACTGTCGGTCCGTGAGCGGCGTCTCGGCCTGCGCCTCCTGTGGTTCGTGCGCCATCAGTATTCGCTATCGGGTTTTACCACCACCTTCCCAAAGCCTTCGCGGTTCTCCAGCAGTTCGTGCGCGCGCGCCGTCTCGCTCATCGGCAAGACCTCCCGAACCCGCGGTTCGAACGTTCCGTCCCACACTTTTTCGAGGGCGTCGTCGGCCTCACCGAGGGTCGCCATCGTCGAGCCGATGACTTTCAGTTGGTTCCAGAAGATGCGGTTGATGTCCGTCTCCGGGCGGCCGCCGGTCGTCGCGCCGCAGGTGACGACGCGCCCGCCCTTCGCGAGCGACTTCAGGCTGTCCTGCCAGGTCGCCGCGCCCACGTGGTCCACTACCACGTCCACGCCGCGCTTCCCGGTCAGGTCTCGAATCCGACTCGCGAAGTCGTTCGCCTCGTAGTCGATGGTGTGGTCCGCGCCGATCTCCTCGGCGTACGTGAGTTTCTCCTCGCTGGACGCGGTGGCGTACACCTCCGCGCCCGCGTGCTTCGCGACCTGCACGGCCGCGTGGCCGACGCCGCCGCTCGCGCCGAGCACGAGCACTTTCTCGCCCGGACTGACCTCGCCGCGCGTGAGCAGCATCCGCCACGCCGTCTGGAACACGAGCGGCGCGGCCGCCGCCGTCTCCCAGTCCACGTGCTCGGGCACCGGCACGAGGTTCTCCTCCGGCACGACTGTCTGTTCTGAGTGGACGCCGCGGACGTGCTCGCCGATGATGTGGTAGGACGAACACAGCGAGTGCTCGCCGTCCCGACAGAACTCGCACTCCCCGCAACTCACGCCCGCGAGCAACGCGACCCGGTCGCCCTCGGAAAAGCGTGTCACGCCCTCCCCGACCTCCGCGACGACGCCCGCGCAGTCGCTCCCCGGGATGTGTGGCATGTCGAGGTCCAGGCCCGGCATCCCCTTTCGCGTCCAGATATCGAGGTGGTTCAGCGCGCCCGCCTTCACGTCCACCACGATCTCGCCCCGGCCTGCCTCCGGGTCGGGGAAGTCGCGGTACTCGATGACGTCCCTATCGCCGTGCTCCGCGAACTGAACTGCTTTCACACCCGGCGTCTTCGCGCCATCGCATCAAAACTCTATGGCACGTATTATGCCGCGCCCGCCCCCACGGCCCGTATGGCCGACTCCCAGTCCCCCGACACGACCGACGCGGACGACGCCGAACCGACAGACGGCGATGGCGAACAGAACGACCATCACGACGACCACGGGCACGGACAGGACGACCACGGCGACAACCACGAACATCACGACCACGGGCACCATCACGCCGGGGACCTCGCCGCGGTCGGCGTGGGCGTCGTGACGGTGTCGTCGTCGCGGAGTCTGGACGACGACCCGAGCGGGGACGCCATCGCGGCGGCGTTCGAGGCCGACGGGCACGAGGTCGTCACCCGTGAACTGGTGCGCGACGACTACGACCGCGTGCAGGCCATCGTGAACCGCTTGGTCGGCCGCGATGACGTGAACGTGGTCGTCACCACGGGCGGCACGGGCGTCACGCCCGACGACCGGACCGTCGAGGCGGTGCGGCCGCTCCTCGAGAAACGCCTCCCCGGGTTCGGGGAACTGTTCCGCCGACTCTCCTACGACGACATCGGCACCCGAGTCGTCGGCACGCGCGCGCTCGCCGGCGTCGCGGACGGCGTCCCGGTCTTCTGTCTTCCCGGAAGCGAGAACGCCGCCACGCTCGGCGCGGAGGAAATCATCGTCCCCGAAACCCCGCACCTCGCGGGTCTCGCAAAGGAGGACGAGGGTGAGGTGGAAGGCGAAGCGGAGGGCGAGGAGTGACCGACAAGCAAGCGATTCGCGAGCGCGTCTGGGACGCCCTCGACGAGCAGGGGGTGGCGCGCTTCCCGTTCCCGCCGCACGGCCGCATCCCGAACTTCGCGGGCGCGGAGACCGCCGCCGACCGCCTCGCCGACACCGACGCGTGGCGGGACGCCGACGTGGTGAAGGCGAACCCGGACGCCCCACAGCTCCCCGTTCGGCGGCGCGCGCTCCGCGACGGCAAAACCGTCTACATGGCCGTCCCCCGACTCCGGGACGAGCAGTGTTTCCTCGAACTCGACCCCGACGCCATCGACCCCGAGAACTACGACAGCGCGCCCGCACTCTCGAACGTGGACGACTACGCCGACCAGGTCGGCCCGGACGAAGTACCCGAAATCGACCTCGTGGTGTCCGGGAGCGTCGCCGTCACCGAGGACGGCGCACGCATCGGAAAAGGGGAGGGGTACAGCGACCTCGAAT
Organism: Salarchaeum japonicum; assembly: GCF_049705945.1. Taxonomy (GTDB): domain Archaea; phylum Halobacteriota; class Halobacteria; order Halobacteriales; family Halobacteriaceae; genus Salarchaeum; species Salarchaeum japonicum_A. The sequence continues at coordinate 1,652,493 of NZ_JBNAMV010000004.1, forward strand.
ACGCGATACTGCGCGAGCTAGGGCTGGTGGCTCCCGTCGGGTGCGACCGAACGGCGAGCGGTGAAACCGCGAGCACAGCCGACGAGACGACCGTCGTCACCACCGTCCACGAACTTCAGGTGGTCGACGCCGTCACGCCCGACGAGCACGACGTGCCGATGGACCTCGTGGTGACGCCCGAGCGCACCCTCGATACCGAGACGCCCTACGAGCGGCCCGCGGGCGTGGACTGGGACGAACTGGGCGAGGAGCGAATCGCGGAAATTCCCGTGCTGGAGCGCCTGCGCTCGGACGAGCGTTTATAGGAGGTGGCGGCGAACACTGTGGTATGCCGCGGGAGGCCGAGTCCGTGCTCGCCGGAATCCTCGAGGAGCGCGAGGCGACGCCGACCTGCGAGATGTGTTCGAGCGACGCCGACTTCTTCCTCTACGAACCCGAACGCGTGAGCAAGTTCGTCTGCTGGGAGCACGTCAGCCCGTACGCCGCGGCCGTGGACGAACCCGGAGAGGACCGGCCGACGGCGGTCCGACTCTAACCCATCGGCGCCATCGTCGCCGTGAACACCGCGATGTCGTCGCTCTCGTTGCGCGCGCCGTGCGGAACGCCCGGTTCGTGGACGACGACGCTCGGCGCGTCCACGGACTGCTCGTCGTCGCCCTGTACGACGACGACCGACCCCTCGACGACGTGAAATGAGTTTGTCTGCCCGGGATGCTCGTGCGGACTGAGTTCGCCACCGGGGCCGAGCGCGAACGCCTTCACGAGAACGTCCTCTGAGTAATACAGTTCCGTGGTCTTCACTTCGCCCGCGTCGGGCGCGAAGTCGAGGTCGTGTACGTCCATACCGGCGCGTGGGCGCGGAGCTACTTAGGCTTCGACGCCGCCGACGAGTTCCTCCGCGACGAGGTCCGCGTCGAGGAGTTCGGTGTCGAGCGCGAGGTCGAGCTGGCCGCGTACGAACTCCGGAATCGTGTCCGGCGAGTAGACGACGGTCTTCAAGCGGTCGTTCAGCTCCAGCGCGACCGACACCGCGGTCGACTCGCCCACGTCGGTGAGAATCAGCATGTCCGCGTCCGCGACGCCCGCCGACTCCAGTTCCGCGGCACTCCCGAGGTCGATGCGTTCGACCGACACGCCCTGTTCGGCGAGCGCGTCGCCGAGTCCGCGGTCGGGGCCAACGAGAATTGCCTTCATACTCGGGAGTCAGCGCCCGGTAGATATGAATCTGGCGTCGACTACGCGACCGCCCAGAACCGCACGCTCCGCGGAATCCGCCAGAGCGCCTCCGGCAGGTCGCGAGCGCCCGGTTCGTTCTCCGCGACGTGCGGGTGCTGGTGTTCGACCAACCGATGCACGTTGAACCCGGCGTCGACCAACGCGTTGTACCGGGCGTCTATCGGGCGGTTGAACACCGTGAGCGGGGTCGCGTACTCCTCGTCGATGGTGAGTTCGCGCGGCCCGGGGTCGAGGTAGTCGTCCTCGACGGTCGCGGTCTCGGCGTCGAACGCCTCGTACAGCGGGTGGGGGACGCTGAGCACGAACACGCCGCCGGGCCGGAGGACGCGGTGGGCTTCCGCGAGCGCGCGGCCGAGGTCTTCGACCATCTGGAACGCCGCCTCCGAGGACGCGAGGTCGAAGCTGTCGTCCGGGAACGGAAGGTCGGTCAGGTCGCCCTGCACGAATCCGGCGTCGACGCCGTAGAAGTCGCGGAGGCGGCGCGCGTGCCCGAGCTGTTCCTCAGAGAGATCCAAACCGGTGGACTCCGCACCCATCCGTGCGGCGCCGACGGTTCCCTGGCCGCCGCCGCAGCCGAGTTCGACGTAGTCCGCGTCCTCGATGTCGGTCACGTCGACGAGGGACTGCTCGGCGAACCCGGGGGCGTCCGGTTCGAACGGCGACGGCGCGGGCGGCAAGTCCTCGTCCGTGTCCGCGTTCCACGCCGCTTGGAAGGCGTCGCTCCACTCGTTCCACAGCCGACGGTTCGACTGCGTGTGGTCGTCCATACGCCGCCTCGAACGCCCCGCGAGAAGAAGGTTCGGCCGCGCTGTTATTCGTACTCGATGGTGGCGGGCGGCTTGTGCGTCACGTCGTAGACGACGCGACTCACGTCCTCGACGGTGCCCGTGATTCGACTCTGCAACCGCTGGAGGGTCTCCCAGTCGAGTTCCTGGGCGCGCGCGGTCATGCCGTCCCGGCTCTCGACGGAGCGAACCGCGACGACGTGGCCGTGCACGCGGTTGTCGCCCTTCACGCCGGTCGCGCGGCCGAGCACGGCGGCGAACGCCTGCCACGGCTCGTACTCCTCCAGTTCGTCCTCCACGATGTGCGTCGCCTCGCGGGCGACCCGGACCTTCTCCGCGGTGACTTCGCCGACGACGCGCACGGCGAGTCCGGGGCCGGGGAACGGCATGCGCTCCGAGATGACTTCTTCGAGGCCGAGTTCGCGTGCGACCGACCGCACCTCGTCCTTGTAGAGGTCGCGCAGCGGTTCGACGATACCCTCGAAGTCCACGGCGTCGGGGAGACCGCCGACGTTGTGGTGGCTCTTGATGTTCCCCTCGCTCTCGATGCGGTCGGGGTAGATGGTGCCCTGCACGAGGTAGTCCGCGTCCGTCTCGCCCGCGACGGTCTCGAACTCTCGAATGAACTGCTCGCCGATGACCTTCCGCTTCTCCTCGGGGTCGGTGACGCCCTCGAGCGCGCCGAGGAAGCGGTCCGCGGCGTCGACGACGCGCAGACTGTCCATGTACCCGAACACGTCCGCGATCTCCTCCGTCTCGCCCTTCCGCATCAGGCCGGTATCGACGTAGACGGGCACGAGCTGTTCGCCGACGGCCTCGTACGCGAGCGCCGCCGCCGTCGACGAGTCGACGCCGCCCGAGAGCGCGATGATGGCCGTGCTGTCACCGAGTTCGTCGCTGATCTCGGCTTTGGCCTCCTCGATGAACTCGTCTACGTCCACCATCAGGCGGTCACCTCCGTCTCCGCGAGCACCGCCTGCAGCAGCCCGACGAACGGCGGGCTGGCGCGGCCGGGGCGACTCCGGAACTCGGGGTGGAACTGCGTCCCGAGGAAGTACGGGTGCGAGTCGAGTTCGACAATCTCCATGCGGTTATTCGCGTGCCCGCTGAACGTCAAGCCGTCGCTCGTGAGGTCGTCGATGTACTCGGGATTGACCTCGTAGCGGTGGCGGTGGCGTTCCGTACAGGAGGTTTCGCCGTACACGTCGTGCGCGAGCGTCCCGGGGTCGATGTCGGTCTCGTGCGCGCCGAGCCGCATCGTCCCGCCGAGGTCCTCCATGTCGTACTGCTCGGGCAGCAGGTCGATGACCGGATACGGCGTGTCCTCCTCGATTTCGGCGGAGTGCGCGCCCTCCAGTCCGAGGACGTTCCGCGCGTACTCCACGACCGCGAGCTGGAACCCCAGACAGAGGCCGAGGAAGGGCACGCCGTTCTCGCGGGCGTACCGCACGGCCTCGAGCTTCCCCTTGATTCCGCGGCTCCCGAAGCCGCCGGGGACGACGATGCCGTCCGCGGATTCGAGGCGTTCGCGGTGTTCGTCGTTCATCTTCTCCGAGTCCACCCACTGGACGTTCACGTCCACGCGCTCGTGCAGGCCGGCGTGCTTGAGGGACTCGTGAATCGAGATGTAGGCGTCCTCCAGCGCGTACTTCCCGACGAGCGCGATGTCGACGTCGCCCTCGGTGTCGCGCGTGACGAGGTCGCGCCACTCGGTCGACCGCTCGCTCGCGGGAAGCGCGTCGCCGTCGATGGCGAGTTCGCTCATCACGTACTCGTCCAGTCCCTCCTCTTCGAGCATCAGCGGAACGTGGTAGATGTCCTCCACGTCCGGGTTCGAGAACACGGCGTCCGTCGGCACGTCGCAGAACAGCGCGATCTTCTCCTTTACGCTCTCCTCCAACCGGTTCGGGTTCCGTCCGACGAGGATGTCGGGCTGGAGACCGATACTCCGCAGTTCCTTCACGGAGTGCTGGGTCGGCTTCGTCTTCTGCTCGCCGTTCTTCGAATCGGGGACGAGCGTGACGTGCGTGAACAGGAGGTCGTCGTCGTCCTGCTCGTGACTGAACTGCCGGAGCGCTTCGAGGTACGGCATCCCCTCGATGTCCCCGACGGTGCCGCCGATTTCGACGAGGCACACGTCGCTCCCCTCGGCCGCCTCCCGGATGCGGCGCTTGATGTCGTCGGTCACGTGCGGAATCACTTGCACGGTCTTCCCGAGGTAGTCGCCGGCACGCTCGCGCTCGATGACCTCCTGGTACACCTTTCCCGTGGTGACGTTGTGGTCGGAGGTCATGTCCACGTCGAGGAAACGCTCGTAGTTCCCGAGGTCGAGGTCGACCTCGCCCCCGTCCTTCAGGACGTACACCTCGCCGTGCTGGTATGGGTTCATCGTCCCGGCGTCGACGTTCAGGTAGGGGTCCACCTTGACAGCGGTCACGTCGAAACCGGCGTTCGAGAGAAGTCGTCCGAGACTCGCGGCCGTGATACCCTTCCCCAGGCCGGACATCACGCCCCCGGTAACGAACACGAATTTGTTGCCCAGTGATGGGTCGTATCCGGTCTCCGTCGGCATACTGTCTGTCCGCAATCCCCGCTCTAAACCGTTTCGGAGACCGGGCGATTGGGCCGTGTTGACAGCCTACTCGGCGTCCCGGGGGATTCCTTGGAGCGTGTTCGAGTTGTCGTAGATGACGAACTGGCCCGCGGATTCCGTGCGCTTCGCGATGGCGACCACGCGCATGATGTACGTGCCGAGCAGGACGATGGGCGCGAGCGACGCGACGTGCACGCCGACGACCAGCCAGTGCGACCGCGGGAGCTGGTCGATGTGCAGGAGGACGAAGGACATCGCGACGATGGCGGGAAGCGCGACGAGGAAGAGGTCGCGGGAGAGGTTCGCGAACTCCCGGCGGAAGTAGAGCGTCTTGAAGTACTCTCTCGTGGTCGCGAGGTACTGCAGGAGGTCGAGCATGTCCCCGATGGTTTCGTCCACGGACTCCGGGAGGTCGCCGTCGCCCTCCGCCCGCAACCGCTGGAGGTCGTTCACTTGGCGCTCGTAGTCGTACGCGAGCGTCGCGAGCACCACGTCGAGCGGGCCGGCCGCGTCGTCCAGTTTCGCGTTCAGGTCGGCGGTCGCGCGGCCGAGGTCGTCGAGGTAGGCGTCGAAGTCCTCCCGGAATTCGAGGTCGGTCGCGGGGATGCGCTCTTCGAGGTACTGCGCGCGCTCCACGATGTCGCCGGTGAGCACGCGCAGGAACGCCGACGGCTCCCCGGGCACGTGGTCGAACTCCGTCACGTCCTCCAAGCGGTGGCGGAACTGGGAGACGGAGCGGATGCGGCCGAACTGCTGGCCGAGCGGGTTCTGCTCGCCGGAGACGAAGAGGCTGTTCACGGAGACGACGATGGAGACGAGGAGGAAGTTCCCGCTCAACAGCGTCGTCACGAGCGGCACCACCGTCTGGTGCCGGGAGAGCGTCTGCCCGAGACCGCCCGTCACCAGGTGGCCGACCGGGCCGAACAGCAAGAACAGCAGGACGACCGCGATGGTCGTGACCGTCAGCCGGTTCCCCCGGTACACGAGCCACTCGGTCGCGCGCGCCACGAGCGAGACCATCACTCGGGCGTGCGAGCGCCCCCCGGTTAGTGGTTCGGGCCGACACCGCGGCCGCCGGTACGCGGAGGGTTTTGTGTCGCCCGCACAACGTTCGGAGTGATGTCAGAAAACACCATGCGCGCGGTGCAGGTGCCGGAGGCGGGCGGCGAGTTCGACGTCGTCGAAACCGCCGTGCCAGACCCGGACGCCGACGAGGTCCGGGTCGCGGTGGACGCGTGCGGCGTCTGCCACAGCGACGCGATGGCGAAGGAAGGCCTCGCGCCCGGTATCGACTACCCGCGAGTGCCCGGCCACGAGGTCGTCGGGCGCGTCGACGCGGTCGGCGACGACGTGACCGAGTGGAGCGAGGGCGACCGCGTCGGCGTCGGCTGGCACGGCGGCCACTGCTTCACGTGCGAGGCGTGTCGCCGCGGCGACTTCATCAACTGCGAGAACGCCGACGTGACCGGCCTCGACTTCGACGGCGGGTACGCCGAGTACACGGTCGCGCCCCGCGAAGCGCTCGCCGCCGTCCCGGACGGCCTCGACGCGACCGACGCCGCCCCCCTCCTCTGCGCGGGTATCACGACCTACAACGCCCTCCGGAACAGCGACGCCCGCCCCGGCGATTTGGTCGCCGTGCAGGGCGTCGGCGGCCTCGGCCACCTCGGCATTCAGTACGCCCGCGAGGCCGGGTTCGAGGTCGTCGCGCTCTCCCGCGGCACCGACAAGAAGGAGCGCGCGCTCGACCTCGGCGCGGACCACTACGTCGACACCGAGAGCGAGGACGCCGCCGCGGCACTCCAGGAACTCGGCGGTGCGCGCGTCGTGCTCGCCACCGCGCCGTCCGCGGACGCCATCGAGTCCGTGGTCGGCGGTCTCGGCACGGACGGCGAGGTCGTCGCGGTCGGCATCCCGCCGGAGACGGTCGGCGTGGACGTGAACACGCTCGTCGGCACGCGCGGGTCGGTCTCCGGCTGGGCGTCCGGCACCGCCCGCGACTCCCAGGACACCCTTGAGTTCAGCGCGCTCCGCGACGTGACGCCCGAAATCGAGACGTTCGACCTCGCGGACGCGAGCGACGCCTACGAGCGGATGCTCGCGAGCGAGGTCAGGTTCCGCGCCGTCCTCACGCCCTAACGCTCGCCACCAGGAACTCCCCCGCGGCCTCGGCGACCTGGTCGGTCTTCCCGACGAAGAAGTGGTCTGCGGACAGTTCGACGACGGTCATTCCGTTTTCGCGGGCGCGCTCGACGACCGGCCGCCAGTCCGCCGTGGTGTCGCGTTCGCCGTACACGACCTGCGTCGGCACGACGATGTCGTCGAGCGCGTCCGCAGCGCTCAGGCCGCATTCGAGTTCCGCGGTCGGCGCGAGCAGGCTCACCGCGAACACCTCGATTTCGGTCGTCGCGGCGGCGAGCGCGGCTATCGAGCCGCCGAAACTGAACCCGAACACGCCCACGCGCTCGTACCCGTCAGCGGCCCATCGGAGCGCGTTCCGGGCGTCCTCGCGCTCGCCCCGCCCCTCGTCCCAGGGCCCGTAGTCGAACCGGAGGCACGCGATGTCGCGTTCGGTGAGGTAGTCGCTGACGGCGCTGAGGCGGGCGTCGCCGCGGTGGCCGCGGTGCTGTGGATGCGGCGGGCACGCGACCACGCACGCGTCCGCGTCCCGCGAGCCGTCGAGCGTGGCTTCGACGCGCCGAGCGCCCGGTACGAACACGGTTTCTCCCATACGCGGGGTCTCGACGGCCGGACGGTTAGCGGTGGTGTTCGCCGGCGAGAATTTTAACCGTGGAGGACGAACGAGGGGGTATGGGACTGCTCTCGCGACTCTCGTACGCGGTCCGGTCGAAACTGAACGCGCTCGTCGGGCGGACGGAGAACCCGCAGGACGCCCTCGATTACTCCTACGAGCGGATGCGGGACGAACGCCAGAACGTCCGGGAGAGCCTCGCCGACCTCACCGCGCAGAAGAAACGACTCGAAGCCCAGCGCTCGCGATTGAACGAGAACGTGGAGAAGCACGCACAGCAGGCGGAGGAGGCGATGCGGCAGGACCGGGAGGACCTCGCGCGCCGCGCGCTGGAGAAGAAGCAGGCGAAGGTCCAGCAGATGAAGGAGTTGGACGAACAGCTCGCGGAACTGGAGCGCACGCAGGCGGACGTGGAGGAGAAGAAAGAACAGCTCGACCAGCGCATCGAGGAGTTCCGCACGAAGAAGGAGACGATGAAGGCGCGCCACGACGCCGCGGAAGCGCAGAGCCGGGTGAACGAGGCGTTGACGGGCGTCGGCGGGGAGATGGGCGAAGTGAATCGGGCGGTCGAGCGCGCGACCGAGCGCACCGAGGAGATGGAGGCGCGCGCCGCCGCGCTGGACGAACTCGAAGACCGGGGAGCGCTCGAAGCGACGACCGGCGAGGACGAAATCACGACGGAACTCCGCGCGGAGCGAAGCGAGAACGAGGTGGACGCGGAACTGGCGACGCTCCGCGAGGAAGTTCAGGGCGAACGCAGCGTGAGCGAGGCGGAGGAGGACGCCGAATCCGAGGTGTCCGAGGAAGCGGTCGAGGAGGAACTCGAAGAGTTGCGCGAGGACGACGCCTGAACGAGCGCCCGCACGGACGTTTCGTTCACGCCTGAGACCACCGTCACCGTCTCGCCCTCGCTCGCGATGGCGGTGTAGAACCGCGGGGTCGTGTCCGTCGCGGGAACGACGAGCAGTCCGTCTTTTTCCGTTGCGTTCCGGGAGTCGAGCAGTCCGTGCCACGCGGCCGCGAACGCGCCGGCTTCGCTCTCGTTCTGCCACGCCGTCCGCCAGTGCACCGGCGCGTCCGGACCGTCGTAGTACGTCATGCGGTCGTTCCGCCAGCCGAACGCCGCGCTCGCCGCGTCTTCCGTCTGGACGCCGTTCGCGCGGAGCGCGAGCCGAATCCCGAGTTCACCCACGGTGTCGTACTGGACCGGCGTCAGATCGCTCGTGCGCGGCGGGTCCGCGACCGCGGGTTTCGTCGCGTTCACGCCCGGATGGAGGAGCGCGCGCGTGCTGTTCGGGGGTGACCGGAGCACCGCGTTCCGCTCGGCGGTCGTGGTCGCCCGTTCACGGATGTATTCGTAGCCGTAGTGGTAGTAGGCCCCCGAGAACGCGGCCTGCCAGCGCTCGCGCGTCACCGACCCGAACGGAACCACCGGGAGGGACGCGTTCGAGAGGGAGCGGTTCCGGTAGGCGACTGCGGTCGCCTGCGCGTCGCCCTCGATGACGGCGCGAACGGCGAGCGCGCGGTCGGTGTCGAGCAAGCCCGAGGTCCCGATCTGCACGGCGGTGAAGTCGTGCTGGTACTGGAGGGCGTGCGTGAGTTCGTGCGCGAGCACCAACTCCTGCGGGTAGGCGTCCACGTTCTCGCGCAGGACGACGCGCGGCCCGCTGTACGTCACGCCGAGCACGTTCCCGGCGGGGACGCTCGCGTTCGTTTTGAGGCCGAGCGCCACCGCGCCCGCGGGGTCGATGCCGAGCGCGCTATCCCGAATGTCGCGCTCGCCGCCGGACCTCAGCATGGCTTCCTCGACGCGAATCGTCCCGGTCGCGTTCAGGTCGCGGAGGCGTTCGACGCGTTCCAAGACGCGCGGGCCGTCGTAGGGGATGGTCGCGTCCTCGTACGCGAGCGGGCCGTCCGGCGGCACGTCCGTCGTGTCCGCCGGGCCGCTCGTCGTCGTGACGGTGGTGTCCGCGGTGGGGGCCGAACAGCCCGCGACCAGCAGAAGGAGGACGGCGAGGAGGGCGCGTGCCTGCATGCGGGACACGTCCGACCGCCGTCACATAAGGCCGTCGCCCCTTTCACGGTGGCCGTAGAACCGTCCCGTATGAGCGACTCGGCCGACGAACGAACCGGCCAGGAGGGGCCGAGCGACACGATGCGCGAGCGCGTCCCCGAGAGCAGTTGGAAGTTCTGGCTGCTCCTCGACGCGAACCGGTGGGCGCTCGCCATCGGCATCGCCGCTATCGTGTTCGTCGCGCTCGTCCTCGTCGGCCACTTCCACCCCGTCGGCACGCCGAAACTCCTCACGAAGGCAGACCCCGTGGAGACGCTGTTCCAGGGGCTCCTCACCTCCATCATCACGGGCGTCACGCTCGTGCTGACGCTCAGCCAGCTCGTGCTCAGCCAGGAACTCGGCGCGGTCGGCGACCAGCGCGAGCGCATGCAGGGCGCGACCGACTTCCGCGAGGACGTCTCCGATCTGCTCGACGAACCCGTCAGCCCCGCGATGCCCTCCGCGTTCCTCCGCGCGCTCGTCTCCCTCACCGAGGACCGCGTCGACGCGCTCGAAGCCGCCGTGGAGGACATCGAGAACGACGACCTTCAGGACGCCGTCTCCGAGTACGCCGCGAACCTCCGCGGGAACGCGCAGGCCGTGGAGTCCCAACTCGACGGCGCGCAGTTCGGCGAGTTCGACGTGGTGTGGGCGGCGCTGAACTACAACTACTCGTGGAAGATTTACGCCGCGAAGAAGCTCCAGGCCGAGTACGCCGACAGCCTCACCGCCGACGCCGAGACGGCGTTCGACGACCTCGTGGAGTCCCTCGAACTGTTCGGGCCGGCGCGCGAGCACTTCAAGACGCTCTACTTCCAGTGGGAACTGGTGAACCTCTCCCGCACCCTCATCTACGCCGCCGTCCCCGCGCTCACCACCGCCATCGCCACCCTCCTCTACCTCGAACCCCGGCTGTTCCCCGGTACGGTCGGCGGCGTCGAATCGCTCGTGCTCGTCGTCGCCGCCGCCGCCACCGTGGCCATCGCGCCGTTCGCCATCCTGCTCGCGTACATCCTCCGCATCATCACCGTGACAAAGCGTACGCTCTCCATCGGCCCGTTCATCCTCCGAGAGACGGAGCGCTCCCGCGACCTCTAAGCCGCCAAAAGATGGCCCGCTCGTGAAAACGCGGGGGTTAGTTCGTGACGAGTCGGAACCCGAGCACGCTCGCGATTGCGGCGAACGCGGCGAGCGCGAGGAAGAGCGCGAACGGCGTGGCGTACGTGAGGAGGCCGCCCGCGACCGCCGCGCCGAGCGCGCCGACGCCGAACACGCCGAGGTAGGTGAATCCGTACGAGATACCGCGTGTCTCGGGCGGCGAGTACTCCGCGACGAGCGCCTGATACATCGGCTGGACGACGAACAGGAAGAACCCGAGCACCGCGCTCACCGCGAGCAGCGGTACCGCGCCGATGCCGGCGAGCGGCATGAAGGCGACCGCGAGCACCGCGAGCACGCCGAACGCGATGGCGATGCCGCGCTCGGGCGGCATCCGGTCTGTGAGGCGGCCGCCCGCGTACTGGCCGAGCACGCCGACCGCGAGCAGGCCGGAGTAGACGTAGCGCGCGGGCGAGTCGATGCCGGAGTCGGCCGCGAACGACTGGACGAAGTCGAGGTCGGAGAGCAGTTCGGGGAGGAACGTGAGGACGCCGCGGTAGTAGAGACCGCTCATCATCACGATACCGAACACGAGGACGAACGCGCCGGCGAACAGGGTTTTCGAGGTGTCGAGGAACGCTCTCCACGACGACGGCGGGCCGCTCGCTTTCCCGCCGGCCTCGTGCGCGGACTCGTCCACGGAGACGAGGAGGACGAGGCCGGCGGCGACGAGCGCGGGCACGCCGAGCACGACGGCGACGGTCCGCCAGTCGAACGCCAAGAGGAGGAGGCTGGTCGCGAGCGGGCCGGCGGCGATACCGACGTTCCCGGCGATGCCGTGGAACGCGAGGCCGCGTCCGCGCTCGGTGACGCCGGTGCTGATGAGGGAGAGGCCGGCGGGGTGGTAGACGCTCGCGGCGACCCCCCAGCAGACGAGCGCGAGCGCGATGACGAGCACGCTCGGCGCGACGCTGAGCAGGAGGAATGACGCGCCCATCCCCGCGACGCACGCGGCGATGAGCGGTTTCGACCCGACGTGGTCGGCGAGCACGCCCGCGGGGAGCGCGCCCAACCCGAACAAGCCCATCCCGACCGTCACCACGAGACCGAGTTCCGCCGTCGTCGTGGAGAACTCGGTGAGCCAGATGGTGACGAGGATGGGAATGGAGAGTTCGTACGTGTGGACCAGGGCGTGCGCGAGCATCGCGACGCCGACGATGGCCCGGTCGTTCCGATTCACGGACGGGAGAACACGGAGAACCGGGTTAAGTCTCGGGTTTCCGGTAGGCGTTCGCGAGTTCGTGCGCGCCGAGCAGGACGGCGACGCTCGCGACGATGATGGCGACCGCGAGCGGCGTCGCGAGGAGGCCGAGGGAGACGATGAGCGTCGTCGCGCACGCGGGCGGGTGGACGGCGTCCAGCGCGAGCATCCCCCACGCCGTCAGCGCGACGGAGAGCGTTCCGCTCGCGGCGAGTCGCGCGCCATCGACCGAGGCGGACGCGAATCCGGCGGTGAGCGTCGCGTCCCCAGCGAGCACCGTGTACGCGAGGAGGCCCGCGACTGCGCCGACCGCGTGCCCGCCGACGACGCGCCTGCGCGCCCGGTCGACGCCGCCGAACGCCAGCACGAACGCCGTCGGTCCGAGACTCGGGAACACGAACGGCTCGCCCGACACCCACGCGAGCACGCCGAGCACGCAGAACAACCCCGCGGCGTGCACGCCCGTCACGAACGCCCTGTTCACGCTCCCAGTCCGCCCGCCGCACCCAAAACCCTTGCTCACGGCCACCACGAACTAACCCGCGCCGCCGCAGGTACCGGTATGCGGCTCTACCAGACGCCGAAGAACTACGTCGCGCAGGTCGTGCTCGAACGCGACATCCCGCTCCTCACCGACGCGATGCGGTCGTGGCTCGTCTCGCTCCACACCGATTTCTTGGTCGACGCCTCCGAGCCGGATGGCGACGCGCGCCGCGCCCACCTCGAGGCGCTCTTCGGCGCGACAGTCGACGTCTACCTCCGCGCGCTCGACGAGGGCTACCCCGAGGCGGAAGCCCGCGAGATAACGCACGTGATGGCCGCCTGGGACTTCCAGAACCACGGCTGGGGCGAACTCCTCGAATTCCCGCCCGACGAACGCGACGCCTACCGCGAGAAGTACAGCGAGTTCTTCGACGCGCACGACGCCGGACCCGACGACCCGCTCGGCGAGTTCGCACCCCCGACCGGACTGCCGTACGCGCCGACGACGCCCGAGCGAATGGCCGGCGAGTACCCGTTCGCCGAACCCGGACTGGTGGACGATATCTACGTCCACGCGCCCGACGACGCCGTCCACCTCGGCTGCGGCAGTTAGACGAGGAACGTGACGGCGCGGCGCTTCTGTTCCTCTTCGAGTTCGAGGTGGTCGCGGAACGACGAGAGCGCCACGTCGCCCTCCTGGCGCTCCTTGCGGTCCCGGACGGAGACCGTGTCGGCCTCCTCCTCGTCGTCGCCGATGATGAGCATGTAGGGGACGTTGTCGTCGTGCGCCTGCTGAATCTTCTTCCCGACCGTCCACGAGCGGTCCTCGACCTCCACGCGGAAGTCGCCGAGTTCGCTCGCGACCTCGCGAGCGTACGGGATGTTGTCGTCCGTGACCGGCAGGACGCGCACTTGCTCGGGCGCGAGCCAGAGCGGGAACTGGCCCTTGAAGTGCTCGATGATGACGCCCATGAACCGCTCGAAGCTCCCGAGGAGCGCGCGGTGAATCATCACGGGATGGTGCTCCTCGTTGTCCTCGCCGATGTAGGTGAGGTCGAGGTTTCGCGGGATGTTGAAGTCCACCTGGACCGTCCCGATGGTCCACTCGCGGCCCAGCGCGTCCCGCGCATTGATGCCGATCTTCGGGCCGTAGAACGCCGCCTCACCCTCCTCGACGTCGTAGTCGAGGTCTTCCTCGCGGAGCGCGTCGACGAGCGCGTCCGTCGCCTGCTCCCAGATCTCCTCGGACCCCATCGCGCCCTCGCCACGCGTCTCCAGTTTGTAGAGCACTTCGAGGCCGAAGTGACCGTAAATCTCCTCGATGGCCTGGAGGATGTCGAGGATTTCGCCCTGAATCTGGTCGGGGCGCACGAACGCGTGCCCGTCGTCCTGCGTGAACCCGCGGACGCGCAGGAGCCCGGAGAGTTCGCCGGACTGCTCGTTCCGGTAGTCGTTCCCGAACTCCGAGAAGCGCACGGGGAGGTCGCGGTAGGAGTGCGTGGACTCCGAGTAGATGTGCGCGTGGTTCGCGCAGTTCATCGGCTTCAGGCCGTACTCGGTGTCGTCCTGCTCCCACGCGAACATCTCGTCGTTCTCCATGAACGTCTCGTAGTGGCCCGTGGGCTTCCAGAGTTCAGCCTTGTTCAGTTCCGGCGTCCGAACCTCGTCGAACCCGAGGTCGTCGTTCTTCTTCCGCACGTAGTCCTCGAGCTGGCGGCGGATCGCCATCCCGTTCGGGTGGTAGTGCGGGCAGCCCGGACTGTGCTCGGGCACACTGAAGAGGTCCATCTCTTGGCCGATTTTCCGGTGGTCGCGCTCCTTCGCCTCCTCGCGCATCTCCAGGAAGTCCTCCAGTTCGGACTCGCTGGGGAACGCGGTGCCGTGGACGCGCGTCAGCGTCTCCCTCTCCTCGTCGCCACGCCAGTACGCCGCGGAGACGCTGAGGAGTTCGAATCCACCGATTTCGCCGGTGGAGTCGACGTGGGGGCCCTGGCAAAGGTCGCGCCAGTCGCCCTGCTCGTAGAACGACACGGGGTCCTCGCCCGCGGCTTCCGAGTCGAGGATTTCGCGCTTGAACTCGTTGTCCTCGAAGAACTCGAACGCCTCCTCGCGCGGGACTTCGACGCGCTCGATGGGGTAGTCGGCCTCGACGATGTCCGTCATCTCCTCCTCGATGTCGTCGAGGTCGGACTCGTCTAAGTCCACGCCCGCCACGTCGTAGTAGAACCCCTCGTCCGTCGAGGGGCCGATGGTGAGTTTCGCGTCGGGGTGGAGGCGCTGGAGCGCCTGCGCGAACACGTGCGCGGCGGAGTGCCGGAGCACGTCGAGGTACTCCTCGCTGCTGTCCGTGACGATTTCGATGCGGCAGTCCTCGAAGAGCGGTTCTTCCTTCGCGACGAGGTCGCCGTCCACGACGCCGGCGACGGTGTCCCGGCCGAGGCCTTCGCCGATTCGGTACGCGATGTCCTCGACCGTCTCCCCGGCGTCCGCGCTGAGCGTGGAGCCGTCGGGGAGCGTGACCGTGAGTTCGCTCATGGGCCGAATACGGCCAACAGCCCACATAAGCGTGACGTGATGCCGCTTACTCGACCGACCGCGCGCCCGTGCCGGAGCGCTCGACGGCGGCGAGGTCGACGTACCCGCCGGGGAGCGGAACGCCCTCGTATGGGTCGTCCGCGAGCAACAGCGACCCGTCCAGGTCGGCGTAGTCGAGCAGGGGCGCGAGGTGGCAGGCCGCGGCGATAGCGGCGTTCGTCTCCACCATACAGCCCAACATCACTTCGAGGCCGTGGGCGCGCGCGGCGTGAATCATCCGCTTCGCCTCCCGCAGCCCGCCGCACTTCATGAGTTTGATGTTCGCGATGTCCGCGCGCCCCGCGAGTTCGGGGACGTCCGCGAGCGTGACACAGGACTCGTCGGCCGCGATTGGGAGCGCGCTGCGCTCGTACACGAACTCCAGGCCGTCGGTGTTCTCCGCGGGCACGGGCTGTTCGACGAACTCGACGCCGTAGTCGGCGAGCCACTCGGTGTTCGCGACGGCTTCGCGGGGCGTCCACGCCTCGTTCGCGTCCACGCGGATGGTCGCGTCCGGCGCGGCGTCCCGCACCGCCTCGACGATTTCCTCGTCGCGCGGCGTGCCAAGTTTCACCTTCAGCGTCCCGTAGCCCGCCGCGACCGCCTCTCGCGTCTTCTCCCGCATCGTCTCCGTGTCGTCCAGCCCGATGGTGAACGACGAGGTCACGGACCGCTCGGGGTCGAGCCCCCAGTATCGGTAGAGCGGGAGGTCGGCGCGCTTCGCGGCGAGGTCGTGGAGCGCGATGCTCACCGCACACCGCGCCGCCGGATTCCCCTCGATGGTCTCCCGCATCCCCGTCTCGATTCGGGCGAGCGCGTGCGGGTCGCCGACCGCCTCGACGACCGAGAGAAGGTCGGGGAGCACGGCTTCGACGGTGCCCGCGGTCTCGCCGTAGTGCGCGGACGGCGCGGCCGCCCCGACGCCCGTGGTGCCGTCGCCGTCCTCGATGCGGACGACGACGTTCTCCGCGGTCGCCGTGGTGCCGCGCGCGATGGTGAACGCGTGTTCGAGCGGGAGGCCCACCCGGTCGAACTCGGTCGTGAGCGTCATAGGACGTCCCCGAGCACCTCGTCCATGCCGAACCGAACCGGGTCGGTCGCCGGCACGCCGATGGCTTCCGAATACGACTCGACGGCGTCCCGAGCCGCGTCGTCGCCCGCAACGTCGCGCGTGTTCAGCGCGCCGGCGACGACCTCGGTTTCGCTGACGGGCGCGGCGAGCGACTCGTAGAGCGAGACGTACTCGGGGAGCGGCGGAAGGTCCTGGTCGTAGCCGTGGACGGAGTCCCGGCCGTGTTCGTGGCAGAGCACGAGTTTGTCCGCCATCGAGCCGTGGAGGATGCCGCAGGTCACCGCGGAGTACGCCGGATGGACGATGCTTCCCTGCCCCTCGACGAACACCACGTCGTGGTCGTCGCCGACTTCGAGGATCATCTCCTCCACCGCGCCCGCGGTGAAGTCAGACACCACGCGGTCGATCGGGTTCCCCCAGCCAGCGATCATAATACCGGTCTGGCCGGTCGGAACGAACGCCGCGTCGTACCCCGCGTCCTCCGCGGCCGCGACGAGTTCGAGCGTCGTCGTCATCTTCCCCACCGAGCAGTCCGTGCCGACGGTGAGCACGACCTCCGCGCTCACCTCGTCAGCGACGCCGTCCGCGACGGTGAGGTCGGGCGATGGCTTGCGGACATCCCAGAGTTCGCCGCCGTGTTCGGCCGCGAGGTCCGCGAACTCGTCGTCCTCCGCGAGGAAGTAGTGCAGGCCCGAAATCACTTCGAGCCCGCGTTCGAGCGCGTTCCGGACGTCCGGCCGCCACGACTCGTCGAACCCGCCGCCGATGGGCGCGATACCGATGAGCAACCCATCGACCTCGTCCGCGACGTCGCTCATCGACGCGACGATGGGCGCGTCCGGCACGTCGTCGATGAGGTCGTTCACGCGCTTGCCCGCGTTGTCGCGGTCGACGACGGCGACGACGTCGTGGTCGCCGTACCGGAGCACGCCGACCGCGGTTTTCGCGCGGTCCGGGAACTTCTCGTGTGCGAGGAGTGCGATACGCATACTCGTCACGTGGACGCCACCCGTCCTAAATCAACCGGAGGCGCACCGTCCAGAAGTCGCGGAACGCCTCGGCCAGCGCGTCCTCCGGGTCGCCGGTCGCGTCGGATGGCGCGGTTTCGTCCGCCCGCGACGCGAACTCAGGGAGGAGCGTGCGCTCCCCGACCACGTACAGCGTGTCGGTGTCGAGCGCGTCGAGCGCGTCCTCGCACTTCTCCAAGTGGTCGGCGACCTGTTCGTCCCGGCGGCGTTCGAACCGGCCCTGACTGAACCCGCCTTTCGAGTGCGTGGACTTCACGTCGCTCTCGAACCCCTCGAAGCCGGTGCGCTCGCGGCCGTCGTACGTGCCGAGCGCGAACAGGTCCGCGCGCACGACCGCCAGCGCGAACTCGCCGGTCGGCTCGAACCACTCCCGGTCGATTCTGAATCGGTCGCTCCACGCGTCGAACGGCTCCGGGGAAACCGGCGGGCGGAGCGTCGCGCTCACCACGCCGTCGGCGTCCCGGACCGCGAGGCAGGGACGTCCGCTCGCCACGAGCGGCGTTCGCTCGCCGAACGCGTCGCTCACGGACTCGGGAACGCGGTCGTCGATCATCGCGGTCAGCGCGCCGTCCCCGGGCGCTTCGACGGTTTCGAATCGAGTGAGCAGGCGGTCGAGTCTCTCCCCGAACACGTTCGCGGTCCCGCGGACGTCGAGTTCCTCCTCGCCCGATTCCGCGCGCTCGACGCGGTCGCGAAGCTCCTCGACGCGGTCCTCCAGCCGGTTGACCGCCTCCTCTGCCTCCTGTTTCGCCGCGACCGCGTCCCGCCGCCGCTCGCTCTCGGCGTCGAGTTGCGCCTGCAGGCTCTCGACCTCGTCTTCGAGCTCCGCGATGCGGTCTTTCAGGCGCGCGCGACCGAGGACTCTGTCCAGCATCGGTGGGAATCGCGCTCGCTGGCCGGAAAAACGTAGCGAATGGGCGAACAGACAGCCCTCGCTGGGGGCGCGCGGTGGGCTGTCGGTTTCGCGGGTCGCGCGCCCGTCGCTCTCACGTCACGCCCCCGGTTTGCGCCGGCTTCCTCCTTCAAACTGCGCCCGTGCGAACGAGGCGCTCGGCGTGGTCGGCCTTCGCGAGCAGGACTTCGCGGAGCGCGGGCGGATTGTCGACGGAGAGGCGTTCGAGGAGGTCGCTGGGGATGGCGAGCGTGTCCGCGGGCACGTCGGTGCTCCCGTGGACACGGAGGTGGGCGGTGTCGAGTTTCATCACGAGCGGGTAGTCGGTTCGCTCCACGCCCTCGCCGGACGCGTAGAGCTGTTCGTTCACGCGCTCGTGTTGGCGGCGCTGCATCGCCGCGCAGTCACCATCGTGCGGCTCGACCACGAGCCGACCGAGGTAGTAGCCGTTCGAAAACACCTCGAACATACATGTTACCATTTACCACGGTAGTAGTTAAGCGCATCGGCGAAGCCTCTTATCGAAGGACTACACGACCGTTCACGGGACGAAAACGGTTCGAACGAACGACCGGGTTTTTACCCTGGCTGCCCAACACGCAAGTGATGACTCGTGCCCTCGTCGTCGCCGTCGGCGCTGTCGCGGCCCTCGCTGCCGTCGTCGCGGCTGGCGGCGCGGCCGGTGTCGCACCCGCCGTGAACGACACCGCGGCGAACAACACGACCGAGAACGCGAGCTACGGCGCGAGCGTCTCCGCGTTCATGGCGTCGAACGCCGCCGACGCGAACGGCACCGTCGACCAGGGCCTCTGGGCGGCGTCCGTGAACCGCTCCGAGAACGCGACCAACGACGTGACGCGCCGCGTCACCACCCTCCAGGAGCGCCTCGACCGTCTTCAGGACCGTCGACAGGCACTCGTCGACGCCCGCCAGAACGGCTCCCTCTCACCGCTCGCGTTCCGCGCGCGAATGGCCGAACTGTCCGCGCAGTACCAGCAACTCGCCGCGTCCGCGAACGACACCGCGACCGTCGCCCACGCCCACAACACGACCCCGCCCGGCCTCCAACGCCTCGTCGAGAACGCATCTGCCGCCGCAGCCCGGACCCGCGGCCCGCCCGGCGATATCCCCGGCCGCGGCCTCGACGCGCCACGCGGTCCGCCCGACAATCGCACGACCGGCCCCCCCGAGAACAAGACTACTGGACCACCCCAGAATAGGACGAGCGGACCACCCGACAACCACACGACTGGCCCGCCGCAGAACCACACGACTGGCCCATCGGAGAACCGGACGGCTGGCGGGTCGGGCGGTGAAACGACCCAGGGCGGGTCCGGGAACGCGAGTGAGTCCACGACGACTCGCGGGGACGCCGGGAACACCGCTTCGGGGGACGGAACCGAGCGAGAACGCGGGAGCGACCGCGGGAGCGGTCGGTCCGCTACGTTGGCGGTCGACGCTCGCGGGGAGTCACCCTTTTGAACGCGAGTCCCTAACCCTCGCGCGGTAATGGACTCCGGGGCGCTTCTCGACCTGCTCGGTAACGCCAACCGCCGCCGCATCCTGCGGCTGCTAGCGCAGAAGCCGTGCTACGTCACGGAGATAAGCGAGTACATCGGCGTCAGTCCGAAGGCCGTCATCGACCACTTGCGCCGCCTCGACGACGCCGGGCTCGTGGAGAGTCACACCGACGACCGCCGCCGGAAGTACTTCCACATCGCGCGCAACCTCCGCCTCGAAGTCAGCGTCAGCCCCTACCAGTTCGGCGCGAAGAGCGCGTACCCCGCGAGCACCACGCTCGACCTGGGGCGGTGTACGCACCTCAGCATCGACCTCGACATCGGGGAGGAGTCCGACGTTGGCGGGCTCGCCGCGGAACTCCGCGACCTCCGAGAGTTAGAGCGCGAACTCTCGATGGCGCAGCGCTGGGTGCAGGGCCGACTGGCGGACGTGCAGTCCGACATCGCGGACGCCGCGATGGAGGACGACGACCATCTCGTCCCGGACCTGCTCGCGGAAATCGTGGACGGGCCGATCGACACGCGGACGCTCGCGGACCGCGTGAATGCGCCGCCGTCCGTGGTGGAGAGCACGCTCGTCCGCCTCCGCGAGCGCGGCATCGTGGAGGAGGACGGCGACGGCTGGCAGATCACGGAGTAGAATCCTTTTAGTCCGCGCCACCGATGGGTTCGGGTATGAACACTGGGGATCGCGTTCGCGTCGACCGCGCGGGCGAGGAGACGGAGGGTGTCGTCCTCCCCTCGTCGTCGCCGGAGACGCTCGTCCTGAAACTCGACAGCGGCTACAACGTCGGCATCAGCCGCGAGGACGCCGACGTGTCGGTCGTCGAGTCCGACGCCTACGAACTGGACCGCGAGCAGAGCGACACCGGCAGCGCCTCCGAGGTCGAGTTCGACGACGACCTGCCGACGATTTCGCTCATCTCAACTGGGGGGACCATCGCGTCCACCGTCGACTACCGGACGGGCGCGGTGACCGCGCAGTTCGACGCCGAGGACGTGCTGCGCGCCGTCCCCGACCTCGCCGGGCGCGCGAACTACCGGGGCCGGGTCGTCGCGAACATCCTCTCTGAGAACATGGAGCCGTCCATCTGGCAGGATCTCGCGCACGCGGTGCACGACGAAATCGAGGCCGGCGCGGACGGCGTCGTCGTGATGCACGGCACGGACACGATGCAGTTCTCGGCGTCCGCGCTCGCGTTCATGCTCGACACGCCCGTTCCCGTCGTCTTCACCGGCAGTCAGCGCTCCGCCGACCGGCCGTCGTCGGACAACGTGATGAACGCCGTGTGCTCGGTGGAGGCCGCGAAGTCCGACGCCGCCGAGGTGATGGTGTGTATGCACGCCTCCGAGAGCGACGACCGCTGCGCGCTCCACCGCGGCACGCGCGTCCGCAAGAACCACACGAGCCGTCGCGACGCGTTCGAGACGGTCGGCGCGGAGCCGCTCGGATACGTCGACTACGACACCGAAACGGTCGAGTTCAACCGCGAGACCGCCGACCGCGATGGCGTCGACCTCGACATCGCGCCCGACATCGAGGAGGACGTGGAACTCGTGAAGTTCACGCCGAACATGGACCCGGGCTTCCTCGACCTCTGCGAGGGGAAGGCCGGCGTCGTCATCGAGGGAACGGGCCTCGGCCACGTTCACTCGGATCTCGTGGACCGCATCGACGCCCTCACGAGCGACGGCACGGCGGTCGTGATGACGAGTCAGTGCGTCGAGGGCCGCGTCTGCGACCGCGTGTACGACACCGGCCGCGACCTCCTCGACGCCGGCGTCATCGAGGGCGAGGACACCCTCCCCGGCACGGCGAAGGTGAAACTGATGTGGTCGCTCGCGAACGCGAGCGAGGAGAGCGTGGACGAGGCGTTCCGCGCGCCCGTCGCCGGCGAACTCACCGAGCGCTCGACGCCATGGCAGTAGAGATACGACAGGCCCGCCTTGACGACCACGAGGCGGTCGCGGCGTTCACGCAGGACACGTGGAGCGACCAGCGGGACAGCGGCGACTACATCCCGCGAGTCTTCGAGGACTGGGTCGAATCGGACGACGACGCCCAGCGCACGTTCGTCGCGGACGTGGACGGCACCGCCGCCGGCGTCTTCCAGATCGTCCTCTTGAGCGACCACGAGGCGTGGGCGCAGGGGATGCGCGTCGACCCCGACCACCGCGGGAAGTCCCTCGGCACACGGATGACGCACGCGGGCTTCGACTGGGCGCGCGAGCGCGGCGCGACCGTCGCTCGAAACATGGTGTTCTCGTGGAACGTCATGGGGCTCGGCCTCTCCCGCGCCGCGGGCTTCGAACCCGAGACGGAGTTCCGCTGGGTGCACCCCGAGCCCGACCCCGACGCAACCCACGATTACGCGGAGACCGACGACGTGAACACGGCGTGGCGCGCCATCCAGTCGAGTCGCGCGTTCGACGAACTCGCGGGTCTCGGCCTCGACCTGAACGAGGCGTGGGCGCTCACGGAGATAACGCCGGGGACGCTCCGCGACGCCCCGCGGACCATCGCGCTCACGGACGACCGGGGCGCGCGCGCCGCCGCCTACCCCGTCCGCGACTACGACCGCGAGACCGACGACGGCGACACCGCCACCTGGGCGGACTACGGCGTCGGCGTCTGGCACGACGCCCAAGCCTGCGAGGCGCTCCTCGCCGCCGTCAGCCGCGACGCCGCCGCCAACGACATCGACCGCGTGCGCGTGCTCATCCCCGAGGACGCCCAGTTCGTCAGCGACGCCGCGTACGCCCGCGTCGACATCGGCGACGAACCGGACTTCGTCACCGCCGCCGACCTCACCGCCGACTACTGACTTCTGAGCCGCCGCTCACGGGCGGGAACAGCGCGAGTTCGTCGCCCGGTTCGACCGGGGTGTCGAGGTCGTCGACCTGCTGGCCGTTCCGGAGGACGTTGATGTGGTCGTGGAGGTCGCCGTCGTCGTCGAGCACTCTGTCTTCGAGCGCGGGATGGTCGTCGAGGAGGGCGTTGAGGGCGTCTCCGACGGTGTCGCCGTCGACTGTCACGGTGAGGTGGCGGTCGCCCGCGACTTCCGCGAGGTCCGCGAACAGCTTCCACTCGGCGTTCATGTCGGGCCGTCGGACGGCGAGGCGTAAGAGCCTCCCGACTCCGGCGACCCCGCGCTGGCGTCCGATTCGATGCGGCGGAGGGTTTCGGGGCGCGCGACGACGTACAGCCAGTCGTTCGCGGCGAGCAGGCGGTCCCGGGACGGAATCGGCTCCATGGGGGCGTCCTGGGGGCGGACGGCGACGACAGTGGCGTCAACGTCGCCGAGGCGCGTGCCGTCGAGCGGGCCGTCGGGCGCGACGCGGATGACGGCCATCGTCTCGTCGGCGGCGCGGAGGAGCGTCGCGAACTCGCGGTCCGCGCTCGGCGTCGACGGGAGCGTGAGGAGGCGGTACTGTCCGCCCGCGACCCGCTCGGCGTCCGCCTCGTCGAGCGCGAGCGTGACGGTGTCGCCGGCGGCCGCGCGGAGTTCCGCGGTCGCGACGCGCTCGGGGTCCTCGCCGGTCGTCCATACTTGCACCACGTCGCCCGCGCTCGCGGAGTTCGGCGGGTCCGCGGTGACGGCGACGGCGGCGGTTCCGGGGCCGAGCGTCGGCCCGATGCCGGCGAGTCGGCGGCCGACCGCGAGGTAGGTGACGGTGCCGTCCGGCTCCATCTCCACGTCCACGTATCCGACATCGTGGTCGTCCTTCAGGCGGTTCACCACGCGCTCGCGGAGGTCTTCGACGGTCAGCCGTCGCGGAAAGATGAGCGTCTTCCCCGCGATGTCGTCCTTCACGGACGCCTCGACGCGCTCGTACTCCTCGATGTCCGCCACGTCCTCGGGGAGCGTGACGGCGACGACGCGCCCGACCGCCTGAACGAGCTGGCTCACCTCGCCAGTCACCTCTCGCGCGCCGGCCGCGGCGAACGCGGAGATGGCGACGCGGTCGCCCGTCCGCTGGCCGAGGGGGCCGACGGCGGTGGCGAGCGCGAACGCCGCGCTGTTGAACAGCACGGCGTTCATCTCGAACAGCTCCGACTGCCCGGCGAGAACCTGCGTGACGGCGGTTTTCGTGTTCAGGTAGAGCGCGACCGCGGAGACCGCGGCGAGTATCGCGAGGCCGACCGGAACGCGGTCCCGGAAGTACCAGCGGTAGCCGACCGAGACGAATGCGGCGGTGATGCCCGCGAGCACGGTGAGGCCGAACAGCCGGACGGCGGCGACCGCGGACACCCCGAACAGCGTCGTCTGGGCTATCACGCCACCACCCCCGCGAACGCGTCGAGGGCGTCCCGCGACCCGACGACGAACGCGTCGTCGCCCGCGGTCAGGCTCGCGGTTCCCCTGGGCGCCATTGTCCAGTCGCCGTCGTGCTGTATCGCGAGCACCACGACCCCGTGTTCGGCGCGGAGGTCGCTCTCGGCGAGCGTCTGGCCCGCGAGAGAGCTCTCCGCGCCGACAGTGACGCGGCGGAGGCGGTGGCCGGCACGCCGCAGGAGGCTCACGAGCTCGAACTCGCGGCGGGTGCCCCGCGACCGAACGACGACCGTCCCGCCGTCCGCAGCGAGGAGTGCCGTCGCGTCCGTGCGGTCCACGGCGACCGTCACCCGGCCCGCGCCGCCGGACGTCGTTCCGACGGTCGTTCCCGCGGCCGTCCCGCCGCCCGCGTCCGTGCCGCCGTCTGCCACCGCGCCGCCGTCTGCCACCGCGCCGCCGTCCGTCGCCGCGTCCGGTTTCTTCTCGCTCTTCTCGCCGCCCGACTTCGCGCTCACGACGGTTCCGGTGGCGGCCGTCGCGCCCGCGAACACGGTCACAGTGTCACCGCGGGCGACGCCGGTCGGAACGAGCGCCTGCACGGACACCGCGCGCTTCCCCGAGGGAACGCGTTTCGACACGCCCGACACCGGCGGTGCGGCGACGACGGTCGCGCGCGCCTGCTCGTCGAGCGTCACGTCCGCCGCCGCGAGGTCGAACTCGCTCCGCAGGCGGTCCTCGAACCGCGTCTCTATCTCGCCGACCGGCAAGTCCGCGGGGAACGTCCACTCCGTCTCCCGGATGTCGGCGCGGAGGGCGTCGGGGAGCGGCGGGTAGCCCTCCATGTCCGCGAGGTCGCCGACGATTTCGACGCGGACTTGGCCGCGCGTCCCGACGAGTTCGATGACATCCCTGCTGAACGTGCGTTCGCGGAGTGATTTGAGACTGATGCGCTTCGGGAGCGTAGTGCCGAGTCTGTCCCCCTGCGCGTGGGCGTAAAAACTCATCAACAGAATGACCATGAGCGCGGTGAGTATCGTGGTGCTGTTCGCGGACTGGAGGATAGTCTGGTCGTTGAACGCCAGCAGGCCGCCGTTGATGCCCGCGACGGCGACCGCGAGCACGACGACACCGAGCCCGGGAATCGTCAACCCAGTGATGTACTTGAACGCGAACCCGAACCCGAACGACACCAGCACTGGCACGACGCCCGCCAACAGACCGAGGTAGATGCCGCGGAGCACCTGCACCGCGAACCCTGACTCCACTGCCATAGGGGGAGGTGACGCGCGGTCGCCTTACCAGTACCGCCCCGCTTATACTCGCGGAACTCGCGTACCCGGGTATGGTCGTCTCGCGCGACTCCGTGGCGACCGGGCGTATCGCGGTCGGGCTGACGATGCTCGTCGCCGTACTCTCGGTCGTCACCGGCGTCGTCGAAATCAGCCAGCCCGGGCAGTTCGGCCCGCTCGCGCCCTACCTCCCGGAGAGCGTGAAGCAAGCCGCCGGCTTCACCGGCGCGCTCACCGGGTTCCTGATGGTGTTCAGCGCGCTCGGGATGCGCCGCGGCCTCCGCGCCGCCTGGTACTCCACCGCCGTCCTCCTCCCGTTCACGGCGGTCCAGGGCGTCGTCCAGACCAGCATCTACTCCACGCCACTCATCGCGCTCTCTCTCCTCGCCCTCCCGGTCGTCCTCCTCACCCGCGAGCGCTTCGACCGCGCGCTCTCCCTCTCCACCACCCAACTCTCCGCGGGCATCGCGCTCACCGGCATCCAGATCTACGGCACGGTCGGCGCGTACGCGCTCCGCGAGCACTTCCCCGCCATCGACACCGTTCTCGACGCCTTCTGGTTCACGCTCGTCACGTCCTCCACCGTCGGATATGGCGACATTACGCCGACTACCCAGACCGGCCGCCTGTTCGGGCTGAGCGTGCTGGTTCTCGGGACCGCGAGCTTCGCCATCGCGCTCGGCGCGCTCCTCGGTCCCGCCATCGAAGCCCGGTTCGCGAACGCACTCGGACGCATGACTCAATCACAACTCGAAGCCCTCGACAACCACGTCATCGTCGCGGGCTACGGCGACCTCACAGAACCGCTCATCGTCGAACTCCGCGAGACCGGAACGCCGTTCGTCGTCGTCACGCCGAACGCGTCCGTCTCGGACAAACTCCCCGACGAGACGGTGCTGGTCGCGGACCCGAGCGACGAAGCCGTCCTCGACCGCGCCGGCATCGACCACGCGCGCGCCGTCGTCGCCGCCACCAACAACGACGGCGAGGACGCGCTCGTCGTCCTGACCGCCCGGCAGATGAACGCGGACGTGCGCATCGTCGCCGCCGCCACCGAGAAGGAGAACGAACCGAAACTACGCCGCGCCGGCGCGGACGCCGTCATCAGTCCCGCCGTCATCGGCGGCCACCTCCTCCTCCGCTCCGCGTTCGGGGACGACGATTCGGAGCGCGTCGCCGAGGAACTCCTCGAGGACGACTGACGTTACGCGCGGTGGGCGATCGCCACGTCGGTCTCCACGTCGTCGATGCGGCTGAACGTCGGGGGCGACACCACTCGGGACGCCGCTGACCGGTTCGAACTCGCGCCGAGCACCACGAGGTCGTAGTGGGCGTCGTTGCGCTCGATGAACGACTCGATGCTGGAGCGCGACACCCGCGTCTCCGAGCGGCAGTCAGTGGTCTCGACGAGGTTCGCGAGCATCGACTCCGCGCCCCGGCGCTCGCGCTCGTGGTCGATGCACGTGCAGACGCTTACGATACCGGCGTGGCCGGCGAGGCGGCCCGCGTAATCTATCATCGCGTGCGCGATGTCGTTCGCCGTTCGCACGGGAACCATCACGCGCTTCCACGTCGTACTCCCGGTCGCGGACCGGAACGCGATGGCGTCCACGGGGCCGCGGAGGATGGTGCGGACGAACGGCGACGTGGCGTCGTCCTCCTCCTCGTACGGCGTGACGACGAGGTCGCAGTTCGTGCGTTCTGCAGTGTCGAAGACGGTCTCCGCGGGCGACTGGCGGTCCACAGCGACGACGACTTCGACGGGCACGCCGACCCGGGTCTCGATGTGGCCGGCGTGCCGTTCGAGTTCGCGCGCCGCCTCCGCCGCGGCCTCCTCTCGCGTACACTCATCGGGGTTCTCCACGTCCTCGTCGAGGCGCGCGCGAGTCGCTCGCGCCAGCGTCCGCTCGTCCATCACGTCGAGCAACACGACCTTCGCGGCGTCGTGCGCGGCGGCGACGCGCGCGCCGAACATCGCGGTCTCAGTCACGTGCTCGCCGCGCATCGGCACGAGCACGTGGTCGTCGCCCTGCGTCGTCTGGTAGAGGTAGCGCGCGCGCTGCTTGTAGAACTGGCGTCGCCACGCGACGAACACGCCCGCGACCACGAGCGAGGAGACGAGCACGCCCGCCAGGTACGCGAGCTGCGCGTTCCCGGTGAGGAGCACGAGGAGCGCGGTGGAGAACGCGGTCGGGAGTTCGAGGTCGAGCAGCCACGTCGACATGCCCGTGAAGAGGATGGCGAGCGCCGCGCCGCTCGCGTGCACGTCCATCGTCGTCGGGGAGACGCCGTACGCGAACGCGGTGGCTTCGAGCGCGAGCCAGCCACAGAACGCACCGAGCGTCAGGCCGCCGACGAACCGCCGGGGTTCGGCGTACCGGCCCTCGGGGTCCGCGAACAGCGTGTACGTGCTGGACGCGAGCGGCGGGAAGAGCAGGAAGGAGATGTTCGGCACGAGCTGTGAGAGCAGCGTGACGAACCCCATGAGGACGGGGACGAAGAGGAGGACGGAGGCGCGGGTGAGGTTGCTCGTCGTTTCGAGCCACCGCCGGAACTCGTTCACCTCGCGGCGTTCGATACGGCCGGCTCGGCGGCGCGCCGCGCGGATGCGCTCACGGAGCCGGTCGAGCATACACCCCACCATTTCCTCGGGGGTTTTGCGTCTTTCGCGTTCGCGTCAGGCGAGGTCGGCGACCGCGTCTAGGCTGAGCGAGATGGCTCGCTCGACGTTGTCCTTCGCCTTCTCCGGGAGTTCCTCGTCCTCGGTCGCGCCCTTCTGCGTGCCCTCGACGAGGTTGCCGTCGACGGTGCAGATGGCGCCGGCGCGCATGCCCTTCCGGCGCGCGAGCGAGAACACGGCCGCGGCCTCCATCTCGACGGAGAGGATGTTCGCGTCCTCCCACGCGGAGACGTACTCGTCGGTCTCCGCGTAGAACGCGTCGTCGGACGCGATGGGGCCGACGTGCACGTCCTCGTCGTTCGCCTCTGCGGCGTCGACGAGCGCCGACAGCACGGTGTAGTCCGGGACTGCGGGCAGCGTCTCGGACTCGTAGCGCTTCGACGTGCCCTCGTCCTTCGCCGCGCCCGTCGCGACGATCATGTCGCCGATTTCGATGCCTTCCTGGAGCGCGCCCGTCGTGCCGACGCGGATGACGGTGTCGACGCCGACCGCGTCCAGTTCCTCGACGGCGATGGCGGCGGACGGACAGCCGATACCGGTCGAGCAGATGGTGAGGGGCGTTCCCTCGTAGGTCGCGTTCACGACCTTGTACTCGCGGTTCTCCGAGACGACTTCCGCGTCCTCGCACTGGCTCGCGATGCGGTCGACGCGACCGGGGTCGCCCGGAATCAGCGCGATGTCGTTCACGTCGCCCGGTGCCACGAGCAAGTGGGGCTGCTTCGCCATATCCCGAGTTCAGCGGGGGGAGAGAAAAGTACCGCGTTCTCAGTGAACGAGGCCGTTCGGGCGCTGTCGTGGCGCGTCCCACTCGCGGACGGCCTGCCAGCGGTCGCCGCGCGCCGCGGCGGTGTAGAGCGCGCCGTCGGTGAGCGCGTACCAGCCGTCGGACGTGGCGAGCAGGGAGGGCGCGAGCAGGCGGTCGGGGAGGCCGTCAGTCCACTCGTGCCAGCCGTCGTCCCAGAACGAGACGGTCGAGTCCGCGGTTTCCGGCGTGTGCGCGCTCCGCGGACCGTTCGCGGAGGAGACGGCGAGCGCGTTCCCGTCGTCGTCCCGGACGGCGACGCTCCAGCAGTACGTCTTCGACAGTCCCGACTCTCGCGGCATCCACGACTCGCCGCCGTCCGGCGTCACGTAGAACCCGTCGCCTGCGGCGGCGTACGCCCGCTCGGGGTTGCTCGCGGGGACGGCCATCGTGTGCGTGTCGAACGGGTGTTCGGAGACGCGGTCGGTCCACGACTCGCCCGCGTCCGGCGTGCGGACGAGCGCGCCGGCCTCGACGGCGACGTACAGCAGCTCGGAGCCGGGGACGGATTGTATCCAGCGGACGTGGTGGGTGTCGGGTCGCGGCGGGAACGACCACTCGCCGCTCGAATCGAGCGCGGTGAGCCCCGTGCACTCCGTCCACGTCGTGCCGTCGCGCGACCGGTAGACGCGACTCGGTTCCGTGCCCGCGAACACGAACTCGGGCGTGACGCAGAGCGCGGTGACGAACTCGGCGTCGGGTTCGAAGACGCGCTCCGTCTCGCCGTCTCGAATCCGGTAGACAGCGTCGTCGGTTCCCGCGAACGCCCCGAGTTCTCCGGTCGCGACGCACTGCACGTCCTCGCTGACGAGGAACTCGGTCACGCCGTTCGAGAGCGAGAGCACGCGGTCCGAGAGTGCGGCGAACATACGGGAGAGACGGACGCATCCACCAAAACGGTTCGCGACAGCGGGGTGCGTCCCCTCGCGTCAGTAGCGTTGTTCGAGAAAGGCCTCGACTTCGGGGCGGGTCGGCGCGGTGCGTGCGCCCTCGGAGGTGGCGGCGAGCGCGCCGCAGGCGTTCGCGTACTCCAACGCGCGCTCGATGCGGTCGGCGTTGATGCCGGCGTCGCCGAGGACGACCGCGAGGAAGCCCGCGGCGAACGCGTCGCCCGCGCCGGTGGTGTCCACCGCGTCCACGTCGAACCCCGGGTGCTCGTAGCTTCCAGTGGATTTGTGGACGGTCGCGCCGCGCGCGCCGTGTTTCACGACCACGAGGCCGCCGCGGGTCGGCGGCGCGTTCGCGTACTCCGACCCGAGGACGGACGCGGCCTCCCGGCCGTTCAGGAACAACACGTCCGCGCGCTCGATGGTCGCGGAGAAGTCCCGCGAATCGAGGCGGCGACCGGGGTCGAAGCTCACCGTGGCGTCCACGTCCGCGGCCAACCGCGCGAGTCGCGCCGCGGTTTCGGGGCGCTGGCTCGTCAAGTGGACGTGGTCCACGTCCGCGACCGTCCCCGCGTCGACGTCGTCGGGGTGGACGGCTTCGTTCGCGCCGTCGTTCCCGAGCACCATCACCTGGCCGCTCGCCGCGACGACGAGGTACTTCACGCTCGTCTCGCCGTCGTCGACGACGCGCAAGCGGTCGGTATCCACGCCGACCTCGGCGAGTTCGCGCCGGACGAGCAGGCCGTTCTCGTCGTCGCCGACGCTCCCGAGGATGCTCGCGTCCACGTCGTGGCCCACGAGCGACGCCGCGACGTTCGCCGCGCTCCCGCCGCCGGCGGTGTGCTGACTCTCGATTCGTGCCTCACCGTCCGGGTCGGGGAGAGCGTCCACGCGCAGCGTTACGTCCCAGTTTACGTGCCCGGCCGCGAGCACGCGCCGGGTCACGGCGCGGTCACCACGAACAGGAGGAAGTTGTGCATTCCCGGCCCCAGTCCGACCGCTGCCACGAGGCCGAGGAGGAGCGACCCCTCGACTTCCGCCTCCCGGACGTAGTCCGCGAGCAGGACCGTGATTGCCGCGGCGAGCGTGAGCTTCACGAGCACGAACAGCCAGCCGCTCCCGAGGTACTGCGCGGTCGGGAGGCTCGCCGCGAACTCCATGATGAGTCGGGAGAGCGGCGTGCGCTCCCCGAACTCGAGCACGTCCACGCCGACCGCGGTCGTCGCGCCGTCGAGCGCGTGCCCGAGCACCACGAGCGCGCCCGCCGGCCACGTCACCCGGGCCGCACCCGGGCGGACGCGCCGCAGCACCGTCCACACGACCGCGGCCGCGACCACGCCGACCGCCAGCCCCACCGCGGGCCACGCGAGCGTCAGGCCGCCGTGCGTCGACCCGTACTGGAGCGCCACGCCAACGGGGGCCGCGAGCGCGAGAAATCCGGTTCCCGCGAGCACCCGTAACGGCGCGTCCGTCCGACTCGCGCCGATCCAGCAGAGGCCCGCGAGCACGAACGTCGACGCGTACACGACCGGCGAACTCGCGAACGGCGCGACCAGTTCCGGCAACACCTCTAGCTGATAGGTGACGTACAGCGTCGACCCGACCGCCATCCACGGCGCGAGCGCGACGATGCTCCGCGGCGTCACGCGAACTCGGGCCGCCCGAAGCCCGTACGCCACCGCCGCCACACCCACCACGACCACCAGCAAGTGGGGGAGCGGCGGAACCTCGACTCCTGCGGGCAACACCATACCGGACGCCCGCGGCCCGACCGGAAAACGTTGCCGCTCCACGCCGACCCCCGAAGACCGGACCCCTCCCTTGTTCGGTCCGGACGACTTACTCCGAGAACACGTCGTCCGGCTGGTCGCCGTAGCGCTCGCGCATGAGTGTGACGAGGCTCTCGGGGGCGTACTGGCCGCGCTCGGTGACGACGGCGTCAATGTAGCGCGACGGGGTCACGTCGAACGCGGGGTTCGCCACCGAGACGTCGAGGTCGGCGTCGAGGACCTCGGTGGGGTCGCGTTCCTCGATTTCGATTGGGTGGCCGGCGAGCGTCCGGGGCGCGAGTTTCAGGGTCTGCGCGGCGACCGTCACGGGAACGTCGCGTTCGCTCGCGCTCGCGGCGAGTCCGGCGGTGCCGATCTTGTTCACGACCGCGCCGTCCGAGCGCACGGCGTCCGCGCCGACGAGCACGTGGTCGACCGCGGGGAGGAAGTGGTGCGCGGCGGAGTCCACGACGAGCGTCACGTCCACGCCGAGGTCGCGCAGGCGCTCGGCGGTGATGTGGCCCTGCTTGCGGGGGCGGGTCTCCTTCACGTACGCGGAGAGGGACTTCCCGGCGTCGACGGCGTGTTCGACGCACGCGAGCGCGTCCGTCGAGTGGCAGTGCGTCATCACGGTGTCGCCGTCCGCGAACCGCCGGCCGCCCACGCGGCCGAGGTCGTCCTGCGCCGCGTCCAACTCCGCGCGGAACGACTCGACCGCGGTGATGACACTCTCGCGGAGTTCGGGAACGGTCTCGCCGTGCATTCCGCCGAGCACGAGGCGGAGGGCGTTCGGGAGGGAGACGGCGGTCGGCCGGGTCTCCCGGAGGCGTTCGGCCGCCGCGGTCACGTCCGCTCGGAAGGCGGCGGGCGTGTCCGCGTCGCTCTCGCGCGCTTCGACGGCGAGCGCGTCCGCCGCGGCGCGCGCGATGGTCGCCGCGCCCCGTACCTCCATCGACGCGATGCGTTCCGCAGTGTCCGCGACCGCGTCGCTAACCATACTGAGCGTTCGCGGCGCGAGCGGAAAAAGAGCAGGGGCGACAGGACGTTCGACACGGCGTAGCCGGCGCGCGCTCGTGTCCGAATGAACACCGGCAGTTTATGGCTCGCGGCCGCAACGTCCAGCCATGAACCGCGAGGACCTCGCCGCCGCCATTGACCACACCGTTCTCGGCCCCGAGACCACCGTCGGCGACGTGGAGCGCGTGCTCGACGACGCCAGCGAGTACGGCATGAACGCCTGCATCCCGCCGTGCTACGTCGAGGAAGCCGCCGCGTACGCGCCCGAGGTGACGCTCGCCACCGTCGTCGGGTTCCCGCACGGCCAGCACCACCCCGCGGCGAAGCGCGCCGAAGCCGAGCAGGCGTGGGACGACGGCGCGGACGAACTCGACATGGTGCTCAACGTCGGCCGCCTGAAGAACGGCGAACACGACGCCGTCCGCGCGGACATCGAGGGCGTCGTCGCCGCCACACCGCTCCCCGTGAAGGTCATCGTCGAAGCCGCGCTCCTCACCGACGCCGAGAAACACGCCGCCGGCAAACTCACCGAGGAAGCCGGCGCGGACTACCTCAAGACCTCCACCGGGTTCGCGGACGGCGGCGCGACCGTCCCCGACGTGGAACTCCTCAGCGAGTACCTGCCCGTGAAAGCCAGCGGCGGCATCGGCACCGCGGACGATGCGCTCGCGATGCTCGACGCCGGCGCGACCCGCATCGGCGCGAGCTCCGGTGTCGAAATCGTCGAGGACTACGACTGAACCACGAACGTCGTTCGCGTCCCGCCGTCGTCCTGTCCGGTCGCGACGACGAGGCCGTCGGTCGCGACGACTGACGGCCCGAGGTAGCCGCCGAGCGGGAGCGTCCACTTCTCGTCGCCCGACTCACGGTCGAGCGCCGCGAGCACGCCGTCCTCCCGTCCGACGAACACCGTGTCCCCGGCGACCGCCGGCGCGCACCGGACGGTCGCGTTCTCCGGATTGTACGACCACACCACCTCGCCCGTCTCGACGTTGTGCGCGTCGAGTATGCCTGTGCCGCTGTACAGGCGGGGGCCGTCCAACGCGAGCGCTCGCCACCCCGAGACGTCGTCGCGCTCCCAAACGACCTCGCCCGTGCGGCGGTCGAGCGCCGCGAGCGTCCCGTAGTGGCCGTTGACGTAGACGCGTTCGTCCCCGATGACCGGCGGTTGGAGGTCGCGCGCGCCGAGGTTCGTCCGCCAGACGGGCGTCCCGTCCGTCGTGAACATGTATACCTCGCCCGTCACGGTCGCCACGGCGGTCACGACGATGTGTGTTGCCGGCATCGTCCGTACGTTCCCCCAGACCGACTGCGTCCAGACATCGCGGTCGTATCGCCCGATTCCGGCGAGTCGGCCATCCGCGAGCGCGACGATGAGCCGTCGCCGCTCGTTGGAGACCGCGGGCGGCGTCACCACCTCTGCGGGGAACTGCATCGACGCGACCAGTTCGCCCGAACTCACGTCGAACCCCCGAAGTTCGGAGCCGAGGGGCGCGTACGCCACGCCGTCGAGCACCGTTGGCGGGAACCGTCCCGCCGTCTCCGCGCGCCACGCGAGTTCGCCCGACGCGGTGTCGAACGCGCGAACCCACTCGTCGTCCGAGACGAACACGCGGTCGTCGGCCACTGTCGTCCCGGTCCACGACGGCGGACGCTCCGTAACGCTCGCCGCCTCGGGGTCGGCGAGCGGGGAGGCGTCCCGCGCGAACCGCGTGTTCGCGTGGTCGTGGCCGAACGACCGCCAGCCGTCCTCGAACTCGACGCCCGGATAGTCGTTCCCGAGTTCGTCTCCGTCGTCTCCCAGCGAGCATCCGGCCGTCGCGGCGAGCGCGCTCGCACCAGTCGCGGCGAGGAACCGTCTGCGGGAGGGCATAGCGGAACCTGTCTGGCTTCCGACTAAACGTTTCGGGTGGGTTCGGCCACCTCCTTTTTTCTCGCCGGCTCCCGACCCAGTCCGTATGCACGGGTGGCCGCCGTGAGTTCGCGCGAGTGGATTCCGTCCCGTGGAGAGCGCGTGCCGCTCTGGGGCGTCGTGCTCGTACTCGCCGCCGTCGTCGGGTTCGCCGTCTACTCCTTCATCGGGACGTTCGTCCTCGGCGTCTTCATCTACTACGGCGTCCGCCCCGTCTTCCGGCGGCTCGACCGCGTTCTCCCCGAGACCGCCGCGGCCATCCTCACGCTCCTCCTCACCGCGCTCCCGTTCTTCGCCGTCGCGGGCTACTTCGCCCTCATGGGGTTCCACGAACTCCTCCCGCGGCTCCGCAGCTACCAGGCACTCCTCCAGCCGTACGTGAACGTGGACGCGCTCCTCCAGCAGCCAGTCGACGAGTTCGTCGCGTACCTCCAGAACCCCTCGCGGTACTCCGTGACCAGCATCATCGACCAGGCCCAGCGGTTCTTCGGCCTGTTCTCCAGCATCCTGATGAACCTCGTGCTCGCGACCCTGTTCGCGTTCTACCTCCTCAAGGACGGCAAACGCCTCCGCGAGTGGTTCGCGGGGTTCGCGGGCGACGGCTCCGCGACCTATGCGTACGCCACCGCCGTCGACCGCGACCTCGAAACGATGTACTTCAGCACCGTCCTGATGGTGTTCGTCATCGCCGTCGCCGCCGAAGTCGTCTACCACGGCTACAACATGCTCGCACCGCACGCACTCGGCATCCCGTTCCCGACCGTGCTCGCCGTCGCCACCGGACTCGCAGCACTGATTCCGCTCGTCGTCGGGAAGATCGTCTACCTCCCGCTCGTCGGCTACCTCGGGTACACCGCCGCCACCACGCCCGAACTCAGCCTGCTCTTCCCCGTCGGACTGCTCGTCGTCTGCTTCCTCTTCCTCGACTTCATCCCGATGACGTTCGTCCTCCCCGAAATCGCCGGCCGCGGCACCCACGTCGGCCTCGTCATGTTCGCCTACATCGTCGGCTCCATGGTGTTCGGCTGGTACGGATTGTTCCTCGGCCCGCTCGTCCTCGTGCTCTCCGTCCAGGCCGTCCGCATCCTCCTCAAACCGCTCGTCTTCGGCGACGAAGTCACGGGCGACGTGAACACCGCCGAGGACATGGGCGCAGACCCGCCGTGAACCGGGGGTCCTATCCAGCGCGCTCGCGGCGTTGCTGAACCGTCTGCCAGGCCAACACGGCGGTCACGACAGCGGAAACCGCCGCCAGAAGCCAAGACTGCTGGAGGACGGCGTACACTACAATGAGACCGAAACTGGCCGGGATGAGTACACCGGGTAGCATCGGATAGCGGTTTTGGAGCGGAAGCAGAACCGCTCCGGTGACGAACACGACCGTGAGCCACCAAAACCCTCCAATTCCGTTTTCGGTCCACCCCCAGAACGTGACTGCCGCGAGAGCAAGAAAACTGCCGCTGAGTAACCCGGACAGCACGGTTCGAGATGCTCCGAGTCGCTGTGCGACGGCCAGTACGACGCCGCCGAGAATCATTACGACACCCATGAGGAAGACGGTGAAACCGAGGTTGAACAGGACACTCGCGACCGACCCGACCAATCCAAGGATGGAGAACGACCAGGACCGCGTCGTGGGAGGATTGCTCATGTCTGGACGTCCCAGTATTCTATTATAATTTTGAGGGTAGATGGATTCGAGAAAGTCGTGTCTCCGTCGGGGACCCGAAGCGCGGGGCTTTTGACGATTCCGACAGTACTCGTGTGTGATGGCCCGGTACCATATCGAGACCTACGGGTGCACGTCGAATCGGGGTGAGAGCCGGGAGATAGAGAAGCGGCTTCGGGACGCCGGCCACCACAAGGTCGACGGGCCGAAAGCGGCGGACGTCTCCATCCTCAACACCTGTACGGTCGTCGAGAAAACGGAGCGAAACATGCTCCGCCGGGCGGAAGAACTCAGTGAGGAGACCGCGGACTTGTTCGTCACGGGCTGTATGGCGCTCGCGCAGGGCGAGGAGTTCCGGGAGGCGGACGTGGACGCCCAGGTACTGCACTGGGACGAGGTGCCGGAGGCGGTGACGAACGGCGAGTGTCCGACGACGACGCCGGACGCCGAACCGATTCTGGACGGCGTCATCGGCATCCTCCCCATCGCCCGCGGCTGTATGAGCAACTGCTCGTACTGCATCACGAAGCAGGCGACCGGGCGCGTCGATTCGCCGCCCGTCGAGGAGAACGTTCGGAAGGCCCGGTCGCTCGTCCACGCCGGCGCGAAGGAAATCCGCATCACCGGCCAGGACACGGGCGTCTACGGCTGGGACGACGGCGAGCGCAAACTCCCCGAACTCCTCGAACGAATCTGCACCGAAATCGAGGGCGACTTCCGCGTTCGCGTGGGGATGGCGAACCCCGGCGGCGTCCACGGCATCCGGGAGGAACTCGCGGGCGTGTTCGCCGAGCACGACGAAATATACAACTTCCTGCACGCGCCCGTGCAGTCAGGGTCGGACGACGTGCTCGAAGAGATGCGCCGCCAGCACCGCGTCGAGCAGTACCTCGACATCGTCGAGACGTTCGACGACTCCCTCGGGGAGTGGACGCTCTCCACGGACTTCATCGTCGGTTTCCCGACGGAGGAACCGGAGGACCACGCGATGTCGATGGCGCTCCTCCGCGAAACTCGACCCGAGAAGATCAACGTCACGCGGTTCTCGAAGCGCCCCGGCACCGACGCCGCCGACATGAAGGGGCTCGGCGGGCAGGTGAAGAAGGACCGCTCGAAGGAGATGACGGACGCGAAGATGGAGGTCGTCGGGGAGGCGTACGAGTCGATGGTCGGCACCGAGCGCGACGTGCTCGTCACCGAGCACGGGACGGGCGACTCCGTGAAGTGCTACGACGGCGCGTACCGCCAGATAATCGTGCAGAACGCGTCCGACCACGGCCTCGAACCAGGTGACTTCGCGACGGTCGAAGTGACGGGGCACTCGACGGTGTACGCGTTCGCCGACCCCGTGTAGGACGGACACCACCTCTTTACTGCCAGCTTCCGTATCTCCGCGCATGGCTCAGACGAACGCGGACGCGTGGAACCGACTCTACGTCGACGGCGAGTGGCGCGAGGCCGAGAGCGGCGACACAATCCTGGTCGAGAACCCCGCGACCCGCGAGGAGTTCGCGGAAGTCCCAGCGGGCACCGTCGCGGACGTGGACGCCGCGTACGAGGCCGCGGACGCCGCGCAGGACGCGTGGGCGGCGCGCTCCCGCGAGGAACGCCTTGAGTACGTCGAGGCGATGCGGGACGAACTCCAGGAGCGCTACGAGGAGGTCGCGGGACTGCTCGCGCGAGAGAGCGGGAGCGCGATGGGGAAGGCGACCGGCGAGGTCGGCATCAGCCTCGCGGACTTCGGCACCGCCCTGAACGTCGAACCCGAGGGCGAGGACGTCCGCGACTCCCAGTTCGTCTCCGGGAAAGACCACCACATCGTGCAGGAACCGGTGGGCGTCGTCGGCATCATCAGCCCCTGGAACTACCCACTACACTTGACGACGCGCGCGCTCGCGCCGGCGCTCGCGCTCGGGAACACCGTCGTCGTGAAACCCGCGAGCGACACGCCCGTCACGGGCGGCCTCCTGCTCGCGGACATCGCGGACGAGGTCGGTCTCCCCGACGGCGTCCTGAACGTCGTCACCGGCCGCGGGAGCGACATCGGCGACCGGCTCTCCGACCACCCGACGCCGCGCGTGCTCTCCTTCACCGGAAGCACGGCCGTCGGGCGGTCGGTCGGGAAGAACGCGGGCGAGAACATCGCGATGCCCGCGCTCGAACTCGGCGGGAACGGCCCGTTCGTCGTCACTGAGTCCGCGGACGTGGAGCAGGCCGCGGCCGCGGGCGCGGTCGGCTCGTTCACCCACCAGGGACAGGTCTGCATCTCCGTCAACCGCCACATCGTCCACGAGTCCGTCTACGACGAGTACGTCGAGCGACTGGTCGACCACGCGGAGTCCCTCACCGTGGGCGACCCGACCGACCCCGACACGGACTTCGGCCCGATCGTGAACGAGAGTCAGCGCGACGACCTCGCCGCGTTCGTCGCGGACTCCGTCGACGAGGGCGCGACCCTGGAGACCGGCGGCGACTACGACGAGCTGTTCTTCGAACCGACCGTGCTCTCCGGCGCGACCAACGACATCGCCGCCGCGTGCAACGAACACTTCGGCCCCATCGCACCCGTCATCCCCGTCGAGAGCGACGACGAAGCCGTCGAACTCGCGAACGACACCGAGTACGGCCTCTCCGCGGGCGTGTTCGCCGACGACACCGAGTACGGCCGCAGCCTCGCCGACCGTATCGACGCCGGGATGGTGCACGTGAACGACCACCCGATTCAGGACGAACCGAACGCGCCCTTCGGCGGCATGAAGGCGTCCGGCCTCGGCCGGTACAACGGCGAGTGGATCGTCGACGAACTCACCGAACCGAAGTGGATCTCCGTGCAGAACGAACCGCGGGAGTACGACCTCCTAGAATGAGAGCGTGACCGCGCCCGACTCGCTCACGCCCGACGCCGCGTCGTGCCCCGCGAAGGCGTCGTGGAGAGCGTCGTAGGTGTCGGAGAGCGCTTCGACGACGACCTTCGTGTCGCTGACGACCGGCATGAAGTTCGTGTCACCCTCCCAGCGCGGGACGACGTGCGTGTGCAGGTGGTCCTCGATGGACCCGCCCGCCGGCCCGCCCCCGAGATTGAGCCCGGCGTTGTACGCGTCCGGCCCCATCGCCGCGTCGAGCGCGTCGAACGTCGCCTGCTTCAGGCGCGCGTGGTCGAGCAACTCGGCGTCCGAGAGCGCGCCGTAGTCGCCGCCGTGGTCGTACGGAATCACCATCGCGTGCCCCGGATTGTAGGGCGCGTTGTTCAGCAGACAGAACGCGTGCTCGGACCGCGCGACGATGCGGTTCTCGCGGTCCGTTTCTTGCTCGGGGAGTTCGCAGAACACGCACTCTTCGACGTCCGGGTTCTTGTCCTCGCGCTCCACCCACTCGATGCGCCACGGCGCGAACATACGGTCCATACCCGAGAGTTCGCCGCCGTCGGGAAGAACAATTCGGCTCCCAGCGGCCCGTCGGGTCACGACGGAAAGACGCCGTGGTTCGATACTAAGGGTGTGTTTTTAAGTTCCTCGGGGAATTCTTTGGAATAGAGGGTGGTTCCGATGGCGAGTAAAACACCTCATTCCGACGGCATGACGGAACTGTGCGAGAGCTGTGGGCAGGAGACCCCTCACGAGGTCTCCATCGAACTTCGAACGGAAAGTTCGAAGTCCGAGAACTCCGAGTTCTCGCGCGAACCCTACCGGGTTTCCGAATGCCGTTCGTGTGGCGAAACGAGTAGCCAGCGAATGAACAACGCCTAACGGCGTCGTTTAACTCCCAGCAGCCCCCTCATTTATTATTCATACCGAGTCGACGGATAGTCCCTACTCCGTCGTGCGCTCGCAGCCGTCCTCCGTGACGATGACGGTGTGTTCGGCCTGACTCACGAGTTCGCCCTCCTGTTCCTTGAGCACGGGATAGCTCCGGACGATGTCGTTCATCTCCAGGCGGCGCAGCCCCATCTCCGCGCGCGGCGTGTCCAGCCAGCGCGCCGCGAACGGCAGTCTCTCGAACTCGTCGGCGGCGTCAAGCACCTGGCGGGCCTGTCGGTTCCGCACGGACTTCTCCGCGACGACCTCGTAGATTTCGGTCGCCTGCCCCTCGGAGACCTTCCCGTTGCCCGTCGTGGCGAACGGCTCGATGGCGAGCACGTCGCCCTCCTGCAGTTCCACGCCGGTGTCGACGCCGCGGTTCGGGACGTTCGGCCCCGTGTGCGCGTCGTACACCTCCAGGCCGTGCCCGGTGAGGTTCACGATGGGCTTGAAGCCGTACGCCTCGATGACGTCCTCGACCTCAGCGCCGACCTCGCCCGTGTGCACGCCCGGTTCCACGGCGTCCAGCGCCGCGTCCAGCGCCTCCTCCGCGGCCTCCACGAGCTCGCGGTTCTCCCCGAGGTCCACCGTCGTCGCCGAGTCCGCGATGTGTCCGTCCACGTGCACGCCCACGTCCAGACACACCACATCACCCTCCGAGAACTCCGTGTCGTCGTCCGCGCCCGGACTCGCGTGGCTCGCCTCCTCGTTCACGCTGATGTTCACGGGGAACGCCGGCTTCGCGCCGCGCTCCCGAATCTCGGACTCCGCGAACTCCGCCACCTCGAGGTGCGTCGCGCCCGGTTCCACCATTTCAGCGGCCTCCGCCATCACGTCCGCGAGGATGTCGCCCGCTTCCTGATACTTCTCGTACGCCTCCGACCCGCGCTCGACGGAATCAGTCATACCTCCGTCTTCGCGTGACACGGGAAAAGAGGTTGCGCCTCCACCTTTTTACTCTGCGGGTCGCGCGGAGCGCGACCGCTTGAGCAAAAACCTGGAGGGAAAAAGCCGAGCGGCTTCGCCGCTCGGTACGGCCTCGGAACTGTCACCACGCCGCCTCCGCTGCCGCGACCGCAGTCCCGAGGTCTCGCTCGCGGCTTCCACTGAGGCCTATATACCGCTCACGACACCTATTATAAATCGCTTACGTGCGTGAGCGTCTTTTCTCTCGTGACGCACGCCGCTCGCCGCGTGCGCGCAGCCATGTCAACGGGAATCCAGCTCAGCGACGACGTCGAACCGCACCACCACCGCGTCGACGCGACGGCGTACGACGACATGTACGTCGTCGGCGACGTTCACGGCTGTCGCGCCAGCCTCGACCGACTCCTCGACCGCATCGCCCCCGGCGAGCGCGACCTCGTCGTGTTCGTCGGCGACCTCGTCCGGAAAGGCCCCGACAGCGCGGGCGTCGTCGATCTCGTCCGGCGTCGAGAGAACTTCCTGAGCGTCCGCGGGAACAACGAGGAGAAACTCCGGACGGGCGACGCCCACCTCCCCGAACTCGACGCGGACGCCACCGACTACCTCACGTCGCTCCCCGTCGCCATCTCCTGGGATGACGCGCTCGTCGTGCACGGCGGCGTCCACCCGGACCGGTCGCTCGCCGACCACCACGCCGGCGAACTCATGACGATGCGCGCACCCGAGGGCGACGGCTACGCCGGCCCGTTCTGGTACGACGACTACCAGGGCCCGCCC
This sequence comes from Salarchaeum japonicum, assembly GCF_049705945.1. Classification (GTDB taxonomy): domain Archaea; phylum Halobacteriota; class Halobacteria; order Halobacteriales; family Halobacteriaceae; genus Salarchaeum; species Salarchaeum japonicum_A. The sequence goes on from NZ_JBNAMV010000004.1 coordinate 1,693,643, forward strand.
CGCGTGTTCTTCGGGCACACCGTCCACGACGACCCCGTCGCGGGCGAGTGGGCGGTCGGCCTCGACACCGGCTGCGTGTACGGCGGCACCCTCACCGCGTACAGCGTCCGCGACGACTCCTTCGCGAGCGTGCCCGCCGCGGAAACCCACCAATCCCGGAGCGACGAGAAAATCGTCACATGACGGAACTCACGGACCCCGACCGCTACCTGAACCGCGAACTCAGCGAACTCGCGTTCCAGCGCCGCGTCCTCAACGAGGCCGTGGACGACCGCAACCCCGTCCTCGAACGCGCGAAGTTCCTCGCCATCGTCACCCAGAACATGGACGAGTTCTTCATGAAGCGCGTCGGCGGCCTCAAACAACAGATAGACGCCGGGTTCACCGAACCGTCCGTCGACGGCCTCACGCCCCGCGAGCAGTGGGAGACCGTGATGGAGACCGCGCGCCCCCTCCTCGAACAACAGGCCCGGTGCTATCACGACGACGTGCGGCGCGCGCTCGCGGACGCCGGCGTCGAAATCCTCGACTGCGACGACCTCACGCCCGCGGAACGCGACGACCTCCGCGAGTACTTCCAGTCGTCCGTCCTCCCGACGCTCACTCCACTGACGTTCGACCCCGCGCACCCGTTTCCCTTCATCTCGAACCAGAGCCTCTCCCTCGCCGTTCTCACCAAGGACGAGGCGGACGACGAGACGACGTTCTCCCGCGTGAAAGTCCCCGGGAACCGCCCGCGACTGGTCGAACTCGACGACGACGGTCGGTTCGTCCTCCTCGAAGACGTCATCGCCACGAACCTCGACCTCCTCTTCCCCGACACCACGGTCGTCGACTACGCGTCCTTCCGCGTCACCCGGAACGCCGAAGTCCGGCGGAACCAGGAGGTCGCGGAGGACCTCGTGAACCAGATGCAGCGCGTCCTCCGCCAGCGCCGGTTCGCCACCGTCGTCCGCCTCGAAGTCGAATCCGGCGCGCCCGACGCCATCCTCGACGTGCTCACGGACCAACTCGGCCTCGACGACCGCGAAGTGTTCTCGCTGCCCGCGCCGCTCGACTTCCGCGCGCTCACCCGCCTCCTCGACCTGGACCGCCCCGCCCTCAAACGCGAGGAGTGGACGCCCCACTCACACCCTCGGATTCACGACGGCACCGACGACGTGTTCGCCGAAATCCGCGACGGCGACGTGCTCGTCCACCACCCCTATCACTCCTTCTCCGGGACCGTCCAGCGGTTCTTCGACGAGGCCGCACACGACCCCGACGTACTCGCCATCAAGGCCGCTATCTACCGGACCGCCCGCGACTCCCGCGTCATCGAATCACTCATCGAGGCCGCGCGGAACGGCAAACAGGTCGCCGTCACCGTCGAACTCAAGGCGCGCTTCGACGAGGAGAACAACCTCCGCTGGGTCGACCGCCTCGAAGAGGAAGGCATCCACGTCGCGTACGGCACGCTCGGCTACAAGGCCCACACGAAGACCAGCCTCGTCGTTCGCGAGGAAGACGACGGCGTCCGCCTCTACTCGCACGTCGGCACCGGAAACTACCACTCCGAGACCGCGAAACGCTACGAGGACCTCGGCCTCCTCACCGCCGACCCCGACATCGGCTACGACCTCGTCACGCTCTTCAACTTCTTCACCGGCCACTCGATGCCGACCGAGTACCGCTCGCTCCTCGTCGCCCCCACCACGATGCGCGAGCGCTTCCACGACCTCATCGACCGCGAAATCGAACGCGCCGACGCCGGCCATACCGCGCGCATCGTCGCGAAGATGAACCGCCTCGAAGACCCCGAAATCATCTCCCGGCTCTACGAGGCGTCCCAGGCCGGCGTCGACATCGACCTCGTCGTCCGCGACATCTGCCGCCTCCGCCCCGGATTGGACGGCGTCAGCGAGACCATCACCGTCCGCAGCATCGTCGGTCGGTTCCTCGAACACTCCCGCGTCTTCTACTTCGAGAACGGCGCCGGCGACATCGACGACCCCACGCCCGCCTACTTCATCGGGTCCGCGGACTGGATGCAGCGCAACCTCGACAACCGCGTCGAAGCCATCGCGCCTGTCACCAACCCCGGCCTCCGCGACTACCTCGACAGCGTCCTCGACGTGCTCTTCGCGGACAACCGCCGCGCCTGGGAACTCCAATCCGACGGCACGTACGTCCAACAACACCCCGACGGCGACGAGGTCGACGCCCAGACCGCGCTCATGGATCGCGCGCGCCGCAACGCCCCCAACCCCGCCGACTCCGGCCCAATCGCCGACTACGAAGACCCGCTCTTCGACTCCGAGAACACTCACGGCGACGAGCGCGCCGACGCGATTCTCGACGACGCAATTCTCGACGCCATCACCGACATGGTCGACGACGCCAACCCCGACCCCGAAACCACCGACTAATCCGAATCGCTCGCCGTCTGCATCGCTTCTGAGTTGTATGCGTCGCCGGCGTTGCCGTCGGCGTCGAGGACGATGACGCCGGCGCTGCTGTCAGTGAGTTCCGCGAACTCCTCGATGGCGCGGTCGGCGGCCGCCTGCGCGTCCAGTCCGGATTCGAGGTGGCGGACGGCGCGCCGGGTGAGCGTCGTCTTCGCGATGTCCTCGCCAGCGCCCGTGGCGGACGCCGCGCCAGCGGGCGCGGCGTAGAACCCGGACCCGATTTGGGGCACGTCGCCGACGCGTCCGGCGAGCGCGAGCCACCGCCCGCCCGTGGACGTCGCTGTCGCGAAGCATTCTCCATCGAACGCGACCGCACCCACCGTGTCGTGGTCGTGCTCGTCGGGGTCGCCGCCGAATCGGTCTTCCAACCACTCGACGTGCTCCAGCGGGCTGCCCTCCGGATGGCTGTCGAGGTCGTCCCACTGCTCGCGCGAGCGCTCCGTCCAGAGGTCGACCTCGGTTTCGACGCCGATATCCTCGGCGAAGTCCACGGCGTGCACGCCGTTCAGGAACACGTGGGGCGTGCGCTCCATCACGCCGCGCGCGACCGACACCGCGTGCTCGACGCCCGGCATCCCCGCCGCCGCGCCCGCCTCTCTCTCGCTGTTCATGACGCCCGCGTCGGTGCGGACGATGCCGTCCGACTGGACCGCGCCACCGACACCAGCGTTGAATCGCTCGTCGGATTCGAGGACGCGAACCGCCGCCTCCACCGCGTCCACGGGGTCGTCCTCGCTCGCGCCCGCGGCCGCCGCGTCGTCCAGCACCGCCTGCCGAGGCTCGGGGTCGTCGGGTGCGCCGCCCGCGCCGCCGTGTACGATGACCTTCATGCGGGGTGGTTTCCCGAGCATCCGCATAAACCGTCGGCTTCCGGAACAGCCCTGTGTCGCGCGGAAACAGCAGTCCTTTTACGCGCTCCGCGGGAGATTTCAGGCGAGATGAGCTACGACCAGATCGACGCTCCCACTGAGGGAGAGAAGATCACGTACGACGAGGAATCCGGTCTCGAAGTCCCCGACAACCCCGTCATCCCCATTATTTACGGAGACGGCATCGGGAAGGACGTCGCGCCCGTCGCGCAGGACGTACTGAGCGCCGCCGCGGAAGCGACCGGCCGCGACATCAACTGGTTCCGACTGTACGCCGGCGAGTCCGCTCGCGAGAAGTACGACGAGAACCTCCCCGACGACACCGTGCAGGCCCTCAAGGACTACCGCGTCTCCATCAAGGGCCCGCTCACGACGCCCGTCGGCGCGGGCTTCCGCAGCCTGAACGTCGCGCTCCGCAAGAAACTCGACCTCTACACGAACATGCGGCCGACGTACTACCTCGACGGCGTTCCCTCCCCTGTCTCCGACCCCGAGGAGATGGACATGGTGAACTTCCGCGAGAACACGGAGGACGTCTACGCCGGCATCGAGTGGGAAGCCGGCACCGACGAAGTCGAAGAGGTCCGCGAGTTCGTCGAGGACCAGATGGGCTTCGACTCCACCATCCACGACGGCCCCGTCGGCATCGGCGTGAAGCCCATCAGCGAGTTCGGCACCAAGCGCCTCGTCCGACAGGCTATCGAGTACGCCATCGAGAACGACCGTGACTCCGTCACGCTCGTCCACAAGGGCAACATCATGAAGTTCACCGAGGGCGCGTTCCGCGACTGGGGCTACGAACTCGCCGACGAAGAGTTCCCCGAGCAGACCATCGACGAGGACACCCTCTGGGAGGAGTACGACGGCGAAGCGCCCGAGGACAAGGTCGTCGTCAAGGACCGCATCGCGGACAACATGCTCCAGCAGCTCCTCACGCGCACGACGAACTACGACGTGCTCGCGATGCCGAACCTCAACGGCGACTACCTCAGCGACGCCGCGGGCGCCCAGATCGGCGGCCTCGGCATCGCGCCCGGCGCGAACATCGGCGACGGTCGCTTCCTCGCGGAGCCCGTGCACGGCAGCGCGCCGAAGCACGCCGGCAAGGACAAGGCGAACCCGAGCGCGATAATCCTCTCCGGGAAGATCATGCTCGAACACATCGGCTGGCAGGACGCCGCGGACCTCGTCCACGACGCCGTCGAACAGCAGATCTCCTCGAAGCGCGTCACCTACGACCTCGAACGCCAGGTCGAAGGCGGCGAGAAACTCGCGGCCAGCGAGTACGCAGAGGAAATCATCGAGCGGATCCACGAGCTCGCGTAAGCGACTCGGGGGTTAGCTGGAACTCGCTTCCGGCGCAATCCACGAGCTCGCATAATCGATTCGTAGGTCGCTCGTCGTAGCGGCGTCGAACACGATGGCCCCGTTTTTCTTGAGTCTCGCTCGCGTAGCTGTGAGTGTGAGCGACGATGATGTCTTCGAGGGCGTGCCGGGTATCGAGGAGGATTTGGCGCGCGCCGAACAGCGGTTGACGGTGCGCGTGGAGCGCCGGACGTACGATAAGCCGGTGACGATAGTGGAGGGGTTCGAGGACGAGTCGGTGGACCTCACCGACCTCGCGTCCGAGTTGAAGTCGAGTCTGGGCGCGGGCGGCACGGTGAACGACGGCGCTATCGAAGTGCAGGGCGACCACGCGGAGCGGGTGCGCGAGCTATTGGCCGAGCGCGGGTTCTCGGTCGAGGATTAGACGAGTCGGATGCCGGTGATTTCGAAGCGCGCGCCGCCCGATTCGCTCTCGGTGACGGCGATGCCCCAGTCGTGGGCGGTCGCGATTTCGCGGACGATTCGCAGGCCCAAACCGGTGCCGTCCTGGGACGTGGTGTAGCCGGAGTCGAACACGCGGCTGCGTTCGGATTCGGGGATGCCGGGGCCGTCGTCGGCGACGTAGAACGCGTTCTCCGAGAACGCGCCGAGCTCGACCTGCGCGTCGTCGCCGGCGTGCTCGCGGGCGTTCCGAAAGAGGTTCTCGAACAACTGGAGGGCGCGCTGGCGGTCCGCGAGGAACTCCACGTCGTCGCTGACTTCGATGCTGAGGGTGGCGTCCGCCGTTTCGACGTTCTCCCAGGCGTCCCGGGCGACGGCGGCGAGTCCGACCGGGTCAGTGTCGTCTACGCCGGTCTCCCGGACGAGCGTGCGCACGCCTTCGATGAGGTCGTTCATGCGGTCGAGAGACTGGTCGATGACCTCGAGGTGTTCGTCCACGTCGGCGTTCTCCGGGAGGCGATCTTCCACGATGGGGAGGCGGGCAGACGCCACGCTCAATGGATTCCGGAGGTCGTGAGTGACGATGCTCGCGAAGTCCTCCAGTTGCTGGTTCTTCTTCACGAGGTCGGTGACGTCCTGCATCACGACGATGGTGCGCGTGGTGTCGTCCACGGTCTGCTCGCGCCGCCGGAGTTCGGCGTAGCGCTCGCTTCCACCCGCGTCCTCGAACGCGAACCGCGTCTCCGCCCGCTCGTCCCCCGTTCCCTCGATGGCGGCGGCGAGCGCGTCCGTGTCCGTCGCCGCGAACACGTCGAGGTCGAGCGGGTCCGTTCCAACGATGTCCGACCGCGGTTCAGGGGTGAGCCCGCAGAACTCCTCGTTCGCCTCGGCGACGACGCCGTCGTCGTCCACGACGAACGCCGGGTCCGGAATCGCCTGGAACAGTCCGCGGAACTCGGCCTCGGTCTGGCGGTAGCGTTGCGCGAGCGAGAGCGACTGCTCGCGGCGCACGAGCAGGTTCGACAGCCGCTGGAAGAGCACGGTCGCGTCCACGGGCGCGGAGACGATGTCGTCCACGACGGTCGTGTCGTCGGCCGACTGGGGGTCCGGGAGTTCGATGGTACTCGGGGTGTCCTCGCGCTGCAGGAGGACGACCGGAACGAACACCGGGTCGGCGTCCTGCTTGTACGAGACGACCTCTCCGCGATGGTTCGGGAGCGAGCGGTCGTCGACGATGACGGCGTCCGCGTCGTCGTCGATGCTATCCGGGTCGTCGCGTCCGACGACGGTATAGCGTTGGCTGAGCAGTGACGCCAGCGAGTTCCGGTTCCCATCGTCGTCGATGAGCGGTTGGATTCGTATCATACTGCTAACTCCCTCCTATCGCTCGTGACTACGCGCATCGTGGTTCACGTCGGCGTCCCGTCGGGGACGCCCCGCAGGTCCGGCATTACGACGGATGACTACTGATACTCGGTTAACGTTGTCGGCCCGCTACTCCTGCCAGTCCGGGTTCTCCCGCGGCGGGCTGAACACGTCGATTCCGTCCACGGGCGTATCGCCGACGTTGTGCGCGGCGTGCGGTTCGTCCGCGGGAATCACGTAGGACTCGCCGGTCGTCACGACGTGCTCCTCGCCGTCCACCTCGAACGTGAGCGCGCCGTCGTACACGAACCCCACCTGCTCGTGGGGATGGCTGTGTTCGGGCACGCTCGCGCCCGGTTGGATGTGGAAGTGCTGGACGCTCATGTTCGCCCCGACGGAGAGTTCCGCGAGGTAGACGCCGTCGACGGCCTCGACGATGCGTTCGGCGGACAGGTCGTGTGTCTCCATACTCGGGTTCGCCGCGCGACGCACTAAACAGTTTAACGTCCCCGCCCGCTCGGTGTCGCGTATGGACGCACCCCACTACGTCGTGAACGCGGAGGCGGCCGTCCACCGCGACGGCGAGTACCTGCTCGTCGAACGCGCGGCCGGCGAGGAGCACGCGGCGGGCGCGCTCGCGCTCGTCGGCGGGAAGGTCGAAATCACTGAGGGCCGGGACGTGCTCGAAGCGACGGTCCGCCGCGAAGTCGAGGAGGAGGTCGGCGTCGCCCTCGGGCGTCTCGACTACGTGACGAGCAGCGCGTTCGAGACGCCGGACGACCAGGTCGTCAACACCGTGTTCCTCGCGGAACACGACGCCGGCACCGCGCGCGTCCGCGACCCCGAGGAGGTCGCGGCCGTGCACTGGCTCACGCCCGACGAGGTGCGCGACCACCCGGACGCGCCCGCGTTCACCGCAAACTACATCGAGGCCGTGGACGCCCATCGCCGCCGTCGACGGGACTCCTAACCTTCAAATCCCGAGCGGGCGGAGTGCGGTGTGTGTACGCCGTCGTCGGCTGCAGCGAGTGCAGCGCGCTCTGGATACTCGAGGGACGCCCCGAGACCACGGAGTGTCCGCGCTGTGGCTCCCAGCGACAGTTTTCGAAACGCCGGAAGTTCGTCACCACGGAGGACGAGGACCACGCCCGCGAGGTCCGCTCCTCGATGCTTGCGGCGCGCTCGGGGTACGGCGACGCGTTCGCGGACCTCGACTCGTTCAGCGAGATGGAGGCCGCGACCGACGAGGCGGTCGTGTCCGACGACGAGTACCTCGACTCCGTCGGCGTCGACCCCGACGCGGTCGCGGAGGCGGGCGAGCGCGCCGAGTCGAGCGGCGGGTCCGTGAGCAAGAAAGAGCGCGTCCGGGAGGCCGTCCGCACGCTCGACCAACCCACGGAGGACGACATCGTGGCGTACTGCGCCGAGCACGGCGTGAGCGCCGACTACGCGCGCCGGACGCTCGAAAAGCTCGCGCGGACGGGCGAGGTCTCCGAGAGCCGCGGCGTCTATCGGCTGCTATAGGAGCGCGCCGGTGACCGCCTGATAGAGCGTCACGGCGAGCAAGAGCACGGTGAGGAGGAGTTTGAGCACGCGGAGGTAGCGGACGCTCGGCGTGTCCGGGAGCGGTGTGCCGCCGCTGTCGGTGGGTGGCTTCTCCGGCATACCGTCCGCTAGCCGCGTCAGGGAAATAAAGTCGCGCCGGACGCGCGGTGAAAGTGAAACTTAACGGCCGAGCTCCTCGTGCGCGGAGGAGAGGTGGCGGGAGGCGAGCGCGGAGACGAGCGAGAGTTCGCCGGCGAGTACGCCGGTCGCGATTATCTCGGCGAGCGCGTCCGCGTTCGCGCCGGCGGGGTCGCCGCCGCCACGCACGCCGAGCACGTCCAGGGCCTCGGCCTGCGTCGGGAGTTTCGTCCCGCCGCCGACGGTGCCGACTTCGAGGCTCGCGAGGTTCACGCTCGCGTACAGTTCGTCCTCGCGCGCCTTGACGGTCGTGATGGTGTTCGAGCCCTCGACGACCTGCGCGATGTCCTGACCGGTCGCGAGGAACATCGCGGCGACGACGTTCGCGGCGTGCGCGTTGAACCCGAGCGCGCCCGCCTTCGCCGACCCGACGAGGTTCTTCCGCGTGTTCGCCTCCTCGATGGCCTCCGGCGTCGTGTTGAACCGCTCCTCCACGACCTCCCGGGGGATGCGCACGTCCGCGGAGACGGTGCGGCCGCGGCCCTCGACGGCGTTGATGGCGGCGGGCTTCTTGTCCGAGCAGAGGTTCCCGGAGAGCGCGACCAGTTCCGCGGGCGTCTCGGCCTCCACGAGGTCGGCGGCCTCGCCGGTGGCGATGGTGGCCATGTTCATCCCCATCGCGTCCTTCGTGTCGTAGGAAAAGCGGAGGAAGACGGAGTCGCCGACGACGTAGGGCGTGACGGACTGGAGTTCGCCGTGGCTCGTCGTGGATTCGGCGGCCTCGGCGAGAGCGTCCTCGTTCGCGCGCACCCACTCCGCGACGGTCTTCGCCTCCGCCACGTCCGCGACGCGGAACACCGGCGCGCGCGTCATCCCGTTCTTCAGGACGCGAGCGGTCGCGCCGCCGCCCGCCCGAATCGCCGAACAGCCCCGGTTCACGGACGCGACGAGCGCGCCCTCGGACGTGGCGAGCGGGAGATAGTACTCGCCGGTCGCGGCCTCGCCGTTCACCAACACCGGCCCGGCGACTCCCATGGGCACCTGCACGCCGCCGACGAGGTTCTCGATGTTCGAGCCGTGCACGTCCGCCGCGTCGAACGCGAACTCGCCGATTGCGTCCGGGTCGCTCGCCGTCTCCCGGCGGAGGAGTTCGCGGCGAGCGGCCGCCGCGGTCGCCTCGTCCGCGTGGTCTTCGAGTTCGTACAGCCGGAGCTCGCCGGACTGCACGCGGTCCGCGAGGTCGGAAACGTCACTCATACCCACGAGTCCACGGCGAACCCCCTCAAGGTTGCCGTTCTCCGTGGACTGGGACTGAACGCTTCTGCCCGTCGAGTAACTCCCGCACGCGGTCGGCGGTGGTTAGCCGCGGACGACGTCGAGGAACTTCGAGAGCGCGGTCTGGAGGCGGCTACCCGACATCGAGGTGACGAGGTCGACGAACCGCTTGGATTGATCGTAGACGCGTTTGAGTTCGCGGACGCGTTCGAGATCCTGCTGGGCGCGCTCGGTGTCGGCGTTCTCGAGGGTGGTTTCGGCGTCCGCGAGCCTGCGGGTCATCGTCTCGATTTCCCGTCGCACTTCGCGGTTGAGAAACTCCTGGACGATCCGCCAGAAGTCGCGTTCGGCCTCGAAGAACGCTCGCTTCCCTTCACCGGGAAGCGAGCGCCGATGAACCATGTGGAGGCGTTCTAAGTCCTGCATTTTCGTGCTCACGGTTGACTTCGCGAACTCGCTCTCCTCGGCGAGGTCGTCCAGGGAGAGCGGTTCGTGCGCGAAGAAGAGAAGTCCGTAGAGACGGCCGTAGCTCCGGCTGAGACCGTATATTTCCGCGGAGCGCTCGAAGCCTTCGATGACGCGCTCGCGGGCGGCGTCCGGATCGGCGTCAGTCATACCTATCGATACGCTCCCAAAACGCATAAATCACAACCTTCGGAATATTCGGTATATGCCGAATATATTGGATGGGGCCGCAAGTGACGCGGACGACGACGTCGTACTACACGCGAACGGCCTGGAGAAGACGTACGACTCTCGACTCCCCTGGGAGCCGTCGGTCGACGTCCTGACCGGTGCGAGCCTCCAACTCCACGCGGGCGAAATCGTCGGCATCGTCGGCGAGAACGGTAGCGGGAAGTCCACGCTGATGCAGTGCCTCGTCGGCGCACTCGACCCCGACGCCGGCGAGGTGTCCCGGCCCGGCGGGGTCGGCTGGTGCCCACAGGACGACCGGCTCTACGACCGCCTCACCGTCGACGAAACCTTCCGCCTGTTCGGGGAAGCCCACGGCATGACCGATGCCGAGATCGCGGACGCGGCCGACCGCCTCACCGCCCGCCTCGACTTCGAGCGGTTCCGCGACCGCCGCGTCGACCGTCTCTCCGGCGGTAACCGCCGAAAACTCACGCTCTCTGTCTCCCTGATGCACGACCCCGACGTGCTCCTTCTCGACGAACCCTACACGGGCTTCGACTGGGAGACCTACCTCGCGTTCTGGGACCTCGCCGCCGACCTCTCCGAGCGCGGCACCGCGGTCGCCGTCATCTCCCATCTCGTGAGCGAACAGGACCGCTTCGACCGCATCTACGAACTCGCCGACGGCCGACTCACGGAGGTCGACGATGCGGCCGACTCGACGGAACGCGAGCGCGAGCGAACGGAGGGCGAGCATGCGTAGTCTCCGCGTCGGCGCGAGCGCGAACGGGAAGACGGCGGTTCGGGAGCCGACGACGCTCGCGCTCCTCGTACTCTTACCGCCGTTCGTCGTCTACGTCTACGGCGCCGCGATGTCGTCGTTCCCCGATGTCGCGTTCCTCCATGGTTCGGCGACGTCCTACGGTCGCATCGGCGGCGCGCTGTTCGCCACCGCGTTCCTCTCCGGGCTCGTCGGCCTGTTCGGCACCGTCAGCGCCGCGCGAGCCGACCGATACCTGGCGTTCTCCGGCTACTCGCCGGCCGTCCTGTTCGGCACGCGCGTACTCGTCTCCGTCGGCATCGCGGCGGCCGCGGCCGCCGTCTCCCTCACCGCATTAGTCGCGTTCGGAACCACGGTAGCAGCGCCCCTCGTCGCGTTCGCCGTGCTCGTGCTCGCCGGCGTGCTCTACAGCCTCCTCGGCGTCGTCGTCGGCGCCATCGTTCCGCGCGAACTCGAGGGATCGCTCGTCCTCGTCTTCCTCGCCGACATGGACTCCTTCCTCTCCGGCGATGTCCTCGAGGTGAACACCGCCCTCGTTCAGGCGATGCCGCTCCACTACCCGCACGCGCTGTTCACGTCCGCGGTCAGCGACGGTACGATCGTGACCGACAACGCCCTCGGCGCGCTCGCCGCGCTTGCGATCCTGTTCGCCGCCGCGGGCGTCGGCTACGCGGCCGCGACCGGCCAGGGGTGGTCGGCGTGACCCGAACCACCACCGCGCTCTCCGCGACGGTCAAGCAGTTCGGCCGCACGCCCGTCCTGCTCGCGCTCCTCATCGCCCTCCCCGCGTACTTCGTCGGCCTCCTCGGCTACGTCCTGCCCGACGCGCCTATCACGGTTCAAGTTCCGGGGATGACCGTCCGGACGACCCTCGTGAACGGAACACTCCCGATGCTGGCGGCGCTCGCGGCCGCGATGGTCGCCGGTATCGCCGGGCTCTTCCTCACCGTCGACACCCTTGACGCGGACGGATGGCTCTCGCTCGCCGGTCTCCCCGCCCGAACCCTGTTCGTCGCGCGCGCCCTCGCGCTCGCCGGCGCCGCGGTGCTCGCCGCCGCGGGCGCGTCCGCGGTTCTCGGCCTCCACGTCGTCCCGGATCAGCCGGTCGTGTTCGTCGCGAGCGTCGTCGTGCTCGCCGTCACGTACGGTCTTCTCGGCGCGGTCGTCGGCGTCCTCACGAGCCGGCCCGCGGGCGTCTACGTGATGCTGTTTGGGCCCGCTATCGACCTGTTCTTGTTCCACTCGCCGCTTGCCACCGACCCCCCGATCTGGGCGGCTGCCTTTCCCGGTCGGTACGCGGGCGTCGCCGCGATGGACGCCGCGTTTTCCGCCGACCCGAACTGGAGCGCGCTCGCGTGGGGCGTCGCCTACCTCGCGGTCACCGCAGTCAGCGCCGGCGTCGTTGTCGCCCGTGGACTCCGCACCTAAACAGTGACGTATATCACCGGGTAATTGCACGGTATTAGTATGACCGTGACCGCGATGCTATCGGTGTCGCCCGTCGACAGCCCCGACGTTGACTTCGACGCGGAGATAGCGAAAGCCGTCGACGCCCTCGACGACTTCGACGTGCGCTACGAGACGCACCCGATGGAGACCACCATCGAGTCCGACTCGCTCAGTGAGGTGTTCGCGGCCGCGCAGGCCGCGCACGAAGCGGTGGACGCGAGCCGCGTCGGCACTACGCTGAAAATCGACCACTACCGAGAGGAATCGCTCGCGGCCGCGGAGAAAGTCGACCGCGTCGAACACCACCTCGGCCGGCCCGCGCGCGGCGGCGAGTAGCCGGCCTTCCCGAACGTCTTTGCCCGCGGCCGCCCGACTCCGAGGTATGACCGCCGCCGCCGACCTCGTCCTCACGAACGGCGAGGTGCACACGCTCACCGACCCCGACGAGACCTACGACGCCGTCGCCGTCCGCGACGGCCGCATCGTCCGCGTCGACTCCGACTACGAAATCGACTTCCTGAACGGCGTCGAAACCCGCGAAATCGACCTCGACGGCCGCGTCCTCCTCCCCGGATTCGTCGACGCGCACGTCCACATGGAGACCGTCGGCCGCCACCGCCTCCGCGCCGACCTCCGCGACGCGACCTCCCCCAGCGACGCCGTCGACATCCTCCGTGACTCCGATAGTGACGACGACTGGATTCTCGGCTTCGGGTTCGACGAATCCACCTGGGCGGAGTCGCGCTACCTCACCCGCGACGACCTCGACCAGGTGAGCACGGAGCGACCGGTCGTCGCGTTCCGCGAAGACCTCCACACCGCCGCGCTCAACGGCGTCGCCCTCTCCCGCCTCCGCGACGACCTCCCCGACGGCGACGTGCAAACCGAGAACGGCGACCCCACCGGCGTCGTCGTCGAGGACGCCGCGGAGGTCGTTCGGGAGGCCGTCGAACCCGGGCCCGCGGAGACCGCGGAGCTCCTCGTGGCCGCCCAGCGCGACGCCCACGAGACGGGCGTGACCAGCGTCCACGACATGGTGCGGCGCTCGCACGCCCCCCGCATCTACCGCGAACTCGACGCGTCCGGCGACCTCCGTCTTCGAGTGCGCCTGAACTACTGGAGCGACCACCTCGACGCCGCCCGCGAGGTCGGCCTCCGCACCAACCACGGCAGCGAGTTCGTCCGCACGGGCGCCATCAAGACCTTCACCGACGGCAGCCTCGGCGGCCGAACCGCCAAACTCAGTGACGAGTACGCCGACGGCGACGGCTCCGGCCAGTGGGTCGTCCCGCCGCAGGAACTCCGCGACATCGTCCCCGAGGCCGACGACGCGGGGTTCCAGCTCGCCGTGCACGCCATCGGCGACGAAGCCATCGAGGAGACTATCGACGCGCTCGCCGGCACCGACGACCCCGCGGGGGCGCGCCACCGCATCGAACACCTCGAACTCGCCACCGACGACCAAATCGAGCGAATGGCCGACCTCGGACTCGTCGCGTCGATGCAGCCGAACTTCCTCAAGTGGTCCCGCGAGGGCGGGCTCTACGACTCCCGACTCGGCCCCGAGCGCCGCGACGAGAATAACCGCTTCCCCGCCTACCTCGACGCCGGCGTCCCGCTCGCGTTCTCCTCGGACTCCATGCCCATCGACCCCCTGTTCGGCGTCCACCAGACCGTCAACCCACCCGAAGACACCCAGGAACTCTCGGTTACGGAGGCGCTGCGCGCGTACACGAGCGGCGCGGCGTACGCCGGGTTCGACGAGGGCCGGCTCGGCACCATCGAAGTCGGCAAAAAGGCGGATTTCGCCGTCCTCGACGAATCGCCCTGGGAGAACCCCGCGTCCATCGCGGACATCGACGTGACGCACACCATCGTCGACGGCGAGGCCGTCTACGAGGCGTAGGTCAGTCGAGCGAGTCCGCGTTCTCCCACGCCCGCTCGTACAGTTCGGAGAGCCGCGTGAGCAGGTCGTCGTCCCGCACCTCCACCGCGCCGAGTCGTTCGCCGTCGTCGAGCGGATGGGGGATGTGGACGTACGCGCGCGTCTCGTCCACGAGGTCGAACGTGGCCGTGAGCTCGGTCGTCACGCGAACGTCGACGCCCGCTCGGTCGCGGTAGCGTTCGCGGACTTCCTGCGGTGCGTCCGCGAGCACGCGCTCGTCGATGAGCACGCGAACGTCGTGGTCGCTCGGCAGCGTTTCGTCGAACGCGCCTATCTCGGGCGCATACCGCTCCCAGGGCGCGCCCGCGTACGGTTCCCCCATCGCGGAGCGAACGGTTTCGTTCGCGTCGCCGAACACGCTCCGCGCCAGGGAGACCGCGGCGTCACTCCCCAGTGGCGCGAGCCAGAACTGGCCCCCCGACGGCGGCACCGCCGTGAGTTCGTTCCCCAGTTCAGTCGCGAGGCGTTCGTAGCGCGCCGCGCGCTCGTCTAACTCCCGCGTTCGCTCAGCGAGCAGTCGGTCGGCCGCCGTCTCCGGGTCCACCGCGGCGTACCGCGTCGGGTCGTCGCCGCGCGTCGTCACGAGGTCGCGGGCGACGAGTCCGTTCAGCACGTCGTACACGCGCCCCATCGGCACGCCGCTCGTCTCGGAGACGTCGCGGGCGACGAGCGGTCCGCGTCCGAGCAGGCCGCGGTACGCTTTCTCCTCGTACGCGGACAGGCCGAGCGCCGTGAGCCGTGACATGGTTCACGCTACTCTACGCCGCCGCGAAGTAGGTGGCGGTGTCAATGAACGAACCGGAAGTGGTGCGGCGTTCGGAAACCGATTTTATCCAGTCAGTCGCACAACGACGTATGCGTGCCCCGCTCCTCCTCGTAGCCGCCATCGCCTCAGAAGTCGTTGGAACGACGGCGCTCAAGCTCTCGGACGGATTCACCGACCCCCTACCGTCGCTCGTCGTCGTCCTCGGTTACGGTGCGTCATTCTACGCACTCTCGCTCGTCCTCACCGACCTCCCCGTCGGCGTCGTGTACGCGACGTGGGCCGCGCTCGGCATCGTCGCAACCGCGACCGTCGGCGTCCTCGTGTTCGACGAGACGCTCGACCTCCCGGGCGTCGCCGGAATCACGTTCATCATCGCGGGTGTCGTCGTCCTCGCATTGTTCTCGGACGCCTACACGCCCGCGCACTGACTACCGAAGCAGCGACTCGCCCGTCATCTCCGCCGGCGTATCGATATCGAGCAGCGAGAGCAGCGTCGGCGCGACATCTTCGAGCGCGCCCCCGTCGCGCACGTCGTGGCCGCCGTCGTCGCCGTCCGGGGAGAGGTAGACGAACGGCACGGGGTTGAACGTGTGCGCGGTGTGCGGGTCGCCCGGGGTTCCCATGTCGTCGGCGTTCCCGTGGTCAGCGGTCACCAGCACGTCCGCGTCCGCGTCGTTGAGTTCGGCCGCGAGCCGTCCGAGTTCGGCGTCGACGGCTTCGACCGCCGCCACGGCGGCGTCGAAGTCGCCCGTATGTCCGACCATATCCGCGTTCGCGTAGTTCACGACGAGCACGTCCGCGTCCAGTCGGTCGAGCGCCGCGTCCGTCACGCCCGCGGCGCTCATCTCCGGCTGGCGGTCGTACGTCGGTACGTCCGGGCTCGGGACGATTTCGCGGGTCTCGCCCTCGAACTCGACCTCCCGGCCGCCGTTCAGGAAGTA
The DNA here is from genome assembly GCF_049705945.1 of Salarchaeum japonicum. GTDB lineage: Archaea > Halobacteriota > Halobacteria > Halobacteriales > Halobacteriaceae > Salarchaeum > Salarchaeum japonicum_A. The sequence continues at coordinate 1,709,567 of NZ_JBNAMV010000004.1, forward strand.
CGTCACGTGCGGGTACTTCTCCGACTCCGCGACCCGATGCTGGGTCAGGCCGTTGTGCGCGACGACCTCGCCGAGCGTGTCGTGCGGCTCGTGCGCCTCGAACGCCACCGGGAAGTCGAACGTCTCGTCGTACGACGTCATCGTCACGATCGGCACGTCGGGCGGATTCGTCTCCACTGGCCACTCGGGGTTCACGTCGCCGAGCATCCGCACGAGCTGGCGCGCGCGGTCCGCGCGGAAGTTGAAGAACACCACCGCGTCCCGTTCGCTCAGCGCGTCCCCGCCGCGGACGACCGTGGGTTCCACGAACTCGTCCGTGTCGCCGCGGTCGTACGACTCGCGGACTGCCGCCACCGCCGACTCCGCGCGATGCATCCCCTGGCGGTCGACGATGGCGTCGTACGCCGTCTTCGTGCGCTCCCAGTTCTGGTCGCGGTCCATCGCGTAGTACCGCCCCGACACCGTCGCTACGTCGCCCGTTCCGTACTCCGTAACGGCCTCTTGGAGCGAGTGGAGGACGGACTCGCCGGATTTGGGTTTCGTGTCCCGGCCGTCCGTGAACGCGTGCGTCGTCGCCGGAATGTCCCGAGATGCCGCGGCCTCGATGAGCGCGTGCAGGTGCTCGTGGTCCGAGTGGACGCCGCCGTCGGAGACGAGGCCCATGAAGTGCACGCGGCCGCCCGTCTCCTCCACGTCGCCGGACGATGTCCGGCTGCGAGCAGAGCCCTGCTCTGCAACGTGGTCGAACGCACTCGCGATGGCGTCGTTCTCGCCGAGTTCACCGGACTCGACGGCGTCGTTGATTTTCGTGTACTCCTGGAGAACCACGCGGCCCGCGCCGATGGTGAGGTGGCCGACCTCCGAGTTCCCCATCTGGCCGCCGGGAAGCCCGACGTTCCGGCCGTGCGTCTCCAGCGTCCCGTACGCTCCCGCATCGGCCAATCGGTCGAAGTTCGGCGTGTCCGCCGACTTCACGGCGTCCAGTCGGTCGTGGTCGCCGAGCCCCCAGCCGTCCAGAATGACGAGCGCCGCATCCATACCTGATAGTCGCGTTCCCCGGGCACGTGTCTTTCCCTTCCGCGCACCGGCGGGGTTTTTGCCGTCGAGGAACGGAACGCGAGTATGACCCTCGACCCCGTCCACTTCGACGGGATTACGGACCTCGTCCGGCGCGTCAGCCACGACATCGACGAGGACGAACACCGCGACCAGGCCGTCCGGGCGTGGAACGCCTACTTCGACCCGCTCTACCGCGACGGCGAGGAAGTGCTCACCCCGCTCTCCGACCGCCGGCGGTACGCCGTCGACATCACGGCCGCCGGCGACCAGCCAGCCCAGTTCGACACCGTCCACGGCCTCGACTCGGGGACGGTGAACCCGCGGACGTTCAAGAACGGCCTCGTGCTCGACATCGCGCAGGCCGCGATGGGCGTCTGCCCGAGCGACACCGACACCCACCGCGCGCGCACCGTCATCACCACCGTCCACCCGACCGACGACAGCGTCGCCATCAGCACGACCGACGACTGGCAGAAACAGGACGAGGGCTACTGGCGCGGCCAGATATTCGAAGCCCCGCGCGTCGAACGCGACGAAACCGCCGTCGTCCACGGCCTCGCGCTCTACCTCGCCGAGTCCGAGCACGCGCTCGAACACGCCGACCGCGTGGGCGACCTCCTCGTCCTCGACGGCCCGCTCTACCCGAAGATAATCGCGAACTGGCTCGACCAGGCCCGCCCGCTCTCCGACCTCCCGCTCGAAGACCCGCTCGTTCAGTCCGTCATCGGGAACTACGTCGACCTCGTCGAGCGATTCGTCGACCGCGGCGTCCCGCTCGCCGGGTTCGTGAAGAACGTCCAATCCCGCGGCATCGTCGCCACGCTCTCGGAGAAGACGAACGCGCCTTGGACGGACGACGCCGCGTTCTTCACGCAGTTGCTCGAACGCCGCGACGGCCGCGACCGGAACACGGACGACCTCACGTACACGAACTGGTTCGTCTCCCGCACCGGCTACGACCGCGAGTTCTCCACGCTCGGCGACCGCCTCAGCCTCGACCTCGATCTCGACCCAGCATCCTACGAGGTCGCGTTCTTCGTCGTCTACGACCCCCGGACGGACGTGCTGTTCAAGGCCGAACTCCCGCGCGCGTTCGCCGAGAACGACGACTGCCGCGAACGCGTGACGAACCACGTACTTGCCGAGGTCGCGCGCGAAGTCGGGCCGCCCGAAGCCATCGGGAAAGCAGACGAACTCGCGCGCATCGGCATGCAGGAGAAGACCGAACTCGTCGGCGCGCTCGAAGACACGCTCGACACCGACTGCCGCTCGACCTACGACGACGAACGCTGGGGTTAGGCCTTGTACTCCCGCATGACCGAGATTTCGACCGTGTCCGGGTCGACGCCGACGCGCGCGAACTGCGTCCGGATGTGCTCGCGGGCCGCGTCCAAGGCGCGCTCCCGGGTGTCGAATCCGCGCGGCATCGGCGACTCGAACGCGACCTGCACCTCGTCACCGCCGATCTTCTGGGTGACGCCACCGCTCTCCACGGTGTAGAACTCGTCGCACACCCAGACGTACGCGGCGTCCTCGTCCGGCGCCCCCTCGAACGACGGCGCGTCCTCGCCGCGCTCGTAGAGCGTCCCGGTCAACGTCGTCCCGCCCGCGGAGCCTTCGACGAGCAACATACGCGAACGAACGCGGGGGAGCGATAAAAACCGCGTGGCAGGGAAGGTTTTAGCCCGTGGCCGCCCACCGCCGAGACATGAGCGACCAGGACCTCGGGGACTTCTCGCCGTCCGGCACCGCGGACGACCGGTCAGCGGACGACCGGACCGCGAACCGCGGTGACGACGCGAACGCGACCGCTGACGCGGACGACGGGTTCGAGCGTCCCGACCTCGATACCGCTGGCAGCGGGGACGGCATCGGGATGCTCGCCGTCTCTCAGGGCCTCCGCATCAGCGAGGAGGAAGGTGAGACGACCGTGCGGGCGTACGTCACCGCCGAGAACCGCTCGGACATCCGCATCGGGAAGTACGTGCTCGCGGACTACCCCGGCCCCGAAACCCTGTTCTGTCGCATCAAGGGCTTGGAGTACGCACAGCGGTTCCACGGGGACGACGCGAACGAGATTCACGCCCGCCGCGCGATGCGCTCGGAGGGAATCGAGGAGGACGACTACCGATTCCTCGCCGACCTCGACCCGCTCGCCGTCCTCTACCCCGACGACGGCGACCTGAAACGCCGGATGCCCGACCGCGTCCCGAAACCCGAGACCGTCGTCAGCGAAGCCACCGAGACCGAACAGATCAAGACCGGACTCAAGATTCCCGAAGACGGCGTCTTCCTAGGGCATCTCTCCGTCGGCGGGGAGAAGGTGCGGACGGCCGCCGAGCCACCGACGATCGACTACCGCGTGAAGGACGACTACGCCGACGGCGACCCGCTCGCCTTCCGCCACACCTTGGTCGCCGGCGGAACGGGGTCCGGGAAGACGCACACGTCGAAGAACGTCCTCCGACAGTACCTCCACGAGGAACGCCGATACGAGATGGCGGACGGCGCGGAGCGGCGGATGGCGGTCGTGCAGTTCGACCCGCAGGACGAGTACGCGCAGATGCACGACGACAACCCCGCCGCCGACCGGGACGACGAGCGGCGCTGGGAGGCCGAAGGCCTCGCGCACGGCGGGCACGACGACACCGTCGCGTTCGTCCCGAAAGTCGGGGACGCCACGTACGCGGCGAGCCACCACCACGCCGAACAGCGCGCGTTCACCGTGCCGTTCTCTATGGTGCGCTCGCGGCCGTGGCTCGTCGCGTCCAGCGACCTGAACGACAACCAGTACAGCGCGCTCACCCTCCTCCTGAAGCGGTTCTTCCGCCAGTACGGGAACGAGGGAACGTACGAGGAGTTCACGTCCTTCCTCGACGACCCCGCGCTGAAGGAGGAACTCGACGAGTCCGGACGCGTGCACGAAGCCACCTACGAGGCCGTGCTGCGGCGCGTCCTCGGGATGCCGAGCGGCGTCTTCGACCAAGACGCGCCGCCGATTACGGACCTCGTGCACGAGTTCGTGCGGCCGGGCGGCCTGTCGGTGGTTCCGACCTACCACGTGAACGACACCCGGGCGACCGAAACCGTCGTGTTGGCGCTCGCGAGCCTCCTCGTCGACCAGAAGCTCTCGAACGACCCCGACTTCGACCGCATCAAGGAAACGCCCCTCTTGGTGGGGATGGACGAGGCGCACAACTTCCTCGCGGACGCCGACAGCGTGCAGGCGCGAAACGTCATCGGGAAGTTCACCGAAGCCGCGAAACAGGGCCGGAAGGAACGCCTCGGCCTGTTCCTCATCACGCAGGACCCGCAGGACATCGCGGACCCCGTGTTCAAGCAGGTGAACACGACGGTCGTGCTCAACCTCGGGGACGAGGACGCCATCAAGAGCGTAAACATCCCGAGCAACCTGGAAGGAAAAGTCCCCTACATGGAGAAGGGACAGATGGTCGTCTACTCCCCCGACAACTCCGAACCCGTCGAAATTGTCGGTCTTCCCACGTGTCTCACCCGGCACGGCCGGGACTGAGTCGGCCCCTATCTTTTTGCCGGCGTCCGCCGAATCGCCGGACATGTCGAAGATACTCGTCCCTATCGATAGCTCCGAACAATCCACTGAAGCGCTCGAATACGCACTGGAGGAGTTCCAGAGCGACGAAATCACGCTCATCCACGTCATCGACCCAATCGAAGCCGGATACACCGCGCAGGCGACGGTTCCCGGCTACAGCGAGGAGTGGTACGAGCAGGCGCAGGAGGACGCGGACACGCTCTTCGAGCAAGCCCAAGAGACCGCCGACGAGTACGGCGTCACCCTCGACACCGTCACCGAAGTCGGCCGACCGTCCCGGACCGTCGTGGAGTACGCGGAGGAGAACGGATTCGACCACATCGTGATGGGGAGTCACGGCCGTAGCGGCGTCAGCCGAATCCTCCTCGGCAGCGTCGCCGAATCCATCGTCCGACGCTCCCCCGTCCCCGTCACTATCGTCCGATAACGCCGCTCTTCGATCGATAGGCTTTCTCGGCTCTTTCTTGCGTACAGGCGACCCGCCGCCTTCCACGGAGTCTGGGCCGCACAACCGCGCGAACCCCGTGGCCGTTCTCACAGCACGCCACCGACTGGTCCCGTTCTCGTATTTGAACATTCACGTCACTTTGCACAGTCCACGTCGCTAGCATCCGCGAGCGAGACGCTCGGAGAGCGCGAGCGAAGCGGTTCGCCGCGACGAACGCAGTGAGTCGCTTAGAAGATGTTCGCCTGCCGGTACACGCTGATTCCCTGGCCGGTGATTTCGTAGGGCTTGGTTTCGCGGGAGTGGTTGGCGTCCCGGATTTTCTGGATTTCGACGGCGAGCCGGGTTTCGCGGAAGTCTTCGGGGCGGATGTAGCGGAGGACGAAGACGGCGTCGGTGAGGTATTCGATGATGCCGTGGCGGGACGCGTAAGGGTTGTTTTCGGCGGCTTCGCTGGTGAGCATAGTGGTGACACCGGCGTTCTTGAGGGCTTTGGTGAAGTCGTAGATTTCGGTGCGGCGGGTGGCCTGGTCGTCGTACATCATCTCGAGGAGGCTGACGGAGTCCAAGACGAGGCGGGTCGCGCCGAAGTCCTCGACGAGCCGCGGGAGTTCGTTCCGGATGCTGGTGAGCGAGTTCGCCATCTCGATGGGGTCGAGGTCGATGACGGCGAGGTCGTCGTTCGCGATGTGTTCGGCGAAGTTCCAGCCTTTCTCGTTCGCGCTGTCGACGATTCGGTCCTGGGTTTCTTCGAGCGTGATGAAGACGGCGCGTTCGCCGTTTTCGAGCGCGCGGTTGAGGAACTGGAGTCCGAACGTGGTTTTTCCGGTCCCGGCGCTCCCGATGGCGACGATGAGGCTGCGTTCGGGGACGCCGCCCTGGACCATGTTGTCCAAGCCTTCGATGCCGAGTTCGACCCGGGGGATGTCGGATTCGAACTCTTCTTCCTCGAAGTCCGTCTCACTGCCACCGCTCTCGAGGTCGAATCCGAAATCACCACCGCCACCGCCGCCACCGCCGCCGCCAAACGCCGCTTCGAAGTCGTCCGTCGTGTCCGTGTCGGCGTCCGCGGTACCGCCGCCACCACCACCGCCGAAGGCACCTTCGAAGTCGTCGGCGTCCGCTTCGGCGGCGTCCCCGCTGCCGAACGCGGCCTCGAAGTCGTCCGTGGTCGGCTCAGTCTCGGCCTCGGTCTCGTTGTCCGTCTCCGAGTCGCTTGCGCCGAACGTGTCCTCAAACCCGCCCGCCGATTCGCTCGACGCGTCCGACGCGCTCGGCCCCTCCTCCGTTTCGTCAGTTTCGTCCTCGCCACTGCTGCCGAACGCGGCCTCAAACTCCTCGGTTCCGGCCGCGTCCCCCGCGCTGTCTTCGTCGGACGATTCTGTGGATTCCGTGGATTCGGACGGCTCTTCGGGTTCGTCTTCGGTTTCGTCGTCCGCGAACGCTCGCTCGAACCAGTCCTCGTCGTCAGCCACCCGTCTCACCCCCCTGGGTGTTCGTGCCGTCCGTCATACCCGAACGAGACAGTCAGAACGCAAAGTAGTTTTGCCCTTGTGGAAGAACGCTTTTCCCGACTGCTGCGAGAGTAGCGCGTGATGGGTTTCTTCGACGACATCGCCGCCCGCATCGACGCCACGGACAGCGTCGTCTGCGTCGGCCTCGACCCCGACCGCGACCGCCTCCCCGACGACGTGCGCGAGAAGGAGTTGCCGCGCTGGGCGTTCAACCGCCGCATCATCGACGCGACGCACGAACACGCGGCGTGCTACAAGCCGAACGCGGCCTTCTACGAGGATTCGAACGGGTGGCGGAGCCTCCGCGAAACAGTCGAGTACGCACACGGAAAGGGCGTCCCCGTCATCGTGGACGCGAAGCGCGGCGACATCGGGAACACCGCCCGCCAGTACGCCGACATCCTCGACTACGCGGACGCCATCACGGTCAACCCCTACCTCGGACAGGACAGCCTCCAGCCGTTCCTCTCGCGGGAGGACGCGGGCGTGTTCGTTCTCTGCCGAACCTCCAATCAGGGCGGCCGGGACTTCCAGAACCTCGAACTCGCGGGGTTCGACGAGTACCTCTACGAGCACGTCGCGCGCCGCGCGAGCGAGTGGAACGAGAACGACAATGTCGGCCTCGTCGTCGGCGCGACCAGCACTGACGAACTCGAAGCCGTTCGCGGCCTCGTCCCCGACCTCCCCTTTCTCGTTCCCGGTGTCGGCGCGCAGGGCGGCGACCCCGAAGCGGCGGTCGAGTTCGGCCTGAACGACGACGGCGTCGGCCTCGTGAACTCCACGCGCAGCATCATCTTCGCCGGCGAGAACACCGACGAGTGGGCGGCCGCCGCCGGCCAGGCCGCGAAACGCCTCAAGAACCGCTTGAACGAGTACCGCTAGCGCGGTTCATCCCAGTCGTCCGGCGACCCGCCGCGGTCGCTCGCTTCCGGCTGCTTGCGGCCGTCACCGTACTGTCTCGCGCACTCCGTGCAGAGCCCGGTCTCGCGGTCGTAGTGGTCGCTGCAGACGACGCGGCCGCACTGGCCGCAGGCGTGGCGCGCGTCCGCGCTCTCACATACTTGACAGACGCCGGTGACGCTCATACGCGAACTACGGAACGCACCGGTTTCAACCCCCGGCCCGAACGGATTGTGTGACATACTGTACCGTCCCTATGAAAGCGGGATAGGAGCGCTCTACCGCGAAGAAAGTTTATAAGCTGTTGTCCCTAATCCGTTCTCATGGGTCTCGACCAGCCCCTCCTCGACCGCGCCATCGAGCACGGCGAGGAGGAGGGCGGGAACGTCGAGTTCAAAGAACGGCTCGCGCGCGACGTCCACCTCGCGGACGGTCGAATGGAGAGCCTCGTGGCGCAACTTCGCCACCGCGTGCTCTCCGGGGACGGCGAAGCCCTCTACGTCGTCGGCGTCACCGACGCCGGCGGCGTCGCGGGAATCCCACCGGAGTCCTTCTCCGAGTCGCTCGACGTACTCAGCCTCCTCGCCGAGGAGGCGAACGCCCACATCGACGACGTGGTGACGCGCGGCACCGACGACGGCGGCCTCGTCGGCGTTGCGACGATTCGCGACGGCAGCCAGCTCGACGGCGGCGACGACCACATCATCGTCGGCACCGCCGGCCACGTCGACCACGGGAAATCCACGCTCGTCGGCAGTCTCGTCACCGGACGAGCGGACGACGGCGACGGCGACACCCGGAGCTTCCTCGACGTACAGCCGCACGAGATTGAGCGCGGGCTGTCCGCCGACCTCTCCTACGCCGTGTACGGGTTCGACGCCGAGGGCCCGCTCCGCGTGGACAACCCGAGTCGGAAGTCCGACCGCGCGGCCGTCGTGGAGTCCGCGGACCGCGTCGTCTCCTTCGTCGACACGGTCGGCCACGAACCGTGGCTCCGCACGACCATCCGGGGCCTGGTCGGACAGAAGATAGACTACGGACTCCTCACCGTCGCGGCGGACGACGGCCCGACGAAGACCACGCGCGAACACCTCGGCGTCCTGCTCGCCACCGACCTCCCGACCATCGTCGCTATCACGAAATCTGACCTCGTGAGCGACGACCGGCTCTTGGAGGTCGAGCGCGAGGTCGAACGCCTCCTCCGGAACGCAGGTCGCAGTCCGCTGCTCGTCGCGCGCCACGGCGTCGCCGCCGCCGTGGACGAAATCAGTGACACGGTCGTTCCGCTCGTGCGGACGAGCGCGGTGACGATGGACGGCCTCGACACCCTCGACAGCCTGTTCGAACACCTCCCGAAGACCAACGACGGCGGCGAGGACTTCCGGATGTACATCGACCGGACGTACAGCGTCACGGGCGTTGGTGCGGTCGCGTCCGGGACCGTGAAGTCCGGGACCGTCGAGGCCGGCGACGAACTCCTCCTCGGCCCGCTCCCCGACGGCTCCTTCACCGAAGTCGAGGTTCGGAGCATCGAGATGCACTACCACCGCGTCGACCGCGCGGAAGCCGGGCGAATCGTCGGCATCGCGCTGAAGGGCGTGCAGGAAGCGGACATCGAACGCGGGATGGTGCTCCTGCCGCGGGACGCCGACCCCGCTCCAGTCCGCGAGTTCGACGCGGACGTGATGGTGCTCAATCACCCGACGCGCATCGACGCCGGCTACGAACCCGTCGTCCACCTCGAAACCGTCAGCGAGGCCGTGCGCGTCGAACCCGAAGACGGCCAACTCCTCCCCGGCGACTCCGGGAGCGCGCGCGTCCGATTCAAGTTCCGGCCCTACCTGGTAGAGGAAGGCCAGCGCTTCGTCTTCCGCGAGGGGTCGAGCAAGGGCGTCGGCACCGTCACCAGCGTCCGCTGATGGAGTTCACGTTCGACGCGGCCGAACTCGTCGCCGGACTCGTCCTCACCGCCGCCGTGGCCGCGGGCGTCTCCATCGTCGCACCCGCCGTGTTCGCGCTCGCCGCCGGCCTTGCACTTGGCCTCCCCTTCTTCGCCGCCGGCGCGGAACTCACCGACCCCTCCCCTAGAGACCGACTGGAGACCGCGACGACCGCGCTCGTCGTCGGCGTCCTTGCCGCCGTGCTCGTCGGGTTCGTCCCCAACTCGATGCGCGTTCCGGCGGTCGTCGGCGCGACCTACCTCTCCGGGTCGCTCGTCGCCGTCACCCGATAACCACCGGACTCCGTTTCCGCCAGACCGAACAAGACGGCCCAGTCCAACAGCCGGCGGACGCGCTCGCGCCACTCGTCCGCCCAGCCCTCGGTCTCCCGCTCCCACCGCGGCACCGCGTCGAACGCCGCGAACACCGCGTCCGCGCTCTGTGGGCGCTCACCGAGCACTTCGAGTACTTCTTGCGCACCGTACACGTTCTCCCGGAACCGCCGCGAGAGGGCGGCGCGACTTGGGTCGTCGTCCACGCGCTCGAACCCCTCGTCGGTCGCCCGCGCGAGCGAGAGCGCGCGCAGGAAGGTGAGCCAATCGGACGCGTCCCCGCGTTCCGTGACGTTCGTCCGCGCGACGACGCGCGCACAGCAGTCGCTCTCCGTCCGCGGGTCGTCCGGCACGGCCGCGTGCACCGCCCACAGTCCGTCGAGCGCGTCCGGCGCGGGCGGAACGGGTTTGTGTCGCACTACAGGAAGCTCTCCGCCAGCACGTCCTCGCGCGTGTCGCCGAGCGCGTACGTCGGCCCGCCGACGACGTTCACGGTCACCTGCGCGGGCGCGAAGTAGCCCTCCGCGACCTCGCTCATCTCCCAGTCCGCGTCCGCGAACACGTCCGCGGAGGGCGCGTCGTACTCGCTCGCCGTCGACGGCAGCGCGTCGAACGCGTCGCTGTCCTCGCGCACCGTGAAGTGCGCCTGTCCGCCGTGGACGACGCTGTCGGTCGTGCGCGCGATGGCTTCCTGCTCGTCGCCCGCGACCGGCGCCACCGGCGCGCTCCCCGTCGCGGACAGCACGTCCTGCGGGTCGTAGCCCGCCTCGAACAATCGGAACAGCGCCATCTCCGCCGGGCGCGCGGCCGCGGAGACGCTCCCCGAGATGCTCGCCGTCGCGTACACGGGCAGGTAGACGCCGTCCGTGTTCACCCCCGCCTCGCTCGCGATACGCTCCGCCACCGCCTCCGTCGGGAGGGCGTCGGACTCGATAGCGAGCACGGTGAGGTCGAACGCGTCCGTGTACCCGAGCGCGCGGAACTCCGCCTCGTCAGCGACCAGCGCGCGCGCCGGCCCCGACCCCAGCCCCTCGAAGCCGTCGAGGGAGAGCTGCCAGCCCGCCTTCTGCGAGCACAACAGCCCGAGCCCCGGGCGGTCGCACGTGAGTTCGACGTGCGGGAACGCCGCGCCCGCGACCTCGTCTATCCGCGTCTGCACCGTCGCCAGCCCCGCGGTCTGGAGTTCCGCCAGCAGGAGTCCGGCCTCCATCCCGCCCTCGAAGTCCACACCGAAGTCGAGGACGGTCGCGCCGTTCTCCAAGTCGAACGCGCCGATATCGAGTTCGTCCGCGAAATCAAGAGCCTCGTCCGCCAGTTCGATGGCCATCCGATTGACGCTCTCCATACACCGCGAGTTCGCCCGTCTCGCCTAAATGGTTTCTCAGTCCCACTCCCGCTGGTCGCCTGACTGGCTCAACGCCCACCTGCCGCATTCACGACCGCAATCACACGCGAAGCAACACAGCAGTCGCTTCGCGGCGTGAGTTAGAGAGAAGTGCGCTGGCTGGGATTTGGACTTCAGTCACTCCGCTCGCGGTCGCTCGCTTCGTTCCTTAGTTCAGAATCCCGTGAGCGATTTCACTGCTCACTTTGTTCGCAGTAGAAGTGCGCTGGCTGGGATTTGAACCCAGGTTGTGACCATGGCAAGGTCACGTGATACCACTACACTACCAGCGCGCGTTCTTCGCATTCCAATCGATGGGGGCGCTACAAATAAGACTTGCGAACCGAACCCGGTGGGGGCGGCGACTTCAGCGCTCGATAGCAGTCGAAACGGTCGCACGGGGCCGTGTGAAGGCGTCTCAGCCTGTCCGGGAGAACGCCATCCTTTTAAGCATCCCGTCGGTAGTCGTGATACAGTCTCGTGTCGAGACGAAGAAGCGATACGGCATGACAGTCAGCGTACTCGTGCCGTCGTCCCTCGTCCGGGAAGCCGAGGACAAACGCGAGGCAACTCGCAAACTCGGCTACGTGGCCCGCGCGGCCGCGGTCTTCCGGGCTGACCGCCTCGTGGTCTTCGATGACCCCGAGGGGGAGAACAACTGGGGCGGCGGGTTCGTCGAAACCGTTCTCCGGTACGCCGCGACCCCGCCATACCTCCGAAAGGAGGCGTTCGGGACGCGGAGCGAACTGGAGTACGCTGGCATCTTGCCGCCGCTCCTCGTGTCGGCATGGACCGGCTCCGAATCGAGCGGTTCGGGGTCGAAACGACAGGGAATCGTGACCCAGGTCGGACCTGAAGGGCGCGTCCGGGTCAATTGCGGCATGCAACACCCGATCTCCCTCCACGCTCCTCCCGGTATGGAGGTCCGTGAGGGAGAGCGCGTGACCATCAGGGTCTCTTCGCGACGACCGGTCCGAGCGAAACTCCTCGACGAAACCCCACCCGGGTTTCAAGTGGTTCGCTCGAACCTCGGCGACGAACTCGACCGTCCCGACGCGGGCTACCGCGTGGCGACATCACGGCACGGCACGCCACTCTCGGCGTCGTCGATGCCGGACGTCACGCGCCGCGTCACCGAGGACGGACTGACCGTCGCGTTCGGCGCTCCCGCTCGGGGCCTCCCCCCGATGCTCGGGATCGACGAATCGACGGTCGAGGAGGCGTCCGCCGACTCAGCCACCCACGCCCCCGGTGGGTTCGACACCTGGCTCAACGTCATCCCGCGTCAGGGCAGCGAGGTAGTGCGAACGGAAGAAGCTCTGTTCGCCGCTCTCAGCTGTCTCACGCTCACGGAGTGATACGATGCCACAACCAAGTCGACCACGAAAAGGCTCGATGGGCTACGGACCCCGTAAGCGGGCAGCAAGTGAAGTGCCGCGCTTCAACAGCTGGCCGAGCGACGACGGGCAGCCGGCCCTGCAGGGCTTCGCCGGATACAAGGCAGGCATGACTCACGTCGTGACGGTTGACGACAAAGCCAACTCTCCTACGGAGGGCATGGAGCAGTCCGTCCCCGTCACGCTCGTTGAAACACCACCGATGCACGCGGCCGCGGTGCGCCTCTACGAGGACACGCCGTACGGCCAGAAGCCGCTCACGGAAGTGTGGGCGAGTGACCTCCACGAGGACCTCGACCGCGTGCTCTCGACGCCGGACGAACCCGGCGACGAGGACGAACTCACGCAGGCGCTCGAAGCCAACGACATCGCGGACGTGCGTGTCATCACGCACACCGTGCCGTCCGAGGTCGCGAGCGTCCCGAAGAAAGACCCCGACGTGATGGAGACGCGCGTCGGCGGCGGTTCCATTCAGGACCGCGCCGACTTCGCGCTCTCCCTCCTCGACGACGGCAGCCACGAACTCGGCGACGTGTTCCGCGCCGGCGAGTTCCTCGACGCCGCGGGCGTCACGAAGGGCAAGGGCACCCAGGGCCCCGTCAAGCGCTGGGGCGTCCAGAAGCGCAAGGGCAAGCACGCCCGCCAGGGATGGCGGCGTCGCATCGGTAACCTCGGCCCGTGGAATCCGAGCCGCGTTCGCTCGACGGTTCCCCAGCAGGGCCAGACCGGTTACCACCAGCGCACGGAACTCAACAAGCGTCTGCTCGACTTCGGCGACGACGCCGCGGCAGACGACATCAACGCTGACGGCGGATTCGTCAACTACGGCGAAGTCAGCGGACCGTACGCCCTCGTAAAGGGGTCGCTCCCGGGCCCGGACAAGCGCGTCCTGCGCTTCCGTCCGGCCGTCCGGCCGAACGAATCACCGCGCCTCGACCCCGAGGTTCGGTACGTTTCCAATAGCTCGAACCAAGGATGACACAGGCAACAGTACGCGGCCTGGACGGCGAGGACGCCGGCACGCTCGACCTTCCGGAGGTCTTCGAGACGCCGTACCGGCCGGACCTCATCAAGCGTGCGGTGCTCGCCGCCCAAGCCAACCGAAAGCAGTCGTATGGAGCGGACGAGTTCGCTGGACTGCGAACGTCCGCGGAGTCGCCCGGTAGCGGTCGCGGGATGGCGCACGTCCCCCAGACGAACGGTCGCGCCGCCCGCGTTCCGTTCGCGGTCGGTGGGCGACGCGCACACCCGCCGAAGGCGGAGAAAGACCACTCGCTCTCCGTGAACGACAAGGAGCGGAAGTCGGCCGTCCGGAGCGCCATCGCGGCGACCACGGACGCCGACACCGTCGCCGAGCGCGGTCACGCGTTCGACGACGACCTCGAACTGCCGCTCGTTGTCTCCGACGACTTCGAGGACCTCGTGAAGACCAAGGAGGTCGTGAGTTTCCTCGAAGCTGTCGGCGCGTACGCGGACGTCGAACGCGCGGACGACGGGAAGACGGTGCGGGCCGGTCAGGGGAAACTCCGCGGCCGCAAGTACCGCGAACCCACGTCCGTCCTGTTCGTCACGTCCAGCGAGCACGGGCCGTCGAAGGCGGCGCGTAACCTCGCGGGCGTCGACGTCGCAACCGCGCGTGAAGTGAACGCGGAAGACCTCGCGCCCGGCACGGAGCCCGGTCGCCTGACGGTCTGGACCGAGAGCGCGGTCGAGGAGGTGGCCGACCGATGAGCGGCATCATCGACTACCCCCTCGTCACTGAGAAGGCGATGAACGACATGGACTTCGACAACAAGCTCCAGTTCATCGTGGACGTCGACGCCTCCAAGCCCGACGTTCGCGAGGAAGTCGAGGAGCAGTACGACGTCACCGTCGAGTCCGTCAACACGCAAGTGACGATGGAAGGCACGAAGAAAGCCATCGTCCGGCTCTCCGAGGAGGACGACGCGCAGGACGTCGCCTCCCGCATCGGGGTGTTCTAAGAATGGGACGAAGAATCCAGGGTCAGCGACGCGGGCGCGGCGGGTCGACCTTCCGCGCGCCGTCGCACCGATACAAGGCCGAACTGTCGCACAAGAAACCCGAGAGCGACGTGCTGTCCGGTGAAGTCGTCGACGTCGAGCACGACCCCGCACGCAGTGCGCCGGTCGCTCGCGTCGAGTTCGACGACGGCGACCAGCGCCTCGTCCTCGCGAGCGAGGGCGTCGGCGTCGGTGACACCCTCGAAGTCGGTGTCTCCGCGGCCGTCGAACCCGGGAACACGCTCCCGCTCGCCGAAATCCCGGAAGGGGTTCCGGTGTGCAACGTCGAGCGTCAGCCCGGCGACGGCGGGAAGTTCGCGCGCTCCAGCGGCGTGAACGCGGACCTCATCACGCACGAGCGTGACGCCGCGGTCGTTCAGCTTCCGAGCGGCGAAATGAAGCGGCTCTCCCCGGACTGCCGCGCCACCATCGGCGTGGTCGCCGGTGGCGGTCGAACGGAAAAGCCGTTCGTGAAAGCCGGGAACAAGCACCACAAGATGAAGGCGCGTGGCACGAAGTGGCCGCGCGTCCGCGGTGTCGCGATGAACGCCGTCGACCACCCGTTCGGTGGCGGTGGCCGCCAGCACCCCGGTCGTCCGAAGTCCGTCTCGCGGGACGCCCCGCCGGGACGGAAGGTCGGGGACATCGCGTCGAAGCGCACCGGCCGAGGAGGCAACTAACATGAGTACGGAATACCGCACCGGCCGCGAGGGTGAGTTCACCTACCGCGGCTACGACCTCGACGAACTCCAGGACATGAGCCTGGACGAAGTCGCGGAACTGCTGCCCGCGCGTACGCGGCGAAGTATCACCCGTGGCCTGACCGACGAACAGGAGAAAGTCGTCGAGAAGGCGCGCGAGAAGTCGCCGGAGGAAACCGCGAACAATCCGATTCGCACGCACCTCCGCGACCTCCCCGTCCTCCCGGAGTTCGTCGGACTGACGTTCTCCGTCTACGACGGACACGAGTTCGAACGCGTCGAAGTGGAGCCCGAGATGATCGGGCACTACCTCGGCGAGTTCCAGCTCACGCGCTCCTCGGTCGAGCACGGGCAGGCGGGTATCGGCGCGACCCGCTCCTCGAAGTTCGTGCCGCTCAAATAACAATGGGTATCAACTACAGCGTCGACACGGACCCGGAGACGACCTCGAAAGCGATGCTCCGCGAGGAGCCGATCAGCCTGAAGCACTCGAAGGCCATCTCGAAGGCTATCAAGGGCAAGACGGCGAGCGAGGCCGAAGACTTCCTCGACGCCGTCATCGCGGAGGAACAGTCCGTGCCGTTCAAGCAGCACAACAGCGGCGTCGGCCACCGAAGCGACATCGACGGCTGGGACGCCGGTCGCTACCCGGAGAAGGCGTCGAAGGCGTTCCTTCGCCTCATCGGGAACGCGAAGAACAACGCCGACCAGCAGGGCTTCGACGCGGACACGATGGTCATCTCCCACGTCGCCCCGCACAAGGTCGGGGAGACGCAGGGCCGCAAGCCCCGCGCGATGGGGCGTGCGACCGCGTGGAACACGCCCGAGGTCGACGTCGAACTCGTCCTCGAAGAGGTGAGTGAATAATGGCAGACGAAGTCGAATTCATCGAACAGGGCCTCCAGCGCTCTCAGATTGACGAGTTCTTCGGTGAAGAGCTCGCGCGCGCTGGCTACGGTGGTATGGAACTCGCGCCCACCCCGATGGGAATCCAGATCGTCCTCAAGGCCGAGAAGCCCGGGATGGTCATCGGGAAGGGCGGGAAGAACATCCGGAAAATCACGACGGAACTCGAGGAGCGATTCGACCTCGAGGACCCGCAGATCGACGTGCAGGAGGTCGACGAACCCGACCTGAACGCACAGATCGTCGCGGACCGTCTCGCCAACGCGCTCGAGCGCGGCTGGTACTTCCGGAAGGCCGGTCACACGACCATCGACCGCATCATGGAGTCCGGCGCACTGGGCGCCGAGATCGTCCTGAGCGGGAAGGTCACCGGTGCCCGGAGCCGCGTCGAGAAGTTCAACCGCGGCTACATCAAGCACAACGGCGAACCCGCCGAGGAGATCGTCGACCACGGCCAGGGTGTCGCGGTGATGAAGCTCGGCACCATCGGTGTGAACGTGAAGATCATCCCGCCGAACGCGGAACTCCCCGACGACTTCGAAATCGCGGAGGACGCCGACATCGAGGACCTCATCGTCGACGAGGAAGACCTCGAAGGCGAGAGCGTTGAGGAACTCCTCGAAGGCGAACCCGAGGACGACGAACTCGGCGGTCCCGAAGGCGAAGCGCCGGGCGAGGACGCCGTCGAGGACATCCCCGACGACGTCGCCGAAGAAGTCATCGACGACGAAGAGTTCGAGGCCGAGGAAGGCGCGAGCTCGACCTCCCCGCCGGACTCCGAGGAGTCCATCGAGGAGGAACTCGACGAACTCGCGGCTGACGTCGAAGCCGACGCCGAGGACGTCGACGAGGAAGACTTCGACGACCTCGAATCCGGCGTCGAGGAGGAAGCCGAAGAACTCCTCGAGGAAATGGACGAGGAAGACGAGGAGGGTGAAGAATAATGGCGATCCTCCACGTCGAAGAAATCCGAGACATGACGCCCGCGGAGCGCGAGGCCGAAATCGACGAGCTCGAGACCGAGCTCCTCAACGCGAAGGCCGTGCAGGCCGCGGGTGGCGCGCCGGAGAACCCCGGCCGCATCAGCGAACTGCGGAAGACGATTGCGCGGATCAAGACGATCCAGAACGAAGACGAATAGCGGGATGCTCACGCCGGAGACCCTCCCGCGACACGAACTCGTCGGCCTCCACGCGGAGGTCGTCGACTCGACCGACCCGTCGCGGGTCGGTATCGCGGGCCGTATCGTCGACGAGACGATGCGAACCCTCCTCATACGCGAGGGGGAACCCGAAGGTTCTTCAGGCGTGAAGCGCGTTCCAAAAGTAGGAACGACGTTAGAGGTCAGACTCACAGATGAACCCGCAGCCGCCCCGAAGGCGGCTGGGACCGCGTCGAAACCCGCCAGTGGCGATCCACATTCGGAGACCCAAACTACGGGCGACGGCGCGGCCTACGTTACGGTGGATGGAGTCGTTCTGCTCTCACGACCCGCGTTGCGAACAGAGAAAGGAGTCAATTCACAATGGCGATAGGACTGAACGTATCCGAGCCCGAAGGCACCTGCGCTGACGAGAGCTGTCCGTTCCACGGAAACCTTTCCGTGCGCGGTCAGGTCATCGAAGGCGAGGTCGCTAGTACGGCCATGGACAAAACCGTCGTCGTCGAGCGCGAATACGACGTATTCGTGCCGAAGTACGACCGGTACATGAAGCGACGCTCGCGCGTCAGTGTTCACGCACCGGACTGCTTCGACCTCACGGAAGGCGACACGGTTCGTATAGCTGAAACCCGACCGCTCTCGAAGACCAAATCTCACGTGGTCGTCGAACTCGTGGAGGGTGAAGACTAATGGAAGCAATCAAGGCAGACGTCACGCAGGGTCTTGAGAAAGGCTCGCTCATCACGTGTGCGGACAACACTGGTGCGCGAGAACTCAAGATCACGAGCGTCGCCGGCTACCAGGGGACGAAGAACCGTCACCCCAAGGCCGGCGTCGGTGACAAGATCACCGTCTCCGTCACGAAGGGGACGCCCGAGATGCGCCGTCAGGTCCTCGAAGCCGTCATCGTGCGGCAGCGCAAGTCCATCCGGCGTCCGGACGGACAGCGCGTGAAGTTCGAGGACAACGCGGCCGTCATCATCGACGACATGGAAGAACCCCGCGGGACCGAGATCAAGGGCCCGATCACGCGCGAGGTCGCGGAGCGCTGGGGAAGCATCGCAAGCACCGCGACGATGATTGTATAGATATGTCTGAACAACCACACAAACAGCGAACTCGATCGGAGCGCGCGAGCCTCCACGAGCGACAGAAGCAGGTCCGCGCCCACCTCGCGGAAGACCTCCGCGAGGAGTACGGTCAGCGTCACGTTCGCGTGAACGCTGGTGACACCGTCGAGGTGCAGCGCGGCGACTTCGCCGGTACGGAAGGCGAAGTCACGAACGTCGACCTTCGCGACGCCTCCGTCTACGTGGAGGACGTGACGGTCGACGCCGCGGACGGCGAAGACGTGCCGCGTCCCCTGGACGCGAGCAACCTCGTCGTCACCGAGCTCGACTTGGAGGACGACGTGCGCGCAGAACGCATCGAAGGTGACAACGAATGACGAAACACCAGAAACGACTCTCCGTTCCGAAGTCGTGGCCCGTCGAGCGGAAGACGGACACGTTCACGGCGAAGGCGACCGCCGGCCCCCACGGGGAATCCGGCGTTCCGCTCGTCGTCGTGCTTCGTGACGTTCTGGAGTACGTGAACACGAAGAAGGAAGCGAAGTACGCCATCAACAACGCGGGCGTGCTCGTCAACGGCGCGACCGTGAACGATGTCAATCGTCCCATCGGGATGTTCGACATCCTCGCGTTCCCCGACCGCGACGAGTACTACCGCGTGTTCCCCGACGAGGGCGGCCGCCTCGGCCTCACGGCCATCGACGAGGACGCCGCCGGCTCGAAGCTTGGGAAGATCGAGGACAAGACGCTCGTCAGCGGTGGCGACGTCCAGCTCAACCTCCACGACGGCCAGAACATCCTGGTCGAGGAAGACGGCTACAGCGGGACCGACTCGGTCGTCATCGACAACGAGACGAACGAGGTCGTCGCGCACTTCGAATTCGAGGAGGGCGCACTCGTCACCGCCGTCGCCGGCCAGCACGCCGGCGAAATCGGCGAAATCAGCGAGATCCAGATCTCTCCCGGCAGCGCGGACAACACCATCATCGTCGACACCGACGACGGGATGTTCGAGACCGTGCAGAACTACGTCGTCGTCATCGACGAGAACTTCGTGGGTGATGACGATGAGTGAAGCCGAGTTCGACAACGAGATGCGCGAACCGCGCATCGAGAAGGTCGTCGTCCACATGGGCGTCGGCCAGGGTGGCCGCGACCTCCAGAACGCAGAGGAAATCCTCGAAGAGATCGCCGGTCAGCAGTCCGTTCGCACCACCGCGAAGAGCACCGAACCCGAGTTCGGGATTCGCCAGGGCGACCCGATCGGCGCGAAGGTCACGCTCCGCGGCGAGGAGGCAGAGGACTTCCTCTCTCGTGCGCTCCCCACTGCCGACCTCACGGAATCCAAGTTCGACAAGACTGGGAACGTGAGCTTCGGCGTCGAGGAACACACGGACTTCCCGAGCCAGGAGTACGACCCGAACGTCGGGATTTACGGGCTTGACGTCACCGTCAACCTCGTTCGCGGCGGCTATCGCGTGTCGAAGCGCGATACGCGCACGCGACAGATCCCGTCGAACCACCGACTGACGCCCGAGGACGCCATCGCGTTCCTCGAAGCGAACTTCGACGTCGAGGTGGACGCATGAGCGACGAACACGAAGAAACCGGTCAGTCCCACGAGTGCCGCCGCTGCGGCCGCAATCAGGGTCTCGTCGGGAAGTACGACATCTGGCTGTGCCGACAGTGCTTCCGCGAGATCGCTCGGACGATGGGATTCAAGAAGTACAGCTAACAATGACAGGAAAAGACCCACTCGCCGACGCCCTCTCGGGACTCGATAACTCCGAGAGCGTTGGCCACCTTACATACACGGTATCGACCGCCTCGAACATGGTCGGCTCCGTCCTCGAGGTCCTCTACGACCGCGGGTACATCGACGGGTTCGAATACGTCGAAGACGGCAAGGGCGGCACGTTCGAGGTCGAACTGAAGGGTGCCATCAACGAGTGCGGCCCGGTCAAACCCCGTTACTCTGCGGGCGTCGACGACTTCGAGAAGTGGGAGAAGCGGTTCCTCCCCGCCCGTGACTACGGGACGCTCGTCGTGACGACCAGCCGCGGCATCATGAGCCACTACGAGGCCCGCGAACAGGGCGTCGGTGGCCAAGTAATCGCATACGTCTACTAATGGCACGAATAGAACTCGAAATTCCGGACGACGTGACGGTCGAGGTCGACCGCCTCGACGTGACGGTGGACGGCCCGGAGGGGTCCGTGACGCGACGCCTCTGGTATCCCGACGTGACCGTGTCGGTCGATGGCGACCAGGTCGTCATCGAGAGCGACACCGAGAACCGCAAGACGACCGCGACGATGGGGACGTTCGAGAGCCACCTCTCGAACATGTTCCACGGCGTGAGCGACGGCTGGGAGTACCGGATGGAAGTCCACTACTCTCACTTCCCGATGCAGGTGAACGTCGAGGGCGACGAAGTGGTCATCGAGAACTTCCTCGGTGAGCGCGCGCCCCGACGCACGCCTGTCCGCGGCGACACCGACGTCCAGGTGGACGGCGAGGAACTCACCCTCTCCGGCCCCAGCAAGGAGGATGTCGGCCAGACCGCCGCAGACATCGAACAGCTCACCCGTGTGACGGACAAGGACACGCGCGTCTTCCAGGACGGCGTGTACATCGTCGAGAAACCCACGGGAGGTGCCTAACGCATGGCTGACGAACCACAGGAACTCGAAGACATCTCCGGCGTTGGACCGTCCAAGGCCGAAGCGCTCCGCGAGGCCGGCTACGAGACCATCGACGACGTGAAGGCGGCGAGCCAGAGCGAACTGGCCGACGTCGACGGCGTCGGAAACGCACTTGCGGCCCGTATCAAGGCCGACGTCGGCGGACTCGAAGTCGAGTCCGAGACGGAGGGCGAGGTCGAGGAGGCCGAGCCGTCGGAGACCGAAGAAGAGGAATCGGAGGAGGAAGTCGAGACGGAACTCGTCCCGCGCGGGCACGCGGAGAAGACGCCCGACCTGGACGAGGAGACGAAGCGCCTGCTCACGCAGCGCGGCCGCATCGGCACGCCCCAGTTCAACCGACAGGACCACCACAAGAAAAAGCGCGTCTCCACGTCGTGGCGACGCCCCCGCGGCACGCTCTCGAAGCAGCGCCGCGGTATCAAGGGGAAGGGCGACACCGTCCAGGCCGGCTTCCGTTCGCCGACCGCCGTTCGGGGCAAGCACCCGAGCGGGTTCGAGGACGTTCTCGTGCACAACGCGAACGACCTCGACGACGTCGACCCCGATACGGAAGCCGCCCGCATCGCCTCGAAGGTCGGCGCGCGCAAGCGCGAGACCATCGAGGAGAAGGCGGAGGAACTCGGGATTCGCGTCCTCAACCCCACCTACGTGGAAGTCGAAGTGGAGGGAGACAATGAGTGACCTGAGCGCACAGAAGCGGCTCGCAGCCGACGTCCTCGACGTCGGTGAGAACCGCGTCTGGTTCGACCCCGACGCACAGGGCGAAATCGTCGACGCCATCACGCGAGAGGACATCCGCGAACTCGTCGACGAAGGAATCATTCAGTCCGAGGAGGCCCGCGGGAACTCCCGTGGCCGCGCACGCGAGCGCAACGAGAAGCGCGCGTACGGCCACCGGAAGGGTCCCGGTACCCGGAAGGGGAAGGCGGGCGCCCGCCAGAACGAGAAAGAACAGTGGGAGGCGAAGATTCGCGCGCAGCGACGGACGCTCCGCGAACTCCGCGACGACGGTGAACTCACGCCGAGCCAGTACCGCGAACTCTACAACATGGCGAACGGTGGCGAGTTCGACAGCGTCGCACGCCTCGAAACGTACATTGACGAACACTACGGTGAAAACTAATGGCAACTGGACCACGCTATAAGGTGCCGATGCGGCGACGCCGCGAGGTCCGGACCGACTACCATCAGAGGTTGCGCCTCCTCAAGTCGGGGAAACCCCGGCTTGTCGCTCGCAAGAGCAACAACCACGTCACGGCGCAGCTGGTCGTTACCGGACCCCACGGCGACGAAACCGTCGCAAGCGCAACATCCGAAGACCTCTCCGAGTACGGCTGGGAAGCCCCAACGGGCAACCTCCCGAGCGCGTACCTCACCGGCATTCTCGCCGGACAGCGAGCCGTCGAAGCCGGCTACGAGGAAGCAGTCCTCGACATCGGCCTGAACACGGCGACGCAGGGGTCGAAGGTGTTCGCGATTCAGGAAGGCGCCATCGACGCCGGCCTCGACATCCCGCACAACGACGATGTCTTCGCCGACTGGCAGCGTACTCGCGGTTCGGACATCGCGGAGTACGCGGAGTCGCTCGAAGACGGTCTGTACAGCGGCGATTTCGACGCCACGGAACTGCCCGAGCACTTCGACGACGTGCTCGAAACGATTACGGAGGACTAACATGAGCTACGACAGCTGGCAACCCAAGACACGCCTCGGTCGCCTCGTCCAGGACGGCGAGATCGACACGATGTCGGACGCGCTCAACACCGGCCTCCCGCTCAAGGAGCCCGAAATCGTCGACACTCTCCTCCCGGGGATGGACGACGAAGTGCTGGACATCAACATGGTTCAGCGCATGACGGACTCCGGCCGCCGCGTGAAGTTCCGATGCTCCGTTGTCGTCGGAAACCGCGACGGCTTCGTCGGCTACGCCGAGGGGCGTGACGACCAGGTCGGTGGCGCCATCGAGAAGGCGATCGGTATCGCGAAACTGAACATTATCGACGTTTCCCGCGGCTGTGGGTCGTGGGAGTGTGGCTGTGGGCGTCCGCACACGGTCGCGCTCAAGACGACCGGCAAGGCCGGGAGCGTCGAAGTCGAACTCCGTCCCGCCCCGCGCGGCCTCGGTCTCGCGGGCGGTGAGACGGTTCGACACGTGCTCGACCTCGCCGGTATCGAGGACATCTGGACGCGTTCGTCCGGGAAGACCCGGACGACGGTGAACTTCGCGAAAGCGACGTTCAACGCGCTCCGCAACACCGCGGAGGCCCGGATTCCCGAGCGCACGCGCGAGAAGCGCGAGGTGATCGAGTGATGCAGGCAGTCGTGCAGCTCCGCGGCGACGTGAACATGCGTGAGACCGTGGAGGACACGCTCGACATGCTGAACCTGCACAGCGTGAACCACTGCGCGCTCGTCCCCGAGACCGACACCTACGAGGGGATGGTCGCGAAGGTCAACGACTACGTCGCGTACGGCGAACCGAGCGAGGACGTGCTCGTGACGCTGCTCGAGAAGCGCGCGGAACCCCTGGAGGGTGACGCGGACGTCGACGACGAGTGGCTCGCGGAGAACACGGAGTACGACTCCATCGAGGACCTCGCGTCCGCCCTCCTCGCGGAGGAGACGACGCTCCGCGAAGCGGGTCTCGCACCCGTCCTCCGCCTTCACCCGCCCCGCGGCGGTCACAAGGGAATCAAGAAGCCGCAGGCCGACGGTGGCCAGCTCGGCAAGCACACGACCGAGGAGATAGACAGCCTCCTCGCGGAGATGCGATAACAATGACTGATAAGAAACGACGCCAGCGCGGCACGCGCACGCACGGCGGCGGCAGTCACAAGAACCGGCGTGGCGCCGGTCACCGTGGTGGCCGTGGCAACGCGGGCCGCGACAAACACGAGTTCCACAACTACGAACCGCTCGGCAAACACGGCTTCACGCGCCCCGAGAAGGTCCAGGAGACCGTGCTCGAGGTCTCCGTCCGCGAACTCGACGAGGACGTCGCGCTGCTCGCGGCGGACGGTCTCGCGGAGGAGACGGACTTCGGCTACCGGATCGACGCACGCGACGTGGTCGAGGACGGCCACGAGGCCGACGCCGTGAAGGTGCTCGGCGGCGGGCAGGTCCGGAACCAGCTCGAAGTCACGGCGGACGCGTTCACCGCGTCCGCGGTCGAACTCATCGAGGAAGAGGGCGGAGACGCCGTCCTCTCCGAGCGCGCGGAAGAAGAGAACGAGGACTAACCGATGGGCTGGAAGGAGGCTGCTGAACCGGTCCTCACGCGGATGCCCGCGGTCCAGCGACCGGAAGGACACGTCCCGTTCAAGCGCAAGCTGGCGTGGACAGCGGGTATCCTCGTCCTCTACTTCTTCCTGACGAACATCCCGGTCTGGGGCGCGGGCGGTCTCGCAGGTAACGACGCCTTCGGACGGTTCCGGAGCCTGCTCGCAGGCTCGCAGGGGTCGGTGCTCCAGCTCGGTATCGGACCGATCGTTACGGCGAGCATCGTCCTCCAACTCCTCGGCGGTGCGAACCTCCTCGGGTTGGACACGAGCGACCCGCGAGACCAGGCGCTCTATCAGGGTCTCCAGAAAGTCCTCGTGCTCGCGATGATCGTCATCACCGGACTGCCGATGGTGTTCCTCGGGAACTACCTTCCGCCGCAGCAAGCCGTCTACGGCGCGCTCGGCATCGGCTCGTTCGGCATGCAGATCCTGATATTCGCCCAGATCGCCGTTGGTGGCGTCCTCATCCTGTTCATGGACGAGGTCGTCTCCAAGTGGGGTGTCGGGTCCGGTATCGGACTGTTCATCGTCGCGGGCGTCTCGCAGAGCCTCGTCACGGGCATCATCGACCCGTCCGCCGGCATCCTCGCGACGTGGTTCAGCATCGTCACCGGGTCGCTCTCGGTGCCGCCGCTGCTCACGTCGCAGGGCCTCGGGTTCCTGCTCATCGACGCCGCACTGCTCTCCATCTTCACGACCGCGCTCATCTACGGCGTCGTCGTGTACGCGGAGAGCGTTCGCGTCGAGATTCCGCTCAGTCACGCTCGCGTGAAGGGCGCACGGGGTCGGTTCCCAGTGAAGCTCATCTACGCGAGCGTCCTGCCGATGATCCTCGTTCGCGCGGTCCAGATGAACATCGGCTTCCTCGGCCGCCTCCTCCACAACCAACTCGGCGACGCCGGAATGCCGAACTGGCTCGGCGTCTACTCCGACGGCCAAGCGGTGAACGGACTGTTCTACTTCTTCAGTCCGATTCAGAGCCGCGGCGAGTGGATGCCGTGGCTCGGGCAGTCCGCGGCCACCCATCAGTGGTGGGAGATCGCGCTCCGCGTCAGCGTGGACCTCACGTTCATGCTCGTCGGCGGTGCTATCTTCGCCATCTTCTGGGTGGAGACCGCGGACATGGGTCCTGAGGCGACCGCGAAACAGATCCAGAACTCGGGCATGCAGATCCCCGGGTTCCGGCAGAACGTCGGCGTCATCGAGAAAGTCATGGAGCGTTACATCCCCCAGGTGACCGTCATCGGGGGTGCGCTCGTCGGGCTGCTCGCCGTGCTGGCGAACATGCTCGGCACTATCGGCCAGGTCACCGGGACCGGCCTCCTGCTCACCATCTCCATCACGTACAAACTGTACGAGGAGATAGCCGAAGAGCAGATGATGGACATGCATCCGATGATGCGCCAGATGTTCGGCGACTAATCCCGGTTCTTCCTTTCGCTTTTTCGCGCCGCGTAGCCGTGGCTCGAAACGGTCTTTTGTTTGGGGTTCGAGAGCCCGTGTATGTACGACGTTCGGGGTGTTCGCTGAGTGCGAATCCTCGTCATCGGTGCGGGCGAAGTCGGGTCGAGTATCGCGGGGAGCCTGGCTGACGCGCACGAAATCGTCGTGTTGGACGTAGACGGCGAGCGCGTAGATTCGCTGACGTTCGAACACGACGTGCTCGCGATTCAGGGTGATGGAACGTCCCTGGACGACCTCGAAGCGGCGGATGTCGGGTCCGCGGACGTGGTTATCGCGAGTACGGACGAGGACGAGACGAACCTCGCGGCGTGCGGGACGGTGAAGACGGTCACGGACGCGTTCACGATTGCGCGCGTCGAGCAGCCGTCCTTCCTGCGGACGTGGCAGCGCTCGCGCGGCGTGTTCGGCGTGGATTTCATGGTGTGCACGGACCTCCTGACGGCGCAGGCCATCGTGCGCATCGTGGGGTTGCCGACGGCGCGGGACGTGGACCCGTTCGCGAACGGTCTCGTGCAGATGGCGGAGTTCGAGGTGGACGAGACGAGCCCGCTCGCGGGGCAGACGGTCGCGGAGGCGGATACGTTCGACGCGCTGACGTTCGTGGCGTTGGTGCGCGACGAGGAGGTCGTGTTGCCGCGCGGTGACACGGTCATCGAGCAGAACGACCAGATTGTGGTTATCGGGCGGCCCGACCGCGTGGAGGCGTTCGCGGGCGCGGTGTCGCCGGAGGCGCAGACGGACGTTGAGGACGTGGTGGTGGTCGGTGGGAGCACCACGGCGTATCAGGTGGCGCGACTCCTAGAGGAGCGCGGACTGTCGCCGACGCTCATCGAACAGGACGAGGCGCGGGCGCGCGAACTCGCGGAACTCCTCCCGAACACGACCGTTCTCCAGCACGACGCGACCGACCGCGACTTCCTCGAACGCGAACACGTCGGGGACGCGGACTTCGTGGTTTCCATGCTGGACTCGGACGAGAAGAACCTGCTCGTCGCGCTGCTCACGAAGCGCGTCGGCGCGGCGCGCACGGTCGCGGTCGCGGACAACCCCCAGTACGTCCCGCTGTTCCAGACAGTCGGTGTGGACGTGGCGGTGAACCCGCGCGAGGTGACCGCGGAGGACATCACGCGCTTCACGCGCGAGCGTCAGGCGGAGAACGTCGCCATCATCGAACCCGACAAGGCCGAAGTCCTCGAAGTCGAGGTCGACGCGGACAGCGTACTCGTCGGACGGCCGATCCGGGAAGCGGTCGCGGACCTCCCCGCGGGGTTCGTCATCGGTGCGATTACGCGCGACGGCGAGTTCGTCACGCCGCGCGGTGACACGGTCGTCGAACCGAACGACCACGTCATCGCGCTCGTGACGAGCGAGGCGCACGACGAGGTCGCGGAGAAACTATGAACACGTGGGTGGAGTGGCGGGCGAGCGTCAGCCTCGTCGGCACGGTCGTGAAGTGGCTGTCCGTCCCCCTGTTGTTCCCGCTCGCGCTCGCGGTCTACTACGGCGAGGGTGTCCCCGTGTTCGTCGCGACTATCGCAATCGCGTTCAGCGCGGGCTGGCTCCTCGAACAGTTGGACGACGACCCAGACCTGGGGTCACGCGAGGCGTTCCTGATGGTCGCGCTGACGTGGCTCGCGGTGAGCCTGACGGGCACGGTCCCTTACCTCCTCGAAGCGCACGGCATCCCGGGAATCGCCGCGGGGAGTCCGGAGTCAACGCTCGGGAACCCCGTGAACGCGTTGTTCGAGTCGATGAGCGGGTTCACCACGACCGGAGCGACCGTGATGGGCCATATCTCGTTCGAGCATCACTCGCGGGCGCTGATGATGTGGCGGCAGGTGACGCAGTGGCTCGGCGGAATGGGTATCGTCGTGCTCGCGCTCGCTATCCTCCCACAGCTCTCGGTCGGCGGCGCGCAATTGATGGACGCGGAAGCACCCGGTCCCGGGCTGGAGAAGCTCACGCCCCGCATCGCGGAGACGGCACGTGCGCTCTGGGGCCTCTACATCGGTATCACCGCGCTCGAAGTCGTCCTCCTCTACGGAGCGAACTACTTCGGGTTCGCGCCGAATATGGGGCTCTACAACGCGGTCGCACACGGCTTCACGACGATGCCGACCGGCGGGTTCAGTCCTGAGGCGCGCTCCATCGAGGCGTTCTCCGCGGTCGCGCAGTGGATCATCATCCCGTTCATGGTCGCGGCGGGGACGAACTTTGCGCTGTTCTGGCACGCCACCGTCGGGAACGGCCGTGACCTTCTGGACGACGCGGAGTTCCGTGGGTACGCCGGCGCGCTCGGCGTGCTCACCGCGGTCGCCGCCGGCCTCCTGTTCACGGGGCAACTCACGAACGTCGAGAACGTCGGCCGCATCGCGGGCGCGGTCGAACCCGCGCTCCGGCACGCCGCGTTCCAGGTGGCTGCCATCACCACTACCACGGGGTACGCGTCGATGGACTTCACCCTCTGGGGGGAGTCCTCGAAGTACCTCCTGTTCGCACTGCTGTTCGTCGGCGGGAGTGCAGGCAGCACGGGCGGTGGCATCAAGATAGTCCGCTGGATCGTGGTCGCGAAATCCATCAAGCGCGAGTTGTTCACGGCAGTCCACCCGGACGCGGTGAAGCCGGTGCGGCTCGGCGGACGCGCGCTCGATGAGAAGTCCGTGCGCGGCATCCACGCGTTCACGCTCCTCTATCTCAGCATCGTCCTCGTCGGCACGTTCTTCGTCGCCGTCCTCGGAACGCACGGCGGCGAACCGTTGACGGTGTTCGAGGCGCTCGCCGCCACCGCCTCGACCGTCGGGAACGTCGGACCGGCGTTCGGGTTCGCCGGCCCGATGGGGAGTTATATTCCGTTCTCCGAACCCACGAAACTCCTGATGGTCGCGTTCATGTGGGTCGGCCGTCTCGAAATCCTTCCCGTGCTCGTCCTCCTCACCCGAAGCTACTGGACGAACTAACCGTCGTCCGGCGGACTTGCGAGTTGAAGCGCCCCACGGACTATCGAAGCCTCCAATTTTATTGCAGTCGGACAGAAACTGGCGGTTAATGAGTTCTTCAGGAAGCCCGCCCGATACCGGGGGTTCGGCTGTCGAGACCGAACTCAACCGGGATATCGGCATCGTCGGCGCCATCGCAATCGGCGTCGGGACGATGATTGCGGCCGGTATCTTCGTTCTCTCCGGTCTCGCGGTGAACAACGTCGGCGCCGCGGCGATCGTCGCATTCCTCGCGGCCGCAATCGTCGCATCGTTCACGGCGTTCGCGTACGCCGAGTTCGCGTCGATCTATCCCGAATCCGGCGGCGGATACATGTACGTCGCGAACGTGTTCGACACCGACCTGACGTACATCGTCGGCTGGTCGATGATTCTCGGGTATCCAGCCTCAGCAGCTTTCTACGTCGCATCTTTCGCTGACTGGTTCCATCGGTTTATTTATCCTCTCTTTGACATTCCGTCAGCGCTTCCGTTCTGGATATCCGGTGTCGTCGTTCTCGGGTTGCTCGTCGCCGTGAACCTCAAAGGAACCGAGGAGACGGGAATGTTCCAGATCGCCGTTACCGCTCTGAAGATAGCGCTCATCGTCCTCTTCCTCTACGGCGGACTCCAAGCGTTCCGCGCCGATGTCGTCTTGGACTCGCTCGCGCAGAACACGCAAGGGTTCGCCGACCTCCGGAACATCGGACTGACGAGCGCGCTCGTATTCATCACGTTCTTCGGATTCGAAGCGATTGCGACGAACGCCGAGGAAATCAAGTCGCCAGGTGAGACCGTCCCGAAAGCGATCTTCATCAGCATGGGTCTCGTGACGGTCATCTACACGCTCGTCGTGCTGGTCATCGTGCTCGCCGTCCACGACGAGCAGTTCCTCCAGTTGCTCGTCCAGCAGACCGACGTGACGACGCTCGATGGCGCTCGCGAGTTCATCGCGACCAACGGCGAGGTCGCGATGGGGTATGCGGCCCAGTACTACCTCGGCGACATCGGTTTCTACGTCATCATCGCCGGCGCGCTCCTCTCGATGGTTTCCGCGGCAAACGCCACCATCCTCGCCGGCTCCCGCGTCAAGCTCGCGATGGCGCGCCGCGACCACCTCCCCCGGCAGTTCAACGACCTCCACGACCGCTTCAACACGCCCTACAAGAGCGTCCTGCTCACGGGCGGGTTCATTCTCCTCTACATCATGGCGTTCACCGTCCTGCTCGGCGGTCACGCTCCCTCCCTGTTCGGCGTCGAGTTCCACTTCGGCATCGAATCGCTCACGCACTTCGCGGACTTCATGCTGCTCTTCGGACTGGTGGTCGTGAACCTCGCCATCATCCGGTCCCGTCGGAAGAACCCTGATATCGACCGCGGGTTCGAGGTCCCGTTCGTCCCCTGGGTACCTATCATCGCGGTGCTCGCGAACCTCGTGCTCCTCGTGAACGTCGAACTGTCGAGCTTCCTTCTCGGTGTCGCCGCCGAAATAGTCGGTGTCGCGTTCTACGTGCTTGTGCTGTCCGGGAAGAGTGACGAGCGCGTCGAGGAGGAGACGCCGACGGTAATCGCTGACCGCGAACCGTCTGAGCGTGACTACCGCGTGCTCGTGTCTATCGCGAACCCGGAGAACGTCGAGCAACTCATGCGAACCGCCATCGACATCGCGCAGGACCGGAACGGCGAGGTGCTCGTAATGAGTGCCGTGAAACTCCCTGCACAGACCCCGCTCTCGAAGGGTCGCCAGTACGCGGACGCACAGAAGGAGACGATAGACCAGGCGATGGAATTCGCGGCTGACGAGGACGTTCCCGTCTCTGGCACCGTCCGCATCGGTCACGACGTTTCCGAGGCCATTCTCAACACCGTCGAACAGTACGAGTGCGACGCCGCGCTCCTCGGGTGGTCGAACACCAGTCGCCGCCGCGACATCGTGCTCGGCAGCAACGTTGACGTCGTTGCCCGCGAGGCGAAGTGTGACGTGTACGTCGAGAAAACTGGAGAGGAGCGCGAGGACATCGAGACGATACTCCTCCCGACCGCGGGCGGCCCTCACGCGGAACTCGCCGCGGAAACGGCGGAGGCCATCGCGCACTCCGAGGACGCGGATGTACGCCTCGTTACCGTGGTTTCGCCGGACGCGAGCGACCAAGAGGTCACGGACGCCGAGCACCTCCTCGCCGAGACCGCTGAATCGTTCTTCGACTTCCCCGTCGAACAGGAGGTGCTTGAGGGAGACGATGTCGCGGACACGCTTGTCGAGGAGGCGAACGATCACGACCTCACGCTCATCGGGACGACGCGTGAGGGCCTCCTTCAGGAACTCGTCTTCGGCGCCATCCCGGAGGAGGTCGGACGCCGGGCGGAGACGACCGTCATCATGACGAAGAAGAACCTCGGCATCACCTCGCGCATCCAAGAGCTGTTCCGCCGGGAGTAACGCGAGCGTCCCGCAGGTACTACAGGCCGTCTGGGTCGGGCGTTCGCTGGGAATGGGCGTGAAACGTCGTCGTCTGGCGAGTTCTCTCGGTCGAATTCCGGCGGAGATTTCTCCCGCAATCGACCGCTTTATGCCCGTGCCGCGGGCACTGAAACGTATGACCGACGCCGACCCACGGATTCTCATCCTCGGCGCACCGGGCGCTGGAAAGGGAACGCAGAGTCGCCGACTCGCGGAGAACTACGGCATCGAACACGTCACCACGGGCGACGCGCTCCGCGCGAACAAGCACATGGAGACGGAGTACGGCACGCCCGCGGAGTTCATGAACGCCGGCGAACTCGTCCCCGACCCCGTCGTGAACGAAATCGTGAAGGCCGCGTTGAACGACGCCGACGGCTTCGTGCTCGACGGCTACCCCCGTAACGAGTCCCAGACGGAGTACCTCGACGACATCACGGACCTCGACGTGGTGCTCTACCTCGACGTGGCCGACGACGAACTCGTCCGCCGGCTCACCGGCCGCCGCGTCTGCGAGGAGTGCGGCGCGACCTACCACGTCGACTTCAATCCGCCCGAGGAGGCCGGGACCTGCGACGAATGCGGCGGCGACCTCTACCAGCGCGACGACGACACCGAGGAGACCGCGCGCGAACGCATCACCGTCTACGAGGAGAACACGCAGCCGGTCATCGACTACTTCCGGGACGCCGGCCTCCTCGTCGAAATCGACGGCGAGCAGACGCCGGACGAGGTCTGGGCGGACGTGGAGGACGCGGTGGACGCTCACCTCGCCGACGCCTAACCGAGTCGAACGCGGCCGAGTAGGGACAGGTTGATGAACGCCCGCTACCGACTGCATAGATAGATGGCTCGAACCGAACAGAAAGTCCGGTCGCTCATCCGCGAGGACCCCGAGCTAGCGGACGCCCTCGAACGCCTTCTCGCCCAACAGGAAGACGGCGAGGAGGACGCCCTGAAGTGGCGGGACGTGAAAGAGGACGTGACGACTGGGCAGTGGGGACGCCTCATCGAGAAGGGCGTGCTCAAGGACGCCGACGACGGCTTCCGGCTCGCTGACACGGACGAAATCCGCGACGCGCTCTCGGAGGACGTGGACGTCGATGACGACGACGATTCGAGTTGGTCGCAGTGGGACAAGATGGCGGCCGTCGGCGCGCTCGCGATGATGGCGGGATACACCATTAACAGCGTCCGGAACAGCGTCGGCGAGGTGCTCGACGTGATTCTCGGGCCGCTCGACGCGATGCTTCCCTTCTACCTCGTCATCCTCGTGCTCGCGACCCTCACCGGTCTCTACTCCACCATCCTCCAGGACAACCTCATGGACATGTCCGGGATGGGCGAACACCAGGAGCGCATGCAGGAGATTCAGGACGCACAGAAGGAAGCGCGCGCGAACGACAACGACGAGCGCCTCGAACAGCTCCGCGAGGAACAGATGGACCTGATGGGCGACCAGCTCGGCATGTTCAAGCAGCAGTTCCGGCCGATGGTGTGGATTATGCTCATCACCATCCCGGTGTTCCTCTGGATGTACTGGATGCTGCTCGCGGGCCACGTCGACTCGGGCGAACACCACATCGTCCTCCCGATGTTCGGCGAGCTCCGACTGCTGGACGGCGTCGCCGGGTTCTTCCCCGCGTGGATCGTCTGGTACTTCTTCTGCACGATGAGCATCGGCCAAATCCTTCGGAAGGCCCTCAACGTGCAGACCGGTCCGGACACGGCCTGACGCGGTTCACAACCTCTTTACTTCGCGCGGGCCGAGGACTGATATGTTGATTACTATCTCGGGCCCGCCGGGGTGCGGGAAGTCCACGAACGCCGCCGCGCTGGCGGACGAACTGGACTACGAGCACGTCTCCGGCGGCGACATCTTTCGAGCGCTCGCGGACGAACGCGGCCTCTCGCTCGCGGAGTTCAACGAACTCGCGGAGACGGACGACCAGATCGACCGCGACCTCGACGCGCAGTTGCGGGAGACGGCGCGCACGCACGACGACCTCGTCCTGGAGTCCCGGCTGTCGGGCTGGATGGCGGGCGAGTACGCGGACCTCAAGATCTGGCTGGACGCGCCGCTCGACGTTCGCGCGGAACGCATCGCGGAACGCGAGGACAAACCCGTCGCGGACGCGCTCGCGGAGACGGAGGAGCGCGAGGCGTCGGAGACCGCGCGCTACCGCGAGTACTACGGTATCGACTTCGACGACCGCTCCATCTACGACCTCGCCGTGAACACGGCGCGCTGGGGGGAGGCGGCGACGCTCGACATCCTCCGCGCGGCCGTCGAGGGCTACGACCCCGGCGCGGACGAGGGACCGACACCGGTGGAGAACGTCACGTACGAGTTCTGATGCGCGCACCACCAACGGAGCGGTCGGTCGAGAGCCTGCTCGAATTCGGGGTCGTGAACCTCGACAAGCCACCGGGTCCGTCCGCGCACGAGGTGTCCGCGTGGATTCGGGACTTCGCGGGCGTGGAGAAGGCCGCGCACGCGGGCACGCTCGACCCGAAGGTCACCGGCTGTCTGCCCGTCCTCACGGGAACTGCGCCCCGGCTCGCGCCCGCGCTCCTCGAAGGCTCGAAGGAGTACGTCGCGGTGCTCGAACTTCACGACGACGCGCCCAACGACCTCCAAGACGTCGTGTCGGAGTTCGAGGGCCCGCTCTACCAGAAACCGCCGCGGAAGTCGGCGGTCTCCCGCCGCCTCCGCGTCCGCGAGGTCTACACGCTCGACGTGCTCGAAGTCCGGGACCGCCAGGCGTTGCTCCGCATCGAGTGCGAGAGCGGGACGTACGTGCGCAAGCTCTGTCACGACCTCGGGCTGGCGCTCGGGACGGGCGCGCACATGGGCCACCTCCGCCGCACCACGACCGGCCCGTTCGACGACGCGGACCTCGTGACGATGCACGAGTACGTGGACGCGCTCGCCGAGTGGCGCGAACGCGGCACCGAAGACTGGATTCGCGCCGTCGTCCAGCCAGCCGAGAACGCGCTCACCCACCTCCCCCACGTCACCATCGCTCCCTCCGCGGCGCGTGAGGTCGCGAACGGCGCGCCCGTCTACGCACCCGGCGTCATCGACCACGACGACCCCACGTCCGGCGCGCTCGTCGCGTGCACCACCCCGAACGGCGCCGCCGTCTGTCTCGGCCGCGCAACAGACGCCCTCGACGCCGAATCCGGTGAAGCCGTCACGCTCGAACGCGTTCTCGTGTAGCCCGCGAAACGAAGCCCTTAACCCCAGGCCACTCCTCGAAACACGTGTGGGGCCGTGGGGTAGCGGTATCCTCGGCGCATGGGGTGCGTCGGACCCGAGTTCGAATCTCGGCGGGCCCACTTCTCAACTGCCCAGATTCCGGTAATACGGAGTTCGGGCATACAACGACTCAACTTTCGCAGATGTCAGTCCGTACTAAACTCGCTCATTCAAATAGGGGTGGTGCGCGTTGAGCGCCAAGAAGCCCCTAAAAAGAGCGCGGCGCTCGACGGGGTGTGCGGGTTCAAACAATGCAGGACGCTGATTCAGAGATCACTTCTGTCGAAGCTCTCATGGAGACACTCTATGGAACGCGTGGGGTCCAGGGTTGGCGTGGTCGTTTTACGATGTTTGGTAGAAAGCTTTTATCAGTCTCTTGGGAACGTTCGGGTAGTTCGTGTCCCGAAACACCGTCGCCGTGGTCGAGGACGAGCAGTCCGTTCGCGACCTCTACACGGCCTGGCTCGCCGATAGCTACGAGGTTCGGGTGGCGGCGACGCTCGACGCCGCTCGCGATATCGTCGACGACACGGTGGACGTCGTCCTGCTCGACCGCCGCCTCCCGGACGGCGCGGGTGACCGACTCCTCGACACGATTGACGAGCGTGGGCTCGGGTGTCGCGTCGCGATGGTGACGGCGGTCGAACCCGACTTCGACGTGGTTTCGCTCGGGTTCGACGATTACCTCGTGAAGCCGTCGACCGGCGCGTGCTCGTCGAGACGGTCGAACGGCTCGTGGGCCTCCGTGAGTACCCGTCGGGCATCCGCGAGTACTATCAGACGGCGGCCGCGAAAGCGTCGCTGGAGGCCGCGAAGTCATCAGACGCGCTCGCGGCCGACGACCGGTACGCGGCGCTCTGCAGGGAGCTCGAGACGCGCAAGAGTCGCGTGGGGACGACGAACCCGGAGACCGTTCGCGCGCTGTTCCGGGATGTCGCTTAGGTGTCGCCGAAGCACTTCAGGACGAGCGCGAGGAAGCAGACCGCGCCGATGGCGGGGACGATGAGCGCCAGCATCGGGTGGGTCGAGATGCGTGTCGCTTCCGTCACGCCCACGGCGAGGTATGCGGCGACGAACAGCATCGCGGGTGTGAGGAGGTACCACGCAGTGAGCGGGGAGCGTTTTGTCGTCGCCGTTTCTCCGGCGTCGGGTTTGACGAACGCGATGTCCGTGACGCCGAGGCCGTGGGGCGTGCAGCGGCGTTTCACCATCCACCACGCGTCCCGGCAGTCGTTCGGGAGTTCGTGCACGAACACGATGAGGTAGTCGCAGTCCCGGCCGACGGTTTCGAGGTGGCGGTGGATGCCGGCGTGGCCGTACGCGGACAGGCCGTCCACGAGTTCGATGCCGATGGTGTCCGCGACGAGCAGGTCGCACTCCCGACTCCCGGTCTGCACGTCCACGCTGACGTTCCCGAGCGACGACCGGAGTTCCCGCCGCACCCACTGCGCGAGGTGTCTCCCCTCCGGCGGTGACGCGAACCCGTCCTCGCAGAGCGCGTGCTGCACCTCCTCGAACAGGACTGCGTCATCGTCGCTCGGCCGCGACTCGGTCGTCGACGTGCCGCATGCGTTCCGTGCGGACTGATTCAGAGACATCGGCTGTTATCATGTGACTATCTCTCACGAACCGGCCAAGCGTTACTGCCGAACCATATGGAACGCGACCGCCGCCCACCCTAATCGTTTAGGTCGGACTGGTCGCCGAAGGCCTCCGCGAACACCGCGCCGAGCGCCTTCCGGAGGTGCTGGTGGAACGTCGGCGCACTCACACCCATCGCGTCCGCGACCTCCTCACCGGTGTGCTCGCGCGGCCACGAGAAAAAGCCGTGTTCGTACGCCGTTCGGAGCGCCGTTCGCTGTTTCTCCGTCAAGCCCTCCACGAGCACCGCCGGCTGGGACGCCGGCTGGGAACGCCGCACCAATTCGATACCGGGCAGGCGCTCCTCGCACGCCGCCACCAGCTCCCGCACCGACCGCGTCCGCGGCACCGTCACCGACACCTCCACCTCCTGGGGCGTCGCCGTCAACGACTGAACGGACGCACCGTGCGCCGCCAGCACGTCGACGGCCGGGAACTCCGAGACGACCAGGCCGACGAGCGTGCGCTCCCGGTCGGAGTCGAACACGTCCGCGGACGTCACCGACACGAGCGCGTCCGCCGCTGCAGCCACCGCGTCCGGGTCGACGTCGGCCACCGCGACGTACACGAGCCACGACCCGTCCTCCTTCGACACGACCTCCTCCAGTTCGAACGTCGCGTTCGTCCGGCGCGCCATCGCGGACACCGGCCCGGTTGCATCCGGCACCCGGAACGCCACCTCCACGCCGCCGCCCGTCACCAAGGCTTCCTTTCGCTCCACGGCGTTCACCGCGCTCGCCACTGTCGCCGCGAGCTCGCTCAGTATGTCGCGCTCCTCCGGGCCGAACTGGTCCGTGCGCCGGCCGTACACCGCGAGCACGCCGTACGACCCGCCATCGAAGGATAACGGGAACGCCGCCGCGGACCCCGCGCCCGCCGCGAGCGCGCGCCGCCGCCAGCCCCCGCCAGCCGCCGCCACCAGGTCGGACACGACGACTGGTTCGGCGTGCTCCGCTGCCCGCCACGCCGGCGACGCCGTCGCGTCCTCCACAGCGAGCGCGTCCAGGATTGACTCGCCAGCGCCCGCCCACGCCCGCGGCGACACCTCGCCGTCGTCCACGGCTCCCGTCCACGCGAACACGTACTCGTCGTCCGCGGCGAGCGACTCACACACCGACCGCTCTACCTCTTCTCGGGTCGACGCGCCAAGCAATCCCGCCTGGGTCCGCCGGACGAGCGTGTTCGTCCGATTCACCTCCTCCAGGCGCTCCGTCTTCGCCGCCAGCTCGCGTTCTTGCTCCCGTAGCGCCGCCTCCCGGTCGTGGCGGTCGAGCGCCGCCGCCGTGTTCGCCGCCAACACCTCCACCACCGACACGTCCACGTCGTCGAATCCGTCCGATTCGGCGCCCGCGACGAGCACGCCGTGCGACCCGACCGCCACCACCAACGCCGTCGCGCCCTCGAACGCGTCGCTCGCGTTCACGGTCCGCGTCTCTTCTGCGACGAACGCCGCCCACTCCGGCGATCCATCTCCTAATACGGGTAGCTTGTCCGTCGACGCGCCGCGCGCCGCCGCCGCGACGAGCGCGCGCTCGTCCGCGTCCCACCGATAGAACGCCGTCCGCGACAGGCCGAGCAGGCCGTCCGCCGCCGCGACCGCGTGCTCGAACACGTCGCTCGGCGTCTCCGCCCCCACGAGTGCGCGTGTCGTCTCGTGCAGTGTCGCCACCGCCCGCTCGCGCGCCACCCGCTCGCTCACGTCCCGCCCGACCCCCGCGACGTGCGTCACTCGCCCGTCGTCGTCCGTGATTCGGGAGAACGTGAATTCGTACGGCACGTCCCCTGTCTCCGTCCGCACCGTCGCGTCCACGCGCGCGCTTCCGTCCTCGATGGCGGCCTCGAACGCCTCCGCCGCGGCCGGCCGGTCGTCCGGCGCGACGAACTCGTCTGGGTCGCGCTCGCCCGGCTCCACACAGCCGAGCACGTCCTCCAGTCGCGAGTTCCAATGGGTCACCGTCCCCGCGCGGTCCGCGACGAAGAACACGTCCTGCACTGCCTCCAGCGCGTCCTCCACGAACGCCCGACTCGCCGCTAACTCCCGTTCCGTCTCGTACGCCTCCGCCGCGTTCACCACGGTGTTCGCGAGGATATCGAACCGTCCGCGCCCGGGTCGCTTCTGCACGTACTCCGTCGCCCCGAGACTGATCGCGTCGCTCGCCACGTCCTCGCTCCCCGCCCCCGTCAACAACACGAACGGCAACTCCGGCCGCGCCGCCCGAACGCGCTCTAGGAGTTCGAGGCCGTCCATCTCCGGCATCTCGTAATCACTCACCACGCACGAAAACCCCTCGTCCAACCGCTCCAGCGCGTCGACAGCCCGCGACACACTGACCACGTCCACGCCCCGCCGTTCGAGAAACTCCGTCGCCACCGACAGAACCGCCTCGTCGTCGTCCACGACAAGCACCCGCAAACCGTCACTCATACGCTCACTATCTAACCAGCACGTAAACCACTATTCCTCTCATTGCTACACGCACACAGCGAAATCAACAACGCCGCGACAGCGTCGTCACTACCCGAGTGAAAACAAAGGAAGAATGCCGCGTGTGACCGATTATGGACTATCTTTTACGATACCACGTCCGCCGGCTCGATTGCTCTGTTTTCCACGAGTTCGTTGTCGAACGAGACGAGTGTCGCACCACACCCCTCAGCACACGCGAGAATCAGACAGTCCATCGGATACAGGAGTGTCTCCTGCTGTAGTTCGTTCGCGTCGAGTACGTCCTCCGAATCCGGGACAACCACTTCGATTCCGCTCCGTACCTCGTCTTCTATTTCTCGTGCTCGTTTCGCTTCGACTGCGTGCTTCTTCGTGAGTACCGCCCGTAGCTCCATCACGTTCAGTAGAGAATTCACTAGCTCGTGCTCGCTATCCAGAATCTCGACCGCGGACGCACCGTGCGTCGCTTCGTCCGCAACGGCCGCGATGAACACGTTCGTATCGAGAAACACCCTCATACGTGTTCCCGCACGTCTCGCACGTCCTCGACTGCGTCCGGGTCGATGTCGTCCGCCATCCCACGCAGCCGACTCCCGAGCGGCGTCGCGTCGTCACGAGCACGTCGCTCCGCGAGAACGCCGTCGAGTTCGGAGAGAGCGTCACTTCGCGAGTCCGCGCGAACCGTCACTCCTGCCGCTTCGTCCGTCGCAGCCCACCGCCCGTCTCCTTCCTCGACGAGTCGAATCTCTCGATACACGCTCATACCCCTGAATACACCGGTATCGCGTAAAAGCATTCGGCTGCACTGCGTCGCCACTACGCGAGTGAAAACAAAGAGAAATGCCGCGTATGACCGCTACCGGCGGTCAGTCGTTATTTTAGTTGTCGCGGCGGAGCGCGAGGAGCGCAGCGCCGAGGACCGCGACGAGCGCGAGTCCGACACCGAAGCCAGGCGTGCTACCGGACGAACCTTCCTCCGTCGTCGTCGTGGACGGAGCGGCGGTCGTCGTGGTAGTCGTCGACGTGGTGGTCGTACTCGTCGTCGTGGACGTCGTGGACGTCGTACTCGTCGTAGACGTCGTACTCGTCGTCGTGGTCTGTGCCTCGACAACGTTACCGGACGCCGTCGAGCTGGTCAGGCTGTTCGAGACAGTGAACGTGTCTCCAGCGTTGATGCCGCTCGGCGTGGTGAGGTCGTAGCCGGTTGCAGTCCACGAATCGTCGGGCTGGACCGTCACCTTCATCTTCTTGTAGAAGGGCGGCTCCGAGTCAGACGTCGACTGGATGATGACGTTGAGCGTCGTACCCGGTGCGTACGTGGACGAACCGGAGATGGAGACGTTCGACGTCGCCGTGACGTTCACCGGGTCCTGTGCGTAGGACACCGAGCCCGAAACGGTGCTGAAGGACGTCATGACGGACTGATTGTCGCCACCACGGAGGAGGCGGTCGTCAGTAACAGTCGCCGTGACGTTGAAGTTGTCTCCCGCTTTCACGGATGCGGGGTCACCGCCAAGGCCGCGTTCCCACGTAACCTTGTCCGGCTTGAACGCAACGTAGTACGTGTTGTTGTCCGCGTCCGCGATGAACGTGGTGTTACCCGTAGATGCAGACACGTTCAGAACCTTACCGACGCGGTTCTTGTCAGGATTGGTCTGCTTGACCGTAAGTTCGAGCGCACCAGACGTGAACGCAGTCTGGAGGTCATTCTTCGAGTCGACGAGGCCACCGAGGCCGGTCGCCGAAATCTGGTGAACGACGTAGTCGCTCGTCACGATGGAGCTGTCTTCCGTGAGCGAACCGGACGCGAGGAGACTCTGGACGTCGCTGGCGTCGCTAAGGGAAGCGCCGCTCGGTGCAGTCCAAGTCTTCACGCCGTTGGTCGAACGCTCCGTGATGGAGATGGAACCGACCGTGTCCGGGGACGTGAGTGCGTCGGAGACGCTGCCACCGTTCGTCGCGTAGAGGTTGTAACTTCCCGTGTCGAGGAGGTTACTGAGCTTCGTCTGGCTGTCCGTGCTGATACTGTCGTCGTCGCTGTTCTTCACGCTGACCGTGTCCGCGAGGCTCGTCGAATTACCAGCCTCGTACGTGTTGAACAGGATCGTGACAGTACCGTCTTTGTCACCGCCGTCGGTGACCGTGACGTTTGCTTGGTAGCCGGATTCGTCTTCGTCACCGATGACGACCGTGGCCTTTGTGGCTTCACCAGTGAACTCGACCGGAATCTCGACAATACCGCCCTGGTTCACCGAGTAACTCGCATCACCGGCGAAGTCGATGGAACCAGCCGTCTGTTCGTTGACGGTAAGTGTACCGGCTTCCGCAATGATGCCGGTCTGGATGTCGAGAACCTGAACAGAGTAGTTACCGGTAGTGCTCGGCACTCCGAGGGATTCAGTGACGGTGGTGTCACTGTCGATGGTGGTGGTGTTCGTCTGAACAACGTCACCATCAGAGTTCAGGAACTGAACCTCAACGTTACGACCCGCAACGTTTGAGGAGGCCGTCACGTCGACGGTCTCGTCGGTCGTGACCGAGTTGCTACCGAGCGACGCGCTCAGACCGAGGTTGCGGAGCGTGAGGTTACTCTTGACGCTCGTGTTAGTGAACGTAACCGTGTAGTCCTGGCTCGTACTCCGGTCGCTCGTACCGAGGACAGCGACGAAGCTGTTCGTGCCAGTCGAACGGGACGTGAGGAAGCCGTCGTCGCTACCGGAGAGCTCGAACGGAACGTTCGTCGAGCTGAGGTTGACGACAGCGACCTTCTCACCTTTGTAGGCGATACCGTCGCCTTCACCCTCTTCGAGGGTTGTAGACGTCGCGGTGATGGTGTGGTTCGTGCCGAAGAGCTCGAGCTTCGCACCGTCGTTCAGGTTCTTACCAACGTCGATGACGAGACGACCGTCGTCGTTCGTGTAGGTGGTGGACTTCGTGGCAGTCGTCACTTCGTTGCCGTTACGGTCGTAAACGGTGAAGTCACCGTCTCCGAGCTCACTTGAGAAGTTAGTGCCTTCCTCCGTCACGAGTTCGACGAAGTGCTTGCTTTCGCTCGGGGAGTTGAACTCAACCGGGCCCTGCGAGACGGTGACCTCCTGATCGCTTGAGGACACACCGATGGAAAGGGTCGGTGTCGCGTACGTGTTGGGGTCCGTCTGCGGGTTAACGTCAACACGCGTCTCGTAGTCGCCACTGCTGTCAGCGTTCGTGACGTTGTTGACTGTGACGTTCAGTACGTCGCCTTCGTTGAGGTTAACACCACTGCCGAAGTCGACCTGAAGCGTCTGGCCGTTGTCGACGTTAACGGTACTAACGTTCGCAGTGATGTCGCTACCGTTGAGCTCAGCGAACGTAATGTCGTTAACGTTATCGACGCTACTTAGGTCGAATGCGCTTGTGCCGTAGTCAATCTGGATGCGGTTCAGCGAATCACCATCGAGGTCAGACCCAATGGTGATGTTGACCTCGTGGCTTGTGGCTGCACTGGGCGCGTCGTCAACGGCACTGATAGAGCCACTCGTCTGCTCTGCAGAAACAGCACCCGTGAAGGCAACTGCGCCTGCGAACACAGACATGACCATCAGCGCGCTGAGGAGCACGCCGCGAATCTTATTGTTTCCTGTCATAGTTTGTTTCTAGGGGTCGCACGTCGGCTTTCGGCTCGCTGCGTACTCGCTGACGCACATGGGTAGGGGTACACTCACTCTTTACGTAGCCTCCATTAAATGCTTTGTGTGTTTCACCATCGCGGGCGACTGCTAGACGGCCGCCTCAGGCCGCGTAAATGCTTTGTGCAGAATCGGAGAAAATTCGTTTAAATACGGTATCTGTTGGCTAGGGGCGTGGGCGCGTCACACTCGCCACGACCCGATTTCGTCTTGTATCGCCTCGCGTTTCAGGAGGCAGAACCCGAGGAAGATGACGGCGAACCCGGCGGCGGTCGTCGCGTCCAACGCTTCACCGAGCACGAGGAACCCCGATACGGCGGCGAACACGGGCGCGACGTACGACACGAGGTTGATTTCGATGGGGCCGAGCCTGTCGAGGAGGTCGAAGTAGATGAGGAAGCCGAGCGCGCTCGCGACGAGCGAGAGGTAGGCGAGCGCCGCCACGGCCTCCCAGGTCCAGTCCACCGCCAGCGGCTCCCCGAGACCCAGACTCACGATGTGCATGAGGAGCGCGCCGAGCAGCATCGACCACGCCTCCATCGTCTCGATGGGGAGGTCGGCGTCCAAGTAGGTCGTGAGCACGCTCCCCAACGCGAAGCACGCCGCCGCGCCGAACACCAGCGCCTCGCCGAGCACGCCGGACTCGAACGCCGCGCTCCCCGGGTCGGCGAGCACCACCACGCCCACCAATCCGAGCACCAATCCGAGCAGGCCCGCGGGCGCGAGGCGTTCCTCCGGCAGGAACACCCGCGAAAACCCCGTGGTCAGCACGGGACTCAGGCTCACGACCACCGCGGCGGACGCGCTCGTCACGTCCGGACTCGTCTCCCCGACGAACAACAGCGCGTGATAGCCCGCGATGAGGAACACCGCGCCAACCCAGACCGCCAGCCACTCCCGCCGCCCCTCCGGAAGCAGGTGGTCGGTCGCGTACCCCGCGTACGCGAGCATCAACACCCCGGCGACGTCGTACCGGAGCGCCGCGAACAACACGGGCGGAAAGTAACTCAATCCGGCCTTGATAGCCATGAACGCCGCCCCCCACGCCGCGGCGAGCACGAGAAACAACGAGAGGTTCCGATACCGGGACACACCGAGAGTCGAACCGACGGGACGGTTAGGGTTTCGATGCGCGCTCGTCGCGGAGCGCGCGCACCACGTCCTCGCGTGTGATGATGCCCACGAGGTCGCCGTCGTCCAGCACGGGCACGCGGTTCACGTTCGGGTCGTCCGTCGCGAGGATGTCGAGCACGTCGTCGATAGACGCGTCCGGCGACACCGTCTCCACATCCCGCGTCATCACCTCGCGGACTGCTTTCCCGGCGGCCGCCGCCAGATCGAGCTCCGCGTCGAGCTCGTCCCACGACAGGTCGAACGCGTACTCCACCGTCTCCAGGAACGGCGGGAGGCCGATGGGAATCCAGAGCGTGCGGTCGCTCGGCTCGAACAAGTCCACGAAGTCCCGCTGGGTCACCACGCCCACGAGTTCGCCGTCCTCCAGGACGGGAAACCCGTTGAACTTCCGTCGAGAGAGCTTCCCGAGGACTT
The DNA here is from genome assembly GCF_049705945.1 of Salarchaeum japonicum. GTDB lineage: Archaea > Halobacteriota > Halobacteria > Halobacteriales > Halobacteriaceae > Salarchaeum > Salarchaeum japonicum_A. The sequence continues at coordinate 1,753,423 of NZ_JBNAMV010000004.1, forward strand.
CAGCGACCTCGTCGTCGGCGTCAACCGTCTCTACGTCCGCCGTCATCACGTCGCGCACGAGCAGCGTCATACCCGGAGTGAGACGGCCCCGCTACGTAGTGGTTGCGGGGTCGTCCAGATGGCAGGCCGCGGGCTGCTCGCCCTCGCCGAGCTCGGGCGCGTCCGTCTCGCACACGGTCTGGAACGTCTCCCGCAACCGCTCGCGGGCCGCGTCACCGCCGCCCGCCGCGAGCGACTCGAACGCGTCCTCCACGGCGTCGCGCGCACGCCCGGACAACTCAGCCGACACGTGCTCCGTCCACTCGTCGGGAGAGTCTACGTCATCGGGACCGAAGTCCCCGCGCTCCAAGCGGTCACGCAGGTCCATCACAGACCGGAACGCCTCCTGGTCGATGTCGAGGCCGTCGGGCGGGATGACGTGCGGACACCGCGTACGGAACCGACACCCCGACGGCGGGTTCCGCGGCGACGGCACGTCCCCGCTCAGCGTCCGCACCTCGCGCTCGGACTCTTGGGTGTCCGCGCGCGGCACGCTCTCCAGCAACGCCTGCGTGTACGGATGCCGTGGGTTCTCGAAGATACCGTCCACGTCACCCGTCTCCACGATTTCGCCGAGGTACATCACGGCGACCCTATCGCAGATGTGGCGGACGACGGAGAGGTCGTGCGCGATGAACAGGTACGTCAAGCCGAGTTCCTCCTGCAGGTCTTCGAGGAGGTTCAGTATCTGTGCCTGCACGCTCACGTCGAGCGCCGACACGGGTTCGTCCAGCACGAGAAAGTCGGGTTCCAGCGCGAGCGCGCGAGCGATGCCGACGCGCTGGCGCTGCCCGCCCGAGAACTCGTGGGGATAGCGGTCGAACTGGTCCGCGGACAGCCCCACGCGCTCTAGGAGTTCGCGCACGCGCTCGTCCGCCCCCGACACGTTGTGTACGTCCAAGGGCTCTCGCACGATTTGGCCGATGGTCATCCGGGGGTCGAGGCTCGCGAACGGGTCCTGGAAGACGATGCCGGCGCGCCGCCGGAACTCCTTCATCTCCTCGCCTTTCATCTCTCCGACGTTCGCGCTGTCGAACTCCACCGTCCCGCCGGTGGGTTCGCGAAGCCGCAGCACGGTCTCACCAGTCGTGGACTTCCCGCAACCCGATTCGCCGACCAATCCGAGCGTCTCCCCTTCCTCGACGTCGAACGACACGCCGTCGACGGCCTGCACCGCGTCCGGCTCCCGCCGAAGCACGGTGTCGAGGAGGCTGTCCCGCTCGTAGTAGTACTTCTCCAAATCGTCGACCGAGAGTAACGTCTCACTCATCGCTATCACCCGTGAAGTAGTCGTCCGGGAGCGCACGCGCCTCGTCGTACTCGTGGTCCGCGAGGTAGCACTTCGCCGCGTGCTCGTCGCTCCCGCTCTCGCACGCGAACTCCGGCGGTTTCTCCAGGCATTCCTCCATTGCCTTCGGACAGCGGTCCGCGAAGTAACACCCGCTCCCCATCTCCTCGTCAAGCAGACTGGGGACGTTCCCCTCGATGGGGTTCAGTCGCGGCGCGGGGTCGTCCAGGTCGGGAATACTCCCGAGAAGCCCCGCCGTGTACGGATGCGTGTACTCCTCGAACACGTCCGCGAGCGTTCCGCGCTCCGCGATTTCGCCCGCGTACATCACGCCGACCCGGTCCGCCATCCGCGCGATGACGCCGAGGTTGTGCGTGATGAGCATCACGCTCATTCCGCGCTCCTCCTGCAACTCCTTGAGGAGGTCGAGGATTTGCGCCTGAATCGTCACGTCGAGCGCCGTGGTCGGTTCGTCAGCGATGAGCACGTCCGGTTCGCCCGCGAGCGCCATCGCGACCATCGCGCGCTGCAACATTCCACCGCTGAACTGGTGGGGATGTTCCTCGTAGCGCTCCTCGGGGTCCGGAATCCCCACGAGGTCAAGAAGTTCGATAGCGCGCGCCCGCGACGCCTCGGAGACGTAGTTCTTCGTCGGCAACAACGCGTCCGCGAACAGCGAGCCGAGCCCGTAGCCCTGCGTCCGCGACCGAGTGGCGCGCGGGTTCGCCTCCGCGCGCCGCTGCACCTCCACCGCCTCCGCGATCTGCTCGCCAACCGTCACGGAGGGATTGAGGCTACTCATCGGGTCCTGGAAGATCATCCCGAAGTCCGGGCCGCGGAGCGCGCGCCGCTCCCGTTCCGGCAACTGGAGGAGGTCGACGTACTCGCCGTCCACCACCTCCTCAGCGTAGTCCTCGCGTGCGCGCTCGGCGAGGTCGGGGTGCCGGTACCAGATTTCGCCGTCCGTCACCTTGCCGGGGTTCTCGACGAGGTCGACGATGGAGAGCGCGGTGACGGACTTCCCGCTCCCCGACTCGCCGACGACGCCGAACACTTCCCCGCTCTCGATGGTGAAACTCACGTCCTCGACGGCGTTCACCTGGCCCTGCTCCGTGAAGAACCGCGTCGAGAGACCCTCGACGCGAAGCACGTCCGTCATCTCAGACACCTCCCTCCCCCTCGATACCTGGGTCGAGGGCGTCCCGGAGCCAGTCCCCGATGAGGTTGATTCCGATCACTGAGAGGACGATAGCGAGTCCCGGCACGGTCGAAATCCACCACGAGGTCGCGAGGTACTGTCGTCCCTGCGAGATGTCGAAACCCCACGAGAGCGTGGTGCCCGAGAACCCGAGGAAGGACAGCGAGGATTCGAGGAGGATGATAGCCGCGACCTGAATCGTCGCCAGCACGAGAATGGGCGTGATGGCGTTCGGCAGGACGTGCGAGCGGAGGATGCGGAAGTTGCTCGCGCCGACGCTGCGCGCCGCCTTCACGTACTCTTGGTCGACGAGCGTGAGCGCTTCGCCGCGCGCGACCCGCGCGAACCACACCCAGTTCACGAGCGCGACCACCAATATGACTGTTCCCGGTATCTTGAACGTCGCCGGCATCCCCGGCGCGAGGCCGAGCGCGACGAACGGGTCGTGCACGGCGATTCCTTGCTTGCCGAACAGGCCGACGAGCGCGACTGCGAGCACGAGCGACGGGAACGCGAGCATTACGTCCGCGCTCCGCATCAGCGCGTCGTCCACCTTCCCGCCGAAGTAGCCCGCGGACAGCCCGATTGCCACGCCGACGAACGCGGCGATACCGGACCCGAGCAGTCCGACGAGCAGACTCACACGCGCGCCGTAGAGCGCCCGCGAGAACATCCCCTGGCCGAGCGAGTTCGTGCCGAGCGGATACTCCGCTGTCGAATTCACCCACACGGTCTTCTCCACGACAGTGACGGAGCCGTTCACCACCTCGGAGGTCGTCTGCGTCGTCGCCGCGCTGAACCCGAGCGGCGGCAGGTGCGTCTGGTTCAAGTGCTGTACCTGTGGGTTGTTCGGCGCGATGAACGGCGCGAACACCGCTGCGAGGACGATAACGACGAGCAACGCCACGCCGAGTTTCGCGAGCAGACTCCGCGACAGTTCGGACTTGAGGTTCCGAATCGTCCGCGGCGACGCCGCCTTCCCGAGCACCGCGGCGATGCCGCCGAACAGCCAGTCGAAGAAATCACTGAGGAGACTCATTAGTCGTTCACCACCTGGGGGTTGACGTACGCGTACAGCGCGTCGACGAGGATGTTGATGAGGACGAAACCGCAGCCGATGACGATGAGCGACCCCTGAATGACTGTCCAGTCACGCCGATTGATGGCGTCGATGAGGAGCGACCCGAGGCCCGGCCAGTCGAACACGCTCTCCGTGATGACCGCGCCGCCGATGAGCGTCCCCAACTGCAGGCCGAGCACCGTGATGATGGGGATGAGCGTGTTCTTGAGCACGTGCCGGTAGCGCGTCCGCGTCTCCGGCAGCCCCTTCGCCCGGAGCGCCTGCACGTACGCCTGCCCGAGTTCGTCCAGCATCCCGCTCCGCGTGAGCCGCGTGATGAGTGCCGTGAAGTACGTTCCCAGCGTTATCGCCGGAAGCGTCATGTGCTGGAACCACTCTATCATCGGCGCTGTGTTCCCGGACAGCAGGTACCGCAGGCCGTCGTAGAACAGCACGGGACTCCCTTGGTAGCGCGCCATCCCGCTCGTCGGCGGGCTGAACCAGCCCAGCCACGCCCACGCGCCCGTGAGCTGGTCGAGCTGGATCGCCATCACGAGCACGAGCATGATACCGAGCCAGAAGTTCGGCGTGCTGATACCGACCAGCGAGAACGTCGTCGCCGCGTAGTCGCTCGGCTCGTGGCGGTTCGTCGCGCTGATGACGCCGAGCGGAATCGAGAGCACGATAGCGACGACGGACGCCGCGACCGCCATCTCGATTGTCGCCGGTAACCGACCGAACACGACATCCGACACGGGCAGTCCCTTCGCGACGATGTACGACTGCCCGAAGTCGCCCTGCATCACGCCCGTGAGGTAGTTCCAGTACTGGGTGTATATCGGTTGGTTCAGCCCGAGCTCCGCGGCGATACGCGCCCGGAGCTCCGGCCCCGCGTCGAGCGGCGCGATGAACGACACCGGGTTACCCGGCGTCAGATACCGCAGGAGGAACACCACCGTCACCACGCCCCAGATGACGAGGATACCCTGCAGTATCCGTTTCGAGATGAAGCGAGCGAAAGACATGACGGAGGAGTTACGTCTGACTCATCGCGTACGCGTCGATACGCTCGTCACGACGCGCCCGCCACGAGATCCGCTGGGACACGCCGTACACGCTGTACTGGCGGTTCAGGAAGATCCAGGGCGCCTGCTCGTTCGCGTGCGCGTTCGCCTGTTCGAGGTATTCCCGGCGCTGCTCGGTGTCGGACTCGCTCTGCGCCTGCTCGATGAGCGAGTCGAACTCGTCGTTCTTGTACGACGTGAGCGCGCCGTCGCTCGTCAGGAGCGGAATCAGCGTCTGGCTCGCGTCGAACGTCGCGTTCCCCCAGCCGATGAGGTACCAGTGCGGACTCGTCGTGATATCGCCGTCCGTGAGTTCGCCCGCGAGCGACGCGAACTCGCGCTGGTTCAGGCTCGCGGAGACGTTCGGTAGTTCGTCGATCTGGTTCACGACCGCCTGCGCGATCTCCACGTCCTTCAGGTAGCGGCCGACCGGACTGTGGAGTTCGATCTCCGCGCCCGCGTACCCGCTGTCCTCCACGAGCTGCTCGGCCTGGTCGGGGTCGTAGGGGTACGGACTCAGCTCCTCGTTGTACCCGACGAACCCTTGGAGGGTCGGCTGACTCGTCGCGTCCCCGAACGTGTCGAGCACGCTTTCGATGATTGCGTCGAGGTCCACCGCGTAGTTCATGGCCTTCCGGAACTCAACGGAGTCGAACGGCTCCACGTCGTACCGCATCCCGTTGTAGAGGACGCGCGAACTCGACACCGCGTCGATGCGGGTGTCCTCACCGTTCTGCACGCGCGAGATGTCCTGCGGCGGCACGTTCACGACCACGTCCGTCTCACCCGCGAGAAGCTGATTCACGCGCGTGCTGGACTCGCTCGCCGAGTTGAACGTCAGCTCAGAAATCGACGCGGGTTCCTGCCAGTAGTCGTCGAAGCGTTCGAGGACGACCTGCACGCCCTGCTCGTAGTTACTGAACTCGAACGGCCCCGTACCGTTCATGTGGGTGGCGATGTAGTCGGCGTCGTTATCCTCCACCCACGCCTGCTCCATCACGTCGCCGTACGAGGCGAACAGGGAGAACACCGCGGGATTCAGGCCGTCAGACATCACGTCGACCGCACGCTCGCCGTCGACGACTTCCGCGCCCGTCACGCCCGCAAGCTGGTCCGACTGCGGGCTGTTGATGCCGACATCGGGGTCGACGATGCGGTTGATGGAGTACGCCACGTCACCGGGCGTGAGGTCGTTCCCGCTGTGGAACGTCGGGCCGTCCCGAATCTGGAAGCGAACGCGACCGTCCTCCACGCGCTCCCAGTCGGTCGCGAGCTGCGCCTGCATCTGGCCCGTGCGCGTCCGAGAGAGCAGGCCCTCGTACGTGTGCAGCACGACGTTGTCCGTCGGCGTCGACCGGTGGTCCTGGGGGTCGAGCGTCGTCGGCATCTGGCCCTGCGTGATGGTCACGGGGAACTCTTGGCTCCCGCTCGTCGTCTGCGTCGTTCCCTGTGTCGTCCCGGACGTCGTCGTCTCCGTGGTCGTGTCTCCACCGCCCTGACAGCCGGCGAGCGCAGCGGTCACGGCCGCGCCACCGACGCCGGTCAGGAACGTCCGCCGACTCGTCGAACTATGTTCGTCACTACCTGTCATACCCAATTCTCACACGTGAACGCATATATAGGCTGTGCTGTCGCCCCTACCGGCGCACAGTTTAAGTCTCACCGAGTCAATCACGAAACATGGCGCACGCCGGGCGCTCCAGCCTCAGAACACTCTTCGACGACGCGCCGACCCCTCACATCGCCCATCCGCCACACACCCATCACCGAGACTTCTACGTCGCCACCGACGGGTCCTACGTGGACGGAACGGGCGGTCTCGGCGTCATCATCGAATCCCGGAGCGGCGAGCGCGTCGCCCGCCTCGCCGTCCCCGACCAAGTCCCCGACAACAACGTCGCGGAGTACCGCGCGCTCCACCTCGGCCTCGACGTGCTCGCCGCACGCGCCCCCCGCGACGCTCGCGTCGGCGTGCTCGTCGACCACGACGAGGTCGCGGCGAACGTCAACCTCGCCGCGCTCGCCGCGAAAGGCCCCGACTACCGGCCGCTCCGCGACGTGTCCGTGCCGTCAACGGTCGGCCACCACTGGCGCGGCATCCGCGCACGCGTCGCCTCCTTCACCGAACTCCGCGCCGCCAGCCTCCCGAGCGGCCGGAACCCCGCGCACGTCCTCGCGAACGCCCCCGACCAGTACGCCCACGTCAACGACGAACCCCCGAAGTGCCTCCTCCCCGGCCTCGACGAACCCGAACCACAGATTCCGCCGCCGAGCCGCGCGAATCGCTAAAATACCGGAAAAACGAGCGACGAAAAACGGAACCGGCCGCTATTCTTCTTGCGCGTCGACGACGGCGACGCCCGCGAGGTCCACGACCACCTTTTTCCAGTTCGGGGTCGCTATCGCGACCCACTCACTGCAAAAACCTGGAGGGAAAAAGCCGAGCGCGCCTCTGGCGCGCTCGGACGGTGATTATTCTTCTTGTGCGTCGACGACGGCGACGCCCGCGAGGTTCACGATGTCCTTGACTTCGTCGCCCCGCTGGAGGACATGGACGGGTTCGTCCATCCCGACGAGCATCGGGCCGATGGCGTCCGCGCCGCCGAGGCGCTGGAGGAGTTTGTACCCGATGTTTCCGGCTTCGAGGTTCGGGAAGATGAGGACGTTCGCGGCCTCGTCGAGGTCGGCGAAGTCGTACGTCCCGGAGAGGATGTCTTCGACGACGGCGGTGTCGGCCTGCATCTCGCCGTCCACCGGGAAGTCGATATCGGGGTCCTCCCGCAGCGACGCCGCGGCGTCACGGACCTTCCGCGTGCCCTCGGTGTCGACGCTCCCGAAGTTCGAGTAGGAGAGCATCGCGACGCGCGGGTCGACGTTGAAGCGGCGCGCGAGGTTCGCGGTGTGTTCTGCGACCTCGGCCAGCACTTCCTTCGAGGGGTCCTGGTTCACCGTGGTGTCCGCGGCGAACACGACGCGGTTCTTGAACGTCAGCATGTAGACGCCCGCGACGTAGTCCGCGTCCGGAGCCGTGCCGATGACCTGGAGCGGCGGCTTGAGCGCGCTCGGATAGTGGTGGGTGAGGCCGGTGAGGAGAGCGTCCGCGTCGCCCTCCTCAACCATCACGCTCCCGAGGTAGTTCGAGTCCTTCGCGACGAGTTCGCCGGCCTCGCTCCGCGTCACGCCCTTGCGCTTGCGGAGTTCGTGGAGCCGGTCCGCGTACGCGTCGTGGTCGCCCTCGTCCGGGTCCACGATGTCCGGGTCGAAGTCCAGGCCGAGCCCGCTCACCGTTCCCTCGATGGTGTTCCGGTCGCCCAGGAGCACGGGTTCCGCGATGCCTTCCTCTTGGAGCTGGTAGGCCGCGCGAATCATCTTCTCGTTGTCGCCCTCGGCGAGCGCGACGCGCTTCGGGTCGCTCTTCGCCTTGTTCAGGACGACCCGCATCATCTCCCGCGACTTGCCGAGGCGGGCTTCGAGGCGCTCGCGGTACTCCTCGAGGTCGACGGACTGCCGGGCGACCCCGGTCTCCATCGCGGCGTCCGCGACCGCGGGCGCGACCTCGAACAGCACGCGGGGGTCGAGCGGCTTCGGAATGATGTACTCCGCGCCGAACTGCAGCGGCTGGTCGCCGTACGCCTTCACGACCGCGTCCGGCACGTCTTGGCGCGCGAGGTCGGCGAGCGCCTCCGCGGCCGCGACTTTCATCTCCTCGTTGATGTCGGTCGCGCGCACGTCGAGCGCGCCCCGGAAGATGAACGGGAACCCGAGCACGTTGTTCACCATGTTCGGGTAGTCCGACCGCCCGGTCGCCATGATGACCGTGTCGTCGCGCGCGGTCTTCGCCTCGACGTACCCGATTTCGGGGTCTGGATTCGCCATCGCGAAGATGATGGGGTCCTCCGCCATCGACTGCACCATCTCCTCGCTCACGATACCGCCGACGCTGAGCCCGACGAATACGTCCGCGCCCTCCATCGCGCCCGCGAGGTCGTCGGCGTCGGTCTCCCGCGCGAACTCCTGCTTGTACTCGTTTACGTCCTCGCGGTCGGGCGTGATAGGTCCCGAGGAGTCACACATCGTGATGTTCTCCTTCCGGACGCCGAGCGAGACGTAGAACCGGGCGCTCGCGATTGCGGACGCGCCCGCGCCCGAGAACACGACCTCCACGTCTTCGAGGTCCTTCCCGGAGATGTCGGCGGCGTTCAGGAGCGCCGCGCCCGAGATGATGGCCGTCCCGTGCTGGTCGTCGTGGAACACGGGAATGTCCATCTCCTCCCGGAGGCGGTTCTCGATGACGAAGCACTCTGGGGCCTTGATGTCCTCCAGATTGATGCCGCCGAACGTCGGTTCCATCGCCGACACCGACGTGACGATGTCTTCTGCGTCCTGCTGGTCGAGTTCGATGTCGAACACGTCGATGTCCGCGAACCGCTTGAACAGCACGCCCTTCCCCTCCATTACGGGCTTTGACGCCTGCGCGCCGATGTCACCGAGGCCGAGAACGGCCGACCCGTTCGACACGACGCCGACGAGGTTCCCCTTCGCCGTGTACTGGTAGGCGTCGTCGGGGTTCTCCGCGATTCGCTCACAGGGCGCGGCGACCCCGGGCGAGTACGCGAGCGAGAGGTCGCGCTGCGTGTTCGTCGGCTTCGTCGTCGATATCTCTATCTTCCCCGGCGGGTCTTCACGGTGGTAGTCTAAGGCGTCCTCGTCGAGTCCCATACCGAACCCCCGACACCGAACGCCAAAAAACTACCCGAACCCGTCGAAGACCAATTCGACAGACGACGAAGACAGGACCTGTGTCCCTAAGTAGGACGCCGCAGAACACCCGACTATGGCTTTCCATCGACGGGCCGTCGCGTGGCTGGACGACCACGCCCCGGAGATCGCGCTCGCCACCACCGGCGTGACGTTCTTCCTCCTCCTGCTCGGCCTCTACACGGCCGCCGTCGGCGCGGGCGCGACCTGCAACGAGACGTATCCCGGTTGCGCCGGCCAGCTCTCCCCGTTTGGCCTCACGCTCCCCCAGTTCATCGAGTGGTTCCACCGGTTCGTCGCGATGGCGGTCGGGTTCGTCATCTTCGGGAACGCGCTCGTCCTCCAGCACCGCTTCCCCGGCACGAACGCGAGCCGCGCCGGCTGGACAGCCCTCGTCCTCCTGCCGCTTCAGGTCGTCCTCGGCGGCACCACCGTCACCTTCGCCGGCCTCGTCGAGGGCGGGTACACGCCGTCCGTCCAGTCGCTTCACTTCATCGCCGCGTTCGCCATCTTCTCCGCGCTGGTCGCCGCGACCGCGTGGGCGTACCAGCGCGACGGCCGCATCAGTTCGAACGCGCCACGAACCGCGCTCGCGGTCGGCGCGGGCGCGTTTCTCGCGCATCTCCTGCTCGTCCGTGACCTCCTCCTCACCTACACCGCGACCGTTCAGACGCTCTACCACTTCGCCGCACTCCTCGGGTTCGCCGCGCTGCTCGCCGCGCTCTGCTGGAACACCGGCGAGCTCTCGACGCGCGCCCGCACCGCCGCCGGCGCCGCCGTCGGCTTCTACCTCGGCGAAACCGCGCTCACCGTCGGACTGGTACTCGTCACGACACCCGTCGAAGTCGCCGCGTACGCTGCCGCCGCGCTCGCGCTCGCCGCCGCCGGCATCGCCGCGCGCACCGCCACCAGCGGGGGTCGCGCCCGCTCGACCGCCGAGTGAACGTTGCGGTATGGGTAAACAGTTTATACGTGATGCCGTTTAATGAAGGTCGTATGGACGGAACTAGCAGACGCACGTACCTCAAAGGAACCGCCGCGGGCGCCGCGACCCTCGGACTCGCAGGCTGTCTCGGGTTCGGCGGCAGCGGCGAAGACACCATCCAGATCGGGAGCGACATCCCCTACCCGCCGTTCGAATACCGGGAAGCCGACGGCACGCTCGTCGGGTTCGACGTGGACATCGCCGCGGCCGTGTTCGGCGAACAGCTCGAAATGACGCCGGAGTTCAATCAGACCGCGTTCGACGGCATCATCAGCGCGCTGAACAACGGGAACTTCCGCGTCATCATGTCCGCGATGACGATTAACGACACGCGCGCGGAGAAAGTCGACTTCTCCGACCCCTACTTCACCGCGTACCAGACCATCGTCGTCCCCCAGAACAGCGACGTGACCACGAAGGAAGACCTCCGTGGCACGACCATCGGCGTCCAGAAGGGAACGACCGGCTCCACGGCGGCCGCGGAACTCAAGGAGGAGTTCGGCGGCGACCTCGACATCAAGCAGTACGACCTCATCGCGGACGCGTTCAACGCCATCCTGAACAATCAGGTCGACGCCATCATCAACGACAACACCGTCAACGCCCAGTACATCTCCCAGAACGAGGACCAACTCCGGTTCGTCGAGGGCGACGGCGCCGCCGTCGAACAGGGGAAGAACGCGCCGCCCTACCTGACGCTCACCGTCGAGGAGTACGGCATCGCGTTCCGTCAGGACGACGACGACCTCCGCGAACAAGTCAACGAGGCGCTCGCCACCATCCGCGAGAACGGAACGTACGACGAAATCTACAACGAGTACTTCGAGGGCTAACCCCCCGATGGCCGACGCCTTCTCCGAGACCGACCCCCAAACGAACACGGGTCTCCTGACCGACAGGAACGTCCGGCTCGCGGGACAGGTCGTCGCGGTAGTGTTCGCTGCCGCCGTCCTCTACCTCCTCTACCGCATCGCCTCCCTCGTCGACCTCGGACTCCTCGAAACGATCTTCCCGCGGTTCGTCGACGCCTACCTCCTCGTGCTGTTCATCTTCGTCGTCGGCGGCGTCCTCTCCGTGATTCTCGGCGTGTTCGTCGGACTCGGCCGGATCTCGCGCTCCACCCTCACACGGGGCGTGACGGTCGGCTACGTCGAGTTCTTCCGCGGAACCCCACTGCTGTTCCAACTCATCGTCATCTACTACGGCATCCCGACGCTGTTCGGCGGCCCCGACTTCCCCATCCAGAACTGGGAGATACCGGCCGCCATCCTCGGACTGACACTCAACCACGGCGCGTACATCGGCGAAGCCATCCGCGGCGGTATCAACTCCGTCCCGGACGGCCAGATGGAGGCCGCGCGCTCGCTCGGCATGTCCTACATCGGCGCGATGCGCGAGGTCGTGCTCCCGCAGGCGTGGCGGAACGCCCTGCCCGCCATGGGGAACGACCAGGTCATCCTCATCAAGGACACCTCACTCCTCACCGTCATCGCCGTCCCCGAACTCCTCAGTCAGTTCCGGGACGTCTACTCGACGACGTTCGACCCGTGGACGCCGATTCTGCTCGTCGCCGTCGCCTACCTCTGCCTCACGCTCCCGCTGAGCTACGTCGTGACGTACTTCGAGCGGCGCGCGAGCCCCGGAGGTGACAACGAATGAGCGACCCACAACTCGTCTTCGACGGCGTGAACAAGTACTTCGGCGAGAACCACGTCCTCAAGGACATCGACCTCGACGTCGAGGACGGCGAAGTCGTCGTCGTCGTCGGCCCCTCTGGAAGCGGGAAGTCAACGCTCCTCCGGTGTACGAACCGCCTGGAGGAGATTCAATCGGGCGAAATTCGCTTAGAGGGCGTCTCCCTCACCGACCCCGAGACGGACATCAATCTCCTCCGTCAGCGCATCGGGATGGTGTTCCAGTCGTTCAACCTCTTCCCGCACAAGACCGCCCTGCAGAACGTCACGCTCGCCCCGCGGAAAGTGAAGGGCATCGCCGCGGACGACGCCGAGCAGACGGCGCGCGACCTCCTGCAGCGCGTCGGCCTCGAACAGAAGGCCGACTCCTATCCGCACCAGCTCAGCGGCGGCCAACAGCAGCGCGTCGCCATCGCGCGAGCGCTCGCGATGCGGCCGCACGTGATGCTGTTCGACGAGGTGACGAGCGCGCTCGACCCCGAACTCGTCGGGGAAGTCCTCTCCGTGATGCGCGACCTCGCGGACGAGGGAATGACGATGCTCGTCGTCACCCACGAGATGGGGTTCGCGCGCGAGGTCGGCGACCGCATCGTCCTCATGGCCGACGGCGAGAAAGTCGAGGAAGCACAGCCCGAGGAGTTCTTCGAGAACCCGGAGACGGACCGCGCGAAGCAGTTCCTCTCCAAGTTCCTCGAAGTCTAGAACTCCGTCACCACTTCGACGCCGTTCGTTCCGTAGTCGTCCATCGCCGCCAGCCGCGCCGGTACCTCGTCCAGGGAGAGTTCGCGCGTGACGAGCGCGTCCGGGTCGACTTTGTCGGCGTCGATGAGCGAGAACAGTTCGTCGTAGCTCGTCGGCGACATCCCGCGCGACCCGAGGAAGGAGAGTTCGTGTCGCGTCATGTAGTCGGTCGGGAGACTCACTTCGCCCTTCTCGGCGTCCGTCGTGAGGCCGAGTTGGACGTGCGTCCCACCGGAACGAAGGCTCTCGACGGACGCCCGGCACGTCTCAGCGCTCCCGAGCGCGTCCAGCGACACGTGCGCGCCGCCGACCCGCCGCCGAATCTCCGCGGGAACGTCCGATTCGTCGGCGTTCACGGTTTCCGCAGCACCCATTCGCGCCGCGGCGTCCAGCGCTTCCTCGCGGACGTCAACCGCGACGACGCGCGCGCCGAGCGCGTCTGCGACCTGCACCGCCGACAGGCCGACGCCGCCGCAACCGTGGACAGCCACCCAGTCGCCCGGAGCGAGCGGCGCGCGGTGCGCGAGCGCGTGAAACGCCGTCATGAACCGACAGCCGAGCGCGGCCGCCGCGCGTGCGGACACGCTCTCCGGGCGATGCGTGGCGTTGTAGTCCGCGTGGGGAACCGCGACGTACTCCGCGAACGCGCCCGGAACCGCGGGCTCGAACCCGAGCGCGTACCCGTCTTCGCAGCGGTTCCCGTGCCCCGACAGACACCGCGGACACGACCCGTCCCCGAGGCAGAACGGCACCGCCACGTCGTCACCCACCGCGAACTCCGACACCCGCTCACCCACCTCGACCACCCGGCCCGCTGGCTCGTGACCCAGGACTTGACCGAGCGGCACGTCGTCGTCCGCCCACTCGCCGTGGCCCTTCCACGCGTGCCAGTCGCTCCGACACACGCCGCACGCCTCCACCTCAACCACGACCCCGTGCGGGGCCGCCGACGGCCGGTCGCGCTCCTCGATACTCAGCGGTTCGCCGTACGCCCGCAGGACTGCCGCGCGCATACCCCTCCTGTGCGCTCCACCGAGTTAGGTCCCTAGAAGAAGTCTTCCAATCCCGACTGCGCGTCGTCCGCCTCCTCCTCGTCCACCGACCCCTCGCTGTCGTCCTCGTTGACGAACACGTCCTCCGCGTCACCGTCCGTATCGGTCGCGCCCGTCTCTTCCGTCTCCGTTCCGTCCGCGTCCGAGAGGTCAGATTGCCCCTCGAACGCGCCGCCCGAGTGCTCGACAGCGCGTTCCTCCCGGAGTTCCTGGGCGTCCTCGACGATGGACTCGACCTTGTTCGTGGTCTTCCCGCTGCCCGTGATAAAGGAGACGTGGTCCTCGTTCAGGTCGTAGGCGGCCGTCATCGCCACCGTGAGTTCGCGGTTCTTACAGTGGTGGGTCATCGCCGCGAGGAACGGAATCAGCTCCCGGCGCGCGCTCGACATGCTCACGCCCGCGGACTCCGCGATGTGGCGGGCGACGTAATCTCGCTTCTCGCGCGTGCCGCGGGAACTCCCGAGCTTCGACCAGTATGAGGGCGGCCCGTACCGCGTCCACCCGCCGTGGTCGCCCTGGCGCGCGGCCGCGACACCCGCGGCGATGTTGTCGGTCGCGTACCGCCAGTACGAGTAGTTCTGGGTCGCACGCACCCGCCCCAGCCACTTGTCGGCGTTCGACAGGAAGCCGTACGCGTCCGCCAGCTCCGCGCCGGTGTAGTCCTTCGAGACGTTGTCCTCCACCCAGTTCAGGAGGTCGTCCGGCGTCTCGTCCACGTCGTACGCCGCCTGCAGGGACTCCTGTGCGCCCTTGTTCTTGATGACGCCGTCCAGGAAGTCGAAGATCCCCTCCGTCGTGTCCCGGTCGCCCGTCACCACGTCTTCGGCTTCGAATACTTCGTCCGTCTCCGCGAGCGCCTGCAGGTCGTTCACCGCCGACCGCAAGTCGCCCGCGTTCTTCCGCGCGAGCGCGTCCAAGGCCTCGTCCTCGTACTCCACACCCTCCCGCCGACAGATGTCGCGCAGAACGGGCACGATGCTTCGCCGCGACACGTCCCGGAACTCGATCTCCTGACAGGCGTTCCGGAGTCCGTTCGACATGTCGTAGTACTCGTTCGCGATGAGCACCATCGGCTGGCTCGCCTCCTTCACCAGCCGCGTCACCGCCCGCGCGCCGCCGCGGTCCGCGTTCCCGTGGATGTTGTCCGCCTCGTCCATGATGACGAGCTTCCGTCCGCCCGAACCGCCCGTGAGCGTCCCGGACTTCGCCGCTTCCCCCGCGACGCGCTCGATGACGTCCTTCGTCCGGCTGTCGCTCGCGTTCAACTCGATGGTGTCCCAGCCCATGTCGCTCGCGAGCGCGTGCGCCGCCGACGTCTTCCCCACGCCAGGCGACCCGTGGACGATAACCGCCTCCCGGTGCTCTCCCCACGTCTCCGCCCACTCCTTCAGGGCGTTCCGGGCCTTGTCGTTCCCCCGGACCTCCGAGAGCGACGACGGGCGGTACTTCTCCGTCCAGTCAGACATTACCCGAGGTAGGGGCGAGCGGCGTTTAGTGGTTGCGAACGCCCCACCGACCTCGATTTGATATCCTAACTATCGGTTTATGGGGCGTAACGGCTACGGTCGTTCACACCGACTCCCGACTGTGATTCGAATCTGGACTTGCGGAGCCGTCGGCGGCGCGCTGGCGTACGTCGCCGGGTACGCGCTCACGTACGCGGTCGCCGCCGGCGACGTTGAGGACGAACTCGCCGTGCTGAACTTCGTTCTCGACGTGTTCGGGCAGGACGCGGTTCCGACGTGGACCGCCGTCGGTTGGCTCGCCTACAACGCGATGTACGTCCCGCTCACCTACTGGAACACTTCACAAAACCTCCTCGCGGATGCGAGCCCGCTCGTCCACATCGTCCCCGGCGTCCTGCTCGCGCTCGCGGGCGCTGGCGTCGCGTTCACAGTGAACGCAACCACCCCGACTGCGGGTGCGCGCGTCGGCGCCACGGTCGCGCTCGGATTCCTGCCGCTGGTCGTCGTCGGCGTCTTCGTACTCACCGTCACGCGCGGCGACCTCACCATCCGCCCCGACCCCGCGCTCGCCGTCGCCGCGGGCGCGCTCTACCCGTTGGTCTTCGGCATTCTCGGCGGCGCACTCACCGGCTGGTTCAGAGGTCGCGCGCCACAAGCTCGCCCCACGAACTGAACTCGTACCGGTCGTAGAACGCCCGCGCACGCTCGTTCTCCGCGTCCACGTCCAAGACCATCCTATCCAGCGGGAGATCCATCTCTCGCGCAGCGTCCAGCGCTGCCGCCATCAACTCATCCGCGACGCCCGTGCCTCGATAGGATTCCGCGACGAACACCTCGTTCAGCACTGCGGCATCCCAGACGTACGCGAGCGACGCCGGCAACACGAACACGTACCCGACGAGCCGTCCGTCGTCGACCGCGACCTGCACGCAGCGCGCGTTCTCCTCGATGCAGTCCGCGACCCACGACAGGTACTCCTCGCGGTACTCTTCGGTGAGCTTCGCTTCGTACACCGCCGCCTTCGCGTCGTCGCCCGTTCCCTCGCCCAGTCCGGTCTCGAACGCGCGCTTCAACCGCCAGAGTCCCTCTGCGTCGCCGTCGTACTCGCGTACCGTGACCATACGCCTCGTCTCGCGTCGGCGGAGTTAGCGCTGGCGCTCCCGGAACCGCGCCGCGAGCAGGAACCCGCTCAGGACGACGACGAGCAACCGGAACCCCGACGTGACGACCGGGAACACGCGCTCCACGTTCGATGGCTCCGTGCCCGCGGTCGGGTCGACTCCCGTGGAGTAGTGCGTGTCCGCCGTCGTCCCGCCGACCGTGCCGCCGTCGGGCGAGAGGTCGACGAACGTCTGCACGAGGCCGCGCTGGTTCGAGAACAGGAGTTCGCCGTTCACCGTGTAGAACCGGTCGTGGAGCGGGTAGAATGCGTTCACGCCGTTCACTGCGAGGTCGGGGAGGACACCGCCGAACACGAACGCCGCGAGCGCGACGAACGCCACCCGAACCCCGCGGTCGCCGTACCGACGGCGAAGCCACGACGCGGGTCGCCGTCTGTCCAGCGTGAGCGCGCCGAGCGCGACCGCCGGGAGCACGAGGTTGTGGAGGACTGCGCGGTGGCCGCCGTGAACCCAGAACCCGATGACGGTATCGATGTCGGGGAGTGCTGCGGCGGCGAGCACGACGAGGACGCTCTGCCGGTCGAACGCCGGTCCGAGCAGGGCGACGGCGACGATTCCGCCGATGGCGACGTGCACGATGGTCGACGGCATACCGTGTGATTAGCGCTCGAATACCATGGCTTCGTCGCCCGTCGATACGCTTTTTCGCCGTCGGACGAAGGAGAGTGTATGGACCGGGACGCGCGCGCACACCTCGCGGAACGCATCGCCGGCGAAGTCACGCTGAGCGACGACCCCGGCGCCACCCTCCGGAAGTGGCGGACGGACTTCGGCGTCTCCCAGACGTCGCTCGCGGACGAACTCGACATCTCCTCGTCCGTCATCTCTGACTACGAGAGCGGCCGCCGCGACTCCCCCGGAATCGGCCTCGTCAACCGCCTCGTCACCGGCCTGCTCGACATCGACGAGGCGCGGGGCGGCGACCGCATCCGCCAGTACGGCCGCGTGCTCTCCGCGGGCTTCGAGAGCGACGTGGTGCTCGACCTCCGCGAGTACTCGACGACTGTCCCGCTCACCGACCTCTACGACGCCGTCGACGCCACCGAGATAGCTGCCGGCGACCGCGACCGCGTGAGCGGCCACACCGTCATCAACAGCATCGAAGCAATCACGCGACTCTCCGCCGAGGACTTCTATCGGCTCTACGGCCAGAGCACGAACCGCGTGCTCGTGTTCACGCAGGTCTCCCGCGGGGAGTCACCGCTCGTCGCGCTCCGCGTCGTCAACCCCACGCCGAACGCCGTACTCCTCCACGGCATCGACGAAGACGACCTCTGGGAGCACGCGCCCCGACTCGCTCAACGCGACGGCTTCTCGCTCGCCATCACGAACCAAGACACGGACGCGATGCTGGACGAACTCCGCGAGTTCCCGTAGGCGTGCACGCCGACACCGCTCGGTCACGGGCGCTGTCGACGGATTTCGCTCGCACCCGTGACGCACTCGCTAAGTCACAGTGCCGGGTGGCGGCGGCTTCCCTGGTGAACGTTCGGCTGTCGGTTACGGCGCTGATTGTGGGCGTGGTTGCGGTGCTCGCGGCTGGCGTAGGTGGGCTGGAAAAGAAGCGGTCGGTTACTCGACGAACGTGTACTTGCGTTCGTTCATCGGCCCCCAGCCGTCGAACACGAACTCGCCCTCCGGCTGCGTGAACGGCTCCAGTTCCACGCGCTTCTCGTGGTTGTGGCGGTCGTGGACCTGCTCGTACTCGCTGAACGAGATGTCGTAGCGGTCGTCTATCTGGTCGTAGATGTCGCACGCCTCGATTTCGTCCTGCCAGCCGTCGACGACGGTCTCCGCGTGAATCTCCGCCTGCGCGCCCGACCCGTACGAACCGACGAGCAGCGTCTTCCCCGCCATCTCCGTGCCCTCCTCGGCGGCTTCGATGAGCGCGCTCATCCGCGCGATGTGGACGGAGCCGGTGTACCAGTTCCCGACCTCGCGACTGATGGAGAGCGTCGGATCGATGACCTCCGCGTACCAGTCCTGGTACTTCTCGGTGTCACCGAGCGCGTCCATGTACTCCCGAATCGCTTCCTGGTACGCTTCCTCGTCGTCGAACTCGTCGGGACGAGGCTGCCGGCCGATTTCGCCCGCGAGATCGTCTTCGTGTTCGGTGCCTCGAATGACGTGCCGGTACGCGAGCAGCGCGGCCTTCCGCACCATCCCCGGGAACGGCGTGTGGAACGGCGCGTACTCGAACCCGTCCAGTTCCACGTCGCCCGCGACGGACTCGTAGTCCTCCAGAGCTTCGCGCATCCGCGCGAGGTACACCTGCACCGAGCGCTTCCCGTCCACGCTCGGGAACTGCTGGTTCGGCTTCAAGAAGTCGGTCTCGTCCGCGGACCCGTACCCCTGCTCGTGGCTGATTTCCACCAGACTCGGGTCTTCCGTGATGTACATCGCCACCGCGCCAGCGCCCTGCGTCGCCTCGCCAGCGTCGCCACGCGCGTACAGCGCCGTGTCCGTCGCGATGACCAACGCGCCACGACCGCGGTTCCGCCCCGCCTTGATCCAGTTGTACGCGTCGTCGATGCTCTGCGTGCCCGCGATGCACGCGAACTTCCGCTCGCCCTTGTTCGCGTGATGGAAGTCGCCCTCGTACACGTCTTCCAAGCAGCCAGCGACGTACGTCGAAACCGGCTTCGAGTTGTCGAACGCGGACTCCGTCGCCACGTCGATACGCCCGATATCGTCGGGTTCCAAGCCCTTCCGCTCCATCAGCTTGTACGCCGCGTTCGCCCCCATCGTCACGATATCCTCGTACGCGTCCGGGAACGAACTCGCGTTCAACCCCAGTCCCTTCGTGTACTTCGCCGGGTCGTCGCCCTTCTGCGGCGCGAACGTCTCCGGCAGGTCGAGCTTCAGTTTCCCCGTCCAGATTTCGACCGCGTCGATACCGACTGCTGTCATACTCGCGTCTTTAGACACCACCTATATGGACTTGTCGATAGGGTGTTCGACGAACGTCGAAATCAAGGTCCGCTGCCGTCAGCATCATCTATCACTGCATATGAATCGACTACTGCACCATCTCCCCCGAACACGAGTATAGTCACCTTGAACTCCTCGTCGTATCCATATCCTGGGCTCACTCTAACGTTATTGCCGCTCCGTGCTGTTCGTGTCGTTTCGGCTTTTCCTCCTGTGGTCGTTGAAACGGCGACAAGACGAGTCTGCGAGTGACTTCCACTAGCTGAGACCGTGTAGTCGAACCGATAGCGTGGGCCCTGCCCATTGCTAGATTTGTCTGTAATTGTTGAACTGTCCAGTGTAGCGGTTGCGGACGTTCCAATGTTGTCGTTGCCGGATGGATTTACTGCGTCCGCTGTGTCTGAGACGGTCTCCGAAGCCACCACGTATTCGCCACCTGCTCCGTCGCTATAGATAACTCGAACCGTTACGTCGTACGCATCTCCTGCCCCATTCGAACTCGTATACGTTAGCCCACCTCGCGTTCCGCTCTTCTGCAGAGTCTGACTCGCGCTGTTCTCGTTCGTGTTCGTGTAATCCACCTCGACACGCTGGAACGAACTATTCGTGTTCGAAACACTGTACGACCCGATATACTCAACCGAATCCTGGTCTTGGTGGGTGAGGTCATCGAGCCGGAACGCAATTTCCGGTGTCGGCTCGCTCGTCCCGCCACCGTCGTCACTCGGCACTCGTGGCGTCAGCACGCTTGACGGTATCTCTTCCTCTGTGAAGCTGGGACCGTCCCACGACGTGGTGAGTACCTCTTCTCCCTGGTTCTCGAAGTACGTCACCGTGATGTTGTGTCGTCCCGCGGACAGACTGATATCGCCGGAAACCGTCTGCTCTGGGTGCTCGCCGTCGTTGTTCACCACGAGCTGGTCGTCAATGTAGAGCCGACTACCGTCGTCGGAACTCGTGGAGAACGTGTACGTCCCGCTCTCCGGGACCTCGATGTACGCCGTGTACTGGAACCCGAAGTCGTTATCGCGCTCTCGGGGGCTGATGTCGAACGTATCGACGTTCCCGGTGGCCTGCGGCGTCTGCGCGTCGAAGTTCGGCATTCCGCCACCACCGTAATCGCCTTCGTAGTAGCGGTAGTAGACGCCGTTCTCCGCTCGCTGTACGGACACCGGCAGTGTGTCGCTCCCGACGAGTCCAGACACGTAGACCGTCGTATTCCCGGTGTCGTACGTCATCGAGACTGTCGAGTACCCGGTCGCGTTCGTGTCGTCGTTGGACGAGGACGAGGGGAACGTAGCCACGGACGCGTTCTCCGTCGAGTAATCCACGAACACCCCACTCACGCCGTTGTTCGCGGACGTGATCGCCCGCGAAATCGCGTCTATCGGCGACGACGCCTCGCTCGGCGTGATGACGATTGTTCCGTTAACGTACTCGACACCGGGCTGGTCATCCATCAGTTCCGGCTGCCACTCGATGCTGTACGGAGCGCTACCGGTTCCGTTCCCGCCACCAGTCGCCTCTTCGACATCGAACTCGACTCGGTCCGCGTCGTCGGTGTCGCTGCCGATTGTCGCGCGGGTGTTCGAACTCACGTCGCTGAACTCGTAGGTGACGCGGCCGTCGCTTCCTGTCGACTGGGTCGCCGACCCGTCGACAGTCCCGCCGGACACCGTGACGTCGGCGTTCGGAACGGGATTGTTGTACTCGTCTCGAACCTCGAACGTCACCGGGTCGCCCACTCGGACCGTGCTGTCGCCGACGCGGGTGATGTACGCGGCGTCCGTATCGGCCGTCTGTGACCCGATGCCGATTTTCGCCGCGCGCAGCGAGTACTCGACGCCGTCCTCAAGAACGACCCGTACCTGGTTCTCCCCGGCTTGCGTAACGCTCACGACGTGCTGCTGGTTCCCAAGCGAGGTTCGGTTGCGCCACTCGGACGCCGGCATCCGCGAACTGAACGTTATCGTGACGTTCCCGGTCGTGTTCGTTACGTCCACGGGATTGGACGGTCCGCTCAACACGCTCGGGTCGACGGCCGACGCCGTCACGCCGTTCTGGAAGTAACTCCCGTTCAGCGCGACCAGCGTGATGGTCGTGCCATCGACGACCACTTGGGTCGACGCCGACGGCACCGTGTGTACGTCGCCGAAGTCGTTGTACAGCAGGCCGTTTTCCAGCACGCGCGAGGGCGCGCCGTCGTAGACGTTGTACTGGGCGTCGTACACGAGCGACTTCGTCGGATACGTCAGCGTGCCGTTCTGTCGCTCGAAGAAATCCTCGGTCTCGGGGTCACCGACCGCCGTGACGTTCGCGATGGAGAGGGTCGCGTTCCCGACCGCCTCCGTCTGCAGTGTTCCCGTGGCTGACGGTGGGTTTACGAAGAACGTCCGCACCGGATACTGCGTGCCGAGCGCCACGGACTCGGGGCGGCCGCCGCCGGACGCCGCCGCGCTGAGAACCGCGTTCCGAACCGCGACCAGATCCGATTCGACTTCCTGGCTGTGCTGGAACTCGATGGCCTCGTTCTCCTGGGGGACGACGTACGCCTGGTAGGTGGAGAGGAGGATGACGAGGATGGCGAACATCAGGATAGCGCCGATTTGGACGGTCACCCCGCGCTCGTCCTCCAGGAGTCGCATTACCTCTGTTTCCCGTCCGAGCGGGATAAATCCTTACTCGTCCTCTTCGACGACTTCCGGTTGTGCGAGGGCGCTCTGGAGGCTGTCCAGGCCGTTCACCCACTCGACGACCAGTCCGTATTCGAGGTCGTCCGCGAGCTCCATCGGGAGTTCTTCGCCGTCGATGATTCGGGTGCCCGCGCAGGCGGCGAGGCCGAGCGCGCGGTCGAACTCTTCTTCTTCTTCCGCGCCGGCGGCGGCCTGCACGTACTCCGTCACGTCGGCTTCGTCCGCGACGCCGTCCGCGACGTACTGCTCCGCGGAGTAGAACACGGCGACGAGACTCGTCTGCACGCCGTCCACGAGCATCAGCGTGTCCTCGTCCGCGATGTCGGGTTCCGCGAGCACGGTGTCCCGGATCTTCGCGAGTTCGTCCAGAGTCTCCTCCTCGTCCAGGTCGCCGTCCTGGTAGTCGGTGACGATTTTCGCGACCGCGATGGCCACGTCGTCTTGGAGGTTCAGGAGGAGACGAGCCGAGTCCTCTTCTTCGGGGTCGAGGTCCTCGTCCCTCAGTCGGTCGAGCCAGTTCTGCCAGCGTTCGTCCGCGTAGTACTCTTCTTCGTTCTCACTCATACCCACAACGCCGGCCGCCCGGGTGAAAGTCCTTTCTTTTAGGCCAGGGTGGCGTGCGTGTCGATACCGTAGACCGCCGCGGGCGTCTTCACGTGCGCGTTCCGCACCGCCGCCTCGTAGCCGTGTTCGAGCAGCCAGTTCACTCGCCGTGGGACGGTCTTCGGTCCCATCACCATCCCCGGCCGGTCGGGGTCGTCCACGAAATCCGTCTCCATCAGGAACGGCTTCCCGGCCTCGGCGGCGCGTTCCAGGCGGTCTTTTTCGCTCATCACGCTCGGCGTCACGCCCGCGAGTTCGCCCGCCGCGTAGTGCTTTACCACGCGCTCCGCGGACAATCCCTCGGCTTCCGCCCACTCGCCGACCTGGGTCAGGTCCTCGGTCGCTTCCGTGTGGAGTTGGACGGCGAGGTCGCGGTCGGCCGCGAGCGTGAACGCGTGCCGCATCGCGTCGTTCGACGCCGCCCACACGGCCTCGGATACGTCGTAGTGCGGCCGCCCCGACTTCAGCGCGACCGCGTCGCTCTCCACCGCGTACTCCGCCGCCACCTCCAGACCCGCCTGCATCAGCTCGCCCGCGTCTTCCGCGCTGTAGCCGTCGTCGACCAACTGCGAAATCAGGCCGGGGTGGACGCCGAGCACGGGCCACGCCCGCCCCCGGAGTTCCTCGCTCGCGCGCGCCGCCACGTCGATGGTCGTCTCGAAGACGTGCTCGAAACCATCCCTCGATTCGGGGAGCGGGCCGAGGTGCCACGAGGGCTTGTTCACCACGAGCAAGTGGGTGCCGCCGCTCCGCGCGAAGTCCTTCACGGCCTCGATGCCCCGCGCGTGCTCGGGGTCGAGGTGCATGTGGTTGTCCAGAACCGGCGTGCCGAGGTCGCGCATACCCGTGGTAGCGGGCGGCCGACTGAATAACCTACTCTTCGAGGAGCACGGCGTCCGTCGCCGCGTTCCGCAGCGCGTCCGAACTCCCGTGCTCGCCGGGCGTCACCGCGAGCGTCTCCACGCCCTCCCGCGCGGCCTTCTCCAGCACGGGCTTGAAGTCGATGTCGCGCGAGGCGATGGCGAGCACGTCGACGCCGCCGCTCACCGCGAGTTCGGTCGCGTCCACCGCGAGCTTCACGTCCACGTCCCCGCTCGTCACGCGCACGTCGTAGCCCCGCGCCTCGCCCGCCTGAATCAATCCCGGGGTCGCGTGCTGGTCGAGGTAGAGCCGCGTCACCGCGAGCGTCCCGGCGTCCGCCGCCGCCTCCCGCACGTCGTCCAAGTCCACGTCGAACTCCTCGCGCAACACGTTCGGCCCGTCGACGAACAGGCCCACCCGCCGCCCGCCGTCCACGAGGTCGCGCAGTCCCATACTACCGAGAGGGGGCCGACCGCGCCTAATGGTTCCGGTCCACGCCAACACCTGCTCTCGCCGCTATCGAACCCGCGTAGTTTTCACCCCGGCGTGAGACGACTCCGGTATGTCACTGCGGACTCCACCGCTCCGCGACGTCCACGACGCCGCCGGCGCGACGTTCACCGACTTCGGCGGCTGGGAGATGCCCGTCGAGTTCGACTCCATCCGCGAGGAACACGCCGCCGTCCGCGAGGACGCCGGCATCTTCGACGTCTCCCACATGGGCCAAATCGAGGTATCGGGCCCGGACGCCGAACGCCTGCTGCAGCGCCTCACCACGAACGACGTGAGCGCGCTCGACGCGGGCGACGCCCAGTATTCGAGCATCGTGAACGCCGACGGCCACCTCATCGACGACACCGTCGTCTACGCCCTCCCGGACCGGGACGGCTTCCTGTTCGTCCCGAACGCCGGCCACGACGACGAGATGATGGACCGCTGGACCAGCCACCGGGACGACTGGGAACTGGACGCGACCGTCGAGAACCACACGACTGAGTACGGAATGGTCGCCGTACAGGGTCCGAACGCGCCCGACCTCGTCGCGGACGCGAGCGCGGGCGACGTGCTCGACCTCTCCATGTTCGAGACCACGCGAACCGAGGTCGCGGGCGTCCCCTGTCTCGTCTCCCGGTCGGGCTACACGGGCGAGGACGGCTTCGAACTCGTCTACGACAACGAACACGCCGAAACGGTCTGGGACGCGTTCGACTGCCAGCCGTGCGGGCTCGGCGCGCGCGACACTCTCCGCATGGAAGCCGGCCTATTGCTCTCCGGACAGGACTTCGACGCCGAGTCGAACCCGCGAACGCCCTACGAGGCGGGTATCGGGTGGACGGTCAAACTCGATACGGAGTTCGTCGGGCGGGACGCGCTCGAACGCGTGAAAGAGGAGGGCGTCGAGGAGAAATTCCGCGGCGTCGTGCTCCGAGAGCGCGGCGTCCCCCGACACGGCTACGACGTGACCGACGGCGACGGCACGGTCATCGGCGAACTCACGAGCGGGACGATGAGCCCGACCCTCGACGAACCCATCGGACTGGGCTACGTCTCCGTCGACTTCGAACCGGGCGACCGGGTCGGCGTCGTGATTCGCGGCGACGAGAAGAAGGCAGAACTTAGGACACCCCGCTTCCTCGACTGAACCATGAGCTTCGACGTACCCAGCGACCTGTACTACCTCGAATCGCACGAATGGTACGACCCCGACACCGGACGCGTCGGTATCAGTGACTTCGCGCAGGACGAACTCGGCGACGTGGTGTTCGTCGAACTCCCCGACGAGGGCGACGAACTCGCGCAGGACGACCAGTTCGGTGTCGTGGAGTCCATCAAGGCCGTCAGCGACCTCTACAGCCCCGTCTCCGGCGAGGTCTCGGACACGAACACCGACCTCGAAGACGCGCCCGAACTCGTGAACGACGAGCCGTTCGGCGACGGCTGGATGCTCGAAGTCGAGGGCGTGGACGAGAGCGACTTGGACGACCTTCTCACCGCCGAGGAGTACCGCGAGCAAATCGAGTGATTCTGCGGCGTCCGTGCGCACTCCGGCGCTGATTCGCCCGGGTGTGATGCACGAATGTGTATTTTTCCGGGGTGGTTCGCGTTCCGGAACCGGGAGTATGATATCCGCGCGTTCGCATGAGACACGTATGCGAACACACTGTGGTGAGACGCGATGAGCGGCGCGGGAGGGAGCCCGTACGCGCCCCACACGCCCGACGAGACGGCGGAGATGCTCGCGGCCGTCGACGCCGACTCCGTCGAGGACCTCTTCGACATTCCGGAGTCGGTCCGGTTCGACGGCGAGTACGGCCTCGACGCCCGAACGGAACAGGAGACCCGGCGCGAGGTCGGTGACCTGCTCGCGGCGAACGACGACCTGACGGAGTTCCTCGGACGCGGCCACTACGACCACTACGTCCCCTCGCTGGTGGACACCATCAGCCAGCGCTCCGAGTTCATCACGTCCTACACGCAGTACCAACCGGAGGTCACGCAGGGCTTCCTCCAGGTGCTGTTCGAGTACCAGAGCCTCCTCGTCGAGCTCACGGGCCTCGAAATCGCAAACTGCTCGATGTACGACGCGGCGACCGCGCTCGCGGAGGCCGTCCTGCTCGCCAAGCGCGTCCGACAGGCGGACGGCACGCGCGTCCTCCTCCCCGAAAACACGCGCGAGGAGCGCGTCGGCGTCGTCGAGAACTACGTCGCGGGCAACGACCTCACCGTCGAAACCTACCCCACGGAGAACGGAACCGTCGACCTCGACGCGCTCCGCGAGACCGCGGACGACGACACGCTCTTCGTGTACGCGGAGAACCCCAGCACCGACGGCGTCATCGAGGAGAACCTCCAGCAGATTGGTTCGCTCGCGGCCGACCACGACGCCCTGTTCTGCCTCGGCAGCGACCCGGTCGCGCTCAGCCTCCTCCAGCGCCCCGCGGACGTGGGCGCGGATGTCGTCGTCGGCGACGCCGCCGTCCTCGGCATGCCCACGAGCTACGGCATGGGACTCGGGCTGTTCGCGTGCAGGGAGGACTTCCTCCGGCAGGTCCCCGGCCGGCTGGTCGGCGCGAGCGAGGACTCGGCGGGCAAGCGCGCGTACACGCTGACGCTCCAGACGCGCGAGCAACACATCCGCCGGGAGCGCGCCACCTCGAACATCTGCACGAACCAGGCGTGGGTCGCGCTCCGCGCGGCGATTCACGCCGCACAGCTCGGCCCGCAGGGGCTCGTCGACCTCGCGGAGCGAATGGTCGAACTCCCCCGCGACCTCGCGAGCGACCTCGACGACGTTCGCGGCGTTCGCGCGCCCGTCAACGACGGCCATCACTTCCGCGAGTTCGTCGCGCACACCGACCAGCCCGCACCGGCGGTCGCGGACGACCTCGAAGCCGAGGGGTTCGCCGTGCACGCCGTCGGCGACCACGAACTCCAGGTCTGCGTCACGGACGCGAACGAACCCGAGATACCCG
Organism: Salarchaeum japonicum; assembly: GCF_049705945.1. Taxonomy (GTDB): domain Archaea; phylum Halobacteriota; class Halobacteria; order Halobacteriales; family Halobacteriaceae; genus Salarchaeum; species Salarchaeum japonicum_A. Next base: position 1,780,510 of record NZ_JBNAMV010000004.1, read on the forward strand.
ACCTTATCGCGGCGTTCGAGGAGGTGGCCTGAGATGGAGCGCTACGACCAAGCCCGGTTCAGTCAGGAGGACGACGTGGAGTACGAGCCACTGCTCTCCGAGAAGAGCACCCAAGACGTCGAGGTCGAGTCGTCGCTGCCGGACGACCTCACGCGGGACTCGCTCGAACTTCCCGACCTCTCTGAACCCGAACTCGCCCGGCACTACGTCCGGCTCAGCCAGCAGAACTACGGCGTTGACACCGGCCCGTACCCGCTCGGGTCCTGTACGATGAAGTACAATCCGAAGTTCACCGAGGACCTCGCGGCGCGCCCGAGCGCGGCCGTCCACCCCGACCGCTCCGAGGAGAGCGTGCAGGGAACGCTCGGCCTCCTCCACGGCCTCCAAGAGCAACTCGCGAAAATCGGCGGCATGGACGCGGTAACGCTCCAACCGCCAGCGGGCGCGGCCGGCGAGTTCGCCGGCATCCTGCTCGCAAAGGCTTACCACGAGTCCCAGGGCGAGGGCGAGCAGCGCGACGAAATCGTCATTCCGGACTCCGCGCACGGCACGAACTTCGCGTCCGCCGCGCTCGGCGGCTACGACGTGGTCGAACTCCCGTCCGCCGAGGACGGCCGCGTCGACCTCGACGCGCTTGACGCCGCGGTCGACGAGAACACCGCCGCCTTGATGCTCACGAACCCGAACACGCTCGGCTTGTTCGAGCGCGACATCGAGGAGATCGCGGACATCGTCCACGACGCCGGCGGATTGCTCTACTACGACGGCGCGAACCTGAACGCGCTCCTCGGACGCGCCCGCCCCGGCGACATGGGCTTCGACATCATGCACTTCAACGTCCACAAGACGTTCGCCACCCCGCACGGCGGCGGCGGCCCCGGCGCCGGTCCGGTCGGCGTCACCGAGGACCTCGCGGAGTTCCTCCCGAACCCACAGGTCAGAGAGACCGACGACGCCTTCGAGTTCTTCGAACCCGACTCCAGCATCGGGAAGGTCCACGGGTTCTACGGGAACTGGCTCGTGCTCGTGAAGGCGTACGCGTACATCGCCCGACTCGGCGACGACGGCCTCAGCGACGCCTCCGCGAAGGCCGTGTTGAACGCGAACTACCTCGCCGAACAGGTCGAGTACGACGTTCCGTTCGAGCCGTTCCACCACGAGTTCGTCGCGTCCGCGGGCGACCAGGACGCCGCCGACGTGGCGAAGCGCATGCTCGACTACGCCGTCCACCCGCCGACGACGAAGTGGCCGGAAATCGTGAGCGAAGCGCTGATGACCGAACCGACCGAGGTCGAGAGCAAGCGCACGCTCGACCAGCTCGCCGCCGCGTTCAACGCCGTTGCCGGAGAGGACGACGACGCGCTCGCGGACGCGCCCGAACGCACGACCGCGCGCCGCATCGACCAGACCGAAGCCGCGCGCAATCCACGGCTCTCCTGGTACGCCCTCGATAACTAAGGATTAATAATCTCTCCCGGCCGAGTTAGCATATGGCCGTCGTCAGCGTCTCCATGCCGGACGAACTCCTCGAACGGATCGACGACTTCGCGGACTCCCACGGCTACACCGGCCGCAGCGAAGTGTTCCGGGAAGCCGCGCGCAACCTCCTCGGCGAGTTCGAGGACAAACGCCTCGAAGACCGCGAACTCCTCGGCGTCGTCACCGTCCTCTTCGACTACCAGAGCACGACCGTCGAGGAGCGCATGATTCGACTGCGCCACGAGTACGAGGGGCTCGTGTCCTCGAACGTCCACAACCACGTCGGCGACCACTACTGCATGGAACTGTTCATTCTCGACGGCACGCTCGAAGAGATATCGGAGTTCGTCGGGCGCGTCCGCGCGACTCAGGACACGCTCACCGTCGACTACTCGGTCATCCCCGTCGACGGCTTCACCGGGCTCTGAGGCGCGTACAGTTTCTTCCGCGCGTCGAGCGGGTACACGCGATCGTCCACCAGCCCCGCGTCCGCGAGCAACCCGATGGCGTGCCTTGTGGTGCGCTTCGACAGTCGGCTGCGCTCCCTGATATCCGCCTGCGTCAGCGGCGACTCCAGTTCCAGAACCTTGTACACGAGCTTCGCGCTCGGCGGGAGGGACTCAATACGTGATTCGGCAAAAACGACCACTGGACTGCTGTGCCATATCCGCTCATCTCACTGGATGGTCGTAGCGGTTTCCCTCGCGACAGACATAGCCGGTATCCACGAGCGCCAACCACTCACTTAACGACCCACCCGCGCACTCATCCACCACTCCCATCTATTCGATTTCCTATCCCAAAATACGGTTTATGGGCCGGAGCGCGGACTGCGGTCTCACCGGGATAAAACGGGCGAAGAAGGGCGCGTTAGACCGCTGTGGAGTCGATTCCGTTGATACGGACGAACCCGAAGTCGCATTCGGGGCAGTGCCACTTCGTCTTCAGGCCGAGGTGGAGGTGCGTCGCGGCGCTGCGGTAGAACTCGCGTTCCTCGTCGCACTCCGGGCAGTCGTGGTCGAGTTCGCGGGCCATACTCGGCGTCTCGACCCGTGTCGTGTTGAATCGTTCGGTCCGACCCTTCAATAGTCGGGGGCGCGAGCACCCACGTGATGGCCGACAGCCCGGACCCGCTGGACGCGTTCCGACAGTTCGCGGCGCTCGAACGCGGCGTGCTCGTCGTGTCCGTGGCGATGTTCGCGTTCAGCCTCGCGTTCCAGATGACGAGTCGATACGTCCCCGAATACCTCAGCGTCCTCGGCGCGAGCGCAGGTGTCGTCGGACTCTACGGGAGCGTCAGCAACCTCGTGAGCGCCGTCTACCCGTATCCGGGCGGCCGGCTCTCCGACCGCGTCGGGTCGCGGCGCGCGCTCACGCTGTTCGGCGCGCTCTCCACGCTCGGCTTCCTCGTGTGGTGGGCCGCGCCCGTGCTCGCGACGCCGACCGTTCCAGCGTGGCTCTGGATTTTCCTGGGGTTGTTCCTCACGCAGGCGTGGAAATCCCTCGGACTCGGCGCGACGTTCGCCATCGTGAAGCAGAGCGTCTCGCCCGACCGGCTCGCCACCGGGTTCGCGAGCACGGAGACCTTCCGCCGCGTCGGCTTCCTCCTCGGACCGCTGCTCGCCGCCGGTATCCTCGCGCTCACCGCGGACTTCACCGCGGGGTTCCGGGGGGTGCTCCTCGTCGGCGTCGCGTTCGCGCTGCTCGCGACGCTCGGCCAGCACTGGCTGTACGACGCCAGCCGAGACTCCCTCGGAAAATCCTTCTCGGGCGTGTCGAGCGTCCTCGACGACCTCCGCGGCCTCCCGCGCGAACTCCGCCCGCTCCTCGTCGCGGACACGCTCGTCCGCTTCGGGAACGGCATGGTGTACGTGTTCTTCGTGCTCGTCGTCACCGACCTCCGCACCGTCTCCTTCACGGGGTTCGGCGTCACGCTCGCCCCGGCCGCGTTCTTCGGCGTGCTGCTCGCCGTCGAGATGGCTGTCGCGCTCCTTAGCATGCTCCCCGTCGCCCGGCTCGCCGACCGCGCCGGCCTCAAACCCGTCGTCGCGCTCGGGTTCTCGGTATACGCGATTTTTCCGGTCCTTCTGATTCTCGCGCCCGCCGACCCCTGGGTGTTCGTCGCGCTGTTCGCGTTCTCCGGGCTCCGGTTCGCCGGCCTCCCCGCGCACAAGGCGCTCATCGTCGGTCCCGCTGCTCGCGACGAGGGCGGGAGCACCACCGGCGCGTACTACCTCGTGCGGAACGTCGTCGTAATTCCGAGCGCCCTCCTCGGCGGACTGCTCTACACTAGGGACCCAGTTCTCGCGTTCGCCGTCGCGTCCGTCGTCGGGTCGCTCGGCGTCCTCTACTTCCTCGCCCGCGGCAAGCGGTTCCAACCACAATAAACCATAGGCGACTATACGAAACTCTACGTCCCGGGGGCAGACAGTAACGCATTTAGTTCTTTAGGCCTGCCTAAATCGTATGGCTTCGGACGAACCCACGAACACGACGCGCAGGAGATACATCGCATCCGCCGGCGCGCTCGCCGGCAGCGCCCTGCTCGCGGGCTGTCAGGGCGGCAGCGACGCGACAACGACCACCGACACGACGACGCAGGCGACCACGGACGCCACGACCGCCGGAACCACCGATGCGAGCGGACCGTACTCGGTGTCGATGGCGCCCGTCGGCGAGGTCGAGTTCGAGGAACCGCCGACGAACGTGATGGTGTACAGCCTCCTCTACGCCGACATGGCAGTCGCGTACGGCTACGGCGACGCCGTGAACTCCCTCGGATTCAGCACGAACGCCGCCGGGTCGCTCCACGCCTACTACGACCAGCTCGACGGCGTCTCCTTCGACCAGTCCGGCCTCACCCAGCTCAATCAGGGCGGCACCGGCATCACCGTCGACAAGGAGGTGTTCTACGACCTCGACAGCGACCTCCACCTCATCGACCCCGCGCTCGTCGTCGGCTTCGACGGGTGGGACATCGACGACGTGAACACCATCGGAGAGGACGTCGCGCCCTGGTTCGGGAACGTTCTCAGCCGCCGGAACACCGAACCACCGGCGGCCTACGCGGACAGCTACGAGTACTACACGCTCTGGGAGATATCGGAGAAAGTCGCGCAGGTGTTCCAGGCGCAGGAGCGCTACGACGCGCTCGCCGCGATTCACGACGACCTGCTCTCGACCATCCAGTCCGGCCTCCCGCCGGAGTCCGAACGGCCGACCGTCGCGTCCGTCATCTTCATCGACGGCACCTTCTACCCCTCCAAGTTCAACGCGGACGGGTTCGCGCACGCCCACACGCGACCGATGCAGGCCCCGGGCGCGTTCACGGAGAGCGACGTATCCTACCAGTCGGCGTACGACTACGAGACGATGCTCGAAGTCGACCCCGACGTCATCATCAACCGCTACAGTTACTCCTACTACGACATTTCGAGCGTCCGGCAGAGCATGGAAGAGAACGCGGTCGGCAGCCGGCTTTCCGCAGTGCAGAACGACCGCGTGTACGCGGGCGGCAACCCCCTCCAGGGGCCCGTGATGAACCTCTTCCAGCTCGAGATGACCGCGAAACAGCTCTACCCCGAGCAGTTCGGCGAGTGGCCGGGCTACGACGGCGGCCCGTACCCCGCGATTCCCGAGGAGGAGCAGTTGTTCGACCGCGACGAGGTCGCGGCCATCATGAACGGCGACCTCTAGTAGCCGACGCCGACGTTCTCGTGGACGAACGCCTCGTTTTCGAGTTCGTCCACGAACGCGACCGCGAAGTCCTCCATCGTGATGTAGCTCTCGCCGTCGTCGTCCGCGACGAGTTCGTCCACGCTCGTTCTGTACTCGCCGGTGCGCTCGCCGGGTTCTATCATCGCCGCGGGCGCGACGTACGTCCACTCGATGTCCTCGGCCTCGCGCAGGCGGCGGAGCGCGTCGATTGCGGCGCGCGCCAGGCCCTCCCAGTCGTCGGGGAACTCGTCGGTGTCGACGAGCAGCGTGTCGGGCGCGACGTGCAGGCCGCCCGCGCCGCCCGTCCAGACGAGGCGGTCGACGTCCGCGCGACGCAGTCCCGCGAGCACGGCGTCCATCATCTCGGGGAGGACGTCGGGCGTCTCGCTTCCTGCGGGGCCGAGCGCGGACGCGACGGCGTCGTGGCCGGCGGCGAGGCGCGCTATCTGGTCGGGGTCGGTGGCGTCGCCGACGACGCTCGTGAAGTCCTCGCCTTCGATGTCGTCGACGCCGCTCCGGGAGACGCCGGTGACGGTGTGGCCGCGGTCGAGGAGTTCGTCCGTGATTCGGTGGCCGATGCGTCCGCTCGCGCCGAGCAGTAGTACGCGCATACCCGGAGGATTCGTCGCCGCGAGAAAAGGCGTTCGCGAGTGAGCGCGCGCTGCCGGCTTTAGGGCGCGAGGCGGTTCGGGTCGCGCGGGAACAGGATCGCCTCCTTGATGTTCTCGAGCTCGCAGACCTGCTGGACGAGCCGGTCGATACCGAGGCCGTACCCGCCGTGGGGCGGCGTGCCGTAGCTCAGGGCGTTGAGGTAGAACTCGAAGTTCGACTCGTCCACGCCCTCCGCCTGCATCATCTCGCGCATCGCGTCCACGTCGTGCTGGCGCTGGCCGCCCGAGGAGAGCTCCTGGCCCTTGTAGATGAGGTCGAACTTCCGGGAGGCGATGTCGTCGCCCTCGACGTTCTGCATGTAGTAGAACTTCTCGTCGGGGTAGCCGACGACGAAGAAGGCGGGATGACCCTGGTCTTCGAAGTACTCGCCGAGCAGTTTCTCGCCCTTCGTGTCGAGGTCGGTCGGGTCGTCCGGGAAGTGCCCGAACTCGTCTTCGAGGATGTCGAGCGCCTCGTCGAACGTGACGCGCGGGAAGTCCTCGTCGGGGACGGTGAGGTCGACGCCGAGTTCGTCGAGTTCGGGTGCGGCGTGCTCCGCGACCTGTTCGAGCGCGTAGCGGAGGCTCTCCTCCTGCACGTCCATCACGTCGTTGTGGTCCTCGATGTACGCGAGTTCGACGTCGAACATCGCGATTTCGGAGACGTGGCGGCTGGTCGCGAAGTCCTCCGCGCGGAACGCCGTGCCCGTCTCGTAGATCTTGTCGAATCCGGACGCCATCAGGATCTGCTTGTAGAGCTGGGGGCTCTGGGAGAGGAAGGCTTCCTCCTCGTAGTAGACGACGGGGAACAGTTCCGCGCCGCCCTCCGCGCCGCCCTTCGAGATGAGGGGGGTGTCCACGTCGACGAAGCCCTCCTGTTCGAACCAGTCCTCCATCGCGTCCATCAGCACCGACTTCAGGGTGAAGATGGCTTTCACGTCGGGCTGGCGGAGGTCGATGCCGCGGTTGTCGAGGCGCGTGGAGAGGTCGGCGTCGACGTCCTTCGAGATTTCGAGCGGGAGCGGGGCGTCCGCCTCGTCGATGAGGTCGAGGGATTCGGGGACGAGTTCGACGCCGCCCGGGGCCTGCCCGGACTCCGTGACTTCGCCCTCGATGCGGACGACGTCCTCCGCGCCGAGGTCTTCTGCGGCCTCGAATAGCTCGGGTTCGCGGTCCTCCTTGAACACGGCCTGCAGGAGGCTGTCGCGGTCGCGGACGATGACGAAGACGAGGCCGCCGAGGTCGCGGAGTTCGTGGACGTGCCCCGCGACGGCGACGGTCTCGCCGTCCATCTCCGGCGTCACGTCGCCGGTGTAGGTGCGGTCTATCATCTACAGTCGCGTAGTCTACTCGTCCACTTGACTACTGCTATCTTGCCCGGAAACTTCTATGTGGCCGGCCGTCCCAGTTTCGTGTATGAGTGACCTCGTGCTGTACTCGCTCGACGGGTGTCCGTACTGCCAGCGGGTTCATGACGCCCTCGACGACCACGGTATCGACTACGACACGAAGTGGGTGGAGGGCTTGCACTCGAAGCGCAACGAGGTCAAGCGCGTGAGCGGCCAGCGCGCCGTTCCCGTCCTCATCGACGAGGAGCGCGGCGTGACGATGCCGGAGAGCAGCAACATTCTGGAGTACGTGGAGCGGACGCTCGCGCCGCGGGCGGAGGCCTGAGATGAAGATTTACACGAAGCGCGGCGACGAGGGGCAGACGGACCTCCGGGACATGTCGCGGGTGTCGAAGACGAGCCACCGCATCGAGGCCTACGGGACGGTGGACGAGGCGAACTCGCTGCTCGGGACGGTGCGACCGACGGGCTACGAGGACGTGGACGGCTGGCTGGAGACGATTCAGAACCACCTGCACGTCGTGCAGGCCGACCTCGCGAACCCCGAACCGGAGGAGGGCGACCCGGTGGTGGCGGAGGAACACACCGCGCAGGTGGAGTCGTTCATCGACACCGCGGACGAGGAACTGGAGCCGTTACAGCGCTTCGTCCTCCCCGGTGGGAGCGAGGCGGGGGCGAAACTCCATCACGCGCGGTCGGTGTGTCGGCGCGCGGAGCGCCGCGTCGTCGCGCTCGCCGGCGAGGAGGAGATAAACGAGGAAGCGGTCGCGTACCTGAATCGGCTGTCGGACGCGCTGTTCGAGTTCGCGCGCCTCGTGAACGCCCGCGAGGGCGTGCCCGAGGAGTCGCCTACGTACTGAGCCCGACGGTCTCCCTGTTCTTCACGTCCGCGTAGCCGTCCGGGGTGAGTTTGAGCGCGGGAACGCCGACGAACGTGAGCGTCTGGAGCGCGAGGAACGGCCGGTCGGCGGTGACGCCGATGCGTCGGAGGGCTTCGTCGACGGCGCCGATGTGTTGTTCGGTTTCGGTCACGTCCAGCGTGGTGCAGAAGCCGTAGAGCGGCGCGGGGAGTTCCGTGACGACCTCGCCGTCCTCGACGACGACCCAGCCACCGCCGAGGTCGGCGAGGCGGTCGGCCGCAGTTCGCATGTCCGTGTCGTTCGTGCCGACGGCGAGCACGCCCGCGGTCTCCCACGTGATGGTGGTCGCGACCGCTCCCGCGTCCATGCCGACGCCGGTGAGGAAGCCGACGAACCCGCCGCGGTCCGCGGGGCTCCGGTCGTAGAGCGCGGCCTTCAGCACGCCCGCGTCCGGGTTCGCGTGCAGTTCGCCGTTCCGAACGTCCGGCGTGACGGTCGTCTCCGAGGTGAGGAGGCCGCCCTCGTGCTTGATGGCGCGCACGCGCTCGGCGTCGTCGGGCGCTGGAACCGTGAGGAAGTCGTCGGGGAGTCGGGGCGTAGTGTCGGACGCGTCTTCGGGGTAGTCGTGGGGTCGAGGGCTGACTTGGAGGTCGTGGGTGTCCACGACGACCTCGCCGCCCGCGACGACGGTGGAGACGTCCACGTCGTCCAACGAGTCGAGGACGAGGATGTCGGCGTCCGAGCCCGGCGCGAGCGTGCCCTTCCCGTCCAGTCCGAAGTGCTTCGCGGGCGTGAGCGTGGCCATCCGGAGCGCGTCCACGGGGTCGACGCCTTCCTCGATTGCGCGCTCGACGGCGGTGTCCATCGCGCCGTCAACGAGGTCGCGCGGCCACGTGCCGTCGGTGGAGAGCGAGAAGTCGGCGTCCCCGACGTCCGCGTAGGCCTCGCCGAGGGCTTCCGCGTCGTCGCGGATGGTGCCGACGCGCGCGATGCTGTGGACGCCGTTCTCGACTCTGGCGACGTGGTCGCGGCCGCTGATGGATTCGTGGTCGTCGTCCACCCATGTCGCGAGTTCCGCGAGCGCATCGCCGCGGCAGCCGGCGGCGTGGGAGCCGACGGTGAGCCCGCGGTCGTGCGCGGCGTCGTAGAGGTCGTGGACGGGACTCGGTTCGCCGACGGCGTGAATCCACGCGGCTTCGCCGACGCCGACGACGCGGTCGCGGTCGAGGGTGGCGGCGAGGTCGTCGGGCGTGCAGAGCGGGCTGGTGAACGTGTCGAGGCAGGGGCCGGGCGGGACGGTGGTGTAGACGGAGACGGGGAGGTCGCGGGTGGCGTCGAGCATCGCGTCGACGGCGTCGGGGCCGGCGAGTTCGCCCCAGGACGCGAGTTCGGTGACGAGCGTGGTGGTGCCGCCGCGGAGCGCGTACTGGTACGCGTAGTCGAACGCCTGGTGGAGGTCGACGTGGGTATGAGCGTCCACGAACCCGGGGACGACGGCTTTCTCGCTGGCTTCGACGACGGTGGTGTCGGGGCCGGTGACGCGGTCGGGGTCGTCGGTGAGCGCGGCGACAGTGCCGTCCACGACCGCGACGGCCACGCTGTCGAACTGTCGGGTTTCGGGGCGGTAGACGCGGCCGCCGCGGACGACGAGGTCGGCGTGCTGGTCGCCGCGTGCGACGCGCTGGATGTCGCTCACGGGGACCACTCCGTCTCTGGCATAGGAATGGGGTGTTCCGGCGGCGTGAAAGCGGTTGTGATAGCCGCCGGAGTGGGACAGACAACGCCGGAAGTGATGCCAACCGACGCTAGTTTTAGGCACGCCTAACAACGACTAAAGCGTTCCGATTTAGGTCAGCCTAAAATATTGCTGCGGTGGCCGCCGACACCACGCCGAACGCACCGGTACGACCGCCCAGGACGACCGCACTACGTCTCGCGACCGCCCCAACAACGCCCGGTCGGAATAAGCAGTCTTAAGTTTTCCACCCGACTACCGATGAGTGAGGGTCGGTGGTCTAGTTCGGTTATGACGGCTCCTTCACACGGAGCAGGCCGGCGGTTCGAATCCGCCCCGACCCACTGTCTTCTGTCGTGAACGTTCAGTGAGCGACGAATCCGTGCGCAGTGATTCCGACAATTTTTGTCGGTGGAGCGCGGTTGGTGTGGTATGCCTAGTCGTGGTTCCGCTGGTGGGTCGCGTGCGCGGTTGCCCGAGGTGGTGCCGTTCGAGGTGTCTCGGGTGTCGCGGGAGAACTGGGAGAATGGGTCGCAGGTCGCCGATGCTGCGGCGTCGTCGCTCCGCGGTCGGTGGGGGACCGTGGGGTCGTCGTGGGAGGTGTCGGTGTTCGTGGCGACGCGGGAGACGGTGCTGTTGCGGGTGCGGACGCCGGTCGGTCGCGAGCGGTTCTACGAGACGACGCAGCGGGACGTGCAGGGCGTGGTGACGGCGCTCAGCACGTCGTCGCGGTGGCGGCAACTGGACTAGTTTTCGTCGGTGAGGCCGCGGCGGATTGCGCGCACGAGGGCTTCGATTTCGTCGGGTTCGGCGTCGAGACTGAGGTCGAGGCTGAGCGCGAGCGCGTCGCTTCCGGCTTGGGTTCCGGGGTCGGTGTTCACGTCGAGCGCGTCGCTCGCGAGGAGCGTGGTCACCAGGCTGTCGAGGTCGGTGGGCTGAGTCTCGTTCGCGTCGTCGGGGAGTCGGTAGGTGTCGTCGTCGCGGTCGAGCACGCCCGCCCAGTCGTAGAGGTCGAGGAGCGTGTGGAGGCCGGTGTCGGCGCGTCCCTCGGGTTCGTGGCCGGTGATGGCGGCGAGCAAGGCGTGGAGGCGGTCCTCGGTGAGTGGGTTGTCGCGGAGGACGCCGCGGATGTCTGCGGTGGGCGGCCAGTCGTCGAGGAGGCGTCGGGCGTGGTCGCGCGCGGCGTCCTCGTCGCCGTCCCGGAGCGCGCTCGCGAATCGGCCGCCGTCCGCGGTGAGTTCGTGCTGTTGGCCGTCGGGTTCGAGAACGCTGAGGGATTCGAGGAACGGCGTCTGTCGGCCGACGGCGTCGCTCACGTCGAGTTCGCTCGCCGCGTCCTTCGTGTACACCGGGCCGTCGGTCGCGCCGGCCGCCGCCCACCCCGAGATGATGTCGAGGAGGGTGTCGCGGTCGACGCCCTTCGGAATCGCGTGCTCACCCATCAGTCGGGCGTTCCGGCGCGCGCGACAAAAAGCGAGCGGCCGTTCGGACGAATCTCGGGCGGCTCAGACCGGGGTGTGGGTGGCGCGGTAGCCGTCCTCGATGGCTTCGATGTCGGTGACTGCGTAGAGTTGGATGTCGCGTTCGCGCTTGGTGCGGACGGGAACGTCGTAGTTCGACGCGTCGTACGCGAGGTCGTCGTCGGTTCGTTCGACGTACGCGCGGTGGGCGTCGAGGCGCTCGCGCGCCACGGTTCGCGAGCGCTCCGGGAGCGCCGAGACGGTGTCCGCGAACCGCTCGACGAGCGACGCGTCGAGTTCGTAGCTGACGGAGTTCCTGCCGGCGCACATCGCGGCGGTCGTGGTGGTGCCGGTTCCCCAGAAGGGGTCGAGAACGAGATCGCCGCGCGTCGAGTACATGTTCACGAGGCGGTAGGGGAGTTCGAACGGGAAGGCCGCGGAGCGCTCGCGGTCGGCGTTCTCGACCGACTGGAGTTCGCCCGTGATGTCCGTCCAGAGGTCGCTGAACCACTCGTTTCGCTCCTCCCAGAAGTACGCGGACGCGTAGCGGTCGTCGTCCATCGGCTCGAACCCGCGCTTCCCGCCCTTGCGGAAGACGAGGACGTACTCGTGTTCGAGCGTGACGTACGCGTTCGGCGGGAGCATCCCGCTCCCCATGAACTTCGCGGCGCTGTTCGTCGGTTTCCGCCAGACGATTTCGGGGAGCGGGCTCAGCCCGCGTTCCGTGAGCGCGCTCGTGACGCGGGCGTGGTTCGGGTAGACGCGGAACTCGTCCAGGTTCCGCGTGGCGTCCCCGACGTTCACGCACGCGATACCGCCCTCGGCGAGGACGCGCGCGAGTTCGTCCCAGACCGCGTCCAACTGGGCGTGCATCCGCTCGAACGCCGCCTCGCCGTCCGCGGCGTCGAGCGCGTCCCCGACCGCGGGGTCGGCCTCGCGGAAGAGGTCGTCCCACATCTCTATCATCGGGTACGGGGGTGAGGTGACGACGAGGTCCACCGAGCCGTCGGGGATGGCGGCCATGTCGCGGGCGTCCGCGGCGAGCGTGCGGTGGGTGGTCTGCATTCGTTCGCGTACTCGACGGGCCGCCACTAGGGTGTTTTCCTCTCCGCCAGCCCGGCGACCTGGAGGACGCGGAGAACGGCGAGGTAGAGTATGCAGACCGCGATGACGAGGATGCCGAGGAGGGAGACGAGCGCGGAGAGCGGGACGAACCGCGCTTCGAACCGATAGTAGCCGAGGTTCCCCGCGGCGACCGCGACGACGGCCGCGACCGCGGCGACGGTGATGAGGGAGAGCCCGGAGAGCACGATGGCGGCGATCCACGGGTGAACGAACCGATTGAGGAACGCGCGAACCGAGCCGAACACGGACATGGAGTCGGGTACGCGGGCGGGGGAGAAGTGTGGTGCGGTTTCCGCGAGGTCGGACAACGCGCCTAAGTGTCGGCGTACCGCACTCTCGGTATGGACTCGCGGCTCTCCCGGGAGAACGCGCTCTTCCACCGGGTATGTGACCGCCTCGTCGAGGCGTCCGGCCGGAGCGACCTCGAAGACGGCGTCTGCGAGGCGGTCGCGGGCGTCGAGGGCGTGTCGTACGCGTGGCTCGGGACGCGGCGGATGACTGCCTCCGTCGAACCGCGAGCGGCCGCGCCACTCGACGACAACTTCGAGCGCGCGTTGGAACCGACTACGGGCGGGGAGGGCGGGCCGGTCGGGCGCGCGCTCGCCGACCGCGAACCCGCCGTCGCGTCCGTCGACGCGGTCGCCGACGAGGAACGCCGAACGGCCGCGGAGGCCCGTGGCGTCGAACGGGTCGCGGCCGTTCCGCTCCAGTGGAGCGACGCCCTGTACGGCGTTCTCGTCACGCACGCCGCGCGCGAGGACGCTCTCCCCCCGGCGTTCGTAGGGATGCTGTCCGAGGTCGGCGCGCTCGTCGGCGCGGGGCTGGCGGCGTCGGAACGCCGGCGTCGCCTCCACGCGGGCCGCCTCGTGGAACTCGACCTCCGCGTCACGGACGCCGGACTGTTCCCCTACGACGCGACCCGCGACCTCGACTGTCGCGCGACGATGCTCGGCTACACCGACGAATCCGCGGGGTTCACTGTGACGTTCGGCATCACCGGCCCGGACGCGACCGCGGAACGCGTTCGGAACGCGACGGACGACACCGTTCGAGTGTCCGAACCGCCGTCCGGCGGCGTGGTCGTGGAGACGACGCGCCCCGCCGGGTCGGTGCTCGGTGCGCTCGCAGACGTGGGCGCGACGCTCGCCGACGGCAGCGTGGAGAACGGCACGGCCCAACTCACCGCGCGACTCGCGCCCGGTGCGACCATCCCCGCCGTCGTGGACCGTCTTGACGCCGTCGCCGCCACAGTCTCCATTGCGTCGAAGCGCGAAATCGACCGCGCCGACGCGACCCACGAGGATGCGCTCGACGCGCTCACCGACCGCCAGCGAACGGTCCTCACTGCCGCCTACGAGAACGGCTACTTCGAGTGGCCGCGCGACGCGAGCGGCGACGACCTCGCCGACGCACTCGACATCGCGCCCGCGACCTTCCACCAGCACCTCCGCGCCGCCCACCGCAACCTCCTCGACGAACTCCTCGCCGAGTAGCAACACGACCGCCCACGACGGTATCGACCGCTCGATATTCCGCAAGAAAAACGCAGTCGCGATTCGACCCAACCGCCGCGCGGTCGGGTGGGGATCTGCAACGGGTAAACGGTCGCCTCCGGCGACCGTTTAGGGGTTGCTAGAGCAGGTCTTCGATGTGGTCGACGACTTCCGCGGGGGTGTCGCCGACGGGGACGCCAGCGTCGTTGAGGGCGTTGATCTTCGATTCGGCGGTACCGGTGCCGCTGCCGGAGACGATTGCACCGGCGTGCCCCATGCGCTTTCCGGGGGGTGCGGTGCGGCCGGCGATGAACCCGGCGACGGGCGTGTCCATGTTCTCGGCGATGTAGGCGGCGGCCTCTTCCTCGTCCTCGCCGCCGATTTCGCCGCACATGACGACCGCGTCCGTGTCGGGGTCGTTCTCGAACGCTTCGAGGGCGTCGATGAAGTCCGTGCCGATGATGGGGTCGCCGCCGATGCCGATGGCGGTGGTCTGGCCGATACCCCGGGACGTGAGCGTGTCGACGACCTGATAGGTGAGGGTGCCGGAGCGGGAGACGAGGCCGACGTTCCCGGACTCGAAGATGTTGCCGGGAAGGATGCCGAGCTTCGACTCGCCGGGCGTGATGATGCCGGGGCAGTTCGGGCCCTGGAGGCGGGTGTCGACTTCCTGCAGGCGCTTGTTCACTTTCGCCATGTCCTGCGTCGGGATGCCTTCCGTGATGGCGACGACGAGGTCGAGGCTCGTGTCGAGCGCCTCGAAGATGGCGTCAGCGGCGAACGCCGGCGGGACGAACACGACGGACGCGTCGGCGTCCTCCGCTTCGACGGCTTCGTCGACCGTGTCGTAGACGGGGACGCCGGCGACTTCCTGGCCGCCCTTGCCGGGCGAGGTGCCGGCGACGACGTTCGTCCCGTATTCGAGCATCTGTTCGGTGTGGAACTTGCCTTCGCCGCCCGTGATACCCTGTACCACGACGCGGGTGTCTTCGTCAACTAGGATACTCATTGGTCTTCCTCCGCGTATTCGACGGCGCGCTGCACGGCGCCTTCGAGGGTTTCTTCGACGGTGACGAGCTCGTCGTTCAGGATTTCGCGGCCTTCCGCGGCGTTCGTGCCGGCGAGCCGGACGACGACGCGTTTCGGAATCTCGTCGAACTGTTCGAGGGCTTCGTTGATGCCCTTCGCGACTTCGTCACCGCGCGTGATACCACCGAAGATGTTGAACACGACGGAGTCGACGTTCTCGTCGCTGAACACCATGTCGAGGGCGTTCGCGACGCGCTCGGCTTTCGCGCCGCCGCCGATGTCGAGGAAGTTCGCGGGCTTCCCGCCGTAGTGGTCGACGAGGTCGAGCGTGGTCATGACGAGACCGGCGCCGTTCCCGATGATGCCGACGTTGCCGTCGAGGCGGACGTAGTCGAAGCCGTACTCGTTCGCCTTCGCTTCGAGTTCGTCGCCTGCCGCTTCGTCTTCCATCTCCGCGAGGTCGGGGTGACGGAACAGCGCGTCCTCGTCGATGTTGAGGACGGCGTCCGCGGCGACGACTTCGTCGTCGCTCGTGACCATCAGCGGGTTGATTTCGGCGTCCGCGGCGTCCTTGGACGCCCAGAGGTCGTAGAGCGTCGTCAGGATGCTCGCCACGTCACGCGCGACGGCCTTGTCGACGCCGGCGTCGTAGACGACCTTCCGCGCCTGATAGGGATGCATGCCGAACGCGGGGTCGATGTGTTCGCGGGCGATAGCGTCGGGGTCCTCCTCGGCGACCTCCTCGATGTTGACGCCGCCCTTGGTGGACACCATCGCGACGGGCTTGCCCTCGCCGCGGTCCATCGTCACGCCGACGTAGAGTTCGTTCGTGAAGTCGACCGCTTCCTCGACGAGGACCTTCTCGACGGTGTAGCCCTTGAGGTCCATTCCGAGGATGTCCTCGGCAGCCTCACGGGCTTCGTCGCTGTCCTCGGCGAGCTTGATACCGCCGGCTTTCCCCCGTCCGCCGACGTGAACCTGCGCCTTCACCGCGACAGGATACCCGAGTCGCTCCGCGATGGAGACGACGTCGTCGACGGTGGACGCGACCTCCGAGCCGGGCGTCGGGATACCGGCGTCGGCGAATACGTCCTTCGCCTGATATTCGTGAAGCCTCATGTGCGTTCGTTACTCCCGTCGGCCGTCGCTTAAAGCCGTCCATTTGTGCAAGCGTACCACTCCGGGAACGACGAACACTTATCGGGGTTCGCGGCGACGAGTCGGCGTATGCGCGCAGTCAAATTCCACGAAACAGGGGGCTCGGACGTGCTTCGCGTCGAGGACGTGCCGACGCCGACGCCCGGGCCGGACGAGGTACTGGTGCAGGTGGCCGCCGCGGGCGTGAACCCCGTTGACACGTACAGCCGCCGGGGGAACCGGGAGCCGCCGGCGTTCCCGATGACGCCGGGCGCCGACCTCGCGGGCGTCGTCGAGTCCGTCGGCGCGAACGTCACGGCGTTCAGCGAGGGCGACCGCGTGTTCGGAACCGGTCTGGGGCGCACCCAGCAGGGGACGTACGCGGAGTACGCGGTCGCGCGACCCGACCAGCTCGCGCGGCTCCCGGACGGCGTGTCGTACGCGGAGGGCGCGGCGGTCGCGTTGGTGGGCGTGACGGCGTGGCGCGCGCTCGTCGACCACGCGAACCTCGACCCGGCGGAGACGTGCCTGATTCACGGCGGGAGCGGCGGCGTCGGACACGTCGCGGTCCAGATAGCGGACGCCGCGGGCGCGACCGTGCTCGCGACCGCGAACGAGGAGTACGGCCGCTCGCTCCCCAATCTGGGCGCGGACGTCGTGCTCGATTACGAGCGCGACGACCTCGCGGACGCGGTCGTGGAGGCGGGGCGGCCGGACGTGATTCTCGACCACCGGCTGGACGAGTACCTCGACTTCGACGCGGCGGTCGCCGCGCAGGGCGCGCGGCTCGTCGGCATCGGGAACACCACGGCCGCCGCGGGGTTCTCCGACATCACGGCGGCGCGCCGCGCGGAGCTCACGGTGTCGCTGATGAGCATGTTCAACACGCCCGACATCTCGGCGGTTCTCGGTCGGCTCGCGCGCCTGCTGTCGGCGGGCCTCCTCGCGCCCGAGGTGTCGCGGACGTACGACCTCGACGAGGCCGGGGCCGCGCAGGACGCCGTGCTGAACGACTCCGTGTTCGGGAAGCTCGTCATCACGCCGTAAGTGTCTGATCCGGAAGTAATCGGGCTCGCACGAGCGGTTTCCTGGGCGTCCTTCTATGCGCTTAAGTATCCGGGTGGTCGATTGTCGTGATACACTATGGCAGAACGAGAGACCTGGGAGAGCCGTCTCGGGTTCATCCTCGCGGCGGTCGGTAGCGCAGTCGGTCTCGGAAACATCTGGGGATTCCCGTTCCAAGCCGGACAGAACGGCGGCGCGGCGTTCCTCGTCGTCTACCTCGCCGTCGTCTTCCTCATCGGCTTCCCCGCGATACTCATGGAGTTCGTCGTCGGCCGACG
Organism: Salarchaeum japonicum; assembly: GCF_049705945.1. Classification (GTDB taxonomy): domain Archaea; phylum Halobacteriota; class Halobacteria; order Halobacteriales; family Halobacteriaceae; genus Salarchaeum; species Salarchaeum japonicum_A. The sequence continues at coordinate 1,797,887 of NZ_JBNAMV010000004.1, forward strand.
GAGCCGGCGGAACCCGATAGACGCCTTCCGCGAACTCGGCCACGGCGCGTGGGCCGTCGCGGGCATCGTCGGGACGTTCACCGCGTTCTGGATTCTCTCCTTCTACAGCGTTATCGGCGGCTGGGTGCTGCGCTACCTCGGCGGAAGCGTCACCGGCGCGTACTTCGGTGACGCGACCGGGTACTTCAACGCCGTCGCGACCGGTCCCGAAGCGGTCGCGTTGCACGCGGTGTTCATGCTGCTCGTCATCGGTATCGTCGCGTTCGGTGTCGAGGACGGCATCGAGCGCTCCGCGAAGGTGATGGTCCCGAGCATCGTCGTCCTCCTGCTCGGCCTCGGCGTCTGGGCGTCGACGCTCGCGAACGCGGGCGCGGGCTACGAGTACTACCTCTCGCCGGACGTCGACGTCATCGTCAACAATATCGCGTCCATCCTCCCCTCGGCGGTCGGACAGGCGTTCTTCACGCTCTCACTCGGGATGGGTGCGATGATCGCGTACTCCTCCTACCTCGGCCGCGACGACAGCCTTCCCCGCGACGGCGGTATCATCGTCATCTTCAACACGCTCGTCGGACTGCTCGCGGGATTCGTCGTCTTCCCAATCCTGTTCAATCTCGGCATCGAACCTGGCTCGGGTGGCTCGGGAACGGCGTTCAAGACGCTCGGCGGCGCGTTCGGGCAGATTCCATCCGGCGAACTCGTCGGCGTCGTGTTCTTCTTCGTCCTCCTGCTCGCCGCGCTGTCGAGCGCCATCAGCCTCCTCGAAGTCGTCACGTCGTTCGCGGTTGAGAACACGTCCTACAGTCGACCTACCGTCGCGGTCGGCGTCGGAGCGCTCGTCTTCCTACTTGGGGTTCCGTCCGCGCTCTACTCCGATTACCTCATGTGGTTCAACCTCCTCGCGTACGACCTGTTCCTCCCTGCTGCCGTCCTCCTGCTCGCGCTGTTCATCGGCTGGGTCTATCCGTCCGGCGCGGTGGACGAACTCACGCAGGGGTCGGGCGTGAGCGCGACGTTCAACACGGTCTGGCTGTGGTTCGTTCGAATCGTCATCCCGGCCGGTATCCTCCTGACGCTCGTCCTCGGCGTTCAGGAACTCCTCGTGGTGGGGGGTGTCCTCGAATCCGCGGTCTTCCTCGGCTGACCGCAGGTAGTGGGACGGTATGGCAAGGTCGGAACGCCTTTTTGACTGCTGGTCGTTGGCTCGCGTAATGACAGGGTGTTCGAGTCGATGACGATGGACGACCGCATCGAGGAGCTCCGCGAGAAGAAGGCCGAGGCCGCGAAGGGCGGCGGCGAGGACCGCATCGAGTCCCAGCACGAGAAGGGGAAGATGACGGCGCGCGAACGAATCGACTACTTCCTCGACGACGACACCTTCCAGGAGTTCGACCAACTCCGAACCCACCGCAGCCACAACTTCGGGATGGAGGAAGACCAGATTCCCGGAGACGGCGTCGTGACGGGATACGGCGAGGTCAACGGGCGGAAGGTGTTCGTGTTCGCGCACGACTTCACCGTGTTCGGCGGGAGTCTCGGCGAGGTGTTCGCGGAGAAGGTGACGAAGGTGATGGACAAGGCGATGGAGGTCGGCGCGCCCGTCATCGGCCTGAACGACTCCGCCGGCGCACGCATCCAAGAGGGCGTTGACGCGCTCGCCGGGTACGCGGACATCTTCCACCGGAACCAGCAGGCGTCCGGCGTCATCCCCCAGATTTCGGCCATCATGGGGCCGTGCGCTGGCGGCGCGGTCTACTCGCCCGCCATCACGGACTTCGTGTTCATGGTGAAGGACACCAGTCACATGTTCATCACCGGCCCCGACGTCATCGAGACCGTCACTGGCGAGGAAGTCGGGTTCGAGGAACTCGGCGGCGCGACCACGCACTCCAGCACGTCGGGCGTCGCGCACTTCGCCGAGGACTCCGAGGAGGACGCGCTCGACAACATCCGCCGCCTCCTCTCCTATCTCCCGCAGAACAACGTCGAGAACCCGCCGCGCGTCGAACCCTGGGACGACCCCGAGCGCCGCGACGAGGAACTGGAGAGCATCGTCCCCGACCAGCCCCGGAAGCCGTACGACGTGACGAACGTCGTCGACTCCGTGGTGGACGAGGGATCGTTCTTCGAGGTGCAGGAGAACTTCGCGAAGAACCTCGTCGTCGGGTTCGCGCGACTGGACGGCCGGAGCGTCGCCATCGTCGCGAACCAGCCCCGAGTGAACGCGGGGACGCTCGACATCGAGGCGTCCGAGAAGGGCAGTCGGTTCGTGCGGTTCTGCGACTCCTTCAACATCCCCATACTCACGTTCGTGGACGTGCCCGGGTTCCTGCCCGGCACCGACCAGGAACACAACGGAATCATTCGCCACGGCGCGAAACTCCTCTACGCGTTCAGCGAGGCGTCCGTCCCTCTGATGACGGTCATCACGCGGAAGGCGTACGGCGGCGCGTACGACGTGATGGCGTCGAAGCACATCGGCGCGGACGTGAACTACGCGTGGCCGTCGGCCGAAATCGCCGTGATGGGGCCGAAGGGCGCGGTGAACGTCCTCTACCGCGAGGAGCTCGCGGAGGCCGACGACCCCGACGCGAAGCGCGAGGAACTTATCGACGAGTACCGCGAGAAGTTCGCGAACCCGTACACTGCTGCCGACCGCGGCTACCTCGACGACGTCATCGAACCGCAGGAAACGCGGCCGCGGCTCATCGACGACCTCGAAATGCTCGAAGGCAAGCGGGTGGACCAGCCCGAGAAGAAACATGGAAACATCCCGCTATAACGTCTCGCTCCCGGACGACGCGAGCGAGGACGAGGCCGCGGCCATCGCGGCGGCGGTGAGCGCGCACCTCCGCGACCGGGAAGCCGCGGCCGCAGCGGCCGCCGCCGAGACCGACGAACCGTCGTGGGACGGCGAGCGCTGGGGGTTCGCTGGTCGCGTGGCCAACCTCCAGTCCCGCGAAGTCCGGGTGCCGGACGGCGCGCCGACTGACGCGTGGAGTGCGGCGGGACGAACGGAGCGCTTCTAGCGGTATCGGCCGCTCGCCGCGCCGGCGGCGAACACGACGAGCGCGCCGGCGGTGGCGGCGGCGAGCGGGTACGCAGCGAGCGCGGGCGTCGGTATCAGCGCCGCCCACGCGAGCGCGCTGAACGCGACCGCGGAGACGAAGATTCCCGTCGAATCGAGCATACCCGTCCTTCGAGTTCCGGGGTCTTAGATTGTGGCGAGAACGCCGCTGGTGCGGACGGCGAAGTAGAAGACGAAGGCGGCACCGAGCAGCCACTGGCCCAGGCTGACCTCGTCGTACTCGCCCGCGGCGGCTTTCATGAGGGGATAGGAGACGATGCCGGCGGCGATGCCGTACGCGATGCTGTACGTGAACGGCATCACGATGATGGTGAGGCCGGCGGGCACGGCGTGCGTCGGGTCGTCCCAGTCGACCTCGCTGACGTTCCCGAGCATGATGATGGCGACGACGACGAGCGCGATGTGGCTCGCGTAGAGGGGGACGGCGGCGGCGAGCGGGACGAACGCGAGCGCGAGCAGGAACAGGAGGCCGACGACGAGCGCGGTCAGGCCCGTCCGGCCGCCGGCTTCGACGCCGGTGGCGGATTCGATGTAGGCGGTGACGGTGGACGTGCCGAGCATGCCGCCGACGGTCGTGCCGATCGCGTCTGCCATCAGGGGTTTTTCCATCTCGGGGAGGTTGCCGTCCTCGTCGAGGAAGCCGCCGACCTGACTGACGCCGGTGAGGGTGCCGGCGGTCTCGAAGAAGTCGATGAAGAAGAACGTGAACACGACGAGCGCGAACCCGAACGCCTCGACGTGCTGGAAGCCCTCGACGAACGCGCCGGCGAGCGGCGTGATGTCGTACTGGGGCTCGGGGACGGATGGGGCGAGCTGTGGGGCGATGCCGAGCGACGCGACGGCCCAGCCGACGGCGGTGGTCGTGAGCACGCCGAGGATTATCGCGCCGCGCACGTCCCGCGTGTGGAGGGCGAGCGTGGCGAACAGGCCGAGCACGGCGAGCACGGTGACCGGGTTCTGGGCGATGTTTCCGAGCGTGACGATGGTGTCGGGGTGGCTGACGATGACGCCCATTCCCTCAAGGCCGATAATGGCGAGGAAGAGCCCGAGCGCGCTCGCGATGGCGAACTTCACCGGCTGGGGGAAGAGCTTCACGACGTATTCGCGTGCGCCGACGGCGGTGAGGACGATGAAGAGGACGCCCTCGGTGACGATGGCGGCGAGCGCGGTCTGCCAGGGGATTCCCATCACGCCGATGACCGTGTACGCGAAGAAGGCGTTCAGGCCGAGGCCCGGTGCGAGGGCGAACGGTCGGTTCGCGTAGAACGCCATCACGAGTATCGCCGCGGCGGAGGCGAGAATGGTGACGACGGCGAGCATTTGCTGGACTTCGGACACGGTGTATCCGGGAATCGCGATGCCGGGTTTGTCCTCCGTCGCGGCGAGTATCGCGGGGTTGACGACGACGATGTAGCTCATCGTCAGGAACGTCGTCAGTCCCGCGAGAATCTCCGTTCTGAAGTCGGTGTCGTGGTCGTCGAGGTCGAACGTGGCGGTGAGCCAGGCGCGTACGGTCATCCTTCACCCACTGGTGGGGGTGGGCCGGTTAGTGGTATCGGTTCCCGTCTCGACTCACGTTGAACCGACACAATGAGTAGGCCGGTGAGTGAACCCCCATCTATGTTCGAGAAGGTTTTGGTGGCGAACCGCGGGGAAATCGCCGTGCGAGTGATGCGCGCGTGCGAGGAACTCGGTATCGACACCGTCGCCGTGTACAGCGAGGCGGACAAGCACGCGGGCCACGTCCGGTACGCGGACGAGGCGTACAACATCGGGCCCGCGCGGGCGGCGGACTCCTACCTCGACCACGAGGCCGTCATCGACGCGGCCCAGCAGGCGGGCGCGGACGCCATCCACCCCGGCTACGGCTTCCTGGCGGAGAACGCGGAGTTCGCGGGGAAGGTCGAGGACGCGGAGGGCGTGACGTGGGTCGGGCCGCGCAGCGACTCGATGCGCCGCCTCGGCGAGAAGACGCAGGCGCGCAAGTCGATGTCCGCCGCCGACGTCCCAATCGTCCCCGGAACGACCGACCCGGTGACGGACCCTGAGGAAGTCGAGGCGTTCGGCGAGGAGCACGGCTATCCGGTCGCCATCAAGGCGGAGGGCGGCGGGGGCGGTCGCGGGATGAAGGTCGTGCACGGGCCGGACGAGGTCGCGGACAAACTCGAATCCGCGCAGCGCGAGGGCGAGGCGTACTTCGACAACGACACCGTGTACCTCGAACGTTATCTGGAGAATCCCCGTCACATCGAGGTCCAGATCGTCGCGGACCACCACGGGAACGTCCGCCACCTCGGCGAGCGCGACTGCAGCCTCCAGCGCCGCCACCAGAAGGTCATCGAGGAGGGGCCGAGTCCGGCGCTGACGGACGACCTCCGCGAGCAGATCGGCGAGGCGGCGCGCCGGGGCGCGGACGCCGCGGACTACTACAACGCGGGGACGTTCGAGTTCCTCGTCGAGGACACCCGCGAGGAGGGCGCGGGCGAGGTGCTCGACGCGGACGCCGACTTCTACTTCCTCGAAGTCAACACGCGGATTCAGGTCGAACACACCGTCACGGAGGAACTGACGGGCATCGACATCGTGAAGTGGCAGCTCAAAATCGCGGCCGGCGAGGAGCTCGACTTCGCGCAGGACGACGTCGACCTCGACGGGCACGCGATGGAATTCCGCATCAACGCCGAGAACGCCGCCGAGGAGTTCGCGCCCGCGACCGGCGGGACGCTCGAAACCTACGACACGCCCGGCGGCATCGGCGTGCGGATGGACGACGCGCTCCGGCAGGGCGACGACCTCGTGACGGACTACGACTCGATGATCGCGAAACTCGTGGTCTGGGGGAACACTCGCGAGGAGTGCATCGAGCGCTCGCAGCGCGCGCTCGCCGAGTACGAGATCGAGGGCATTCCGACCATCATTCCCTTCCACCGCCTGATGCTGACGGACGACGCGTTCGTCGCGGGCGAGCACACGACAAAGTACCTGGACGAGGAACTCGACCAGGACGCCGTCGCCGATGCCCAGGAGACGTGGGGGACGGAGACTACCTCCGAGTCCGGCGAGGGGGACGTGGTGGAGCGCGAGTTCACCGTCGAGGTCAACGGTAAGCGCTTCGACGTCGACCTGGAGGAGCGCGGCGCGGCACCTATCGAGGTCTCCGCGGGCGGCGACGGGAGTACCGGACAGCGCCCCGAGCGCGCTGAGGGCGCGGACGAGAGCGACGACGAAGTGGTCGTGGAGGGCGACGGCGAGCGCGTCGAAGCCGAGATGCAGGGCACCATCCTCTCCGTCGACGTGGCGGAGGGCGACGAGGTCGCGCCCGGCGACGTCCTCCTCGTGCTGGAGGCGATGAAGATGGAGAACGACGTGGTCGCGTCCAGCGGCGGAACGGTCACGCAGGTCGTCGTGTCGGAGGGCGAATCCGTCGACATGGGCGACGTGCTCGTCGTCATCGAGTAAGCGACCCAACCTTTATTTTCGGTCGTGCGGGTACGCCGCCGAGCCGAACACGAGCATGCTGTTCCTCGGCGGCGCGCTCGTGCTCCTCGGCGGCGCTATCGTCTACGCGGGGTCGATCAGAATCCTCTACAAAATAATCGCGGACGCGGTGAGCGCGGGAACGACGTCGCCTAACGCGGGCTTCTTACCGCGCCCAGCCCTAGCTTCCGGTATGACTGACACCCGGCAGGCCGTCCTCGCGGCGCTCGCGGACGGCCCCGTGACGGGTCCGACGCTCGCCGACCGACTCGGCGTCTCCCGGGCGGCCGTCTGGAAGCACGTCGAGGCGCTCCGCGACGAGGGGTTCGGCGTCGAGAGCACCGAGGACGGCTACGAACTCACCGCGATACCCGAGTACGGCGCGGACGCCGTCGCGTTCGGGCTGGACGCGTCGTTCGACGTGGAGTACCACGACACCGTGGGGAGCACGAACGACCGAGCGCGAGAACTCGCGACCGACGGCCGGGAGAACGTCGTCGTGCTCGCGGACCGCCAAGTGGGCGGGCGTGGTCGGCGCGACCGCGCGTGGGAGTCGCCGTCGGGCGGCATCTGGCTGAGCGCCGTCCTCCGCCCCGACATCCCGCCCGCCCGCGCCCCCCTCCTCACGCTCGCGATGGCCGTCGCCGTCACCGACGCCGCGCGCGAACACGGCGTGGACGCGACCATCAAGTGGCCGAACGACGTCCTCGTGAGCAACGCGAGCGAGGGCACGCCGGACGCGTCGTCCGGAGACAGTCTCGTGAGCAACGCGAACGAGGGCACGTCGGAGGATTCTGGAGGGCGGAAGCTGTCGGGGATTCTGACGGAGATGGAGGGCGAGTCGGGGCGGGTGTCGTGGGTGGTGGTGGGCGTGGGCGTGAACGCGAACGTCGACCCCGGGGACCTCTACGAGGGCGCGACGAGTCTCCGCTCAGAGGCGGGACGGGTCGACCGCCGGGTGTTCGTTCAGCGCGTGCTGGAGCGCTTCGACGAACTCCGAGATGACTTCGACGGCGTGCTGCCGGCGTGGCGCGAGCGCACGAGCACGCTCGGGCGGCGCGTCCGCGTCCACCTTCCGGACGGGGACTTAGTCGGACGCGCGGTGGACGTGACCGAGACGGGCGCGCTCGTCGTCGACACGGGCGAGGAGCGCCGCGTGGTGCACGCGGGCGACTGCGAGCACCTGCGGCCGGTTTAGTCCGCGACGCGGACGGTGAGAACGGGAACCTGACTGGAGCGCACGACCTTCTCCGCGACGCTCCCGAGGAGGAGGCGGTCGATGCCGCCGCGGCCGTGCGTTCCCATCACGATGAGGTCGATGTCGTTGTCCTCGGCGTACCGGACGATTTCGCGGCTCGGCGTGCCGTTGAGAAGCACGCGTTCGACCGGGACGCCCGCCTCGCTGGCGACCTCGGCGACGGCGTCGAGCGCGTCCTCGCCCTCGTCCGCGAGCAGGTCCGAGACGCCCTCCGTGGTCGTCTCCGCTCCCAACGAAGCGAACGTCGCGGTGTTGACGACGTAGACGGCGTGGAGGGTGGCGTCGTGTTCCGCCGCGAGCGAGACGGCGTGTTCGACCGCGCGACGCGTCTCCGCGGAGCCGTCGGTCGGCACGAGAACCCGGTCGTAGAGCCCCATTTACGTGTGAATGGCTCGCACGCGGCTTAACTCTTGAGGAGGACGCGCTTCACGTCGCTCGCACCGGCGCGCCGCACGACCGCGCGCACCGCGTCCTGGTAGCCCGCGAGGTTGTCCGAATCGCCGTCCAGCACGAGCAGGCGCGCCTCCCGGCCCTCCTCGACGGTGCCGTAGTTGCGGTCGAGTATCTCCGCGCCGTTCCGGGTTGCCATGCCCAGTATCTCGGGCGCGGTGCAGTCGCTGAGCTTCGCCGCGAACTCCATCTCCCGGAACATCGAGGGGCTGTTGAGGAAGACGTTGTCCGTGCCGAGCGCGACCGTCGTGAAGTCGCTCAGTTCGGCGATGTCGGGGAGGCCGACGCCCGTCGTGAGGTTCGAGCGCGGACAGACCGCGATGGGGATGTCGTTGTCGGTGACGCGCGTGAGGTGTTCGGGGTCGGCGTGCACCATGTGGACGAGGAGGTCGGGGTCGAGGTCGATGGCGGGATGGATGTCGCTGGCGTCGCGCTCGCCGGCGTGAATCGCGAACGGTTTCCCCGCGTCGCGCGCGGCGTCGCGCTCCGCGCCGAACTGGTCGTCGTTCGCGCCCGTCGCGCCGTAGCCGTCCGCCACCGGCAGCACGTCGTCTGCGTCACCACGCCCCATCACGAACGGCCGGAGCGCGCGGCCCTCCGCGGCCTCGCGGAGCATCTCGACGCCGCGCCGGCCGCCCTCCCGGAACTCGATAAAGTCCGAGGTGCCCGTGCGTTCCATGAACGACATCGAGCGCCCCATCGCCGCTACCAATTCCGAGCGCGACGCCTCCCGGAGCAATCGGTGCTTGAGGCCGTCCGGCGGGGCGACCAGTTCTTCGAGTGTCAACCCGCGCCCCGCCTCCTTCGCGATGGAGTCCCCGATGTGGGTGTGCGCGTTCACGAACGCCGGGAGAACGATGTCGTCGGAGTCCGTCTCCGCCTCTTCGACCGCCGCGATTTCGCCGTCCTCCACCACGACGCGGCCCTCGATTGCGTCGAACGTCGGGCCGGCGAGGATGGTTCCGTCGAGTTCCATACTCGCTGTCGGGCCGCCATCGCCTTATTCGTTGTAGTCGTCGAGGCTCGCGTACTCGCCCGTGGTGGTTTCACTGATGAGCGCGCCGTCCATGTCGAGGCCGAGCACGCGCTCCGCGGCGCGGCCGACGGGTTCGATGAGGTCGTCGGGCGCGTACACGCCGAGTCGCCACTGCTCGCGCTGCGCCATCTGGAGCGCGCGTACGAGCGTGGACTGTTCGTCCAGCCGCCGGACGTCGCCGTTCACGAGCACGCCCGTGGTGGACTCCCGCATCGACGGCTGGCCCTGCACGTCGAGAATCACGTGCGCGGGGTCGACGTCGGCGTCGGCGGCGATGTCGGCCTCGAACGCGCGCACGGTGTCGTGGTCGGGGTCGAACAGCGGCTCCTCGGGGTCGAACACGTCGTCCGCCACGTCGTCCAGTTCGGCCCAGACGGCGCGTTTATAGAGGTCGCGGTCCGCGAGTCGGTCGGCGAGCGCGCGCGAGGCGTCGTGCTCGCGGAGGCGGACGAGGAGTTCGTAGTCGTCCATCCGCCGCAGGCGCTCGCCGGTCACGTCGCCGGCGTCGAGGAGGCGTTCGCTCGCGCGGCGCAACATCGCCTTCGAGATGCGGGCGACGTGATGGCTGTAGACGGTCGGGTTCATCAGCGCGCGGGCGAGCAGGAGTGACTCCGCGGTCTGGACGTTCCCCTCCTTCAGCACGAGGCGGCCGTCGATGAACGTCAACTCGCGCACCAATCGGCCGGTGTCGATGGTGCCGTAGGGCACTCCCGTATGATGCGCGTCCCGAACGAGGTAGTCCATGCGGTCCACGTCGAGTTCGCCGGCGACGAGCTGGCCGAGTTCGTCCTCGCCGGTGACGAGCGCGGTGACGCGCTCGGGGTCGAGACCGTAGTCGTCGAGTACGCCCGCGATTGGGTCTGATTCGACGAGGCCGGCCACGTCGTCGTGGTACTTGCCGGTGTGGCGGTGGATGAGGTCCTCGACGTTGTGGCTGTACGGTCCGTGGCCGATGTCGTGGAGGACGGCGGCGGCGCGCACGCGTTCGGCGCGCGGACCGTCGATGCCGAGATGGGTGAGCGCTCGTGACGCGAGGTGGTAGACGCCGAGGCTGTGTTCGAAGCGCGTGTGGTTCGCGGACGGATAGACCAAGGAGACCGTGCCGAGTTGCTTGATGCGGCGCAACCGCTGGACTTGCGGGGTGTCGAGGAGGGCGGCGGCGACGCCCTCGACCTCGATGTGGTCGTGGACGCTGTCCTTCACCGTGTGCATACTCCGGGGTTCGCCGGCATCACGTAAAAACGACCGGCCAGGTCGGCCGGCGACGCAAGCGTTTAGCGCGCGGCGGCCGCACGCTCCTGTATGGTGACGTTTCTCGCCGGCGGTACGGGGACGCCGAAGCTCCTCGCCGGCGCGCGCTCGGTGTTCGACGGCCCGCACACCGTGGTGGGGAACACGGGCGACGACGTGGAGCTCGGCGGCGTCCTCGTTTCGCCGGACATCGACACGGTACTGTTCGACGGCGGCGGCGTGCTCGACCGGGAGACGTGGTGGGGCATCGCCGGCGACACGACGGAGACCCACGAGGAACTGAAACGCCTCGCGACCGAGGCGGACATCGCCCCCGAACCCCGCTACCTTCCCCCGGACAAACAGACGGCGGGCCGGGACATCGCGCGGTGGCGGCGGTTCTCGGGCGCGTGGGAGTTCATGGAACTCGGCGACAGGGACCGCGCGGTGCACGTCTTTCGAACCAGCCTCCTCGACGAGGGGCACACCCTGACGGAGGTGACGCGGACGCTCGCGGACGCGTTCGACGTCCCGGAGGACGTGGTGCCGATGAGCGACGACCCGGTGGCGAGCATCGTCCACACCCCCGAGCGCGAACTCCACTTCCAGGAGTACTGGGTAGCGGAGCGCGCAGAACCCACGGTGGAGCACGTGGAGTTCCGCGGCGCGGCGGACGCCGAGGCCGGCGACGCGGCGCTCGCGGCGATACGCGAGGGGCCGGTGGTCGTCGGGCCGTCGAACCCGATTACGAGCATCGGGCCGATGCTCGCGCTCGACGGACTGCGCGAAGCGCTCCGGGAGGCGACGGTGGTGGCGGTGTCGCCGTTCGTGGAGGACGAGGTGTTCAGCGGGCCGGCGGCCGAACTCATGGACGCCGAGGGGTACGACGCGAGCACGCGCGGCGTCGCGGACGCCTACGACTTCGCGGACGCGTTCGTGCTCGACACCGACGACCGCACGGACCTCGCGCGCCCGACGGTGCGGACGGACACGCGGATGAACGATGACGCCGACGCGCACCGGGTCGCCGAGGCCGTCGCGGACGCGCTGGAGGTGGCGTGATGTTCGAACCACGCGTCGCCCTCGCGAGCCTGAGCGGCGAAGCGGACGCGGCGTGGGCGCGCGACGCGAGCGACTACGCGGGCCTCGCCGTCCTCGGCGGCCTCGCACTGGACGACGCGACCCAGCGGGCGGCGCGCGAGATGGTCGCTGACCGCGACCGAACCGAATTCCTCCCCGACGACCCCATCGACTTCCTCGCCGGCGAACTCGACGCGCTCGCCGATGCCGACATCCGCGCGGGGTTCAACGTTCGGACGACGACGCTCGCGCCGCTCCGCGCGGCCTCCCGCGAGTGCGCTCGCCGGGACGCCGTGCTGGAGGTGAACGCGCACTGCCGCCAATCCGAAATGTGCGACGCGGGTGCGGGCGAGTCCCTCCTCCGCGACGGGGAACGCTTGGCCGAGCAGGTCGCGGCCGCGAGCGACGCGGGCGCGACGGTTTCGGTGAAGGTACGGGCCGAGGTGGACGGCGTCGACCTCCCGGCGCTCGCCGCCCGACTCGACTCGGCGGGCGCGGACTGCCTGCACGTCGACGCGATGGACTCTGAGCCCGTGATTCGGGAGGTTCGCGAGTCGTTCGACGGATTCCTCGTCGCGAACAACGGCGTGCGCGGCCGGGAGACCGTCCACGAGTACCTCGACTACGGCGCGGACGCGGTGTCGGTCGGTCGGCCGAGCGACAACCCTCGCGTCCTCGCGCGCGTCCGCGACGCCACCGCGGAGTGGTTCGATGCGTAGCCCCGCCGCGAACGCCGAACTCGCGCTCCTCCTCGAAGTCGCGGGCACGCCGAAACCCGGGAACGTCGACCGACACCGCGACCTCGCGGGCTTGCGATTCGAGCACTTCCTCGCGGGCGCGGTCGGCGCGCGTCCCGGACTCGCTGACGCGGAATCCGGCGCGCCCGTCGGCGAGGCGTTCGAGCGCGCCGTCGCGGGGATGAGCGACCAGTCCGGCGGGAACACCCAGTTCGGCTGTCTCCTCCTCCTCACGCCGCTCGTCCGCGCCGCCGCCGAGCGCGGCCTCACGCCTGAATCGGTTTCGAACGTCGTCGAACACACGACGGTCGCGGACGCCGCCGGGTTCTACCGCGCGTTCGACCACGTCGACGTGGCCGTCCCCGACCTCCCCGACGACGCGTACGCCCTCGACGTACGCCGCGGAAGCGACGCCGTCCCCGAACTCGAATCTCGTGGTCTCACGCTCTCCGACGTCATGGCGGAGAGCGCGCCCGCGGACGGGAACGCCGTCGAGTGGACCTCGGGGTTCCCGCGGACGTTCGCCGCCGCGGACCACATCGAGTCCGGCGACGGGTTGATACTTGACCGCGCGGCGGACGCCTTCCTCTTCCTGCTCGCGGACGAACCGGACTCGCTGGTCGCCGGCCAGCACGGCCCCGAAACCGCGCGCGAGGTGTCGGAACGGGCGAGTGAACTTCTGGACGCGCCGCGGGCGGACGTGGCGGCGTTCGCGGACGACCTCGTGGCGCGCGGCGTCAACCCCGGAACGACGGCGGACATCACGAGCGCCGCGCTGTTCGTCGCGCTCGAACGCGGGGTGTCGGTGTGACCGACTGGCCCGCCGCCCTTCGGGGCGTCACCGAGACGGTGGTGACGACGCGCGGACCCAACGACCGGTGGAACGCCGCCGCCCTCGGCGTCCGTGCGCCGCGAAGCGGCGAGGACGGCGAGTCGCCCGCGACGGCGACGACGTGGGGGCGGACGCGGACGCGCGGGAACTTCGAGCGCCGCGGCGAGGGCTACGTGCAGTTCACGACCGACCCCGTCCTGTTCGTGCGGGCGGCGCTCTCGGTTCACGAGACGGACGACCCCGTGTTGGACGCGGCGGACGCCTGGGCGCGCGTGACGGTCGAACGCGTCGACGCGGGCGAGTCCGACGGGACGGAGTGGGTGGAGTGGGCGCTGACGCCGGTGGAGGCCCGCGTCGTGCGCGAGTCGGTGCCGACGACGAACCGCGGGTACTACGCCGTCGTGGAGGCGACGGTGGCGGCGTCCCGACTCGACGTACCCGCCTACGACGAGGAAACGCTCCGGGAGCGACTCGACTACTTCGCGGACGTCGTCGAGCGCTGCGGCGGCGACCGCGAGCGCGAGGCGATGGCGCTCGTCGCGTCGTACAGCGCGTACGAGAACGAATCCTTTTAACGCTCGGCGGAACAAACCCCCGATATGGCCATCAAGCCCGACTACGTCAAGAAGACGGGGAACATCCTCATGGAGCGATACCCCGACGCGTTCAGCCGCGAGGACTTCGAGCACAACAAGGACGCCGTCGTGGAACTCACGAACATCGAGTCGAAGGAAGTCCGCAACCGCATCGCGGGCTACATCACGCACAAGCGACAGTAGTTTTCCCCGCAACCGAAGCGCTTTGAAGTTCTTCCCGACTAGAGGGGGGTATGGTAAACGTAGGCGTACTCGGAGCGACTGGTGCTGTCGGACAGCGATTCATCCAGTTGCTCGCCGAGCACGACGAGTTCGAGTTGGCGACCGTTACCGCGAGTCCACAGTCCGCGGGCGACACCTACCGGGAGGCGGCGAAGTGGCGCGTGGACACGCCGATTCCGGAGGACGTCGCGGACCTCGAAGTTCGCGAAACCGAACCGGACGCGATTCCGGACGACGTCGACCTCCTCTTCTCCTCGCTCCCGTCGTCGGTCGCGGAGCGCGTCGAGCACGACTTCTGTGAGGCGGGCTACGTGGTGTCCTCGAACTCGTCGAACGAGCGCACCGCGGACGACGTGCCGCTCGTCATCCCCGAAGTGAACGCGGACCACCTCGACCTCATCGAGGTCCAGCGCGACGAGCGCGGCTGGGACGGCGCGCTCGTGAAGAACCCGAACTGCTCCACGATCACGATGGTTCCCACTCTCAAGGCGCTCGACTCCTTCGGCCTCGACACGGTTCACGTCGCCACCCTGCAGGCGGTGTCGGGCGCGGGCTACTCCGGCGTCACGTCGATGGAAATCCTCGACAACGTCCTCCCCCACATCGGCGGCGAGGAGTCCAAGATGGAGTCCGAGTCCCGGAAACTCCTCGGGGAGTTCACGGGCGCGGAAGTCGACTGGCACGACGTGGATGTCTCTGCCTCGTGCAATCGCGTTCCCACCCTGGACGGCCACCTGGAGAACGTCTGGGCGGAACTCGACGACGACCCCAGCGTCGCGGAAGTCGCGGAGGCGTTCGCGTCCGCGGAGACCCAGGACCTCCCGAGCGCGCCCGACCCCTTGGTTCACGTGTTCGAGGAACTCGACCGCCCCCAGCCGCGTCTCGACCGCATGCTCGGCGGCGGCATGGCGGTCGCGGCGGGCGGCATCCAGCAGACGGAGAGCGGCATCCAGTACAACACGCTCGCGCACAACACCATCCGCGGCGCCGCGGGCGCGAGCGTCCTGAACGGCGAACTCCTCGAGCGCGACGGCTGGCTGTAGTCCGTTCCTGTTTCGTTCAGTCCACGCGGTTCTTCAGTTCTTCACCCGCTTCGAGACGAGTGACGTTCTCCGCGAGGATGTCCGCGAGCCGCGTCCAGTGTCGTGGGGTGTGGCCGGCGTTGTGCGGCGTGATGAGGCAGTTGTCGAGCGTCCAGAGCACGTGGTCGGGCGGGAGCGGTTCGGGGTCGGTCACGTCGAGCGCCGCCCCCCGAATGCTCTCGCCGCGCAACGCGTCTACGAGCGCGTCCGTCTCCACGACGCCGCCGCGCGCGACGTTCACGAGCACGGCGTCGGGTTCGAGCGTCTCGAACGCCGCCGCGTCCACGAGTCCTTCCGTGGTTTCGGTGAGCGGGCACGCGAGCACCACGTAGTCGCTGCGCGCGAACGCGTCGTGCACGTCCGCGGGGTCGAACCCCACGACCTCGTCCGTCGGCCCGCCCTTCTCCGGCGTGTACCGGACGCCGATGGTGTGCGCGCCGAACCCGCGCAGGCGCTGTTCGACCTCGGTCCCGATAGCGCCCAATCCGACGATGGTGACGGTCGAATCGGTGAGTTCGCCGTGGGCCTTGTAGTGACGCCACTCGCCGCGCTCGGACTGCCTGAACCCCTGCTGGAGGTTCCGCGCGAACGTCAACAGGTAGCCGAGCACCTGTTCGGCGATACCAGGGGCGTGGATACCCGCGCCGTTCGTCACCGCGACGCCGCGCTCGCGGAGCGCGTCCATCGGGAGGTGGTTGTAGCCGGCGTACGCGCACGCGAACAACTCGATGTCGTTCGCGGCGTCGAGGAGGTCGGTGTCGATGCTCGTTCCGGTCACTATCTCGGCGTCCGAAACGTCCTCGCGTTCGGCCTCCGGGGTCGCCGCGTACCGAATCTCGTGGTCGGGGAGGCGTTCGTCGAGCGCGTCCGCGTACTCGCGCGAGGACAATCCGTGGGTGTCCGCGCGCAACACCGTAATCGTGGGTCGGTCAGTCACGTTCGCGTCTCCGCCCGCGACCGCCTAATCCGTTTCCGTCGCCGCGTCGCGTCCGCGTTCGCCGGTTTGCCAAGGGTTTTTGGCGGGCATCGGCAACCCTCGGAGTATGAGCGACGATGCGAGCCTGTCCTGTCACGCGAAACTCGCCCGCGTGGTGCTCGCGAACCGCGGCCCCCTCTCCCCGAGCGAGATAGCGGACGAAGCCCGTATCTCGGAGGCGGACGCCGCCACCGCGATGGACGAACTCGTGGAGGCCGGGCGCGCGGAGTGCGTCTGCGGCGTCTGCGAGACACGCGAACAGGTGTACGCACTCCTCGAAGAAGCGAAGGCGTAGCCCTCTTAGCCGCGCCCGCCATAGTCTCCCGTGCGCGCCGTTTGTCCCCACCCGAGCACACCCACTACGGGCGCGATGACGACTGGAGAACCCCGGCGTGCGACAAGTCGAGCCCTGCTCGACTGAACGCGGAGGCTGCGTCACGCAGCCACGGTTTCGGAGCCGGCGAGTACGGCTCCGGGGTAGCGTCCGACCGCTCGCCCGCCACGAGGGTTTCCCGGCTGACGCGGCACGCCGCCTCGGGATGACGCCGGCCGTTAGTGTCGCGGGCGCCATCTCAAAATTCCGGGAGCAACGCCTCTCCCATCCGTACCGGCTCCCGACTCGTTCGAATAGAAGACTGGTGTACAGCGCACCCGGAACTGAGTACGTGTGTGTATTTATCGGCATACTTTTGATACGACTGAAAGCAATTGCTGCTATGGCTGAAGAAGCACCCGAGTCAGGTGATGCTGACGTCTCTGATTCGATGGTGCGCGAGATGGTCGCGGAACTCAAGCCCGATTGGCAGGTCACCTCGATCGAACGGAGTCCCTACGGGACTGACCTCGTTGCTATCCTCGAGGTTCGAACGCCGGAGCCGCAGTCTGTCGTGCTGAAGGCGACGACCGCTGACTTTGTCGACCCGATTATTGCGCGCTCCGAGCCACGGCTACTCGAACTCGTCCACCGCGAAACAACCATTCCCGTCCCGGCGGTGTTCGGGTACTGTGACGACCACAGGCACTATCCCGCTCCGTTCTACGTGATGGACTACGTCGAGGGAGCGAACTACGAGAACCGCTTGGAGGAGCTCCCACGTACCGCCCGTGAGACGCTGCTTCGAGAAGCTGGCGAGAATCTCGCGGAACTCCACGAACTCGGACCGCTGCCCGCGCCTGGCAAAATCGGCGTGCAAGACGGCGAGTTGTGTGTCCTCGACACGGACGACTACCCTCGCCACGACGATTTCCACGACGCAGTTTTGGCTGACTGCATGGAGACACTCGACACTCTCACTGCCGGGGGCTTCTACCCGGACCTCGCAGACGACCCGGAACGCTTCGCCGATCTCGTGCCGGAGTTACGGGAGCACGTCCGGGAGCGTGTTCCGGACTTATCAGAACCCGAGGAGCCGACGTATTGCCACTGGGATTACCGGACCGGAAATCTGCTGATCGATCCGGACACGGGCGAAACACGTGCCGTTCTTGACTGGGCGAACCTCTCCTCGGCCGAGCCAGCGTACAATCTCGGACAGACGGAGTTCTACCTCCTAAACCCGGTCGCAGACGGTCCCCGGCGTACCAGTCGGCTCCGCGAGACGTTCCGTACTGCCTACGCGGACGCGAGAACCGATTGGGAGTTTACCGAGTCGGTACGCGAACGAATCGACGTGTATCGACTCGTCTGTCGGTTGGGCGCGATGGGGTGTCTCCCGCTCTGGTATCAGGATGCGTCTCCGGAGGAACGAAACGAACGCGCAGCGGAGCACCGAAGCGTCGTGAACCAACACTTGGCGGAGTAGAGACGAGCCTGCTCGGAGTGTTTCGGGGGCATCTCACTCGATAGCGGTAGTGCTTCTCAGTCGTCCGTGGCGTTCTCGATGCCCGCCACCAGTCGATAGGTGACGTTCCGTTCCGTCCCGGAAACGCCGGCGAACCCGAACGTGTAGTCGCCGCGCGCGGGTTCGTCGTGGAGCGCGAAGGTCGACCCGTTCTGGTTCGCGGTCACGTAGACGGTGTCGCCGGGTTCGAGGCGCGCGTTCGTGGTGACGGTGCCCGCTACGTCCCCGGCGCGCGCGGGGGGATTGGGTCCCCAGACGGGTTCGGTCGACGCGCTGACGTGGAGCGTCGTGTTCGCCGGGAGCGCCGTGCCGCCGGTATTCCGGAGTGCGACCGCGTTGCCGTCCTCGACTATCGACAGCGAGAGGTGCGGAACCTCCGCGACCCACGACGGCGGTCCGGTCCACTCCGCGTCGGCGTCGAGCGTTATCGAGTTCTCGGTACGTATCTCCGTGCCGTCGGAGTCCGCGGTCGTCACGGCGTCGATGTCGTGGACGACGCCGTCGGGCGTGACGAGCGCCGTTCCCTCGTAGGAGTCGTACAGATGACGCTGAGCGAGTGAAACGTCGTCGGCGCTGAGCCGGACGAACGTCCGACTGTCGCGCTCGACGGTGCCGTTCACGCTGTAGTTCCCCGCGGCAAGCGCCTGATAGAGCGCGAACCGCGGGCCGAATATATCGTCGTTCGTCCACGCACGAGTATTGGTGATGGAGTTCTGCACGACGCCGTAGTACGTCTCGCCGTTCGCGGTGACTCGGGAGTACTCCCGCGCGTCCGTCCCGTAGAACGCCTCGGTGACGCGCTGGCCGTCAGCGGTGCGCTCGAACGTACTGTAGTACGGCGTCCGGTCCGCGCCGTGCGCGTAGCTTCGGACGACGGTCTCGTTCGGGTTCGTCCACCGCTGCGTGAGCACCATCGACTCGTTCGCCGTCGCGGCGACGTATGCGTCGAGGAGGCTGGAGACGTTCACGAGCGTGCCGTTCGCCGCGACCCCCGGCGGGTACTGTTCCGCGCTGACGTTCGGCGACCACGTCCCGGCCGTCGTCGTGGGCGTGCCAGTCGTGCTGGTCGTTGCCCCCGTGGCGGCGCTGGTCGTCGGTGTGGTCGTCTCGGTGACGGTGGTGGGCGTCCCGCTGCTACAGCCGGCGGTGACGAGCAGGAGGGCGACGCAGCCGACGAGGACTGCGCGTCGTGTCGGAGACCTCATACTATGCACGTGGGGAGTGCCGATAAAAAAGTCCAGTGGGTAGCGGCCGTCGGAACGGCTACGGTGCCGTCCGTCGAACGGCCTGTATGAACGGTTGGTGGTCGCGGTGAGCGCGGGGAGTGAGCGGCCGCTGGGCCGGGTGTACGACGCGGCGTACGCGGGCGTGCCGAACTGGGACATCGGGCGGCCGCAGCGGCCGTTCGTTCGGCTGGTGGAGGCGGGCGTGCTCGACGGGCCGATTCTCGATGTAGGGTGTGGGACGGGCGAGCTCGCGCTGTTCGCGGCGCGCCACGGCTACGACGTGCTCGGCGTCGACCTCTCCGAACTGGCGGTGACGCAGGCGCGCGAGAAAGCGCGGTGGCGGCGCGTCCCGGCGCACTTCCTCGTGTGGGACGCGCTCCGACTGTCGGCGTTCGCGGACGCCGGCCTCCGGTTCGGGAGCGTGCTCGACTCCGCGATGTTCCACGTGCTCGGTGACGCCGAGCGCGACGCGTTCGTCCGCGAACTCACCGCCATCCTCGAATCCGGCGGCCTCTACTGCGTGCTCGGCGACCGACGGGAGAACGACCGAGACGTGTACGGCGTGAGCGTCCCCGAGTTACGCGAGCGCTTCCCGAGCGACCGCTGGGAACTCGCCTACAGCGAGGAAACGGCGTTCGAGCGCCGGTGGGGCGCGACGCCCGCGGTGTTCGCGGTGCTGCGCCGGCGGTGAGGCGAACGGTTTTCACGTCTCGCGGCCCTCGATTCGGGTATGACTCTCGACCCTGAGCGCGTCGCGGACCTCGGTCCCGAGCGACGCCGCGCGCTCTTCGAACGCGACGCGGGCGTGGAGGCGGTTCGCGGGGACGTTCGCGACATCCTCTCGCGGGTTCGCGCGGAGGGCGACGCGGCGCTCCGCGAGTTCGCGCGCGAGTTCGACGACACCGACGTGGGGAATCTGGACGTGACCGACGAGGCCGAACGCGCGTACGACAACCTCGACGAGGACACCCGGCGCGCCATCGACGACGCCGTGGCGAACGTCCGCGAGTTCCACGAGGCCCAACTCCCCGAGGACTGGCGCGAGGAGTTCGACGGCCGCGAACTCGGCCGGCGGTTCCGCCCCATCGAACGCGCCGGCGTCTACGTCCCCGGCGGCGCGGCCGCCTACCCGTCCTCGGCCATCATGGGCGTCGTCCCGGCGAAGGTCGCGGGCGTGTCGCAGGTCGCGGTTGCGACGCCGCCCGCGGACGAGATGAACCCGGTGACGCTCGCGGCGATTCACGCGGCGGGCGCGGACACCGTGTACGCCGTCGGCGGCGCGCAGGCCGTCGGCGCGCTCGCGTACGGCACCGAGACCGTCAACTCCGTCCAGCTGGTGGTCGGCCCCGGAAACAAGTGGGTGACCGCGGCGAAGGCCGAAGTCCGCGGCGAGGTCGAAATCGACTTCCTCGCGGGGCCGAGCGAGGTCCTGGTATTGGCGGACGACACCGCCGACCCCGCGTTCGTCGCGGCAGACGCGCTCGCGCAGGCCGAACACGACCCGAACGCGTCCGTCGTGGTCGTGACCGACGACGAGGACACCGCGGACGCCGTCTGCGAGGAGATAGACGCGCGTCTCGCGGAGCGCGAACGCGCGGACATCATCGAGGACTGCCTCTCAAGTGACGCGAGTGGCGTATTCGTCGCGCGCTCGCAGAGCGAGGCCGTGCTGTTCGCGGAGGAGTACGCCGCCGAACACCTCTCAATTCAGGCCGCCGACGACGAGGGCATCCTCGACCGCATCTCGAACGCGGGCAGTGTCTTCCTCGGACCGTACACGCCCGTCGCGGCCGGCGACTACGCCACCGGCACGAACCACGTCCTCCCGACGAACGGCCGGGCGAAGGTCACCGGCGGCCTGAGCGTGGACACGTTCCTCCGCGCGACCACCGTCCAGCGACTCGACCGCGACTCCCTCGGCGACATCCGGGACACCGTGACGACGCTCGCGAACGCCGAGGGACTGGAGGGCCACGCCGCCAGCGTCGACGCCCGCTTCCGCGACGAGTAGTCCGACGACCAGTACGGACGGCGAACTTATATTCTCGAACCTGCTTTCCCTAGTCATGTTCGCCGGCCACGAGACGCTCGCGTTCGCGCTGGTCGCCCTCGCGGCCCTCCGACTCGGCCGCTCGCGACCGGAGGCGCTCGCGCTCGGCATCGCCGCGGCCGCGTTCGCCGCCGTCCCCGACGTGGACATGGTGTACGCGCCCGCCGGCCTCATGGGACTCGACTCCGCGGGCGCGTTCGCCGCCGCGAACGCGTTCTGGGGCGCGTCCACCGTGGTTCACCGCGCGATGACGCACTCGCTCGTCGTCGCCGTCCCCGCCGCGCTCGGGTTCGCGCTCGCCGCGCACGACTCCCGGAACCGGTGGCTCGCCGTTCCAGTCCTGCTCGCGCTGGTCGGCGTCGCCGCGGTCTCCAGCGGCGCGCTCGGCGCGTTCGTCATGAGCGTGTACGTCGTCGCAGGTGCGGCCGTCGCCGTGCTCGCCACCCGTCGGCTCAATCTTCGCTCTCGGGAGGTCGCGGCGGTCGCCCTCGCCGGCCTCGTCACGCACCCGTTCGGCGACCTGTTCACGGGCGAGGCCCCGCAGTTCCTCTACCCGCTCTCCGGCGTCGTATTCGACGGCCGGGTCGCGCTCGCGAGCGACCCGACGCTCCACCTGCTCGGCGCGTTCGGCGTCGAACTCGCCGCCATCTGGCTCGGCGTCCTCACCTACCTCCACCTCACCGAGCGCTCGCCGTGGCGACACCTGAACGTCCGCGCCGCGGGAGGTGCGGCGTACGCGCTCGCCGCGTTCGTCATCGCGCCGCCGACCCTCGACACGTCCTACCAGTTCGTGTTCAGCGTGCTCGCGGTCGGGTTCGTCGGCGTCGTCCCGGACTGGAAACGCCGCCTCCCACCGCTCCCGACTGCGGCCGTCACCGGTCTCGCCGCCGTCACCGTCGCCGGACTCGCGTACGCGATCGCGTACGTCGCGGCGTAGCCCCCCAAAGTTTCGTAACGGCCGCCCTCCAAGCAGGTGTGATGAGTCAGTCGGAACAACTCGGATCTCTCCTCGAAGACCGGCGTCTGAACGCCGTACTCGCCTGGATACTGGTCGCGTTCGTCGCGTTGGTCGCCGTGGAGAGCGCGCTCGACGCCGACTGGGTGTGGGTCGGCGTCACGCTCGTCGTCGCCGTGCTCGCCGTCGTCCCGCCGGTCGCCTACAGCAACCCTCGCGTGATGTTGCCGTGGGAGGTGCTCGCGCTCGCGTTCCTCCCGGAACTCGCCCGCGCACTCCTCTCCACGCCGTTTATCGTGGACCTCGCGACGTACTTCTCGGTCGCGGCGCTCGCGCTCGTCGTCGCCGTCGAACTCGACGTGTTCACCACCGTCCGCATGACGGAGTGGTTCGCCGTGCTGTTCGTCGTTCTCTCCACGCTCGCCACCGCGGGCGTGCTCGCCGTCGGCCAGTGGCTCTCGGACGTGTTCTTCCGCACGGACTTCCTCTACCCCGAACCGCCCGAAATACCCGCCGACGTGGCTGACGGCGGCGCGGTCGACACCCTGCTCTGGCTCTCCGACGTGTTCGTCGGCACAACGTTCACCGGGCCGACCGCGCTCTACGTCCCGCCGAGCGTCGAGGAAGCCGCGCTCAACACCCTGATGTGGGACTTCGTCGCCGCGACCCTCGTAGGGTTGCTCGCAGGCGTCGTGTTCGAACGCTACTTCCGCCGGCGCGCCGACGCCCGCCTCCGCCTGCCCGAGGGCGTTGAAGAATCGCTTGATATCGCGGAGGGAAGCGAATGAAACTCCGGGACGCCATCGGCGTGAGCGCGACGAACCAGCGCCGCATCACGCGCGCGATGCAGCTCTCGCTCATCGGCATCGTCTTCGTCGGCCTCGACCGCGGCAACCCCGGTATCGTCGTGAACGGCACAATCGCCTTCGGCGTGACGTACGTCCCCGCGCTTCTGGAGCGCGACTACAACCTCCCGATGGATTCGGGGCTCGTCCTCTGGATGACGCTCGCGGCGTTCCTGCACGCGGTCGGCACGCTCGGCCCCTACCAGAACGTCGCGTGGTGGGATCACGTCACGCACGCGCTCTCCTCGTCGCTCGTCGCCGGCGCCGGCTACGCGTTCACGCGCGCGGTCGACGAACACAGCGACGACATCGCGTTCCCGCCCCGGTTCTCGTTCGCGCTCATCCTCCTCGTCGTCCTCGCCTTCGGCGTGTTCTGGGAGGTCCTCGAGTTCGCGCTGAGCGAGGCCGGGAACGCACTCGGCCAGGGCGGGTCCGTCCTCACCCAGTACGGCCTCGAGGACACCATCAAGGACCTCGTGTACAACACGCTCGGCGGCGTCATCGTCGCTATCTGGGGAACGGCGTACCTCGCCGACGTGGCGTCCGCGGTCCGCGAGCGCTTCGTCAGTGGCGAGTAGTTTTAACGGTCCCTGTCATCAACACGCACGCATGGTGTACAAGAAAATCACCCTAATCGGACGAAGCGAGGAGAACTTCGAGGCCGCAGTGGACGACGCAATCGAGCGCGCGGAAGAAACCCTCGACAACGTCTCCTGGGTCGAGGTCGTCGAACAAGGCGTCGAAGTAGCGAGCGTCGAAGACCGCGAGTATCAGGCGGAAGTAGAGGTCGCGTTCGCGCTCGACTAACTACGCGTTACGTGCGGAAGGACTCGCCGCAGCCGCATTCGGCTTCGACGTTGGGGTTCTCGACGTGGAAGCCCGCGGCCTGCAGGCCGTTCTCGTAGTCGAGTACGCTTCCCTCGATGTACTTCATGCTGCTCGGGTCGACGAACACACGGAGCCCGTGGTGTTCGGTGATGGTGTCGTCGCCCTCGGGTTCGTCGTCGAACCGCATCCCGTAGGAGAGACCCGCGCAGCCGCCCTGCTGGACGAACAGGCGGAGTCCCGCGATGTCCGTGTCGAGGCCTTCGCTCTCCAGGAGGTCGATGGCCTGAGAGGCCGCGTCCTCGGTGACCGTGACCGGCGTGCCGTCGCCGCCGGACTCGGCAGTCGTGCTCATACTCGTCTATTCCTCGCCCAGCGGAATAAGGATGCCGCCCCCAGCAGTCCTCACTCCTCCGCCGACTCGCCCGCGCGCTTCGTCCACTTCTTCTCGATTTCGGCGTTCGCGCGCACGACGGTGTCGTCGTCGACGCTGATGCGGGTCTTCCGGAGTTCGATCTGTTCCACGGTACCGGTGGTGTCGCCGGCGGTGACGGTGTCGCCGGGGTTGAAGTCGGGGTCGCGCAGGAGGTAGATGCCCGCGACCGCGTCCGCGATCATCCCGGAGAGCGCGTACGACACGCCGAGCGCGAGGAAGCCCGACGCGGTGCCGAGCGCGGCCGCGATGTCGTTCAGGCCGACGATGGCGAGGAATCCGAGTATCACGCCGAACCAGAGGAAGACGGCGATGACCGTCCAGCAGAACGTGACGTACAGCGGTTGGTCGTCGAACACACGTCGGAGGAACGCCTTCACGACGTACCCGACGAGTTTCACGAGAATCGCGGCGAGCACGAGGAAGATGACGCCGGACGCGACTTTCGGGAGTGCGCCGACGACGCCGTCCACGAACTCGGAGACAGTCTGGTCGATGATGCCCATACGCCGCGTTGGGTAGGCCGGCGAATAAAACACGGCGGCCGCGCGGACCCCGGAGGGTTAAGGAGACGGGTCGCGGAGCGGTGAACAGTAGACACGCATGAGTGACGCCGATGCAGTCGTCGACCGGTTGCGGCGCGAGTTCGGTGATGCGCTCCGGTCCGTGACGCACTACAACGCGGACGGCTACGAGGACCTCTACGTTCGCGACGACGTGGAGTCCGGCTACGCCGACGACCGGATGGAACGCATCGCGGAGGAGACGCGGATGGAAGCGTTACAGAGCACGTACCTCCGCGACCTCTTCAAGCCCGTGCACGGCGACTTCGAGTGCACGGTTCGGTTCTTCGCGGACGGCGTCGAGATAAACTACACCGTCTCCGAGACCCGCGGGTTCGCCGTCGGCCTCGACCGCGACATCGGCGGTACCGACTCGGTCGCCGACCGGGCCGAGCGCGCGCTCGACGACCGCCGGTAGTCGCCGTCGCCGGAACGTGAACGCTTTTGCCCGCGGTGTCGGTACGCGGACGTATGCAGAATCCACCCGAGGTCGGCGAACTGACGCCGCCCGACCGCACCCTGATGGGACCGGGGCCGAGTCCCGTTCATCCGCGCGTGCTGCGGTCGATGAGCACGCCGCTGGTCGGCCATCTCGACCCCGCGTTCGTCGACATCATGGACGAGACGCAGGACCTCCTCCGGTACGCGTTCCGGACGGAGAACGAGTGGACGCTGCCAGTCTCCGGAACCGGGAGCGCGGCGATGGAGGCCGCCATCGGCAACCTCGTCGAACCCGGGGACACGATGCTCGTTCCGACCAACGGCTACTTCGGCGGGCGGATGGCGGAGATGGCGCGTCGCGCCGGCGGCGAGGTCGTTCACGTGGACGCGCCGTGGGGCGAACCGCTCGACCCCGTGGACGTGCAGGCCGCGTTCGACGCGCACCAGCCGGACCTGTTCGGGTTCGTGCACGCCGAAACCTCGACGGGCGTCCGTCAACCCCAGGTGTCGGAACTCACGCGTATCGCGCACAGTCACGACGCGCTCGTCGTCGCGGACACCGTCACGTCGCTCGGCGGCGTCGAACTCCGCGTGGACGACTGGAACATCGACGCGGCGTACGCCGGCCCCCAGAAGTGCCTGTCGTGTCCGCCCGGCGCGAGCCCGCTCACGCTGAACGACGACGCGATGGACAAAGTCCTCTCACGAGAGACGCCCGCGCGCTCGTGGTACCTCGACCTCAGCCTCCTCGAAGGCTACTGGGGCGACGAGCGCGCGTACCACCACACCGCGCCCGTCACGAACGTGTACGCGCTCCGCGAAGCCCTCCGCCTCGTCGCCGAGGAGGGCATCAAGGAGCGCTGGGCGCGCCACCGCAGAGTCGCCGGCGCGCTCAAATCAGGCGTCGAAGCGATGGGACTCGAACTGAACCCCGAGGACGACTACTGGCTCCCGAGCCTGAACGCCGTTCGCGTCCCCGACGGCGTCACGGATGCCGCCGTCATCGACTTCCTCCGCGACCACTACGACCTCGAAATCGCCGGCGGACTCGGCGACCTTTCCGGAGAAATATTCAGAATCGGCTGCATGGGACACGGCGCGCGCGAGAAGAACGTCGCGTTCCTCCTCACCGCGCTCGCCGACGCCCTCGACAGCCTCGGTGCGAACGTCGACCCCACGGGCGGTCTCGACGCGGCCCGCGACTCACTCTGAGGGCGCTCGCGCGACCTCGTACTCGCCGTCCTCCTCGACCCCGATGACCGCATAGTCGTAGTCCGGTGCGGCTCGGTCGAGAAGTTCCCCGAGGTCCGGAACGTAGTCTTTCCACGTCACGAAACAACGCATTCGGTCGCCCGACGGCGTGTCTACGTCGTCCGTGACCGCGAGCACCTCGACCTCCTTCCAATCCCGGGCCGCCGTGAACGTCGCGCCGTCGCCCGCGACGCTGTACCCGAGGTCGGCGAAGATCGACTTGGCTTCCTCAGACGGTGGGCCGATGTGTGACACCATCTACCACACTCTACATCGACAAGTGTGATAAGCTTTACCGCCCACCTTTTTGCGGGTCGGGTGCGCTTCGCGCACCGCTCCCCGCAAAAATCTGGACCAAAAAGGCCGGTCGGCTTCGCCGACCGGGGAACGGCGCATCTCCGATGCGCCGACAGAACCGCCACCGCGCCATTACCGCAGGACGCTAGATGAGAGTCTAACTCTTGTGACCGAGTGAATTCAGTAAACGCGAGTAGTTCTTCGAACTATTCGTGTGCCGCGTTCCCGCGAGTGAGAGCCAGGCGCGTGAGTGAAGTCTCCGACTTCACTCATGGGCCGCGTCCCATTCGTCGGGTTTGCGGAGGTTGCCGCAGTCGTTGCATTGGATGCGGCCCATGGAGTCCATGGCGTTGTCGAGGGTTTCGCAGTTGAGACAGTACCAGCCGTATTTGCGTTCTCGGTCGAGGTCGCGGTAGACGGTGAGGAAGGGCGCTTTCTCGCCGCGTTCGCCCTCGTCCTCGGCGACGTAGAGAGTCTCGCCGTCGGCCGTGATTTCGAACATATCGGGAGAAGGCGATGGCGGTCCTTAGCGATGACGACACGTTCAATGCCGCGGGCCGATAGCTGTCTGTATGAGTCTTCGTTTCCTCCACTATTCGGACGTGGAGAACGCCCACGACGACCCCGAGCGCATCGGGCGGCTCGCGGGCGCGCTCCGCGAACTCGCCGACGACGGGACCGTGGTCGCGGGCACGGGCGACAACACGTCCCCGGGGGTGCTGCCGCTGGTGACGGAAGGAATGCAGGCCGTGGACTTCTTCGAGGCGGCGGGGACGGACGTGGAGACGTTCGGAAACCACGACTTCGACTACGGCGTCGAGGCGACGCGGCGCGTGGTCGCGGCGTCCCCCCAGACGTGGGTGAGCGCGAACGTCCGCGAGGACGGCGAACGGTTCGCGGCGGACGAGGGTGTCGTGCCGTGGCTCGTCATCGAGCGCGCCGGCACTCGCGTCGGCGTGACCGGCGTCACCGACCCCAAAACGCCCTCGATAAATCCGAACGCGGGCGCGGTGACGTTCGAGAATCCGATCGAAGCGGTGCGGGAGGCCGCGGCAGAACTCCGTGACGCGGGCGCCGAGTACGTTGTCGTGCTGAGTCACCTGGGGAACGGTGACCAGGAACTCGCAGTCGAGACCGACGTGGACGTGGTGCTCGGCGGGCACGTCCACTCGGAACTCCAGGAGCGCATCGAGGGCACGCTCCTCACCCGTCCGGGCGTGAACGGCGAGGTCGTCTACGAGGTCGAACTCGGACGAGACCCCGCGGTCACCCGCCACCGCGTCGCGGATTTCGGCGTGAACGAATCTGTCGCGGGTGCGCTCCGCGAGCGCGAGTCCGACGCCGCGCTGGACGAAGTTGTCGCGCATGTCACCGACCCAATCGAGCGCTCCGAGGCGACGACGTTCCGCGGGGAGAGCCGCATCGGGAACTTCGTCGCGGACGCGTACCGGTGGGCGGGCGACGCCGACGTGGGCCTCCAGAACAGCGGCGGCATCCGCTCTGGCCCCGACCTCGCGGGCGACGTGACCGTGAGCGACCTCGTCTCCGTCGTCCCCTTCGACGAACCCGTCGCCGTCGCGGAACTCACTGGCGAGGAACTCCGCACCGTCCTCCGGCAATCCCACGGCGCGACCGTCGGGTTCGGCGAGGCCGACTGGTGGCACTCCCACGTCAGCGGCGTCGAACTCGTCTGGGACACGACACGAGAAGAACTCGTCGAGGTCACGGTCGGCGGCGACCCGCTCGACCCCGATGCGACGTACACCATGGCGACGAACGACTACCTCTTCCACACCGACCACGAGTTCCCGCTGCTCGACCACAACCACCGCACGGGCACGCTGGACACCCAGTACGAGGTGCTCGCCGCGTACGCCCGCGAGTTCGGTATCGACCCCGCTGTCGAGGGACGGATTCGGCGGCGGCCGACGAAGGAGGCTTAGGCCCCCCGAGTGTACGCGTCCCCATGACACTCGTCGTTGTTCCGGTTCGCTATCCGCTCACGGAACACTCGAAGGGAACGCTCTCGGCGGCTATCGAGGAGGCGCGCGACCGCGGCGCCGACCTCACCATTCTCCACGTAAACCTCTATCAGGACGACCGGCGGGTGACGCGAACCGCGCTCAAGCACGCCGTCGAGCGCGCGTTCGGGACGCTCGACTTCGCGCGGTACGTCGTCCGGCGGAGCTTCCTCGTCGAACAGGCCATCCTCGACGAGGTCGCGGACGAGGGCGCGGACGTGGTCGTCATCGGCCACAAACAGATGCCGCGATGGCGGCGCACGCTCCGCCGGCTGTTCGGCACGCCCGACATCGAGTCCTTCCTCCGCGCCGAGCTCGACTGCGACCTCATCAGCGTTCCCGGTCGCTGACAGTCGGGTCGGGACGCTCGCTCGTGTCGTCGAACACCAGATGCCGGTGCGGGTACGCGATGTTCACGGAGTCCGTCTCCGACAGTTTCTCCCACACCTTCTCCTGGACCTTCGAGCGGACGGAGAGGAGCTTGTACGGCTCGCGCGCCCAGTACCGGAGCGTGAGGTTCACGGAACTGTCGCCGTACTCGTCGATGTAGCACGTCGGTTTCGCGGGATAGCGCGCGCTCCCGATGCGGACGCCCGGCCCGCCGGAGATGACGTCGTCCACCTCGCCCGCCGCCGTCTCGATGAGCCGCCGCGCCTCGTCCAGATCTCCCTCGTATGTCACGCCGATTTTGAGCGAGAGCCGCGTGCGCTCGTCCTCCGCGGAGTAGTTAATGATGTCGCGCTCGCGCATCGTCCCGTTCGGAACCACCAGGAACGTGTTGTCGAGCGTGAACACCTTCGTGTACCGGAGCGTGATATCCTCCACGAACCCGCGCTCGCCCGTGTCCGTGATTTCCACGAGGTCTCCGATTTCGTACGGCTGGTCGGCGAGCACGAACACGCCGTTGATGACGCTCCCGACGATGGGCGCGAGCACGAGACCGAGCACCGCGGAGAACACCGTGACGGAGAGCACGAGGTCGCCGAGTCCCAGCCCGAGGAACCCCATCGCGGCGAACACGCCCACGAGGAGGGAGCCGACGCGGAGCGCCCGCAGGATGGTTCGAGAGACGCTCGGGCGCTGGAACCGCCGCGCCACCCGCCGGCCGAGCACGCGCACGAGGACTTTCCCCGCGTACCAGCCGACGACGATGACGACGACCGCGAACAAGAGGTTCCACTCCTCGCGGCCCCACCAGTCGAGCGACACCAATCCCTCCGCGACCATACCGGACGCACGACGCCGGCCCCCTAAACCGTTGCCCACCGCGGCAACCCCTAAGCCCCTTCCCGGAATAGCCTAGGGCATGACGAACGCGAACCGGTTCGCCGCCGCCCCGCTCACGCACGACGAACCAGACTTCTCTATCACCCACGAAACCGATCCGAGAGGCGCTCTCATCGCGGGATTCTCCAGTTTCGGCCTCGCCGGCCTCACCGCCGTCGACTACCTCGTCGACCGACTCGACCTCGAAGAAACCGGCCACATCACCGTCGACTCACTCCCCTCCATCACGCCCTTCGAGAACGGCCGACCCCGCCACCACACCCGATTCTTCTCCCGGGACGACCTCGACATCACCGTCCTCACCGGCGAACTCTACGTCCCCCAGCTCGCCGCCGACGCACTCACCACCGCAATCACCGACTGGGTCGGTGAAAACGACGTGCAGGAAATCGCCGTTCCCGCCGGTATTCCGCTCGCCCACGGTCCCGACGACCACCGCACGTTCTACATCGCCACCCCCGACTACCACGAGAAACGCCTCACCGACCACGACATCCCCCCGATGGGCTCCGGCTTCCTCGACGGCGTCAACGCCGGCATCCTCGAACACGCCATCGACACCGACCTCGCCGCCGCCACCTACGTCACCCCCGCCCACGCCGAAGTCCCCGATGTCGAAGCCAGCCTCCGCCTCCTCGACACCTTAGACACCGTCTACGACCTCGACCTCGACACCGAACCCCTCCAACAGTTCGCCAAACAAGTCCGCGACTACTACGCCGAACTCAACGCCCGCGTCGAGGACGTCGACGACTCCCAGCGCCCCGACGACCGCATGTACATGTAGACGGACTTTTTTCCAGTTCGGGGTCGCTATCGCGACCCACTCACTGCAAAAACCTCCACTAAAAAAAGCCGCGAACTACCGGGCGCTTCGAGCCTCTCGTTGTGAATGCGCTGCTGACTTGGTTCCGTATTTCGCTATCGCGTCGGGGACTTCGTCGGGGGCGAGGTCGTGTTGGTCGCCGTCGCGGGTTTCGAGTTCGACGCGGCCGGTGTCGCGGTAGTGGTTGCCGACGACGATTTTCGCGGGGATGCCGAGGAGGTCGGATTCAGCGAAGCGCTCGCCGACGGACTGGTCGGCGTCGTCGTAGAGCAGGACGCCGTCGCAGGCGTCGTGGATGGCGTCCGCGGTCTCCTTTACGTCGCCATCGTAGCCGATGGGGACGATGGCGGCGCGGTAGGGAGCGACGCAGCCCCAGTCCGTGACGGGCCACCGGAGGCCGTCCTCGTCCGCGTGCTGGCGTGCGAGCGTCTGAACGAGGCGGTCGATGCCGAGGCCGTAGCTCGCCATCAGAACCGCGCGCTCGTCGCCGTCCGCGTCGTCCACGGTGAACTCCATTTCGTCGGAGTACCGCGTGCCGAGGTCGAAGACGTGTCCGACCTCGACACCGGCGGTCTCTCGAACGCGTGTGCCGCAGTCGGGACATGCCTCGATAGCCTCGAAGTCGCCGTGCTCGTCCGTGACGCCGAACCGGCAGTCAGGACACCGCTTGAGGCGCTCCCCGCCGGTGTCGACGACCGCGACGAACTCCTCGGAACGCGTCCCGCCCATCACGCTGTTCTCGGCGCGACAGACCGCGTAGTCCACGCTGAGATCCGTGAGGATGCGTTCGTAGGCGTCGCGGACGCGGCGGTAGGTCGCGTCGAGGCTCTCCTGGGTAGTGTGGACGCTGTAGGCGTCCTTCATCCGGAACTCCTTCGCGCGAACCAGGCCGTCGCGGGCGCGGTCGTCCCGGAACTTCGCGTCCACCTGATAGACGAGCAGGGGGAGGTCGTCGTAGGAGCGAACGAGACCGTCGAACAGGTGGACGACGCCCTCCTCGTGGCTGGGCGCGAGGCACATCGCCTGCCCGTCGCGGTTCTCGAACGTGAACATCTCGCCCTCGAAGCTCGCCCAGCGCCCGGATTCGCGCCACCGGTCGGCGTACTGGAGGCCGGGCAGCGACACTTCTTGCGCGCCGATTTCGGTCATCCGCTCGCGGACGCACGCGGTGACGTGCTCGCGGACGCGGTGGCCGGCGGGCGAAAACCCCCAGAGCCCGCTTCCGAATCCGTGAATCAGTCCGGCGCGCGCGAGGAGTTTCGCCGTCTCGGAGCCCGCGCCCCTGGTCTCGCGGCTCGCGGGCAGGAACGCGTCGCTACGACGCATCCATGTCACCTCTGAAGCCGCAACTACGGAGCGTGCGCTGACGGACGGCAGGAACAGTACTATCTCGGAACACGTCCACGAGCCGTGCTGAACTCGCGGATGGATGCGTGATGCATCACCGAACTCTCTCCGCTCGGTCGTCAAACCAGTTACGGAAACGGATGGTACGCCTTCTCCAAGTCGGGGCTGAACCCGAGGTCTTCGGGCACGGATTCGGCGCGCTCGCCGAAGTAGGGGTCATTGACGAACAGCGGTTGGGCGTCGGGGACGAGGACGCGCGCGGCCTCGAATCCGAGTGGCTCGATGTCGCGCGTGGTGAGGCGGGCGGCGTAGGCGTCGAGGTCGGCGTCCGCGAGCCGCGAGACGACCGCGTCGAGTTCGTCTTCCGGGATGTCGTCGGGGCCGACTGAGTCGGTCGGAACCGCGGTGTCCGGGTTCACGAAGTCGCGGACGCGCCCCGGGTAGTCGGCGTACGTGCCGATAGCGCCCTCCTGCTGTGCGGCGGTCTCGCGGCCCATCGACCGGAGTTCCATCCAGTTCTGCACGGCTTCTTCGAGCGCGCCCCGGGCGGCCGCGTCGGGGTTCAGCGACGCGCTCGACCCGAGCGCGAACCGCGGCCACTCCTCGCGCGTGACCGCGACGCCGACGACGGGCACGTCCACGTCCTGGGTCAACAGGAACGCCGTCGCCTCCAGGCCCTCGCTGCGTGCGCGCTTCGCGAGCGCCTCGTACTCCGGGTCGTCGACGGCGAGGCCGAGCGGGTCGTACGTCGAGTACCACGCGAGCATCGCCGCGTCCCGCTCCACCACCTCGTACAACCCGGAGAGAACGGCTTCGCGCGAACTGTTCCCGAGTCCGAGACCGGTGGTGATGGAGTCCCGGTAGCGTTCCTCGTGCGGCGGGAACTGCACGAACTCCGCGGGGAGAAGGGCGTCGTCGCCCGATTCGAGGTGTTCGCCGCGCACCCACCGGAGCGCGTCGTCCGGGGCGGGCGTCGGCGCGCCGTCGGGGAGCACGAACGCGCTCGGCGCGACCGCGTCCGGATGGGTCGGCATCGCGGTCTCGAACGCGCTCGTCCTGTAGACGCCCGCCGCGTACCGTTCGAGCGCCTCGCCGACGGCCTTCATGTACGCCTCGTTCCAGTCGGTCGCGACACCGGCGGCCTGCCGGACGGCCGTCGCGTCGCTGAACGCGCTCGTGTCGCTCACCTGCGCGAGGTAGTACGGCGCGGGATACGACTCGCGTTCGCCGACCATCGCCACCGCGCCCACGCGGTCGTCCACCGCGCGCGCCGCCGCGTCAGCCGCCGCCTCGACACTCCGCGTCTCCTCGCCCCAGTCGAACGTGTGGGACTGCTCGCCGCCGCAGGCGGGACACGTCGGCACCGGGAGGAACGACCGCTGGGTGTGCGGCGCTTCGACGACATGCCCGCCGAACGACTCGCCGGCGAGCGCCCGCACTGCCAGTCGGCCGGCGAGCGCGCCCGCGACTCGCACCGTGCTCCGGTCCGCGCTCGGCGCGTCCACGACTTCGGGGTCGTTCGCGGCGACCCGCGAGTGCAGGCACGCGAAACAGCCCTCGTTCGGCCAGAAGCCGGAGACGGACGCGTCAACGTCCTCGAGCGCGTGCCCGCCGAGTCCGCCGACCTCCACGGCGATCCACGGCCCGTCGATGGTTCGGTTCGCGGCGGCGAACCCGTCGCTTCCCGCGAGTCCGACGACGACGGCGAGGTCCGCGTCCGCGGCATCGGATACGTCCGCGTCCACCACGTCGGCGTCCGCGTCCGCGAGCGCCCTTCGGACGGCGTCCGCGGCCGACCCGCCACCGACGACCGCGACGATATCACTCATGACTACGCGAACAGAGAGCGAGAAGAAAGACGTGGCGGATTACGCGAGAATGGACTGCGCGACCGTCGCGAGTTCGCTCGGCTTCGCGTCCTGCAGGCGTTCGTCCGCGAACTTCAAGCGGAGACGCGGTCGGCCGACATCGATGGGGACTTTCTCCGTGTCGATGAGGCCGAGGTCCTCGAGTTTCGTCTTCGTGCGGCTGAACGTCGCCTTCGACGCGATTCCCACGTCCTCGCCCCACTTCGAGATGTCGTAGAGGAGCACGCGGTTCTTCGCCGCGACGAGCAGGCTGAGCGTGACCTCGTCGATGCTGTCGCCGTCGCCGCGCGCGGTCTCCATCGCCGCGAGCGCGGACTTGAAGTCCGCCTCGACCTCACTTCCGATCTCGTCGGTGAGCGTGCGCTCGACGCGAGTGATGCCGGGCGTGCGGAGGGAGAACTCGTCCGCGGATTCCCAGTCGGCTTCGGCGGCGGCGACGACGTCCGCGACGAACGAGTCGTCGTCCGTCGTCAGCCCGCCGGTCTCGCTGCCGGCGTCGACCAGGGAGACGACGCGCTCGTCCGTGACGAACGTCGAACTCCGCGGCGGTTCCTCGGTCGTGCGGAGCGAGAGCACGTCCGCCTCGACGAGGTCCGCGGTGTTGCTCGCGACGATGAAGTCGTCCATCGTGTCCTTGAGGAGGCGTTCCTCGGCGACGAGACGGACCGACGGGAGGTCGGCGTCAGTCTCGGTCGCAGCGTCGACGAAGGCTTCGATGACATCCGCTGACGGGTTTCGTACGTGGAGTGTATCGGGTTCCTCGTCGAGAATCGCGGTCACGACCTCTGAGACGGTCGCGCCGAGTAGGTTCTGGGCAGCCATACCCTCACGTAAGGTCGGGTATCGTATATAATTTACTCGATACTGGTCGCGAGTAAAGTAAGTCAGAGCCGCGTAACAGCCGTGTCCGTCCAGACGAACTCGCCGTCCAGCACCACCGGCGCGTCCGCGTCCGACAGCACCGCGCGGAGTTCCGGTTCGGTCAGCGTCGCGGTTTCCCGGCGGCCGGACGGGCCCGCGTGGTTCTGCGGGAACGGCGACGGCTCGTACTCGCCGTGCGTCCGGACGCTCCCGCCCTCGTACGCGACCTCGTAGCCGTCGTCGGTCGGCGTGACCGTGAACACGCCCGGCGACCGGACGCCCGAGTGCGGGAGCGACCACGTGCCGTCCCCGACGACCGCGTAGTCCTTCCCCATCACGATGCGGCGTCGGGCGACGGAGAGCGCGCGCTCGATGTCGAATCCGGCGACGAGCAGGCGCGCGAACGCCGTGCCGACCTGCGCCGCGTGCTCGTCCAAGACCTTCCGGAACGTCACGGCGCCCGCGGCGCTTCCGCGTTCGACGAGCCGAACGCCCTCGTGGTAGGACCCGCAGGCGTTCAAGAAGAACGTCCGCGCGCCCACAGCGTCGAGCGAGTTCGCTGAGAGGCGGCCATTCGCGCACAGCAGGCCGTCCTCGTCACAGTGGCCGATGTAGTGGACGAAGTCCGTGTCGGACTCGAACACGCCCGCGATTTCTGCCACCGTGAGGTCCGCGTGTAGCGTCACGTCGATGGGGCAGTCGGTGGCGCGGTTGAGGTACACGTCGGCGACGCGGTCGCGTTCGCGCGCCATCGCGGGGTCGTTCAGCACCACGTCCACGGAGAGCTCGCCGTTCACCGGGTCGACGGACCGGTCGTACGCCTCTGGTACGGCCTTGAACACGTCGATTGGCGTGCCGTCCGCGAGCCAGCCATGCCGGCGGCCGGCGCGGAGCCGCGGATTCTCCATCTCCACGGTCGCGACGGGGCCGGGCGTCGCTCGGTAGAAGTCGTCGAGCGTCCGCGACACGAGCTCCTGACTGTCGAGCGGCGTCGTCTCCGCCGGATAGACGTGTGCGAGTCGATGGAGGAGGCCCGGGAGCGCCCGCACGTTCTCGGGCGTCGGGTCGACGTACATCGCGAGCGGCCACTCCGGGAGCGAGACCGCCTCGAACGGCGCGTCGAGCGCGTCCGCGAGGCGGTCAGCCGGTGACGCGGCCGCTATCCCGGGATCGATGTCGAGCGCGCGGAGGCGGTCGCGGTCGCCGTACCACGCGAGAGTGTCCAGCCAGAACGCGCGTTCGAGCACCGACGCCGCGCGCCCGTCAGCCAGGGATTCGTCCACGCCCGCGGTCGGCACGTGGAGGCGCGGCGGGCCGTCCGCGACCGTCACGCTCGCGCCGAGGTAGTGCGCGAGCGGCGCGACCGCGAACACGTCCGCGAGCGAGTCCGGCACGACGACCCGAATCCCCGTTTCGGGTACGTCCGCGGTTTCGCGGAGGGTGTTCGCCTCTGCGTCCGCGTCGACTTCGATTCGGGGCGGGTGGCGGCGCATCGTCGGGCGCGCCCGCGCCGGACTCGTGGTTCGGAGGGCGGTCGCGCTCGCGGTGACCGCCTCGGCCACCCCTGTGGGAGTCGGCGGAACGCGAACGCGGCCCGTCGGTTCGGTGGCCCGGCCGAGGAACCCGAACGTGACTCGGGTCCGCTTGTCGAACGCGACGCGGACGCGGTCGCCGGCTCGCGAAACGGTGGCGGGCCCGTCGAAGCGCGCGCGGACTTCGAGCGGGCCGAGGAGAACGAGGTGGTGCTCGCCCTCATGGAGGTCCGCGCGCTCGTCGTCCGCGAGCAGCCGGGAGCGTGTGTCGCGACGGAGCACGGTCGTCGCCGGAACGCTGAACTCCGTCGTGTGACCGGCGGCCGCGGTATCCACGGGAACGTCGAACTCGCCGGGTTGCGTGCGCGAGAACTCGGCGGCGTCGACACTGCAGGCGTAGCCGGCCTGGTCGACGACGCGGAGGCCGGTCGCCGTGACTTCCCGCGATAACACGGCGTTCGGTACACTCTGCGCCCATATATTTCTGTCGAGCGCCCGGTTGGATTATGGTGGTGGTTGCCGGAGGTGGGTACACTTATGCCGTCGCGTGCGCCGCATCCACGCATGCGCTACGACAAAGTCAGGGAGGTCGACGACGCCGTCGCGGACGCGCTCGAGGGCGAGAACGAGCGCCAGGAGGACACGCTGGCGATGATCGCGAGCGAGAACCACGCGAGCGAGGCGGTGCTCCAGGCGCAGGGGAGCGCGCTCACGAACAAGTACGCCGAGGGCTATCCCGGGAGCCGATACTACGCCGGCTGCGAGTACGCGGACGACGTGGAGGAACTCGCCATCGAACGCGCGAAGGAACTCTGGGGCGCGGACCACGTGAACGTCCAGCCGCACTCGGGGTCGTCGGCGAACATGGGCGTCTACTTCGCCGTCCTCTCGCCCGGCGACAAGATTCTCAGCCTCGACCTGACGCACGGCGGCCACCTCAGCCACGGCCACACCGCGAACTTCGCGGGGAAGCTCTACGAGGTCGAACACTACGAGGTCGACGCCGAGACGGGCCGCATCGACTACGACGACCTGCAGGAGACGGCCGAGGAGTTCGACCCGGACATGGTGGTCTCCGGGTTCTCCGCGTACCCGCGCGCCGTCGACTGGGAGGCCGTGCAGGCGGCCGCGGACGCCGCGGACGCCTACCACATGGCGGACATCGCGCACATCACGGGACTGGTCGCGGCGGGCGAACACCCGAACCCGGTCGGCATCGCCGACTTCGTCACCGGGTCGACGCACAAGACCATCCGCGCGGGCCGCGGCGGCATCATCATGTGCGACGACGAGCACGCGGACGCCGTGGACTCCGCGGTGTTCCCGGGCGCGCAGGGCGGCCCCCTGATGCACAACATCGCCGGGAAGGCAGTCGGGTTCGGTGAGGCGCTCCAGCCCGATTTCGCGGAGTACGCGGCCGAGGTCGTACAGAACGCGAAGGCTCTCGGCGACCGCCTCCAGGAACACGGTTTCTCTCTCGTCTCGGGCGGCACCGACACGCACCTCGTGCTCGCCGACCTCCGCGAGTCCCATCCCGACGTGTCCGGCGGGGACGCGGAAGAGGCGCTCGACGAGGTCGGCATCGTCCTGAACGCGAACACCGTCCCCGGCGAGACGCGGTCCGCGTTCGACCCCTCCGGCATCCGCGCCGGAACCCCCGCGCTCACGACGCGCGGATTCGACACCGACGACATGGAGACCGTCGCGGACTGCATCGCGCGCGTCGTCGACAACATCGGCGACGCCGAGGTCTACGCCGAGGTCGCCGCGGACGTACAGGAACTCTGCGACGCCCACCCCGTCTACGAGTAGGCACGAACGCGCACACCTCGTTCTCTCTCACTCGTTTGTTATACACGAACCAGCAATTTGAAGGGTGGCGCGCGCCCACCGTCTGGCATGACCACCGTCATCGATGGGAACGCCGTCGCCGCCGACGTGCGCGAAGACGTCTCCGCCGTCGTCGACACCCTGCGCGACGCCGGCGTGACGCCGCGCCTCGCCACCGTCCTGATGAACGACACCCAGGCGAGCGACACCTACGTCTCGATGAAACAGCGCGACTGCGAGGAGGTCGGTATCGCCGCCGAGGACGTGCGCATCGACTCCGACGCGCCCGCCGAGGAACTGTTCGACACCGTGCAGTCGCTCAACGACCGCGACGACGTGCACGGCATCCTCGTCCAGGACCCGACGCCCGACCACGTGCCCGACGACCGCGTCCTCTCCGCAGTCTCGCCCGCGAAGGACGTGGACGGTTTCCACCCCGAGAACGTCGGACGTCTCGTCGCCGGCAACCCCCGATTCAAGCCCTGCACGCCCCACGGCGTCCAGAAACTCCTCGCGTCCGAAGGCATCGACCCCGCCGGAAAAGAAGTGGTCGTCGTCGGCCGGTCGAAAATCGTCGGGAAACCGCTCGCGAACCTCCTCATCCAGAAAACCGACGGCGGAAACGCCACCGTCACCGTCTGTCACTCCCGGACGGACGACCTCGCCGCCCACACCCGTCGTGCGGACATCGTCGTCGCCGCCGCCGGCGTCCCCGAACTCATCGACAGCGACATGCTCACCGACGGAACGACCGTCATCGACGTGGGCATCAACCGCGTGGACGACGACTCCGAGAAGGGATACCACCTCGTCGGCGACGTGGACTTCGAGAGCGCGAAACGGAAGGCTGACGCCATCACGCCCGTTCCCGGCGGCGTCGGCCCGATGACGCGCGCAATGTTGCTCTACAACACCGTGAAGGCCGCGAGCGAAATCGAAAACGTCGCCGTCGACCTTCCCTGATTCTCCCCGACGTTTTTCCGCCTGCGGGCGCGCACTGAGGTATGACCGACCTCGACCCTGATGTCCGCGAGTTCCTCGACCAACTCGACGCGATGGGCGGCCCCGATGTTCACGAACTCCCGCCCGCGGACGCCCGCGGTCTCCTCGAACGCCTCAATCGGGGCGGCGACGGCCCCGCAATCGCGTCCGTCACCGACCGCACCATTCCCGGCCCCGACACCGACATCCCGCTCAGAATCTACGACCCCGAAACCGAGGAGGACGCGCCTGTGGTGGTGTTCTTCCACGGAGGCGGGTTCGTCCTCGGGTCGCTCGACAGCCACGACGCCGCGTGCCGCGAACTCGCTGCCGAATCCGACTGTGTCGTCATTTCCGTGGACTACCGTCTCGCGCCCGAACACCCGTTCCCCGCGGCGGTCGAGGACGCGTCCGCCGCGACCGAGTGGGTGGCCGACAACGCGACCGACCTCGGCGTCGACCCCGACCGGCTCGCCGTCGCCGGGGACAGCGCGGGCGGGAACCTCGCCGCGGCAGTCAGCCTCCTCGCGCGCGACCAAGCCGACAACGACGCGCCCGCGCCGTGGAGCGCCACAAAGACTGAACCGCCCGAAATCGCACGCCAGGTATTGGTCTACCCGACGGTATCCCTACTTCGTGCGTGGCCGAGTCACGAGGAGAACGCTACCGACTACTTCCTCAGCCGCGACGACATGGCGTACTTCGAGGGACACTACCTCGACAGCGACCTCCACGGAATGAACCCCTACGCCGCGCCGCTGGAGGCCGCCGGTCACGCGAACCTCCCGCCAGCAACCGTCGTCACGTGCGGGTTCGACCCGCTCCGCGACGAGGGACGGGCGTACGCCGACCGCCTCGAAACCGCCGGCGTGCCCGTGGAGCGTCACCACTATCCGAGCCTGATTCACGGTATTCTCACGATGAACGCGGGCCTCGTGGACATCCCCGCCGCCCACGACGTGCTCGCGGACGTCGCCGCGGACCTCCGCGAGACCCTATAGGTCGTCGAGCAGCGAGCGCGCCCGAGCGGCGTCCTCGTCGCCACCGTCACGGACGTACTCGCCGACCGCGCGCGCCGCCGCGACTAACCGCTCGGACGCGTCGAGCGACACGTCGCCGTCGAGCGCTTTCACGCGCTTCACGTGGTCGCCGAGCGATTCGAGGAGCGCCCCGGCCTCGTCGGGTTCCTCGTCTTGGGTGTCGAGCCACGACCGGATTTCGCGGCGGTACTCGCCGACCGCGGTCGCGTACGCGAGTCCGCGCACGGCCGTGAGCGGCCCGGGGACGTCTCGTTCGTCGGGACGCGAGCCGTCGTCAGCGCCGCGGAGGAGCGTCAGGAAGTAGTACTCCTCGTCCTCGTCGACGTCGAGCGCGCGTTCGAGTTCGGACGCGACGTACCCGAGTTCACGCGCTGCGAGGTACGCGTCGTCGAGGTCCCGGAGGTCGCCGCCCGAGACGAACCCGCGCTCGCGGGCGTACGCGTTCGCGGCGCTCGCCGCCTCCCCCGCGGCTTCCGCGAGCGTCGCGTTCGCGGCGAGGCGGCGCGCTTCGGTGAGGTCGAGCGCCGACGCGACGTCCGTGTGGTATGTGCGTTCGTCGTCCGTCCCGACGCTCCGTATGCTCCCACAGTTCGGACACGTCACGCTCCCGGTCTCGTAGTAGGACCAGCGCGTCCCGCACTCGGTGCACTCGCGCTCCCCGCGAATCTCCATGTGCGCACTGGGTGCTGCGCGCTCAAAGAAGGCGTGGTGTGCGTGCACGCGGCGTCGGTCGCGGGAACGGGCGTCCGCCGCGGGATTTCGCTCCCGCCCGTTCCCCTAGACTCAGGGCACGCCGCCCGCTGGCCGCGCCCTCCTACATGAACCGTCGGTCTGCACGACCCCCTACACTTATCCGTGGTCGTGAGATACAGTCACGTGATGTCTCAACACACGGTTTCCGTGTCCGAGGATAGAGTAAGCCGCCGCGAGGCGGCTGGTCGAGAAATTCTCGTCCAGTAGTCCTTCTCCCACAGCGACCGCAGAGGGCGGAACAGTCCACGTCGAAGTCGACGGCCACGTCCACGGCCTCAGCCGCGAGCAGGCCGACGCGTTGCGCGACGAACTCGAAGACGCGCTCACCGCGCGCGAGGAGTTCCTGAACACCGCCTGCGAGCGACGGCTCGACGGGTCGTTCGTCGTCGAACGACGCGGCGCGGAGTCGGCGGGCCACCGGAAGGTGTTCGACTCCTTCGAGGCCGTCTCCAGGTTGTTCGACCGGCTTCCCGGGGAGTTCACGGCGGACGACCTGTCCGCGACCGGACTCACCGGCGGTCGGCGGCACATGGTGTTGTGGTTCCTCGTCGAACACCCCGACTTCGCGTGTTCGCTGTCGAGCCGCCAACCGCTGACCGCGGCCAAGGACGGAGGTGACGCGTAGCGGCTCAGCCGCCCCGCGGCCGTCCTGACGCAGCCGTACGTGGTTGGTCCGGAGAAGTGACCGGGACTTTTCCCGGCGCGCGCCCTACTCGCGGTCATGCGTGACGAAGAGGAGATCCGCGAGCAGTACGAGTTCCTCGTCGAACAGCTCGAGTCAGAGGAGATGAACCACAAAGGTGTACGCGAGATGTTTACGTACTACAAGCGTGCACTAGGTTGGGTGTTGGAGGAAGAATACATTTAGCGGCAGGAACAAGGACCGGCGATACCTTTATACCTGTACGTCCGTTTGATTCGGGTGACGCTTCGCTTGGAGGGCCGAAGCGTCAGCGGGGACCAATTCAGGGCGGCAGCGACCCCGGGTTTTCCGGGGTCATGCCTTTCCCCTTCTGAACTACACTACGCAGCGATAGCTCCGTGTTCTACGCGTTCGTTCGAAAAATGTCGAAGAGAGTGGGCCGTCCGGCCTACCAGAGGATGGCTGGCCAGACGAAGTAGAAGAGCGCGGTGATGAGCGCCGTCAGCACGAGCGTCATCAGGATGTTGAGGACGACGCCGGCGCGCATCATGTGTTTCTGGCGGATGTACCCGCTGCCGAAGACGATGGCGTTCGGCGGGGTGGCGACGGGGAGCGCGAACGCGAAGCTCGCGGCGACCGCGCCGGAGACGGCGAGGAAGACCGCGGCGGCTTCGGGGACGACGCCGAGCGTCCCGGCGAGCACGCTCCCGAGGCTGACGAGCACGGGTACGACGATGGTCGCGGTCGCGGTGTTCGACGTCATCTCCGTGAGGAAGATGATGAGGAGCACGACCGCGAACACGATGACGAGAACGGGGGCGCCGGTGAGGTTCTCGAAGATTCCGGACGCTATCCAGCGGGTCGCGCCCGTCGCGGCGAACGCGTCGGCGAGCGCGATACCGCCGCCGAAGAGGAGGATGGTTCCCCAGTCGATGTCTTCGA
Organism: Salarchaeum japonicum; assembly: GCF_049705945.1. Classification (GTDB taxonomy): domain Archaea; phylum Halobacteriota; class Halobacteria; order Halobacteriales; family Halobacteriaceae; genus Salarchaeum; species Salarchaeum japonicum_A. The sequence continues at coordinate 1,840,609 of NZ_JBNAMV010000004.1, forward strand.
GGTCGTCCCACTCGACGGTGTCAGCGAGGACGAGCGCGGGGATGGCGTACAGCCCGACCATCACGTAGTAGAGCAGTCCCTGGTGGCCTTCGACGCCGAGCAGGGTTTCGCCGGACCCGCCGTAGAGCGTGGTCCAGAACGCGTTGGATAGGTCGAGGCCGAGCACGGTTTCGAGCAGCCAGTGCAGCGGGCCGCTGAGCCCGCCGAGCACCCAGAGGCCGGCGGTCGCGGCGAAGATGTAGGCGACGCGGCGGGCGCGCGGCCCGAGGTCGCCTTCCTCGTCGAGGTACTCGCGGGCCTGCTCGCGGGCGTCGCTCACGTCGCTGATTTCGGGCGGGAACAGCCGGAACGTGAGGACGTACCAGACGATAGGAAGGGTGATGACGACGATAGGGAGGCCGATGATGAGCCACTCGGCGAAGCTGATGCTGTAGCCGAGTTGCTGTTCGAGGACGGCGGCGACGACGGCGTTCGGCGGCGTGCCGATGAGCGTGCCGACGCCGCCGACGGACGCGGCGTACGCGGTGCCGAGCAGGGTCGATATCTGGATGTTCGAGAAGGACTCGGCGTCGTCGCCCTGTTCCTGGACTTCGTCGCGGCCGACGACTTGTGCGAGCACGCCGAGCGCGATGGGCGTCATCATCGCGGTGGTGGCGGTGTTCGACACCCACATCGAGAGCAGCGCGGTGGCGATCATTATCGCGCCGATGAGTCGCCGGGGCGTGGAGCCCATGCGCGCCATGATGTAGAGCGCGATGCGGCGGTCGATGTCGTACTTCTGGAGCGCGTTCGCGAGCATGAACCCCGCGATGAAGAGGAAGATGAGGTGGTCCGCGAACCCGGAGAGCGCGGCGTCGATGTCGGGGTAGACGCCGAACGCGGTGAGCAGGACGGGTATCGAGAGCGCGGTGACGGCGAGCGGTATCGCGCCGGTCACCCAGAGCACGGCGGCGAAGACGAGGGTGGCGAGCGCGTACTGTCCTTTCAGGGAGAGTCCGGCGAGGTCGGGGCCGAACCCGACGACGACGGCGAGTAGTGCGGCGACGAGGAACGTGGCGAAACGGCCGCGTGGACTCCGGATGTCCGTCTGTATCATTGATACAGCCCTCGCTACCGTCCCCTGTACGTAATGATTTTCGATACGGGTTAGAAGTGCCGTACCAGCACGCGCAGTTGTTCGTCGCTGAGTTCCGCCGCGTACAGGTCGAAAAGCCGCCGCCGTCGGTCACCCGTGAGCCCACGGCTCCCCGACTCCAGCATCGAGACGTGCGCCTGCAGGATGCCGTCTATCTCGCGCTCGACGCCGCGCTGTTCGTACCCCGCGGCCACCCGGAGCAGCCGCCACGCGAGCGGCGACACCGCCGAGAGGTCTACGTCGTCCATTCGTGTCGAGCGTCGCGCACGTCCGCTAAATTCCTGTCGCCCTGCGGTCGTCCGCCGTCACGCGACCTCGAACCCGCCGCCCGACTCCTCGCTCGCGCCCTCCGCCCATTCGAGTTCGAGTTCGAGGCTGGTCTCGTCTCCCTCGCGTTCGACCTTCACCTCGAACTCCACAGTCTCCGACGGGTCGACGGTGAACTCCTCGCCGCCACCGCGGAGCGTCACCTCGCCCTCGTCGAGGCGGTCCGCGACCGACCGCAGGTAGTCCGCGACCGCCGCGCGCGATTCCATCGTCTCGCTCTCGAACAGGACTTCTTCCATGCTCGGGAGAACGCGCCGCGAACGCATAACCGTGGTGACGACACGCTTACCCCGCGGCCCCGCCTCCGGCCGCGTGATGGGTTCGCGAACCCGCACCGCGCTCGCCGGCCTCGTCGCCAGCCTCGCGGTCAGCGCGCTCGTCTACCACTACACCGACTGGTTCGTCTTCTTCATCGCGCTCCCCTTCGTCCCGCTCCTCTTTCGCGACGACGAAACGGAACCCGCGGTTCGCGAGTGCCCCGACTGCGGCTTTTCGACCCGCAACTCCGATTACGACTACTGTCCGCGGGACGGCGCGCGCCTCGTCGAGCGCTGACTACTCGCCGGCGTCCCCGCCGCGCGCTCCCGCAGAGCCACCGTCGTCATCGTGCGTCTCGTCCTCGACGGGTTCGTTCGCATCGCCGTCCGCGGGCTCATCAGCGTCGATATCCGCGGATTCGTTCGTGTCCGCGTCTGGGTTCGGTGTCGTGCCGTCGGCGACGCGGTTGCCGATGGCGTCGGGTTCGATGGGCCGGCCGGCGATGAGCTCCGGGAGGACGAGCTTCACGAAGTGGACGATGAGCACGAGGAGCATCGGGCCGAGGAAGAGGCCGTACCAGCCCCAGATGAGCGGGCCGAAGATGTACGCGAGCATCACCATGCCGAGGTGGAGGCCGCGCCCGGAGACGTACGGGCGGAGGACGAGGTCGGGGATGACGTCCACGATGAGGAAGGAGACGACGAAGACGAGGAGCGGGAACCAGAGGAGGGCGGTGCTGGTGGAGACGGCCATCCCGGCGAGGTACGCGAGCAGGGGGACGTAGATGAGTTTGATGCCGACGACGGGGATGAGGCTGGCGACGCCGGTGAGCACGCCGAGGAGGACGGGGTAGGGGATGCCGAGGCCGGTGGGCGCGACGTAGTCGAGCGCGGTGTACGAGATACCGCCGATGATGCCGGTGAAAACGGCGTTGAGGATGTTCCCGAAGAAGATGTTGGAGAAGTCGTGGTCGACGCGCGCGAAGTACGTCTCGACGACGCCGTCCGCGTCGGAGAACCGCCGGCGGAACCACCGGGCGAGTCGGTGGTCGTCCCGCAGCAGGTAGAACGCTATCGTGATCATGATGAACAGGTGGAGGGCGGCGTTCCCGATGAACCCGAGGTAGCCCGATGCGTTCTCGATGAACGCCTGCGCAGCGCTGACGAAGTTCGGGTCGTCCAGCAGGGACTGGGGGTCTTGGACGATGCTGGACACGTCGATGTAGGGCTGGAGGATGGCCTCTAGCTGGGTGAGTTGGATGTCGCGCGCGGCGAGGAACTTATCGAGCTCTTGGAGGCCGACGGCGAGCGTGTACGCGAGCAGGAGGAGCGCGGGGAGCGCGAGCGCGAGCAGGCTGATGGCGGCGGCGAGGCTCGGCGGCCGGACGCGCTTCTTCAGTCGGCGGTAGACGGGGCGGGTGGCGTAGTAGAGGAAGACGCCGAAGACGAACGTCCCGAGGAAGTGGTAGACGACGAAGGCGAGCGCGAGGGCGAGGAGGGAGCCGGCGGCCCACCAGCCGGCGCGCGCCCGGTCGTAGTCGAACTCCATACGCCCGGGTGTTCGGGCGGCGACAAAAACCTTCACTCCGCCGCATCGCTTATGCCGCCCGCTCGGCAAGACGGGAGAGTGCCGTTCGGAGCCGAAAACCTCGTCGCGTCGCCGCCCCTCGACACCAGCGTCGCCCGTATCGCCATCGCGGTCGCGCTCGGGCTGTTCCTCGGCCTCGAACGCGAGTGGTCGCAGAAAGCCGCGGGCATCCGGACGTTCGCGCTGTGCAGCGTGCTCGGCGCTATCTTCACGCTCCACGACTCCGCGCGCTGCGCGGGCGACGGCCTCTGCGTGCCCGTGCTCGTCCCGGTCGGCGGGCTGTTCGTGACGGTGCTCGCGGGCGTCCTGATGTACAACGGGATGGAGGCCGACGAGGGCCTCCACCTGACGACCGCGGTGAGCCTCGTCGTCGCGTACGGCGTCGGCGTGCTCGCGGGACTCGGAGAACTCCTGCCCGCGACCGTGGTGGCGGTCACGAGTAGTCTCCTCCTCGTCCTGAAGCGCGAACTCCACGGGTTCGCGTGGGGATTGAACCGAGAGGAGATGCGGTCGGTGACGGAGTTCGCCATCCTCTCCTTCGTCGTCTACCCGCTCCTCCCCGCCGGGACGGTGCCGGTCGCGCTCGGCCCCGCGACGGTGGACATCGAACCGCGCGTCGTCTGGCTGATGGTGGTGTTCGTCGCGGGTATCGGCATCACGAACTACGTCGTCGTGAAGACCTACGGCTCGAAGGGCATCGCCGTCACGGGCTTCTTCGGCGGACTCGCGTCCTCGACCGCCGTCGTCGGGACGATGCTCGACCACGTCGGGGAGCGCGCGGAGGCCGCGACGTACGCCGTCGCGGGCGTTCTCCTCGCGAACGCGGCGATGGCGCTCCGCAACCTCCTCATCGTCCTCGTGTTCACGCTCGGCAGCCGCCCCCTCTGGCCGGTCGTCCCGGCGCTCGCCGTCGTCGTCCTCGGGAGCGTCGCCGTCGCCGCGCTCACCGCCGACTGGAGCGAGAGCGTGCCGATGGAACTCGACAGTCCGTTCTCGACGCGGAACGCGCTCTCGTTCGGCGCGATGTTCGCGGTCGTGCTCGCCGCGGGCGGACTTGCGGAGGCGGAGTTCGGCGCGCTCGGGTTCTACGCGACCGCCGTCTTCTCCGGCCTCGTGTCGAGCGCGGGCGCGACCACGTCAGCGGTCGTCCTCTACCGAACCGGCGGCCTGGAGTCGCACACGGCGGTGGTGGCGGTGTTCCTCGCGACCGCGTCCAGCATCGGCGTGAAGGTCGCGCTCGCGGCGACGAGCACGAACCGCGCGTTCGCCCGCCGGGTCGCCGCGTGGAGTACCGCACTCCTCGTCGCCGGCGGCCTCGTCGCGGCCATTTCGGTCGTGTAATACTTGCCGGAGACGAAACGGACACCTTTTACCTCGGGGGCGTGCGTTCTTCCCTCATGAACCGGGAGACAGCAGAGCCGAGCGTCACCGAGATGCCCGGCGAACGCGCGAAGCAGTGGGCCGACCACCACGGGCAGCACGCCGCTCCGAGCACGTACGTCTACGACTTCGTCTGGGACACCTCCGAGTGGGCCGAAGGCCCCTTCTGCACCGACGTGGACGGCAACGTCCTCCTCGACTTCACGAGCCACGTCGCGTCCGCCCCGCTCGGCTACAACAATCCGAAAATCATGGACACGCTCGACGAGTTCGGACTCGTCGACCCCCTGAAAATCGCGGGACAGGACTTCTACGTCTCGAACGGCGGCACGCCTGACGACCCCGATATTCCGGGCCCCACCCAGCTTCTCGACCGGCTGACGGAGACGACGAGCCACTACGACCTCGACACCGCCTTCCTCTCGAACTCGGGCGCGGAAGCCGTCGAGAACGCCATCAAAATCTGTTACGCCGACGGCGGCCACCGCGCGATTACGACCGAGGGCGCGTTCCACGGCCGCACCCTGGGCGCGCTCAGCCTCAACCGCTCGAAGTCCGTGCAGCGCCGCGGCTATCCCGAGATTCCGGGCGTCGTCAGCGTCCCCTACTGCTCGTGCACCGGTGAGTGTACGTGTGGCTGGAAGACCGACGGTCCCGGCGGGAACGCTCTCGCAGACCGCCTCCACCCGACGCGCGGCAACATCCCCCCGGAGGAGGTCTCCTTCCTCATCATCGAACCCCAGCAGGGCGAGGGCGGCTACCGTGTCCCCAGCGACGAGTTCGCGCAGGACATCGCCGACCTCAAGGCCGAACACGGCTTCAAGATAATCTCCGACGAGATTCAGGCCGGCCTCGGCCGCACCGGCGAGATGTGGGGTATCGACCACCTGCCGTTCGACCCCGACGTTATCACGTCCGCCAAGGGGCTTCGCGTCGGCGCGACCGTCGCCAACGGCGACCTCTTCCCCGAGGAGAAGGGTCGGCTGTCCTCCACGTGGGGCGCGGGCGACATCCTCGCGTCCGCCCAGGGCGTCGCCACGCTCGACGCCATCCAGGAACACGACCTGGTCGACAACGCGCGAAAGCGCGGCCGTCAGCTCACCGAACTCGTCGCGGACTTCGACTCCGAGTACGTCGTGGACGTGCGCGGCCGCGGCCTGATGTTCGCCATCGAACTCGACACCAAGGACCGCCGGGAAGCGCTCGTGAAGGCCGCCCTCGAACGCGGCCTCCTCACGCTCGGCTGCGGGTACAAGGCGCTGCGCCTCCTCCCGCCGATGGACGTGACCGCTCGCGAAATCGAACTCGGCACGAGCATCCTCTTCGACGCGCTCGAAAGCCCGCGCGTGAAACAGGCGAGCCCGAGCCTCGAACACTCGGAAGACGCGGTCTAGCGGGCGACTCGCTTTTTGCTCGCCGCCTCAGGCGGCCGTGGAGAGGTAGGCGGTGATGTCCGTGGTGGATATCATGCCGATGACGCCCGCGGTGTCGTCGACGACGGGGACGTGGTGGATGCCGTGGTCGATGAGGGTCTCCGCGACCTCCACGATGGGTTCGTCCGCGGTGACGGTGACGAGGTCGGTGCTCATGTACTTCGAGACGGGGTCGTCGCGCGTGATGGTGCCGTCGGCGGCGATGGCGACGAAGTCCGTCGCGGTGAGGATGCCGACGAGTTCGTTCTCCTCGTTCACGACGACGACGGAGCTGATCTCGTGGTCCCGCATCACGGACGCGGCCTCCTCGACGGGCGTGTCGGGGCTGACGCTCTGAATCGGCGCGGACATGAGTCTGCCGACGAAAATATCGTCCATACCTCTCGGTTGTGCCACCACCCACAAAGGGGCTTTCGCTTAGTACTGGTAGCGCCGGCCGTCCTCCTCCGTCTGCGGGAACTGTTGTCCGCCCGTCATCTCCTCGAAGCTCATCCCCGACAGGTATTCGTCGTAGGTCGCGTCGTACTCGCTGCGCAGGTGGAAATCGAGCTTTCCGGACTGAACGAGCGTGTCGAAGAACTGGTGGACGGCGCGCCCCACGAGGTCGTCCACGTCGTCGGGGTCGAGCGCCGCCGACAGCATCGCCAACTCCGTCCGGGTCTCGCGGTCGAGCGACACCGCGTGGTCGGCTAGTTCCGCGTTCTCCGCCTCGACAGCGTCCTGCAGGTCGTCCAAACTCATACCCTCGCGTTCTCGCGGACGCGGAAAACGCCTTTCGCCTCCGGGGGCCGTCCCCGCGCCGCCGGGAACCACAACCGAGTTACCCCGCGCGACCCACCGTTCGCGTGATGAGTGAGGCCGAGGCCGCGGACTGCCTGCCCGAGGACACGGACGCCGTCCGGGACGCGCTCGTCTCCTGGTACGAGGCCGACCACCGCGACTTCCCGTGGCGGAACACCGACAACGCCTACGAGATACTGGTGTCCGAAGTGATGAGTCAGCAGACCCAGCTCGAACGCGTCCGCGAGGCCTTCGACGGATTCTTGAACAAGTGGCCGACCGTCCACGACCTCGCCGCCGCCAGCCGCGGCGACGTGGTGGCGTTCTGGACGGGGCACTCGCTCGGGTACAACAACCGCGCGCGCTATCTCCACGAGGCCGCAGAACAGGTGGTCGAGGAGTACGACGGCGCGTTCCCCGAGTCGCCCGAGGAACTCCAGGAGCTGATGGGCGTCGGTCCCTACACCGCCAACGCCGTCGCGTCCTTCGCGTTCAACAACGGGAACGCCGTCGTGGACACGAACGTCAAGCGCGTCCTCTACCGGGCCTTTTCCGTGCCGGACGACGACGCGGCGTTCGAGGACGTGGCGGGCTTCCTGATGCCCGACGGCGAGTCCCGCGTCTGGAACAACGCCATCATGGAACTCGGCGGCGTCGCCTGCGAGAAGGTGCCGTCGTGCGACGAGGCCGGGTGTCCGTGGCGCGAGTGGTGTGACGCCTACGAGTCCGGGGATTTCACCGCGCCCGACGTTCCGACCCAGCCGAGTTTCGAGGGGAGCAGGCGGCAGAAGCGCGGCCGCGTCATCGCGGCGCTCTCCGAGCACGACGAATTATCGCTCTCCCAGCTGGGGCCGAAGGTCCGCGTGGACTACGGCGGCGACACCGGCGCGGAGTGGCTGCGCGACCTGCTCGGCGACCTCGAAGACGACGGACTCGTCGCGGTCGAAGAACGGGACGGCGAGACGGTCGCGCGCCTTCAGTCCTGACCGGCGGTGCGGTCGAGAACGTCGAAGATGGCGTCGATGGAGGCGGTCGGCTCGGTCGAGACGAACAACCCTTGGTCGCCGACGAGATAGCGGACGATGACTGCGTTGTCCATCCGGGTGACGAAGCCGTTCACGTCGTTCGACATCGGGACGAAGTCACGGAACAGCTCGCGCTCGTAGAAATCGTGGGCGACGTGCCCGTGGAAGTCGGCGGTGAACGCTTCGAGGCTGTCGATACCGTCGAATAACTCCAGAACGACATCGGACGCGTAGAGGAGGTGGGGGGTTTCTCGGTCGTACTCTGCGACGGCACCGAGGTAGTCGCCGACCGCTGTACGCAGGCTGTCGACTGCTTCGTCGGCGTCGAAGTCGACGACGCGCGCCTCCGCTACGTGCGGCATTGTCGCGGTACTGGCCTGCCGCATACTTAACGCTTCGCCAGACGCACCAGGGCGGAACTGCAGAACGCAACCGTTTTTCTCCTCGCCACCCCCGGATTCTCGCATGCACGCCATCACGAACAGCGGGTGGGTGGAGGTCATCACCGGCTGTATGTTCTCGGGGAAGACGGAGGAACTCCTCCGTCGCCTCCGACGCGCGGAGATAGCGGGGCAGGAGGTCGCGGCGTTCACGCCGGCCATCGACGACCGGTACGGCGAGGAGTCGCTCGGGTCGCACGCGGGCAACGAGTGGACGGCGACCGTGGTCGACAACGACCCCGAGGCAGTCCGGGGGATTCCGGAGCGGCTGAACGGCGAGCAGGTCGTCGCCATCGACGAGGCGAACTTCTTCCCCGCGGAACTGCTCGGCGTCTGCGAACAATTGGCGGCGGACGGGCGGCGGGTCGTGGTGTCGGGGACGGACCAGACGTTCCGCGGCGACCCCTTCCACCCGCTCCCCGCGCTGATGGCGACGGCGGAGTACGTCGAGAAACTCCAGGCCATCTGCACCGTCTGCGGCGAACCGGCGACCCGGAACCAGCGCCTCATCGACGGCGAACCCGCGCACGCAGACGACCCCACGATTCTGGTGGGTGCGGAGGAGTCCTACGAGGCGCGGTGTCGGAACTGCCACGAACTCCGCGAGGACTAAGGCGTCGCCGGGCGTGCTCGGCGTATGCTCGCGCTCCAGCTGGACGACTTCATGGTGGAACTGAAGGACGGCGCGTTGAAGAACGTCGGCCCGTCGAACAAGTCGGGGTCCGCGAAACTGTTCGACGCCGAGGAGGTGGAGGCGCGCGAGTTCGGGGATAAGCGCGTGAAGGTCGTCGCCGAGGACGGCGAGGGAAACGAGGTACAGGTGGCGTTGTTCCCCGAACAGGTGCGGGCGCTGGCGGACGACATCGCTGACTTGGAAGCGGAGAGCCGCGTTCTGGAATAGGCTTTCGACAATCGTTTAGGGGAGGGATTACTTCAACTCACTAAATGGGTACGTGTATTATCTGCGGCTCGTCTGTCGACGGTCGTATCTGTCAGACCCACGAAGAGGACGTCGTCTTCGAGTTCCGCGGCGACGACGCGAACCAGCTCATCCCCGGCCGATACTACGTCGGCTCCGTCGACGGGTTCGCCGAGTTCGGCGTGTTCGTCGACCTCGCGCCGTCCGTCACGGGCCTCCTGCACCGGAGCGAGATTCCCGGCCGCATCGAGTCCCTCGACTGGGACGAGGGTGACGCCGTCTACGTTCAGGTGGACGAGGTTCACGGGAACGGCAACGTCGACCTCTCGTGGTCCATCCGACAGAGCGAACGCGACTTCCGCGGGAAGCTCATCCAGGACCCGGACGCGGAGACGACCGCCGAACTCCCCGAAGACGAGTCCGCCGCGCCCGCCGGCGCGGTCGAACAGACCGAGAGCGAAACCGAGTCCGAGCCGGAATCCGAGCCGGAATCCGAGCCGGAGCCAGACTCCGAGCCGGAACCGGAGTCCGAGCCGGAGCCCGAAGTCGTCGATGAGGCGGTCGAGGCGGACGACTCCGAGGCGGTCGAGGCCGAGGCGGAGTCCGAATCCGAATCCGAATCCGAATCTCGGGAGCCTGTGCACGTGTCGGCGGGTGAGCTGGAGGGGTTCGTCGGCGACCTGGTGTCGCTCGAGGGCGAACTCACGTCGACCCGGCAGACGAGCGGGCCGACCGTGTTCGAACTGACGGACGAGACGGGCGTCGTTGAGTGCGCGGCGTTCGTCGAAGCTGGCGTTCGCGCGTACCCCGAAATCGAGACGGGGGACGTGGTTCGACTGGTCGGCGAGGTCGAGCGTCACCACGGCGAACTCCAGGTGGAGACCGAGGAACTGGACGAACTCTCCGGCGACGCCCGAGAGACGGTGCTCGCGCGGCTGAACGACGCGCTGGACGAGCGCGCACGCCCCGACGACACGAGCCTGCTCGTCGATGACGACGACATCGCGGTCGTGCAGGACGGCCTCGTGAACGCCGCGACCGCGGTTCGCCGCGCCGTCGCGGAGGGTCGTCCGGTCATCGTCCGCCACACCGCGGACGTGGACGGCTACGTCGCTGGCGCTGCCATCGAGCGCGCCGTCCTCCCGCTCGTGCGCGAGGAGCACGCGGTCAGCAACGCCGAGTACCACTACATCGACCGCCGGCCGCTCGACGGCGACTTCTACGGCATGGAAGCCGCGACGAACGACGTGACCTCGATGCTCGAAGCCGAGCAGCGCCACGACGAGAAACACCCGCTGTTCGTGCTCGTCGGCACGGGCAGCACCCGGGAGTCCCTCGACGGACTCGGCCTGCTCGACGCGTACGACGCGCGCTCCGTCGCCATCGACGGCGGGTACGCGGACGGCGAGGCCGCGGACGCCGCGACCGTGCTCGTCAGCCCGACCCAGGACGGCGGCGACGCCGTTCGGACAGGCGTGCTCGGCACGCACCTCGCGGCGCTCGTGAACGACGACGCCCGCGACGACATCGCACACCTCCCCGCCGCCGCGTTCTGGACGGACACGCCCGACGCGTACGCGGACGCCGCCGCTGACGCCGGCTACGACGCCGACGAACTCGCGGACATCCGTGACGCAATCGCCCTCGAAGCGTTCTATCAGTCCTACGAGGACAAGCGCGAACTCATCGCGGACCTCCTCTGGGAGGAGAACGACTCGCTCGCCGCGCACGTCGCCGGCCAGTTCCGATCGAAACTCGACACCGAACTGGAGACCGCGCGCCGCCACCTCTCCGCGCGCGGAGAGGACGGCGTGACGTTCGACGTGCTCGACGTGGGCGCGTTCACCCACAAGTACGACTTCCCGCCGCAGGACCTCCTGCTCGACGCGCTCTTCCGCGACCGGACGGACGAGGTCGACGTGCTGGTGGGCGCGAACGAGGACGAAATCCGCCTCCGCAGCACGCGCCACGTGGACGCCCGCGCTGTGGGCGAAGCCGTCGCCGAGGAACTCCCCGAGGCGGGCGTGACGCCGCGCGGCGCTGACGACGGACACATCGAGTTCCTCCGTGGCGAGCGCGAGGACGTCATCGACGCCGTCGTCGACGCCGTCGCCGCCCAACTCGACTAACGACATCCTTTTCCTCGCGTGTCCGCTTTCGTTCCCTAATGAGTTCAGGGTCGGAGAGCGCGTTCGAGGCCGCGTGCGACGAACTCGTCGACCGACTGCTCGCGGGCGATATCGAGCAGGACGACCTCGAGCAGGCGAAGATGGACGTCTGTGGCGAGTTCTCCGCGCCGAAAGTCCCGACGCACTCCGAACTGCTCGACCACGCGCCGCAGAGTCGCCGCGGGGAGCTCGAAGACCTCCTGCAGCGAAAGCCCGTGCGCACCGCATCCGGCGTGACGCCGGTCGCGGTGATGACGAGCCCGCACATGTGTCCGCACGGGAAGTGCCTGTACTGTCCCGGCGGCCCCGCGTCCGAGTTCGATTCGAGTCAGTCCTACACGGGCCACGAGCCCGCGGCTGCCCGCGGGGAGCAGAACGACTACGACCCCTACGGCCAGGTGACGCTCCGCCTCCACCAGCTCCGCGAAATCGGCCACCCGGTGGACAAGGTCGAACTGATTCTGATGGGCGGAACGATGACCGCGCGCAGTCACGACTACCAGGAGTGGTTCGTGAAGCGCGCGCTCGAAGCGCTGAACGATTTCGACCCCGAGCAGCCCCCGGAGCCGGCGGAGGGCGTGTCGTTCGCGCAGGACCCCGAGGAGTACGACTTCGAGTATCTGGAGGACGTGAAGACGGAGAACGAGTTCGGGAACATCCGGAACATCGGGACGACGTTCGAGACGAAGCCGGACTGGTGTGACCCCGAGCAGATAGATCGCATGCTTGACCTGGGGGGGACGAAGGTCGAGGTCGGCGTGCAGACGACGTACGAGCGCATCAACCGCGAGATGCATCGCGGGCACGGGATGCAGGCGTCGATGGACGCGAACCGTCGGCTTCGGGACGCGGCGTTCAAGGTCGGGTTCCACATGATGCCGGGCCAGCCGGGGATGACGGAGGAAATGATTCTGGAGGACTTCCGGCGCATCTTCGAGGAGCCGGAGTGGCGGCCGGACTACCTGAAGATTTATCCGACGCTCGTCGTGCGCGGCACCCGCATCTACGACCAGTGGCGGCGCGACGAATTCGAACCGCTCGGAAACGAGCAGGCCGCCGAACTGGTCGCGCGTGTGATGAAGGACATTCCGCGGTACGTCCGCTTGCAGCGCGTGCAGCGCGACATCCCCGCGGACTTCATCGACGCGGGCGTCTGGAAGTCGAACCTTCGCCAGCTCGCTTGGAAGAAGCTGGACGAACACGGATGGACCTGTAACTGCATCCGGTGTCGGGAGGTCGGGATGAACGACGAAGACCCCGAGAACGTCGAACTCGATGTCATGACGTACGAGGCGGGCGGCGGCACGGAGCACTTCATCAGCTTCGAGGACTTCGAGAAGGACCTCCTCGTCGGGTTCGCCCGCCTCCGATTCCCGAACGAGCCGGTGCGCCGCGAACTCGACAACGCCGCGTTGCTCCGCGAACTCCACGTCTACGGCAGCGAAGCCGGCATCGGTGAGGAGAGCCGGGACGACCAGCATCAGCACCGGGGTTACGGCCGCCGCCTCATGGAACGCGCCGAGGACATGGCCGCCGACGCCGGCTACGACAAACTCAGCGTCATCTCCGGCATCGGCGCGCGCCAGTACTACAAGCAGCAACTCGGCTACGTCCAGGACGGCCCGTACGTCTCCAAGAGCCTCTGAGTTCGCCGCGTTCGGCGTAGAGTTATGCCGTCGCGCGTTCTGTTCCGGGTATGGATGTTCGTGGTGAGCCGCGGGTGCCGTACGTGGAGTCGCGCGAGGACCTGCCGGAGTCCCAGCGGGAGTACTACGACCGCATCACGGCGAGTCGAGACCGAATTATCGGGCCGTTCGGCGTGCTCCTCCACAGTCCCGTGCTGGCGGGTCGCGTGGCCGACTTAGGAAGCTATCTGCGCTTCGAGAGCGCGCTTCCGGAGGGCTTGCGGGAGTTGGCTATCGTGGTGTCGGGCCGGGAGTTCGACGCGGCGTTCGAGTGGGCGGTGCACGCGCCGCTCGCGCGCGAGGCGGGCGTGAGCGGGGCCGCGCTCGACGCGGTGCTGGACGACGCGCCTGTGAACGATTTGCCCGCCACGGAGGGCGTGGTGGTTCGGTACGGTCGCGAACTCTGGCGCGACCACGCGGTCTCCGAGGAGACGTATCGGGCCGCAGAGGACGCGTTCGGCGTGCAGGGCGTCGTGGACCTCACGGCGCTCCTCGGGTACTACGGACTCGTGGCGTGCGTGCTGAACGCGTTCGAGGTGCTGCCGGCGGCGGAGACGCCGCTATAGGTCGACGAGTCCGCCGGCGGTCACGCCGGGCGCGACGTCGTGCGGGGCGGTGAGGGGGCTGACGCTGATTTCGTCGTCCACGACGGCGCGACGGTCGGTGCCCTCGGGGTCGGGGACGTCGCGCTCGAAGAGTTCGTTCCAGAACTTGTCGTTGACGTTCACGCCGCGTTCGGTGAACTCGGCTTCGAGTTCGTACTCCTGGGTGGGGCGGGTGACGCGGAAGATGTCGTTCTCGGTCTGCCCGGCGGCGGGGGCGTTGACGGTGAGGTAGTCCGCGGTCGTGAGGAAGTCGTCGTTCACGAACCCGGGGAGGAGGTCGTGGACGGCGTCCGCGGCGGTCGTGAACGTCTCGTACTGGGGGTCGTAGCGGCTGCCGGGCGTGTACTCCCAGTCGTACATGGAGACGGCGATGGCGGGATAGTTGAGGAAGGAGGCCTCCATGGCGGCGCCGATAGTGCCGGAGCGCGCGAGGATGTGCGCGCCGATGTTCGGGCCGTCGTTACAGCCGGAGACGACCACGTCGGGGTCGAGGTCGAGGGCGGCGACGCCGATGGCGACGCAGTCCGCGGGCGTGCCCTTGACGGCGTAGCCGTGGTGGCGTTCGTCGTACTCGACTTCGCCCCAGCTCCGGGTCTGGCCGGTGCCGGACTGGTTCTCCTCGGGTGCGACGACCGTCACGTCGTGGGTCTCGGAGAGGCGGTCGTAGACGGCTTCGAGGCCGGGCGCGTCGATGCCGTCGTCGTTCGTGAGCAGGACGGAGAGCGAGTCGGTCATCGGGAGTGGGTAGCGAGCGACCCCGGTAAGTGGTTGCGGTTACGCGGCGAGCGAGACGTCGAGGTAGAGCATGAGGACGACGCCGAGCATGGTGCCGAGGGTGGCGACGCGTTCGTGGCCGCGTGCGTGGGTTTCGGGGACGATTTCGTCGCTGATGACGAACAGCATCCCGCCGGCGGCGAACCCCATCGCGTACGGGAGCAGGCCGGTGGAGAACTGGATGGCGTACGCGCCGAGGACGGCGATGGGTATCTCGACGAGTCCGGCACGGATGCCGGTGAGCGCGGCGTACGCGCCCCGGTCGAACCCGGCGTTGATGGCGGCGACGGAGACCGCGAGGCCTTCGGGGATGTTCTGGAGGCCGATGGCGAGCATCAGGGCGAGCGCTTCGCCGGTGTTCCCGGAGCCGAACCCGACGCCGACCGCGAGGCCTTCGGGCATGTTGTGGATGGTGATGGCGACGATGAACAGGACGACCGAGGCGTACCGGGCGTTCTGGGTGGCTTGGTCGGCGCGTTTGCGTCCAGTGATGAGGACGTGGACGTGGGGCACCCAGCGGTCGGCCTGGTCGAGGACGAGGACGCCGAGGAGGATGCCGGCGATGACTTGGAGCGCGCCCGTGCTTCCGCCGCCGGCGGCGTCGATACCGGGGAGAATGAGGCTCGTGAAGCTCGCGGACAGCATCACGCCCGCGGCGAACCCGAGCAGGGCGTCGAGCGACCGCTCCGAGGGGTCGCGCCAGACGAGTACCAACGTCGCGCCGAGCATGTTCATCCCGGCGATGACGACGCCGCCGAGGAGCGCCTGCATCACGGGGTCGGTTCCGGCGATGTCGAGGAAGACGTCTTCGAGCATTAGCCAGCCCTCCGGTCCGGTGTCATCGTTGGGTGGTGGGGTCGGGGTCAGTTAAGCGTTCACGCCGCCGGGTCGTTACGTCTTTCCTGTCGCCCCCGCTAGGCGGGGTATGAGCGAGAAACGCGAGATGACGAGCGTCGACCTCGTCGCCCTCACCGCGGAACTCAACACGTACGCGGGGGCGAAAGTCGACAAGGCCTATCTCTACGGGGACGACCTCGTCCGACTGAAGATGCGGGACTTCGACCGCGGGCGCGTCGAACTCCTCGTGGGAACGGGGGAGACGAAGCGCGCGCACGTCGCCGCGGCCGAACACGTCCCGGACGCGCCGGGGCGGCCGCCGGACTTCGCGAAGATGCTGCGAAACCGCCTGTCCGGCGCGGACTTCCACGCGGTCCGCCAGCACGGCTTCGACCGCATCCTGGAGTTCGAGTTCCGTCGCGAGGACGCGGACACGAAAATCGTCGCAGAATTGTTCGGGGACGGGAACGTCGCCGTTCTGGACGAGAACGACGAGGTCGTGGATTCCCTCGAAACCGTCCGGCTGTCCTCGCGGACGGTCGCGCCCGGCGCGAAGTACGGCTTCCCCTCGCAGCGCGTGAACCCTCTCGACCTCGACTACGAGGGGTTCGCGGCGCAGATGCGGGATTCCGACACCGACCTCGTGCGCACGGTCGCCACCCAACTCAACTTCGGCGGCCTGTACGGCGAGGAACTCTGCACGCGCGCCGGCGTCGAGAAGACGATGGACATCGCGGACGCCAGCGAGGACCAGTTCCGCGCGCTCTACGACGCGATGGAGCGCCTGTTCGACCCGATTCAGTCCGGCGACCTCGACCCTCGCGTGTACTACGACGAAGAGGAGGGCGACTCCCGGGTGGACGTGACGCCGGTGCCGCTGGAGGAGTACGCGGGCCGGGAGTCCGAAGCGTTCGATTCGTTCAACGCGGCGCTCGACGACTACTTCACGAACCTTGGCGGCACCGAGGAAGAGGAGGGCGGCGGCGGTGCCACGAAGCCGGATTTCCAGTCGGAGATAGAGAAACAAGAACGAATCATCGCCCAGCAGGAGGCCGCTATCGAGGACTTCGAGGAGGAGGCCGAGCGGGAGCGCGAGAAGGCGGAACTCCTCTACGGGAACTACGACCTCGTGGACGACATCCTCTCCACGGTTCGCGAGGCGCGCGCTGCTGGGCACTCGTGGAGCGACATCGAGGAGCGCTTCGATGAGGGCGAGGAGCGAGGTATCGAGGCCGCTGAGCACGTGCAGGGCGTGAACGAACAGCAGGGGACGGTGCGGGTGCGACTGGACGGCCACACCATCAGCCTCGACCCCGAGTCGGGCGTGGAGAAGAACGCGGACGCCCTCTACACGGAAGCGAAGCGCATTCAGGAGAAGAAGGAGGGCGCGCTCGAAGCAATCGAGAACACGCGGGCGGAACTCGAAGCCGTCCGCGAGCGCAAGGAGAACTGGGAGGAGCCGGAGGAACCCACGGAACCCGAGGAGGTCGACTGGCTCTCCCGGAGCTCGATTCCGGTTCGGAAGCCCGAGACGTGGTACGACCGCTTCCGGTGGTTCCGCACGAGCGACGGCTTCCTCGTGCTGGGCGGGCGGAACGCCGAACAGAACGAGGAACTCGTCTCGAAGTACATGGACGGCTACGACCGGTTCTTCCACACGCAGGCGCACGGCGGCCCGGTCACGGTCCTGAAGACGACGGAGCCGAGCGAGCCGTCGAAGGACCTCGACGTGCCCGAGCAATCCCTGGAGGAGGCCGCGCGGTTCGCGGTGACGTACTCGTCGGTCTGGAAGGACGGCCGGGGCGCGGGCGACGCCTACATGGTGATGCCCGACCAGGTGTCGAAGACTGCCGAATCGGGCGAATACCTCTCGAAGGGCGGGTTCGCGGTTCGCGGCGACCGCACGTACTTCCGGGACGTCGCCGTCGGCTGTTCCGTCGGCATCCAGTGCGAGGGCGAGACGCGCGTCATCGGCGGGCCGCCGTCCGCCATCGAACCGCGCGCGGAAACGACGATGTCGCTCGAACCCGGCGAGTTCGCGCAGGGCGACGCCGCGAAACGAATCTATCGCGAGTTCCGGGAGCGCTTCGCGGACACGTCGTTCGTGCGGAAGGTCGCGAGCCCGGACGAGATTCAGAAGTTCATGCCGCCTGGCGGGAGTCGCCTCGTCGAGTAGATGGTCTCGCCCGTCCCGGAGGCCCGCCGTCGCCGCGAGTACTGGGCGTGGGCGGCGGTCGCGCTCTACGTCCTGCTCACGGTCGACATGCTGACGACGCTGGCGGCCGCGGAGGTCGCGGGCGTCGCCGGGGAGGCGAACCCCTATATGCGGTGGGCGCTCGCGCAGGGCGTGTGGACGCTCGCCGCATTGAACCTCGCGGCGCTCGTCGTTCTTTCGGGTCTGTTCGGGGCGGTCATCGCGCTCACCACGCGCACCGACGGCCCCTATCGTGACGTGGTCGCGCTCGCGTACGAGGTCTGGGTGGGGTTGCTCGTCGCCGCCGGCCTGCTGGTCGCGGCGAACAACCTCCTCGTCGTCGCCGTCGGCGTCGACCTCTTCACATAACAGGACACTTACCCCGAGGACTGGTAGTTCGGGGTATGCAAGTGAAGGACTGGACGTCGGTCGAGGGTGGCCGCGAGCGGGTCACGCTCGTCCCGGAGTCCCTCGACGACCTCTGGCATCTCACGTACGTCGTCGAGCCGGGCGACCTCGTGGGCGGCGACACCCACCGCCGCATCCAGCGGAAGGAAGACGACATGCGGGACACGGGCGGGGAGCGCGAGCACATGCACGTCACGCTCGACGTGGAGGGCGTTGAGTTCCACAAGTTCTCGAACCGCCTCCGCATCTCGGGCGTTATCGAGCGATGCAGTCGGGAAGACCAGCTCGACATGCACCACACCATCAACGTCGAGGAGTACGACGAACTCACGATAGAGAAGCACTGGAAGCCAGACCAGCGCGAGCGCGTCGAGGAGGCGAGCGAGGCGACCGACCAGCCGGACGTCGCCATCGCGACCATCGAGGAGGGAGAGGCGCACATCCACACGGTCGCGCAGTACGGCGTCGAGGAGCGCGGGACGTTCACGGGAACGACCGGGAAGGGCGAGTATGCTCGCGGCCGCGAGGAACTGTTCGGGGAGGTCGCCGCCGCCCTGAACCGGATGGACGCGGACGCCATCATCCTCGCCGGCCCCGGGTTCACGAAGCAGGACCTCCTCGACTTCGTGGCGGAGAACTATCCCGACCTCCCCGAGAAAATCACGACCGTGGACACGAGCGGCGTCGGCGGCCGCGGCGTCCACGAAGTCCTCAAGCGCGGCGCGGTCGAGGAAGTCCAGGCCGAGACCCGCATCGCCGAGGAGTCGGAGTTGATCGACGAACTCACCGAGCAGATAGCGACCGAGGGGAAGGCCGCCTACGGCATCGAGGAGGTGGGGAAAGCCGTGGACTTCGGCGCGGTCGAACACCTCCTTGTGCTGGACGACCGCCTCCGACGAGAGCGCGCCGGCGAGGGCGACTGGGCCGTGGACGTGAACGACCTCATCCAGTCCGTCGAACGCCAGGGCGGGAGCGTCACCGTGTTCAGCCACGAGTACGCGCCCGGCGACCAACTGAAGAATTTGGGGGGTATCGCCGCCGTCCTCCGCTACCGACTCGATTAACCGCTGCTCCGGTGGCGACCCAGGACTTTTGTGAGGATGTGAATATATTTTCTGTATGTCGCTTCGAGACCCGAACTCCCTGTTTGCGGTCGTCGTCCTCCCCGCTGCCTGCGCGGCGCTCGGGTTCGCGGCGTTCGGCCCGCTCGGCTTCGTGGTCGGTCTCATGCTCCCGCTCGTCGTTCTCGCTAATCTCCCCGAGACGGACGAGCGCATCGCGGAACTCGAAGCGCGCGTCGAGGAACTCGAAGACTAGAACTCGACCGTGTCGCCCTCGCGCGCGAGTTCGACCGCGCCGTCGTAGTGCTCGCGAATCGACGCGAGCATCTCGTCTTCTCTGCCGTCGGTGTGCGGGTAGCGGTGGGTGAGGTAGACGGTGCCGTAGTCGTTCCCGGCGAGCGCCGCGCCGAGCGCGCGCGGCGTCGGGTGGTTCGAGACATCGACCTCGTCCGGGAACGAGCAGTCGTGGACGAACACCTCAGTGCCGTCCGCGAACGCCGCGAGGTCGTCGAACGCCTCCGAATCGCCGCTGTACGCGAAGTCGTCGATGCGGTACGCGAAGCACCGCATGGAGTGTCTGGTCTCCATCGACGCCACGTCGAACCCCGCGACGGAGAACTCGCCCTCGATGTCCCGTGTGGTGAGGTCCACGCGGCCCTTGAGGTAGTCGTGTACGTCGAGCAAGCCCTCGACGAGCTCGGTGGTTCCGGGCGGGCCGGCGACGGTGAGCGATTCCTCGCCCGCGAGCCACCGCGCCTTCAGGAGCGGCACGAGGTCGCTCACGTGGTCGGTGTGGTGGTGCGTGAGGAGGACAGTGTCGACGCCCTCGTAGCCCGTCGGGGTGGCGGCGAGTCGGTGGAGGACGCCGCTCCCGCAGTCCACTAGGAGTGTCTTCCCGTCGTCTTCGAGGAGGAGTCCGGACTGGACGCGCTTGCCGGTCGGCATCGCGCTCCCGGTTCCGAGGAAGGTGACGCGCATACCGCGTCTCGTGCGGGGAGAGAGAAAAGCCCTCTAGAAGTCGCTCGCGAACTCGACGTGACTGTACGTCAGGAGGTAGCCGTACGCGAGCGCCGCGACGCCCGCGACAGCCGCGCACATCGCCACCTGGTCGGTGTTCAGGCAGTCGAGCACGACGAACCCGAGCCAGACGGGCACGGCGTTCACGAACCCGCCGGCGAGCACGCCACCCTCCGGGAGGAACTGGAGCGAGTAGTAGTACGCGAGCGGGTACAGACACCCGAGAACGAGGAGGTAGATGGAGAACGCGGCGAGCGCTCCCGTGATGCCCGCGATGTTCACGAACGGGTCCGCTTCGTACCCGATAGCCGGTGCCACACCGTAGAGAACCAAGAAGTGCGCGATGACTCCGATGAGCCCACCGAACACCGCGCTGGCTTCGCCTCGCATACCCGTGCCGTCACGGCGGCGAACCAAGAACGTATCGGGTTAGAGGCTCGCCCACTCGACCATCCGCCGGTAGGTGTCGTCGGTTCGGAGCGCGTCCGCGTCCCCGACGAGCACCATCGCCTTCTTCGCGCGGGAGAGCGCGACGTTCAGCCGCCGATAGTCCTCGAAAATCGGGCTCTCCATGTCGTCTGACGCGACGAACGACACGAGAATCACTTCCTTCGACGACCCCTGGAAACGGTCGACGGTGTCCACGGCGACTCCCTCGGGGACGCGCCGCCCGATTTCCGTGACCTGCGCGCGGAACGGCGCGATGACGCCGATGTCAGCGGGGTCGACGCCGGCGTCGAGGTAGGACTGGACGAGTTCGGTGATGCGTTCGGCTTCGACGGCGTCGGTGTGCGCGGCGTCCGTTCCTTCGACGTGCTCGAACCGCACGCCCTCCGGGACGCCGGTGACGCCGATGTCCGCGAGCGACTGTCCCGCCACCTCGGCCGTCGCGGGCCGCAACTGACCGTCGTAGAACTCCGTCGAACTGAACGCCTGAATCCGCTGCGTCATCCGGTACTGCTGGTCGAGCATCACACCCGCTTCTGGGTGTTGCTCGATGAGCCGCTCGAACAGGGACTCGGAGAGCCGGCCGCCCGAGCGCACGACCGGCGGCAACTGCTGGTGGTCGCCGACCAGCACGAAGCGGTCCGCGCGGTTCGCGGCCGCGAGCGTGTCCGGCTCCGTGAGCTGTGACGCCTCGTCCACGAGCGCCACGTCGAAGTCCTGCGAGCGCAGGATGCGCGACCCACACGTCGCCGTCGTCGCCGCAACCACGTCCGCGGACTCCAGTTTCTCCGCCTGCTCGCGAGGGTCGCCCGACTTCGACAAGCGGTAGGTCTGCATATCCTCGCGCACGCCCGATTGCGTGCCGACCCGTACGACATCCTCGAACCCCTGGTCCTCGATGGCTTCGAGCGCGTTGTCGACCGCGCGGTTCGTGAACGCCGACAGCAGCACGCGCTCGCCGCGCTCGACGAGTTCGCGGACGATGCGCGCGATGGTGTACGTCTTCCCCGTCCCCGGCGGCCCGTGCACGAGCGCGAAGTCCTCCGCGTTCAGCGCCCTGTTCACCGCGGCGTTCTGCGCGTCGTTGTTGTCGATGAACGTCTCCGTCCCCGACTCGAACGCAGGGGCCTCGCGGCCGAACAGCACGTCGCGGCGGCGCTCGTCGGACTTCAGGACGAAGTCGTGGAGCGCGGACAGCATCCGGCTCACGTTCAGGTCGCTCGGGTACACGTCGAGGCGGCGGAGTTCGACCGGCTCGTCCGTCGACACCACCACCTCATCCGCGTCGAGTCGTTCGACGCGCGCCATCTCCGCCGTCCCGTGCACGGGGTCGCCGTCGTTCGCGAGCACGCGGTCGCCCTCCCGAATCTTCGAAGTCGCCGCGGACGGCCGGTTCGCCGTGAGCCGCCACCGCCCGTCCGGGAGCTCTTCTCGACCCTCAGGTTCGAGGCCGACGATGGCGCGGTCGTCGTCCGCGCGTTCTTCAGGACTCTGCTTCCAGAGTTTCGCGTACTCCCGATGGACCTCGCGGCGCTCGGCCTCGATGGCGTCGTAGAGGTCGTCGAAGTACTCGCGCTCCGCCTTGGGGAGTTTTCTCCCTATCTGGCCGGCTTTCGACTCCTGGCCTAACCTCCCGGAAACTACCATGCAGGCGTCCTGCTCGAAGCAGTACTCGCACTTCGCGTTCCCCTCGTAGCCGGTCGGCGTCGTCTCCGCGGCTTCGAGCGCGGCGAGGTGGTTGCGGGTGCGCACCACGAACTCCAGCAGTCCCTTCCCGATGCTGAACTCCTTCGCGGGGCTCAGGTCGCCGCTCGCCTCGTTGCGCGCCATCGCGGCGTTCTTCGTGTAGAGGAGCGTCCCCGTGTCCGCGGGCACGCCGCGTTCCGAGAGCAGGAGCGCGTAGCACGCGGCCTGAATTTTGTCGTGGAATCGCGGGTCGCGGTTCGTGTTCTTCCCCGTCTTCAGTTCCACGGGCATCCCGCGGCGGATGGCGTCACAGCGGCCCTTGATGCCGAACGTGTCCGACACCAGCGTGTACTCCGAGCGCCACTCGTCCTCCTCCGTGAGCAAGCCCTGGTTCAGCCAGCCCTCGATAGCCGCAGCGTTCTGTCGCACGTCCTCCCGCACCTCGTCGAACTCCTTGTCCAGCAGACCAAGTTCCAGACCGGCCTCGCGGACGCGCTCGTCGATGGCGTCGTCGAGGTCACGACCTCGAAGGAGGTCGCCGAACACCTCGTGGACGATGGTTCCCTTCGTCACCGCGTACTTCAACGGGAGCGCCTGTAACTTCGAGAGGTAGTACTGGCGCGGACACTGTACGAACTCCCGGATGTCGGTGACGTTCACCAGGAACTCGGGTTCGACGACCACGTACGACTCCTTCCCGGTCGCGTACTCCGTCTCGCCTGCGTACTCGCGCTCCTCCGCGTCCGTCACCACCAACTCCATGCCGGGCGCGAGGTACTCCGCCGTCTCCGTCCACTTCCCCCACAGCGACACCTCGCGGAACGACGACTCCTCGCGGAGCGTCACGTCCAACACGTCACGCTCGCCGTACTGCGTGCTCACCGACCGGACATCCCCGACCTCCGCGACCTCGCCCCGAACGTTCACACGCACGATAACGGCGGCGCGAGAAAAACGCTGTCGCTCCTACGAGTCGTCTGTTCGGATGCTGTCGCCAAATCGCCCGCTACCACGTCCGCGAAAGCCCGCTCGCCCCCTTTCGAATTCCCGCCCGTTGGTTGGCTCGCAGGGTGAAACGCGTGGGGTGCCGGTCTGTGAAACGTGACGTGTCAGATTGGTGTGCGTGAACTGGACCGCGGGCGAATCGGATGGCCGAGTCGCGCAAGGGTTGGATGGCGATACGCTTACCGTCGTCACGCTGTAACGCGAGGGTATGCGAGTCCGTGACTGGAAGGACATCGTGGAGGACGTCGTGGACAGCGGCGCGGACCCGAACGGCTGGCGGGCCGTCGCCGGGGACCGCGCGGGCGGCGTCGGCGAGGACCTCTACCTCGGCCACCCGAGCGCGGGCGTCTACCAGCTGAAGACGTACGCGAAGAACCCCTACGAGGTGCAGGGTGCGGGAGCGCGAGTCGCGCGGCGGCTGGACGACGAACTCGACTCGTTCTTCCCGGAGAAGACCGGCGGCGGGTTCGCGGTGCAGTCCCCGCCGGAGGACGAGGACGACGCGGAGGAGAAGGCGCGGCGGCTCGAAGAGGTGGTGAAGACGCACGCGGACGCGCCGACGACCTCCGACGCGCTGTTCGAGGACGTGATGGACGCCATCGACAGCCCCGCGTTCGGCCCGATGCAGTACGACCAGTACGGCCGCCCCGACGAACTTGACGACCTCTCGAACACCTTCGAGGAGGCGGAAGAACTCTTGACCGAGGAACTCGACGACCTCATCGACTCCGCGGACGTGGGAAAGGGGTTCCAGTAGTCAGTCCGGGCCGTAGAGAAGCGAGGTGCACTCGTCGACGAACGCGCCGAGTCCCTGCGCCACGTCGCGGTCGAGCGAGACGAGCACGCCACCGCCGTTGTCGGGGTCGCGCAAGTGAATGATAGCGGCGGCCTCGTACAGTTCGACGTTCGCCTGACTGTTGCCGAGCGCCTCGTACCACGCCGGGTCGCTGATTGGCGTGTAGTCGCGGGCGTGCTCCACGGTTCGACCGACGGTCCGCTGGAACTCCTCGGTCCTGAGGTCGTCGCGGATGTAGAGTATCGTCCAGTCGTCCGCGGTGTACCGTATCGCGACGCGGAAGGCGTCGCCCGCGCGCTCCTTCACTCGCGTGAGGAGGCGCTTGTACCGCTCCGTCATACGTTCACGTACGCGCTCGGCCGTGAAAACCTTCAGGGCTTACGCGACCCGGGCGAGCCACCGGCCCGGCGTTTCGAGTTCGTCGCTTCGCGGGAGGTTCTCCGGGGCCGCCCAGACGAGACTCGCGGTCTCCATGTCGCGCGCGTCCACGATGGCGTCGAAGAACTCGCGGCCCTGCTCGTACTGCTGGCGCTTCAGGCCGAGGCCGAGCAGGCGACGGAAGAGCTTCGTGACGGGGCCGCCGCCGCGTCGGCGCGCGTCGAGTTTCCGCCGCAGGTCGTCGTACTTGCGGTCGAACGCGCGGTCCATCAGGAGTTCCGCGTACCCCTCGACGGCGGTCATCGCGAGCATCACGTCCTCGAACTCGTCGGTGTCGAGGCGGTACTCGTCTTCGAGTTCGATGACGCCCGCGCGCAGGCGGTCTTCGAGGTAGTCGGTGAGCCAGGGCGCGGCGCCGAACTCCGCGGCGTGCGTGACCTCGTGGAAGGCGATCCAGCGGCGGAAGCGCGCGAGCGGCACGTCGAGGGACGCGGCGGCGTCGACGATGTTCGGGTGGACGAAGTAGAGTTCGTGCGCGTCATCACCGCCGAGCAGGAGGGGGTCGTACTGGCCGAGGACGTTCCGCGCGAGAAACGAGAGCGCGGCCGCCGCGCCGCCCGTGTTCAGCGTGCGGGAGACGCCGGGGAGCGCGACGGTCGGGTCGTTCAGCGGGCGGAACACGCGTTCGAACGTGTCGACGTTCGCGTCGATCCAGTGGTGACGGTTCATCACCGACACCGTGTCGGGCACGTCGAAGTCGAGCGTGGAGACCTCGCGGATGCGTTCGCGGGCGTCCCGGACGTCCCCCGCGTACGCCTCGCGTTCGGCCGCGGTGAGGGTGAGGTCGCCGGGCGGCGTCCCGGCGGTCGCGGCGTCGCGGACCGCGTTCCAGTCGACCAGTGAGTCGCCGGACGCGGACGCGACCGCGCGAACGCCCTCGAACAGAGTCATGCGTGTCCTCGGTCACCCGACAAAATAGGTCTTGTGCGTCGATTTCCCCTGCGTTAGTTCAGGAGTTTCTTCGCGGCGACGGCGACGCCTGCGAACACCGCGAGCGCGACGAGCGCCGGCACGAGCGCGGACCCGGTCGTCGGCTCGCTCGCGTCCGTTTCGTCGCCCTCGATGGACGGTTCCTCGTCGAACACGCTCCCGCCCTCGTCGTTCTCGGGGCCGAAGTTCGCCGTGGGCTTGAACTCGCTATCGTGGAAGTGAATTTCGAAGATTCCCATGCCCGATTGTTCGGCGGGACCCGTGTTAGCCGTTGTGGGAACCGGCCGCGCCGTCGGGGTTCCGTGGCGTTGATGGTCGCGACGCAACGATGTCGGGTATGGACCGAGACCGACGCGAGTTCCTCGACGCACTCCTCGAAACTGCGAGCCCGTCCGGGTTCGAAGCGCCCGCCCAGCGCGTCTGGGTGGACTACGTCTCCGCGTTCGCGGACGACGTACAAACGGACGCGTACGGGAACGCGGTCGCCGTCTACGAGGGCGGCGACGGCCCCGAGTTCCTGTTCGGCGGGCACGCCGACGAAATCGGGTACATGGTCGCGAAAGTCAACGACGACGGCTTCCTCCACCTCACGCCCGTCGGCGGCTCCGACAAGTCGGTGTCAAAGGGCCGCCACGTCGTCGTGCACACGGACGACGGCCCCGTGAACGGCGTCATCGGCCAGACCGCCATCCACCTCCGCGACCCCACCGACTCGGAGTACGACGACATCGGCGAGATGACCGTCGACATCGGCGCGGACGACGCGGAGGAGGCGCGCGAACTCGTCTCCGTCGGCGACCCCATCACGGTCGCCGAGGGCGTCCACGACCTCGCCGGGCACAAGGTCGCGGCGCGCGGCCTCGACAACCGCGTCGGCATCTGGGTCGCCGCCGAAGCCCTCCGCCGCGCCGCCGACCGCGGCGTCGACTCGACCGTGTACGCCGTCTCCACCGTGCAGGAGGAGGTCGGCCTGCAGGGCGCGAAGATGGTCGGGTACGACGTGAACCCGGACGCCGCCGTCGCCGTGGACGTCACGCACGCCTCAGACAGCCCCGAGTTCCCCGGGGACAAGCACAACGAAATCAGCCTCGGCGACGGCCCGGTCGTCGCACGCGGGTCCACGAACCACCGCGAGTTCGTCGCGGCAGTCCGCGACACCGCCGCCGCCGAGGACATCGACGTGCAACTCCAGGCCGCCGGCGTCCGCACCGGCACCGACGCGGACGCGTTCTACACCAGTCGCGGCGGCGTCCCCTCCCTCAACATCGGCCTTCCGAATCGCTACATGCACACGCCAGCCGAGGTCGTCGACCAGCGCGACCTCGACACGGCCGCCGAACTCCTCGCGGCCGTCGCCGACCACGAAGCCGGCCGCGACGGCTTTACGGTCGACATCTAGGTCCGATATATTTAAGCGTGCGACGGGCCGGAGTGTGGGTATGAGCGGCCGACCCCTCGACATCCTGGAGGACTCCCTCGACGAACCCGTCTCCGTCCACCTCAAGGACGGCGAAATCTTCGAGGGCGTCCTCACCGGCTACGACCAGCACATGAACCTCGTCCTCGAAGACGGCGAAGACACAACCGTTATCCGGGGCGACAACGTCGTTACCATCAAACCATGACCGGTTCCGGAACTCCCAGCCAGGGTAAGAAGAACACCACCACGCACGTCAAATGTCGGCGCTGCGGCGAGAAATCCTACCACGTCAAGAAGGGCGAATGCGCTTCGTGTGGCTTCGGCAAGTCCGCCAAGCGTCGCGACTACGCGTGGCAGGGCAAGTCCGGCGACAACTAACGCACGTTCTTTTCCGCGACGGCGCGCGTTCGCCGGACATCCGTTTCGATTCTCTCCTTGCGCTCCAGCCGTTGCTCTCGCACCTGCGACGGTGACGGCGTCCGCGATTCGACCGTTACCGTCGTCAGTACGATTATCCTCTCGGCGACGTTTCCGCCCGCTATCACCACCTCCGCAGAGTGACATATGCTACCGTACGACTCGACTATTCGGTGGTCTCCCCTTCGCCCGTTCCGCGATAGTATGCACGATACTGGATACTATTTGGTGGTGATAGCGGCATCCGAGGCACAATCACGGGTGTTTTTATTCGTGGACAGTTCAAGAGCTATCCATGGAAGATGGCGCTGGCGCGAGCCGCCCCGCGACCGGAATGACCGAGAAGTGCGGCGTCGTCGGCATCAGCCTCGCGGAGCGGGACGCGGCGCTCCCGACGTACTATGCGCTGTACGCGCTCCAGCACCGCGGCCAGGAGTCGGCGGGCATCGTCACCCACGACGGCTTCCAGCAACACCAGCACGTCGAGATGGGGCTCGTGGGCGACGCGTTCGACGAGTCCGACATCGACGCCCTCACCGGACGCACGGGGCTCGGGCACGTCCGGTATCCCACCGAGGGAAGCCTCGATAAGTCCTGCGCGCAGCCGTTCTCCGTGTCCTTCCGCGGCGGCGCGCTCGGCCTGAGCCACAACGGCAACCTCGTGAACGCCGACGAGGTCCGGGACGAACTCGAAGCGACCGGGCACGCGTTCACGAGCGACGGCGACACCGAAGTTATCGCGCACGACATCGCGCGAAACCTCCTCGAAGCCGACCTCGTCCGCGCCGTCAAGCGAACGATGGAGCGCATTCACGGCTCCTACGCGCTCACCATCATGCACGACGACACCGTGATGGGCGTCCGCGACCCGGAAGGGAACCGCCCGCTCTGCATCGGCGAACTCGACGACGGCTACGTTATCACCTCGGAATCCGCCGCCATCGACACGCTCGGCGGCGACCTCGTGCGTGACGTGAAGCCCGGCGAACTCGTCGTGCTCCACGAGGACGGGTCGGGATTCGACTCCTACCAGTTGTTCGAGCGCGACCGGCACGCGCACTGCTTCTTCGAGTACGTCTACTTCGCGCGCCCGGACTCCGTCATCGACGACGAACTCGTCTACGAGGTCCGCCGCGACCTCGGCCGGGAGCTCTGGGCGGAGTCCGGCGTGGACACCGACGTGGTGATGCCCGTCCCGGACTCGGGGCGCGCGTTCGCGTCCGGCTACTCTGACGCCGCCAACGAGGACGGCGCGAGCGTCGAGTTCGCGGAGGGACTGATGAAGAACCGGTACGTCGGCCGGACGTTCATCATGCCGACACAGGAGGCCCGCGAGCGCGCCGTCCGCCTGAAACTCAACCCCATTCGCTCGACCGTGGAGGGGAAATCAGTCACCATCATCGACGACAGCATCGTCCGCGGCACGACCTCGAACCAGCTCGTCGAACTCGTCCGGGACGCGGGCGCGGCGGAAGTCCACGTCCGCATCGGCGCGCCCGCCATCCTCGCGCCCTGCTACATGGGCATCAACATGGCCACCCGCGAGGAACTCATCGCCGCCGACAAATCGACCGAGGAAATCCGGGAGGAGATCGGTGCGGACAGCCTCTCTTACCTCTCGGTGGACGCGGTCGCGTCCGCTATCGGGAAGTCCCGCGACGACCTCTGCCTCGGCTGCGTCACCGGCGAGTACCCCTACGACATCGACGGGGAGACGACCGACCGCGAGGTCGAACGTCCCGGCGTCGCGTCCGCCGACGACTGACCGGAGTCGGCCGGTTTTTTCAGTCCGCTCGCGCTACGGCCAGGCGTGACTCGCGTCCTCCCGCTCGCCGCCGTCTGTATCGCGCTCCTCCTCGCCGGCTGTGGCGCACCCGTCGCCGACACGTCGACGCCCGCGCCGACATCGCCGACAACCGACAATCCGACTCAGTCCACGCACTCGGCGACGACAGCGGCAACGACTCCCGAAACGCCAGCGGAAACGACGACTCAGTCGGTGACTGCGCCGGCTGACGGCGACTACCCACCCGGCGTCACCGCTGCGGGCGTCGAGAACGCTAGCCGTCTCCTCGCCGCGCACCAGACGACCATCGTCGAGCGCGGCGCGTACACGGTCTCGCAGACGACTATCGACGGCGTCGTCAGGGGCGAACCGTTCGGCATCGTGTCGCAGTCCGTCGTGCAGTTCGCGCCGAACGGGAGTCGCGTCCGCTGGACGAACACGGGCGCGAACACCATCGGAAACGAGACGACTGTGCAGGACGCGCGGTACTACGCGAACCGCACGGCAGTCGCAACTCGGGCGGTTCAGGACGCGAACGTGAGCGTCAACGAGCGCAACCGCAGCGACCTCTACGACCGCGTACTCCGGAACGCGGCGACCCAGCAGCGCGTGCTCCAGTCGACTCTCACGAGCGCCGAGTTCGCCGTGGCGGGCGTCGAGGAGCGGAACGGAACGACCGTGACGACGCTCGTCGCGGAGAACGGCACGTACGACGCGGACCGACCGGTGACCGCGTTCTCCGCGACGCTCGAACTCTCCGAGTCGGGGCGCGTGCTGTCGTTCACGCGGACGCGCACGCTCAGAACCGACCTGTCGACCGAGCACCACCGGACGACGGTGACGTGGCGGCCGGTCGTGCTCCCGGTGTCACCGCCCGCGTGGACGCCGTGGCGTCAGTAGACGACGTACAGCAGGAGGTAGACGACGATTCCGAGGAAGAAAGAGACCATCCAGAGGGACGCCGCGACCCGGCCGACGCGCGCGTGCGGCGTGCCCGGGAGTTCTGTGACTGCGTGCGTACTGGCGAGAACGAGCGCGTACACCACGAGCGGGATGCACACCATCGCGAGCGCCATGTGAACTGTCAGAATCGGGAGGTAGAGGAACTGATAGACGGCGTCGGGGCCGCCAAACTCGGTGGTGCCGTGGACGGTGAGCCGGTAGAGGTAGAAGGCGAGGAACCCCGCGAACAACAGCGTGCTTGTCCCCATCAACGCGCGGTGCCGAGTGAAGTCTCGGTTCCGGGCGGCCCGCCAGCCGAGCGCGATGGTGACGATGGCGGTCGCGCTGATGAGCGCGTTCAGCGACGGGATGACGGAGACCAGTGGGTCGTAGGTCGGGAGAGCCGAGGCGGGAATCACGCCGCGCACCGCCGCGACGACCACCGCGAGTGCGAGCGCGCTCACCACTCCCGAGACCCCGACCGTGTGCCGCCGAACGAACGACTGCATACCCCTGCTTGCGCCGCCCGCGCCAAAACACTACCGTGCGGCCACTCCCCACTCGGCCCGCGAATCGTAGGGGTTTTATTATGGCCGCGGCTACGATGGAGTGCAGCGAAACACGCGCGAGCGTGGGTAGCCAAGCTAGGCCAAAGGCGCAGCGTTGAGGGCGCTGTCCTGTAGAGGTTCGCAGGTTCAAATCCTGTCCCACGCATCGCACCGGACGGACTCACCGTCCAACGCTGCGATGCACGGTGATTTCCCCTACCGGGACATCACCCACGCACAACCTTACTGACGAAACAACACCCAACAGCAACGGTGCTATCCCCTACCGGGACACTGCTCGACTCTGTAGAGTTGAGTCGGCAACTGGACGGTGTGACCGTCCAGTTTAGCATCCCGAACCCGGAGGGTTCGGGTGGCAGCCGGGCCGCGAAGCGGTCCGGCCCGCTCACCCACGCACAACCATTACTGACGAACCAACACCGACCAGCAACGGCGATAGCTTTCCTGAACACTCCCGAGCACCGACCAGCCGTGGCGTGTTCCGCCCTCAGTTTTTGTCCGCGCTCGTGCCGGTAAGCGAGGTGTTAAAATGGGTAGTGCATCATAGGGGTGTGTATGGCCAAGTATTCGACCGGTGGGTCCTCCGGTGGGGGGTCCAGTGGGTCCTGTGAGCTCTGCGGGACCTCGTCGGAGTCGTTGACGACGGCGAGCGTTGCGGGCGCGGAGTTGCAGGTGTGTTCGAATTGCGCGAACCTCGACGAGTCGTCGAAGACCGAGCGCGAGGTGTCGGAGGAACAGCAGCGTCGGAAGCAGGCGGCGCAGAACACGGCGCAACAGTTCGACGCGGTGTCGGGCGATTCGAAGCGCTGGGAGGAGGAGGGAACGAACTACGAGGGCGACCAGCTCCCGTATCTCTCCTCGGATTACGGGCGACAGATTCAGAAGGCGCGGCAGTCGGAGGGTCTCCAGCTGGAGGAGTTGGCGGACGAACTGGGTATCGACGAGAACGACCTGCTGGCGGTCGAGCAGGGGCGGGCGAACCGCGCGGGCGTGGGCGGGTCGCTCATCGCGAAGCTGGAGGACCGACTCGACGTTGACGTGACCCAAGAGTAGTTCTCGCGGCGCGTACGGTGGCGCGTGCTGGCTAGTCGTGGGTGTGGAACCCGGCGTTTTTTCTCCTCTTCCGGCGAGTATTGCGTATGGAGCTCTCTGCGGAGCAGGAGGCGATTCGGGAGGTCGCACACGAGGTTGCGGTGGAGGAACTCGCGCCCGTGGCCGCGGAGGCCGACCGGACGGAGTCGTTCCCCGAAGACGTGTGGGACACGCTCGGCGACCTCGATTTGACGGCGATGACGGTGCCCGAGGAGTACGGCGGGCTGGACGTGCAGAAACTCACGTACAGCGTGGTGAACGAGGAACTGGCGTACGGGATGTTGTCGGTGGCGACGGCGCTCTCGGTGCACTGTCTCGCCACGTCGTGTCTGGCGGAGTTCGGGAGCGACGCGCAGAAGGAGCGCTGGCTGCCGGAGATGGCGGCGGGGCGGCCGGTCGGTGCGTTCGCGCTCTCCGAACCGCAAGCGGGGTCGAACCCGGCGGGGATGGAGACGGAGGCGCGCCGCGAGGGCGAGGAGTACGTCATCAACGGCACGAAGCAGTGGATCACGAACGGCGAGCGCTCGGGCGTCGTCATCCTGTTCGCGAAGACCGACCGGGACGACCCGGGGAGCGTCACGCAGTTCGTCGTGCCGAAGGACACGGACGGCCTCTCGGTCGGTTCGCGCGAGGACAAACTCGGCCTGCGCGCGAGCGACACGACGACGTTGACGTTCGACGACGCGCGCATCCCCGCCGACTACCGGCTGACGCCGGAGGGCGAGGGATTGTCGGCGGCGCTCCACATTCTCACGGGCGGCCGCGTCGGCATCGCGTCGCAGGCCGTGGGGCTGGCACAGGCCGCGCTGGACGACGCAGTCGAGTACGCGCAGGAGCGCGAGCAGTTCGACCAGCCCATCGGTCAGTTCGGGAGCATCCGGGAGAAGGTGGCTGAGATGCGGACCGAACTCCAGGCGTCTCGCCTCCTCTGCCGTGACGCGGCGGCGAAGGCGGACCGCGGCGAATCCTACCAGGAGGCGGCGGCGATGGCGAAGTACCACGCGAGCGAGGCCGCGGTCGACATCACGAACGAGGCCGTACAGATTCACGGCGGCTACGGCTACACGACCGACTTCGACGTGGAGCGCTACTACCGGGACGCGAAGATAACGACCATCTACGAGGGCACCTCCGAGATTCAGAAGGAGGTCATCGCTCGCGGCCTCCTCGACTGATGGACGGCGTCGTCTACGACTTGGACGGGACGCTCGTCGACCTCCCAGTGGATTGGCGAGCGGTGACGACCGACCTCCGCGCGCTCCTCGACGCCGAGGGCGTGAACGCCGAGGAGCACGCGACCTGGGAACTGCTGGAGGCCGCCGAATCGGCGGGTGTCGGCGAGGCTGCTGAGCGCATCATCAGCGACCACGAACGCGAGGGCGCGGCGCAGGCGAGGCGTCTCCCGCTGGCGGACGAACTCGTCGCGAGCGAAGTCCCGGTGGCGGTCTGCTCGCTGAACTGCGAGGCCGCCTGCCGCATCGCCCTCGCCCGTCACGACCTGCTCGACGCCGTCGAGACGGTCGTCGGTCGGGACTCGGTCGCGGAGCGCAAACCGCATCCGGAGCCGTTGCGCGCGGCGGTGCGCGCGCTCGACATTCTGCCCGAGCGCGCGGTGTTCGTTGGCGATGCGGAGCGCGACGAGAAGACGGCGGTGCGCGCGGGCACCGAGTTCCGTTACGTCGAGGACTGACGCGCTCGCTTCCGGGCGTAGAGGAAGACGGGGACGGCGGTGAGAATCCAGACGACCGCGCCGACGCGCACGGCGAACATCGCCATCCCCGTCCACGTTCTGAGGTCGGTGAACACGGAGAGCAGCGCGACGATGGGCGCGCCGACGACGATGGTGAGGACGAACGTCGTCTGCATCACCCACGCGTAGTCCACGCCCTCCGACTCGTGCGTCTCGACGCGCTCTGGCACGTTCGAACCGACGGCGCGTGTCCGCATAAACCCCGCTCTTCCGGTTCGGAAACGCTTACCGGGTTCCTCGCGCATCTCGACGTATGCCGACCGTTCAGGACATCCGTCGGAAGGCGGGCGACGAGCCGATAACCATGCTCACGGCGTACGACGCGCCCACCGCGGCCGCCGTCGAGGAAGCCGGCCTCGACATGGTGCTCGTCGGGGACAGCATGGGGAACGCCGTGATGGGCTACGACTCCACGATTCCCGTGACGATGGACGACGTGGTCAGCCGCACCGGCGCGGTCGCGCGCGCGACGGACGACACGCTCGTCGTCGCCGACATGCCCTTCCTCAGTTTCGGCGCGAACGAATCCGAGAGCGTCGAGAACGCCGGGCGCTTCCTGAAGGAAGCGGGCGCGCAAGCGGTGAAACTCGAATGCGGCGAGCACACCGTCGACCTCACCGACACCCTCACCTCGCTCGGGATTCCCGTGATGGCTCACCTCGGTCTCACACCCCAGCACGTCAACCAACTCGGCGGCTACACCCGCCAGGGAACCACCGAGGAGACCGCCACCGAAATCCTCCGTCTCGCGCAAGCGCACGCTGACGCCGGCGCGTTCAGCCTCGTGCTCGAACACGTCCCCGCGAACGTCGCCGCCCAGATTACGGACGCCATCGACATCCCCACCATCGGCATCGGCGCCGGTCCCGACACCGACGGCCAGGTCCTCGTCGTCACCGACGTGCTCGGGATGACGGACTGGAGTCCGCCGTTCGCGAAACAGTACGGAAACCTCAAAGCGGAGATGGAGTCCGCCATCACCGAGTACAAAGAAGACGTCGAGAACGGTGAGTTCCCCGCGAACGAGCACAGCCACACCGACGACGACCTCGACGAGCTCTACTAACCCACATTTTTACTCTGCGGGTCGCGCGAAGCGCGACCGCTTGAGTAAAAACCTGTTCCCGCGAGCGAGCGATAGCGAGCGAGGGGGAGCCAGTCAGAGTTCCGCTCTGACGTTGGAGGGAAAAAGCCGGTTGCCGGAGGCAACCGGTGAACGGCGCATCGAAGATGCGCCGACAGACGATCCGCTCTATTCGTCTTTCAACACGACTCGATGTGATTGTCCTATGTGTGATTGCGCTCGTAGTCGAACTACTCGCGGTGACCGCCCGCGTGCTGAGTTCTCGCTCGTTTCGGATGTTCCGTTCGTGTGTCCGCGGTGAGTGCTGGGGGCGATGGCGTTTAGGATGCGGCGCGTCTACATTGAGATAGGAAGTTGCCCGTGGTGGGTGTGAACCGCATTTCTACTACTATTCTGAAACCGGCACCCGTGGGACCACCTCCGAAGAAAACTTTAAATACTTAGCGGACTAACTGTGGGTTAGCATGAACGAACGAACCTCCGTCAGCGAAAGCGGTGGAATGGTCCGGCGCTACGACTACGACGACCGGACCATCGTCGTCGCCGACCTCGGTACGAGCGCCGACGACGTCACGGTTGACGTCGTCGACGGCACCGCTATCCTCGTCGACGACGGCGAAGGCCGCCAGCGCGAGTTCGACGTCCCCGCGGGCGACGTGGCGAAAGCAACTATTACCAACGGCATCGTCACTGTCGAGGTGAAACGATGAAACTCACGGTCAAACCCCTCAAGCAGAAGGACGCCGGCCGTGGACTGGCCGCCATCGACCGACAGTCGATGCAGGAACTCGGCCTCGAAAACGGCGACTACATCGTCATCAGCGGGAAGGACTCCGGGCGCGCCGTCGCGCGCGTCTGGCCCGGCTACCCCGAGGACGACGGACAGGGCGTCGCGCGCATCGACGGCCGCCTCCGGCAGGAGGCCGACGTGGGCATCGACGACAAGGTCTCCGTGGAGAAGGCGGACATCAAGCCCGCCGGCGCCATCACGGTCGCACTCCCGCAGAACCTCCGCGTTCGCGGCGACATCTCCCCGATGGTCCGCGACCGCCTGAGCGGCCGCCCCGTCACCGCCGGGCAGACCGTCCACATCAGCTTCGGGTTCGGCGGCCTCGGGTCGTCGAGCGGCCAGAAGATTCCCGTGAAAATCGCGGAGACGGAGCCGGAGGGAACCGTCGTCGTCACGGATTCGAGCGAGATTCAGCTCTCCGAGCGGCCCGCCGAGGAGATTCAGACCGGCGGCGAGGAGTCCGGTGACGCCACGCCGAACGTCGCGTACGAGGACATCGGCGGCCTGGACAACGAACTCGAACAGGTTCGGGAGATGATCGAACTCCCGATGCGTCACCCCGAGCTCTTCCAGCAGCTCGGCATCGACCCGCCGAAGGGCGTGCTCCTGCACGGCCCGCCCGGCACCGGGAAGACACTCATCGCGAAAGCCGTCGCGAACGAAATCGACGCGCACTTCGAGACCATCTCGGGCCCCGAAATCATGTCGAAGTACTACGGGGAGTCCGAGGAACAACTGCGCGAAGTGTTCGACGAGGCGGAGGAGAACACGCCCGCCATCATCTTCATCGACGAGATAGACAGCATCGCGCCGAAGCGCGGTGAGACGAGCGGGGACGTGGAGCGCCGCGTCGTCGCCCAGCTCCTCAGCCTGATGGACGGCCTGGAGGAACGCGGCGACGTGACGGTCATCGCGGCGACCAACCGCGTGGACGCCATCGACCCCGCGCTCCGCCGCGGCGGCCGGTTCGACCGCGAAATCGAAATCGGCGTCCCGGACAAGGACGGCCGGAAAGAGATTCTGCAGGTGCACACGCGCGGCATGCCGCTCGCCGAGGGTATCGACCTCGACGAGTACGCGGACAACACGCACGGGTTCGTCGGCGCGGACATCGAATCACTCGCGAAGGAGTCCGCGATGAACGCGCTCCGCCGCGTGCGCCCCCAGATCGACCTCGAATCCGAGGAAATCGACGCGGAAGTTCTCGAATCCATCCAGGTCACCGAGTCCGACATGAAGGACGCCCTGAAGGGCATCGAACCGTCCGCGCTCCGCGAGGTCTTCGTCGAGGTGCCGGACGTGACCTGGGAGAGCGTCGGCGGCCTCGAAGACACCAAGGAACGCCTGCGCGAGACCAT
Organism: Salarchaeum japonicum; assembly: GCF_049705945.1. GTDB lineage: Archaea > Halobacteriota > Halobacteria > Halobacteriales > Halobacteriaceae > Salarchaeum > Salarchaeum japonicum_A. The sequence goes on from NZ_JBNAMV010000004.1 coordinate 1,877,152, forward strand.
CCAGTGGCCGCTCGACTACCCCGAGGTGTTCGAGTCGATGGACCTCGACTCCGCGAAGGGCGTCCTGCTCTACGGGCCGCCTGGCACGGGGAAGACGCTGCTCGCGAAAGCGGTGGCGAACGAGGCGAACTCGAACTTCATCTCCGTGAAGGGCCCCGAACTCCTCAACAAGTACGTCGGGGAGTCCGAGAAGGGCGTGCGCGAGGTGTTCGAGAAGGCGCGGTCGAACGCACCGACCGTGGTGTTCTTCGACGAAATCGACTCCATCGCGGGCCAGCGCGGCGGGAACATGAGCGACTCCGGCGTCGGCGAACGCGTCGTCAGCCAACTCCTCACCGAACTCGATGGTATCGAGGAACTGGAGGATGTGATTGTGGTCGCGACGACGAACCGCCCCGACCTCATCGACTCCGCGCTCCTGCGCCCCGGCCGGCTCGACCGTCACGTCCACGTTCCCGTGCCGGACGAGGACGCGCGCCGCGCCATCCTCTCGGTGCACACGCGCGACAAGCCGCTCGCGGACGACGTGGACCTCGACGAGGTCGCCGCGCGCACCGACGGCTTCGTCGGCGCTGACCTCGAAGCGCTCGCCCGGGAGGCGACGATGAACGCCACCCGCGAGTTCGTGAACTCCGTCAGCCCCGAGGAGGCCGTTGAGAGCGTCGGGAACGTCCGCGTCACGATGCAGCACTTCGACGACGCGCTCGACGAGGTCGGCCCGAGCGTGGACGAGGACGTCCGCGAGCAGTACGACGAAATCGAACAGCGCTTCGAGAAGGCCGAGAGCCCCGAAGAGGAGGCGTTCGCGAGCGGGCACGCCTTCCAATAAGCGCGTTCTCGATTTTTCGAAGGCCGTAAGGCGTCTCCCTGACTAGGGCGTGGTATGATTCCTCCCGGTGCGGACACCGTGCTCGTGCGACACGGGGACGTCGGCTCGAAGTCCGCGAAGGTGCAGTCCGACATGGAGCGCGTGCTCCGGGAGAACCTCGAACGCACGCTCGACGCCCGCGACATCGACGCGTCCGTGGACGTGCGGTGGGCGCGGATTTTCGCGCGCGGCGACGACGTGGACGCGATAGCGGACGCCGCCACGGACGTGTTCGGCGTCGTCTCCGCCAGCCCATGTCTCGTGGTCGACCCGACGATGCGTGGCATCCGGCGCGCGCTCGCGAACACCGCCCGGGAACACTACGACGGCGGCGCGTTCGCGGTCGAGGCGCGTCGCGCGGGCAGCCACGACTTCACGAGCCAGGACATCGGCCGGGACGGCGGGGAAGCCGTCTGGGAGGCCGTGGAGGGCGACTTCCAGCCGGAAGTCGACTTGGACGACCCCGACGTGACGTTCTTCGTCGAGTGCCGGAACGACGCGGCCTACGTCTTCCTGGAAAAACGCCCGGGACCGGGCGGACTTCCACTGGGGACGCAACGCCCGCTCGTTGCGTTGGTATCGGGCGGCATCGACTCGCCGGTCGCGGCGTACGAAGTGATGAAACGTGGGTCGCCCATCGTTCCGCTATATCTCGACCTCGGCCCGTACGGCGGCCCCGACCACGAGGCGCGCGCCGTCGAGACCGTTCGACGGCTCGCCACGTACGCGTCCGGCCGCGACCTCACCGTCCACAAGGTCCCCGCCGGTCCCGCCGTCAAGCGCGTCGTGGACGCGACGGGCGCGGAGCGAATGCTCGTCTACCGCCGACTGATGTACCGCATCGCCGAAGCGGTCGCGGACGAAGAGAGCGCGGTCGGCATCGTCACCGGGGAAGCGCTCGGCCAGAAGTCGAGTCAGACCGCCGCGAACTTCGCCGCCGTGGACGACGCCACCACGCTCCCGATTCACCGACCGCTGTTCACGCGGGACAAACAGGACATCGTCTCGCAAGCCCGGAAGGTCGGGACGTTCGACACCGCCACCGTCGACACCGGCTGTAACCGCATCGCCCCCGACTACCCCGAGACGAACGCCGACCCCGCGGCCGTGCGCGCCGCCGTCCCCGACGACCTCACCGAACTCATCGAAGAAGCAGTCGCCGACCGCGACCGCGTGGAGGTAGCATGACCAGGGTCTGCCTCGTCGAAGACGATGACTCCAGCCTCCCCCTCGACCTCTACGGCTACGACACCGCCCGCCGCGCGCTCGCAACCTACGACCTCACCGAACCTTGGGACAACACCATCGTCCTCGACACCGTCAGCCTCGGCGCGGCCGTCAGCCTCCTCAACGACCTCAACTGGTACCTCGCCCGCCTCACCAGCGACGCCTTCATCCAAGACCCCAGCGTCAGCCGCCACGAATGGCTCTCCCGCCCCCTCGCCCGCGAAATCCGGGACGGCAACCACGACCCCGACGACCCCATCAACCGCCTCCGCGTCTACGGCGTCGACAACGGCCGCCTCACCGACCCCACCTACGTCCTCCGCGGCAGCGGCGGCGACGGCGACTACGAACGAAGCGAATACGACGACACCGTCGTCGTCCGCGTGACACAGGACGAGTTCTTCTGACCCACCTTTTACGCTGCGCGCCGGCATCGCCGGCGCTCGGCAAAAGCTGGACCAAAAGCCGTCGTCACCCCCTCCGGGGGTTCCTCGGCCCGCGCTTCGCGCGGCGAATCTCTGCGCTCGGGCTCTCCGAGCCGCTCGCTTGAGAATGCTCTAACTATGTTTTCTCAGTTCTCTACAAGCGTTCGGCAACCGAGCGTTAACGAGACGCAAAGCGTCTCGTTCACCAACCAGAAACCACTGGTTTCTGGCTATATAGCGAGCAGCAACGCTTCTCGCGAGTAGTGAAGGTTTTTACTCAAGCGGTCGCCGAAGGCGACCCGTAGAGCAAAAAACCTCAATCAAAGGTTCCCGCCGAGAGGTAGCGTTCGCCGGAGTCGGGGAGGATGGTGACGACGAGCGGGCAGTCGTCGTAGTCCTGGCCGCCGTCGGACACCGCTTGGTGTGTTTGGGTGTCGTCGGCGAGCGCGGCGGGTGGTTCGGGGCAGTCGAGTTCGGGTTGGGCGAGGCGTTCGGCGACGCGGGTGGCGGCGATGGACGCCGCGCCGCTGGACTGTCCGACGAGGATGCCTTCCTCGCGGGCGAGCCTGCGGCATTCGGCTTCGGCGTCCTCCAACGCGACGGTTTCGACGGTGTCGAGAAGGTCGGTGTCGAGAAGGTCGCTGACGAATCCCGGGCCCATGCCCTGGTAGTCGTCGGGGCCGGGTTCGCCCGTGGTGAGCACGGGGTTCTCCGCGGGTTCGACGCCGACGACCTCCATGTCGGGGTACGCTTCGAGGAGTCGCGTGGCGGTACCGGTTATCGTCCCGCCGGTGCCGATGGCGGCGACGAGCGCGTCGACCTCGCGGCCGTCGACCTGCTCGATGATTTCCTCGGCGGTGGTGCGGTAGTGCGCGCGGGGGTTGGCTTCGTTCTCGAACTGACTGACGAGGTAGGTGTCGGGGTTCTCGCGCGCCATCTCGGCGGCGCGGTCGTTCGCGTCCGTCATCTCGCCCGCGACGAGTTCGAGGTCCACGCCGTACGCGCGGAGGAGTCGGCGGCGTTCCTCGGACTTCGAGTCGGGCATGACGATGGTGAGGTCGTAGCCGCGTGCGGCGCACACCACTGCGAGGCCGATGCCGGTGTTCCCACTGGTCGCCTCGACGAGGCGGTCGCCCGGGCGGATGTCGCCGGTTTCCTCGGCGGCGCGAACCATCTCGCGCGCGGGCCGGTCCTTCGCGGACCCGCCGGGGTTGAAGGATTCGACCTTCGCGGCGACGGTCGCACCCTCGGGCGACGACAGGCGAACCAGCGGCGTGCCGATGGTGTCGAGGATGCTGTCTTTCACTACCTTCTCTAACGCGCCCATTCCTAAACACGTACTGGACGCCGGCAGGGAGTGCCGGGACGCACCCGTTAAGCGTCCCGAGCGCGTACATCGGGGCATGACGCTCGACTGCATGACGCCGAACCCCGAGTGGGACGAGGACGCCCACGAGGACGCCGTGAAGACGCTCGCGTCGCTCGACGACTCCACGCACTTTCGCGTGTGGGGCGCGGACTGGTGTCCGGACTGCACCGGCCAACTCCCCGACTTCGCGGCGGCGCTCGCCGCCGCCGACGTGTCCGACGACCGCGTCTCCGCGTATCCCGTGGAGCGCGAGAACGGCGTGAAGACCGGCGAGAAGATGACCGAGTACGAAGTCTCCCTCATCCCTACCGTGCTGGTGGAGGACGCGGACGGCGACGAACTCGCGCGGTTCGTCGAGGACGAAGACCAGCCCATCGCCGAGTTCCTCGCGAGCGAACTCCGCGCGATTACGGCCTGAACTCCCCGATCCACTCCCCGATTTCTCCCGCGGTCGTGAGCGGCGGCGAGCACGCGCGCCGACACACGTACGCCGTCGGTCCGTCCGCGGCGGCCCGGCCCGCCCAAATCGACGGCGCGTCTGCGACACCGATGTCCTCCAGCCAGTCTCCGAGCGCGTCGTCCGTTGGGGGTCGCCGGGAGAGCAGTCGGTCCGGGAGGTAGGTGTCCGCGACCACCTGACGCCACTCTTCGGGTATCTGGTCGGCGGCGACGGTGAGTTCGAGGTGCCCGGTCTCGTGGGTGTCCGCGGCGAGCGCGAGCGACGCGTGAGAGAGCGGCGACTCCTGGATTTTCGCGCCCTGGGTTTCCAGCGCGCGCTCCGCTACCTCGCCGAACTCTTCGTCGGGGGCGAACGCGTCCAGCGCGAGCAGGGTCTCGCAGGCGACGCCGACGGGCGACGGCGTGGAGCGGTCCTCGGTCTCCTGCGGGCGCGCGAGCGGCGTGTCCGGGGTGCTGAAGTAGAGCGCGCCGGAGTCCGCGTCGAAGAACCGCTCGACGAGCGCGCGGGCGAGTGACAGCGCGAACGCGAGGTGGCGGTGGTCGCCCGTTGCCTCGTACGTCGTGAGCGCGCCGCGCGCGAGGAACGCGTAGTCGTCGAGGTAGCCCGACCCCGCGCGTTCGCCGTCGAGCCATCGTCGCGCGAGCACTCCATCTTCCGCGTCCCAGAGTTCCTCTCGCGCGAAGTCGAGCGCCGCGGCCGCGCGCTCACCGTACGAGTCGTCCAGCACCAGACCGGCCTCCGCGAACGCGCGTATCGCGAGACCGTTCCACGCCGCGATCACCTTCCCGTCGCGCGCGGGTCGCGTCCGCTCCTCGCGCGCCTCGAACGCCTGTTCGCGGGCGCGTTCGAGGCGTTCCTCGACCTCGGACTCCGAGAGGTCGTGGTCGTCCGCGAGTTCCCCAAGCGATGCGGTGCCGGTGAGAACCGTGTCGCCTTCGAAGTTCCCGGTCTCGGTGACGCCGTAGCGCTCCCGGAACAGCGCTGCGTCCCGGTCGTCCGCGACCGCGGCGTCCACCTCGGCGGGCGTCCAGACGTAGAACGACCCTTCCTCGTCCCCGCTCCGCGCGTCGAGGGTCGCGTAGAATCCTCGTCCGTCGCTCAGTTCGCGGTCGACGAACGCGAGCGTCTCGCGCGCCACGTCCGCGTACCGGTCGTCGCCCGTGACTTGGTGGGCGGCCGTGTAGGCGCGCGCGAGTTCGGCGTTGTCGTACAGCATCTTCTCGAAGTGCGGCACCGTCCAGTCACGGTCGACGCAGTACCGGTGGAACCCGCCGCCGACGTGGTCGCGGAGGCCGCCGTCCGCCATCGCGTCGAGCGCGTGCGTCGCCGTGTCGAGATAGGTCTGGTCGTCGGTGCGGTCGGCGGCGCGGAGGAGCGCGTGAATCCGGCCCGGCTGGGGGAACTTCTGACTCCCGCCCCAGCCGCCGTGGTCGTCGTCCGTGCGCTCGCGGGCCGCGTCCGCCACCGCGGTGAGCGCGTCGCTCCCGGGCGCGGACTCGAGCGGGTCGGGGACGTCTTCGAGTTCGCCGCGCACAGCCGCCGTCCACTGGTCGGCGCGCGCCTCGACCTCCTCGCGCTCCGTCCGCCACGACTCCGCGATGTCGTCCAGAAGCTGGCGGAATCCGGGCTGGTTCCGGCTCGCGTCCGGCGGGAAGTACGTCCCGACGTAGAACGGCTGCAGGTCCGGCGTGAGCCAGACGGAGAGCGGCCAGCCTCCGCCGCCCCGGACGAGCTGGCAGACCGTCATGAACACGTCGTCCAGGTCGGGGCGCTCCTCCCGGTCGACTTTCACGGGCACGAACTCCTCGTTCAGCGTCGCGGCGATGTCGGGGTTCGAGAAGGACTCCTCCTCCATCACGTGACACCAGTGGCAGGCCGAGTAGCCGATGGAGACGAACAGCGGGCGGTCGCGTTCTCGGGCGGCCTCGATGGCCGCGTCGTCCCACGGCTGCCAGTGCACCGGGTTGTCCGCGTGCTGGCGGAGGTACGGACTCCCCTCGCCGTCCAGTCGGTTCCGCGCGAGCGGGTCGCTCATACCACTCCTTGCGCGTCCGCCCGGAAAAACTCGGAGTTCGGGGATAGGCACGAACGCGCATACTCTCGCTCTCACTAAGAGCAACCTTTACACTCCTTTGTTGGCTCTCGTCGGGTATGACTGAGACCGTACTCCTCGTCGGCGGCGGCGGCCGCGAACACGCCGTCGCTCGCTCGCTCGCCCCGGACTGCGACCTCCACGCGTGCGCGAGCAACCGCAACCCCGGCATCGACGCGCTCGCCGAGTCGTTCGAGACGCTGGACGAAACCGACCCGGACGCGGTCGTCGCACGCGCCGAGTCCGTGGAGGCCGACCTCGCGGTCGTCGGGCCGGAGACACCGCTCGCCGCCGGCGTCGTGGACGCGCTCGAAGCCGCGGACGTGTACGCGTTCGGCCCCCGCGAGGCGGACGCCCGCATCGAGACGGACAAGGCGTTCCAGCGCGAGTTCATGCGCGACCACGACATCCCGGGTTGTCCCGACTTCGAGACGTTCACCGACACGGAGGCGGCCTGCGATTACATCGACGCGTACGACGGCGACCTCGCCGTCAAGCCCGCGGGGCTCACCGGCGGGAAGGGCGTGAAAGTCACGGGCGACCAGGTCACCAAGGCGGAAGCGAAGGAGTACCTGCGCGCGGAGGACTACGAGCAAGTCGTCCTCGAGGAGCGGTTCGTCGGCGAGGAGTTCACGGTGCAGGCGTTCGTCGCGCACGGCGACGTGCGCCCCACGCCCGCCGTCCAAGACCACAAGCGGGCGTTCGAGGGCGACGAGGGTCCGAACACGGGCGGGATGGGGAGCTATTCGGACGCCGGGCGGACGCTCCCGTTCATGACCGCCGCGGACTACGACGACGCCGTGGCGGTTCTGGAGGCCGTCGTGGACGCGCTCCCGACGTACCGCGGCGTGCTCTACGGCCAGTTCATGCTCACCGCCGAGGGCGTGAAGGTCGTGGAGTTCAACGCGCGCTTCGGCGACCCCGAGGCGATGAACACGCTCCCGGTGATGGAGACGCCGTTCCTCGACGTGCTCACGGCCGCGCGAGACGGCGAACCCCTCCCCGACCTCGCGTTCGCGCCGACCGCCACCGTCTGCAAGTACGCCGTCCCCGCGGGCTACCCGACCGACCCCGAGGCCGGCGCGCGCGTCACCGTCACCGATGACTCCGTCGGCGAGGACGCAATCCTCTTCTACGCGAGCGTCGACGCCCGTGACGACGGCGTCTACACGACCACCTCCCGGAGTTTCGCCGTCGTCGGACTGGGCGACACCATCGCCGACGCGGAAGCCCGCGCGAGCGCCGCGCTCGCGGACGTGGGAGACGGCTTCCGCATCCGCGAGGACATTGGAACCGCCGCCCTCGTGCAGCGCCGCATCGACCACGTCGACAGCCTCCGCGACTAACCGCGAGCAGGCGTCGCGGCCATCCGAGCGGGGTAGCGAGTAACCCTAAGTGTGTCGCGCGCGTCCTTTTTCTTGTATGGCGAGCACCGAAGTCACCCGATTGCTGAAGCAGGCGTACCAGGACGAGATCGAGACCGTGATGAACTACATGTCGAACTCCATCGTGCTGGACGGCGTGCGCGCCGAGGAAATCAAGGAGTCCCTCCAGACGGACATTCAGGAGGAGCTCGGGCACGCCGAACAGCTCGGCGAGCGCCTCAAACAGCTCGACGAGTCACCGCCCGGCTCCGGCGAGTTCGAGGCGCACCAGCACAGCCTCCAGCCGCCCGCGGACACCACGGACGTGCTCTCCGTCATCGAGGGCGTCATCGAGGCCGAGGAGGACGCCATCTCCACCTACCGCGACCTCATCGACGCCGCGGAGGACGCGAACGACCCCGTGACGGAAGACCTCGCCGTGACGTTGCTCGCGGACGAGGAAGCCCACCGCACGGAGTTCCGCGGCTACCGGAAGGAGTACAAGAACGACTAACACGCAGAACGTCCCAGGTGGCGATATGAACACCACCTACGTCGTCCTCGCGCTCCTCACGGGCGCGCTGACGGGCGCACTGTTCCGATTTCTCGACGTGCCGATTCCGGCGCCGCCGAGCCTCGCCGGCGTCGTCGGTATCGTCGGCATCTACCTTGGATACAAACTCGTGGAGTACGCGGGCGTAGAGTACGATATCGTGGAGGCGCTCGGTCTCTAGATGCCGAAGGTCGCGCGGAGCATGTCGCGGGTCCCGGGGCCGAGCCCGACCGCGAGCACCGCGACGAGAAGGAGAACGGCGAACCGCGGGTTCTCCTCGTAGAGGTCGTCGTTGAACAGCCAGACCACGAGGGTCGCCGCGACCAGTTTCAGGAGGAGGAAGCCCCAGGCGTCGCCGATGACGGCGGTGATGCTCTGCGGAATGTACTGCTGGGTGAGGTCGACGACGGCGCTGTTCACGGGGTGTTTCGGGACGAGGTCGCCGTTCGGGTAGCCGAGTTCCGCGCCCCAGTCGAGGCCGAGGACGTTCGACACGCCGTCGACGGCGTGCCCCCAGATGACGACGGCGCCCGCGAGTCCGGTGCCGCGGTTGATTTCGGGCATGTACCGGGTCGCACCCCAGTAGATGGCTGCCGCGAGCACGGTGGCGATGCCGATGGTGAGAACCGTGAACACGGGGAGGAAGTGGACGCGGTCCGTGGTGGCGGCGAGGTAGCAGAGGTAGGCGAGCGACGCCGCGAGGACGGCGGTTCCGATGCCGGCGAGCGGCCGATAGTAGTCGTCGGTGTAGTCCCGACGAGAGAGCCAGACGGCGAGGACGAGCGCGCCGACCGCGAGGAAGAAGACGGTGAAGTAGATGAGCGGGCTGATGATGAACGAGTTCCAGGGGTAGGGGATGGCGCTGCCGCCGAGCGCGTCGTTCGCGTCCTCGACGACGCGGAGCGCGCCGCCGAAGAACACGAACGGCAACAGCGCGAACAGCAGGCGGCGGTCCTCGCCGACCTGCAGGCGGTCGAGGAGGAAGACGACGCCGGTGAGCATCACGATGAGCGTCACCATGTACCCGACCTCGCTCACGAGCGTGTACCCCGGATACGCCACGGGTTCCGCGGCCTGCGCGCACTGCACGGCGCTGTCGATGAGGACGGGACTACCGCCGTTCCACGCGGCGCACGCCGCGCCGTGGGCGTCGGCGTACACCGGCCCCCAGAAGTAGTGCCAGACGAACCCACCGTACACCGTGTCGTAGAAGAGGACGGACCCACCGAGGAGCGCGAGCAGGGCGGCGCCGACGCCCGCCGTCCACGCTCGCTCGCGGTCGGTCTCCGGGAAAGTCATGTGCGAGAAATCGTCTCAGGGGCCGCTTTACGCTTCCGGTCTCAGACCGGGAGTTCGTGCGTCTGGTACTCGGTGTCGAGCACGACCATCGTCTGGGAGCGCGCGAACCCCTCTACTTGCGCGATGCGGTCGAACATGAGTTCGCGGAGTTTCGCCGTATCGGGCGCGTACACTCGCATCACGATGTCCCACTCGCCCGTCGTGAGCGTGATCTCCTGCACGCCGTCGATGCCCTTGAGGAGGTCGAGGGTCGCGTCCTCCCGGCCCTGTTCCACGCGGAGGCCGACGATGGCCGAGATGCCGTATCCGAGGGCTTCCGGGTCCACGTCCGCGTGATAGCCGCGGATGACACCCTCCTCCTCCATGCGTTTCACGCGGTCGTGAACGGTCGCGCTCGACATGTCGATGCGCCTCGCTATCTCGCTGAACGGCATGCGCGCGTCCTCCTGGAGCGCCCTGAGGATGGCGCGGTCCGTGTCGTCGAGGTCCATAGTGCCCGTGGGTCTTGGGAGCCCAATACGTTTGCTACTCGATTGCACGCCGCGCGGCGGCGAGCACGTCCTCGTGTCGCGTGTCGTTCGACGCCACCAATCCCGTGCTCTCCGGCGTCCACGGCTCGCCCTCAATGTCGGTCACGCGCCCGCCGGCCTGCCGAACCATGTGCACGCCAGCGACCGTGTCCCATGGGTTGGTTTCGACGTTCGTCACTGTCGCCTCCAACTGGCCCGCGGCGACCATCGACAGCGTCGCCTGCGCGCTCCCGAACCGCCGCAGGTCCCCGAAGCGCTCCACCAGCCCCTCACAGATGCCCGCGTACTCGTCGCGGTCCGCGAACGACCACCAAACAGTGGGAGACACCGTGAACCCCTCCGGGTCGTCCTCGTCGCTCACTGATATCGGCTCGTCGTTCAGCCAGACGCCGTCCTCGTTCGAGACGTACACGTCGCCGAGCGCGGGCAGCACGTTCGCCGCCGCCACCGCCGCGCCGTCCTCGACCGCCGCGACGCTCGTCGCCCACACCGGGATGTCCCGCACGTAGTTGTTCGTCCCGTCGATCGGGTCGATGACCCACACCGGCCCCCGGTCGGGAACCGCCTTCAGTTCGTCCTCCTCCTCGCCCACGATGGCGTCCTCCGGGAACGACTCCCGGACGACCTCGATGACCTCGCGCTGAGCGTCCCGGTCCGCGTGCGTCACCACGTCCGTCTTCCCGTTCTTCGTCTCCACCTCGATGTCCGTCCGGAAGAACTCGTCCGCCACGCGCGCACCGGCACGCGCCGCCGACTCCACCACCGCCGCCCGCTCGCGTTCGCTCATACTCGATGGAGCGACGGGACCGGCAAGAAAACGTCGATGAAGCAACCGCTCCCGAGTAACTGAGTTTGCGGGGGAAGTCCGCCTCGCGGACTCCCTCGTGCATGTTCGCGCTCTCGCGCACACATGCGGGGGAAGGGATTCGAACCCTTGAACTCCTACGAGAGCGGGGCTTGAACCCGCCGCCGTTGACCAGGCTTGGCGACCCCCGCACGCGTCCCTGAATCCGTGTGTCGCGCGCTTAAGGACTGCGGATTACGCTACTCGGCCCGCTCGCGGACAGACCGAGCGGTCACACGATTCCGCGGACGCTGCAGGGCGTGTGGGGGAGCGCAACGCACTTCCCGAGCGCGCCCCTCCTAGCGAGTGAATGCGCGTCGAACAGTTGGGCGACGGCGACCCGGAGTTGGCCGTCGTCGGCGGAGTGCACGGCGACGAACCCTGTGGGGTTCGCGCGGTCGAACGCCTCCTCGACGACGACCCCGACGTCGAACGCCCCGTGAAGTGCATCGTCGTCAACGAGAAAGCCCTCGAACGCGGCGTCCGGTACGTGGACGCCGACCTGAACCGGTCGTTCACGCCGGACACGCCCGCGGACGCCCACGAGCGACGGCTCGCGCAGAAGCTCGCGGCCGAACTCCAGGGAATGACCGTGTTCTCCATCCACTCGACGCAGTCGCACGCGGACCCGTTCGCAGTGAGTGACGGTCGCGCCGAGCACGTCCAGCGGATCGTCCCCCGGCTCTCGGTCGTCGCGCTGGTGGACACCCAGGACTTCGGCGAGGGCCGCATCTTCGCCACGGACGCCGACATCGTGGAGGTCGAAGCCGGCCTCCAGGGCTCGGAGACCGCGGCGGAGAACGCCTACACGCTCGCCCGCGAGTTCCTCACTGCGGAGGGCGCGCTCCCCGGAGACACCGTCGAGCGCGAACTCCCCGTGTTCACGATGGGCGACCCGATTCCCAAGCCCGCGGCGGAGGAGTACGAGGTGTTCGCGGAGAACTTCGAGTTCGTCGAGTCCGGCGACCCCATCGCCGCGGCGGACGGCGAGGTCATCCGCGCCGACCGCGACTTCTATCCCGTCCTCTTGTCGCCGTACGGGTACGCGAACCAGTTCGGCTACCACGGCCAGAAACAGCGGTCGCTCGGTCAGTCCTCGGGCGCGAACTCCACCAGCGTCAACTCCCGGCCGAGCGCGCAGTAGTCGTGCGGCGGGTCGCCGACGATTTCGTCTATCTTCCGGTTCTCGTCGAAGTCCACGCCCATCGGCTCGCAGTACTCGTGGCTCGGGCACTCGGTGTGCGGACACGGCCCCAGCAACCGGCCCTTACTCCCGGCGTACGCGCCCTTAGACGGGACGTTCGCACGGACGTTCGCCGGTTCGACGTCCACGGCGACCACGCCGCCGTCGTGCACGCCGCAGTCGAGTTCCTGGCCGTTCTCCCGAACCGACGTGACTTCGTACCGGACGCCCTCGGTGAGGTTCAGGCACTGCTTGCGGTACGGACAGCCCTCGCAAGCGCTCGCTTCGCCCCGGTAGACGAACTCCGTCCCCGGGTCGGCGAGCCGCGTCCCGACGAGCGTCAACATGCTCCGGGATTGCCGGCGAACACGCATAAGCCTCCCGTCACCGCATGAGCGTGCTCGTCGTCTTCGGTCCGCCGGCCGCCGGGAAGACCACGCTCGCCACCCGTCTCGCCGACCGCTTCGACGCGCCCGTCGTTCACTCCGACGACTACAACACCCGAACCTACGAGCGCCTGCTCGACGACGCCCGTATCCGACTTCGCTCGCACGACCTCGTCGTCCTCGACGGGACGTTCCACGACCCAGAATGGCGATCGTGGGCGCGCGCCTTCGACGACACCTACTTCCTGTACGCGACCGCGGACCTCGACACCTGCCTCCGCCGCGACTGGGAGCGCGAGCACTCCATTGGCGAATCCGGCGTCAGAACCATCCACCGCGCGTTCCGCGAGCAGGACGCGACCGCGGACGCCGATTTCACCGTGGATACGAGACTCCTGCGCGAAGGAACGGCGTTCGAGCTCGCAGCCGAGCGCGTCGCGGACTGGCTCAGTTCGTGAGCCGGTCGAGTTCGTCCAGATACTCCTCCCGAGGAACCTGGTAGGCGTCCCGGTACGCCACGTCTCCGTCCGCGAACCGCTCCGCGAGCCGCGTCGCGGCCGCGACGGCCTCCGCGCGCGTGTCCACCGTCTCGTCCGCCTCCTCCACCCGCACTTCGGGTTCGAGAGTGAGCGAGACGTGCCACGGCCCCGTCGTCCGGTCGCGCTGCCGAAGCCGCGTGTCCGGACTGCGACGACTCACGTAGATGGTCGGCATGCAGGGCGCGGGGAAGTCCGCGCCGTCGAACACGTCCGGCCGGAACACGAGAACCGCGCGCCCGCCGTCCTCGTCGCTCCACACCGTCCAGCCCTCGGGCAGCGCCCACTCCGTCATCACCCCTCGCTTCACGCGGACTCCCGATAAGCCGTTCGGGAAGTACGGAGAGAGGTCACTGCACGAAATTGTTTCCTGAGAATGCTCGATAGGGGATTCTGAACCTCGGTCACTCCGCTTCGCTCCGTTCCCTGGTTCAAATCTCCGCAGACTCGCTCGGTGGTCAGAACGTCCGAACGAGAGAGGTCACTACACGAAATTGTTTCCTGAGAATGCTCGATAGGGGATTTGAACCCCTGTCGGGGGCTCGAAAGGCCCTCATGATTGGCCGGACTACACCAATCGAGCGTTCGCATTCCGAGTGAGTGCACCCGCACTCTTAAATCTCTCTAATCGCGTCGAGTATGGAAGACGGCACCACGCTCCGCCCCCAGCATCCGTGGAGTATCCCGAGGTCGGCTTAGTCGGTGGAGTCCCGTCCGGTGTACCAGGCGAGTCCGGCGGCCGCGAGAAAGACGGTTGCCAGCAGGAACCCACCGCCCGCTGTCGACTGTCCCTCGAATTGCCGGAATATCTGGTACGTAGCGCCGCTCTCGGTGCGAACGAACATCGTCTCCCCGAGGTGGGTGTCGAGGGAGCCGCGGCGGTAGTCGCCGTCGATTCGGACGACCGAGATGCGCTCGACCCCTGCGACGGAAACCGTCCATCCCTGCACATCGACGGGACCGCGGTCGATGACGGTGTGGACGCTGGTGCGGGCGTCCGGCGCGAGCGTGGAAACGTTCGTGGTGCGGTTCGCGGGCGGGTCGTCCGCCTGCCGAGCGAACGCGACGCCGCCGTTGCCCGTCGTGGAGACGGCGACGAGGCTGACGGCGGCGAGCGCCACGAGAACGACGATGACCGCCCGGCGACTGTCTACCATTGAACAAAAGCCCGCGAACGGGCGGTAAGTGTCTTCTGTCGGCCGAACCGTTCGGGAGAAGTTACTTGCCCTGGAAGTCGGGGTCGCGGTCGCCCATGAACGCGGTGACGCCCTCCATGAGGTCGTCGGTGTTCATGAGTTGGCCGAACGCCTGCGCTTCGGCTTCGAGGCCGGCTTCCGTGCTGTCGCGGCCGGCGCGCATCGCGCGCTTCGTGTACTTCTGGGCGAGCGGCGGGCCCTGCGCGAGGTCGCGCGCGAGGTCGAACGCCTCGTCTTCGAGGCTGTCGTTCTGCGTGACCTCGTTCACGAAGCCGTAGGACTCCATCTCGTCGGCTTCGTAGCGGTCGGCGGTGAAGATGATCTCCTTCGCGCGGCCCTCGCCGACGATGTTCTTCAGGCGCTGGGTGCCGCCCCAGCCGGGGAGCAATCCGAGGTTGTGTTCGGGCTGGCCGAACTCGCTGCGCTGGCTGGCGACGCGGAGGTCGGCGCAGGTCGCCATCTCCATGCCGCCGCCGAGGCAGTAGCCGTCGATGCCGGCGACGACCGGGAGGTCGGCTTCTTCGAGTTTGCCGAACGTGGACTGGCCGAGGCGGGAGAGTTCGACGGCGTCGAGCGGGTCCGCGCTGCCGGCCATGGACTGGACGTCCGCGCCGGCGCTGAACGCCTGGTCGCCCGCGCCCGTGATGAGGATGGCGCGCGCGTCCTTGTCGTCCTCGAGCACGTCGACCGCGGTGCCGAGTTCGTCCAGCAGCGTCTCGTTCACCGTGTTCATGCGGTGCGGGCGGTCGAGCGTGATGTGCCCGACGTTCTCCGTCACCTCGATGCTGATGGTGTCGAAGTCCTGCTCGGTCTCATCGCCGCCGTGTTCGGGGTGGAAGCTCTCCTCGCCGTCGGCGAGTTCGACGAGGTAGTCGGCGGGCGCGTAGCGCTCCGCGCCGGTCTCCTCGTGGAGGTCGTCGAGCGTGTCGCGGAGCGTCGCGAGCCCGGTTTCGTCGGCGAGGCGGGCGGGGCCGTCCGGGAAGCCAGCGCCGAGCATCACGGCCTCGTCGATTTCGCCGGGGTCGGCCACGTCGTTCCCGACGAGCTTCGCGACCTCGTTCGCCATCACGGCGGTGAGGCGGAGGCGAACGTCCTCCGAGGACTCGTCGGTCGGGATGTCGGGACCGCCGTCCTCGTAGTCGTAGAATCCCTCTCCGGACTTCTTTCCGAGCGCGTCCGCCTCGACCTTCTCCACGAGGAGCGGACACGGTTCGTACGCCGCCCCGAGCACGTCGTTCATGTACTCGAGCACGTCGAGCGCCACGTCGATGCCGACCTGGTCCGCGAGTTCGAACGACCCCATCGGAAGCCCCATCTCGTACTTCGTCGTGGAGTCGACCTCGGCGATGGTCGCGTCCTCCTCGTGGACTGTCCACGCGGCCTCGTTGAGGAGCGGGACGAGCACGCGGTTCACGATGAACCCGGGGCTGTCCTTCCGGACGCGCACCGGCGTCTTCCCGAACTGGCGCGCGAGGTCCTCGGTCACGTCGAGCACTTCGTCGTCGGTGTGCGCGCCCGAGATGACTTCCACCAACTGCATCCGAATTGGGGGGTTGAAGAAGTGCATCCCGCAGAAGCGCTCGGGGCGCTCCGTCACCTCGGAGAGCTCCGTGATGGAGAGACTGGACGTGTTCGTCGCGAACACCGCGTCCTCCGCGGCGTGGTCCTCCAGCTCCCGGTAGACGTTCTTCTTGATGTCCATTTTCTCCGGGACGGCCTCCACGACGAAGTCAGCCTCGCCGGTCGCGTCCGCCATGTCCACGACGGCGTCCACGCGGTCGAGCGCGCTGTCGGCCTCGTCCTGCGTAATCTGGCCGTTCTCCGCGAGCTTGTCGAGACTCCACTCGATCTGCTCGTAGCCGTTCTGCACGAA
The DNA here is from genome assembly GCF_049705945.1 of Salarchaeum japonicum. Lineage (GTDB taxonomy): Archaea > Halobacteriota > Halobacteria > Halobacteriales > Halobacteriaceae > Salarchaeum > Salarchaeum japonicum_A. The sequence continues at coordinate 1,893,357 of NZ_JBNAMV010000004.1, forward strand.
CTCCTCCTTGATGTCCCGCAGGTTCACGTCGTACCCCGCGAGCGCGGCGACCTCCGCGATGCCGTGGCCCATGCTTCCAGCGCCGAGCACCGCGATGGTGTCGATGTCTTCGATGTCCATATGCGACGACTCACACGGACGCCGATTGAAGGTTTCCCTCCCGCCCGACGTGAACGCAAGACCCGTTTACACGGGTTTTCACGGGGGACGTAACGCCTATTCTCGTCGCCGTCCTTCCACGGGTATGAGCGACCCCCATGACGCCCTTCGAGACGACCCTCATCTCGGTCCGCTGGTCGAGACACACGGCGAACTCACGCTCGACCCCGCCGAGGACTTCTTCGCGCGATTCGTCACCTCAATCATCCGCCAGCAGGTGTCGATGGCGTCCGCGGCCGCCACCCGCGAACGCCTCTTCGACGCCGTCGACGTAACACCCGAGGGCATCCGTGCGGCCGACGACGCCGTCCTGCGGGACGCAGGTCTCTCCCGGCAGAAGACGCGGTACGTGAACAACATCGCGGACGCGTTCGTCGAGAACGACTACAGTACGGAGTTCTTCGCGGGCATGAGCGACGACGACGTGCGCGACGAACTCACGTCCATCACGGGCGTCGGCGAGTGGACCGCGGACATGCAACTCCTCTTCGCGCTCGGCCGCGAGAACGTGTTCCCCGTCGGCGACCTCGGAATCAGGAAGGGCGTGCAGGCGGTGTTCGACGAGGAACTCACCCGCGCGGAGATGCGCGACCGCGCCGAACGCTGGTCGCCGTATCGGAGTTACGCGAGCCTCTACCTCTGGCGCGCCGTCGACGACTGAAACGGAGAACTGACTGCTGTCCTACTCCTCGTCCAGTTCCTCTTCCTCGGCTTCCTCGTCGCCCGTCGTCCGCGTCACGTCGACCTGGTAGTGCTTGAGGATGTCCCGGCCGAGCAGCAGCGGGTACTCCATGTGACCGCGGTCCTCAAGGCTCGCCGCGACGGTGTGGCGGTCGCCGTTCACGCTCACGACGATGTCCACAACGGGCCGCGCCTTTCCCTGCTTCACGCTCCCAGACTTCACCTTCGTCATGCGCTTGATGGGGCCGGCACCGATTTTCGCGGCGAACGACGTGTCGAGGCTCGTGCGTGACGCGCCCGTGTCGGACTTCGCGAGCGTGCGCTCCGTCCCGCTCGTCCCCGAGACGAGGACTTCCTCCGTGTACCCGATGACGCGCTGCTCGGTCGGCTCGCTCGGCGTGCGCGGCGCGCTCGACGGCGTGGACGTGTCGAACTGGCCGCGGAGCCGTTCGACCTCGTCACTGTTCACGCTGCCGCCCGCCCGCTCGACCGCGAGCCGCGCGATGTCCGGCGCGGGACTCGTGCCCGTCGCCTTGAACAGGCCTTTGAAGCCCGCGGTGGGGTTGACTTCGAGGACGTACCAGCCGTCCTCGCCTTCCACGAGGTCCACGCCCGCCATGTCCAGGCCGAGCGTCGTCGCCGCGTCCCGCGCGAGCGCCTCGGCGTCCGCGGGGAGGTCGGCGACGCCCTCCACGTCCCCGCCGAGCGCGACGTTCGTCCGCCAGTCGTTCGCGGGCGCGAACCGCCGCATCGACGCGATGACCTCGCCGTCTATCACGTACACGCGGAGGTCACGGTGGCGGTCCTCGTCCCGGTCGATGAGCTCCTGAAGGAACGCGTACCGCTCGCCGACGCGGGGGTTCACGTCCTCGTCCGCGCCGACCTTCCACGTGCCGCCGCCGTGCGTTCCGATGGCGGTCTTGAACACGGCCTCCTCGCCGAACCGCGGGCGCTCCGCGTTCAAGCGGTCCGCTGACAGCGAGAGGAAGGCATCCGGCACGGACAGCCCCGCGGCCGTGAGGTGCGTGGCGGTCGCGTACTTGTGGAACGCCGTCAGCACGTTCGACGGTTCGTTCAGCATCGGCGTCACGCCCTCCAGCGTGTGCGCGAGCCCGAGCAGTTCCGCCGGCTGCTCCGTGTTCGAGAGCAGGAGGCGGTTCACGACCACGTCCACGTCCGGCTCCAGCGTCACCTCGCCGTCCCGCACGTTCACGGACAGCGTCTCCTCCCGAAGCCACGTCCCCTCGTGGCCGAGCGCCTCTATCGCGTTCAGGATAGCCTTCGTCTCCTTCGAAGTGTGCAGGCTCAGTACCCCCACGTGCACCGATTCGGTCATACACGAACTGACTCGCGGCCGGGCTAAAGGCGTGCCGCATCCTGCTGGGTCGCCAGCACACGTTTTTACGCATCCGGCACCCAGACTCGACAATGACAGACGGGGCGTTCACGTACAACGGCGGCCGGGTCGACCCGGGGGAGACCGCCGACATCCGGTACAGCATCAGCGAGACCTACCTCGGCGACCCCGTCCGCGTCCCCATCACCATCGTCAACGGCCCCTACGACGGCCCCACGGTGTTCCTCTCCGCGGCCGTGCACGGCGACGAACTCAACGGCATCGAGGTCGTGCGGGAGGTCGCGCAGGACTGGCCGCACGACAACCTCCACGGCACGCTCGTCTGCATACCCGTCGTGAACGTCCCCGGGTTCATCGCCCAAGAGCGCTACCTCCCCGTCTACGACCGCGACCTCAACCGCTCGTTTCCCGGGAGCGACACCTCGACGAGCGCGAAACGGATGGCGCACCAGCTGTTCACGAACTTCATCGAACCCTGCGACTACGGCGTCGACTTCCACACGTCGACGCGCGGCCGGTCGAACATGCTCCACGTCCGCGCCAACATGGACGACGAGGACGTGGCGGCGCTCGCACGCGCGTTCGGGTCGAACGTCATCATCGACAGCACCGGCCCCGAGGGAACGCTCCGCCGGGAAGCGAGCGACGCCGGCGCGCCCACCATCACGGTCGAAATGGGGGAAGCCCACCGGTTCCAGCGGCGGTTCATCGACGAAGCGCTCGACGGCGTCGCGAGCGTGCTCGCCCAGTACGGCCTCCACCCCGCCGACCCCGTGGACTGGCCGGGCTGGCGCACCACCATCGAGTCCGGCGAGAAGACGTGGCTGCGCGCGGACGCCGGCGGCATCGTCGAAACCCACTACGCCCACGGCGACCTCGTTCACGAGGGCGACACCGTCTGCACCATCACCAACCCCTTCAAATCCACGCGAGACGAGGTGTCCGCGCCGTTCACCGGCCTTCTCGTCGGCCTGCTGGAGAATCCGGTTGTCTATCCCGGGAACCCGCTCTGTCACCTCGTCGAACTCGACGAACCGACGCGGCGCGCGTACGAACGCGACCGCAACGGAACGATGCCGGAGCGCCCCGCGTAGGATGCGGGGTTAGTAACTTCTATGTGGAGCGGGGTCAGAGATTCACGTGGTATGAGTCAGTCGTACGACCGGGGCCTCATCGAGGACTTCGGCCGATGGCGGGAGTTCTCGGCCGGCATGTGGGCCTGGGTGTTCCATAAGTTCACGGGATGGGTACTCATCGCGTACCTGTTCACGCATATTTCGGTTCTCAGCACGGCGCTTCCGGCGGCGGACGCCTCCGCCGCGGTCATCGCCAACGGCGAGGACATCTACACCCAGACGCTTCACGGCCTCGAAAGCATCGTCATCGTCCGGTTCCTCGAAGTCGGACTGCTCGCGGTCGCCGTTTTCCACATCCTGAACGGCGTTCGCCTGCTTCTCGTGGATCTCGGACTCGGACTCGAACAGCAAGACAAGAGCTTCTACGCCTCGCTCGTCCTCACCGGCGCAATCGTCGTGGCGAGCGTGCCGACGTTCCTCTCGGGGGCATTCTAGCATGGCAGAACGATACTCCTCATTCAGTCGCGGCGGTCTGGCGTGGTTCCTGCAGCGAATCACCGCGGCGTTCCTCGTGGTGACGCTCGCGTTCCACTTCTTCCTCCTGCACTTCTACAACCACGCGCCCGAAATCACGTTCGCGGGCAGCATGGGTCGGATGGAGGTACCGGCGTACTGGCTGACGATGGTGTTGTTCCTCGGAACGGCGACGTTCCACGGCGTCAACGGCGTCTACAACGCACTCGTCAATCAGGGAATCAGCGGCACGCCGAAGCGCGTCGCGAAGTGGGTGCTGGTCGTCGCGGGCGTCGCCCTGTTCGTGCAGGGACTCCGCGTCTCGTTCGCACTCGCCGGAGGTAGTCTACTATGAGCACGCAATCACCGGACACGCAGACGGAGTCGGAGACGGACCCGCAGGCCGAACGTCTCGAACGCAAGGAAGAGCGCGCCGAAGAAGCCGCATCCGCGGCCACCGAGACCGCGGAGGACACGGTCGAACTGAAGGTATTCCGGTACGACCCCGAAATCGCGGACAAACAGGAACCGCGCTTCGACACGTTCCACGTCCCGCGGAAACAGGGGATGACGGTGCTGGACGCGCTGATGCACGCGCGCGACCACTTCGACTCCAGTCTCACCTTCCGGCACTCCTGCCGGCAGGCCGTCTGTGGGTCGGACGCGCTGTTCATCAACGGCAGCCAGCGCCTCGGCTGTCAGACCCAGATTCAGGACCTCAACAACTCGGACACGGTGCGGGTCGAACCGCTCCCGCACGCGGACGTTGTGAAGGACCTCGTCGTGGAGATGGAGCACTTCTACGACCAGATGGAGTCGGTCGAACCCTACTTCAGCCCAGCGGAGGAACCCGAGGGCGAACAGCTCCAGTCCCGCGAGAACCGGGAGAAGATCAAGATGAGCACGCGCTGCATCTGGTGCGGTGCGTGCATGTCCTCCTGTAACATCGCCGCTGGCGACAACGAATACCTCGGTCCCGCGGCCATCAACAAGGCCTACCGGTTCTACTTCGACGACCGCGAAGGCGAGGAACGCCAGCAGGAACGCCTCGAAATCATCGAACAGGAACACGGCGTCTGGCGCTGCCAGACCCAGTTCTCCTGTACCACGGTCTGTCCGAAGGACATCCCGCTCACGGAACACATTCAGGAGCTCAAGCGGGAGGCCGTGAAGAGCAATCTCAAATTCTGGTAAATCATGTACGAACACGACGTACTCGTAGTCGGTGCAGGCGGCGCCGGACTCCGTGCGGCCATCGCGGCCCACGAGGAAGGCGCGGACGTGGCGCTCGTCACGAAACTCCACCCGGTTCGCTCCCACACGGGCGCGGCCGAGGGCGGAATCAACGCCGCATTGCGGAACGGCGACTCGTGGCAGGACCACGCGTACGACACGATGAAGGGGTCGGACTACCTCGGTGACGCCCCCGCGGTGGAGACGCTCGCGCAGGACGCGCCCGAGAACGTCATCGAACTCGAAAACTGGGGGATGCCGTTCAGCCGAGAGGACGACGGTCGCGTCAGCCAGCGGCCGTTCGGCGGCCTCTCCTTCCCCCGCACCACGTACGCGGGCGCGGAGACCGGCCACCACCTCCTTCACACGCTCTACGAACAGGTCGTCAAGCGCGGCATCGAGGTGTACGACGAGTGGTACGTCACGAACCTCGCCGTCACCGACGAGGACGACCCGAACGAACGGGACTGCCACGGCATCGTCGGCTACGACGTGCAGACCGGCGAACTCGCTGGCTTCCGCGCGAACGACGGCGTCATCCTCGCGACTGGCGGGATGGGGCAGGTGTTCGACCACACCACGAACGCGGTCGCGAACACCGGCGACGGCGTCGCGATGGCGTACCGCGCCGGCGTCCCGATGGAGGACATGGAGTTCATTCAGTTCCACCCGACCACGCTCCCCTCCACGGGCGTCCTCATCAGCGAGGGTGTGCGCGGCGAGGGCGGCATCCTCTACAACTCAGAGGGTGAACGGTTCATGTTCGAGTACGGGTACGCGACCAACGACGGCGAACTCGCCAGCCGCGACGTCGTCGCACGCGCCGAACTCACCGAAGTGAACGAGGGACGCGGGTTCGAGGACGAGTACGTGATGCTCGACATGCGTCACCTCGGCGAGGAACGCATCCTCGACCGCCTCGAAAACATCCTCCACCTCGCGGAGGACTTCGAGGGCGTCGACGGTCTCGAAGAACCGATGCCGGTCAAGCCCGGCCACCACTACGCGATGGGCGGCATCGAAACGGACGAACACGGCCAGACCTGCATCGACGGCCTGTACGCCGTCGGCGAATGTGCGTGCGTGAGCGTGCACGGCGGGAACCGCCTCGGCGGGAACGCCCTCCCCGAACTCATCGTGTTCGGGAAGCGCGCCGGCTCGCACGCCGCCGGCCGCGACTTCGGCGAACCCAAGATTCAGACCGGGAAACCCACGAACCCCGAGCTCGAAGACCTCGACACCACGGCTTCCCTCGGAACCGTGAACGACGACGAAGCCGCCGCGGACGGCGGACTCGCCGCCGAAGACCCCGAAACCGTCGTGGGCGCCACCGTCGAACGCGAGGACGAACGCATCACGCGCCTCCTCGAAAAGGACGAAGGCACCCAGCACGCCGAAATCCGCGCCGACATCCAGAAGACGATGACCGCGAACGTCAACGTCTTCCGGGAGGAAGGCGCTCTCAAAGAAACGCTCCACGACATCCGGGACGCCCGCGAACGCTACGAGGACGTGTACGTCGCCGACAAATCCAGGACGTTCAACACCGACCTCCAGCACACCCTCGAAACCCGGAACATCCTCGATATCGCCGAAGCCCTCACCATGGGCGCGCTCGCCCGCGACGAATTCCGCGGCGCACACTGGCGCAAGGAACATCAGGAGCGCAAGGACGACGAGTGGCTCAAACACACGATGGTCTCCTGGAACGACGGCCAGCCCGAACTCTGGTACCGTCCCGTCATCCTCGACGGCGAAAACAAGACCTACGAGCCGAAAGAACGGTCCTACTAACGGACTTTTTTACTCAGCGGGTCGCCGGAGGCGACCGCTTGAGTAAAAACCTCCACTAAAAATGCTCGCTCGCTCCGCGAGCGAGTGAATCGCGGCGCGACGCGCCGCGAACGCTCTTCCGACTCCATTATTCGTACTCCGAGCATTCAAGTAGGAAGCCGCGGCCAGCGGTCGGTATGTCCTGAGTGGTGGGGCGTGTCGGGCCGCGAAATTCGGGGACGGCCGACGCGCTCGTGGGAGTCTCCGTGTTCGCCCTAGAACGTCTGCGCGCCGTCCTCAGTGACCACGCGGTTGAGGAGACGCATCGGCGTCTCGTCGTACGACGGGTTGGCGACCTCGAACCCTTCGGGGGGTTCGCGGATAACCTCGCTCTCAGTGCGGAACTCGTTCTCGAACCGGAACCCGCCTCCGTCCACGATTTTCGCGCTCGACCCCGCGACGGTCACGGGCGTGTCCGTGTCGCTCGCGGTCGCGCAGAGCGGGTACGTGCCGACGCGGTTGTAGAGCGTGTCGTCCACGATGCAGTCCATCCCGACGACCACCTGGTCGCAGTCGTCGAGATAGTAGCCTGCGGCACCGTCCACGATGAGCGTCGGGCTGACGCGGTCGATTTCGGCGAGCACGCGCGCCGCTTTCCGCCCGAGGTGGCGCGGACGGGCTTCGGTGACGTACACGTCGAGGTACGCGCCGTCTTCCGCCGCGAGTTCGATTGCTTCCAAGACGGTGGTCGAGTAGTCGTGGGTCAGGATGGTCGCGCCGTCGTCGAGCGTCTCCGCGACGTGCTCGGCGGCCGCGTGTTTCGCGGACTCGACGCGTTCGACCACGCGGTCGACTGCCTCGCCGGTCACCTGCTTCGCGTCCGCGACCGACTCGAGGTCGGCGTCTCGAACCGCGTTCACGATTTCTCGCTGTGTCGTGACGAGACTCGCGTGCGAGGGACTGGCGCGCCGGAGCGCGCGGCTGTTCCGCTCCAGCGCCCGCACGTACTCCTCCACGGTCGGGAACTCTTGCTCGTCGAGCTCGCAGAGCGCTCGCGCGGCCTTCACGGCGACGACCGAGGAGGAGTGCGTTCGCATCTCCCGAATCTCCTCGGCGGTCTCGTCTATCATACTCGGGGCGTCGCCGCCGCGGGGGAAATGCGTTTCGCCCCACGGCTCGTCCCTTGCGTATGGCCGACGTGACGTACTACTGTCCGCGCTGCGAGACGCTCGCGACCGTCGAACGAGACGCCTACCTCGCCGACAAGTCGGTGACGCCGTATCCACTGGAGGGTTGGTCGTACGACCCACCGAGTGCGCTCCCGCACGCGGACGCCGACGGCGTTCGGTTCGTCTGCGGGGAGAGCGACGGCGTCGACTGGAGCGAGGACGGCTGTGGGGAGCCGTTCTACCTGAACTTCGTCCGGCACGACGAGGGTCGAGAAATCGACTCCGAACCCGCGTCGGAGTACGTCGAACTCAACGTCCGGCCGAGCGAGCCACGCGGCCCGCAGGGCCCGGGCGGCCCTACCCCTTGATGTTGCAGACGGGGAACGTCCGCGCGACCTTGTCGCCGATGCCGAGTTCGTCCGAGACGCGGATGACTTCGTCCACGTCCTTGTAGACGCCGGGCGCTTCCTCCGCGATGGTCTCGCCGCTCTGCGCTTTCACGTAGATGCGGTCGTGTTCTTCCAGTCCCGTCTGAACGTCGTCGGCGTCGAACTGCTGTTTCGCCCGCGTGCGACTCATCAAGCGGCCCGCGCCGTGTGCGGTGGAGCCGAACGTCACGTCGAGGGAGTCCGCGCCGCCGCGGAGGACGTAGCTTCCCGCGCCCATGCTTCCGGGGATGATGACTGGCTGTCCGACGTCGCGGTACGCGGGCGGGACTTCCTCGCGGCCGGCGGGGAACGCGCGCGTCGCGCCCTTCCGGTGGACGTAGAGGTCGCGTTCCTCGCCGTTCACGGTGTGTGTCTCGCGTTTCGCAATGTTGTGCGCCACGTCGTAGAGCAGGTCCATTTCGAGGTCCTCCCACGTGGTGTCGAACACGTCGGCGAACACCTCGCGGGTCTGGTGCATGATGAGTTGGCGGTTCACCCACGCGAAGTTGATGGCGGCGCACATCGCGCCGTAGTACTCGTCCGCGAGCGCGCTGCCGGCGGGCGCGGCGGCGAGGTTCTTGTCGGGGAGGCTGTCGAGGAAGTCCGGGTGTTCGTCCTCGATGCGCCGCAGGTAGTCCGAACAGACTTGGTGGCCGAGGCCGCGCGACCCGCAGTGAATGAGAACGACGATCTGGTCCGCTTCGAGGCCGTAGGCGTCCGCTACGTCCGCGCGGAAGATGTCGGTGACGCGCTGGACTTCGAGGAAGTGGTTTCCGGAGCCGAGGCTTCCGATCTGGTTCGCGCCGCGGTCCTTCGCCTTCTGGCTCACCGCGCTCGGGTCGGCGTCCAGCCGCCGGCCCTCGTCCTCGCAGTGCTCGAGGTCGTCGGGCACCGCGTACCCCTCGCGGAGCGCCCACTCCATGCCGTCCTCTAGAATCCCTTCGACGGCGCTGTGACTGGACTCCACGACGCCACCGCCGCCGAGGCCCGTCGGAACGGCGTCGAACAGCGCGTCCACCAGTTCTTCCTCGCGGCCCTGCACGTCGTCGTAGGTGAGGTTCGTCTTCACCATGCGGACGCCGCAGTTGATGTCGAAACCGACTCCTCCGGGACTGATGCAGCCGCTTTCGGCGTCCATGGCGGCGACGCCGCCGACGGGGAAGCCGTAGCCTTGGTGGCCGTCCGGCATGCAGAGCGCGTGTTTGACGACGCCGGGGAGGTGGGTGACGTTCGCTATCTGGTCGAGCGTGTCGTCGTCCTTGATGTGTTCGAGGAGTGCTTCGCTGGCGAGGACGCGGGCGGGGACGGTCATTCCGTCCTCTTGGGGGAGTTCCCAGACGTGTTCGCGGACGCGTTCGAGAGTGACGCCGTCGGCGTCGAACGTGGTCATATCGTTCGATGGGGCCGGGACGGAAGAATACGTTTCGTCTATACGTCGAAGACGACGTACGCCCGCCAGCCGTCGCGGGTCTCCGCTATCTCCATCTCGGAGTATGTGACGGCTTTCAGGTCGCGGGCGTGCACGTCCCGCAGGGGGACGCCGCGAGCGCTCGCGGTGAGCTGGTAGCCGTCGGCGGTTTCGGTGACGGTGGCGGTGTTGTCGACGGGGAGAACGCCGCGCACGTCGCGTTCGTAGATGAGCGTGTCGAGGTAGTCGTAGAGCAGTCTATCCCGAGACGTTGCGGTCTCCGCGAGCTCGAAGCGCTCGCCGTTCGCGGGGACGTCCTCGCACATCGCGGCCGCCATGCCGTCCGCGGCGGCGGCGAACGCGTCGCCGAGCGTCTCCCCGGTGGCTTCGACGGCGATGTCGGCGGTGTGTTCGCGGAGTTCGTACATCTACTCGTCGTCTGAGAGCGCATCCGACATGTCGCTTCCGGTGAGCCGAGAGAGCTCCTCTTGGGAGAGGCCGTCGGTCTCGTCGCCGGCGACGGCGACGCCCGTGGTGACGACGGCGCGCATCCCTTCCTCGACGGTCATGTCGACGTCCATCACGCGGTCTTCGGGGATGTGCGCGAGGAATCCGCCCATCACGGGGTTCGGGGCGAGCGGGAGGAAGAGCGTGCGGAGGGTGTCGTCGCCGACGGCGTTCCGCAGCGGTTTCGGGGTGCGCGTGGTCTCGAACCCGAGCGTGTACGTGCCCTCGTGGGGGTACTCGACGATTTTCACGTCCTGGAAGTTGTTCGCGTCGGATTCGAGCATCACGTCGCTCATCTGTCGGAAGCTCTTGTACACCGCGCCGATACCGGGGACGCGTTCGACGAGTTTGTCGAAGTACGCGATGGCTGTCTTCCCGTACGAGAACGAGGCGGTGAATCCGACGGCGAAGATGACGGCGACGAGCAGGACGACGGCGGTGAGTTCGATGAGGAGTGAGGACGCGAACGGCGCGAAGTCCGCCTGAATCATCGCCTCACGGACCGGCCGAAGCATGTCCTTGAACACGCCGATGGCGGCGGTGAGCACGTAGAGCGTGATGAGGAGCGGGATGATGACGGCGACGCCGGTGAGCGCGGCTTCCCGGACCTTCGAGTACGCGTTCTCCCCGGCTTCTTGCACGCGGTCCGGCGGCGGCATTGAATCGGCGGACATACGTCCCCGTCAACGCCGGGCGCCGATGAAAGGATTGCGGGCGGGGACGATTGCGGCAGGGGGACGGTGGAATTATATTCGCGTGCGGCGTACGCGGGGGTAGTGAGCGTCACCGTCGAGAAGCGCGTCGTTCCGCGGGGCGACGACGACTACCTTCAGGAAGCGTGGGAGTTGAAGGAGGCGATTCGGGAGGACGAGTCGCTCCTGAAGCAGCGGTGGCGGTTCTTCGCGGACGCCTACGAGCGCGCGACCGTGTACGCGTACGTCGCGGGCGACGACACGCTCGTCGGGTTCGCGGCGGCCCGCCGGGACGGCTACATTCTCTTCCTCGCGGTGTCCCCCGAGTATCGCGGCGAGGGGTTCGGCGAGCGTCTCGTCGCGGCGGTCGCGGAGGACGCGGAGACCGTGTCCTGTCACGCCCGCGCGTCGAACGAGAACGCGCTCGCGTTCTACAAACACCTCGGGTTCGAAGTGGAGCGCCGCATCGACAACTACTACGAGGACGGCGGCACGGCGTACTACCTCCGACTCGGGGAGCGCGGGAAGTTCCGGGATAAACTCAGCGAGTTCCTGCGGCGGTAACGACACGTCTTTTACCGCGGCCGCGGTAGGGTTCGAGAAGCATGGAGGAGCGGACGCGAGCCTACTTGCGGGGGCGGTTCCGGGACTACTACCGGAACGCGAGCCTGTCGCCGCCGCCGGGCGCGGACGACCGCGAGTGGGGCTACATCCCGTGGACGTCGGGGCCGGACACGACGATGGTCCGGCACAAGTCCCTGCTCGACCTCGGCGACCTCGAGGAGTTCGTGCGCCGGGAGCGCCCGCGCCACGTCTACTTCTCCGCGGGCTACTACGACGAACCGTCCGCGAGCTCGATGGACGAGAAGACCTGGCGGGAGTCCGACCTCATCTTCGATTTAGACGCCGACCATTTGCCGAACGTAACACTCGGGGAGGACTCCTACGGCGAGATGCTCGCGAAGTGCAAGGACGCGCTCTACCGCCTCCTCGACTTCCTTGACAACGATTTCGGATTCGACGACCTCGAACTCGTATTCTCCGGCGGCCGCGGGTACCACGTCCACGTCCGCGACCCCAGTATTCGAGGGTTGGAGCGCGAGCAGCGCCGCGAGGTCGTGGACTACGTGCTTGGGAACGGCCTCGAACTCGACTCGCTCGTTCGGGAGGAAACGGTGAGCGGCGTCGGGCTGAAGAACCCGACGACGAAGCGCACGCTCCCGACCGACGGCGGCTGGGGGCGGCGAGCAGTCGACCACATCGGTTCGTTCGTGGACGACCTCCTCGACCTCGACGAGGAGGAGGCTATCTATCGGTTGCAGACGTTCGACGGTATCGGCGAGAAGTCCGCGCAGGCCATCTACAACGTCGTCGAGAACAACACCGCGGAAGTCAAGCGCGGGAACGTGGACGTCCACCCGGCGTTCCTGACGCTCGCGCGGAAGCTCGTCGCTGAGACGGTGGCCGAGCAGCAGGCCGCTATCGACGAGCCCGTGACGACGGACACGCACCGCCTGATTCGGTTCCCGGGCACGCTCCACGGCGGCAGCGGCCTCGTCGTTCAGCGGCTCTCCCGGGACGAACTGGACGACTTCGACCCGCTCAAGGACGCGGTTCCGGAGACGTTCGTCGGCCACGACATCACCGTGGAACCGACGAGAGAGTACGAGTTCTCCTTGCTCGGCGAAACGTTTAGTGTGGAGCCGGGCGTGGTGTCGCTACCGGAGTACGCGGGCGTCTTCCTGATGGCCCGCGGGTGGGCGGAGAAAGGCCAAGAATGAACTTAGAAGACCTGCGCGCGGTGCGCTCGCGCGAACGTTCCTCGGACAGCCTCCAGGACCTCCGCGACTCCTTCTACGAGGAGGTCGCCGATTACATCCAGGAGCGAAAGGACGAGCGCGAGCGCGCGGCCGCTGAGGCCGACGACCCGTTCGCGTCGTCGGAGGTGCAGACGCTCACCGACGAGATTGAGACGGCGGAGCAGGTGTCTGAAGCCATCTACGAGCGCCGGATGGGAAAGCTCGTGAAGCAGGCGAGCCTCGCGGCCGCCGGGATGACCGGTAACACGGAGGGTTTGACGAACGAGGAGCGCCGGCTGTACGAGGACCTCGTCGCCCGCATCGAGGAGAACAAGTCCCACGTCCTCGACGTGCTCGCCGGCGAAGCCGACGCTCACGATGAATCGGCGGGCGGCGGCGCTAGTCCCGACCCGATCGACGCGGCTCACGCGAACCCCGAACCGGACACTGTGTCGGACTCGAGTGACGAGGCGCTCACACCGGACGAACCGGACGAGTCGAGCGCCGCGGCGGCGATGGGAAGCGACCTCGACACGCCCGACGAGTCCCCGGACGCCGCGCCATCGACGGCCGCAGGCGACGACGCGGCCGCGGACGACGGTACGGCCGAGAACGATAGCATCGAGGACGAAGCGGAGCGGACGACAGTCCGCATCACGCGGGACGTGGGGGACGTGTTCGGCGTGGACGAGCGCCAGTACTCGCTCGAAGCGGAGGACGTCGTCGTGTTGCCGTCGGAGAACGCGAAACCGCTCGTGGAGAAGGACGCGGCGGAAGAACTCTAGAACGTCGTCAGTTCGCCCTCGATGACGCGCTCGGTGATGTCCGTGACGTGTTCGAGGTGGTGGTCGATGCGCTCGCGGACTTCGCCCTCGATCTCTTCGATGTCGGTGTCCTCGGTGGTGACGAGGTGCGCGTCGGCGACGTGCGGTTCGTCGATGGGGCGACCGATCTGACTGAGGAGGCGGATGCGGAGGTCGCGGATGCCGTCGACCTTGTGCACCACGTCGTGCGCGATTTCGGTGGAGAGGAGGTTGTAGATCTTCCCGATGTGGTTCACGGGGTTCTTGCCGGAGGTGGCTTCCATGCTCATCGACCGGTTCGGCGTGATGAGGCCGTTCGCGCGGTTCCCGCGACCCACGCTGCCGTCGTCGCCCTGTTCGGCGCTGGTGCCGGTGGTGGTGAGGTAGATGGAGCCGTCTTCGTAGTCGTCGGCGGTGTTGACGTGCACGGTCACGTCGCGGTCGGTGTGTTCGGCGGCGAGGTCGGTGACGTACTCGCGGATGGACTCGACTTCGCTCTTGTAGGCGTCCATGTCGGGGACGTGTTCGTCCACGAGCGCGGCGGCGACGGTGAGGTCTATCTGGTCGCCCTCGCGTTTCCCCATGACTTTCACGTCCTGGCCGAGCGCGGGGTTTTCGTCGTGGTACTCGGTGTTGAGGCGGTACTCGGTCTGGTGGACGAGCGTCTCGGTCTCGGTGAGCGGGGCGTGGCCGACGCCGAAGCTGGTGTCGTTCGCCATCGGTACGGCCTTCCCTTCCTCGCCGAAGACGGTCTGAAGGTCGCCGCTGCCTTCGCCGAGTTTTACGTCGACGATGACGTCGGTTTCGAGGTCCAACGCGGGCAGGGTTTCGCGGAGGTAGTCGCGGGCGGCGTCGAGCGCGATGGCGTCCACGGGGATGTGTTTGCCCTCGTACTTTTTCGTGGCGCGGCCGACGATGAGGACGTAGATTGGTTCGATGACTTCGCCGCCGCCGAACGCGGGCGCGGCGCTGCCGGCGACGAGCTGCGTCTCGTCCGTGTTGTAGTGGAGGACTTTGCCGACGCGGTCGAGGTAGGCTTGCGCGAGCGCCTGAGAGACGCGCTCGGCGATGCCGTCACAGATGGAGTCGGGGTGGCCGAGGCCCTTTCGCTCCACGATTTCGACTTCCTCGTCTTCGACCGCGTCCCTGTCGATGGGGCGGACGCGAATATTGCGCTTCGTCATTACCCGAGATACCCGACAGCCGTTCCTATAACTTGCGGAAACGACCGACCCTCCGAATATTCCTCGTGGTTATTCGAGGAGGAGGCCGAGGTAGGACGTTCGGAGTTGGTCGTCCGGGTCGAGACCGAGGTCGCGGAGCACGCCGTACGCGCGTTCTCTGGCGTCGGGAATGTCCGCCTCCGACTCGACTTCGAGTTCGACCTCGACGTACTCACCAAGATTCGTCACGTCGTCAAGCGTCACTGTCACGCCGTCGAGCGCGTAGTACGACCGGACCTTCCGGACGCGCGCGGCCTCCGTGAACCCGACTCCGTCGAGCACCGCCCGCAGCTCGTCGCCCGACTCGACGCCGGTTTCGTGTTCCTCGCGCGTCTTCGACTCGTCGTCCACGAGCGGGCCCTTGTACGTCACGCGGGAGTCCGCGCCGTTGAGCGCCTCCCCGGGGGCCTCTCCCTCGCGAACCGTCGCCTGCTCGCGCACGCGCAGCGCCTCGTCCGTCTCCGCGAAGTCGCGGTGGGGCGCGTCGAAGTACGTGTCCTCCTGCACCACCGTCTCCCCCGCAGTCGCGTCCCGGGCGTCGAGTTCGCGCCGCACGCGCTCGTGGTCCGCCGCCACCTTCGCTTCGACCTCGTACATACTCGTGCTCGCGGCCGGGCCGCCGAAAGCCTGCCGACTCCGGACGGCTCCGGAGGGCTATACGCGCCACATAGCAGGGTTCTTCCTGATTCCGCGGCCTTCCACGCGTGTCGTGACTCACACCACGCGCCCCGCCGGCACCGGTGACGCGATTCCCCCGCTGCGCGCACAGACGGTGCGTTCCACGGGCGAACCCGCGCGCTGCACGGTCTCCCCCGTCGACGCGAGCGAGGAGGAGCGCACCACCGCCTGGCTGACGGTGAACGAGTCGGTCATCCTCTCGCTCGACGAGTTCCGGTAACGCACCGGAACCGTGCTTCTTAAGGATGGAACGGCAGTCCATTGGGGTATGAGCGACGAACCTGAGGCCGACACGGCCGACGAATCCGCGGAAGGACTGCAGGACGGCGACTTCATCAAGCTCGCCTACACCGCCCGCACCGTCGAAGGCGGGGAACTCGTCGACACGACTGACGAGGAGATCGCGGAGGAGGAAGGCGTCGACACCGACGAACAGGAGTTCGCGCCCCGCACCATCATCCTCGGCGAGGGTCACATCTTCGAACCCGTCGAGGACGACATCATCGGCAAGAACGTCGGTGACGAGGGCAGCATCGTCGTCGAGTCGCCGTTCGGCGAGTACGACGAGGACCAGGTCCGCACCGTGAAGTCCGACAAGATCCCCGAGGACTCCCGGTACCCCGGCGCGCACGTCGACATCGACGGCGAGCACGGTCACGTCGAAACCATCGTCGGCGGCCGCGCCCGCGTCGACTTCAACCACGCGCTCGCCGGCCAAGACGTCGAGTACGAGTACGAAATACTCGGCGAGGTCACGGACCGCCTGGAGAAGGCCCAGGGCCTCCTCTCGATGTACTTCGACGTCGAACTCGACATGCACCTCGAAACGGACGAGGTCGAGGAAGAAGTCGAGACCGAAACGGAGACGGTCGAGAAGGAGACGCTCTACATCGACCAGAACCCCCAGCTCCAGTTCAATCAGCAGTGGATGATGGGGAAGCAGCAGATCCTCCAGCAGGTCATCGACCAGCTCGACATCGACCGCGTCATCGTTCAGGAAGTCATCGACGGCTCCGGCATGGGCGGCATGATGGGCGGCATGGGCGGCATGATGGGCGGCGGCGCTGGCGGCGAGGACCTCGGCGACATCGAGGACGCGCTCGAAGACGCCGACGTCGACGCCGACGAAATCGCGGAAGAGCTCGAAGCCGAAGAACTAGAAGAGTAAGCGAAGCCCCCGGCTGCACGAACGAGCGATTCCGCGGCCGCGATTTTCCGTTTATTTTCTCGGTGAGCGGTGCGGCTGGAGTGTGGCGGCGAGGTGGTCGTAGGCGGCGGTTGCGTCCGGGTGCGTGAGCGGGTGTTCGACGGGTGGAATCGCGACGGCGTGGTCGGTGTCGAGCGTGTCGGTGAGTCCGTCGGGGACGGTTCCGTGTCGGGTGACGGCGAGGCCGGCTATTCGTGCACCGACGGCGCGCGCCAGTTCGGCGGTTTTGAGGGCGTCCTCGATTGATTCGCGGTCGTGGGTGGTGACGAGGATGGCGCTGTCGGCGCGGCGGAGCGGGTCGACGGCGTCGGGGCCTGCGCCGGCGGGGCAGTCGACGAGCACGGGGCCGCGCCGTCGAGCGGGGAGCACGTCGCCGATGGGTCGGCCGTCGCGGTTCGCCACCACGTCGATACCCGTGAGTCCCGCGGCGTCGGCGGTGATGGCGAGGTTCGGCATATCGCGGTCTCCGTCGACGACGGTTGGGCGGCGGCGCTGGCGGGCGTACGCGGCCGAGAGGCCGAGCGTCGTCGTGGTCTTTCCCGTTCCGCCCTTTCCGCCGGTGACGGCGAGCACGTCCCGGAGTGTGTCGGCTTCGCATTTCAACTCCGGGTCGGGAGATTCAAGGTAGCGGCGCACCCCCTACTCGGTGATGCGTCACGACCACTTGCTGACCGCGAAACAACTCTCGCGCGCCGACATCGAGGCCGTGCTCGACCGCGCGAGCGAGTTCGCGGCCGACCCCGCGGCGTTCCGGGAGCGACATCCAGAGTTGTTGCTCGCCCTATGCTTCTTCGAGCCGAGCACGCGCACGAAGATGAGTTTCGAGACCGCGGCGAAGCGCCTCGGCGGCGACATCGTCGACATGGGGAGCGTGGAGTCGTCGTCGGTGAAGAAGGGCGAATCGCTCGCGGACACGGTGCGCGTCATCGAGGGATACGCGGACGCCATCGTCCTCCGCCACCCGAAACAGGGCGCGGCCCAGCTCGCGAGCGAGTACGTGGACGTGCCCGTGGTGAACGCGGGGGACGGCGCGGGCCACCACCCGAGCCAGACGCTCCTCGACCTCTACACCATCCGGGAGAAAGCCGGACTGGACGACCTCTCCATCGGCATCCTCGGCGACCTGAAGTACGGCCGGACGGTGCACTCGCTCGCGCACGCGCTGACGAAGTTCGACGCCCGCCAGCACTTCATCAGCCCCGAGTCCCTCAAACTCCCGCGGAGCGTCCGCTACGACCTCCACGAGGCCGGCGCGAACGTCCGCGAACACGAGAGCCTGGACGACGTGCTGCCGAACCTCGACGTGCTGTACGTCACGCGCATCCAGCGCGAGCGTTTTCCCGACGAGGAAGAGTACCGGAAAGTCGCCGGAAAGTACAGTATCGACGCCGAGACGCTCGCGCGCGCCCGGGACGACCTCTCCATCATGCATCCGCTCCCGCGCGTGGACGAGATTGCGCCCGAACTCGACGACACTGAGCACGCGACCTACTTCAGTCAGGCGCACAACGGCGTTCCCGTCCGAATGGCCCTCCTCGACTCCCTGCTATGACAGACACCGAACTCCGCGTCAGCAAGATCCGAAACGGCACCGTTATCGACCACGTGAACGCGGGCGAAGCCCTGCACGTCCTCGCGCTCCTCGACATCGACGGCTCCGGCGGCGAAGCCGTGAGCCTCGGGATGAACGTCCCGAGTCAGACGATGGGGAAGAAGGACGTTGTGAAGGTCGAAGGAAGGGAGTTGAGTCAGAACGAACTCGACGTGCTGTCGCTCATCGCGCCGGACGCGACCATCAACATCATCCGGGAGTACGAGGTCGCGGAGAAGAAGCGCGTCGAACCCCCGGAGACCGTCGACGGCGTGCTCGCGTGCCCGAACCCGGACTGCATCACGAACGCGGGCGAGCCCGTCCGGCCGCGCTTCGACGTGCTCTCGGAGGGCGTGCGCTGTGCGTACTGCGAGACCATCGTCCGCGACGACCTGACGGACCACCTGGTCGCGTAAGCCCCAACACTAAGAGGGATGGCCGTCTACTGTCAGGTATGGCACGCAAACTCCTGAAGGCCGGTATTGCCCTCATCCTGCTCTACGTCGCCGTGAAGTTCCTCACGGGGAGCGACGACGGCGAGGAAGCCGTCGACCGCATCGACTAACGAACCACTTACCCCTCCTGCCGCCCTCCCTCTCTTTATGTACGGCGTCGTCACGCGGAACGCCGAGGAACTGGACTGGCCGGAGTTCGACCGCGGGTTCTACGAGGTGAAGGACGTCACCGGCCGCCACACCGACCCCGTGGAGAACGGCGTGAACATGGTGTCGTGTTTCGGCGACACCGCCACCGCCGAGACCGACCCCGACCTCGTCCCCGTGGACGCCGACGGCAACGAGGCGACGAAGGAGCGCACGTACTTCGACTGGGGGTACGTCTGCCCGAGCGCCGGTCACTACAAGAACGGCCTCATAGAGGTCATCGAGGCCTGTACCAACGCTAACGACGACGTGCGCCTCGACGACGTGGGATTCCCCCGCGACGGCTACTGTCACTGCGAGCGCTGTGAAGAGGCGTTTGATGAGTGGGTGGAGCAACGCTCCACCGAACAGTCGAGCGGTGACGGAACGGAACCGAGAGACAGTGACCACGAGAACTGGTACGACTGGCGTGCGTCCGTCATCACGGAGTTCGTCGCCGAAGTCCGCGACCGCGTCCCCGGCGACCTCTACTTCACGCTCTACCCCGACCCCTACCCCGGACACCTCTACGAGCGCGCCGGCCTCGACATCGACGCCCTCAGCGAGTACGTGGACGAGTTCGTCGTCCCGCTCTACGACACGAACTACGGCACCACGTACTGGCTCGAAACCATCGCCTCCGGCTTCCAGACCCTCCTTGACACGCCGTTCAGCGTCGAACTCTACGCCGTCGACATCGATATCGACAACCTCCTCCACGCCACCGAAGTCGCCGAGGAGTACGCAAAAGACGTGTTCTTCGGGTACCAGGCGGGGAACGCGAGAGCGGCGCTCCGCCGCATCGACGCCGAAACCCGGGACGGCGTCGAGTTCGGCGCGGAGTAGTCAGGCGAGTACGCGGTTGCGCCACTGTTCGAGGTCGTCTCTGTCTCGGGTGTCGTCGGGGAGGTCGTGGAACCACTGGGCGGCGCTGATTTCGTCGTCGGGGTCGCTGATTTCGGGTTCCGTGCAGTCGGTGGCGTCGGCGGCGAAAACGGGGAGGACGCCCCGGGTCTCGTAGGGGCCGGAGCGGACGGTGATTCGGGTAACCATTGCGAGGCCGCAGTAGTCTGCGTCGACGCCGGCTTCCTCGTCGAGTTCGCGTTCGGCGGCTTCCCGGTAGGTCTCGTCGGTTTCGACGCCGCCGCCGGGGAGCACCCAGAGGTCGACGCCGTCGTGGCGGACGAGCAGGAGTTCGCCGGACGGCCGGTAGACGATGGTGTGCGCGCCGAACGGCGCACCCGTCTCCTCGATGCGTTCCGCGAGTGTTCGAAAGCGGTTGCGGCCGACGTGGCGGGTGCGGGAGAACTCTACGAAGTCGTCGTGCGTGTCGCTGATGCGATGGTAGGCGCGTTCGGCGGTCTGTTCCGCGCGCTGCGCGAGGAACCACGTGTCGTCAATCGGCATTGCGCGGCGGTTCGTGCGTCTGTCTCCGATGGCGATGCGGCGTGCGCGTGGCGTGAGTGGGGAGTATCATGCGATTATATTGACGACAATGCGGCATAACGTTTCTGTCGGGGCGAACCGGGGGGCTTTTGGCCGGGCCGCGGGAATCCAGGAATATGAGCTTCGAAGAAGGTGACGCGGTCGTTCTGCACGACGAGCACAGCGACTACGACGGCGAGACGGGCGAAATCACGCAGAAGGTCGAGACGATGTTCGGCGACGCGAACTACACGGTGTCCTTCGACGACGGCCAGGAGGCCGGCGTTCCCGAGGACAGCCTCGAAGCTGCCGAAGAGACAGAAGAGTAGAGACGACGCGCGCCGTCGCGGAGGACGGCGTTTTTATCCTGCGACCCCGTATTCGGAGTAATGAGTTCTGTTCCGTTCCACTACCTCGACCTCCGAGCGTTCTGTTACGAGACGGAGGCGGACGAGCGCGTCGAGTCCGCGCTCCGGTACTTCCTGCCGGAGGACGCGGACGTACAGCGCGCGGAGAACCGCGGCCACAACGGCGACCGAATCGTGGTGTTCTCGGCGCGTGTCGAACTCGCGGACGACGTGCGCTACGTGCTCGAACGACTGCGAGACGGCGCGGACATCGAGCGATTGCGCGACGAACTGGACGACCGCGTGACGGAGAACTGCGAGTTCTTCGCGCACCTCGACAAGCAGGCGGCGTTCGAAGGTGAGGCCGAACTGGGCGACGGAATCTCGCTGCGCGGGAAGGTCGAAGCGTATCCAGCGAAGCGCGAGGCCGCGCTGGAGAACGCTCGCGAGGCGCTGTGATGTACGAGGCCGCGTTCGCGTACCCGGACGGCGCGAGCACGGTCGCCCGCCTCGCGGAGACGCTCGCGGGTGTGGAGTACGACGGCGTCGTCGTCCGGAGCCGAGCGGGTAACCGCCCCGAGTACGACGCGGAGCGCGTTCGCGAGGAACACGACATTGACGTCGTCGATGGAGTGACGGTGGATGCCGAGGACCCGACCGGCGCGAGCGGCGCGGTGACGAACCTCCGCTCGGACGTGACCGTTCTCTGCGTGCACGGCGGGAACGCGACGATGAACCGGTACGCGGCCGAGGAGGAGAAGGTGGACGTGCTCTCGCGGCCCGGAAGCGAGGTGAATCACGTGGTCGTGAAGGCGGCGAAGCGCAACGCGGTCCGCCTGGAGTTCGACTTCGGGCCGGTGCTCCGCGAGTCGGGTGGTCGGCGCGTGCAGGCGCTGCGCGGCCTCCGGAAGCTCCGGGAGATCGTCGAGCACTACGACGCGCCGTTCGTGGTGAGCGCCACGCCCCGAACCCACCTCGACGCTCGCGCGGTCCGCGAACTCGTCGCTGTCGGCGAACAGGCGGGGTTCAGCGAGGACCAGATTCGCGCCGGTCTCCGGGAGTGGGGCGTGCTCGCGGCGCGGAACCGCGAGCGGATGTCCGCCGACTTCATAGCGCCCGGCGTGCGTAGGGGACGGTATGAAGAAGACGCTTGACGAGCACGCCGCGCGCTTCGACGAGATAGCGGCGGAGTACGACGAGAACAAGAGCGAGGAGTACAACGAGTGCGTCCGCCTCGTCGTCGAACACGCCACTCGCGGACTGTCAGGCGACGAGACGGTGCTCGACTTGGCGACGGGCACGGGCGCTATCGCGCTCGCACTCGCTGATTCCGCGGGTCGCGTGGTCGGCCGCGACATCAGCGAGGGAATGCTCGAACAGGCCCGCGAGAAAGCCAAAGAGCGCGGCATCTCGAACGTCGAGTTCGGCGAGGGTCGCTTCCGTAGTCCGAACTACGACGGCCCCGTGGACGTGGTGACCTCGAACTTCGCGATGCACCACCTCTCGGACGACGAGAAGCGCGAGGCCATCGACGTCATCGCCGCCCTCGGCCCGCGAAAAATCGTGCTCGGTGACGTGATGTTGTTCGGGGAGCCGAACCCGGACGAACCGTTCTTCAGCCCCGACGTGGACGACCCGGCGACCGTCGGCGTGCTCGCGGACGCGTTCACGGACGCGGGCTACGCGCTCACGGCGGTCGAGATGGTGCACGACCACGTCGGCGTGCTGGTCGCCGAACGCGCATGAAACACCTCCCGAAGCACCTGCGGCCGCGCTGGCGCTACCTCGCCGTCGAACTCGAAGCCTGGCCTGACGCCGACGTCTTTCGAGGTGAGTTCCAGCGTGCGCTCTGGTACGCCGCGGGCAACCTCCTCGGGGACCCGGGGAGCGCGGACGCAGACCTGCGCGTGTTCTCGTTCTCGTTCGACGACGGGACGGGCGAGGCCATCGTGCGGGCGCGCCGCGGCCACGTGAGCGAAGCACGAGCGGCGCTCGCGTGCGTCAGCGAGGTCGACGGCGAGGCGGTTCGCGTCGCCGTCCGCGGGGTTTCGGGGACGGTGCGTGCCGCGGAAGAAAACTATTTAGGACGCGCGAGTTTAAGTACGGGCGAGGAAGAAGTCGTGTTCAGAAACGCCACCCGGCGCGCCGTCGCTCGCGACGGCCGCATCGACATCGACGTCGAGGGTGCGTACGTGGGCGCGACCCGCTCTGATTTGGACTAAACTATGCAGGGTCAAAACCAACAGCAAGCATACGACCGAGGTATCACGATCTTCTCCCCGGACGGTCGGCTCTACCAGGTGGAGTACGCCCGGGAAGCCGTCAAACGAGGTTCCGCGTCCATCGGGGTGCGCGCCGAGGACGGCGTCGTCCTCCTCGTGGACAAGCGCATCCGCTCCTCCCTGATGGAGGAGACGAGCGTCGAGAAGATTCACAAGGCAGACAACCACATCGGCATCGCGTCCGCCGGTCACGTCGCTGACGCGCGCCAGCTCATCGACTTCGCGCGCCGGAACGCCCAGGTCAACCGCCTCCGCTACGACGAGGCCATCGGCGTGGAGACGCTGACGAAGGACATCACCGACCACATCCAGCAGTACACGCAGGTCGGTGGCGCGCGCCCGTTCGGCGTCGCGCTCCTCATCGGCGGCGTCGACGAGGACGGCAGCCCCCGGCTCTTCGAGACGGACCCGTCCGGCACGCCGAACGAGTGGAAGGCGCTCGCCATCGGCTCCGGCCGCGACGACATCCAGAGCTACCTCGAGGAGAACTACCAGACCGACCTCGAACTCGACGAGGCCGTCGGGCTCGCGCTCCGCTCGCTCGCGGAGACGCACGAGGAGGGCCTCACCGCGTCCGGTATCGGCGTCGCGACCGTGGACGCCGAGTCCCGGAGTTTCGTCGAACTGACGAACGACGAGATCGACGAGTACCTCGACGACTTCGACCTGCAGGCCGACTCCGACGCCGAGTCCGCGGAGGACGCGGACGGCGCGGACGAGTAACCCCGTCGCCTTCTCTCGTTTCGCACCCGCGGAGCGACGGCTACCACCTTTTTCCCCTCCGGGGGCGTAGTCCTCGGTATGATTTCGCTCGACGAAGCCGTTACCGCACGCCTCGAGTCGCACGGTGAGCGCTTCGAGGTACTCATCGACCCGGACGCGGCGCTCGCGATGAAACGCGGCGAGTTCGACGGCGACCTGGAGGACGTCATCGCCGCCCGTGACGTGTTCGAGAACGCCTCCCGCGGCGACCGACCCGCCGAGGAGGACCTCGAAACCGTCTTCGGGACGACCGACCCGCTCGAAATCATCCCCGAGGTCGTCGAACGCGGAGAGATCCAGATAACGGCGGAGCAACGCAAGGAGATGCAGGAACAGAAGCGCAAACAGCTCATCAACACCATCGCGCGGAACGCGGTGAACCCCCAGATGGACAACGCGCCGCATCCGCCGGACCGCATCGAGAACGCCTTGGAGCAGGCGGGATTCACGGTGGATCCGATGGAACCCGTGGATACGCAGGTGGACGACGCGCTGGACGCGCTGCGGCCGGTGATTCCGATCCGGTTCGACGAGGTGACGGTGGCGGTGCAGGTGCCCGCGGATTACGCGGGGAGCGCGCAGTCCCAGATTCGGCAGTTCGGCGACCTCGACCGCGAGGAGTGGCAGGCCGACGGCTCCTGGGTTGGCGTGCTCACGTTCCCGGCCGGGATGCAGAACGAGTTCTACGACCTCGTGAACGAGCACACGAGCGGCGAGGCGGAGACCCAAATCATCAAGGAAAAGGACGAACTCTCGACGCGCTAACCGCTGATTTCTCCGAATTTCCTTCTTCGGCTTCCTCTTACGCGTTTCTGTTAGTCGAGGTGGTCGTGGACGAGCGCGCGTTCGGCGCGGTGGAGGATGCCGCTCACGGTCGATTTCGCGAGCCCCACGTCGTCGGCCACGTCGGTAAGCGAGCACGCGCGCGGTTCGTCGTAGTAGCCGGCGTCGGCCGCGGCGTCCAGCACGTCGCGCTGCCGGTCGGTGAGCGGGTCGGTTTCTTCTCGGGCGCCGGTGTCGACGCGTTCGAGTCGGTAGTCGACGCCGCGTGCGTCGAGTTCGTCGCCGAGTCGCGCGAGGCGTTCGTGGGTGGCGGTGAGCGTCCAGCGCGCCACGCCCGCCTCGACCTCGAACGGGAAGTCGAGCGGGAGTTTCGCGGAGCGGGTCGCGGAGAGGAGCGTCGGCGTGCGCGTCTCGAACTGCACGAGCACGCCGTTCTCGGCGGGGAGCACGTCGCCGTCGCGGAGGGCGTCGCTCGACGCGACGACTGACCGCATCTCGTCCGGTGAAACGCCCCGGGCTTCGACGAGGCCGACGCCGGCGCCGTCCTCGGCGGGGAGTGCGGAGAGCACGCGGAACGTCGCGTCGGGGTTCTCGCGGGTGACTGGGGCAAGCCACATCTCGTCGGGGAGCGTGATGGCGAGTGTCGCGCGCGGCACGCGCCCAGATAGAACGGGCGTCGAAAAAACGCCGGCGATAGTCGCTTACACCGCGCCGGCGGGCGGTTCGACGTCTTCTTCGACGACGGGGTCGCGGAGGGCCTCGACTTCGTCCAGAATCGCCTCGATGTGTTCGTCTGGCACGTCGTTCTCGCGGAGCGCGGCTTCGAGGTTCTCGGCGGTCCGGTCGAACGCCTCGTGCGTGATGCCCATGTCGGTGTGCGCGGCGTCCATGTCCTCGCCGTCGTACTCGATTGGGCCGCCCGCGACGGCGCTGATGAACTGGACTTGGTGGGCGAACAACGCCTGTTTGTCGACGCCCTCGAAGTACGGCGTGAGTTCGTCGTCGGCGAACATGCGGTCGTAGAAGTCGGAGACGACGGCCTCGACGGCGTCCCGGCCGCCGATGTCGGCGTAGATAGTTTGAGGCATTGCACTCGGTACTCGGGGCGCGCGGTCGGTGTAGTTACTCCCGAACGTGTTCGCGATGTGGGGCGCTACCAAGACCCGTGACTGGCCGGTGGTGCGCGAAAGAAGAGAGCGTGTGGCGGAGTTACGCCCAGGTGGGTTTCGTGACGGTCACGTCGCCCTGCTCGAACGTGAACTGCTTCGAGACGGTGGCGGTTTCGCCGTCGATGGTGGTCGTGTAGGTCACGGAGAGGTCGGTGACGAAGCCGTCGGGCGTGACAGTCGCGCTCAGGCTCTCGGTCGTGCCCTCGCCGTAGTCCGTGGTGACGTTGCGGGGACCGGCCGCGCGGAGCGCGACGTTGCCGTCGTCGGTCTCGGAGACCTCGAGCTGGCCGGCGGCGAGGAGCGTGTAGAGGTACTCGCTCCACTGGTCGGGCGTGCGGACGAGGTCGGTATCGCCGGCGCCGCCGACGGTGGCCGTGGTGGTGTTACCGTCGTCGTGCGTGTACTGGATGGCGCCGGTGGTGGCGTTCGCCCAGAACTGGGCGCTGCTGTGGTCGGTTCCGGGCGGGGTCGCGCTGTAGCTTCGGGACGCCGACATCGTGTCGCCGTCGGCTTTCGTGGTCTGCATGTACGTCTTGTAGCCCGAGCCGTTCACGCGGATGGTCGTGATTTCGGTGACCTCGTAGTCGGAACTCCGGAGGGCTTCGGCGTGCGCGTCGGTGAGGTCGAACCCGCTCTCGACGCCGTCAGCGGTGACGCCCGGCGGGTAGTCGACGGACGCCTGCGTCGTGGTCGCGTTCGTTGTCGGTGCTGTCGTGGTCCCGCTGGTGCCGGCACAGCCTGCGAGTGCGAGCATGGCTGCGAGCGTCACCGCGAGGAGGGCAGTCCTTCGCATGCCTTCGAATCGAAGCCCCGGCAGAATAAGTAATTTCGCTTACAATAATGGCACGGATACACATACCACGGAAATGCCTCACACAATCGGACGAACGGACACAAAACGAGTGCAGAACCGCGGAACGTCGAAGCCGAGTTATCCGCGCCGGAACCCGAGGAAGAAACCGCCCGTGAAGCCGGCGGAGACGGAGAGCGTGGAGAGGATGGTGTTTATCCACTCGGGCGGGGTGCCGCCCTGCGCCGCCTCGCCGGCCTTCACTGCGCCGGCAGTGAGGCGTTCCCAGTCGACGGTGAGGATGCCGCGGGATTCGAGGAACTTGAACAGCGCGAGTTCGAGGCCGACGAGGACGGCGATGAGCTTCGCGACTTTCTTCGCCGCGAACCCGATGATGCCGCCGATGACGGCGCCGCTCCCGAACTCGATGCCGAGGGATGTCGGGTCGATGTCTATAGCCATACCCTACCCGTCGCCGGCCGCTTTTAAGGCTCTTGTGCCGCGCCCGGTGCTTAAGTATTCTCGGCCCCTACCCTCGTGTGAGTGACAGGCGCACGTACACCCGACACGGCGGTCGTCGCGAAGCGCGTCGACTCGGGCACCGCGAACACCGACGAGATTCGCGATCTGGTTCGCGCGGCGGGCTACGACGTCGTCGGCGAGGTCACGCAGGCACGGACAGCCGACGCCGCGCTCCAACTCGGCGAGGGGAAGGTCGAGGAGCTCGCGACGGTAGTACGGGACACCGGCGCGGACACAGTCGTGTTCGACAACCGCCTCGGCCCCTACCAGATTTTTAACCTCGGACAAAAACTTCCCGACGGCGTGGAGGTCGTGGACCGGTTCACGCTCATTCTCGATATCTTCGGTCAGCGCGCGCAGACCCGGAAGGCCCAGTTGCAGGTCGAACTCGCGGAACTCCGGTACGAACTCCCGCGCGCCGAGGCGAAGACCAGCCTCGCGAAGCGCGACGAGAAACCCGGATTCATGGGGCTCGGCGAGTACGACGAGTCCCGGGAGCGGGACATCAAGGACCGCATCAGCCGCATCCGGGACGAACTCGCGAACATCGAGAAGACGGAGGAACACCGCCGCGACCAGCGCCGCGAGTCCGGGTTCGACCTCGTGGCGCTCGCGGGCTACACGAACGCCGGGAAGTCCACGCTGATGCGGTCGCTCGCTGCCGACCTCGACGTGGACGAGAACGAGGAGCGCCACCCCGACCTCGACACCACCGCGGAGTCACAGGACATGCTGTTCACGACGCTCGGCACGACGACGCGCCGGCTCGATATGGACCACCGTGACGTCCTCCTCACGGACACGGTCGGGTTCATCAGCGACCTCCCGCACTGGCTCGTCGAGTCCTTCAAATCCACCCTCGAATCCGTCTACCAGTCCGACCTCGTCCTCCTCGTGGTGGACGCCACGGAGCCCGTGGAGGACATCCGGGAGAAACTCGTGACGAGCCACGACACGCTCTACGAGCGCAACGAAGCACCCATCGTCACCGTCCTCAACAAGGTCGACGAAGTTCCCGCGGACGAACTCGCGGAGAAGACGGAGGCGCTGTCCGCGCTCGCCCCCGACCCGGTCGCGGTGTCGGGCAAGGAGGAACTGAACCTCGACGCGCTCCGCGAACGCATCCACGACGAACTCCCCGACCGCGAGCGCGAACGCCTCGTGATGCCGCTCACGGACGACACGATGAGCGTCGTCTCTTGGGTGCACGACAACGCGCACGTCCGCGACGTCTCCTACGGCGACGACGAAGTCGTGGTTGACTTCGAAGCGCGCCCGAGCGTCGTCGAGAAGACGCGCTCGAAAGCGTCCGACCTGTCGGTCCCGGAGTCGGCCTAGTCCGTCTCTTCCATCTCCTCGGCCGCCGCCAGTAACTCCTCGCCGCGTTCCGAGTCGATCGAGAGCGCCGGCACCTGCGACGGCGCCCCGTCCTCGTCGACGGCGACGAAGACGAACCGTGACTCCGTGGTCTGCTGGCGCTCGCCCGTCTCTGGCTTCTCGTGGAACGCCCGAATCCGTGTCCTGATGCTCGTTTTCCCCGCGCCGTAGACGTACGCCTCGACGACGACCGTGTCGCCGGTCGGCACCGGCCGCTGGAAGTCCATGTGGTCGATACTGGCCGTGACACACGGCTGACCGGCGAACCGGATCGCCGCCATCGCGCCCACCTCGTCCATCCACTTCATCACGTTCCCGCCGTGGACCGCCCCGAGGTTGTTGGCGTGGTTCGGCTGGACGCGGCTCCGGTTCTCGATGTACGTCTCCATCAGGTTCGGCATACCGGACGTTCACCGGGACCGCGGAAGAGTGTTGGTCCGGCCCGGTCGGGGACCCGCGGCGACCGCTCAGCTCCGAAGACCCGAGATGCGGTCTATCGCCGCCTCGGCTTCGCCCATCAGGTCGCCGACCACGTCCGCCGCGGGCGACACCTCGCCGGTCAGACCCGCGCTCTGGCCCGCGAACAACGCCATCGCGTCGACGTCACCGTCTACGTCCGGCGTCGCGAGCGCCTCGGAGTAGCGTTCGATCGGGTCGCCGGCGCCCGTCGTCGCGACTACCTCGTCCTCTCCGGGCCGGTCGCCCGGGGACGGTTCGGCCGCCTCGCGCCACAGTTCGACCGTCTAGTTCTCGACGACGCGGTGCGGGGTGCCCGGCCAGCCCTTGTCGAACAGGTCCGTGTGCACCGTCGCCGTCTCGTCGGCGTCGGCCACCCGCTCGCGGTACGCCCGATGGACGTTCGCCTCCTCGGTCGCCACGAATCGCGTCCCGAGCCACGCCGCGTCGGCACCGAGCGCCAGCGCCGCCGCGACTCCTCGTCCGTCCGCGATGCCGCCGGCCGCCACCACCGGAACGTCGACGGCGTCGGTGACGCGAGGCACCAGCGGCATCGTCGCCACTTCGCTCTGGACGTGACCGCCGGCCTCCCAGCCCTGCGCGACGACCGCGTCGACACCCGCGGCCGCGGCGTCCCGGGCCTCGGCGGCGCTCCCGACGGTCTGTAACACGACTCCGCCGGCGTCGTGGACGCGCTTGACGTACGGCGCGGCGTCGCCGAAGGACAGCGAGACGACCTCCGCCCCCGCGTCGAGGCAGGCCGCGAGGTGGTCCGACATCGGACGTTGCGTCGTCGCCTCGTCGAGCACGAGATTGACCGCGAAGGGCCGGTCGGTCAGGTCCCGCGTCCGCGCTATCGCGTCCCGGGTGTCGCTCGGGTCGCGCCACGTGACCGCGAGGTGGCCCAGCCCGCCCGCGTTCGACACCGCAGCGGCCAACTCCGGACAGGTCGCGCTCCCGACGGGAGCCTGTACGACGGGATGGTCGGTGTCGACCAAATCGGTGAGGGGCGTCTCCATACGCTCTCCAGAATTCCCGCCGCGGAAAAGGTTCGCCCGCGTCGCCTTGTCCTTACTCTAGCCGCTGCTTCGTCTTCTCGACGACGCGTACGTCGCTGATTCCGGTCTCGGGGTACTCCCCGCCGGCGTCCTTCTCGGCGGCTTTCACCATGTCCCAGACGACGTTCAGACCGGTCGTCACGCCCTCCAGGGCTTCCATCTCGCAGCCCGTTTTCCCGGTGGTCTCGACGGCGACCTCCAGCACCACGCGGTCCTCGCGCACGTCGAAGTCGGTGTCGACGTTCGTGATGGGTATCTGGTGACACATCGGAATCGTCTCCCACGTGTGCTTCACCGCCTGTATCGTGCCGACGCGGGCGGTGGCGAGCACGTCGCCCTTCCCCACGTCGTCGTCGCGAATCGCGCCCACGGTCGACTCCGTTAGGTGAATCGTGCCGCGCGCGACGGCGCGGCGCTTGCTGTCCGGTTTCTCGCCCACGTCCACCATCTGCACGTCGCCGTCCTCGGTGGTGTGCGTCAGGTCGTCGTCAGTCATCGTCGTAGAGTGCGTGGGGAAGCCTCGTAAGCAGGTCGCTCGCGAGCAGGCCGTAGCCGTTCTCGTCGACGGCGGCGTCGCCCGCGCGGCCGTTCGCGTACGCGGCGAGCGCACCGGCGTTCACGGAGTCGGTGACGGAGAGGAGCGCGCCGGTCGCGCCCGCGAGCACGTCCCCGGTTCCGCCGACGGTCATTCCGGGGTTGCCCGTGCGGTTCGCGCGCGTCGTCTCGCCGTCGGTGACGATGTCGTACGCGCCCTTCACGAGTATCGTCTGGTCGAGGTCCGAAGCGAACGCCTCGACCGCGGTCATGCGGTCGCGCCACGCCGACTCGCGCGGGCCGCCCATCTTCGCTAGCTCGCCCTGATGAGGCGTGCAAACGAGCGTCGCGTCCGTTTCGACTTCAGGGACGACAGAGAGGGCGTCGGCGTCCACGACCGCGCGCCCCTCGTAGCCGGCGAGGAACTTCCGGACGGCGCGGCGGGTGTCGTCCGCGTCGCCGAGACCCGGGCCCAGAACGACCACGTCGCGCTCGCTCGCGCGGTCGAGGAGGTCATCGACGTGGGTCGGCTGGAGGCGCGTGCCGACGAACGGTTCGACGATGAGGTCCTCGCTGTACCCCTGGACCTCGTCCGCGACCGGTTCGGGGCAGGCGACGTACGCGAGGTCCGCGCCCGCGCGGAGCGCCGCCTGCGCCGACAGCGCCGGCGCGCCCGTGTACGGCCCGCCGCCGATGACGGTGACTTTCCCGAAGTCGCCCTTGTGCGCCTGCGGGTCGCGCCCGAGGACGTTCCGGTCGCCCGGTCCGACGAACAGCTCTGCGGCCTCGGGAATGCCGATGTCCGCGACGGTCACCGTCTCCTCGTCGAGGCCGGGTTTCGCGTCGTGGAAGGTCACGACGCGGTCGGCGTCCACGACCGCGCCCGGCGTCTCGCCCGTGTCGGCGTCCATCCCGGACGGCACGTCCACGGAGACGACGGTCGCGTCGGTCGCGTTGATGGCGTCGACGGCGGACGCTTCCGGTTCGCGGGGCGCGCCCGACACGCCCGTCCCGAGCAGCGCGTCCACGACCACGTCGGGCCGCCCGAGGTCGAGGTTCTTCGAGTCCGACACCGCCTCCGCGGGGATTTCGCTCTCGACGAGCGCGTCCCAGTTCTCCCGACTGATGTCGGTGCTGATGGTCTCGGGGCGGCCGAGGAGCGAGACGGACACATCGTAGTCGGCGAGGAAGCGCGCGGCGACGAACGCGTCCCCGCCGTTGTTCCCGCGGCCGGCGACGACCGCGACGGACGCGCCGGGGTCGGCGACCGTCCGAACCTCGCGCGCGACCGCGTTCCCGCTCGACTCCATCAACTGCTTGCGGGAGACGCCGAGCGCCTCCGCGTTCTCGTCCACGGCGGCCATCCGCCTGCTCGAAATCATGTCTGTGCGTACCCGCTCGCGCGCCGTAAATCCGCGGGCCTACCGTCGAATCTCGAACGACTCGTGATTCTCCGGCGTTTCGTATTCGACGCTCACGTCCGTCACGTCGGCCGCGGGACTGCCCGTGTGACACCACTCTATCATCGCTTCCACGTCGTCTTCGTCGCCCTCGAAGACGGCTTCGACGCGGCCGTCTGCGAGGTTCTTCACCCAGCCGGTCACCCCGAGAGACTTGGCTTCCTCGCGGGTGTTCGCCCGATAGTAGACGCCCTGCACGGTTCCGGAGACGAAGACGTGCGCTCGCACGCGGTCGGTCATATCCGTTTCTGATGGTTCGTCGGCCTTAGTTCCCGCCGCCGTTGCGCAGGTGGTGGAAGAGATACGTTTGGGTGTAGCCCGCGTACGGCCCGAACTGCTCGCGGAGCGCGCGCGACGTGTCGGCGTAGTTCCCGCGAGCGCAGTCGGGGTAGTAGTCCTCGATGGCGGTCCGAATCCACGTGTCGAGCGGGACGGCGTCGAGGTAGTCGAGCGAGAAGAGGAGGACGCAGTCGGCGACCTTCTCGCCGACGCCGACGAACCCCGTCATCGCGTCCCGGGCGTCCTCGTAGTCATTCCCGAGGATGTCGTCACGGGTGAGTTCGCCCGACGCGACGAGTTCGGCGGTGCGCTGGACGTACGGCGCGCGGTAGCCGAGACCGAGGTCGCGCAGTTCGTCCTCTGTGGCGTCCGCGAGCGCGTCCGGCGTCGGGAACGCGTGATAGGTGCGGCCGTCGAACGCGATACGCTCGCCGTACGCCTCCCGGAGGGATTCCTGCATGGCGAAGATGCGTTCGACCCGCATCTGCGCCGAGCAGATGAAGGAGACGAGGCAGCCGAAGAAGGGGTCGGAGACGATGCGCATCCCCCAGTAGCGGTCGTAGGCGTCGTCGATGAGGGCGTCGGTGTTCGCGGCGGCGCGTATCGCGGCGAGGTCGTCGTCCAGGCGGAGGAGGTCGAAGAGGAGGCGGTCGGCGTCCGTCGTGGCCTCCCAGACG
Source organism: Salarchaeum japonicum (assembly GCF_049705945.1). GTDB lineage: Archaea > Halobacteriota > Halobacteria > Halobacteriales > Halobacteriaceae > Salarchaeum > Salarchaeum japonicum_A. The sequence continues at coordinate 1,926,216 of NZ_JBNAMV010000004.1, forward strand.
AGTTCGCCGTCGGTCTGACGCACCCGAACGACTTCGCCGTCCGCGACGGTCGCGTACCACGCGTCGCCGCCGTGCGCGCCGTCCGTCTCGTACGTCGCGCCGTCCTCGCGCGTCCAGAGGTAGGACTGGCCGGACTCCAGCGTGGATTGGAGGTCGAACGCGGACGCGAGGGAGTCGAGGGGTATCGACCCGGATTCCATACTCCTTCTCGGTCGCGTCCCGGCCAAGTGTCCGTCGGTCTCGCGTGGTAACGTGGGGCAAAGAACTATAGCGGCGGGGGAGAGACGGCCCGCCATGGACCGCCGCGTCGTCCTGGAGGCCGCCGTCCCCGTCTACGATGTCGAGACCGCCGACGAAGCCGTTCGCATCGCCATCTCCAAGACTGGGAACCTGCTCAATCCCGACCTGAACTACGTCGAAATCGGACCGGCGACCCGCGAGTGTCCGAACTGCGGCGAACAGGAGGACGCCGCGTTCGTCGCCGCGGACGAGGCGTTGGTCGCGCTCGAACTCGAACTCACCGTGTACAATACTGAGCGCGACGAACACGCCGCCCGCATCGCGCGCTCGGAGCTCGGTAGCCACCTCACGGACATCCCGCTTTCCGTCGTGGACGTGGTAGACGCGTAGCTACGTGGCGTGCGTGTACCGCGAGAACTCTCGATGGGTTAGTCAGCCTGCGCAGCGACCTTCTCGGTCTCCGATTCCACAGACGTCGTGATGCCGGACGCCAGTGCGAACACGGCCGCTTTGTGTTCGGTTTTCGATTTGTGGATGGATGTGGGTCGCACCCCGAGGTCCTGGTATTCGTCGAGCGTGACGCCGTCGTCGTTCACGCCCTCGTAGAAGTTACTTACTTCGGCGAGCAGTCCGTGCAGGTGGATGAGCTCCTGCTTCTTCATGACAGCACATTCTAACGGCTACGGGGACTTAGTAGTATCTTGAGAGAGGTTAACACACTTCTCTATGGGTTTCTCAGCGCGTCTCGTGCCGAACTGCTTTTACGTCCTGTCGCCCCAAATCGGGGTATGGATTACGAGGACCAACTCGACCGAGCGATGAGCGAGAAGCCCGACGTCGCCGGGAGCGAGAGCCGATTCGACGTTCCCGAACCCACGGTCCGCAAGGAGGGGAACGTCACCGTCTACGAGAACTTCCAGGAGACTATCGACCAACTCGGCCGCGACGAGGACCACGTCCTCAAGTTCATTCAGGACGAACTCGCGACGAGCGCCCAGATAGACGAGAGCGGCCGCGCGCGCTTCACGGGCGAGTTCGGTACGCGCCGCGTCAAAGCCACGCTCGACGACTACGTCGACACCTACGTTCTGTGTCCCGAGTGCGGGCTGCCGGACACGAACCTCGAAACCGAGAACGGGTCGGAACGCCTCCACTGCGAGGCGTGCGGTGCGCGGTCTGCGGTCTAACTCTGGAGTTCTTTGAGGTTCTCGAGGTCGCGGTCCGTCCGCATGAATTCGGCCGTTCGGCGGGTCGCGTGACAGTCGGGACAACTGTAGTTCTCGTTGTGCTTCGGGAGTTCGCTCGGCGTCATCTCCCAGTCCTTACTGCACTCGGGGCAGACTAACTGCACGTACGCTTCGTGTGCCATAGTTCGGTGTGGGGGAGGTGTTCTGAAAAAGATTGCCGCCGTATTCAGTCGTAGTAGTCCTCCCCGACGAGGTCGAAGAGGTCGTCGTACTCCCCGGGGAGTTGGCTCGTCACGTCGAGGAGTTCGGTGGACTGCACGGTCTCGCCCACCACGTCCGTCACGACCTGCGCGTAGAAGTGCGCGTCCGCGGGGTCGGCGTTCGCGCGCTCGGCGACGCGCTGCGTGAACTCCTCGTAGTCGAACAGCTGTCCCGAGTCAGCATTGTGGAGGAAGTAGTCGATTTCGAGCGGGAGCTCGGCGGCGAGGTCGCTCGCCTCGTTCGGCTGGAGGCGCTCGCCGAGCGTCGTCAGGACCGCGCGGGTCGCCCGGATGGCGCGACCGCGCGACGGGAGTTCCGCCCGATGCTGGACTTCTCCCACGAACTCGTCGTGCTTCATGACATCCGTGCGTTTCTGCCGCCCACAAAAATGAGTGATGGCCGGACTACTGCGTGAACAGGTGGCCGTCGGTGGGGACGTCGAACACGCCGATTCGCGCGCCGGCGTCCATCCAGCCGTGGCCGTACGAGAAGGACGCGAGCGCGTTCACGAGGTCGTCCTGCTCGCGGAAGTGCCGGCCGTCCTTCAGGTAGGACTGCGCCATCTCCTCGAACTCCAGCGCGGCCTCCCCGAGCGGCGTGTCTGCGGGCGGCGCGACCTCCGCCGCGTCCAATGCCTCCGAGAGCAGTCGTTCGTATCGCTCGGTCTTCTCTTCGAGGTCTGCGGCCATACCGGATACGCCGCGAGTGCGGCGGGTAAGCGCTTCGACTGGCGGCGGGACTCCGCGCCAGCGCAACCTACATACTTCCACGGTCCCGAAATCCGGACATGAGCGAGCAGCCGCACGTGGAGATATACACGAAGACGGACTGTCCCTACTGCGAGAAGGCGATGGATCTCTTCGACGCGAAGGGCGTGGAGTACGTGACGTACAACGTCACCGACGACCCCGAGCGGTTCGCGGAGATGACGGAGCGCGCGAACGGCCGGGAGACCGCTCCCGAGGTGTTCATCGACGACGAACTCATCGGTGGCTGGGACGACACGCACGCACTCGACCAGACCGGGGAACTCGACGAGAAACTCGGCATCGCGGACGACGCCGGCGACGACGTGGAGGAACACCGGAAGCTCATCATCACGGGCACGGGTATCGCGGCGCTGACCGCGGCGATTTACGCGGCGCGCTCGAACAACGACCCGCTCCTGTTCGAGGGCGACGAGCCGGGCGGTCAGCTCACCCTCACCACCGAGGTCGAGAACTATCCCGGATTCCCCGAGGGCATCTCGGGGCCGGACCTCATCAACAACATGAAGGAGCAGGCGCAGCGCTTCGGCGCTGACCTGGAACACGGCGTCGTCGAGGACGTGGACGACTCCGAGCGGCCGTTCCGCATCGAACTCGCGAACGGCGACGCGTACACCGCTGACTCCGTCATCGCGGCGTCGGGCGCGAGCGCGCGAACGCTCGGCATCCCGGGCGAGGACGAACTGATGGGGTACGGCGTCTCCACCTGTGCGACCTGCGACGGCGCGTTCTTCCGCGGCGAGGACATGGTCGTCGTCGGCGGCGGCGACGCGGCCGCGGAGGAAGCCGCGTTCCTCACGAAGTTCGCGGACACCGTGTACCTCGTGCACCGCCGCGACGAACTCCGCGCGGAGGACTACTGGGAGGAACGCATCGAGGAACACGTCGAGAACGGCGACATGGAAGTCCTCTGGAACACGGAAGCCACCGAAGTCCACGGCACGCCCGAGGACGGCGTCGAGTCTGTGAGTCTCGTCCGCAACCCCGACGGCCATCCCTCGGAGAAACTGGACGACCCCGAGACGGAGGCGTTCGACCTCGACGTCGGCGCGTTCTTCGTCGCCATCGGCCACACGCCGAACACGGACTACCTCGAAGGCACCGGCGTAGACCTGGACGACGAGGGCTACATTCGCACGCAGGACGGGTCCGGGGGCGGGCAGACCGCGACCGGCGTCCCCGGCCTGTTCGGCGCGGGCGACGTGGTGGACTACCACTACCAGCAGGCGGTGACGGCGGCCGGAATGGGCTGTAAGGCCGCGCTCGACTGCGACGCGTGGCTCGAAACCCAGGGCGACCTCGCGGAGTCCGAGCCGGCGAGCGGGGAAGCGCCCGCGGACGACTGAGACCACCGAACTGTTTATTTTCCCGCAGTCCGCAACGGTTGATTAATGGCTCCCGCCGACCCTCAGGATCTGATTCGGCGGAGTGACACGTTCACGCTCGCGGAGTTCCACGAGATGGTGGACGACGCGGAGACGATTCTCGAACTCCAGCAGACCGCGCGCATCGACCGCGTGCGCACCATCCGCCTCCTGAAAGCGTGCGGCCGGTACGACGAGTTCGACCGCGGCCCCGTGAAACGCTTCCGCGAACCGCAGGACTCGTAGTACTGGACGTACTCGTCCGAGTATGGATTCCGTTTCCTTCACCATCGAGGGTCCTGACGGTAGCGACGACGTAGAACTCCCCGCCGGTCTCATCGACCTCCTGAGCGAGGAAGAAGACGAGTCGTCGGCGCAGGTCGTCGGCGACATCGCCGTGATGGCGTTCACGTCCCGCGCGCACGCCATCGCCCACCACTCCGACGGCGAACCGAGCGAGGAAATCGAAGCGCTCGAATCCGAGATGCTCGACGCCTTCGAGGATCGCTTCGGCATGACGTACGGCGACGCGACCGGCCACCAGCACTAGAACTGCTGAGCGTACGACGACGGCACCGTCGGCACGATCGGCGTGCGCGACGTGACCTCGAACAGTCCTTTCTTCACGGCACCCATCGCGTACTGGCGAACGCTCCGATGAATGGGAGTACGGCGGCCGCGGACGCCCGTCGACCCCGTTCGGATGGCGTCGACCACGTCGCTCGCCGCCACCTCGCGCTTCGCGGACGCGTCCACGTCGAGCTCGGTGTACGCGCGCCCGACGTTCATCACGTGGTGCGCGTCGCTCGACCCGATACGCGGATACTCGCGGTTGCGGGCGTACCGGCGTGCGCGGCGGTTCCGATAGCCCGTGAACAGCATCGAGTTGTACACTTCGACGGCGTCCACCGCGGTGTCCTCGAGATAGCGCTTGCGGACGCCGTGTCGGCTTCGCTGGAACGGATGCGGGACGACGGCCGCACCCCCCAGCTCGCGGATTGCTTCGGCGGTGTCGACGAAGGACTCGCCCTTCGGCGGGCGCTCGGTGACGCCGATGGCGAGCAGGTGGCCGTGCCGCGTCGACACCTCCACGCCCGGAATCCCGACGAGCCCGTAGTCGGACGCGAGGCGCGCGGCGCGCAGGGACTCCTCGATGGTGTCGTGGTCGGTGACGACGATGGCGTCCAGGCCGATGTCGCTCGCGTGTTCGAGCAGGAGTTCCACGGGCTCGTGGCCGTCGTACGACCCGTCTGAGTGCACGTGCGGGTCGACGCGGAGCGTGACGCGGTCGTCCATTTTCCTCTCGTACGTTCCGCTCATTGAAATGCGTACAGGCTAGCCAATGTCCGTGCCCACCGCTCGCACGGCGCTCGCGTGCGTGCCACCCAACTACTCCGTGGCGTCCCGTCCGAGCACGTCGTAGGTGAGGAGGACGCCGTCGTCCAGTCGTTCTACCTCTTCGAGGTCGAGGCGGGGGACGTTCTCGGTGAATCCCTCGCCGTCGACGAGCGTTGGGGCGTCGCGGCCGCCGATAACGAGGGACCCGACGAAGACGGAGAGCGCGTCCACGAGGTCGTCCGCGAACAGGGAGAAGAGGAGTTCGCCGCCGCCCTCGACCATCACGCGCGAGACGCCCTCTGATTCGAGTTTCGCGAACGCGCTCGGGAGGTCGACGCGGTCCTCCCCTGCGACGACGCACTGCGCGCCCGCGCGCTCCAGTTCGCGAACCCGGGATTGGGGCGCGTTCTCCGAGACGAGCACGTAGGTGTCGGCGTCCGGACCGAGGACGCTCGCGTCGGTCGGCGTGCGGGCCTGCGAGTCCGCGACGACGCGCGCCGGCTGCCCGGACTCACCGCGGTCCTCGCGGTCGGCGACGAGGTCGCCGCTCTTCAGCGTGAGCGAGGGGTCGTCCGCGAGCACCGTGCCGACGCCGACCATCACCGCGTCGAAGTCAGCGCGCAGTTCGTCCACGCGCTCGAAGTCCTCCGCGCCGCTTATCGCGAACTGCGTGCGCTCCCGCGTGGAGAGTTTTCCGTCGGCGCTCGTCGCGGCGTTCACGCGGACGTGCATACGCCGGGATTGCGACGGACGGGAGAAACGGATTTCGGTCCGCGAACGCTTTTTATCCGCGCCGTTCGAACCGTCGAGTGATGACTCTCGACGACCATGCCGAGGATCTCGCCTCCGACCTCGGTGTTGACAAACAGGAGGTCAAGCAAGGACTCGAAAACTTAGTCGAGTACAGCGTTCCCGTCGAGGAGGCGAAGCAGAGCCTCCGACGCAAGTACGGCGGCGGTGGCGGCAGCGAGAACACCGGGCCGTCCGCGGCGGACATCGCCGACGTCGACACGGACAGCGGGAGCGTCACCGTGACCGCCGTCGTCCTCACCGTCGGCACGCGCTCGATTCGCTACCAGGGCGACGACCACACGATTCTGGAGGGCGAACTCGCCGACGAATCCGGGACGATATCCTACACCGCGTGGGAGGAGTTCGACCTTGAACCCGGACACACTGTCACCATCGGGAACGCGAGCGTCCGCGAGTACGAGGGCCGCCCCGAACTCAACTTCGGGGAGTCCTCCACCGTCGAACAGGCCGACGAGGACCTCGACGTGCCGTACGAGGTCGGCGGCGACCGCGACCTCGCGGAACTGCGCGCGGGCGACCGCGGACGGACCGTCGAAGTGCAGGTCGTGGACGTCGAGACGCGAACCATCGACGGCCGCGACGGCGAGACAGAAATCCTCTCCGGCGTGCTCGGCGACGAGTCCGCGCGCCTCCCGTTCACGGACTGGAACCCCCACGACGAACTCGCGGAGGGCGCGTCCGTCCGCATCGAGGACGTGTACGTCCGCGAGTTCCGGGGCGTCCCGTCCGTGAACGTCTCCGAGTTCTCCACGGTCACCGAACTCGCGGAACCGATCGAACTCGGCGGCCCGACCCGGATGGAACTCCGGGACGCCGTCGGACGCGGCGGCGCGTACGACGTGGAACTCCAGGGGAACGTCCTCGAAGTCCGGGACGGCAGCGGCCTCATCCAGCGCTGTCCCGAGTGCGGGCGCGTCACCCAGAAGGGCCAGTGCCGCCAGCACGGCGAGGTCGACGGCGAGGACGACCTCCGCGTGAAGGCCATCCTCGACGACGGCACCGCAACGGTCACGGCGATTCTCGGCCGCGACATCACCGAACAGGTGTACGGCGGCGGCCTCGAAGACGCCCGCCAGCAGGCGCGGGACGCGATGGACCAGGAAGTCGTCGCGGACACCATCCGGGAGGAACTGGTCGGCGGCGAGTACGTCGTGCGCGGCCACCTCTCCGTGGACGAGTACGGCGCGAACCTCGAAGCGACCGCGTTCCGCCCCGCTGACGACGACCCGGCCGAGCGTGCCGAAGCTTTCCTCGCGGAGGTGGACGCATGAGTTCGAATTCGAGCCCCGACGACCGCCCGAGCCGCGAGGTCGCGTGGCGGGTGTTCGCGGCGGAGTTCGACGACGCGGACTACAGCTACGCGGAGTCCGACGAGGAGCGCGCGCCGAACTACGTCGTCACGCCGACGGGAGCGCGCGTGAACCGGCTGTTCGTTGTCGGCGTGCTCACCGAAGTGGAGCAGGTGAGTGACGATGTACTTCGTGCGCGCATCGTCGACCCAACGGGCGCGTTCGTCGTGTACGCCGGGCAGTACCAACCGGACGCGCTCGCGTCCCTCGAACGCCTCGACGCGCCCGCGTTCGTCGCCATCACGGGGAAGGCGCGGACGTTCGAACCGGACGACGCGGACACCGTCTACACGTCCGTCCGCCCCGAATCCATCAGCGAGGTGGATGCGGACACGCGCGACCGCTGGGTCGTCCGCACCGCCGAACAGACCACCGAACGCGTCGGCGTGCTGGCGGACGCGCTCGGCCGCGAGGAACGCGGAAGCGACCTCCGAGACGCGCTCGCGGACACCGGCGTCCGCCCCGACCTCGCCGCGGGCGTTCCGCTCGCTATCGACCACTACGGCACCACCGAAACCTACCTCGACGACCTCCGCACGGTCGCCCGGCAGGCCGCTGAAGTCGTCGCCGGCGACCGCGACGAAGTGGACGCCACCACGCCCGCTCCCGACGCTGGCGGCGCGGTCGACGCCGACCTGTCCGCCGACCTCGACATCGAGGCGGAGCAGACGGACGAAACCGGCGCGGAGAGCGAACCGGCTGAGGAACCAGAGAGCAAGTCGGAGAGCGAATCTGAGAGCGAACCGGCTGAGGAACCAGAGAGCAAGTCGGAGAGCGAATCTGAGAGCGAACCGACCACAGAATCGGAAACCACCGAACCCGAAGCAGAACCGGAAGCTGGCAGCGAACCGGAATCCGACGCGGAGTCGGCTGTCGACTCCGAGCCGGCTTCCGAACCCGAAACGGAGTCCGAGCCGGAGCCCGACTCCGAAGAGCTGTCCGCGGTCGAGGCGGAGCCGGACGCCGCGGACGCCGGCGACGTGGGAACAACAGAGGAACTCGCGGAGTCCACCGCGCCCGAGCCCGAGGCCGTCGAACCCGAATCCGCGGAGTCGGAGAGTCTCGGGGACTTCGAGTCGACGGACGAGATGTACGAGTTCGACGAGGAGGAGCGCGAGGAGATCGAGGAAGAGTTCGATATGGACTTCTCTAGCGGCGACGACATCCCCGAAGCCGGTGAAGCCGGTATCGAACCCGAGACGGACGAGGAGCTGGACGACGCCGACGACGAGTCGCTCGACGCCGACGACGAGTCGCTCGACGCCGACGACGAGTGGGAGGAAGAGACTGCCGAGGACGAGAACGTCTTCGAGGGCGACTTGGAGGACTTCGTCGTCGACACGATGGACGACCTCGACGGCGGGGACGGCGTCGACCGCGACGAGGTGATTCGGACGGTCGTCGAAGCCACGGACGCGGACTCCGGTGATGTCGAGGACGCCATCCAGAGCGCGCTGATGAGCGGGCGGTGCTACGAGTCCGGGGAGGACACGCTCAAGGCCATCTGATGGCGCGCGTCGAACCCGTCCCGGACGCGCCCGCGGCGGTCGCGAACCTCGACGGGGAGTCGGCGCTCGTGGTCGCGGACTACCACGCGGGCATCGAGCGGGCGCTCCGCCGCGAGGGCCTCGAAGTCGATTCGCAGGCGAGTACGCGCCGCGAGCGCGTGCTGTCGCTCGTCGTGCGGACGGGCGTCGACCGCGTGGTGTTCCTCGGCGACCTCGGCCACCAGATCGGGACGCCGGAGGGCGCGGAGCGCGAGGAACTCGAAACGCTCGTTCGGGAATGCCCGGTGCCGGTGACGCTCGTCCGCGGAAACCACGACGGCAATATCGACGACGTGCTCGATGTCGACGTGACGCCGGGCGAGGGAGCGCGGTTCGGCGACGTTGGGTTCGTTCACGGCCATACGTGGCCGTCCCGGAACGTGCTGGACGCGGACGTGGTCTGCATGGGACACGAGCATCCAGCCGTTCGGCTGGAGGACGAGGTCGGCGGGTCGCGGGTGGAGCGCGCGTGGCTTCGCGGCGCGCTCGACGCCGGCGCGTTCCGCGAGCACTTCGGCGAGCGCGTGGCGACGGACGCGGAGCTCGTGGTGTGTCCGGCGTTCAACGACCTCTGTGGTGGGACGTGGGTGAACGTGGAGGGCCAGGGGTTTCTCGCGCCATTCCTCCCCGAGGCGTTGCCGTCCGCGGACGCCTATCTCCTCGACGGCACGCGTCTCGGTGACTATCGCTACCTGTAGGGCGTGCGGCCGACGCGTCCGCGTCCGCGGACCGTGCGTCGCCAGTACCCGAGTGGGTGTCGTCCCGCGCCGGGACGGCGCCGAGCCGGTGGCCCACGGCGATTCCTAGAACACGCCGAGTCTGGCCGCGGCTTCGTATTTACACTCTCTCCGGCGGCAGCAGGTCTTCGAAGGGTTGGTCGTCGAGCCACGTGGCGAGCTGACAGAGTTCGTCGAGCGCCGCGTCGAACAGTTCTTCGCCCTTCTCGGCGGTGGCGTCGGTCTGGTCGCCGAACACGCCGTTCTCGCTGTTCTCGACGGCGTCGTAGAACGTTCGCGCACCGTGCTTGACGGTGTCGAGGTCGGCGAGCGATTCGACGCCGCCTTCGTGGGCGTCCGCGAGTCGGTCGTCGTGCACGAGGTCTTCGTGGAGGTACTGGATGAGCGCGGTCTCCTTCGGACCGCCGTGCGGGCCGTTCTGCTCGAAGGCGTCGTCGACGAGGTCGGGGATGGAGTTGTCCCACATCCACTCGACCGCGTACGCGTCCTCCGAATCCCGGACGCGCCGCCCGACCTCGCGGAGGTGCTGGACGTTCCCGCCGTGCGCGTTCACGAACACGACCTTCCGGATGCCGTGGTAGGAGAGGTTTCGCGTGAACGATTCGACGTACTGGCGGAACGCGGGCGCGTCCACCCACATCGTCCCGGGGAACTGGCGGTGGTGGGGGCTGACCCCGATGTTTACCGTGGGCGTGCAGAGGAATCCGGTTCGGTCGGCGGCGCGGCGCGCGAACGCCTCCGCGATGAGGTGGTCGGTGCCCTCCGGCAGGTGGGGGCCGTGTTGTTCCGTGGAGCCGAGCGGGACGAACGCGACCGCGCCGTCGAGTTCGCCCTGGAGGTCCGGCCAGGCTTCGTCTGCGAGGTACATACCGGTTCCTCGGCCGCCCGCCCCAAGTAGCCAGCGGGTGCGGGATGATAGCACGCTCACGGTGTGCTTATCCGGCCGCCGACCCCAGTACGTGTATGAGCGATGCGGGCGTCGTCGATGCGTTCAGCCGGCTCTCCGCGCCGGTTCGGGACGCGCTCTCCGAACGCGGGTTCAGTACGCCGACGGAGCCACAGCAGCGTGCGATTCCACCGCTCGTCGCGGGACACGACGGTCTCGTCATCGCGCCGACGGGCACGGGAAAGACGGAGACCGCAATGTTGCCGGTGCTGTCGGCTATCGCCGACTCCGACCCACGGTTCGGCATCAGCGCGCTGTACGTCACGCCGCTGCGCGCGCTGAACCGGGACATGCGCGAACGACTCGACTGGTGGGGCGAGGAGTTGGGCATCGAGGTGGACGTTCGGCACGGGGACACGACACAGTATCAGCGCACGCAGCAGGCGAACGACCCGCCGGACGTGCTGGTGACGACGCCGGAGACGCTGCAGGCGATGCTGACGGGCGAGAAACTGCGGCGCGCGCTCTCCGACGTGCATCACGTCGTCGTGGACGAGGTGCACGAACTCGCGGGCGCGAAGCGCGGCGCACAGCTCACCATCGGCCTCGAGCGCCTCCGCGAGCTCGCGGGCGACTTCCAGCGAATCGGGCTGTCGGCGACGGTCGGCGACCCGCGGGAGGTCGCGAACTTCCTCACGGGGGGTCGCGAGTGCGACATCGTGGAGGTGGACGTGGCGTCGAAGGTGGAGTTCTCGGTGCGCGAACCTCGCGTTCGGGAGTCGGACGAGCGGCTGTCGAACGAACTCCTGACGAGTCCCGACATCGCGAGTCACGTGCGCGCCATCCGCGAAATCGTGGACGAGCACGACTCGACGTTGGTGTTCGTGAACACGCGTCAGACGGCGGAGGCGCTCGGGTCGCGGTTCAAGGAACTCGGCGCGAACATCGGCGTCCACCACGGCAGCCTCTCGAAGGAAGCCCGTATCGAGGTCGAAGACCAGTTCAAGGCCGGAGAGCTGGACGGCCTCCTCTGCACGAGTTCGATGGAACTCGGTATCGACGTGGGCCGCATCGACCACGTCGTCCAGTACTCCAGTCCGCGCGAGGTCGCGCGCCTCCTCCAGCGCGTCGGCCGCGCCGGCCACCGCCGCGACGAGGTCTCGCACGGCACCATCATCACCGGACATCCGGACGACACGCTCGAAGCGCTCGCCATCGCCCGCCGCGCCGCGGAGGGCGACGTGGAGGAAACCCCCATCCACCACGGCAGCCTCGACACCGTCGCGAACCAGATTGTGGGGCTGCTGATGGATTTCGGCGAACTCAAAGCCTACCGCGCGTACCAAATCGTCACCCGCGCGTACCCGTTCCGCCACCTCGACGAGGAGACGTTCACGGACGTGATAGAGGAACTCAGCCGGAACCGCGTGCTGTGGTTGGACGAGGACGCGGACACCATCGAGAAGTCCGGGGGGACGTGGCAGTACTACTACGCGAACCTCTCGATGATACCCGACGAGGAGACGTACGACGTGTACGACGTGGCCTCGGGGAGGCAGGTCGGGACGCTCGACGAGCGGTTCGTCGTGAACTTCGCGGAACCCGGCGCGTCGTTCATCCAGCGCGGCGAGATGTGGCGCATCGCGGAGGTGGACGAGGAGGAGGGCCGCGTGGAAGTCAGTCCAATCGAGGACCCCTCCGGCGAGGTGCCGTCGTGGACGGGTTCGGAGATTCCGGTACCGTACGACGTGGCCCAGGAGGTCGGGGAGATTCGGGGCGTCGTCGGTCCGCAGTTCGAATCCGGTGCGAGCGTGGAGTCCGTGGCTCGCACGCTCACGGAGCGCTACCCGACGGACGCCTACACGGCCGAACAGGCACTCGACCCAATCGAACGCACGGTGGACGCGGACGCGCCGGTGCCGACCGACGACCGCGTGGTCGTGGAGTCACAGGGCCGCGACATCGTGGTGAACGCCGCGTTCGGCCACCGGACGAACGAGACGCTCGGCCGACTGCTCTCCGCGCTGCTCGGCCAGCGAACCGGGTCCTCAGTCGGCCTCGATGTCGGTCCGTACCGTATTTCGCTCGAAGTGCCGCAGGGAATCCGCGCGAGCGACGTGCTCGACGTGCTGGAGGAGACCGACCCCGACCACATCCGGACGCTGCTCGAACTCTCCCTCAAGAAGTCGGACGCGCTCAAATTCACGCTGAGTCACGTCGCGGCGAAGTTCGGCGCGCTCAAACGCTGGAAAGGACGGGATGGCGTCGGATTGAACCGCGTGATGGCCGCCTTGGAGGACACGCCGGTGTACGACGAGTCGATGCGCGAGGTGTTCCACACCGACCTCGACGTGGAGCGCGCGCGGGCCGTGCTCTCGCGGCTTCAGTCGGGCGACCTCGACCTCGTCGTGCACGGCCGCCGCACCGCCATCGGCGTCGGCGGGCGGTCGTCGGGCCAGGAACTCCTCACGCCGGAGAACGCGGACACGAGCGTCATCAACACCGTGAAGGACCGAATCGAGGACGACCGCGTCCGCCTGTTCTGCGTGCACTGCCAGGACTGGGAGCACGAGACGAAAGTCTCCCGCGTCCAGAACCAGCCGGAGTGTCCGCGCTGCGGGTCGACGATGATAGCCGCGCTGAGTCCGTGGGCGGACGACGCCGTGAAAGCCGTGCGAGCCGAGGAGAAGGACGCAGAACAGGAAAAACGAACCGAGCGCGTGTATCGGAACGCGAGCCTCGTGCAGGGTCACGGCACGAAGGCGGTGAAGGCGCTCGTCGCGCGCGGGGTCGGCCCGCAGAACGCCGCACGCATCATCAACAACCACCGGGAGAACGAGGCGGAGTTCTATCGGGACATCCTCGAACGCGAACGCGAGTACGCCCGGACGAAGGCGTTCTGGGACTAGAGGTCGCGGTAGCTCGCTTCCACGCCCTCCGAACCCATCGACTCGAACGTCTCGTCCAGTTCCTCGCGGAGCGCCTCGACTTCGCGCGTGAGTTCCTGGTACTCCTCGTTCTCGTCGAGTTCGCCCCGGGAGAGTTCGGTTTCGAGCGTGGACTGTTTCTCCACGAGCGCGAAGAACCGCTGGGAGCGCGAGTCGAACGTCGCGCGCGACAACAGGTCTTCGACGACCTCACGGAGGTCTTCGCCCGTGACGGGTTTCGTGAGGTAGGTGTCGAACCCCATCTCGATGATGTCCACGTCGGGTTCGACGCCGGTCACCATCGCGACCCGGCAGTCGTAGCCTTCCGCCCGCATTCGTTCGAGCGCCTCGTCGCCGCGCATGTTCGGCATCTCGCGGTCGAGCAACACCACGTCCACCGACGAGTCCATCATCGCGAGCGCTTCCTCGCCGTCCACCGCGGTGAGCACGGTGTATTCGTCGGGGAGCCAGAGCGAGTACGCCTCGGTGACGCGCTCCTCGTCGTCCACCGCGAGCACGACCGGGTCGCCGTCGGCGTCGGTCATTCGAGCGCGGGGGCGCGGAATTCGAAGCGAGCGCCTCCCTCCTCGCTGTCGGTTATCTCGACGGTCCAGCCGTGCGCGTCCGCGATCGACTTCACGATGTTCAGGCCGAACCCGGTGCCGTCCTCCGAGTCCGTGTAGCCGTACTCGAAGACGTCCTCGCGTTTCTCCGCGGGAATCCCGGGGCCGTCGTCCGCGACGAAGAAGCCGTTTCCGTCGGGGAGTTCGCCGACGCGGACGTACACGTCCTCGCCGGCGTGCCGCACGGCGTTCCCGAAGAGGTTCTCGAACACCGTCCGCATGCGCTCGGGGTCGGCGTCGACGTGGTTCGGGTCGTCGACCTCGAGCGTCGCCGCGTCCGTCCCCGCGGTCCGCCACGCGTCACGCGCGACCGGTTCGAGCGCGAGGTGTTCGGTCGCGCCGATGGACCGCCCTTCCTTCGTGAGCGTGAGCACGTCGTCGATGAGCGCGCCCATCCGCTCGTGAACCTCCTCGACTTCCTCCAAGTACTCCGCGTCGCCCTCGCCGTGCGCTTTCGCGAGCGACAACCGGGCCTGCGCGGCGTTCAGCGGGTCGCGGAGGTCGTGGCTGACGATGCTCGCGAACTTCTCCAGTTGCTCGTTCTTCCGTTCGAGCCGGCGTTCGCGCTCGATGCGCTCGGAGATGTCGCGGATGATACCGGAGAACACGCGGCGGTCCTCGTAGGGGTGTTCCTCGAACGTCACCGAGAGATGGACCTCGTGGCCGTCCTTGTGCTGGCCGGGAATCTCGATGTCGTTCCAGTTCATCGTCCGGTCGCCGGACTCGACGTACTCGCCGAGCGCGTTGTAGTGGGCTTGCTGGAGGCGGTCCGGCATCACTTTCGTCAGGTCGCTCCCGATGAGTTCGCCGGGTTCGTAGCCGAACACCCGCTCGACGCTCTGGTTCGTGTACAGGATGGTCGAGGACTCGTCGATGGTGATGATGGCGTCCGAGCCGTTCTCGACGAGCGTCTCGAAGAAGTCCTCGCCGTAAATCATGTGGTCGTAGTCGGTGTCGTCTCCCGCGTTCACGGCGGCCTCACCGCCGTCCGCGCTTGAATGGTCTGATGCGTCCATGAGCGGGCTGTCCGTTGCATACAGACACTCGACTCGGCCCTATGAACGTGACGGCCTCCGGTCGAGCGCGTCCAGCTCGGCGAACAGGCGCTCGCGGAGGTCGTTCGCGGAAGTCGCGACTTCGTCCGCGTCGGACGTGTCCATCTCGCCGGCTTCGTCGGCCGCGTACGCGATGACGTGCGCACCAGCGCGGGCGGCGGCGCGGATGCCGTTCTCGGAGTCCTCCACGACGACGGACTCGGCGGCGGTGACGCCGAGGCGGTCCATCGTCACCTCGTAAATGTCGGGTTCGGGCTTCCCCGGGATGTCGAGGTCGGCCGCGGACACCACCACGTCGAACCGCCCGTGGAGGTCGAAGCGGTCGAACGCCAGCTCCACCCAGTTCGGGTAGGAGGACGTGCAGACGGCGAGCGGAACTCCGTACTCGTCGAGGTCGTCGAGGAGGTCGTGGAAGCCGGCCATTAGGTCGGCGTGGTCGCTGTAGACGGCTTCCGCGTGGTCGTCGTAGAAGTCGAAGTATTCGTCCGCGGAGTCCACGGTGAGTTCGTATCCCTCCTCGCGCAGCAGCTCGTACTGGTCGTGGACGTTGATGCCGATGAGGTCCGTCGGTTCGAGGTCGTCGCCGTCCACGACGAGTTCGTCGAGCACCTGTTCGATGACGCCCTTCCAGTAGCGCTCGGTGTCCACGATGACGCCGTCCATGTCGAAGATGACCGCGGCCATGTCTCGGGGTACGGCCGGCCGGCGGAAAACACGCACGGCGCCTGCCATGCGGGCTGGCGACGTGTGAAAACCGTTAAGCGATAGCAGTGACGAAATCGGGGCATGAGGCTGCCCTCCCCCGGGACTGGCGGGACCGTTCGAACGGTCGCCGCAGTCCTTGCCGTTGCGATGCTCGTCTCGACCGCTGGCTGCGCCGGACTCCTCTCGGACGACGGTGGGAGTGCGAGCGACGCCGCGAAGCTGGATAGCGTCCCCGCGAACGTCGACTCGGTCGCGTTCGTCGACATCGGAGGGATGCTCGAGGACGACGCGCTGCGCGGCATCGCGGACACGTACTTCGCGGAACTGAACGCGTCGTCGCCGTACTACTCCGGGCCGGCGTCCATTTCGGAGGCTATCGCTGACGCCGAGAACGACACGGGCCTGTCGGCGACCCAGTTCGAGACCGTGACGTCGTTCTCGAACGCGAGCGAGCAGGTCGACGCGGAGTCCGGGTCGTTCAACGGCGCGCTCGTCACGTCATCACTCTCGAAGACCGAACTTGAGTCCGCGCTCACGAACCAGACCGGCATGACGTTCGCGACCGAGACGTACGGGAACGCGACGCTCTGGGTGCCCGAGTCCGAGTTCGCGAGCGGGAACGTCGTCGGCTGGCTCGGTGACGGCACGTTCGTCACCGGCACCGAATCCGCCGTGAAAGCAGTCGTCGACGTTCGCGCCGGCGACGCGCCCGCTCTGAGCGGCGACCTCCGGGAGACGTTCGCCGACACCCGCTCGGGCTACGTGAAGTTCGCGATGAACGTCCCCCAGCAGAACCTCGACACCGGCCCGTACGCCTCCGAGACGCAGTTCGCCACCGAGACCCTGAACGCCGTGCAGGCCGTCTCCGGCGCGCTCTACACCGAGGAAACGGACATCGGTGGCGTCACCAACGTCGTGACGAACACGAGCAGTTCCGCGACGAACATCATGCAGGTCATGCAGGGCGCGATATCGGCGTACGAACTCGCGTCCGAGGAGGCCGCCGCGGAGACCGTCGACAAGATCGAGGTGACGAGCGAGGGAACGACCGTCACCGTCTCCTACGAGAACGCCGCGTCCAACATCGAGGACGCGATAGCGAGCGCGTACAACGAGTCGGGCGGTTCGTCCGAGTCCACGACCGCGACCAGCTCGGCCGAGGCCACGACAACGAGCGACTCGTCCGAGTCTACGACCGCGACCGCGTAGATGGCTCTCCCGCCGCTCCTCCGGAAGGAACTCCGCTGGGGCTGGCGGAAGAAACTCCCGCTTCTCGTTCTGTTCGTTCTCGTCCCCGCGCTCTTCGTGTACGGCACGCTCGCGTTCGAACACGTCCTCCCGAAGTCCGTGCAGGTCGCGGTCGCGCCCGCGGGACCGGGCGCGACGCAGGACGACCTCTCGGTAGTTCGCGCGGCGGTGGCGCTGTTCAGCGACCCGATACTCTACGAGTCCCGCGACGCGGCGATGCACGCGCTCTCCCGGGAGCGCGTGTACGCGGTCATCACCGCGCCCGCGAACCTCACCGCCGGCGCAGGGGCGGCGACCGTCGATATCTTCGTCTCCGGGAGCATCGTCCCCTACCAGGAACCCGCGACGGTTCTCGCGAGCGTCGCGGACCGCGGGCTCTCCTCGCTCCTCGACCGCCCCGTCTCCACGACGTACACCGTCGTCGGGCGCGAATGGACGCTCTCGGCGTACCTCCTGCCGACGTTCCTCTTCGTGCTCGTGTTGCTCGTCGCGTTCGCCTACCTCCCGTACAACCTCGCGTCCGAGGAGGCCGCTATCGACCGCCTCCGCCTCGAATCCTCGCTCTATCGGGTCGTCGCGGCGAAACTCGGCGCGTTCACCGCCCTGCTCGTTCTCCCCATCGCGGTGTTCGACCTCGCGAGCGGCTACCTCGGCACGCCCGTCGCGTTCCTGCGGCCGAGCGTCCTCGCCGTGTACGCGCTCTGCTTCCTCGCCGCGGGCACGCTCGCCGCCGCCGTCACGGTCGCGCTCCGCTTCTCCGCGTGGGGCCGGCTCGCGAACCTCGCCGTCCTCCTCTTCTGCCTCGCGTTCTCCGGTCTGGCGTACCCCCGCGGGTTCTTCTCCGTCGCGCGCCGCGACTTCATCACCGCCCTTCCGACCTATCACGCGATGGTCGCCGCGCGCGGATTCACGCTCCGAGGCCAACCGCTCACCGCCTACGCGGACACGCTCCTCTTGCTCTGCGGGACGCTCGCCGTCTGTTGCGCCCTGTTCGCGGGAAGCGTCCGGTACTACGAACGAGGTGCCTGAGATGCGCGTCCGGAACCTCACCAAACGCTACGGGGACGTGGTCGCCGTGGACGACGTGACGCTCGACTTCACGCCGGGCGTCCACTGCTTCGCCGGTCCGAACGGCAGCGGGAAGACTACTCTACTACGATGTCTCGCGGGCCTCACTCGCCCCACGTCGGGCGTCGTCGAGGACGTGGGCGACGTGAATTACGCGTTCCAGACGCCGAGCGTCTATCACGACCTCATCGTCGCGGACAACCTCGCCGTCTTCTCAGGGTTCGCGTCCGAACCGCCCGCGTGGCGCGCAAAACTGGCGGACCGCCTCGGCCTCGAACCGATGTGGGACCGACCGGCGAGCGCGCTCTCGGACGGCTACCGCAAGCGCCTCGACCTCGCGCTCGCGCTCCTCGACCGCCCCGACGTACTCGTGCTCGACGAACCGCTCGCGGACCTCGACCCCGCGACCCGGGACGCCATCGTCAACACCGTCGAATCGTACGCGGGCGACGACCGGTACGTGCTCGTGTCCACGCACAACCTCGACCGGTTCGCCGGCCTCGCGGACCGCCTCACCGTCATGTCGCTCGGCCGCGTAATCGCTGACGAACCCCGCGGGGAGTGGGAGGACCCCGAGGCGGCGTACGAGCGAGCGCTCCGCGCGCACCGGTCGGGGTAACGGTTTTGAGGGTAGCGGGCGGAACCACGAGTATGGTCGAAGAGACGATGCGCGACGACATGACGTGGTACGCCTGCGAGAAATGCGGGCTGATGTTCGACGACCCGGACGACGCCGCACAGCACGAGGAGAACTGCGACGCGGAGGACCCCTCCTACCTCCAGTAGTCAGGCGAACTCGTAGCTGTACTCGCTCAGCTCGTCCTCTTCGAACACGAACACGCGCCCGCCCGCCGCCTCCGGGTCCGCGTCAACTTCGATGGCGTACCCGTCCCGACGCACCGTCACGCCCGGGAACACCGTGGCCTCCTCGTCCGCGTCGAGGAGGACGCGCCCGACCCCGGTCTCTTCGAGAATCTCGTCGCTCGTCATCCGGTCATTCACGTACGTCAGTGCGCCCTCCGTCCCGTCCGGCTCGGTGACGAGGACGTGGACTGACCGCCCTGGCTGCGCGCGCAACGTACCTTCGACTTTCTCGGGAACCCCGTGGTAGAACGTGCGGCGGCCGTCCGCGTACTCCACCGCGATACCGTCCTCCGCGAGCTCCACGTCCAGCGTGTCGGGAGCCACGTCGCTGCGTCCGCTCATAGGTGTGCTGGACGCCGCGCCGGGAAAAGGCCCGCGGGTCGAGGGTTTGACGCCACCGCCACCTTGAAGCGTCGACTCGCCCACTCTCAGGTATGGACGGCTGCGCCGAAGCGCCCGCCGCGGGCACCGTACTCAACGCGCTCGCCACCGGCCGCGGGTCCGCGTTCGCCATCGACCTCACCGTCACCGCCGAGGTCGCGCTCGACCCCGACCGCGATACCGTGGCCGGCTCGGTCGCGGAGGACGCAGACGCCGATACCGCACTCGTCGAGCGCTGCGTCGAACTCGCCTGCGAGACGTATGGGGACGCCGACGCGGACTACGGCGGCGTCGTGGAGACGACGAGCGAGATACCGATGGCGTCCGGACTGAAGAGTTCGAGCGCCGCCGCGAACGCCACCGTGCTCGCGACGCTCTCCGCGCTCAGCGTCGCCGACGACGTGCCGCTCAAAGACGCCGCGTTGCTCGGCGTCCGGGCGGCCCGCGAGACGGGCGTGACGGTGACGGGCGCGTTCGACGACGCGAGCGCGAGCATGCTCGGCGGCCTCACCGTCACGAACAACGAACGCGACGCCCTGCTCGCGCGCGACGACGTGGACTGGGACGTGCTCGTCTGGACGCCCCCGGAGCGCGCGTACAGCGCGGACGCCGACGCCGACCGCTGCACGCGCATCGCGCCCGTCGCCGAACTCGTGGAGGAACTCGCGCTCGCCGGCCGCTACGAGACCGCGATGACCGTCAACGGCTTCGCCTTTTGCGCCGCGCTCGACCAACCCACCGGGCCCGCCGTCGACGCCCTCCCGCTCGCGGACGGCGTCGGCCTCTCCGGCACCGGCCCCAGCCACGTCGCAGTCGGCACACACGACGCACTCACCGAAGTACAAGAACTATGGAACGAGAGACCCGGAACGACACTCCTGACGACGACACGAACGACCGGCGGCCGCGTACTGACGACATGACCCTCGACGAACTCCGCGAGGAAATCGAGGACATCGACCACGACCTCGTCGAACTCATCGCGCGCCGCACCTACGTCGCGGACAGCGTCGCCCAAGTCAAAGAAGACCAAGGCCTCGCCACCACCGACGAAGAGCAAGAGGACGCCGTCATGGAACGCGCCGGCCGCTACGCCGACACCTACGACGTCGACGAGAACATGGTGAAAGCCATCTTCCGACTCCTCATCGAACTGAACAAGATAGAACAGCGCGAGAAACGCTAGGATGTCACTGCGGGCCTGAATCGCTCGATTTTCCGAAATCAGTCCGCGTCGGCCGGCATCGTCTGCCGGGGTGGAGCGACCGCGGCTTCGTCCTGGGCGCCCCACTCCAGCTCGCCCTGGTAGTGAAGCGCCGCGTTGTCCTGTTCCGGGTCGAGAACGGTTAGCTGGAGCCAGCCGTTGTCGAGGAGCTGTGCGAGGTCGTCGTGGTCGCGGAGGACGTCGGTGACGCGGTCGACGGGCGCGTGAACGACGGCGGTGAGGCGGAGCGGCTGGTGGTAGGGCTGGTCGGCGTCGGCGTATAGCGACTGGAGCGGGAGGCCGGTCATGAGGTCGCCACCGTTCCCCTGGAAGACGCCGACGTTCCCGACGGGGTTTTGAGTTATTTTCGACCCGCTGCCGTACACGGCGTTGTCCACGGTGGAGAAGTAGTACTGGGTGTTTATCCACTGCGTGACGACGAGCGGGCCGGTCAGGATTTCTTCGAGCGCGTCACCCTCCGGGTCCGTGCGCCAGTCGTAGGAGTGGAGGAACGTGCGGCCGTCGAGGTCGGCGTCCGCGGTTAGTTCGCGGGGACCGACGACGAACGAGGCGTTCCCGGCCAACCCCCACTCGGGGCGGGTCTCCGCCCAGTCGGCGGCCCGCCGCTCGGTCTCCCGCACGGGGTCGTCGGCGTCCGTCATCGCGTCCGTCCGCTCGGCCGCCGCGCGCTCCCGGGCGTCCGCGAGGTCGCGGCGCAGCTGTTCGAGGTCGTCCGCGTGACTCTCCGGCACGCCGTCGTCGAACAGCGTGATGTCGTCGGTGGTCGTGTCGTGTTCCGCGGCGAGGAAGACGGTGTCCGCCGGGATGTCGAACCCGCGCTCGCGGAGTTCGTCCTGGACGGCCGCGTCGTTGCAGATGGCGGCGAGGACGCGGGCGTTCGGGCCGCCGGGGTTCCCCGCGCACGCGCCGCAGTCGAGGCTCGAACCGAACGGATTGTTCGTCGTCTGGCTCGCGTGTCCCGTGAACACGACGAGGCGCGCGAACGCATCCCAGCCCATCAGGTCGAACGCGCTCTCCGCGTACGCGACTTTCTCCTCGAACGACAAGCCCGCGCGGAGCGCGTGCACCGCGTCCGGGTTGTAGTCGATGGAGGGCTCGCAGAACTCGCGTTCGTCGGGCGCGTAGTCCGTGTCGTGGAGCGCGTCGTAGACGCGGCCCGGGAGGAGCGTGCGCGCCGCGAGCGCCGCGCAGTACCACGGGCCGGCGTTCTCGACGAAACTGAACGCCGTCGCCGCGTTCGACTTCAGGGATTTGAGCACGCTCCGCCCCGCGTCCAAGAGGCCCTGCCGGCGGTCGTAGCGCTCGCGCGCGTCCGCGGCGTCAGCGACGGGCCGGTCCGTGATGCGGTGCTGGGCGTCGACGATGGGCGGGCAGGCGTCGCCGGCGGCGTCCGCGCCGTAGGCCTCGTGCCGCATCGGCACGCCGAAGAACCCGGCGTACCCGTCGGTTTCGTAGTCGCCGACGCCCTCGACGTGCCGGCGGATGATTTCGGAGCGCGTGTCGATGCAGAACACGAACTGGGCGTCCGGCCGCGTTTCGTCCGCGCGCTCGTCCTTCGGGTCGGGTTCGGTCACCGCGTCGAGGAGGCGGTCGCGGTGGCTCTGTTCCCACGCGGACAGCCAGAGTTCCGGAATCGGTGTTTCCTCGGAGTCGTCGGCTTCCGTGGCGTGGTCGTCCGGGAGTAGCGGGGCGTCGAGGCGCTCCGCGACCAGGAGGCGAACCGCGAGGTACTCGGTCAGCGAGATAGGGTGCGCGGACTGCCAGGGGTCGACGTCCTCGCTCGCGCGTTGCTTGATGAAGCCCGTCCAGCCGGGGAGCGCGGCGAGCTGCTGCTCGAATATCGTCTCCCACTCGCCCTGCGGGCGTGAGGAAAGCACCTCCTCAAGGGCGTCTATCGGTGTTTCCGGGAGGTCGGACGGACGGTCGCAGTCCGGTATCTCGCTGTCGTGGGGCGCAATCTCGCGCCACGCCGCGTAGAACCCGTCGTCGCGGTCGGGCATCGACCACTTGGCCTGCCCCTGGTCGAGAAAGGCGGTCAGCCACTTCGAGAGCACGCGGTCGACCGCCGCCGTCGCGTCGTCACCGTCGTTCGTGCCCGGCTCATCGGCGTCCGTCGCCATATCGTCGAGCAGCGCGTCCGGGTCGCGCTCGATGCCGTAGGCGTCCAGCACGCTCGCCAGCACGTCCGGGTCTATCTGTCCGTTCTCCCAGGCACGCCGGAAGACCTCCGTGGCGGGATAGCCGCGTCCGCCGAACAGCCGTTCGGCGTCCGCGACCGCCCGGTGGAACGGTTGGTCTTCGAACCCGGAGAGGGGGTTCGCGGTGACGAACGAGTGGAGCGGCCAGACCGCGCCGACGTGCTCCGCCGCGCGCTCGATACTGCTCGCGAGGTAGTGGTCTTCACGCGTCATTGTAGTCCTCCGCGGTGGTGAGTTCGGTTTCCGGAGCCGGCTGTGAGATGTTCAGTATTACTGCGTACAGCCGCTTACTGGAGCGGTGCCAGCCGAGTTCCACCGCGAGATACGCGGCGAGGAACGCGGCGGCGACGGCGACGTGCACGGCGGATAGCTCGGTCGGTGCGTGCGTCATCGGAACGCCCGTCAGCATGGCCGCGACGGCGTTGAACAGGACGCCGTAGACGGCAATGGGAACGACGACGAGGACCGGGAGCGCGACGAGCGTCGCACCTGGTGAGAGGTTCGCGCGCGCCAGGGCGTCGCGGGCCGCGTGCAGCGCCGTCAGGGCGACGAGGAACGCGAGGAGCGCGCCGGAGTCCAGTTCCGCGCCCTTCCCGGTGAGCGCGACAAACACTGCGCCGCCGCCGACCGCGGCCGCCAGGCCGACGACGAGCGACGGTAGCGTCACGCCGTCGCGACCGCCCGCGGCGGGCGCAGTCCGCTCGACGGCGCCGCCGGAGGAGAG
This sequence comes from Salarchaeum japonicum, assembly GCF_049705945.1. Taxonomy (GTDB): domain Archaea; phylum Halobacteriota; class Halobacteria; order Halobacteriales; family Halobacteriaceae; genus Salarchaeum; species Salarchaeum japonicum_A. The sequence goes on from NZ_JBNAMV010000004.1 coordinate 1,949,723, forward strand.
GAACAGGTAGGCCTTGTAGAACCCGTGCAGGATGAGGTGGGTGATGGCGGCGGCGAAGAACCCGAGGCCGCACTGGAGTATCATGAACCCCATCTGGGCGACGGTCGAGCCGCCGAGCCGGCGCTTGACGTCGGGGCGGACGAGCAGGATGGCTTGCCCGAGGAGGGCGCTCGCCGCGCCGACGACGACGAGCGCCGCCATCGCCAGTTGTACGTCCGCGAACACCGGCGCGAAGCGCGCGAGCAGGATGCCGCCGGCGTTGACGAACCCGGCGTGCATCAGCGCGGACGCCGGCGTCGGCGCGGTCATCGAGGACAGCAGCCAGTCGTGGAACGGGAACAGCGCGGACTGGATCATCGCCGCGAGGAAGAGCCCCGCGATGGCGAGCCAGGTGAGTTCGGGCGGAAGGCTGTCGGCCCGCGACAGGATGCCGGAGACCGTGGTCGTTCCCGTCGCCCACGCGAGGAGGGCGAGCGTTCCGGCGAGCACGCCGCCGCTCGCGAGGAAGTAGCGGCGGGTGAGCGCGCCCGCGGCGCGCGCCTGCGTCCACTCTCTGGCGTGCCCGATGAGGGCGGCCATCGTCAGCCCCATCGCCAGCCACGCCGCGGCGAACAGCGCGACGTGGTCGGCGGCCGCCACGACCATCACCGCGAGCGTGAAGCCGAACGTCAGCGCGAAGAAGCGGTCGATGTTGGCGTTCCCGGCCATGTAGCGCCGCGAGTAGGAGTGTACGATTCCGCTGAAGAACGTGACGGCGACCCACACGACCGCGGTCAGGCCGTCGACGACGACGGAGCCCGGAACCCGCCACGCGGAACCACCGGCGGCCGAGACGACGGCCGTCGCGACGCTGAGCGCGAACAGCGCCCAGACGGCGGCGGTCGTCGCTCGCGACACCCCCGAGGACGTCGGCGTCGTCTCCGGGAGCTGTACCGCGTCGTTCGCGTGTGAGTGTCCAGTCATCGTTCGGAGTGTCCGTCACGCGGGCCAGCGACCCACACCGGGGGCCTCGCCACGACCGAACTGACCCGTCTTACCCAAGAATACGAACAGACTGGTAATTATAGTCTTTGGTACGACCAAATCGTTCCACAGTATGGCAGTCAGTAACAGGGTGTTCGATGATGAAGGATTCGGGGTGGCGTCGAGTCACTCCTCGTCTTCCGCCCGCTCCGGGCTGAGGTCGTCGAACGGCGTCGTCTCGTGGCTGCGCACGAGCACTTCGTCGGCGACGGTCAACTCCATGTCGAGAAGCGCGTTGGCGACCGCTGTGATGTCCTCGTCGGTCTCGCCGACAGCCGTCACGAGAAGGTTCTGCTCGCCCGTGACCAACTCCTGCACCGACACCACCCCGGGAATGTCGAGAATGTCTTGGAGGCGCTCGCCGCGCTCCGGAATCGGGGCCGTGCAGAACAGGAGCATCCGGAGCGGATACCCCGACTTCTGGTAGTCGACGCTCGCGCTGTAGCCCTTGATGACGCCCTCCGATTCGAGGCGCTGGATGCGCTTTCGAACCGTGCTCGACGACGCGTCAGTACGGTCGGCGATTTCGCCCGACGAGAGATTTCGAGCGTCCTCCTGGAGCGCGTAAATAATCTCGCGGTCGATATCGTCGAGCTCGTACTCGGTCATGCGCTCCGTTTACTCCCGCTCGCATAAGGCGCTTCGCCTGCTACGCCCGTTCCCCGTGTTCCGGCCGTTCGCTCGCCTCAGTAGGTGGTGCGGCGCTGGACGCGGTCGGCGACCGCGGGGTGTTTCTCGCGGAGCGCGGCGGGGTCGCGTTCGCCGTTCACGTTGACGACGTGCACCTCGCCGCGCTCGCCGTCGTAGGCGTCCTGGAAGTCGTAGACGACGCCCGCGACGGTCGTGTCGTCCGGGACATCGTCGCTCTCCCTGAGCGCGCGCACCTGCCGGTCGACGTTGCACTCCACGAGGTCGTTCACCGCGTCCGCGCGCCCGCGGTCGGCGGGGAGGCGCTCGATGCAAGGTTCGAGTTCGGGTCGCAGGAGGCTGATACAATGTTCGATGCCCGCGGGTTCGTCGAGGATGTCTGTCGTGACGGCGTCGTAGGTGGCGGTGACCGCGCCGCACCCGGAGTGCCCGACGACGACAGCGAGGTCGGTGCCAGTGTGTTCGAGCGGGTAGAGCACGTCCCCGGAGACGACCGTTCCCGCGTCGGTGCGCTGGACGACTCGGTTCCCGATGTTCGAGCACGTGAACACTCGGCCCGGCTGGTCGTTCCCCCACATGTGGTCCTGGAGGACGCGGGAGTCCGAACAGCAGACCGTCACCGCCGCGGGACGCTGCACGTCCTGCACGTCGTCGAACCGGTCGCGGAACGCGGCGACGTGCGCGTCGTTCCCGGCGAGCAGCGCGGCGAGCGTGTCCATGCGTGACGGGAACGGGACGCGCGGGTTAGAAACCCCGCCCTTCAGCGAACCGAGCGCTCCCGTTCCGTGGGCCGTGGTACGCCGACACTCGGAAGTGTTATACGTAAACGGGGCATAGGTGTGTTTGTAATGGCAAGCGGAAAAGTTGACTTCTTCAACGACACTGGCGGCTACGGATTCATCGAGACTGAGGACGAGGACGAGGACGTGTTCTTCCACATGGAAGACGTCGGCGGCCCGGACCTCGAGGAAGGTACTGAGGTCGAGTTCGAGATCGAGGACGCCCCGAAGGGCCCCCGCGCGAAGAACGTCACGCGTCTGTAAGGCGTAGTTCTTCCGGACTTCTACTAACCGATTTTCACGAACGCGAGCGACGCGTTCGCGTCTCGGCCTCCGGGTCGAGACGACTGTTTTATACTCACCGGCGAGTGACGACGTTGTATGTCCACGGTTCGCGGTGCCGTCGAGCTAACGCGACCCGGGAACGTCGTCGCCGCGGGCGTGCTGACGTTCGTCGGCGCGTTCGTCGCGGGCGGCGCGGCCGACTACCCCGTCCACACGGGCGCGGCGGTCGTGGCGACGATGCTCGCCATCGCGGCGGGGAACGCCATTAACGACTACTTCGACCGCGACATCGACGCCATCAATCAGCCCGACCGGCCGATTCCGCGCGGCGCGGTGTCGCCGCGGGGCGCGCTCGCGTTCAGCCTCGCGCTGTTCGGCGGCGCGGTCGTCTGCGCGCTCGTCCTCCCCGTTCTCGCCGTCGCCATCGCGGCCGTGAACCTCGTCGCGCTCCTCGTCTACACGGAGTACCTGAAGGGGTTGCCGGGCGCGGGGAACTTCGTCGTCGCCTACCTCGTCGGCAGCACGTTCCTCTTCGGCGCGGCCGCGGTCGGCGACGTGGCCGCCGGGGCCGTGCTCTGCGTGCTCGCCGCGCTCTCGACGTTCACGCGCGAGGTCGTGAAGGACGTAGAAGACATCGCGGGCGACCGCGAGGAAGGCCTGAACACGCTCCCCATCGCCGTCGGCGAGCGCCGCGCGCTCGTCGTCGCCGCGCTCGCACTCGTCGTCGCCGTTCTCGCCAGCCCCCTCCCATACCTCTGGAACGTGTTCGGCGCGCCCTACCTCGCCGTCGTCGCCCTCGCCGACCTCGTGATGCTGTACGCCACCTCCGAGTCATTCAACGACCCGACCCGCGGCCAGTCACTCCTCAAGTACGGGATGTTCCTCGCCGTCGTCGCGTTCCTCGTCGGCCGCGCCGCCGCCCTCTGAACTTATCCCGCTCGCGCCCCACTCACTTGGTATGCCCGTCGAGAGCGACGACGAACTCCGCGAGATACTCCAGTACGACACAATCGCCGTCGTCGGGTGTTCGAGCACGCCCGGGAAGGCCGCCCACGACGTCCCGAAGTACCTCATCGACCACGGCTACGAGGTCATTCCCGTCAACCCCTACGCCGACGAAATATTCGGAAAACAGGCCTACGACTCGCTCGACGACGTCGAGGAAGAAATCGACATCGTGGACGTGTTCCGGCCCGGCGACGAAGCCCCCGGAATCGTCGAGCGAGCCATCGCCCGCGACGACGTGAAAGCCGTCTGGCTCCAACTCGACATCACCAACGACGAGGCCGCTGCGACGGCCGAACACGCCGGCCTCCGCTTCGTCCAAGACAAATGCATCAAAGTCGAACACCGACGGTTGCTCGGGTAGCGGATTCGCGCGAAAACGGTTTTTAGCCTTCCCACTCGGCGTAGCTTCCGTAGATGTCCTTGGAGAGGTAGCGTTCGCTGGAGTCGGGGAAGATGGTGGCGACGGTGTCGTGGGGGGCGTCGATGACGCCGTCGGCGATGTCGTCCGCGACCTGGCAGGCGGCGACGCTCGCTGCGCCGGCGCTCGACGCGACGAGGTGGCCTTCCTCGCTGGCGAGGCGTTTGAGTTCGTGGTGGGCGGCCTCGTCCGAGACCTGAATCACGTCGTCCACGAACTCGGGGTCGAACAGTTCGTTCGTCGCGGGGTTGTGGGTGCCGATGCCTTCGGTCTTGTACTCACCTTCCTCGACGTGGTCGCCTTCGAGGCGCGCGTAGAGCGAGCCCTCGGGTTCGACGGCGACGACGTGCGTGTCGGGGTTCTGGTCGCGGAGGTAGCGCGCGGTCCCCATGAGCGTGCCGGCGGTGCCGCAGCCGGCGACGATAGCGCCGACTTCGCCGTCGAGCGCGTCGTGGATTTCGGGGCCGGTCGTCTCGTAGTGCGCTTCCGCGTTCAACGGGTTCGAGAACTGTTGGGGAACAGCGGCGTTCTCCAGTTCGCCGGCGAGTTCGTGCGCGCGCTCGATGGCGCGCTCCATCCCGTCCTCGGTCGGCGTGTTGATTACTTCCGCGCCGAGCGCGCGCATCAACGTCTGTTTCTCCACGCTGAAGCGCTCGGGCACGACGAACACCGCGTCCAGGTCGAGCTGGCGGGCGGCGACGGCGAACCCGATGCCGGTGTTCCCGGCCGTGGGCTCGATGACCGTGCCGCCGGGCGCGAGGTCGTCGCGTTCGAGCATCCGTTCGAGCATGTACTTCCCGATGCGGTCCTTCACGCTCGCGCCGGGGTTGAACGACTCTAGTTTCGCGTAGACGGGCGCCTCGTCGGGCGACTCGTGCACGCGCACCAGCGGCGTCTCCCCCACCGTGTCGAGAACCGAATCGAGCGGCTCGCGGTGCGTCGTCATCTACCTACTTCTATCGCCGCGCGTTCTTTAGGCGTTGTCATCGTCCGCCGATTCGCCCGTATCGACGTCGAGTTCGGTGGCGATGGCGTCGAGGAGTTCTCCCTGCCGCGCCACTTCGTGTTCGAGCGCTTCCACGCGCTCGTGCGTGTCGATGACGGTCTCCTGTGTCTGTTCGACGTCCTCGCGGATGGACTTCACGCGCGCCTGGAGCGAGTCAGCCACGTCCGCGAGCTTCTGGACCTTCTTCGCGGTTCCTCCGAGTCCCATACTCTCTCAAGGGAGCGGGACGTTGAAGGAAGTTCCGACGCCCGAGACCCCGGGAATACGAAAGGCCCTTATGGTGGAATCGGTTAGCGTGAACTGGACTAGGCCGGGCGGTTTGGCCCCGCCCCACCCACCCGCACTACGGTCATCAGCGGGGGCCGAACGCCGGGCGAGTCCGGGCTAACCCGCCCGGGCCCCGGAAGCCGACAGAGAAGCCTCGTCCTTCGGGGACGGCGGTTCGCGACGCGCGCCTGCAGGGGCGTCGTCGTCGCGGTTCGCCGATGGGACCCCGTCAGGCACGGAAGTGAGCAGCGGACCATCGGACGTTCGCCGCTCGAAGGGTCGCGGGGCGGAGGAGGCGACCGGGACTACCCGAGCGGGACGGCTCGGGCGACCCCGGCACGTCCACCATTCATACGCGGCATTCTCGTCACGTCGAGTCGTTAGAGCGGATGTTTCCCGCGTCGATAGTAGACGACCCAGTAGGCGACCGGCCAGCAGACGAGCATCGCGACGAGGTTCGCGGGGAGCGTGCCGTACGGGTCGGGTGGAAGGAGGAGGGCTGCGGCACCGACCAGGACGATGAATATCGCGCACGCGACGACGACGAACCGCTGCGACTCTTTCACAGTTGAACGTAGAAAGAGCGAGAGAAAAGCCTTACTCGTCGCCGAACCCGGCGATTTCGTCGCCCTGCACGTGGAGGTCGCCCTCCAGCGTCCGGGTCGGGTAGGGGATGTTGATGCCTTCCTCGTCGAAGCGCTCCTTCACGGCGGTGACGTACTCGCCGCGGGTTTTCACGAAGTCGGCACGCGAGGGGTTTTCGATCCAGAACCGGCTCTTGAGGCCGACGGAGGAGTCGCCGAGTTCCGTCAGGCGGACGCTCACGCCGGGCTCGTCCAAGATGCCGTCGTGCTTCTCGGCTTCCTCGACGATGATGTCGGTCGCTTTGTCGATGTCGTCGTCGTATCCGATGCCGAACAGGAACTGGAGGCGGAGTTTGTCCTTCGCGACGGGGTTCTTGATGACGCCGTCGGTGAGCTGGCTGTTCGGGACGGTGAGGAGTTCGTTGTCGAAGGTGCGCACGCGGGTGACGCGGAGGCTGATATCCTCGACGATGCCCGAGTACGTGCCGTTCTCCCACTCGATCCAGTCGTCGATGCGGAACGGCTTGTCTGTGTAGATGAAGACGCCGGCGACGAAGTTCTTGATGACGTCCTGCATCGCGAGACCGATTGCGAGCGTCGCGGCGGCGGCGATGGTCGCGAGGCTGGTGAGGAAGTTCCCGTAGCCCGCGAATCCGAACGCGACGCCGAACCCGACGAACACGATGACGATGCTGACCAGTCGCTTCAGCGGCTTCCGGGAGTGCGCGTCGAGGTCGCGGGCTTTGAGCGCGCGGTCCACGAGCGGGACGACGGTGAGGCGGCCGACGACGTAGACGGCAACGAACGCCACCACGAAGTAGAGGAGTTGGGTGACCGCGAGCGCGTACTGGGGGATGGCGTCGTCGATGAACGGGAGCGGTTCGACCATCAGTGGTACACCGCGGTGTTCCCGCGGGTCTCGACGAGGCTGGCGCCGACGCGGTCCGCGAGGTCGGCGGCCAGCTCTTCCGTGTCCGTTCCGCCGCGGGATGAACGGAGGAACTTCACTTTCACCACGTCACGCGTGTCGAGCTGGTCTCCGAGTTCGTCGACGACCGACTCGACGCCGGCTTTCCCGACCCACACCGTCACGTCGGCGTTGTGGGCTTTCGATTTGAGTTCCTCTGTGGGCATGTCTACGCTCCCGTTCGTGCGCGTGTTAAAAGAATGGTGCGGCTCCCGCGGCACAGACCCGAACCTTTTTCGTTTAGGTCTGCCTAAACCCAGTTGATGGACACGTCACAGGGAACTGCCGGTCCACAGCGGGACACCGAGGAACCCGACTCCCCGCTCGTCACCGCGCGAACCGTCACCGACGACCGCACGGTGTTCACCGAAGACGGCAACACCGACGGCTGGATAGCCACCGACATCACCGTCACGCCCCTCCGATAACTTCCGTCTCCCGACGAACGCACCGCCTCGTGCATGCCACGGTGCGCTTTTCTCCCCGCTCCACTCCTCAGTCGTACGCTCGTCAATCGTACCTTATCAGTCGTACGGATACCGCGCGTGTTCCCCGCAGTCGCACGTCACGACGACGTGCCCGTCCTGCGTGCGAACCCGCGCGTTCCGCCCCGGTAACAGGTAGGAATCACACGACTTGCACGAAAAGCGCTTGAGCTTCCGGGGAAGCGAGAGTCGATGGCGTTCCGCGATGCGGCGCGCCCGCCGAACGTACGTCCGCGCGCGCTCCCCGTCGCCCTCCGCGGCCGCCTCCTTCGCGAGCGCGCCGAGGCGTTCGATTCGCTCCGCCGCTATCTTCATCGCCCGATGCTCCGGGACGGCCGCCGAAAACGGTTCCGGTGGGATTTTTCGCCCGCGCCCGCGTTCTCGTGGTATGCGCGTCCTCAACTACCTCGAACTGGAAGACCGCCTCCGCGGCGGTATCGTCACCGCGACCCGCCAGCAGCGCGCGGCGCTCGCGGACACGGACGTCGAGGTCGTCACGACGCCCTGGCAGGGCGGCACGCCGTTTTCGGCCGGGAAAGCCCGCCTCACGGGTGCGCCGTTCTTCCACGAGTACGACGTGGCGCACTGCAACACCATCGGTCCGGGGTCGCTCGCGGTCGCGCGCCACGCGAAGCGAAACGACATCCCGCTGATTCTGCACGCGCACACGACCGCTGAGGACTTCGCGGACTCCTTCCGGTTCTCGACGCAGGCCGCGCCCGCGCTCAAGCGGTATCTGCGGTGGTTCTACTCGCAGGCCGACCGCGTGCTCGTCCCGAGTCAGTACACGAAGGACCTCCTCGACTCCTATCCCATCAGCGCCCCAATCGAGGCCGTCACGAACGGCGTGGACGCCGCGAGCCTCGACGGCTACGAGTCGTTCCGCGAGGAAACCCGGGAGAGCTTCGACCTCGATGGACTCGTCGTGTTCTCCGTGGGCGAAGTCATCGAACGCAAGGGCCTCACCACCTTCTGCCGGGTCGCGCAGGAGACGGACTTCGACTTCGCGTGGTTCGGCCCCTACGAGTCCGGCCCGCAGGCGTCGAAGACGACGACGCGCTGGGTGGAGAACCCGCCCGAGAACGTGACGTTCACGGGCTACATGGACGACAAGCGCGCGGCGTTCGGCGCGGGCGACATCTACATGTTCCCCGCGAAGGTCGAGAATCAGGGCATCGCCGTCCTCGAAGCGATGGCGTGCGGGAAGCCGGTCGTTCTCCGGGACATCGACGTGTTCGACGAGTTCTTCACCGACGGCGAGGACTGCCTGAAAGCCAGCACCGACGCCGAGTTCGCGGACGCGCTCGCCCGCCTCCGCGACGACCCCGACCTCCGCGAACGCCTCGGCGAGGGAGCGCGCGAGACCGCGGCCGAACACAGCCTCGACGTGGTCGGCGAGCGCCTCACCGACATCTACCGGGAGGTCGCGGAGAAAGGAGACGCCCTATAAGGCGGGGGTGAGTACCGCCGGACAATGGCCCCACGGGTCGCCGCCTTCACGGACACCTACCTGCCGACGGTCAACGGCGTCACGTACACGATTCAGACGTGGCACGAGCACTGGCGGCAGCGCGGCGGCCGGATGCCCGTCGTCTACCCCGGGTCCGAGGAGTACACGCCCGAGGACGACGAACACCCGGTTCGAAGCCTCCCGTTCCCGTTCTACGACGGCTTTCGGCTGGGAACGCCGACGATTCCGGACGCGCTCGACGACGTGGACGTGGTGCACGCGCACACGCCGTTCGCGCTCGGCGTCGCGGGCTACCGGCTCGCCCGCCGCAACGACCTCCCGTTCGTCGCGCACTACCACACGCCGACGAGCGAGTACGCCGAGTACATCGTCCCCGACGCAGTCACGGGGTTCACGGAGCGCGCGAGCGAGCGCTGGGAGCGCGCGTTCCTCGACCGCGCCGACCTCGTCCTCACGCCGAGCGAGGAGACGAAACGCCACGTCGAGACTGAAATCGGCGTCACCACGTCTGTCGAAGCACTCCCGAACGGCATCGACCTCCAGCAGTTCCAGCCCACCGACGCCGCGGGGTTCCGCGAGCGCTTCGACCTCCCGGACGGCCCGCTCGTCGGGTACACCGGCCGGCACGGCTACGAGAAACGCCTCCGCGACCTCGTGGACGCCGCCGCCGAAGTGGATGCAACGTTAGTCTTCGGCGGGGACGGCCCCGCCCGGGGCGACCTCGAAGCCCGCGCCCGCGAACGCGGCGTCGACGCGCGCTTCCTCGGGTTCCTCGACCGGGAGGACCTCCCCGCGTTCTACTCCGTCCTCGACGTGTTCGCGTTCCCGAGCCCCGTCGAGACGCAGGGCTTGGTCGCGCTCGAAGCGAACGCCTGCGGCACGCCCGTCGTCGCCGCGGACGCCGGCGCGCTCGCCGAAACCGTCGTCGACGGCGCGACCGGATACCACTACCCGCCCGGCGACACCGCCGCGTTCGCGGACGCAATCGACCGCGCGCTCGCCGACCGCGACCGACTCGCGGAGACGTGTCTCGAACACAGAGAACGCTTCGGCGTCGAGAAAGCGGTCGACCGCCTCGAAGCGGTCTACGAGCGACTCTAGTCTTCGAGCGCGTTCGCGATGCGGTCGAGTTTGTTGTTCGTGCGCTCGACTTCCTTCCGGAGCTGTTCGACCTCGCGCGCGAGCTTCTCGCTCGACTCGCTGCCGCCCTCACCGCGACCGCCGGGGCCGCCCGGGCCCGCGCCACCGGGACCGCCGCCCATGCCGCCGGGGCCGCCACCGCCCCCCATCATGCCGCCCATCATCTGCGCGAACGGGTTCCCGCCGCCGCCCATGCCGCCGGGGCCGCCACCGCCCCCCATCATTTCCTCCATCTTCTCGCGGCGGTCCTCGGCGGACTCGTCGCCTTCCTCGCGTTCTTCCGCTCGTTTCTCTCGAATCTCCTCGATTCGCTCGCGGAACGAGGACTCTTCTCCGTCGTCTTCGGGTTCGTCTTCCGGCATACGCGGGCGTTCGACTGCCGGCGGGAAAAGCCCTTCCACGTCGTGGCGGCGAATAGACCTATTACGGTCCTCGATAATTCTCGGGGTAACGCGACGAAGTCCATGAAGTCAGACAGCGATTCGATGAGTGAGGAGGAGTTCCACGACGAACTGCGTACGTTGCTCGCGACGGCTCACGAGCAGGGTGTTGACGTCCGTGGTGGCTGGGATTGCCGGTTCGACGAGTGCTCGGACTTCGAGGTGGTGGTCGTGGAGGCGCAGAAACGGTAGTCGAACGAGGCTAGTCGAGCGCAGTTGGTCGAGCCCGGCTAGTCTAGCGTGGGGAGGTCGGGCGCGCCCTCGACGTCCTCGCGAACGACCTCGATGGCGTTCCGGAGGGAGCCGTGTTCGGCGAGGTAGGCGACGCCGACGCTCGATTTCACGACTTCCGCGGCTTTCCCGGTGAGGATGTCCGCGCCGAGCTGTGCGACCGCGCCGTTCCCGACGCTCACCAGCCAGCCCGGGCTCTCGAACCGCCACTGCTCCAGCCGCGGGTCGAACCCGTCCGTCTCTTCGAGCGACGCGAGGAGGTTTCGCGCGGCGACCTCGGTGGCGCGCACGGCGGCCTGCGCGCTCGCCGGCACGACCGCGCCGTCGGCGTCCACGACGCGCGCGGCGTCCCCGACCGCGAACGTGTTCTCCGCGAGTTCGAGCGTCCCCCGAACGTCCGGGCGGTCGCCGTCGAGCGCGTCCGGCCCGCGGATGCCGCCCGTCCAGACGAACTGGTCGTAGCCCAGCGGGTCGCGGTCCGCGAACTCCACGGCGTCCGCTGTCGCGGCCGTCACCGCGGTGTCGGTGTGGACGGTGACGTCGAGGCGGTCGAGTTCGCCGCGCACGGCCTGCCGGAAGTTCTCCGGGAACCCCGGGGTCACGTCAGCCGAGCGGTCGACGAGCACGACGTCTACGTCGTCCGCGACGCCCTCCTCTCGCGCGAGCGCCGCGAACTCGCCGGCGACCTGCACGCCGGAGAGACCCGCGCCGCCCACGACCACCGTTCCGCCGCCGGTCTCCAGGACTCCTTCGAAGTCGCGGCGTGCGCGCGCGGCGTGTTCGAGGCGTTTCATCGGCGTCGCGTGCTCCTCCACGCCGGGCAGGTCGTAGAACGCGGTCTGCGCGCCGAGACACACCGCCGCCGCGTCGTAGTCCAGTTCGCCGCCGGCGCCGAGACTGACGGTCTTCGCGTCCGTGTCGATACCCGTGACGGTGTCCTCGCGGACCTCCGCCCGGTCCGTGAGTTCGGTCAACGGGATGGTGATGGCGTCCGTGAGGCTGGGTTTCCGGATGACGCGGTGGAGTTCGTGCTGGACGAGGTGGTCGCCCGTGTCGTCCACCACCACGAGGTCCGCGTCCGCGGGGAGGCGGTCCTCCAGTTTCCGCGTGAGCAACAGTCCCGCGTATCCGCCGCCGAGCACGACAACTCGCATACTATTCAGTCGGTTGCCGCCACCGAAAAGCCACCGGCCTAGAACAGCGCGTCGGACTCGTCGAGGACGCGCGCAGGCCCGCCGACCTCCCAGACGCGGGTGTCGACGCCCGTCGCCGCGATGGCGTCCTCGACCTCGTCGGCGTGTTCGTCGGTGGTGTTCACGTAGACGGTCGCGCCCGTGTCCGTGGAGAACCACGCGGGCGTCCCGTCCTCGCGCAGGTCGCGCACCGTCTCGAACACTTCGAGCGTGTCGGGCTTCCAGTACACCCAGCCGGCGGGGCCGGTCATCGTGGTCGCCGCGAGGGACAGCGAGTCGTGTTCTGCGGTCTCGAAGACGCGTTCGGTGTCGCCCGCGCGGACGGCGTCCCGCATCTCCGCGAGCTGGTCCTCGACGTGGACGCGGCGCGCGTCGAACATGTGGCTGTCCTCGGCCTCGTCGTGGGCGGCCTGCGTCTCCTTGTACGCGGGGACTTCGGCGATGACGATGCGAATGTCGTCCTCCAGTTCGTCGGCGGCGTCGAGGCGGTGGCTCCGGCACTCCTCGTCGCTCAGGCCGCCGCCGAGGTCGGAGTAGCCGCCCGTGACGGCGCGCGCCGCCGAGGCGGACCCGCGGCGGGCGATGGTGGACATCTCGGGGTGCGAGAGGTCGAGCCCGGCGGCCTCGCAGGCGGCGACGGCGGCCGCCGCGAACCCCGAGGCGGAGGAGCCGAGGCCGATGTTCGTCGGGAAGTCGTTCTCGCTCACGAGCTTCGCGCGGGTGTCGATGCCGGCGCGCTCGCGCACTTCGTCGAGCACGCTCTCGATTCGGTCGGCGCCGCTGCCGGTCACGCGTTCGCCGCCAATGACGTACTCGTCTTCGTCCAGGTCGTCGTCGAACGCGACGGTCGTCGTGGTGTTCGCGGGCGCGGTGCAGACGCTGATGCTGTCGTGGTAGGGGTAGCGCGCGTCGTGGTCGCGCATCCCGTGATACTTCACAAGCCCCTGAATCGGGTGGGCTTTCGCGGTGGCCTTCATACGTCGTAGGCGTCGCGTCGCCGGCATAAACACCCCGGAAGCCCCCGGACGGCGCAAAAGCCTTTGTCGTGGCATCACGTCACACGGGTATGGAGAGCGTGAATCCAGCGACGGGAGCGCGAGTCGACACGTACGACGAACACGACGACGGGGACGTTGAGGACGCGCTCGCCGCCGCTGACGACGCATTCGAGGAGTGGCGTGAGGTGCCGATTCGGGAGCGAGAGAAACTGCTCGCGAACGCGGCGGACGTGCTCCGAGAGAACAGCGAGCGGTACGCGAAACTCATCACGCGCGAGATGGGCAAACCCATCGAGCAGGCGCGCGCCGAGGTGGAGAAGTGCGCGTGGGGCTGTGAGTACTACAGCCAGCACGCGAGCCAACACCTCGCGGACGAGTCGCGCGCCAGCCCCGCCGGCACGGAAGTGTTCACGTCCTATGAGCCGCTGGGGACGGTGCTCGCGGTGATGCCGTGGAACTATCCGTTCTGGCAGGTGTTCCGGTTCGCCGCTCCCTACCTCACAGCGGGCAACACCGGTATCCTGAAGCACGCGTCGAATGTCCCCGGGTGCGCGAAAGCCATCGAGGAGGTGTTCGTCGAGGCCGGGTATCCCGAGGACGTCTTCCAGACGCTCCTGGTCGGGTCGGGGAAGGTGGACGACATCATCGCGGACGACCGCGTGAAGGCCGCGACGCTCACGGGAAGCGGGCCCGCGGGCCGCGCCGTCGCCGAAACCGCCGGCCGCCACCTCAAGAAAACCGTCCTCGAACTCGGCGGGAGTGACCCCGTGGTGGTGCTTGACGACGCGGACATCGACGAGCACATTGAGACGATGGCGCAGGCGCGCTACCAGAACACCGGCCAGTCCTGCATCGCCGGCAAGCGGTTCATCGTCCACGCGGACGTGTACGACGAGTTCCTCGACGCCTTCCTCGACGAAGTGGACGGGTACACCGTCGGCGACCCCGAGAGCGACGACACCGACGTGGGGTCGATGGCGAGCGAGGGCCTGATGGAGGAACTCCACGAGCAGGTTGAGGAATCGATCGACGCGGGCGCGACCGTCGAACGCGGCGGCGACCCCCTCGACAGGGAGGGTGCGTTCTATCCGCCGACCGTGCTCACGGACGTGCCGAAGGGCTGTCCCGCGGACGAACAGGAGCTGTTCGGCCCGGTCGCGTCCGTCTTCGAAGTCGAGAGCGAAGAAGCGGCTGTAGAGAAGGCGAACGACACCGACTTCGGTCTCGGCGCGAGCGTCTGGACCGAGGACCGCGACCGCGGCGAGCGCGTCGCCCGACAAATCGAGGCCGGCTGTACGTACGTGAACCAACTCACGAAGTCCGACCCCCGCGTTCCGTTCGGCGGCATCGGTATCTCCGGGTACGGCCGCGAACTCGCGAGCGACGGCATCCGCGAGTTCGTGAACCGGAAGACTGTCTGGATTGAATAGGTCTAAGCGCCCGGCGTTCCCGCCTCCGGTATGGGCGAACGACTCGCTTCTCGGAGCGCGCAAGTCGAGGAGGTCATCGACCGACTCAGCGACGAGTACCCGGAACCGGAAATCTCGCTGAACTTCTCGAACCGCCTCGAACTCCTCATCGCTGTCGTGCTGTCCGCGCAGTGCACGGACGAGCGCGTGAACAAGGTCACCGCCGAGTTGTTCGAGACGTACGACTCCGCCGAGGACTACGCGAACGCCGACGAAGAGGAACTCGCGGAGGCTATCAACTCGATCACGTACTACAACTCGAAAGCCGGCTACATCAAGAACGCCTGCACGAAAATCGTCAAGGAACACGACGGGGAAGTCCCCGATTCGATGTCCGCGCTCACCGACCTTCCCGGCGTCGGCCGGAAGACCGCGAACGTTGTCCTCCAGCACGGCCACGACATCACCGAGGGAATCGTCGTGGACACGCACGTTCAGCGCATCAGCCGTCGTCTCGGCATCACCGAGGAGGAACGCCCCGAAGCCATCGAAGACGACCTGATGGACGTCGTACCCCGAGAGCACTGGAAGAACTACACGCACTGGCTCATCGCGCACGGCCGCGACACCTGCACCGCCCGCAACCCCGACTGCGCGGACTGCCTCCTCGACGACATCTGTCCGTCCAGCAAACTCGACAACGGCGTCGACCTCGCCAGCGGCGAGGAGTGGTAGCGCGGCTTAGAGTCGGTAGTCGTGCTCGCTGTCCTGCGCGGACCGTTTTCTGCGGCCGGACGCACACGCACCGCCCGGCCGCGAAAACCCTCCACGAAAAAACCGCGGCCGCTTACAGTCGGTAGTCGTGCTCGCCGTCTTCGCTGTCGAGGAAGGCGGTGACGAGGTCGATGGTGGCGTCGATGTCGTCGGCGTTCGCGGCTTCGACGGGCGTGTGGAGGTAGCGGGTCGGAATCGACACCGCGCCGACGGGTTTCGCGCCGTTCGTGTTCTGGAAGCCGGCGGTGTCCGTGCCGCCCGCGGGCAGCACTTCGAGCTGGTGGTCGATGTCCTCGGTTTCGGCGACGGTGCGGAGGCGCTTGTGGACGCTCGGGTTCGTGATGACGCTGCCGTCCTTGAGTTTGATTCCCGCGCCCTCGCCGAGCGTGGTGACGTAGTCCGCCTCGTTACTCACCTGCGGCACGTCGTTCGCGACCGTCACGTCGAGCGCGAGCGCGAGGTCCGGGTCGAGGTCGACGCCGAGCGCTCGCGCGCCCCGCAGACCGACCTCCTCCTGCACGGTCGCGGCGAAGTGCACCGTCACGTCGGGGTCGATGCGCTTCGCGGCCTCGATCATCGCGAACAGGCAGACGCGGTCGTCGAGGCTCTTCCCGGTGACGTTCTCACCGACGTACTCGGTGCGCTGGTCGATGGTCACCTGGTCGCCGACGGAGACGAGGTCGTCGGCGTCGTCGCCGTCGATTCCGAGGTCGACGTACACGTCGTGTACCTCGTCTTTCTTCTTCTGGTCCTCCTCGTCTTGGGTGTGCGGCGCGAGCGACCCGATGATTCCCGGGATGTCCTCGTCGTCGGTGTGGACGGTGACGCGTTGCGCGCGGAGGATGCGGGCGTCCCAGCCGCCGAGCGCGTCCAACTGGAGGAAGCCGTTGTCGGTGACGTGGCGAACCATGAACCCGATTTCGTCCATGTGCGCCGCCACCGCGACCTCGTAGTCGGGGTTCTCGGAGCCCTCGACGGTCGCGACGACGTTCCCCATCGAGTCAGTTCGAATCTCGTCCGCGTGGTCGTCGAGTTCGCGGCGGACGATGGTTCGAATGCGGTCCTCGTAGCCGGGGACGCCTCTGGCTTCCGTGAGTTCCTTCAGCAGGTCGAAGTCGAACGACATACCGAGATATCGGCCGACTGGCCGTATAAAACGACGCGTTCCGGACTATACGTCCCGTTCCACGACGAACCGTGTGAACTCCTCTAGGTCGGCCTGTGCGTCCGGCGTCAGCGGCACATCCGCGAGGTGGTCGCGGGCGTCCGCCGCGAGGTCGAGCGCGCGCTCCCGGGCGTACGAGAGGCTGCCCGTCTCCTGGAGTATATCGATGGCTTCGAGCACCATCTCGTCGGTGGTGTCGTCGCTCGCGAGAATCGTTTCGAGGCGTTCGGCCGCGGCGGGGTCGGCGTTCTCGACGGCGTGCACGGTCATCAGCGTCTTCTTCCCCTCGTGGATGTCGTTCCCGAACGCCTTCCCGAAGTCGCCCGCGCGGTCGAGCGAGTGCTCAATGTCGAGGATGTCGTCACCGATCTGGAACGCGATACAGAGCGTTTCCATGTAGTCCGCGAGCGCGTTCTCTATCGCGGGCGGCTGGTGGGTGACGATGGCGGCGAGCCGTCCGACGATGCGGCCGAGACAGCCCGTCTTGCACGCGCACATCTCCATGTACTCGGTTTCGGTGATGTCGATTCCGTCCTCGTTGTGCCAGTGGATGTCCATCCCCTGCCCGAGGTGGGTGCGGTTGAGTTCCTCCGTCAGCATCTCGTAGACCGCGAGCTTGGTCGCGTCGTCCAACCCCGCGGGGTTCCGCGACACAACCTTGAGCGGGATGAAGTAGAGCGCGTTCCCCGCGTTCAGCGCCACGTCCTCGCCGTAGCGGTGGTGGAGGGCGTCCTCGCCCCGGCGGAGGGTCGCGCCGTCCTCCACGTCGTCCACGATGATGGTGCCGTTGTGGAGGATTTCGGGCACGGTCGCGTACGGCAGGAACCGCTCCGGGTCGCTACCCAATCCTTCGACGATACGGAGGAAGGCGACCGCGCGCCAGCGCTTCCCGCCGCGGTCGAGGAGGTCCCAGACGGGGTCGTGCAGACCCGCCGCGATGGCGTCCGCGTCGTACTCGTACCGCGCGTCACCGAAGAACTCCGCGACGTACTCCTCGTCCGGGTCGCGGGGGAGGACGCGCGCGATGGCGTCGTCGACAGCGGGCCGCCACTCGGCCAACGTCTCGCGCATACCCGAGCGGAGGATGTCATCGCGCAAAAAACTTCAGTTCTCCCGCGCACCGTTCCACAATCCTTAACGTCGAACCACACACAGGTGTGTCCATGAGTGACGAACTCGAAGCCGAACTCCGTGCGGAGCTCAAGGACGCGTTCGAGAACGCCGACTACCCCGTGAAGAACCAGATGGGGCTCGTGCCCGCGCTCCCGAACGGCCCCGCGACGAAGTTCGAGGCCGGCGACGGCGAGGTCTCCTTCACCGCGATGGAGCTCGCGTCGAAACTCAGCGGGAACGCCGACTTCCCCTACGCCGACGTCGACAGCCTCGTCGACGACATCATCGAGGGCCTCAAGGACGACGGCACGCTGTAATTCGAGTAGCTGAGAACCACCGCGGCGTTTTTCGTGTGTTCGAATCGAACAGTCACACATGGAAGTACGAGTCGAGCGACTCGGCGTCCTCGGCGTGCTGGGCGTACTGGGCGTGCTGACGAACGAGCCGGCGTTGTTCGGCCTGTTCGCACTGTTCGCGCTGTTCGGGAGTGACAGCACGATAACGGTCGGCGAGTAGTGTAGCGGCAACCCGCTCGGCCTCCCGTAACCGTTAGGTGCGTCCTGCGTGGACTTCGGGTATGACCGAGTGGATCGGCGACACCTTCACTTCTGACGCTGGCTGGACCCACCTCGAACGACTCGTGGACATCGGGAACCGAATGGCGGGCAGCGACGGGGAGCGCGCGGCCGCGGAGGCGACCCGCGACGCGCTCGCCGAGCACACCGACGACGCCTGGCTGGACGAGTTCGACATCCAGGGCTGGGAGCGCGGAAGTTCGCGCATCGACGCCGGCGACACCGAACAGGACTGCATCGCGCTCCCGCGCTCGCCCGCGGGCGACGTGTCGGGCGAGTTCGTCGACCTCGGGTACGGCCTCCCGGCGGACTTCGAGGAACACGATATCGAGGGGAAGGTCGTGATGGTCGCGTCGAACGTCCCCGACTACTTCGATCGCTTCATCCACCGCCGCGAGAAGTACTACTACGCGGTCGAGGGCGGCGCGGCCGCGTTCGTGTTCAGGAACCACGTCGAGGGCTGTCTTCCGCCGACGGGAAGCGTCGGAAACGCGGACGCCCCCATCGGCGACATCCCCGCGGTCGGCGTGTCGAAGGAGGTCGGCTCCCGGCTCTCCCGGCGCTTCACCGGGAGCGACGTGTCCGTCTCGGTGGACGCGGCGACGCCGGACGCGACGAGTCAGAACGTGCACGCGACGCTCGGCCCGGACACCGAGGAGGAACTGCTCGTCACGAGCCACGTCGACGCGCACGACATCGCGGAGGGCGCGATGGACAACGGCGCGGGCACGGCGATGGTCGTCGAACTCGCGCGCACGCTCGCCGAGCGCGAGGACGAACTCAGCACGAAGATACACTTCGTCGCGTTCGGCGCGGAGGAAGTCGGATTGGTGGGGTCGGAGTACGACGCGGAGAAGCGCGACCACGACGCCATCGAGGCCGTGTTGAACTTCGACGGCGTCGTCCGCGGCCGCACGCTCACCTTCACGACGCACGGCTTCGACGCTCTCGCGGACGCCGCGGAGGCCGTCGGTGACCGCTTCGACCATCCGGTGACGACGACGCCCGAACTCGGCCCGCACTCGGACCACTGGCCGTACACGCAGTGGGGCGTCCCCGGCTACCACGTGATGAGCGAGACGGGCGACGAGGGCCGCGGCTGGGGGCACACGTTCGCGGACACGCTCGACAAACTCGAAGTCCGGGACTTCCGCGAGCAGGCGATTCTCCTCACCGACCTCGCAGTGGACCTCGCAAGCGACGAGTTCGCGGTCGCGCACGCCGCGCCGGCCGACATCGCGAGCCAGCTCGAGGACGAGGACAAGGCGAAGGGAATGAAGATAACGGGCGACTGGCCGTACGACGAGTGAGCCGATGACGGGACTCTCCGACGTGGAATCGGTGGGCGTGCTCGGTGAGCGCGCGGACACGCTCGCCGCGTTCGTCAAGGAGCACGACCGCGACGCCGTGACGGGCGACCCGACCACCGTGGCGTCGGACACGGACCTCGTGGTTGTGGACGGGGAGTCCGCGCTCTACGACCTCGTGCGCGCCGACGCGAACGCGCCCGCGCTCGTGCTCGGGGACGTGCCCGGCGTGCCGTCAGTCGACTGGGGCCGCCGCGCGAACGCGATGACGCACGCGCTCGACGGGAGCGCCGGCGTCCACTCCGCGCCGCTGCTGTCCGTGCGCGCGGACGGTGAGTCGTACCGCGCGCTCGCGGACACGATGCTCGTCACCGACGAACCAGCGCGTATCTCCGAGTACGGCGTGCACGCCGCGAACGAGACCGTGGACACCGTTCGCGCGGACGGCATCGTCGCCGCCACGTCCACCGGCAGCAGAGGGTACGGGAGCGCCGCTGACGGCCCCGTCGTCGCGCCCGGCGTGGACGCCGTCTCCGTCGTCCCCGTCGCGCCGTTCCGCGTCGACCAGTCGAACTGGGTGCTCCCGCTCCCCACCGACCTCACCGTCGAACGCGAGACCGCCGACGTGGTCCTGCTCGTGGACGACCGCGAGGTCGCAACGCTCGACCACGACACGACGGTGCGCGTCGACCACGGCGGCACGCTCCCCGTGGTCACCACGCCCGAAACCACCGGATTCTTCGACTGAGCGGTCGCGTTCGACTGTTCGAACTCAGTCGGTCGACACGCGGAGGTCGACCGGGCGGCGCTCGCCTTCGAGGTCGGCGACGATGCGTTCGACGACGCGCTCGCCCTCCTCCACGACGCGCGCCGCCGCCTTCTCCACGACCCAGTCGAGGCTGACGAGCGGCGGGAGCGACACCGCGTTGTCCGCCGACGACGGGTCGTACTCGACGTCGAGCGTGACGCGCGACCCCGCGCCGTCCTCGGTCTCCGTGGGTTCGACACGCCAGCGGCCGCTCGCGTCGAGGTCTTTCGTCACGGTCCACTCGATGCGGTGCGGTGGCTCCACCGCCGTCACTTCCGAGTGAACGGTGTAGGTGAGCTTCCACCACGAGAAGTGGAGGCGATACCGGGTTTCCGGGCCGCCGTCCCCGAACTGGTCGACGCCCGTGAGGTGCTTCGAGTAGTCCGCGTACCCGGGGAAGTCCAGGAGGAACTCGTAGGCCTCGCTCGGCGGGACGCGAACGACAGTGCTGACCGAGAGCCGGTTCACACCCCGACCTGCGTCCGCCCGGGGCTTAGTTCGCTCGCCGGAACCGGGACGCTTCTCACCCCCCGCCGCGTTTTCTTCCGTATGTCCGAGACACCGACTGTTGGTATCGTCGGCGGCGGCGTCGCCGGCCTCACCGCGGCGACGTTCACCGCACGCGCCGACCTCGACACGACCGTGTTCGACGCGGGCGAATCCATCTTCGCGCGGAACGCACACGTCGAGAACCTCCCCGGGTTCCCCGCGGGCGTCAACCCCCGACTGTTCCTCGACCTCACGCGCGAACAGGCGACCGACGCGGGCGCGACCGTCGTGGACGCCGAAGTCGTGGATGTGGACGCGGCCGCGGCGGGCTTCGAGGTCACCGCGGACGACGCGTACGAGTTCGACTTCGTCGTCGTCTCCTCGTGGTCGGACGCGTCCTTCCTCGACGACCTCGGCCTCGACTTCATCGAACAGGGCACGAAGACGTACCTCGACACGGACGGCCAGGGCCGAACCGGCGTCCCCGGCCTGTACGCGGCGGGCCGGGTCGCGGGGCGCTACCACCAGGCGGTCGTCTCCGCGGGGAGCGGCGCGGAAGCCGCGCTCACCCTCCTTGAGGACTCGGACGTGCCGTTCTACCACGACTGGGTCGCGCCCGAGGGCTACTTCACGGGCCGCGGCCGCGAGGTGCCGCCTGGCTGCGAGGAGATCGACGAAGCGGAGCGCGAGCGGCGCGAGCGCGCGTCGATGCAGCGGATGCGGGAGGCCTTCAGCGAGCGGCACCCGGCCGAGCCGACGATGCATCCGTCCGTCGAGGAGTAACCCCGTCGCGCGGTACCACGACACAGTATTTTGTACGGGACTCTTTGGATAATAAAATTCAAAAGGACAGAACCGGTATCCTCGCGTGCTCCTCGGTGGAGCGGTGGTCGGCACGACGGCGTTGGAAGTGGTTGGATGACAGACGCTGTCAGCGACCGACCACCATTCGCCCCATTGAAACACCGATACATAAAAATTGTCCACCGGCTGGTATAACCGCGGCGTCACGCGTGGTCGACGACGTGCACCGCGTACTGTCCGTCGAATCCGGGTTCGGGTCGCCGAACGAGCCAGACCTTCGTCGTCTCCGCGCCCCGAATACTCGTGTCCACCGCGACTCGCGCGCGAAGCGTGCCGTCGTAGCGGTCGAGACCGGTGAGACAGGCCCCGCGCGGCCGCGCCTCGTTCCGCACGAACACCACGACGAGCGCGCGCTCCGCGTACGCCGTCCCCTCGACGAAGCTCGCCGCGTACTCCGGGAGGTCGTCGTGCCACGCCGGGAGCGACCGATAGACGCCCATGCCGCGCGCCCCTCCGTCCCCGACGACCGCGCTCGCGTTCTCGAACGTCACCTCCCTGACCTCGCCGCCCACCGACGCGTTCGCGCACGCCTCGGGGAACGACTGACTCGTCCGCGAGCGGAGCGTCGGCGTCGCCGAGCGTGCGCTACACCCGCCGAGCGCCGCGAGCGCCACCGCCGACACGAACCCCCTCCGTCTCACATCCGGGACTTGTCACAGGATAAAGTATAGATTGGGGACGGTGGTCTCCAAACTACTTTAGCGGTGCTCGCCCTCCCCACGAACGAATGCTGGAGGGAGTGAACGTCGCGCTCGGCGTCTCCGGGAGCATCGCGGCGGTGAAGGTAGTCGAGTTAGCGCACGAACTCCGCCGTCGCGGCGCGACCGTCCGCGCGGTGATGACCGAGAGCGCGCAGTCCATCGTCCACCCGTGGGCGGTCGAGTTCGCGACCGACAACGAGGTCGTCACCGAAATCACGGGCGGCGTGGAGCACGTCGAACTCTGCGGCCGCGACGGCTGGGCGGACGTCCTCCTGCTCGCGCCCGCCACCGCGAACACCGTCGGGAAGATCGCGAGCGCCGTGGACGATACGCCCGTCACGACGTGCGCGACCACCGCGCTCGGCGCGGACGTGCCCGTGGTCGTCGCGCCCGCGATGCACGAACCGATGTACGACCACCCTGGCGTCCTCGACGCCATCGACCGCGTTCGCTCGTGGGGCGTCTCCTTCGTCGACCCGCGCGTCGAGGAGGGAAAGGCGAAGATAGCGACCGAGGACGCCATCTGCCTCGACGTTGCGCGCGCCGCCGGCGACCGCACCCTCGAAGACCGCCACGTGGTCGTCACGTCCGGCGCGACGAGCGAGCGCATCGACCCCGTGCGCGTGCTCACGAACCGCGCGTCCGGCAGGACCGGTCGCGCCGTCGCCCGCGCGTGCTACGTCCGCGGCGCCGACGTGACATTGCTCCACGACGGTGCGGACGTGCCGTACGCGACCGTC
Source organism: Salarchaeum japonicum (assembly GCF_049705945.1). Classification (GTDB taxonomy): domain Archaea; phylum Halobacteriota; class Halobacteria; order Halobacteriales; family Halobacteriaceae; genus Salarchaeum; species Salarchaeum japonicum_A. The sequence continues at coordinate 1,972,611 of NZ_JBNAMV010000004.1, forward strand.
GAGCGCGTGGAGAGCGCCGCGGAGATGCTGGACGCCGCGCTCGACGCCTGCCACGACGCCGACGCGCTCGTGTCCGCGGCCGCCATCAGCGACTACACCGTCGACCCCAGTCCCGAGAAGATTCGGAGCGGCCAGGACCTCACGCTCTCGCTCGAACCCACGCCGAAACTCATCGACGAAGTCCGGGAAACGTATCCCGACATCGCCATCGTCGGGTTCAAGGCTGAGACCTCGGGCGACGACGACGAAATGCTCGAACACGCCCGCAAGACCCTAGAGCGCGCCCGCCTCTCCTTCGTCGTGGCGAACGACGCGAGCGTGATGGGCGAGACGGAGACCCGCGCGTTGCTCGTGGACGCGGACGAACACACCGAGTTCACGGGCACCAAAAGCGGACTCGGGCTGCGAATCGCGGACGAACTCGCGCGCGCCCTCGGCCGTCAAAACGACTAACATCTCGGGTTCGCCAGTTCCGGTATGCCCTCGCTTGACGACGTACGAGCGCGCTGGCGCGACCTGACATCGTTCGAGTCGACACGCGTCGGAATCGTCGTCGCCGTTCTCACGGGTGCGCTCACGTTCCTGCTCTCGTTCGGCGCACTCTCCATCGTCGAACGCGCCGTTCCCTACTCGTCCCTCATCGGTGTTGCCACGACGCTATCCGTCTTCGTGTGCTGTTACGCGGTCGTCTGCTACGGCACGACTCGCGTCCTCGAAAACGCGTACGCCCGCTAGCTCTCGTCCTCGGGCCACTCCGTGTCGCCGAAGAACTCGACACCCATCTTCTGCGCGGAGCGCGAAATCATGTGCGCGCCGGTCGGCGTGGTGAGGAAGAGGAAGACGATGCCGACGAGCGACGTGAGCCCCTCACCCGACGGTCCGAAGTAGACGAACCCGGCGAGGAAGATGGACGCCGCGCCGAGCGTGGTCGCCTTCGAGGTGGCGTGCATGCGGTTGTACACGTCGGGGAGCCGGAGGAGGCCGAGCGTGCCGATGGTGAGGAACGCGCTCCCGACGACGAGCAGCGCGGTGACGATGACGGCGGTGAGCGTGTTCATTGGATGATGTCCCCCTCGATGACGTACTTCGCGACGGTGACGGTGCTGACGAACCCGACGATAGCCAGAACGAGTCCGATGAGGACGAACAGGCCGCGGCCGGTCGCGAGCGCGAACAGGACGCCGATGGCGACGACGTTCGTGCCGATGGTGTCCAGCGCGACCACGCGGTCCGGGACCGTCGGCCCCTGAATCACGCGATAACTGCAGGCGAGCGTGAGGAGCGCGGCGACGACGAGCGCCGCGTGCACCGCGTAGTCGAGGAACGCGGGAACGGCGGCCTCACTCGCCATCGGACTCACCCCCGTTCTCCTCGGCTCGGGCGGACACGGGGTCGCCGGGTTTCAGTTCCTCGTCGAAGATGACGAGCGCGTAGTCCTCCCACGTTCGGATGGGGTCGATGACCTCTTCGTCCGTCGTGGCGGCCATTGCGTGCACGTAGAGCGCGTTCTGGTCGTCGTCGTAGTCCATGGTGAGCGTGCCGGGTGTGAGCGTGATGCTGTTCGCGATGGTCGTGATGGCGATGTCGCGTTCGACCCGCAGCGGCACCGTCACGACGCGCGGTTCGATGGGGAGGCGGGGGTCGACGACGCGGCGCGCCACGTCGACGTTCGCGGTGAGGAGCTCCCAGAGGAACACCGCGATGTATAGGACGGAGTACGGGATGGTGCGCGCGAGACGCACGAGGTCGACGCGACCGGTGAAGAACTCGCGGAACACGTACGCGGTCGGGAGGCCGAGCGCGAGTCCGATGACTGCCTCCTGCGCGAGGTTCCGGAGCGTGAACCGGACGCCGCGGACGAACAGCCAGAGGACGGCGAGCGCGACGCCAGTTGCTTGCCAGCGTTTCATCGGGAGTTTCACGCCGCACCACCCCCGCGTTCGAGGACGGCGTTGATGTACGCGCTGCGGTCGATTGCGGCGTCAGCGCCCGCGCGAGCGAACTCCAGAATCGGGCTGAAGCCGACGCCCGCGGCGACGACGCCGAGCGCGAGGACGACGACGCACGCGACCTGCACGGAGTCGGCGTCCCAGCCCTCGACCGCGGCCGAGGGTTCACCCCAGAACCCGCGGTTCCACGCGCTGGAGACGTAGGCGACGGTGAGTATCGCGCCGACGAGCGCCGCCGCGAGGCCGACGACCACGTCGGCCCGGGCGAGCGCGTCGAACACGAGGAACTTCCCGAAGAATCCGACCAATGGTGGGATGCCGACGAGGCCGAGGCCGCCGAGGAGGAACGCGCCGGCGACGACCGGTGACGTTCGGGCGAGGCCGCCGAGTTCGTCGAGTCGAATGGTACCGGTGGCGTCCTCGACGACGCCGGCGAGGAGGAAGAGCAGGCCCTTCGCGAGGCCGTGCGTGAGCGAGTAGACGAGCGCGGCAGTGATGCCGACGGCGGCGAATTCGGGGCGGAGCGCGGCCGCGGCGAGCGCGACGAGGATGAAGCCGACCTGGCCGATGCTCGAATACGCGAGCAGGCGGTCGAGGTCGCGCTGGCCGACGGCCGCCAGCCCGCCGAACAGCATGCTCAGCACGGCCATCGCGAGCAGGACGATGCCGAAGAACCCGAGAACGGTGTCGCCGGGCACGGCGAGGTCGGTGAGCGGCGCGGCGGCGAACACGGTGAAGTAGAGGCGGATGACCGCGTAGACGCCGACCTTCTTCACGACGCCCGCGAGCACGGCGGAGACGGGTGCGGGTGCGGCGGCGTACGCGTCCGGCACCCACCAGTGGAACGGAACCGCGCCGGCTTTCACCATGAACACCGCGAACAGGAGGGCGGTGAGGCCGAGCACGGGCGTGACGTGGACGCCGTACTGCTGGGCGTTCGCGAGGCGGTGCGCCATGTCCGCCATGTTGAGCGTGCCCGTCGCGGCGTACAGGCCGCCGATGGCGAGCAGCATGACGGCGCTCCCAACGAGGTTGAGGACGACGTACCGCAGGGTCGCCGTCGTCTGCTCCGGCCCCGCGTAGAAGACGACGAGGACGTAACTGGAGAGCAACATCACCTCGAACCACACGAAGAGGTTGAAGATGTCGCCGGTGAGGAAGGAGCCGGTGACGCCGACCACCATCAGGTGGAAGAGCGGGTGGAAGGACACCTTCTGGCCGAACGCGGAGACGTGCCGGGTCGCGTACACGAGCGCGGGGAGCGTGACGACGGCCGAGATAGCGAGCATGAACGCGGACAGCGAGTCCGCGACGAGCACGATGCCGTACGGCGCGACCCAGTCACCGAGGTGGTAGACGGCGGGGTCGCCCGCGGGATAGACGGCGGTGATGAGCCACGCGACTGCGGCGACGTACCCGACGGCGCCGAGCACGCTGAGCGCGCGCTGAGCGCGGCCGAATCGGCGGGTGAGGAGCGTGACGATTGCTGTGCAGAGAGCGACGAGTAACGGCGCGATGACGAACTGATTCATAGTTCCTCCAGGTCGATGGTGCCGTGTTCTTCGTAGACGCGGTACGTCAGGACGAGCGCGAACGCGGTCGTCCCGAATCCGATGACGATGGCGGTGAGGACGAGCGCCTGCACGAGCGGGTCGGTCGTCCCGGAGAACGGCGGGCCGTGGTGGCTGAGGACGGGCACCGACCCGGCGATGTCGCCCATCGTGATGAGGTAGGCGTTTGCGGCCTGACTGATGATGGTGACACCCCAGACGACGCGCACCACGTCCCGGCGGAGGACGAGGTAGGTTCCGAACGCAAACAGTGCGCCGAGCACGACGGCGAGCGTTGTTTCTGTCATTCTTGTCCCACCACCGAGAGTATCGTGAGGAGGCTGCCGACGACGACGCAGTAGACGCCGAAGTCGAACACCACCGCGGACGCGAGTTCGATGTGGTCGTAGAGCGGGAACGACCCGTACGTGTAACCGTACGACATGAACGGCATGCCGAGCGCGATGAACACGAGACCGCTCGCGGCGGCGACGGCGAGGCCGACCGCGAACAGTCGGCGGTAGTCGGAGACCAGTCCGTGCTGGATGTGTTCGACGCTCCCGCCGATGGACCGCCGGAAGACGGTTTCCTCGAGGAAGTCGAGCCCGTACGCGATGTAGACGAGCGCGAGGCCGGTGGCGGTGAGGACGCCAGCAATGAACCCGCCGCCGGGGAGGTTGTGGCCCTGGAGGAACAGCGCGAACGACGTGATGAACACGATGGGGACGGCGAGTCGAGTGACCGTCCGGAGAATTATCGTGCTCATTCCGCTTCACCTCCGCGTTCCCGCATCGCGATGAGCGTCACGACGGAGAGCGCGGCGATTGCGACGACGCCGATTTCGCCGAGCGTGTCGAACGCGCGCAGGTCGACGAGGATGACGTTCACGACGTTCGTCCCGCCGCCCTCCTTCACCGCGAGTTCGACGATGCGTTCGGTGTCGATGCCGGAAACGGGGTTCAGGCTCGTGGCGGGGTCGCTGCCCGCGGTAGCGAACAGGACGGTCACGGTGACCGTCGCGCCGACGAGGAGTGAGAGGCCGGCGTCCCGGAGCTTCCGGGAGAGCCGGGTTTCGCCGTAGTAGGACGGCAGGCGGTCGAGCACGAGCAGGAAGATGACGAGCACGAGCGTCTCGACGACGAGCTGGGTGAGCGCGAGGTCGGGCGCGCTCGCCAGGATGTAGAAGATGGCGAGCATGAATCCGAGGATGGAGAGCGTGAGCACACCCGTCGTGTGCGAGGGCGCGACCGTCACCGCGGCCGCGGCGACGACGGCGGTGAGGAGGACGAGCAAGAGTGGAATCGAGAGCGAGTACGTGAGCGGCGGGAGGGTCGCGCCGACGGCCGCGTACCCGGCGAGCGCGAGGGACGCCGTGGCGGCGAGCGTCCACGCGGCGTACGTCCGAAGCCGGCCCGTCTGGACGACGCGCGCGGTGCCGCGGGAGACGCCGCCGAGACCGCCGACGGCCGTGTCGTACCACCAGTCGGCGCGAATCGGCGGGACGGCGCGGAAGAGCGTGTGGAGCGCACGATGGATGCGGCCGTAGGCCGGGTAGGCAGCGAGACCGAGCGCGATGGTCGTGGCGCTCATCGCGAGCGCAGGGCTGACGTAGGTCGGGACGTAGTAGGCGAACTCGTGGCCGCCGTGCCCGCCCGCGGCCGTGCTCTCGACGATGCGGGCGACGAACTCCGTGATGGGCGCGAAGCCGACGTGGAAGGACGCGAGCAGTCCGTTGAGTCCGATGGCGCCCGCGACGAAAGCGAGCAGGACGGGCGGTGCGAGCATCGTGAGCGGCGGGCGGTGGACGTGCCCGAGCGCGCTCGGTTTCTTCCCGAAGAACAGCATGAGGAAGCGAACCGAGTAGAGGAACGTGAACACGCTCCCGAGCACGGCGACCGCGGGGACGACCCACGCGAGGCCGCCCGCGTGCGCGGCAAATTCGTACGTGGTCTCGAAGAGGAACTCCTTCGAGTAGAATCCGTTGAACGGCGGGACGCCCGCCATCCCGAGCGCCGCGACGACCGTGACGGCGGCCGTTATCGGGAGGTCGCGTCTGAGGCCGCCGAGTTCGCTGAGCTTCCTAGTTCCGGCCTCGTGCGCGACGATGCCGGCGACGAGGAACAGCGGCGCTTTGAACATCGCGTGGTTCAGGATGTGGAACGCGCCCGTCTCCGCGCCCAGCACGGAGGCGAACCCGAATCCGGCGACGATGAGGCCGAGGTGGCTGGCGGTGGAGTACGCGAGCAGTTGCTTGATGTCGGTCGCGGCGATGGCGAGTACGGCGGCGACGGTCATCGTGACGAGTCCGAGCGTCGCGAACAGCAGCGTCCACTCGTCGGTGACGAGGACGGGGCGGAGGCGGCCGACGAGGTAGACGCCGGCTTTCACCATCGTCGCGGAGTGGAGGAACGCCGACACCGGCGTCGGTGCTTCCATCGCGTCCGGCAGCCAGATGTGGAGCGGGACCTGCGCGGACTTCGCGGCCGCACCGATACCGACGAGAACGACGACGGGGAGGAGAACGCCCTGCGAGCGCAGCGCCTCCCGGACGAGTTCGGGTTGGTCGAGCATCGTCGCGATGCTGAACGTCCCGGTGGCGTTCGCGAGCAGAACGAACCCGACGAGCATGAAGAGGCCGCCGCCGACGGTGACGAACATTGACTTCCGGGCGGCGTACAGCGCCGAGTCCTGACTGGAGTAGTGACCGATGAGGACGAACGACGCGATGCTGGTGAGCTCCCAGAACACGAAGAGCGCGACGAGGTCCGCGGCGAGCGCGACGCCGAGCATCGACCCCATGAACGCGAGCAGGGTCGCGTAGTACTTCGCGAGGCCGGGTTCGCCGTGCATGTAGCCCGCGGAGTACGTGAACACGAGCACGCCCACGCCGGACGCGAGGAACGCGACGAGCAGCGAGAGCCCGTCCACGTAGAGGCTGAGCGAAACGTCGAGTGCGGGAATCCACTGCACGGCGACGACACCCTCCGTTCCGTACTGGGACGCGGCGAGCCCGAAACAGGCGAGCGCCACGACCGCCGCGAAGTACGCCGTGCGTTCGCCCAAGAGCCGATGGACGAGCGGCGTAACCGCGGCGGCGACGAACGGCAGTGCGAGGAGCGCGAGCACTACCGGTAGGTCGGGGGTTGGTTGCACGGCAGAACGATGGGGCACTCGTAACTTAATCGTTCGCTCTTGGCGATTCGTCAGTTTTTACTCCAGGGGCACGTAGCGTCAACATGGATAGGCTCAAGCGGTCTCTCCTCGACGCGCCGATTATCGAGAAAGACGGCTACCAGTACTTCGTGCACCCGATCAGCGACGGCGTCCCCGTCCTCGAACCCGGACTCCTTCGCGAAATCGTGATCAAGATCATTCGCAAGGCCGAAATCGAGGGTGTGGACAAAATCGTCACGCCCGCGGCGATGGGTATCCACATCTCCACCGCAGTCAGCCTGATGACGGACATCCCGCTGGTCGTCATTCGCAAGCGCTCCTACGGCCTCGAGGACGAGGTCTCGCTCACTCAGCAGACGGGATACTCGGAGTCCGAGATGTACATCAACGACGTACACGAGGGCGACCGCGTGCTCGTGCTCGACGACGTGCTCAGCACGGGCGGGACGCTGCGCGCCATCACCGACGCGCTCGACCACATCGGCGCGGACGTCAGTGACGTGGTCGCGGTCATCAAGAAGGAAGGGCCGAACGAACTCGACGAGTCCGACATCAACGTGAAGACGCTCATCAACGTCGACGTGGTCGACGGCGAAGTCGTCATTACGGACGCGGACGGCGACTACTGACGGGGCGAACACGCGGCCGGTAACGTACTTTCGTGATGGTTTAGGATTTTAGCCAACTTCTTTCAGCGTCTTAGGAATCGTAGCGAACCACGCTCGTCTCGAACACACCCGCTGGTATCGAAGGATATTTATGCACATGTTTGTTTTTCCATAGCATGCCATCCGGCAACAAGAGACGGAAGCAACAGAGCGACGAAGACGGCGGTGAGGGTGGTCTCGACCGTCGTCGCGTCATGCAGTACATGGCCGCGACCGGTGTGGCCGCGAGCCTCGCGGGCTGTAACAGCGGCGGGGGCGACACGACGACCTCGGGTACCACGACCTCGGGTACCACGGTGTCGCAGGACGAGATCCCGTCCGGCGGGACGTTCATCTACGGGACTACCGGAAACACGAACGGTCTGAACGTCTTCCGCGTCGGTGACGGTGAGACCTCCGCGCGAGCAGAGATGGTCATGGACCTGGGGTACGTCCGCGAGAGCCCCGCATACTCGGACTTCCTCCCGCTTTGGTTCGAAGACATGACCGTCGAGCAGCCGGTCAACCAGATCGACATCAAACTCCGCGAGAACCTCCAGTTCGGCGAAGGGCACGGAGAACTCACCGCGGACGACTACCTCTGGTGTATCGACAACATCTGGACGGCCGACTGGGCGAACTTCACGTACGCCTCCGAGTTCACCGTCGGTAGCAACGAAGAACCGATCCAGTTCGAGAAAGTGGACAAGTACACGATTCGGGAGACCATCCCGAACTCGCGGCCGTTCTTCCCGTACAACGAGCCGCTCTCGTACATGTTCCCGATTCCGAAGGCGATCGCGCAGTCCTACGTCGAGGACCAGAACGCGGAGGGGCTCGCGCAGGACAACGCCATCATGCGCGCAACCTTCAACGGAAACCTCGGGCCGTGGGACCTCAAGCGGTGGTCCCAGCAGTCCGTCATGGAGTTCGAACGCGGGGAGGACTACTACCTCCGTGAGGCGGCCGCGAACGACGACCGCGTCCCCGAAATCTTCACCGAAGCGCCGTACTTCGACGAGTACCACTTCCAGTACTTCGACAAGGCCCAGACCGCACGGCAGGCGCTACAGGCCGGCGAGATCGACGCGACGTTCATCCCGTCCACGCAGGTCGGGTCGTACGAGGGGAACGACTCCGACAACCTCCAGCTCTACCAGAACCCGTACCGGTCCTGGTCGGGCTACCTCGGCATCAACCACCGCGCGAACGGCTGGAGTCAGCTCCGGAACAAGAAAGTCCGGCACGCGATGGCGCACATCTACAACAACGACTTCGTCGTCGAGAACATCTCCGAGGGTCGCGCTGCGACCCAGAACACGCTCCACCCGTCCTGGGGTCCGTACGCGCCCGACGACCCCGTGACGTTCGACGGGTCGATCGACAAGGCGAAGGAGCTCCTCAAGGAGGGGACGTCGAGCGACTACGGCTACAGCGGCGACACGTTCGTCGGCCCGGACGGCAACCAGGTCGAACTTACGGTCGTCTACCAGTCCGGCGAAACGGACGACCTGCGCGCCGCCTACCTCAAGCAGCGGCTGAGCCAGGTCGGTATCGCGCTCAACCAGGAAACCACCTCCTGGACGAGCCTCCTCAGCAACTACTTCGCGCCGGGGCAGAAGGCGTCCGGATTCTCCGGTACCATCGGGTACGGCGAGGACAACACCTCCGGCGGTCCCTACAACCCCGGTCCGTGGGACGAGGTCGTCTCCGGGAACTCTTGGGACTTCATGCTGACGCTCGGGTTCGGGTACGGTCCGCTCACGCCCGCGGGTACCATCGCGAGCCTGTTCAGCGAGAAGGGTAACTTCAACGCGTACGGGTACACGCCGGACGAGAACCTCGCCGCGATGCGCGACGAGGCACAGACCGCGGAGAGCCGTGAAGCCGCACAGAGCACGATTCAGGAGATGCTGCTCTACCTCTCCGAAGAGCGTCCGGTCATCTTCGAGTACAACCCGTACAACTACTACGCGTACCGCAACCAGGTGCAGAACATCGGCGAGAGCCCGCCGGACAGTTACTGGAAGATGCTCCAGGATCGTTCATCCACGCGGATGTTCTTCTCGAACGGTTCGAGCGGCCGCTAGAACCTCCACCACCCTATCGACACCTCGTATTTATGAAATGGTATATAGCAAAGCGCGTTCTGTGGACGTTCGTCGCGGTATGGATCGCGCTCACGTTCACGTTCGCGCTCGTCACTGCGTCCCCGAACCAGGGCGAGATGCAGGCGATGATGAGCTGCGCCACATCCGGTGACGACCCCGCTGAGTGTAGAGAGCAGTACCGTGAACGGCAAGGCCTCGACACGCCCGTCACGGAGCGGTACGTGAACTACATGGTGAACATGGCGACCCTGAACTGGGGGTGGTCCGACTCACGGTCACAGGCGGTGATTCCAGCGATACTTGACGCATGGAAGTTCACCGCGCAGTACGCCATACCGGTCCTCATACTATCGACCCTGATAGGCTACGGTATCGGCCTGTACTCGGCGTACAAACCGTACACGGTCACTGACTACGCCGGGTCGTTCGTGGCGTTCTTCGGCATCAGCATCCCGAACTTCTGGTTCGCCATCGTCCTGATAATGTTATTCGGGGTGAATATAAACGCCCTTCCGGTGTACTACCAGAGCGGCATACCACTGGAGTACGGGTGGATATCGGTGAAGAACTTCCTCCAACTCGTACTCCCCATCACGGTGCTGCTCACGGCGTCGCTCGCGTGGCAGATGCGGTACTCGCGAGCGCAGGCGCTTGAGCAGATGAACCAAGAGTTCGTCAAGGTCGCGAAAGCGAAGGGCGCGAGCCAGTACCGCCTCATGATTCACCACGTCCTCCGGATGGCGGCGGTGCCGCTCTCGACGAGTTTCGTCGGGAGCCTCCTCGCGATCTTCTGGTCGGGCTCCGTGATCATCGAACAGATATTCGCGATTCCCGGACTCGGGTACATGACGTACACCGCAATCGTCGAGCAGGACACGGCGCTCATCCTGGCGACCACCCTGCTCACGGTGTTCCTCGCGATCCTCGGGAACCTCCTCGAGGACATCGCGTACGTCGTGCTTGACCCGCGAATCGACTACGGTAACAGATAACTATGTCATCAGATTACAACGACATCTCGTTCGAGGACATCGAGTGGGACTCCCAAGATGTCTCGACGTTCGCCCTCACTCGAGCCGGACTCGTGGAGCTGCTGTCGTACCTCACAATCGCCGCGCTCTTCGTGTACGACCACTACGTCATTGAGAACGCACATCCGCTCATCTTCGGCTGGGACGTTCTCAGTGTCGAGTGGATGTTCCTCGTGACGATCGTGGCGATGTTCTTCCACGGGTTCTACCCGCTCTACAAGAACACACGGATGCGGCAGTTCTACTGGAAGCGGTTCAAGAAGAACAAGATGGCCGTCATCGCGCTCGCCTGGCTCGGCTTCATCTTCGTCGTCGGCATCCTCGGGCCGGTCTTCGTCGACCCGCCACAGATCCGGTTCGACAACCGAATCCTCCCGCCCGCCGGCGTCACCGCAACCATCAACGGCGTCGAAAAGACGGGAACGATGCAGTACCCGTTCGGGACGTCCGCTGAGGGACGCGGCGTCCTCGCGCTCGTCGTGTACGGGATGCGCGTCAGCATGGAAGTCGGTTTCATCGCGACCGTGTTCACGGTCCTCATCGGCTCCCTCGTCGGCGCGGTCGCCGCGCTCGCGACCGCGATGGACATCGGCTGGATGGACGAAGTCCTCATGCGGTACACGGACATCCAGTCCGTCTTCCCGACGTTCATGCTCCTGCTCCTGCTGACGTACCTCTTCGGCAGTAAGCTCTGGATGATCATACTCCTCTTCGGGTTCTTCAGCTGGGAGGGCGTCGCCCGGACGGTGCGTGGCGAGGCGCTCCAGCGCTCCGCGGAGGAGTACATCATGGCCGCACAGGCGTCCGGCGCGAACATGCTGTACGTCGTCCGCCAACACTTGATTCCGAACTCCGCGAACAGCATCATCATCAGCGCGACCGTCGCCGTCCCCGGGTTCATTCTCGGCGAGGCGTCGCTCGCGTTCCTCGGGTTCAGCGACCCGAACACGTTCTCGTGGGGTCGGACCATCGCGGCCGGTCAGGCGAACATCGAGCAGGCCTGGTGGATATCCACGATTCCGGGTATCTTCCTGTTCCTCACCGTGCTCGCGTTCTACTACGTCGGTGAGGCGATGCGTGACGCGATGGACCCGCGTCAGGAGGTCGGCGGAGGTGGCGGCCTATGAGTGAGCCGCTCCTCTCGGTCGAAGACCTGAAGACGCACTTCCACACCGAGGACGGCACCGCGTACGCCGTCGACGGCGTCTCGTTCGACGTCGAACCGGGCGAGACCGTCGCCATCGTCGGCGAGTCCGGCAGCGGGAAGACGGTGACGAGCGAGTCAATCACGAAGATCCTGGACATGCCGCCCGGCGAAATCGTGCAGGGGTCCGTCACGTTCGACGGGATGGACCTCACGTCGATGACCGACAAGGAACTCCAGGAAATCCGCGGAAACCGCATCAGTCACATCTTCCAGAACCCGCAGAACGGACTGAACCCCGTGTACAAGGTCGGCCGACAGATCGGGGAGACGCTCCGCATCCACCGCGACGACCTCTCGAAGAAGGAGGTGCGGCGGCGCGTCATCGAACTGCTCGACGAGACCGGGATTCCGGAAGCGAGCGCGCGCGTCGACGACTACCCGCACGAGTTCTCGGGCGGGATGAAACAGCGCGTGCTCATCGCGATGGCGCTCGCCTGCGACCCCGACCTCCTCATCGCGGACGAGCCGACGACCGCGCTCGACGTGACGATTCAGGCGCAAATCCTCCGCCTCCTCGAGGACATCCAGGAGGAGATGGGGATGAGCATCATCTTCGTCACGCACGACCTCGGCGTCGTCTCCGAGATCGCGGACCGCGTCGTGGTGATGTACTCCGGGAAGGTCATGGAGACCGGAACGGTCGAGGACGTGTTCCAGAACCCCTCGCATCCGTACACGAACGCGCTCATCGAGTGCCTCCCGGGCCGCGGCCGGTCGATGAACCGCATCCCGGGATCGCTTCCCAGCGTCACGAACCCACCGGACGGCTGTCGGTTCCACCCCCGGTGTGAGTTCGCGACCGAGGACTGTCGGACGGGCGACCAGCCGCCCCTACACACTATCGAGGGGTCGCACGACGCCTCGTGTGTCTACTACGGGCCGGGGTACGACGCGTCCGACCTCTCGTTCGACAACGCGCAGAGCGCGAACCAGCAGGACGTAACCACCGACGGAGGTGAACGATGAGCCAGCAGCTATCCAGATCCACGGACCGCGGCGAACCGCTCCTCGAAGTCCGGAACCTCAAGAAGCACTACCCGATAACGCAGGGGTTGTTGAACACGGAGGTCGGCCGCGTGCGCGCGGTCGACGGCATCTCGTTCGACATCGCGCCCGGCGAAACCGTCGGGCTCGTCGGCGAATCCGGCTGTGGGAAGTCCACGGCGGCGGAGAGCATCCTCCGCCTGGAGGACCCGACAGAGGGGAGCGTGAACTTCGACGGCGAGGACATCACGACGTACGACGACACCGAACTGAAGCGGTTCCGCCGCGAGGCGCAGATGATCTTCCAGAACCCGGATTCGAGCTTCGACCCCCGGATGACGATGGGGGAATCCATCTCGGAGCCGCTCCGGATTCACAACGTCGGGCCGCGCCAGCGCCGTCTCGAAATCGCGCGAAACCTCCTGGAGCGCGTCGGCCTGAACGCCGACGACGCCGACCGGTACCCGCACGAACTCTCGGGCGGCCAGAAGCAGCGAGTCGCGCTCGCCCGCGCGCTCGTCGTGAATCCTCGGCTCATCGTCGCCGACGAGCCGGTGAGCGCGCTCGACGTGTCCGTGCAGGCGGAAGTTCTCTCGCTGCTGCAGGATATCCAGGACGAGTTCGACCTCTCCATCCTCTTCATCAGTCACGACATGAGCGTCGTGCGCGAAGTCTGCGACCGCGTCGCGGTGATGTACCTCGGGAAGATTGTGGAGATCGGTTCGACGGAAGACCTCTTCGAGAACCCCCAGCATCCGTACACGCGCGCGCTCCTCCGGTCCATTCCGACCGTCGACCTTGACTCGCGCGGTATCGACGCGGGGCTCCACGGAGAGGTGCCGAACCCCTCCGACCCGCCGTCCGGCTGTAACTTCCACTCGCGGTGTCCGGAAGTCATTCAGCCCGAGGGCTACGAGTTCGAACAGGAGAACTGGCGTGGCGTGATGAATCTCCGCGTCGCGATGGACGAACACGGCGTCGACGTCGACGGACTGCGCGAGTTCGTCGGCGTCGACGACGACGAGTCCGCGACCGAGTCCGAGCGCGAGCGCATGAAGGACGAACTGCGCCGCGAGCACGACATCCCGAAGCAACTCACGAGTAGCGCGGCCGAATCCGTGCTCGACGAGGCGCTCGACGACATCGTGCAACGGAACCTCGACGCCGCTCGCTCGCTGCTCTCCGAGGAGTTCGAGACGGTGTGTGAGACCGCCGAGCCCGAACTTCTGGACACGGAAACCGGCCATCCGGCGGCCTGTTACCTCCACTCGGACGACGTGTCGCAGACGGTCGAACCGGCCGACGACTAACCGGCACTCGCCACCGCCGCCACACGTCTTTTCCTCGCGCCGTTTGTTCCTCTATGTATGTCTCGCGCGTTGTTTGTTGTGAGTGAGGAAGGCTACTGGGGCGAAGAGTGCGCGGAACCACTGACGACGCTCGATAGCGAGGGGTTCGATATCACGGTCGCGACGCCGTCCGGGTCGCCGCCCGTGCTGGACGAGCGCTCCGCCGACCCCGACGAGGTCGGCAAGGAGACGGCGACGTTCGTGCGCGACGTGCACGAGAACGACGACCGATTGAACGACCCCGAACCGCTCGCGGCGGTCGACGCCGAGGGGTACGACGCGGTCGTGTTCCCGGGCGGCCACGGCACCGCGTGGGACGTGAATCAGGACCGGGACGCCCGCCGCCTCCTCCGGAACGCGGTCGCGGGCGACGACGGAAAGGCGCTCGTCGTCTGTCACGCGGTCGGCATCCTCGCGTTCACCCGCGACGACGACGGCGGGTTCCTCGTCGACGGTCGCGCGGTCACCGGCTTCCCGAACGCTTGGGAGGAGGGTATCGTCGACGACCACGGCCGGATGCCCGACGGCCGGAAACTCCCCTACTGGGTCGAGGAGGAAGTCGAAGCAGCGGGCGGCGACTGGGACGCCGAACTCGACGCCGACACCTCCGTGACCGTCGACGGCGACCTCGTCACTGCCCGTGGCCCCGAGTCATCCGCGGCCGCCGCTGACGCCCTGCTCGACGAACTCGACTGAGGGTGTAACTCCCACACGGCGACCGAATCACAACCCTTATTCGTCGGACTCGACTACAAACTGGTAGCGGGATGGGATAGCCAGGAGATTCCGCCGGGCTCATAACCCGGAGATCGGTAGTTCAAATCTACCTCCCGCTATTCTCCGAACGAATTTTCGTCGTGTTGTCTATTTCGTGGTCGCGTAGTTTTCGGGTTGTTGTCGGACTCCTCAATGGCTATGGGCGTCGTGTGCGTAGTCGGGAGTATGTTGGTTCGCGTGCTCGCGCTGGCGGTAGGCGTGCTTGAGTTGGTGGTTCCGCGGCAGTTCGTGGATTTCTGGATGGAACTGGCGGCGAAGGACGGGCGGACGGTCGAGCTGGAGTCGTGGGTGTACGTCGCGGCGCGGCTCGAAGGCGTGGTGTTGGTGGCGTGGGCGCTCGCGGGGCTTCGCAAGCGGCGTACGTAGGCCGGTGGGGAATATCCCAAAGCGTATGCCGTCGGCCGCGGGTGTTCGTGGTGATGGAGTACGCGGTCGTGCTTGTGTGGTGGGTGTTGCTGGTGGCGCTGCTCGGCTTGGGCGTGCCGGTGGCGTCGCGGTTGCTGCCGGACGCGCGCGACGGCGGGGCGTTCGTCGCGCTCCCGCTCGTTGTCGTGTGCGTGACGGTGCCCGTTCTCTGGCTCGGACGCGTCTCGTTCGGTCTGCCGATGGTTCTCGGCGTGCTCGTCGTGTTCGCGGGCGTGTCGCTGTGGCTCGCGCGGAACGGCCTCGACGTCGAGCGGCGCGCGCTCGCGGCGACGCTGGGCGTCTTCTCGGTCGCGTTCCTGTTCCTGATAGCGGTTCGCGCGGCGGACCCCGGCGTGTACGCGGGCGGCGGCGAGAAGTTCCTCGACTACGGTCTCCTGCGGTCGCTCCTCCGCGGTGACGCGCTGCCGCCCGAGGACTTCTGGTTCGCGGGCGAGCACGTCGTCTACTACTACGGCGGCCACCTCGTCGCCGCGATATTCACGACGCTCGCCGGAACCGACCCCCGGTTCGCGTACGGGCCAGCGCTCGCGTCGTTCTACGCGATGGCCGTCACCGCGGTCTTCGGGTTCGGACGCGAACTCGCGCGCCATCGTGGCTACCGACCGCTCGCGGGCGGCGTGCTCGCCGCGCTCCTGTTCGGCCTCGCGAGTAACCTCCGCCCGCCGGTCCGTGTCGTCGTCACGCTCCTCCCGGACGGCGTTGGTCACTGGCTCGCCGACCTCGTCGGCGTCCCGTACTCGAAGGCGGTCATCGACCCGGGGACGTTCTCGTACTGGCCGGCGAGCCGCGTCATTCCGGGCACTATCAACGAGTTCCCGCTGTTCGCGTACCTGAACGGCGACCTGCACGCGCACATGATGAGCGTCACGGTGCTCGTCGCCGCGCTCGCCGTGCTCTACGCGTACTGGCGCGCCGAGCGCGCGTGGCGTCGCCGCCTCCTCGTCTACGGCGCGTTCCCGCCCGTCCTCGGATTGCTCCTCGCGACGAACACCTGGAGCTTCCCGACAGGTGTTGGGCTGGCGTGGCTGGCGCTCGCGCTCGCTCCCGAACCGCCGTGGACGCTCCTCCCCGCACGCGTCCGCCCGTCGCTCGCCGGCGTTCGCGCGGAGATAGTGCGTCCGATTGTCGCTCTGTTGCTCGTGCTTCCCGCCGTCCCGCTCGCGCTCGCGTGGACGTGGCCGTTCGTCACCAGCGTGCTCCTCGCCGGCGCGAGCAAACAGACCCTCGCCGTCCTTCCCGAACGCAGCCCGCTCGGGCCGTTCGTGCTCGTGCACGGCGCGTTCCTCGCCACCTTCGCCGCGTACCTCGCGCGGAAGACCGCCCGCGACCGCGACGGACGCGTGCTCGCCGCTGCGGTCATCGCCGCGCTCCTCGCGTTCGCGGCGTTCGGCTGGCTGTTCGACCTCGTCGGATTGGCGCTCGCCGGTCCGCTCGTCGCCGTCGGCTGGTACGTCCTCCGCCGGCGCGACGCGGGCTACGAGACGATGCTCGTCGTCGCGGGCGCGGGGCTCGTCGTGCTCGTGGAGTTCGCGTACCTGAACGACGCCGCCGGCGCGGGCCGATTCAACACCGTGTTCAAGACGTACGCGCAGGTCTGGGTGCTCTGGGCTATCGCGGGCGGCGTCGCGCTCGCCGGCTTCCTCCCACATGCCCGCGACCGACTCGACAGCCTCCGCGCCGACCGCGCGACCGCGCTTCGCGTCGCGCTCGTCGTCCTTCTCGTCTGTTCGCTCTGCGTGCCGTACGCGTCGCTCTCGCTCTCCCGGCACTTCGCGGACATGGGCGACCCGTCCCTCGACGCGTTCGAGACCGCCGAGGACTACCATCCGCACGAGGCCGCCGCTATCGAGTGGATGGACGAGAACATCGACGGCCAGCCCACCATCGTCTCACGGCCGAGCAGCGACATCTACCAGTGGGCGAACCCCGCGTCCAGCCTCACCGGCATCCCGACAGTCGCCGGCTGGGTACACGCACGGAACTACCACGATTCGGCCGTCTACGACCGCCGCGCCCGCGACGTGAACTTCCTCTACACGCTCGACAGCGCGGAGTCCCGCGCGGTGCTCCTCGACTACTACGACGTCCAGTACATCTACTACGGGCCGCTCGAACGCGACGCCTACGGCTCAGTATCGTTCGCGTCCGAACCCGGAATCCGCGTCGCCTACGAGAATGAGGGCGTGACGGTGTACGCGGTGAACCAGTCCGCGCTCGCCGCTTAGGTTCGCGCGCTCTTCGGGTCGACGACGGTCACGTCGTCCGCGTCCACGCGCTCCACGTCGAGCCACTGCGGGACGAAGTTCCGCTTCTCGAAGTCCTCGCGCTCGTCCTCGGTGCCCATCGTGCACCAGAGCTGGACGCGCTTCGGCCCGTGCCAGTCGCCGTTCCGCGAGATGCCGAAGAGGACCTGTTCCTCGCCGTCGTGTTCGATGACGGCGTCCTTCCCAACACCGGGGTCCCCGTCGATGATGAGCCGCTTCATGGAGTGAGGTTCCGCGGGCGGCCGATTAAACGCTTCGCACTCCTCCGCGGGCGTACCGCCGGGCGAGTGCGAGCAACACGACGCCGAGCACGCCCGCGGGGAGCGTGACGGTGAGCACGACCAGCCACCACGGCACGACGACGCCGGGCGTGACGCCGGTGTCGGGATAGGACGTAACGAGCACCCACGCGAAGAGCGCGACGAGGGCGGCGGCGAATCCTATACCTTCGAGTCGCTTCCTGCTGGACACGATGCTCGGGGTACCGAGGAGGGCGGCCGAGAGGCCGAGGACACCGGCGAGCAGGAGACCGAACCCGGGTCCGTAGAGGACCGTTCCGCCCGCGGCGGTGCGGAGCGTCGTCGGACCGTAGGTCGCGGCTACAGCGAGTTCACCGCGAACCTCGGCGAGCGCCGTGCCGTCCGGAGCGAACGTGACGAGACCGGGCGAGACGCCGGCGGACCCCGCGCCGGTGGATTCGTTCCACCGGATGACGCTCGCACGGACGGCCATCTGGGTCGGTGCGTCAGTCACCTGGTAGCCGGCGGGTGCGCGAATCGTCACGTCCGCGCCGTCCGGCCGGTAGTCGTTCCCGTAGCCCGCGAACGGCGCGAACAGCACGCCGCCGCCGGGCCCGGTGTGGACGGCGCCGTCGAGGCGGTACGTCACGACGAGCGTATCGTCGTTGAGGTGGGAGCGTCGGTCCGTCGTCGCGTGGCCGAACCGGTGGTCGAACGCGTCGGCGACGACGAGGCGGCGGAGCGTGTCGTTCCCGCGGAACGCATCGACTGTCTCGGGGTTCGCGAGGGTGGCGCGTTCCGTCCACGCGCTCGTGCGGTTCGCGGCGACATCGACGGTCACGGAGACGCGTTCGACGCTCGATGCGGGGTAGTCGTAGCGCTCGCCCGCGAACGCGGGGAACCCGTCCGCGTCTTCGGGCGGCGGACGGGCCGCGGCGGGCGCGGCGACACCCGCGAACACGACCAGGAGGATACACGCGAGGAGGGCGCGTCGAGACACGGGCGTGCGTACGTCTCGCACGCCATTGGTGTTTCGGTGGGTCGGGGACTAGCCGGGGTCGAACCGTGCGGATTTTAAGGCCCCCAGTCGAAGCAGACGACAAGAGTCGATTCACTATGCAGATGCCACGCCGCTTCAACACGTACTGCCCGCACTGCAACGAACACAACGAACACGAGGTCGAGAAGGTCCGCTCCGGTCGCACCTCCGGCATGACGAAAGTCAACGGCCGTCAGCGCGCCCGGAAGACCTCCCGCATCGGGAACGCCGGTAAGTTCTCGAAGGTCCCCGGTGGCGACAAGCCCACCAAGAAGACGGACCTGAAGTACCGCTGCAGCGAGTGTGGGAAGGCCCACCTTCGCGAGGGATGGCGCGCCGGCCGACTGGAGCTTCAAGAATAATGCCCGGGAACTTCTACACCGTCGAATGTCCGGACTGTGAGAACGAACAGGTCGTCTTCGGGAAAGCCTCCAGCGAGGTCGCG
The DNA here is from genome assembly GCF_049705945.1 of Salarchaeum japonicum. GTDB lineage: Archaea > Halobacteriota > Halobacteria > Halobacteriales > Halobacteriaceae > Salarchaeum > Salarchaeum japonicum_A. The sequence goes on from NZ_JBNAMV010000004.1 coordinate 1,991,803, forward strand.
TGCGCCGTCTGCGGCACGACGCTCGCACGCCCGACCGGCGGGGAGGCCGACATCGAGGGCGACGTCCTCGAAACCGTCGAGACTCGATGAAGTACGAAGGCTGGCCCGAGCCCGGTGAACTCGTCGTCGGAAAGGTCGACGAGATAGAGGACTTCGGCGTGTTCGTCGACCTCGAGGAGTACGAGGACAAGCGCGGGCTGGTCCACATCAGCGAGGTCGCGTCAGGCTGGATCAAGAACGTCCGCGACCACGTTCGCGAGGGACAGACCGTCGTCGCGAAAGTCCTCGACGTGGACACGGACGCCCAGCAGATCGACCTCTCCATCAAGGACGTCAACGACCACCAGCGCTCGGACGCGATTCAGGACTGGAAGAACGAGCAGAAGGCGGACAAGTGGATGAGCATCGCATTCGGCGAGGACATGAAGGACGACCAGTTCCGCGCCGTCGCGAACGAACTGCTCGCCGAGTTCGGGAGTCTCTACGAGGGCTTCGAACAGGCGGCCATCCACGGCCCGGACGCGCTCGAATCCACCGACCTGGACGAGGACGAAATCGAGACTATCGTCGCCACGGCACGCGACAACGTCTCCGTCCCCTACGTCACCGTGACGGGATACGTCCACCTCGAATCCGCCGCGGGCGACGGCGTTGACGACATCAAGGAATCCTTGAAGGCCGCGGAGGGCGACGACGAAATTCCGGACGAGATCGACCTCGACGTGACGTACGTCGGGTCGCCGGAGTACCGCATCAAGGTGCAGGCGCCGAACTACAAGACCGCGGAGGATGAACTCGAAGCGAGCGCCGCCCGCGCGACCGACGCTATCGCCGCGGCCGGCGGGAGCGGTGAGTTCCACCGCGAACGCCAGCTCGACGAAGACCAGTGAAGTCCGACATCCGGGTGTGCCGCGACCACGACCGCCCGGTGTACACGCTCTCTTCTAGCTGTCCCGAGTGCGGGAGCGACGCGGAGAACAGCGCGCCAGCGCCGTTCAACCCCGAGGACCCGTACGGGGAGTACCGACGCGCTCTTAAGAGACGCGTTCGGGACTAGGGGCATGCAGGAACTCGAAATCGAGACGGTCGCGGACGCCGACCTCTCCGACCCCGTGTTCGTCGAGGGGCTTCCGGGCGTCGGACACGTCGGGAAACTCGTCGCCGAGCACATCGTGGAGGAGGGGGACAGCACGCTCGTGCGACGCGTGTACTCGGAGCACTTCCCGCCGCAGGTGACCGTCGGCGACGGCGGTGTCGCGGAACTCGCGCACGTCGAGGTGCACGCCGTCGAGACGGACGGCCGCGACCTCCTCGTGCTCACGGGCGACCACCAAGCCCAGGAGAACGCCGGGCACTACCGAGTGACGGACGCCTTCCTCGACATCGCTGGGGAGTTCGGCGCGACGGAACTGTTCGCGCTCGGCGGCGTTCCCACAGGAGAACTCATCGAGGAGTACGGCGTCGTCGGCGCGGTCAGCGACGATTCGCTCACGGACGACCTCGAAGACGCGGGCGTCGAGTTCCGATCGGACGAACCCGCGGGCGGCATCGTCGGAACTAGCGGCCTCCTGCTCGGCCTCGGCGGCCGCCGCGGGTTCGACGCCGTCTGCCTGATGGGCGAGACCTCGGGCTACCTCGTCGACCCGAAGAGCGCGAAAGCCGTGCTCGAAGTCCTCGAAACCCTCCTCGGGTTCGAGGTCGACTTCGACGCGCTGGACGAGCGCGCCGACGAGATGGAGGACGTGGTCGAGCAGATGCAGCAGATGGAACAGGGACCGAGTCCGGGGAGCGAGGACGACCTCCGGTACATCGGCTGAGCGCGTACTCCGAGTTCTTCTCTTAGCGGGTCGGACGACTAGAAAGCCGTTCGCTTAGCGGTCGACGACTTCGTAGGTCGCGCCGGCGTCGCGGAGCGGGTCGGTGACGCGGCCGACGGCGTCCGCGGTGGCGACGACGACGACTTCGAGGCCGCGGCTCGCGGCGTCGGCGGCGACGTCGCCGACGGCGAACGTGGTCGCGGGTTCGGCGTCGGTCTTTCTGAGTGCGACGACGGCTTCGACGCCCGCGGCGAGCACGAGGTCCGCTCGATTCACTTTGGCGGCGAGTTCGTCGAGGTCGACTTCGCCGCTCCCACCGGAGCGAACTGGCGGCACCTGTTGGACGGTCACGGACCCGGGCGCGAGGTCGATAATGCCCTCGAAGCCCGTGACGCCCACGTCCTTGCCGGCCGCGGCGTCCGTGGTCGCGACGCCGGTCGCCGGCCCGCCCTCGCCGGGCGTGGCGTGCAGCAAGCCCTCGCGCATGTCGAGCGTGACGGTGTCGCCCTGCGCGATGTCACCGGTGGCGATGGCGGCGTCCTCCTGCACGCTCCCGAGCACGTCCTCGGTCACGCGGTCGGCGTACCGCCGCACGTCGTCCGCCGTCCTGAGGAGCCAGTCCACTCCCTCCTTCGTGATGCGGTAGCGCGACCGCCCTTCCTTCTCCACCAGTCCCTCCTCCGTGAGTTCCCGGATGTACTCGGAGACCGCCTGCGTCGTGACGCCGACGGCGTCCGCTATCTCGCCCTGACTCACCGCGGGCTGCCGGTCCGCGATTTCAACAAGAATCCGGAAGCGCGTCGCGGAGCGCTTATCGGAGAGCACGTCGGCCATACCCGAGTCCGGGTGTGGGACGGTCAAAGTTCCACCGGTCGCGTGAGAGAGCGGAGCGAACGAACGCGGCCCAACAAACGGAGTTTGCGTTGGTCGCGCGAGGGAGCGAAGCGGCCCGAGTGCGACTCTCGTTCCGCAAGGGTAACTCCTTTCGACGCGGGCCGTGCAGTGTGTGTATGGAGACGACTGAGGCGTTCATCGGGTTGCGGTGTGTGGAGTGTGGGGAGTTGTTCGACGCCGAGGAGGCGACGCATCGGTGTCCTGAGTGCGAGGGGATTCTGGACCCCGAGTACGATTTCGACGTGCTGGACGTGTCGCGGGAGACGTTCGAGGGGCGTCGGTTCGATTCGATGTGGCGGTACGAGGAGTTGTTGCCGTTCACGCGGGCGTCGGCGGTGTCGATGGACGAGGGCGCGACGGCGTTGGTGAACGCGCCGAAGCTCGCGGACGAACTCGGGGTCGGGCGCGTGCTCATCAAGGACGAAGGGCGGAATCCGACGGGGACGTTCAAGGACCGCGGGCAGACGGTCGCGGTGACGGCGGCGAGTCAGCACGGCGCGAGCGACGTGGCGCTGGCGTCAGCGGGGAACGCGGGGCAGGCGGCGGCGGCGTACGCGGCCCGCGCGGGCCTGGATGCGCACGTGTTCCTGCCGTCGCGGTCTGGGTTCACGCAGAAGGCCATGGTGAACGTCCACGGCGGCGACATGACGGTCGTCGAGGGCCGCATCGGGGACGCGGGCGCGGCGTACGAGGGCGCGATGGAGGAGAACCCCGAGTGGTACTCGGTGAAGACGTTCGTCACGCCGTACCGCCACGAGGGGAAGAAGACGATGCTGTACGAGACGGTCGAGCAGCTCGACTGGGAGGTGCCGGACGCGGTCGTCTACCCGACCGGCGGCGGCGTCGGATTGGTCGGGATGCACAAGGCCGCGAAGGAGCTCCGCGACCTCGGCCTCACTGACGACCTGCCGTCGATGTACGCGGCGCAGGCGGAAGGCTGTGCGCCGGTCGTACGGGCGTTCGAGGAGGGGCGGGACGTGCACGAGCCGTGGCAGAACCCGGACACTATCTGCGGCGGCATCGAGATTCCCGACCCGGGCGCGAGTCCGCTGATTCTGGATGCGCTCCGGGAGTCCGATGGTGGCGCGGTGGCGACGAGCGACCAGGACATCCTCGATTCGGCGGTGACGGTCGCGCAGAACGAGGGCGTCGAGATGGGGGCGACGTGCGCCGCGGCGGCGTCCGGCGCGTGGGAGCTCGCGCAGCGCGGCGAGTTCGACGAGGACGACACGATAGTCCTCCTGAACACGGGTCACGGGAGCAAGGACGACGACATCCTTCGCAGTCACCTGATGAGCAAGGGCATCTAGTCGAGGGCACAAACTTCATAGTTAGACGTCCCTAATTCTCTGGTATCGAATGCTCTCCGACGTGATGGAGGACTACCTGAAGACGATTTACATGCTCCAGCGCGAGCACGGCCCGCCCGTCCGCACCTCGACCGTCGCGGACGCGCTCGACGTGACCTCGCCGACCGTCACCTCGATGCTGGAGAAACTCGAAGACCGCGGGTTCGTCACCCGAGAGAAGTACAAGGGCGTCGAACTCACCGAGGACGGCGAAGCGGTCGCGCTCGAAGTGCTTCGCCACCACCGGCTTCTCGAAGCCTACCTCGCGGAACACCTCGACTACGAGTGGTCGGAGGTCCACGACGAGGCGGACGCGCTCGAACACCACATCAGCGAGGAGTTCGAGCGACGTGTCGCCGAGGCGCTCGGTGACCCCCGGGTCGACCCGCACGGCGACCCGATTCCGAGCGCCGACCTCACGCTCGCAGAGGACGACACCGTCTCGCTCGCGAGCGCAGAACCCGGCGACGACGTGGTGGTCGCTCGCGTGAGCGACCGTGACGACGAGGAACTCCGCTACCTCTCCGAGGTCGGCGTCGAACCCGGCACTACGCTCACCGTCACGGACACGACGCCCATCGGCACGCTCGTCCTCGACATCGACGGTGAGACCGTGACGCTCCCCGAATCGGTCGCTGCGACCATCCGCGTCCGTCCCGTGTCCGAGGTGAGCGCATGACGGCGAGCGGCCTCCAGGGCATCATCGAACAGTACGCGCACTACGGGCCCTTCCTCGCGGCGTTCCTCGCGAACCTCCTCGCGACCTTCGGCGACAAGGGACAGCTCGCCGTCATCACACTCGCCACGAAGTACGACGCGAAACGCATCTTCGTCGGCGCGATGGCCGCGTTCACCGCGTGGAGCGCGCTCGAAGTCGTGTTCGGCAGCACCATCACGCGCGTCGTCCCGGCGTCCACGATGACCGTCGCGACCGGCGGCCTCTTCCTCGCCTTCGCGGCGTGGACGCTCCTCAACGTCCTCAACACCGTTCGCGCCGACCCACTCACACCCGTCGACCCGATGAGCGTCGTCCCCGCGTCCCTGCGCGGACTCACGGACGGCCACGGCCCGACCCTCACCGGGTTCACGTTCATCGGACTCGCCGAGTTCGGCGATAAAACCCAACTCCTCACCATCGCGCTCGCCGCGACGTTCCCGAACTCGCTCGTCTCCGTCTTCCTCGGCGTCGTCGCCGCGCTCGCGCTCCGCACCGGCGTCGACGCGCTCATCGGCGAGCAAGCCGAACGCGTCCTTCCCTCGCTCTACATCGAGGTCGCGTCCGCGGTCGTGTTCGCCGCGTTCGGCGTGTTCGTCTTCGGCGCCATCGGCGAAACCGTCCTCATCATCGCGGTCGTCGCCGCGCTCTTCTTCTGCGTTGGCGCGGCCGCTGAACGCTACCACGCGGCCTAGAACCGCTCGTCGGTCTCCATCCGCGCGACCTCGCCCTCCAGCCACTCCCGGAACCACCGCACGCGCTTCAGCCGCTCGTGCGCGATGGACTCCGCGGTATCGCTCTCCACGCGACTCACCGCTTCCTCGCCGCGCTCGTACACGCGCTCTATCATCTCCGCCGAATCCATGTGCGTGCGCGCCTCGTACCCCATCCGCAACAGCATCAACACCGTGCCGTTCGCACCGACCTTATCGAGCAAGTCGGCCTCCACGAGACACCGCGCTTCGAGCGTCAGGTCGCCGAGCGACCCCTGATAGGAGTGCTTCGCGATAGCGTCGCAGACACGGTCGACGAACGACGCCGGATAGTCGCCGTGCGTTTCGAGGAACTGCCGCGCCACCCGCGCACCCTCCTCCGCGTGCACGTCCTGGTCGGCCTCCAGTTTCGCCACGTCGTGGAAGAGCGACGCGACGCGAACCACGTCCACGTCCGCGCCCTCCTTCTGCGCGATTTCGACCGCGAGGTCCGTCACGTTCAGGATGTGATTGAACCGGTACTCCGCAGAGTGCCACGGATACCACCGCATCCGACCGCCGCCGTCCTCGTTCTCCACGCTCGCCCGGAGATAGTCCGAAACGAACGTCTTCATCTCCGCAAGCTCCTCGGACGAGACGGACGATTCCCTTATCTCGACGCCCATCTCACCACCTCCGTTCGAATCCGATACGTACAACTCATTACGTAGACGAACGCCTGTTTCGCTCTTTAGCCTTTTGCAGGCCACCCACACACCCACGAAGAACCCGTGACGCGCTAGTTCGCGCGCTCGCCCGGCAACCGCGCGTCCTCGATCGCGTGCTCACACTTCATCAGTGCCTCCGTCCGGTCCTCCACGCCAGCCAACTCCACCGACTCCACCACCGACCACTCGTCGTCGAACACCACCGCCGTCGCCCGCGACTCCGTCACCAACACCACCGCCTCACTCACCGTCACCTCCTCCATCGACTCCGCCCGCACCGCCTCCTCCTGCTCCACCGGCACCACCAACTCGAACGCGTCCGACTCGTTCAACGCCGCCACCTCACCCATACTCAACGCCCGCCCCGGCAACGACTCCAAGACACTCATACTCTCGAAGAAACGCCCGGCGAGGAAAACCACTGCGCTCCCCACCCAAAATATGTTAGAAAATTACCATGATCTCGGGCAGATTCGAACCACGAAAACTCGAATCCGCTCGTTTTCGGGGCTGCGAATCCACGGACTATTCGCTCGTCACGTTCTTTCTCGCAGAATAGTCCCGGGCGGATTCGAACCGCCGTCATGGGCTGTCTTCCCGGTACGCTTCGTACCGCACCGGTCCAAAGGCCCATATGATTGGCCACTACACCACGGGACTGTACTATAATTGTAGACGCGGGACCATACAAGAGAATTACCCTTCACTGATTCTGTGGGAGTTCGACGGCGCCGGCTTCGACACGCCGGTGACACGGCCGACAGAGCGCGATAACGTTGTCAAGCCGGTGGGCGTCCCGTACGTTCTCGAACTCCCGAACGGGACGAATGTGGTGTACGTCCGGGTGTCGCGTTAGTTGCCGCTCGCTCCGCAGACAGCGCTGACACCGATACTGGTCGCGCTGGAGCGCTCGCCGCCGAATCTTCCACCACGTCCGGCCGTATCGAATCGGCCCACCCGCCCACTGGTGATGATTCTCCCCGACCACGTACTCGGACAGCCACTCGGCGTAACACGAACTGTCACAGAAGCCGCCGCGCGGGTTCGCCGCCCGAGAGGGAACGACCGTGTTTTCACTGTCGCAGGCGGGACATTCCGTCACGACGCGTTCTCGCTCCGCCGGGTTCTCAGGAAGCAACCCATCCGCGTTCTCAACGCAATTCGGGCAGTACACGCCCTTCTTGTTGGACGGATAGTAGTCGAACTCGTCTCCGCAGCGCTCGCACGTAGTACGCTCCTTCGCGTCCCGGTAGTTACCGTTCTTCTCACCGCGCTCGCTGTAGCAGTCGTCACAGTACGTCCGCCGGGATTTCGGGTCGTAGAACTCGCGCTCGCAGTCAGCGCAGGTGCGGTTCGGGAGTGGATCGCCGTGGACTATCGTATGATGCTGACGTACACCCTGTTCGGTCCGAAGGTGTTTCCCGCAGGTCGGACACTCCATGCACCGAACACGAAGCCCGCAATATAGTCAATTTCGCCGACGTCGGTTACCGGTCGGTTTCGTCGCCGCTCTCCACGTCGATTCGGGTGACGTCGCCGGAGTCGCTGCTTCGGTCGCTGCCGCCGAAGATGGTGTTGCGGACGTCGTCCGCGAACGACTCGACTTGGGATTTGAGGGTGGAGACTTCGTCTTCGAAGGTTTCGACGGTGCGTTCGACGTAGTGGACGCGTTCGACGGGAATGCGTCGAACCACGTCCTTTCCGTCGTCTTCGTCGACTTTGAGAATCCAGTGGTCCTGGAAGTACGCGATGTGTTCGTTCTGGAGTTCGCGTTCGACGGTTCCCTCGTCGGGATCGTCGTAGACGATTTGCGCCGTGCCGAGGTTGTCGTCCATACGCGATGGTTGTGGGCGAGCAGTGTAGGTGTGGCGGCTAGTCGTCCGCCTGCACGCCTTCGAGTTCCTCGACGAGTTTCCCGCACGCGTCGGCTTCGGGGTCGAAGCAGGCGGGACAGTCTGGTTCGCGGTCGATAATCATGTCGAGGCGGCCGGCGACGGTTTCGTCGATAACGGGTTCGAGCTGGCGCGCTTCTTCTCGATACTCCTTGACGTCGAGGACGTTCGCGAGGAAGCGTTCGAGGATGCAGTACGTGCCGAGCGCTTCGACCGCGCGCGCTTCGCCGTCGTCCGTGAGCGCCGCGCCCTTGTACTTCTCGTGGGTGACGAGGCCGCGTTCTTCGAGTTTTCCGACCATCTCGTTCGCGCTTGCGGGACTCACGTCCAGTCGGTCCGCGAGCGCGCCGGTCGACGCCGGGCCGTCCTCCAACTGCTGGACGACGAAGATGGTTTTCAGGTACTGGTCCGCTGTATTCATGCGAACCACCTCGTGGTTCGCGTGAGTGCGTCGCGCGCATCGCGTGCGACGAAATTCACGGCTCCCTGGGAGCCGTGAGCGAGCGAGACTGACGGTCGCGCTCGGTTCATTCGGCGCTCACCCCGGTCATACGCGGTCCTCCATGAGGTTCGCGACTTCTTCGACGCCCTCCGCTTCGGCCTGCCGAATCTCTTTGAGCACGCCGAGCAGGCTGTCGCGGGGGACGCTGAACTCCGCGTCGCTCGACTCGATGGCGTCGATGAGGTCGTCGTAGAACTTGTAGGCGGTCTCTTCGCCGTTCAGTTGGTCGTAGAGCACGCCGTCGAAGTCGTCGGGGCGCGTCTGTGCGTACTGGGCGTTCACGAGTGCTTGGATGTCGTCGAACGGAATGCTTTCCGCGTCTAATTCGTCGACGAGGTCTTCGAGGCGTTCGCGGTGCTGGTGTGATTCCTCGCGCGCGTCGGCCAGGAGGCCCTCGATGCGTTCGTCGCGTTCGTCCGCGGGGAGTCGCTGGTAGTGCTGGTAGGCGCGTGCTTCGACGACCTCTTCGAGCACGATTCCGATCTGGAGGAGGCGTGCGAGCTGGTCGTCCGAATCCACGCGTGCGGCGACTGAACTCACGGTTCACCTCGGCGTCCGTCCGTCATACCTGAGTCGTCGGTCCGCGCGAACTTAAACGGTGCCGTCGAGTCGCTTCACGTACACTGCGTCCCGAGTGTCGAACTCGTTCGGCTTTTCGCGTACGAACCGGAACCCGCGCGCCTCGTAGAACCCGCGTGCGCGGTCGTTCCCAGCGAGCACCACCAACCGCAGCCGCGTCACTGCGTCCGAGAGCCGGGCTTCCGCGCCGTCGAGCAGGGTCGTTCCGACGCCGGCGCCGTAGTGCTCGGGGTGGACGTAGATGCGGTAGACGCTCCAGGTATCCCCGTCGTCCGTCGGCCCGACTTCGACGAACCCCAGAACGTCGTCGCGTTCCGCGACGAGGAACACCGACTCCTCGTGCTCGATAGCATCCCGGAGGTCGGACTCCGTGTAGTGCGCCGCGAGAAACTCCTCGACGCGGTCGTCGCCGACGAGCGGCGCGTGCGCGTCGCGCCACGCCGCCGCCGCTATCTCTCGGACGCGCGCGGCGTCCCCGGGAACCGCGTCCCTGACGGTGCTATCGCTCACACTCGTTTCTCAGGTCCGCGAAAGAAAAAACCGCCTAGTTGAGGCGTTCGTGGATGCGCTCTTCGAGGTCGTCGCGGAGTTCGTCCACCGCAATCTCTTCGAGAACGGGGACGTAGAACCCCTCGACGAGCATGTTCTTCGCGGTCTGCTCGGGGACCGCGCGGTTCTCCATGTAGAAGAGGTCCTCCTTGTCGATCTGACCGACGGTTGCGGAGTGACTCGCTTCCGTGTCGTGGTTGTTGATGATGAGCTTCGGCGACGCGTCCGCTTCGGACTCGTCGCTGAGCATCAGCGTGTTCTCGCGCTGGTAGCTCGAGGTGTCCCAGGCGTCGCGTCCGACGTCCTGAACACCTTCGTAGACGGAGCGCGCGTGGTCGTCGATGACGCCGCGCGTGACGAGGTCCGCGGTCGTGTGCTCGGCGCGGTGCCAGACCGCGCTCTCCAAGTCGAAGTGCTGGTCGTCGTGTCCGAAGAACGCGCCGACGATCTGAGTCTCCGAACTGTCGCCGTTGAGTTCGGTGCTGACGGCGGTCTTCGTCAGCCGACTCCCGAGGTTGCCCTCGATCCAGTCAATCGTACTGTAGGTGTCGGCATCACCGCGCTTCACGGTGTAGTTGTACGTCTGCTGGTCGAAGTCCTGCAGGCTCCCGTACTGGACGTACGAGTTCTCGCCCGCCGCGACCTCGACGATACCGGAGTAGTACCGCTCGCCTGCTCGCGGTTCGTCACCGCTCGCTCGTTCGGAGTCGCTACGCGACTCCAGTTCGTCGCCGGTGTCCTGTCGCTCCAGAATCGTGACCGAGGCGTTCTTCTCGGTGACGACGAGCGTGTAGTTGAACAGCGACCGGCCGTTCATCGTCGTCCGCACCTTCACGTCCTCCGCATCCACGTTGCTCGGGACGTAGATGACCGTGCCGGTGGTGAACAGCGCCGTGGAGAGCGCGGTCAGCCGGTTCTCGGTCGTGGAGACGACGGACCCGAAGTGTTCCTTCACGAGGGATTCGAGGTCGGCGTCGTCGAGCGCGCGGTGGAACGGAACGACCGTCGCGTCCTCGTCGACTTCGAGCTCTTTCTGCTCGGTCTGCTTGTGCGGTTCGACGAGGGACTCGAAGTCGAGGTCTTCGAGGTTCGTCCACGTCCGCCCGGGCGTCTGGATGACGCTCGGGAAGTCGAGGCTGTCCAGTTCGTCGAGTGCGTCGAGGCGCGTTTCGAGGAGCCAGTCCGGCTCGTTTCGCTCCTCCGAGAGCTGGCGGACCGCCTCCTCGGTGATGCCGTCGTGGAGTTGCGTGCTCATCCGAGACTCCCCTCCATCTCCAGTTCGATGAGACGGTTGAGTTCGACCGCGTACTCGATGGGCAGTTCCTCCGTAATCGGTTCGATGAACCCGGCGACGATCATCTGCTTCGCGTCGTCGTCGTCCAACCCCCGACTCTGGAGGTAGAACACGTCCTCGTCGCCGATCTTCCCCACGGTCGCTTCGTGGGCAACGTCGACCTTCGACTCCTCAATCTCCATGTACGGCATCGTGTCCGACGTGGACTCGTTGTCGAACATCAGCGCGTCACACTCCACCGACGTGCTGGAGTTCTCCGCGCCGTCAGCGATGTGGACGAGACCGCGGTAGTTCGTGCGGCCGCCGTCCTTGCTGATGGACTTGGATTCGATGGTGGACTTCGTCTCGGGCGCGTTGTGGTAGACCTTCGCGCCGGTGTCGATGTCCTGGTCCTCGCCCGCGAACGCGATGGTGATGTGGTTGTCAGTCGCGCCGCGGCCCTTGAGGATGGTACAGGGGTAGAGCATCGTCGCCTTCGACCCCATGCTACCGGACACCCACTCCATCGTGCCGTTCTCCTCGACGATGGCGCGCTTCGTGTTGAGGTTGTACGTGTTCTTCGACCAGTTCTGCACGGTCGAATACTGGACGTGCGCGTCCTCGCCGACGAAGACTTCGACGCCACCACTGTGGAGGTTGTGCGCGCCGTACTTCGGCGCGCTACAGCCCTCGATGTAGTGGACTTCGCTGCCCTTCTCCGCGATGATGAGGGTGTGCTCGAACTGCCCCATCCCCTCGGAGTTCATGCGGAAGTACGCCTGAATCGGCATCTGCACCGTTACGTCCTCGGGGATGTAGACGAACGAGCCGCCGGACCAGACTGCGCCGTGGAGCGCGGCGAACTTGTTGTCGCTCGGGGGCACGTTCTTCGTCATGAAGTGCTCCTTCACGAGCTCGGGGTGCTCCTGGACGGCCTTGTCCATGTCCATGAAGATGACACCCTTCTCCTCCCACTGCTCCTGCATGTTCTGGTAGACGATCTCGGACTCGTACTGCGCGCCGACGCCCGAGAGCGCCTCACGTTCGGCTTCCGGGATGCCGAGCTTCTCGAACGTGTCCCGAATCTCGTCCGGGAGGTCTTCCCAGGAGTCCGCGCCGCCGCGAGCGTCGATGTCGGGGCGGATGTAGGGAACGATCTCTTCGATGTCGAGTTCGGTGAGGTCGGGCTGGCCCGGCCAGTCCGTCGGCATCGGCATCTCCTGGTAGTGTTCGAGCGCGCGGAGACGCCGCTGCAGCATCCAGTCCGGCTCGTCCTTGTCGTCCGAGATGAGACGGATTGTCTCCTCGGTCAGTCCTTTCTCCGACTCGAACGCCGATTTCTGTTCCTTCTTGAACTCGAATCGGGCTTCCGTGTCGGTTTCTTTGAGGTGTTCGTCTGAGCTCATAATCGTGGTTTAGGCCGCGTTGTAGACCTCGTCACGCACCCAGTCGTACCCCTTGTCTTCGAGCTTCGCCGCGAGCTCGGGGCCGCCTTCCATCGCGATCTCGCCGTCGAGCATGATGTGAACCGTGTCAGGCTCGACGTAGTCGAGGATGCGCTGGTAGTGCGTGATCTGGAGGATGCCGGTACCCTGTTCGTCTCGGAGGGCGTTGATGCCGTCCGCGACGTCCTGCAGGCGGTCGATGTCGAGACCGCTGTCGATCTCGTCGAGCACCGCGATAGCGGGCTCGAGAATCGCTGCCTGCAGGACTTCGTTCTGTTTCTTCTCGCCGCCGGAGAACCCGGCGTTGAGGTAGCGCTGTGCGAACTTCTCGTCCATGTCGAGGAGTTCCATCTTCTCCGAGAGGAGCTGCTGGAACTCGGCGACGCCCACGTCACCCTCGTCGGCGGGGCCCTCCATCGGGCTGGTGTCGTAGCCGGCTTCCTCGTCTTCTTCCTCCTCGTCCTCGCCAAACAGGAGTTCCTCGCGCTCTTCGAGTTTCGCGTTGAGCGCGGTGCGAAGGAAGTTCGTCATCGTGACGCCCTCGATTTCCGCGGGGTACTGGAACGCGAGGAACACGCCGAGCGCGGCGCGTTCGTTCGGCTCCATGTCGAGGAGGTCCCACTCGCGTGCGTCCTCCGGAATCTCGTCGACGTCGCCGAAGTCGTCGTCGTCGAGCGTGAGTGTGATGGAGCCCTCGGTGACATCGTAGGCGGGGTGGCCCGCGATGACCTTCGAGGTCGTGGACTTCCCGCTGCCGTTCGGACCCATCAGGGCGTGAATCTCGCCGGTGTCGACTTCGAGGTCGACGCCGTTGAGAATCTTCTCGCCCTCCTCTGCGACTTCTGCGTGTACGTTTTGTAGTGTAAGCGTAGCCATGCCTTCAGTCATGTCGAAGGAGGTGTTTGCGACGCATAATGCTTACGCATCCACGGGTGTCACGTTCTCTCAAACACAAATTAATTTCTCAAAACAGGAAAGTCGGCGTGGGGGAGCGGAGACGGGGAAAGACCGAAACCCCCGCTCGACGCATGGCCCGTATGGGTCAGGACACCCCGATCGACGGACGAACCGCGGTCGTCACCGGTGCGAGCGCCGGAATCGGCCGCGCGACAGCGCACGCGCTCGCGGCGGACGGCGCGAACGTCGCGCTCGCCGCGCGCAGAACGAACCGACTGGAGACCATCGCGGACGAACTCGAAGGAGAATACGACGCGGAGACGCTCGTCGCCACCACGGACATCACGGACGAGACCGACGTGAACGCGCTCGTCGCCGACACCGTCGACGCCTTCGGCGGCCTCGACGTGCTCGTGAACAACGCCGGCCTCGCCCGCGGCGACGGCGACGTGGCCGACATGGACACCGACGCGTACCGGACGATGATGGACGTGAACTGCACCGGGATGTTCTACGCCACCCGCGCCGCCCTCCCGCACCTCGTCGAGTCGCGTGGCAATCTCGTGTTCGTCGGGAGCTTCGCCGGCCAGTACCCCCGGCCCGGCAGTCCCGTGTACGCCGCGACGAAGTGGTGGACGCGCGGGTTCGCGCACAGCGTCGAAGCCCGGTACGGGTCGGACGGCGTCGGCGTCACCGTCGTCAACCCCACCGAAGTCCGCACCGAGTTCGGCGGGGACTCCGGCGAGAGCTTCGAGGACCGCTTCGACCCGGGCGAAGTCACCGAACCCGCGGAAATCGCCGACGCAATCGCGTTCGCCGCCCGCCAAGAACAGTCTACCGCGAGCGAAATCGACCTCTACCGACGCGACAAGTTCAGCGACTGGTAGTCACATATACGAGCCGAGACCGGTCTGTGTCTGCCCGCTCTTCACTTCCTCCCACGACACCTCGAGCGCTTCGAGGATGCGCTCGATGGGTCCCTTGAGCGTCTTATCGAGCATCGTGTTCCAGTCCACCTCGAACTCCGCGGGCACCTGGTCGGCGTACTCGTAACAGATGACGTCCGGGTCGCGCTTGAAGTCGCCGTAGAGCGGGTCGGTCTGCGGGTCGAGTCCCTTCTCGGATTCGACGCGCCGCCAGAACTCCGGTTGCACCTTCGCGAGGTAGAGCCGTTTTGGCTTCGACCCGCGCTGGAAGTTCGTGCCGAGCAGGAGGTTCGCGTACTTCGCGCCCCGAACCTGCGCGGTGTCCGTGTCGTAGTTGTCGAGGCGCTTCCCGATACCGCCCGGAATCCCCACATCGTCCAGGTCCACGTTCCCGGCCTGGAAGTCCTCGATGATGGCGTGCACGTAGTCCTTCACGCTGTCCACGTCCTCGCCGTGGACGATGCGGTCGATGACCTCCTTCTGCACCTCCTTCGTGATGGGCGCGATGTCGCTTCGCTTGTACTCGAAGCCCGTGATGTCGATGTCGTCGACGTCCTTGCCCTCCTTCCAGACGATGTGGCCCGCGTACCGCTTCTTCTTCCCCGCCTGAAAGAATCGCCGATAGAGTTTCTCGAACTCGATCTGGAACCGGTGTTCCTCCGCGTTCAGGTCGTCAGCCGCGAAGTCGTCGTACCGACCGTTGATGTGCTCCTCGATTTCGAAGGACGTCTCGATGGCTTCCTCCTTCGAGAACTCACCGCCGAGCTCCAGCATGACGCTGTCCGTGTCGCCGTACGCGACTTCGTGACCGATTTCGTTCGCGGCCCGCTCGGTGAACTCGATGACGTCGCGGCCGGTGGCGGTCACCGCGGCCCCCATCTCCTTGTCGTAGAGGCGGAAGCGCTCCCAGCCCAGCACGCCGTAGAGCGAGTTCATGATGACCTTCACCGCGGCCTGCTGGCGGTCGAAGCGCTCGTACCCCTCGCTGTCCGGGTCGTGGTCGTTCCGCTCTGATTTCTTCTGCTCGCGCTCCTCGAGGAGTTCGTCGACCATCTCCCGGATGACGCCGTCGGGATTCTTCTGGAAGTGCGTGCCGTTCGGCGCGACGTACGTCTCGCCGTCGTAGTTTTCCGGATTGACCTTCGTCTCGGGGCTGGCGTTGATGGTCACCATGCACATCGGGTAGAGGGATTTGAGGTCGAGCACAGTGACGTTCTCGCGGACGCCCGTGATGGGGTCGAACACCGCGCCGCCCTCGTAGTCCTCGGATTCCTGTTGGCCCTTCGAGGGGAGCGCAAAACTCCCGTGGACTTTGTGGAGGACGTACATGTCGACGGCGTCGCCGGGCGTCGTCGCGTCCTCGAGTTTACACCCGACGAAGGCCGCGACCTCCTCCCAGAACGGAATCACGTCCTGCTTGCGGTCGATTTCGACGCAGAGCTCCACGTCCCGGACGTTGTATTCGAGGAGGCGTTCGGGGTCTTGCTCCCAGAGGTCGCCGATGTCGCCCGTGTAGCGCTCCTTCCCGACGCCGAGTTCGGTCTCCGCGACCGCGTCGAGGCGGTAGGAGTCGAGTTCGCTGAACTGCGTGCGCTGGTAGGCGTACAGGAGGTCGAACACCACGCGGCCCTTCACGTCCGGGCCGCCCCAGCCGCCCGTCCACACCTCGTCCACGCGGGAGAGGCGGTCGTAGGACATCCCGAGCACGTCGAGGCGGTCGATGAAGTACGGCGCGTCGAAGTCCTCGAAGTTCCAGCCCGTGAGCACGTCCGGGTCGGTGTCCTCGATGTACGTGAGGAAGGCATCCAGCATCTCCTCTTCCTCGTCGAACGCGCGCACCTCGACCGACGCGTCCGCCTTCTCGTCCAGTAGGTCGTAGTCCGCGAGATCGTCGGGCGCGGGGACCTCCGCGTCGGGCGCGTCGTAGAGCCACGCGATGTACTCGTCTCGGTAGTTGTCGTGGCTGGTGAGGCAGACGATGGGTTCCTCGCCGTCCTCCGGGAACCCGGAGCGGTCGTCCACCTCGATGTCGAACGTGTTCACGCGCAGCGTCGCCTCCGCCTCCACGGCCTCGACCTCGCCGTGGTGCGCGACGAGCGCGCCGTCCTCCTCCGCGCGGCGCTCGGGCACCCGGAGGCCGCTGTTCACGTCCTTGTCGATGAGGAAGCGGTTCGGGAAGAGGATGTCCGCCTCGTAGTGCTCGAAGCAGTCCCGGATGTTCCCCACGTCCCGGGGCGTCCGCCCGAATACCTTCGTCAGTTCAGTGCCACGAATGCTCTCGTAGCCGTCCTCGCTGCCCGTGATGACGTCGTCCTGCAGGTCGCCCTCCGAGAGGCTGTCCGTGGGCGTGTAGAAGTAGGGACGGAAGCCGTGGATGCGGACGTGCTCGGGCGTGTCGTCCGCGCGGCGGCCGAAGACGTGGATGATGGGGCGTTCGCGGCTCCCCCGTCCCTCGACCGTGTAGTCGACCTGGGTGACCGCGATGTCCACGGTGCCGTCTGTGTCCGGGAGCGCACCCTCCTCGGCGTCGATAATCTCGTTTACCACGGGGTCGCCGTCCCCGGCGACGTACCGCGCCTCCGCGGCGGGCCGGGCGCCGTCCCCCTCGACGGCAGCGTCGTCCTCGCCGCCGTCGAAGTCCGTCAGGCTGGCGTTAGGCATTGCTCCTTCCTTGGTCGCGCCCGACTAAAAGACCCTGCGTCCGCCGCCCGCGGGGAAAAGGGTTATAGTGTGGTACTTCTTATCGTGGGTTGAGGTGACACACGTGTCCGACCACGCGACGACGGGTGATGAAGAGCGCCGGAACCACGTACCCCAGCTGCCGGAGGGGGAGGAGGGTCCGACCGTCGAGTCCTACGACACCGAGGACGGGGTCGTGCTCTACGACGCGGACAACCCGCTCGCGTGGCTCAAGGCCACGAACGCGATGCCGCTCGCCGAGCAGCGATAACTTTTCTTCGCTCCGCGGCCTCCCGCTATCCGTGTACAATCCGCTGAAACCGCAGACCGCGGTCCCCGACGACGACGAGGACGGGGAGTCGACGGAGGTCCCGACGGAGATCAAACTCCGGTTCTGGAAGCTCGTCGCCTTCCTCAACGTCGGCATCCTCCTGTTCGCCCTCGGCCTCATGTTCCTCGCGTTCCGCGGCCTGCTCGCCGTCGGCGGCGGCACCGCGCTCGCCGGCGCGGCCGTCCTCGCGTACTGCGCGTGGGACTACAAGCGCTCGAAGGCCCGCATCGGCGAAATCATCGACCGGAGAGAGGAATGACGCAGCCAGTCCGCTACGACGGCGACGTCTACCTCCGCGTGAAGGAGTCCTCGGAGAGCAGTCTCGTCCGCGACCCCGAGACCGGCGAGGAGACGCACGTCCCGAACGCCGACCTCGAACCGCTCGACCAATCCGCGCTCGAAACCCGCGCGGCCGCCGTCCCCGGGAGCGTGCGCGCCGTCCTCCGCGTCGCCCACGACGACCGCTCGCTCGGCCTCCTCCTCGACCTCCACGAGAACGGCCCGCGGCCCGTCCGCGACATGCTCGCCGACTACTCGTTCTGCGAGAGCGACCTCCTCGGCCTCCTCACCGAATGCCGCGCCGCCGGCGTCGTCGAGGAAGCGACAGTCGCCGGCGAACCCGGATACGCGCTCACGTCGACGGGCGACCGCGGCGTCGCGAAACTCCTCAATCGGCGTTGAGCGTCGGCGTGTCGTGCTCGACGTGCGAGCGGTTCGTCGTCGCGTCCTTCTGCACCCTTACGAGGTCGTCCGCCGCGCCGAGCAGGCTCTCGTCGTGACTCACCACGAGAATCTGTTCCACGCCGACCGCGCGCATCGACTCCACCAGTTCCACGAGCTGTGAGACGTGCCCGGAGTCGAGGAACACCGTCGGCTCGTCCAGAATCAGCGGCGGCATCGGCGCGGACCCCTCGATTCCCTCCGAGAGCAATCGATAGATGGCGCAGCGGAGGCTGAGGTTGAACAGCGCGCGCTCGCCGCCGGAGAGCTGTTCGGGGTCGAGGCGCTGGCCGTCCTTCTGGTACACCGTCAGTTCGTACGTGCCGTCGAGTTCGATGCGGGCGTACGAGTCGTTCTGGTAGACGAGGTCGAACGTCTCGTTCAACAGCCGTTCGAGCCGGTCGACGTTACGCTGCCGGAGCTCCGCCCGGAGGTCGCCGTACAGCGACTCCAGTGACTCCGTCTCCCCGTGCACGTCTTGTAACTCGGACACCGTCTCTTCGAGCGCGTCACGCTCTTCGCGGAGGCGTTCGAGCGTGTCGATGTCCTTCTGCACGCCGCCGAGTTTCCCCTGAATCTCGTCGCGGCGCTCGCGCAGGGCGTCGAGTTTCTCCGCGACCTGTTCGAGGTACTGCGCGGCCTCCTGTTTGTTCGTCTCCGCGGTCTCGATGCGGTCCTCGTCGTACGCGTCTTCGAGCGACCGCTTGCGCTCGCGGAGGTCGGACAGCCGCTCGCGGCGCTCCTCGTTGCGCTCCGCGAGACTCTCGCGTTTCTCCGCGACGCGCTCCGCGGCGTCCTGCGCGCGCTCGCGCTCCCGGAGCGCCTCCGCGAGGTCCCCGAGCCGTTCGACCTGCTCGTCGAGCGACTGCTTCTCCGTCTGGAGGTCGCCCAATCGTTCGCGCTGTTTCTCCACGCGCTCGCGCGCTTCCTCCGCGTCCTCTCGCTTCTCCGACGCGCGCTCCGCGAGGTCGTCGACACGTTCGCGGCTCTCCTCCGCGTCCGAGCGCTTCTCCGCGACCGCTTCGGCCTTCGCCTCTCGCACCTCCGCTTTCGACTCGCGGCGCGATTCGAGGTCCGCGACCGTCCGTTCCACCGATTCGAGTTCGTCCGCGCGCTCGATGCGCTCCGCCACGTCTTCGAGTTCACTCTCGATTTCTTCTAAATCTGCTTCGAGGTCGCTGACGCGCTCGCGGTGGTCCTCGATGGCCTCGACATGCGGCGACCCCTCGACTGGCTGGCCGCACTCCGGACACTTCCCCTCCGCGAGCAACTCCTCTGCGTCCTCGACGCGCGAGCGCGCCGACGCCAGTTCCTCGCGGACCTCGGTGCGTTCCGTGCGAAGGTCCTCGCGCTCCGCTTCGAGACTCTCACGGTACGACTCGGCCTCGCCGAACGCGACCGGCGCGTCCGCGAACGCCTCCCGCGCGTCCTCGATGTCGTCCTCGATGGCCGCGATTGTGTCGTCCAGTTCCTCGACCTCCGCGGCCGCGTCCTCGGCGTCGCTCTCCAGACTGTCCGCGCGTTCGCGCGCCTCCTCGGCCCGCTCGTCGAGTTCGTCCGCGCGCTCGGCGGCGGACTCGGCGTCCTTCCGGTCGCTCGTCATCTCGCTCGCGACCTCTTGAACCTCGGACTGCACTTCCTCGCGTTCCGCTTCGAGGTCCGCGCGGCGTTCCTCGACCGTATTGAGGTCGGCGTCCCCGTCGAGGTCGGTGTCGGCAACGAGCGCGTCCACGCGCTCGTCGAGTTCGTCCGCGCGCTCGCGGTGCTCCCGCAGCGTCTCTCCCAGTTGTTCCCGCTCGTTCTCGGTGTCGCTGATGGTCTCGCGGAGCTCCGCGATGGTTTCCCTGACGGAGTCGAGTTCCTCGCGTTTCTCCTCGTACTCGGAGAGCACGCGCTCGGCCTCCTCCTTCGTCTCCCGCGCGTTCTGCTGGTTCTCCTCGAAGCGCTCTATTTCGGACTCGACCTCCGCGAGGTCGGACTTCAGTGCGTTCCGGCGCTCGTGGAGGTCCTGGTCTTCGAGATCCGCCACGTCCTCCGCGCGCTGTTCGAGGCGACTCCGGTACTCCGTGAGCACGTCCTCCACGCCCAGCCGAGCGTCCCCGGCGCGCTCGCGGTACTCCTCCAGTTTGCCGAGCTGGAGGAGGTCATCTATCATGTCCTGGCGCTCGCCAGGACTGGCGTTGATGAGTTTGTTCACCTCGCCCTGCCGGACGTACGCGCAGTTCACGAACGCCGACGCGTCCATCCGCAGGAGGTCGGCGACGTGCCCCTCCACGTCGGTCACGCCCTCGATACTTCCGGAGGGCGTGGTGAGAACACAGTCGTGGCGGCCGACGCGTCCGTCCCGAACCTTGAGTTCGCGGGAGAGTTCGTACTCCGCGCCGTCGTGACTGAACCACAGCGTCACGGACATCTCCTCCGCGCCCGTCGTCACCACTTCCGCGGCCGTCCCGGAGACGGCGTCCGTCCCGTACAGCGCGAAGAAACACGCTTCGAGCAGGCTCGACTTCCCGCTCCCGTTCAGGCCGTACACGACGGTGACGCCGCGGTCGAGTCGCACGTCCTCCGCGTCGTAACACTTGAAATTCCGGAGCCGCACGCGCTCGAACTTCACTGGAACTCACCCATCGCCGCCTGCCCATCGGTCTCGTCGCTCGCTCCGTCGCCGTCCGCCGCGTCATCGACGCCAGACGGTGGGTCGCCGTCGGGCGGCGAGTCGGCGTCAGGCGCGTCCGAGATTGCTTCCTGCACGCGGTCTTTCACCGCGTCGCGGACGTTCGCGTCGGCGAGTTTGCTCTCCCGGACGGTCTCGTCGATGTCGCGTGCGGTCGCGCTCAGTCCCAGTTCGCGAACGCGCTCGCGGACGGCCTCGTCGGGGTCGGCGAAACTCACGTCGATGTCGGTCTCGTCCTCGACCTCGCGGCGGTCGTTCACGCGGGTGACGAGCGCGCCGCGCTCCTCGCCGAACGCCTCCACGTCGGCGGGCGTCACCTGACCGCCCTCGCCCTCGACGGTGACGACGACCACCGCGTCCGCCACATCGGCGTCGCGGACGCGGTCCCGGACGTACGCCGTGCCCTCGTCGCCCTTCAATTCGAGGTCGAGGAAGACGAAGTCACGGGTGTCCACGCCCCGCCGAGTGATGGTCGCGCCGCCGTCAAACGTGACGATGTTGTAGCCGCGGGGGTCGCGTTCGCTCGCGCTCGCGCGCTCGGTCGACCCGCAGTACGTCACCCACGTGTCCATCACTTCCGCGCGGTCGGGTGCGTGGTTGTCGCCAAGGAGGAACGCGTCGAAGTCGACGTTCGACTCGCCGAGCACGGTCTCGGTCTCCCAGTTCGCGTGCGGGAACGGCGTAAACAGGCCGTGCGAGACGAGCGCGGCGTGCTCGGTTTCAGGGGGTGTGAACTCGTAGTCGAGCTGGTCGCGTTTCGACTCCGGGACGTAATCGAGACCGTAGAACGTCGTATCCCCGACCGCGGTTCCGTCGGCGTCGAGTCGCGTGGCGAGGCCGAGCGTTTCGAAGAGGTCGAGCCACTGGCCCTGCCGCGTGCTCTCGTGGTTCCCGACGACGGCGAGGAAGGGGATGTCGTTCTCGCGGAGGGGCGTGAGGATGTCGATGGTGTCGAGGAGGTCAGGGAGACCGGGCTGGCGGTCGTGGTAGAGGTCGCCGGCGTGCACGACCGCGTCCACGTCGTCCTCGACGGCGTCCTCGACGACGCTCCGGAACGCGTCCGCGAAGTCCTGGCGACGCACGGGGGAGTGGTACTGGCGGTAGCCGAGGTGGGTGTCCCCCGTGTGGATGACGCGCGTCATTATCACTCCCTACTCCGGCGTTCGCGGATAAAGGTTCGGCGCTCAGACGTCGAGGCTGTAGAGGCGTTTGCGGGCGTCGGTGAAGGAGAAGCGGGAGTCGACGACGCCCTCGTCTTCGAGGCGGGTGAGCGCGTACCGGACGGTGCGCGCGGGGAGGAGGGTTTCGTCGGCGATTTCGCTCTGGGTGAGGGTGTCCTCGTACTCGAGGACTTTCGCGACGAGTTTCGCGCTCGGCGGGAGGTCGCGGACGCGTTCGAGTGTGTCGGCTTCGGCGGACTGAATGGCGCTCATCACCACCTCCTACACCATACCGGGTGATAATATCTTCGGTTCAAACTAATTACTACTGGTTATATTACTGTCACCCGAACTCATTTAGGAACCGCCGCCCTAACACTGGTGATGACCGACACCGTCGACGACGTCGACCTCCCGTACGAGGACGGCGCGTCCAAGCAGGAGAAGATCGACGCCCTGCAGGAGCGCCTCGACGTCATCGAGGAGCAGAACGAGGAGATGCGGGACGAGTTGCTCGACGCGAACGCGGAGAACAACAAGTACCAGCAGAAACTCGAACGCCTCAACCACGAGAACAAGAAACTCAAGCAGTCCCCGCTGTTCGTCGCGACCGTTCAGGAACTCAACGACAACGGCGCCATCATCAAACAGCACGGGAACAACCAGGAAGCCCTCACCGAAGTCACGGACGAACTGCGGGAGGACCTCGAACCCGGCGCGCGCGTCGCCGTCAACAACAGCCTCTCCGTCGTCCAGCGCCTCGACGACGAGGCCGACGTTCGCGCTCGCGTCATGCAGGTCGAGGAGTCCCCGGACGTGGGCTACGAGGACATCGGCGGCCTCCACGACCAGCTCCAGGAAGTCCGCGAGACCGTCGAACTCCCGATGGAGAACCCCGACATCTTCGACACCGTGGGCATTGACCCGCCGAGCGGCGTGCTCCTGCACGGCCCGCCCGGCACGGGGAAGACGATGATGGCGAAAGCCGTCGCCGCGCAGACCGACGCCACCTTCATCAAGATGGCCGGCTCCGAACTCGTCCACAAGTTCATCGGCGAGGGCGCGAAACTCGTCCGCGACCTCTTCCAGGTCGCCCGCGACCACGAGCCAGCCGTCGTCTTCATCGACGAAATCGACGCCATCGCATCCAAACGCACCGACTCGAAGACCTCCGGGGACGCCGAAGTCCAGCGGACGATGATGCAGTTGCTCTCCGAGATGGACGGCTTCTCCGAGCGCGGCGACATCCGCATCATCGCCGCCACCAACCGCTTCGACATGCTCGACCGCGCCATCCTCCGCCCCGGCCGGTTCGACCGCCTCATCGAAGTCCCCCACCCCGACGAGGAAGGCCGCGAAAAGATCTTCCAGATCCACACCCGCGGCATGAACGTCGCCGACGACGTGGACTTCACCGAACTCGCCGCGGAAACCGACGGCTCCTCCGGCGCGGACGTGAAAGCCATCTGCACCGAAGCCGGCATGTTCGCCATCCGCGACGACCGCGACGAAGTCACCATGGCCGACTTCCGGAACGCCCACGCGAAACTCACCCACGACGACGACGAACCCGACGTCTCCCGTACTTTCGCCTGAAAGCCCTCGTCGCGCGCCCCCACGAGGGCGCGCTCCTCGCCCTTTTCATTTCCACCAGGGTCGCGCCCTGCCGGGCGCTCCCGTGGTTTGTGGCGGTGTGCTCTTACTGTTCGTTCGCTCAACAAGCTCTCCCTGTCCGAGAAGACTTATGCCGGCCGTGGCGCCGTGTGGTGGTATGAGCGAAGGCGACGCAGTCGGAATGGTGGACGAACCAGTGACGCCCGAGCGACTCGCGAGCGACCTCCGCAATCTCGGCGTTCGCGGCGAGACGGTCATCGTCCACTCGTCGGTGTCGAGTCTCGGCTGGGTGCCCGGCGGCCCGCAGGGCGTCGTTGAGGCGCTCCAGAACGCCGTCACCGAAGCGGGAACGATAGTCGTGCCGACGCACACCAGCCACCTCTGCACGCCGTCGGTCTGGGAGAACCCGCCGATTCCGGACGACTGGCTCCCCGAGGTCCGCGAGTCGATGCCGGCGTTCCGACCCGCAGTGACGCCCTCTCGCGGCGTGGGCGCGATTCCCGAGTGCTTGCGAACCCATCCGAACGCGGTACGGAGCACGCATCCGCAGTACTCCTTCGCGGCGTGGGGCGCGAACGCCGACGAGGTCGTGACCGACCACGAACTCGACTACGGGCTCGGCGAGAACTCGCCGCTCTCAGCGGTCTACGACCGCGACGGCCTCGTCCTCATGCTCGGCACGGACTACGAGACGAACACGTCCCTCCACCTCGCCGAGACTCGCGCGGACCACGAGCGCGAGGAGACCGTCGAGGAGGGGCCGATGCTGGTCGACGGCGAGCGCGAGTGGATGGAGTTCATGGATATCGAACGGACGACCGACGACTTCCCGGACGCCGGCGCGGCGTTCGAAAACGACGTCGGCGTCGAGACGGGACGCGTGGGCGCGGCGGACGCGACGGTCGTCGACCAGCGCTCGCTCGTGGACTACGCGACCGAGTGGTTCAGCCGGAACCGCTAGCACCGAACCGCCGTTTTCACCCGTCTTGGACCGTCGAAGCGCAAATTCTGCCAGTATCCTCGGAACAGATTTATGTGGGGGAAACCATACCTTGAGGTATGCCATCCAATGTCAATAGACGGGATGTGATTCGTGGCGTCGGAGCCGCAGGCATCGTCGGACTCGCCGGCTGCTCGGGCAACGGCGGGGGAGACGACACGACCACCAGCGGCGGCGGTACGACGCAAGCAACGACGACATCGTCCAGCGCGCGCACACTCAAGCAGGGCGTGCTTCTCCCGACGACGGGCGGACTCGCGGACCTCGGCGTCCCCATCAACAACGGCGCCATCCTCCCGCGCATCCTCCTCGAAGGCGAGACGGACTTCACGCTCGACTTCTCCGAACAGGACACGCAGACGGACGCGAACGCCGCGCAGTCCGCGGCGCAGACGCTCCGGAACTCCGGCTACCCGGCGGTCACGGGCGCGGCGTCCTCTGAAGTGACGATCGCGGTCGCGAAGAACGTCTTCATCCCCTCGGGAATGGTCGGCTGCTCGCCCGCGAGCACGTCGCCCGCCATCACGGACCTCGAGGACAGCGGCCTCATCTACCGTACGCCGCCGACGGACGCGCTCCAAGGCGAAGTCCTCGCGCAGGTCGCGATGGAGCGCCTCGACGCGTCGAACGCGGCGACGATGTACGTGAACAACTCCTACGGACAGCTGCTCTCCGAGAGCTTCGCCACCGCGTTCAACAACGCCGGCGGCGAGATGCTCCAGCAGGTCTCCTTCCAGAAGGCCCAGAGTTCGTACACGTCCCGCCTCAGCCAGGCGCTCTCCGGCGACCCCGGCGTCGTCGTCGTCATCGGCTACCCCGAGAGCGGAAAGCAGCTGTTCCGGGACTTCTACACCGACTTCGACTCGGACGTCCCGATCCTCGTCACGGACGGCCTTCGCTCCGCGAGCCTTCCGTCCGACGTGGGCAACGACATGTCGAACGTCACCGGCACCGCGCCGCTCGCGGCCGGCCCCGGAACGGAGTACTTCACGGAGCAGTTCCAGTCCGAGTTCGGGAACGAGCCGGGCGTGTTCACGTCGCAGGCGTTCGACGCGACCGCTGTGTGTCTGCTCGCGAACGCGGCCGCCGGCGAGAACAACGGCGCCGCAATCGCCCGAGAGATGCAGGCCGTCGCGAACCCCGGCGGCGAGGAAGTCCTCCCGGACACGCTCGCTGAAGGCCTCGAAATGGCCGCGAACGGAACCGAAATCCAGTACAAGGGCGCGTCCAGCGCCGTCGACTTCGACGAGAACGGCGACCTGAAGGCCGCGACCTACGAGTACTTCGGATTCGAGTCCGGCGGCGGCATCGAGACCATCGACGAGATTCAGTTCACGGCCTAACCGGCCACCAAACCGCTTTTCTTTCGACGCGACCGCCGAATGACGACGCGAAGCAGCGCAAAACAGCTCGAAGCAGTGCAAAACAGCACGAGACCGCACGGGACAACAGAGGACGGCGCGGAAACGAGCTGGCTGGGTTAGCCGCCGAGGAAGTCCTGCCGGACCTCCTCGTCCTCGAGGAGTGTGTCGCCGTCGTCCATGTAGCGGTTCTCGCCCTGCACGAGGACGTACCCGCGGTCGCAGCGTCGGAGGGCTTCCTTCGCGTTCTGCTCGACCATCAGAATCGACGTGCCGTCGTCGTTGATGCGGTCGATGCGGTCGAACATGTCCTCCACGAGGTCGGGCGCCAATCCCGCCGAGGGTTCGTCCAGCATCAGGAGGTCGGGGTCGAGCATGAGCGCGCGCCCCATCGCGAGCATCTGCTGCTGGCCGCCGGACAGCGACCCGGCAGTCTGCTCCTGGCGCTCTTCGAGGATGGGGAAGCGCTCGAACACGTCCCGGAGGCGGTCCTCCGGTACGTCGTCGAGGATGTACGCGCCCATCTCGAGGTTCTCGCGCACGCTCAGGCCCGCGAACACGTTCTCGTTCTGCGGGACGTACCCGAGGCTCTCGTGGATGATGTCCTCGGGGTTCCAGCCGTGGATTTCGGTGTCGCGGAACGTGATGGAGCCGTCCATGTAGTCGGTGAGACCGAACACGGACTTCATCACGGTCGACTTGCCCGCGCCGTTCGGGCCGACGATGGTGACGTACTCGCCGTCCCGCACGTCCAAGTCCACGTCGGAGAGCACCTGGAGGTCGCCGTAGCCCGCGTCCAGCGAGCGCACGGACAGCAGGCCGGCTTCGTCCTCCGGGAGCCGGGTTTCGGCCGAGGCGTCGGTCATACCGTCCCTCCGAGGTAGGCCTCGATAACTTCCTCGTTCTCCGTTATCTGTTCCGGCGGCCCCTCGTCGAGGACGCGGCCCTGGTGCATGACGATGACGTGCTCGCAGTTCTCCATGATGAGGTCCATATCGTGTTCGACTAGGAGGAAGGTCAGGCCCTCCGTCTCCCGGAGTTCGTGGATTCTGTCGAGGAGTTTCTCCTCCAACGTGGGGTTGACGCCGGCGAACGGTTCGTCCAGCAACATCACGTCCGGGTCGGTCATCAGCGCCCGCGCGAGTTCGAGGAGTTTGCGCTGCCCGCCGGAGAGGTTGCCCGCGAGTTCCTGCGCGAGATGGTCTATCTCGAAGAACTCCAGGGTC
This sequence comes from Salarchaeum japonicum, assembly GCF_049705945.1. Taxonomy (GTDB): domain Archaea; phylum Halobacteriota; class Halobacteria; order Halobacteriales; family Halobacteriaceae; genus Salarchaeum; species Salarchaeum japonicum_A. The sequence goes on from NZ_JBNAMV010000004.1 coordinate 2,018,826, forward strand.
TCCCACGCCCTCTCGCGGACCGCCTCTTCCTCCGCGACGACAGTCGACCGGAGACCCGGAAGCACCGAACGGGTCGCGGACTCGCCGGACTGCCCGCCCGGCGCGAGCATCATGTTCTCGAGCACGGTCATCTCCTCGAGTTCGCGCGCGAGCTGGAACGTCCGAACCAGCCCGCGTTGCGCGATTTTGTGGGGGGATTCGCCCGTGATTTCCTCGTCGCGGAAGTGGACGGTTCCGCTCGTCGGCTCGTGGACGCCCGTGATGCAGTTGAACGTCGTAGACTTCCCGGCGCCGTTCGGGCCGATGAGTCCGGTGAGCGAGCCCTCCTCGACGGCGAACGTCGCGCCGTCGACGGCGGTGATGCCGCCGAACTCCTTGCGGAGGTTGTTCACCCGCAGCGGGAGGCTCTTCGGCGTCGTCTTCGCGGCTTCCTCCGTGGGCGAGTCGCGCGACTCGGGTTCCGCGTCCAGTTCTTCGTCCGGTTCGGGGATGTTGGAGTCGTCTGCGTTACTCATCGGTCTCACCTCCCGCGTTCGCGTTCGTGGGACGGCTGTCGTCCGAGAGCGGGACGGCGGCCGCGGTCTCGGTGCGGTCGCCGAGGATGCCGTCCGGCTTGTACTGCACGAGCAACACGAGCAACGCCCCCATGAACATGAACCGTAAGGTGTCGATGTTCGCGAGGAGGAACGCGACGACGGCGAGCGGGTCGCCGGTCGACAGGGTGACGACGACGTTGTCCGGCGCGCTCGGAAGCGCCACGTTGTAGTCCGCGAGCAGTTTCACGGCCACGTCGGAGAGCAGCGGCGGCGCCTCGTAGAGCAGGCTCGCGAACACCGCGCCGCCGATGATGCTGCCGGTGTTGGACCCGGCTCCGCCGAGGATGAGCGCGATGAAGATGTAGAACGTGAGCTCTGGCCGGAAGTTCGTGGGCACCACGGACGCGCGCGGCCCCATCGCGTACCAGAGGATTCCCGCGAGCCCCATGAGCCCGCAGCCGAGCGCGAACGCCCGTACCTTGAAGCTCTGCGTGTTCTTCCCGAGGGACTGCGCGGCGACCTCGTCCTCCCGGATGGCCTTGAGCACGCGGCCGAACGGCGACTTCCCGGCGCGTTCGAGCACGAGGTAGACGAGCAGGAGGACGACGAGCACGCCGAGCGTGTAGACGATGTTTATCATCACGATGCGCGTGAGGTCGAGCGGTTCGCCGAGCCCGAACACGAACGAGCCGAGCGCGGTCGGCTCCGAGATGATGCTTCCGGGGTCGGTGAGCAGGATGCTCTGGACGGGACTCGTCGGGAGGTTGTCGAACCCGCTCGCGCCGCCCGTGATGTCGATGAGGACGGGCGAGTTCAGCGTGAGCCGAATAATCTCGGAGAACGCGACCGTGACGATGGCGAGGTAGTCCGCGTCCAGCCGTAAGGCGGGGAGCGCGGCGACCAATCCGATGACGACGGCGGCGAGGATGCCGCCGAGCACGCCGATGGGGAGCGGGAGGCCGAAGCCGGGCGGGACGCCGCCCGGGTCGGCGGAGAGGATGACCGTGGTGTACGCGCCGACCGCCATGAAGCCCGCGACACCGATGTTGAACAGTCCCGTGTACCCCCACTGGATGTTCAGCGCGAGCACCGCGATGGCGTAGACGGCGGAGAGGAATGTCACCCGCCGGATGGTCGCGACGACGCCGTAGGTCGGGTATTCGAGGAACGCGCTGAGCGCGTAGAACAGCAGCCAGATGCCCGCGAGCAATACGGCGACTTTGAACGCGTCGTTGCGCACGACCTGCGTGAACAGGCTCGGTTCGTCGTTCGTCTGGACTGGGTCGTCGCTCATGTGGTCTTCACCCCGCTGAAGATGCCGGACGGGCGGAACAGGAGGATGAGAATCATCAGCAGGAACGCGGTCGGGCGGGCGAACGCCGACCAGTCGCCCTGCAGCCACACGAGCGAGACGCGGCTCGCGAGGCCGATGACGAGGCCGCCCGCGATGGCGCCGTAGATGGAGCCGATGCCGCCCATGATGACGGCGGCGAAGATGAGGAGGAGGAGCCGCCAGCCGGTCGTGAACCCGAGGCCGCCCTGGCTGAGCACGAGCAGGAAGCCCGCCGCGCCGGTGAGGCCGGCGCCGATTATCCACGTCGTGTTGATGACGCGCTCGGTCGGGATGCCGGTGACGCGCGCGAGGTCGCGGTTGTCCGCCATCGCGCGCATCGCCTTCCCGAGTTTCGTGCGCTGCAGGAGGTAGTGCAGGCCGAGCATGAGGAGGACGGCGACGACGATGAGCGTGACCTCGTGGGCGTTCACGATGAGCGAGCCAGCGTTACTCGGAACGAGCACGCTCGGAATCACGTTGATAATGGCGTCCGGGACGAGGTCGGGAATCGCGGCGACGACGTTGACGCTCGGGAGGCTCTCGGTCGAGGTGACGATGCGGCGGCTGTTCCCGAACACGAGGCTGATGAGGTAGCGCAGCGCGAACGCGACACCGACGGACGCGATGAGCAGCGAGATGCCGTCCGCGTCCCGAATAGGGCGGTAGACGACGCGGTCGATGGCGAGCGCGAACACGAGCGTCGCGAGGATGGACACGACGAGTCCGAGCACGACCGCGAGCGGGGAGAGCCAGAGGTTCGCGCCCACGTCGCCCGGGGGCGTGCGAAGGAGCACGAGGTTGACGAGGTCGAGACTGCCGAACCCGGCGATGACGTACGCGACCGCCCACCCGGAGAACGCGCCCGTGGTGAGGTAGTCGCCGTGCGCGAAGTTCGCGAAGTTGAGGATGCTGTACGTCAGCGAGAGTCCGATGCTCGCGAGGCCGATGACGAGACCGATGACGAGGCCGTTCCAGACGTAACTGCTGAACTGGCCGACCGGAATCGCGCCACCGATGCCGCCGGAGAGGCCGCCGAGTACCGGTAGCTCTCTGACGACCGGAACCGTCGCGAGGGAGAAGCTAGCCCCGAGGCCGAGGAGTTTCAGAATGAGGTCGACGACGAGGAACGCGGCGAACGCGGCGACGAGCGCGCCACCCGGTCCGCTCCTGGCGAACGCCACCCCCCGTTCGACAGTAGACTGTCCTTTGTTTTCTATACCCATGGGTGGTGTCAGGACACGGGTGTTCAATAATGCTCCGCTCGGTCCGATACTTCCCGCCGTTCGTATGACAGGTCAGGCGTCGCGGACGCGCGGCGCGAACGCGGCGAACGCGAGACAGAAGACGAGGAGCCAGATGCCGGGGGCGACGAGCGCCCACGGAAGCCCGAAGTGCACGAATCCGGGGCTTCCGAACCCGAGCGAGGTTACTGCAAGGTAGGAGAAGGAAAGCAGGGCTAGCTGGGCGACCGCGTATCCCGCGAGCAGACGGGCGTCGGCGTCGAGGGCGTCGGGCGTCATCAGAGCGCGGTGAAGAGGAGGTAGGGCACGCCGAAGAACAGGACGGTCATGCCGGCGAGCACGAGGAGGTAGCTGACGAGGGTTCCGAGGGCGGCCGTCCACGACGGGTGGTCGAACGACTGAACGCTCATACCCCAATGCACTCCGCCGAGGGTCTTAAAACGTGTCAGTCGAGGATGTCCGCGATGCGACGCGGCTCCCCTGAGAGGTCCGGGTTCGGTTCGATGAGTTTGATGACATCGTGGTCGGTCACGTCCGGGTACGGCTTCTCCGTCGCGTCCTCTATCATCTCCTTCTCCAGGCGGAACTCCGTCCCGGCGTAGACCGCGTCCACGCCCTTCTCGTCGAACGACATCGTGGTCATGCTCGAAGACAGCGTTCGCAGGAAGAAAAACACCACGTCACGGCGATACCTTGAAATGAGTCCAGCAAGTCGGTCCGGATACGATGTCCGCTCCCTCGCTCTCCACAGGACGCAGTCGGGAGCGGACAGTGCGCTCGGCCGCGTGACGCGGGCCTCACCCGCGCCGCGCCCCGGGCGCGCTCCCTTCGCTTCTCGCTGAATCGCCTCCGACCACCCTTTCAGAGACAGATGTTCCCCGAAACCATCGAAACCGACCGACTCGAACTGAAACGCCTCGACGAACACGTCGACGTGCTCGACTACTACGAGGTCTGCGCGCACGACCCCGCCATCGAGGAGATAACCGAGTACATGACGTGGAGCCCGCACGACACGCCGAAGGAGACGAAGGAGTACCTCGACCACGTCGGCGACCAGTGGGCGAACGCCGACGGCGCGAGCTACGGTATCTTCCCGAAGGACGCCGACGAACTCGCCGGGTCGAGCGGCCTGAGCATAGATTGGGAGCGCGACCTGGGGACGCTCGGGTGCTGGCTCCGCAAGCCCTACTGGGGTCGCGGGTACTCGGGCGAGCGCGCTGACGCCCTGCTCGAACTGGCGTTCGAGACGCTCGACCTCGCGTGCGTGCAGGTGAGTCACGTTCCCGAAAACGAACAGTCAGAGCGCGCCATCACGAAGTACGTCGAGCGAAACGGCGGCCGGCGCGAGGGCCACCTGCGGAACGCGCTCGCGGACCAGGACGGTGGCGTGCACGACGAGGTCCGATACACCATCACGCGCGAGGAGTACGAGACTGCGCGAGGGTAGCCGTTGAATTCTCCGAGAGGCTTTTACCCCCTGCCGTCCAGAATCGGGGTGTGCTGGGCACGGACCCCCTCGACGAACTCTCGATTCCGGACGGAACGACGGTCGAAGAACACGACCTCGTGACGGACGGCGACGTGCTCGTCGGCGGGCAGAGCACGGTCGAGTTCGGGGTTCGCGGCTACAACGTCATCGCGGGCGAACGCGTGCAGTTCGACGGCAACATCGAGGCCGAGGGCGACTGCCGCCTCGACATGTGGTGTGGCGTCGACGGGAACGTGCTCGTCGGCGCGGACGCCTACCTCGGCGAGCGCGTGAACATCGACGGCCGTCTCGTCGTCGGCGGCGACCTCGACATCGGCGACGACGTGGACATCACGGAGGGGTTCGAGGCGAACGGCTGGATCGTCATCCGAAATCCGATGCCGACCATCGTCTTCTTCATGGTCTACCTCTCCCACCTCCTCCGAATCGGGGAGGAAGAGGAGGCCCAAGACCTCGTGGACGACCTCACGGACGCGGAGGACGCCGAACCGATTCGCGTGCCGCGGAGCGCGCACGTCAGCGACGACGCGTGGCGCGTCTCCACGCCCGCGACTATCGGCGACGAGTGCCGACTGCATGGGAACGTCCGCGCCACCGAAATCGAGGTCGGCCGGGAGAACAACATCTTCGGGAGTCTGCGCGCACAGGGCGACATCGTCGTCGGCGCGGACACGAAGATTCACGGCGACGTAACCACGCGCGGCGGCGACGTAACCATCGAGTCGGGCGCGCTCGTTCTCGGGAACGTCTCCGGGACGGACGTGGAGATTCAGCCCGAAGCCGCCGTGGACGGGTCGATTCGCGCGAGCGGCGAGACGCGGATGGCCGGAACGGACGTCGAGCGCGAACCCGAGTAGTCAGTCGCCCGCCCGGTCGAGCGGGTCCTCGATTTCACCCATCACCGCCTCGAACGCGTCCGTCGCGGTGAGGAGTCCGATAACGTCACCGTCCCGAACGACGAGCGTGAGCTCCTGACTCTCCGCCTGAAACTGGTCGATAGCGTCGCTGACGGTGGTGTCCGCGGACACCGTCATCGGCGGTGCGGCGACCTCGTCGAGCGAGAGTTCGCCCGCCCGAATCTCGTCGAGGTGGTCGATGACGGCGGGAACGTAGACGATACCGAGGAAGTCGTTCGGGGAGTCGCCGACGAGCGGATATCGGGTGTGCGGGGAGGACGTGAGCCGGTGGATGTTCTCCTCGGCGGATTCGGCGGTGGAGAGGAAGACGACGTCGTCGGTGTCTACCATCACGTCCGTTACCGCGGTCGTTCCCACGTCGAGCGCGTTCACGACTTCGGTGAGGCGTTCCTCCGAGAGGTCGCCGCGTTCGAGCACGGATTCGAGCCGGTTCCGGAGGTCCGCGCGGCTCTCGATGACGTCTTCCTCGGTTTCGAGCCACGCGCCCGTCATCTCCACGCCGAACAGCCGGAGCGTCCCCTTCGCGACGGCGTCGCCGAGCGTGATGATGGGGGAGATAGCGAAGTGGAACCAGTAGAGCGGCCCCGCGGCGTACTTCGCGACGAACCGGGAGCGCTCGACGCCGAGATACGTCGGCGTCTGCTCGCCGTGCGTCAGGTGGACGAGGTTGATGATGAGGAACGCGAGCACCGCGCCGGCACCCACCGACGCGAGGAACGTCCCGTGGAATACCGGTTCGAGGATGGCGGCGAGCGCGGGTTCGGCGACGATACCGACCGCGATGCTGGACGCCGTAATCCCCACCTGGCAGGTCGTCAGGTAGAGTTCGAGGTCGTTCGTCATCTCCCACGCGCGTTCCAGCGCGGGGTTTCCGTCGACGAACTCGTCCTCGGTGAACTGGCGGGCGCGCGTCAACGCGAACTCGATAGCGACGAAGAAGCCGTTCGCGAGAATCAGTCCGAGTCCCGCGACGAGCCGGAGCACTATTTCGACCGTGTTCATCGTCCCGGCGTTTCTGAACGGCGCCGAATATCCCTTGTGGCGATTGTCAGCAACCGAAAGCCCTTCTTCGGCGCTGTGACTACTCGGGCTATGCTCTCTCTCGCGCTCGCCGGGAAGCCGAACGCCGGCAAGTCGACCTTCTACACGGCGGTGACGATGGCGGACGTGGACGTGGCGAACTACCCGTTCACGACCATCGACGCGAACCGCGGCGTCACCCACGCCCGCACCGACTGTCCGTGTCTCGAACGCGACGAGCGCTGCGGGCACGAACACTGCCACGACGGGAAACGCTACGTCCCCGTCGAGTTGCTCGACGTGGCGGGTCTCGTTCCGGGCGCGCACGAGGGGAAGGGTCTCGGGAATCAGTTCCTCGACGAACTCACGAACGCCGACGCCATCCTGAACGTCGTCGACGCCACGGGCGGCACGAACGCCGAGGGCGAACCCGTCGAAATCGGGAGCCACGACCCCCTCGAAGACATCGACTTCATCGAACACGAGATGGACCTCTGGCTCGCCGGCATCATCGACCGGAACTGGGAGACCGTCGAGCGCCAGTCCCGAAGCCCCGGGTTCGACATGGACGACGCCCTCACCGACCTCCTCACGGGATTCGGCGCGACCGAACACGACGTGGCGGCCTGCCTCCGCGAACTCGACTACCCGGAGAGTCCGATGGCGTGGGAGGACGACCACCGCGAAGCGCTCGCCAGCCTCGTCCGCGAGCGCACGAAACCGATTGTCGTCGTCGCGAACAAGATCGACGCCGCGCCCGCGGAGAACGTCGAGGCGCTGCGCTCGCTCGACAAGCCCGTGATTCCCGCGACCGCGCAGGGCGAGCTCGCGCTCCGGCGCGGCGCCGAGGCCGGCGCAGTCGACTACGACCCCGGCGACGAATCATTCGAACTCGTCGGCGACGTGCCGGACGACCAGCGCGCGCTCCTCGACGCGCTCTCCGACACGATGGACGAGTACGGCGGCACCGGCGTCCAGGCCGCGCTCGACCACGCCGTCTACGGCCTGCTCGACCACATCACCGCCTACCCCGTCCAGGACGCCTCGAAGTGGACGGACGGCCAGGGGAACGTCCTCCCCGACGCCCACCTCCTCCCCCGCGGCAGCACTCCGGTCGACCTCGCGTACGCCGTCCACTCGGACATCGGCGACGGCTACCTCCACGCCGTCGACGCCAAGACCAGCATGGAAGTCTCCGACGCCTACGAACTCGAAGAAGGCGACGTCATCAAGATTGTCAGCACCGCGAAGTAATTCTCAGTCTTCGATGATTTCGACGTTCTCGCGAACCCATTGGGCGGCGCGTTCGACTTCCTCGGTGTCGGTGCCGGTGACTTTGATGCGGTTCGGTTCGTCAGTCGCGGGATAGCTGCCGACAGTCACGTCGAATTCGTCGCGGAGGGTTTCGAGTCGGCCGGTGAGCGCACCCTCCGGAGCGGGCGTGTAGACGGTCTCCGAGAGCGCGTCGCCGCCGAAGTCGTCGACCATCCGCTCGAAGACAGCTTGCATCTCCGAGGGCACGCCGGGGAGAACGTAGACGGAGTCGACGACCGCGCCGGGGGCGAGTCCAGCGTCGTTCGGGACGACGCGCGCTCCCTCCGGGACGCTCGACCACGCGTCCAAATCGAGGTCGAGGTCGTAGGCGTCCACCAACTCGGGGTTGTCGTCGGCGAACGCGTTCGCCGTCTCGACCACCTGCTCTTTCGCCTCGTCGCTCACGGTGACCTCGCGGCCGACCGCGTCCGCGACCGCGTCCATCGTCACGTCGTCCGGTGTTCCGCCGAGGCCGCCCGTGACGACGACGGCATCGAACGACTCGCGCCACTCGCGCGTGTAGGACGCGATGGCGTCGTGGTCGTCCGGCACGACGAGCACGCGCGTCACCGTCGCGCCGCGCTCCGTGAGGCGACGCGAGAGCCAGGACGCGTTCGTGTTCTCCGTCTCCCCCGCGAGGAGTTCGTCGCCGACCGTGAGTAACGCGACTTCCATACCCACGTTCTGCGCCCGGACGGAGTAATGCGTACCGACCGCTACGCGAACGGCCGCAACCACACGGCGAGCAGGAGCGCCGCGAGGAAGAGATACGACCCCCGGACGAGGAGCATAGTCGCCACGTCGGCGTCCGCGCGGGACGCGACGGCGGCTACGGCGGCGAAGACGCCGACCGCGCCGACCGCGCTCGGCGGGAACACCGCGACTGCGGCGAACACGCCCACACCGACCAGTCCCGCGGTCATCAGTCCGTACGCGACCCGGCGGGCGCGCCGCCGTCCAAGCACGACGGCGACCGTGCGCTTGTCGATACGTCGGTCGTACGCGTAGTCCTGTGCGTCGTCCACGACCTTCACGCCGGCGAGGACGACGAGGAAGACGCCCGCGAACGACAGCGCCAGCGCGCTCACCGTTCGAGACTGCGCGTAGAACCCGCCGAGGAGCGCGAGCGCGACACCGAGCGGGTAGCCGACAGTCGCTCCGACCGGATTCGTGTCGAGGACGGTCGCGTGCGACACCGCGAGCACCCAGCCCGGAACGGCGAACAGGGCGGCCACCGGACCGACGAGCGCGGCGAGCGCGAGTGCGGCGACCAAGAATCCGAGCGTTCCGAGCGCGAACCCGACGGCGCACCCGCGCGGCGTGAGCGGATGCGAGTCGTCCTCGCCGCGCACGTAGAAGTCCACGTAGCCGTCCGTGACGTGCGCGGTGTAGACGCTGCAGAACACCGCTCCAGCGAACACGGTCGCACGGAGCAGCGAGAAGTCGGCAGCGAGCACGCCGCCGAACACCGAGACGGCGACCGGCGGGAGCATGAACACCGGATGTACCTGCGAGGCCAGCGCTGCCGCCGCGCCGCGACCCCCGCTCCCGTCCGCGTGTCGCGCAAGCTTCATACCGAGCGGAGGACCGGGAGACGGTTAGTTAGCGGACGCGTTCCGTCGCGCGACGCATCCGCGCGACGGCTTCCTTGATGTTCTCGACACCGTTCGCGTACGAGAGTCGCGCGTACCCCGCGCCGCGCTCCCCGAACGCCTCGCCGGGCACGGCGACGACGCCCTCGTCCATCACAGCGTCGACCCAGCCGTCGGGGACCTTCGGGAACGCGTAGAACGCACCGGAGGGCGTCGGCACGTCCAACCCCATGTCTTCGAGGCCGTCGAGCAGGACGTTCCGCCGCTCCTCAAACGCCTCGACCATCTCCGTGACCGGCTCCTGGGGTCCGGCGAGCGCGGCTTCCGCGGCGTACTGGGCTGGCGCGCTCGCACACGCCTGAACGTACTGGTGGACGCGGACCATGCGGTCGACGCGTCGCTCGCTCCCGACGACCCAGCCGAGCCGCCAGCCAGTCATCGAGTACGTCTTCGAGCACGCGTTCACCACGACGACGTTGTCCGACTCCGCGAATTCGAGGGGGCTGCGGTGCTCCCCGTCGAAGACGATGTGTTCGTACACCTCGTCGCTGATGCAGAGCACGTCGTACTCGTCCGCGATGCGCGCGAACTCCCGCATGTCCTCGGGCGGCGACACCGCACCCGTGGGGTTCCCGGGGCTGTTCACGACGAACGCCGCGGTGTCCTCCGTGATGTTCTCCTCGACGGTCTCGGGGTCGAGCGTCAGGTCGTCGCGGAGCGGGAGCGGCACCGGTTCGCCGCCCGCGAGCTTCGTGAGCGCGTCGTACGCGACGAACCCGGGGTCGGGGAACAGCACTTCCTCGCCCGCGTCGACGTGCGCCTCCAGCGCGAGGTGGAGCGCTTCGCTTCCGCCGGCCGTGGCGACGACGCCGTTCTCCGGCACCGTCACGTCGTTGTCGCGAGCGTGCTTCTCCCGAATCGCCGACCGGAGCTCGGGAATCCCGTAGTTCGACGTGTAGCCGTCCGTCTTCCCGGCCTGAATCGCGTCGACGGCGGCGTCCCGCGCGTGCTGCGGCGTCGGGAAGTCCGGTTGGCCGATTCCGAGGTTGATGGCGTCCTCGCTCGCCGCCTCGAACACTTCCCGGATACCACTGATGGATATCGACTCCACGCGCTCGGAGAACTCCGTCATACGTACGCACGCGGCGAGAATCCGTATAAACCTACGGCTTCAGGAACTGCGAACAGGCGGCGACTCCCTTCGTCGTGCCAGCGTCCCCGCCGGTTTCGCACTCCGACACGACCCAGTCGTCAATTCATGGCCGCGACTGGCCGCGCCATCACTGATAAACGCTCGCCGCCTGCCGCTCGAGACGCTCGCTGAACATCCGTCAGCCGTCTCGTTCTCGCGCGAAGCGCGAGATTCCCGGTCGCCGAAGGCGACCGTGTTTTTATCGCCAGAACGCCCAGCGTTCTGGCTGTATAGCGAGACACGTTGTGTCTCGCGATTAGTGAAGGTTTTTACGGCGCGGGTCGCGCGGAGCGCGACCGCTTGCCGTAAAAAAGTTCATTGGAACATCCGCATCGGCTGGGCCTGACTGGACTCCTCCTCGCCGGCCTGCTGCATGCGCTGGGCGAGTTTCTCCTTCTGCTCGCGAATCTCTTCGGCGCGGTCGACGAGCTCTTCGGTGTTGACGCTGACGCCGGTGATGGGTTCGATGCCGTTCGTGATGAGTCGGTTGGCGGCGGTTGGGTCGGGGAACTGGGGGTCGCTCTCCACGACGAGGCCGACGGCGTCGAGGTGGGTCTCGGCGGCGCGATTGAGGAGTGCGCCGGTAGGGCCGCCGACGACGCCGCGCTCGGGTGGAAGCGGGATGTCCTGTTCGTCGAGGAGGCTGGCGGCGTTGCCGGTGGCGATTCCGTAGATGTCCGGAATCTCGTCCGGCGTCTGGTCCTCTATCGGGAGGCCACTGAGGTAGAGCGGCGTCGCGTCCACGTCGGTGAGCCAGTTGGTGACGCTGTCGGCGAAGTCCACGGCGGCGGTGCGGGAGACGGGAACGTCACTCTGGAGCGCGAGGAGGTCGCGTTCCTCGTCGGCGTAGATGCGCACGGGCGGCTCGATGCCGCGTTTGTCCTCGTCGTAGATGGCGACGCGGGGGATGCCGTCGGCGTCGATGCTGGCGACGTACGCCATGTCGAACTGGTCGACGATGAGGTCGGTCGCGATCTTCCCGACCAGTCCGACGCCAGGCAGTCCTTCCACGAGCATCGGCTCGTCGAGGGACACGTCCGTCTTCTCGCGAACTCGGGCCATACTGGGGGGACGCGCGGCGGACACATAATTCGTGGGGCGGAGGCGAAACGCATTAGCGCGCGCTCGCCCACCTCGCTAGTAATGGAGGCTCTGCGGCGGTACGAGTCGATTATCGACGACTTCGAGGCGTTCCTCGACGCGTGCGAGCGCCCGCTCCCGACCGTGGTTCGCGTGAACGGAATCACGGGGAGCGTGGAGCGCGCGGTGGAGGCGTTCGAGGCGGACGGCGTGGCGGTGACGCGCCGCGACTGGAGCGACCGCGTTCTCGAAGTCGACACGGAGAAACCGGGGAACACGTGGCCGTACGTCCACGGTTGGGTGCACGGCCAGGAGGAGGTGTCGGCGATTCCGGCGCGCGTCCTCGACCCCCAGCCCGGTGACGCGGTCTGGGACACGTGCGCCGCGCCGGGGAGCAAGGCGACGCAGCTCGCCGACCTGATGGACGACACGGGGCTCCTGGTGGCGAACGACGACAACCTCGGCCGGCTGTCGGCGCTCCGCGGGAACGCCGACCGCCTCGGCGTCACGTGCGCGGCGGTGACAAACGCGGACGCGCGCCGTTTCGACCCATCCGTGGTGGACGTCGAGCAGTTCGACCGCGTGCTCGTGGACGCGCCGTGTACGTGCGAGGGGACGATTCGGAAGAATCTCGACGCGCTGGACGAGGCGAGTCCGAGCGCGAGCCGAAACCTCGCGCGACTGCAGGCGGACATCCTCCGCCGCGCGGTCGAACTCACGCGCGAGGGCGGCACCGTCGTGTACTCGACGTGCACGTTCGCGCCCGAGGAGAACGAGGCCGTCGTGGACGGCGTATTGGGCGAGTTCGACGCGCTCTCCGTGGAGCCGTACGACATCGCGCTCGACCACGACGACGGCCTCACCGAGTGGGACGGGGAATCGTACGACGAGTCGCTGGCGAACGCGAAGCGCTTCTACCCGCACCAGAACGACACGGGCGGGTTCTTCGCGGCGAAACTCACGCTATGAGAGACAACGACAGCACGCAGTTCGACCGGCTTCCCGAGACGGCGGCCGACCGCGAGGTCGAGGGCCGGCCGTCCCGGAAGGCGGTGGTGGAGTGGTGGACGGACCGGTTCGGCGTCGAACCCTCGATTTTCGACGGGTACACGTTCTGGGAGAAGGGTGCTGGCCGGGTGTGGGCGCTCCCCGCGAACCCGGACCCGCCGATTCCCGTTGAGGCGCTCGGACTGAACGTCCTGCGGACGCGCCAGGAGCACTGGAAGCCGACGACGGCGGGCGTCCAGCGGTTCTGTCAGAAGGCGACGCGGAACGTCGTGGTCCTCGACCGCGAGAAGGCCGAGCGGTTCCTCGCGGGCGAGGACCAGGAGGTGGACTGGGACGGGGACTGGGGCTACCTCGTCGCTGCGCACGACATCGCGGGCGGCGTCGAACCAATCGGCGTCGGCCTGTTCACCTACGGGTCGCTCCAGTCGATGGTGCCGAAGGGACGGCGCCGCGAGTTCTAGCGCGTTTCGAGGGTTCCGCCGCCGAGTCCCTCCCACGCGACTCGATAGCCGAGTTCGGAGAGCACGGCGCTCGCGTCCGAAACCCCGTGCGCGTCGAGCACGTCTTCGGCGTCCGCGAACGCCATCTCCGCTTCGAGTTCCTCGTCGATTGCGTCGAGTACGCGAGGGCGGACGAGCGTCCGGCCCACTCGCTCGTGCTCGGGGAACTCCACGCGCTCGATTGCGTCCTCGCTCACGCCGTGTTCGTCGGCGAGCGCCGCGAGCGTGACCACGTCCGCGTCCGGCCGGAGTTCGCCCGGCAACTCCGCCGCGGCGTCCGCGACCAAGTCGTCCTCGTACGCCCGCAACTCCCGAACCACGTCCTTCACGCGCACCGACCCCGAGTACGGAATCGCGCGGTGGTCCCGAACCTCGATGTCCTCGCCCGCGCCGAGCGACTCGTCCACCGCGACGAGCAGTTCCTCCTCCACGGCGTCCAACTGCTCGAGTTTCTTCTCGACGTACTCGGGGGTCCAGAACCCCATAATCTCGAACAGCACTTCGAAGTCCGCGTGGTCGTACTCGAACGCGAAGTCCGGAATCATCACGCGGTCGCCGGCGTCGAGCACGTCGGGTTCGCGGACGAGCGTCCAGTCGAGGTCGAGTCCCTCGAACGCCGCCGCGAACTCGCGCTCCACGCCGCTGTCGTAGGATACGTCCGTCACGGGTTCGACGCCCGGCACGCGCACGGGGTCGTCGCTCGACAGGACGAGACGGCGTTCGGTGCCGCGGTCGTCGATGGTCGCTTCGAGGCGCCAGTCGTCGGCGTCCGCGACCGCCCGCAGCACCCTGGCGAACCGGGTGCCGTACCGCCGGGTCGCGCGGAACAGCGCGTCCGGTCCGGTGAGCACGACCTCGCGGCCGTCCTCGGTCTTCACGAGTTCGTACAGCAGGCCGAGGCGCTTCACCGCGGACACCAGTCCGCGCGGGTCGCTCGTGCGCACCCGGACTTCGGTTGCGTCGAACAGCGCCGTCTGTGCGAGCGAGAGGTTGTACTGCGCCACGAGTTCGCTCGGCGTCCACCGCGCGTCCACCGTCGCGAGCACCTGCCGGGACTCGCGGTCCGCATACAGCGCGCGGTCGAGCGTGTCCGCCGACACGTCGAGACGGGCGGCGGCCTCGGCGAGCGCCGTCTCCCGCTCGCTCTCGGTGACGACGCCCACGTCCGCTGCGGCACGGAACGCGGCGCGGCGAGCGCGCTCCGGGTCCACATCCGCCCGCGTCTCGAACTCCGCGTCCCGCTCGACGAGCGCCGCGAACCCCCGGACGAGCTTGAAATCGTCCGCCTCGCGTTCGAGGTCGGTGAGCGCGTCGTCGAGCGCCTGCCGGGGTTCCCCGACGTGTCCCTGATAGGTGCCGAGCACGCGCGCCGCGAGCGCCTCGCTCCCCGCGTCCGCGAACCGCGGCTGGTAGCCGCCGCCCCGCCGGGACACCCGCAGCAGGTCCTTCGTCAGCACACCCGCGAGTAGACCGGCGGCGCGTAAAAGCCTGACAGAAAGTATTTTCCGCGGACGCCGGAACCCACTCGTATGAATCGACGCGCGTTCCTCCGGCGCGGCGCGGCCGTCGCCGTCGCGGGCGGACTCGCCGGCTGTTCGTCCGGCGGAGACTCCGAGTTCACGCTCTCCACGAACGGCACCACAATCGTCGAGGCCGAGAACGGGTCGATCGCCGCCGAGGTCACCGTGACGAACACCGGCGACACCACCCAGTCCGGCATCGTCTACGTCACCGCGGAACTGAACGGCGAGAAGTCGGTGGAACTCCGACAGGTCACGCTCGACGCACACGCGACCCGCATCGTCACGGTGCCGTACGGCGTGCAGTACAGCGAAGTAAACTCGTTCAGCGCGACCGCGACGGTCCGCCGCGCCGAGGACGACGACTAGCGTCGCCGCGCCGCCACCCGTTCTTCCGCCGTGTCCTCGGAGACGAGTTCGTAGAGCAGCGCCCGCCCGCCGTCCTCCTTCGGGCGGAGCACGCGGCCGAGTCGCTGGGTGAACTCGCGCTCGCTCCCCGACCCCGCGAACACCACGGCGACGTTCGCGTCCGGCACGTCCACGCCCTCGTCGAGCACGTTCGCCGTCACCACCCGCGAGTAATCGCCGCGCCGGAACGCCTCCAGCACCCGCCGGCGCTCCGCCGCGCTCGTCTCGTGCGTGATGGCCGGAATCAGGTAGCGCTCGCTCAGCCGGTAGACGAGGTCCGTTGACGCCGTGAACACGATGATTCGGTCCCCGCGGTGGCGGTCGAGAATCGACGCCAACTCCCGGACCTTGTTCTCCGACTCCTGAACGATTTCGCGGGCGCGCTGTTTCGCCAGCAACGCCTCGCGGGCCTCGGGGTCGCTCCCGGAGCGCTTCACGAGTTCCTGGTAGTCGCTCCCCGACCGGAACTGGATGTTCGACGACTGAAGGTAGTCCGTGAACGTCCCCTGCGCCTCCTCGTAGCGCTCGCGTTCTTCGTCCGTGAGCGGGACCGACCGGCGCTTGATGTCGTAGTCCGCGAGGTGCGTGCCCGCCAGATCGTCCGGCGAGAGCCGGTAGACGACCGGGCCGACCAACTCCTCGATGACTTCGTGTGCGCCGTCCGGGCGCTCGAACGTCGCGGTGAGGCCGAGGCGCGCCGGCGCGGCGAACAGCCGTCCGATGTCCCGGTAGCCCTCGCCGCCGAGGTGATGGACTTCGTCCAGCACGAGCAAGCCGAACCGGTCGCCGAGATCGTCCGCGCGCAGGTACGCCGAGTCGTACGTCGCGACCGTGAGGTCCTCCACGACCTGCTCGCCGCCGCCGAGCTGTCCGACGGGCACGTCGAACTCCGCTTCGAGTTCCTCGCGCCACTGCACGAGCAAGTCGATGGTCGGCACGACGACCAGCGCGCTCCGCCCGACCGATTCGATGGCCTTCACGCCGATGACGGTCTTGCCGGACCCCGTCGGGAGTTCGAGCACGCCCCGCCGGTTCGCGTCCCGCCACGCCTCGATGGCCTCGCGCTGGTAGTCCCGGAGTTCGTACGGCGAAGCCACGTCGAGCGGCGCGTCACGCATTACGTCGTCCTCGTACGGAACACCGGCCTCGTCCAGCGTATCTCGAATTTCGGCGTACCGGTGGGCGGGCGCGCGCCCCGTCTCCGTCCGGTCGTCCGACTCCACGCCGGGAAGGTCGCGTTCGCTCGCGCCCTCGACCCGCACCGTCCCGTCCTCGAACGCGAGTCGAATCACTGCGTTCGGTCGTCCGCCTCTTCGTCCGTGTCCTCGTCCGCGAACGCCTGCGAGAACGCGAGTGAGAAGGAGATACCCATCGCGACGCCGACGCCCATCCAGAGCGCGAGGTTGTCGAGGGCGACGCCGAGCGCGACGCCGATAGAGAGCCCGATAGCGATACCCACGCCGACGCCTGTTGCAGTTAGCTCGGGGTCCGTGTCGCTCATACCGCCACTGGGGCGTGCCCGCTAATGGGCTTTTCTCGTGGCGTTCTGAAATCCTTATACGCGCGGGCGGCCCAGACACGGAGTATGAGTGACGAGGAAGCCACCAGCGCCGACGAGCAGGCCGCAGCGGGCGCAAGCGCGTCCGACCAGACGCTCGCCGAGCGCGTGGCCGAGTACGACGACGCGCTCGCCGCCGAGGTCGAAGAACTCTCGGCGGAGGCGACGGACCTCCGCGCCGAGAACGAATCCCTCGAAGCGGAAGTCGCGGACTTGGAGGAGCGCGCGCAGCGCGTGCAGGCGGACTTCCAGAACTACAAGAAGCGCGCGAAGAAGAAGCAGGCACAGATAGAGGAGCGCGCGACCGAGGGCCTCGTCGAGGACCTCCTGGACGTCCGGGACAACCTCGCGCGAGCGCTCGACGAGGACACGGACGACGCGGACTCGCTCCGGGAGGGCGTGGAGATGACGCTCTCCGAGTTCGACCGCGTGCTCGAAAACGAAGGCGTCGAGGAAATCGCGCCCGATCCCGGGACGGACGTGGACGCGAACCGCCACGAGGTTATGATGCGCGTCGAGAGCGACCAGCCCGCTGGAACCGTCGTGGACGTCTATCGGCCCGGCTACGAGATGGGCGGGAAGGTGCTGCGGCCGGCGCAGGTCACGGTCGCCGACGAGTAGCCTACCGCTTCGACATAAAGGTAGTGACGCCGGCCGGCTACTCCGCTCGAAACGCTTGTTTTCGCGGAGTACGGCGGTCGTGGTAGGCGTTCACACTAGCAAGGTTTAAACGAAACGCGCGGCTTATTCGCTACCAAGATGGCTAGCGAGAAAATTCTCGGTATCGACCTCGGTACCACGAACAGCGCGTTCGCCGTGATGGAGGGAGGGGACCCCGAAATCATCGTGAACTCTGAGGGCGACCGCACCACGCCCTCCGTCGTCGCGTTCGACGACGGGGAACGCCTCATCGGCAAACCCGCGAAGAACCAGGCAGTCCAGAACCCCGACGAGACCGTCGCGTCCATCAAGCGCCACATGGGCGAGGACGACTACACGGTCGAACTCGACGGCGAGGAGTACACGCCCGAACAGGTGTCCGCGATGATCCTCCAGAAGATCAAGCGCGACGCCGAGGACTACCTCGGCGACGACATCGAGAAGGCGGTCATCACCGTCCCTGCGTACTTCAACGACCGCCAGCGTCAGGCGACGAAGGACGCCGGCGAAATCGCGGGCTTCGAAGTCGAACGCATCATCAACGAACCCACCGCCGCCTCGATGGCGTACGGGTTCAACGAGGGCGACGAGAAGACGATTCTCGTCTACGACCTCGGCGGCGGCACGTTCGACGTGTCCGTCCTCGAAATGGCCGAAGGCTACCACGAGGTCCGCGCCACCAACGGCGACAACGACCTCGGCGGCGACGACTGGGACGAAGCCATCATCGAATGGCTCGCCGACGAGTTCGAGGACGAACACGGTATCGACCTTCGCGACGACCGTCAGAGCCTCCAGCGGCTCAAGGACGCCGCAGAGGAAGCGAAAATCGAACTCTCCAGTCGAAAGGAGACGACGATAAACCTCCCGTTCATCACCGCGACCGACTCCGGCCCCGTTCACCTGGAGAAGGACCTGACGCGGGCGAAGTTCGAATCCCTCACGTCCGACCTCATCGAGCGCACGGTCGGCCCGACGGAGCAGGCGCTCGCGGACGCCGACCTCTCCAAGGACGACATCGACGAGGTCGTGCTGGTCGGTGGCTCGACCCGGATGCCGCAGGTGCAGGAGAAGGTCGAGGAACTCGCCGGTCAGGAACCGAAGAAGAACGTCAACCCCGACGAGGCCGTCGCGCTCGGCGCGGCCGTGCAGGGCGGCGTGCTCTCCGGCGAAGTCGACGACATCGTTCTCCTCGACGTCACGCCCCTCAGCCTCGGTATTGAGGTGAAGGGCGGGCTGTTCGAGCGCCTCATCGAGAAGAACACCACCATCCCGACCGAGGCGTCGAAGGTGTTCACCACCGCCGCCGACAACCAGACCTCGGTCCAGATTCGCGTGTTCCAGGGCGAGCGCGAAATCGCCGAAGAGAACGAACTCCTCGGCGCCTTCCAGCTCTCCGGCATCCCGCCCGCGCCCGCCGGCACGCCCCAGATCGAAGTGACGTTCAACATCGACGCCGACGGTATCGTCAACGTCGAAGCCGAAGACCAGGGGTCGGGCAACAAGGAAGACATCACCATCGAGGGCGGCGCCGGTCTCAGCGACGACGAGATCGAGCGCATGCAGGAGGAAGCCGAGAAGCACGAGGAAGAAGACGAAGAACGTCGCAAGCACATCGAGGCCCGGAACGAGGCCGAGTCCGCGGTGCAGCGCGCGAACAAACTCCTCAACGAGAACGACGAACTCGTGGACGACGACACCCGCGAGGAAGTCGAGGCTGCAATCTCGGACGTCGAGGACGTACTCGACGAGGAGGACGCCAGCACCGACGACCTCGAATCCGCCACCGAGGACCTGACCGAGACGCTGCAGGAGATCGGCAAGCAGGCCTACCAGCAACAGCAGGCGCAGGCCGGTGCGGCCGGCGGCGCCGGCGCTGGTCCCGGCGGGATGGGCGGCATGGGCGGTCAGGCCGGCCCCGGCGGCATGGGCGCGGAAGGCGGTGACGGCGACGAGTTCGTCGACGCCGACTTCGAGGACGTCGACGACTCCGAGACTGATTCGTCCGCCGGACAGGACGCGACGGACGACGCGGACGAGGACAACTAACCATCCGTTCACTCGTCAGCATCGATGACTGAGAGCTACTACGACGTGCTCGGGGTGAGTCGGGACGCCGACGAGTCCGAGATACAGGAGGCGTACCGAGAGCAGGTGAAGAAGTATCACCCCGACGTGAGCGACGAACCCGACGCCGAGGAGCAGTTCAAGAAACTCCAGCAGGCGAAGGAAGTTCTGACGGACGACGAGAAGCGGCAGGCGTACGACCAGCTCGGCCACGAGCGGTTCACGCAGGCGGAGAAACGCGGCGGGTTCGACGGCCAGGGCGGCGGCGCCGGCGGCATGGGCGGCGCTGGCGGTCCGTTCGGCGGCCAGGGAGGTGCTGGCGGGATGAACGACATCTTCGAGCAGTTCTTCGGCGGGATGGGCGGCCAGGGCCGCGGCGGCCGTGGCGGCCCGCAGCCCGGTCAGGACCTCCGCACGCGGCTCAGCGTCGACCTAGAGGACGCCTACCAGGGCGTCGAGAAACAGATCACGGTCCGGCGACCCGAAGCGTGCCCGGACTGCGGCGGCTCCGGCCACCCCGAGGACGCCGACGTGCGGACGTGCCCGGAGTGTAACGGTCAGGGGCAGACGACGCGCACCCAGCAGACGCCGCTCGGGCGCGTCCAGCAGACTCAGACGTGCCGTCGCTGCGGCGGCGAGGGAGACATCTACAGCGAGAACTGCAGCACGTGCAGCGGCCAGGGTGAAGTCGAACGCGAGGCCACGCTCACCGTGAACGTCCCCGCCGGCATCCGGAGCGGCCAAACTCTCCGCATGGACGGCGAGGGCGCGCCCGGCGACCAACGCGCACCCAACGGCGACCTCCTCATCGAAGTCGAGGTCGCCGACCACCCGGACTTCGAACGCGACGGCGACGACCTCCACCACCGCCACGCAATCAGCTTCCCGCAGGCCACCTTCGGCGACACCATCGAAGTCCCGACCGTCACCGGCACCGCCGAATTCGACCTCCCCGGTGGCACCCAGAGCGGCGAACGCTTCCGCCTCCAAGGCAAGGGTATGCCCCACCTCCGCGGCCGCGGCCACGGCGACCTCTACGTCACCGTCCAGGTCGTCACCCCGGACAGCCTCAACGAGGAACAACAGGAGGCCCTCGAAGCCTTCGCCGAAGCCGGCGGCGAGGAAATCGAGGTCGAACAGGGATTCTTCGAGAAACTCAAGAACTCCCTATAGGAGCGTCTCACGCGGTCGAGAGCTGCGCGACGCGCCACGAACGCGGTCAGTCTTTTCCGATATTTCGACGCGAATGTTGACGTAGGAAGCCGGAACCAGCGGCCGGTATCTACTGACGATTGCCGGACACGGACTTCGCGAAACCACCACCGGCCCGTGTACGAAGCCGCGAACGCCCATCTGGATAACTCAGCACGTGCACGTGCGACGCGCCCAGAAACGGTGGTGTGCAAGCCCCAAAGTGCGTTGGTTTAACGGCGAGTGGCGTCTTCGCCCTGTATGGAGACGCTGTACGACCTCGTGAACGACCTCCCCGAGTCCGCGGCGCTCCGCGCGCCGCCCCGCGAGTACAACCGCCGCGAACTCCGGCAGACGGCGTTCAAGACGGGAAACTTCCTCCGACACCGTGGCGTCCACGAGGGCGCGACGGTCGCCGTCGCGGACGACCGCGCGCCCGAATCCGTGTTCGCGTTCCTCGGCGCGACCCTGCTCGGCGCGCGCGTTCGGTTCGGCGCGACGGGCGACGTCGACGCTCGCGCGTACGTCGCGCCTACCGACTCGCTCGACGACGTGTCGCTTCCCGCGGGCGGGCAGTACGTCGGGTACGGCGACCGGCCGGACGACCCGAACCGCGCGCACTTCGAGCGGGACGTGTGGAGCGAGAACCCCGCCTTTCCGCCGGTGTCGTTCACCGGCGACGCGGTCGCGCTCGCTACCGACGACCGCTACACACACGCTGTCCTTCTCGATGAGGCGCGTCGGTTCGACTACGACAGCAGCGACGTGGTCGCGGTGCGCGCGTCCCTCGCCACGCCCGGAACGGTCGTCGCTGGCGTCGTCGCGCCGCTGCTCGCCGGCGCGACACTCCTGCTCCCCGACAGCGACGCCACCGGCACGGTCGCCGTCACCACGGGCGACGCACCCGAATCGCGGAGCGTCGACCCGACCGTGAATCCCGAAAGCTTATAGCCGCTCTGCGGGTGGGTTGGCGTCCATGCCCGAGAAGACGTGGCGGGACATCCGACCGGTCGCGCTCGGCGTCCTCCGACGCGACGACGAGGTGTTGCTCGCGCGCCACAACGACCCCGAAACGAACGAGACGTTCCACCGCCCCATCGGGGGCGGATTCGAGTTCGGCGAACACAGCCGTGCCGCCGTCGCCCGCGAGTTCGCGGAGGAACTCGGCGTCGAGTTCACTGTCGAGCGACGGTTGGGGACGTTCGAGCGCTCGTTCGAGTTCGGCGGCGAGCGCGGCCACGAGATATGGCGGCTCTACGAGGGAACGACGGTCGAACGCTGGCCGTACGAGCGAGACGAATTCGTGGGAGAGGAACCCGAACTCGACGAGACGTTCCCCGTCGAGTGGGTCGCTATCGATTCCTTGGACGACCGAACGGTCTACCCCGAGAACCTCGCGGGCGTCCTCTAGCGGACGTCTTTCCTAGCGGGCTTCTTTCAGTTTCGCGAGCGCATCCGGGTTCTCGATGCTGGAGAGGTCGCCGATGTCCTCGCCGGTGTACGCGCCCTCGATGGCGCGTCGAATGATCTTTCCCGACTGGGTCTTCGGGAATTCGTCCACGAACAAGATTTCGCGGGGCTTGAACGGCTTACCGAGTTCCGCGCCGACCTGTTCGCGGAGCTCCTCCCGGAGCGCGTCCGATGGCTTGTAGCCGTCGGCGAGGATGACGTACGCGACGACGGCCTCGCCGGTGGTGTCGTCGGGGACGCCGACCGCGGCCGCCTGCGTGACCGCGTCGTGGTCGATGAGCGCGCCCTCGACCTCCGCCGGCCCGACCTTCCGGCCGGCGATATTGAGCGCGTCGTCCGCGCGGCCGTGCAGGAACCAGAACCCGTCGTCGTCCTTCTGCGCCCAGTCGCCGTGGTCCCACAAGTCTTCGAAACTGCTCCAGTACTCCTCCAGGTATCGGTCGTCGCCGCTCCAGAGGCTCTTCGTCATCGACGGACAAGAGGCGCGTGCGACGAGGAATCCGCGCTCACCGGTGTCCGCGACGGATTCGCCCTGACTGTTCACGATGTCCACGTCCATCCCGAGGCCGGGGCCGCCGAGTGTGCAGGGCTTGAGCGGTTCAGTCGGGAGCGGCGAGAGGAAGCAGCCGAACACCTCGGTGCCGCCCGAGATGTTGATGATGGGCGCGTCACCGCCACCGACGTGTTCGTGGAACCACCGCCAGGACTCGGGGTCCCAGGGTTCGCCCGTGGAACCGAGGATGCGGAGGCTGGAGAGGTCGTGGCCGTCCAGCCACTCGTCGCCGTGCTTGCGGAGCGCGCGAATCGCGGTGGGGCTGACGCCGAACGTCGTCACGTCGTGGGTGTCGATGAGGTCCCAGAAGCGGTCCGGTTCGGGGTGGTCGGGCGCGCCCTCGTACATCACGACGGTGCCGCCGAGCGCGTGGTTCCCGATGAGCGTCCACGGACCCATCATCCATCCGATGTCGCTCACCCAGAAGAACCGGTCGCTGGGTTTGTGGTCGAAGTTGAAGTATATCTCTTTCGCGGGTTGGACGAGGCCGCCCGCGTGCGTGTGCACGATACCCTTCGGTTTCCCGGTCGTGCCGGACGAGTAGAGCAGCATCGACTCGTCGGAGGACGCCATCTCTCTCGTGTCGTACTCGCCGGACTGGGTTTCGACGGCGTCTGCCCACCATTCGTCGCGGTCGTCGTCCCACGGCACGTCTTCCTCTCGCTGTTCGCCGAGGCGCTCGTAGACGATGGTGTGTTCGACGTGTCCCGCTTGTTCGATGGCGTCGTCCGCGCCGCCCTTGAGCGCGACGTTGCTGCCGCGGCGGCGGAATCCGTCCCCGGTGAACAGCACGCTGCACTCCGCGTCGGCGATGCGGGTGGCGGTCGCGTCCACGCCGAACCCGCTGAAGATAGGGACCGCAATCGCACCGACCTTGAAGATTCCGTAGAGGATGGAGACGACCTCGGGCACCATCGGCATGTAGAGGCCGACGGTGTCGCCCGCGCCGATGCCGCGTTCGTTGAGCGCGTTCGCGACCTGGTTCGACTCCCGGTAGACGTCGTGGAATGTCTGCTCGCGGACTTCTCCGTCTTCGCCCTCCCAGATGGTGGCGACGTGGTTCCGGGTGCCTGAGTCGCGGCGAGCGTGCCGGTCGACAGTGTTGTGCGCGATGTTCAGCGACCCGCCGGGATACCACTCGGTGAACTGGGGGCCGTCGGACTCGTCCCGAACTGTTTTGGGGGACTCGTAGAAGTCGAGTCCGAGGTAGTCGGGGAGTTCGCCCCAGAACCAGTCGAGGTCGTTCGCGGACCGCTCGCGGAGTTCGGCCTCGCTGTCGATGTCGTATTCCCGCATGAACGCGCGGACGTTCGTCGCTTCCACGAGCTCCGGGCTGGGTTCGTGGACGACCTCGTTCACGTCGTCGAGTGACTCCATACGCGCAAATTCTGCCGGCCGTATCTTATAATCCTGGGACGGTGGGGCGGAGGAACGCTTTTGATGCGCGGGCCAGACGTCTCGTGTATGCACGTCAGGCCCGCGGAGAAACGCGAGGAGGTGTGGCTGCTGGACCGGCTGGACGAGTTCGGAATGCCGGACCCCGCCTTTCGCTCCCGGGACTACGTGTTCGCCGTGGACGAGGAGACCGGGAAGAAAGCGGGATTCGGCCGGCTCCGCGTTCACTCGGGCGACGATTCGTCCGTCTGCGAACTCACGAACATTGGCGTTCTTCCCGACTGGCGCGGCCGCGGTGTCGGCGCGCACGTCATCGAACGCCTCGTGGAGTCCGCGCACGACCAGGGGTTCGACCGCGTCTTCTCGCTCACGACCGAACCGGACTACATGGAGCAGTTCGCGTTCGAGCGTATCGACGAGTCGACGCTCCCCGAGCCGCTGGTCCGCCGGCTCTCAGAGGTCCGGGAGACGGAGGGTGAGGACGCCGTTCCGCTCCTCCTCGACGCCGATGAGTTCTCCGTTCCGGGCCGCCTCCGCCGGCGCTTCCGCTCCGACGAGGGCGAGAGCGAACCGCAGGAGACCCCGGAGGACTTCGGCATCGACTCGGACACCGCGACCTACAAGTACGACACCGGCGGCTAACGACTCCCGGGTTTTCCACGAGTCAGCCTCGGATTCTGAGCCCCAAACGGCGTAAACGGGGCGTGTCTTGTACTCCGTATGGAGCGACGGGACTACCTCATCCTGGTGGCGTTCGCTGTTCTCATCGTCGCCGGGGGCGCGATTGCGTCGACGGAACCGCTCGACACGTACCTTCTCACGGGCGCTGAGGAGACGGTCAGGACGGCCGTGGAGATGGCGTGGATAACGTGGTGGGCGCTCGTGCTCGGGTTCGCCATCGCCGGCGGCGTCGAGGCGTGGCTGTCCGAGGACGACATCTCCCAACACCTAGAGGGGTCGGGCGTCCGCGAACTCGGGACGGGCGCGTTCTTCGGGTTCGTGTCCTCCTCGTGCTCGTACTCCGCCATCGCCACGGCCAAGAACCTCTTCAAGAAGGGCGCGAGCGCCGCGGCGGCCCTCGGCGCGTTCATGTTCGCGTCGACGAACCTCGTCATCGAAATCGGATTCGTCATCTGGATACTGCTCGGCTGGGAGTTCGTCGCCGCGAACTTTGTCGGCGGCGTCCTCCTCATCGGCCTGATGGCGGTCGGGTTCCGGTTCGTTCCGGACGAAATCGTGGAGTCCGCGCGCGAGCACGCCTCGGACGACACCACCGTCCGCGACCCGAACTGCGGGATGGAAGTCGACCCCGACGAGACCGAACACACCATTGAGTACGAGGGCACGACCTACTACTTCTGCTCCGCGTCCTGCAAGCGCGGCTGGGACCCCGAGGACGCCGACACGACCGTCGTCGAGCAAGCGACCTCGCTCTCCGGCTGGCGCGCGCTCGCCGACAAGCAACTCAAGGAGTGGGGGATGCTCTGGGACGAAATCGCCGTCGGGTTCGTGTTCGCCGGCCTCATCGCGGGCTTCGTCCCCGACGCCGTCTGGCAGTCAATCTTCGCGGGCCCAATCGTCGGCGAGTACACGTACGTCGTCTGGACGGCAGTACTCGGCGCCGTCGTCGGTATCGTCACGTTCGTCTGCTCCGTCGGGAACGTCCCCTTCGGCGCGATTCTCTGGACGCGCGGCCTGCCGTTCGGGAGCGTGCTCGCATACATCTACGCCGACCTCGTCATCCCCCCGATAATGCAGGCGTACCGGGAGTACTACGGCGCGACGTTCGCCGCCGTGCTCTCCGCGATGATATTCGTCGCCGCCGTCGTCACCGGCGTTGCCGTCCACATCGCGTTCGACCTGCTCGGTCTCATCCCCGACCCCGCGAGCGCGACCGTCGAACGCATCTCCATCGAACTCAACTACAAGGCCGCGCTCAACGTCCTCGCCACCGTCGGATTCCTCGGCCTCTACTACCTCCACCGCACCGGCGGCAACGAGAGCGGGCACGATGGGCACGCGCATGGAAGTGACTGAGCGCGCGTGGGTTCCCTAACGTACAACCATTAAGGCGGTCTCCCTCGTCGTCCGAGGTATGTTCGACGACGACGACCTCGCGAGTATCCGCGAGGCGAAATCGGAGTGGGAAGCGGAGACGCTCGACCCCGTGCTCGACCGGTTCGGCGAACGCAAGGAGGAGTTCGACACCGACACCGGCGGGCAGACGGTCGACCGCCTCTACACGCCGGACGACGTGAGCGACCTCGACTATCGGGAGGACATCGGGTTCCCGGGCGAAGACCCCTACACGCGCGGCGTCTACTCCACGGGCTACCGCGGCCGCCTCTGGACGATGCGGCAGTACGCGGGCTTCGGAACCCCCGAGGAGACGAACGAGCGCTTCCGCTACCTCATCGACCAGGGGTCGTCCGGGCTGTCGATGGCGTTCGACCTCCCGACCCAGATGGGATACGATTCGGATGCGGCGATGAGCGCGGGCGAGGTCGGGAAGTCCGGCGTCGCCATCGACACGCTCGCGGACTTCGAGAAGGTGTTCGACGGCATCCCGCTCGACGAAGTCTCGACGTCGATGACCATCAACGCCCCCGCGAGCGTGTTGCTCGCGATGTACATCGCCGTGGGCGACAAACAGGGCGTCGACCGCGAGGAGTTGCGCGGCACCATCCAGAACGACGTGCTCAAGGAGTACGTCGCGCGCAACACCTACATCTATCCGCCGGAGCCGTCGATGCGAATCATCACGGACATCTTCGAGTTCTGCGCGCAGGAGACGCCGAACTTCAACACCATCTCGATTTCGGGCTACCATATCCGGGAGGCGGGGTCGACGGCCGCGCAGGAGGTCGCGTTCACGCTCGGGAACGGCATCGAGTACGTCGAAGCCGCGCTCGACGCCGGCCTCGACGTGGACGACTTCGCGCCCCAGCTCAGCTTCTTCTTCAACGCCCACAACAACATCTTGGAGGAGGCGGCGAAGTTCCGCGCCGCGCGCCGGATGTGGGCGCAAATCATGGAGGAACGCTTCGACGCGGACGACCCGCAGTCGAAGCAGTTGAAGTTCCACACGCAGACCGCGGGGTCGACGCTGACCGCCCAACAGATAGAGAACAACGTCGTGCGCGTTGCGTACCAGGCGCTCGCCGCCGTACTCGGCGGAACGCAGAGCCTGCACACGAACGGGAAGGACGAGGCGCTGTCGCTCCCGACCGAGAAGTCGGTGCGGACGGCGCTACGCACCCAGCAGATTCTCGCGCACGAGTCGGGCGCGGCGGACACCATCGACCCGCTCGCCGGCAGTTACTACGTCGAATCCCTCACGGACGACATCGAGGACGAGGCGTTCGACCTCCTCGACACCGTGGACGACAAGGGCGGGATGCTGTCCGCCATCCAGCAGCAGTGGGTGCAGCGCCAGATTCAGGACGTGGCGTACGAGCGCCAGCAGGAGATCGAGGACGGCGAGCGCACCATCGTCGGCGTGAACGAGTTCGAGGTGGACGACGAACCCGAAGTCGACATCGAGGAGGTCACCGAGGAGGACGAGAAGCGCAAGATCGGCGGGCTCGAGGACGTCAAGGAGGACCGGGACGACGGCGAGGTCGAGGAGCGACTCGCGGCGCTCCGCGAGGCCGCGGAGGGCGACGAGAACCTCATGCCGCACATCGTCGCCGCCGTGAAGGCGTACGCGACGGTCGGCGAGATATGTAACGTCCTCCGGGACGTGTTCGGCGAGTACCAGCCCGGCACCGCACTCTAAGGTTTATCCACGCGTCGCCCCCAGTTCGCGGTATGCGTCTCGACCACGTCGGCGTCGCCACTCAGGACGCCGCCAGCCTCGCAGCACAGTACGCCTCGCTGTTCGACGCCGAAATCGTCCACGAGGAGGAGTTCGACGGCATGAACGTCTGCTTTCTCGACCTCGGGAACGCCTACCTCGAACTCCTCGAACCCACGGGCGAGGAGACGACTATCGGGAGATACCTCGACGAGAACGGACCGGGGATGCACCATGTCGCGTTCATCACGGACGACATCGAGGCAGCGCTCGCGAACGCGCGCGAGGACGGCGTCTCACTCGTGGACGAAGAACCGCGGGAGGGAGCGTGGGGGCACACGGTCGCGTTCCTCCACCCACGGGACACGGGCGGCGTGCTCGTGGAGTACGTCGAGCACTAGTCGTCGCCCGCGGCGGACGCCAACCGCTCGGAGAGGTGGGGGCCGACCTCCGCCGGCGGTCGCGCGAACCACTGCGCGTCCTCGATACCGGGGCCGAGTTCGACGTCTGTTTCGAACGTCTCGGCCTCGAAGAACACCCAGAGGCCGGTGACGCCGTCGCCGCCGTCGACCAACGTGAACTCGCGTTCGATGGCCGCGAACGCGTCCACGACCGTGCACTCGATTCCCGCTTGGTCGGCGACGTACTGCGTGCCGGCGGCGGCGTGCGTGTCGTTCCGGGAGAGGCTGCCGCCGGGCGCGTCCCAGGCTTCCTCGCCCGTCTCGCGGACGAGGAGGAATTCGTTTTCGTGTGAGACGAGGACGCGCGTGCCGCCGAGTTCGCCGTTGTCCGCGGCGTTCATGCACTCGACGTACATCTCGCGCGGAACGGGCGTCGACTCGCGGTGGACTGGTACCTCCCCGTAGACGTCTTCGAGTCGGTCCAGAACTCGGTTCACGTCGTGTTCGGGGTCGTCCATTCCAGGGTCTGGGTGGACGAATGGTCGGAGAAAACTTAAACTCGTTCCCCGTTACCCGAACGATTCTATCTTCGCGTCGTTGGACTCGATACCGCGGTCCTCGAGGAGGTCCGCGACCTCTCGCACGAAGTCACTGAACCCGTACACGAACACCTGACCGCCGACCGCGGCGAGCGCGGCGTCCACCGCGGGCCCGAGGTCGTCGCCGACGAGGAACACGTCCGCGCCGTGGTCGGCGAGGCTGGCGAGGCGGTCCGTGTGCGCGTGTACATCGTCGAGATAGACGACCGCGACCTCGCCGCCGTCCTGCACGACGCGCTCGGCGATGCCGACCGCGGGGCCGACGCCGGGGCCGCCGACGACGAGCGTCACTTCGCGTTCGCCTTCGTAGAACGCGTGCCCGAACGGGCCGTTGATGCCGACGGTGTCGCCGGGTTCGAGGGATTCGAGGTAGGGGCCGACGGTGCCGTCGGGGTCGACGCCGACCGTGACTTCGAGGAGGTCGTCGGTGTCCGGCGAGGAGAGCGTGTAGTGGCGGGCTTCCTCGTTCCCGTCCACGGTCACCGCGAGCTGCACGAACTGCCCGGGCTTCGCGTCGAAGCCGTCGGGCGCGTCCAACTGGATGGCGATGGTGTCGGGGCCGACCGCGCGAACCGCGCGAACCGCTACGTCCGTCGTATCCATACGTTCGTGTTGCCGTGGCCGGGGAAAGCAGTTGTGTTAGTGGTCACGTCGGCCGCGGTTCACGTCACCCAGTCGGTGACTCAGAACTCGGGCCGAACCGGCATTTCAACGCTCGAATAGACCGGGACCGGACAGTTCGAGCGGGAAACACGAACGCCCGTTCAGTAATCGTTTCCGAATCCACACGAACCTCGTTTTCACGTCTTCCACCGGGTTCAGAAGGCTTTTTGCCGGGCGATTCGGAAGCCTACACCACATGCACGAGGACCTGAACTGGGCCATCGGCGGGGAAGCCGGCGATGGAATCGACTCCACCGGCAAGATATTCGCACAGGCGCTCTCGCGCGCCGGCCGGCACGTCTTCACCTCGAAGGACTTCGCGTCCCGCATCCGAGGTGGCTACACCGCATACAAAGTACGAACGTCCGTCGACAAGGTCCGCAGCGTCGTGGACCGCCTCGACGTCCTCATCGCCCTCACGGAACGCACCGTCGAGGAGAACCTCGACGAGCTCCACGACGGCAGCGTCATCATCTACGACGGGGAGCGGACCGAGTTCTCCGACTTCGAAGCGCCCAACGAGGTCACGGGACTCGACGTCCCCCTCAAGTCGCTCGCGGAGGACGCGGGCGGCGCCATCATGCGCAACGTCGTCGCGCTCGGCGCGGTCTGTGAGGTCGCCGGGTTCCCCATCGAGAACCTCGACGAATCCCTCGAGAAGAAGTTCGGCGGGAAGGGCGAGAAAATCGTCGAGAACAACAAGAAGGCCGCGCGTCTCGGCGCGGAGTACGTCGAGGAGGAGTTCGACCTCGCGTTCGACTTCGACCTCGAAACCACGGACAACGACTACGTCCTCCTGAACGGCGACGAAGCCATCGGGATGGGCGCCATCGCCGCCGGCTGTAAGTTCTACGCCGGCTACCCCATCACGCCCGCGACGGACGTGATGACGTACCTCAAGGGCCGCATCGAGAACTTCGGCGGGCACGTCGTGCAGGCCGAGGACGAACTCGCCGCCATCAACATGGCGCTCGGCGCGGCGCGCGCCGGCGCTCGCTCGATGACCGCGACCTCCGGTCCCGGTATCGACCTGATGACGGAGACGTTCGGCCTGGTCGCGACCTCGGAGACGCCGCTCGTCATCACGAACGTCATGCGCTCCGGCCCCAGCACGGGGATGCCGACGAAGCAGGAGCAGGGCGACCTGAACCAGATGCTGTACGGCGGACACGGCGAGATTCCGCGGTTCGTCCTCGCGCCCACCACGGTCGCGGAGTGCTTCTGGAAGACCATCGAGGCGTTCAACCTCGCGGAGAAGTACCAGACGCCCGTCTACCTCACCGCCGACCTCGCGATGGCGGTCACCGAGCAGACGTTCGAACCCGAGAAGTTCGACATGGACGCGGTCGAAATCGACCGCGGGAAGGTCGTCGACGAGGACGACATCTCGAAGTGGCAGAACGAGAAGGACCAGTTCAAGCCGCACGCCGTCACCGCCGACGGCGTCAGCCCGCGCGCCTTCCCCGGCACGGAGGGCGGCGTGCACATGAGCACGGGCCTCGAGCACGACGAACTCGGCCGCCGTACCGAGGACGTGGACGTGCGCGTCGAACAGGTCGACAAGCGCCAGCAGAAGGTCACCACCGCCGAGGAGGAAGAGGACTTCTCCTACCGCGAGTTCGGTAACCCCGACTCCGACAACCTCGTCATCTCGTGGGGGTCCAACGAAGGGACGCTCATCGAGGCGATGGACTACCTCGACCAGGAGGACGTGGACGTGCGCTTCCTCTCCGTCCCCTACGTCTTCCCGCGCCCCGACCTCACCGAGGACGTCGAGGCCGCGGAGGACGTTATCGTCGTCGAGTGTAACGCGACCGGGCAGTTCGCCGACCTCATCGAGCACGACACGCTTACCCGCGTGAAGCGTGTGAACAAGTACAACGGCGTCCAGTTCAAGGCGGACGAACTCGCCGAGGACATCCGAGAGGAACTAGCATGAGCTCCAACGTCAGATTCACCGACTTCAAGTCCGACAAGCAGCCCACCTGGTGTCCCGGGTGCGGTGACTTCGGCACGATGAACGGCATGATGAAAGCCCTCGCGAACACCGGAAACGCGCCCGACGACACGTTCGTCGTCGCGGGTATCGGGTGCTCCGGGAAGATCGGGACGTACATGCGCTCGTACGCGCTCCACGGCGTCCACGGGCGCGCGCTCCCCGTCGGCACGGGCGTCAAGGTCGCCAACCCCGACCTCGAAGTGATGGTCGCGGGCGGCGACGGCGACGGCTACAGCATCGGCGTCGGTCACTTCATCCACGCCGTCCGCCGGAACATCGACATCACGTACGTCGTGATGGACAACCGCATCTACGGCCTCACCAAGGGCCAGGCGTCCCCGACCAGCCGGTCCGACTTCGAGACCGCGACCACGCCCGAGGGCTCCAAGCAGCCCCCGGTCAATCCGCTCGCGCTCGCGCTCTCCGCCGGCGGAAGCTTCATCGCGCAGTCCTTCAGCAGTCACGCCCAGCGCCACACCGAAATTATCGAGGAAGCCATCGAACACGACGGCTTCAGCCTCGTGAACACGTTCAGCCCGTGCGTGACGTTCAACGACGTCGACACCTACGACTACTTCCGCGACAGCCTCGTCGACCTCGGTGGCGAAGACGCGGAGTACGACCCGAGCGACCGCGAACAAGCGAAGGACAAAATCCTCGACAGCGAGAAAGAATACATGGGCATCCTCTACCAGGACGACGACGCCCAGTCCTACGAACAGTCCCACGGCGTCGACGGCAACATGGCCGACATCGACACCGACGGCGCCCCCGAGGGAGCGATGGACCTCGTCCGCGAGTTCTACTAACGGACTTTTTTGCTCGGCGGGTCGCGCTTTGCGCGACCGCTTGAGCAAAAACCTCCACTAAAAAGGCCGGTCGCCTCCGGCGACCGGTGAACGGCGCATCTTCGATGCGCCGACAGGCCCCCCTCGTTCTATTTGTCTTTCAACATATACTTGATAGGCTGTTCGGACGAGCGCGCTCGGTACCTTCAGTGCGACTTCCGCGTACCGCGTCCGCTACTCCTTCCAGACGACGCCCTCGAAGGAGCCGGTGAGGACTTCCTCGTCTTGGTCGTTCGTGCACCTGTTTTCGCCGCGAATGTCGAAGCGGTCGTCTCGTTCCTCCACGTCGGTGAGCGTGGTTTCGCAGGTAATTGGTTGGCCGGTGTAGACGGGTTTGTGGAAGTAGTTGTCCATGTGGTAGGCGAGCACGCCGAGCGCGGACCCGATGGCGGTCGGGAGCGTCGCGGTGAGAAGACCCTGCACCATCAAGCGTCCCGCCTCGTCGGGGACGCTGTGAACGGGCTGGTCGTCGTGCGAGAGCTCCGCGAACGCCTCCACCTCGTCGGTGGTGAACGTTCGCTCGTACGTGTACACATCCTCTTCCTCGGGCGGCAGACTCACATCCATACGTCCGGGTCGTGACGGGGGATTACGTTCGTGGCGGTTCCACGAAATCGACCGCAGGTCCGGTGTTCGAACGCGAAACTCGCGGTCGGTCGAACCCACGGAACGGTGCGGGGAGCACCGCCGTTCTCAGATTGCTCGTCCGGCGTAGCCGGCGGTGACTTGAGCGGCGATGCCGCCCATGATGGCCGCGATGGGCGCGAAGCAGATGACGCCGAACGTCGTCCACGTACCGTAGACGAACAGGATGTCGATGGTCTGCGTCATGGTGAACGGCGAGTTCAGGAAGAACGCGACGCCGACGACGAGCACGCCGAGGAACGACCCGAGGCCGACGGCCGCCGCGCCGTCGACGCCCTCCGTCTCGAACGCGCGACTGATGATGCCGACGAACGCGCCGATGGCGAGCGGCGTAACGCCGTAGAGGTAGTAGGGTGCGACGAGGAGGTAGAGTCCGGCGACCACGAACGCCTGGAGGAGCGCGCCAGCGGCAATCGCTCGGCGGTCCGCGACGCGCCGGTGTACTGTCACTCCGGTCATAGGATAAACAAGAAATCCAACTGCAATAATGATTTCTCCTGGAACACGTCTCCCGGGTCCGCGTGTTCGTTCTGTTCTCCGGAAAACATCGGAATACGAGGGTTCTGCGTGCGTATTCGGAAAGGTTGATTAGCGCGACGGGGATTTTGTGGAGTATGCCTGAGCGTTTCGACGTTGTAATCGCGGGGGCGGGGCCGGCGGGCGCACAATGCGCTCGCGACCTGGCTCAGCGCGATTACGACGTTCTCGTCCTCGAAACCGAACCAGAAGACGAGTTCCCGCGACAGTCGAACAAGTCCACCGCGGGGACGTTCCCCTCGATGATGGGCGCGTTCGGGATTCCCGACGATGTCGTGATGCAGTTCACGGACACCGTCGTCCTCGAATCCCCGAACGAGCACATCGTCCAGCAGCAACCCGGTGCGGTCCTGGAGTTCGCGGACTTCAAGCGCTTCCTCGTGAAGGAAGGCCGCGAGCACGGCGCCGAGTACCGGTTCGGCTCCCGCGTCTCGAAACCCATCATGGAGAACGGGGACATCGTGGGCGTCGAGTACAGCGGCGACGAGGAGGTGTACGCGGACATCGTCGTCGACGCGACCGGGCCCGCCGCGCCGCTCGCGAAACAACTCGGCGTGAGCGACCTGGAGCGCCACAACCAAGCCATCGGCATCGAGTGGGAGATGGAAGGCGTCGACGTCGACCACTCCGGGTACGCGGACCTCCACGACGCGATGATGCTCCGCCTCGACCACGACCTCGCGCCCGGCGGCTACTCCTGGATTTTCCACACGGGCGAGGACACGGCGAAGGTTGGACTGTGTTACATCCAGAACGAGTCCTATCAGGAGCGCGGGAAGGAAGGCATGAGCATCGACGGCTACCTCGAGTACTGGCTGGACAACGACCCGCGCTTCGAGAACGCGACGAAACTCGAAGGCAAGCAACACCGCGGGTCCGCCCACATCCAGGAGCCGGGACAGCTCTGCACGGACAACTTCATGGCCATCGGCGACACTGTTCCGTCCATCGACCCGCTCTGGGGCGAGGGCATTCACAAGGGACTGAAGTCCGCGCGCGCCGCCGCCATCACCGCGGACCGCTGTCTCACCGGCACGACTGACACGTCGAAGGAGGCGATGGAGACGTACGCCGACCTCTGGCATCAGGACGTGGCGCCGGGCGCGAAGCGCCGCCTCGCGATGACGCGCCTCCTCTACCTCGCGGACGACGACCGCTACGACCGTCTCCTCCGCGACCTGAACGACGCGGACGTGGACACGCTCTCGGACGCGAACAGCGGGAACCCGCTCGCCATCGCGAAGCTCCTCCACTTCGACGACCTCTCGCTCCTCAAGCGACTCGTGACCGAACACTACCTCTAACGCCGCTACCAAAACGTCTTTTCCCGTTACGCTCCACCGAACAAATATGTCTGGATTCGACTACCCACAGCGTAGCGGCATGCCCGTACTCGGCATCGGCACCTGGCAGAACGAGGACCCCGCGCAGTGCGCGCAGTCCGTGAAGACCGCGCTCGAAGCGGGCTACCGGCACGTCGACACCGCCCAGATTTACGGGAACGAGGACGCCGTCGGGAACGGCATCGAACAGGCGAATGTCGACCGCGACGACATCTTCCTCGCGACGAAGATCTGGACGAGCGAGCTCTCCCACGACGACGTGCTGGAGAGCTTCGAGGAGAGCCTCGACAAACTGGGAACGGACTACGCCGACCTTCTCTACGTGCACTGGCCGGCGAACGAGTACGACGCCCCGGACACGCTCTCGGCGTTCGACGAACTCTACGACGACGGTAAAATCGAACACATCGGCGTGTCGAACTTCGAACCGCGCCACCTCGACGAGGCCCAGGAAGTCCTCGACGCGCCGCTGTTCGCGAACCAGGTCGAACTCCATCCGTTCCTCCCGCAGGTCGAACTCCGCGAGTACGCCGACGAACACGACATCGAACTCGTCGGGTACAGTCCGCTCGCCCGCGGCGAAGTGTTCGGCAACGACACCATCGAGACTGTCGCGGAGAAACACGACGCGAGCGCCGCGCAGGTCGCGCTGGCGTGGGCGCGCGAGAAGGGCGTCACCGCCATCCCGAAGGCCACGAGCGAGCAACACATCCGGGACAACTGGGGGAGCCTCGGCGTCGAACTCGACCCCGAGGATATCGAGAAAATCGACGGTATCGACCGCGTCGAACGCGAAGTCGACCCCGACTTCGCACCCTGGAACTGAGCGCGTCTACGTACCGCTCCTTTTCCCTTCCGAGCGCCTACACGCCGGTATGGCAGTCCTCGAAACCCTGACGTTCACGGTACTCGCTATCGCCGCTGTCGGCGTCGTCCTCTACGTGGTGTACTCGATTCTCGGCGTGGCGCGTGAACGGTATCGCGACGGAAAGCGGGCAGTGCCCGATTCGGAGGAAGAACGGTAGTTCGTCAGAACGGGGATTCGACGGTCTGGTCGTCGCCGTCGTCGCTCGCGTCCACGTCGACGTCTTCCGCGTTCAGCGTCTCGGCGAGGTCGCCGCGCTCTTCGAGTTCCGCGAGGATGTCGCTCCCGCCGACGAACTCGCCCTCGACGTACGTCTGGGGGATGGTCTCCCAGCCGGAGTACTCTTCGAGCGCAGCGCGGAACGCGTCGAGGTTCTGGAGCACGTCCACGGTCTCCACGTCCTCGCGGTATTTGGTGATGAGGCCGATGGCGCGCTTCGAGAACCCGCACTGGGGCATCATCGGCGTGCCCTTCATGAACAGCACGACTTCGTTGTTCTCGATGGCGTCGTCCACGCGCTCTTGGACGTCGTCGGCGTCGAGGCCCTCGTCGGCGGGGTCGAATGTCATACTCGTGTGGTGGGTGTCGAGGAAGAAAGGCGTTGTGTCACCCGCCACCGTCGCCGGCGTTCGCGCCACATAGCCTTAAGCCGGTTCGTGCCTTTCGTGGACGTATGGCATACTCCGTCGATTACGAGCTGAGCGACGACGACGAGAACATCCACAACGCCTGGGACAACTCCCTCGACCCGATTCTGACCGTCGAACCGGGCGAGGTCGTTCGCTTCGAGTGCCGGGACGCCGTGGACGGCCAAGTCGACATGGAGACGACAGCCGCGGAGTTCGGCGAAGTGAGCTTCGACCCCGTCCATCCCCTCACTGGTCCGGTGTACGTCGAGGGCGCGGAACCGGGCGACGTGCTGGAGGTCGAACTCCTCGACCTCGAACACAAGGGCTGGGGGTACACCGGCTTCATGCCGGGCGACATGGGGCTCGGCCTGCTCCCCGAGGACTTCGAGGAGTCCGGCTATCACGCGTGGGACCTCGACGGCGACATCGGCCACTTCGTGAACGACATCGAAGTCCCGCTCCACCCCTTCCCCGGAACCATCGGGAACGCACCGGCGGCGGACGGCGAGCACGACACGCTCCCGCCGCGCGACGTGGGCGGGAACATGGACGTGAAGCACATGACCGCCGGCTCCACCGTCTACCTCCCGGTCGAGGTCGCGGGCGCGCTGTTCTCCACAGGCGACTGTCACGCCGCGCAGGGCGACGGCGAGGTCTGCGTGACGGGTATCGAAGCCCCGATGTTCGTCACTGCGCGCTTCGACGTCCGGAAGGACATGGACATCTCCCAACCCCAGTTCGAGAGCGACCACCCGTACACGCCGACGGGCCGGGACGAACCGATGTACGCCACCACCGGCATCGCCGACGACCTCATGGTCGCGACGAAGAAGGCGATTCGCCACATGATCGACCACCTCGAAGCCGAGCGCGGCCTCACCCGCGGCGAGGCCTACATCCTCTGCTCGGCCATCGTCGACCTCAAAATCAGCGAAGTCGTCGACGCGCCGAACTGGACGGTGACCGCTTACGTTCCGGAATCTATCTTCCCGTAGCGAGCGCTGTCCTGGTGGATTCTCCAAGGGCGAGACGCGAGCGGAGTGAGCGGCGAGGGCTTGGACGGTGACCGCCTACGTTCCGGAGTCAATCTTCCCGTAACTCTCCGGGAGAGTCGAAAGCGACTCGTCGCGCGGGCGAGTCCTCCGGGTATGGAGTACGCGCCGGACGACGTGGCGTCGATGTACCGGACGCTCTCGGGCGCGGTGGTGCCGCGCCCCATCGCCTGGGTGTCCTCGACGAACCCGGATGGTGTGGACAACCTCGCACCGTACAGTTTCTTCAACGTGGTGTCGGTCGAGCCGCCGACGGTGATGTTCTCGCCGCTGGACACGGACGAGCGCTCGAAGGACACGACGCGGAACGTCCGGGAGACGGAGGAGTTCGTCGTGAACGTCGTCACGGGCGACACCGTGGAGGCGATGAACGAGACGAGCGCGACCCTGCAGGCCGACCAGTCCGAGTTCGAGCACGCGGGCGTCACGCGCGTTGACTCGGAGACCGTCAAACCGCCGCGCGTAGCGGAGTCGCCGGTGAACTTCGAGTGCTCGCTGTACGACACGCTCCGCGTCGGTGACTCCGTGCTCGTCATCGGTGAAGTCGAGCACGTCCACGTGGACGACGCGCTCGCGCCCGACGGCGAACTGGACGTGCGCGAACTCGACGCGGTCGGCCGACTCGCCGGCAGTTTCTACTCGTACACCCGCGACCGGTTCTCGCTCGAACGCCCCCCGTAGCGGCGACACGTATTTACTCCCGGCGTCGCCCCTTCCTGTATGCAACACGCAGAGGCGGCGTCTCGCCTGCGCGATGTCCTCGACGAGGTGAGCGGCGCGGTCGTCACCCGCGAGGAGTTCCTCGAACTCGTCGTCACCAGTCTCGTCGCCGACGGCCACGTCCTCCTCGAAGACGTGCCCGGAACCGGAAAAACGCTCACCGCGCGGAGTTTCGCCACCGCGCTCGGCCTCGACTTCTCCCGAATCCAGTTCACGCCCGACCTCCTCCCCGCGGACATCACGGGGTCGAACATCTACAACGAGTCCACGGGCGAGTTCTCGTTCAACCCCGGCCCGCTGTTCGCGAACGTCGTGCTCGCGGACGAGATCAATCGCGCGCCGCCGAAGACGCAGGCCGCGCTCCTCGAAGCGATGGGCGAGGGCCAGGTCTCGGTGGACGGAACCACCCACAAGCTCCCGGAGCCGTTCTTCGTCATCGCGACACAGAACCCCGTCGAGCAGGAGGGAACGTTCGGTCTCCCCGAGGCCCAGCGCGACCGATTCATGGTGAAGACCGATATGGGCTATCCGGACTTCGCGGGCGAGCGCGAACTCATCGACCGCCGCGCGGAGCGCGACACCCAGATTCCGACGGTGGGCCGCGTGCTCGACCCCGAGACGGTTCGAGAGATTCAGGCGACCGTGGAGACGGTGGACGTGGAGGAACGCCTCCGGGACTACGTGGTGGAACTCGGGCGGCGGACGCGCGAGGACGAGCGCGTGGACGTCGGCGTCAGCCCGCGCGGCATTCAGAAACTGTTCGAGGCGGCGCGCGGCGCGGCGGTCGTGCAGGGCCGCGACTACGTCGTGCCCGACGACGTGAAGCGCGTCGCGGGGCCCGCGCTCCAGCACCGACTCGTCCTCACCGCGGAGGCGAACGTCCGCGGCGTCGACCGCGAGGACGTGGTTTCGGACGTGCTGGACAGCCTGGACGTGCCGGCGGTCGCGGACTGATTATCGGAGCGCGAACACGAGCGCGAGGAGCGCCACGCCGCTCCCGACGACGGCGACGGGGAGCGCGTTCGGGTTCGAGAACGACATCGCGGTCCCGTAGTTCGCGACGCCGACCGCGAGCGCCGCGGCGGCGACGCCGACGAGGAGCGTGCCGACGAGGTGGACGCCCTCGACGCCCGCCGTGCCGGCGTGCCGACCGATTTCGTCCCCGAGTTTCGTTGCGTACTCGCCGGCGTCCCAGACGACGAGCGCGGCGACGACGCAGGCGAGGAACCGCAGCGGCGTGACGGCGTCCGTGGTGCCGGCGAACGCCGCGGCGACGAACAGACCGGCGGCGGCGAGCGCGGGGCCGAACGTGTCCACGGGGAGGACGCGCAGGCCGACGCCGACGCGCGCGACGACCAACGTCGCGGTGGCGGCGACGAGCACGACCGCGAGCAGTACGGCCGCGACCGTGAACGTCCCGTAGTAATCGACTACCGCGCCGGACTGTCCGCGAATCGTGCCCGCGACCGTGTACGGGACGGTCGAGAGCACGAACGACCGGAGTTCCGCCACGAGCGGCCCGTGCACGGCGAGGGTTCCGGCGACGAGAGCGCCGCCGGCGACCGTCGGGGCGTTCCGGACGGCCGCCGCGCCCGCCGACGCCCGCGCGAGCCGACGGAACAGCCAGCCGAGGAGTGCGCCCGCGAGTCCGACGGCTGCCGCGGCGACGAGCACCGTTCTGAGCGCGCCGAGCGTCGTGACCGCGACCAGCACGTCGTAGGCCGTCGCGGGGAGGACGCGCTGGAGCCGCATCGGCGAAATCGCGAACCGGGTGAGCGTGCCCGCGGCGAGCAGTACGATGCCGAACAGCGTGACTTGGTAGAGAGCGCGCCGAACCGCCGTCACCGCAGTCGGTGCGTCGAGCAGTTCCGCGACGGGGAGGGAACGAAGCGCGCCAGCGGTCGCGAGCGACGCGAGCACGAGCAGCGCCGCGAACGAGAACAGGCTCGGCGTCATCGTTCCCGGTGAGAGCAGCGCGCCCGCGACCGCGTCAAGGACGTCCGCGACGGTGTCGCCGACGGACCCCTGGAGGCCGCCGAGTTCGGTGTTCCCGACGGCGGCGAGCGCGACGAGCACGCCTGCGGCGGCGATGCCGACGAACGCCGTTCGTCCCGCGACCTTCGAGAACTTCCGGAGGCTGTCGCGGTCCGCGAGGTCGCCGACGCTCACGGTCGCGCCGAGCGCCGCGGCGGTGAGGCCGACGACGACGGCGAGACGGCCGAGCACGACGAGCGTCGCCTCCGCGACCTGTCCGGGCGTCGGTTGCGGGAACAGCGCGCCGAACAGCGTCACGGCGGCGTACACCGCGCCGACGGTGACGCCGACGCCGAGCGGGAGGACGGCGACGCCCGCGAGGAAGCGCGCGGCGAGCCGCCAGCGCTCGCGCGTGACGAGCCAGAGTCCGAGCGCGAACGGCACGGCGGCCGTCCACGCGAGCGCGATGGACGGTTCGAGGCCGAGCGGCCGGGCGAGCGCGACGCTGACCGCGAGCGTCCCGAGGAGGACGACTGCAGTCCCGAGCCGGGTCGGCCGCCACGTCGTGTCGGTGAGTGTTCGCGTCATGTGAGGAGGTGGGTGAGTGAGGCGTCAAGCACGGTGTCGAGCGGGTCGTCGAGGTTCCAGTCCACGACGCGCACGTCGCGCTCGCGGAGGGTCCGCGTCCGGAGGTCGCGGTGGACGCGCGCGAGACGCCCGCCGGTCGATTCGTCCGGGAGCACGTCCGGGCTGACGACGGTGACGCCGTACCCGCGGGTGGCGAGCGCGCTCGCGGTGCGGACGGGCCAGTTGTCGAGCAGCGGCGACACGAGCACGACTTCGGCGCGCGCCGGCAGTCGTTCGCCGAGTTCGGG
Source organism: Salarchaeum japonicum (assembly GCF_049705945.1). Classification (GTDB taxonomy): domain Archaea; phylum Halobacteriota; class Halobacteria; order Halobacteriales; family Halobacteriaceae; genus Salarchaeum; species Salarchaeum japonicum_A. Next base: position 2,059,819 of record NZ_JBNAMV010000004.1, read on the forward strand.
CACCCAGTCCGTCGTCGCGGCGTCCCAGGACTCCGCGTTCGGCGGTTTGGACTGCCAGGTCGCTCTCGGGTCGGGCGTGTCGTCCGCGGCGGCTTCGACGGCGCTGAACACGAGGTCGGCGCTCTCGCGGCCGTCCGCGGCGGCCACCCACGGCAGCCCGTCCGGGCCGAGCGGCGCGCCGTGCGACGCGTCGAGTCCGACTGCGGTCACGTCGGTGTCGATGCTCGCGGCGGTCAGCGCGCCGTGGAGTCGACGGCCGACGTACCCCGCGAGTTCGGTTCCCGTCGGTTCGCCCGGCCCCGCGACGACCCGCGTCGGCGGTCGCGCGTCCACGACGAGCGCGGCGCGCACGGCGTGTTCCTCCCGGAACTCGACCGTGGAGAGTTCGCCGGTCTTCGCGTACTGCCGCCAGTTCAGGCGGTTCACGGGGTCGCCGTGCTGGTACTCGCGGGTCGCGTGGAACTCGAGACCGCTCCCGCCGCGGTCCGTCGTCTGCGTGCCCGCGCGGAGCGTCGTCGAGTCCGTTATCGGCGGCGCGTCCACCGCGCGCTGCCCGACGAGTTCGGTGTCGCCCTCGGGGTCTGCGTCGACGGTGACGGTCGTTGAGGCGGAGAACGACCGCGCCCGCGCGACCGGCGCGTCGAACGCGTAGGTTCCGCGCTTCGCCACGACCTCGTACTCGACGCTCGCCTCGGAGCCGGCGCTGAGCGCGGTGGATACGCGCGGTGCGCCCGACGCGACCGCGAGTTCGTCCGGCACGCCGTCCACGACGCGGAGGTCGGGAATCGCGGAGTCGCCCGCGTTCTCGACGGTCAGCGTGACCGTGACGCGCTCGCCCGGCCGGGGTGCGCTCGCGCCGAACGCCCGCGTCACCCGCACTCGACCGCGGGACGGAACGGTCGTGAGAGCGTCGTACGCCGCGAACGCGGCCGGAATCGCTGCGGCCGCGATGACGAGCGGCGCGGTGTAGAGGAAGCCGACGCCCGCGAGCGTGAGCGCGCCGACGCCGGCGACGCCCCAGCGCCCCGAGCGCTCCCGAACGCCGTCACTCATCGCTCTCCCTCCGGTTCTCGATGGCGGCGAGCGCGCGCTCGACGCGGCGCTCCCGTGCTGCTGCCGGGTCCACCCACGACCGTAGCCGACTCAACAACGGATACGAGGCGTCGTCGGCGAGGAACGCCGAGGCGACCCGGTCGTCCGTCCACGACCCGTCGGCGACCGCTGCGGTCGGGTCGTCCGCGTCCGCGTGCTCCAGGACCGCGACGGCGGTGTCGCGGAGCGCGTGCCGCGTCGTGTCGAGCGCGTCCGCCGACCCTTCGACCGCGCTCGATACCGTTCGGTCCATCGCCGACGCCGCCCGGACGCGGTCGTCGCCGTACACGAACTCGGGCGGGCGCTCCCGGTACGCGGCGAACCGCGCGGCCGGCGACCCGTCCACCGGACGAGACGACCGACCGAACGGCCGCCACGCCCGCAGCGCCGCGTACAGCGTCAGGAGCGCGCCGAGTCCCGCGAGTACGGGCGTCGGCTCCATCCCGCCGAGCGCGTCCTGGACGTTCGCGAGCGGCGCGACGGACTCGACGAGGCTCGGGCGGTACGTGTAGAGGTAGGCGGCCGCGAGCGACGCCAGGCCGACCGTTCCGCCGAACCACGTTCGAAGCCGCATCACTCCCCACCTCCGTCGTCGGGGCGCTGTGCGGCCTCTATCTCCCGCATCGCGTCCTCGACGGCGGGCAGGCGGTCGCCGGGGTCGCGGTGACCGTACTCGACCGACCGGAACGCGTCCCGGACCTCCCGCACCGCGTCCGCCGGGAGGTCGTCGCGCTCGACCGCGTGCGTCGCGAGCTCGCCCGGCGTGTGCCGGGACGGCCGCCGCACCGAGGTTGCATCGAGGAAGTCGTTCCAGGCGTCCCGGAGCGTCCGCCGCGCCGCCGCAACCTCACCGGACTCACCCTGTTCGGAACTCGAATCGAACCGGCTCCGGGCGTTCCGGGTTCGTTCGACTGCTTCGTCGCGGAGCGCGGCCAGCCACGCGACGAACGCCGCCGCGAGTTCGCGCAGCGACCGACGGCCGCGCACGGTGTTCGCGAGCGCGTCGAGCGCGCGCTGCACCGCCGCGACCGCCCGCCCGGCGAGCACCACGACGAGGTTCACGGCGCCGCGCGCGACCGCTACGACGCTGTGGGCGACCCACGCGAGCAGGCCGCGCGGCGATGTCCCGTACCGCTTGAGTCCGTAGACGCCACCGACGACGACCGCGAGCAGGCCGACCGCTATGCCGCCGGCGTTCAGGAAGAGCGAGTCGAACGTCAGCGTGCGCTCCTGTCCGTACGCCGTGGCGCGTACGGCCGCCGACGACGCGACCGGCAGCGACACGCGAACCGTCCCGTCCGCACCGGTGACGCCCACCTGTTCGCCGTCGAGGAACACGGGCACGTCCGCGACCGGGTCACCGCCGAGCGTCGCCGTCACCGTCGCGCCAGTTCCGGGGAGCGCGAGCGGCAGCGACGGGTCGGCTGACAGCGACAGCCGCTCCAAGTTCACTGTCGTGGAGCCGTTCACGGGGTCGCGCTCGACTCGCACCGTCGCGTTCCCGGGTTCCGCGGGGAGCGTCACGCGCGCCCGCCCCGAGCGGTTCGTCGTCGCCACCTGCTCGTCGCCAAGCAGGACCGCGGCGTCACGCACCGGCACACCGTCGATGGCCGCGACGACCGTCACCTCGTTCCCGGTGACCGTCCGCCCGAGCAGGGAGACGGACGCGTTCGTGTTCACCGGGTACGTCGAGGAGTTGTTCGCGTCGTCGGTCGGAATCGACGCGCTCCCCGACGTGAACGCGAACCCGGACGCCGGGTCCTCCGTCTCCGCGACGACCGTCTCCGTCTCCGTCCGTATCGTCAACTCGCGCGCGTACGGCACCACGCCGACGACCGTGCCGTTCTCGTCCGTCACGCCGACCCGCTCGCCGTTGAACGTCACGCCGACGCCCGCGAGCGGCCCGTCGGCACCCGACACTGTCACCTCGACGGGTGCACCCGGGACCGGCGTGCGGTTCAGCGACACCGACAGCCCGTCGTCGGTCGCCGTGTCGTTCGTTCCACCATCGTTCCCGCGGTTCTGCGGGTCGTCACCCGACGGCTGTGTCGTCGTGTCGCCCGGTGTCGTCGTGCCGCCCGTTGTGGTCGTTCCCTCCGGCGTCGTCGTGCCGTCGGTCGTCCCCGTCGGCGTGGTGCTGGTCGGCGTTCCCGTCGTTTCGTCCGTGGTGGTGTCGGTCGGCTCAGTGGTCGTGGTCGTCTCGTAGCCGGAGCCGGTCTGGTTCCGGAGCGCCTGGTCCTCCTGGCTGAGACGCTCGCTCGCCGGCGTCGGGTCGAAGCGAACCCAGCCCGCGTCCGGGAAGTACACCTCGACCCAGGCGTGCGCGTTCATCCCGCGGACCGTGTACTCGTCCTCACCGGTCTGCTCGCCCGTCGAGTACCCGACGACGTACCGCGCGGGAATCCCCTGCGTGCGCAGCATCGCCGTCATCGTCGTCGCGAAGTACTCGCAGTACCCCGCCTCCATCTGGAACGCGAACTGGGTCGCGATGTTCTCGCTCGGCGGCTGACTGACGTTCAGCGAGTACTCCTTGTTCGTTTCGAGCCAGTTCTCCACGCGCTTCGCCGCGTCGTAGGGCGTCTCCGCGCCCTCGGTGAGGTCGTTCACGAACGGCGTCAACGCGTCACGGGACTCCTCGGGAAGCCGAGTGTACGTCGACTCGATAGCTCGCGGGTACTCCGTGCCGAGCGACCGCAGAACGCTGGGGTCGTCGGGCGGGCGAACGCTCGTCCCTGCGTACGTCGTTCCCGCGGGAAGCCGGGAGTCCGCGACGACGCCGTCAGTGGGCGTCACCGAGAGGTCAGTGTTCGTATCGAGGGTTCGGGGCGCCCAGACGGTCGGGAGCGAGGTCGCCGCCTGCCGGAGCGTCACTCGATAGGAGAACGCGTCGCCGTCCCGGGACGCCACGGGTGACTCGTACGCCGTCGTCGCGCCGTCGGTCGACCACCCCGTTCCCGTGTAGGTCGTGTAGGCGTTCGTCCGCCAGTAGGCCGGCTGCGGGCTCTCGACGACGAAGTGGACCTCGTCGTTCAGCGACCGGAACGCCGAGTCGTTCGACGCGAGGTCGCCGCCGACGCCGACCTGCGACCCGGCGTTCAGCGCGCCCAGTTGTCCGCCGGACAGCCCGCTCCCTGCCGACCCACCGGACCCGGCGTTCGCGGGCGGGTCGACGACGGGGAGGAGGCTCGCGAGCGGCGCGCCGCCAGCGACGGAGCCGAACGCCGGTGCGACGCCCGTCGCGAGCACGACGCCGACGACCACCGCGGCCGCGAGCAGTGCGCGCCCGACGCTCCGCCCGCCGTCGTCCGTGCCGAGCGACGTTCCCTCAGCCATCGCCGACCACCCCGTCTCGTTTCACGTACACGTCACACGTCCGCGGGACGGCATAATTCTTCGGTCGAGACGGTGGGCTATTACGCTCGGACGCCCTTCCCGCACGTGATGGAGCGCTCCCGCTGGACCGTCGGCACCGGCGCCGCCGTCGCGCGCGTGACTCGCGTGCTCGGCGACCACGAACGCGGCGAGGACCGCGAGCGCCGCTACCGGCTCGACTTCCCCGCGGACACCCCCAGCGTCGACGCCGCGACGGACGCAACAGTCGAGGACTGGACAGTCACAGTTCCCGAATCCGCGCGGCTCGCGCGCGTCCGCCTCGCGTTCCCGGACGCTCACGTTTCCCTCTGCCTCCTCGGTCCCGTGCTCGGCGACGCGCTCGGAGACGCCGCCGACGGCGACCGGAAGGCCGCGAAGACCGTGCTGAACGCCGTCCCGAACCCCGAATCGCTCCCGTTCCTCGCAGGATTCTTCCTCGACCCGCCGGGCGTCGTGCGTCTCCTCGCGGGCGTGACCGCCGCGAGCCAGCGCGCCGCGGACGCCGTGCACAGCATTCGCTACCCACTCGTCCGGCACGCCGCCGTCGCACGCGTCGGCCTCGCCACCGGCACGCGGCGCGCGTTCGAGTCGTTCGCCGCGAGCCTCGACGACATCGCGGACATCGGCGACGTGGACGCCGCGGACGCGCTCTGCGACCTCGTCACCACCACCGGGGACTGGCCGACTGCCCGCGACCGACTCCGCCGCCTCGGCTACACCCCCAGCGACCTCGCGGCGCGAGACGACGGCCGATCCCACGCGGTCGCGCTCGCCCGCATCGTCCGAGACGGCGGGGGAGATTTCGAGCGCGCTCGCGAGTACGTCCGCGGCGAGTTCGACACGACCGAGGCGTACGGTCGCGCGAAGTCGCGCGCGCTCGACGCCGACTACTGGCAGCGCGGGCGGGCGTGGCGGGACGCGGTCGCCGCAGCCGCGACCGAGTCCGGCGACGACGATTTCGCGTTCGCGCTCGCGAACGCCCTCCACTGGACCGGCGAAGTCGCACGCACCGACGCCCGATTCCCGGAACTCCTGCACGCGGCCGCCGCCGACGTGGCGAACCGCATCGACCTGGACGGCGTCGCGGGCCGCGCCGAGTACGCTCGCCTGCTCGCGGTCGGGCACCGCCACCGGAGCGCGCGCAACCACGACCGCGCCGTCGACGCGTTCGACCGCGCCCGCGAGGTCGCCGAGGAGTACGACTTCCTCGACGCGTGGGACCCGCTGTACAGTCGGAGCGTCGTGCGCGCGAACCAGCACGCCTCCGCGGGCCGCGACAGTCGCGCGGTCGCCGTCGTCGAGGACGCCATCGACGCCCTTGCCGGGTACGACGTTCCGGACGGCCGCCGCAAGGAGGCGTTCGCGCACCTCCGCGGACAGAAGCGAGAGGCCGAAGCGTCCCTGGAGGGCGACGACCCGGGCGTGCGCCGCATCCACCTCGAAGCCGCGCGCGACCACTACGAGCAAGCGGGTCTCTCGCGGTCCGTCGCGCGCGTCGACCGGAAACTCGACCGCGCCGACCGGGACGCCGAAAACGACGAGCGAGGTGAGCGCGCGCCCGTCGACCGCGGGGAGCGCGGCGGGCGGGGCGGGCGCGGCGGGGCGGGCGTCGGCCCCGAGTACGACCCCGAACCGGTCGGGAGCGCCGACCCCGGCGTCATCGAGGACGACGCGTTTCCCGGACGCTGAAGTGCGTGCCGCGACTCTCCCGCGTATGGACATCCCGGACGTGGACGACACGGACCCCGAGGTGGACGACACGCCGACGGTGTCGTGTTCGCGCTGCGGCGAGGAGTGGGACCTCGGGTACGAACTCGACGAACTGAAGGCGGGTAATCAGGCGGTCGAGCAGTTCGCGCTCGACCACCAGCGCCACACCGGCCACTTCCCCGACGGCGTGACGCCGTACCGCGTGGAGTGCCGGCAGTGCCCGAACCGCGACTCCTTCCTTGCGGAGCGCCCGGCGACGCGGTGGGCGCGAACGCATGCCCGCCACACGGGCCACGAGGTCACCGTCTCCCACGACGACGAGGAGACGCTGGTGGAGTGACGCGAACGGGCGGGTGTGACGCGAACGGATTTCCGGAGACCCTAGGCTCTTTGTGGGCGTGTGCGACGAACGCGTATGACTGACGAGTTCTCCGCGGAGCGGTACTACGACTACAGCCTCCCGTCGTCGCCCGCCGTGTCGCCGGACGGCGAGCGGGTGGCGTTCCTCGCGACCGAGTTCGACGAGTCCGAAGACGACTCGCGGACCTCGCTGTTCGTCGCCCCGACCGACGGCTCGCGCGACCCCTACCGGCTCACGCGGGCGTCCGACGCGTCGAACCCGCAGTGGAGTCCGGACGGCGAGCGACTCGCGTTCGTCGGCGCGCGCGACGAGGACGCCGAACTCTCCGTCGAGAGCGAGGAAGACGACGATGGCGAGGAGGAGTCGGGGCCGGTCGGCGGTGACGGACCGCGGCCGCAGGTGTGGGTGTTCGACCTCGCGCGCGGCGGGGACGCCCGGCAGGTCACCGACCGCGACTACGGCGTCAGCGACTTCGACTGGGGGCCCGAGGGCGAGCGCCTCGTCGTCACGGGCCGCGACCCGACCGACGACGACGAGGCGTACCTCGAACAGCGCCAGGACGACGGTCCCGTCGAAATCGAACGCCTCCAGCACAAGGCGAACGGCACGGGCTGGCTGGACGAGGTCGCGACCTACCTGTTCGTCGTGGACGTCGCGGACCGAACGACCGTGCGACTGGACGACGCGTTCGACGCCGAGAAGGGGTCGCGGTGGCCGCTCCAGCCGGCGTGGAGTCCGGACGGCGACCGCATCGCGTTCCTCGCGAACCAGGAGGAGGACCCCGACGACACGCACGTCACCTACCTCTACACCATCCGCCCGGACGGAACCGGCCTCCAACGGGAGACGGACGCCGGCCTCCGGCTGAACGCGCCGCGCTGGTCGCCGGACGGCGACCGCATCGCCGTCGCGGGCGGCGACCCCTACAACTGGTACAAGCCCACGGAAGCGTACGTGCTCGACCGCGAAGCTGAGGCGTTCGAATCGGTGTCCGGGTCGCTCGACCGCACGCTCGGCATGGGCGGCGCGCCGTTCTGGCTGGACGACGACACGCTCGTCAGCCTCGTCGGCGACGAAGGAAACACGCGACTCGTCCGGCTCGCGGCCGACCGTGACGACCCAGAGCGCGTGTTCGACGCGCAGGGAACGGGCCGGTCGCTCTCCTTCCTCGACACCGCCGGCGGCGTGCTCGCGTTCCGCCTCGACGACCCCGCGACGGGCGCGGACGTACACACGCTCCCTGTCGACGCGCTCGACGCTGACACCGACGACGGGCTCACCCGCATCAGTCGCGTGAACGCCGACCTCGTGGACGACGCGCACACCCCCGAGTGCGTGCGGGTCGAGTGGGAGAATTCCGACGGCATCACCATCGAGGGCCTCGTCTACCTCCCGCCCGGCTTCGACACCGACGACCCCGACCCGCGGCCCGTCGTCTCCGCCGTCCACGGCGGCCCGATGGCGTACGACGACCCCGCCTTCCGCTTCGACAACCTCTTCTGGACGAACAAGGGCTACGTCGTCCTCCGCACTAACTACCGCGGCTCCACCTCATACGGCCGCGAGTTCGCCGAACGCCTCCGCGGGACGCGCGGCGACCTTGAGGTCGACGACGTGGTCACGGGCGTCGAAGCGCTCACCGACCGCGGCTGGGCGGACGCGGACGACCGCTACCTCACCGGGTTCTCCTACGGCGGCATCACCACCGCCGCCACGGTCACGAAATCGCACGCGTTCGCCGCCGCGGCCGCCGAACACGGCATCTACGACTTCCGGTCGACGTTCGGAACCGACGACAACCACCTCTGGCACGAGGACGAGTTCGGCCTCCCCTGGGAGAACGAGGAAACGTACCGAGAGATATCCACCATCGACGACGTTGGGAACGTCGAGACGCCGCTCCTCGTCACCGCCGGCGAGGAGGACTGGCGGTGCCCGCCGACGCAGGCCGAACAGCTCTACGTCAGCGTGAAGAAACAGGGCGTCGACGCCAAGCTCGTCGTCTACCAGAACGAACACCACAACATCGGCGACCCGGACCGCGCCATCCACCGCCTAGAGACGCTCGCGGACTGGTTCGAGACGCACTAACCGGCATGCATAAATCCGGCTGGCGGCTTGACACGACCCATGAATTCCCGCCGGCGTCCCGACCTCGTGTCGTTTCGCGCGACCGGTGACGGGACCGTCACGGTCGCGGACGACGTAACCGGCGCGTCGCTCTCCTTCTCCGCTCCTGGCCCCGTCAGCCTCCGCTCCGCGCTCCCCGCGCTCTTCCCGCTTCCTGTGGACGACGCGGTGGCGTTCGAGACGGCCGAACTCGTCGTCGGCACCCACACCGGCGTCCTCATCCGTACCGAGGACGGCACGCACCTCGGCGAGTTCAACACCACCGAGCGGTCGCTCGACGCCGGGACGTACGTCCTCGACATCGAGTGCGGACTGAAAGTGTTCCTGCGCGCGGACGGCCCGCTCACCGGCGTCTACGAGTCACGGGAGGAGAACGACGCGCCGCTCACGCTCACGTTCGACGGCGACACCACCGTGACGGTCGGCGCGCGCTCCCGTCACGACGCCCCGAACCACACCATCACCGTCCCCGACGACCCCGCGGCGCTCATGGACGCCGTCTCGTACGCCGGAACGAGCCTGAAGGAGTTCTCGCCCGAGCGGTCGTGGCCGACGCTGCGCGGCCACCCGCCCGCGTACGAACCCGGCGACGAACTCTCGATACCGGACGCGCTCTCCCGGCCCGACACCGGCGTCACCATCACGGTTCCCGAGACGTACGCCGACGTGTACGAGGCCGCGCCGCTCGCGTACTACCTCGGCGCGACCGTCGAACCCGGCGACCCCGCCATCCGCCTCGATAACGGATACACGGAACGCCTCGGACGGAACGAACCGCTCGCCGACAGCGTGGAGAGCGTGCTCGCCCGCGCAGTCTTCTTCGACACGCTCGCCCGCATCGGCGGGTACAACGCACTCCCCCGCGTCGAGTACGACGCCGTCGCCGCCGACCTCCCGTTCTACCCGGAGAACCTCTACGACGCATCCATCCCGGACGCGCTCGTCGAGTACCTCGAAGTCGACCTCGCCGACATCGAAGACGTGCTTCCGCGCTGGCCGACCGTCGGCGTCCTCCCCGGGAGCGTCGACGGCACCCGCCTCCTCTCGCCGCTGCTCGACGTGCTCTCCCCGATTCGCGTTCGCGGAACGGACTCTCTGCTCCCCGCCGGCCACGCGCTCGGCCTCGACAGCCCCCGGCCGGGCGTCGCGCGCACGCCACCGGTCGCGTTCGAGAACGCGCGCGCCCCCGCCCCGCCCGAAATCGAGAACACCCGCATCGCCGTCGTCAGCGACGCCCCCGGCCGTCGCGACGCCCTCTCCAGCGTCCGCGGGAGCGAGGCTTGGCCCGCCCTCCCCGCCGACCACCTCACCGTCACCGACGCGCTCGACGGCGTCGAACGCGCCGACGCCCTCGTCCTCGACACCGACCGCGACCACCCCAGTCACGACGCGCTCCGAACCGGCGCGCTCGCCCCGCGCGTCCTCCTCGCCCGGGACGCCGACCGCACGCTCACCGACGCCCTGTTCGACCGCGGCCTCGTCACCGCGCTCACGTACGGCGACCTCCGTGACGACGCGCTCGCACGCCTGCTCGACGCGCTCGCGCTCTCGTTCCCCGTCACCGACGCGGTCGACGCCGCGGACGTCGACCGCGACCGCGTCCGCATCACTGGCCTCCCACAGACCTCGCTCTGTCGGCGCGCCGGCGGCGGCTCCCCCATCCACCTCGACGCGCACACCACCGCCCCGGACGAACACGACGCGAAGGTTCGCCTCCCCGTTCCCCAGTTTGGATTCGGCAGCGTCTCCGGCTACGACCACCGCCTCCTCCCCGACGACTACATGCTCGGCGGCCGCACCGTCCCCCTTCCCCTCCCGCTCACCACCGCCGAGTTCGTCGACTTCGCCGCCGACGCCGACGGTGTCTTCTGGCTCAACGACACGCCGCTCGCTGGCCACCCCGTCACCGAGGACGTCGTCCGCGAGAACGCGCGCCGCGCCCTCGCCGACCCCACGACGAACGACCAGTACACCAACCGATAATACAGAGGCTTCGCGCGAACTCTCCTCGCGTCAGAAGGTAACTCGCTCACCGTCCGCGGGGACGTGAACGTCCCCGACTCCCTCACGCAGTTCCTCGCGCGACAGCAGGCAGTGGTTGATGGCTTCCATGTGAACGACGACGATTTCGGCGTCGGTGGCCGCGCGAACGGCCGTGATGTCCTCGACGCCCATCGTGATAGGGTCGCCCTCCTCGAATCGGGCTTCCCCGCCGTTGAGCACGACCACCTCGGGGGCGAACCGGTCGAGCGTCTCCTGGACGGCGTCGTACCAGACGGTGTCGCCCGCGACGTACACGGTCTCGTCGCCCTCGAACACGAACCCGGACACTGGACCCATCTCCTCCGCGAGCGCTCCGTGGCCGTGACGGCCCTGCGTGCGATGAACGGTGACGCCCTCGAACGACGCCGACTCTTCGACCGCTCGAACGTCTGTGAACCCCTCCGCGGCGAACGCGTCCGCCTCCGCGGGCTGACAGAACAGCGGCACGTCGGCGTCCAGCGCCTCCACCGCCGCCTCGTCCCAGTGGTCCTGATGACGATGCGTGACGACCACCGCGTCGTAGGACAACTCGACACCGGGCATCGGAACGAGCGGGTTCCGCCGGTCGTTCGGCGAGTTCGGCACCGGCGGATTCTCGCCCTCATCCGAAAACATCGGGTCCACCAAGAACGTCACACTCCCGACATCCACGAGAACAGTCGCGTTACGAACCAACTGCACGTCAGCACTATTTGGCATACGAGAACGCTACACGCCCCACCGTGATGGTGTTTACCCAGTCACACGCCCACTCGGTTCTCGCGTCGTCGCCGAAACGCGGAGCGTTTCGGCTGCCAGCGAGAGCTTCGCTCTCGCCTTGCTCGAACAGAATAGGCGGGCGCGGCGGGAGTCACGCGAGCGAGTGAAACGAGCGAGGGTGACTGAGCGAGACGCCTTTGGCGTCTCGCGGAGCCGCCCGCGTTTTCCGGCTCGCTCCGCGAGCTGTGAAAACGGGCGCGGCGGGATTTGAACCCGCGGTCTAGAAGTTAGGAACCTCTCGCCTTGTCCGCTTGGCCACGCGCCCCTATGGGGGTGTGTTGGGCGCGCGAAAAAGCCGTGTTGGTTAGTTGGTGGGCGTCTTGTCGGTGTCGGAGTCCGTGGACGGTTCGGACTCGCTGTCTGCGGACACGTCGCCGTCGCGGATTTCCTCGAGTTCTTGTTCGACTTCCTCGCGGCCCTTCTGGAATTCACCCATTGCCTGACCGGTGGACCGGGCGAGCTTCGGAATCTTGTTTGCGCCGAACAGGAGGACGGCGAGCAGGAGGATGACCGCGAACTCCATCCCGCCCGGGAGACCCCCGATGAACGCTGGTGCAGTGAGCATCTCTAACCGTTGATAGCCAACACTTGATTATAGGCCTTTTGCTCGTATGGGTGGGTGTGACCCGCGGTCTTTTTCGGCGCGGCGGTCGGATGCTGGGGTATGAGCGAGATCAGTGGAACGCACGCGTACGACCCGGCCGAGAACCACGCGTTCCCGGACGAGCGCGTGAACGACGTGCTGGCGTATATCGAGTCTGACGAGGAGATTCAGGCGTATCTGGAGACGCAGAACGTGAATCCGGTGGCGCGAAAGGGGTACAACGACCACGGCGCGAAGCACATCGAGATCGTTCGGAATCGGGCGCTGCGGTTGTACGACCTCCTGAAGCGCGGCGGCGTGGCGTTCAACGGCGCGAGCGACCAGGGGTTGGAGGAGGCCGACGAGGCGGTTATCGTCGCGCTCGCGGCGACCCTGCACGATATCGGGCACGTCGTCCACCGGGACGACCACTCATACTATTCGATTCCGCTCGCGGCCGACTTGCTCGACCGAATGCTGCCCGAGTTCTACGGGACGGCGGACGCGGTGCGCGTGAAGGCCGAAGTACTGCACGCGATTCTCTGCCATCACACGGAAGAAGAACCGCTCACGACGGAGGCTGGCGTGATTCGAGTCGCGGACGGACTCGACATGGAGCGCGGGCGGTCCCGGATTCCGTACGAGCGCGGCGGCCGCGGCATCAACACGATTTCGAGTCAGGCGATTCAGGCGGTGACGCTCGAACCCGGCGACGAGACGCCCGTGCTCGTCGAAATCAAGATGCACAACGCGGCGGGCGTCTACCAGGTGGACAACCTCCTGAAGGAGAAACTCGAACGGTCGATGCTCGAGGACAGCATCCGCATCGTCGCCATCAACACGAGCGGGGACGGCGAGCGACTCGTCGAACGCATCGAACTGTAGGCAAACCCCTCTCCGGGCGCGTTTTTTAAGAACGGGGCGCGGGTAGCGTGGCGTACTCGTGGCCGATTCGGAGGACCGTGGGAGTCCGCTCTCGCTGTTCAAGAACGCCGAGTTCGTGGCGCTCTCCGGCACGGCGTTCGCGCGCAGTCAGGCGTACTCGACGCTCCTCCTCGCGCTCGCGCTGTACGCGGACCTGTTCGGCACCACGGGGTTCGTCGAGGGGTTGTTCGGCGCGACGTTCGCGCTCGCACAGCTCCTCATCGTCCTCCCGCTCGGCCGCAAAATCGACACCGGGAACGCGAAGCGCTACCTCGTCGCCGGCCTCCTCGTGAACGTCCTGGTGTTCGTCGGGTTCATCTTCGTGCAGAGCGCGGTCCACGTCATCCTCGTTCGCATCCTCCAGGGCGTCGGCGCGAGCGTGCTCTGGATAACGGGGTCGGCGGTCGTCGGCGAAATCAGTCCGGACGGCGAGCGCGGGCGCTGGCTCGGCACGTACAATCAGGTCGCGGCGTTCTCCAGCATGGCGGGCGACCTCGTCGGCGGCTACCTCCTCTACTCACAGGGATTCAGGTTCACGTACGTCGTCCTGTCGGCGGTGACGCTCGCCGCGACCGTGCTCGTCCTGTTGTTCCTCCGGGACAACCCCGGCGGGATGACCGACCCCGAGAACGCGAGCGGCCGGGAGACGCTCGTCGCGCTGCTCGGCCGGCCGATGGTGCGCTCGCTCGTCACGTTTCGCCTCGCGTTCAGCTTCGGGAAGATGGCGGTCATCCTCTTCCTCCCGATCTACGCCCGCACCGTCTTCGGCGTAAGTTCGCTCGTCATCGGCGGCATCCTCGCGGGCGGGAAACTCGCGAAAACCCTCCTCCAGGGCTACATGGGCGACCTCACGGACCGACTCGGCGGCGAACACCGGTTCGTCGTCGCCGGCGCGCTCCTCTACGCGGTCGGCACGGCGATGCTCCCGCTCGCCGGCCCGGCGAACGACCTCCTCACCACCGCCGTCCTCCCGGTCGTCGGCACCGTCACGAACGCCGGCGCGCTCGCCGTGATGTTCAGCGCGTACGCGGTGCTCGGCGTCGCGGACAGCATCCGCCTTCCCGCGAGCATGAGCCTGTTCGTCACCGAGGGCGAGCGCTTCGACTCCGTCGCGTCCAGCATGAGCCTTCGCTCGCTCTCGTGGAAGGTCGGGCAGGTCGTCGGCCCGCTCACCGTCGGCATCATCACCGACCTCTCGTCGATGCCGGTCGCGTTCGCCGTCGCCGCCGGGTTCATCGTCGTCGCCACCGCCGCCTTCGTCCTCATGTACCGCCGCAGCACGGTGAGCGAGCGCGCGCGGGCGCTCGCCACCGACGACTAGTACTCCGCGACGACGCGGGCGGGCGCGCCGTCAGCGTCGACCGGAAGCGGGTGCGCGTGCAGCGTCACGCGCTCCGGGAGGCCCGCGAGGTTCGTGAGGTTCTCCAGAATCAGCGACCCCGCGCCGAGGAGTTCGTGGTGCGCCGGGAACGCCTCACTCTCCGCCGGGTCGACGCTCGGGCAGTCCACGCCGACATGAATGTCCGCGTCGGCACACCGCGCGGCCGCGTCCGGCGTGAGCGCGGGATGCTCGCGGTAGCGTTCGGTGTCCCAGTGTTCGCTCCACCCGGTCCCGAACACCACCGCGTCCACGTCGCCGAAATCCGGCACGTCGCTCGCTCGAATCCGCCCGCCTGCTCCGGGGTCGCAGTGGACGACGCGCGCGTCCCAGCGGAAATCCTCGACCTCGTACTCGCCGAGCGTCGCGCCGTCGGGTTCGAGGTGGCTCGGCGCGTCCAGATGCGTGCCAGTATGGGTGCCGAGCGCGAGGCGGTGGACGCGGAAGCCGTCCGACTCCATCGTCGCTGCGGGTTCGACCGCCACGTCGGGGTCGCCCGGATAGACGGGCATATCGTTCGTTATGGGATGCGAGCAGTCTCGGAGGGGCACACCGGGCGTTCGGGTGGCGGCGGGAAATACGCTCGGTCGCGGGGAGACTCGCTGTACCGCGGGCGAACGCCTTGCGGTTCTAGTGCTCTGTCTCGTGGAGGGCTTCGCCGCGGTGGAGGCGCTCGGCGATGCGATAGGTCTGTTCGCGCTCGCGGCGCGTCGGCGTGTGCGCGGCGAGGTAGCGCGCGGCCGCGACGAGGAAGACGCGCTCGCGCTCCGCGTCGTCGGTTTCGGTCGCGCCCGTGAATCCGGCTTCGACGGCCTGGAACGTGTGGAAGCCGACGTCTTCCCGGACGAGCGACGCGCCCAGTTCCTCCATGAGGTCGTCGGGGTCGCCACCGCCGGCGAGGAAGTCCGCGGCCGCTTGGGACGCCTGATTCACCTCTTCGGTTCCCTCGCGGTCGAACGCCTCGTCAAGCCTGTCGAGCACGCTCTCCGGGTCGGCGTTCGGGTCGCCGTCCGGTATCGCGGCGGGCGGCGTGTTGAGGAATCGGTCGAGGTAGACGTTCAGCGCGGCGTCGAACGCGCCCCGGTAGAGTTCGGTGGCGTCGGTGCGCGCAGTGGCTTGGTGGACTGCGTTCGCGTACGTGAACGTGTGCAGGACGGTGTTCCAGTCGCCGAACTCGTTGCCCGTCGAGAACTGCGCGACCCGGACCGCGGCCGCGTACCGCACCACGCGGGAGAGCTGGCGCGGCGTCGCGCCCGCGTCCGCGGCCTCGGTGAGCGCGTCAACGATTGCGTGCGGGTCGTCGTCGAGCAGAGTGTCGAGGAAGCCGTCGGGCTCGGTCCAGTCGCCGCTCGGATCCGCGGGGAGTTCGTCGTACGCGTCGAACAGCAGGCCCGCGAGGTCCACGGGCTGACGCCACTCGGCGTTCTCCTCGCTTCGGTCCGCGTCCGTGAGGCTGGAGACGACGGACGCGAGCACGTCGTCCGCGCGCTCCCAGCCGACGTGGTCGAGCGATTCGAAGGCCTTGTTCACGAAGTCGAGCGCGTGCCCCGTGCTGAGGTAGACGTGGTCGGTCGCCGCCGCGAACAGGAGTTCCGCCACGTCCTCTCGCTCCAAGGTGTTCACGGCGGTTCGGAGCACGCGCTCCGCGCCGTCCCGGTCCCGGACCTCGACGTTCTCCCGGAACCACTCCTTCAGCCGCGCCTTCGACACCTCGTCGGTGTCGAGCGCTGGCTGGTCGAACTTCGGCGGCGTGCCCGCGCAGTCGCCCGCGACCTCAACTACTCCTTGGTAGAGCGCGCGCCGCTGGGTCGCGTCGTCCAGTCGGTCGCGGACGTTCGCGAGCGCCGTGTGAATCGTCAGCCCGGACGCCCAGCCGTCCGCCCGATAGCGCGTGCCGAACTCGACGCCGGTCGCGTACGGTTCACCGTAGTCGACGCCCGCGTCGGCGAGGCCGATGGCGGCTTTCGCGAGCACGAGCCGAAGGTTCTCCTCCAGACCCGTCTCCAGTCGGTCCGCCCAGTGCTCCGCGGGCGGCGCGTCCCGCTCGGGCACGGGCCGGACGTACACCTCGCCATCGCGCACTTCCACGGGATACGTCGGCACGTCGTCCGCCCACGGGTCGAAGGTATCCCCGCAGGACAGTTCGAAGCGCGCGTGGTGCCAGTGACACGTCAGCACGCCGTCGTCAACGGTTCCCTCAGTCAGCGGAAATCCCATGTGGGGACATCGGTTGTCCACCGCGCGCACCTCGCCGTCCGCGTGGAACAGCGCGATTGCCTGTCCGTCCTTGTTCACGAGTTCGCGATCGCTCTCTCGGAGGGCGTCGAGGTCCGTCGCGTACACGAACCCCTGCGAGTCAGACGACATACGTGAACAGTCAGCACAAAGCGTTGTAAGCGTTCGCTGTAGCGACATACAGTATCGGCCGCGTCCGTCGTCCTCCTCGTCGCTCTCGCCGGGTAGCGTCGCGGAAGGACTATCTTCCGCCGGGTTCGACGCCGACGTATGAGCACCTCGGAAGGCGTCGCGTTGCTCGGTATCGCGGTCGTGCTCGCGGTTCTCACCGCCCTCATTGCGCGCGGTCACACGAGCCTCATCGCCGGCGTCGGCCCGAACACGCCCGAGAACGTGGACGGCGCGGAACTCGGCAAGGGGTTCGCGCTCCGCCTGTCGCCCGCCGTCGTGGGAACGTTTGCGCTCGCCGCGCTCGAATTCGCGGGCGGAACGAATTCTGCTGCCTGGATAGCCTACGTCGTCCTCCTGCTTGCCACGACGGTCTGGACGGTCAGCTACACCAGACAGTTCGACGTGTAGCGTGTCGTCGGGTGTTCGAGGAGTCTCGCGCGGGCGAACGCAACCCCTAACTGCCGGGTCTCCGTTCCTCCGGTGATGGACGACCGGAGCGCGTTCCTGCGGGCGACCTGGGCCAACGTCCTCGGGAACGTCCTCAAGATTCTCGTCGAGGGCGTCGTCGGCGTTACCTTCGGGAGTCTCGCGCTCGTCGCGGACGCCGCGCACTCGCTCGCCGACCTGCTCGCGAGCCTCATCGTGCTCGTCTGGGGCCGGCTCTCCTTCGAGGGCCCCGACCGCACGCACCCGCACGGCCACGAGCGCATCGAACCGCTCACCGCGCTGTTCGTCGGCGCGACGCTCGTCGTGCTCGGCGCGCGCATCCTCTACGACGCCGGCCTCGCCGTCCTCCACGCACCCGATGTGGTGTTCGACCCGCTCCTCGTCGCGGGGCTCGCGTTCGGCGTGCTCGACATGGTGCTCGTCTACCGCTACACCAACCTCTTGAACGAGACGCTCGGGTCGCCCGCGCTCGACGCGTTGGCCGCCGACTGCCTGAACGACGTGTACACCAGTCTCGCCGCCGTCGTCGGCGTGTTCGGCGCTGCCATCGGCGAACCGATGCTCGACCCCATCGCGGGCGCGCTCGTCAGCGTCCTCGTGATTCGACAGGGTGTCGCCATCTCCCGCGAGAACATCAACTACCTCGTCGGCCGCGCGCCGCCCGAGGAGGAGCTCAACGCCATCCGGGACGCCGTTCTCTCCCACCCGGAGGTCGCCGGAATCCACGATTTCACGGCGCACTACGTCGGCACCGAAATCGAGGTGGAGTTCCACGCGGAGGTCGCGGACGAACACACCCTTCGGGAGGCCCACGACCTCGAAACCGAACTCAGGACGCGCGTGATGGCGCTCCCCGACGTGGGCGACGTGCACATCCACCTCGACCCCGCCGGCATGGGCGAGTGGAAGGACGCGCCCGAAAACTGACTACGCTTTCTCGCCGCGCGCGTACACCGCGGCCACGCTCTCGCGGACCGCCGAGATGTCGTCGAGCGGGTTCTCGTCCAGTACGACGAGGTCCGCGCGCTGGCCGGACTCGACGGTTCCGAGGTCGTCGTCGGGGACGGTGCGCGCCGCGACGCGCGTACCGGCCTGAATCGCCTCCATCTCGCTCATCCCGATTTCCTCGACGAACAGTTCGGCCTCCATCGCGTTCTCGCCGTGCGGGACGAGGTCGGGGCCGAGGAAGTCCGTGCCGAGCGCTATCGGCACGCCCGCGTCGTACGCTTTTCTGACGCTCTCGCGGTGGGCGTCGTAGGCTTCGCGGGCCTTCCGGAGGCCGTGCTCGGGGACGCCGTGGTCGTCGCCGTGTTCGACGATGCGGTGCATGATGGCGAGCGTCGGGACGAACGTCGCGTCCGTCGAGAGCAGGAGGTCGACCGCCTCGTCGTCGATGTAGAAGCCGTGTTCGATGGTGTCGACGCCGTTCCGGAGAGCGCTCTTGATGCCCGCCGCGCCCTGTGCGTGGCTCGCGACCGGAATGCCGACGCGGTGGGCTTCCTCCGTCATCGCCGCTATCTCGGCGTCCGTGAACTGGCTCTGGTCGGGCGCGTCCCGCTCCGAGAGCACGCCGCCCGTCGTCATGATCTTCAGCGAATCGACGCCCTCCCGAATCTGCTTGCGCGCGGCCTTCCGGCACTCGGCGGGGCCGTCGGCGAGCGTGGAGATGCCGAGACCGGCGTCCGCCGCCCACTCGTAGGGGAGGCTGTGGCTGTCGCCGTGGCCCGCGGTCTGACTGATGGACTGCCCGCTCGTGTACACGCGCGGCCCCGGCACGTCGCCGGACTCGACCGCGCCGCGGAGGCCCAGCCCGGTCGTGCTTCCCACGTCGCGAACGCTCGTGAACCCCGCCGCGAGGAGGTCGCGGAGATCCGCGGTCGCGCGCGCCGCGCACAGCGCGTCGCCCTCCGTCACCCACTCCATCGGGTCCATCGACCGCGACCCCTGGAGGTGGACGTGCGCGTCGATGAGTCCCGGAATCACCGTCGAATCGGGATACGAGACGTGGTCGTGACCGTCCGGAACGTCCACCGCTTCCTGCGGGCCGACAGCGGTGATTGTCTCCTCGTCCACGACGATGCGTGCGTCGCTGAGCGGGTCGTCCGCCCGGCCGTCGACGAGCGTGCCGCAATCGATGACTACCATGGTACGCCCTCGCGTAGCTGTCGAGAAAAGCCTACGGGTATCCTACGCCGTCGGCCGGTTCGGGTTTCCCGTCACGGCGTCGAACACGCGGTCGACGGTGTCCGGGTCGTACGTCCAGAACCCGTAGAACTCGCCGCGCTCGCGTTCCTCTGCGAGCAGCGCGCACTTCTGCGTGGGTGTGGGGCCGCCGTCGAACGCGACGAACCACGTCTCCCGTATCTCGGACGAGTCCACCCCGTGAACGGTCGTCCCGACGGCGTCCACATCGGCGTCGGGCGCGCCGTAGACGTGCACGTCGAGGCCCGTATCCGCGAGCAACGAGTACGCGTCGTGCTGGGTCTCGAACGTCGAGAGCCGCTGGAACCCCGCGACCAACTGGCCCTCGCCGACCCGCCACGCGCGGTCCTCCACTTCGCGGGACGCCCGCATCATCTGGGTGCGGTCGTAGGACGTGAACGTCGTCTTGTCGAGGCCTTCGAGGATGGCGCGGTACGGCGGGGTGTCGCCGAAGTCGCGGTCCGCGCGCCCCGACACGAGTTCCTCGATGGCGCGCACGTCCACCGACGCGACCCGCTCACCGTCGTCGTCCGACAGTTCGACCCGCGCGTCCGCCGGGTCGGCGACGGGTTCGTGGACGACGCGGACGTTTTGCGACGCGAAGTAGTCGCGAACGGCGTCGGCGAGGGCGTCACTCGGGGCGTACACGGTCAGCGTCTTCTCCCGGCTTTCGACGCCCGAGACGATGTCGCGGAGGCCCATCGTGCAATCTCCTCGCCGACGCACCCCTAAATACGTACTGACTGGATTGACAGAACCGGAAGGCGTTTTTCGCTTCCCACCAAAGCCTCGATATGGACAGACGGCAGTTCCTTCGAACGGCCGGTGTCGGTGGTGCTGTGGCGCTCGCTGGCTGCGCGAGTGGGCCGAACGTCACCGTCACGTCGCTTCCACCGGAGACGACGCTCATCGAGGTTGCTCCCGACGGCGGGTACGCGTTCTCGCCGGACTCGCTCACTATCGAGGCGGGAACCACGGTCATCTGGAAGTGGTTCGAGGGTGGGCACAACGTCGTCCCCGACGGCATCCCCGCGGAGTCCGACTGGGAGGGCCACGAGGAGTGGGAGGACGCCGGATTCGAACACGAACACACGTTCACCGTTCCCGGCGACTACCACTACATCTGCGTCCCCCACGAGAACATGGGGATGGTCGGCGACATCACCGTCGTCGAGGAATGAGCCGCCGCGAATCCGCCGAAACCGCCCTCTTGGTGGGGATCGGCGGATTCGCTGGCGCGAACCTCCGATATTTTCTCGGCCTCTTCCTCCCCGGCCTCTCGGGCACGCTCGCCGCGAACGCCGCGGGGAGCTTCCTCCTCGGATTCGTGATGTACGAGGCCTACCACGTCGGCCTGCTCGCCGACCGCACGCGAGTCCTCGCTGCCACGGGCTTCCTCTCCTCATTCACGACGTACAGCACGTTCGCCGTCGAGAGCCTGCAGAGCGCGCCGCTCGTGCTCGCGGGGAACGTCGCCGCGAACTACGCGCTCGGACTGTTCGGCGTGCTCGTCGGCCGCGCGCTCGCTCGCGCGCTCGGGGGTGACGCCTAGTGGACGTGGTGTCCGCCCAGCTCGTCGGCGCCGGCGGTGCGCTCGGCGCACTCGCCCGGTACTACGTCGGCGTGCTCGTCCCCGAAACCGAGTTCCCGCGGAGCACGCTCGCCGTGAACGTCCTCGGGAGCTTCGCGCTCGGCCTCCTGACGTTCGCGAACGCCGGCGAGACCTGGCTGCTCCTCCTCGGCACGGGCGCGTGCGGCGCGTTCACGACGTTCTCCTCGTTCGCGTACGAGACCGTCCGCCTCGCCGAGAACGGCCACACGCGGCTGGCGGCCGCGAACGCCGTCGTGAATCTCCTCGGGTCGTTCGGCGCAGTTGGGGTCGCGTGGGTCGCCGCAGACCTCTCGGTTTGGTAACATGGCACACCAGACAAAGGGCTTAAAACTACCGATGTGTTTGGTTAACGTACGATGGTACGCCCCAGCCGGCAGCGCGAGCGCGAGAACCAGGCGGAGGAAACGACGGGGTCCGAACAGGAGGACGTTCGGGTGTGCCCGGAGTGTGACTCCACGAACCTCAGCGTGAGCGCGGACCAGGGGGAGCTCATCTGCGAGGACTGCGGTCTCGTTATCGAGGAGGACAACGTTGACCGCGGGCCGGAGTGGCGGGCGTTCAATCACTCGGAGCGCCAGGAGAAGTCGCGCGTGGGCGCGCCGACCACCCAGACGATGCACGACAAAGGGCTGACTACCCAAATCGACTGGAAGGACAAGGACGCCTACGGCCGCTCCATCAGTTCGAAAAAGCGGAGTCAGATGCATCGGTTGCGGAAGTGGCAGGAGCGGATTCGGACGAAGGACGCCGGCGAGCGCAACCTCCAGTTCGCGCTCAGCGAAATCGACCGCATGGCCAGCGCGCTCGGCGTGCCTCGCAGCGTTCGCGAGGTCGCCTCCGTCATCTATCGCCGCGCGCTGAAGGAAGACCTCATCCGCGGGCGCAGCATCGAGGGGGTCGCCACCGCCTGCCTCTACGCCGCCTGCCGCAAGGAAGGCATCCCCCGCAGCCTCGAAGAGGTCGCGGAGGTCTCCCGAGTCGACCAGAAGGAGATCGGTCGGACGTATCGCTACGTCGCACAGGAACTCAGTCTCGAAATGGAGCCCGTCGACCCCAAGCAGTTCGTTCCGCGCTTTGCGAGCGAACTCGAACTCTCCGAGGAAACCCAGTCGAAGGCCAACGAAATCATCGACGTTTCCGCCGAACAGGGCCTCCTCTCCGGCAAATCCCCGACCGGATTCGCCGCCGCCGCCATCTACGCCGCCAGCCTCCTCTGCAACGAGAAGAAGACCCAGCGCGAGGTCGCGGACGTCGCGCAGGTCACCGAAGTCACCATCCGGAATCGCTATCAGGAACAGATCGAAGCGATGGGCTTCCAGTAAGCGAAGCCGGAGGCTTCGCTGAACGAACGAGCGAGGCGCGAGCCGAGGCGAGGCGACGACCGGAGGGAGTCGCCAAACGCCGAACGCTGACCGGAGGGAGGCGTGAGGGAGGCGGAGTCTGCGAGTCCGCCGAAACTGCGAGCGCTGGAGGACTGACGTCGCTGCGGGCGACTGTTCGCTAGTCGAGTTTGACGAGCTGTTTGCCGATGTTCTCGCCTTCGAAGAGGCCGAGGAAGGCGTCGGGGGCGTTTTCGAGGCCGTCGGTGACGGTTTCGCGGTAGGTGAGGTCGCCGGACGCGACCCACTCGGCGAGGCGTTCGGTGGCCTGCTGGAAGCGCGGCGCGAAGTCGCGGACGAGGATTCCCTCGACTTTCGCGCGGGTCTGAATGAGGTTCCCGAAGTGGCGGGGGCCGGTGGGGCGTTCGGTGTCGTTGTAGTGCGCGATTTGGCCGCAGACGACGACGCGCGCGTCCACGTTGAGGGTGTCCATCACGGCGTCGGTGATGGGGCCGCCGACGTTGTCGTAGTAGATGTCGACGCCGTCCGTCACGTCGCGGAGGGCGTCCCGGACGTCTTCGGATTTGTAGTTGATGCCGTGGTCGTAGCCGAGGTCGTCCTCCAGGTACTCGACTTTCTCGTCGCTCCCGGCGTATCCGATGACCTCGCAGCCGGCGAGCTTGGCGAGCTGTCCGACCGTGGAGCCGACCGCGCCCGCCGCGCCGGAGACGACGACCGTGTCGCCGGGCGTGGGTTCGCCCACGTCGTACAGGCCGAAGTAGGCGGTGCGGCCGGGCATTCCGAGCACGCCGAGCGCGGTGCTGACGGGTGCGTCGCCCGTGCGAACGTGGGAGAGTTCCGCGCCGTCGGCGGCGACGTAGTCCGCCCATCGAAGGTTGCCGACGACGGTGTCACCCGGCTCGAAGTCGGGATGGTTCGATTCCTCGACGGTGCCGACCGCGCCCGCCTGCATCGGGTCGCCGACGTCCCAGGGTTCCGCGTAGGATTCGGCGTCCCGCATCCGGCCGCGCATGTAGGGGTCGACGGACATGTACGCGAGGTCGACGAGCACTTCGTTCGCGTCCGGCGTCGGTTTCTCCGTCTCCCGGAGTTCGAAGTCGTCGCGGGTCGGTTCGCCGGTCGGGCGCTGCGCGAGAATCCACTGTCGGTTGGTCTCCGCCATACGAATCCGTCTCCCGGCTGGCATTTAGTCGTGTGTGGTCGCCGCCGAGAGCGGTAGTCAGTCTATCGCGCAGTTGTTCGGGCCGAGTTCCAGTTCCGTGAGTTCGGTCTCGCTCTCGGCTTCTTCGCGGCCGCGGTTGATGGCGATGACGCGCTCGTAGTTCGGCGGTTTCGCGGGCGCGCTCGCCGTCAGTCGGTCGACGAACGCGTCCTCGGACAACGACAGGAGCGGGAGGCGGTCGCGGAGGCGTCCGAGGATGGCTTTGACGGGCTGGCCGGGTGGCGTGGGCGTCCACGTACCGTCGGCGGCGACGCTCGCGTGGCCGGGGAGCACTGTCACCGCGTCCGGGAGCGCGAGGAGCGTCCGGTGGAGGCTCCCGTGCTGGAGGCGCGCGCCCCGGTCGGCGTCCGCGTCCCCGAACTCCAGTTCCGTCCGCCCCACGGAATCGACGAACAGCGCGTCGCCCGTGAGCACCGCGGCGCCGTCCACAAGATAGCTCGTGAGGTCCGTCGTGTGACCCGGTGTCGCCAGCGCCTTCAGCGATACGTCGCCCACCGCCACCGTGTCGTTGCGCTCGATTTCCTCGTACTCGTAGGCCACGTCGCGTTCGCGGGCGTTCGCGCCGAGGTGATAGGGAATGTCGAGGGCGTCCGCGAGCCGTCGCCCTCCAGAAATGTGGTCGGCGTGGACGTGCGTATCCAGCACGCGCACGACCTCCCAACCCCGTGAGTCGGCGACGTCGCGGAACCGCTCGACGTGACGCGTCGCGTCCACGACGGCGGCCATTCCAGTGTTCGGGTCGGCGACGATGTAGCCGAGACAGCCCTTCGCGCGGCGCTGCACCTGCACGATTTCGAGGTCGCTTCGCGCGACGACCGGTACGGTCTCGTAGACGGCGCTCCAGTCGCGCATCCCGCCGGCGACGACCGACACGTCCCGGTATCCGGCGGCTTCGAGTTCCTCCGCCAGAAACCGCGAGGACGTTCCCTTCGCGCAGACCGTGAGCACGCGGTCCGTCGTGTCGAGGTCGTCCGGGAGCGCGTCCGCGGGAAACGGCTGGTTCGGCTTGTAGGGGACGTTCGCCGCCCCCGGGAGGTGCCAGGCGTCGAAGCTCTCGGGCGGGCGCGTGTCCAGAATGGTGGCGTCGGCGTCCGCGTCAAGGAGCGCGGCGAGTTCTGCGGGCGTGGTGGTCGCGGGCACATCCGCGGTTGGGGCGTGTCGAACTTAGACCCACCCGATAGTGTTATATGGTAACAATACCCAATAAGGTGTATGAGCGACGCGCGAAGCGGCCGTCCGGCGCTCCGGCCCGTGGACGCGGCGATACTCGAATTCCTCGCGGACGGCCGCGTGGAGTACGCGGCCATCATCGCCAACCGGGTCGGCGCGCACACGCCCTACGTGGAGCGCCGCTGCGCCGTCCTCGCAGACCGCGGCCTCGTCGAAGCCGTCACCGGCGAAGTCGTCTTCCGCGCGACCGACCGCGGGACGCGCGCCGTCACCCCCGGCGGCTTCCCCGACTAGCGCCGCGCTTACCCGTCTACCGCTCTCAGCGACCGTATGGAGTTCCGCGACGCCCTCGCCGCCGACGGCCTCGTCGCCATCGTCGGCGCCGGCGGGAAGAAGACCACGACGTTCGCGCTCGCCGACCGCATTCCCCGCGCAGTGGTCACCACGACCACTCGCGTCCCCGACCTCTCCGACCGCGTCGCCGCCTTCCGCGTCACCGACGACCCCCGCGCAGCCATCGCGGACGCGACAGAGTTCCCCCTCGGCCTCGTGGAGAGCGAGTACCGACCCGGCCACTATCAGGGCTACGACGCCGACACCGTCGCCGGCCTCCGCGACCTCGCGGACACAGTGCTCGTGAAGGCCGACGGCGCGCGCGGCCGCGAGTTCAAAGCCCCGAACGACGGCGAACCGCCGGTTCCCGCGACCGCCGACACCGTCCTCCCCGTCGCGTCCGTCGGCGTCGTCGGCGACCCGCTCAGCGAGGAGTCAGTCCACCGCCCCGAGCGCGTCGCCGCGCTCACCGACCTCAGTCTCGGCGACACAATCGAACCCGACCACGTCGCCGCCGTGCTCGCCCATCCAGACGGCGGGCTGAAGAACGTTCCACCAGATGCGACCGTGATTCCAGTCCTGAACAAGGTAGATACCGAAGCGCAGCGAACGACCGCCGACGAAATCGCCGCCGGAATCCACGACCGCGCGGACGTGCCGCGGATCGCGCTCACCAGTCACGTCCGCGACGACCCGCTCGTCGGCGGTCGTTAGTCGACGCGTACGGCGGTCGCGCCCGCGCGGACGAGCGGGTCCGCCGCGTCCGCGTGCAATGCGACCGTGCCCGCCCGGATGCCGTCGGTGACGTGCGCGACCGCGTCCACCGACGCGTCGCCCTCTAGGGTCGACACGCGGACGCGTTCGCCATCCTCAACGCCGAGCGCCGCCGCGTCGTCGGTGTTGAGTCGGAGGCGGTCGTCGCCGGCCTCCATTCCGAACCCGCCCGCGCGGCTCGCGACCACCAACGCGAACGCGCCCTCGGGAATCGTCGGCGCGTCGAACGACGGGTCGACGAACCGCGCGCGGCCCGACGGCGTCGCGAACGAGTCCGTGTAGAGCGTGTCCTCGCCCGCCGGCCAGCGCGCGCCGTCCGGCCCGCCGTGCAGGTCGCTCACGGCCGCGAGCTCCCGCTCGGTGTCCTCGATGCCGCCAGCGAACGCGTCGCCGGCGAGCCGTTGTCCGAGGCCGCCGAGGATGGCGTGGTCGGAGCGCGCGTCTCCGGGCGGGTCGGCGACCGGGGAGAGCCGCTGGACGCGCCGGTCGAGCGAGGTCACGGTTCCGGGTTTTTCGAGGCCGACAGCCGCTGGGAGCACCACGTCGGCGTGCGCGGTCGTCTCGCTCTCGAACACGTCCAATACGACGAGCGAGTCCAGCGCGTTCAGGCGCTCCGCCACCTCGGACTCGTCGCGCTTCGACACTCCCGGGTTCTCGCCGACGACGAGCACGCCGTGTACGTCGTCGCCGAACGCCGGCAACGCCTCCTTCTCGGTCAACCCTGGTTCGCGTGGCGGCGCGACGCCCCACGCGTCTGCGAGGCGTTCACGCGCGGCCTCGTCGTCCAGCGCGGCGTGTCCGGGGAGCCCGTCGGGTCGACACCCCGCGTCGCTCGCGCCCTGCTCGTTGTTCAACCCTCGGAGGAGGCCGAACCCCGTGCCGGGCCGGCCGACGTTCCCGGTGAGCGCGAGGAGATTGAGGAGAGCGTTCGGCGTCGCACCGCCGTCGTTCTCCACGCCCGTCGCCGCGAGTACGGCCACGCGGTCCGCGTCCGCGACCGCGTCCGCGACCGCGTCTACGGCGTCCGCCGACACGCCGGTCTCCGCCGCCGCGCTCACCGGGTCGATATCCGCGACCGCGTCCGCGTACGACCCGTAGCCCGTTGTTCGTTCGTCGAGGAAGTCGTCGTCCACGTCGCCGCGTTCGACGAGGCGCGCGCAGACGGCCTGCAGGAACTGGGCGTCCGACCCCGGGCGGGGCGCGACGTGGTGGCTGGCGAGCCGCGTCGTCTCGTTCTCGCGCGGGTCGACCTGCACGAGCGTCGCGTCCCCGCGGTTCACGGCGGGGCGGACGAACGAGTCGAAGAACACGGGCTGCTGGACCGCCGGGTTCGCGCCGACCGCCAGCAGAAGGTCGGTGTCGTCGAGGTCTTCCGCCGCGAACGTCGTCGCCGGATACCCGAAGCGCTCGATGAGCGCGCCCGCCGCCTCCTCGTGGCACGCCCGCGCCCGATTGTCGACGTTGTTCGTGCCGAGGACGCGCGCGAGCTTCTGCAAGCGATAGTTCTCCTCGTTCGTGCAGTGCGGCGCGCCCAAAAACGCGAGCGCGTTGGCGCCGTACGTCTCGCGAACGTCTCGGAGGCCGTCCGCGGCGCGGTCGAGCGCGCGCTCCCACGAGGCTTCCACGAGGTCGCCGTCCTCGCGGACGAGCGGCGTCGTCAAGCGCTCGGGGTCGTCCAGCACGCTCGGCGCGCGAATCCCCTTCGCGCAGAGGCGACCATCGGGGTTCGCGGGACCGTTCCGGCCGACCGCGCGGTCGCCGTCCTCGCCCACGTCCAGCCGGCAGCCGACCGCGCAGAGCGGGCAGACGGTCCCGTCGTCCATCACTCGGACCGGAGGCGACTCCCCTGCGAGCGCAGCACGGAGAGGAGGTAGCCGAGGCCGGCGCGGATGTCCGCGTCGAACATCGCACCGACGAGCGCGAACGGCCCGGCCGGCTCCGACTCTTCTTCGGCCTCACCGACCGCGTCGAGCACGCGGTTCAGACCCGCGACCGTGGTCTCGTCCACGTCGAGCGCGGACAGCACGCCCGCCATCTCGATGAGTTCGTCGAGGTCGCCGGACTGCTGGAGCGCGAGCACGGAGTCGAGCGCGTCCGCGAGGTCTTCGCTGTTCTCACCGACGCCCTCCGCGAGCGCGACCGTTCCCTCGGTGGAGATCGCGTCGCCGGCTTCGACGAGCGTGACGAGAGACTGCGTGACGTTGTCCACGTCGTCGTCGTCCGCGCTCGCGATGACGAGTATCGCTGTCTCCAAGACGGCTTCGAGTTCGTCCGTGTACTCGATAGCGTCGGCGTAGTCGCCGCCGTACTCTTCGAGCACCGCACGCAGGGCGTCCTCGCCCTCCTGCGGACGCTCGGGTTCGACGTTCAGCGCGCCGTCGGGAACGTCAGTGGTCGGTTTCGCCATCGTCAGTCGTCCCCCGAGACCGGTTCTCGCGTCTCGAAGTCAACGTCCGGTTCGCCCTCCACGGGCGTCACGCGCACCGCGGACACCTTGAACTCGGGCGTCTTCGCGTGCGGGTCGAGGCGCTCCGAGTCCGTGAGCTTGTTCACGCACGTCTCCGCGAAGTGAATCGGCGCGAACACGGTTCCCGACCCGATGCGGGCGGTGACCTGCGCCGGCACCGTAATCTCGCCGCGGCGGGATTCGAGCGTGACGAGGTCGCCGTCCTCGATACCGTAGTCGGCCGCGTCCTCGGGATTAATCTCCACGAAGTCGCGGTCGTTGTAGTCCTGAATTCCCTCCTCGGGGTGCGTCATCGTCCCCGTGTGGTACTGGTAGAGCACGCGCCCCGTCGTGAGCGAGAGCGGGTAGTCCTCGTCCGGGAGTTCGCCCGGCTCGTTGTACCCGACGGCCTGCAGGTGCGCGAGACCGTCCTCGGTGTTGAACTCCTCGGTGTAGAGGCGTTCCGTCCCGGGATGGTCGAGGTCGTAGCACGGCCACTGGAGGCCGCCCTCCTCCTCGACGCGCTCCTGCGTGATACCGCCGTAGATGGGGGTGAGCTGGCGCATCTCCTCCATGATTTCGGCGGTGTTGTCGTAGTCCCACTCGCGACCCATGCGGTTCGCGAGGTCCTGCAGGATCTCCCAGTCGGTCTTCGAGTCGCCCTTCGGGTCGATGACCTGCTTCACCATCTGGACGCGGCGGTCCGTGTTTGTGAACGTCCCCGTCTTCTCCAGGAACGAACACGCGGGCAGCACCACGTCCGCGTACTTCGCGGTGTCGTTCAGGAACAAGTCCTGCACGACGAGGAACTCCATCTCCTCCAGAACCTCCGAGGCGTGGTTCGACCCGGGCTCGGAGAGCGACGGGTTCTCGCCGATGCAGTACATCCCCTGAAGGTCGTCCTCGTTCGCCGCGAGGAACATCTCCGTCGTGTAGAACCCGGGCTCGGGGTCGATTTCGCAGTCCCAGGCTTCCTCGAACTTCTTCCGGTTCTCCTCGTCCGTGATGGACTGGTAGCCGGGGAAGTTGTCCGGGAGCGGCCCCATGTCGCCGCCGCCGCCCTGGACGTTGTTCTGCCCGCGGAAGGGAGAGACGCCCGTACCGGGCTTCCCGAGGTTACCGGTGATGGCCGCGAGGTTCGCCATCGCCATGATGTTCTCCGTGCCGTGCGAGTGCTCGGTCAGCCCGAGCGTCCACCCGAACACGACGCGGTCGTTGCTCGCGATGGTCTCCGCGGCCGACTTCAGTTCCTCGGGCGAGACGCCCGTGACTTCCTCGACGTAGTCGGGCGTGAACTCCTGAACGGCCTCACGCACCTGGTCGATGCCACGGGTGCGCTCCTCGACGAACTCCTCGTCGTAGAGGTCGTTCTCGATGATGTACCGAACCATCCCGTTGATCCAGACCTGGTCGAACCCGGGCCGGACCTCCGTGTACTGGGTGGCGTACTCGGCGATTTGGACCTCGCGCGGGTCGAACACGACGAGCTCCTTCCCGTCCTTGACCTGCTGCTTGATGCGGGTCGCGAGCACGGGGTGGGCTTCGGTCGTGTTCGAACCGGTGAGGAAGATGGCGTCCGCCTTCTCGAAGTCCTCGTTCGATATCGACGCGGCGCCGTAGCCGTACGTGCGAGCGAGGCCGGCGACCGTCGAGGAGTGACAGAGCCGGTTGCAGTTGTCGACCGTGTTCGTCCCCAAGACCTGACGGGCGAACTTC
Organism: Salarchaeum japonicum; assembly: GCF_049705945.1. Taxonomy (GTDB): domain Archaea; phylum Halobacteriota; class Halobacteria; order Halobacteriales; family Halobacteriaceae; genus Salarchaeum; species Salarchaeum japonicum_A. The sequence goes on from NZ_JBNAMV010000004.1 coordinate 2,089,839, forward strand.
CCCATCAGGTAGTTCTCCTCGTTCGTCGCCTTCGAGGACGCGATCATGCTCATCGCGGAGCCACCGTACTCCTCCTTGATGTCCTGGAAGCCCTCGACCACGCGCTCGTAGGCTTCGTCCCAGGACGCCTCCCGGAAGTCCCCGTTCTCGTCGCGGACGAGCGGCGTCGTCAGTCGCCCCTCCGAGTCGACGAAGTCGTACGAGAACTTGCCCTTCACGCACGTCGAGATGCCGTTCACGGGCGACTTCTCGGGCTCAGTTGGACGGGTGGCGAGCACTTCGTCGCCGTCCGTGTACACGTCGAACCGACAGCCAACGGCGCAGTACCCGCAGGTGGTGTCCTCGACCGTGAGGTCGTCGAGGCGCTTGTCGCCGATGGTGGTCGCGATGTCGAACAGCTTCCCTTCCGGGAGCGTCCCAGCGGCCGCGCCCTCGGCGACGTGCTCGACGTTCTCGAGCGCTTTCTTCCGGGCGCCCTGCATGAAGCCGGCGACGCCCTCCTTCTGTTCGTCCTCGTCATCCGTGGTGCGGTCGTCAAGACTTGTCATGGCCAGTCACGCTCCTCGTCGCCACCCGTCTCCCGGGTGGTCTCGGTTACCTGGTCGCGCTTCATCGGGGTCATCGGCCCCTTCTCCACGTCCGCGGACTCCACGACCTTCCCGACGCTGTTCTTCTGATTGAACCCGGGTAGCGGGATGGTCGTCGCGTCCTCGATTCCCTTCTCGACGAGGCTCCCGGTCGGGCAGACGGTGACGCAGTGCCCGCAGGAGACGCAGGTCGAGCCCTCCATCGTGTCAGCGCCGTTCTGGAACCCGATACGGGTGTCCTGACCGTGGCCCTCCATGCGGAGGACGCCCTCGACCTGCACGTCGTTACACGCCTCCACGCAGCGGTTGCAGAGGATGCACTTATTGCGGTCGATCTGGATGAAGTCGCTCGTGTCGTCGATGGGTTCGTACTCGTCGCGGTCGTCGAGCACGCCGTACCGCGGCTCCTCCACGTCGTTCTCGATGGAGACGTCCTGGAGGTCGCAGCGGCCGTTCTTCCCGCACGTGGTGCAGCGGAGGTTGTGGTCGGAGAGCACGAGGTCGAGGTTCACGTCCCGCGCTTCGGAAGCGGGGGCGGCGTCCGTCGACACCTCGAGGCCGTCCTCGGCGGGCGTGCTGCACGCCGCCACCACGCCGTCCTCGGTCTCGACCATGCAGGTGCGGCACTCGCTTCGCGGGCCGATGTCCTGGCGGTCGTAGTGACAGAGTGCGGGCACGTACTCGTCGGTTTCCACTTCCTCGACGGCGTCGAGCAGGGTCGACCCCGCTTCGACTTCGACGTCCTGGCCGTCGACCGTGACCGTCGCCGTCTCCGCGCTCTCCATGTCGGGGTCGCTCGCGGTTCCGGGGGCTATCGTCTCCGTCAGTGGCGGTACGTCGAACTCCGAGTGTGGTTCTGGTTCGTGTGAACTCATGGTTTCGCCCTCGCTGTCTCCTCGCTCGCCGCGTCAGGGTTGCACTGTCCGGACGGACACGTTCCCTCCGCGTGTGCTTCGAACTCGTCCGCGAACTCCTGCAGGCCGGTGCGCACGGGCCGCGGCGCGTGCTGGCCGAACGCGCAGACGCTCGACGACTCCATCACGCGCATCAGTTCGTCTATCTTCGGACGGTTCAGCGACCCGTCGTACACCTCGCGGAGGAGTTCGGTCAACTGCTTCGACCCCTCCCGGCAGGGCACGCAGCGCCCGCAGTTCGCGTCCTCCGCGAACTGCGCTCGCTTCCCGACGAACGCGACCGGACACGCGTCCGCGCCGACGACTTCGAGCACGCCGTCCGTGCCAAGGTCGGCCGCGGAGAGCGCGTCCGGCGTCGGCGACACGTCGAGGTCGGTCGTCAGCCCGCCGAACCGACCGCCGACGAGCACGCCCGTGTAGTCCGCGACACCGGCGTCGTCGAGCGCGCTGTCGAGCGTCTCGCTCTCTCCGACTTCGAGCGTCGCCTCGTCGGCGTCGCCCGTCACGGAGAGCACGCGCGAGTCGGTTTCCTCGCCGCGGACCGCGGCGGCGACGTGCGCGAACGTCCGCGCCGTGTGTACCACGGTCGGCTCGCCGAACACGCCCTCGACCTCGGGCCCCGGCGGCCGGAGACGGGCTTCGAGCCGGTGGTTGCCCTCCACCGCTTCGATGGCCATCGTCGGTTCCGCCGCGCGGTACGCCGCCGGCCCCTCCACTATCGAAACATCGACGGGGAAGTCGGGGTAGGCGTCCGCCGCGGCGGTGAACGCGTCCCGCGCGGCCTCGTCGTCCTCGCTCACGTACACGAACACCTGCACGGCGTCCACGACCGCTGCGGCGTGCGCCGCGCCCTCCAACACGGAGAACGGGTCGCTCTCACCGAGCAGCGCGTCGCCGGGGTTGCCGTGGGCGTTCACGACGACGGCGGGACTGCCGTCGCGGTCGCGGACGCCCTCCCAGAGCGGGCCGACGGGCTCGTCCGCGCTCCAGTCGCCCCAGCCGCGGCCGAGCACGCCGCCCGCGTCCGCGAGCACCGCGTCCGGGTCGGCGTCCGTGAATCCGACCGCGTCGGCGTACGCGTCGGGGTTCGTCGGTTCGATCCAGCCGCAGCGCGCGAGCACCGACCGCTCGTCGCCGAATCCGTCGAGGTCCGGAAGCGGGAGCGCCGATGCGTCCGACACGGCGACCGTCGCGTCTCCGTCGGGCAGCGCGCCGTCACCGGCGAGCGCGTCCGCGACGGACTCCGCCGTCTCCGCCGTTGCGTTCGCGTAGAACGTCGTCTCGTCGCCGTCGCTCGCGGCGAGGAGCGGTTCGACGCCCGGCACGCCGGTGGAACCGACCTCGGCCACGGGCACGTTCGCTCGCTCGCGGGCGGCCACCGCGACCTCCCCCGAACCGCGACCGGCGACGCGCACCGCGAGTCGTTGGCTTCCTACAGTTTCAGACATCGTGCATCGTCTCGCACACATCTACTCAAGCCATCCTGAAATAAGTTTGCTCACGGGTGCTATCCCCCAGAAAGCGGCGACATACGCTGCTTCACGAGGGGGGCGAGCAACGTCCTTTTCTCGCCGGCGAGACTATCCCCGCCGATGACCGAGTGGCGTGACCGTAGTGTCGTTCTCGCTGGCGGCGACAGCACTCGGTTCGGGGAGCGGGACAAGGCGCTCGCCCGCGTCGACGGCACGCCGATGGTGCGCCGCGTGTACGACGCGCTCACCGACGCCATCGGGACGCCGCCCGCAGTCGCCGCCGGCCCTACGCCGCCCGCTGCGTATCGACGCGTACTCCCGGCGGACGCGCAGTTCGTCCCGGACGCGGACGGGTACGCCGGCCCGCTCGCCGGACTCGCCGGTGCCGTGCGCTCGCTCGACGCTGACTGGCTGTTCGCCGCCGCGACCGACCTCCCGCGCCTCGACGCCGCCACCGTCACGTGGCTCGCGGACGAACGCACCGCCGACTGCGACGCAGTCGTTCCGGTCGCCGCCGACGGCGTCCCGCAACCGCTGTGCGCGTGGTATCGCCGAACGACCGTCGCGGACGCGCTCGCCGAGGTGGCTGGGGCGGCCGGGCCGCGAGCGCTCCTCGACCGACTCGACGTTCGCCGCGTCACCTCGGCGGACACCCCGGCGACTATCTCGCTCGACGCCGCGCTTACCAACGTCAACACCCGTGACGAGTTCGGCGCGCTCGACCGCTAAAACGTCACCTTAACTCCAGGTCGGGCTTGGAAAAACCCGCAATTGGATAGTAGGGAGAGCCTACCAAGAAAAATAGGTATTTAACGTTGTATGCCGAATTTTTATACTTCTGTAACCCCCGTGGATAGGTGATGTCTACAGTCAGTGCAGACAAGAACCGGTGGCTCATCGCGATTTCGGCGGTCGCAATCCACCTTTCCATTGGTAGCATTTACGCGTACAGCATCTACCAGATACCGCTCAACGAGAGCCTCGACTGGAGCACGTCGAGCGTCACGCTCGCGTTCTCCATTGCAGTCTTCGTACTCGGATTCACGGCCGCGTTCCTCGGGAAGTACGTCGAGAAATACGGCCCGCGGAAATCCGGACTCGCCGCCGCAGTCCTCTACGGACTCGGCATGGTCGGCGCCGGACTGAGTGTCCAACTCGGGAGCCTCCCCCTCTTCCTCGCGACGTTCGGCGTCGTGGGCGGAATGGGTATCGGTCTCGGTTACATTACTCCGATCGGCACGCTCGTCGAATGGTTCCCGGACCGCCGCGGCATGGCGACCGGCCTCGCCGTCATGGGCTTCGGTGCGGGTGCGCTCCTCACCAGTCCCGTCGGTAACGAACTCATGCTGCGCTTCAGCAGTGGCGCAGCCGATTACACGACCGGCGGCATCGCGACGACGTTCTACGTCCTCGGCGCGCTCTACTTCGTCCTGATGGCGGCCGGCGCGAGCTACCTCAAGAAGCCCCCGGAGGACTGGCTCCCCGAAACGATGCACGACATCGAGGACGCCCAAGAGCAGGCGACCGGTTCGCTCCCCGGCCTCAACATTCTCAGCGCCGCTGAAGCGCGGACGACGCCGCGGTTCGCCCTCATCTGGGGTATCGTCTTCATCAACATCACCGCCGGTATCATGCTGCTCGCGTTCGCGTCCCCGATGCTGCAGGAGATCGGCGGCGCGACCGCGACGACCGCCGCGTTCATCACCGGCTACATCGGCATCTTCAACGGCGGCGGCCGCATCTTCTGGTCCACGCTCTCCGACTACGTCGGTCGGACGACGACCTACGCGGCCTTCATGGTCATCCAGATCGTCGCGTTCTTCGTGATGGCGCAGATCGCGGGCGTCTGGGCGCTCGCCGCGCTGCTGTTCCTCATCATCACGTGCTACGGCGGCGGGTTCGCGTGCCTGCCAGCGTACCTCAGCGACCTGTTCGGCACGAAGGACGTGTCCGCGATTCACGGCTACGCGCTGACCGCGTGGGCCATCGCGGGCGTCGTCGGTCCGCAGATCGCGTCCTACGTCGTCGAAACCACGGGTAACTACACGAACGCTCTCTACGTGGTCAACGGCCTGCTCGTCGTCGGCCTCATCCTCGTTATCGTCCTCTGGCGCCGCCTCGACAGCGCCGAGAAGGCGAGTACGTCGTCCACCACGTCAGCGTAAAATCCCCCGCAGTTCGTTCTTTATTCGACGCGTCGTGTCGGTCCGACCCTGGTGAGTGACTCCGCCGCTCGTTCGAGGTCGCTGGCGTCCACGAACGGGTAGACGCCGTCGGCGTACGGGAGTGCGGCGCGCATCCCGGGCGCGTTCGGCGACCAGTTCGGGTCGGCGGCCAGCGGATTCAGCCAGAGCAGCAGACCGGCGCGCCGCGACAGCCACGCGAGTTCGCGCTCCAGACCCGAAACGCCGCCGCGTTCGATGCCGTCGCTCACCACGACGACGACGCGGTCCCGCGCGACGACGTTCGCGTGTTCCGTGCGGAGCGACCGGAGCGCGTTCGTGAGTCTCGTGCCGCCGCTCCACTCCGCGTCGCCCTCGGCGAGCGCCGCGACCGCGTCCTCGGTCGTGGGCGCGGCGAACGCGTCCGTCACGTCGCGCAGCGAGGTGTCGAAGAAGAACACGGAGAAGCGACTCCACGCCCGATGGAGCGCGTGCAGGACCGCGAGCAGGGCGTCCCGGTCGAGCGCGTCCAGCACGGACTCGCTCACGTCCACGAGCGCGACGCCCTTCACCCGGCTCTCCGCTCGCGAACGAGTGGGGCGTTCCATCGGGACGCCGCCGTACCGCACGCTCTTCCGGAGCGCCCGCCGCGGGTCCGGCGTCTCGTCGCCCGTCGTCCACCGCCGGCCCGGAAGCGCTGCCACCGCGTCCGTGAACGCCGCCACCGCCTCGGTCGCGTCCGGCGGCGTCGCGTCGAGCGACACCAGTCGACCCCCCGCTTCAGCGGTGTACGCGTCCCCGCGGCCGCCCCGGCCCGCGTCCTCGCCCCCGGAGCCGTCGCCGAACCCGCCTCCGCCGCCGTCCTCGTCCGGCGTCGCGGCCGCGTCGTCCCCACGCCGTCCGACCATTGGCCCGTCGTCGTCCGCGTCCGGGGTCGGGTAGTCGGCGTTCTCGCCGCGGACGCGCGCCCAGAACGTGTCGAACAGACGGTCGAACGCGTCGCCGTCGCTGGGTCGCGTGCAGAGCGCGGCCCGGAGCGCCGCCCGAACCCGCTCACGGTCGCGGGTGTCGAGCGCTGCCACCGCGCGCGCCGCCGACTGCGCGCCGTCGCCCGGCACCGCGACGCCAGCGTCCCGGAGGCGTGCGGCGAACGCCACGAGTTCGCGGCGGACGTGGTCGTCGAGCGCCACGCCTCACGCCCCCGTGTCAACGCCGGCGGCCGCGAGCACGTCCCGGAGCGCGTCGCCGTCGAAGCGCTCCACGTCGTCCGCGTCCTTGAGCACGCACGACAGCGTCTCCCGGACCGACGCGACGGTGACGGTGTCGCGGCCGAGCACGGAGAACGCCTCCGCCCACTCGAGCGTCTCCGCCACTCCCGGCGGCTTGCGGAGCGGGCGGTCCCGGAGTTCCGCCACGACGCCGCAGAGGTCCGCCGCGACCGCCGGGTCGAGTTCCGGGACCTTCCGCTCCAGGATTTCACGCTCACGCTCCATCGACGGCGGTTCGAGATTCAGGTAGAGACACCGCCGCTTCAGCGCGTCGCTCAACTCCCGCGTCCGGTTCGACGTGAGCACGACCACGGGCGGCGTCTCCGCGCGGACCGTGCCGAGCTCGGGAATCGACACCTGAAAGTCGCTCAGCACTTCGAGCAGGAGTGCTTCGAACGCCTCGTCCGCGCGGTCCACCTCGTCCACGAGCAGGACGGCCGGTCGGTCGCCGTCGTGGCGCAGCGCTCGGAGAAGCGGGCGTTCGAGCAGGTACTCCTCCTCGAACACGGAGTCCGCGCCGGTCTGCGCGTCCAGCAGTTGCTTCGTGTAGTTCCACTCGTAGAGCGCTTCTTCTGCCGCGAGCCCCTCGTAGCACTGGAGGCGCACGAGCTCGGTGTCGAACCCGCTGGCGAGTACCTTCGCGAGCTCGGTCTTCCCGGCGCCCGGTTCGCCCTCGACGAGCAGCGGCTTCCCCAGTCGGAGCGCGAGCAACGTCGTCGTCACCACGTCGTCGCCGGCGACGTACTGCTCTCGCTCGAACACCGACCGGAGGTCCGCCTCCGACACCTCCGACAGGTCGTCCATACCCGACGTTGCCACCCGAGGCCTAAACATCCGCCGGGCTGTCGGGATGTCGCGGCCGGCTGCGGGGTGGGACGTGACGAGTGACCGCGGCCGGTATGGGACACTAACCCATACACGTAGTGCATACAACAGAACTGTTTAATGCTTCACGGTGATATAGTCGGACGATGAGTTCGGACTTCCAGCCCAAAACACTCAGTGACATCCCACCGGAACGCCGGCCCTCGCTCGGGGAAGCGCTCCTGCCGATTCTCGGCGTCGTCGTCTTCCTCGGCGTCGGCTCCGGCTACCTCGGGCTCGCACCGCACGCACCCCTCCTCTGGAGCATCGTCTTCGGCGGCCTCGTCGGCCTCGTCCGCCTCGACCTCACGTACTCCGACCTCTACGACGCCGTCTCGAACGGCCTCATCATGGGCCTCCAGGCGCTCCTCATCCTCTTCACCATCTACGCCCTCATCGCCACCTGGGTCAGCGCCGGCACAATCCCCGGCCTGATGTACTACGGCCTCGGCGTCCTCACCCCCAAGATATTCCTGCCCGTCACCGCGCTGCTCGCCGCCATCGTCGCGTTCTCCATCGGGAGCTCGTGGACGACCGCCGGCACGCTCGGCGTCGCCTTCATCGGCATCGGCTCCGGCCTCGGCATCCCCGCACCGATGACCGCCGGCGCGATTCTCTCCGGCGCGTACGCCGGCGACAAACAGAGCCCGCTCAGCGACACCACCAACCTCGCCGCCGCCGTCACCAACACCGACCTCTACGACCACATCGACGCGATGAAAGTCGGGACCGCCATCGCACTCGGCCTCTCCATCGTCGTCTACGCCGTCCTCGGCCTCCGCGCCGGCGGCGCGATTCCTGCCGGCCAAGTCGAGAGCATCCGCGGCGCGCTCGCTGGCACCTACACGACGAACCCCATCGTCTTCCTCCCGCTCGTCGTCACGTTCGGACTCGCGCTCTACGGCATCCCCGCCCTCCCCACGCTCGTCACCGGCGTCTTCGCCGGCGCGCTCACCACCGTCCTCCTTCAGGGCGCGCAGTTCACCACCGCCTGGAACGTCTTCCTCAACGGCACCGCGCCCGAGACCGGCGTCAAACTCGTGAACGACCTGCTCGCCACCGGCGGCCTCTCCGGATCCGCGTGGACCATCACCGTCGTCGTCCTCGCGCTCTCCCTCGGCGGCCTCCTCGAAGGCATGGGCGTGCTCGCCGTGCTCGCGAACGAACTCCTCGACCTCGTCTGGAGCGAGAACAGCCTCGTCGCCGGCACCGGCGTCGCCGCGTTCGTCACGAACGTCTTCAGCGCCCAGCAGTACATGAGCATCGTCCTTCCCGGAGTCAGCCTCCGGAACGCCTACGACGAGTACGACCTTGACTCCCGCAACCTCTCCCGCGCCGTCGAAGCCGTCGGAACCCCGAGCGGCGCGCTCATCCCCTGGCACGCCGGCGCAGTCTACATGTCCGGCGTCTTCGGCGTCCCGACCCTCACCGGAAGCATCGACCTCGCGAACCTCAGCGTCTCCATCGGCGGATACGCGCCCTACTACGCGTTCGCGTTCTTCAGCCCGCTCCTCCTGTTCGTCATGGCCGCGACCGGCTACGGGTTTGTCGCGAAATCCGACACTTGAGGGGGAAGGTTAACAGTCGGCGACCGCGAAGAAAACGCCATGAATTCAGACGTGCTTGACGACTTTCTCGCCGCCGCACGGGAGCAGCGCCCCCTGCGTGTCGCCGTTCATTACGATGGCGACGATTACACAGTTCTCTACCGCCGCGACGACATCGCGAACGTGTTCACCGACGAGGAGTTCGACGAGATCGTGAAGAACGCCATTCTCAAAGGCCTCGACGAAACACCTGAACAGGGAGAGTTCACGCGCTGGGGAACACTCGACATGACCGCACGATGGTTCAACGAAATCCTCCTCATCCATGTTCCGATAGGCGAATGGGAGGGCCTCATCGTGAGCTTCGACCGCGGAGAGCTCTCCGACTATGGCGACCTCGTGAACGAACTCCTCGCGTACGTAGACGCGGAACTCAGAGACGAAGAGTCCTCGGAGGTCGCCGCCGAAGAACACTTCTCCTAGAGCGGCTGCCAGTCCGTCGGCGCTCCTGCGAGGCCGAGCACGCGGACCTCGACGCGCCCCGCGTCCTCGTTGTGGCGCGTCTGCACCATTCCATCGAACAGCGGCGCGAACGTGTCGAACGCCGTGCGGTCGTCGGTCTCCAACACGGTCGCACCGAACCAGCCGTGCTGCTGGATGCGCCCCGTCAATACGTTCATGAACCGGAACACGCGACGGGTGTCCGCGTACATCAACATCGTCGACAGCGACGCCATCCCGAACCGGACCGGCCGGTCCTCCTCGCTGAACCGCTTGAAGAACCCGGCCGCACGAATCCCGATATCGGTGAGGTCGCCGGGCGAAGAGACGTACCGGACGTTCTCGCGCTCCCGGTAGTCGCCGCCGCGCTCCCGCGTCACGCAGTCGATAACGCCCGCGCGGCCTTCCGCCGTCGCCGTGCGAATCGGCTGCGACACGTCGAGCAGGCGGTCGGCGCTGTCCCGCGTCGTCACGACGACTGCACCCTCGCCCGCCGAGAGCCCGCGCTCCACGAGCGAACGGGCGAGTTCTCGCTTCCGACTCATCGCCGGGCCTCCAACGAGGAGGTTCGTCCCCTCGGGGACCTCCTCAACCGGAAGCACCGAGCCGACATCGAACATCGAACTACCCGACGTTTCGAGCCTGACGGACAAAAGAATACCCGTCTACTCGCGAAGTTCGTCCGCGAGCTGTCGGGCCGCCCGGCGAACCGCGTCGTCGCTCGACTCAGGGGGTTCCCAGCCGAGCGCGGACAGCTTCTCGATGGAGAGCCGCATCTTCGGCACGTCACCCGTCCATCCGCGGTCACCGCCCGTATACTCGTACTCGGGGTCGATGTCGAGCACGTCCGCGACGATGTCCGCGATGCTGTTCACGCTCGTCGTCGTCCGCGTCCCCAAATTGTACGTGTTCAGGTCGTCGTCCGCGTGCTCCACGACGTGACACATCGCGTCCACGCACTCCTCGACGTGCAGGTAGGACTTCTCCTGGCGGCCGTTCCCGAGGATTGTAAGCGTCTCCGGATCGTCGAGGAGCTTCTCGATGAAGTCCGGAATGACGTTCCCGCGCTGGCGCGGCCCGACGATGTTCGCGAACCGATACATCCACGACTGGATGCCGTGGCTGTGCGCGTACGTCGACACCAGTCCCTCGTCCGCGAGCTTCGACGCGCCGTAGATACTGATGGGTTCGAGCGGCGCGTAATCCTCCGGCGTCGGCATCGGCGCCTCCCCGTACACCGTCGAGGAGGACGTGAACGCGAGTTTGTCCACGCCGACCTCGTTCATGCGTTCGAGGACGTTGTACGTCATTTCGCCGTTCTCCTCGAACAGCTTCCGGGGGTTCGAGTAGTTCGTGTCCGTGTACGCCGCGAAGTGGAACACGATATCGACATCCTCGGTGATGACCTCGGAAACGTCGTCCTCGTCCCGCAGGTCCGCTTTCTCGAACGCGACACCGTCGGGCACGCGGTCGCGCGTGCCCTTCGAGAGGTTGTCCACCGCGAGTACGTCGTTCTCGTCCGCGAGGTGGCCGGCGAGATGGGAGCCGACCAGTCCCGCGGCACCCGTAACGACGACCCGCTGTCCGATGAGGTCCATACGCGACCTGTCGGCGGCCGGGAAAAGTGCCTTCCGGTCTACGGGACCGTCGGGTCGGTGCCAGTGAGTGCGGCGCTCGCCGTCCAGAGCCGACGCTGCGCGTCCGCGTCGAGCGCGGCGTCGTCCGGCGTCGCCGGTTCGCAGTCGGCGAAGTACTCGCCAGCCGTGTCCGCGACCGCGGGGGACGCCGCGAGGTAGACCGACGTGGTCGCCGCCTCCGCCGGCGTCGATACCACGCCGCCAGTCAGGGCCGTCGGCAGTCGCGTCGCCAGACCGACGCCGAGCCGGACGGGAATGCTCGCGTGCCGCCACAGCCCGCTGCCGGGCACGAACCCCGGATGGAGCGCGTTCGCGGTCGGGCCGTTCAGGCGGGCCGCGAGTTCGCGCGTGAACAGCACGTTCGCGAGCTTCGACCTCCGATAGGCCGCCAGCCCGTCGTAGTTTTCCACGGAACGGAACCGCTCGAAGTCGAGGGTCGCGCCGCGGTGCGCGTCGCTCGCGACGGTGACAACCCTGCCGTCCTCGGACAGGCGGTCGCGGAGCTCGTACGTCAGGAGGAACGGCGCGAGGTGGTTCACGGCGAACGTCGCCTCGACGCCGTTCTCCGTGAGCCAGCCGTCGTCGAAGTGCGCGCCGGCGTTGTGCAGCAACACGTCGAGCGTGTCGTGGCGCTCCCGCACGGCGCGCGCGAACTCGCGCACGGCGCGCTGGCTAGTGTAGTCCGCGAGGTAGAGTTCCCCGTTCGAGTGCTCGCGGACGGCGTCGAGCACGCGCTCGCCTTTCGTGCGGTCGCGGCCGTGGAGAAGGACGTGCGCGCCGAGGCGGGCGAGCGCGAGCGCGGTCTCACGGCCGACACCGTCGGTCGCGCCGGTGACGAGCACGGTCTTCCCGTCGAGAGACGTGCTCTCGACACCTGCATCGACTTCGGGACGATAGTCGCTCATGCGAGCGCTACGACTCCCAACGGCAAAAAGGGGCGTTCGGCGACACGACCGGGGCCGCGCGGGCGTGTGTCGCGCACTCCGTGTTCCGAGTCTCGCGCGGCGACGGTTACGTCACGCCACCCCCTGGCCCCGCCCTCGTATTTGAACGGTCGGTTCCGAAACGCGTTACCCGCCGCGGCCGCTCCACCACGGTATGCAGGGAGACAGCGAAGTCGTCGTGTGCCGGTACGGCCACCGTCCCGGCCGCGACGACCGCATGACGACGCACGTGGGGCTGACGGCGCGCGCGCTCGGCGCGGACCGCGTCGTGTTCCCCGCGAACGCCGGTCAGTCGGCGGAAACCGTCCGCGACATCACGGGCCGGTTCGGCGGCCCGTTCGCCGTCGAACTCACCGACGAACAGGACGCCCTCATCCGGAACTGGGAGGGAAAAATCGCCCATCTCACGATGTACGGCGAACGCGTGCAGGACGCCCAGGACGAAATACGGGACGCGCACGCGGAGAACGACTTCTTGGTCGTCGTCGGCGGCGAGAAAGTCCCGTTCTCCGTCTACGAGCACGCCGACTGGAACGTCGGCGTCACTAACCAACCCCACTCCGAAGTCGCCGGACTCGCCGTCTTCCTCGACCGCCTCTTCGACGGCCGCGAACTCGACCGCGACTGGGAGGGCGCACAACGTCGCGTCATCCCCGAAGAAACCGGGAAGAACGTCGAACAACTCGACGACTAACGTCTCCGCGTTCGCAGGTTTCGCGGCTCGTGGCTCCGTTGTCGCCGCTCGCTTATTCCGCGGAGCCTCACCTGCGGTTCGGCCCCGCGTACCGCGTGCTCACGCTTCACGTCGTTCAGCGTTCGTGTGTTCCGCGGCGCGAAGCGCCGCGTATCCCGATGGTATTAAGGGTCGTTCGGCCCGGAGTTACACGCAAATGGCTTTTGAGGACTTACTCGACGATCCGGTGGTGCAGAAGTACCTCCACGAACTCGTCGGGCCGACGGGGATGCCGGTGGCGGCCGCGCCGCCGGACGGCGAGGTGACGGACGAGGAGCTCGCGGAGCGACTTGGCCTCGAACTGAACGACGTGCGCCGCGCGCTCTTCATTCTCTACGAGAACGACCTCGCGACCTACCGACGGGTCCGGGACGAGGATTCGGGCTGGCTGACCTACCTCTGGACGTTCGAGTACGACAACATCCCGGAGAACCTCGCGGAGGAGATGGACCGCCTCCTGGAGGCGCTGCGGGAGCGCCGCGAGTACGAACTGGAGAACGAGTTCTACCTCTGTGAGGTGGACTCCATCCGGTTCGAGTTCGGTGAAGCGATGGACTTCGGATTCGAGTGTCCGGAGTGTGGGTCGCCCCTGGAGTCGATGGAGAACACGGACATGCTGTCGTCCATCGACGACCGAATCAACGCGCTCGAATCGGAGTTGAACGCGGCATAATGGTCGTCCTTGCAACCAAAGTGTACGTCGGCGGCGACGCCCGCGAACGCGCACTCGACGGCCTGCGGTCGCTCATCCAGAACACGGTCGGCGACCTCGACGTGGAGTTCGACATCGGCGTGCGTCACGACGGCTTCCCGTCCGTGACGCTCTCCGGGCCGGACGAGGAGGTCGCGCGGAACGCCCTGCGCGAGGAGTGGGGCGTCATCACGCCCCAGTTCCGCGAGGGCGACACCTACACGGGCACGCTCGAATCCTGGGACGAGGACGGGTTCGTTCTCGACGCGGGCGAGGAGATTCGGATTCCCACGGACGAACTCGGTCTCGGGCCCGGAACGCCCGAGCAGGTCCGACAGCGGTTCGGCCTCGTCCAGCACATGCCGCTCCGGTTCGTGTACGACGAGCCGTGTTCGCTCGCCGAGGAAGAGCGCGACCGACTGTTCGAGTGGACGCGCGGCACCGGTCGCGTGAACGTGAACAGCGCCACCCGCGGGGAGACGCGGGCGACGGTGAACCGCGCGGGCCACGCGCACGACATCGTCACGGTCGAACGCCTCGGCCTCCTCGAACAGAGCATCATCTGTCGCGAGGACACGGACGCGCCCGGCCTGCTCTCCAGCATCGGCGAGTACCTGCCCGCCGAACTCCTCGCCGTCGTTCCATGAGGCGTCGGCTGGTCGCGGTGCTCGCGGTTTGCGCGCTCGCCGCTACCGCCGGCTGTATGGGAATGGGGTTCTCCGGCGCAGACGGTGAGAACGTGTCCTACGACTGGAACGCGTCCGCGGACGCTTCAGTCGACGTATCGACGGGGTCCTATCAGGCAGTCTACCGCGTGAACAACACCACAGAGCTCTCCTTTTCGACGCCGACTGACCTCACGGGCGACCAGCCGGTCACGCTCTCGGCCGTGAAGTTCCAGTACTCGAACGGCACAGTCGTGAACGAGTCCGTGGTCGACGTTTCCCAGTCGCGTTCGTCGACGACGGTGTCGCTCCCGACCGATACGGGGCAGGTGGCGTTCACCGCGCCCGCCGACCAGCGAGGCGTCACCGTCTCCACGCCTGTCGAGGGGTCCTACGAGGTCGTACTCCCCGGTGACATGGACGTGGCGATTCCCGTGCTCGGCCACGTCGACCCCGGCGGTTACGATCGCTCCGTCGAGGACGGTCGCGTCCACCTCGCGTGGGAGTCGCTCGACAGCGGCCACATCGAGGTGACGTACTACTACGAACAGGACGTCTACCTCTTCGGGGGCGTCATCGTGCTCGCCGTCCTGCTGGGCGTGACGGGCGCGTTCTACCTCCGTAACCAGATCCGGCGGCTCCAGCAGTACCGGGAGGACGCGGGTCTCGACGTCGAATAGCGCTTTTATCGTCGGCGTCCCTTCGGTCGGTATGAAGGTCGGCGTTCTCACTGTCGGCGACGAGCTACTGTCCGGGGAGACGGAGAACACGAACGCGTCCTGGCTTGGCCGCAGGCTCGCGGAGCGCGGCGTCACCGTCCGCCGGACGGTCGTCGTGCCGGACGATATCGAGGAGATAGCGGCGGAGACGCGACGGCTCGCGGACCGGTACGACGCCGTCATCGTCACCGGTGGACTGGGGCCGACGCACGACGACGTGACGATGGACGGCGTCGCCGCGGCGTTCGACCGCGACGTGACCGAGCACCCGGACGCGGTCGCGTGGTTCGAGGCGCATGGCGGCTACCACAACAGCGACCTCGCCGAGGGAACGACGTTCCTCCCCGAGGACGCCCGCCTTCTACCGAACGAGGAGGGCGTCGCGCCGGGCGCGGTCGTAGAGAACGTCTACGTTCTCCCGGGCGTGCCGTCGGAGATGAAGGCGATGTTCGACGCGGTCGAATCCGAGTTCGAGGGCGAACGCACGCACGTCGAGGTCGTGCACTCGGAGAAGCCGGAGTCGGCGCTCGTCGACACGCTCACCGAAGTGCAGGAACAGTTCGACGTGACAGTCGGGAGCTATCCCGGCGACGGCGTTCGCATCCGCGTCGGAAGCCCCGACCCGGAGACGGCGGAGGCGGCGGCAGCGTGGTTGCGCGAACGAGTATAGCGCTCTACCGGAGGATAGACGCGGCCCACGCGACGACGAACAGGACGCCGACGGCGAGTACGGCGTAACTCACGAGGTCGATTGGCAGGCTGCCCGCGGTTTCCGCGACGAGTGCGTTCATACCTGCGTCTCTCGCCCCGCGGGCTTAGTGTTTTTCGAGTCGCCGCGACCCCGTCGCACTTTACGCGCCCGCCCGTACGCCGGGTATGCGCACTATCGGAGTCGTCGTGAACCCCATCGCGGGCATGGGGGGACGCGTCGGCCTGAAGGGAACCGACGGCGTTCTGGAGGAAGCGCGGCGGCGGGGCGCGGAGCCGCGAGCGCCGGAGCGCGCGACGAAGGCACTGCGCGCGCTCCGCGACGCCGACCCTGACGTTCGCGTGCTCGCGTACGGCGGCCGCATGGGCGCGGACGAGGCCCGCGACGCCGGGTTCGACCCCGAAGTCGTCGGCGATCCCGCGGGCGACGAGACGACCGCTTCCGACACTCGGGCCGCCGTCGAGGCGTTCGTGGACGTTGGCGTCGACCTCGTGTTGTTCGTCGGCGGGGACGGCACCGCCGTGGACATCGCGGAAGCGCTCGACGACCTCGATTCGGACACGCCGATTCTCGGCGTTCCCGCGGGCGTGAAAGTCTATTCTTCGGTGTTCGCGGTGCGGCCGGAGGCCGCGGGCCGTATCGCCGCGTCCTTCGAGCGAACCGAGGGCCGGGAAGTGAACGACATCGACGAGGACGCGTACCGCGAGGGCGAGGTGCGGGCCGAACTGAAAGCCGTCGTCGAGGTTCCGGTCGCGGAACAGCTCCAGTCGAGCAAGCAGCTCTCGGGTGGGACCGTCGAGGCACTCGCCGAGGGAGTTGCGGACGACGTCGAGGACGGCGTGACGTACGTGCTCGGCCCCGGAAGCACCGTCGGCGCGGTGAAGGAGGCGCTCGGCTTTCCGGGGTCGCCGCTCGGCGTGGATCTGTGGCGGGACGGCGAGGTGCTCGTCCGGGACGCGACCGAGGACGACATCCTCGCACACCTCGGCGAGCGCAACGTCATCGTCGTGTCGCCCATCGGCGGTCAGGGGTTCGTGTTCGGCCGCGGCAACCACCAGATAAGCCCCGAGGTCATCCGGCGGAGTGAGGTCGAGGTCGTTGCGTCCCGTCGAAAGCTCGACGATATCGGCGCGCTCCGCGTGGACACCGGTGACGAGGACGTGGACGAGTCGCTCCGCGGCTGGATGCGCGTGCGGACGGGCCGCTTCGAGCGACGCCTCGTCAAGGTCGTCTAGGGCGCAGTGGCGAGATGTGAGTGAACACGCAACATCCTAAGGCCAATATAAGGTTCGAGAGACAAGATTAAGTCCGATTGGTCACTCTGTTCGGGTATGGATACGCGAAAGGTTCAACGCCTCGGCCCCTCGACGCTCGCGATGACGCTGCCCGCGGAGTGGGCGCGCGCGCAGAACGTCGAGAAGGGCGAGGAGATAACGGTTCGCGAGAGTGGGAAGGGAACGCTCACCATCACGCCCGAGTCATCCCGCGAGGAGGACACCGAAGCGACGATTCACGTCGAGTCCTTCGCCGCCGACGCCCCCGATAGCGTCGACGCCGTCGAACGCGCCATCGTCGGCCAGTACGTGCTCGGCCGCCGCATCATTCACGTCGAGAGCGACGGCGCGCTCGACTCCGCGCACATCAACGCCGTCTACAAGGCCGAAACCCAACTCATGGGGCTCGGCGTCATCGAGGAGACGCCCGAACGCATCACCATCCGGTGCTCGGTCGACCCCGAGGACTTCGACCTCGACAACCTCCTCCAGCGCCTCGAGAACACCGGCAGCACGATGCGCGGCGAGGCCATCAAAGCGCTCGCGCACGGCAACCCCGACATCGCCCAGCGCGCGCTCAACCGCGAACGCCAGGCGAACAAGATCTTCGTCCTCTGTCTCCGCCTCATCTTCACCGCCTACCAGAACCCGAACCTCGCGCGCGCCGTCGGATTGGACGACGGCTTCCCCCTCATCGGCTACCGGAGCGTCGCGAAGAACCTCGAGCTCACCGCGGACAACGCCGAGGACATCGCCGAAATCGTCCTCGAAACCGAGGGACACACGCTCGACATCGACTCGAAGATACTCCGCCGCATCCGCGAGTTCACCGACCAAGTCGACGAAATCACGAAACTCTCCGTCGACGCCGTCGTGAACCGCGACTACGACGCCACCGTCGAGGTCCGCAAACTCTTCAAGGACATCGAGGACCGCGAGGGCGAAATCCTCGCCGACCTCCCCGAGATGGAGAACGAGAAACTCCTCCGCGTCCGCGAAGTCCTCGTCAGCCTCCAGCAGACCGCGCAGTACGCGATGCGGAACGCCGAAATCGCCGCGAACCTCGCGCTCAACGAACAGTCCGACCACACCACCATCAACTAACCGCTGCGGCCGTCTAGCCGCCGATTTTCCTCGCACGCAGCGGGCTTCGCCCGTCGAGTTCGCACGCGAATCCCGGATGTTCGGCGAAGTGCCGCACCATCATGTGACGCCGCGACCCCGTCAACCCCGCCTTCGAGAGGTCGTCAGCGTCGAACACGTCCGGGAGTCGGTCGAACAACCGCCTGGCTTCCCGGAACGTCTCGAACACCGCGGAGTTCCCCGTGGAGTCCGCGTTCCGGCGTTCGACGACGTAACTACCGTCCTCGCGGTGGACGCACGCGGTGCGGAAGAAGGATTCGCGGCGCGTGAGGGCGTCCCCGACGCCGTCTTTCAGTTCCTCGGCGGCGTCTCGGGAGAGTTCGACCGTCTCGCCGCCGATCGTGACGACGACCGATTCGCCCTTGCCGTCGACTGCAATCTCATCACGCGTGGAGAACGCGACCAGGAGACTGAGTACTCCGTGCCATACTCGAAACACCGCCCTCCTCACTCATAAACGTACTCCCCTGACTGACTGCGAGGATGCCGCCGTCGTCCGTCGTCGTCCCGCTAGTCGTCGTCTCACCGCCGGTCGTCGCTCCATCGCCCGTCGTGGTTCCGCCGTCCGTGGTCGTGTCGCCTGAAGTCGCCGTGCCGTCGCTCGTGTCGGTCGTGGTCGTCCCACTCGTGGTCGTGCTATCCCCGCGGTCCGATGTGGTCGTGGTGGTGTCGTTCGACGCGCCGTTCGACGAGTCGTTCTCGTCGCCGTCTTGGAAGATGTTCGTCTCGATGGTACGGTTGTACGTGAGGCCGCGCAGCGGAATCCGCATCTCGCCCGCCCCAGCTACCGGCGGGTCGATGACCGCGTAGAAGTCGATGGTGAGGTTCGTCACCTGGTCGTTCCGGAGGTGGGACACCCACCACTCGTCGAGGCGCTGGTTCCGGATGGCCGTCTGCGCGTTCACGACCTTGGACTCGTGCGGCGGAACGACGACGCCCCGGTCGAGTTCACCGCTCCCGACCGAGATGTCGTTCATCGTGATGTTGTACCCGATCTTGGAGACGCCGAGCGGGGTGTCCTTCGGGTTGTGCACGAGGAACTCCATATCGATGGGGGTCTCGGCGGACGACACGCCACCCCAGGAGGCGTTCGTGCGGTTCACGTAGAACAATGGGTCGTCCACGAGAACGCTCCCCGAGTCGACGGCACGCGTCTCGCTCGAATTGAACTGACTGATGATGTCCGTCGAAATGGTCTGTCCGCCCGTCTGATAGTTGAACGTCCGACCAAGCAGGCCCGAGTGCACGTCCGCGTTCACCACGAGCGACGTGGATTCGCCGTTCCGAATGTGCGTCACCCACCAGTCCGGAATCCGATTGTTCTGGAGGTACGTCGTGAGATTGATGCTCGTATTCCCGGTGTCGATGTCGAACCCGGACTTCGACCCCGTGGCCATCGTCACGTCGTTCATCAGCACGCTGTAGTTCACGGTCGTGTCACCGAGTCGAACCCCGAGCGGGTTCGGGTTGTGAACGACGAGTTCGGTGTTCACGGCCGTCGTGTCGTCCGTGATTTCCCCGAAGTCGTTGTCCATCGAGGCGACGCTCGGCACGCCGACGACGCCAGTGACCACCGCACCCCCCGCCACGACGCCCAGGCCGAGGACGACCGTGAGCGCGACGCGGATAGTGCTCCCGAACAACAGCGAACGAACGTCCATACGTCGTGAACGCACTCCCCGTGGTTAATCGTTGTCGGCCGCCATGGAAGTGATTAAGGCACTCGCGCCGGACGACTCGCGTATGGCAACCGAAACCGAAACTGACGCGAGCCTCGGCGGAGGCGTGCTGCTCGGCGCGCTCAGCGTCGCCGGCGCGCTCGGGATGTACGTCGCGCAGAGTCAAGCGAACACCGCGTGGGCGTTCGCGGCCGCGGTCACCCTTGGCGTCCTCGCCGTCGGCGCGTTCCACGTCTACGACTGACGCCGCGGGGGCGATGCGTTTTTGCGGGTACTCCCACAACCACCGAGTATGCCCACGACATCGAAGACGGACCGCGCCCTATCCTTCCTGTTCAGTCCGATTAGCTCGGACGACCCCTTCATGACGCTCGTCGGACTGATGCTGCTCACGGCAATGGTGTTCCTCTTCCTCCCACTGCTCCCCGTGCTCGCCGCGCTCTGGATGCTCGATAAAGTCCTCGGCAGTCCGGACGCGGAGTGAGCAGCAGAACCATTAAGCGCTCGAAACCCGTACTATCCCACTAATGGCCGACTACACCGAGGAGGAGCGCGAAATCGTGGACTACCTCCGGGAGAGCGTGGCCACCGGCGAGCGGTACTTCCGCGCGAAAACCATCGCGGACGCCATCGGACTCACCGCGAAACAGGTGGGCGTGCGGCTGCCGCGGCTCGCGGAGAAGTCCGAGGACGTGGACATCGAGAAGTGGGGCCGCTCGCGCTCGACCACATGGAAGGTCGAACCGCAGTAATCGGCGGGTTTTTCTCTCAACCCCTCCACGTGAGGGTATGACCGTACGTGTCGAGCGGACGTTCGACCTCGACGCGCCGCCAGAGGACGTGTGGGCGTTCATCGCCGACCCGGCACGCCGCGCGAGCGCCATCAGCGTCGTCGACTCCTTCGACCAGGACGGCGACGTGACCACGTGGCACGTCCGCGTACCCGTCGTGAACCGCACGATTCCCGTCGAAACCCGTGACGTGGAACGCGAGGACGGCGAGTACGTGAAGTTCGTCGGGAAGTCCAAGGTCCTCCGCGTCACCGGCGAGCACCGCATCGAACCCCTAGAGAGTGGGGGGACTCGACTCCACAACGAGTTCGTCGTTGACGGCCGCCTGCCGGGCGTCGAACGGTTCTTTAAGCGCAACCTCGACAAGGAACTGGACAGCCTCCGGGACCGACTGGACGAATGAAACTCGCACTCGCCCAACTCGACATCGAGGCGGCGGCCGTGGACGCGAACACCCAGCGAGCCGTCGACGCCATCGAAACGGCCGCGAGCGAGGGCGCGGACCTCGTCGCTCTCCCCGAGATATTCAACGTCGGCTACTTCGCGTTCGACGCCTACGGACGAGCGGCCGAACCCCTCGACGGCCCGACCCTCACCCGGCTTCGGGACGCCGCGCGCGAGAACGACGTGGCCGTGCTCGCCGGCAGCATCGTCGAAGACCTCGCCACGAGCGACGGCGGCCCCGCAGACGACGGCCTCGCGAACACCAGCGTCCTCTTCGACTCGTCCGGGGAGCGATTGCTCGCGTACCGCAAACGCCACCTGTTCGGCTACGAATCCGCCGAAGCCCGCTTGCTCGTTCCCGGTGAGACCGTGCCGACCGCCGACCTCGGCGGATTCACGGTCGGCGTGACGACGTGCTACGACCTCCGCTTCCCCGAGCTCTACCGCGCCCTCGCGGACGACGGCGTCGACCTCGTGCTCGTTCCGAGCGCGTGGCCCTACCCGCGCGTCGAACACTGGAAGACGCTCCCCCGGGCGCGCGCCATCGAGAACCTCGCGTACGTCGCCACCATCAACGGCAGCGGCAGTTTCGACGACGCCTCGCTCCTCGGGCGCTCCACCGTCTACGACCCCTGGGGTACCCCGATAGCAACCACGGACGACGACCCCGGCATCGTCACCGCCGAGGTTTCGCTCGACCGCGTCGAGGAAACCCGAGCGGACTTCCCGGCCCTGCGCGACCGCCGCCGGTAAACAACCTTATACGGGAGGACGACCAATCACCGCGTGCCGACGCACAGGCGCTTTTCTCGCCGACGTGTCGGCACAAATTGGCGTCCACGTCCGCCACACCGCGTCCACCCCTCTCCCGGCGTCCACCCGCCGGGACCCCACCTCCTCCCGCCACTTACACAACCTCGTAGTGCGCCACTTCGTCCTCCCACCGCGACAGCAACGCCCGTGCCTCCGCGGGAACGTGCGCCGACTCGTACTCCTCGCCCGCGAACGCTTCGACAGCATCGTAGTCCGTGAACCGAAGCACCGTCACGAACTCCACCTCGCCATCGAGTTCGCGCCGGAATACCTCGCCGCCGACACAACCCTCAATCTTCGATTCGGCGTCCGAAATCACGTTCTCCGTCACGAACGCCTCGTACTCGTCCGCATCCGACGGCTCCGTGTACCCGTACCAGACACGCGCAATCATACCCACGCCTCCGTACTCGGGGCTTGTCGAACCACCGAAAGAAAAACCGTGTCGCGAAACCGGCGCGGACCGATACCGGCGCGGACCGATTAGTCGTCTTCCGTTTTGATGTCCGCGCTCAGCCCCTGCGCCATCTCGATGTCCTTGCTGTTGTTGAGCGTCCACGCCGTCCGCTCCGTCACGGCCTCGATGACCTCGCGGGCGCTCGGGTAGCCGTTCCCGGACTTCTTCACGCCGCCGAACGGGAGGTGGACTTCCGCGCCGATGCAGGGGAGGTTGCCGTACGCGAGGCCGACCTCGGCGTTGTCGCGGAAGTAGTTGATCTGGCGGTAGTCCTCGCTGATGACCGCGCCGGCGAGCCCGTAGGGCGTGTCGTTGTGGATTTCGACGGCGCGCTCGATGTCGCCCGAGTACTCCATGAGGGCGACGTGCGGCCCGAACACTTCCTCGCGGATGCAGGAGAGGTCGTCCGCGTAGTCGATTTCGTAGACGAACGGCCCGACCCAGTTCCCGTCCTCGTGTCCGTCAGGGATTTCGTCGGCGTCGAGGTCCGCGCGGTCGACGAGGACGTTCGCACCCTCCTCTCGTGCGAGGGTGTTCCCGGCCTTGATTTTCTCGACGTGTTCGGGTTCGATGGCGGGCCCCATGAACGTCGACTCGTCGAGCGGGTCGCCGACAGCGACCTGCTTCGCCTTCTCGACGAAGCGCTCCTTGAACTCGTCGTAGACGTCCTCGTGGACGACGAGACGTTCGCTGGAGACGCAGCGCTGGCCCGTGGTCTTGAACGAACTCATCACCGCGGAGTGGACGGCGACGTCGAGGTCCGCCTTCTCCGTGACGACGATGCCGTTCTTCCCGCCCATCTCGCACGCCGCGAGCTTGCCGGGTTCGCCGCCGACCTTCGACGCGATTTCGTGGCCGACCTCCGCGCTCCCGGTGAAGAGCACGGTGTCGATGCCGTCGTCCTCCACGATACGCTCGCCCGCGTCGCCGAAGCCCTGCACCATGTTGAACACGCCGTCCGGAATCCCGGCGTCCTCGAACATCTCCGCGATGATCTGGCCGCACCACGGCGTCTGCTCCGCGGGCTTCCACACGACGGTGTTGCCCTCGACGAGGCTGACGGCCATGTGCCAGAACGGGATTGCGACCGGGAAGTTCCAGGGCGTGATACAGCCCACGGTCCCTCGCGGCTTCCGGCGCATGTATGCGTCCTTCGACGGAATCTCCGAGGGGACGACGTCGCCGTGCGGGTGGCGGGCGTTTCCGGCCGCCCACTCGACCATGTGCCAGGCCTCGGTCACGTCGGCCTTCCCTTCCGAGATCTCCTTCCCGCACTCCTTCGTGACGACCTCGCCGAGTTCCTCGTGGCGGTCACGGAGCTCGTGATAGATGTCCCAGAGGTACTCTGCGCGGTCGATGTAGGAGAGGGCTTGCCACTCCTCTTCGGCGGCGTTCGCGGCGTCGATGGCGGCGTCCACGTCCGCGTCCGTCGCGCGTTCGAACTCGCCGAGCGTCTCGCCGGTCGCGGGGTTCCGACTCTCGAAGGTCTCCGAGCCCTCGCCCGAAACCCACTCGCCGTCGATGTAGTGGTTGTAGGTACTCATCTCGGCAAAAACTGCGCAGTCGGAGAGTAAAAAGATAGGGACTTCGCGCTACCCGGCGGCGGCCTCGATCTCTCCCTTCAGCGCGCCGGCGTCGAAGTCGTGGTCGGGGCGGATGTTCACGAAGTCGAGGAACTCCCAGGCGTCGAGGAGGTCCGTGGCGTCGTAGTGTTCGCGCGCGCCGTCGACGGCGACGGACGCGCCGACGAGCGGTTCGAGCACGGCGAGCGCGCACGCGAGGTCGTAGGCGCGCGCCGCGGCCTCGCGGCCCTCGCGAACGTTCGTCGCGTCGATGAAGTAGAGGTCGCCGTCGGAGACGAGGACGTTCTCCCCGCGGAGGTCGCCGTGCGCGACGCCGTGGTCGTGCATCCTGCGCAGACCCGCGAACAGGTCGGGCGCGTACGCGGCGATGTCCGCCTCCGGGAGGTCGTCGAGCGGCGTGAATTCGGGGAGGTATTCGAGGACGAGCACGCCGAACCCGTCGAACTCGAACACGTCCACGGGCTCCGGGACGTTCAATCCGGATTCACGCATGCGTTCGGTGGCGTCGTACTCGTAGGCTGCCATCGCGTACGCGTCCTCGAACTGCTCGAAGAACCCCTCGGTGCCCGAGGAGAATACGCCGAGGTTCCGCATCCCCGTGAAGAGCGCGTGCACGGTCGCGTTCTGCGGCGTCACCACTTTCACGAAGTACTCGTCGTTCACCACGAACGGCGTCGAAAACCAGTTCTCCGCGTCGAGGAACTCCACGCGGACTGGCGACTCGTCGTAGCGCTCGCCGAGCTCGTGGGCGAGGGCTTCCAGTCGGTCCCAGGGGACTGTTCCGCGGACGAACCGCCGCACGCTCATATCCGTATCTGGCCCGCGCGCCCCATAGGTTTCCCGCCTCGTGCGGTCGTCCGGTGTGTTTATACTCCTGCTGGCAAATTTTGACGCATGGATTTCAGCGTCCCCGACGAACACCGGATGATTCGGGACACCGTCCGCGAGTTCTGCGAGGAGGAAATCGAACCCATCGCGCAGGACATCGAGGACGACCACCGATTCCCCGACGAGATTTTCGACGCGCTCGCCGACCTCGACATGCTCGGCGTCCCCGTCTCCGAGGAGTACGGCGGCCTGGGCGCGGACTACCTGACGTACGCGCTCGTCGCCGAGGAACTCGGGCGCGTCTCCGGCTCCATCGGCCTCTCCTACGTCGCGCACATCAGCCTCGCCTCGAAACCCATCGAACTGTTCGGCACCGACGAACAGAAGGAGCGCTGGCTCCGCCCGCTCGCCGAAGGCGACTACCTCGGGTCGTGGGCGCTCACCGAACCCGGGAGCGGGAGCGACGCGAGCGACATGGACACCACCGCCGAACGCGACGGCGACGGCTACCGAATCAACGGCACGAAGCAGTTCATCACGAACGCCTCGGTCGCCGGGTCGGTGCTCGTGAAAGCCGTCACGGACACCGACGCGGGCTACGACGGCATCTCGACGTTCATCGTCGACCCCGACGAGGACGACGGCTTCGAGGTCACGACCGAGTGGGAGAAGATGGGGCTCAACGCCTCTCCGACCTGCGAAATCGCGTTCGACGACGTCTACGTCCCCGGGGACCGCCTGCTCGGGGCTGAGGGCGAGGGCTGGAAGCAGACGATGAAGACGCTCGACGGCGGCCGCATCTCCATCGCCGCGCTCTCCACCGGCCTCGCCGAGGGCGCGTATCAGGCCGCACACTCCTACGCCACCGAGCGCGAGCAGTTCGGCAAACCCATCGCGAAGTTCGACGCCATCCGCGACAAAATCGTGAACATGTACCGCCGCACCGAACGCGCCCGCCTCCTCACCCACAAGGCCGCCACCGAGTACGATAAGGGCAACAGCGTGAGCACGGAGTCCGCGCTCGCGAAACTCGACGCCTCCGAGGCCGCGCGGAAGAACGCCGAGGACGCCGTCCAGACCCTCGGCGGCTACGGCTACACCACCGACTTCGCCCCCCAGCGGTTCTACCGCGACGCCAAACTCATGGAAATCGGCGAAGGGACGAGCGAAATCCAGCACATGGTGCTGGGCCGACAACTCGGCCTGTAAGCCGACGAAGAGAGATGGAGAAACCGCCGAACGCCGCCTAGAAGCCGACCGCCTGGCCGTCTTTTCGCGGGTCGGACCCGCCGACGAGCGTGCCGTCGTCGTCGCGCCAGATGAGTTGGCCGCCGCCCCAGTGGCCGCCGTCGTCGAAGAACGCGTCCTCCTCTATGATGCGGTGGCCGCGGCCTTCGAGGTTCGTCACCACGGATTCGGGGATGCGGTTGGTTTCGAGCGCGACCTGATTGTCTTCCAGCCAGCGGAACCGCGGCGCGTCCAGCGCCGCCTGCGGGTTCAGGCCGGCGCGGAGGTTCGCGACGACTTGGAGGTGGCCCTGTGGCTGCATCGACCCGCCCATCACGCCCCAGGAGGCGCGGAACTCGCCGCCCTCGCGGAGCATCGCGGGGATGATGGTGTGGAACGGGCGCTTTCCGGGTTCGAGGCAGTTCGCGTGGTCGGGGTCGAGGCTGAACGAGTGCCCGCGGTTCTGGAGCGCGAACCCGCCCGTGGTGAGCGCGCTCCCGAAGTTCATGTAGATGGAGTTGATGAAGGAGACGGCGTTCCCGTCGCCGTCGACGACGGTGAGGTAGACAGTGTCCGCGTGGTCGCCCGCCTTCGCCTCGCGGACGCTCGCGCGGTGGCCGATGTCGGCGGCGCGCTCCGCCGCGTACGCTTCCGAGAGCATCGTTTCTAGAGGTATGTCGTACGCGTCGGGGTCGGTGATGTACTCGTAGCCGTCCGCGAACGCGACCTTGACTGCCTCGATGAGGTGATGGAGGCGGTCGGGGTTCGTCGGGTCGCTGGGAAGGTCGAACTCGCTCGCGACGTTGAGCGCTTCGAGCGCGACCGTTCCCTGGCCGTTCGGCGGATGTTCGAGCACTTCGAGGCCGCGGTACTCGGTGCTGATTGGGTCGGTCCACTCGGGGCGATACGAGTCGAGGTCGGAGAGCGCGAGTTCGCCGCCGTGCTCGCGCACGGTCTCGACCACTTGCTCGCCGAGACTGCCGCCGTAGAACGCGCCGATGCCGGCGTTCTGGATGCGTTCGAGGGTGTCCGCGAAGTCGGGGTTACGGAGGGTGTCGCCGGCCTCGTAGGGGTCGCCGTTCTCGTCGAGGAAGGTGTCGGCCGTCTCGTCGTACTCCCGGATTCGCGGCGCGGCGTGCGCGAACTGGCGGGCGACGAACTCGCTCACGGGCACGCCGTCGCGGGCGTACTCGACGGCGGGTTCGAGGAGTGCATCGAGGTCGCGGGTGCCGTAGCGGTCCGCGAGGGCGTCCCAGCCGGCAAGCGCGCCCGGAACGGTGACGGCGAGACCGCCGTCCTCGGGCATCGCGGGGTCACCGTTTTCGTCCGTGGCGTCGGTGCGCTCGCGGTACGTGTCGAGGTTCGCGCTGGCGGGTGCGGGCCCGCTCGCGTTCAGCGCCTCGTACTCGTCGTCGAACTGCGTGAGCGCGAACGCGTCCCCGCCGATACCCGTCATGTTCGGTTCGACGACGTTCAGCACCGCCGCGGTGGCGACCGCCGCGTCCGCCGCGTTCCCGCCGTCCTGAAGCACGGCCAGTCCGGCCTGCGCGGCGACGGGATGGCTGGTCGCCACCATCCCGTTTCGCGCGTGCACGGCCGACCGCCGCGACTCGAACGCCCAAGGGTACTCGAAGTCCATACCGGATTCTCGACGCTCGCCCTCAAAAGTCCACGCGCGACGGACGCGCTTGCCGGGACGCACAAGGGTTCTTCACGACGGCGTGAGACGGTCGCGTATGGAGTACACGACGCTGGGCGACACGGGCATGGAAGTCAGTCGGCTCTGCCTCGGCTGCATGAGCTTCGGCACCCCGGAGTGGCGCGACTGGGTGCTCGACGAGGAAGAGAGTCGAGAGATCATCGAGCGCGCCATCGACCTCGGCATCAACTTCTTCGACACCGCGAACATGTACTCGACGGGAGAGTCCGAACGCGTGCTCGGGTCCGTCCTCGACGACTACGACCGGGATTCGCAGGTCGTCGCGACGAAGGTGTTCCACCCGATGGACCGCGACAATCGCAACTCTGGCGGCCTCAGTCGGAAGACTATCGAGCAGGAGCTCTCGAACTCGCTCGACCGGCTCGGGATGGATACGGTGGACCTCTACCAGATTCATCGCTGGGACTACGACACGCCCATCGAGCAGACGTTGCGGGCGCTCGACGACGCTGTCCGACGCGGCGACACGCGGTACATCGGCGCGAGTTCGATGTGGACGCACCAGTTCGCCGACGCGCTCCGCACGAGTGACGTGGAGAACCTGGAGCGCTTCGTGACGATGCAGAACCACTACAACCTCGCCTATCGGGAAGAGGAACGCGAGATGCTGCCGTACACCCAGAAGGAGAACGTCGGCGTCCTGCCGTGGAGTCCGCTCGCCCGCGGCTTCCTCACTCGCCCCCACGAGGATATCGACGCTACGCGACGCGGAGAGACGGAAGAACACATGTACGAACACCCCTACCGGGAGGGCGGCGGCCTCGAAATCAACGAACGCGTCGAGGAACTCGCCGACGAGAAGGACGTGAAGATGGCGCAAATCGCGCTCTCCTGGGTGCTCCACAAGGACTGGGTGGACGCCCCAATCGTCGGCACCACGAGCGTCGAACACCTCGAAGACGCCGTCGAAGCACTCGACATCAGCCTGAGCGACTCCGACATCGACTACCTCGAAGAACCCTACGAACCCGTGCGGGTCAGCGGCCACCAGTAACGAAAGCGGGTGCGGTGCGGTCGCAGTCAGTTGCGATGCGGTCGGAGTTGCGGTTTCGTTTGTTGTGATGCCGCGGCGGCCGTAGGCCGCCGTCTGCGTCTGCCGACGGCCAGGGTGGGGATTCTGCAAGGGGTAAACGGTCGCCAAAGGCGACCGTTTAGGGCTTGCTAGGGCCAGTTCCCGTTGCCGGTGTAGGCGTCGACGACGCGTTGGATGGCGACGACGTAGGCGGCGGTGCGGAGGCTGGGGAGGTCGAGGGTTTCGTAGGCGTGCGTGAGTTCGTCGAAGGCGTCCGTGATGACGCGTTCGAGTTCGTCGTTGACGCGGTCTTCGGTCCAGGAGAACCGCTGGCGGTTCTGGACCCATTCGAAGTAGCTGACGGTGACGCCGCCGGCGTTCGCGAGGATGTCGGGAACGACGGTGACGTCGCTGTTTTGGAGGACGTCGTCGGCGTCGGGGGTGAGGGGGCCGTTGGCGGCTTCGACGATGACGTCGGCCTGTACGTCGCGGGCGATGTCTTCGTCGATGGCGTTTTCGAGGGCGGCGGGGACGAGGAGGTCGATGTCGAGCGTGAGGAGGTCGCGGTTGGTGAGTTCCTCGGCGTCGTCGTAGCCGGTGACGTGCCCGGATTCGTTCTTGAAGTCCTTGACTGCGACGGGGTTGAGGCCGCTGGGGTCGTGGATGGCGCCGCTCGAGTCGCTGACGGCGACGACGGACGCGCCCTGTTCGTCGAGGAGGTTCGCGGCGATCCAGCCGGCGTTCCCGTAGCCCTGGACGGCGACGGTGGCGTCGGTGAGGTCCTTATCGAGGTAGTCGAACACCTCGCGTGCGGCGAACATGGTGGAGCGGCCGGTGGCTTCGACGCGGCCCGCGCTCCCGCCGTTCTCGGGGGATTTTCCGGTGATGACACCGGGTTCGGTGGTGTTTTCGAGTTTCTCGTAGGTGTCCTTGATCCAGTTCATCTCGCGCTGGCCGGTGTTCACGTCGGGCGCGGGGATGTCCTTGTCCTCGCCGATGAACGGTCGGAGTTCCTTCGCGAACGACCGTGTGAGGCGTTCGAGTTCGCTCGCGGAGTACTCGCTGGGGTCGACGACGATACCGCCTTTACCGCCGCCGTAGGGGATGTCGACGACGGCGCACTTGTACACCATCCACCCGGAGAGCGCTTTCACTTCGTCGCGGGTGACGCCGGGGTGGTAGCGGATGCCGCCCTTGTAGGGGCCGCGGTCGCCGTTGAACTGCGAGCGATAGGCGCGGAACGTCTCGATGCTGCCGTCGTCCATGTCGACGGTGAGGTTCGTTTCGAGCACGCGCTCGGGGTTCTTGAGTCGTTCGAGCACGTCGTCGCTGACGCCGTCGGGAAGGTGGGCGGCGGCGTCCTCTAGCTGCTCCTGCAGGTTCTCGAACGGATTGGACTCGCTCATCGACTGAATCGATTCCTCCGTTCCGAATAAGCGTGGCGGCTCAGGTATGGTAATATGTAATATTAGGAATTTAATTATCGGCGTCGGCGCGGGCGACGACGCGCTCCGCCTGCGCGACGAGCGGGGCGTCTACCATCTCGCCGTCCACCCGGAACACGCCGCGTCCCTCCGCGTCGGCCGCTTCCTTCGCCGCAAGCACGCGCTCCGCCCACTCCACCTCCTCGGGGTCGGGGCTGAACGCGTCATGAATCGGCGCGACCTGCGCCGGATGAATCGCCATCTTCCCGTCGTACCCGAGTCCAGCCGCGAACGCCGTCTCCTCGCGCAATCCGTCGGTGTCCTCAATGTCCGTGTAGACGGTGTCGATTGCGTCCACGTCGGCCGCGGCCGCGGCGAGCACGACGTGCTCGCGCGCGTGCAGGACTTCCGTTCCGTCGTCCGTGCGGGTCGCGCCGATGTCCGCGGAGAGGTCCTCCGCGCCGAACGCCACCGCCGTCACCGCGTCCGCCGCTGCGATTTCTTGGGCGTTCAGCACGCCCGCCGCGGACTCCACGAGCGCGACTACGTCCGCGTCCACGCCGTGTTCGTCCAGCAGGCGTTCGAGCGTCCGCACGTCGTCCGCCGCGGCGACCTTCGGCAGCATCACCGCATCGACGTGGTCGTCCGCAGGTGCGAGCGCCGCCACGTCGTCGTCCGCCGCGATACCAACGGGGTTGACGCGCACGCACACCTCGCAGTCCGGCCGGAACGCCGGCGACGTGAGCACGTCGGAGACCGTCGCACGCGCAACGCTCTTCTCGTCCGGCGCGACAGCGTCTTCGAGGTCGAACACGACCACGTCAGCGCCCGAACCGGGCGCTTTCCGCATCATTTCCGGCTGGTCACCGGGCGTGAACAGGAGACTGCGTCGAACCATACCGCGAAAAAACACCGACGGGGCTTAGTTGTCGCGGCGGGCGAGCAGCGCCACCGAGAGCAGGGCGACGACTGCGACGGCGACACCGAACCCGGACGTACTTCCGCCGGAATCGGTCGTCTCCGTCGTCGTGCTCGTCTCAGTGTCCGTAATCGCGGCCGTCGTCGTGTCTCCCGTCGTCGTGGTCTGGTCGGCGTTCACCGTGGTCTGCGTCGCCGTGCTGTTCTCGGCCACCGCGAGCGTCGCGACGGCCGTCCCGCCGCTCGACTGGTGGTTCACGTCCACCGGGACCTCGTACGTCCCCGCGGCGCCGTTCTCCACGCCCTCGTAGACGACCACTATCTGGTCGCCGAGCGAGAGGTCGTAGTTCCCGCCGAGGCCGACGGTCACGACCTCGCCGTCACCGGAGACGCTCACGCTACTCAGATCGTCGGAGACGTTCACGTCGACGGTCGTCCCCGCGCTGTCGTTCCCGCGGTCGATGCCGATTCTCGTGATGTCGTTCTGGCCGACGTTACTCGCGTCGACACCCGTTCCGCGGTAGTCAATCTGGAACCCGGTCCACGACGAGCCGTCGTTCGCGCTCCCGACGACCGCCATCGCGCCGTGCGTGACGCTCGCGTTCGACGTGGCCGGCATCGACACGACCGACGCGTGGCGCGCGTCTTCAGCGCTCTGGGTCGTCGTAGTCGTCTGGGTCGTTTCCGTTGTCCGCGTGGTGGTCGGGTCGCTCGTCTCGGTTGTCGTAGTCGTTCGCGTCGTCGACGCAGTCGTCGTTTGCGTGGACTGCGTCGTCGTTTGTGTCGTGGTCTGCGTCGTGGTTGTTGTGGTCGTCGTGTCGGATTCGATGGTCAGCGCCGCCGAGGTCTCTCCGCCGCTCGACTGGTAGTTCACGTCGAGTCCGACGGTGTACGTGCCGGCGGGCGGGTTCTGAACGTCCTCGTATACGACGACGACCTCGTCGCCCGAACCGAGGTTGTAGTTCCCGCCGAGACCGATAGTGAGCACGGTTCCGTCGCTGTTCGCGCTCACGCTGCTGAGGTCGTTCGAGATATCGACGTCGACGGTGTCGCCGGGCGCGTCATCGCCGCGGTCGATGCCGATTTTCGCGATGTCGTTCTGGCCGACGTTACTCACGTCGGTCTGTTCGTACGATATTTCGAGGCCGTTCCACGACGCCCCCGCCGCGCTGCCGTCGATGGTGGCGGTGGCGGTGTGCGTCGCGGTCGTCTCCGGCGTGTTCGGGTCGGCCGTGACCGAGCCTTCTGTCGCCGCGACGGCCGCGCCGGTCAGCAGACCGACGGCGACCACCGCGGCGAGAAGCGCGCTCGTGCGCGTCGAGAGCGATGACATATCTATTACAGTATGGATTTCTGACACCGAAAAGGATGGTGGCCGCTCGAACCGACGGGGTTTTTCTCCCGGACTCGCGACCACCCGAGTATGCCCGGGAAGTACTACGAGGAGTTCGAGGTCGGCGAGACCATCGAACACCGGAAGTCCCGCACTGTCAGCGAAGCCGACAACCAACAGTTCTGCGACATGACGATGAACCAGCAGCCGCTCCACCTCGACGCCGAGTTCGCCGGCGACACCCAGTTCGGCGAACGCCTCGTCAACGGCCTCTACACGATGAGCCTCGCCGTCGGCCTCACCATCCCCGACACCACGGACGGCACAATCGTCGCGAACCTCTCCTACGACAACGTCGAACACCCCCAGCCGGTGTTCCACGGAGACACCATCACCGCCCGCAGCACGGTTACCGACAAACGCGAGACCAGCGACGGCGAACGCGGCATCGTCACGATGCACGTCGAAGCCCTGAACCAGGACGACGAGGTCGTCTGCGAGTTCGACCGCACCGCACTCTCACTCAAGAAAGAACACGCCGAGTAGTCGCGCGCCGAGTAACCGCGTCCCTCGTTAGTTGTCGTCCTCGCGCCAGGTGTGTTCGCACTCGGTGCAGACGAAGAAGCGGGTCTCGGACTCGTCCGCGCTCCGAATCTGCTGCATGTACCAGTACGCCTTGTCGTTCCCGCACTCGGGACACCGCGCGTCCGTGGTAGGGAGGCCGGCGTTCTCGCCGTCCGTCTCGATAATGTCGCTCACTTCCTGTTCCTCGGAGAGCACGTAGTTCGCGTCGGGGTCCTTCGGCTGTTTGTGCCCGCAGGAGTCACACACCCAGAGGTCGTCCTCCGCGTGCATCATCGAACCGCAGTCGTCGCAGAATTCCATGCTCGCCTTAGCGAACGTCGTCAGTTAAGCCCCCCGACTCAGCCCTCGCCCTCGGACTGCCCGGGTTCGCCGACGGCTTCCGTCGGGAGGTTGTTCCGGATTTCGGCGTCGAGCATGCTCGGGTCGTCGAACACGTCCTCGTCGGAGCGCTCCACCACGTCCGCGAGCGGTTCCTCGCCGTCCGCGTACTGGAGGACGTAGTCGTCGAGTTCGGCGACTGCGTCGCCGTGCGTGAGCGGATACGGCAGGTCGTCGAGCGCGTCGTCGAGCTCGTTCAACTTGATACGCGTTGCCATACCGGGGAGTCGCGGGCATCCGCCTTAGTTCTTAGTCGAAATCGGGGTCGCGGTCCTCGAGGAACGCCGCCATGCCCTCGCGCTGGTCGGGCGTGCCGAACAGGCCCGCCCAGGTGCGGCGTTCGAAGTCCAGTCCGGCGTCGAGCGTAGTGCGGTGGCTCTCGTTGATGGCTTCCTTCGCCGCGGCGAGCGCGAACCCGGGTTTCTCCGCGAGGTCGCGGGCGAGGCTGTGGGCGTGCTCGTCGAGTTCGTCGTGCGCGATGACGTCGCCGACGAGGCCTTCCTCGTAGGCGTCGGTCGCGTCGATGCGGTCGCCGAAGTAGATCATGCGGCGCGCGGTCTCGTCGCCGACGAGGCGGGGGAGGCGCTGGGTGCCGCCCCAGCCCGGAATCACGCCGAGGTCGATTTCGGTCTGCCCGAGCACGGCGCGCTCGGACGCGACGCGGAGGTCGCAGGCGAGCGCGAGTTCGAGGCCGCCGCCGAACGCGTAGCCGTTGATGGCCGCGATGACGGGTGCGGGGAACTCCTCGATGGCGCGCGTGAGCTCGTGGCCCTTCCGGGCGTACGCCTCGGCCTCCGCGGTGTCGATGTCCGCCATGTAGGACACGTCGGCGCCCGCGACGAACGCCTTCTCGCCGGCGCCCGTGAGCACGACCGCGCGGGCGTCACGGCGCGCCGCGTCCGCGAACGCGTCCCCGAGCGCGTCCAGCGTCGCGGCGTCCACGCTGTTCAGGCTCTCCGGCCGGGTCACCGTCACCGTCGCCACGCCCTCGGCCACGTCGAGTTCGACGAGGTCGCTCATACGTCGAGGCACGGCGACGGACTGCATAACGATTGGGTTCGGGGCTTTCAGAAGGCCGAAATACCCCGGTGGCGAGATACCGGGTATGAGTCTCTCCGCGGAGGCCCGAGAGCGCCTCGCCGACCTCGTGGAACTCCAGCCCACGAAGAACAAGACCCTCCAAGAGCGCTGGGAGATGGAGTCGGGGAGCGACGTCCACCAGTACCTCGAGGGCGAACTCAAGGACTACTACTACCGCGACGAGGACAGCCTCATCCGCGCGACGGCGGAGGCCCGCGCCATCGTCACTGGCGAGGAAGTCGGGGAGGACGACCCGCTGCGCGTCCACCTCAGCGACCTCGAACAACACATTCTGGAGGTACTCGCCGGTCCCGAGGAGCGCTCGCAGAGCGTCGTCAGCGTCCTCCACGACCTCGAAAGCGAGTTCGGCGAAGAGTTCGACACGGGCGAGGTGCGGCGCGCGCTCCGCACGCTCGAACGCAAGGGCGTCGCCGACCTCATCTACCGCACCGTCCCGACGTTCCGCCTCGCCGTCCCCCGGAACGCCGTCGAACTCACCGACTAACGCCCGCGCTCGCGCTCCCGGCGCTCGTCCAGCACGCGCTTGACGGTCTGTCCCGGCCCGCCCTCGATGGGCCAGCCCAGTTGTCGCCACTGCGGGGGTTCGGGCGAGAACTCGGCACACGACCCCGAGCACTCGCCAGCGGTCTGTTCTCTGTTCTTCGCGTGACAGTACGGCACGTACCCATCTCCGTCCCGCTTCAGGTCGAAGTGGCGGCAGTCCGGCCGCATCGTGTCCACGTAGGACCGCCAGCCGCGCTCGTACGCGCGCTCGGCGAGCCACGCCCGAAGCTTCGATTTTCGCGCCGCCGTGACGTACTCGAACTCACAGACCTCGCTTCCGCGGTCGAGGATGCGCGTGCCGGGCTGTTCCGGGGTAAGCGCGCGCGGATGCCACCGCACGTCCAGCGCGCCGTCCTCGAACACGAGGATGCCCGCTTCGACCGGCATCTCCTCGTACAGCACGCGCTCGCCGGACTCGGTTGCGACCCAGACCTCGTCCGCGAGGCCGAGCGCCACGTCGCGCTCCAGTTGGTCGGAGAG
Source organism: Salarchaeum japonicum (assembly GCF_049705945.1). Taxonomy (GTDB): domain Archaea; phylum Halobacteriota; class Halobacteria; order Halobacteriales; family Halobacteriaceae; genus Salarchaeum; species Salarchaeum japonicum_A. Next base: position 2,124,985 of record NZ_JBNAMV010000004.1, read on the forward strand.
CGCTCGCGCCGCCGACGCGTCGAGGTCTGGCTTGTTCTCCACCGCGATGATGCGCTCCAGCCAGTCCGGATACGCCTGTTTTCGGTGGAGTTCGATGCGGCCGCTACGCTTTCGCTTTTCGAGCACGCCCCGGGCCGCGCCGCGGTGGATGGTCTCGCGGACGTACCGCCAGGGAACCTCGCCCTCGGGGAGCGCGTCCCGGTAGTACTGCCAGTCCGCGGGCGCGTGCTGGCACACGAACAACAGGTTCGGGTCGAGTCGCTTCCCGCCGAACTGCGCGCGCTCGGCGAACCCTTCGGGGTCGACTTCGAGAATCAGCGTGTCCCAGCGCCGCCGCTTGGTCCCTAACTGCCGCGCGACGAAGAACTCGGTGTCGCGGTCGCCGAGCGGCCACTGGGATTCGAGCGCGGCGCACACGCGGAGTTCGAAACTGAACTCCGCTGGCACGCTACCCCTCCTGTTCGACGCCCGCCTCGCCGTCCGCGTCGGCGTCGTCCACGATTTCTTCGTCGATGAACTCGTGAGCGTCTCGGAGGATGTCGCGCGGCCCGTCCTGCGTGATGGTGTTTATCGCCTGTTCGTAGTCTCGCCACTGGAGGTCCGAGTGTTCGCTCGACAGTTCTGCCGAGGCCTCGTAGGACTTCGCGATGAACAGGTGGACCGTCTTGTGGATGCGGTCTCCACCTGCCTCGAACACGTAGTCGTAGTCGTCGCGGAAGCCGTCGAGGAGTCTGAAGTCCTCGATACCGGCTTCCTCCTGGACCTCACGGATGGCCGTCTGCTGGAGTTCTTCGTCCCCCTCGACGCCGCCCTTGGGAAACTCCCAGTCGCCGGGGCGGCTCTTGAGGAGGAGGTATTCGCGCCGGTCTCGCGTATCCCGAAAGAGGATCGCACCGGCGCTGGTTGCTTCAACCGTCATTACGTATTGTTACTGGACTCCGGGTTAAGTGAATGTCGGACCCGCGCGACCCGGTAGCACGCCAGCGCGAAGGCACACTACTTTTTACTGTGGACTGCATCGTACCGTATTACCCAGTTCCAGCCATGACCTTCGTAACTAAGCTCACGTTCACGAGCGGGGACCGAGACACCCTCGAACGGGTCGTCCGGGACATCCGCGACAACGTACGACGAAAAGGCGCACAGATCAAGGGCCCGCACTCCGACACCCCCGAGAACTTCTACGTCTCCCAGTACAAATCACTCGACGGCGACGAGTCCGATAAGTATAGCTCGTGGAACTACACGGTCTACCAGCGCCGTCTCGAAATCCACGGCCACGACGACCTCGCTCGCCGCGTCATGGAACGCGACCTTCCTGCCAGCATCCGCATGGAAGCGGACATCGAACGCGTCAAGACGGTCGGCTCCACGGCATAATTCTCCGCGCTCTCCACCGCTCACTGAGGGCTGGCCTCGCCGATTCTCGATATTCCCCGATAGCGCGCGGAAAACAGCTGTGTGCGGACGCCACACCCCGATACGGGACGACTGCCGTTCCGCTAGATTTCTGCGACGACTTCGTCCCAGACCATGTGACACGAGTCGTTCTGCCAGCCGCGCTCGCCGGTGAACCCGCGAACCTCGATGGAGGCGACGTTGCGGCCGCGTTTGAGCGGTCGAGACTGCGTGACCGACTCGCCGGACTCGGGATGGACGAATCTGACGAGCGCCGCGCTCTCCTGCCAGTCGAACTCGACGCTCGTCGTTACCCAGGTCTCGTATCCAACGCCCTGATGGACCTGTGAGAGCCCGTTCGCGTCGTCTACTACCCATTGGGGATTGTTGGTGGCGAACCCGATTTCGACTTCGCCCCGTTCGTTTAGCAGTCGGATTCCGCCGCCCCAGCTCGCGTCGCTTTCCTGCCAGGCGTACGCGAAGCGACCGAGTTGTCGTGTCTCGGGAAGGGCGGCCGTCGCGATGCGAGTCACGTTACTGCTGGCGGACATGAGCGCGCTGTATGTGTCGCGGTAGGCGACTGCGTCCGTCCGCGTCCATCGGTCGTCGTCGACCTGCCAGGCGCTCAGGTTCTCCTCGAACCCATCGTGGAAGTGCGTCTCGCGGTTCGAGGTTGTCGTCGTCTCCGTCTCGGTCGGCTGTTCTCGCCCTTCGGTGAGCGTCGTAATCTTCCACGCGCCGTCGTGCGTGCGGAGTTCGAACGTCACCCACGTCGTTCGCGGGTCGGAACTCCCGTCCTCGTAGATGATTCGTAGTCGAGCGTAGACGACCGCGTCCGTCTCACTCTCACTCGCCACCTCCATTTCGAGGATGTCTATGTCGTTGCTCTCGACGTTCTGTCGGACGTTCTCTCGGAGCGATGAGTCGGGGTGGATGACGCTCCGGGCGAGTTGGGCGTCGTCTTGTCGGTTCGCTCGCGCGAACGTCTGAATCGTCCGCCGCGGGTCGCCGTCGGGATAGGTCGTAAGCGATGTCGTTCGCGTCGAGGTAGTCGTGGGAACGTTCCGGCCCTGTTCTATCTGCCAGACCTTCCACTCGCCATTGTACTTTCGCAGTTCGAAGGTGTACGTTGCCGTATTCGATTCGCTACTCCCGCTCTCCGAGGTGACTGTCGCAGTGACGTAGGCTCCGTCCGCGGATTGACGGGCCACGTTCGCGTCCGTCACCGTAATCGTCGCCGATTCCACGGTGGACGTGCTTATCGAACCGCTCATCGGCGACTCGGGGTGAATCATCTGCGTCACGAGGTCGATGTCGTTCTCACGGTACCCCCTGGCAAGCGTCTGAATCGCCTCCGTCGGGCCGCTACTGTTACTTCCGGTCAGTTGTTCACTACAGCCAGCGAGCGCGCCGGCGGTCGCGAGACCTGCGGCCGCCTTGACGAACTGTCGTCTGTCCGTCCCGGGTTCTCGTTGCATACGCAGTCCCATCTACAAACCTACAAAAAGACACCGGTGGTGGCGAACCGACCGGTACGAGAGTCCTCTTCGATACCCGCGAGACCCGAAGAAAGAAGCGCGTTAGAAGGCGTCCGCTTCCGCCGTGATGTCCGCGTGGAGTTCCTCGCGGAGGGCGGAGTGGACGTGACAGATGTCTTCGCCGCGCGCGACGATGTCGTCGAGGTCGTCGTCGGGAACGTCGGATTCGACCTTGATGTGGAAGCGGATAGCTTCGAGGTCGTCGTCGTCGTCGAGGTCGGCTTCGGCACCGATTTCGACCTTGCCGAGGTCGTCGTAGCCGCGCTGCTGGCCGCCGACGCGGAACGCCGGGATGTAGCAGGACGCGTAGTCCGCGACGAGGGTGGCGTTGGGGTCAGGGCCTTCCTCGCCGGTGGCGTCGACGGTGAGTTCGAAGTCGCCGATTCGCGAGCGCGTGACGAAGCCCTCCTCGGACGTGCTGGTGATGTCGATGTCCGTCATTGCGTTCGAGTGGTCGCCCGGAAAATAGGTAAGCGTTGTCCCTTCGGTACGCGCGGCCTCCACTCGCGGGCGGCCCCTACAGGGTGAAGGTCTCGTCGCCGTCGAGTACGTGTACGTCGGCGTCGCTCCCGGTGGCTTTGACCTCCCGCACGAAGTCGTCAGTGTCGATTTCGATGGGCGGGAAGGTGTCGTAGTGCATCGGGAACGCGTGGTCGACGTTCAGCCAGTCGACGGCGACGGCGGCCTGCCAGGGACCCATGGTGAAGTGGTCGCCGGCGGGGACGGCCGCGGCGTCGGGTTCGAGGAAGGGCGCGATGACGTCCTTCATCTCGGAGTGGAGGCTGGTGTCGCCGGCGTGGTAGAACGTCGTGGAGTCCTCGTCCGAGACCTGCGTGGGTTTCGTGTCCGAAATCACGAACCCAGCGGGCATTCCGCCCGAGGCGCCGTAGTCGGTGTCGATGCCGTTCGAGTGGTCGGCGCGCACCATCGTGACGAAGGCGTCACCGGCCTCGAACGTGCCGCCGAGGTTCATGCCGGTGCCGTCCTCGACGCCGTACTGGTCCGTGAGATAACTGATGATTTCGGGCGTCGAGACGAACTGCGCGCCGCGGAAGCGGTCCGCGTCCGCGATGTGGTCCGCGTGCCCGTGCGTGACGAGAACGTAGTCGGGGTCGAGCTCCTCCGGGTCGGTGTCCGTCTTCGGGTTGTCGAAGAACGGGTCGATGAGGATGCTCGTGTCGCCGACTTCGACGCCCCAGGTCGCGTGGCCGTACCAGGTGAGTTCCATTGCGAGTGGAAGTACGGACGTGCCGCCCATAAATCGTACCGCCGACTCGCGGTCCGCCGTTTCCACAACCCTTACGCCCCGCGTCTCGAACGCGTACGTATGCATCACGTTCGATTCCGCGACCCCGCGGGTGCAGTTCGAGACGGCGAGTACCACGGCGACGAAGTGTCATTCGGCGGCCGTACCTACGACATCGAGGACGTGGAACTCCTCCCGCCGACCGACCCGTCGAAGGTCGTGTGCGTCGGCCGGAACTACGCGAAGCACGCCGAGGAGCGCGGCGAGGATGTTCCCGACCGCCCGCTTCTCTTCCTGAAGCCGCCAAACGCCGTCACCGGCCCCGGTGCGACCGTCACGCTCCCCGAGGGGAAGTACTGCGAGCACGAGGCCGAACTCGCGGTCGTCATCGGCGAGCAGGCGAAGAACGTCGACGCCGCGGACGCCGAGGAGTACATCGCGGGCTACACGGTCGCGGACGACGTGTCGAACCGCGACGACCAGGACGAGGAGAAGAACTGGGTGCGCGGGAAGGCGTTCGACGGCGCGTGCCCGCTCGGCCCCGTGCTCGCCGACCCCGAACACCTCCCCGAGGACGCGTCGATTTCGCTCCGCGTGAACGGCGAAACGCGACAGGACTCCAGTATCGAGCACTTCATCTTCGAGATTCCGGAACTCATCGAGGAAATCACGAGCTACCTCACGCTCGAACCCGGCGACGTGGTCATCACGGGCACGCCCGAGGGCGTGAACGAACTCACCGACGGCGACCGCGTCGAGGTCGAAATCGAGGGCGTCGGCACCCTCGAACACACCGTCGAGCGCGCCTAGATTCCGGGGACGCCGAACGCGTCGAACTCGTTCGGGAACACGCCGAAGGTTTCTGCGAACGCGAGCACGACGACCAGCGTGACCCACGCGACGAGCGTGATGAGCGCGGCGTTCACCCAGCCGCCGGGGTAGCGCGTCTTCACGACCCAGAGGTAGGAGAGGAAGACGAGAATCGGGCCGAGGAGGGGAACCCACCCGAAGAAGAACGCGACGATTGTCCAGACGATTGCGCCGACGAGCGCGGTGACGACGGCGTGGCTGTAGTCGTCGACGCCGGCGACGATTCGCCCGCCGGCGTAGATGCCGAACCCGCCGACGAGGAGACTGACGACGAACAGGACGAGACCGCTCGTGATGTCTACCATGACGGGAAAAACGAACGCCGGCTACTTAAACGAGGTTGCCGGCGAGCGCGGCGGCGTCGAGCAGGAGAAGGACACCGACTAGGGCGGCGCCGAGGAGGAACGGTCGCGCGTTCTCTGCGGGCGTCCGGACCTTCTCGGAGTCCGTCGCGTCCTTCAGCCGGGAGACGCCGACCTCGACGAGACCGGTGAGGACGAACCAGAGGACGAGCATCGTGAGCACGAGGTGGCTGTTCGGGTCGTCCGGGAACCGGCTCGTGTAGTCGAGAACGACCCAGAGGCCGAGGCCGGAGAGGAGCATCAGCGCGCTCGACAGACGGTTGAGAACGCCGAGCTTGCCCGCGAGGGCGGCGAGAACGCCGGGTGAGGCGTCGCCGGAGCGGCCGAGCGGGACGACTGCGTACGCCGCGAACAGGACGCTGCCCGTCCAGAGCGACGCGAACACCAGGTGGAACGCGTACAAGGCTGTCTCGGTGAGTGCCATACCCATCCTGGGGACGGCGGCGACTTGAAACCCGCCGGGACTCGCTCAGTCGGCGAGGACGACTGGCTGTAGGGAGGCTTAAGGCCGCCCGGGCGCTCGGTCCACCCATGCAACCACGGGACCTCTCCGACCACGTCGAGTACCAGGCGGGTCGGGGAATCGAGGAGGTCGCGCGCGAACTCGGCCGCGACCCCTCGGAGTTCGTGAAACTCGCGTCGAACGAGAACATGTTCGGCCCCAGTCCGCTCGGCGCCGACGCGATACGGGAGACTGCGAGCGACGCCCACCACTACCCGACCGCGGACCACGCCGACCTCGTCGCGCGACTCGCCGACGACTGGGCGGTCGAGGACGACCAGGTGTGGCTGGCGAACGGCGGGGACGGCGCGCTCGACTACCTCGCACGCGCCACCCTCGAACCCGAGGACGGCGTTCTCGTCCCCGACCCCGGCTTCTCCTACTACGGGATGACCGCGCGCTTCCACCACGGCACCGTCGCGACGTATCCCGTCGAGCGTGACGACGGCTTCTCCCTCACCGCAGACGCCGTCCTCGACGCCTACGACGGCGAGCGCATCGTCTTCCTCACCAGCCCCCACAACCCCAGCGGCGGCCGGTTCACGCTGGACGCCGTCACCGAAATCGCCGACGAAACCCGGGAGAACACGCTCGTCGTCGTGGACGAAGCGTACGGCGAATTCACGGACGCGCCGAGCGCAATCGACCTCGTGCGCGAACGCGACGACGTGGCCGTTCTCCGCACGTTCTCGAAGGCCTACGGGCTCGCGGGCCTCCGCCTCGGGTACGCGGTCGTTCCCGAGGACTGGGCCGAAGCGTACCGGCGCGTGAACACGCCGTTCGCCGCGAACCTCGTCGCCTGTCGCGCCGGACTGGCGGCGCTTGACGACGACGCGCACGTCGACCGTACGGTCGAGACAGCGGAGTGGGCGCGCGAGTACATGACCGAGAACATCGACGCCCGCGTGTTCGAGAGCCACGGGAACTTCGTGTTGGTCAACGTCGGGGACGCCGCGGCGGTGGCCGAGGCGCTGAAGCACCGCGGCGTCATCGTCCGCGACTGCACGAGCTTCGGCCTCGACGACTGCATCCGCATCACGTGCGGCACCACGGAGGAGACGAAGACCGCCGTTGCGGAACTGAACGAGGTGCTCGACTCGTGAGAGTTGCCGTCACCGGCACACCCGGAACCGGGAAGACCACGGTGACCGACCTCGTGGACACCGACCTCGACGTGATTCACCTGAACGACGAAATCCGCGAACGCGACCTCTACACCGAACGCGACGAGGAGCGCGACAGCCTCGTCGTGGACGTGGACGCCGCGCGCGACTGGCTGGACGGCCGCGACGACATCATCGTGGAGAGCCACCTCGCGCACTACTTCGACGCGGACCGCTGCATCGTCCTGCGGTGTCACCCGCGCGAACTCGACCAGCGGCTCAGGGAGCGCGGCGAACCCGAACCGAAAGCCCGGGAGAACGCCGAATCCGAGGCCCTGGACGTGATTCTCGCGGAGGCCGTCGAGGAGTTCGGCGCGGACAGCGTGTACGAGATAGACACGTCGAACCGCTCGCCCGAGGAGGTCGCGGACGACGTGGAAGCGGTGCTCGCGGGCGAGCGCGACCCGAGCGCGGGCGACCTCGACTTCACCGACTACCTATGACGCTCGACCAGTACCGCTCGCTCGCGTCGCGCATCCTCCGCCCGTTCGTCAGGCTCTCGGTTAGACTGAATCTCACGCCCGACGCCATCAGCGTCGCCGCGTTCGCGCTCGCCGTCATCGCCGCGGGCGCGTTCTACGAGGCCGGCGCCGGCCCCGACTGGTGGTACGGCGTCGGCGCCGTGCTCGTCCTGCTCAACGGCATGCTCGACCTGCTCGACGGCGCGGTCGCACGCGAACTCGACACGGACAGCCCCGCCGGCGACCTCCTTGACCACGTCCTCGACCGCTACGCCGACATCGTCATCATCGCCGGACTCGCCGCCGGAATCGACCAGCACGCGCTCGGGTTCGCGGCCGTCACGGGCGTCCTGATGACGTCCTACCTCGGCACGCAGACCGAAGCCGTCGGCCTCGAACGCCAGTACGGCGGCCTGCTCGGACGCGCCGACCGCCTCGCGCTCGTCTGCCTCACCGGCGGCATCTCCGTCGTCGTTCCCGTCGTCGCCGACGTGAGCGTCGTCGCGTGGCTGCTCGGCCTGTTCGCCGTCGTCGGCCACCTCACCGCCTTCCAGCGGTTCTTCGGCGCGTGGCGCGACCTCCAGTAACCCGCGGCGTGCCTTTTAAGCCGCTCCCGGAGCTAGATTCTCTATGGTTCAATGCGAGATGTGTGGCGCGGAGACCGCGTCCCCCAAGACCATCAAGGTCGAGGGCGCGGAACTCGACGTCTGTGACGACTGCGCCGACTTCGGCACCGAAGTGAAGACCCAGTCGTCGTCCTCCACGTCCACCAAGTACTCCACGTCCTCCAGCAGTTCCGGCGACTCCAGTAGCACCGGCGGTTCCTCCGGCGGGTCGTCGAACACTCGCCGCCACGACATGTTCGACGAGATGGAGGAGGTGGCCGCGGACTACGACGACCGCATTCGAAACGCCCGCGAGTCAGCCGGCCTCAGCCAGGAGGAACTCGCGAAGGAAATCAGCGAGAAAGCCAGCCTCGTCCGCAAACTCGAACGCGGCGCGATGCTCCCGAGCGACAGCGTCCAGAAGAAACTGGAGAAGTACCTCTCCATCACGCTCACCGAATCCTCGAGCGGCGACGACGACTGGGAGTCCGAGAGCGGCGGGGACGGCCTCACCCTCGGCGACATGGTCAAACGAAAGGACTAACCGCCGTTCTGCGCGCTCGTCTCCTGCTCGACACCCATCGCGTCGAACAGTTTTCGCTTCACCGCCTCCTCAGTCAGCGTCAGCAGGGTCTCGCGGTTCTCCTCCGAGGACTCGATGCCCGTGAAGATGCCGAGCGGTATTTCGGCGGACGCCTGCGTCGAGTGCCCTGCGGCCTCGCCAATCTCCGTGAACGCGTCCTGCAGGACTTTCCCGATGTTCAATCGGATGTCCTTCGAGCGCGCCGCGAGGTAGATGGTGTCGTCCACGATACCGAACACGGCCGTCGTCGTGATACCCTCCAGATTGAGGAGTTGCTGGGCGGCCTGCGCGAGCGCGTCCCGGTCCCGAATGAACCCCGCATCGGAGACCAAGTGACTTCCGCGGACTTCGCGGTTCGTGATGGCTTCCGCGAGCACGTCCAGCGTCTCCGGACTCATGTTCGGCGACTCGACCTGTTCGAGCGTGTCGTGGTCCGCGAACGGATACAGGTACGCCGCAGCCGTGAGGTCCGCGGGCGTCGTGTCCCGCCGGAAATCCAGCGTCTCCGTCCGAATCCCGTACAGGAGCGCGGTCGCGACCGCTTGGTCGACACTCAGGTCGAACTCCTGGATGTACTTCGTGAGAATGGTCGACGTGGAGGAGACGTTCGGCCGCACGTCCACGAACTCCGCCTCCACCTCGCCCTCCGACTCGTAGTGGTCGATGTAGATATCCACGTCCGCGTCGACCTTGAGGTCGCCCGCCTTCGCCGGGTCGATGAGCGCGACCGTGTCGTACTCCGAGATGTCCACGTCGTCGTACGGCGTGAGTTCGAGTTCGAGGAGGTTCACGAACGCCCGGTTCTCCTGATGGCCGATATCGCCGAAGTAGAGGATGTCCGCCTCCGCGCCGAGGTGTTCCGCGATGGACCGTAACGCCGCCGCGGACGCGATGGAGTCCGGGTCGGGGTTGTCGTGCGTCAGTATCGCGAGCTTACTCGTCGACGCCGTGATGACGTCCGCGAGCTGTCGCGCCTTGTACTCCAGTTCGCCGGATTCGAGCGCGCGCAACGCCGCGTCCGCGATGACGTTCGACGGATTGATCACCACGTCCGCACCCAACTGGGTGAGCTCGTCCGCCGTCACCGGGTCGCTCGCGCGCGCCACCACGAACTGGTCCTCGTTCCGATTCCGGATGTTCTCCACCGCGGCCTCGTTCGCCTCGATGTCCGAGGACATGATGAGCACCACGTCCCGGTCGTCGACGAGCTCCGCAACGTCGTCGTCCCGGATGTCGGCGGCTTGCGCGTTCAAATCCTGGTCGCGCAACGCCTCGACGCGCGACTCGTCCTTGTCCACGATGAGCACGTCCTTCCCCCGCTCGACGAGCTCTTCCGCGACGGAGTGCCCGACGCTCCCGCAGCCGAGAATCGCGTACGTGGACATCGACGAAATCGTAGCCCGGCTACTCATGTACGAACGCGTATCCTCCGGCCGTACTTAGTCCTCCCGACAACCCCCGAGAACCCCTCACACGCGACCCCCAGAAGGAAACCTATTTTAGCGTCCCGCGGATACGAAGAATCACAGGGCCGGTAGCTCAGTTCGGCAGAGCGTCTGACTCTTAATCAGACGGTCGCGTGTTCAAATCGCGCCCGGCCCGCTTCTATTCCGACCGCACCTGTCGAGCACCGCGTAGCGTGTGCGAGTCAGTTCGAGCGGAACGAAGCGGCCAGCACGATTTGGGTTAGTCAGGCGAGCGATAGCGAGTCTGACGCAATTCAAATCGCTCCCGGCCCGCTCCACCTTTTGCGTTGCGTGTGTTCCGATGGCCGTAACATGGAACCGTGGGAGAGGGGTAGGTGGGGCGCGGCGCTCCGGCGGCACTCGCCGGCGTCCGCCTCGGAACCACCATCCTTCGGCGTCGGCGGTGGTCGGGGCGTTCGCATTGCCGTCGCACGGGCGTTGCGGCGTCGTTCTGCGACCCGAAGACCCAATTAGGCCGATTGTGTGTCTTTAGTCGTCGTGGTTTCGATACTCGGTGTCGTCGTGGCCGCCTGCACGCTGTTGGGTGGCGTGAGCTCGCTCGCGCTCTGCGCGTATCTGTGGCGGCACTGGGGGCGTGGTGGTGCGGAGTGGTTCATGGCGACGCTGGCGGCGCAGGCGGTCGCGACGCTCGGGTACGGCATCGGTCTGTTCGTGTTCGATCCGTTCTGGCGTGCGTACGCGGACGCGGCGTTCTGGCTGGGGTTTCTCTGGATCGGGCCGTTCTTCCTGGCGTTCGCGCTCGCGTACACGGGGCGGAGCGGCGCGTTGCAGACGTGGGTGTTCCGCGGTATCGTGGCGGCGACGGCTGGCGGGTCCGTGCTCGTGGTGACGCAACCGCTGCACGCGCTGCTGTGGCGGGAGTTCCGCGTGGTGGAGACGCTCGGTTTGGCGGGCGCGCTGTACTCGATTCAACCGCTCGGCTACGCGATTCTGATTCTGTCGCTGACCGCCGTCGCCATCGCCGTGCTGTTGCTGGTGGACGCGATACTCGCGTACGGCCCGCTCTACCGTCGGGAGACCGCTGCGGTCGCGCTCAGCACCGCCCCGCCGCTCGCCGGGTTCGTGCAGTGGATAACGCAGTCGGGACCGTGGCCGGCGCTGAACTTCATCCTCGTGTTCGTCATCGCGCACGTCGCGTTCGACGCGTACGCGTTCGTCGGCACGCACATGTTCGACACGAACCCCGTGACGCGGCGCGCGGCGGAGCAGAACGCGCTCGACGACCTCCACCAGCCCGTGTTGGTGCTGGACGCGGACGACCGCGTGGTGGAGGCGAACGACCGCGCACGAACCGTGTTCGGCGTCCCGCGCGCGAACGATCTCCCCGTCGCGTTCTCGGCCGTTGTCGGACAGTCTCTTGACGACGTGCGCGAGGCGGGTGAACTCTCCGCGGGCGGCCCGGACGGCGGCGTGTTCGCCGTGTCGTACACGCCGCTCACGGACTCCCATGGCGGGTCGGTCGGCGGGACGCTCATCCTCTACGATATCTCGAGCGAACGACAGCGCGAACAGGAACTCACCGTGCTGAATCGCGTCCTGCGGCACAACCTCCGAAACAAGATGACGATAATCCGCGGGCACGCCCAGTCGATGCGCGCGGACCTGAGCGACGACCGCCTCGAATCGCAGGCCGACGCAATCGTGGCGTCGAGCGACGAACTGCTCGCCGTCGCGGAGACCGCCCACGAGTTCCGGCGGGTTCGCGAGCGCGACCGCGACCCCGAACGTGTCTCGCTCGAAACGGTCGTCGCGGGTGTGCGTGAGGACGTGCTGGCGGACTGGCCGAACGCGGAAATCGCCGTGGAACACGACGCGTCCGACGCGACCGTTCGAACGGACCGCGCGGTGCTGGGACTGCTATTGTCGAACCTCGTGGAGAACGCCGTCGCGCACGCCGACGGCGACCCGAGCGCCTTCGTTCGCCTCCACACCACCGACGACGGCCGGTTCGCGGTCTCGATTCGCGACGACAACGACCGAATCTCGGACGCCGAACTCGCGCCGCTGCGCGCGGGCACCGAAACCCCGCTCAGTCACGGGAGCGGCGTCGGCCTCTGGGTCGCGACGTGGTGCGCCGACGCGCTCGGGGCGACGCTCGACTTCTCGTACGACGACGGGAACGTCGTCACCGTCACGCTCCCGGACCGCGGAACGGACGACTGACGACTATTTTGGGTCGTTGAGAGCCGTTTTCGGCCGCCCACCCTCGTACACGGTGCGGACGTGGTCGGCGGCGGCGAGGCTGACGGCGCGCGCCGATTCGACGGTGACGCCGGCGTTGTGCTGGGTGAGGACCGCGCGCTCCTGGTCGAGCAGCGGGTCGTCCGCGGTCGGCGGTTCCGTCTCGTACACGTCGACGCCAGCGCCGGCCAGCGCGCCGGAGTCGAGCGCGTCACAGAGAGCGTCTTCGTCCACCACGCCGCCGCGTGCGGTGTTCACGAGCACGGCGTCGTCGGGGAGCGCTCGGAGTTCCTCGCGACCGACGACGTGCCGGGTTTCGTCGGTGAGCGGGACGTGCACGCTCACGTCGTCCGCCGCCTCGAACACCGCACTGACAGAATCCAGGAGTTCGACGTTCGCCGGGAGGTCCTCGGAATCGACGTACGGGTCGTAGGCGACGCAGGAGACGCCGAACCCGTGGACGAGCTCCGCGAGCCGTCGGCCCGCGTTCCCCGCGCCGACGAGGCCGAGCGTCCGGCCCGAGAGTTCGTGGCCCGCGAAGTCGTGGCGTCGCCAGTCGGCGTTCCGGGTTGCGGCGTCGGCGCGCACCACTTGGCGCTTCGCCGCGAGGAGGAGCGTGAGCGCGTGCTCCGCGACGGCGTTCGTGTTCTCCCCCGGCGTGTTCGCGACGAGCACGCCGTTCCGGGTCGCCGCGTCAACGTCGATGTGGTCCACGCCCGCGCCGTGTTTCACGACGACGTTCAGGGAGTCGGCGGCGTCGAAGAACGCCGCGGTCAGCGGGACCGTGCGCGTGATGACCGCGTCGAATCTGTCGGCGTCGGCGACGAGCGCCGCCTCGTCCGCGTACTCGTCGATGGAGACGAACGTCGCGAACTCGCGGAGTTCGTCGGGACCGCTCGGGTCGATGGTCGACGGCAGCAGCACCGTCCACGTCTCGGACATACGACCTCCCTCGACCCGCGTCGCAAAAACACTCCGCTTTCCCGGGGCGAACACGGACCGCCGACCGCGTCGTCCTGCTCTCTTCGTCCAGTCGCACGTCGCTCGTGTCGGCGAACACGGACCGCCGACCGCGTCGTCCGTTCTTTGCGCGTTAGTACAGTCGTTCGACGAGCCAGTACGACAGTCCGCCGAGTACGGCTCCCGCGAACAGGCCGACGAGGAGGAGCGGCCAGAACCCGCCCGGGAGGAGCACCGGAACGGCGGCGACTATCGTTATGAACACCATGATGCCTGCAGGGACGGCGAACCCACTTTCGTCCGTAACCATACGCGTGGATTCGAGCGGTGGGTATTTTTCTTTGCGGGTTCCCGTTCGGTTCGTTCTTCATCGTGGGGCGAGAACGACGAGGTATGAGTCTCGACTCGCTCCCGCCGCGGCCGCTCACGGTCCCGGAGGGACGCACGCTGCACCGCTCCGACACCTTCCGCATGGCCGCGCCCGCGTCCGCGTCCTCGAAACGCGGCCGCGACACTCGATTGGTCTCCGCGCTCGTCCTCGTCACCGGCGACACCGTCTACGGCGTCGGCTACGACGTAGAACAGGAGGGCTGGCAGACCGTCTTCCGGGAGACGTACGGAACAGTCGGCGAGGCGGACGACCTCGCGGCCGAGGCGAACGACGACCTCCGCGAGTGGGTCGGCCACCGCGAGGAGTCGTTCGGCGAAGTCGAGGAAGGCATCGAAGCGACCGAGGAGGAGAGCGAGCGCGCACGCCTGCTGTTCGACCAGTACGACGACATCGCGGACGGCGAAGAAAGTTAGTAGAGCGCGTCGATAACGCACTCTCTCGTCTGCGCGGTACTCCCCGAGTTGTCGATTGTGATACAGGGTTGCTCGATTGGCTCGAACTCCTCCTTGTAGAGTTTGTACACGTCGAAGTCGGCGTCGCTCGCGTCGTCCGTTCGCGCGGCGATGCGCGCTCGCACCACGTCCTCGTCGCACTCGACGCGCACGAGGCGGAAGGTCGCGCCGTGCTGGGCGGCGAGGTCGCGGGCGCGCTCTCGATGCATCGCGCGCTTGAACGTCCCGTCGACGACAACCGACTCGCCGCGTGCGAGACGCGCGTCCACCCGGGAGAACAGTTCGTCGTAGACCCGGCGGAGTTCGTCTTCCGTGTAGTCGGGGTCGTCGACCACGTCAGTTCGAACGATATCGGTCCGCAGGAGGTCCGCGTTTCCGGGGACGCGCTCTCGAATCGTCTCCGCGACCGTCGTCTTCCCGACGCCCGGAAGCCCACACACGACCACCAATTCGGGTCCGCCGCCGTCCGCTCGCGCACTCATCGTACGACTACGTGGAGGAGCGGACGGACTAATCAAGGTGTGGAAACGCCCTCGTCCAACTCCTCCTCCGTGAGCTGAATCACGGACTCGTCCTCGGACTCCGTCATCCCCGTCGTCATCAGCAGGCGGATGGCCGCGCGCACGCTCAAATCGGACTCGTGCGCCTGACTCTCCGGCACGAGGATGAGCGAGCCCTGCGTCGGGTTCGGACTCCCCGGAACGAACACGTTGTACGCTTTCTCGCCCGCGACCTCCTCGACACCCTCTGGACTGTCACCGGTCTTCAGTCCGAGACGGTAGACGCCGTCCTGCGGCCACTCCACGTACACCACCGATTCGAAGTCCGAACTCCGCGTCGTCACCGACGACACCATCCCTCGAATGCTCCCGTAGATAGTCCGAAACACGGGAATGAACGTCACGACGCGGCCCGTCCGCCCGAGCACGCGCTTCCCGACGGACCACTGCGCGACCGCGCCGACGACCGTGACGCCCACGACGAACAACACCAACGCGAGCAGTTGCGCGAGCAGGACGTTGTTCGCCGTCAGGGACGCCAGCCGCGACCCCTCGATGAACGGCGCGAGAAAGCCCGTCGTCCACGAGAACACGAACTGAAGGATGACGAGCGTCACGAGCAACGGCGCGACCAGTACCAACCCGGCCAGAAAGTCGCTCTTCAGCGAGGTTTTGATTCGCATACCCGAACCCCGTCCGCGTCCAGAATAAACGTAGGGGACGCGACGACCCAACAAATCAAATACGGAGCGGCGCAGCGGTCGCGAAGCGGAGGCGGGACGGTGGCGGAGCGGAGGCGGGACGGTAACGGAGCGGAAACTTGGATAGTACCGCGAGCGCCGCCGGCGCTCGCGGCCTTTTCCTCCAACGTCAGAGCGGTGCTCTGACTGGCTCCCCCTCACTCACGGCTACGCCGTTCGTTCGCGGGAACAGGGTTTCACTCACGCGGTCGCCTTCGGCGACGCGCGGAGTAAAAAGGTGCGTTCAGTAGATGAGTTCGTCGTCGTTTTCGACCATGTAGAGGGTGCGGGCGGAGATGTTGACGGCGTGGTCGCCGATGCGTTCGAGGTCGCGGATGGTGAGGAGCATGCGGGAGACGTCCTGCATGATGCGTTCAATTTCTTCTTCGGTGGTGTCGGCGTCGACTTCGGTTTCGATGAGATCGCGGACGACGGTCTGGCTGGCGGCTTCGCACATCTCGTCGATGTCGTCGTCGCGGTCGGCGATGGCGAAGCAGGCGTCGACGTCCTGGTTGGCGTAGGCGTTCATGGCGTCCTCGACCATGTCGATGGTTTCCTGGCCGATGGAGTGGATGTTGACTTCGGGGAACATCTCGTGTTCGGCGTCCAGGGTGTATTCGCCGAGGTTGACGGCGAGGTCGGCGATGCGTTCGAGGTCCGTGATGATTTTGAACGAGGACGCGATGAGGCGGAGGTCGCCCGCCACGGGCTGCTGGAGCGCGAACAGGTCGATGCAGTCCTGTTCGAGGTCGAGGTAGAGGCCGTTCACTTCGTCGTCGCCCTCGATGACGTCCCTCGCGAGTTCTTCGTCCGATTGCTGCATGGATTCGAGCGCCATGCGGAGGCGGTCGGTGACGACCTCGCTCATGTAGAGGACGTCGTTACGCAGCGTTTCGAGTTTCTCCTGATAGGATTCTCGTGGCATACTGTGTTACCCGAACTTCCCCGTAATGTAGTCTTCGACGCGCTGGCTCTCGGGGTTTTCGAAGATCTGGTCGGTGTCGCCGTACTCGACGAGTTCGCCGCCGGTGAGGAAGACGGCGGTCTGGTCCGAAATCCGCGCCGCCTGCTGCATGCTGTGCGTCACGACGACGACGGTGTAGTCCTCCGCGAGGTCCTCGATGAGGTCTTCGATTTTGGCGGTGGCGATGGGGTCGAGCGCGGATGCGGGCTCGTCCATCAGAATCACCTCGGGGTCAACGGCGAGACAGCGCGCGATGCAGAGGCGCTGTTGTTGACCGCCGGACAGCCCGAGTGCGTTGTCCCCGAGGCGGTCGTTGACTTCGCCCCAGAGCGCGGCTTGGCGGAGCGCGCGCTCCACGAGTTCGTCCTCGGTTTCGTCGTCGCCGCGGCCGAGCAGCCGCGAGAGCAGGCCCGTGTCGATGTCGCCGTGTTTGCGGGGGCCATAGGAGACGTTGTCGCGGATGGATTTCGGGAACGGGTTCGGCTGCTGGAACACCATCCCCACCCGCTTGCGGAGCTCCACGAGGTTCACGCCGTCCTGGTAGATTTCCTCCCCGTCGAGCGTTACGCTGCCGTCGACGCGAGCGCTCTTGATGCGGTCGTTCATCCGATTGAGGCACCGGAGGAACGTCGACTTCCCACAGCCGGACGGTCCGATGAGTGCCGTCACGGACTTCTCGGGGATGTCGAGGTCGATGTTCTTGAGCGCCTGTTCCTCGCCGTAGTGGACGCTCACGTCGCTCGCGGAGATCTTCGCGTCCCCCTCGAACTCGTAGTTCGTCCACTCGGGGTCGATTTGTTCTTCGCTCTCGCCGGCGGTGGTGCGTTCGGATTCGGTGTGTTGCGTGCTCATGCTTCGAGTTTCTTCCGGAAGTAGATTCGTGAGGCGATGCCGATGGCGTAGAAGCCGAGGACGACGAGCAGGAGGACCAGCGCGGTCGCCCACGCGAAGCCCTCACCCTGCTGGCCGACGCCGGCGCTGATGGCGGCGAACAGCTGGTAGGGGAGTGCGCTCGCCGGTTCGAGGAGCGCGCCCGTGTTCAGAATGTCCACAAACGGGAACGAGGACGTGAAGGAGAACGACCCGAGCACGTCCGCGCCGTTCGTCGGGAACGGCTCGCCCGTCATGACGAGCAGGATTGGCGCTGTCTCGCCGGCGATGCGGCCGACGCCGAGGATGACGCCCGTGATGACGCCCGGCATCGCCGCGGGCAGCACGACGCTCCTGATGGTCTGCCACTGGGAGACGCCGAGCGCGGCGCTCGCGTCCCGGTACTCGTCCGGGACGTTCAGAAGCGCTTCGCGGCTCGTAATGACGACGAGCGGGAGGAGCATGAACCCGAGGACGAGCATCCCCGTGAGCAGGCTGTTCGTGTTCCCGAGACGAGGCACGAGGAACGCCAGCCCGAACAGGCCGTAGACGATGCTGGGCGTGCTCCAGAGGCCGTTCGTCGACACTTCCACGAGCTGCGTGAATCGGCCCTGTTCCGCGTATTCGGTGAGGAAGACGGCCGTGCCGACGCCGAGCGGGACGGAGAGCAGGACGGCGCCGATGACGAGCCAGACCGTGCCGACGATGGCGGGCGCGATGCCGTTCACGGCGTTCGTGAGCGCGACACCCTCCATGACGAACGGCCAGTAGAACCAGAGAATGGGGCCGCTGAATATCACGTACTGGTCGAGGAGCGGGACGTGGAACCAGAACCACGGCCCCCAGTAGAGACCGTACTGGATGCTCTGCGTCATCGGCTCGAACCCGCGCACGACGATGAGGCCGACGATGACGACGAGCAGCACGATCATCGCGGCGGCGTTCGCGCCGACGAGGAAGTTCGCGCCGCGCTCGCGCCCGCGCGCCCCGAACCCGTTGTAGGCCTGCGCGCTCACCCAGGCGAGGGCGAGGCCGGAGACGCCGAGCAGGATTGGGAGCACGGTGTCGGGCGTGAACACGGCCGAGGACTCGATCGGCGTCCACCGCCAGCCCGGACTGATAACGTCGAGCAGGACGATAAGCGAGGCGAGACCGGCGAACCCGGCGCCGGCGACGGTGAGACCGGCGTCCTCGCGTGGGGACGCGACGAGCACGGCGCCGATGACCATCCCGACGAGCGCACCGATCGGCCAGAGCGTCGAAAACCCGAGCGTCTGCGCGGCGACCAAGCCGCCCGTTGCGAGGCCGAGCAGGCCGAACCCGGCGACGACGGAGAGGCCGGCGGTCGCGTCCGGCGTCGTGTCGAGCGCGCCGGTGCGAGAGGCGATACCGACGCCGGCGAGCGCGAGCGCGCCGGCGAGCAGGCCGCCCGCGAGCCAGTCGGCGACCGCGACGCCCGCAACTGTGGATGTGGCAGGAATGACCTGTGCAAACGCGAGAACGCTCGCGGCGAGCGCGAGACTGCCGAGTGCGACGCCGACGCCCGCGGCGTACTCCGCGCGCGAGGACTCGGACTGAACGAGCGAGCTCATTCTCGACCACCCAGTTTGCGGTTCATTCGCGCTTCAATGTACTGCGAGCCGATGCTGAGCGCGAGCACCGTCACGAACAGGACGACGCCCGCGGCGAACAGCGCGCTCATCTGACTGCCGGACGCGATACCGTACTGGCTCGCGATGAGCGAGGTGAGCGTGATGGTGTTCCCGAACACGTCGTACAGGGGGTCCGGGAGGTTCGTGATGTTCGCGAGGATGACCGTCGCGGCCATCGTCTCACCGACCGCACGCCCGATTCCGAGCAGGACCGCGGCCGACACGCCCGAAATCGACGCGGGAAGAGTGACGCTCGTCGTGGTCTGCCAGCTCGTCGCGCCGAGCGCGAGCGACCCGTCCTTCATCTCGCCGGGCACGCTCGCGATGGCGTCCTCCGCGACCGACACCACGGTCGGAAGCGCCATCACGCCGATGACGAACCCGACGACGATGAGGCTGCCGAACGTCGGGAGGCTGAACTCGGTCATCATGAACTCGTTGAGGACGATGAAGCCGATGAAGCCGTACACGATGGAGGGGATGCCGGCGAGCGTCTCCACGCTCGGTTTCAGGATTTCGCGCGCCCACCCCGGCGCCATCTCACTGATGAACAATGCGCCCGCGACGCCGAGCGGCGCGGCGACCGCGGTCGCGATGAGGGTCGTGATGAACGTCCCCCACAGCATCGGCGCGAGCGCGTACAACTGCTGGCTCGGCGTCCAGAACGGCGAGGACGTGTCCGTGAACATCCGTAGGCCCGGCACGTCGAACGACACGCCGAACAGCGACACGTGGTGGCTCATCAGGCCGAACGCCTCCCGGGAGCGCAGGAAGAGGTAGACCATGATGAGGCCGAGCACGACGACCGTCGAGACGGTCGCGACGAACGCGAGGTAGCGCGCGGTCGCGCCCGGATAGCGGGACGCGCCGTACGCGTTCACACCGACGAACGCGACCAGCGGCACCCATGCGAGCGCGTGCCCGACCGCGAACGCCGCGAGGAACGCGACGAGGAACAGCGTTCCCAGGCCGCCGACGACGCGCGTGCCGTGGTCGAGGTGGACGAGCGTCCGCGCGGCGTCTCGCGCTCGGTCCGTGGCCGTGTCTGCGACGCTCATACTGTGTCGGGGAGTTTCGCGAGTTCTTCGTCCTGTCGCTCCTGCGTGAGCGCGGAGTACCCGACCGGTTTCACGAAGCTCTCCTGGCCGTAGTCGCTGAGAATCATGCGGAGGAACGCGGCCTCCATCTTCGAGGTGTCCTCGTACGTGTAACAGTGAAGGTCCCGCGAGAGGGGATAGTTCAGGTCCGCGAGGTTCTCACCGGGGACGTACTCCGTTCCCTCGAACGTGAGCGTGATGGCGGGAACGGAGTCGTCGACGAACGCGAGCGCCATGTACGCGATGGCGTTCCCGGAGCGCGCGACGATGTCCCGCACCTGCTGGTTCTGTCCCTTCCGCACGTCGATACCGGGCATCGGCGCGTTCGCGTCGCCGTAGAGGTTCGTGCGGAACGCCGTGTCGGTTCCGGAGCCTTCGGCGCGCCCGATGCACTGAATCTGCTTCGACGGGCCGTCGTAGCCAGGAACGTTCTGCCAGTCGGTTATCTCGCCCTTGTAGATGGCGCGGAGCGTCTCCGCGGTCAGTCCGGTGACGCCCGCGTCGTACACTTCCTGACTGACGACGATGGGCTGAGCGTCCACGCCGACGACGTGGTTTTTGAACTTCGCCAGTTCCTCCTCGCTGGCTTCGGATAGTTCGGCCGCGACGGGCGCGCTCGCGTTCCCGATGTCGACGCGGCCCGCCTTCAAGTTCTCCAGGCCCGTTCCGGAGTGACTGAGGTTCACCTTCACCTCGAACGGCGGAACGCCGCCGTCCGCCGGTCCGAACCCGTAGAGGCCCGCCCAGTAGTCCGCGAGGTGTTCGTCCGTCTCGATTCCGTACTCCGTCGGCCCCCAGTACTCGCCGTCGGACGGCGGCGCGTTCGACCCCCAGTAGGAGGACGCGCGGTTCGCGATAGGGAAGACGGTCGAGGACCCGCCCGCCCGCAGGAGCGGAACGCTTCCGCCGCCACCGCCGCCGCTGTTGGTGTCGCCACCGCTCCCGGGCGGTGTCGGACTGGTACTGATACAACCGGCGAGTGCGGCGAGCGCCGACCCCCCTGTAGCGAGGGCGAGACGGCGTGTCGCACGCCTTTCAGACATCACCCGGGACTACCCGAGACGTGGGTAAATACTCTACTATTACAACTATATAGTAGAATATACGTCGTGGTAGATTGGTCGTTCAACGCGTTTCGAATACTCGTCGGAACGACCACTCACAAGCATTCAGGGCGCATTTCAGGCGATACGGGCGGGCTAGCGTAGTGGGTTATATAGACCGAAGATAATTTATTGTGTGGCGCGTAGCAGTGTATATGGAACGACGGAAGGTCCAGGTGACAGGGGGGTCGACGTTCACAGTTTCGATTCCGAAGGACTGGGCGCGCGAGAACGACGTCGAAGCCGGCGACGAGATGGTGTTCCACGAGGACGGCCGGAGCCTCCTCGTTCAGCCAGTCGGAAGCGAGGACACCGTCCGGGGAACGTTCGACATCAGCGGCCTCGACGGCGACCACCTGATGCGGACCGTGATGACGATGTACGTCTCCGGGTTCGACGTGCTTGAACTCGAAGCCGACCGCATCACCGCCGACCAGCGCCGCGTCATCCGGAACGCCACGCAGAGCCTCGTCGGCCTCGAAGTCCTCGAGGAGACCGGTGACCGCGTCGTCATCCAGGACCTCCTCGACTCCTCCGAACTCTCCATCCACAACGCCGTCCGTCGAATGCGACTCATCTCCACGTCGATGCTGGACGACGCCGTCACCGCCATCGTCGAGAACGACGACGACCTCGCGCGAGACGTGACCGAACGTGACGACGACGTGGACCGCCTCTGGTTCGTCGTCTCCCGCATCTTCCGCGGCGCGCTCCGCTCACCCGAAGCCGCCACCGAGATGGGCGTCTCCCGCGAAGTCTGCTTCGACTACCACTCGAGCGCGCGCCAGCTCGAACGCATCGCCGACCACGCGACCAAGATGGCGAACGTCGCGCTCGAAATGGACGAGGACATCCCCGACGAGGTCGCGGACGCCCTCAACGAACTCCACGAGGAAGCCATCGGCATCGTCGACATCGCGATGGACGCGCTCGTCACCGACGACACCAACGAAGCGACCGAGCTCGCGAACGACGCGCGCGAACGCATCCCCCAGATCGACGACCTCACGCGCGCCGTCGACGAACACCTCCGCGACCTCGAACCGCGGAACGCCCAACAGCTGAGTCTCGTCGTGGACTCGCTCTCCCGGTGCGCCGACTACGGCGGGAACATCGCGGAAACCGCACTGCAGAAGGCAGCGCCCACGCCGGGCGTCTAGTCGTCATCGGCCGTCACCGGACCGCTCGGCTCCGGCGCCTCCTCCTCGATACTCGGCGGATACTGCCCCCTGTCGAGCACGAGGTCCGACTGCGGGCGCGCCATACAGGTGAGCGCGTACTCCTCGGCCTCCTCCTCCGTGAACCCGCGCGCTGCGGGCTGCGTGACCTCGCCCTCGATAACCTTGGCCGAGCACGCCAGACACATTCCGACCCGACACGAGTACTCTTGGGCGATTCCCTCGCGGAAACACGCCTTCAAGATGGTCTCCTTCTCGGAGACCTCGATGGTCTCGTCGCGGCCGGCGAACTCGACCGTGTACGTCGTCATACCCGTCCGTTCTGCGACGACCGGTAAAACTCTTTATTCCGCCGTGTCCCCGCGCAGGCGACGGATTGAGGAGTAAAGAGTTTTCCCGCCCGCCTTCAATCGAGCGAGTATGACTACCCACGAGTACGACGCAGTCGTCGTCGGCGCCGGCACCGCCGGCTGTTACGCCGCCGCGACGATATCGATGGCGGGCTACGACGTCGCCATCGTCGAGCGAAAGACCGAGCAGGAGGCCGGTCACATCGCGTGCGGGGACGCCCTCAAGGGCGCGGCGAACTTCCCCGAAGCCATCCCGAAGTCGAAACTCGAACCCGCCATCACCAACACCGAAGTCGACCACGGCCGCTTCGAGATTCCCCAGGAAGACACCGTCCTCGACATTCCCGTTCCCGGCGAACTCGCCGTCGTGGACCGCTGGGAGTACGGGAAGTGCGTCATCGGCGGCGCGAAGGACCGCGGCGTCGACTTCCACTACAACGTCGTCGTCACCGACGTCCTTCAGGAGGACGACGGCACCGTCACCGGCGTCCGCGGGAAGCACAAGGGCGACGTCCACCAGTTCGACGCCGACATCGTCGTGGACGGCGCAGGGTCGCTCAGCGTCCTCCAAGACAACACGAACTTCGACGGCACGACGTTCGACACGAACGTCAACTACAGCCAGTTCTGCAGCGGCTACCGCGAAATCGTCGAAGTCGAGGAGGAAGTCGAATGGAAGGACGCGCTCGTGTTCAAACCAACCAAGCGCGCCGCCGGCTACCTCTGGTACTTCCCGCGCACCGGCACCGAAATCAACGCCGGCCTCGGGTTCCAGATGACGGAGGAGCCGATGCAGATGATCGAGGACCTCAAGCGCGACCTCCGGAACCGCCCCGAGTTCGCGGGCGCGACCGTCAAGGACAAACTCGGCGCGGCGCTCCCCACCCGCCGGCCCTACGACTCCGCCGTCGCGAACGGCTTCATCGCCGTCGGCGACGCCGCCGGCCTCGTCAACCCCACCACGGGCGGCGGTATCGCGGGAGCCGCCTACTCCGGGAAGTACGCGGGCGAACAGGCCGTCACCGCCATCGAGCAGGGCGACGTGAGCGAGGAGAACCTCTGGCGGTACAACGAACGCGTCATGGACCACTTCGGCGCGCGCTACGCCGGCCTCGACGTCTACAACATCCTCTCCACCGCCGTCGACGTCGACAACCTCATGGGCCTCCTCGCCAGCCTCCCGATGGGCAAACTCTCCGAAGCCATCTACGCCGGCAGCGCCGAACTCAGCCTCGGCGTCAAAGTCCAGACCGCAATCAAGAGCTTCGGCAACTGGGGCACCATCTACAACCTCTACCAGACGAAGAACCAGGCCGACCGCCTCCTCGACCACTACCAGACCTACCCGGACAGCCCCCACGAACTCGACACCTGGCAGGACCGCCGCGACGACATCATGACCGACGTCTACGAAGTCACCGGCGCGGACCCCAAGTACTAGCGCACCTTTTTCCTCCTCGGGTCGCGCGGAGCGCGACCACTCGGAGCAAAAATCTGCACCAAAAAACCCGCGAACGCACAGCGTTCGCGGTGAACGTCGCGCGAAGCGCGACGATGCTCTATCCCTCCGACAAACGTTCAAGTACAATAGCGAGGCCAGCGGGCGGTATGGCGTAATCGTCGTCGCACGCGGGATTCACGAAATCCCGACGGCCGTCCGCGTGCGAGAACCCAGGCCGCCGTGAATGCCCCTACCGAGCTACGGCTGTGTTTTCGCGATGGAGAGAATCGAGTCCGTGAGCACGTCGATTCCG
The DNA here is from genome assembly GCF_049705945.1 of Salarchaeum japonicum. GTDB lineage: Archaea > Halobacteriota > Halobacteria > Halobacteriales > Halobacteriaceae > Salarchaeum > Salarchaeum japonicum_A. The sequence goes on from NZ_JBNAMV010000004.1 coordinate 2,149,392, forward strand.
ATGGGGATGCTGGCTTCGTCCACGTCGAACGTCGCGGTGTGGTGGCCCCCGGGATGGTCGGTGCCGACCGCGAGGTAGCACGCGAGTCCGCCGTTGTCTTGGACTTCCTGCATGAGGAACGTCGCGTCCTCGCTCCCGCCGAGTTTGTCGCGGTCCACGGGACTGTCCACGCCGTCGGTTCGGCTCGCCACGTCGTAGACGATGTCGGCGAGCGCGCCGTCGCTCACCGCGCTCGGCGCCTCGCCCTCCGTGTGGATGTCCACGTCCACGTCGTGCATCTCCGCCGCGCTCCGGAGCACGCGGTGCGCGTGGTCCTTCATGTAGTCCTTGAGCTCCGTCGTCTCACCGCGGACTTCGCCCTCGACGAAGGACTCCTCGGGGATGACGTTCGTCGCCGTGCCGCCGCCGACGAGACCGGCGTTCACGCGCGTCTCGCCCCCCGAGTGCCGGGGAATCCCGTAGAGGTTCTGGATGGCCGCGGCCATCGCCTGCACGGTGTTCCGCCCCTCCTCGGGTTTCGCGCCGGCGTGTGCGGGTTCGCCGTCGTACTCCGCGAGGAAGTGCGACACCGCGAGGAATCCGTCGATGCCCGCGACCACCTCGCCCGTCGGGTGATCGAGTCCGACGTGCACGGCGAGCAGGTAGTCCACGTCGTCGAGGTGGCCGGAGCGCGCCATCGCGCGCCCGCCGCCGACGCGCTCCTCCGCCGGCTGGAAGAACACCTTGAACGTCCCCTCGAAGTCGCTCTGTTTGACGCGTTCGAGGACGCCGATACCGAAGGTCGCGTGCGCGTCGTGCCCGCAGGCGTGCATCGCACCCTCGTTCTCGGAGCGAAAGCCCTCTCTGGCGGGCACGTGGTCGTCGTCCGTCGACTCCGCCTGCGGAAGCCCGTCGATGTCCACGCGCAGCCCGACTGTCGGCCCCTCGCCCTTCCGGAGCACCGCGACCGCGCCCGTGAAGCCGCCGCGGAGCGATTCGAGCAGGTCGGGGTCCGCGCCCGCGTCGAGCGCGCGGTCGTACCACTCGTCGAGCACGTCCTCGTCCGGGACTGCCATGCGTTCGTCGGCGTTCAGCGCGTCCGGGCCGACGTGCAGTTCGTCCACGCCGATGCGTTCGATCTCCTCGACGATACGCGCGGTCGTGTAGAACTCGCGCCACGCCGGCTCCGGGTGACGGTGGAGGTCTCGTCGGAGCGCTACGAGATGGTCCTGTGTGGACTGACTCATGGATGGAGCGACGACGCGGGTGGGTTTAGTTTCGTCGCCGTCGGAAGCCTTGACGCTCCCCTGAACTATATGAAGGCAGGTACCAATCACCACTCAGAGGGAGAGAGAGAATGTCAGATAACGACGACGCGGACGACGTACAGACCGAACTTAACGAAGCTGAGGACGCGCGCAGCGCGCCCACGTTGGAGTTCTACGGAGGGCGTGCCGCGAGCGCGATTCCCCTCGGCTTGTTCGTAGTGTGGGCGGTCGTGCAGAGCGGCCTGTTCGGCATCGGCGACACCACCGGCCTCGTCATCGGGATGCTGGTCGCGCTCGTCGTCGGGATGTTCTTCGTGAAGGGCGACTGGAAGCACTACGCGAACGCCATCTTCGCGGGGATGACCGAACGAGTCGCCGCGACAGCCATCGTCGCATGGCTCTGGGCGGGAATGTTCGCCCAGCTCCTGCAGGACGGCGGGTTCGTGAACGGCCTCATCTGGGTCGCGAACGTCGTCCCAGTCTCCGAGTCCGTGCTCCCGACGCTCCTGCCGGCGTTGACGTTCGTGCTCGCCGCGCTCCTCGCGACCGGCATCGGTACCGGCTACGGGACGACGATCACGTTCGTCACGACGTTCTTCCCGGCGACCGTCCTGCTCGGCGCGAACCCCGTCCTGATGTTCGGCGCGATTCTCTCCGGTGCGGTCTTCGGGGACAATCTCGCGCCCGTCAGCGACACCACCATCGTGAGCGCCGTCACCCAGGACGCCGACATCGGGGGTGTTGTCGCTTCACGGCTGAAGTACGCGTTCGTCGCCGCCGCGCTCGCCATCGTCGGCTACCTCATCGCCGGCCAACTGATGACGACCTTCCAGCCCACCGGTGACGGCCTTCCCTCGGGGAACGTCGTCGGCCTCGTCCATCTCGTCTCGATGGGGCTCGTCATCTGGACCGCGGTGAACGGCCGCCACATTGTCGAAGCGATCTCGTGGGGTATCATCGCAGCCATCGTCTTCAACATCGGGCTCGGTCTCGCGCCCGCGAGCACCATCATCCAGTTCGTCGCACCGACGACTGCGCCGCTCGCAGACGCGTTCACCGCGCTCCCCATCGTCACCATCGCCGGACCCAACACGCCCGCAGCGGGCGTCCACGGCAGCCTCTACACGGGTGCGGCCGGGTTCTTCCCGCTCATCGTCCTCACGCTCCTCATCGTCGCTGCCGCCCGCATCATGATTCAGGGCGGCGGGTTCAAGGCCGTGCAGGACTTCCTGCTCTCCACCGTCGCGACGAAAGTCCGGCGCGCGGAGACGACGATGGTGCTCGGCACCGCCGGCGTCAACGCAATGATCACCATCAACACCGCCGCGGAAATCGCCATCGCGCCCTACGTCGCGCGCATCGGCGAACAGTTCAACATCAACGGCTACCGGCGCGCGAACATCCTCGACGCGAACACGAGCGCGCTCGGCTACATCTTCCCGTGGGCCGGCGGCGTGCTCGCCGGATACAGCCAGATGCCCGCGCTCGTCGAGGAGTACGGCGTCGAGTCGATGCTCGTCAACCCCGTGGAGGTCTGGCCGTTCGTCTTCCACGGCTGGCTGCTGTTCTTCGTGTTCCTCGCCGCCGCCATCACCGGGTACGGCCTGGAGTACGCCACTGACCGTGAGGCAGAGGAGGTGGCGCGCGTATGAACCTCGACGCGTTCTTCGCGGGCGTCGGATTCCGCACCGCGACGCCGAGTTTCGACACTGGCGACGAGTTTGTCGTCGTCGTCACCGGTAACGAGGGCGACACGCCCATCGTCCGCATCGGCGACTCCGTGCTCCGCGTGCCGGACGCACCCCGCGACAGCGTGCAGACGAAAGTACGCGTTCGCGTGGAGTCCTTCGACGATGCCGACCACACCGGCACCGCGACCTACCTCGAAACTGTCGGGGAGACCGCGTACTGACTCGGCACGTTCTTCATTCTTCGCGCCACGCTGGTTCGTATGGTCGACTACCGCCCGCTCCCCGACGACCGCACGGAGGAGTTCCGGTCGTTCGTCACGTACGCGTTCCGCCCCGAATCAGGCCCGCACGACCCCGACGAGGACGACGACCTTCCCGAACCCGCGCAGGTCGGCGACCCTTACGGCGTCTTTGACGGCGACGACCTGCTCGCCGTCTGCCGACATTACTGGTTCACGGCACACGTCCGCGGCGACACCCACCCGATGGCCGGCCTCTCCGCGGTCGCCACGCCGCCCGAGAACCGCCGCCGCGGCCTCGTCCGCGACATGCTCGTCGAATCCCTCCGCGAGTACCGCGAGCGCGACACCTACCTGAGCGCGCTCTGGCCGTTCAAACACCCGTTCTACGCGCAGTTCGGCTGGGCGACCGCCACGGAGTACGTCACGCACGAGTGCCCCCCAGACGCGCTCGCGTTCGCCCGGGACGACGCCCCGCTCGGCACCTGGGGCCGCCTTGATGCCGACGACTGGGACCGCCTCCCGAGCGTGCTCGCCGCGCACGGCGAGCGCTACGAACTCACGCTTGACCGAACCGAGGAGTGGTGGCGAAAACGCGTCTTCAGCGGCTGGGACACCGACCCCTACGTCTACTGCTGGCAGGACGCCACCGGAACCGACCGCGCGTACCTCGTCTACCGCGTCGAGTCCGACGACGGGAAGACGCTCGCCGTACAGGACGCCGCGTGGACCGACCACGGCGCCTACCTCGCCGTCCTCGGATTCCTCGCCGACCACGACTCCCAGGTAGAGACAGTCCGCCTCCGCGGCCCCGTTGACTCCCCGCTCCTCGATGTCGTCCCCGACCCCGGCGAGGTCGACACCACCGTCTCCGCCGGCCCGATGGTCCGCATCGTCGACGTTCCCGACGCGCTCACCGCGCTCGACTACCCCGCCATCGACGCCGACCTCACCATCGCCGTCACCGACACGCTCGCCGACTGGAACGACGACACCTTCCGCCTCACCGTCACCAACGGCGCACCCAGCGTCGAACGAACACACGACGACGCCGACCTCTCGCTTGACATCGGCACGCTCACCCAACTCGCCGTCGGCCACCGAACCGCCACCGACCTCGCACGAACCAACGACATCCACACCGACGACGACACCACGCAGGCGCTCGACGCCCTCTACCCCGAAACCACCACCTTCCTCCGCGAAGGCTTCTGAGAATCCCGAAACCACCACTTGAGAGTACTTTCGTCACGAATGACTGAGTGACGCGAACGTTCAAATACGAACACGCGGCCAGCGTGCAGCGTGGTCTGAAACAGACCGCGCGTGGGAGCGCGAAACCCGGCGGCGCGCCCACCGCGACCACCGACGCGCCGCCGTGCAAGTCCCAGGTCAGTCGAGACTCATACCCGCGTGCCAGCGGTCCACGCCTTCCTCCGCTTTCTTCGCATCCATCTTCGCGAGGAGTTTCACGGCGAGGCTCGCTGTCTCGGACGCCCGATACTCGCCTTCCGCCCGGAACTCGCCGGTGGCGCGGTTCGCGTAGACCGAGCAGACAGCGCCCGCGCGCAGACCGTAGACGTTCGCGATGGTGAGGATGGCCGAGGCCTCCATCTCGATGTTCTTCACGTTCGCCGCTTCGAGTTCCTCGATGAGGTCCTCGCTCCCGGCCGCCTGATAGCCGCCGAACCCGGGGCGGCCCTGGCCCGTGTAGAAGCCGTCGGCGCTCATCGTCACGCCGACGTGGTAGTCGTGATTGAGGCGTTCCGCCGCCGCGACGAGCGCGCTCACGACCTCGTCGTGCGCGACTGCCGGATAGTCCTCGCGGACGTACTCGTCGCTCGTCCCCTCCTGACGGACCGCGCCCGTGGAGATGACGAGGTCGCCCACGTCCATCTCCGCTGAGAGCGCGCCACACGAGCCGACGCGAATGAACGTGTCCGCGCCGACGCGCGCGAGCTCTTCCACCGCGATGGCCGCAGACGGACTGCCGATACCCGTCGAGGTCACCGAAATTGGCGCGTCGTCGTACGTCCCCGTGAGCGTGCGGTACTCGCGGTGGTACGCCTTCTCCTCGTAGTCGTCCCAGAACTCCGAAATCTTCTCCACTCGCTCGGGGTCGCCGGGCAAGAGAACGGTGTCCGCAACGTCACCCTCCGTGAGTTCCACGTGGTACTGGACCTCCTCGTTCGGGTCCTCAGAATCACCGGGCATACCGTCGCGTCGGCGGGCGGCGCACAAGGGTCTTCCCGTTCGATGCCGGAACACGAACCGACTTCACGCCGGAAACCGACGGCCGACTGTGAACCTCCGCCATCCCGCCGCGCTCTTCACGTACGTGGCGCTCGCGTGGGGTGGGTCGTTCGTCGCCATCAAGACCGGACTGGCGAACGTTCCGCCCGTGCTCTACGCGGCGTTCCGGTTCGATGTCGGGTTCGTCGTCCTCGCGACGCTCGTGCTCGCCACGACCGCTCGCTCGAACGTCCTTCCGAGTACGCGCACTGACGTGCTCTCCGTGCTGGTGAGCGGCGTGCTCATCGTCGCGTTCAACAACGGATTCCTGTTCGTCGGACAACAGTACCTCACGAGCGGCGTCGCCGCCATCATCTACAGCCTCAACCCGATTCTCTCGGTCGGATTGACGCGCATGTTCCTGCCGTCACAGCGTCTCGCCGCAGACGAACTCGCCGGCGTCGCGCTCGGCTTGGTCGGCGTCGTCATCGTCGCGCATCCGTCGCCGAGCTCACTGCTCTCGGAGAGCACGCTCGGCCTGGCGCTCGTGTTCGTCGCGGCAGCCTCGGTCGCCGTCGGAAGCGTGTTCTCGAACCGCCTCAGCGGCGGGTCGCTCTCCACGGCCGCGGTGACGATGTGGGCGATGGCGGTCGGCGCGGTCCTCCTGCACGCGAGCGCGTTCGCCGTCGACCAGCACCTCGCGGACGCGACCGTGACGACGGACCTCCTGCTCGCGCTCGCCTACCTCGGCGTCGTCGCAACGGCGCTCGCGTACGTCTGTTACTTCGAACTCATCGCGACCGCTGGCGCGATATACGCGAACCTTGTCGCGTACATCGTCCCGTTGGTCGCTGCGTTCGCCGGCTGGCTTCTCCTCGGAGAAGCAATCACGGCGTTCACAGTCGTCGGGTTCGCGGTCGTGCTCGCGGGCTTCGTTCTCCTCAATCGGGAGCGCCTCAGTCGAGCATTCCCCGCGTAATCGTGTTCGGGATGAGGTCGCCGAGTTCGTACACCTCGCCCTCGTCGCCGTCCACGGCGACCGGGAAGTCGTCGTCGCAGAACTCCGCGAGCGTCTGCCGACACATCCCACAGGGCGTGACGCCGTCCCGCTCTGCGGAGGAGACAGCGAGGCGTTCGAATTCCGTGTGGCCGTCCGCGACGGCCTGCGAGACCGCGACTTCCTCGGCGTGCATGCTGTTGCTGTAGTTCGCGTTCTCGACGTTACAGCCCGTGTAGACGGTTCCGTCGGCGGTTTCGATGGCGGCACCGACCCGGTAGTCGGAGTAGGGAACGTAGGCGTTCTTGTAGGCGTCTCGCGCGGCCCGCATCAGGTCGTCCATGGGCGTGAGTCCGCGCGCGGACGGAAAAGGTGGTTCGCTTTACCGGGAGTCCTCGCCGGAGTCGTAGTGGTCGCCGGCGGCCGCGGGAATGCGGGTGCGGCCGACGAACACGAGCACGACGATGACCGTCACGTACGGAATCGTCTGCACGAGCTCCGAGGGAATGGCGATACCGGCCTGCTGGAGGCCGATCTGGAGCGAGTCCAGACCGGAGAACAGCAGCGTGGCGACGAGCGTCCCGAGCGGGTTGTAGTTCCCGAAGAGGTAGGTGGCGATGGCGATGAAGCCCTTGCCGTTCACCATCGTCGCGCCGCCGGCGGTGAATGCGCCGACGTGCCCGAGCGAGAGCGCGGCGCCACCGATGCCGGCGAGCACGCCGGAGATGAGGACGCTCGCGTACCGGACGCGGTCGACGCTCACCCCGGCGGTGTCGAGCGCACTCGGGTTCTCCCCGCTCGCCTCGACCCACCGACCGAACTGGGTGCGGTTGAGCACGTACCAGCACGCGGGCACGGCGACGAACATCATGTAGACGATGACGTTCGCGGAGAACACCACGTCCCCGAAGTAGGGTATCGTGGAGAGCACGGGAATCGAGATGTCGCCGAGCGTGGACACTTGGACGTTCTTCGTGCCGAACAGCACGACGGACGCGAACGGCGCGATGCCGAGCGCGACCAGCCACACCGCGAGTCCGGCGATAATCTGGTCCGCCTCGAACTCGATGCAGACGACGGCGAACAGCAGCGCGAGCAGCGTGCTCGCGAGCACGCCGACGAGGAACGCCACCCAGATAGACGGGATGGGGCCGACGCTGCTGCCGGTTCCGAGGAGTTTCACGGCGGCGACGCCCGCGAACGCGGAGACGATGAGGAGGCCTTCGAGGCCGATGTTGATGACGCCGCTCTTCTCCGCGAAGATGCCGCCGAGCGCGGCGAGCGTGATGGGGACGGCGAGGCGGAGCGCGGCCTCCGCGGTCCCGGTGTCGGTGACCAGACCGAACAGGGAGTCGGGGAAGACGAGGCCGAGGACGACGAGCGCGGCGAACACGCCGACTGCGGCGCGGAGCGTGTTACGCACGCTGCTCACCTCCGAGGCCGAGGTAGCGTTTCCCGATGAGCCGGAAGAACTCCGGCATCGCGACGAACAGGATGATGAGGCCGCGCAGCACGTCCACGAGTTCGACCGGGACGTCCGTCGAGAAGTCGACGGCGATTGTACCGGACTTGAGGACGCCGAAGAGGAACGCGGCCGCGCCGACCCCGATTGGGTTGTTGCCGGCGAGGATGCTCACCGTGATGCCGTCGAAGCCGAGCGACGGGAGGCCGGTGAGGAACCGTCCCTTCACCATCAACACCCAGACGGCGCCGCCGACGCCGGCGAGCGCGCCGGAGAGCGCCATGCTCAGGACGGTCGTTCGCTTCGCGTCGACGCCGCTGTACGCGGCGGCTTCCTCCTGCAGTCCGCTGGTGCGGATGTCGTAGCCGAACGACGTTTTCGCGAGCAGGTAGGCGATGCCGGTGATGAACGCGAGCGCGCCGAGGAGCGCGAGGAGGCTGAACGCGTCCCGGGCCTCGAACCCGATGAACGGAACGTTCGGTATCTTCGCCGCCGCCGGGATGACGGCGGTCTGGACGAGCTGGCTGGATTCGGGCATGAGGAAGGTGGAGACGAGAACGTACGCGACGTTCGACGCGATGAAGTTCAGCATGATGGTCGTGATAACTTCGTTCGCGCCGCCGTACGCCTTGAGCGCACCCGGAAGCGCGCCGTAGAGGCCGCCGGCGATTGCGCCGGCGAGCAGGCCGAGCGGCACGAGGAAGACGGTGCCGAGGATGCCGGTCGGCGCGATTGCGCCCGCCCAGATGGTGGCGACCGCGGCGGCGAGCGCGCCGAACACGAGCTGGCCCTGCACACCGATGTTGAAGAGGCCCGCGCGGAACGACACCGCGACCGCGAGCCCGGTGAAGATGAGGAGGGTGGTCTGCTGGAGCGCGATGGCGATGCGGTAGTTCGTCGGCGACCAGCCGCCCTGTTCGGGGTGGCCGAGCGCGCCGAGGAACAGCTCGGTGAAGACGTTGATGGGGTCGTAGCAGACGCCGACGCCGAGCACGCTGAACGCGGGCGACGCGCAGGTCGCGACGATACCGGAGACGAACACGACGAGCGCGCCGACGAGGATGGAGAGCGCGAGCGCGGCGGCGCTCACCGCGATGCGTTCCTTCGCGGACGCGTCCACGAGTCGTTCGAGCGCCCGGCGGTACTTACTCATCGAACCCCTCCGGGGATTCGCCGGCCATCAGCAGGCCGAGTTCTTCCTCCGTCACGTTCTCGGGTTCGACGACGGCGACGAACTCGCCCTCGTACATCACCGCGAGGCGGTCGGAGAGACTCCGCACCTCGTCGAGTTTCGAAGAGACGAGGAGGACGGCATCCCCGCTCGCGCGGCGGTTGAGGAGTTCGTCGTGGATGAACTCGGTCGCGCCCACGTCCACGCCCCGCGTCGGGTGGGTGGCGACGACGACGCTCGGGTCGCGTTCGAGTTCGCGGCCGACGATGAACTTCTGCTGGTTCCCGCCGGAGAATGAGGCGGCGTCCGCGTCCGCGTCGGCGGGCCGCACGTCGTACGTGTCCACGATGTCTTCGGCGTGGTCGCGCGCGGTCCGCCAGTCGAGCACGCCGCGGGAGGCGTACGGCGCGCCGTGCTGTGCGCCGAGAATACCGTTCTCGACGAGGTCGAAGTCCATCACGAGGCCGCGCGCGTGGCGGTCCTCGGGAATGTACGCGAGGCCCGCGTCGATGTGGTCGCGGCGGGACGCCGTCGTCACGTCCTCGTCGTGCAATCGGACGGTGCCGGCGTCCGGCTCGCGGAGGCCCGTAATTGCCTCCACGAGTTCCGCCTGGCCGTTCCCGTCGACGCCCGCGATGCCGAGGACTTCGCCTTCTCGAAGCTCGAAGTCCACGTCGTCCACGCGCGCCACGTCATCGGCGTCGGTGACGGTGAGACCGTCCGCGGCGAGCGACACCGCCCCCGCGGTCACCGCGTCCTTCTCGATTTCGAACAGCACGTCCCGGCCGACCATCCGCTCCGCGAGGTCTTCCTGGGTCGTGTTCTTGGCGTCGACGGTCCCGACGTTCACGCCGTCCCGCAGGACGGTGATGTCGTCCGCGACCGCCATCGCCTCGCCGAGTTTGTGCGTGATGAACAGGACGGTCTTCCCCTCCGCGGTGAGTTCCTCGAACACCGCGAACAGGTCCTCGACCTCCTGCGGCGTGAGTACAGCGGTCGGTTCGTCAAGCACGAGCGTGTCCGCGCCCCGATAGAGGGCTTTCAGGATCTCGACGCGCTGCTTCTCTCCGACGCTGATGTCCTCGACGCGCGCGGTCGGGTCCACGTCGAACCCGTAGCGCTCGGAGAGGTCGCGAACGGCCTCGCGCGCAGCGTCGGCGTCCGTCCGCAGGCCGAACCACGTCGTCGGTTCGTCACCCAGGACGACGTTTTCGGCGACCGTCATCGTGTCCACGAGCATGAAGTGCTGGTGGATCATTCCGATGCCGGCGTCGATGGCGTCCCGCGGGCTGTCGAACTCCCGGGGCGTACCGTCGATTGCTATCGTTCCCTCGTCGGCCTCGTACAGTCCGTAGAGGACGTTCATCAGCGTCGTCTTCCCTGCGCCGTTCTCTCCGAGCAGGGCGTGGACGGACCCGGACTCGACGGAGAGCGACACGGCGTCGTTCGCGACGACGCCGGGGAATCGCTTGGTGACGTCCGTCAGCGTGATTGCGTCTGACATGCAGTAAAGCGGGGGTGGCGTTGTTACTGGGGTGTCGAGGGGACAGTGATGTCGCCCGCGATAATCTGTTCTCGGGCGTCAGCGACGCTCGACTTCACGTCCTCGGGAATCTGGTCGCCGATCTGGTCGCCGTAGACGGCTTCGACGCCGTTGTCGCTCAGGCCGAACGTCGTCTGCTCGCCGCCCGCGAAGTTGTCGTTCACGACGCTCTCGACGGCGGTGTAAACGGCGGTGTCGACGCGCTTGACCATGCTCGCGAGGATGACGTTCGCGAAGGACTCCTGGGTGATGGACTGGTCCTTGTCGACGCCGATGGCGAACTTGCCCATGTCCTGTGCCGCGCGGAACACGCCGACACCGGTCGCGCCGGAGGCGTGGTAGACGATGTCCGCGCCGCCGTTGTACATCGAGCGCGCCTGCTCCTGGCCCGCCGCGGGGTCGTTGAAGGAACCGACGTAGGACGTGATGACCTCGATGGAGTCGTCGTGGTGGCCGACGCCTGCTTCGAAGCCGGCTTCGAACTTCTGGATGAGCGGCGTCTCCGTCCCGCCGACGAACCCGACGGTGTTCGTGTCGCTCGTCGTGCTGCCCGCGCCCGCGGAGAAGTCCTGCGTGGTGAGCATGCCTGCCATGTATCCGACGAGGAACGACCCCTCGTGCTCGCGGAACCCGTAGCTCGCGACGTTCGGCTCGTCCACGACGGAATCGACGATAGCCCACTTCTGGTCGGGGAAATCCACCGCGTTCGTGGAGAGCGCGTCCGACTGCGCGTACCCGATGCAGGAGACGAGGTCGAAGTCACCGGACTGCGCGTACTGGCGCTGAGTCGGCTGGAAGTCCGAGTTCGTCTCGGTCTGGGACTCCTCGTACGTGATATCGAGTTCGTCCGCGGCGCGCTGGATACCAGTCTGCGCCTGGTCGTTGAACGACCCGTCCCCGATTCCGCCGGTCGCGTACACCATACCGATGTTTGCTGCCGCGCTGTCACCGCCCCCGCCGCTCGAACAGCCAGCGAGGCCCGTGAGACCCGCCGCTCCGAGGGCACCTGAAAGCTTGAGGAACTGCCGCCGCCGGTCGTCGGTATCCACCATAATCGACTACAGAAATACCGCGTACGCGAATAAATCCGTCGTTCGAATGCGGAACTTGGTCACATACGTGTGTACGCTGGGTTATGTGTTCGCCACCGCGCCCTCGACGAGCTCCGCCACGTCGTCCACCAGCGCGTCCACGTCGTCCGCTTCCGCGTACACGCGAACGTAGGGCTCCGTGCCGGATGGGCGGACGAGCGTCCACGAGCCGTCCGAGAACTCCGCGCGCACGCCGTACTCGGTGTCGATGTCCGCGTCGGGGAACGCCGCCGGAATCTCGGTTTCGAGCGCGTCCATCACGGCCGCCTTCCGCTCGTCCGGACAGTCCACGCTCACCTTCCGGTACGGTCGCTCGGTCACGGGCGCGCGGAGCGCGTCCAACCCCTCCGCGGCGACCAGTCGGCTGAGAACGGCCGCGCTCGCCACGCCGTCGATCCACCCGCCGAACCCGGGATGGATGTGCTTCCACGGTTCCGCCGCGTACACCACGTCACCGCCCGCGGCCTCCGCGGACGCGATTCCCTCGTGGAGCGCGCCCAGTCGAACGCGCTCGACGCGCCCGCCCGCCGCCCGAACCCGCTCGTCGATGCGCGCGGACGCGTTCGGCGTCGTCACCACTACGGGGTCGAGCGCGCCGCTCGCGCGGGTGTAGCGCTCCGCCAGCACCGCGAGTACCGTGTCCTCGTGCACGACCTCGCTGGAGGCGTCCACGATGACGATTCGGTCCGCGTCGCCGTCGTGCGCGACGCCGAACGCGCAGTCCGCGTTCGCGACGAAGTTCGTGAAGTCGCCGAGCGTCTCCGGCGTCGGCTTGCTCGGCCGTCCCGGGAAGTGGCCGTCCACGTTCGCGTTCAAGGCCACGACCTCCGCGCCGAGCGATTCGAGGACGTGCGGCGTCGCCACGCTCCCCATTCCGTTCCCGCAGTCCACGACGACCTTGAGACCGTCGAGGCTCGCGCCGAACTCCCTGGCGTACGCCGCCACCGCCGTCCGGTACTCGTCCAGCACGTCCGCGTTCTCCGCGTCCCCCCACGCGTCCCACACCGCCGGCGGGTCGTCGGCCGCGACCCGGTCCTCGATGGTCGACTCCTGGCCCGCGTCGTACTCCGTGCCGTCGTCGAACAGCTTGATGCCGTTGTCCTGCGGGGGGTTGTGTGACGCGGTCAGCATCACGCCGCGGCGGCCCCGTGACGCGAACGCCAGCGCCGGCGTCGGAACCACGCCCACTCGACGCACATCCGCGCCCGCGCTCCGGAGGCCGGCGGCCATCGCGTCCGCGAGCGCACCCCCCGTCTCGCGGCCGTCCCGTCCGAGAACGAACTCCTCGGCGTCCACGCCCGCGGCGCGCCCGACCGCGAGCGCTAGCTCGGGCGTCACGCGGTCCGTCGAACTCCCACGAATCCCGGCAGTCCCGAACAACTCCATGCTCGGACGAACACGAGCGGACGGCTTTACCCCTGCGGTCGACCACCGGATTTTATCACGTATCCGACGAGACTTGGGTGACGATGCCCTCCCCTACGCGACGAACGTACCTCGCGACCGCCGGTGCCGCTCTCGGCGGCGCGCTCGCCGGTTGTACCGCGCTCACGAACGACACAGACGACGTTCCCGCCGGGTCGCTCCGGTTCGTCAACGACCACGACGTGCCCCACGAAATCACGCTCCGGGTCGTGGACGCCGGCACCGAACCGGCGGACGGCGGGCCCGGCGTGGCCGGCGACCCCGCCGTCCCGGGTCCCCAGCGCACCCTCACCGCGTCGACGGTCGCCCGACCGGACGAACCGCAGACGTACGACGCCGTGTTCACCGAGGACGCCTGGTACGAGGTGAAGTTCACGATGGACGGCGACCAACCGGAGAACAATGGCGGTCACACCGCGTTCAACCCCGCGCCGAGCGACGACGACCGCGCGTCCTACCTCGGCGGGCACGTCCACCAGGACGGCACGTTCACGTGGCGGGTGTCCGCGACCGACGACCCGGGGCCGTTCGACTAGATTTCGATACCGCTCGGGATGAGGCTGTGGCGGCGGAGGAGGTCGCCGTCCGTGTTGTAGACGAGGAAGGTGTCCTTCTCGTAGGTCGCGACGTGCTCGCCGCCCCGATGAATGTGGACGCGGTAGCGCTTCTCGGTGTCGGCGACCCGTCCGTACTCCCGGGCAGCGCGAATGAACTGGAGAACGTCGTCGGCGTCCTCG